>NZ_JBUZOM010000001.1:0-2251873 GCF_056764755.1 Exiguobacterium sp. HSB13 | reverse complement strand
AGATTTCCCTTTGAGTAATCAAGAAAGACCCCTCAGAGACGATGAGGTAGATAGGTCACGGGTGGAAGCATGGCGACATGTGGAGCTGAGTGATACTAATCGGTCGAGGCCTTGTTCTAGCAGATGCTTGTTGATGACTTCAGTTTTGAGGGCGCGAGCCCGTCGTCTGGTGACGATAGCCAAGTGGTCACACCCGTTCCCATGCCGAACACGGAAGTTAAGCACTTGAACGCCGAAAGTAGTTGGGGGCTTCCCCCTGTGAGGATAGGACGTTGCCAGGCACTTGACTGATCTGCAGATTGCAGGTCAGTTTTTTGTTGTAGAAAAGAAAAAACTGACCAAATGACAGCCAGTTTTAAAATACGACATCTACATTAAATTCAAGGTGTTGTTTCGACAAGACGAGAGATGACTTGTTTCAAAAGCGCAGCGGCTCGTGCTTCAAGTGGGTCTGGTAGTTGATCAAGTGGAAAATAACGAAGATCGAGGCTCTCTCCGTCCGTCATCTGTAATGTACCCGATATTCCTTTTGCTTGAAAGAGATGGATCACACTGTAGGTTTGATCGCCATTTGGATAAAGGAAGAAGTAATCTGGACCTGAGAAGACGTCTAGTAGTTGAACGCTGCGTGCTTGAAGGCCGGTTTCTTCCTCTAATTCACGCATCGCGACTTCTTCAAGTGTCTCACCTGGTTCCATCGACCCACCGGGAAGTCCCCAACTGTGTGTATCCGAACGATATTGAAATAGCAGTTCATGCTGTGGATTCAGGACGAGTACGGTCGCACCCACGCTGATCAACGGTCGGTTCCCTACGATTTTTCGTAAATCTAATAAGTATCCCATCTGCTCACTCCTTTCGTATCAGTATAGAAGAATATTCATTATGACAGTTAGTAAAAAGAAATAAGGCAAAAAGACTTGCCAATTTAAAAGACACATGTTATATTAATATCTGTCGAAACGTTATATCATCGCGGGGTGGAGCAGTCTGGTAGCTCGTTGGGCTCATAACCCAAAGGTCGTCGGTTCAAATCCGGCCCCCGCAACCAATTTTTAAATAATCAAATCCGAAACGTTTATCGTCGCGGGGTGGAGCAGTCTGGTAGCTCGTTGGGCTCATAACCCAAAGGTCGTCGGTTCAAATCCGGCCCCCGCAACCAATTTTAAACTTAACTTCAACTTTACTACGAAACGTTCAGCGTTTCGTATTTTTTTTTGCCTTTTTCGTCCGGTACAATAGAGAAGGACGAACAGTACGTATTAAAGGAGGAGACATCGTATGATAGAACTGGAAATGAACAGCTTGGAAGAAACGACTGCTTTAGCCCTTGAACTCGGACGACGTGCTGAAGCAGGGATGGTCATTACGCTTGACGGAGACTTAGGTGCTGGGAAAACGACTTTCACCCAAAGCTTTGCGAAAGGGTTAGGTGTGACGCGTCACGTTAACAGTCCAACCTTTACGATCATGAAAGTCTATACGGGGCGTCTTCCTCTTTATCATATGGATGTCTATCGCTTAGAAGGTTCTGGTGATGATATTGGACTTGAAGAATATTTGAATGGTGAAGGCGTCGCTGTCGTCGAGTGGTCTGAATTGATTGCGGACAGCCTTCCACCTGATCGATTGGCAATCACGATTACACGAACAGGTGACGATAGCCGACGTTTTGAGCTGAAGCCGATCGGAGAACGATACATTACATTATGTGAGGGATTGAAATCATGAAAATCGTAGCTATTGATACATCGACGAAACAACTATCGGTCGCTCTTTCAGACGGGAAACAGATTGTAGCAGAAGCATCTTACGTCACGTCTTTGAATCATGCGACGAAACTCATGCCGTTACTTGAGCGCTTGATGGCGGAAGCAAAATGGACACCGGCTCAACTGACACGCGTCGTCGTTGCTGACGGTCCTGGTTCTTATACGGGTTTACGGATTGGAGCGACGACAGCAAAGACGCTCGCGTATACACTCGGCATCGAGCTCGTTGCCATCTCGACACTTGAACTGATGGCAGCTTCGACAGGTCATACGGGACGCGTCGCAGCGATTCAAGATGCGCGGCGTGGAGCAGGGTTTGTCGGAGTATACGAAGCTGGAGAACGAATCGGTGAAGAACAGCATGTCGAAATTGCATCTTTTGTGAAGACGTTACCGGCAGATACACTCGTCACAGGAGACGTCGATGCGTTCGAAGAGATTCTTCAGCCCTTCGAAAAGGCGGCTCCTGCTTTCCGGACGCCGCGTGCCGGCGTACTCGCTTTACTCGGCGCAACACGTCAGACAGTCGAAGCGCATGCGTTTGAGCCACGCTACCTGCGTCTAGCTGAAGCAGAAGCGAAATGGATCGAGGCACAGCGTCATGAGTAAGGGCATTCGTCGTATGACCGTACAGGATGCTGCAGGTGTTCATGCGGTCGAACTCGAATCGTTTGCGACACCGTGGACGCTAGATGCCTTCGAAGCGGAAATGACGCAAAATCCGAATGCCTATTATGTCGTTGCCGATCAAGATGGTATCGTCGGATTTGCTGGTCTGTGGCATATCGCGGATGAAGGACATATTACGAATATTGCCGTCAAGCAGTCACACCGCGGACAAGGACTTGGTGTAGATTTGCTAACGGCATTGATCGCCGTCGGTCGTGCGCTTGGTTTGCGGGCAATGACACTCGAAGTACGTGTCTCGAACACACCGGCGCGGACTTTATACGAAAAACTTGGATTCCAGTATGTCGGTGTTCGAAAACGATATTATCAAGATAACAATGAAGATGCTGCCATCTACTGGCTGGAACTGGAGGGAGAAGACCTATGACACAACCATTGATTCTAGCAATCGAATCGAGTTGCGACGAAACGGCGGCTGCCGTCGTCCGTGGAGGAACCGACGTCTTATCGAACGTCGTCTCGTCTCAAATCGAAAGTCATAAACGATTCGGTGGCGTCGTGCCCGAAGTGGCGTCACGTCATCACGTCGAACGGATCACATACGTCATTGATGATGCCTTGACGGAAGCGAACGTCACAATCGACGATATCGATGCGATCGCTGTCACGGAAGGACCGGGACTGGTCGGGGCTTTACTCGTTGGTGTCAGCGCAGCGAAGGCACTCGCCTTTGCGCATGATAAACCATTGATTGGTGTTCATCATATCGCAGGTCATATCTATGCGAATCGTCTCGTGCAAGAGCTTGAGTTCCCGCTCGTCTGTTTGATTGCATCAGGTGGGCATACGGAACTGATCTACATGCCAGAAGACGGTGTATATGAAGTCATCGGTGAAACACGGGATGATGCCGCCGGAGAAGCATATGATAAAGTTGCTCGGACGTTGAAGTTACCGTATCCAGGTGGTCCACGGATCGACCAGTTGGCACAGACTGGTCAGGATACGTTCCATTTTCCACGCGTCTGGCTCGAGAAGGACTCGTATGACTTTAGCTTCAGTGGTTTGAAATCAGCAGTCATCAATGCCGTGCATAACGCCGAACAACGGGGAGAAACGATCATTCCGGAAGATTTAGCTGCAAGTTTCCAAGCGAGTGTCGTCGAAGTACTCGTGACGAAGGCGGTCCGTGCCGTGAAGGATAAAGGGGGACGCCAATTGCTACTTGCTGGTGGCGTCGCTGCTAACAAAGGATTACGCCAAGGTCTCGAAGCAGCGTGTGCAAAAGAAGGTATTGATCTCGTCATTCCGCCGATGCACCTGTGTGGAGACAATGCGGCGATGATCGGAGCAGCCGCGATTCATCCATATCGCGCATTACGCCATTCGACACTTGCCATGAATGCAGAACCTGGGCTAGATTTAAAGTAAGGAATCCGAACAACTTGGGGGAAATGGAATGAAAAAAGTCATCATCGCATTGTTAGCGGTACTGGTCATCGTCGCAATCGGACTTCAGGTCCGAGAAATCGTCAACGCATACCAAGTCGCCTATAAGGAAGAACTCGTACCCGATAAGAAAGCGGTCGAGACGAACACGAAACAACGTCCACTTTACGAAATCGGACGTGCCGAAGGGGAAAAGAACCGGATTCAAAAGTTATATGCCTTTGATCAAACAGTCAATGGTAAGCTCAGTAACGTCGTCATCGTCGATCGCAAGTATGGCTTAACGAACAAGGCGAGTGATGATTATTTCATGATTGCTTCCGGAACACCGGTGACGGATCAAGAGAAGAAATCGTTCGAACCAATGATTAAAAAGATGGATGCAGAACAAGTCCAAGCCGAGGTGATCTCGAAGCACGAGGTGACGGCTGTTGAGAACAATAAAAAGCGGACGTTGACGTTATTTAAGGTCTTCTATAAAGATACGGATCAAAACGAATACCTCTTCTTCATTGAAAGAGAAGGCGGTCTGAAACTTGATCTATTCAAGAAGGGTTACTCACGTCTTTCGAATTACTAAAGCCATAACAACAGCGGATTCCTAAATAGGAGTCCGCTGTTGTTCGTTCATTGCCATTCAGTAATACCCGTTAAGTCATCATAGATGCGATCGGGATCGAGATTCAATTCCTCGACCGGAAGTCCATTTCGATTGATCCATGCCGTTTTGAAACCGAAACTCTTCGCACCGGTGATGTCCCAACCGTTCGAGGACATGAATAAAATCTCCTCGCGTTTTAGACCGAGTGTGTTTAAGGCGTGCATATAGGATGCAGGAGCCGGTTTATATTGTTTGATGTCATCGACACTGACGAGATGTTCGAACCGATCGGCTAAGCCTGACTGCTCAATCAGTGGATCGAGCATATCATGGGAACCATTCGAGAAGACGACCAGGCGCTTATCTGCCATCGTCTCGAGAACGGAGCTGACTTCGGGATACACATCAAGTGTCAGGTACGTTTCCATTAAGGTCGTGATTTGTTCCTCGGTCACGTGGAGCTTCAGTTCAAGTAACGTGTAGCGGAGCGCATCTTGTGTCACTTGGCTGAACGGCACATACTGTCCGTTCAATTGTCGCAAGAAGGAGTACTCCAATTGTTTCTCCCGCCAGCGTTTACTGATCGCTTCTCCGTGATCCGGATAAAGCGCTTCGGCTTGTTCTTTGACGGAATGGACATCGAATAATGTACCGTAGACGTCAAAGACGAGTGCTTGAATCGTCATAAAACATTCATCTCACTTTCATAGAGTCTGCTTTAACGATTCCCTTACAGTACGGATTCAAACGACACTCAAGCATGAACCTGTTGTAAAAAGCGATGAAACGTCTGCGCGAACGCACGACAAGCGGCTTGTTTCTCCGGGGTATTCGGATCAAACTCAATCTTCAAGCCATCCGTGACGATCGTCGCTCCAGCTTCTTTTAATGCGTCTTCAATTAAATCAACGGCTGCGCAGTACTTCGGATAATCAAGATCCCCCGAACCAAAAGCAGCCGCCGGTATTCCCTGTAAGGATTGTTCCCGGAGCTCCTCAACGAAATCTTCCGCTTCATACGGTAAATCACCGTCACCCCATGTATATGAGCCGAGTAATAGACCATCAAAACGTGTTAGATCCTCCCCGACGAATTGATCTAGTTCTGTGATTGTCACGTTGACATCGTGTTGCTCAAGTTCCGTTTGAATGAGCGAGACGATATCTTCCGTATTACCGGACATGCTGACGAATCCAATCGCGATATGCATGCATCTTCCTCCTTTCGCTGTACTTCTCCACTTTAATTGATAATGATTATCAATGTCAAAGGTCATATAAAAAAACACCTTCCAAAGAAGATGCTTTTTCATACATTAGTCTTGTAGTTCGGCCCATTCCTCAATGGAACGAATGACCGGTTCGAGTTGACGCCCTTTGTCGGTCAAACTGTATTGAATCTTAATCGGACGATCGGGAATGACAGTCCGGATGACGATGCCTTCCGCTTCGAGCTCCTTCATACGTTCCGTGAGCATACGACCTGATAATTCGGGAATGGCATCTTGAATCTCATTGAAACGACATGTCTTCGTCAACAAGTGACGCAAAATCAGACCTGTCCATTTCTTACCTAAGATTTCAAAGGCATGTTCGACTTTGGGACAAAGAGCCGGTTGGATTGCGACTTCTTCCATCAGCACTCATCCTTTCTATAGTTGTAGTATACCCGCTTCTGCTAAAAAAATCGAATCATTTTACTTAATGTAACAAAAAGAACTAAAACAAATCTATTTACTTTTAGTAAGTGATAAGATATAGTCTGTTTATTGGGTTACTTAAAGTAACTAGAAAACATTAGGTAAAAGGAGAAGAGAGAAATGATGGATACAGGACTTTTAATTATTCGTTTAATCATCGGCTTGACGTTCGCTGCACACGGGACACAAAAATTATTTGGTTGGTTCGGTGGACACGGAATCGCTGGAACAGGCGGTTGGTTCGAATCAATCGGCATGAAGCCAGGGAAGGCACTCGCGATTACGGCAGGTCTTGCTGAATTGATCGGCGGCTTGTTGTTTGCAGGAGGCGTATTCCTCTGGATCGCAGCACTCCTCATCATCGGATCGATGCTTGTCGCGATCGTTAAAGTACACGGTGCGAATGGTTACTGGGTGACGCAGAACGGGTACGAATACAACATGGCATTGATCGTCATCGCGCTTGGTGTAGCGATGATCGGTGCTGGAGACTATTCACTCGCTGCACTCATCGGGTGAAGAAAAAGGTGGGTCATTCATGAAGTTCGAGGCATCAACGCTTAGCGCAAAAGACAATTATAAATTACTGATCGGAAGCATCATTCCGCGTCCGATTGCTTTCGTGACAACGCAAGGAGAAGACGGGACGGTCAACGCCGCACCGTTTTCCTTCTTTACGGTCGCTTCAAGCAGTCCGCCGCAACTGGTGATTGCCGTACAACGGACGGATCAGGGGCAGAAGGATACGGCACGTAACATCTTAGCAAAACAAAGTTATGTCATCCATATCGTCAGCGAAGAGATAGTCGACGCAGTCAATGAGACAGCAGCGCCACTTGCTTACGGTAAAAGTGAGCTTGAGCGGACGGATTTGACGCTCGTCGATAGTGACGCGATCGAAGTACCCGGAATCGCGGAAGCGAAAATCCGCTTCGAGATGCGCTTGACGCAACACGTCGAGCTAGAAGGTGCCGATCTTCTGATTGGGGAAGTACTGCGTTATCACGTCGCGGATGAACTCGTCGATTCGTTCCGGATTGACGCAGCAGGCTTGAAGGCTGTCGCTCGTTTAGCAGGGAATGATTATGCGACGATCGGGAAGACGTTTACGATTGCCCGACCGACAAAATGATAGAAGCGTGAATGCTTGATTCATCGTACGATTCGTTTTGATTCAAACAAAAGGAGTGGAGAGACCGGTCTAGCTACCGGAATCTCCACTCTTTTTCTCATGTCGTTCATCTGATTCATCGATCGGACTTCAAGGTTGCGAATCGATTTCGTTTGAAGAGGCTTCAAGACCATGACGTTTACTGTACTGATAGCCATCGAGCAAATAAAAGACGATTGCGAGTGCCCAAATGCCGACACAGCTGATCAAGAAAGCGGTGAGCGGTGAGACACTACCGTAATACGATAGGATCAACGGGTCATTGAGTTCGACGAATAGCTGTGTCGTCAGGAGCGTACAGCATAGTCCTGAGAGTAAACTGACGAAGAGACCGCTCCATGTCTGGATGACGAGACCGATCATACAAGAAATCAGAAGAAACAAAGGAAGCGCAGCATTAAAAGCATCCGGTCGGATGAAGGTGGACACGTAGTCCGCATACATCGGTACGAAATAAAGAATGCCGGATAGCAGTCCTTGAATCAAGTTGATGAAAAAGCTTTTCGTCCGCATCAGTGTTGGTTCTCCCATCGTTCCATCAATTCGAGTAGATCAACATCAATTTGATCACGTTCTGCTGAAAGAGCCGTTGCTTTCGGAATATCATTGAAGACTTCTGGTTCACAGAGTAATTGTTCAATTTCCGCCGAACGCTGTTCGAGCCGTTCGATATCTTGTTCAAGCTGTTCGATTTGCTGACGGCGCTTGCGTTCTTCTTTCTGTGCTTCTTTATCGATCGTCTTCGACGCCGTGACCTTTGCGGCTTTTGCTTCCTCCGCTTCAAGACGAGCAATCTCTTCTTGCTCCGCCTTCTTCTCCGTGTAGTACGAATAATCACCGAGGTATTCCGTCACACCCGCTTCACTCATCTCAATGACGCGTGTCGCGATCCGGTCTATGAAGTAACGGTCGTGAGAGACGAATAACAGCGTTCCTTCGTAGTCGACGAGGGCGTTTTCAAGGACCATCTTCGAATCCAAATCCAAGTGGTTCGTCGGCTCATCGAGGACGAGGACGTTCGTCTTCCGTAGTTTCAGTTTTGCGAGTGCGAGACGTCCGCGTTCGCCACCGGATAACTCATGGACAATTTTGAAGACATCGTCGCCGCTAAACAAGAATTGTCCGAGGACAGAACGGACTTCTTGTTCACGCATCAATGGCCATTCGTTCCAAATCTCATCGATGACACGGTTCCGGTCATTGAGTTCCGCCTGCTCTTGATCGTAATATCCGATCGAGACGCCGGTTCCGAATCGGAAATCACCGAATAGGGGGCGTAAGCGACCGACGAGAACTTTCAAGAGCGTCGACTTTCCGATTCCGTTTGGTCCGACGAGTGCCAGTGATTCACCGCGTTGCAAGCGGAACGTGATGTCTTTTGAGACAGCTTCTTCGTAACCAATCGCCAGTTGATTGACTTGAAGAACATCGTTCCCGCTCTGTTTTTCAATCGGGAAGGACAGGACCGTGCTACGTTCATCCCCATCTGGTCGGTCGAGTCGGTCGACCTTCTCGAGCCGTTTCCGGACACTTTGGGCACGTTTTGTCGTCGTCGCCCGGGCGATGTTGCGTTGAATGAAGTCCTGCATCTTCGCGATTTCTTCTTGTTGCTGTTCGAACTGTTTCATTTCTTGATCGTACAAGGCCGCTTTTTGTTCCAAGTACTTCGTGTAGTTCCCGGTGAACTTACGACAGACATTGCGCGACAGCTCATAGACGACATTGACGACTTGGTCGAGGAAGTACCGGTCGTGTGAGACGATCAGGACGGCGCCACGATAACCGCCGAGGTAACTTTCGAGCCAAGCGAGTGTATCGATATCAAGGTGGTTGGTCGGCTCATCAAGAATGAGGAGCTCTGGTGCTTGCAGAAGCATCTTCGCTAAGGCGAGTCGTGTCCGTTGACCACCGGATAATGTCTGAATCCGGCGCGAGTAATCATCCGGATAAAAGCGCATGCCGTGCAGGACGGAGCGGATATTCGCTTCGAACTGATAACCACCGGCTTCTGAGAAGTCGTGTTGTGCTTGATCGTATGTCTTCAAGAGACGATCGTAAGCGACCGGGTCGTTCAAGATATGCTCCATGCCCATTTCGATTTCCATCCGGCGCAGTGTCCGTTCTTGTTCCTGTAGATGTTCAAAGACGGTCAGCATCTCGTTCCAGATCGTCTCATTCGATTCGAGACCACTGTCTTGTGCAAGATAACCGATTTTGACATCCTTGCCTTTCATGATGTCGCCCGAGTCATGACTGAGTTCACCAGCGATGATTTTGAGCAAGGTCGATTTACCGGCACCGTTTCGTCCGACGAGCGCAATCCGATCCCGCTCTTGTACTTCCAGTTTGATATTTTCTAAAATCGGCTCGACGCCGAATGATTTCGAGAGTTGATTGACTTGTAAGAGTATCATTTCCATCCATCCTTCCACCCTTTAGTCTATCACGAACAAAAGCGCGAGGTCCTGCGGAATATATTATTTGTGACTCTATGTGAAGTGGTTTACAATCAAGGAGAGTAGAAAGCTTTTTGCAAAGATTTGGGTGCCACGATGGATGTGGCCGAAGGGGGAACTGCAGGATGAATGGACCAGACACAAAAATTCCACAAGCGACAGCAAAACGGTTGCCGCTATATTATCGCTTCATCCAAAGTTTATACAATTCAGGCAAGCTCCGCGTCTCTTCTGCTGAGTTAAGCGAGGCGGTGAAGGTTGATTCAGCAACGATTCGTCGCGATTTTTCCTACTTTGGGGCATTAGGGAAGAAGGGGTATGGATATAACGTTCAACATCTCTTAACGTTTTTCCGCAAAACCTTGAATCAAGATGAGGTGACGAATGTTGCCTTAATCGGGGTCGGTCATCTCGGAACAGCGTTTGCAAATTATAACTTTTTAAAGAATAATAGTACTCGGATAGTCGTTGCGTTTGATGCGGACGAAGAGAAGGTCGGAACAACGACGCATGACGTTCCAATCTATCATGTTTCGGACATGAAAGAACAAATCGAAGCGAATCAGGTCGATGTTGCCATCTTGACGGTTCCATCGCAGTTCGCACAGTCAGTAGCGGATGAGTTAGTCGAGTATGGTGTGACAGGCATCCTGAACTTTACGCCAGCGCGGTTGAACGTGCCAGCGAGCGTCCGGGTCCATCACATCGATTTATCGATCGAGTTGCAGTCGTTAGTTTATTTCATGAAGCATTATTCGCAATCAGCTGAAGGAGTGAAATCATAATGGAAAACCTTATCCCGCTCACACTAGGTATCGGACCAGCGAGCATTGGATTAATCGCGGTCGTCGCGTTGATCATCTTCGGACCGAAGAAGTTACCAGAATTCGGACGCGCTGCGGGTCAGACATTGAAAGAGTTCAAGAATGCCACGAACGGCATCATGGACGACGATAAAAAGGACGAACCGAAAGAGAAGTGATTGAATCATGACGGTTGATCAAGAGCAAAGCATGACGTCGCACCTTGACGAACTGCGCAAGCGGATCGTCTGGTCGCTTATCATCGTCGTCGTCCTGTTCGCTGTCGCATTTCCGCTCGTCCGACCGCTCGTTCGCTTCTTGCAAGCGGACTTAAAAGAGCTCGGCATCGGTTTGAATGCCTTCAACGTCGCCGATCCTTTAATGTTGTATTTGAATCTTGCGTTCATCATTGCGCTGATTTTAGCGTCACCGTTCTGGATGTATCAACTCTGGGCATTCGTTCGACCAGGACTTTATGACAAGGAGCAAAAAGCGACATTGACGTATATTCCGGTCATCTTCTTTCTATTTTTGGCTGGCGTAGCCTTCTCGTATTTCTGGTTGCTTCCCTTCTTGCTTGAAGTCTCAACGGATCTCGGGAAAGAGCTCGGAATCGAACAAGTCATTGGAGTCGAGAACTACTTCAGTTTCTTAATCCGCTTGACGATGCCGTTTGGTCTTCTGTTCCAATTGCCGGTCGTGACGATGTTCCTGACACGTCTTGGTCTCGTGACGCCATATTTCATGCGAAAGAATCGGAAATATGCGTACTTTGCGCTGTTCGTCGTTGCGGCATTGATCGCACCGCCGGACGTGACGTCACACTTGATGATCTCGGTTCCATTGTTCGTTCTCTATGAGATCAGTATCTTGATTTCTGCGCGGACGTACAAAAAGGTCTTGATCCTCGAGCAACAGGCAGAGCTTGAACGACAGGCGGATTTGATGCGTGAATTGAATAAATGAATCGTGAATTCCTTCCGACGATTTTTGGAAGGGATTCTTTTTTGTGAAAGCGTTCTTTTTATATTGATAAAGCAGTTAGTGATGCGTATACTAAAGATAATTCATGGGGGCTTAGCTCAGCTGGGAGAGCGTTTGGCTGGCAGCCAAAAGGTCGTCGGTTCGATCCCGATAGTCTCCACCAATACCAAATATCCAACTCCTCGAGGCGTCGAGGAGTTTTTATTTTACTCCCAGTTAAATTCCTTAAAAATATAAAATGTCATGAAAAACAAATAAATTAAAAAAATAGACAGATATAAATTGTTTATTTCCATTAAATTCATTAAACTAAATATACAGAATTTTCGTTTAACTGTTTTATCAGTAGTACTACTATGGTTTTACAGAAAAGGGGAAAACGAACGCATGAAGAAGAAGATTGCACTTATGGCAGCCGTCTTAATGACGTCTTCCAATCTAGTCAGTGCGCAAGGTGCACTGTCGTCGCAAGACAAAGCAACGGGTCAAAAACCGCAAGCGCTCTCGCTGAAGAAATCGGGGCAAGAGAAGAACTACAAACAATCGGATAAAGTCCGTGTCGTCATCGAGATGGAAGAGAAGCCGGCGATTCAAATCGCCCAGGCTCAAAACAAGCGGTATAGCACATTGAGCAATGCCGAAAAAGAGTCGATCAAAGATCGCCTCGTCAACGTCCAAAAATCAGTCAAGTCAGCCATCGCTAAAAAGGCGATTCCCGTTACATATAAGGAAAGCTTCACAACCGTCATCAATGGATTCAGTGGTGAAGTCAAGTTCGGGGACATCGAAGACATTAAACAACTGAGCGGAGTCAAGAGCGTACATATCGCCCATGAATACGCGCGTCCGGAAGTTGCTAAAGGTGCAAAGCCAGACATGCTGTACAGCAAGGACATGGTCAATGCGAAGGAAACATGGCAGGACTATGGTTTTAAAGGGGAAGGAACGATCGTTGCCGTCATCGATACAGGAATCGATCCGTCGCATAAGGACATGGTCTTGAGCCCAGAGACGAAGATCGATTTGACTTCTTCAAAAGTCGATAGTGCGAAAGAAACAAAAGGCTTAAAAGGAAAGTACTTCACGGAAAAAGTACCGTATGGCTATAACTATGCCGATCACGATAGCGAAATCCGTGATTTAGGTGCGGGCGCATCGATGCACGGGATGCACGTCGCGGGTACGGTCGGAGCAAACGGCGATGAAGCAAACGGTGGTATCAAAGGGGTCGCACCGGAAACACAACTCCTCGCGATGAAAGTCTTCGGAAACGATCCAGGAATGCCATCGACATTCAGCGATATCTACATTAAAGCGATTGATGATGCGATTGCACTCGGAGCAGATGTCATCAACATGAGTCTCGGTTCGACGGCATCGTTCGTCAATGCAGATGATCCAGAACAACGCGCAATCGTCAACGCGATGAACAACGGCATCTTGTGTGCGATTTCTGCTGGTAACTCGGCATTCGCAGGTCATGGTGCAGGTAACCCGTACACAGCGAACCCGGATATCGGTGTCGTCGGTGCCCCAGGTTTAACAAGCCAAGCACTCCAAGTCGCATCACTCGAAAATACGAAATTGACACTCGAAGGCATGGCACTGACGATCGACGGTCAGGATGCTGGTTATTTGGCATACCAAAAACAAGATTCACCGAATCCGATTGCCGTCTTCGATAAAGAGAAGAAGGATGTCGTCTATGTCGGTGACGGTCAAGCTTCGAACTACGAAGGCAAAGACGTCAAAGGGAAAGTCGTCTTCGTCGTGCGTAACGGTGGTTTCAACTACGGTATGATCCAAGCAGAAGCTGAGAAGCAAGGGGCAGCAGGTGTCATCGTCCGCGGTCGAGTTGATCATGGGGATTACGTCAGTATGGCGCTCAACAATCCGACGATTCCACTCGTCACACTCAGCATCGCAGACGGAAACGATCTTGAAGCAAAAGCAAAAGAGGGCAAGGCAATCGCTGTCACGTTCGACGGAAAAGCAGTCTCAGCAGATAACCCGGTCGCAGGACAAATGTCTGACTTTACGTCTTGGGGTGTCACACCAAGCCTTGACTTCAAGCCAGAAATCACGGCACCAGGTGGAAAAATCTACTCAACGCTCAACGATAACGAGTATGGCGTCATGAGTGGGACATCGATGGCGGCACCACACGTTGCTGGTGGAACGGCACTCGTCATGCAACGAATCGCGAAGGACTTCAAAGTCGACGGTGCGACACGCGTTAAGCTCGCGAAGAACATCTTGATGAACACGTCGCGTCCGCAACTCGATCAAGGAAAATATAATGCGCAGCTAAAAACAGGCAACTTCTACTCTCCACGTCGTGAGGGTGCAGGGTTGATGGACCTTCGTGCTGCCATGAAGACACCAGTCGTCGTCACAGAGACGAAGTCGGGTGAAGGTAAGGCATCCTTGAAGGAAGTCGGCGAGAAGTTCACGTTCACACTTGATTTGAAAAACTACAGCAGTGAAAAAGTGACGTATAAGTTAGCCGGAACGGTTCAATCGGATCTCGGTGCAGAAGGATCGAACTTCCTCGAAGCAAACGGCATCTTTAAAAAGGGAACAATCGGTACAGTGGATGCAAACAAAGGCACATATCCGATCTCATTCGCAGTTGGCTCGAAGAAAGCAAGTTCGGTCTCGATTAATCCGAAGAGCTCAACGAAAGTCAGTGTATCGGTTGATCTGAAGGATACAACGGACTGGGCAAACGAACTTCCGCTCGAACAAGTCTTTGAGAACGGCTACTTCGTCGAAGGATTCGTCCGTCTGATCGATACGAAGAGTAAGAATCCAGAATTGACGGTTCCTTACGTTGGCTTTAAAGGGAAATGGGATCAAGCTCCGATTCTAGATGCCCCATTGTACGATGAAGATAACACATTCTACGGCTTGACAGGTCTAGCGACAGAAGTGAAGGATAACTTCGAATTCCTCGGCGCAAACGCTGCGGGAGATGTCGTCGCGAACAAAGTCTCGTTCTCACCAAACAACGATGGTAGCGCAGATGAAGCCTTCCCGATCATCTCGTTCCTCCGTAATGCGAAAAAAGTCGAGTACTCGATTCTTGACCGTAACAAAGCAACGCTTCAGAAGCTCGATACGCAAACGGACGTCGTCAAGAACTACTATGATAGCGGTTCAGAGGACGGATACACACCAGTCACAAGCGCAGCTTGGGACGGAACAATCAACGGGAAACCGGTCAAGGATGGTCTTTACTACTACAAAGTCAAATCCGTGATCGATTATCCGAATGCAAAATGGCAGTCGAACCTCTTCCCAGTCTATGTCGATACGAAAAAACCAGCTGCGACCGTGAAATGGGATGCGTCGAAATCCACGCTCTCGTGGACAGCAGGTGACCAAGGAACAGGTGTCGCGTCATACGATATCCTCGTCAATGGTAAGAGTGTCTTGAAACAACCACTTGCAGCAACAGAAAAAGCGTACACGTTGACGGATCTTCCAGAGCGCGCGAAGATTGCCTTCGTTGTGAAGGATTATGCTGGAAACAGTGTGAAAAAAGACGTCAACACGACAGGTGTCGATAAAGCAGTACCGAACGTTCAAATCGATACACCAGTCGCACTTGGTCTTGCGACATCAAAAGTCATCAACATCGCAGGTCACGTCTCTGATGAATCAGGTATCAAATCGTTCAAAATCAACGGTAAGTCTGTCAAACTTCGCTTCGATGCGGCGCAACAAAACTATGCCTTCAGCCACGACGTGACGTACACGACGGATGGCGTCAAGTCATTCAAGGTCGAAGCGTATGATGGTAAAGGGAACCGCGTTGCGTTCAATCGTCAAGTCATCATCGACACAGAACTACCGACGATTCGCGTCACTGCACCAAAAACCGTTTCAAGTAAAACAAAGACAGCTGAAATGAAGATCGTTCTTCGCGATAACTACAGCGAGTTACGTTTTGACTTCAACGGTAGCGCAGAATACCGCCGGACGTTCAAAGAGCCGTACGAGATGAAAGCCTTCAAAAAGACAATCACGAAAAAAGTGACGCTCAAGAAGGGGAAAAACACGTACAACTTGAAACTGAAGGACCTCGGTGGACACGTTGTTACGAAAACAGTCGTCATCACGAAAAAATAAGGAACAAAAGATATAGTCAGGCGGAAATCCGTCTGACTTTTCTTGCGTGCCGAAGCGCCTTGAAGGGTTTATGAGACGAGGAGAGGGGGAAATTTAAGAACAGAAACAAGTCAGAGGGGGAACAACCATGAATCCGTTCACGACCTTAATCGCCTTCATCGTAGGGTGTCTCGTCTTATATCTCGGTATCCGCGACAAAAACGGCTGGCTGATCGGTGTCGCGATGATACCGCTCGCGATTGTTGCCTATAGCGTCATCTATCTGATCATTCAGGTCAGTGCGTAGTCTCCACGGAAGATGTCTTACCCTAAGCGGTAGGACGTCTTTTTTTTCGAAAATCGTACTACAGATGAAACCGATCTAGTAAAATGTAAGTATATGACAGTATAGAGAGGTGGATGATCATGGAACACGTACATACACAAACGGATGCCTTAGCGGAGCTGTACGAAGAGATGCACCAGAAGACGAAGACGGGCATGTGGGTCATGCTTGCGGCATTCTTAGCGCTCAGTAACACACTCGAGAAACCAATCTATGCGATGATCGTCCCGTTATTGTATTTTGGCTATGACATGTTACTACAACGGAAGCGGTTCGCGCTTGTCGCGGAATATACATCAAAGGATTCAGCAAGACGGCTCTATCAGGTACATGTACTGATCGGCATCTTACAATACGGAGCACTCGCCGGTCTGATCGTCTGGGCAGCCAATCGACCGAACACGTCCTTTTTGATCGGTCTGATCATCGTCGTCATTCCGTTCTACTGGATCTGCCGAAAAACGTTAGAGTTCATTTCACGAAAGATTGATCCAACGTATATCACGGAAAAAGAAATTCAGAAAGCGCGCTAAAGGAGAAGGTACTATGCAAACGGCTCGTGAAGAACGTCTACAAAAACTTGCGCTCGCGTACCGGGACGTCGAATGGCTCGGTACACGTTGGTATTGGAACGTGCTCTTATTCATAACAGTCGGCATCTTAATTGAATGGACTGATATCCCCTTGTTGATTTTGACGATTCCAGCCCTTTTTCTCGGCTCTGATTTTCGCTACCAACTAAAAAAACGAAAAATTTTAGACGGCTACATCTCAAAAGCGCAGGTCCGTCGCCAATTTTTACTCCGCATTGGCAGTCACGTCCTGCTGTATGCGATCTTAACGATCGTCATCACCCAGACGATCGAGGGACCGTTCTGGCAGATGCTTGTGGCAATTTTTACGATTTTAACACCGCTCTATTTCATCAGCGAATGGATCATCCGACGCGACGGAGCGCGTGATCCCGATTATATCAGTGACGGAGAAGTAGCCCGCTTCGTCAGACAGAAAGGAACATCGCAATGGAACACCTATTCGAGCGACAAGCACGTCTGAATGTAATGAAACGACCGGTGCGTATCGTCACCTATTTCTTTTTGATTCCTGGATTGATTTTTGCAGTATCTGCTTGGTTTTTGCCGTCGATTGAATCCGTCTTCGGACAAGGGATGTTTTTCTGTCTTTGCGGGATTGGAGTCGTTCGGGAAATCGTTCGGCTCCGACTCATGAAGTCGTATTTAACACCGACTATCTATCAACAGACTGTTCAAAAAGTAGCCCGTCTGACAATCATCGGTTATGTTGTGGCGTGGCTGATTGCCTTCGTCATGCTGTCGATTCCAAATGCTCCCGGTTATTTATTCGTTCTCTTACTTGTCTGGAGCGGTGGAGTCGGTCTTGGCGTCACTCGAATGAACCGGTTAGCCAAACAAATCGATCCGGCGTACGTGACGATGGGGGAAATCGAACGTGCGTGGTGGAAACGTTAAAGCAAAAAGTCCGCATTAATCAGCGAAAGACGCTGATTGATGCGGACTTTTTGATTATTTCTTCAACAGTAGATAGATGAAGTATGGTGCTCCAATCAAGGCGACGACGATACCAGCCGGTACCCCGTCTGGTCCCGCGATGTTGCGTCCAATCGTATCAGCGAACGCAAGCAACCAGCCGCCGAGTAAAAGGGCGATCGGTAGGAAGAACTGATGGCGTGGTCCGACGAGCGCGCGGGCGATATGTGGCGCCATCAAACCGATGAAGGAAATCCCACCGGTGACAGAGACGGCAGCAGCGGCGAGCGCAACGGCAGTCAACAAGAGCTGGATGCGCTCTTTTTCAATCGCAACGCCGACACCGATTGCGACCGGTTCATTCAAGGCAAGCAGATTGAGCTTATTCGCTTTATAGAACGTCAGCGGAATCAAGACGAGTAACCACGGCAAGAGCGAGTAGACAAAGATCCAGTCCGTCCCCCAGATGTTACCGGCGAGCCACTTGGCGATGAAGTCGACCTTTTCACGACGCGTCGATGAAATCAGGATGACCATGATTCCGGACAGCGCCATCGAGAAGCCGACACCCGTCAAGATCAAGCGAATCGGTTGAAGTCCTTGGACACGGTCGTATGAGAATAGGTAGATCGCTGTCGCAGTGACGAGTGCACCGAGGAAAGCGGCAATCGGTAACAAGTAGATGAACGATCCGACATCAGTCGGGAAGTACAGGAAGAACAAGGCGACGGCGACGCCAGCTCCTGTGTTGATGCCGATGATACCAGGGTCAGCGAGTTCATTGCGTGTAATTCCTTGTAAGATTGCACCGGATAAAGCGAGTGCCATGCCTGCCATGACGGTGATGAGCAGTCGAGGCAAGCGGAGCGAATAGAGGACGAACTCCTCTTTGAACGATCCGTTTCCAAGTAATGTCGGCAGTAAACGATCATACGAGAGAGAAGCAGGTCCAAGACCGATGCTGACGACGAGTGTTGCGATCAATAGTGCCAGTAACGTCCAAAACGTCAGTTGCTGGCGACGGCGTAAACGAGATTCCATCATGAGAAAGCACGCCCTCCTTTCCGAACGATCAAGAGGAAGAACGGTAGCCCGAGCATCGAGACGATTGCGATGACTGGCGTCTCATACGGTGCGTATAGTGTCCGTCCAATTGTGTCAGCAAGCAACATGAATGTCGCACCAAAAATCGCGGTCATCGGCAGGATGAACCGATAGTCCGTCCCGACGATCGCACGGACGATATGCGGAATCATCAGCCCGATGAATGCCATGTTGCCGACGAGGGCAACAGCAGCACCGGCAAGCAGGATGACGACGACGTAAAGCACCGCCTTGATTCGCTGGATATTCTGTCCGAGTCCGAGCGCGACTTCTTCCGATAGACTGAGAATCGTCAATTGTCGTGAGAAGATGAACGCGATCACGATTCCAATTGCGATGACCGGAGCAATGATTTGTAGTTGTCCCCATGTCGACCCGACGAGTCCACCGGACGTCCATTGGGAGACATCTTGGGCAATCTTGAAGTAGATCCCGATTCCTTCTGCAATCGCGTATAGAAAAGCTGAGATCGCAGAACCGGCAAGGACGATCCGGAGCGGTGAGAAGCCACCTTTTTTTGAAGCCCCGATTCCAAAGACAAGTGCTGCCCCAAGCGCTGCTCCGACGAAACACGCGATCATGATGCCGAAGTAGTCAATTTTCGGGAACAGGACGATGACGAGCGCGAATGCCGCATTTGCACCTGCTGTCAGACCAAGCAGACCGGGATCCGCAAGTGGGTTACGAGTCATGGCTTGCATGATGGCACCTGAGACACCGAGTGCTGCACCGACGAGGATCGCTGCCAGTTCCCGTGGCAAGCGGATTTCCTGGACGATTTTTGCTTTTTCATTCAATGGTCCGAACGTCAAAGCGTTCCAGACTTCGCGCGTTGTCGTATCGGCAGCACCGAACGTCATCGCGATCCAGAACATCCCGAAAAAGAGGACGAGACCGAGTGTGATTTTAATGCCGAACGGAATTCGACCAGCTGACATGAATGTCGCCTCCATTTCTGATTCAGTGAGTGAGCCACAAAAAAAGGGAGGAATCCCGCAGGTTCCCTCCCTTATTCATTATGCGCCAAGGAAACTTTTCTTGAAGAACTCGAGTTGACGTTCGAGTGTGAGCGGATCGTTGAAGTAGAATTCCTTCGAATCGACTTCGAAGACACGATCGTTTTTGACGGCTGGAATGTTTTTGAACGTATCCGTTTTCGTGAATGAGTTGTCCGCTTCCGCACTCTTACTGAAGACGAGGTAGTCGCCTGCGTATTCAGGAAGGACTTCTGGTGACAATGCATAGTAGCCATCTTTTAATGCCATCTTCGTGACTTTATCCGGCATTTTCAATTTCATTTCCTGATAGAGAATCTCTGTTCCACGACCCCAGTTATCGCCGAAGACGTAGAGTTGTTTATCGAAGCTTTCGATGACAGAGACAGTAGCATCTTCACCGATTTTTGCTTTGATGTCTTTACCGGCAGCAGCAGCACGTGTTTTGAAGTCTTTGACCCAGTCGCGTGCTTCTTGCTCTTTGTTGAGCAATTTACCGATTTCGATATGTTGCGTCAAGTAGTCGACTTTTCCGTATGTGTACGTGACCGTCGGAGCAATCTTTTTGATTTTATCAAGGTTTTTCGTTGTCGAATAGCCGATGATCAAATCTGGTTCGAGTTCGATGATTTTTTCAACGTTCTCTTCAGATACTTCCGTTACATCTTTGAGCTTGTCGAACTTCGGATTCGCTTTTGACCACGAATCGACACCAACGACAGGTACGTCGAGCGCCATGACGTTGCCGGCAAAACCAGCGAGGACAACGACACGTTTTGGATTAGCCGGAACTTTGACGTCACCGTTCTCTGATTTGTACGTGATTGTCTCGTTTTTCGACCCAGATGCTGCGTCGTCTTTTTTCTCTGTATTTCCACACGCTGCGATGACGAGCGTGAGAATGAGTAGAACCGGTACAAGTAGTTTCTTCATGATTCAATCTCCCTTGATTAAGTTGTAGGTGATACACATCGGCTTGTTCGTCCGCGGATCGCGTCCGATTTCAGCATCGATATGGAATACTTCTTGTAAGACGTCTTTTGCGATGACTTCTTCACACGTCCCGGCTTTGACGACTTCGCCGTTTTTCATGGCGATGATATAGTCGGCGAACCGTGCCGCTTGATTCAAGTCATGCAGGACCATGACAATCGTTCGTCCTTCAGTCCGGTTGAGATGCTCGAGTAGCTCGAGCACCTCGAGTTGGTGGGCGAGATCAAGATAAGTCGTCGGTTCATCGAGGAAGATAATGTCCGTCTCTTGGGCAAGTGCCATCGCGATCCAGACCCGTTGACGTTGACCACCCGATAGCGCATCGACGGGACGATGTTTGAACGCCATCGTATCCGTTGCTTCAAGTGCCCAATCGATGATCTCATAATCGTGTTTCGTTAAGCGTCCGAATCCTTTTTG
Source organism: Exiguobacterium sp. HSB13 (assembly GCF_056764755.1). Taxonomy (NCBI): domain Bacteria; kingdom Bacillati; phylum Bacillota; class Bacilli; order Caryophanales; genus Exiguobacterium; species Exiguobacterium sp. HSB13. The sequence continues at coordinate 2,230,829 of NZ_JBUZOM010000001.1, read as the reverse complement.
ATAAGGGAAACGACCGTATGAGACGAGCTCTGCGACCGTCAGACCACTTGCACTCTCTGGAGTTTGTGGCAGAATAGCCATTTTCCGAGCAAGTAGCTTCGTGCTTTCCTTCGCGATATCGAGACCATCAAGCAACGCACGTCCCGATTGATGGGGAATGATCCGTGTCATCGCTTTCAATAAAGTCGATTTGCCACATCCGTTCGCCCCGATGATCGTCGTAATCTGACGATCGGGAATTTGGACGGACAAGTCTTTGACGATGGGACGATCACCGTAGCCGATATTGATTTCTTCTGTTGCTAGACGTACCATACGCGACGACTCCTTCGTTGTTCTCTCCGTTTTCAATGATAATGATTATCACTATCGTCTCATTAACCATACCAGTCCTGTAAAAACGCTGTCAACATTTTTTCTTGTGTTCAAGAGATGTTCACGTTATCATGAGGGAGTGAGAATGATAATCAATCGTAATCAAAGACGAGGAGTGAGTGAGATGAGGGAACAGGAGTTGTTCGACGTAACGATCATCGGCGGGGGACCTGCAGGGTTATATTCGACGTTCTATAGCGGTCTTCGGGGCATGAAGACGAAATTGATCGAGTATCAAGCAGAACTCGGAGGGAAACTACACGTCTATCCAGAAAAGATGATCTGGGACGTCGGTGGACAACCACCGATCACTGGTGAAAAACTCATGGCTCAACTCGTCGAACAGGGACTGACATTCCAACCGACTGTTCAATTGAATGAAAAGATCATCTCGATCGCAAAAGACGTCTTCGGCAACTTCGTCTTAGAAGCAGAATCGGGTCGGATCCATTATTCGAAGACGGTGATCGTCGCGGTCGGCGGCGGGATCCTCAATCCACAAAAATTAAAGGTCGAAGGTGCGGAGCGCTTTGAAGTGTCGAACCTGAACTATACGGTCAAATCGATTGAACGCTTTAAAGGAAAGACCGTCATCGTCTCAGGTGGTGGGAACTCTGCGATCGACTGGGCGAACGAGCTCGAACCGGTCGCAAAAAAAGTCTACGTCACGTATCGCCGGGATTGTTTCTCGGGGCACGAGGCGCAAGTCGATCAGCTCGTCAAAAGTTCTGCTGTTTGTCTCCTTAACACGACGATTCACAAGCTGATCGCAAGTCCTGATCATCAACGGATTGCATCAGTCGAATTGATCGACTGTCAAACAGACGAAATCGTCGAGATTCCAATTGATGAAGTCATCATCAATCATGGGTATGAACAGGATGCAGCACTGCTTGACGCGTGTGATCTCGATATCGCACGGGTCGATGACTTCTATATCGCGGGTAACGCGGCGAGCGAATCAAGTGTACCGGGACTATATGCTGCTGGAGATATTCTTTCGCACGACGGGAAGGTTCACTTGATCTCAGGTGCCTTCCAAGATGCAGCGAACGCCGTCAACCGGGCGAAACGCTTCATCGAGCCGGAAGCGCCAAAAGTAGCGATGGTCTCATCACACAATGAAGTCTTCAAAAAACGCAATCGAGCGTTGATTGAGGAACGCGTTAATCAACAATCTTGAATAATGTTTAAACGTCCAAAATGCTTGGAAACAAGCGGATTTTGGACGTTTTTTTGTATGAATTTCATTTTTGTACTATAACAGAACGATTTGACAACATACTGTATTTAGGACAAAATTCTACTTATGTTCCACTACATGTAGGATACAAGTAAGACGGATGTATAAGGAGGAAGGGTATGACAACTACGAAACGTAAGCCAATTGGCCTTGCCTGGCAAATTTTAATCGGCTTGATTCTCGGGATCACAGTCGGTGGTGTATTTTATGGGAATCCCCATGTCGCGGAGTGGCTTAAGCCAATCGGTGACATCTTTATCCGGATGATGAAAATGATCGTCGTTCCGATCGTCTTCACGACGATTGTTCTCGGTGTCTCATCAGTCGGTAGTCCGAAAAGTCTCGGACGTCTCGGCGTCAAGACGCTCGGTTACTTCACGATCGTGACGATGATCGCGATCTTCACGGGGCTGTTCGCAGCCAATCTCGTTGAACCGGGTGCTGGTATTAACATGTCGACACTCGACAAGACGGACATCTCGACGTATGTCGAAACAGAAGAGACGACACAAGATGCAGGACTCGTCGACAAGATCGTCAACATCGTCCCGACGAATATCTTGGACGCGATGGTCCGCGGTGATATGCTCGCAATCATTTTTTTCTCGGTCTTATTCGGACTCGGTGTCGGTTTTGCAGGAGAGAAAGGTCAACCGGTCGTTCGTTTCTTTGAAGGCGTCGCAGCAGCGATGTTTAATCTCGTCAATATCGTCATGAAATTCGCACCGATTGGTGTTTTCGCCTTGATCGGTGTCACGGTCTCGACGTTCGGAATTGAATCGCTCGGTTCATTGTTTAAACTGATTGCGACGTTATACGTCACAGCGCTTCTCTTCATGGTGATTGTCTTTGGCTCCATCATGAAATGGGTCGGCATTCGCGTTTCGGATTTCACGCGCATCTTTAAGGATGAACTCTTGTTGACGTATTCGACGGCGTCGTCTGAGACGGTACTGCCGCGCGTCATGGAAAAACTCGAACGGATGGGTGTTCCGAAATCAATCGTCAGCTTCGTCGTACCGACGGGTTATTCTTTTAACCTTGATGGATCAGCGCTTTATCAAGCGCTTGCTGCCTTGTTCATCGCACAGATGTACGGCATTGATCTCTCGATCGGAACACAACTGACGCTTGTCTTCGTCTTGATGCTGACATCAAAAGGGATGGCTGCCGTTCCTGGCGTCTCCTTCGTCGTCTTGCTCGCAACACTCGGTACGGTCGGTATCCCGGCAGAAGGACTTGCCTTCATCGCGGGGATTGACCGAATCATGGATATGATGCGCTCGGTCGTCAACGTGACAGGAAACACGCTCGCTTCACTCGTCATCGCGAAGTGGGAAGGTGTCCTGGATGAAGACCAACTCGAGACGTTCATGTCAACAGAAGGTAAAAAAGACGACGTCCGCAGTGCGTGATTGTCGTAAATACAAGGAAGGACTGAATCGTCAGTCCTTCTTTTTTTCGTCCCTGAAAATAGGTTAAAGTCGATTGTTTTTAAAGAAGACCTCTTATTTTTGATTATAGTTAAAATAATGTTGAATATTATTAATTTTAAAGTTAATATTATTGATATAATCATAGGGGAGAGGCGATAGGATGCAAACGGTAGGAATCGTCATTGGTATTGTCGCAGTCTGTATCGTACAATTTTACTTAGCAAGGCGTGGAAGAGTCTGGAGTTTCATCATTCCAGCCATCATCATCGGTCTCGGAATTTACTGGTATTTCGGAACAGGACCACACACGTCGGATCGAGAATCGGTGATTCGGATGGGAACGTTTGCCTGTTTATCACTCATGATCTCGATGGCCGAGATGGGAGTCAACTCACGCTGTAAGCAACTGAAGCGTGAAAAAGAACGAATGGAGATTCAAGATCTGTAAGAGAAGTGAGGGAACACGATGGAACGACAAGACGTGCCCGCTTGGGTACTGGCACTTGAACAGGAGCATCTCGAATTCATCCGGAAGTTCGTTTTGAGCTCCGGTTCGTTAAAGGATATGGCAACTGCCTATCAAGTGTCTTATCCGACCGTCCGGGCGAAGTTGAACCAGTTGATCGAGCGGATTGATTCGGTGCAACAGGAAGATGTCGAATTCGTCAACATGATCAAGAACTTAGTCTTAGATGAACGGTTGAGTCTCGATGTGGCGAAAACGATCATCGATTCCTACCGCAAAGGACAAGCGAAGGAATAAACCAAAAAAAGAGATTTCCGCATGACGGAAACCTCTTTTTTTTATTGCTTATCGTTCTTTTTGTCTTGTTCCTTCTTGATCATCTTCTTTGCTGCTGCGCGGAAGCGGAAGATCAAGTAGAGACGGTAGAAGTCGATCGCGGCGAACAACGTCAACAGGATCGTCCAGAAGTTGAAGACCGTTCCTGCCTCGACTGAATTGTTGTAAGCAAGGAACATGAAGAGAATACCGAATATGGCATAGAACACTGCCATGAAGTTCGAGCTTTGACGCATGAAAACACGACCTTTCGTAAATTAAGACATCGCGTAGATGGCGAGTACGACGATTCCGTTGTTAAAGACATGGATGGCGATCGGAGCAATGATCCGGCGCGTCTTGACGAAGACGAGTGAGAAGACGAAACTCATCGCGACATAGATTAAAAATTTGTTGTCTTGGTGAATCAGTCCGAACAAGGCACCCGTCAAGATGAAGCTGAAGAAGAAACCGAGCTTCGAGGAGAGATTCCCGAACAGGATATGCCGGAACAAGAACTCTTCCATGATCGGTCCGAGCAGGACGACCATGACTTGCAGGAGTGGGATGACTTGGATCGCTTGGATGATCTGATCCGTATTTTGCGATTTCGCGACATTCTCGATCCCGCCTGCCATCCAGGCATCGATCAAGTTGACACCGATCAAGAGCGCATACAAGAGCACGATCCCGATTCCGATCCATTTCAACGTATCCATCGGATCGGTTTGACGTCCCTCTGCCTTCCACTTCTGCCAATCGGGGCGCAAGCAGTAGTAGGAGACGATGACGGCGACCGTAAAGCCGATCGCAAGCCACCAACCGGCGACGTCAGCAATGATGTTCTTCGGAAGGAAGTACTGGAACGAACCCGGAACCAATTGGACGATCAGATAGATGATGATCGGGATGACGTGACGCTTTTGCCACTTCTCCGCCATCAGAAAAGGCAGACTGATTGGATTTTTCATCGTACAGGACACAACTCCTTTGTAATGAAGGTACTGTCCCGATTGTAACAAACAAACGGTCTTGGCGCACGATTGACGATGATTCAAAGGTGTCGATTTCGGGAAAACGGATAAAGGTTCAGGCTTGAATTCAGGAGAGAAAGCGTATAAGATAAAAATATGTTAGCACTCAATGAAAGTGAGTGCTAAAAAACAGTCATTTTCAAGGAGGATGTTTCGCATGTTAAAACCACTTGGTGATCGCATCGTGATCGAAGTCGTTAAAAAAGAAGAAACAACACTCGGAGGAATCGTTCTTCCTGGGTCAGCGAAAGAAAAACCACAAGAGGGTAAAGTCGTCGCTGTCGGTACAGGCCGTGTGACAGAGCAAGGCGTACGTGTACCACTTGAAGTGAGTGTCGGAGATCACGTCATCTATGCACAATATGCCGGTTCGGAAGTCAAAGTCGACGGCAATGAATACTTAATTTTACGCGAAAGCGATATTTTGGCAGTAGCCGAGTAATCTGTTCAATCATCTATAAGGGGGATTTTAGTCATGGCAAAAGAGATTTTATTCAGTGAAGAAGCACGTCGGGCAATGCTCCGCGGGGTCGACGCATTAGCGGATGCAGTCAAAGTCACGATCGGACCAAAAGGACGCAACGTCGTCCTCGAGCGGAAGTTCGGTTCACCGCTCATCACGAATGATGGTGTGACGATCGCGAAAGAAATCGAACTTGAAGATCACTTCGAAAACATGGGTGCAAAACTCGTCGCAGAAGTTGCCTCAAAAACGAATGAGATCGCAGGGGATGGTACGACAACAGCGACAGTCCTCGCACAAGCGATGATTCGCGAAGGTCTCAAAAACGTCACAGCGGGCGCAAACCCGATGGTCATCCGTAAAGGAATCGAAAAAGCGGTCCGTCGCGCTGTCGAAGAGTTGCATACGATCGCAAAACCAATTGAAGGTAAAGAAGCAATCGCTCAAGTCGCAGCGATCTCAGCAGCAGACGAAGAAGTCGGTCAATTGATCGCAGAAGCAATGGAACGTGTTGGTCAAGATGGTGTCATCACGATCGAAGAATCACGCGGCTTCACGACAGAACTCGACGTCGTCGAAGGGATGCAATTCGACCGTGGTTACGCATCACCATACATGATCACGGATTCAGACAAGATGGAAGCGGTCCTTGAGAACCCGTACATCCTCGTCACGGACAAAAAAATCTCGAACATCCAAGAGATTCTTCCGGTCCTCGAGCAAGTCGTTCAACAAAACAAACCACTCCTCATCATTGCAGAAGATGTTGAAGGCGAAGCACTCGCGACACTCGTCGTCAACAAACTCCGTGGTACGTTCAACGCGGTAGCAGTCAAAGCACCAGGCTTTGGTGACCGCCGGAAAGCGATGCTTGAGGACATCTCGATCGTCACAGGTGCAGAATTGATCACAGAAGACCTCGGTCTTGATCTGAAAGAAACACAAATCACGCAACTCGGTCGCGCGTCGAAAGTCGTTGTCTCAAAAGACAACACGACGATCGTCGAAGGACACGGACACGGCGATTCGATCGAAGCACGCGTCGGGACGATCCGTGCACAAATCGAAGAAACGACAAGCGACTTCGACCGTGAAAAATTACAAGAGCGTCTGGCGAAACTCGCAGGCGGCGTAGCCGTCGTCAAAGTCGGGGCAGCAACTGAAACAGAGCTTAAAGAACGTAAGCTCCGGATTGAAGATGCACTTAACGCGACACGCGCAGCCGTCGAAGAAGGTATCGTAGCAGGTGGGGGAACAGCCCTCATTCACGTCACGAAAGCCGTCGAATCGATTCTGTCGGTCTCAACGGGCGACGAAGCAACAGGTGTCAACATCGTGCTTCGCGCACTTGAAGCACCACTTCGTCAAATTGCGGAAAACGCAGGTCAAGAAGGTTCAGTCATCGTCGAACGTCTCAAACATGAAGCGCCAGGAATGGGCTACAATGCGGCAACAGATGAGTATGTCGACATGATTGAAACAGGAATCGTCGACCCAGCGAAAGTAACGCGTTCAGCACTTCAAAACGCAGCGTCGGTTTCAGCGATGTTCTTAACGACGGAAGCCGTCATCGCCGATAAACCAGAACCAGCCGGATCTGCTCCTGCAATGCCTGATATGGGCGGCATGGGTGGAATGGGCGGAATGATGTAAGCTATTTCATCTGTAAGTACCGAATCCTAATAAATAGGGTTCGGTACTTTTTATTTACGATAGTATACTTAATAGTTGAAAGAATTACATAAGCACCACTCATCAGTTTAGAAATAAAGATAATGAAAGAGGAGACGTCAAGTGAATGAAATTTTAAAAGGCATAGTAACATCAGGTACGCTTATCGTCGCAATCGGTGCTCAAAACGCTTTTGTCCTTAAACAAGGCTTATTAAGGAATAATATTTTCTGGGTAGCGCTAGTTTGTTTTTTATGCGATGTGTTGTTGATGTGCATGGGCGTACTAGGGATTGGTACCGTCATTAAGAATAATACGTTTGCAAATGTTGGTCTTGCGAGTGTTGGAGGACTGTTTCTTCTCTTGTATGGATTCAAATCTTTTCGTAGTGCATTTTCGTCATCACACACAATGGATGTTTCAACAGCTCCTAAAATCATGACCATTCCCAAAACAATCTTACTCACATTAGCGATTACACTTTTAAATCCACATGTGTATTTAGATACGGTCGTCATCATCGGTGGTATAGCTGGGACTTTGACATTTGATCAAAAAGTTAATTTCTTGATCGGAGCTTTGATTGCCTCCTTTGTCTGGTTTTTTGGTTTAGGATACGGGGCGAGATGGTTAATGCCTGTATTTAAAAAACCGATGGCTTGGAAAGTATTAGATTTTGGAATCGGTTGTTTGATGTTTTGGCTCTCGTATCAATTGATTCAGTTTGCACTAGAAGCAATTTAAAAAGACTTGAAGATTAATAATGAAACACAAATAGACCAACAAGCATGACTCCTCAAGAGACGTGAAAAAAGTCAGGCTTGTTGGCTTTTTAGAAAATTAGACACGATGCGATTACTTCAGCTCATTCTCTTCAATAATCTTATCCGATATCTTTAATTGTTCGCTCACATCTTTCACCTGATTGCGACAGAGCTTCATCTCGGTTTTTTTCTCAGTCGACACGTCATAGCAGGTGCCTTCACCGGATGCTTTCGTCAAATCCGCTTCATAATAATAGTCCTTATAGCGGAACGAACCATCGCGGAAACCCGTCAGATTCGGCTTGTCATCGACGAGGGATTGTCCCATCATATAGGACGTTTTGAGGTTCAACAAATCAATGATTGTTGGTGCAATATCGATTTGTCCGCCATTTTCTTTCATGACCCGACCAGTTTTCTGGTCGGGTTTTTTGATGAAGAGCGGAATGCGGCGCTCGAGCTCAAAGGCAGCAACCGGAGATGAGACATCCGCTTTTTTGCGCATCTCGCTTCCTTCATTGACGAGTCCACTATCGTGATCGCCATAAAAGATGACGAGGGACTGATCCCAAAGATCCCGTTGTTTCAACTCATCAATCATCTTTCCGACACCTATATCGACGTAATGGACGGTCTGGTAATACCGTTTCAACATCGGATCCTCATATCCGGACAGATCAAGCGTCTGATCTTCCTTGTCAATCTCATACGGTGTATGACTCGTCAGCGCAACTAAAAACGAGAAGAACGGTTCTTGTAACGTCTCCATGTGATCGATCGATTCGAGGAAGAACTGTTGATCGTTCAGCGCCATGCCGATTTTCTTCTCTTTTGAATAATCCTTTTGGCTGAAGAAGTGCTTAAAACCGATGTTCTTGTAGACATCGTCACGATTCCAAAAGCCTTTTTCGTAGGCATGCATCGCTGCCGTATCATATCCGTTTTTCTCAAGTAATGCAGGGAGCGGCTCGAATTCATTCGTCGGGTATTGTGTATAAACAGAGCCTGATTTTAATGGATAAAGTGAGGTGTTCGTAATGAACTCGGCGTCCGAAGTTCGTCCTTCATGCGTCTGGTGGTAGAGCGACGAGAAGTAGAGCGACTCCTTCTTCAGCTGATTTAGGTTCGGCGTCACTTCTTCGCCGTTGATGGTTTGGTCGATGACTGAAGCCTGGAACGACTCGAGCTGCACCAGAATGATATTCGGTGTCTGTTTCGGACCCGTCGGATTCGTCTGTTCCTTTTGATTGATGCGCTGTTGTTCCTGTGCGGTCAGTCCGTCACTCGGTCGTCCGGTCACACCTTTGAACACATCCCACCCGTGATAGCCCCAAAAGCCAAACAGATAGTAGTCACGCATATCGGAGATCGTTGCCGTCGGTTGACGATCTTCCGTTAGCGTCCGGTAGGTCAGCAGCGAGGCAGACAAGATGATGCCAATGACTGCAAGGATTCCAGCCGTCCGGCGGCGTGTTTGCTTCGTCGTCACTTCCGGTCGTTTGCGGAAAATAAAGAGCAGTAGGACGAAAATCAAACTATCGGCGAACAAAAGGAAGTCTTGCGGTACGATCAAAGCGGTGAAGCCGCTACTGACGTCACTCATCTGCGTCATCTGTGAGAGGAGCGAGACAGAGAGGAAGTCCTCGAAGTAACGGTAGTACCACATGTCGGAAGCCAGTAGAAAACTGTGCGCGAGCAGTAGACCGAGCCAGACCCAGCGGCGTTTATTCCACGGAATCAGTAACGTCCAGCTCGACAGGATCAGCATCCCGGCCAGGTTCATAAGTGTTAAATGGAGCGAAAGGTCAGTCTTTGTAAAGTAACTAAACAGCATGAACTTCAGCATGCCGAGTAACAGATAAAGGGTGTAGCGAATCGCCATTGTCAGTACTCCTTACGTGTGTCGTCACACGTTCTTTACCCTAAACGTTTGATGGTGGAACGCCCAGATGTGGACAGCCATGTGCGCTCGTTCCATGATGTAGTCGAAAAATTGGTCTAAATTTCCTCTTGAATTCAAACAATTGACGTTAATTTGCGCAGAAAGCGGGAATAGAAAGCGTGTACGTTCATCGTCCGTCACTGTCTTTTAAAAAAGGAGCGAAGTCATGTCAAACGTGAAACTAGCGGTCATTTATTACAGCGCAACCGGAACGAACCATCAACTTGCCTCATGGGCAAAAGAAGCGGGAGAAGCCGCAGGGGCAGAAGTCCGTCTTGCGAAAATCAAGGAGACAGCTCCAGCAGAAGCGATTGCTTCGAACCCATTGTGGCAAAAGCATGCAGATGCCACACGTGATATTGAAGAAGCGACACCGGATCTACTCGACTGGGCAGATGCGATCATCTTTAGTGTTCCGACACGTTATGGTCATGTCCCGGGACAATTCCAACAATTCCTCGACACGACAGGCGGACTGTGGGCACAAGGCAAACTCGTCAATAAAGTCGTCAGTGCGATGTCGTCGGCACAGAACCCGCATGGCGGTCAGGAAGCGACTGTTCTCGCGGTCTATACGACGATGTTCCACTGGGGCGCAATCGTTGCGGCACCTGGGTATTCGGATCCTGTTTTGTTCGCAGCAGGCGGAAATCCATACGGCACATCGGTCACGGTCGACCAAGAAGGCAACATGGTTGAATCGGTCGAACCAGCTGTTCGCCATCAAGCGAAACGGACGGTTGAAGTCGCGAGCCGTCTCAACTCATAAAATTACCTAATTTAAAAAGCGCCGGAATGCTGATTCGCATTCTGGCGCTTTTTCGTATGCATCATGTGTTTTGTGTTAACGGAAGTTCGACTGTGAACGTCGAGCCTTGTCCTTCGATCGACTCGACATGGATTTCTCCCTCATGTCCACGCGCAATTTCGCGACAAATCGAGAGCCCAAGACCAGTACCGCCGATTTGACGGGTGTCCGAATTGTCGACACGATAGAATTTTTGGAACAGGTTACTCATCGCAGAAGCTGGAATCCCGATACCCTCATCTTGAATCGCGACCGTGACACGTGACGCGTGTCGCGTCAGTTGAATATCGATCGTTCCACCAGCTGGTGAGTATTTGATCGCATTGTTGATCAGGTTACTGAACAATTGGCGAATCTTCTTCGCATCCCCTTCGACGATCAATGGTTCGACGTTTCGGAATATTTCAATCGCGTGGGAAGAAGACGACAGGCTATGCAACTGTTTCAAATCCCGAATCATCGCGACGATATCGAACGGTGCCATCTCATATTCCTGACGATTTGCTTCCATCCGTTGCAGGTCGAGGAAGTCATTGATCAACAGCGAAAGACGTTCTGTTTCCGAATGGACCGCTTCGAGATACTTCTTCTGTCGCTTCGGTGGCAGGTCACGCTGAATCATCAGCTCAGTAAAGCCATAGATCGACGAGAGTGGTGTCCGCAGTTCGTGCGAGATTGTCGAGACGAGTTCGTTTTTGATTCGATCAATCTCGACTTCGTTCGTCACGTCACGTAAGACGAGTAGAATCCCGCGGAACTGTCCACCATAATGAATGCTCTCGGAATACGTCTTGATGAAGCGTCGCTCGTGATCGATCGAGAAGGTGATTCCTTCACCGATTTCACGCTGAACGAACGTTTTTTTCAAGTAACGTTCGAATTCCGGTAGTTGGTCGACGCGATGCTTGAGTTGAACGACAGACGGAGTGATGTTCATCAGTCCGTTCTCATCGAGACTTTCATCAACCGGGTGATCGAACAGGTCAAGCAACGGTCGGTTGATCAATTGAATATCGCCTTCGGGTTCGATATAGACGATCGATTCACGAATCGAGTTCAATAGTCGCGCCGTTTTTTCCCGCTCGCGTTCAATCTCGTCGAACGTCCGCATCCGCAAGAGTGACAATGCCAGCTGGCGCGCGAAGGCGGCTAGTTCTTCCTGCTCGTAACGATCAAACCGATCCTGATCGCGGGACAAGAAGATATAGGCGATGATCTCATTTTGACTCGGATCAAGAACCGGTGTGACAGCGCGTGCGACTTCGTCCTCGAACTGTGTATGCGGTCGTTTATCTTGTCGCGACTCACGCAATAACGGCTCAATCGTTGGCATCCAATCCTCGACTGTGAGCGGTGTCTGTGGATAAAAGACGATATCGATGACTTTTGTTCCTTCTTTAAAAATCAGTGCGCCTTGATCAGACTGCGTGATCTCAACCATCTTTTGGATGACAGAAGGATAAGCACTGATGCTATCGCGCGATGCCAGTGTTTCGGTCAATTGGTTTCGCAGGCGCAAGTGGGACTCGTTCCGTTGCGTTAGTTTCAATGCATCTTCGAGATTGTTGTTCGTCGACATCAATTGGTGTTTATTTTCAATCAAGGCTGTCGCCATCTGATGGAACGATTTACTCAATTCACCGATCTCGTCAGCACGGTTGAGTGGAATGAGTGGTAACGTATGCTCACCGCTCGCAAGAAGCTTACTTTCTTTACTCAAGAGATGGATTTGTCGTGTCGTCCGTTCGATGAACGGGCGGACAATCAGCAAGATAACAAGGAACAATACGAGCAGATTGACGAGCCAAATCCACTCAGCGTACTTTGTCTGGGTGACAAGTTGTTCTTTTGCACCGAGTTCTTTCGCGCGAAGACTACTCCGATAGTTTGTGAATGTGCTCTCCATCGTGTTGACACTTTTACGCATCGTCTCACTGTTCGAGGCATTCATCTTGAATTTCCGATTCGGATCCCGTGGTACTTGTGGCATCATCGCCTTCAGACTGGGCATCTGCAAGAAACGTTCGTCAATCTTTCCTTCTTGTTTTGCTTGGACATATTTAATTAAGCTTGGCATGACGAAGTTCGTATAGGAGTTATAGAGCGACCGGATATCAGACGCATAGACCTCGTCCGCTTTATATAAGCGATTCTTCTCAAACCAAGCCGTTTGTTGTTCAAGTGATGCTTTTTTTTCATCAATCACGTCGAGCACGGCATCATCTCCGAAGACGATATAGCCCCGCATCTCGTATTGAAGGGACTGCCAATCATCCCAGAGTTTCGTCGCCCGATCTTCGCGCATGCTGATCGCATCGAGCTCTTGTTTGGCATCCATGACTTGGTGGTTCGTATAAAAATAAGCAGCCAAGGAGGAGACGGATAAGGTGATAAGAATGAGATAAAACGACGACATGATCTGTCGACTAATCTTTTGATTGAACCATTTTCGCATATGGATTATGGATGCTCCTTTGTATATGTGAGTCAAGCGTCGATTAGATGTATTACGTTGGAATATTTGTTACCGTAATCGTACATTTTTTAGACGAATAAATATAGTCATAATGCTTAAAATATCTTCAAAGTAAGAGATACAGGTTCACAAAGAAAACTTAGAACGACAAAAAAGCAGGACGGGATTTTACTCCCAACCTGCTCCGATGCCCATTAATGATGTTCGACGACAATCTTCCCAATCGTTTTTCCGCTCTCGACGAGACGGTGTGCTTCTTTCAGATTGTCAGCGTTCATGCCGATTAACGTCTGTGTCACCGTCGTCTCAAGTGTATGCTCTTCGATCCATGCTGCGACTTGCGTCAGAATCTCATGTTGGCGGATCATGTCCTCTGTCTCGAACAGCGGACGCGTGAACATGAACTCCCAGACGAACGTCGCACTCTTTTGTTGGAGCGCACTTAAATCGAGTTTTTGATCCGTCTCGACGATGCTACAGATTTTCCCTTGTGGTGCAATTACATCGACCATCGTCTCAAAATGTTGGTCCGTCGCATTGAGACAGAAGATATAGTCGACGTATTTGTAGCCGAGGGCTTCCAGCTGAGGACGGAATGCCTCGTGGTGATTGATCGTATGATGTGCACCGTGTTCCTTCGCCCAATCAATCGTCTCGTCACGCGACGCCGTTCCGATGACGGTCAGCCCAGCGTGATTCGCGAGTTGTGTCGCGATTGAACCGACACCACCAGCAGCTCCGATGATGAGGATCGTCTTCTCGAGATTCGACTTAGCATCAAACGTCAATCCGAGACGATCGGTCAATGCTTCGTAAGCTGTCAGCGTCGTCAACGGGAGAGCAGCGGCTTCGCTGAACGTCAACCGTTCCGGCTTTTTGGCGACGATCCGTTCATCGACGAGTTGGAAGTCACTGTTTGAACCGGGGCGCTGGATTGCACCGGCGTAATAAACTTCATCACCGACTTGGAAGAGGGAGGCATCATCGCCGACTTCAACGACGACTCCGGCTGCATCGTAACCGATAACCTTCGGGGCATCTTCGTCTTTCCCGTGAGCACGGACTTTCGTATCGACCGGGTTGACGGAGACAGCTTTAATCTCAACTAAGAGATCGTGTCCCGTTGCTTCCGGGCGTGGTAGTTCCAGGTCAATCAGACTTTCGTGTTCCGTTAGTGGTAAGTGTCGGTGGAAACCGACAGCGGACATATTCGACATCTACAATCATCCTTTCCAGATAGGAATCGCTTCTCTCCATCTGTTCCACGCCCGCTCGGTCTTAAAACCAGTTGCGAAACTTTGAAAACGGATTCCCCTTCTGTCGTCAACGGAAGAATGCTGGATAGATATGGTAGCATATGAGAGTAGCTATCATTTTTTGAGAAGGAGCGATTTTGTATGTATGACGTCATCTCTCTACCGGCAGGACCGACTCAAGTCACGATTGAACGTTACCTCGTCCATGCCCATCCGCATCCCCGTCCGTATCGACCTGCGCGTTTGATTGCCTTACGTCAAAGTGGTGGCGTCATGCATCGACTGTATCGTACGGAGCGGGAAATCGTGCTCTCTCCGCACGAGGCACTTGCGCCCCAAGTCCAGCGGCTCTCGTTCTCGCAACAGGAGCGTATCCTTGCGTATATTGAAGAACGGCGCGCGAGCTTCGGTTTTGATGAAGGGGAGGAATACAAGTTTTACTTACTCGAAGTGGCGTACGAACTCCGTCATCTACCACGAACAGATCGACCGATTCGGGCACATACGTACTATCAACTGGATGAACTGTTGTCGGGTCGACCGCTTGTCTTGCGAGCTAGAAGTCAAGAGCGCTCCACATGAGACAGAAAAACAGAACATGAAAAAGCAGTCCACCGTTTCTTGCGTCAATCGCGAGAACAGTGGACTGTTTTTTAGAGTGCCGGAGTTGGCGTCGGTGTGACACCAGTCTTTGCGTACGCTTGATCGATGGCAGTCCGGATTTCTTTGACGGAGCTACCTTTTTGATAAGCGACGATCGACTGTGCTGCGATATCGAGACACGTGCCGCACGTAATGCCGTGCGTCGTCCAAGTCGTGGAAGTAGCGGTCTGCTCTTCGATGAAGCAGTCGTAGTTGCTTGTATGACCAGCAGATGCACCGCAACCGCAATAGCACGGCATCTTCTTCAAGAGATCGGGATGTTTCGCGACGGAGCGATAAATCGTCTGGATCGACTCATCCTGTTCGTTCAGAAAAGCGGGTAACGTGTCTGGTCCTGCTGTCTTTTCGACTTGATCACCGGCACCGTGACTGGCATGGTCAGCATGATCTCCGTGATTCGCATGTTCTGTTTTTGGAGCACCTGTTTGATCAGCTGTTCCGCATGCAGCGAGCAACAGGCTGACACTTAGGGGAAAGGCGTAACGATAGAGTCGTGTTTGCATGATGTGCCTCTCTTTCATCTTCTTGCCTTCATTATAAGGAAAGACGTATCCAGAAGGCGTGACGATTTATTGACGCTTACTTGGCGAGTGCTTTCGTGATCGTCTCGATATTCACTTGCATCATGCTGTAATACGTATCGCCGTCCTTACCCGGTGCACCGAGTGAGTCGGTGAACAGTGTGCCACCGATTGGAACGCCCGTCTCCCTTGAGACAGTTTCCATGCTCCGCCGATCGACGCTCGTTTCGACGAATAAAACAGGGATATCTTGCTCCTTGATCGTATCGACGATCCGACGGACTTGTGCCGGAGTCCCTTGGTTATCCGAGTTGATTTCCCAGATGTAGTCGGCTTTGACGTCATAGGCAGTTCCGAAGTATTTGAAGGCCCCTTCGCTCGTGACGAGATGACGTTCTGCTTTCGGAATAGCAGCAAACTGCTTTTTCGCTTCCTGATCAAGTGTCTGCAATTTTTTAATATAGGCATCGGCATTTTTTTCGTAGTCGGCTTTATGCTTCGGATCTTCCTTGATAAATGCCTGCTTGACGTTTTCGACGTAGCGGATGCCATTGCTTACATCAAGCCACGCGTGCGGATCGGTTTCCGATTCCTTACCTTTCGTCGTCAGGTACTTCGGTTCGACGCCTTTGCTTAAACGATAGACCGGCGCGTCAGACGCGTCTTTGCCAGTCGTTGCCCGCAGTTTATCAAACCAGGCACCACCGGCTTCGAGGTTCAATCCGTTGTAGAAGACGACATCAGCATCTGCCATCGCTTGTACGTCTGCTGGAAGTGGATCATACTCGTGCGGGTTTGCCCCGATCTTGACCATGCTGTGGACATCGACGTGTTCACCACCGACCTCACGTGCGAGATCAGCGAGAATCGAATACGTCGCGACGACCTTCAGCTTTCCGTTATCTTCTGCTGGTGTCGAACAAGCAGCAAGCAATACCGTACTGAGGAGTACGAACAGAAAAAGTTTTAATTTCATACAGTAGACTCCTTTCGTTTCCGGTGACGCATCAGACCGTGACGTGGTGAGAAGACGAAGACGAGTGCGAACAACGTCGTCGCGACGAGGACGATCGACGCACCGGAAGATAGATTATAGGTGAAACTGAAATACAGTCCGACGATGGCGGACAACGTACCGAATCCAGCTGCTAGGAACAGCATCCGTGAGAGGCGGTTCGTCAGTAAATACGCGGTTGCTGCTGGTGTGATCAGCATCGCGACGACGAGGATGATGCCGACGGTTTGGAGTGAAGCGACGGTGACGAGTGTCAGTAACGTCATCAGTCCGTAATGAATCCAGCGCGTCGATAGTCCATAGGCTTGCGCCATCGTCGGATCAAACGAGCTGATCAATAACTCTTTGTAGAACAAGAAGATTCCGCCGAGGACAATCAGTCCGATGATGACGGTCATCCACATGTCGCTCGGACGGACCGCGAGGACGTTGCCGAACAGAATGTGATAGAGATCGCTGCTGCTACGCAAGAACGAAATCAGGATGATCCCGAGGGCGAAGGCGGACGTGAACATGATTCCGATTGCCGTATCGTTCTTGATGCGACTGTTCTGGCTAACGAAGCCGATTCCGAGCGCTGTCACGAGACCCGTCACGATAGCACCGATCAGGAAGTTGATCCCGAGTAGGTAGGAAATCGCAACACCAGGTAAAACGGCGTGCGAGATTGCATCCCCCATCAACGACATCCCGCGAAGGATGATGAAACAGCCGATCACACCACAGATGATGCCGACCATGACGGCGGTGATCATCGCTTTTTGTAAGAACTCATAATGAAGTAGTGCCTCGATGAACGTCATCCTTGTCCCTCCTTGCGTCGTTCGAATAGCGGTAAGCCATACGCTGGTTCGAGCCATTCCGGTGTCAAGATATCAGACGGTGGACCGACAGCGATCAGTTGTTTGTTCAACAGCATCAATGTGTCGAAGTAGTCCTCTGCTTTATGCAAATCATGGTGGACGACGACGATTGTCCGCCCTTCGGCTCGGAGTGTCCGTAAGAGTTCGATGATCATCTGCTCACTGGCGACATCGATGCCGACGAACGGTTCGTCCAGCAATAGCAGTTCTGCTTCTTGGGCAAGGGCACGTGCCAGAAAGACCCGTTGTTGCTGTCCACCTGACAGTTCACCGATTTGGCGTTCGGCATGATCCGCCATACCGACGCGCTCGAGGCACTCCATAGCGAACACTTTTTGTGCTTTCGATGGTCGTTTGAATAAGCCGAGCTTCGGATAACAGCCCATCAACACGACATCCTGCACACGAACCGGGAAGTCCCAATCAATTGCACTTCGTTGCGGTACGTAAGCGACGCGTGACCGGACGTCTTCGAGCGATTGGTCGAGCACGCGTAACTGCTCGATCCGAGCCGGAATCAGACCGAGGACAGCTTTTAAGAATGTGGATTTACCAGCGCCGTTCGGTCCGATGATGCCAATCAACGAAGCGACCGGGAGGCGAACGGACACTCCGTCGAGTGCATGCGTATCAAAATAAGAGACGGTGAGACGATCAACGTCAAGGGCGTACATGAATGATCACTCCTTTGATTTTGTGGTATATAGAAGGAAAGTTTCTTTAGGGCAAAAAACAGGGTAAAAAAATTAACTCCAGTCACTGGAAAAAGATTCGGTCTACAAATAATGTTTCCTTAAGGCAAACTTTAAAGCCGCGGGAAACAGATGTCAACTGTTTTTAGATATCGATTGCGAATCAACTCGTGCTAAGATGAAAAGGCAGAATGCAGGGGGTGAGGAGATTGCGTCAGACAGCAGAACAAGAATGGAAGTGGCTATTGCTCGATGCGCTCGCGAAGGAAAAACGGGAGCAAGCACAGCAAGTCATCGAAGAGGTCTATCCGTATGATATCGCGCAAGTGTATGAAGAGTTGGGCGAAGACGATCAGGCACGACTCCTCGACTATCTCGATCACGAGCGATTGGCAGATGTCCTCGAGGAGCTCGAAGGGGAGCAGCGTCTCGCCGTCTTACGTCGTTTAGACGTCGAGCGTGCCGGGCACGTCCTTGATTTAATGGAGAACGATGATGTCGCGGATGTACTTGAGGAACTGGGACCGGAAGAGACCGACCGTTTGCTTGGTAGCATGCGGACAGACGAGGCACTGATCGTCCGCAATCTCTTGACGTATCCACCGGAAACGGCAGGGCGCTTGATGACGAACCGGTTCATTTGGGTCGGAGAGGATTTCACGGTCGGTGAGACGGTCGAGAAGATGCGCGACTACATCGAATACTCGGAGACGATCAACTATGTCTACGTCGTCAATCAACTCAGTGAACTCGTTGGTGTCATCTCGTACCGGGATGTCATCTTAGCTGAAAACACGGAACGGATCAGTGACGTCATGGAGACGAAGGTGATCCGGGTCGCGGCGGAGACCGATCAGGAAGAGGTCGCGCAACTGTTCGAACGCTATGATCTCGTCTCGTTACCAGTTGTCGAGGGCGACATTCTCGTCGGACTGATCACGGTCGATGATGCGCTTGATGTCTTACGGGAAGAAGCGAACGAAGACATCGAGAAACTCTCAGCGTCCGGTAAATCAATCGATTTTGAGACGAAACCGTGGATTGCTGCGACTCGCCGTTTGCCATGGCTAGTCTTGCTACTCTTCATCGGGCTTGTCTCTGGATCGATCATCAGTCAGTTTGAAGAGACGCTTTCGAAAGTCGTCGCACTCGCCTTCTTCATGCCGATGATTGCTGGTATGACCGGAAATACAGGTACTCAATCGCTCGCAGTCGTCGTCCGGGGATTGATCACACGTGAAGTCGATAAGCGGGTTGCGACCCGATTGATCCTGCGGGAGCTCTGGGTCGGTTTGATCATTGGTGTCATTTGTGGCATCTTGATCGCGATCATCGCCTACGTCTGGCAAGGAAGTGCCGTCTTAGGTCTTGTCGTCGGCAGCTCGCTCGTCATTACGTTGATTTTCGGAACACTAGCTGGAACGATCATTCCGCTGATCTTACATCGTCTAAAGATCGACCCGGCAATCGCATCCGGACCATTGATCACGACATTGAACGATATCTTGTCGCTCCTCGTCTACTTCGGGATCGCAACGGCTTTCATTAGCCGTTTGATGTAAAAAAACCGAACCGATTCATCTTCGTCAAGAGGAAGGGAATCGGTTCGGTTTTTTCATGTGTGCTCATTCGCCGTGCGAATCCAGATCGCGAGTGGACCAACGTCGTCAAAGCCGGCTTCAAGCGCCGTGATTAGGTGATCGCCATACTCGTAACCGACGAGCGATTGACCGGGGAAATGTGCTGAACTCAAACGTGCGATATCATCCCATAAGCGCTCGTCGAGGTAATCGGAATTGACGTATGTCAGTCCAGTCGTCACTTGATTCGAGTAGGCGATGCAACTTGCTTGTTGCGCCTCCGAATAGAAGAAGCGAACAGCGGGATGTTGCCATAACGTTGTGGGCAACTCCGGTGTTGCCTGGATCGACTGGAAGCGAGCGAACTGATCGAGATCTGTCACGACGGACCAATCGACGGGAAGGGCACGACGATCGAGTATGGCAGGGCGGGTCATCCATTCCGCTGTGAACAGATGACTGAGACCGGCACTCGAGAAATCATAGCTTGCCGTGCAGTCCTTGATGCTGTAGATATCCGTGACACCAATTCGCTGATGGGGAAGTCGGACCATCAGTTCCGGATAATAGCTTGGTACGTTTCCCTGAGCATGCCAGGTTGAATCAGTTTCCGTCACCCGGCAACCGGCTGACTCACAGACGAGGCGACACCAATCGAAATTATTTTGGATGGCAGCTTGGCGCATGGATTTCCCCCCCTTATTCATCCTCCGGTTGTTTAATCAGAACGTACGATAACGTGGCAATCAGTGTTAAGAACAACCCGCAGCCAATTGTAATGTATGCCATCGTAAAGACCTTACCGAGCGTCGTCGTTGGAACGAATGTTGGATGCCCGACCGTACTTAGTGTCGTGATACAAAAGTAAAGTGCATCCACTATCGACAGGTTTTCTTCCGTGCTATAGAAGATCGTTCCAGAGACGAGCGTCAACAGGCAGAGAATCAATAGACCACGAAAGTAAGATAAGTGAAAGGCGCGGCGCAATCCCTTGAATAAGCGTGAAAAAATCGTCAGTACAGAAATCATGGAATCTCTCCTTTAGGATCGTTGCGTCGAGTCCATCGTATCATGAATGAAATAATCGTTCTTTCCGGCATGTTTGACGCGATACATCGCTTGGTCAGCATGCTGAATCAGCGTGTCGAGATCGACGCCATGATTGGGTGAGTAACTAAGTCCGATGCTCGTTCGGATTTCAATGGTTTCTTCAGCGAACCGGTAAGGGTTGTCTTGCAAGTACGTCAACAGATTCGCAGCATAGGCATGGAGTGTAGCGACAGACGGATGACGATAGAGTAAGAAGAATTCGTCGCCACCGACACGGGCAGCGAACCCATTTTGTTCCGCATGGTGTTCTAGTAGGCGAGCGATATGAATCAAGAAGGCGTCACCGATTTGATGTCCATACGTATCGTTGATGGCTTTGAAACCGTCGAGGTCGACGACGATGATCGCGATATGATCAAGCTCGAGTAACTCTTGTGCCGCTCGTTCGTAAAAGCTCCGGCGATTCGCAATCTTCGTCAACGGATCGTGGTAGGCGAAGAAACGAATCGTCTGCTCGGCTTCCTTGAAGGACTGGATATCACGAATCAACAGCATCCCGTGCAGCTCTTGTTCGATGAAGACGAAGTCGGCATCCATGACGACGTAGCGTTCTTGTTGTTGTGCTGTCAAAATCTTCGTTTCGAATTCGTTGAATTTGCGCTGTGATAAAAAGTGCGTCATATAATGCAGCGACCAATCGGCTTGTTTTTTATCCGGCAAGTAGGTCGAAAACGTACATGCCGTTAAGTCATCGGTCTCAAACAGGCGATGAGCGGCTGGGTTGGCACTCTCGATTCGTCCATCCCGGTCGAGCAGCAGGATTGCCGAAGGATTCAAATTGTAGAGCGTCGCGAAACGCTTTTGATAGGACGCGAGATAATCGAATCGGCGCATTGCGATCGCCAGTGCTCCTGCCCAGAACAAACCGCCATACATATAGGCATACGGTGGCATGATGGCGTAGAACGACCAGTAGCCGAAGACGATATCCCACGCGAGAACGAGAATCGCGACACTGAGTAAGACGTTGATGATGCCACGACGTGCATCTTTCAAGTGTGTCCGTGCGTACACGAGCAGACCGATGACGAGGAGATGGAAGATGTTCCCGACCGTCATCGTCACTAGATATTGTGTGTTGAATTCAGGGTAAATGAACTGTCCGACCTGTGTGAATTGCTGACTGTTGATGACGTTCGTCTGGAATACGTATGTCGTCAGCACGACGCCCATCGGAAGATAGAAGATCCATGGGTACAGTAAGCGTGGCATTCGTTTCCACAAATTCGAGACGCGAAAGATGAAGTGGAGCGATGTACTGAAGACGATCAGACCAGCATTTCCGAACCAGTAGGTCACGAATGCCGGACTCAACTCGATCGGGGAGGCATTCCGGAAAAATTCACCGAGGAACAACATCCCGTAAGCGAACGTGAATAAGCTAAGCAGTCGGTGTTGCGGACGTGATGGATTGCGTAAAAATATATCAATCGACATGTAGAACATGATGAAGGTCGGAATCAGATAGACGATCGTAAAAAGAAACAAGGATGGCATGGCGTTCCGCCCTTCTAGATAATTTTTAGGTAGATAGTCTCAGTATAGTGGGCGAAGATTGCTTAGGCGGATTGAAATTTCAAAAAAAGGGAAATCAGTCGAGATTTAATGTCAGCCGTCGTATTTTGGCAATCCCTTCGAGACCTGACGGATCATGATGCGTCTTATGGGCGACGAAATGTTCATCGGCTTCCGTCGTCCGGATTCGTAACGGACGTTCGTCACGGTGGACGACTTCGAAGATCACCTCAGCCAGAGCTTCTGCCGATTGGCGATCGGCATGTCGCGTCCGATAAGTCTGCAAATAAGCCGTGATGATTGGCTTGAAGTCGTCTTCGTGTAAGCCACCCGTCCGTTCAAGTTGATCGAGCACAGTTGCGGTAAAGTTCGTCTCGACGGCGGCTGGTTCAATCAGGGTGACGTCGATGTTGAAGTACGGTTTATAGTAGGTCGCAAGACTTTCGAACAGCCCTTCGATCGCAAACTTACTGGCACAATACAGTTCATTCATCGGTTGACCGACGAGACCACTGACGCTTGAAGTCGCAAGTAAGTGACTACCGTCCGGTGCTTGTTTGAGTAAGGGGAGACAAGCTTCGATCGTTCGGATGACACCGAAGACGTTCGTTTCGAAGAGTTGCTTGATTTCATAACTCGTCGCTTGACCGAGTGCGCGCAGCAAACCATGACCGGCATTGCAGAACACGACGTCGAGATGATCGATTTCTTGCTCGATTTGCCGGATGGCTGATTTGACGCTAGTTTCATCCGTCACGTCGAGCGGCAAGAAGGTGAGCGTCGGTAACGACACGGTTATTTCGTCCGGACTCCGGACACCGGCGTAGACGAACCATCCGGCTTCTGCAAATCGTTGCGCTGTCGCCAGACCGATACCGGAAGAAGCACCCGTGATTAATATCGTTTGCATATCAATTCCTCCGTTCTGAAAGTAGTTGTCTTCTATTATTTACCCGAATTGCCGTTGAACTATTTGCATTAAAATTGCACATTTTAATGAAAAAACTTAATATAAAGAAAAAGGAGGCAGGAATCGATGGGGCAAATGGAACGGTTGCAACAGATGCGGGAATGGATCAAGACGAGTCCTGAAATTTCGCTCGATCAATTGATGCAGGAGTATCAAATTTCACGAGATACTGCACGTCGTGACGTCATCGTCCTCGAACAAGAAGGGGAGATCATTCGCGTTAAAAATGGATTAGTCCGTGCTGGTGGAACACTTGCATATGAACAGCGGACAGAGAAACCGGAAAAACGGCGGATCGGGCAGCGTGCAGCGCGTCACGTCCATGCAAACGATCGCTTGTTGCTCGACGCTGCAACGACGGTATCTGAGATGGCACGAGCACTTCCGCCTTATCCATTACAAGTCATCACGAACTCCCTCGACATCGCAGACTATGTCGGAGCTCGCACGGATATTGAGCTGTATGTCACGGGAGGACGTTTCGACCGGCATGCGCGAAGCTTGAGTGGGATCAAGACGGCAGACGACATCCTGAACTATCAAGTCGATTGTGTTTTTCTTGGAGCATGTGGATTAACGGAAGAAGGACTTTTTGCGGAACAACTCGAAGAAGCGGTCGTAAAGACAGCGATGATTCGGAGCGCGACCCGTGTCATCGTCCTCGCAGACCATACGAAATTCAATAAACGTTTTTTGCATAAGGTCTGTGACTGGGAGCAAATCGATGTGCTCGTTACGGATCAAGTACCAGACGCAACGTGGCAAGAGCGACTACACCATTACAACGTTGAACTCGACGTGACAGAGGAGGAAACAACATGAAACCGATTCAAACGACGCTCGTCGGATTCGGCTTTTCAGCGGTGACGTTCCATGTCCCGTTCTTACAGGCATTACCGGCATTTGAAGTGACGCAAGTCGTCTCCAGTCGACCGGAACAGGTGGCACAACATTTCAGTAAGGCGACGGTCGTCACGACACTTACTGAAGCCTTGCAAGATGAGAACACAGAACTCGTCATCATCACGACACCAACGGCACTCCATTTCGAAATGGCAAAACAAGCGATTGAAGCAAAAAAGCACGTCCTACTCGAAAAGCCAGCCGTTGTAACGATCGAAGAAGCACTGGCGCTGCAAACATTAGCGAAACAACATGGCGTTCAGGTTGCCGTCTATCAGAACCGTCGCTTCGACGGGGACTTCCTGACACTTGAACAATTGATGGAAATGAACGAGATCGGCGACTGGCAAGTCATCGAATCACGGTTTGATCGCTATCGCCCGGTCGTTCGGGAACGCTGGCGTGAACAAGCGGGAAGTGGCGCCGGCATCCTGTTTGATCTCGGCTCACACTTACTCGATCAAGCACTTGCCTTGTTCGGAGAACCGGATGCATTGACGGGTGATGTTTACCTGCAACGTGATGGTGCTGTCGTCGATGATGGTTTCCATGTCACGCTTTATTACGGTACGCGTCGTGTCATTCTTCGTTCGACGTCTTTCATTCAAGGACCAACACCGCGTTTCGAGTTTCATGCGACACGTGGTAGTTACGTCAAATACGGAATGGACCCGCAAGAAGGTCGGCTTGCGAAAGGTCATCCTGTCGATGGACAGCTCGGTGAAGATGAAGTAGATTCCTACGGTTATCTCCAGATCGCCGATCAGCCAGTCGAGCGTCTCGCAACACTTCCGGGCAGTTATGCGACATTTTATGAACAGTTGGCGGAAGGACTTCGCGGGGGTCGAGTACCGGTCGATTTACGCGACGCTGAAAAAACAATGCGCTTGATTGAAGCAGTGCGCATCAGTAGTGATGAAGGACGACGCCTCTTACGAAAGGAATGGGATGCATGGAAGAATTAAAGGTATTGCTTGCGGAAGAGGAAGAACTCGTCCTAACGTCACTGACGAATACAGAAGCGATCGGAATGGGGCACGAATTGATCGGACGAGCGATGAAGGAGAACTTATCGATCGCCGTTGAAATCAAACGGAACGGACAACGCTTATATTACGCGGCGCTCGACGGTACGGCACCAGATCAGGAAGAATGGATTCGTCGGAAATCGAACGTCGTCTTACGGCACGGCTATAGCTCGCTCTATATGCGTCGGTATAATGAGAGTAAACATCGCTCGTATCATTCGATGTATGCGGTCTCGCCAGCCGATTATACCGATGCCGGTGGGTCGTTCCCGATTCGGATCGAAGGAGTCGGTGTCGTCGGTACGATCACCGTTTCCGGTCTATCGCAGGAAGCGGATCATCGCCTCGCGACGGAAGCGTTGCGCTTACTTAAGAGACAACAGCTGGAAAAGTGATATAGATACATGAGATGTCCTCACGATGTTCCACCCGCTTTTCTCGGGTCTTGTTCATCTCTGACAGCACGATAAATCGTGCTTTTTCCTGGAGGAGTCGTGTGGAGAAGTGAGGACTCTTTTATATAGACAATACCTTTGTAAAACCAAAAGCGTTAAACCTATCCCTTCATATCCTTGCACAGTGATGTATGATTTTATGTGAAAATCAGAAAGAACGAGAGGATGCATAAAAATAATGGACAAACGGTTCATCCTTAAATCAAAACAGCACTTAAGTGGTGGCATTATCAAGATTGTCGTAGACACTGAAACAGGCGTCAATTATTTAATGACAAGCGGGCTCGGATTGAACGGAATGACACCGTTATTAGACAAAGAAGGTAAAGTTGTTGTAGATAAGCCGGTGGGCTGAAAACGTACAATTTTTCTAGTTTGAGCGTTGCGCCTACGGAATCTAATCTATTCTACTTTGTCCGCAGGAGTCTTCGTCTTATACGTTCATCAACGGATCGTACGATAAGAAAAAACCGAGATGCTGAAGTAGATTCACTTCAGCATCTCGGTTTTTCTCTTTATTGCTGGATTCCGAGAAGTGCTAGGACTCACGTTGTTCACGCGACTCCTACAGGAAAAAGCGCAAGATTTTGCGCTGTCAGAGACAAACAAGACCCGTGTCGGCTGTCACTGACAGTCGAGACTGGCTTGTGTCTCGCCTGAGGAAAGCGCGTGAACGAATCGTGAGGACAATCGTCACGATGCCATCGAATCAGATGAAGCCGACACGTCTTTACGTGTGTTCCCGCGATAGACGAAGTAAAGCGCAACCAGCATCGCAAGCAGACCGAGCAGACGTTTTCCGTCGAGCGGGACGACGACGCCACCGAACGCACCGATGTGGTCGATGACCATTCCTGCTGCGAGTTGACCGATGACGGTCGCGATACTAGCTGCCGTGACACCGATTTGCGGGACAGCAAGAATCGTTAAGAATAGATAACTGACACCGAATAGGACGGCACTGAGTTGCCAACGTGGTGCTTCGAGCAAGAGTAAGACGTTTCCTTGACCAAAGAACAAAATGGCGAGTGCGAGAATCAGCATTCCGGTGAAGAATGTCAGGAACGTACTTTCCAGAGCCCCTGCCTTTTGACTGAAGGCACCGTTGATCGATGACTGCGCGCTCAGCATCACACCGCCAAGTAATGTAAAACCGAGTAATAGAATATTCATGAGCGAACCTCCTTAAAAGATGAGAAATAGAGCGACGAGCATCAAAGCTGAAGCCGTCAGCTTGTCACGATTGATTGGACGTTTCGGACTACCGAGCCAGCCGTAATGTTCGATGACCATGCTGGCAATCATCTGTCCGATGATGACACTGATCATCGCGAGACCGACACCGACGAGCGGGATGCTGATGATCAAGATCGTTAAGTAGATGCTACCGAGCAGACCACCGAGCAAGGTCCATTTCGGTGCGCGGAATGTATAGCCGAGTGAGCCTTTTCCGAAGAAGAGGACGATCAGTCCGATGATGATCGTACCGGCGAAGAAATTATAAAAGCTACTTTCGAGTTTTCCGACGAAGTTCCCGAGCTCACCATAGATGGCTCCTTCGACACTTAAAGCGATACCCGCAAGTAACGCGAGTACGTAATACACGATTTTCAACAGAATTCATCCTTTCACGAATCTAAATATCGAGAAATGTCGATATGTAAGGCAAGGAGAACGGATCAAAGTTCTCCTTTGAGGTACGTTGCGAGCTCTTGGATTTTTTCTTCATTTCGCCGGTAATACGTCCATTTGCCGTGACGTTCGGATTCGAGCAATCCGACTTTTTGCAACATCGCAAGATATTGGGAGACGGTCGATTGAGATAAGTTCGCCTTCTCTTGGATATCTCCGACGCAAATGCCTCCCTTGTCCGACAGATTCGTCGCGAGATGGGCCGTCGGCTTATTGAAATGAGTCTCGGGATCCTTGAGCCAGCGTAAGATATCAAGACGTACCTCGTTCGATAATGCCTTGAATAGATCCACTTGATTTGTCATATGCTTAAACTAATCGATGATTCCCGATATGTCAATTCAAGGCACTTATGGTTGAACAAACGCATGCTTGAGAAGACGATGTGTCACTTTGGTTGCCGTATAAGGCTCAAAGCCGAATCGTTCATAAAAGATACCGGCGTCATCCGTGTAAAGCCAAAGCTCGGAATACGTCAACAGCGCTTCCGGTACGATTTTTTCAAGCAGTTGTGTGCCGACGCCGTGATGTCGCATTTCCGGTAAGACATAGACATGACGGATGCGACCGACGTCATCTGTACCGGTTTGTTTCATATAACCACCGCAGGCGATGACGTGTCCGGAAAGGGATAGGGCGACGAACAATGCTTCGCCGTCCTCTTGGAACGTCTCGTCCCGTCGTTCGCGCAGCATCCGTTCAATGAAGGGATAGCCTTCTTGTGTACTCTTTGATAAGATCGGTAACCAGTTGAAGTCATCAAAATCGTTGACCCGTTCGATTGTCATCTCCATCTGTCATTCCTCCTTCTTCTCCCTTGGATATTCCTTTTTCGGGAGTGGGAAAAACACGAATCGAGAATCAATTCGAGCTTTTTTTAAATAGAGACTGGATTTTTAAAAGACGTTTTGCGTATAATGAGAAGTAATGGATTGAACGCAAATGAAAGGAAGTGGCCGTCACAATGAGCCTCAGCCGTTTAAGTAAAGAAGAGATTACTGATCTTTCGCTGATCGAATTCGTCAACGAAATGTTGCAAGAAGCTGGCGAACAGCCAATCACGTTCGATGACATCACGTCAGAAATCGAAAAGTATCATACGTTTACAGATGAAGAAGACAAGTTCGAGAAACTTGCTCAACTCTATACAGACATGAACATCGACGGAAACTTCGTCAACGTCGGAGCAAACCGTTGGTCACTCCGCGCTTGGTATCCGTTCGATAAGTCGGATGAGGATCTCGTCATCGAAGCGCGTCAACGTGGAGAACTCGATGAGTTTGAAGAAGAGTTCAACTATGATGCAGAAGAAGATGAGTTCGAGACGATTGAAGATGATCTCGATACATTCGCGAAGACAGCGGACTATGATTCAGCTGACGACAGCGAAGACGATGATACGTTCAAAAAAGTCGCAGCCATCGATGATCTCGATGACGATCTCGACGAAGAAGACTTAGAAGACTTCGAAGAAGAAGAGGAAGTCTAAGCACGATCAACCACAACTGTACAGCTGCTATTTCCCTATAGAAATGGCAGTTTTTTCGTTGACGGCTGACGAACGAGCACGGAAATTTTTCTTTGAAAAATTAGGCTTGACGAAGTTTTCCGAATGACGTAAGTTAGTCATGGGCTTCTTTAAGCAACGTGCTTATTTCAGCAAAAGTGTCTCCTATTCCAATGGGGGCACTTTTGCTTTTTTGTTTTTACCACCTCTGTATTGTTGAGATGTGAATTAGAGAAGGGAGCAATATTTAACATGACAAAGTATATTTTCGTAACAGGTGGCGTCGTATCGTCACTCGGTAAAGGGATCACCGCTGCATCGCTCGCTCGTCTCTTGAAAAACCGTGGTCTTAACGTCACGATCCAAAAATTCGACCCGTACATCAATATCGACCCGGGTACAATGAGCCCGTACCAACACGGGGAAGTATTCGTCACGGATGACGGCGCGGAGACAGACCTTGACCTTGGTCACTACGAGCGCTTCATCGATATCAACTTGAGCCAGAACGCGAACGTCACGTCTGGTCGTATCTACTCGACGATCCTCAAGAAGGAACGCCGCGGGGATTACAACGGTGGAACGGTCCAAGTCATTCCACACATCACGAACGAAATCAAAGATCGCGTCTTCCGTGCGGGCAAAGAAACGGGCGCTGACGTCGTTATCACAGAGATTGGTGGAACAGTAGGGGATATCGAATCGCTTCCGTTCATCGAAGCCATTCGTCAGGTGAAAAACGATATCGGGAAAGAAAACGTCATGTACGTCCACTGTACGCTCGTTCCGTATCTTGCAGCGGCAGGTGAGCTCAAGACGAAACCGACACAACACAGTGTCAAAGAACTCCGTAGCTACGGTATTCAACCAGACATCATCGTCTTACGTGCGGAGCACCCAGTCCCACAAGAGATGAAAGATAAAATCGCTCTCTTCTGTGACACACGTCCGGAAGCAGTCATCGAAGCACAAGATGCATCGACACTCTACGAAGTACCACTCAACTTGCAACGTCAAGGCATGGACCAACTCGTCTGTGATTACTTCAAGTTCGATACACCAGCTGCTGACATGACGGCTTGGAAACAACTCGTCCACACAGTGACACACCTCGAGAAGACGACGAAGATTGCACTCGTCGGGAAATACGTCGAATTGCGTGATGCGTACATCTCGGTCGCAGAAGCACTGAAACACGCTGGGTTTGCCTTCAACAGTGACATCGAAATCGACTGGATCAACGCAGAAGACGTGACGCGTGAAAACGTCAACGAATTGCTTGGTTCAGCAGACGGAATCCTCGTTCCTGGTGGATTTGGAGAACGCGGCATCGAAGGAAAAATCGAAGCGACACGTTTCGCCCGTGAAAACAACGTACCGTTCTTCGGTATTTGTCTCGGGATGCAACTCGCGACAGTCGAATTCGCACGTAACGTCCTTAACCTTGAAGGCGCACACTCAGCGGAAATCGACCCAGCGACACCATACCCGATCATCGACTTGTTGCCGGAGCAAAAAGACATCGAGGATCTCGGTGGTACGCTCCGTCTCGGACTTTACCCATGTAAACTCGAAGACGGAACGAAAGCACGTGCCGCGTATTCAAGCGAGCTCGTCTACGAACGTCACCGTCACCGTTATGAGTTCGGTAACGAATTCCGTGAGCAGTTCGAAGCAAACGGCATGGTCTTCTCAGGTACGAGCCCAGACGGTCGTCTCGTTGAGATCATCGAAATTCCAGAACACAAATGGTTCGTCGCGTGTCAATTCCACCCAGAATTGATCTCACGTCCGGAACGCCCACAAGCGCTCTTCCATGACTTCATCCAAGCATCACTCGGAGAGTAAGTCGTATCCAAATAAACCTGTCTTCTTCAAGAAGACGGGTTTATTTTCATTTATTCCTATCGTCAAAATACATATCTGCTATAATGGTAGCGGATTCATTCCTACAAATTTTAGATAGAGGGGGGAATATCATTGATTCCGAAGTATAAACATGTCGCTGAACAAATCGAGATCGAGATCAATGAGCACGTCTATCAACATACGAATAAACTGTTGACGGAAGACGAATACGCCCAAAAATTCGATGTCAGCCGGAACACGATCCGGAAGGCGATTGAGATTCTCGTCAATAAAGGGTACGTTTACCAAGTACAAGGGAGCGGCGTCTTCGTCCGTGATCATTATAAGAGTGATTACGTCAATCTTGAAAAACTACAAGGATTGACGAGTGACTTCAGTGGACGGAAGGTCGAGACACGCGTCCTTGCCTTCGAACAGACGAAAGCAGACGAAGAAGTCGCGGAACGCATGAAATGTCCAGTCGGTACACCGGTCTATTACGTCAAACGACTACGTCTCGTCGATGATCATCCGTTTTCGATCGAAGCGTCCTATTTCCGGAAAAATCTCGTCAAGTATCTCGATGAGAACATCGTTCAAAAATCGATCTATACGTATTTACGCAACGATCAAAATCTGTCGATTGGATTTGCGGATCGTGTCATCTATGCTGATTATTTGAACAGCAATGACGCCGAGTTGCTTGGATTAAAAGAGAACGATCCATCCTTACTCGTCGACAATACAGTCTATTTGACGAATGGAAAAATCTTCGACGTCTCGCGAGCGACGCATCATTTTCGCCACGTGAAGATGCTGAAGGTCTCGAATATTAAATAAGAAGGAAACACACGAAGCGAATTTCGTGTGTTTTTTTATTTAAATTTTTTAAAAAGAAAGGGTTTACACATTATGAAAGCGCATGCTATTATCGAACTGTAGAATTTGTACCTATGAATTCGAGTTATCCATACAACAAAGGAGTGACAACATGACTTCTGAGACGATTGAAATTACCCCGGAAGATATTTTTGGCTTAATCGCCTTGTCTGGCGACGCTAAAGCAAGCTACCACCAAGCAATGTTACTGATGCAAGAAGGCAAAGTTGATGAGGCACAAGCTGCTGTTACAGAAGGTGACGCGACACTCAAGGATGCCCATAGCATTCAGACGAAGTTCGTCACACTCGAAGCACAAGGCAAGACAGCAACCGTCGGTGTCCTGATGGTACACGCGCAGGATCACCTTATGAACACGATCCTCGTCAAGGAAATGCTCGGATATATGATGAACATGCAAAACGAAATCAACCAATTGAAGGGAATGGATCAATAATGATGAAAATCGGACTTTTTTGTGCGGCAGGTATGTCAACTAGTATGTTAGTAGAAAAAATGAAAGCGGTTGCCTCGGAGCGTGGCTTAGAAGCAGATATCGCAGCATACCCGGAATCAGAGATGGAAACATACGTCAACGAGCTTGACGTCGCTCTCCTCGGACCACAGGTGAAATACCTTCTCGCAAAAGGGAAACAAATCTGTGAACCAAAAGGTGTACCGATCGATGTCATCAACACGATCGATTACGGCATGATGAACGGAACAAAAGTACTCGACCAAGCAATCAAACTCGCAAACAAATAAGAGGTGAAGACGATGAAAATGCCAAAAGATTTTCTATTCGGCGCTGCTTCTGCTTCTTATCAAGTAGAGGGTGCTTGGAACGTAGACGGAAAAGGCGTCTCAAACTGGGATGTCTTCTCGAAGATTCCTGGAAAGACGTTTGAAGCGACGAACGGGGATGTCGCAATTGATCATTACCACCGTTACAAAGAAGATATCGGTCTGATGGCAGAGATGGGTCTTGAATCGTATCGTTTCTCGATCTCATGGCCACGCATCTTCCCGAACGGTACAGGTGAAGTGAACGAAAAAGGACTTGAGTTCTACAATAATGTGATCGATGAGTGCCTCAAGCACGGGATCGTCCCGTTCGTGACGCTTTACCACTGGGATTTGCCACAAGTTCTTGAAGAACAGGGCGGCTGGCGGAGTCCTGAAACAGCAGATGCGTTCGTGCATTTTGCGAAGACGTGTTTCGAAGCGTTCGGCGATCGTGTCCGCAACTGGATCACTTTCAACGAGACGGTCATCTTCTGTTCGCTCGGCTACTTGACAGGCGCACACCCACCAGGGATCACAGGTGATGCAAAAGCATACTTCCAAACGACGCACAACGTCTTCGTCGCTCACGCTCGCGCCGTCGAAGCGTTCAAGAAAGCGGGATATGAAGGAGAAATCGGAATCACGCACGTCTTCAACCCGGCGTTCAGCATCGATGAAGCGCCAGAAAACAAACAAGCCGAAGTACATGCGAATGAATACGCGACACACTGGTTCTATGATCCGATTTTAAAAGGTGAATACCCAGCATATGTCGTGAAGGATTTAGAAAAGCAGGGCTTGTTACCGGAATGGACAGAAGAAGAGCTTGATCTATTGAAACGGACAGCACCGCTGAACGACTTCATCGGACTGAACTACTATTGCCCACAA
The DNA here is from genome assembly GCF_056764755.1 of Exiguobacterium sp. HSB13. NCBI lineage: Bacteria > Bacillati > Bacillota > Bacilli > Caryophanales > Exiguobacterium > Exiguobacterium sp. HSB13. The sequence continues at coordinate 2,197,662 of NZ_JBUZOM010000001.1, read as the reverse complement.
CGTGTCATGAAGAATGATTCGGCACTCGTCATGGCAGGTGGTCGCGAAAACTCAACAGGACGTCCGGGGAACCCATCGTTTGATGGCGTCTACAAGACAGTCTTGATGGACGATAAAGTCTACACGAAGTGGGGCTGGGAAATCGCACCGGATGCCTTCCTTGAAGGAATGCGGATGCTCCAGGCACGATACGGCGATATCAAGATCTACATCACGGAGAACGGTCTCGGTGACGAGGATCCGATTGTCGGCGAAGAAATCATGGATACACCACGAATCGAGTACATCGAAAGTCACCTTCGTGCCGTTAAGCGTGCCGTCGAAGAGGGCATCAATGTCTCTGGTTATTATGCATGGTCCGTCATCGATCTACTCAGCTGGTTGAACGGATATAAAAAGCAGTACGGATTCATCTATGTCGATCATGCGAATGGTCTGGCACGGAAGAAGAAACAGTCGTTCCATTGGTATCAGGAAATCATCGCGACACGTGCTGCTGAACTATAAGGAGGAGTCGGAATGAACCGATTAGAAACCGTATTTGAAAAAGTCACTCCTGCCTTCGCACGATTCGCGAACGCTAAGCCCGTCCTTGCGATCAAGGACGGCTTCATCTTAACGATGCCGATGACGATCATCGGCTCGTTATTCCTATTGATTCTCGCGTTACCAATCCCAGGCTGGGAGAAGTTCATGACGGGACTATTCGGTGCCGACTGGACATTACCGCTGACGCAGGTCGTCGGTGCGACGTTTGATATCCTCGCGTTGATCGGTGTCTTCGGTATTGCCTATTCGTACGTTAAAAACGAGAAGATCGAAGGGGTTCCAGCCGGAATTCTTGGAATCATCGCCTTTTTGATCATCACACAATCATCTGTCCTGTCGAAGTCAGGGGAAGTCGTCACGGGTGTCGTACCGAAAGTATGGACGGGCGGACAAGGGGTCCTTGCCTCGATCGTCGTCGGACTCGTCGTTGGTTTCATCTACTCGCAGTTCATCAAACGGGGCATCCGGATCAAGATGCCAGACGGTGTACCACCGGGCGTTTCAAACTCGTTCTCGGCCCTTATTCCGGGACTTGCGATCATCACATTGTCTGTCGTCACGTTTGCCGTCTTCCAAGCGTTCGCTGACCGGACGTTCACGGAAGTCGTCTATGACGTCTTACAAGCACCGATTCAAAACTTGACGGATACGCTCGCGGGAGCAGTCTTGATCATGATCTTGATGTCTGTCATGTGGTGGTGTGGGATTCACGGTGCAGCAATCATCATGGGTATCATGGGACCGTTGCTGACAGCGAACGCTTTACAAAACCAAGCGATCATCGACTCCGGGAAAGAACTTGTCGTCGGTGACAACGCGAAGATCGTTACGATTCAATTCCTCGATGTCTTTACGAAGCTCGGTGGAACAGGGATCACGGTTGGCTTCATCATCGCGACATTGATCGTTGCCCGATCGGCTCACTTGAAGCAACTCGGGAAGCTATCACTCGCGCCAAGTTTGTTCAACATCAACGAACCGGTCATCTTCGGGATGCCGATCGTCTTCAACCCGATCATGTTCGTTCCGTTCGTCATCGTACCAGCGATTGCATCCTTCATGGTCTACTTCTCGATCCTCTGGGGTTGGGTCGAACCATTCAATGCGCTTCAAGTACCATGGACGACACCACCCGTCATCTCTGGCTTCTTGATCAGCGGATGGCAGGGAGCCTTGCTCCAGTTGGCGACGATTGCGATGTCGGTCGCGATCTATCTTCCGTTCGTCCGCATGCAGGATCAGCTGTCTTACGGTGAAGAACTAAAAGCACAAGAAGAACATGCTTCGGCATGATCAAAAAAAGGAAGCGCGAATGGCGCTTCCTTTGAGACTGAAGACAAAGTGCAATTTTTCTCTAACGAGAAGGATTGCGCTTTTTTGTTCGTTTCGAATCGTTTTCCTGGGACAAGCATCGCGCCGCTCTTGCTTGTGTCTCGCCTGAGGAAAGGGTGTGAAAAGACGCGTCATTTTTTGAGTCAGCCCTTTTTGTATAACGGTCATGAACGGTTTCGCTTTGATTCAATGAAGCTCGTAAGCTTAGTCAGACGCGGACACGTATCCAGTGAGCTTTATATTATAGAAGAAAAACGTCAATCCCACTCTTCCGTCATCTCTTGTAATTGCGTCAAGATATGCGTCAAGAGGAACGCACAAAGGGCAAGGCTCGGCAGGCCGTGGCGTGAACCGTCCTCTGCCGGAAGCAGCCCTTTATTGAACTTCAATGCGAGCGGAGCAATCGAACGCTCGAGCGTCTCCGTCACGTCACTGAGTGTGACGATCGCATAAGGCGTATGCCATGCATCGTAACGGGCAAGAGAAGCGAGGAGATCCGAGCGTTCCGTATCCGGCGTGAAGATCAAGATACGATCGACAGCGTGCAGGGTCTTTCGATCCTTGATCTTAGTAACGCGTTTCATCTGGTCCGGTCCTTCTGAGAGCATCGGATAGAGTCCTTCACATTCACCATAGGCGTCGACGTAGACCGTACCTTCCCCGACGAGCGCCTGTGCAAGTAAGCGGACGACATCGAATAGTTCTTCTTCCTGTTTTGCGAGCGTTTGCAATTTTCCGTTGAATTGTGTAGCTAAGATTTTCATCATTTTTCTTCATCCTTTCTATGTTTCTCTCAAGGACAGTATAAAGCAAGTTTTGCTTTAGTGTAGAATGGAAATAACTAGAGGGGGAGTGGCAGAGATGAAAGGCAGATTGTTGATCGTCGAGGATGAGCCGGGAATCCGGAACTTACTTGCACAATTGTTCCGGGCAGAAGGGTATGAAACGGACGTCGCCGTCGATGGAGAGGAAGCGATCGTCTACTTACAGGAAGCGGCATACGATTTATTATTGATGGATGTCAACATGCCGGGGCGGACCGGGATTGAGGTCTTGCGTCATCAGGACCGAATCGGACGACGTGTCCGGACGATCCTAATGACGGCACTCGGTGAAAAAGAAGCGATGGAAGAAGCGAAACGATTAGGGGTCGTCGCCTTCTTCGGGAAGCCATTTGACATCTTTGAATTAAAAAAAGAAGTGACTGTGCAAATTTCTCACGATGTAAGCGGTTAATCTTTCACGTCGCCGTCACAAACCAAAAAACCGAGCGAAATGCTGTACGTTCCGATGAATCAGTATGTTATAATCAGTCTGAAATTGCACGAGTTCGTGTAAGCAGCGATCAAAACAGAGGAGGATGTCATTATGCCATTAGTATCTATGACAGACATGTTAAACAAAGCTCTCGAAGGTAAGTATGCAGTAGGTCAATTCAACATCAACAACCTCGAGTGGACACAAGCGATTCTCGGTGCGGCTCAAGAAGAGCAGTCACCAGTCATCCTTGGAGTATCTGAAGGTGCAGCACGCCACATGGGCGGATTCTACACTGTCGTGAAAATGGTTGAAGGTCTCGTACACGACATGAAAATCACAGTTCCAGTTGCAATCCACCTCGACCACGGTTCGAGCGTTGAAAAATGTAAAGAAGCGATCGACGCTGGATTTACATCTGTCATGATCGATGATTCGCACAGCCCGATCGACACAAACATCGAAACAACTAAAGCAGTCGTTGAATACGCTCATTCTAAAGGCGTTTCAGTAGAAGCGGAAGTTGGTACAGTTGGCGGACAAGAAGACGACGTCATCGGTGATGTCATGTACGCGAAACTTGACGAGTGTGTACGCATCGTCAAAGAAACTGGAATCGACACGCTTGCTCCTGCACTCGGTTCTGTTCACGGACCATACAAAGGTGAACCAAACCTCGGATTCAAAGAGATGGAAGAAATCCGTGACGCTACAAACCTTCCACTCGTTCTTCACGGTGGAACTGGAATTCCGACACACGATATCGAAAAAGCGATCTCACTCGGAACTTCAAAAATCAACGTTAACACAGAGAACCAAATCTCATTCGCGAAAGTCGTTCGTGAAGTGTTAGCTGAGAAACCAGAAGCGTATGACCCACGCGTATTCATCGCACCAGGTCGTGAAGCAATCAAACAAACTGTCATCGGTAAGATGCGTGAGTTCGGTTCAAGCAACAAAGCTTAATCGACTCCTCTTTAAAGTGCGGTAGACTTCGGTCTACCGTGCTTTTTTCATATCATGTGAACGCGTATTCAATGGAAAACAGTAGGACTTCTCGTGAAAAAAACCTATAATAGAGTCGTAAGCGATTTCAAGGGATGAAAGGGGAACGAGAAAGATGAGATTTTTCATTGACACAGCAAACGTAGAGGACATCAAGAAAGCACATAAAATGGGGATTTTAGATGGTGTCACGACGAATCCGTCGCTCGTCGCTAAGGAAGGCGTCGATTTCCATACACGACTTCGTGAGATTTGTGAAATCGTCGGGGACGTCTCTGTCAGCGCTGAAGTCATCGCGCTTGATGCAGAAGGAATGATTCGTGAAGGGAAGGAACTTGCCCAGATCGCACCGAACATTACGGTTAAGGTTCCAATGACTCCGGCCGGACTCGAAGCGGTCGCAGCACTTTCAAAAGAAAAGATCACGACAAACGTCACATTGATCTTCAACCCGAACCAAGCATTACTCGCAGCACGTGCTGGTGCGACATATGTATCACCATTCCTCGGTCGTCTAGACGATATCGGACAAGATGGAATGGGACTCGTCGAGACGATTGCTCAAATTTTCGTCGTCCATGATATTCCGACACAAATTATCGCGGCATCGGTCCGGAATCCGGTACACGTGACGAACGCTGCTCTTGCGGGCGCAGACATCGCGACGATTCCATTCTCGGTCATCGAGTCACTCACACACCACCCACTCACGACGCAAGGAATTGAAAAGTTCCTCGCGGACTGGGAAAAAACGCAGCAATAATCGTAGCGAAGAGAAAGGTTGATGGAACGTGGACATTTTGCATATCGTAGGGCAACAACGCCTAGAAGGAACCGTATCAATCAGTGGTTCGAAGCAAAGCGCCATCCCGTGTCTTGCTGCAGCCCTCCTGACGGATCAGACGGTCGTTCTTGAAGGCGTGCCGGAGATTGGCGACGTCGCGACGATGATCGAGATTTTGGAGACGCTCGGCGCGGTCGTGACACGTCAAGGCGATATGGTGACGATTGATCCAAGTCGGGTCGAATCGATGCCGTTGACTGGTGCGGAGACGCGCAAGTTACGCGGATCGATCTACCTCATGAGCGTTCTGGCAGCCAGATTCAAACAAGGAGTCGTCGGTCTGCCTGGAGGTTATGCCATCGGACCACGACCGATCGATTTACACATCAAAGCACTAGAGCGTCTCGGTGTTTCTGTACGTAACGAGCAAGGCGTCCATTACATGCGCGTCGATCGTCTCGTCGGCAACCGGATTTACCTCGATCTCCCGTCTTTCGGAGCGACGATCAGTGCGTTACTCGTCGCTGTCTTCGCTGAAGGAACGACTGTCATCGAAAACGCTGCCTATGACCCGGAAGTCATCGACGTCAGTACGATGTTGACGAACATGGGGGCAAGCGTCAAAGGGGCAGGAACGGACGAGATTCGAATCAAGGGCGTATCGCAACTAAGTGGTTGCCGGCATACCTTGATTCCGGACCGGATGGAAGCAGGGACATTCTTGACGATGGGGGCGGCACTTGGACGCGTCACCGTCGACAACGTCATTCCGCTTCATCTCGAGAGCGTCATCCAAAAACTCGAGCGGTACGGTGCGTTGATCGAAGCAACGGATGATTCCGTCACGGCGACGTTTCAGGAGGCGAAGCCGGTCGATATTCGTGTCTTCCACTATGGTGGATTCCCAAGCGATCTACAACCTGTCATCTCGGCAGCATTGTTGCAAGCAAAAGGAGCGAGTATCGTCGTCGATAAATTGTATCCGCAACGTTTCCGACATGTACAGGAGCTACGGCGCTTGAACGCTCGGATCACGCATGAAGACGCCTCAATCATCATTCGTGGTGGAGAAACCTTACTTGGTACGGAAATCGAGGCACCGGACCCACGCGGTGGCGCAGCACTTGTCTTGGCGGGACTTCTCGCTTCAGGGGAGACGACGTTGCACCACGCAGAAGTGCTTGACCAGAGTTACGAACGATTTGATCAGAAGTTGAAGGAACTAGGCGCCCTCGTATGGCGTGAAACGATTTGACCGATTTGTAACAAGGGAGAGGGGACATACACATGGAGAGAAGTCTATCAATGGAACTTGTACGCGTTACGGAGGCAGCAGCGCTTGCCTCTGCGCGTTGGATGGGAAAAGGATTGAAGAACGAAGCGGATGATGCGGCAACAAGCGCAATGCGTGACGTCTTTGATACGATTCCGATGAAAGGAACCGTCGTCATCGGGGAAGGCGAGATGGATGAAGCACCGATGCTTTATATTGGAGAAAAGCTAGGAAATGGGTATGGACCACGACTCGACGTCGCCGTCGATCCGCTTGAAGGAACGAACATCGTCGCAAAAGGAACATGGGGCGCACTTGCTGTCCTCGCGGTCGCGGATGCAGGCGATTTGCTTCACGCACCGGACATGTACATGGATAAGATCGCAGTTGGTCCGGAAGCAGCAGGACACATCAGTCTGGATGCGACAATCGAAGAAAACATCGCAGCAGTCGCGAAGGCGAAGAACAAGGAAATCGAAGACGTCGTCGTCTCGATCCTTGATCGTGAACGTCATGAAGAGATCATTCAACGAATTCGGGCAACAGGGGCGCGGATTCGCTTGATTGGTGACGGTGACGTCGCTGCTGCGATTAATACGGCATTCCCGCACACAGGGATCGATATCTTACTCGGTTCAGGTGGTGCACCGGAAGGCGTTCTTGCTGCCGTCGCCTTGAAATGTCTCGGTGGTGAGCTCCAAGGACGCTTGTTACCAGCAGACGAGGCGGAAGTCGCACGCTGCAAGAAGATGGGCATCGAAGATCCATCGAAAATCCTCATGATGGACGACCTCGTTGCCGGAGATGACTGTATCTTTGCTGCGACAGGCGTCACGGACAGTGAATTGATGAAAGGTGTTCAGTTCACGGCGCAAGGCGGTCAGACGCACTCTGTCGTCATGCGTGCGAAATCCGGAACGGTTCGTTTTGTCGAGGGTATCCACTCGTTCAAGAAGAAACCGAAGCTTGTCATTAAGTAAAACAGACCGATTCCCCAAACAGGACGTCTGAATCCACATAAAAAGAGTTGGCGTTCCGGAGATAATCCAAAACGCCAACTCTTTTTTGCTATGTTTCAGGGAATCAAGACGTTCGTCTTCAACTTCTACAGGAAAGTGAGGATTTGAACATTGAGTGGTAAATGAATCGTTATTTGACGATTACCGCGGACGCTGGACTTCTCCTGCTTGTCGGGTGACGTACCGACGCGGTAGAAAACGCGTCGAAAAGATGTACCAGGCATTGCCGAAGCCAGGCACGATGAACGTTTTCCCCTTCATATAGCCGCGGTAGGCGATACGCGCAACCGTCGGAGCATCCATGACACCCGGTCGCAGGAACAGCCGAGATTGTTCAAGGTTTGCTGCCGATTCGAAACCGGTATGTGTCGCGCCCGGACAGACGACGCTGACTTGAATTCCGTCGTGTGCGAGCTCTTCTGTCAAGCCTTCCGAGAAATGAAGGACATAGGCTTTCGTCGCGTAATAGACACTCAGCCATGGACCACCTTCAAATGCAGCCGTTGACGCGAGATGGACGATCCGTCCTTTGATTCCCTGTTCTTTCATGCGAGAGGCATAGACCTTCGTTACGTGTGTTAATGCTTCGATGTTCAAGGCAATCATCCGAGACTCGTCTTCAAACGAGGTCTCAAGGAAAGAACCGAAGACACCAATCCCAGCGTTATTGATGACACAGTCGACCGGAATCTGTTCCGTTGCCCGAAACAGTGCCAGTCGATGCGTTCGCTTCGTTAAGTCATACGGAAAGACGGTTGCCGTTCCACCGAGTCGCTCGACATGGAACTTCGTTTCGAATAGAGCTGTCGCATCGCGTCCGACGAGCAGGACGTGATCACCTTGCATTGCGTGCAGATAAGCGAATTCGCGACCAAGACCTCTTGAAGCACCTGTGATTAAGACATGCATCTTGTTTCCTCCTTATGAATGAGATGAAAAAAAGCGATCGAGCCAATGCTCAACCGCTTTGAGATGATGAATTATAGGTAAGATCCAGCGCCGACAAGGCGTGAACCCCAGTACCCTGATTTGAAGCTTGAGTATTTAACGCCACCTGTTTCTGAGTTAACCATGCTTGACTTGCTCGTTGCGATCCCGACGTGTTGAATGCCGCTACCGTGTGAGAAGAAGACAAGATCTCCTGGTTGTACTTTTGAAACGCTGACTTTCTTAGAAGAAGAATATTGTGAAGAAGACGTACGTGGCAATGTTTTACCAGCCGCTTTCTTGTACACGTAGCTTGTGAAACCAGAGCAGTCGAATCCACGAGTCGTTGTTCCGCCCCATACATAAGGTGTACCTTTATGTTTTGCTGCTTCGTTCAGGATTTTCGTCCGTTTAGAAGAAGAGCTTGTTGATTTTTTAACGCTTGAAGATGATTTGTATGTCTTTGTGTACTGTGAGTAGACATAGCGTGTTTTACCGCCGTATGAGATTTTTGTCCAGCTGCCTGATTTGCCTTTGTATGTAAAGACTTGACCAGCGTTGACTTTCCCGACGATGCTTGCTTTCGTAGAAGGTGCTGTCCGAACACGAAGACCGTTGTCCGTGATCTTGACTTTCGTGACTGTCGCTGCTTCAACTTTACCTGTACCCACTGATGTAAAACCTGAAACCACTAAGGCTGCTGTCGCGATCGATGCTAGAAAACGTTTCATGTTAAGAATTCCTCCGTTTAATGTAGTGTGTTGCGTCCGTAAGTTATATGATGAAATCATTAAGTGTGTGATTAAGCAGTCTACCTTACAACTGTGTAAGAATTTTGTCTGCAGGAATATCTTAGCACGAGCACACTTGAAAACGTTTTTTCAGTTAGAAGACAAAACAGATGTTTTTGTAACATAACTGAAATAATATCTTTGAATATTACAAAGTAAGAAACGCAAAGGATTGTTGACGACGAATCAAAAAAAATATGATACCTTTAGTTCACGAATAAAATTACATACCTCCTGCTGTATGTATGGAAGTATGCTGAATGCAGTTGAATTTATAAAGAATAGGTGAAGAACATGCCAACAACTGATAAAAAAGATAAACCAGAACGTTCCTATACACTGGCTCAATTGAGTCAACTGACATTAAAAGAACTCTATGAAATCGCAAAGACAAAAAATGTCCCACAATACCGGGAAGCCCGTAAACGCGAGCTGATGTTCAAGATTTTAAAAGCACAGGCTGAATCGACTGGTCTTTATTTCCTCGAAGGGGTACTCGAAGTCATCCCTGGCAACCCACAAATGCAAAACGATGGTGGCTTTGGCTTCCTTCGTCCTATCAATTATTCCCAATCCTCTGAAGATATTTATATCGCAGCATCTCAAATCCGACGCTTTAATCTACGTAATGGTGATGTCGTCACAGGTAAAGTCCGTCCACCGAAGGAAAACGAACGGTTCCAAGGATTACTTAGCGTGGAAGCCGTTAACGGTGAAGCACCGGATACAGCCCGTAATCGTTTGTTCTTCCCGGCATTGACACCGATTTATCCGGATCGTTTGATGCGTCTAGAGACAGAGCCGCGCCATTTATCCGTTCGTGTCATGGATATGATTGCACCGGTTGGGTTTGGTCAACGTGGTTTGATCGTCGCACCACCAAAAGCAGGGAAGACATCACTCCTCAAAGAAATCGCAAACTCGATTCAGGAGAATCATCCGGATGTCGAACTGATCATTCTCTTGATTGATGAGCGTCCTGAGGAAGTCACGGACATCGAGCGTTCAGTTCCGGGAGCAGACGTTGTCAGCTCGACGTTTGACGAAACACCAGACAACCACGTCCGGATTTCTGAACTGGTCCTCGAGCGGGCGATGCGACTCGTCGAACACAAGAAGGATGTCGTCATCCTGATGGATTCGATCACGCGTCTGACACGGGCCTATAACTTAACGGTGCCGCAAAGCGGACGAACGCTCTCAGGCGGGATTGACCCAGCTGCATTCCATAAACCAAAACGGTTCTTTGGGGCGGCGCGAAACATCGAGCACGGTGGTAGTTTAACGATTCTTGCGACGGCGCTTGTCGAGACGGGATCGCGCATGGATGACGTCATCTATGAAGAATTCAAAGGAACCGGCAACATGGAACTGCATCTTGATCGGAAGTTGTCAGAGCGTCGAATCTTCCCAGCGATTGACATCCGAAAATCGGGTACGCGGAAGGAAGAACTGTTGCTTCCAAAAGAGCAGCTCGATGCGCTCTGGACGATTCGCCGGACGATGAACGAGTCGAACGAGTTCGTCGATACGTTCCTGCGTAAGATTCGTGACACGAAAAACAATGAAGAATTTTTCGTTGAACTCGAGAAAGAAAAGAAGAAGGCGGTCCGACGCGCACCAGCAAAACCGCGTACCGTCAAGAAGGAAACACCGAGCGAAAAATAACTATTGCGACGCATAAAAAAATCGTTTAGTATAGGAAGGTAACTTACTCTGGCTCAGCAAATGAACCAGGGCGGAAGGAGAGAAATCAACCATGAAACAAGGAATTCACCCTAACTACAACAAAGTAGTATTTATGGATTCAACGACTGAGTACAAATTCTTAAGCGGTTCTACTCGTTCTTCGAACGAAACAATCACTTGGGAAGATGGCAACGAGTACCCACTCATCCGTGTGGATGTGTCTTCAGACTCGCACCCATTCTACACAGGTCGTCAAAAGTTCAACGCGGCAGATGGTCGTGTCGATCGCTTCAACAAAAAATACGGCCGCAAGTAATTTCTTGTCGGTTCTTAAAAAACAGCCTGCCTCCATTACGGAAGCAGGCTGTTTTTGTATAGACTGAATTGTGAACGGTAAGCGAGATACGTCTTCAAGACGAACGAGAAGGCGATTCCACCAGCAATCCCGATTAGGTACGGCATGACTTCAGGATGTGCCAAAATATAATCCATGACTTTGTGGAACGAGAGATGACGACCGACGAAATAACCGGCACCTAAGAACACGCTGATCCAAATCAACGCACCTGTATACGCGTAACTTGCAAACACGCGAAATGGCATTTTCGAGACACCTGCAAAAAAGGCAGATAGTTGGCGGAGACCGGGTATGTAGTAACCGATGATCAAGACCGATTTTCCGTAACGACGAAATCCGGCTTCAGCGGAAAGAATATGTTTTTCTGAGATGCGCATTTTCGGTCCGACACGATGCAGTAGTGGCATACCGAGTTTTAAACCAAGTAAATAACTGATCGTCATCCCGATACAACTACCGGCGTAAGCGGCGAGAATCGTACCGACAAGTGGTAGATTGCCTTGATGCATCCAAAAACCGGACAGAACGAGCAGGGTCTCATCAGGAACCGGCAATCCCACGATACCACCTGCGAGAAGGACGGAGAGACCAAGGGCACCATATTGGTGCAGGATATCATGTAAGAGATGATGAATCGGGGACACCTTCTTTCGTGAGAATCTTCTTCTTCAGTGTACAGGAAATAGGGGACGGTTGGAATGAAAGGACAAAAATTCTAGGGAAAGAAAAAATGAATTTTGATTTCCGGAAGTCAACCCTTTTTCTCGATACCGTTTCGAGCTATACTCGTTAAAGTGACTATTTTTAGAGGACGGTGTCGGACGATGATGCATGTAATAAATCAGTACGGCTGGATCGAAGTAATTTGTGGCAGTATGTTTTCCGGGAAATCGGAAGAGTTGATTCGTCGTGTCAGACGGGCGCAGTACGGCAAACTGCCCGTTCAAGTATTCAAGCCGGCAATCGACGACCGGTACCATGAAGAGCATGTCGTCTCTCATATCGGCAACTCCGTCGTGGCGATTCCGATGGCGACGAGTCGTGATCTCTACGCAGCAGTAGCGGAGGAAACACAAATCGTTGGAATCGATGAAGTTCAATTCTTTGATGATGAGATCGTACAAGTCATCGAAGCACTTGCACAAGACGGAAAACGTGTCATTTGTGCGGGTCTTGATCAAGATTTCCGGGCAGAGCCATTCGGCAAGATGCCGGAATTACTGGCGCGCGCAGAATTCGTAACGAAGCTGCAAGCCATCTGTCTTTCGTGTGGTGATCCGGCTTCCCGGACACAACGGTTGATTGATGGAAAACCAGCGAACTACGATGATCCGATCATCCTAGTCGGCGCTTCAGAGTCGTATGAGCCACGGTGCCGCCATTGTCATGAGGTGCCTGGAAAACCGAAGCCGCTCCAATCGGTGCAGCATCAAGAAAGATAAATAAAAAGACGAGCCGATGATGGTCGTCCTTTGATCTCACAGCTATTCGCTTCTACTTGGAAACGAATAGCTGTTTTTTTTATTATCCTGTTTCCTGTGAGAATCGGCTTGAGCGTTCGATGAAGCGGATCGTCTCACGAACGATCAAATCCTGATCATGATCAAGGGTTGCGACGTGATACGAGTTGAGTAAACAGTAGCTGCGTTTATCATTCGTTCCGATATGTTGATGCAGATAATCCGAGCTCGACGGTGGAACAACGTGATCGGTCGCTGAGTAAAGAATCAATGTCGGAAGAAGGATCGATCCAAGGCGTCCTTTCGTCTCATCCATCAGACGGACGAGTTCGAACGCACAACGGCTCGGAACGAGATCATAGATGATTTCAAAAGCAGACCGCTTGATGTCCGGTGCCCCTTCCGGTAAATACTGTGGACCGTCCTCGAACGAAAGTGCTTCATAGGATGGAACGGAGAGTGCAGCATTGATCGTAATGATGCCGGCAAACGGAATCCTGTCAGCGGCGAGCGACAGTGCGAGCGTTGCTCCCATTGATTGACCGATGACGAAGACTTGGTCGCATGTTTCTTGTAAACGTTCATAGCCGTCTTGCAGGCTTTGCTTCCAACATCGAGCAGTCGATTGTTCGAACTCGCGGACGTTTGTTCCATGTCCACGTAAGCGCGGGGCATAGACGGTAAAACCTTCAGCGGCGAATGCCTCACCGACGTCCCGGACACTTTGTGGGGTCGCGTTAAAACCATGACAGATTAGAATACCAATCGGTCCACCTTGAAGATAAAACGCTTCGGCACCAGTCAATACAGGATAGTTCATCATTACTCTTTTTCCTCCATTCATGAAAAAAACTCGTCGACGTCACTGCTTGGACGCCCACGAGTTTTTCACCGTATCATCCAAAGCCGCGCTTTGCTGGTCGGAGCACCTTACAAATTGCAGGTTGCCGTGAAGTCATAGAGCCAGGTCTCTCGTTCACTCTTGATAAATATCATATTGGAATTGTCGGATTAATCATTGAAACGATGGTAGCACGTTCGAAAATGACTTGTCAAATCGTTCTTGACGAATCACGATTCGTTCATTAAGCTAATCCATAACTTGTCAATCAATCGATATGCGACAAATGGATTATTTTTGCAAAGTTGGTTGACTTTTAAAGGTTCGACCCGTAATGTAAAAATTAGTTTTACGACATAAGCAACAACGCAACACCACACATACGAATTTCATACCGCAATACTTATCCAGAGAGGTGGAGGGACTGGCCCTGCGAAACCTCGGCAACAGACTCATTATGAGCACTGTGCCAATTCCATCAGACAGATGTCTGAGAGATGAGTGGAGTGGATTCTGCCACTGTGCGGATCCAGGTCTCTTCTTGTTTCTCAAGAAGGGACCTTTTTTGTTGAATGAAGGGGGAAAACGGAATGATCGCATTTCATCAAGTCAAAAAAACGTACGTCACGAAGGATCAGACGATCGCAGCGCTCGACGGTGTCGACCTGACGATCGAAAAAGGCGAAATCTTTGGTGTCATCGGCTTTAGTGGTGCCGGAAAAAGTTCACTGCTCCGCTGTGTCAATCTGTTAGAACGACCAACATCAGGAACGGTGACGGTCGATGGGGAAGATTTAACGCAACTGTCTCCGAAAAAATTACGCCAAGCAAAACAACGGATTGGAATGATCTTTCAGCACTTCAATCTATTGAATGCGAACACAGTCTTTACGAATGTCGCAAAGCCACTCGTTCTCGCAGGCGTCAAGAAAGACGAGATTCGACGCCGGGTGACGGAGTTGCTCGAATTCGTTGATCTCGCGGACAAGGCGGATCATTATCCGGATCAATTGTCCGGTGGACAGAAACAGCGTGTTGGCATCGCCCGGGCACTGGCGACGCAACCTTCCGTCCTCTTATGTGACGAAGCGACATCAGCACTTGATCCCCAGACGACGCATCATATTCTCCAGTTATTAAAACGCATCAATGCCGAGTACGGGATCACGATTCTCTTGATCACCCACGAGATGGGCGTCATCCGGGAGATTTGCGACCGGGTCGCCGTCATTGAAGCTGGAAAGTTGATTGAGTCAGGAACGGTCTTCGACGTCTTTTCGAATCCAAAGACCGAGACGGCAAAAAACTTCGTCCGGTCCGTCATGCATGACGAAATTCCAGCATCGATTCGTCAGTTAATCGAGTCGCGAAATGCACATCCAATCTATAAGATTCATTTTCTCGGACATCACACGGGGCAGCCGCTCTTATCGCAAGTCGCGAAACGCTTCGATGTCGATGTCAACATCTTGCACGGGAGCATCACAGAGTTGCAGGATACGCCGTTCGGCACCTTACTCGTCGAGTTGATCGGTGAGCCGGCTGAAGTAAAACGAGCGTTACACTATATCGATCAGGCACAGGTGACAGTCGAGGAGGTGCTTGCCCATGCTAGTTAATTACAGTGATATCTGGACGGCATTTTTGCAGACGATGACGATGGTATCCGTCTCACTCTTATTCTCGACTTTGATTGGCTTACCACTCGGTATCCTACTTGTCGTCACGCGAAAAGGTGCATTGCTCGAGAACGTCCCGCTGTTCACGTTCTTCAACAGTATCGTCAATATTTTCCGCTCGATTCCGTTCATCATTTTACTCGTCGCGATCATTCCATTGACGCGCTTGATCGTCCAGACATCGATCGGAACCGAAGCCGCCATCGTCCCGCTCGTCTTTTACGCCGCACCGTACATGGCGCGTCTGATCGAGAGCTCGTTACTCGAAGTCGATAAAGGTGTTCTGGAAGCAGCAGAAGCGATGGGTGCGACACCGTTTCAAACGATTTTCCGCTTCCTCCTACCGGAAGCACTCGGTTCACTGATCCTGAACTTAACAATCGCGACGATCGGCTTGATCGGGGCGTCAGCGATGGCAGGTGCGATTGGAGGCGGTGGTCTCGGTGACTTAGCGATCACCTATGGTTATCAACGATTCGACACGAAAGTCATGATCATCACGGTCGGGATTCTCGTCATCTTAGTTCAAGGCTTACAGACGACAGGCAATATCGTCGCACGAAAAATCAGAAGACATTAATCAAGGGAGCGATTCAGCCATGAAAAAAGCAGTAGCAATTGGAGCAACACTAACGACGATTTTATTTGCCGGGTGCGCAGCATCAGGAGAAGACGAAAAGACGATCAAACTCGGTGTCAGCGGTTCGGATACCCAAGTTTGGGACTACGTCGCGAAAAAAGCAGAGAAGGAAGGCATCAAAATCGAGCTCGTCAAGTTCTCCGATTATGTCCAGCCGAACATGGCACTGGCTGAGGGCGAGATCGACGCCAATGCCTTCCAGACGATTTCCTACTTCAACGCCTTCAAGAAGGAACACAAGTTGAAGCTGTCACCGATCGCGACGACCGTCATTGCACCGATGGGGATCTACTCGGATAAATACAAGGACGTCAAAGACATTCCGGTCGGCGGAAAAATCGCCGTTCCGAACGAAGCGACGAACATGGGACGCGCCCTCTTGTTACTGCAAGAAGCCGGTCTGATCAAGTTACCGGACGACTTCGACGGCAACGGTTCAGTCGATAAGATCGTCGAGAATCCGAAGAAACTGAAAATCGTCCCGATCGTTGCCGGACAAACACCGCGCGTCTTACCGGACGTCGCGGCATCGATCATCAACAATGGCATTGCCGTTGACGCTGGCTTCAATCCGATCAAGGACTCGATCGTCCATGAGAACGAGACAGCAAAACCATACATCAATATCATCGCAACACGGACGGAAGACAAAAACAAAAAAGAATTGAAAAAAATCGCGTCGCTTTACCAACAAAAAGATGTCGCGGCTTTCATCAAAAAAGAATACAAAGGTAGTACGATCCCGACGTTCGTTCCACTAAGCGACATCGGCGAATAAATTCAAAAGGAGAGTGGACTATATGACGACACCAGTACGCACGACATGGGTAGAGACGATTGAACAAGACATCGAACAAAAACGAGAATCGTATCTTGAGACGAGTCACCGGATTCATGCGACACCGGAAATCGGGAACGAGGAATTCTTTGCTTCGCGGCTCCATGCGGAACGTCTGACGGCTGAAGGATTTACGGTAGAACTTGGTGTCGCGGGGCACGATACCGCATTCTTCGCGAAGAAGTCGAGCGACCGATCAGGCGCGACGATTGCCTTTCTGGCAGAATATGATGCGTTGCCAGGCATCGGGCACGCATGCGGTCATAATATCATCGGCACGACGAGTGTTGCGGCAGCGATTGCGCTTAGTAAAGTGCTCGATGAAGTCGGTGGAAGTGTCGTCGTGCTGGGAACACCGGCCGAAGAAGGTGGACCGAACGGTAGTGCGAAAGGTAGTTTCGTCAAACATCAGTTGCTGGAAGGGATCGATGCAGCCTTAATGGTCCATCCGTCCGGACAAACACGGATCACGGGTTCTTCGCTTGCGGTCGATCCGCTCGACTTTGCCTTTACGGGTCGTCCGGCGCATGCTGCGGCGTCACCGGAAGAAGGCATCAATGCCCTCGACGCGGTCATCCAACTCTTCAACGGCATCAATGCCTTACGTCAGCAGTTACCGGACGATGTCCGGATCCACGGAATCATCACGCATGGTGGCGATGCACCGAACATCATCCCGGAATACGCAAAAGCGCGTTTCTTCATCCGGGCGACGACACGGGAACGACTGAATGCCGTCACGGAAAAAGTCAAAGCCGTTGCCCAAGGCGCGGCACTTGCGACCGGGGCGACGCTTGACGTCATCGCCTTCCAAAATGAAGTCGATAACCTCGTCTTCAACCGGGCGTTCGACCGTCTGTTCCAAGAAGAAGCAGAAGCGCTCGGTGAAACGGTCCACTTGGACGAACGCCCGGGTCTTGGCTCGACGGATGCCGGTAACATCAGTCAAGTCATCCCGACAATCCATCCGTATATCAAGATTGGACCAGATGATCTCGTCGCCCATACGGAAGCGTTCAAAGAAGCGGCTCGTTCGGAAGCAGGGGATGAAGCATTGATCACAGGGGCAAAAATTCTCGCTCGAACAGCGCTTCGCGTCCTTGCAGATGAACGGACGCGCGGGGCGATTGCTCAAGAATTCCACGACCGGAAGAACGGGTATTTGTAAGCGGAAAACGACGACTGGACACACTGTTATCAGGTGATCCAGTCGTTTTTGCGATGTAGTCGATGACGAATTGGTGAGAGATGACAGAACTGGAGCGAAATCAAAAAAGAGACAAGACAGAAGCATTTGCGCTTTGTTTTCTTGAAAAAGATATGCTAGGCTAAAGTTGTATAACTCAATAATCCAGTTCTTCGGGGTAGGGTGAAAATCCCAACCGGCGGTGATGCGATCAATCGATCGACGAGCCCGCGACCCATGATGTACGCATCATGGCTGACTTGGTGAGATTCCAGGGCCGACGGTAAAGTCCGGATGGGAGAAGAACGAAACGACGCGATTCAAGCTGTTTTCTGAAAAAATGTTTTCAGGAGACGGTCTCTTTCTGC
This sequence comes from Exiguobacterium sp. HSB13, assembly GCF_056764755.1. Taxonomy (NCBI): domain Bacteria; kingdom Bacillati; phylum Bacillota; class Bacilli; order Caryophanales; genus Exiguobacterium; species Exiguobacterium sp. HSB13. Next base: position 2,179,666 of record NZ_JBUZOM010000001.1, on the reverse strand, counting down.
ATGAAAAAATGCAGGAAGCGAACCGTGTATTTCGTGAACCCTTCTATACAGATGCCCCTTTTTCAAGGGGTGTCTTTTTTCATTTGAAAGGAGTGAACGCGATGTCACAGATGATGAGTTATGCCATGCAATTAGCACATATGTTACACGGACAAACAAGTCCGAATCCAAGTGTCGGCTGTGTCATCGTCAAACAAGGACGCATCATTGGCTTTGGTGCACATCGGTTTGCCGGTGGTCCGCACGCGGAAGTCGAAGCCTTGCGAATGGCAGGAGAAGCCGCCCGTGGTGCTGATCTCTACGTGACGCTTGAGCCGTGCAATCATCACGGCAAGACGCCACCATGCACGGAAGCGATTCTACAAGCCGGAATCAAACGGGTCTTCGTCGCAACGGAAGACAAACATGCGATCGTCGCCGGTTCAGGAATCAAACGCCTACAAGACGCGGGACTCGAAGTCGAGGTCGGCTTGTTACGACATGAGGCAGAAGCTCTCTACACGGAATTCTGGAAGACAATCGAACAAAAACGTCCGACCGTGACTGTCAAAATCGCTCAGACGATGAACGGGATCGCAGCGACAGGTGAACAACGCTGGATCACGTCAGAAGAAGCACGCGCGAACGGTCGCGCCCTCCGTGGACGCCACGATGCAGTCCTCGTCGGCAGTGAGACGGTCCTCATCGATGATCCGGCACTGACTTTACGCGCGGCGTCAGGCATCGAACCGATTCGAGTAATCGTCGACCGCCGTGGTCGGATCCCGGAGACGGCGCAAGTCTTCCGCGATGGTAAAAATCCAACCTACTGGCTGACGAGTGTTCCGCGGGTCAGTCATGATCAAGTGACGGTCCTCGTCGGTGAATATGAGACGCCAGAAGCGATTTTGAAACGCTTATACGAACAAGACATCCGCAGTGTCTTGATTGAAGGTGGACCGACGATTCAAGCCGCTTTCCTTGAGGCGGATCTCGTTGATCGGCTTGAAGTCTACCAAGCCCCATCGATTTTTGAAGGCGATGCGTGGAATAGTCAACACGATATCGAAGATCGTTTTCAAATCGACCAGGTTGAGACGGTCGGACCGGATCTCCATCTGACGTACATCCGAAAGGAGGAGACGACATGTTCACCGGATTGATTGAAGAAGTCGGGACCTTAAAACGAAAGATTCCGCGACCGAATGGATTAGCGCTTGAAATTGAAGCGCACCGGGTGCTCGAAGGAACGAAGATTGGTGACAGCATCGCCGTCGACGGGATTTGTTTGACCGTCACGTCGATGAGCCCGACTGGTTTTACGGCAGATGCCGTCCATGACACGATCCGGTCAACAGCACTCGGTACGTATCGGGTCGGCAGTCCGCTGCAACTTGAACGGGCAATGCCAGCAGACGGACGCTTTGGTGGCCATTTCGTCAGTGGACACATCGACGGGACGGCACGGTTGATCAGTCGGCGACCGGACGGGGAAGCGATGGTCTATACGTTTGATGTCGGATCGTGGCAAAAGTATTGTATTCCGAAAGGATCGATTGCGATCAATGGCACGAGCCTGACGTTGCAACGCGTCACGCCGGAAACGATCTCGATTTCACTGATTCCGCACTCCCGTCAAGTAACGACGTTTGATCGATTGGCAAGCGGCGCAGTCGTCAATATTGAATGTGACATGATGGCGAAGCACCTCTATCATTTCACACAACACGAGAAGCAGACGGACTGGGCAGCATTCTTAGGAGGCGACATGTAATGAATGGATTCGACTTGATTGAAGAAGCGATAGAAGATTTGAAAAAAGGACGACCGATCATCGTCTGTGATGACGAGGACCGTGAGAATGAGGGCGATCTCGTCATGCTCGCGGAACACGCGACACCAGAAAACATCAACTTCATGATCACGCATGGAAAAGGACTCGTCTGCGTACCAGTCAGTCCGCGGATTGCACAACGACTCGAACTTGCTCCGATGACAGCGAATAATACGGACCCACATGGGACGGCATTCACACTCAGTATCGATCATGAAGACGCGAAAACCGGTATCAGCGCTGAAGAACGGTCGCTAACGATCCAGCGGATGCTAACCGATGGACCGGAACGGTTTAAACGACCAGGTCATATCTTCCCGTTGATCGCAAAAGAAGGCGGTGTCCGGGAACGACGCGGACATACGGAAGCGGGCGTTGATCTTGCCCATCTTGCCGGCAGCGATGAGATCGCCGTCATCTGTGAAATTATTAAGGAAGATGGCACGATGGCACGGGTGGATGATCTACTTCTCTATAAGGAAGAACACGGTTTAAAACTGATTACGATCGAAGCACTCGTCGCCTATCTCGAGCGTCCATTGACGCGGGAAGCGGAAGTGTTGCTTCCGACGACGTTCGGAGCTTTTCGGATGATCGGCTATACGACACAAGACGATAAAGAACACGTCGCTGTCTTGTCCGGTGAAGCGCACGACGGCATGCTCGTCCGGCTGCACTCGGAATGTCTGACAGGAGACGTCTTCGGTTCGAAACGTTGCGATTGTGGTCCGCAACTTGATGCGGCACTCGAACGGATCGAACGAGAAGGTGGCGCCGTCCTCTATTTACGTCAGGAAGGACGCGGCATCGGTCTGATGGCGAAGTTAAAAGCGTATGAATTACAAGAACAAGGACTTGATACTGTCGAAGCGAACCATGCACTCGGTTATCCGACGGACATGCGTGACTATACGGTCGCGGCCAATATGTTGCGCGATCTAGGCGTGACGAAGATCCGCTTGATGACGAATAATCCGGATAAACAACGGGTGCTCGAACAAGAAGGGATCGAAGTCATCGAACGTGTACCCCATCAAGTACCGGCTGAACCAGAAAATCAGCGCTATCTGAAAACAAAACAAACGAAACTCGGGCACTGGCTCGACATCCAAGGAGGACACACATCATGATCTACGAAGGTTTCTTAACAGGAGAAGGACTACGCGTCGCAATCGTCGCAGCACGTTTTAACGAATTGATCACATCAAAACTCGTCGGTGGAGCAAACGACGCTTTCCGCCGCCACGGTGTTGCAGCGGATGCTGTCGATACAGCGTGGGTTCCTGGGGCATTTGAGATTCCACTCGTCGCGGAAAAGTTAGCGAAAAGCGGCAAGTATGACGCAGTCATCACACTTGGCGCCGTCATCCGTGGGGCGACGTCACACTATGATTACGTCTGTAACGAAGTCGCGAAAGGTGTCGCGAGTGCATCACGCGACACAGGCGTACCGATCATCTTCGGTGTCCTGACGACGGATTCGATCGAGCAAGCAGTCGAACGTGCCGGTACGAAAGCTGGGAACAAAGGTTACGAAGCAGCGGTTTCCGCAATCGAGATGGCGAATCTTTTACGGACGATTTAACAAACCAGAAACAGGCTGACGGAAGCTTCCGTCAGCCTGTTTTTTTGCAAAAATCTCACGAGCACTGAACCAAATTTCAAAAAAAGGATAGTAGATTTGAAATTTGAGGGTTCGTTTTGAAGGAGAACGGTAATGGTCTACTAAAGAAACTTTGAAACATTTTCCAATGTTTTTCGTAAATCAGGGTAACGCGTATAAAGGAGGAAATGAATATGAAGAAAACAAGGTGGGTAGCAGCCGGGATTGTCGCAGCATCGATTGGACTTGCCGGATGCCAAGATGGACAGACGGATTCAGGTAGTGGCAGCGGATCTGGTTCGACGAAGTCGGGGGAACTCTCGAACACAGAGCTGTTAAAGAAAGCGACAGCCGCTCAAGAGGACATCAAATCGTTCCACATGGACGGAACAGTCAGCTCTAAAGCAGGTGAGATGGCGATGGATCAGAAGGTTTCAGCAGATATCATTCAAAAGCCACTCGCGATGAAGCAGACGATGACGATGAAAAATCCTGAAGACGGGAAAGACGTGACGATTGAAAGTTACATCGTTGACGATAAAATGTATCTCTCGCAAAACGGACAATGGATCGTTCAAGATGTGTCGGAACTAGGCGAAATGGTCGAAGCGATGGAATCATCGGCATCGACGGAACAAAACTTGCAGCTCCTAAAGAAATACAAAGATAATTGGACAGCGAAAAAAGAGGGCGATGTCTATCAAATCGACGTTAAGCTGAGTGGGGATGACCTGAAAGCCTTCATGAAGGATTCACTCGAACAGACAGGACAGATGGCGCAGATGAAAGATGCGATGGATAGCATCGATTATAAAAAGATGAACTACAAGATGACGTATGATGCGAAGACGTTCTATCCGAAGTCACTCGACATGGATATGGTATTTGCGATTGAAAAAGAGACCGAGTTCAATATGAAGAACGAGTCGACATTCTCGAAATTCAATGAGATTGACGAAATCAAATTACCAGCAGAAGCAAAAGATGCGCAACCGCTCACAGGTGCCGGTCAATAAAAAACAAGCCCCTCTTCTTCTGATCTGAAGACGAGGGGCTTGTCGTTTAGACTTGGAACTGGCGTAAGACCTCTTTTAGTGACTCCGCCTGCTGTTGACTGACGGAAGTCTGGTCATGCACATCCCGGAACGCTTGGACGGAATGATTGATTTGTTCTGACATCGATTGTGTGCCTTGCGCTCCATCGTTGACGGTGACGGCGACATCATGGATGACACCGAGCATGTTTGCTGTCAGTTCCTGGAGTTGACCGGCTTGAGCGGCGAAGTGTTCCGCTGCATCACCGAATAATTGTGCGTCATTTCGATACTGAACGGAGGCGTCTTCGAATAAATCATAGTCCTTAACGACCTTCGTATCGATGAAGGAGAGCATCTCACCGGAAGCAGCGTTTAAATGTTCAACGGACTCGATGACGGAAATCGAGACGTCTTGGATTTGTTCGACGGTATCCCGGCTACTTTCAGCAAGTTTACGAATCTCATCTGCGACGACGGCGAAGCCACGACCGACTTCACCAGCGCGTGCTGCTTCAATCGAAGCGTTAAGGGACAATAGGTTTGTTTGTGCGGCGATTGAGAGAATCGCATCCGATAAGACGGAAATTTCTTTGACGGCTTTCGCACGTGCCATCGCGTCCTCGAGTTTACTTTTCGTCTCGGCAAGGATGTGATTCGCGGTCTGTTTTGCTTCTGTGGCGACGACTTGAAGCGATTCAGCACGCCCGCCGACTTCTTGTGCCCGTTTTCCATTCGCCTCAGCCCCGGAGACGATATCATGAATCGTCGCTTCCATATCGACGGCAGACGAGTTCATCTCTTCAGCTGAAGCCGCTGTCTCCTGCATACCAGCGGATAAGTTTTCAATCGTATGGGAAGTTGACGCCATATCCTGATCGAGTTCGCTGATTCGACCGGAAACGTGACGTGAAGTCGATACGACGTGGGTTGCTGTATCATCAACCTGGACAATGATCGTTCGTAAGTGGGCGATGAATTGATTCATCGACTGGGCGATTTGTCCAATCTCATCATCACGTACGACGTTGAGTTGTGCCGTCAAGTCACCGCCTTGCGTTGCCAGTTCATGCGTTTTCGCCTGCAGTTGACGGAGTGGACCGAAGATTGAGCGTAAAATCAAGATAGTGAAGATGACACCGAGTAATCCAACGACACCAATGATCGTAAATAACATCAGATGTGCCGTATTAGCGGCGCTGGTGATGGCATCCCCATTTATTTTTGCTTGTTGATTATTGTATTTCACGATTTTCGTCAATTGATCAGAAACGGCGAAGTATGAATCCCGGCTGTCCCCTTCATAATAAGTGACCGCTTCTTTTTGCGTTTCCGGTGTACTAAGAGTGAGCAGGCGATCGGTCGTCTCTTCGAACGTCTGCCATTTCTTTGCGAGGTCATCGAATAATTGACGGTCTGATTTTAAGTAAATCGTCTTCTCATATTCAGCAAGATTCGCATTAACGGTCGCTAAACCGTCTTTGACGCGTTTATCATAACCGGCTTTAATCTCTGGATCATTTTCTTGGATGTGTAATAATTCGACACGTCGTAAATCAGATAGAGCGGTATTCGTTTCATGGGACAAATTCAGGCCGGGAATCCAAGACGACGTGATCGTTTGACTCTTTTGGTCAACGCGATTGAGAGAAAATCCGCCGTACAACCCGACGCCGATCAAGCTAAGCAAAAGGAAGGAGGACAATAAGATAAGCTTCGTTTTAATCTTCATGTGATTCGCTCCTTTTTTTGCATGATGAACTATTTATTTTCTTGATTATACCGCCATAAGTAAAAAATTTACTTATTATAGAAAAAAATAAACCTCGAAATAGTTTTATGAAAAAATAGTTTGACAATTATCAGTAAATTCTGAAAAAATGGTAAGGAACTACATATTTCATAAAGGGAGGTAAGACGAATGGGAAATTCATTTAGTGACTGGATCAGTGCGGTGTCCGATATCGTATGGGGACCACCGTTACTCATTCTGTTGGTCGGTACGGGGATTTACTTGACGATTCGCTTAGGATTCATTCAAATTACCAAACTGCCGTATGCGCTGAAGCTTGCGTTTTCAAAGCATCAGGACGATAAGTCAGAAGGTGACATCAGTCACTTTCAAGCGTTGATGACGGCACTGGCTGCGACCGTCGGTACAGGGAATATCGTCGGTGTCGCAACCGCCGTCGTCCTTGGGGGACCAGGCGCGATCGTTTGGATGTGGTTGTCCGGTCTGTTCGGGATGGCGACGAAGTATGCGGAAGCAATCCTTGCCGTCAAATATCGTGTCGTTGATGAAAAAGGGCAGATGGCAGGGGGACCGATGTATTATCTCGAGCGTGGACTGAAGCAGAAATGGCTCGGTGTCTTGTTTGCTGCCTTCGCTTCGATCGCGGCGTTCGGGATCGGAAACGGTGTCCAGACGAACTCGGTCGCCCTCGCGATGAAATCGACGTTCGATGTGCCACTTTACGTGACGGGGATTGCGTTGATGGTACTGACGGGTGTCGTCATTCTTGGAGGGGTCAAGTCAATCGGGAAAGTCGTCAGTCTGTTCGTTCCGTTCATGATTTTTTTCTATGTCGGAAGTGGATTGCTCATTCTCATCATGAACTATGATTTGATTCCGGGTGCGATTTCAACGATCTTCAGTAGTACGTTCTCAAACGAGGCAATCACGGGTGGGGCAATCGGAGCGGCGATTCGTTACGGTGTCGCGCGTGGTGTCTTCTCGAACGAAGCCGGACTCGGTTCAGCTCCGATCGCAGCCGCTGCTGCGAAGACGGACTTCCCGGGGCGTCAAGCACTCGTCTCGATGACGCAAGTGTTCCTCGATACATTAGTCGTCTGTTCGATCACAGGACTGACGCTCGTCATGGGAGGACAACTCGATACGGACTTGCAAGGCGTAGAACTAACGACAGCGAGCTTCGAAGTCTTCCTCGGTCCTGCCGGGAAATACATCGTTACGATTGGACTCGTTATGTTCGCGTACTCGACGGTCCTCGGGTGGTCGTACTACGGTGAAAAATCCATCTATTATCTATTTGGTCAAAAATCAATCCTCCCGTACCGTATCCTGTTCGTCTTAGTTGCCGGAGCGGGTGCGATGACGACGAACTTGAACATGGTCTGGGCGATTTCCGATGTCTTCAACGGATTGATGGCGATTCCGAACTTAATCGGTTTGATTGGATTGTCCGGCGTCGTCATTGCTGAGACACGACTGTTCCGCGAACAGTTGAAACGAGAAGAGGCGAATCGGAAGGTTTCGTAGGATACATGCTCTAAAAACGAGTTCGTGTATGATGAAGTATGAGAAAAAGGAGATCACGTTCCGGGTCATGTACTCGGATGGTGATCTCCCTTTTTTATTTGATTAAAAGAAATTAAGAATGTGATTCCTCGACTCCTACAGGAAGAGAAAGCACAGACAGTGCTTTCGGCAGGGATAGGTAAGACCCGGCAGACCGCAGTGAATGCGGGTGGACGCGGCTTACCTCCCGCCTGTGGAAAGCGAGGATGAAACATTCGTTGTTAGAGATGGTAATCAAGAGAAAAACGAGAGATACATCACTTTTTACGATAAAGCATCAGTGATTCAAAAGGACGTAACGTCAAAGTCTGACTCTCTGTCTGCATCTGCTGATAATTGTGAAGCAACACTGTATAATCCGATCCGTCACGAGGTAACGTGAACGTCGTGTCCGTTCCGTAGAAGTTCGAAACGACAAGCAACTCTTCCTCGCTTGTTGCGCGTTCGTACGCCCAGAGTGACGGGTCGTCTAGTGTCAACAGACGGTACGAACCATCCGTCAACACGTCATACTGCTTGCGGAGCTGAATCAATCGTTTGTAATGGTGGTAGACCGAGTCCGGATCTGCGACAGCCGTCTCGACATTGATCTGATCATACGTCGGCGAGACGGGGATCCACGGCTCGCTTGTACTAAAGCCACCATTCGGTGCGTCCGACCATGGCATCGGCGTCCGCGCATTATCACGCGATTTTTGGCGAATCGCAGCGAGAATCGCTTCTTCCGCTACACCGTTGTTCCGAGCTTCCTGATACGCGTTCAACGTCTCGACATCGCGGTAGTCAGATAGGTCCGTGAAGTCCGGATTCGGCATGCCGATCTCTTCTCCTTGATAGATATACGGTGTTCCTTGTAAGCCATGAAGCGTCGTCGCGAGCATCTTCGCACTTTCGACGCGATACGTGACGTCGTCACCAAACCGGCTGACGACGCGTGGCTGGTCATGGTTGCACCAAAAGATCGCGTTCCAAGCTTGTCCGTTCATGCCAGATTGCCAGTCGGAGAAAATCTGTTTCAGTTGCTTGAAATCAAACGGTGCTGCTGTCCATTTTTCACCGTTCGGATAATCGACCTTCAAATGATGGAAGTTGAACGTCATCTTCAGTTCTTGTTCATCAAGCGACGAATAACGAAGGCAGTGATCAAGCGACGTCGACGACATCTCACCGACCGTCATGAGATCGTGTCCGGCAAAAACTGCTGCGTTCATTTCTTGCAAGTAGTCATGGACGTTCGGTCCGTCCGTATAATACGCACGTCCGTCTCCTGCTGGATCGTTCGGAAGACCTGGCGTCTTCGAGATCAAATTGATGACATCGAGTCGGAAGCCGCTGACCCCTTTATCGCGCCAAAAGCGCATCATGTTGTAAACATCTTCCCGTAAACGTGGATTTTCCCAGTTGAGATCCGCTTGCGTCTTGTCGAACAGGTGCAAGTAATACTTGCCAGCTACCTCGTCAAATGACCAAGCGGGACCGCCAAACTTGGATACCCAGTCGTTCGGCGTATCGCGCCAAATGAAGTAGTCGTGATAGGGACTATCCGGATGACGTCCTTCTTCGAACCAAGCATGTGACGTCGAACAGTGATTGACGACGATGTCCATCATGACAGACAGACCGCGTTGTTTTGCTTCTGCAAGTAACGTCTCAAAATCGTCCATTGTGCCGTAAGATGGATCAATTGCATAATAATCACTGACATCATAGCCATTGTCGTTTTGTGGTGAGGCATAGACCGGCGTCAACCAGAGGTAATCGACACCAAGATCCGCCAGATAATCGAGTTTGGCAGTCACGCCGCGTAACGTACCGGTCGCTTTGCCCTCCGGACTATAAAAACTCTTCGGATAAATTTGATAAACGGCGGATTTGCGCCAATCGGTTGTCGTGATCATGAGATACACACCTTTCTAGAATTACGCTGCTTTTTTCAGGGCAGCTTTTTTTGCGCGTTTCGTTGAAACATAGTGGAACAGGAACGTACAGGCGACAGGGACGATGATCGCGATCACCATGCCGACGATGAACGATAAAATCGAGCCTGGTACGATCGAAATGAAAGCAGGTAGTCCGCCAACACCAATCGCAGGAGCGAGAACGCCACTGACGGCAATGAAAGCTGACGCGATGGCAGAGCCGACGAGTGCTGCGTAAAACGGATACTTGAACCGGAGATTGACCCCGAACATCGCTGGTTCCGTGATCCCGAAGTAAGCAGAGAGTGCCGACGTCGACGCCATATTCTTATCGTTGACGTTTTTCGCAAGGAAAAGCATCGCAAGTGTTGCTGAACCTTGAGCGATGTTCGAAATCGCGATCATCGGCCAGATGAACGTCGTTCCGCTTTGTCCAATCAACTGTAAGTCAACGGCGATGAACATATGGTGCATGCCAGTGATGACGAGCGGCGCATAGAGTGCGCCAAAGAGTAAGGCACCAAGTAACGGAATAGCTTCGAACGTATTGACGACACCGATCGTAATCCAGTCACCGACTTGACGCGTGACCGGTCCAATGACGGCAAGAGCGAGGAAGCCGGTCAACGTGATCGTCGTAATCGGTACGACGAGTAATTGAATCGCATTCGGTACGCGTTGTTTGAGCCAACGTTCAATTGTACTGAGAACATAAGCGGCTGCGAGCACAGGGAGGATTTGTCCCTGATATCCGACTTTTTCAATTTCAAAGAGACCGAAAATGTTGAACGTCGGGATTTCACCTTTTAGAGCACTTTGTCCGTAGTTCCAAGCGTTTAAGAGATCTGGGTGAACGAGCATCAGACCCATGACGATTCCGAGAATCTCACTTCCACCAAAGCGTTTCGTCGCTGACCAACCGACGAGTGCCGGCAGAAAGACGAAGGCCGTGTTGGCCATCATATTGATGAGATCCCAAAGTCCTTGTAAGTTCGGATAACGATCGATCATCGTCTTGCCACCGAACTCGATACCGAATAGATTATTGATTCCCATTAAGAGACCAGCAACGATGATTGCCGGAATGATAGGCATGAAGACATCAGAAAAGACTTTAATTAACTTTTGGAACGGATTCATCTTGGCAGCACCAGACGATTTGACATCTGCGATCGTTGTTGCCTGTAAACCGGTCAGTTGAATGAATTCAGCATAGACTCGGTCGACGTCTCCGGCACCAATGACGATTTGATAGACACCGGCGTTCAAGAACGCTCCTTTGACGAGCGGAACTTCAAGCAAGGCTTCTTGATTAACGAGCTCTTGGTTCTTAAGCGTTAAACGAAGACGGGTGACACAGTGAGCCGCCTGTTCGACGTTCTCCTTGCCCCCGATGTTCTCAATGATTTGTTCTGCAATCTGACGATAGTTTGGTTTCATCTCGATGCTCCTTTTTGGAAGTGACATACTCGACCACTTTTGAAATGAAAACGTTTTCTTATCTGCGCACACTTATCTTAACTTATCTATATAAGTCGGTCAAGAACTTATATAGATAAGTTGAAAAAGAATAAAAAAAGAGAGAATCCGTCATCTACGGATTCCCTCATCTAGTAGCGTATATTCAACGACGGGCAATATCAGTGAACTGAAACTTATCGAGCCGGTGACGCGATTCCGTCCGTTCGAAATGTTGTCCTTCATAGAAATACGTATCGTTCGTGACGACGATGACATGCGTCATATCGTGAAGGTCGAGTCGTTCTTGGTCTTCCATAGTCGCAGGGCGAGCTTCGATTTTTCGTTTCGCGTAGCTGATCTGACGTCCGAGTGTCTCTTCGATGTACTGATAGATCGAACCTTTAGCGATGTCAGTAGTCAGTCCAGGCACGAGTTCTGTCACGAAATGATTGATGTCACGGATGACACGTTCACCATCAATTTGACGAATGCGCTCGACGCGTGTCACGTTCGTTCCTTGTGCCACATGTAATAACGAAGCGAGCTCAGCAGAGGCGGAGAGGACTTCGCAAGACACTACATCCGTTTCAACGGCATGTCGCCCCATCCGGCGATGGGCTTCCGAGAAGCTGACGATCCCATTGAATTGAAACTCAATCGCTTCTTGCGACAGGACGAAGACACCTTTCCCTTGGTGTTTGCGGACGAAGCCTTTTTCTTGCAGGGCATCGATCGCTTTTCGGACCGTCCCGCGGCTCGCTTCGAATTCGTGCATCAATTCCGTCTCAGAAGGTAATTTCGTTTCAGCCGGGAGCGTTCCTTCTTGAATCCGCTGTGCGAGCGCGTGATAGATGTTTAAGTACTTCGGCATATGATCCGTCCTTTACACTCAAATAATGCCTTTAGTGTAGCACGGAACGATTACAGGCATCCAATCGCCTATCACACATGATTTAGAAAAAAGGTAGCAATAAGGGAGTTTACCTAGTCATATAAAGCAATGAACAAAAGTGTCCACTGCTTCATAGGATTTATGAAATTTTCAAATCAGTCTAGATATGATTCAGTCTTTGCATGGCTTCGAATATGTAGTGTGACTCTTTCATATTCATAAAGCGGCATTCGTATTCAGTCAGACCATTCTCCAGTTCAAATGACTGGGTGGGCTGAATGATGATGATGTGATCATCAATTTTTAAGGCAAGTTCGATTTCTTCATGAATCGGCAGGTGAAGTGAGGAATAGAATGAGACGGAATGTAAGGTTCCTTTAGAAATTAGGATATCCGTATAGCCGACATGAATTTGTTTTCCTTTTAATCGGTGAATCGTAATGGAAGCCGTTACGGTTAATTGATGTGCAGTGACGCTCATTGCTTCAACAGCACTGACTTGACGTTCCTTAAGAGTAGACTCGAAATCGGCTTTAGGAAGAGGGCGGCTAAATAAATATCCTTGAATCGTCGTACAATCCAGCTGACGCAAATAATGCAACTGCTCCATTGTTTCTACACCTTCGGCAATCACGTCCATTCCGAATTCGTTAGCCATGAACAATACACTTCGAACGACCGACTGTGTTTTTTTATCATGCGCCAAGGATGTAGCGAATTGTCGATCGATTTTAATCGTATCAATCGGATACTGTTGTAAATAAGAAATAGAAGAATAGCCTTTTCCAAAATCATCAAGTGCAATTCGAATGCCCATGGCACTCAGCATTTCTAAAGATTGATGGATTTTGGCGTTATCAAAAAGTACATCCGTTTCGAGGATTTCGATTTCAAGCATTCCAGGTGAGATATCAAAACGGCGTAATGTTTCCTTGACGGTCTCAGCGAAGTTTCCATACATCAACCGTTTCGGAGAGACGTTGATGGAAACCGGAACAGCCGGAAGACCTGCTAGTACCCATTGATTAATACTACGGCAAGTTTCTTCAAGAACCCAGTCTGCGATCAAGATATGCATATCACTCTCTTCAGACAAAGGAATGAAATCATTCGGAGGAATCCGTCCCCATTCTGGATGTTGCCAGCGTACGAGCGCTTCCGCTCCGACGATGATACCGGACCACGCATTCACTTTCGGTTGATATTCCAAAAACAATTCATCGCGACGAATCGCGGTACGCAGGCTGTTTTGCAGTTGATGTCTGCGATACGTCTCGATATTGTATGTAGAAGAATAGACACTGTAGGAATTCGTCTTCGCACGACCAAGCGCGATATTGGCTGCCTTAATCAATTCATCTGGTTGAGAAGCATCTTCAGGATAACGACTAACCCCGATCGTCATCGAAGGGTACCACTCGTAGGAATCCACTGCGATTTTTTCTTTGGAGCTTTTAAGGAAACTTTGGCAGACAGTATGAATGTCTGTTTCACTGACAAGGTCCGGGAGTAAGACGATATATTCATCTCCATACAAGTGACCGACATAAGTTTCTTTGGATAAATGATGTAACAGACGTGTAGCAGTTTGTGTCAACCAACGATCTCCAATTTTATAACCGAAATCATGATTGATAGAACGCAGTAAATTGTAGCTGACTGTAAAGACGCTGAAGCACTCATATGTATCGATCCAGTGTTGAAGCTGTTCAAGGACAAGCGAGCGGTTCGGCAGACCCGTCACTGGATCATGCATTGCGAGTTGGAAGATTCGTTCTTCCTGATGTTTTAATTGTGTGATGTCTTGGACGACACTTTGATAGGCGATGACGCGATCCATTTCGTCACGTAGGGGTGTACGATGCTCAAGGATCCAAAACAGGGTATCTTCGATTCGAATCCGATAAGCGATTTCAACATCGTGACCCGCCAAGATCCGGGCGTGTGCTGATTCGAGTTTCGTCTGGTCTTCCGGAACGACGATCTCTTGTAGCCATTCGATAGGGCGTGATTTGTATTCAGATAATAATCCGTTGAATAAATTTTCAAAGCCTTGCGTGGAAAAATCGATTTTTTTCTCTGCTAAATTAAACCGATAGATGGCACTTGTAGCAACTTGTTGGAACGTCGAAAGTTTATGACGTTTGTCATGTAGTTGCTGATTTAATTGTTTGCGATCAGATAGATTATAGATGGCGCATGTGATTTCAGCGTTGTCTCCGTCTTCCGGGTTGCGATAGGCGCATCGGCAAAATACATCCTGATAGCCGTCTTGTGAGTGTAGAACACGTGTTTCGATTTCAAGAGGATCAGTGGTTTGTTGAAAGCGGAGAATATCTAGATAAGCTTGAAAAGCATCTATGTTATCCGGATGAATCAATCGTAAGATACTCTTTTTATCAAATCGATCCAGTTGACGATCGGAAATACCGAGTAATTGACCAAAAGAATGAGAAAAGCGTAATAAGTAACCTGCTTGATTGAATGTGGCAGTCGCGATGCCTGGCAGGCTCTCGACGAGCTGATGATCAAAAGTGATCGATTCCATTTTTGACTTTAAGTGACGTGTTTGGGTGATATCTCGAGCAATACCGTACGCTCCAACGATGAGTCCTTGATCAAAAATCGGAATGTTCGCAATCAGCATATCTAAATAATGACCAGACTTGTGACGAACACGAACGATATAGTTCACGCTTTTTCCTTGTAAGACTTCTAGGAAATGTTCGTTCGCAATAGTATGATCATCCGGATGAATGAAATGATTTTTGTGGCGCAACAAATCCTGTTTTGTATAACCAAGTAACAACGTTGTTTTTTCGTTCAGACTCGTCGTGACGCCTGAAAGATCCAATGTATAAACAGCGTCCGGATGATGTTCGATGAAGTTTGCATCGATCGATGTCGTAGACGTTACATCAGAAGAGGATTTTTTTGGAGAAAAAAGTGTTGATAGTCCTTTTTTTAGCGGCAAGGAAATCCCCCCTCGGTAAAGTATTCAAAATATATTATACAATTTTATTATATAACAACTATTTGGTTTTGAAATCGCCATTTGTATGTTTTTGAAATTAATACAAATTAATACAGTTACTTAATAAAAAAACCGGAGTTGAATAAACTCCGGTTTAATCATTTAAAATTAACGACTCCACCCAATCATCCGACGATAAGAGCTAAACGTCGGCCAGGCGAGAATCGCGATTGCGAGCCAGTACAGGAACTGATTCTCAGATGAGATCAGACCGATGATGCCGGCAAGTAGAATCGTCGTATAAATCGAGAAGGTGATGATGAGTGCTGGATGTAGCTTTGGGAAAATCGTGAAACGTCCGAGTCGTTCGTTCGCACCTTTGACATAGAGGCTACTACCAAAAATCAGTAAGACGACCGTTAAGGCTACGTTGAACAACACAGCATAGGTAATGTTAAATTCGGTATTGTACTCGAAGAAGAGCGCAAACGGCGTCGTGATCGTCATCAGGAAGCTTATTGGTTTGTCTAACTCTTCATAGCCGACGCTAAAACCAAGCTGAGCGACGGCATAGATGCTGAAGTACGTGAAGTAGTTCAAGAACAAGAAGAACGTGCCAAGTAAGAGCTGTCCGATGATGTCACCGGCAACCGTTCCGGCGAATAAGAAGATCGTCAAAATCGTCACATCAAATAGAAGGAACAGACCAAAATCTTTTAAGAGTGATGAGAGAGTGACGTAATCAAACGGATCGATACCAAATACTTGCAGTAATAACCAGCTGGCGAAAAAGCCGATGATCGGGAATACAATCAACGTCACAGTACCAATCGCCCATTTGATCCAAAACAGCCAGACCTTCGGAAACGGCAACGCGTGTAAGATCAGACTGCGACCACTTCCACGCTCGGAACCGAGCATCAAAATCGCAAAGACGGCGATCAGAATGGCAGCGAATCCAGTGAAGAACGGACTGACGAGGACAGCTTGAATCGTTTCGGTTTGATAAGATACTTCGTATGTTTCAAAGTCGTTGATGATGGTATAGCTACCAAAACCATAACTGAAGATTGCGAGCAGAATGAAACAAGCGAGTGGCCAAATGCCTTGCTTGATGTGATAGCGGATCAATTGCTTAACCATGTCGTTTCCCTCCAAATGTCCCTAAGAAGTAATCTTCCATCTGCACTGGCAAAGCATCCTTTAAGAGAGGACGCGTCGTTTCAAGATACTGCGCGCCTGCATCGGATAAAACGAGTAACGTCACGACCCGACCCGTTTGGGATAAGACATGGAGATCGGCATGACTGAGCTCTGGAACATCTTCATAGACGACTTGCCATTTCTGCATGCTAGCTTTGGCATCATCGAGTGCCTTCGGTTCGCGGACGAGGTGTTTTTCAATCGTCATGACACGGTCGGCAAGGGAATCGAGTTCTTCGAGTTGATGGGAAGCAATCAGAACGGCTGTTTGACGCTCTGCGAGTAATGAGACGAGTTGTTTCAGATAATCACGTTTATTGATCCGATCAAGTCCATCGGTTGGTTCATCGAGCAATAGAACGGGGGCATTCGTTGCGAACGCGAGTTGGAGAAGGAACAATTGCGCTTGTCCCTTCGATAAAGAAGTGACGCGACGTCCGCGATCGAGATTCGACGAGCGGCAGTAGTTTTCGATATACGTCTTCTCGAAGTTTGGATAAAAGACGTGATAGAAGTTGATCAGTTCACCGAGCGTCATCTGGCGGTAGACGGAAACAGAATCCGGAACGAGGAAAAGGTGCTCCCGCGTCTTTGGAACGTGATGGATCGACTCACCATTCCATTCGACCTTTCCACGGGTCGGCTCGAGCGCTCCGACGAGTGTTTTCAGTAATGTCGTTTTTCCGGCACCATTACGACCAATTAAGGCAGTAATCGTTCCTGCCGGCAGGGTGAAGGATGCATTTTCATAAATCATGGTACGGTCAATTTGTTTCGTCAGATGAGAAACGGTCAACATGAGGAATCCTCCCTTATGTGTAAGATGTGTTGGTATAGTTCTTCGTTTGAGATGGATAATTCGTCGGCAATGGCACAAAGGCGGATGAGTGGATCTTGGATGGCGGCTTGTTTGACTTCATGAAGTGGGATGTCTGAGATGAAGGAGCCTTTGCCGCGCATCGTGACGATGAAGTTGCGGCTCTCGAGTTCCTGATAGGCGCGGGAGACAGTGTTCGGATTGACAAGGAGTGTACCGGCAAGTTCACGGACGGATGGCATCTGTTCGCCGGAGCGGAGTAGACCACGGGCAATCGAGCGGATGATTTGAGCGACCAACTGTTCATAAATCGGTAACGGACTTTTCGGATCAACGGTGAACATTTCTTCACCTCCTTAAGTGTACTAATTCAATTAATACACCAATTATAGGAATTTAAAACCTGTCTGTCAACGTTTCTTTTCAAGAAGACGATGACGCCATCGATCGCAATATTTGCTATACTGACGACAGAAGAATCGCCAGGAAGGATGACCGAGATGTTGGATCGATTGAGTGCGTTAGAGGACCGTTATGAAAAACTGAATGATATGTTGGCTGATCCAGCCATCATTAATGATACGAATCAATTGCGTGAGGTCTCAAAAGAGCAGTCACAACTTGCGCCGACCGTCGAGACGTACCGTGTTTATCGCGAGAAGATGGAAGCTTATCAAGAGGCACGTCAAATGTTGACGGATCCGGAGATGCGTGACCTTGCGAAGGAAGAAGTCGCGATGCTTGAGCCGGAGATCAAAGAGCTCGAAGCTAAGCTGAAAGCTTTACTGTTACCGAAGGATCCGAATGACGACAAGAACGTCATCGTCGAGATTCGTGGTGCGGCAGGGGGAGACGAGGCAGCCTTATTTGCAGGTGACCTTTTCAAGATGTACTCGAAGTTCGCTGAGAAACAAAACTGGAAGATCGAGATCATCGATGCGAGCTACACGGAACTCGGTGGCTACAAAGAGATCATCTTCATCGTCAAAGGAACGGGTGCTTATTCGAAGTTAAAATACGAGAACGGGGCACACCGTGTCCAGCGCGTTCCGTCAACAGAATCCGGCGGGCGGATTCATACATCGACGGCAACGGTCGCCGTGTTACCGGAAGCAGAAGACGTCGAGGTCGAGATCCATGATAAGGATGTCCGCGTCGATACGTTCACGTCGAGTGGACCAGGGGGGCAGTCCGTCAATACGACACAGTCCGCTGTCCGTGTCACGCACGTGCCGACGGGAATCGTCGCCAGCTGTCAGGATGAGAAGTCGCAGATTAAGAACAAGGAAAAAGCGATGAAGGTCTTACGGGCGCGTGTCTACGATAAGATTCAACGTGAACAGCAAGCGGAGTATGATGAAAAACGGAAGTCGGCTGTCGGTACGGGTGACCGTTCAGAACGGATTCGGACGTATAATTTCGCTCAAAACCGGGTGACGGATCACCGGATCGGCTTGACGATCCAGAAGCTTGATCGAATCTTGCAAGGCGAGATGGATGAAGTCATCGATACGCTCGTCATGGAACATCAGGCGCGGGCATCGGAGGCGGCGAACTGATGCGGATCGCGAAACGTCTAAATGATGCAAAAACGATGATGGAACAAGCAGGACGCGAGGGTTCGAGTGCCGAATGGTTACTCATGCACGTCTTGGATGTCGACCGGACCGGACTCCTTGTCCGCCTGTCCGATGAATTGACACCGGAGCAAGATTTACGATTCAGTGAATACTTGCTCGCTCATGTCCACGGGGTACCGGTGCAACATCTAATCGGCTATCAGCCTTTTTATGGACGAGATTTTAGTGTCACACCGGATGTCTTGATTCCACGACCGGAAACGGAAGAATTGATCGTCTTCGTCACGGAGCGTCTCAAACACGAGACGTTCACCGCGGGGCAGATCGTCGACATCGGTACCGGTAGTGGAGCGATCGGAATCACGCTTGCGCTTGAACTCGATCAACCGGTCACGACCGTCGATATTTCACCAACTGCAATCGAGGTCGCAAAGCGTAATCAAGCAGCGCTTGGTGGAGACGTGACATTCCTTGAAGGAGACTTGCTAGCACCACTCGCGGACGATTCCGTGCGTGTGCTCGTCTCGAACCCTCCATATATCGAGGAAGAAGAATTACTCAGTGAGGTCGTATTCGACCATGAACCACACCTCGCCCTGTTCGGCGGAAAAGACGGTCTCGTCTTTTACCGACGTCTCGTCGAGGAGAGTGGACGGGTCCTACGCGACGATTTCCGACTGATTGCGTTCGAAATTGGACACAATCAAGGACCAGAAGTGCAAATGATGTTAAAAGAACGTTATCCAAATGCGGAAACGGGTATTTTAAAAGATATAAACGGTAAAGACCGTATCGTGTATGCGGAACGAAAGGATTGTACAGCGTGAAGACGGAAATGATTGACTTACAGACGATGGATGAAGCAGTTCGGTTATTGCAGGAAGGAGAGGTCGTGGCGATGCCGACCGAGACCGTCTATGGTCTTGCAGGGGACGCAACGAACGAAGCGGCTGTTCGGCGAATCTTCGCCGCGAAGGGTCGACCTTCTGACAATCCACTGATTGTCCATGTCGCATCCGTAGAACAGGCACATCAGTTCGTCACGCACATTCCAGATGTCGCGGCACGTTTGATGGAGGCGTTCTGGCCAGGAGCCTTGACGATCATCCTCGAATCGAACGGCACCGCATCCACACTCGTCACAGCAGGACTAGATACGATCGGATTACGGATGCCAGACCATCCGCTCGCGCTTCAGTTAATCGAGGCAACAGGGTTGGGTCTCGCAGCACCGAGTGCCAACCGTTCCGGAAAACCTTCACCGACGTCATCTGCGCACGTCGCACATGACCTCTCGGGACGCATCGCTGCGATCATCGATGGAGGGGAAACGGGCATCGGGGTCGAATCGACTGTCATCGATTGTACGATGATGCCGCCGGCGATTTTACGACCGGGTGGCGTGACACGCGAACAACTCGAGACAATCATCGGTCCTGTCACACTCGATCCTGCCTTATCGATGAAAGATGTTACACCGAAGGCACCCGGAATGAAATATACCCACTATGCGCCGGAAGCAACACTGTCCGTCGTCGAAGGGGATCTCTCATTCTTACAGCAACTCATCGATGATGCACGACAAACCGGACACAAGACGGGCGTTCTCCTGTTTGATGGCGAGGACGTCGACGCAGATGTTCGCTGCTCCCTTGGTGATTCGATGGAGACAGCGGCACAACGTCTTTACGATTGTTTACGGCGATTTGATCAGACGACGGTGGATCAGATTTTTGTACGAGACCTATCAGAAGAAGGGGTGGGGCTTGCGGTCCGCAACCGCCTCCATAAAGCAGCAGGTGGTCGGGTCATTCGCCCTTGAAGAAGGAGGATACGGAGATGAGCACACGTCGCGTTTTATTCATCTGTACAGGAAATACATGCCGTAGCCCGATGGCGATGGCGTTACTACGCTCGAAGGTCGCTGATCAGGAATTCGATGTCCGTTCAGCAGGACTACGTTCGATGCAAGGATTTGATGCGTCCGAGAACGCCTTACAAGTGTTACGTGAACGCGGTATCGAACTCGAGCACTATACGCAAGTCTTTGATGATGTACTCGGACGCTGGTCCGACATCATCTTGACGATGACGCGTCAGCACAAGCAGGAAGTCGGTGAACGCTATCCGGAACTGAAGGAACGGACGTTTACCTTATACGAATACGTGACAGGGCTTGAACGGGACATCAACGATCCGTACGGCGGATCGATGAACGTCTACCGGCAAGTACGTAATGAACTCGAACCCCTCGTCAACCGTCTTGTGTTAAAATTGACGCAGAACGGAAACGGAAGAAAAGCTCCGGATACACGGAAACTTCCGAAAAAACAACCTAAACAAACGGGGGAATAGTAAAGATGAAAGTAGCAATCGGCGCGGATCATGGCGGTTTTAAGTTAAAAGCAGAAATCAACGATCTCTTACAAGAGCTCGGCATCGACTATACGGACTTCGGTACGCATTCAGCCGACTCGATCGATTATCCGGATGTTGCGATTCCAGTCGCTGAGGCAGTCGCGAACGGAGAGTTTGATCGTGGTATCTTGATTTGTGGAACAGGCATTGGAATCGGAATCGCAGCGAACAAGGTCAAGGGCATCCGCGCAGCACTCGTCCATGATACGTTCAGCGCGAAAGCGACGCGTCAGCACAACGATTCGAACATCCTGACGATGGGCGAACGCGTCATCGGTCCAGGACTGGCTCGTGAGATCGCACAACTGTGGCTTGAAACGGAATTCGAAGGCGGACGTCATGAGAACCGCGTTTGCAAAATCTCAGATTATGAGGTGAAGTAATGGACTTGACACGCATCCAGCACGATTTAGAAGAAGCACTGAACGCTCTGGATGAACGATTTTCCTTAAAAGGGAAATTGCTCGTGGTCGGCTGTTCGACGAGCGAAGTCATCGGCAAACAAATCGGCAAAGCCGGTTCACCGGAAGTCGCGGACGCCTTGTTCGATGTCTTCGACGCCTTTCGTCGGTCGCATCAAGTCGATCTTGCCTTCCAAGGCTGTGAGCATATCAACCGAGCATTGACACTTGAGCGGCAAACGGCAGAACGACTTGGACTTGATCCAGTAACGGTCGTTCCCGTTCCGGAAGCAGGTGGATCGATGGCGAGTGCTGCGTATCAACGCTTCTCGGCACCGGTCGTCGTCGAAGCGGTTCAGGCAGACGCCGGAATCGATATCGGCGATACATTCATCGGCATGCACTTGAAAGCTGTCGCGATTCCAGTGCGCTTGCCGCACAAGGAAATTGGTGAGGCACATGTGACGGCAGCCGTGACACGACCGAAATTAATCGGTGGAGCACGTGCTAAATACGAATGATTGATGCAAGGGGTTGCACACCCCTTGCTTTTTTGATGTTGTTTTTAGGGATGCCGGGAACGAAACATTCGTGTTAAGATAGGTCTATCGAAATGAAATGGGGGAATTCAGATGGAACAAACACCGCTTACGTATCTGAAACAACAAGATGAGGCACTCTTTTCGGCAATGCGCCAGGAACTAGGTCGTCAACGGGATAACATCGAATTGATCGCATCCGAGAACTTCGTCTCGCAAGCTGTCATGGAAGCACAAGGCAGCGTCTTGACGAACAAGTATGCAGAAGGTTACCCAGGTCGTCGTTATTATGGTGGCTGTGAGTATGTCGATCTCGCTGAGAATTTAGCACGCGACCGCGCGAAGGAAATCTTCGGTGCGGAGCACGCGAACGTGCAACCACACTCAGGTGCACAAGCGAACATGGCGGTTTACTTCACGATTCTCGAGCAGGGCGATACGGTCCTCGGGATGAACCTCTCGCACGGTGGCCATCTGACGCACGGTAGCCCCGTCAATTTCTCCGGTGTCCAGTACAACTTCGTAGAATATGGTGTCGATCAAGAGACAGAGATGATTGATTACGACGTCGTCGCGAAATTAGCAGAAGAGCATAAACCAAAATTAATCGTTGCGGGCGCATCGGCGTATCCGCGCGTCATCGACTTCAAACGTTTCCGTGAAATCGCAGACAGCGTCGGTGCTTACTTGATGGTCGACATGGCACACATTGCAGGACTCGTCGCAGCAGGTCTGCATCCGAACCCAGTCGAGCATGCCCACTTCGTCACGACGACGACGCATAAGACGTTGCGTGGTCCACGTGGTGGGATGATCCTTTGTAAAGAGGAGTATGCGAAAGCAATCGATAAAGCTATCTTCCCAGGAATCCAAGGTGGTCCACTTATGCACGTCATCGCCGCGAAAGCTGTTGCGTTCGGTGAAGCTCTTGCACCAGAGTTCAAGGACTATATCAGTCAAGTTGTCACGAACGCCAAAGTTCTCGGTGAGGAATTGACGAAGCGTGGACTCCGGATCGTCTCAGGCGGAACGGACAATCACTTGCTCCTCGTCGACTTGCAACCGCTCGGTATCACAGGGAAACTCGCAGAGCACGCGCTTGACGAAGCTGGTATCACGGTCAACAAAAACACGATTCCGTTCGACCCAGCGAGCCCATTCGTCACAAGCGGGATCCGGATCGGAACGGCTGCGATGACATCACGTGGCTTCAAGGAAGCCGAGATGAAAGAAATCGCTGAGTTGATCGAACTCGTCTTGAATCACCCAGAAGAAGCAGATGTTCTCGCACAAGCACGTGAGCGTGTCGTTGCTTTGACAGGTCGCTTCCCACTCTATCCAGAGCGCGGATGACCGTCATCCCCTTCATCCTTTTCATTATGAGAAGGGGAAGGGGATTTTTTGTTTGTCTAAAAAAGGAGGAGTACGATGTATATTCTAGTCGCAGAAGATGATCCACATATTCAAGCACTCGTCGTATCGACGTTACAAGCCGACGGTCATTCCGTCCGAGCGACAGCGGACGGGAACGAAGCGCTTGCTTGGATCGAGACAATGACGTTTGAAGCAGCCGTACTTGATGTCTTGCTCCCTGGGCAGACCGGTCTAGTCCTGTGTGAGCGGTTACGGCAAAACGGGGACATCCCAATCTTGATGCTGACGGCACTCGGAGAACTGACAGATAAACGGGACGGATTTGCAGCAGGTGCCGATGATTACATCACGAAACCGTTTGATCCGGAAGAACTATTGTTTCGGCTCCACGCTGTTGCTCGGCGCTATCAAAAAGCGGCGCAACCTGTTCTGCATCTCGGAGACGTCACGATCGATAAACGCAGTCAGCTCGTGACGATCCAGTCGACCGATTGGACACTCCCGCGGCGCGAGTTCGAGTTGTTGCATCAGTTGGCGAGTTTCCCGGGACGGGTCTTCAGCCGTGAGGAATTGATCGAGCACGTCTGGGGACTCGATTTCATGGGAGACGACCGGACGATTGACGTCCACATCAAACGACTTCGTGGACGCCTGAAGGAGACGCATCAGGTGAAGATTGAGACCGTTCGCGGACTCGGGTACCGGTTGGAGGTCGAGGCATGAGATCTCTTTATACGAAGATTGTCGGACTCGTCTGTATCGTCTTACTCGCGTCCGCCCTACTTGCTCTTTTGATTAGTAATATTGTCTACTATTCGTTCTGGCAGGGCAGCTATAGTCAAAAAGTCGAGGAAGCGGTCGAGACAGCGGTCGATTATTATGAGACGCACGGTGACGGAAAGACGGAATCGTTTTACCGGATGTTACAAGCGACCGGCTTTCAACTGTATGTGCGAACGAACGAGGGAACGGAGCGTTACGGAAACCCCTTTCGCGATGAAGCACTCTCGAGTCAAGTCATCGATCAAGTGAAGGACGGTCAACCGTATTACGGGATGCGCGAGTATCCGTTCCATCTGTTCCTGCTCGGTCTGTTTGATAACGAAGTCATCAATACGTACGGGACGTCGGTCAAGACGGCGCAAGGCACAGATGCGATCTTCGTCCGTCCGGACTTAAGTCGGCAGATCCGTGAGTTGCATCTGTTCGTTGGTCTGTTTCTCGCACTGCTTGTCGTGATCAGCTTCCTCTTGCTTGTCTTCTCGATCCGGTATCTCGTTCGTCCGATCCGGCGCCTGACAAAAGCGACGGAACAGATGGCAGACGGCGACTACGGAATTCGCGTTGGAACAAAAGCACATGATGAAATCGGTGAGCTGTCCCGACGCTTTGACGAGATGGCGACGGCAGTCGAAGCGTCCGATACGGAACGGCGCCGGTTCGTTGCGAACGTCTCACATGAATTCCAGTCGCCGTTGACGACAATCGCCGGTTATGCGGGACAACTCCAAGTGACCGGAGAAGACGTCAGGAAACGGGCGATCATTCAACAAGAGGCGGAGCGGATGTCGGAGCTGACGCGTCAACTGTTGATCTTAGCGAAGCTCGATGAAGGACGACGTTTTAAGCGGCAAGCACTCGATTTGCGCACGAGTCTAGAGACGACACTCGCAACACTTGCTTTCCAGCTTGACGAGAAAGGGATTGCTGTCGCACTCGACGTCCCAGTAGCGATGCAGATTCAAGCAGATGCCAGTGCCCTGGAACATGTCTTCCAAAATGTCATTCGAAACGCCGTCTCGGTCTCAGTCGAAGGGGCGACGATCCATATTAAAGCAGAAGATCAAGCGGATCAGGTCATCGTCCGAATCAAGGACGAAGGACCAGGTATGACTGATGAACAAATGGAACATGCCTTCGAACGTTTTTACCAAGGCGATGCTGCTCGAACGTCACGGGGAACGGGCCTTGGGCTTGCGATCGTCAAAGAGACGATGCGCCAACTTGGTGGGGACGCGAGCTTGTCGTCTGACTCATCCGGTCTGACTGTGACATTGACTTTTTTACGCGTATGATTCTTGCGTTCATGTTCCGTTCATATTGCAGTCGTATCATCAATTCTGTAGCGAACATACAGGAGGGATCACGCGATGAAATTAGGATGGAAAGAACTCGTCCGGATGAAAGGACGATTCAGTTGGATGACGATTGTGACGATGTTGATCGTCTTATTGATTTTAATGATTACCGGTCTTGCGGATGGACTTGCCTATGACAATGGAGCGGCTGTCCGTAATCTATTGGTCGAGCAATTTGCGCTGAGTAAAGATGCGGAAGGGCAACTGACGCGCTCCTTTCTAGAGGCGGATGAGACACCGAAGGGAGCAGAAGCACTCGGTGTCCAAAACATGGTGCTTGAGAAGAAGAATGGAACGAAGGATGATGTGACGGTCTTTGCTTTGCCGCAAGCGACACAATACGGTCCGAAACAGTTGCAGTCGTTACGAAAAGGCGAAGTTCTGGTCGATGCCGCGTACGCGGAACAACGCGGAACACGTGTCGGTGATACGATCACTGATTTTCGGACGAAAGAGACGTTTCGGATTGCCGGTACAGTGACGGACGGACGTTATAGTCACGCACCGGTCCTCTGGATGACGGATGAATCGTGGCAAGCATGGCAATCGAAGATGGGCACGTCATATGTCTCAGCGTACATCGGTCAGTCGTTGCAAACGGATCAAGCGGTCTTTTCAAAACAAGCAGTCGTTGAGAACGTACCCGGCTATGCAGCGGAGCAAAACTCCTTCCAGATGATGCGGGTTGCACTCGTCGTCATCGGAGCATTGATTCTGACAGCCTTCTTCTATATCTTGACGATGCAGAAGATGAAACAGCTCGGTGTCTTAAAAGCAATCGGCATCCGGACCCGGACGATGGGAGCGAGTCTGCTCGTGCAAGTCATCATTCTGACGAGCCTCGCCTTCGGTGTCAGTGTCGCTATCACCTATCTGACGAGCCGCTACTTACCGTCTGATCTTCCATTCCGTTTTGAATGGTCGACCAGTCTGATGTACGGCGGCATTTTACTCGTAACAGCGATCCTTGGAGCACTCGTTCCGTTACGGATAGTCAAAAAACTTGAAGCGGCAGACGCGATGGGAGGAATGAACGGATGATTCGATTAGAACAGATTGAGCAAAGTTATGGTGAGATGACGGTTCTGCATGACATCAACTTACAAGCAGAAGCGGGTGAGTTGATTGCTCTCGTCGGACCGAGTGGTAGCGGGAAAAGTACATTGCTCCAGTTGCTTGGATTGTTACAGACACCAACGAACGGTGCGGTCTACTTCGATGATACGTGCGTCAGTGAAGCGTCGGATGAAGAACGTCGTCGTTTACGACTTGAAGAGGTCGGATTCATCTTTCAGGAATCGCATCTCGTACCATTTTTGACGGCGGGAGAGCAACTCGAACTGGTCGCCAAGGAAGCTGGGCGAACGGTTGACGCGACGTCGGCACTCGCTGTGTTCGGACTCGAGCACCGGAAAGACCATTTACCTCACGCTTTATCAGGTGGCGAACGTCAACGTGTGGCGATTGCCCGGGCTTTCGTTAATGAACCACGCCTTGTCCTCGCGGATGAACCGACGGCGAGTCTCGATTACCCGAACGGTCGTCGGGTGATGGAGTTGTTACAGCAACAAGCGCATGAGTCGAACAAGACGGTCATCGTCATCACCCATGATGAACGGATGCTTGACGTCTGCGACCGGATTTGGCGGATTGAAGATGGACGGATTACGGAAGCGAAAGCATCTCGGTCCTTCTCGCATAGCTAACTCACTACCCTATTGTTTTCGTACGACAACGTACAGAAAAGCAGTAGGGTTTTTTGATGATTTGTCCATAAGATAGGGGAAACGGACCATTTGCGGAAGCGTTATCTTTGTTATACTTAACCGTAGTGAAAAAAGATAAAGGTGGAAATGAATGTGAATCTGACAACCTTGATTCAAAAGGAATTACAAGCCATTCAAACCGATCAACTTACGGAATGGTTTACACATAAAAGTCAGGAACGCCGCGAATATCAAAGGATGCTCGAAGACTTCAAAGCAATCGTCATCATGCAACGGGCAGGGTTCTATGAACAAGCAGATGCACGCTTCGAACAGTGGAAGACCTTACCGATGCCAGCAGAAGTCTATCGTTATCGTCTGGCGATTGCAGGAAAAGCAGGTGGAAAACGTCTTGTGCAGAAACGACTGTCATCGTTTCCGATGACGGTTCAGAATCATTCGCAATTGAAAGACTGGAAGAAACTCGGAAGAATAAATCCGTGGTGGCTCGGTGGAGTTGTAGCCGTCGTTTCTTTCGGCTTGATTTGGACACAGTTGGATAGCGAACCTGCTACAACACCGGTCGCGACGAAACAAACAGAGGTCGAGCAACAACTCGCAGCGCTACAAGCAGAAGTCGAACAGCTAAAAGAAAAAAATGAGCAGCTGGCAAGTGAGCAAGAAAAAGCGCAAGCGATTAAGCCAGAGAAGAGGGAGACTTCTTCCGAAACAAAGCAGACGCAACTACCTCCGAAAGAAGCACTTGAGCAAGGGATTTCTGCTGTTCAAGCGAAGGACTACAAACAAGCAGACAGCGTCTTGACCGGATCCGTCTTGACGAACAAAGAGACGGCAGGTATGGCACGCTTCTATAAGTTGATCGCTGATGGGAAGTTGAAGCAGACGACGCAAGCGGATTATATCGCCTACCGAGAAGATTTTCCGAAGTCTGGATACATGAGTGACGTCCTCTGGATGCAAGCCGTCTACGAACAAAAATATAAAAAAGGCGACTACCGAGCGACCTTACAAGAACTCGCGAAACAACCGGACAATGAATGGTCTTACGCGGCAAAAGCAATTCTATCAGGGAAGAGTACGCTCGGGAACTGACGAAAAAACAGTTCCCAAGCAGTGCGCTTTTAGAGTACAATGCGAAAAGAGAATGGAGAGGAGATGCAAACAATGAGTAAAGTACATGTATTTGATCACCCATTGATTCAGCACAAGATGACGATCATGCGTAAAGTCGAAACAGGAACGAAACAATTCCGGGAACTTGTCGACGAGGTGGCTTCATTGATGGCATATGAACTCACACGTGACCTTCCACTCACAGATGTCGCGATCGAGACACCGGTCACGAAGACGACGCAGAAGATGATCGAAGGCAAGAAACTCGGGATCGTCCCGATTCTCCGCGCTGGCCTCGGTATGGTTGACGGGATGCTCCGCATGATGCCGAACGTTAAAGTCGGTCACATCGGTCTTTACCGTGATCCGGAGACACTCGAGCCAACGGAATACTACCTCAAGCTTCCAACAGACGTCGCAGAACGTGATTTCGTCGTCGTTGACCCGATGCTTGCGACAGGTGGTTCGGCGGCAGACGCCATCTCCTCACTGAAGAAACAAGGGGCGAAGAGCATCAAGCTCGCATGTCTCTGTGCAGCACCTGAAGGCGTCAAACGCGTTCAAGAAGAACACCCGGATGTCGACATCTATCTCGCGGCACTCGACGAGAAGTTGGACGACCACGGATATATCGTCCCAGGACTCGGTGATGCAGGAGACCGTCTCTTCGGAACGAAGTAAGAAGTAAAACACAGCAAGATATACGAAAAGACCGCAGACAATGATCTGCGGTCTTTTCGTTGCTATTTCGTAAACTGCGCAAGACTACTGAAATATGCTTTAATGAAAAAAGGAAAAAAGGAGGAAGTCACCATGCCGATTACAGTCATGCCGATTTTCGGGACACGACCGGAAGCCATTAAGATGGCACCGCTCGTCAATGCCCTGAAGCAACACCCTGCTTTTGATGTTCATGTTACGATTACTGCCCAGCACCGTGAAATGCTCGATCAAGTGCTCGATTTGTTTGAGATTGAACCGGATCACGACTTGAATATCATGAAGCAACGTCAGACACTCGTCGATATTACGACGCGTGGTCTTGAAGGACTCGATGCGATCATGAAGGAAATCAAGCCGGACCTCGTCCTCGTCCATGGCGACACGACGACGACATTTGTCGGAAGCCTTGCTGCCTATTACAATCAGATTGCGGTCGGTCACGTCGAGGCAGGACTGCGGACATATAATAAATACTCGCCGTTCCCGGAAGAGGTCAATCGTCAGTTGACGTCGACGCTTGCGGACTTACATTTCGCTCCGACAGCACAAGCTGCAGCAAACCTCGCGTCTGAGAATCGTCACACCGGTGTCTACATCACGGGGAATACGGCGATCGATGCGTTGCAGACGACCGTCCAAACCGATTACGTCCATCCGATGCTTGAGACGGTCGGGGACCAGAAGTTGATCTTGATGACGGCGCACCGTCGTGAGAATCAAGGCGAGAAGATGCATCAAATGTTTCGAGCGATTCGTCGCCTCGTCGATGCGTTCCCGGATACGCATGTCGTCTATCCGGTCCACCTCAACCCGGTCGTTCAAGAAGCAGCGAAGACGGTCTTTGAGGGGCATGACCGGATTTCGTTGATTGCTCCGCTCGACGTCTTCGACTTCCACAACTTCGCGAGCCGTGCCCATTTAATCTTGACTGATTCAGGTGGCGTACAGGAAGAAGCGCCGTCACTTGGTGTACCTGTTCTCGTTTTACGGGATACGACGGAGCGTCCGGAAGGGATTACTGCCGGAACCTTGAAGCTTGCCGGTACGGAAGAAGAGACGATCTATCAGATGGCGACCGAACTGTTGACGAACGAAACACTTTATCAAGAAATGGCGCATGCCTCAAACCCGTATGGCGACGGTCATGCGTCAGAACGGATCGTCCAAGCGATCCTGCATCACTTCGGTCAAGGGGAAGCTCCGGTACCGTTACTCACACAATAAGAAACGACAATCACCCTCCGAATCGCTTACATTCACTTGCTTTCCTCAGGCGAGACGTGAGCCGCGCCTCCATCGTCCTTAGACGAGGAGTCGGGTCTCACTTGTCTCTGACAGCACAAGGATTTGTGCTTTTTCCTGTAGAAATCGCGTGAAATAAGCGATTCTTTTCTGTTTCAGTACATCTATGACGGCAAAATGTTTAGTTTAGAGGAATAATATCTTTAAATCTTACCATTTCCGCTAAAATCAGCCCATTTGTTTAGAAAATGTAAAACCAGATGACCTTGAAACTGGAAAGGAAACGATGACGATTTAAGCTGTGACGTACCGCACGATTGAAAAAATGGAAATCGTTGAAATGTATTGTTACAAACAGATGTCAGAGCTGTTTTTATGTCCCGATTCGGAAGCGTTTTCAATTGTGAACAAAAAATGTTTTTTCACAAAATCGACACAAATCAATTTTAGAGGTCTTGTTTCGGTTGAACGGGCACGATATAACGTTACTATTCAACGGTTTTGTTCACCATATGAACAATCTCTTTAACCGTTGATAGTACTACATATTTTCTTCACATCTTCGTGAAATGACTTGCACGGATGACATCTGTGAAAACCTTATCAATCGTTGATATGTATAGGTTTTTCGGCTCTGTTTTTATTGTGAATTCATTTGACTATGAAAGCTGCTTCATTGTATTCTTGACTAGTATGAAAATCCGCAAATTGTGGGAAAGAAAAAGAACTCACAATTGGGAAAAAAGGGGGTCGTCTCTAGTGCGCCAAAGTGGGCTCGCGAAGAGTATGGTCATGGCCTCGCAAATTTCGACGGCACTGGCTGCACCGATCGTCATTGGCTTTTTGGTTGGGAACTATGGGGAACAACAACAATGGTGGGAAAAAATGGGTGCGACGTTCGCCGTGTTCATCGGGATTTTCATCGGCATTCTTTGCATGATCGCCATGATCAGGCACTTGTTAGGGGAGAAGACATGAACATCATCCTTCAAGATGCGTTGTATCGTGCGTACTTACGATGGTTTGGACTCTTTTACGGAATCCTAGCTGTCCTGCTGCTCATCGGACGCCCGAGTGATCCAGTCATCTATGGACTAGCACTTGGTGGAACTGGCAGCTTTCTGATCTTGACGCTTCAACGACTCAGCGTCGATCGGATGTATCGTGTAATCGAGACGGGGCGTAAGCCAGTGTCTCGAGGGACCGTTTCACGCATGGCGGTCGCGGTACTTTGTGTGATGATCGGTTTGAAATATCAAACTGAATTGTCATTAACTGCGGTGGTAATAGGCCTTCTCGCCGGCCACGTCATACAATTTTGTGAGTTCTTGACTCACGAACTCAAGCGGGAAAAGAGGTGAATAGTCAAATGAACCACGAAATGCCACTTTACGAAATCCCACTCTGGGGTGACTTCGTTCTGTACGGTAGCTGGACGAACTTGATCACAGTATTGATTGCTGCTGCTCTCGTCTTCTTGATTGCCGTGGCCGGTACGCGACGTCTTGTGATGAAGCCAACCGGTGCTCAAAACGTGATGGAGATGTTCCTTGAATTCGTTCGCGGAATCATCAGCAGCACGATGGACTGGAAAACAGGGGGTCGCTTCCTTACGTTCGGAATGACATTATTCCTGTTCATCCTTGTGTCCAACATCATGGGTCTCCCATTCAACGTCGTGACGGGACACTACATTTGGTTCAACTCACCAACTGCAGATCCTTACGTGACACTGGCACTTTCATCTCTCGTAGTAGTATTAAGTCATTACTACGGTGTGAAGATGCGAGGCTTCGGCGCTTATGCGAAAACATTCATGACGCCGATGTTTATCATTACCATCATCGAGGAGTTTGCAAACACGTTGACGCTCGGTCTTCGTCTTTACGGAAACATCTTCGCTGGTGAAATCATGATCGGAATCATTCTTTCGATCGGTATCGTCTCTGGTACGAACGATTTCCAATTCCTCGGACCAATCGGCGCGATCATCTCGGGTATCCCGATGTTGATCTGGCAAGGATTCTCACTCTTCATCGGTGGTATCCAAGCGTACATCTTCCTTATCTTGACGATGGTTTACATCGGACATAAGGCAGCGCACGACCATTAATTCGAAGGTAAAGCATCCGCTTTTCCGATAACAGCACGACAAATCAATGAACATACTCTAGGGAGGCAATTTATCATGAATCTTATTGCAACAGCGATCATCATCGGACTCGGCGCACTCGGCGCAGGTATCGGTAACGGTCTTATCGTAAACGGTACAGTATTAGGTCAAGCACGTCAGCCAGAACTCAAAAACGAACTTCGTCAAACAATGTTCATCGGTATCGGTCTTGTTGAGGCACTTCCAATCATCGGTGTAGCGGTCGGTTTCCTTCTTCTCAACTCTTAATCCACGATTAACGAGAACGGACTACATAGGGCGCTATTCGTTCAAGGTTTGAGTGAACCGTCACGGGAGCTTAGGCTCCCTTATGTAGATATTGAAGTTGAACCAACCACGAGGGGAGTGTAATCGAATGAATCTAACGTATCTTGCGGCAGAGGCTGGCGGCGAAGGCAACCAACTCTTACTAGCCAACATGATCGTCACGATCGTCGTTTTCCTCTTGCTCCTCATCCTCTTGAAGAAATTCGCATGGGGCCCGCTCGTCAACATGATGAAAGCGCGGGAAGAGCATGTGGCTAGCGAGATCAACTCGGCTGAAAAGAGCCGTAAAGACGCTGAAGTCTACGTAGAACAACAACGCGAAGAATTAAACAAGGCGCGTACGGAAGCACGCGACCTTTTAGAAGCATCACGCCGTCAGGCAGAAGCAGAGCAAGCACGTGCGATGGAGCAGGCACGTCTTGAATCCGAAATGAGTAAGGAAGAAGCTCGCCGTGCAATCGAACGTGAACGCGCTGAAGCACAAGCTGCTTTGAAGAACGATGTCGCTCTTCAAGCAATCGCTGCAGCACGCCACGTCATGAAAACACAGCTTGCGACAGACGAAGCCGCTCAAAAAGCACTCGTCGATCAATTCCTTGCTGATACTAAGGGCACGAACTAATGCGTGATCACGTAGCGGGACGCTACGCAAAAGCGCTCTTCGATCTTGCGCTTGAGCACCATGTGCTCGAGCAAGCAGAAGCTGATGTGCGGACGCTCGGCGAAGTGCTCCACGCAACACCAGAGCTCGCTTCGGTTTTAGATAACCCATCGATTTCTGCTGAAGAGCTCAAGCAAGTTCTTCAAACAAGCTTCACTGGCTTCAACACGATCGTCTTGAACACATTGCTTGTCATGGTCGAAAACGACCGGGCGGCAGAGATCGTTACATTACCGGAACACTTCATTGCATTGTTGAATGAACACCGCAATGTCGCGACGGCAATCGTCACGAGTGCATACAAATTGTCGGACGAGGAACTCACGAAAGTGAAAGAGACGTTTGGCCAAAAATCAGGTAAAACGCTTGAAGTCGAGAACGTCGTCGACACGCGTGTCATCGGAGGACTTCGCGTTCAAATCGGTTACACGACATATGACGGTACGATCGAAACTAAACTAACGCGCCTTGAGCGTGAGCTGTTAAAAGCGTAAGAAAATAGGGGTGAAACGCATGAGCATTAGAGCTGAAGAAATCAGCGCCCTGCTTAAAGCGCGTATCGCGCAGTACGGTTCTACGATGGAAGTGAACGAGACAGGTACGGTCATCCAAATCGGTGATGGTATCGCTCGTGCACACGGACTCGACAACGTCATGTCGGGAGAGCTCGTAGAATTCGCTAACGGCACAATGGGCTTGGCGCAAAACTTAGAAGAAGGCAACGTCGGTATCATCATCCTCGGTGACTACCTTGAAATCAAAGAAGGCGACTCTGTTCGCCGTACGGGCCGCATCATGGAAGTACCAACAGGAGACGCACTCCTCGGACGTGTCGTCAACCCACTCGGTATGCCAATCGATGGTCTTGGTCCAATCGAAACAGAACACTACAACCCGATCGAGCGTAAGGCGTCTGGCGTCATGGCGCGTAAATCGGTACACGAACCACTTCAGACAGGAATCAAGGCGATCGATGCCCTCGTTCCAATCGGTCGTGGACAGCGTGAGTTGATCATCGGTGACCGTCAGACGGGTAAAACGTCGATCGCAATCGATACGATCATCAACCAAAAAGAAGAAAACATGATCTGTATCTACGTCGCAATCGGACAAAAAGAATCAACAGTCCGTGGCGTCGTCGAGACGCTCCGTAAAAACGGTGCCCTCGATTACACGATCGTCGTTTCGGCAGCGGCTTCACAGCCAGCTCCACTTCTTTACCTCGCACCATTCGCAGGTGTCGCGATGGGTGAACACTTCATGGACCAAGGCAAACACGTTCTTGTCATCTATGATGATCTTTCAAAACAAGCAGCTGCTTACCGTGAGCTTTCACTTCTCTTGAAACGCCCACCAGGCCGCGAAGCTTACCCAGGGGATGTCTTCTACCTCCACTCACGCCTTCTTGAGCGTGCGGCGAAGTTGAACGACGAGCTTGGCGCAGGTAGCTTGACTGCCCTTCCGTTCATCGAAACACAAGCGTCGGATATCTCAGCTTACATCCCGACGAACGTTATCTCGATCACGGATGGTCAAATCTTCCTTCAATCGGATCTCTTCTTCTCAGGTGTCCGTCCCGCGATCAACCCGGGTCTCTCGGTATCGCGTGTAGGTGGTTCGGCTCAAGTAAAAGCGATGAAGAAGGTAGCGGGTACGCTCCGTCTTGACCTCGCATCTTACCGTGAGCTTGAAGCATTCGCACAGTTCGGATCTGACCTTGATAAAGCGACTCAGTCGAAGCTTAACCGTGGTGAGCGGACAGTTGAAGTCTTGAAACAAGACTTGAACCAACCACTTACTGTCGATAAGCAAGTCATCATCATCTATGCCTTGACTCGTGGTCACCTTGATGATGTTGCTGTAACGGATATTCGTCGTTTTGAAAAGGAACTCAACCTCTGGCTCGATCAAAACCGCAAACAACTTTGCGATGAGATCCGTAAGACAGGTAACCTTCCAGCAGACGAAGAGATCGTAGCAGCAATCTCAGAATTTAAGAAAACGTTCCAAGCGACGGTTTAATCCGGCGGAACGCTCTTGATACTAACAAGGTGGTGAATCGAAATGGCATCGTTGCGCGAGATACAAACGCGGATCAACTCGACGAAAAGTACGAAACAGATCACGAAAGCGATGAACATGGTTTCGGCGTCGAAACTGAACCGCGCTCAAGCACATAGCGCGAAGTTCCAACCTTACATGCTGAAAATGCAAGAGGTACTCGGAACCATTGCGAATGGCACGACAGGTGCGAGCCATCCGATGCTCGAGAAACGTCCCGTCAAAAAGACGGGCTATATCGTCATCACATCGGATCGCGGCTTAGCTGGTGCATATAACGCCAACGTGCTGCGTGAAGTCTACCGGGAAATCAAAGAAAAGCATACTGCGGACAGTTACGTTCTCTTCGTGGTCGGTAAAGTCGGTGTCCAGTTCTTCCGTTCACGCGGAATTACGGTCACGGATGCGATCACAGGCTTGAACGATTCTCCTTCGTATGTCGACGTCGCTG
This sequence comes from Exiguobacterium sp. HSB13, assembly GCF_056764755.1. Lineage (NCBI taxonomy): Bacteria > Bacillati > Bacillota > Bacilli > Caryophanales > Exiguobacterium > Exiguobacterium sp. HSB13. The sequence goes on along the minus strand of NZ_JBUZOM010000001.1, from coordinate 2,143,763 downwards.
AAATCGTGAAGCGCACAGTGAGTGCGTTCACGCTCGGCGAAATCGACGAGCTCAAGCTGTGCTACAACCACTTCTTATCTGTCATCAGCCAAGAAGTGAAAGTCGAAACTCTTCTCCCACTCGGAGAAATCGAAGCTTCGTCTTCGACGACTTATGAGTACGAGCCAAGCGAGGAACAAATCCTTGCTGAACTCCTCCCGCGTTATGCGGAGAGCTTGATCTTCGGTGCGCTTCTTGACGCGAAAGTAGCAGAACATGCGTCACGTATGACAGCAATGCAAAGTGCGACAGATAACGCAGATGACTTGATCGGTCGATTGACTCTCGTCTACAACCGAGCTCGACAAGCTGCAATCACGCAAGAAATCACAGAGATCGTCAGTGGGGCTGCTGCGCAGCAGTAATCCCGACTGGCGTAACGATAGGTAGGAGGAAACACGATGAACGAACTCGGTTTAAAAGGCCGCGTCGTCGCGGTCATGGGACCTGTCATCGACGTTAAGTTCGAAGGACACTTACCGAACATCTACAACGCGCTCCGTATTCAATATACGCCGCAAACTGTAGAAGAAGTGGCTATCGACTTGACGCTTGAGGTCGCCCTGCACCTTGGTGACGACGTCGTCCGTACCATTGCGATGGACTCAACGGATGGAGTACGCCGTGGAATTGAAGTAATCGATACGAATGCTCCAATCTCGGTACCCGTCGGAGAAGCGACACTTGGTCGCGTCTTCAACGTACTCGGTAACCCAATTGATGAAAAAGAAATCGCTGCTGACGTGGAACGTCTTCCGATCCACAAAAAAGCACCGACTTTCGATAACCTTTCAACGAAAGTTGAAATCCTCGAGACTGGAATTAAAGTCGTCGACTTGCTCGCTCCTTACATCAAGGGTGGTAAGATCGGTCTCTTCGGTGGTGCCGGTGTAGGTAAGACCGTCCTCATCCAGGAATTGATCAACAACATCGCCCAAGAGCACAGCGGTATCTCGGTATTCGCAGGTGTTGGTGAGCGGACGCGTGAAGGAAATGACTTGTTCCACGAGATGACGGATTCAGGCGTTATCAAACAAACAGCGATGGTCTTCGGTCAGATGAACGAACCACCGGGTGCACGTCTTCGTGTTGCCTTGACTGGTTTGACGATGGCAGAATACTTCCGTGATGAGCAAGGGCAAGACGTTCTTCTCTTCGTTGATAACATCTTCCGTTATACACAAGCAGGTTCTGAGGTATCAGCCCTTCTCGGTCGTATGCCATCTGCCGTTGGTTACCAGCCAACACTCGCAACAGAGATGGGTATGCTCCAAGAGCGAATCACATCAACAAACAAAGGTTCGGTTACATCGATCCAAGCGGTTTATGTACCAGCCGATGACTATACTGACCCGGCTCCTGCGACGACGTTTGCTCACTTAGATGCAACGACGAACCTTGAGCGCCGTCTCTCTGAGATGGGGATCTATCCTGCCGTGGATCCACTTGCTTCGACATCACGCGCCCTTTCACCGGAAATCGTCGGCGAAGAGCACTACGGTGTTGCACGTCAAGTTCAGGAAACACTTCAGCGTTATAAAGAACTTCAAGATATCATCGCGATCCTCGGTATGGACGAGTTGTCAGAAGACGACAAATTGACTGTACACCGTGCGCGTCGTATCCAGTTCTTCTTGTCGCAGAACTTCCACGTAGCTGAGCAGTTCACAGGACAAAAAGGATCGTACGTCCCAGTTAAGGACACGATCCGCGGCTTCAAAGAAATCCTCGAAGGTAAACACGATGACTTAACGGAAGAAGCATTCCGTCTCGTCGGTCCGATCGAAGATGCGATTGAAAAAGCGAAGGCGCTTGTCTAAGTGACAAAGCATAAGGGGGACTTGAGATGAACACACTTCATGTCAATATCGTCACCCCGGATGGCGAAGTGTATGATGGCGATGTCCGTATGGTCGTTGCGAAGACGATTTCTGGTGAGATCGGGGTTCTCCCGCACCACGTCCCACTCGTGACACCACTCGACATCAGCATCTTGAAGTTGCGCCACGAAGATGGCGGACGCACGTTGATCGCTATCAGCGGTGGCTTTATGGAAGTGCGCCAGGATACTGTAACGGTTCTTGCGGAAACTGCGGAGCAAGCAGACAAGGTCGACTACGACCGGGCTGCAGCTGCGAAGGTTCGTGCAGAACGTCGTCTCCAGGACACGAAATTATCAGAACTCGAATTCAAGCGTGCTGAACTTTCACTGAAACGAGCAGTTAACCGTCTCAGCTTGAAAGACTACGGTCGCGATTGATTTGATGAAACCCCGGTTCCGTTCGCGGAACCGGGGTTTTTTTGTATAAAACGTCAATGATTTTTCGTATGGCAACCGTTTTCGCAACACGATGAAGGATACAGGTTTAAAATACTGCAAAAATGTAAAAGTACAATATATGCCTCGTCTTCACGAATTCTTCAACCTTTTTTCAGTAGAAGACCAAATTTATCTTCAATAAATATATTTTATACGCTAAAATTAATTCAGCGTGTTCTTTTTTGTTTGCGCAATCATTCATTTTATGAAATCATAGTAGAGTTGAAGAAACTATGAAGAAGAGGTGCAACGAAAGTGACATCTATTGGTGTGAGTGCGTTAGTTAGTATGCTGGTCTACATCGTGGCGATTTTGCTCGCCTGGTGGTCCTTGTTACCAGTCAAATGGGAGAAAATCCTGCAACATCCTAAAGGACCGCATGCGGTAGCCTTGCGAACGATTCTAGCGATTGCACTCGGATCCATCGTAGCGCGCTTTTTACTGGATTATGCCGGCTTTGCACAACGTCTTCAGTTTTTAATCGGGTGAACTTGTAACTGCATTGTAAACCCTGAAATGGTAATTTGTTTTAACATGGAACAGGACACTGCTCTTTCAATGAAGGAACACAGTCATTTAGCAATCATCTAACATTACAATCGAAACGTCGTATTGGCTTTGGAGCAAGAGATCAACTATAGGGAAGTTTCTTTTCTAACATTCGTTGAATTCCAACTATGATCCTCACCAATCACGAATTGAACATACTAGAACAGAAACGAAGCAGAGGAGTAGGGAGAATGGAAAAAATCGTTGTCCGTGGCGGACGTAAATTAGCTGGAACAGTCAAAGTAGAAGGTGCAAAGAACGCGGTCTTAAAAACACTTGTCGCGACATTGCTTGCATCAGAGGGACAATCGGTTCTTCAAAACGTACCACGTCTAGCAGACGTCTATACAATCAATAACGTCTTACGCAACTTGAACGCAGAAGTCGAGTTCGATGCAGAAGCAAACACGGTGACGGTCAATGCTGAGCCGGACCTCAAAGATGAGGCACCACTTGAGTACGTTCGTAAGATGCGGGCTTCGATTCTCGTCATGGGTCCATTACTCGCACGCCTCGGTCGCGTACGTGTTGCAATGCCAGGTGGTTGTGCGATCGGTTCACGTCCAATCGACCTTCACTTGAAAGGATTCGAAGCAATGGGCGCAAAAACGATCATCGGAAACGGATTCGTTGAGGCACAAGTCGACGGTCGTCTCCAAGGTGCAAAAATCTATCTTGACTTCCCATCAGTCGGTGCGACAGAGAACATCATGATGGCTGCGACACTCGCAGAAGGAACGACAGTCATCGAGAACGTCGCAAAAGAACCAGAAATCGTTGACCTTGCTAACTTCTTGAACGCAATGGGCGCAAAAGTCCGCGGTGCAGGTACAGAAACGATCCGCATCGAAGGCGTCGAGAAATTACACGGTGCAACACACTATGTCATTCCTGACCGGATCGAAGCAGGTACGTTCATGATCGCAGCAGCGATCACTGAAGGGGATGTCGAAGTCATCGGCGCTGAGCGCGAACACCTTCGTCCACTCATCTCGAAGATGGAAGAGATGGGCGTTAAGATCACGGATACGGAAGAAGGTCTCCGTGTCGTTGGTCCAGCAAAACTTGAAGCAGTTGACGTCAAGACGATGCCACACCCTGGTTTCCCGACAGACGTTCAAGCACAAATGATGGCACTCGTCCTCAAAGCAGGCGGCACATCGGTCATCACGGAAACAGTCTTCGAGAACCGTTTCATGCACGTTGAAGAATTCCGTCGTATGAACGCTGACATCAAGATTGAAGGTCGTTCATCGATCATCAACGGTGGCGTACAATTACAAGGCGCGGAAGTTCTTTCAACGGACCTTCGTTCAGGGGCAGCACTCGTCACAGCAGGGTTGATCGCTGAAGGCGAAACACGCGTTGGTGCACTTCACCACATCGACCGTGGATACGTCGACTTCCACTTGAAGTTACAAGCACTTGGTGCAGACGTAGAACGTGTGACTGAAGAAGTAGCAGTCGTTGAAGAAACAGCTGCAACAAAACTTTAAGCACTTATATAAGAGCATCATCCCATTTCGCGGGATGGTGCTCTTTTTTGTCGTCTTTTGAAAAGGACGACAATGAAATCCGAAAAGAGGAAAAAGAAAGTCGTTTCGTGATGGGGCATATGCTAGAATTGAAAGGTATGTATACATAAATGGGTTAGACGTCCAAACGACGTTCTATATTTTGGAAGAATAGCCAGTGGGTAAAGGAGAGCACACGAGATGTTTTCAAGAGATATCGGAATCGACTTAGGGACGGCGAACGTCGTCATTCATGTCAAAGGTAGAGGCATCGTCCTCGATGAGCCATCGGTCGTCGCGATCGATAAGGCAACAGGTAAGATTCATGCGGTAGGTACGGAAGCACACTTGATGGTAGGGCGGACGCCGGGGAACATCGTGGCCATTCGACCACTTCAAGACGGTGTCATTGCCGATTTTGAGATGACGGAAGCGATGCTTCGCCATTTCATCGATAAGATTGAAGTCCGTAAGATGTTCGGTGGAGTCCGGATGTTGATTTGTACACCAGCAAGCATCACGACGGTTGAGGCGAAGGCGATTCGTCAAGCCGGTGAAAAATCAGGCGCAAAGACAGTCTTTCTCGAAGTCGAGCCGAAGGTCGCAGCAGTCGGTGCCGGTATGGACATTTGGATGCCAGCAGGGCACATGGTCATTGATATCGGTGGCGGAACGACGGATGTTGCCGTACTTTCGATGGGTGATATCGTATGCGGGGAGACGATCAAGGTCGCAGGAGATCGTTTCGACCACGACATCATCCGTTCGATCAAGGATACACATAAGCTCATCATCGGAGAACGGACGGCACAAGCCGTCAAGACGACGGTTGCCACTGTATCAGAAGACGGACGGAGCGAACAGATGGATATTCGCGGACGAAATCTCGTGACGGGTTTACCACACAACATCACGGTGACATCGGAAGAGATGCACGATGCGCTGGCAGAAGCAGCGATGGAGATCGTCGAGGCAACGAAGCGTGTGCTCGAGAAGACACCACCGGAGCTTGCAGCGGACATCATCGATCGTGGTATCATCCTAACGGGTGGGGGCGCGTTGCTGGACGGAATCGATCAACTGCTTGCAAAAGAACTTGGTCTACCGGTTCTGATCGCAGAAGATCCGATGTTATGTGTCGCACGCGGTACAGGAATCATGCTTGATAACCTCGGAAAGTAAGAAAAGCGAGATGGATTAAAACGTGGTTCTTCTCAGAAATGGGAAGAACCGCTTTTCATGTTTGGATGATGTGGAAGAAAAGAAAGACTTGCTCCATTTGACCCGCTTTCCTCAGGCGAGACACAAGCCAGTCTTCACTGTTCGTATAACAGTGAACCCGGGTCTTGTTTGTCTCTGACAGCGCAAAAATTTGCGCTTTTTCCTATAGGAGTCGGATCAATGATAGCAAGTCTTTTTCCTGTGCCTTCGTTTCAAATCTTTATGTTCTCACTGTGTACTACGCATGAACGCTTGGTAGGATTCAAAATCATGATAGACGATCGCACTTGGCGGTAGTGAACTAGCCATCGTCTGATTGACGAGCTGATTCAACTGCGTTCGTGTCTTACCGTAAAACGTGATATCCGGCGTCTCTGGAAGTTCGGTGAACTCGATCGCATACGATAAAGTATGATTGTTGCTTGCGGCATAGAGTGCATCGGTCATCGTGATGGCGCCAAGTCCGTTACCACCACCGTAGACGGTCCGGTAACTCATCAACGTGACTTCGTCAGCAAGATCCATTGCCCATTCGCTGAGAGGGCGACTGTTCGCATCCTGTACGGTATGGAACCAGAACGGGAGGAACAGTTGCAGTGGTAATCCTTCAGCAGACGCTTTCTCGCGGAAGGCGAGTAAGATGCGTTCATAGGAGGCGATGACACGTGGCTGGTCCGTCTCCCACTCCGGTAAGGCATACGGTTCGAGATCAACACTGATGCCATCCGGATGACTGATCGTTTCTTGCTGATAGGTCGAAATCCAGGCTAACGGATCCTCGACGTTTGGTCGAGCTGTCGTTCCTTCGTTTGTGATCCAGCGCGGCTGTCCGAATAGAAAATAGACTTTGATTCCGACAGCGTGCGCTTTTTCAACGAATGTTCGGTAGAGAGTACGGTCACCCTCGACAGCGACATGCAGATAGACACGTTTCATCTGTCTGTTTGCCAGCTGATTGATCTTCGTTGAAATGGATTTGGCCTCTGGGATGGACCAGATGACCGTGTGACGAGTGACGGAAACGGCAGCTGAACTCTTGAGTGGTAGTCCGAATTGAAGTAACGATAGACAGACTACGCCAATCAAAAAGCGTTTCATTTCAATTTCACTCCTTCGTGTGGATTACCTTACTATCGGACGTTGAGCAGTTGCTTATATGCATCAAAGGTCCTGTTCTACACTTTGACAGTTCAAATCCTAGACATTTCACAATGTGAAGTGTATATTAAAAGTTGTTGCATTGAAACGAATTGTCAAATAAAAGGAAGTGATGCCACAATGCCATTGTGGAAAAGAAATTTAGTAGTCGTCTGGTTCGGTAGTTTTTTGACCGCTGCCGCCCTCAGTCTTGTATTACCGTTTTTGCCTTTATTCATTGAAGAACTCGGTGTCAACAGCCGACAAGATATTACGACCTGGTCTGGTATCGCCTTTGGTGCAACCTTCCTCGTCGCTGCGATCGTCTCACCGATCTGGGGACGTCTCGCCGATCGAAAAGGACGGAAGCTGATGTTGCTTCGTGCAAGTCTTGGCATGTCGATTGTCATGTTCTTGATTAGTTTTGTTCAAGACGTCTATCAACTCGTCTTTCTACGTCTTGTCATGGGAGCCGTATCCGGATTCATCTCAGCCGGTATCACACTCGTTGCTTCCCAAACCCCAAAAGAGAAAAGTGGCTGGGCGCTCGGCACCCTGTCGACCGGTGGGATTGCCGGTGGATTGCTAGGACCTCTCATTGGAGGATTCCTCGCCGACGTTGTTGGGCTTCGACCCGTTTTTCTCTTTACGAGCGTACCGCTCTTCATTACCTTCCTCGTGACCTACTTCTTAGTTAAAGAAGAATTCGTCCCAATGGAAGTCAAAAAAATGGCGTCCGCGAAGGAAATCATCCAGTCGCTCCGTCATCCGGAACTCATCTTGAGTCTCTTTTTGACGACGTTTCTGATTCAGTTCGCGGCACAATCAATCAGTCCGATCCTGTCGCTCTACGTACGGGAACTCAGTCCGGGGACAGAACGTCTGGCGTTACTATCCGGGATCGTCGCTTCAGCACCAGGGATCGCAGCTTTGATCGCAGCGCAACGACTCGGTCGTCTCTCCGATAAGATCGGGGCAGAGCGTGTCTTATTCTTTGCATTACTTGTCTTTGCCGCTTTCTTGATTCCGCAAGCGTTCGTCACGGATACAAGTCAATTGATCGTCTTACGGATGGGAATCGGTTTTGCGACAGCAGCACTGATGCCGTCGGTACAAGCACTGCTTCGGAAGAACACGCCAGCCAATGCGTCAGGACGCATCTTCGGGTATAATCAGTCCGCGCAGTTCATGGGGAACTTCCTCGGACCACTGGCAGGTGGACAGATTGCTGGTCACTTCGGTTTTGAAGCCTTGTTCCTCTTCACCGGCTTGATCGTCATCACGAATGCCGTACTCGAGCGGACGCAGACCGCTGTCTTGAAAAAGAATCCGAATAACTAAGGAAAGCTTCCATTCCCGTTTGATTAAGGGGATGGAAGCTTTTTTTATACAGTCGATTGTTCGAAGAAGTCGTCGACGCGCGAATGATGGGAATGATTCAACTGTTCTTGGACGATGAGAGACAAGGCGCGGACTTGGAAGTCAGCGACGTAATAGAAGAGACCATTATCGAGTTCAGAAATCGACGTCGGTTCAATGAAGATGTCGGGATGTGTCAGGTGATGCAATTGCAGGGAGAGTTCCAGTTTATGCTTCACCGGCAATCGAATCGAGGAATAGAAAGAAATCGTTCGATTCGTACAACGATTGATCAAGATTGGGGACGATCCGACTTGGATCGCCTGTCCATTCAGCTTCGAAATCGTCACCTTCGCATGCAGACTAAGAATGGGCTCCTTCGGTGGAGCAGTGCCCGTATCTTTCGGATAGAGAATACCGTTCTCAAGCAGTTGCTTAAATGTTTCGATATCGACAGGTTTACTGAAGAGATAGCCTTGAATCATGTCACATTCTAAGTCTCGATAGAGGTTCAGTTGTTGCATGTTCTCGATGCCTTCCGCAACGACGGTCAAACCGAACTCCTTTGCCATGTAGATGACGCTTTTAATGACAGAGAGGCTCTTTGGATCATGTTCGGCATGAATCGCAAACGACCGATCAATTTTCAGGCAATGAACCGGATAACGCTGGACGTAGGAAATCGATGAATAAGCTGTTCCGAAATCATCCAGTGAGAGTTTGACGCCGAGATCGACGAGACGTTCGAGTGTCTCGAGGACTTGTCCGCCTTCAAGCAGCACGTCGGATTCAAGTAGTTCAATCTCTAACAGATGACCCGGAACACCATGTTTTTTTAAGTGCTGTTCGACGACGTTCGCAAAATCACCGTAGAACAGTCGTTTTGGCGACAAGTTAATTGATAGGGGAACGACATGTTCCGGTTGTTCATCGAGCAGATCACGAATCAATCGACAGGCTTGATCGAGTACCCAGTCCCCGATGTGGATATAGAGGTCACTCTCTTCCGAAAGCGACAGGAAGTCCTTTGGCGCAAGTCGTCCCCATTCCGGGTGATCCCACCGAATCAATGCTTCCGCACCGACAATACGTCCACTCCAACTATCGACTTTCGGTTGATACTCAAGGAACAGCTGGTTCTGACTGATGACATGTCTCAAATCGCGTTCGAGTTGATAACGGCGATACATCGTGATGTCGAGTTTCGATGAATAGAACTGGAAGTTACTTTTAGAAATCGACTTCGCACGTCGGAGTGCCGTATAGGTCTGTTTAATCAGTTCTTCCGCTGTATGATCATGATGGACGGAGTAGGTGATGCCGATGAAGACCTTCGAAAACAATTCGTAGGATAAGACGTCGAACCGGTGATGCGTCAGCTCAAGCAACTGATTCGCGAGTCCGATCGCGCGTGTTTCATCGATTTTACCCTTTAAGATGATAAGGAATTTATCACCAAATAGATGACCTATGAATACTTCTTTTTTGATAAGCTTCTTCACGGCTGCACTCGTCTGGCGGATCCATTCTTCCCCGATTTCGTGACCGAATCGCTCAGCGAGACGGCTGTGTTGATTAAACGTGACCGTTAATAAAGTGAATGGCGAACGATGCGTCAACAAGTCACGAACTTGTTCTAACGTAAAGGCGTGATTGGGTAAATCGGTGATTGGATCATGCATCGAAAGGTGCCAAATCTCATGTTGTTGTTCTTTCAGACGCGTAATATCAGTCGAGACACCGTAATGACCGAGAACTTCACCATGTGCATCGATGATCGGGATGCATGTCTCTTCGACCCAGAACTGGCGATCGGGATAGTTCAAGCGATAGACGAGTCGGACGACTTCACCTTGCCGAATTTTCGGATAGGCCTCTCGCATGAGGACGAGGTCTTCTGATGAGACGAGCTTCGTCCACAGTTGATGATCCTGTTCAATCCGCCGGAGATAATCGGTATACGGTTCGAGGAACCCGGCAGCATGAAACGTTACAGTATTGTCTTTATAACGATGCTCATAAGCGGTCGTGTGGAGCGACGTGAAGAACTTCTTCAAAGAGGCGATGGCAAGATCCCGTTCTTGCTCGAGCTGGATGAGCGGTGTCGCATCCTTGAGAATGAAGAGGAGTGAACTCGGAATCGTATCCGTCTGAACGACACCTTCACAGTGGACGATCTTTTGGAATTGACCTCTACGACCCATCCGTAACTGCATCGAGAACGTTGGAATTTTCCCCATATGCAACGCGAGACTTTGTTCGCGAAAAATCGTTCGATCCTCTGGATGGAGTTCTTCAAGAAAGTCATACGTATCCATCTTCGCTAAATGTTTTTTGGAAAGTTGTAATAATATAGCGAGAGAGGGTGATGCAGCGATTTCTTTTGACGTTGGGAAGTATTCAACGAAACTGACACCGTCAATCGAGTTCGTCAATTTATCTTTCATCAATAGACGCTGATAATCAGTCCGAAGTTCCTGTTGATGTGATACATCACGGGCAATCCCATAAAGACCGATGATGACACGTTGATCGTAAATCGGGATATTCGTAACGTTCAATGTCAACCAATGTCCGTCTTTATGTCGAACCGTCGTCGTGAAGTGGACGGTTTCGCCCGAATAGACCCGTTTCTTAAACTGTTTGACTTCCTCTACATCATTTGGCTTTAAAAACGTTTCGAAATGGAGTTGCTTAAGACGATCCCGATCGTAACCGAGCATAAGGGGAAATTTATTGTTGAAGGAAATGAAGTGACCCTTTGTATCCATCGTATAGACGGCATCTGGATGGTTCTCTAAAAAATAAGTGACGTCGGACAGTGTGTATAAATCTAAAGACCCAGGCACGGTTCGTTCAGTAGCACGTTTTTTAAAGAAGCTCATAGGTTTCACCTCGAGGATCATGTTTTTGTTAGCTATAGCATAACAATTTTTGTCAATTTTGAATATGTAATCTATTGAAAAAAAGGAGAACGTGATTCTAATAGGTCTTTCGATTCATCTCTGATGAACATTCCCTTTTTGTTCAAAAAAGCTCATAATTCACGTTAACTCGACCGATATACTGAGAGGAAAGAATTGAACATGAAGTCAATGAGGAGATGAACGCATGCTACGAGGAATGTACACGGCGTCGAATGCGATGCAGGCATTACAACGCCAACAGGAAATGCTCAGCAACAACTTGGCGAATGCGCGGACGCCGGGCTTCCGCGCTGATCAGGCGTCACTCCGGACGTTTCCGGAGATGCTGATTCAGCAGACAGCAAACAATGAACGGACAGGTGTGCGGGGAGTCGCGACGGTCGGAAAACTCGCGACTGGTGTCTTCATGCAGGCAGCGACCCCGAACTTCACCCAAGGTTCGATCACGGAGACGGGGAATGCGACAGATTTACAAATCAGTTCGCTTGAAGGGGCACCGCTCTTTACGATCCGTCACCAGGATCCGCTGACAGGAGACGAAGAGACCCTTTATACGACGAACGGACAGTTCGCCGTCGGACAAGACGGGCTACTCCGGACGACAGAGAATGATCTTGTCCTCGATACGAACGGACAACCACTCAACGTCGTCAATGAAGACTTCCTCGTTGACGCGAACGGTGCTGTTACAGATGGGAACGGTCAAGCAATCGGAAACTTGGGTCTTGTCGTAACGGATCAACCGGAGACGCTCGAGCGGACAGGAAACGGCTTGTTCCGTTCTGCTGATCCGTTGAATGCCGGAAACGTCCGAGTCGATCAAGGTGTACTCGAACTCGGGAACGTTGAAGTGGAACAGACGATGGCAGAGATGAATGCCGGTCTGCGCCAGTTCGAAGCCAATCAAAAAGTCATTCAAGCGTACGACCGGACAGCGGAGAAGGCTGTTTCCGAAATCGGACGCGTTCGCTAATAGGAGGATACGATGCAATCAATCTATACATCCGCAAGTACGATGGGACAGTTGCAAAAGCAGCTCGATACGACCGGTCAAAACCTGGCTAACGTCGATACGAACGGCTACAAACGTCGGGATGCTCAGTTTAATGAACTGCTCGTCCGTAATATTAACAACCAAGCGACAGGCTTTACGCCAGGTCCGTTGACGACACCAGAAGGACTTCGACTCGGTGTCGGAGGCTACGTTGCAAACGAAGCGACGCGCTTTGGCGTCGGAACGTTCCGGACGACGGACCGGAAACTCGATGCGGCACTTGGTAACCCACATCATTTCTTCGGTGTCGTCGATACGGATGGTGTAACGAAGTTCACGCGAGACGGGAACTTTCAGTTGTCGCCACAAGCGAACGGACAAGTCCTGCTAACGGATGATGCCGGACGTTCTGTCATCAACCAGGCGAATGATCCGATCGTCTTGCCGGCGAACGCGACCGAGATTGAACTGAACAAAGACGGCAACATCACGGGAATCCTAAACGGAGATCGACGTGTCCTCGCTCGAGTGGGTGTCGCGGACATTCCAAACTACGGTGAGTTGACGGAAGTCGGTGGTGGTTTGTTCACAGCAACCGGACAATACCAGAATGCAACGGGAAATCCGTTGACGGTCGGTCGGCTTGAGACATCAAACGTCGATATGGCGCTTGAAATGACGAACTTGACGCAGCTTCAGCGGGCGTATCAGTTTAACTCGAAAGCGTTGATGACGAGTGATCAAATGATGGGGATCGTTACGTCGCTCAAATAACAACACATGAAAAGGGTGATGCTTCTCAGATCGAGAGGCCTCACCCTTTTCGTTATTTTTTCTGTAAGGCGAGATAGATCGCAGCCATGTCTGCGTCGCCAAAATCAGGTTTCGCTTCAGCGTAGCTAGCGTCCGTCGCTTGTGCAAGTGGTAGCTCGAGCCGTTGACGTTTTGCTTCAGTCGTGATCAGCCCGAGATCCTTCGCCATCAGACGGAGTGGAAAGGCAGACGGGAAGTCGTTCTTTCGGTACATGTCACGTTTGCCGGTGAAGAGTGGCGTATTCATTCCGGAAGCACTGATCATCTGAATTAGCTTCTCTTTCTCAAGACCTGCACCTTCTCCGAGCAGTAACGTCTCCGCGACCCCTTGCCCGACGACAGCGAGTAAGAGATTGATGGCAAGCTTCGCCGCACTACCTGAGCCATGTTGTCCAAAATGAATCGTTTCTTTGCCGAGTAAGTCGAGATACGGCTGACAAGTCGCGATGACTTTCGCGTCACCTCCAGCAAGCAAGACGAGCTGACCGTTTTCTGCGACCGGAACGGATCCCGACACAGGTGATTCGAGATACGTTCCATTACTCTCTTCGACGAGGCGCGCCATGTCTTTCGTTTCCTCTGGTGAAATCGTGCTCAAATTGACGATTGTTTTATCAGCGAGATCCTCCTGTACGCTTTTGAGAACGGACACGACAGCCGGTCCGTCTGCGAGCATGACGAAGATGATATCACTCTGACGCACGACGTCCCGTGCTTCTTTGACAGCTGTTGCTCCTCTTTCAGTCAACGGAGCTGTTTTTTCATACGTCCGGTTGTAGATGATTACGTCATGCCCCCCATCGAGCAGACGCTTCGCCATCGGTATACCCATGTGTCCTAACCCAATCCATCCAAGTTGCATGTTAATTCCTCCTTCTCCTAATGCGCTTATGACTATACCCCGCCCTTCATCGAATCTAACGACAAAAAAGACCGTCCACGTGATGTGGACGGTCGCGTCATTTAATCTTCATACGTGAGGATCGTCGAGATGACAGCGATTGGGAAACGAATCGTAAAGGTCGATCCGACACCGATGACGGATTCGACATCGATCGTTCCGTTGTGGTGTTTGACGATCTCCTTACAGATCGACAGACCAAGACCAGTTCCGCCGATTTTCCGTGTCTCGGAGTTATCGACACGATAGAACTTGTCGAACAATTTCGGAAGGGCATCTTGCGGAATCCCGATACCCTCATCTTGAATCCGGATTTGGGCGAAACCGAGTTCATTTGTAATCCGGATCAAGATCGTACCACCACTCGGGGAGTACTTGACGGCATTACTGAGTAGGTTGTTGAGCAACTGCTTCATCTTTTCCGCATCGCCGTCGATCATGATCGGACCACGTGCCTCGAAATCAATCGTGTGCGTTTCGTGTGAGACATCATAGAACTCGATCAAGTCCTGGGCAAGTTCGACGACATCGAACGTCGTCAGTTCGTAACGGTGTTCACTCGACTCCATGCGCTGGACGTCGAGGAAGTCATTGACGAGCGTCGTCAGGCGACCAGTCTCCGAGTGAATGGTCTGCAAGTACTTCCGTTGCCGTTCTTCTTCGAACCGTTTGTTGAGCATCAGCTCCGTGAAGCCATAGATCGAAGAGAGCGGTGTCCGCAATTCATGCGAGACGGTCGAGACGAATTCTTCCTTCATCCGCTCAGCTTCTGTTTCCTTCGTGACGTCGCGGAGGACAAGCATCGTACCGACCCATGTGCCGTCGACTTCGATTTTCTCAGCGTAGATCTGGATATAGGTACTCTGTTTGCGAATCGAGACAATCAAGCTGTCTTTCGGTAAATTCAGTTCGACGATCTGCTCGATGTACCGTTCGAACGCTGCTGGTTCATCAATGATATCTGCTAACGATTGCATCGCTTGCTCAAACGCAGAACGTTCTTCGTCTTCGAATGATGTCGGAACTTCCGGGAACAACGTCATCAGTGGTTCGTTGACGAGCAACTCATCCGTCTCATGTTCGATATAGACGACAGCTTCGCGAATCGAATTCAACAATTGCGTCGTCTTGTTCTTTTCGCGGATCATTTCCTCATAGATCCCCATCCGGAGGAGTGAAAGCGACAATTGATGTGAGAACGACAGGATGTCATTCATCTGCTCCGTCGTAAAGGCATCACGATAACGAACGAGATAGATACAGGCGATCATGTGCTCTTTTGACGGATCCATGACAGGTACTGCGACTTCGTACATATAGTACGGATACGGGAGCGGACTCTCGTGCGCGACCTGTTTCGATGAATGGACGGGACGCTTCAAGAGACGTGCGCGGTGCAAGAGGGATTGGTCATCAGAGACAAGACGACCGACCATCTCTTCCGTCATGCCGTAATCAATCGTCGAGCGAACTTCTTGTTGATCAAGGAACAACAGGGCGCCAATTTCAGAATGCGTAATCGAGACGAGCTTCTCGATGATTTCCGGATAAGCGGTCAATGTCTCACGAGAGGCAAGCGTTTCGGTCAACTCATTGCGATACTTCAGATGTTGTTCACTCCGAAGTGTGATATCAAGTGCTTCTTCGAGTTCTTCCTGTTGCGCTTGCAATTCTTCTTGCTGTGCGACGAGTTCTTCTTGTTGCGCTTGAAGTTCTTCGTTCTTCGCGATCATATGGATCTTATTGTCAGCAATCGAAGCGGCCATCTGATTGAAGGAAGCCGTCAGCGTATGCAGCTCGTCCTTGCGTTTAGGCAACGGAATCGCTTGGATGTCTTCCCCCGTCGCAAGGAGTGCACTATCGCGAGACAGTGTATTGACCTGCTTCGTGACGCGGCTGATGAACGGACGAACGAGCGAGAAGAGGACGAGAATCAAGACGACGAGGTTCGAGAGCCAGATGAACTGTGCAACACGCATTTCGCCTAGAAGATCGTTCTTTGCGTCGACTTCTTTCCCTTGAATCAACGTCAGATAATCCGCAAGTAACGTATCAATCCGTGTCATGTCGACATCGGCATCTGATAAGCTGACCGATCCACGTAACGTACCGTTTTCGGTGAACAGGTCTTTCCCGTTGGAAAGAGCAGCAAGCGTATTCGGATCAACGAAGTCTTCATTGATTTTCCCGTCTTTTTTTCCTTCAACGTATTCGTTCAGGAGTGGAAGCGATGTTCCGAAGTAATCGTCATAGATTTGACGCGTCGCTGTCGCATATTCCTTTCCTTGCTCATATACCGCATACTTTTCGAACCATGTCGTCAAGCGGTTGATTTCCTGTTGATTTGCCTTGACGGCATCAAGTGTTTCTTGTGAGCCAGTCAATAAGTAGGATTTGACGTTGCTTTGCGCGACAGTCCATTCGCTTGCGAGTGCATTGGCATTCGTCCGTCGTTCGCGTAAATCATCGAACGTCGCATTCGCTTGATCGATTTTCTTCTCCGTATAGAAGTAAACGATTCCGGACGTGATGCTGAGTGCGACAAACACCATATAAAAAGCGAACATCAATTGGCGACCGATGGTATGATTGATCCATTTCACTGAGGTATCCTCCGTATTCTATTTTACATGTATTAAAAAGATTGCTTAAATGCCGAATACACTTATCTTACGCAGATTTGAAGGTCTCGGCAAATCTGAATCTGCAAAATTGACTAAAACAAATATATCATATATGTGTTAAACGATAACGAACTATATATTTTTTAAGAATAAGGATTAGGAAGCATCGTTTTAAGGAAAACTAAAGGGGATATTGAACTTTATTCTTTTACGTAGGGAAGTGGTTAGATGCAAAAAATGTTTGAAAACAAATGGTACCGATTCGCCTGGTGGGTCATGACGTTACTGATCATCGTCTGGATTGGCGATCATGTGACGTTCCTATTCCGACCGGTCGCGATTCTGCTTCAGATGGTCGTACCACCCCTCGCGATTGCCGGGATTCTCTATTATGTCCTGCTACCGATCGTCGAGTTGCTTGAGAAAAAGATGAAGCGGCGACCTGCTGTCTTGATCGTGCTCGTCGGTTTGATTGGTATTTTAACGACACTCGGATTCATCTTTGGTCCGATGCTGTCGGAGCAGATCACGCAGTTCGTCAATTCGATTCCGACACTTGCGACACAGTTCCAACGGCAATTAGTCGATGTCCGGGATCAACTGGAAAACAGCGCCGCCTTTTCACGCTTCTTGTCAGGACCAGATAACTTGTTCAATAAGTTCTCTGGTAACATCTCGGAATATGCGTCGACGTTCCTGAAGAACATCGGCACGGGTGTCGGCGGATTCGTCAGTGTTTTGACGACAACAGTCGTGACGATCGTCATCATCCCGATCATGTTGATCTATATGTTGCTTGATGGCGATAAGTTGAAAGGCAATCTGGTTAAATTGATGCCGTATGAGTATCATAAGGAAACGAAAAAAATCCTCGGTGACGTCCATTTGACGATCATGAGCTATATCCGCGGGCAAGTCATCGTCAGCATTGGTGTCGGGATCATCGCCTATATCGGATATCTGATCATCGGGATCGATTATGCGTTGTTGCTCGCCTTGTTTGCGACATTGACGAACATCATTCCGTTCCTCGGTCCCGTTCTCGGTGTCATTCCGGCCTTGATCGTCGGGTTTATCCAGGATCCGATTCTTGCGATTTATGCGATCATCGTCATGACGGTCGCGCAACAGATTGATTCGCACATCATGTCACCACTCGTGCAAGGGAAAACGCTTGATGTCCATCCATTGACGATCATCATCGTCTTGCTCGTCGCGGGGAACATCGCTGGTTTCTTCGGCGTCTTGCTCGGTGTACCGTTCTACGCAGTCATGAAGGTCGTCATCTTGAACATCCGTCGTCTCTATCATCTCCGGTCGCAAAAGAAGATGGTCATCACGGAGGAAGAGAAGACGTTCGATACGATCATCACGGAACGCGATTGAGTTTTGAAATTCGCGTAAAAGTGCGTCATACTGAAGAGGTAGCTAAGAAAAAGGGGGCAGGAATCAGATGGATTCACGTCATACCGAAGAACAAGCCGATTTACTGGCGTTGCAGAAATTTCAACACAACTTCGAGAACAGTCTGAAGTCGAGCATCATTTATCTCTTGCGTGATGGTGCGTTGACGATTGGGGAACTCGAGCAACGGATCGATCAGTCGCACGGTCAAATCCTTGAGCAATTGCAGGAGTTGATCGAGGATGGACTTGTCGTCCAGCAGATGTCCGAGAAAGTGCACGGACTTGCCTATTATTTAACGGCACCTGCTGAAGATCTCGTCCGACAGTTCAAGGAATCGATCCGCTGGAGTAAACAGCACATTCGATTCTAAACAAGCAGGTTTCTAGACCTACGAGCAAACGCTCGTGGGTCTTTTTACGTTTTTTAAAACTATGGTCATATAAAATTGAATTAAGCCGTTTTTACACAAAATGGATAGAAGTAGTATGAAATAAAATTACAATATATCTTAAGTGGATATTATTAAAAATATATATTATTTATATTTTAATGGTAAATTAATATTTAAAATACTGGTTAATAATAACTATTTAACCATTGTTTTTGTAAAAAATTGTATATTTTTATGGAGATTGCATGCATAATAATAGGTGTACGATTATTTTTTCCGTAGAAAAGGAGTGTTGAAATGAAGAAAAAAGCACCTGATTTTCGAAAGAAGATGAATCGACACCATAGAAACCACACACGAAGACTAGTGAAACTGCTGGCAGCGTCCTCTCTCGCCCTCTCTCCGATCTCATTCACTTATACAAAAACCGAAGCAGCTGAAAATTCTGAAAAGAAGTTTCAGACGCAACAAAGCCAATTCGCGAATTCGGTGCGAAACTCACTTGCTCCGAATCAAGCAAGCTTGGCAAACATTGAAATTCTCACTGATGCTCAAATCAGTGCAGTTTTAACTGAGCAAACAGAAAAGTATAATTTAGCATTAGGTCTGACGGGGACCGGATTAGCTGATGCTGAAGTCCTCAATCCAACACGTGTTGCAGCATTCTCGATTCCGGATTTAGCTGGTAAGATGTCAGCGCCCAATCCAGCGAACGTAAGTGTTGAGATTCTTCCAATCACGCTTGAGGATTTGCCGACATTAAAGGCAAGTCTAGATCCAATATCGGGAGAGTTAACTTCGACACTTGGTAGCTTACTTCGGGCGTTAAGACCTCTTTTAAGTAATCCAGCTCTTACGGTGGAAGGGTTAGAAGAGTTAGAAGATGCAATCGAGGCATTAGATAATCTAGATGTCGCGTTATCTAAATTACTGGACTATAACGATAAAGTTCCGATTACGATCAACGAAGACGGAACGGTTGTAATTGATTTTAGTGATGGGTTAGGAAATCACATTGAACCAGCCGTCAAAGACGTTGTTCAAGAAACGATTAATAACGTAGTCAGATCATTAAAGAATTTAAAGGTCACCAGTGATTCTATTTTATTGAATACGACGCTTAATCTTACGGTAAATCCTGTTTTAAACCTGTTGAAGGGTTTAGGGACGGAATTGCAAGACATATCGGATGAACTGACAACTGATTTAACTCTCATATCTAATGATCTCGTAGGAGTTCAAGTGATTGGTAACACGACGATCACAGCCGATATTTTAGTCAATAAACCAGCCAATGTACCAAATGACAATGTAGTCGTTACCGGTACTGTCGTTAACACGTCAGCTATAGATGTAGGTATCTTAGCAGATACAGGTGATCAAGCTACAATCATTTTCAATGAAGAAGCTGATGGAGATGCCGACGCCGATGCGGATGCTGATGCCGATGCAGATGCTGACGCGGATGCAGATGCTGACGCTGATGCGGATGCTGACGCTGATGCGGATGCCGACGCTGATGCGGATGCTGATGCCGATGCAGATGCGGATGCTGACGCCGATGCGGACGCGGATGCCGATGCAGATGCCGATGCGGATGCCGATGCGGATGCCGACGCGGATGCCGATGCGGATGCTGACGCTGACGCTGACGCCGACGCGGATGCCGATGCCGACGCGGATGCCGATGCTGACGCCGATGCGGATGCCGATGCTGACGCCGATGCGGATGCTGACGCCGATGCGGATGCGGATGCCGATGCCGATGCGGATGCCGACGCGGATGCCGACGCTGACGCCGATGCCGATGCCGATGCCGATGCTGACGCCGACGCTGATGCCGATGCGGATGCGGACGCTGATGCGGATGCGGATGCCGATGCGGATGCCGATGCGGATGCGGATGCCGATGCAGATGCCGATGCGGACGCCGATGCGGATGCCGATGCGGATGCCGATGCTGACGCTGATGCGGATGCCGATGCGGACGCTGATGCTGATGCCGACGCGGATGCCGATGCGGATGCTGATGCTGATGCGGATGCTGACGCCGATGCGGATGCTGACGCTGATGCGGATGCGGATGCCGATGCGGATGCCGACGCGGATGCGGATGCTGACGCCGATGCCGATGCGGATGCCGATGCGGATGCTGACGCCGATGCGGATGCTGATGCCGATGCCGACGCGGATGCTGACGCCGATGCGGATGCGGACGCTGACGCCGATGCGGATGCCGATGCGGATGCCGATGCGGATGCGGATGCCGACGCGGATGCCGATGCTGACGCTGATGCCGATGCCGACGCAGATGCCGATGCCGACGCTGATGCCGATGCAGATGCCGATGCGGATGCCGATGCGGATGCCGACGCAGATGCCGATGCCGATGCGGATGCTGACGCCGATGCCGATGCGGATGCCGATGCGGACGCGGATGCGGATGCAGATGCTGACGCTGACGCTGACGCGGATGCCGACGCGGATGCGGATGCAGATGCAGATGCAGATGCCGATGCCGACGCAGATGCCGATGCCGATGCCGATGCGGACGCGGATGCTGACGCGGATGCCGATGCGGATGCCGATGCGGATGCTGACGCCGATGCCGATGCTGATGCTGACGCCGATGCGGATGCTGACGCCGATGCCGATGCGGATGCTGACGCTGATGCGGATGCTGACGCCGATGCCGATGCGGATGCTGACGCTGATGCTGACGCAGATGCCGATGCCGACGCGGATGCCGACGCTGATGCCGATGCAGATGCCGATGCAGATGCTGATGCTGATGCCGATGCAGATGCTGATGCTGACGCAGATGCCGACGCAGATGCCGATGCGGATGCCGATGCGGATGCGGATGCCGATGCGGACGCTGATGCTGACGCAGATGCCGACGCGGATCAAGATAATGACGGAGACAATGATAATAATAATGGTGGAGACAAAGACAACGACAATGATGGGAAAGAGGATCCAGACAACGTCTCGAATCCGAATGATGACAACGACAATGACAATGACAATGTCATCATCCCGATCCCAGTCGTCACACCACCAACGACTCCACCAGGAAATGGTCCAGGTGTCACACCAACTCCTGGCATGAGCCCTGTCTCAGGTCCGAACGTCAAACCAGCTCCTTCGACTGGCGCTGTAAACGGACCAAGCGTCAAACCGACATTGCCAGCGAACACAGTCGGTGCACCGATTAATAAATCACCACTCGTCTCAAAACCGATCACTCAACCCGTTAAACGAATCGTTGGTGGTACGTTACCGAACACTTCGGAAAATCTGTTCTTGATCACCCTCATGGGAATGCTTGCGACAGCTGCCGGATTGTTCACGAAACTGTTCCGCCGCCGTCCACAAGAGTAAGTCATGCTGTAGTTAATCGTAGTGGGGCCATCTGTGCCTCACTGCGATTCATCCTTTTAGAATAGGAGTGAAGCTGAACATGGATCTGCTCAACCGATTCACCACTGCCATCGATGTACTGGAACAACACATGAAGACCGATGATATCTATTACTGGAATCGTCAGATGATGTTATTCGTCTCACTCGGACAGGAATCAGAGCGGGCTCGCGTCGTTCGATTCCAAGGCAAAGGGCTACAATCCGTAAAAGATCAAGCACGCAATTGGCTCCGCAAACAACCGGAGATGGAGTGGTTAAAACTCGATATCGCCCGAAACTTTGAGGCGCTCTCGTTTGAGACCTTAAACGAACGTGTGAAAGGAACACGTAAAAATTACTTTCGGCGCGGAATCGCGTTTGATCGAAAGATGCAATGTGCCTATCTAGAAGAAGAATTGAATGGTAATGCCGTTTTGACAAAAGATCCGACGCATCCAGAACTACACATCAATCTAACGAACTTGAGCAATTATGCGCACCAACAAGGGCGGACGGAGCGGATGGTCTTTCATCCGACAAGTCCATGCCTCCTCTTTGATACACTCAGTGTCTTCGCAGACGAAACACCACATGTACTTGAAGTCATACGTGATGTCGAAAAAATCCGTGAGACGACAAGACCACTTCCTTCTGAAATCAAGACGATTGTCGCCCAGTCGAGTGAGTATCTTGCTCGCCAAGTCCGTGCGAATGGTCGCTTCCAATATGGTTACTTCCCATGCTTTGATAAACCAATCAAGTTCTATAACAGCTTACGTCATGCGAGTACACTCTATTCGATGATTGAAGCCTATCGACTGACACCAAGCGAACGAGTACGCCAAGCGATCAACGGAGCAAAACGCTATTTAATCGAGGAATTGATCGTACATGAAGGGGAGCGTTCCTTCGTGCTTGATCGTGAATCAAATGAAATCAAACTCGGTGCCAATGCTGCAGCCATCTTAGCGTTGACGGAATACATGCAGACGTTTCAGACGACGGATGAGTTACGACTCAGTCAACGACTCGCAGCCGGCATTCTTTCGCTGCAACAACCATCAGGTCAATACCTGCATGTACTCGAGTACCCGTCGTTTGCATTGAAGGATGCCTTCCGGATCATCTACTACGAAGGAGAAGCGACGTATGCCTTGATGCGGTTGTATTCACTCGACTCCAATCCACGTTGGCTCGACAGTGTCGTCCAGTCATTTGATCATTTCATCGCTAAATCGTACTGGAAGTTCCACGATCACTGGTTGAGCTACAGTGCGAATGAGTTGACGAAATGGTTACCGGAAGCGCGGTATTTCCAGTTCGGTCTCCAGAACGTTTCCCCGAAACTCGACTTCATTCATCACCGGGAGACGACGTACCCGACGTTCCTTGAACTGATGCTTGCGGCACGCGAGATGATTGACCGAATCGAAGCGCTCGGACGAGCCGACTTGTTAGCTGATTTTCCGATCGACTGGCTCGACCAGACGATTGAACGACGGATGATTTATCAGCGAAACGGCTTCTTCTATCCAGAAGTCGCGATGTATATGAAGAAACCCGGTCGGATTCTCGGAAGTTTTTATATCCGGCACCACTCGATGCGGGTTCGGATCGATGACGTCGAGCATAATTTATCTGGATATTGCCGGGCATGGACACGAATGCTGAAGGAGGTGCCGTCATGATGCGACGCGTATCAACGCTGTTACTTGTCATCGGACTTGCCTTACTTGGATACGTCGGGTATCAAAAACTGACGGTCCAGCAAACCTTGACGACGGAACTCGCAAAAGCAAAAGATGTCGTCCGGGCGGAAGAGACGTCATCGACCACATCAAAATCAGCAGTCACGAGCAAACAAGCGAAGGAGAAGACGGAGGACGTCCTCTTCCAAACCGGTGAGACGGTCGGTTATTTAAAAGTGGCGTCACTTGAAATGGAGTTGCCGGTGCTTGAAGGCGTCGATGATGCGACACTCGCAAAAGGCGTCGGGCATCATCCGGAGACGGCTTTTCCAGGTCAAGGCGACCGGATTTTCCTCGCCGGACATAACGATACGACGTTCTCGAAAATCAGTAAGCTGAAGAAGGGCGACGAAGTCGTCCTCTATCTCGCAAACGGCTCCTATCGTTACGTCATGCAATCGAGCGAGATTGTCGATTACAAAGATACGCGGGTCCTTGAGTCAACGAAGCAGGAGTCGCTCGTCGTCTCGACCTGTTATCCGTTTTATAACGTCACGGACAGTACGGAACGTTATTTGATCTACTTTGAACCGGTCGAGGAGGATGCGTCATGACACGAATCGGAATTTTACGCCTGAATAAGAAACCCCAATTTCGCGATAAGATTGCTTGCGTCATCGGTGCCTCAATGGGCGTTGACATCTTCTTTTTCCGACCACGCGATGTCGATTTTGAAAATCGGACGATCCGGGGACTCTTCTTCGATGAAGATGCCTGGCACCAAAGTATGTATGAGTTTCCGGACGTCATCTACAATCATTTGCCGCTCAGTGATGCAGACAAGGAGTTGTTCAATCGTCTCGCAGCAGAGATTCCGTTTACGACACATCGGATTGGTAATAAAAACGTCGTCTTACGCCAACTCGCGCAAGAAGGTTCGTTTCAGGATGTCTTGATTCCGATGCACCGGGTAAAGAAAGGAGAGACGATCTTCCCATTGGTTGAGCAATACGGAAAAATCGTCTTCAAGCCGGCGAACGGGAAACAGGGACAACGGATTTATACGATCGAGCAGGAGGGAGACCAGTACCGGTTCAGCCATCTACTCGAGTCGACCGTCTGTTCGACAGGGGAATTGATCAGCCGCATCGAAGAAGAGACCAAACGGAATCCGATGATCGTCCAGCCGTTCATCGCCTCACAAACGATCCATGGGCATTCGTATTGCATGCGAATCCATGTCGCGAAGGGAGCGAACGGTCGGTGGAAGCTCGTCAAATATTTTCCGTTCGTCAGCAACAATCACCAAGAATCGGTCAGCCATCTTAGTCACGGGGCGTTCTCGACGACGCGGATGGACATCTTCATGAAGCAGAACTATCCGGATCAACATGAAGCGATTTCGCGACGGATCGTCGACTTTGCGCGACGGTTCCCGGCCTATTTCGAATCATTTTATGCCTACCCGCTCGATGCGCTCGGGATCGATGTCGGGATTGGTGCGGATGGACGCATCTATCTCTATGAGGTCAATAGTCTACCGGGAACGCGCTACGTCGAGTTTCAGGCAGAATATCTTGCGGTCCAGTATTGCCAGTACCTTGCGACACATGGGCGCCCCGGTGTACATGGACTCGATCGGGGATGGATGAAGGAACGGATCGAGGCTTAGAAAAGAGGCGACGTGTGAAGACAGTATTGTTTTATGTGATGTCGGGCTTGCTCGTCCTCATCATCGTAACGAAATTCATGGTCCCCCTCTTCGGTTGGTTTCAGGCAGAAGAACCGACGAAAGAGATGAAACCGCGGACATCGATTCGACTGGATGAAGCACAGCTGAAGCAGTTTGATCGCGAAGATCGACTCGGTGTCGTCTATGAGATGGCGGGATTGAAGCTGAAGACGCTAGACGTCGATACGACCGAAAAAACACGACAAACGCCACTCGTTCAGATGAAGGTCGAAAAACAAAAGCTCCTCCAAGTAATGGGGGAGCCAGGACGGTTGCTTGCAATCACCGTCAAAGTGACGAATCAGTCAGCGGACGAGATTGAAATCTTACCTAAGATCGGGGAGTACGAGACAGAGGACGAAATCGTGACGATTGCGGATCAATTTAATGCTTTGAACGGTAAATATAAACCGAATGAGAGCCGGATTGGGATCGTCTTCATTCCGTCGGAGCAGCTCCGTGTGACGGAAGGACGACTCAGTCTGTTCTATGAGACGATGTCTGGGAAGAAACAACTCCGGATTGCGTTACCGGCAGCAAGTAAATAAAAAATGGGATGCCTCCGACTTGGAGACATCCCATTTTGTCATTTCTGAACGGCGCTGAACGCGTCTTCTGATTCGATTCCTGCTTTGCTGACCGCTGTGATGACGAAACGACCTGTTGCATCTTCAGGGAGTGGGAACGCTTTACGCTCGATCGATTCGGTCGTACCGAGTTTTTTGCGTTTTCCGTCCTTCTCTTGATAGATGTTGTATTTGACGACGTCCTCGTCTGTAGAAGCGTACCAGTTGATGAATCCACCACTGATCCGAATGTTCGTCGCGGGTTTCGGTGGTGTCTTAACAGGGTCAGACGCCTTCTCGTCCAGTTCCGTGAAAACGACGAGACGATCGTCGTACGTTCCTTTATTCTGATCGTACGTTCCGATACACGTGATCAAGTTCAAGTTCCGTGTATCGGCTGGACCGAAGATTTTTTTCAGTGGTGCTTTCAAGTGATCGTACTGAACGATTTCTTTGACGCGGAAGACGAGCTTACGTCCAGACGCATCGGTGATTTCGACGGGATCACCTTTCTTCAGCTCATGCAGTTTATAGAAGATCGCTGGACCGGTCTTTGTATCAGTGTGACCGTCGATGACGGCATTACCGACGTCACCGGGACGCGGACCGAACTTATACCAGCCGGCTTGTTGTTCGTTTTTAGGTGTCGCCATCGCACCATCCTTATCGAGCCCGACCTGTTCGACCTTCGTCTTGATGTCGTGCTTCGGGATGACGAGTTGTTTTGGAAGCTCGACCTCCGTTGCCGAGAGGTCCTTGAACTCCTTCTTAAAGATTTCAGACGGCTTGAGCGGATCTTCTTCCTTCGTCTCGGAAGAGGCCGCGGATTCTGTTTTTGGATCACCTTGCGTGATGTTTGATGTATCCGGTTTTGTTTGACCGAACAAGAGGAACAATAACGTTCCGACCGATGCGACCATTAAGATGATGCTCGCCGGTAATAACCAACGTTTCATAAACGCGTATCTCCTTTCCGAGAGAAGGGATTCCCTCTATGTACAAAAATAACAGGATAGCATGTCGCTATCCTGTTATTGATTATACCCAATTTCTTAGGCGTTTTGACGTTTACGTGCGAGGACAAGACCGACTGCTCCGAGTGCAAGACCGAATACTGCGATCGCACCAGTTGTTGCAGCTGAGTTGTTGTCGCTCATTCCACCGTTACCTGTGTTAGGCATTGATCCTGGAGTACCATCCATGAACTTCTCTGGTGATTGTTTAACGATTGCATCACCGAGGTTAGCTCCTACGCCGTACATGTAAGCGTAAGACTCACGGAATGTGTCGACAGAACCTTTGTAGTCGCCTTCAACATACTGCATGAACGTATCTTGGACGTAAGTCTCGTGACCTGATACGGCTTCTTGTGCTGCTTTTGTTGGAAGGTTTTCTTCTGTAGCGGCACCAAGGAATGCACCGAAGTCGTTCGAGAACATTTTGAGCATGTCTTGTGCGTCACCCATCAATTTCTTGTCGTCATTGATTGCTGCTGTGACGAGGTTCGCTTGTGCTTCGATGTGGTTTTTCGTCCAAACTTGCTCGAACTGATCTGCACCGGCTTGACCGTAGATCGATTTGATTGCTGCTTTGAAGTCAGCTGTGTGCATATCTTCAGCCCAGTTTGCTGCATCATAGTCTTTCGCTTGATCGACACCAGCTGTTAAGCTGAGGTTTGCAAGAGCGACGTGTTCAGCTGCGAGGCTGTTGAGTGTTGAACGAAGATCTGCTGCTTTTGAGTCAGCTTTCGTATTGTCGAATTTCTCTGGCATCTGTGTTGTGATCGCAACAGAGAGTGCTTTTGAGATATCGTACATGCGGCTATAACCTTCACGGAACGTGTTGTACGATCCTTCGTAGTCACCAGCTGCATATTGTTGGAATGTTTTGTAGACGTCTGCTTCGTGAGCACGGAGAACTTCTTCAGCTGCTGCTTTCGGGAGTTTACCTTCCGTAGCTGTATCGAGGAAGCTCGAGAGATCTTGTACGAACTCTTCTGTTTCTTTCTTCGAAGCGTTGATACCGTCTTGGTCGTCTGCTTTTACAGCTTTGACGAGGTCTGTCGTATATTTGTTGTGATCAACGAAGATTTTCTCGAACTGTTTTGCGCCTTCTTCACCGTAGACTGAAGCGATTGCTGGAGTCATGTCGAGTGCGTTTTGTTTGAGTGCTGCTTCGTAGTACTGTGCGTCTTTTGAGCCGTCATATTGTTTTTTCATGTCCATGACTGCAAGGACGAAGTGTTCAGAGAGTAATTGATCGAGTGTTGCACGAAGGTCAGCGGCTTTTGTTTTGACCGTGACGTTTTTCGGTGCATCTTGTTTCATGTCTTCTCCGCCACCGGAAGCGAATGCTGCCGTTCCTGGTAGTACGAGTGCTGCTGCCATTGCTGATGCTGCGAATTTTTTCGTGTGTTTCATCTTAAATCATTCCTCTCAGTTTTTGGTTTATTTGGTAGGTGTTTCTTGCCTGTTCTGAATAGCTTACGCAACGTCGGTTAATTTGGATTGCATAAAGTTTTAATTTTTTTTAAAAGTTATTGAAGTGATGTTTCGTGCCATCCAAGGACCGTTGCTGCGTCGTTCTGGAAAGCTTACGCCGGACAGTTCAGTTTGGATTTAAAAAAGTGTAAAAAAACCGCAGAACGTGGGAAACTGTTTTTCGCTTTCCTTATATACACAAACTAAAATTTTTTAGAGGAATTGCCTGTCTCATCGTGTTACACTAGTTGCGGAACACGTTTTGTAGCGAATTTGGAACTATTTAATACCAGGTACTAATATGCTATACTGTTCTCAGACTGAATCAATGAAAGGTGATCAAGATGGTACAAAACCAAACAGGCACGGATCAGCCAACGCGTGAACGCCTGAAGAAGAAGCAAGAGGCTTCAAACCAGGAAACCGGCAATCCGGAGCACAAATCAGAGCGACGTCTTCGTGCATATTCGACACGCCGAGTTCCGATCATCGTACGTGTACTGATCGTTCTCGTTCTCATCGTCGTAGCACTGATCGTCGGCGCAATGGTGGGTTATGCGACGTTTGGTGGTGGCGAGGCAATGGATGTGTTAAAGCTCGACACATGGACCCGCATCACCGATTTTTGGATGAAATCTTAATTTTAATCAGTGATGGGAGCTGTCGAATATGTATACGATCGAACAAATCAAGGAAGTCATTCCGCACCGGTATCCGTTTTTACTCGTTGACCGCATTTTGGAAGTCGAAGAGGGAAAACGTGCCGTTGGAATCAAGAACGTCACGGCGAACGAAGAATTCTTCAATGGCCATTTCCCAGAATACAATGTCATGCCCGGCGTCTTGATCGTCGAAGCACTCGCACAAGTTGGTGCCTTCGCCGTGCTGAAGATGGAAGAGAACCAAGGGAAGCTCGCTTTCTTTGCAGGAATTGAAGGATGCCGCTTCAAACGTCAAGTCGTGCCCGGGGATCAGCTCCGCCTCGAAGTCGAATTGACGAAGGTCCGTGGACCAATCGGTAAAGGTCGTGCTACAGCCACAGTCGATGGGGAAGTCGCCTGTGTCGCTGAACTGACATTTGCTATGAAGTGATGCGAACATGAAACGCTGGCTTCTCCCCCTCGCGATTTCCTTACTCGTCGTTCCTGGTTGTCAGCGCGCAGAACAAGCGAAGACCGCTTCCCCGACGGTCATCGTAGATCCCGTTAAGCGTGCAGGACAGACTGAGAACATTTCCGCGCAAGTCACCCTGACGGAAAATGACCGGATGCGTCTCGTCATCCGGACAGCGAATGACATTCGACTCGATGACCAACAGGTCGATATCCGGCTCGAAGTCGCCAATCAATCGATTCCGTTTCCGTTCGTCTCCTTCGAAGCGAAGAAGATGGGGGAAATCCGGACCTATACGTCCAATACGACGATCGAAAAAGAAGTCTTCGATGACCAACGTCTTCCTGTCCTCATCATTGATGCAGGAGCAGGCCGTGGAATCGAGATTCCGCTTGAGATCGTCAAATAAGACAGCATAGCGAGCTTCTAGCTCCATGTGCTGTCTTATTTTTGTTTGATTTCGGCTCGTGAGGGAAAAGAAAACATATACAAAGGAGGAATCATTATGGATCAAACGGTACAGCAACGACTGACAGATTGTATTCTTGCTTGTAATCATTGTTTTGATGCCTGTCTGAAAGAAGAACATGTTGGACATATGGCGGATTGTATTCGACTCGACCGGGATTGTGCTGATATCTGTAGCCTCTTGCTACAAGCAATTGCTCGAAACAGCTCGAATGTCGCGGTCCTTGCAAAAGCTTGTCAGGAGATTTGTGAAGCCTGCGCTGCTGAATGTAGTAAACACGATCATGACCATTGCCAAGCGTGTGCAAAAGCGTGTACAGCATGTGCGGAAGCGTGTAGTCAGCTCGTCTAAGACCTTGTCTTTCGACAAGGCTTTTTTATTATAAAAAAATAGCAGGAATTCAAGATTCCTTCTGGTTATTTTTGGCGGATTTGTTTACTATTTAGGGAGGTAATATTAAATCACGATAGGAGCATACATACACTCATGAAAAAACTTGGTTTACTTATGATGGCACTCGTCGTTGCGTTCGGTCTGAAGTTACCGGTCTACGCAGAAACCGTCGAGTGGGACGTCACAGGAACGGGCACGGGTCCGTATACGTTAACGTTTGAAGGCACAGGCATCGTCGATATCACGTCGGAGACGGCACTCGTCTTTGAAGACGGCGTGACAGGTGAAGATGTCAACATCGAAGAGACACCGGTCGTGACGTTCACGGCAGAGACGGCACCTGTCGTCAAGGTCGTCTCAGCAGATGGACAACGGACGATTCTCGTCGAATTCGGTAAAGTCGTTACACCAGAAGAACCGACGACAGAAGAACCAACTCCAGAGACACCCGTAACAGAAGAACCGGTCAAAGAAGATCCAGCAATGGATGAACCGGTGACGGACGAACCAACACCAGAAGAGCCTGTGACGGAAGAACCGGTCAAGGAAGAGCCGACGACAGACGAACCAGAGACAGGTGATGATGCAACACCGACACCAGTCGAGGCACCAACGACGGCAACGATTGAAGGAACGATCTGGTTTGATGAAAACGAAGACGGCATTCGCCAAGAGAAGGAAACACGTCTCGATGATGTCGTCGTCTATTTGATGGACCGGAATGAAGATGTCATCGATGAAGCATATACGAAGAATGGTCTATACAGCTTCAAGGACTTAAAGCCAGGAACATATGAAGTCGAAGTCGACGGATATGACATGGGCTATTACTTCTATTCCGAGCAAAACGTTGGTGACGACCGGACGATTGACTCCGATGTCGATGAAGACTTTGGGATGAAGAAAGTCCGTCTCGTCGCAGGTCAGACGGAAGTGATCGACGCTGGGATTTACGGCGACGAAGAGCTCGACGGTGCGTTCGAGCATTGGTTAGCTGTCGTCAATTTCTTTGATGCGAACGGAAACCAACAGCCAGATTTTGATGAAGGAACACTTCCTGCGACGTATACGGTGACGGATGCGATCACAGGAAAGGACGTCTATCAGGAAAAAATCGCAAAAGATGACTTGATGATGCTCCAACTTGATCCGGGAACGTACACGATCAAGACGGAAGTCGCAGCGGGCTACACGGTCAAAGCGATGCATCACCTTGACATGGATGACTTGATGATGGATATGGATGAAGAGATGTATGAAGACTATGAGTCATTCGCTCAGCAAGCGAAAGCAATGAAATTGATGGCGAGCGACGAAGAAGCAATATCGCCGGAAGAACAAGAGATGATTGATGAGTTATTGAAGTACTTCGAGCGGAAATCACCGGAAGCGGGTGTGACGATCGAAGAAGGCAGCCTCGGTACGATTTTGCTCGCAGAAATCGCGAAAGCAGAACCAGTTGCAAAACCGACGCCAACACCAACGTCAACAGAAACATCTGTCCAGACAGTCGAATCGGCTGAAAAACAGTCGAAACCTACGACAACGACAGCAACGGGCACATTACCACAAGCAGGTGAAGACAAGCCGTTCCCATATGCAGCAACGGGAGCAGGACTTGCGATCATCGGTCTTTGGTTGCTCGTTCGTCGGGGTGCATAATGATTAGAGACCTTCTACACGAGGGTCTCTTTTTTTGATGTGTGTATTCTTTGACACACACGCACACATGTGTGTATAGTGAAGATACTACTAGAAGGAAAGAGGGATGACGATGTTAACGACAAAACAGATCAGTGAATTGTTACGTGTCTCAGAAGAAACGGTCCGTCGCTGGATTCGGACAGGCGAATTGCATGCCGAACAGGATGGAAAAGGGTACCTCGTCGATGAATTGGCGCTGAAACGTCTCGTCGATGAGAAGTCGCAGATTCCAGGAACCGCGATGAACAAGATTCTCCCACTCATCCAAGATATGTTCGGACCGGAAGCGGCGCAGTTCGCGAAATCGAACTTGTTTGATCCACTCCGTCAATCGATGGAGCAAGCCCCACCGAAGCCGGAAGCATCGAACGAGTCACTCGCAGAAGAACTCGATCGTCTAAAGCGCAAAAAACGTCGTCTCGAACTTGAGCATGAACTGAAGTTGCTTGAGATTGAAGAGAAGATCGCAGCAATCGAACGGAAAGTTCAGTCCTGAAGACGAAAAGCGATGTCCCCAAGTGAGGAGACATCGCTTTTTTTCGTTCGATCATAAGAAAAACCCACTTCACGAGTCGGAAGGGGTTTTGTCGTTTGCTTGTTTCTTTTTACGGTACCAGTACCAGTAAGCAAGTCCGAGTCCGATCGGGATTGCAGCCAGGTACGGGTTAGCTTCGATGAAGCTGATCATCTCAAAGAGCGCGAACCATCCACTGATTAAACCGAGGATGAGTAAAATCGTCCGTAGTGCTTCGGGAAGCTTGCGGATCCGATACGCAATGAGACAGACGAGGCAAAAGATAATGATAGCCACGAGCATTCCTCCCATTCCCGTAATCCAGTATAGCGTATTCGGAAAGCTTTTTCGATGCACAAATCTTCTGCTCTCCCGTATAGTGGAGACAGAGAAACTATCGAAGGACGTGATGGAATGCAACTGACAGTGATTGGAACAGGATATGTCGGTCTCGTGACCGCAATTGGACTGGCGGAAAACGGACACGACGTAACGTGCGTTGACTTGAATGCAGAACGGATGGCGCAACTGACACGAGGGATCCCGCCGATCAAAGAAGAGGGAATCGAAGAAGCGCTAGTCGCGAATCAACAACGAATGACATTCACGACGGAATACCCAGTCGCAAAGACATATCTTGTCGCTGTCGGAACACCGGAAAAGGCTGACGGGAGCTGTGACTTATCAGCAGTAGAAGCCGTCGTCGCACATATCGAGCGAATCGCACCAACTGCGGCTGTCATCATTAAATCAACAGTGCCACCTGGAACGACGATGCAACTAGCGATACAGTATCCGACGTTACGTTTTGCGATGGTTCCTGAGTTTTTACGGGAGGGTACGGCGCTCGCTGATATGCGACAACCTCACCGTGTCGTCATTGGAACCAACGATGACGATTTATCGCAAGAACTAGCGACATTATTTGCGACGACGGCTCCACTTGTCACAGTCGATCCGACGACGGCAGAGTTGACAAAATATGCAGCGAATAGTTTTCTGGCTGTGAAGATCAGTTTTATCAATGAAATCGCGCGACTAGCGGATGCTGTTGGGGCTGACGTATCGGACGTTGCAAAAGGAATTGGGCTCGATCCACGGATTGGTTCCTCGTTCTTGCGAGCTGGAGCCGGATACGGTGGATCATGTTTCCCGAAAGATATCGCAGCGCTTACGACGCTCGCTCGTGAACATGAGCAACAACTTCATGTCATTGAAGCAGCAGATAAAACGAATGAAGCTCAACTAGATTATGTTTTACAAAAAATCCAACCACGAACTGGGATGCGCGTGGCGCTACTCGGTCTCGCCTTTAAACCAGGAACGGATGACTTGCGGGACGCACCAGCATTACGCCTCGCAGCACGTCTGGAGCAACTTGGCGTCAGCGTAACCGGATATGATCCAGTTGCCCGGACGTTACTCGATCAGAAGCAAACGGTCGAAGAAGCATTGAAGGATGCAGATGTTGCAGTTATTATGACGGAATGGGAAGAGCTCCGTAACATTGCACCAGAGCAATTCGTTCGTCAGATGCGTCAACCCCGTGTCGTTGATGGACGTAACTGTTGGTTATTCACGGATCAACCGGGAGATGTTCAATACGAAAGTATTGGGCGACCGGCTAAATCATTTTCGAACAATCGAACCGTTTGACCTGTCATGATAGGTGAGCCCCTCGCGGACTCACCTATTTTTGATGAAAAGGAGCAGACCCATGGTCATTGATTATTTCGCAGTCTTACCGAGTGGGAAAAAAGGCGCACTAGAACCGCACTGTCTAACACAGGGAACGTGGTATCAGCGCGTCAACGAGGAATTGTTTCGAGCCATTCATTATGGAGCCGGCATCATCCGGATACGCGACAAGGGAGCGGAATTGCGGATTCCGATTGAATTCGGATTCGGTTACGTCTTGCAGTATCTGCGCCAGTTCACGGAGGCGGAACGACAGGATGGGCGAAAACGTCATATTTTACAACGGCAGCTCGATTGGATTGGTCGCGAATTACCGATTGAATTAAAACGACGCGGAGCGAAGATTGAGATGTGGGCCGATGATGTCCATCGTTTGCACCGAGAATCATTTCTTCGAGCAATTGAAAAAGCAGATCACTTCATCTCGTAAAAATAAAACTTTATTTTAGTAAAGCGAAAATAAGACAAAAATTTAATAAAATGTAAGCGTTTTCTTTAAAGGAGTGAATACAAAATTTAATTTCCATGCACAGCCCATATAAATATATTTTTATTTACTACTATTCACCTATTTTTTACAAAAAATCTATTGTAGCGTTCTTCCTAGTTTTGTATATTTGACCTGTAGCGTTTCTACCGATTCTCAAAAACGAAGCGGTGAAGCGCACGAATCTACAATCAGAAATGGCTTTTTGAAGCGATTTCGGCAGTTTCTTTAGTTCATCCCAATCGGATACATAATGGCTCACGAATGATCGTCTTGATGATAGACGAAAAGTCGCACGTGAAACAGAAGGTACTCCTCCTAAGACGACTAAAGAATTTTTTTAACTGCTTTAAAGTAAAATATTTCTATATTTTACTTATATTGTAGATTTAAAATTGGGATTTGCGCTTTTGATTTGTTAGAAAAGAGGAGGAATAGTAAACATGGGTTATTCGAAGAAAACGAACAAATTGTACGCTGCTGCAGCTGCGCTTGCAGTCACAGCGTCTGTCGTAGCACCGGTTGCTGCTGATGCAGCATCGAAGGTCTCGGTTAAATACATCTCTCCAATCTTGATGAAACACGCTGGTGGTTCGAAATATGCAGTCAAGAAATTGACGCTTCCGACGAAAGTCAAAGTCAAACTTTCAAACGGCAAGTACGAAATGCGCTCAGTCAAATGGAGCGGTTCTGTCAAATTCGAAAAGAAATACATCAACAAATACCAAGTCCTTTACGGTAAGGTAGCGGGTACGACAAAGAAAGCTGTTCTTAAAGTCGAACTTCAAAACTACCCAGTTGATGTCCTCGAACCAGTCCTCGAGCCGGTTGCTGTTGGCGGAAAAGTTCAATTGCCAAGCACGATCAGCATCCAGTACAAATCAGGTATCATCGTTAAGCGTCCAATCAGCAAGTTCAACCTCAAAACACCATCGACTTCAAAAGCAGGTAAATATAAACTGGCTTACTCGTACAAAGGTGCTAACTCTGTCGTAACAGGTTACATCAACTACGAAGTCAAGGCAGCAAACATCTCGAACGTCATGGGAAGCGTCGATGATCAGATGCTTTCAGTCAAAGCAGACGTCATGTACCCAGCAGTGGGCGCAATGGCAGAACTCTTGATCTACCCAGGCAAAGACATGTCAGCAACGCCAATCGTTGCAAAAGGAACGCTCTCGAAAGGGAAGTTCATGGCATCGCAAGGTGGCATTCCAGAAGGAACACACAGCTACGTCGTCAAAGTCGGCGATGTCAAATCAGCTCCGATGGACTTCACGATCGCAAACACG
Source organism: Exiguobacterium sp. HSB13 (assembly GCF_056764755.1). Taxonomy (NCBI): domain Bacteria; kingdom Bacillati; phylum Bacillota; class Bacilli; order Caryophanales; genus Exiguobacterium; species Exiguobacterium sp. HSB13. The sequence continues at coordinate 2,108,027 of NZ_JBUZOM010000001.1, read as the reverse complement.
GTCCTCGCTTCAGCGAAAGCAATCGGCAAAGAGAAAGTCGAAGTCTCATTCTCGCGTGCAGTTGATTCTGTCATGGCAGACAACTTCAAAATCGCAGGTGCGACAGTCAAGTCAGCGACACTCAGCGCAGACAAGAAGTCAGCAGTTCTTGAAGTCGAAGGGCTCGAGTACGGCAAAGACTATTCAGTTGACGCTAAAGGCATCATGATCGGTGGCGTTGCGAAAGACCTCGGTTCACTCAGCTTCATGACACAAAGCATTGAAAACATCTGGATGCTTGAAGTGACACCAAAAGCGTCTTCGATCCTTGCAAACGGATCAGACAACACGGAAGTCACATTCCAGTTGAAAAACAAAGCAACAGGTGAAGTCGATACGAAAGCAGACGATATCGTCTTGAAATTATCGACATCATTCGGTTCACTTGCGAAAGAACGCGTCACGATCCAAGACGGTAAAGCAACTGTTCTTTTGACATCTGAATTCAGCAACACAGACATCGAAGCAACAATCGACGCACAAATCATTGAGACAGCAGACAACGAATATAAAGAGTTGATCGGTAAAATCGATGGTCAAGCGAAAGTCAAGTTAAGCACGGTCATGGTTACGCCAGCACCAGTTGAATTGATCAACGTGCTTGCAGCGGAATCGAACCAAGCGGATCGTGTGACGATCTTCCTCGATAAAGCCGTCTCACGTGATCTTCTCTTGAAATCGTTCGGTCTCGATAAGAAATTACCGACGGTTGACGAGAGCGAGTATCTTGCGAACGACAATATTCAAATCGAGCAGTTCGATGGTATGAAACGTGTCATCGGTATCAAATCGATTCCTTCGAATCCAAAAGCATTCGAATTGATCCTTGATAAAGAAACACCACTCCAAGACAACGCCACTGTTAAAGTGCTTGCGAAAATCACAAGCAACACGGATACAGAAGTGAAGTCAAAAGCAAGCTTCAAGTTGACGGATGCACGTCAGCCGGAAGTCACTTCGGTCAAACCAGTCGGTCTGAACCAACTTGAAGTGAAATTCTCAGAAGCAATCGCAGGCGCGAAGTTCAAAATCGATGGTCAATACGGCGAGAAGTACTTCAAAGTCGAATACCTCGGGTTTGATAACAAAACAGGCGTCGATCGCCGTGATACAGTCATCATCACGTTGAACGACGCGAAAATGATGGGTGTTGCTCCAGAAGAGGCGTATCCAGGAGCAAAAGAAGGCTACTTCGCACCTGGTAAACACTCACTCCAGATTTGGAACGCGATGGACTTCGCAGCCCTTTCGGATGAGTCGAACATCGGAACGACACAAAACCTCGACTTCACAGTTGCTGCTGATACAGTCAAACCAACTGCAGGCGTCGTTGTTGAGTCGCCAGAACAATTCCGTATCATGTTCAGCAAACAGCTCAAAGGTCTCGACCTCGATGCAGTCAAAGCATTGCTTGCTTCGAAGAAGTTGAAACTCGAGCGTTACAACTCAAGCACGAAGTTGTACGAAGACTTCAGCCAGTATGCTGATGTCACGTACTACGATGAAGAAACAGGCGAAGTTCTCCTCGAGCTCAATAAGGACTGGACGGAAATCTACGATACAGTCAACACGAAAGAGAACTACTACAACGATAAGTTCAAACTTTCGCTCGCAAAAGATTCTGTCAAAGCAGAAGCGAACGGCGAGAAAAACGATGCGTTATCGCTTGACCTCAACTATGCTGGTTCACCGCTTAACTCTCCAGATCTGAAGAGTGCGGAAATCACGACGATTGACCGTTATCTCTTGACGAATGACTTCACAGTCATGATGAGTGAACCGGTTAAACTTCGTGGTCTTGATCAGTCGGATACGCCACTCATCAACGCAGAAGGTACAGTACTTCCGCCGAAAACAACAGTTGAGTTCATCGGTAAAGATAAGAACGGTAAAACCGTTACGATCGATGGATCAGTCGTTGGTTACACGGATAGCTCAGATATGAACTTCCGCGTCGCTGCGAACGATAACCTCCAGTACCTCGTCGACAAAGACGGTTACGGAGAAGAGTGGAAAGTCGTCGTCAAGTCACTCTCTGACGATGTCGGTAACACGGTCGCTACAGCGACACACGACTTCAAAGTTTCGAAAACGCCAGTCACACCAGTAGCTTCGCCATTCGAAATCGCTAAAGTCACAGCTAACGCAAAAGATGAAAAAGACGTGATCCGTATCAAGTTCACGGAAGGTGTACAATACACTGGTATGTACGATGCAACGAACACTGCACAGTACACGTTGAACGGAAAAAATCTCCCAGTCGGCACAAGCATCTCGCTGGCTGATTCGGATGATGATATCACGAACGGTCTCGACATCGTTAAGATCAAAGTTCCAGAAGGAACACTCAAAACATTGTCGAACGTCATCACGGTCAACAAAGAGCTTCAGTCGTATGACAACTCTGTCTTGACTGGTGGTTACGAGAAAGCAGTTCTTCTCGGACTGTAAGAAACGCTAAAACCTCTTCCTACTTCTTTAGGGAGAGGTTTTTTTGTGACAAAATAGCGCAATCGATTGCATTTTGGTAAATCTATTTACCTGTTTTATAAATTTATAACTGTCTTTACTTTGAAAAAGATGTTAAATTATGTGATGTTATTTGGAATTTTAGGTAGAAATAATCAGAAATATAGATTAGTTAAAGGGAGATTAGACTCATGAACAAGACGAAAAAAGTCTCAACAGGTTTGCTTGCGGCATTGGTAGCGACAAGCGGACTGACGTATGCACCAGAAAGCGCAAAGGCTTTCGCACCAAGTGAAAAACTCGATAACCGCGTTATTTTCCAAAGCTTCAGCCTGTATCAACCATACGAAAGCAACATGTACCGGACGCTTGCTAAAAAAGGTGAGTTGCTCAATTCGTGGGGTGTGACAGATGTGTGGTTACCACCTGCATATCGTTCATTCGATATGGCACGTTACATGGAAGGGTATGCAATCGCTGACCGTTATGACCTTGGTGAATTCCCACAAGGACCAGGTGGATCGGTTGCGACGAAATACGGAAAAGCCACACAACTCGAGATGATGGTCGACATGTTGCATGACGACAACATCAAAGTCCAGATGGACCTCGTTCCAAACCAAATGCTCGGTCTCAACAAACGTGAGGCTGTCTTCGTTCGTCGTGCGACAAGTTCAGGTGAGCCGTTCATGAACCCGTTCACAGGCGGAGAAAAAACGAAGACCCTCGCAACGCCTTACCTCGCTTACACAAAAGGTGGCGGTATGGGACAAGAGAAATACGGTTACCTCAAAGAGTGGAACAAATCATTCATCAATGGAACATCACTGCAAGGGCAGGGTATGGGCCGCGTCATGACGGACAAAGACGGTAAACCGTACCGTTACTTCGGTAAAGACGATGCGAAGAACTACTTACCAGAATGGTTGCTTGACGCAGCGAAGACACAGAACTTGAATGTCGTCGATACGTACCTCGCAGCAGACGGCTGGTATGAAGTCTCACCAGAGAACTGGAAGCCGATGCTTTCGCAATATGCGAAGGATGAAGGATACCTCGAGTACATGAAACAAAACGGCTTCGCAACAAAAGAAGCATTACTCACTTCAACGGAAAACACCAAGATCGCTTCGTTGACGGAAGAATACATGAAGACACAAGCTGCGTACGGTTATGGATCAGAAGAACGTTCATACCAAAACGATAACTCAGGAATCGACATCGAAGATCAGTTCCTCTTCGTTGATGAGACTGGTTTCCCAACGCAGGCATACAACAAAACGATGACGAACAACGATGAGTTCTTGATCGGTGTCGACCTTGCAAACTCAAACCCAGAAGTCATTAAGGAACAAAAGAACTGGATGAAGTGGATGCTTGAAACATACAAGTTCGATGGTTTCCGGATCGATGCAGCATCACACTATGATACGAGAATCTTGAATGCAGAAGCAGAAGTGTCAAAAGCGCACTTCGGTAAAAAAGATTACCTCAGCTACATCGAGAGCTATAAAACAGAACAGAATGCTTACATGAAAGCCAACAATAACGAGCAACTCGTCATGGACGGAGAGCTCTACTTCACACTTCGCACTGCACTTACGCCATCGAACAAACGTGCACTCAGTGACTTAGCGAAAGTCTCAGTCGTTAACCGTGAAGGTGACGGGGCAACGAATGTTCAAGCGAACTGGTCATTCGTCAACAACCATGACCAAGAGAAAAACCGTGTCAACCAAATCATGCTTGATACGTACGGCATCAAAACGAATACGCAGTACGGAAAAGACGGCGAGCCGAAATCGTTCGAGAAGCTCTACAACAAAGAAGACGAAGCAAAAGCACTCGCGATCTACAACAAAGAACTCGCAAGTCCAACGAAGAAATACTCGACGGAAAACGTTGTCGCGCAATACGCGTTCCTTCTTTCGAACAAAAACACGGTCCCAACGGTCTACTATGGTGATCTCTACCAGACGGATGCATCGTACATGTCGAAAACGACACCGTACTATGACGAAATCACAAATCTCCTAAAAGTCCGTAAACAGTATGCGTACGGTAAACAGCACGTTGCGTACCACACATCGAACACGTCAAAAGAAGCGGGCAAAGACTTGATCTCAAGCGTCCGTTTCGGAAAAGACCGCAACACAGGTGTCGCGACAGTCATCGGAAAAAACGCAGCGCTTGATACGACAGTTCAAGTCAACATGGGTAAAACACACGCGAACCAAGTCTTTGTGGATGCTAGTGGTGTGACGAACACGAAACTCGTTACAGATAAGAACGGTATCTTGACGGTTCCAGTCAAAGGTATCAAGACAGCTGAAGTCAATGGTTACGTCGGCGTCTTCGTTCCACAAGCAACAAAAGCACCAGTCGCAACGATTAAAGCAGGTGCGGTCTACCAAGGGAAAGCACTCGACTTGAAAACGACAGTTGCGAACACGACATCAGAAGTTGCGTCAACACGCTACCGTGTCCTGGATACGAAAAAAGCGACAGTTGATTCAAAAGGTCGCCTGACAGGTAAAGCAACAGGCAAAACGACGGTAGAAGCAACGGTTACGTTAAAAGACGGTTTTGTCTTAAAAACAGTCTTACCGATCGAAACAAAAGCAAACAGCGTCACGCTGAAAGCAACAAAAGCAACACTTAAGAAAAACCAGACGACACGTATCACGTACACATCAGCAACGGACAAAATCAAATCCGTTCAGTATGCGTCAGCGAACAAAAAAGTCGCGCAAGTCTCGTCACGTGGTAACGTAAAAGGAATCAAAGCAGGTAAAACAACGATCCGTGTCACATACACGACAGCAGGAAACTACAAAGTCGTTAAAACGTTCACAGTCACAGTTAAGTAATAGTAGACATCACTCTCAACGCGAGAGTGATGTTTTTTCGATTCACGTCAATGTTTCGTTATATTCCACATAATTCCATATAATCCGGGTATTAGTAAGAAAGACCTAGAGGGAGGAACGATGATGCGAACATGGATAGCAGGAAGTTTAGCACTCGGTTTGATTTGTAGTACGGTACCGGTCAATGCGTTTGAAAAGCAGGAAAAGATTCGTCCGGCGACATTGACGAAGGCAAAGGAAGTTCCGGCCTTCTCAAAACAAGCCGGGAGTGCTTTGACAGGACGATTTGATTCGGATGGACTTGCCGTCTGGTATTTTGATGCGAAGGAGTTTGTTGCGAAAGGGACACACTTTGAGTTCGAACTCGACTATGATACGTACGGAACGATGTTCGCCAGTAAAGCGGACGCGGAAGCAGGTCGCGTCTACAATCGGTATTACCAAGTCACGGATGATACACTCTACTTCCCGCTCAGCTGGAGTGGACGACAATACTTAGTCCTCGAAGGCTATCCGGGCGACCGTTATTCTGTTCCTGCCTATATCTCGCGTTACGAACCGATCGAGGAATCAATGACCGCTGCCGTCAAAGCAGTCAAACCGGCGTTACTCGTTCAGACGCGATCTGGCGCGATGCGCGCCCAATCTTTCGGAGCCTCCAAAGTCGAATCACTAGCTTCCGAGCTCCGCATCGAACGACTCGTCTATGAATCCTATGCTGACGCTGAAGCGGCGAAGAAAAAGTTCGAGCAATCGAACAGTGTGGCGTTCGCAGAGTTCGATGCGCCGATTCACGCGTTCGGTGTCGATGCCTATCAAAAATATCAGTGGTCCTTGCAGAACACGGGACAAAAGAAAGGGCTAAAAGGAGCAGATATCGGTTTCGTCGCCATGCAAAAACGTATCAAAGGTAAGAAGCTGTCTGCGACGAAAGTCGCGGTCCTCGATTCTGGCATCAATCCGAGTTATGCGGACTTCGCAGGAAAGGTCCGGATGGATCTTGGTTATGATTTCATCAATGGCGATAAGACAGCCTGGGATGATAACGGACACGGTTCACATGTCGCGGGAGTGATTGCAGCGGGAGGAAATAACACGTATGGGATGACCGGCATCAATCCGGCGGCGACGTTAATTCCAATCAAGGTGCTCGATGAGTCAGGGGCTGGTTCAGTGTCGGGACTCGTCAAAGGGATTCAGCATGCGACAAAACAAGGTGCCCGGGTCATCAACATGAGTCTCGGTGGCAGTTCTTCTTCGAAATCGATCGAGTCGGCATTAGCCGCAGCGGTCAAGAAGAACATCCTGATCGTCGCGGCTTCCGGGAACGAAGGACGCGGAACGGTCGCATATCCAGCCCGCTCGAAATACGTCGTATCAGTTGGGGCGACAGGGCGAAAAGATACGAAAGCGTCGTTCTCGAATTACGGGACAGGACTTGATCTCGTTGCCCCAGGCGTCTCGATCCCAAGCTACCTTGCAGATGGGGAGCTGTTATACGGAAGTGGTACTTCGATGGCGACACCACACGTCGCAGGTGTCGCGAGTCTCTTGATCAGTCTGAAGCCTTCCTTGAAAGCAAGTAGTGTAGAAAGTATCCTCAAGAAATCAGCGAAAGATCTCGGTAAAAAAGGCTATGATACGAGCTATGGTGCTGGTCGCTTGAACGCTGATAGTGCAGTCAAACTGATTCCTTAACGAAATCTAGAAGCCCTGTGCGAACAGGGCTTCTTTTTTTCAGTCAATTCATTGATTGATGGAGGTGAAAAGAACTAGGAAAATCAATTTTTTCCATTATAATGAAAAAGGAAACAGGAATGAAGGAGTGAAAGCATATGAAAAAAGTCATCGTCAGCGCCCTTCTCGTGAGTGCGTTTAGTACATATACATTTAGTGCGACAGAAGCTGCGATAACGGCGAAAAAAGTTCCAGCGATCGAAAAGAAAACGAAAAAGGGCTACATCAAAGGAACGTTCGATGCGAGCGGGAAAGCGTTGTTTTATTTTGATACGAAGACGTATCTGTCAGGTGGAACACACTTGAAGTTCGCTTTTGACGCTTCAAAAAAAGCGACGGTGTATACGTCGCAAACGGAATACAAACAAAAAGATCCATATGCGCGGTATGCGAATAGTAAAAAGACACTCTTTTTCCCACTAACATGGAGTGGACGACAATACATCGAAGTGACGGGAACGAAGAATAAAGCGTTTACGATTCCCTATAAGCTCGAACGCCTTGAACCTATTCGGGAATACGCGACCAAATCAACGACAACTGGACAAGCGACCAGTCTCGTCGTCCGTCTAAACGGGGCGACGAAAGCGAGTACGTTGTCACAGGCGTCACGCGCCACTGATCATGAAACGATCGACAGCACGCTACGACTCGAGAAGTTCTCGTATAACAGTTTCATTCAAGCCGTAGCAGCGAAACGACAACTCGAAAAAACGAAGGGTGTCCGGTACGTCGAACTCGATCAACCGATGAAGTTACTCAGCGCCGATCCGTTCCAGTCGGTTCAGTGGGCGTTAAAAAACACCGGACAACGCGGTGGTGTTAAGGGAGCGGACATCGGTTATCAAGCGATGGTCAAGCGGATTGCGAACAAGTCACGTTCAACCGTTCGCGTGGCAGTCATCGATACGGGGATTAATCCGACCTATGCGGATTTCGCCGGACGCGTCCGGATGGATCTCGGCTATGATTTTGTTCATAAGCGTCAGCTTGCCTATGACGATCATGGGCACGGAACACATGTCGCGGGTGTCATTGCCGCAACATCGAACAATGGTTACGGGATGACAGGAATTAATGACCGAGCAAGCATCATTCCGATTAAGGTCATTTCGCGCAATAACTATGCGTCGAACTCGAATATCGCCAAAGGCATTCTGTTCGCCGTAAAACAAAAAGCAAAAGTCATCAATTTGAGTCTTGGCGGTGGCGGCGTTTCCTTGGCGATTGAAGATGCCTTGGCGGAAGCGCGTAAAAAAGGAATCTTCGTCGCAGCAGCAACCGGAAACGAAGGGGCGTCGAAACTGTCCTATCCGGCACGGTCGAAATATGCCTTCTCGGTCGGGGCGACGAACCGATTCGATAAACGAGCGTCGTTCTCGAACTATGGCGAAGGACTCGATCTCGTCGCACCGGGGCAAGATATCGCGAGTTATTTGCAAGACGGCGAATCGATCTTCTGGAGTGGCACGTCGATGGCAACACCGCATGTCGCAGGGGTCGCGAGTGTCCTCTATAGCTTAAAGCCAAGTATCAAGGTGACGGACGTCGAATCAATTCTTCGGAAGTCAGCGAAGGACCTCGGCAAAAAAGGCCGTGACACGACGTACGGATATGGGCGCTTGAGTGCCGATCGCGCCGTCCAGCTCGTGAAATAAGGAAAGTAGGTTAAACAATGAAACGTATCGTATGTGTCTTCCTGATCGGTGTCCTCTGTTTCAGTGGGACACTTGAAGGACAGGCAGCATCAAAAGAAGTACGACAGATCAAACAAGCGTACAAATCATTCAAGTTCGGTATGACGCTGACGGAAGTTGCGAAGACGATGTACGGAACAGAGTACCGGAAATACATCAAGAAACAAGACGGTCGAGTCGTCTTCACGAAAAAACCGGAAACGACCGATAACGAACAAGGGTATCGCTCCCTTGGATATGTACTTGATCGCCCATCAAAAAATCTTCCAACGATAACGCTTCTTGAATTTAGTACGAAACAGCATCAGAAGACGTATTATCTGACACAAAAAGCGCTGTACTACCAAGCCGATACGGAAAATGGGTTGTATGAAAATAGCCGGACACTCATGAAGCCAGCGTCATTGCACCACGGGATGACGGAGAAACAACTTGATCAACTAGTGACAGGTAAAAAGCTCGGACAGGTGTCGATGTATTTGAGCTGGAACGTTTCGCCCGTCATTAAAAAAAGTCCGATGAAAACGGGACGCTATAAAATCTATCAATTCCATCGACCCCATTCGAAAAAAATTGTATTTGTCACCTTGTCCTATAACACGCAGAAAAAGCGATATGAGGTTGACACAGAAATCGGGATTTCATTGAAGTACAAAAAATGAATAAGGATGATTCATAGAGTCATCAAGGAGAAGTACAAAAAATGAATAAGGATGATTCATAGAGTCATCAAGGAGAGAAGGAAGCAGGTATGAAGCGCATCATCACATGGTCACTCTGTTTAGTACTGTTGCTTGGTTTGTTTGTTCCAGGAACAGTATCCGCAGCAACAAAAGCAGAAACGCTTGCGACGACACATTACAAGGGCTTGAAAAATGGAATGACGATGGAACAAGTCGCGCAAGTCCTGTATGGCAAGTCGTATCAGAAACACCTGAAGAAAAGAAATGGATCGACTGTCTTGAAACTTTTAATCAACTTCGAAGGGGACGAAGAAGGACGTAAGCAATTGATCCACGTCCTCTCCGATTCGACAACAACACATCCCCCGACCGAACTGGTTTTACAATTCATGACGAAACAGAAGAGTACGAAGTACCGGTTGGTGACGAAAGCCTTGTTCATCGAACGGAAGACGAAGACAGGATATCGTGAAAGTACACGGACGCTCGTCAAAGGTGCCGTACTCCAGAACGGGATGACGGAAAAAGAGCTCGATGCGAAATTGACGAGGAAGGGTCTTGGTAACTGGACGATGCTCGGTCATATGGATACAGCGTCCGCTTATACGCTAGATGAACAAAAACGTGGATTTGCTGAAGTGTCTCGGATCAAAGAATATGTCTTTAAATCGACGACGAACAAGTGGAAACATGTCGAACTGACGTATAGCGAACAAGCGAAAACCTACAAAATCAGTGACATGCGTACGATTAAGGCGAAAAACTAAAGCACGTGCAACAGAAAGTGAGTGAAATGGATGCAGAAGTGGAACGTCAAACGATGGCTTCTCATGGTACTGATCGCAATAGTTTGCATCAATCCAGTAACGGCGGATGCGGCAACGAAATCCGAGGCGATTGCGACAAAACAATATCGTGCCTTAAAACCGGGGATGACGGTGGAACAAGTCGCCAAAGTCCTCTATGGAAAGACATATAAGAAGCAGTTGAAGATGAAAAACGGTTCACAAGTCTTACGATTGAACACAGTGATTGAGATGGAAGAATGGGATCGGAACGTCCTTCTCTATGATCTCGTAAATCGAAAAGTGGAATTCCCGTCAGCGATCGGTGTCCTGATGTTCATGACGGAGACGGGCGAAACGAAGTACCGGCTAACGATGAAACAAATGGAGTTCAAGCGTGACACCGCAGCCGGATTCCGGACGAGTGATCGCAAACTGATCAAAGGTGCGAAAATCAAAAACGGATTGATGGAACAACAAGTCGATCGAGTATTGACGGGGAAAGGGCTCGGGGAATTCGGAACACTCGGTCACGTCGATACGACATCCGTCCTTCGAAAAAAAGAAGTCAAAGCAGGAAAAGCAACGATCATTCATACGAAATCATACGTTTTTCCAACAGCGACAAACAAATGGCAATATATCTTTTTCATCTATGACACGAAAAAGAAAGCGTATCGTGTCGAAGATCATAGTCAGTATTAAAAAGGAGAATAGAGTATGAACACGACATTCATGAAAATCACGGTAGCGACAATCATCGTGGGATCAACACTCTTTAGTGGAACGGCATCGGCTGCGACGAAAGTCGAGACAACAGCCACGAATCAATACACGGCACTTAAAGCGGGTATGACGATGGAGCAAGTCGCAAAAGTCTTATACGGCAAAGACTACAAAAAACAATTAACGACGAAAAGTGGTTCACAAGTATTGAAGACAAAAGAAGAGTTTACGGACGTTGAAGAGAAGCGTAAGGAAATCTATTACGAAATCTATGATCGGAAGGCAAAGATTCCTCCAACTTTGATGTCGCTCGGTTTCATGACGAAAAAGAACGACTCGGTGTATCGCCTAATCTCGAAACAAGTCGAAATGGGACGGAATACATATTCCGAATACCGCGAGAGTACACGGAAGTTAAACGCTGGCGCTAAAATCAAGACGGGAATGACGGAGAAACAACTTGATGCTGTGCTTTCAGGTTCTGGTCTTGGGGAATGGGCTGGATTGCTTGAGGAAGATGCACGAGGCGCCTTCAGTGCGAAAGAAATCAAAGCCTATGAGATTGAAGCGTTTAAAGGAAAACTGTATGTCTTCCAAAAATCGACGAAATCGCGTGTTTACGTTGAGATGAGCTATGACACGAAAAAGAAAACCTATGTTATTGAAAATTATGAGACATTCTAAAAAGGGGATATGAAGATGAAAACAACATTTACGAAAGTTGCTGTAGCAACAGTACTCGCAGGAACGACTTTATTTGGAGGTGCAGCATCGGCTGCGACGAAAGACGAAACGAAGGTCACCGACCGTTACACCGCATTAAAAGCAGGAATGACGATTGAGCAAGCAGCAAAAGTCATCTACGGAAAAGACTATAAGAAACAACTGACGAAAAAGAGTAATTCGACGGTACTAAAGAAAAAAGCAGAGTATACAACCGTTTCGCAAGGTCAAAAAACAACGGCATACACGTTCTCTGATGATAAGAACTTTACGAACATATCTGTGTTTCAGTTCATGACGAAAAAGAACAGTTCAGTCTATCGTTTGACAGGAAAGTCGTTAGATCTGTTTCGTGTTGATAGTTACTCAGGTGCGCGTGAAAGTAAGATGAAATTGCTCAAAGGAAAGAAAATCAAGACGGGTATGACCGAAAAACAATTGGATGCAGTATTATCTGGAACTGGTCTTGGCGAGTGGACAGGAGTGGACTCAATCGACTGGACATCGATTCAATCGAAACAAGAACTGGACTATGGACTCGGAATTAAAGCACTTTCTAAAACATACGTATTTCCGACTTCGACAACACAACGTAAACTCGTCATTATGAACTATGATTATGAGAAGAAAACCTATACGGTAGAAAGTCAAACCTCACTCTAATGAACGAAGGAGCTTATCTAAACGATAGGCTCTTTTTTTCATCTTTTCCCGTTTTTGACAAATCACGCTTAAATTTCGTTATACTCGGACTGTAAGTCTTTTTATATATAACCGATATTAACGAGAAGCAAAACACAGAAGGGAATGGACTCAGTTGGAACGAGTTAAAAAAAGACGTAAGGTGAAAAAACGCTGGACGCCACTGAAAATCATGCTATTGGTTGCACTTGTCCTCGTCGTTGGTGCCGGTGGATTCATTGGCTATACATATTATCAAGTTGATCAGACAGTTAAAAAAATTCAAGCACCGGTTAAGAACACGGGAGATAAGGTCGTCGAAGAGCAAAAGCCGGTCTCGGTACTATTACTCGGTGTCGACCAAAGACCGGGAGAGCGGGGACGCAGTGACTCGATCATGGTCATGACACTGAATCCGACACGAAACGAAAGTCGATTGATTAGTATTCCCCGGGATACGAAAGTTGATATCGTTGGAAAAGGAACAAATGATAAGATCAACCATGCGTATTCCTTCGGTGGACCGGAAATGGCAATCAAGACGGTCGAAAAGTTTCTCAATATCCCAATTAACTACTACGCGGAGATCAACATGGAAGGGTTCACGTCGCTAGTTGATGCAGTCGGTGGGGTGACGGTCAATAATGATATCGACTTTACTGTTGAAGGAACGCATTTTGTTGTCGGAAAAAATAACTTAGATGGAGCAGCTGCATTGAAATTCACGCGGATGCGTTACGAAGATCCACGTGGTGACTTCGGTCGTCAGATGCGACAACGGGAAGTCATTGCCCAAGTTGCGAACAAATTGTCATCTGATGTATCAGTCGGAAACTTCAATGCGATCATGGATGTCGTCGGAAAGAACGCTCAAACGAACGTCTCCTTCAAACCGATGCGGACGCTAGCCTTTGATTATATGGATGCCTTCCGTAACCAAAAGAACTTGAAGCTTGAAGGAACGGGTGGGAAAGAGGGAGATGGAATATATTACTGGCATCCGACAGACGATTCATTGAAAGAAACACAAACAGCATTGCGTTATTCACTTGATATGGAATGATAAAAAGCACCGAATCCACGAGGATTCGGTGCTTTTCGTTTAGAACGATTGTTCAGCTAAGCGAATACGACTAACCGTACCTTCTTTTTCAAAGCGTTGCAGTCGATATGAGTTACTCGTGATGAGTCCCGTTGTTTCTGTTTCGAGCTGAAGCGGAGCAAGCGAAGCGAGTTGCGCATTCGTGATATCCGTGTTCGTCCAATCGATTGCAATGACGCGGTCATCTTTTAAAACGAAGAAATGATCACCATAAAATACATAATCGTGTAATTCGTCTTCAAATGTCCGATCAGCTGGTCCATAAAGACTATTCAACTCTGTACTTTTTTTACCGATAAGGTCAATGAGTGTACCTGTAACGAAGCTTGTATCGAGTTGATCGTTCACCCAAGTTAGGAGTGTTTCGTCAGCGAGTGGTTCACCTTCCAAACGTTTCGTTGTATCAGATGTTTTAATGAATCCTGTTAAGTCATCGGATAGTTCCACTTCTGTGATACCGTCTTTCTTCTCAACAATGCGGTATCCGTCTCCAAAGTCAGCTTCGTAGAGTAACGTCGTCATCGATTCTTCTTGATAGATATTGCTCGAACGCGTTTTGACATACAGTACATCATCGACAGGAGAAGCAGTTTCTGTTGCTTGAGGTTTTTGTTCCTTTGTTTTCTCGACGGTGACCGGTTTTTCGACTGTTGCTTTAGGTGTCGTATCTGCCGAATGAGCGAAGTATGTTGAATAGACGTATGTCCCACCGGCTCCAAGTAAGAAACAAAGAATCAACAGGGCAAGCCAGCCCCATGGAACTGGTTTTTTAGCACCAGCATGTGGAATAGCCTTCTCTTTTTTACGACGTTTGGATTCAGGTTCCCGATGACTTCGCGAGAGTGTCGGAAGCACTTCTTTCTCTTCCACTGGAAGCGGACCATCTTCATCCAGCAGTGGACGGGCAACGAGCGTGCCGTAAAAATCAGCGAGAACGGGGTGATGTTTTCCACCGAGAAATGCTTCCCATTCCGTCGCAGTTACCGTGTCTTCTTCATACGGAATGAGTGGCGGTTGCCCCGTGATACGAATCATCGTATCGGTCAGGGATTCCGTCGAAGCAAGACTTGAACGGATCCGTTCATGCAGCCGAGAAATATCCTCAGCAGAGTGAGAGGTATAAAATTGTAAGGCTTGAAGCGAGCGGTGCATAAAAAATCCTCCTATGTCTGATTGCAGGAATGAATGTAAAATTGGAACAATTCATATTTTATTATACGCAATGTTTTTCAAAAAACGTATGACATTTCCTAAAAAAACATCAACCATTTCCCAAAAATTTGTTATACTAACTTTTAGTTGTGTTAGAAAACGTTGAATTAGACAAATAAAGGAGAATAATTAAACCATGAATGAAACGATTAGCTTGCAGGAATTATTTTCAATTTTACGTAAATCGTTTTGGCGGATTCTAGCGCTAACGATTGTAGTAGCCTTGATTTCGTTTGCTGTCAGTAGTTTTTTAATTAAGCCGACCTATCAAGCAGGAACGCAAATCCTCGTTACACCGAAAAAACAAGAGAACAACATCATTGATGCGCAACAGGTCCAGTCATCGGTGACGCTCGTTAATACATATCGTGTCATCATTAAAAGTCCAGCCATCTTAGAAAAGGTTCAAAAAGAAGTATCAAATGCTCCGTCAAGTGTATCTGCACTTAACAATATGATTACAGTCGAAAGTGAACAGAACTCTCAGGTCATTAACGTGTCCGTTCAAAGTAAAGATGCAGCACTCGCTTCAGACATCGCGAACTCTGTTGCGAATGTATTTAGTGAAGATATTCCGAAGTTGATGAATGTCGATAACGTCAAAGTATTATCGGTTTCAGGTATTCCAACATCACCCGTCAGTCCAAACATCATCTTAAATACAGCAATTGCTGCAGTAGTTGGTTTCTTATTAGGTGTCGGTCTCGCCTTCTTACGTGAAGTACTCGATCGCCGCATCCGCACAGAAGAACAAGTCCAACAAATCCTTGACCTACCGGTCCTTGGTAGTATTCCAGATATCGATAGTAAAGTATTCAAGTCTTCATCAAAAGCAGCCAAACGAGAGGCGGTCAAACAATATGGCTAAGAAAAGTAAAATGAATAAAGACGCACGGAAGCTGATTACGGTAACACAACCGAAATCACCCGTAGCTGAACAATATCGGACGATTCGAACGAATATTGAATTCATGGCTGTCGATCGTGAGATTCAGGCGATTCTTGTTACATCTGCTACGCAAGGGGAAGGGAAGTCAACGACTTCGTCCAATCTTGCAGTCGCTTATGCGCAACAAGGAAAAAAAGTCTTGATCATCGATACAGATATGCGCCGCCCAACAGTACACTATACGTTCAAAGTTGCAAATGGCTTAGGACTATCGAGTTTACTGACACGTCAAGCAGAAAAAGAAAAAGCCATTTTACCGACAAAAGTCGATAACTTATCCATTTTAACAGCAGGTCCGATTCCACCGAACCCAGCAGAGTTATTATCGTCACGCGCGATGGAGCACCTTGTATCACAACTACGAGCAGACTTTGATGTGATTATCTTTGATGCACCACCATTGCTACAAGTGGCAGATAGTCGGATTACATCTAAGCTCACGGATGGTGTCGTACTCGTTGTCGGCTGTACGACATCCGATCGTCAACGTGTCTTAAAAGCAAAAGAACAACTCGATCTCGCTGAAGCAAAAATTCTTGGCGTCGTCTTGAACCGTCGTGAACTGACAGATGATTCAGCATATCAATACTACTATTCTTATGAGTGAGGGACATTCACATGGTTGATATCCATTGTCATATCTTGCCGCTCGTCGATGACGGTCCGTCTAGTGTCGAGCACGCGTTACAGTTAGCAGAACAAGCTGCTGCCGAGGGAGTATCGCGGATCATTGCGACACCGCACCTCTATCATCCGCAATTCGAGACAGAAGACGTCGACGTACAATTGACAGTGAATGAGTTCAACGTGTTATTGAAACAACGTGATATTCCAATCACTGTCTATCCAGGACATGAGATTCGTTTGATTGGTGAGTTGATGGAAGCTATAGAAGCAGGGCAAGCGTTAACGTTGAATGAGTCGCGCTACATCTTGATTGAGTTCCCGTCGAGTGGGATTCCATCGTACGCGCGTCAAGTATTCGCTGAATTGATTTCAGATGGCTACATTCCTATTGTTGCGCATCCAGAAAAGAACAAGGCAATTATTCAAAATCCGTCCCTATTATTTGAACTGATTTCGAATGGTGCGATCAGTCAAGTCACATGTGCTAGTTTAGTTGGAAAGTATGGTAAGGATGTGCAACGCTTTGCGTTGGCTCTGTTAGAAAATGCACAAGCACATCTCATCGCTAGTGATGCGCACCATATAGAGAAACGTCCGTTTTACTGGAAACAATGTGAACAAGTGCTTGAAAAGAAATTAGAAGATTGGTTGATTGATGAAATTTATGAAAACAATGAAGCAGTTTTATTGAATCAATTGGTCACGATCAACCCGCCAAATCCAGTCGAAAAGAACTGGAAAGGACAGTGGTTATAAGTGATTTAATGTCAATGAAAGGAAAAGAGAGTGAATTAACACTCTCTTTTTTCTATGTTAACGCTTACATTATGAATATATGGAAAAGTTTATGGTAAGTAGAATGTGGTATGTGTTATCTTAAATAAAGTAAAGATTGCCATATAAATTATCTTATGGAAAATGAGAATGGAGTGAATCTCATGAACCGAGTCAAAAAGGCAGTGATTCCAGCAGCGGGGCTTGGAACACGTTTTTTACCAGCGACAAAAGCAATGCCGAAGGAAATGTTACCTATTGTTGATAAGCCAACGATTCAATATATTATCGAAGAAGCAATTGAGTCAGGGATTGAAGATATCATCATCATTACAGGTAAAGGTAAACGGGCAATTGAAGATCATTTTGATTCAGTGCCGGAGCTTGAGGCAAATCTAATTGCTAAAAATAAATCTGATTTGTTACATCTTGTTGAAGAGACGACAAATATTAACATCCATTTCATCAGACAATCCAAACCAAAAGGTTTGGGAGATGCAATTCTCCAAGCAAAGGCATTTATTGGAGAAGAGCCGTTCGTAGTTATGTTGGGTGATGATATAGTTCAAGCTGAAATACCATGTACACGTCAATTAATTGAGCAATACGAACAAACTAATCGTTCAATCATCGGAGTGCAACAAGTGCGAGATCAGGATACACAACGTTATGGTATCGTCGATCCAAACAACAGCATCTCAGAGAATTTACATGAGGTGAAATCATTCGTTGAAAAACCTATTTTAGGAACAGCGCCGTCTAATTTAGCTATTTTGGGACGCTATCTTTTAAAACCAGATATTTTTAAGTACTTAGAAACACAAATTGTTGGAGCTGGTGGAGAAATTCAACTGACAGATGCGATTTCAAGACTAAATGAATTTGATGAAGTATTGGCTTACGAGTTCCGTGGAAAGCGCTACGATGTGGGAGAAAAACTAGGTTTTATCCAAACGACACTTGAATTTGCGTTAAAACGTGACGATTTAGGAGATGATGTCGCACGCATGATGGAAGATTTATTGGCGGAGAGAGCGAACCGAATCTCCTCTTTATAAGAAATACTTCAGATGTGAAGAGAAAGGACTTTCAACTAATGAAATTTTATTATTATTATCGAACCCTGACATTAGCCTGTATTGATGCTGTAGCGTTATGTATTGCTATTGCTTTTACTTATTTTTTCTTATATCCGAGAGAGCTATTTGACTTGATTGACAGTCAACTCTTATTACAATCGGCAGCAGTTTTTTCTTTACTGTTCGTCACACTTGCCTTCTTAATGAAGTTGTATCGCGTGAACTGGAAGTACGCTAGCATTCAGGAAGCTTTAACGCTTTCTTTATCATTAGGAGTCAGTTCCATCGGTCTAATGATTTATCAAAAATTCTTATTTGGACAAGTTCTTGAACGTATCACGATTCTCAGCTTTTGCATTGCTCTATTGCTTTTAGGAGCAATTCGGATCGTATTACGTCTGCTTGGGATTGGTCAGCATTGGCGTAAATATGCTCTACCGTTACGTTTAGTCAAAACACGTAAACGGACACTTGTGATTGGTGCTGGTCGTGCCGGGCGTGCCCTTGTTCGTCAGTTATATGCTTCACCTTTTCATGAATTAAAACCAGTTGCTTTTGTCGATGACGATCCGAAAAATATGCATTTCATGATTCAGGGAATTGAAGTTGTCGGAACAACGAAAGACTTAAAAGTAGCTATCGAGAAACATAATATTGAAGCAATTGTGCTCGCAATTCCATCACTGAATCAACAGCGACGGATCGAACTAATCACAGAAGCAAAGACGTTATGTAAAAACGTTCAGACTCTACCAATGATTGAAGAATTAATTACCGGTAAGATTTCAGTTAATGCAATTCGTGATGTTTCGATCGAAGATTTATTGGGTCGAGAACCGGTTGAACTTGATATTTCTGGAATTAAAACAGAGATTGAAGGTCGGACAGTTCTTGTAACCGGAGCAGGTGGATCGATTGGTTCAGAAATTTGCAGACAAATTATTCAGTTCAATCCTACAACGATTGTACTGCTCGGTCATGGAGAAAACAGCATTTACCTGATTGAACGCGAATTACGCAGCCTTCAAGTTCCAATTAACTTAGTTCCAATTATTGCAGATGTCCAAGATCGGACGCGACTTGAAGAAGTTTTCGCAACACATAAACCAAATGTTGTATTTCACGCTGCAGCACATAAGCATGTGCCGTTAATGGAAGCAAATCCGTACGAATCAGTAAAAAATAATGTGTACGGAACTAAAAATGTCGCGGAAGTGGCTGATTTATTCCAAGCAGAACGTTTTGTCATGATTTCGACAGATAAAGCTGTTAACCCGACAAACGTAATGGGATCGACGAAACGAATTGCGGAGATGATTGTGCAAGATTTAGGTCGTCGTAGTCAGACAAAGTTTGCTGTCGTTCGTTTTGGGAATGTACTCGGCAGCCGTGGTTCAGTTATTCCACTCTTTAAATCACAAATCCTTGCAGGCGGACCTGTTACAGTAACACATCCTGAAATGACACGTTTCTTCATGACGATTCCGGAAGCAAGTCGTCTAGTTATTCAAGCAGGGATTCTAGCCGATGGTGGAGAAGTATTTGTGCTTGATATGGGGGAACCTGTCAAAATTATCGATCTCGCAAAGAACATGATTGAATTGAGTGGTTTTACAGAAGACGAAATGCCGATTGTGTTTTCTGGTATTCGTCCGGGTGAGAAGATGTACGAAGAATTACTTAAGGACGGTGAGGTTGATTCGGAAGCAATTTATCCGAAAATTTTTGTCGGACGAACGTGTCAAAAAGAACCGGTAATGAATATTTTAAATTTAGTCGACCAGTATAAAGAAGTACCATTACAACTAAGAAATATTTTACTAGATATTGCAAATGATGTTGTTGTACAAGAAGAAAATTTGGTCTAATTAACTTTTTATACTATAAAAGGAGAAAATAAAATTGAACTATCTAAAAATTAAACGTCCTTTAGGCTTCTTAATAGCATTAGTTGCATGTTTAGTATTAGTTCCAGTATTTGTACTGATTATGGCTGCAATTAAGATTGAGTCAAGAGGTCCGGTATTCTTTAAACAAAAACGAGTAGGGTTAAATAAAAATCATTTTAATATTTTAAAGTTCCGAACGATGTATATTGAAACGCCAAACGATACACCAACACACTTATTAGCGGATCCGGATGTCTATATTACGCGTATAGGTAAGATTTTACGTAAAACTAGTTTAGATGAGTTACCTCAATTATTTAACATCCTTAAAGGGGAAATGGCGTTTGTCGGACCCCGTCCTGCTCTATGGAATCAGTACGATTTAATAGATGAGCGTGACAAATATCAAGCAAATGACACGTTACCTGGTTTAACAGGTTGGGCACAAATTAACGGTCGTGATGAGTTACCAATTGAGGTCAAGGCAAAATTGGATGGAGACTATGTAAAACAGATTGGATTTATGATGGATACACGCTGTTTTGTTGCTACGGTTTTTAGTGTTTTAAAGAGTGATGGAGTAGTTGAAGGTGGTACCGGCTCGTTAGCATCAAAAGAAGCTGCGAGTTCAAAGGAGTAAATACATGAAAAAAATACTGATAACAGGAAAAAATAGTTATGTAGGTAATAACCTATCAGATTGGATTTCTCAAAAAAATAATGGTTATAAAGTTACAATGGTAGGAATGAGAGATGGAGAATGGGAAAAGATTGATTTTTCTTCTTTCGATACTGTTGTACATGTAGCTGGTATTGCACATGTGTCTACGGATCCAAGAATGAAAGAACAATATTTTAAGATTAACAGAGATTTGACTAAAGAAGTTGCGATAAAAGCAAAAGAATCTGGTGTGAAACAATTCATTTTTTTAAGTAGTATTATTGTTTTTGGAAAAGCTACATACAATCAAAAAGCTATAAATGTTAAAACAAAAGCAAATCCAGAGAATTTTTATGGTGAAAGTAAAATACAAGCAGAGAAAGAACTGTTAACTATAGAAGATAAGTCTTTTAAAGTTTCTATTGTAAGACCCCCTATGATTTATGGAGAAAATTCAAAAGGAAATTATCCTAAATTATCAAGACTAGCTAATATTTCACCTTTGTTTATTAAAAATACAAATAAAAAAAGCATGATTTATATAAAAAATCTATGTGAATTTTTATATCTACTTATAAAAAATAATGAAAAAGGAGTATTTCATCCTCAAAATGACGAAGTGATAAGCTCTTCAAAACTTTTTAATACAATAGCAAATGTTAATTCAAAAAATATATTAAATATAAAAATAAATGATGCAATTATAAAAATATTAATTGATAAAATTGAAATTTTTTCTAAAATTTTTGGAGATTTACATTACGAAGAAAAACTTAGTCAATACAAAGAAAAATATAATATTTTTAGTTTTGATGAATCAATAAAATTATCAGAAAAAAAGGATAAAATTTAATGAAAAAAATACTAATTGTCTCTTCAGTAGCATCTATGATTGATCAATTTATAATGCCAAATATAGAGTTATTAAAAGATCACAATGTAGAAGTTCATGTAGCTGCTAATTTTGAAAAAGGAAATACATGCTCGGTTGAAAAAATTGAAAAATTGAAAACTAAGTTAGAATTACTCGATGTTACATTCTATCAAATAAACTTTGATAGAAATGTTTTTGATTTGAAAAATAATCTGCTTGCTATATTGCAATTGATGAACATAACAAAATCCACTAAGTTTGATTATATACATTCACATTCTCCTATTGGTGGAGTATGTGCAAGGATCGTAGGACAATTAAGAAAAATTAAAGTTATATATACTGCTCACGGATTTCATTTTTTTAAAGGAGCACCAATTAAAAATTGGTTGATCTATTACCCGATAGAAAAGATATTATCTAATTTCACTGATACTTTAATTACTATAAATCTCGAAGACTATAAGTTTGCCCAAAAAAAATTTTCTTCTAATAATATAAAATATCTTCCCGGTGTAGGCATACAGACTGGTATACATTCTAATTCAAATAGAAGTATGAAATCAGATATAAGAAAAGAATTATGTATACCTGCTGAATCTAAAGTTATGCTGTCAGTAGGCGAACTAAATCAAAATAAAAATCATGACTTTATAATTGATAGTATGTGTTCAAGTCTTTCTGAAGACAATGTATATTATATAATTTGTGGACAAGGCGAAATGTATCGTTATTATATAAATAAAATTAAAGATTTGAAATTGGAGAGGAAAGTATTCTTTTTAGGTTTTAGAGAAGATGTAAAAGATATATACAAAATGGCGGATTTATTTGTTTTTCCTTCTAAGAGAGAGGGATTACCTGTATCTATCATGGAAGCGATGAACAACAAATTACCAGTAGTGTGCTCTAATATCAGAGGAAATATTGATTTGATAGATGAGAATAAAGGTGGCATATATATCGATTTGTCTAATATGGATGAAACCTCGCATAAAATAAACGATTTACTGCAGGATGAAAACTCTTTAGACTTTTTTGGCGAGTATAACGCTAGAAAAATAAAAAAGTTTGATGTTAAAAATATTAATAAGATGCTTTTGGATATATATGGAATAAAAGAAGCCGATTTAGTAAGCAAAATAGAGAATATGTAATTAGGAGAAAAAAATGAGAGTAATGCATGTTTTAAATACTAATAAATTTTCAGGTGCCGAAAAAGTGGTTATTGAAATTATAAATAAAAGTTCAGATCAGTATGAAATGTACTACTGTTCTCCAAGTGGAACTATAAATAATAATTTAAAAAATAATAATATTAAGCATATAGAATTAGATTCTTTAAATTCTAGAAAATGTTTTAAAAAAGCAATAGATTTAGTAAAACCTGATATTATTCATGCACATGATATTCGTGCGACATTTTTTTCAAGTATTTATTCTGGAAAAATTCCGGTTGTTTCGCATCTACATGGTAATTCTGATCAAATGAAGAAAGTATCATTAAAGTCACTCATGTACTTATATTCTAGCTTCTTCGTAAAACATATAATTGCAGTTTCAAAAAGTGTTTTAAAAGATTATAAATATTCTGATTTTATAACTAAGAAAACATCAGTTTTATATAATTTTGTAGATAAAGAGAATTTGATGAAAAGTGTAGAAAAAGATACTAATATGTATGATTTTGATTTTGTGTTTCTTGGACGATTGTCTTTTGAAAAAAATCCTTTAAAAATTGCAGAGATTTCTTCACATATACTAAAGGAAGATCCCACACTTAAGTTTGGAGTCATTGGTGATGGTCCATTAAAAAATGAGATGGAGAATATTTTTATAAAAAATGGTGTGAGAAGTCAGGTGGATTTTTTAGGTTTCGTAGAAAATCCGTACAAAATTTTAAGTCTAAGTAAATTTATGATAATGTGTTCGAAATTTGAGGGAACTCCTATGGCTGCTATAGAAGCCTTACATCTCGGTGTCTCAATAATTACATATCCAACGGATGGTTTAAATGAACTTATAATTCATGGTCAAAATGGATATTTTGCTAAAAATGATAATGAATTTAAAGAGTATGCTTTTAAAATTTTTAATACTACATCTTTAAAAAAAGAACAGAACACTTCTTTGATGACTCCTAAAAGCTACATGGAAATTCTTGAAAAAATATATGTTGGAATAAATCAGTTTAAAAGAGATGTTTGAATACGTTATGAGGGTGAAGTTATGAAAGTTATTGCATTGACTGGTGGTAAAAATGTTTCAAGTGCTAGATTTAGAATTAGGCAATATATAGAAATATTAAATAATGATTATGACATTGAACTAGTTGAATCTTACTCGACCTTTACTTCGTATCCACCTAAAAACAAGTTATTACGCCCTTTATGGTTAATATTAGTATATGTAAGTCGCTTAATAACAGTTATAAAAATTAATTTTTCAGATGTTGATGCAGTAATTCTCCAAAGAGAAGTAATTTCTACTATTTATTCAGTGGAAAGATTTATAAATAAAAAAATTATTTTTGATGTAGATGATGCTATATTTTTAACACAAAGAAATAGATCTATTGAAAAAATTGCGAAAAAATCCGAAATGATATTTTGTGGCAATAAGTATCTATATGATTGGTTTAAAAAATACAATAAAAATATTTATATTATTCCTACTTCAGTTGATACTAATAGATTCGTTCCTAAAAATAAAGGTTGCAAATCTGAAAAAAAAGATTTTGTAATTGGATGGTCTGGAACAAGTAGTGGTTTAAAATATTTATACGAAATTGAAACTCAACTCAGTAACTTTATAAAAAAACACAATGATATAAAGTTGCATATAGTGTCTGATAAAAATCCTCAATTTCAAAATGAAATTTTGAAAAAAAATTTAATTTTTACAAAATGGAGTAAGGATAATGAAGTATCGACTATTCAAAACTTTGATGTTGGATTAATGCCTTTAGAGAACACTGAATGGGAAAAAGGTAAATGTAGCTATAAAATGCTGTTATACATGGCTTGTGGAATTCCCTCAGTAGTTAGCGACTTTGGAATGAATAGTGAAATACTTAGTTCAAACGAATTTGTTGGCTTAGGAGTTAAAGATATAGAAGATTGGGAAAAAAAAATCGAAAAAATTTACTTAGACGAAAACTTAAAGAATAAACTAATTTTAAATAGTAGATTGCATTGTTCGGAAAATTTTTCGCTTGAAAATATTTCTCGGACTATTAGTGAACTAATCTTAAGAAAAGTATAAAATCCGTAATTTTTTATTTGTGTTCTAGCTGTATTTTTAATAAAAAAAGGGGCGAGTGATATTTTTATGAAAGGTATAATATTAGCAGGAGGAAGCGGTACAAGATTATATCCACTTACTAGGTCGATCTCAAAACAATTATTACCAGTTTACGATAAACCGATGATTTATTATCCGATGTCTACTTTGATGTTAGCTGGAATTAAAGAAATATTGATCATTTCGACACCAGAGGATACACCACGCTTTGAACAACTGCTTGGTAATGGAGAAGAACTCGGACTCTCATTGTCATATAAAGTTCAAGAATCTCCTGATGGTCTTGCTCAAGCATTTCTTATAGGTGAAGAGTTCATCGGGGAAGATTCTGTTGCTCTGGTGCTTGGCGATAACATCTATTACGGTCACGGGTTCACAGATTTACTTCAAAAAGCAGCTTTTTTAAAAGAAGGATCAACTGTTTTTGGTTATCATGTTCACGATCCAGAACGTTTTGGCGTTGTTGAATTTGACGATCATCAAAACGTGATTTCAATCGAAGAAAAACCTGAAGTCGCTAAGAGTAACTATGCAATTACTGGACTTTATTTTTATGATAATCGAGTCGTTGAGTTTGCTAAATCGTTAAAACCTTCTTCAAGAGGCGAACTCGAAATTACAGATCTAAACAAATGCTACCTTGAAGACAACTCCTTACGTGTCGAGTTACTCGGTCGTGGATTTGCATGGCTTGATACAGGAACACATGAATCGTTGCTTGAAGCATCGACGTTTATCGAAACGATTGAAAGACGTCAGAAACTAAAAATCGCTTGTCTTGAAGAAATCTCATATCGGATGGGGTACATTTCTAAAGAACAGTTGATTGAATTAGCGCAACCATTACAAAAAAATGCTTATGGCCAGTACCTGCTTCATGTTGCGAAAACAGTAAAAGATACTTCTGAGAAGAAAGCAGGTCTTACTTTATGAAAGCACTAAAAAGTAAATTAGAAGGTGTTCTTTTGCTAGAACCTAATGTTTTTGGAGATCATCGTGGTTTTTTCATGGAGAGCTATAATCGCCAAGTTTTTCATGATTTAGGCGTTACACATGAGTTCATTCAGGATAATCATTCACTCTCCAAAGAGGCTGGCGTGTTACGTGGTATGCATTATCAGTTACAACCAAAGGCACAAACAAAGCTCGTTCGAGTGGGATCAGGGGCAATCTATGATGTAGTAGTTGATATGCGAGTTGGTTCACCTACCTATGGGGAATGGGAAGGGTTTATTTTAAGCGAACATAATAAACGTCAGTTGCTTGTTCCAAAAGGCTTTGCACATGGTTTTTGTACGCTGACTGAGTATGTCAATGTTCTCTATAAAGTTGATGAATTGTATTCGTCTGAACATGATCGGGGTATCCAATGGGATGATCCTGAAATCAACATTAATTGGCCAGTATCAAACCCGATTTTGTCAGAAAAAGATACAAAACATCCAATGTTGAAAGATGCAGAAAATAATTTTAAATGGAGTGAATGATGATGAATTTAATCGTTACTGGTGGTGCTGGTTTTATTGGAAGTAACTTTGTCCGTCATATGCTCAATACATATCCTGACTATACAATTATCAATCTTGACTTGCTAACTTACGCAGGAAATGAAGAAAGCCTAGATGATTTAATCGATAATCCTAAACATATTTTTGTGAAAGGAAACATCACTGAACGCGATTTGTTAGATCAACTGATTACAGATTATAAAGTAGATGGAATCATTAACTTTGCTGCTGAGTCGCACGTGGATCGTAGTATCTTGAATCCAGAAGTCTTCGTCGAAACAAATATTCAAGGAACATTGGCATTGTTAGACGCTGCTCGTAAGCACAAGTTGAAGAAGTATGTTCAAGTCTCAACAGATGAAGTATACGGTTCGCTTGGAGCAGAAGGGTACTTCACAGAAGATACACCACTTGCACCAAACAGTCCGTATTCGGCTTCTAAAGCCGGTGCTGATATGTTGGTTCGTTCGTATTTTGAAACATATGGTATGGATGTCAATATTACGCGTTGTTCGAATAACTATGGACCGTATCACTTCCCTGAAAAACTAATTCCTTTAATGATAACAAACGCAATGGATCAAAAAAATCTTCCGATTTACGGAGATGGTGAAAATATACGTGACTGGCTTCATGTAACTGATCATTGTGCCGCAATTGATTTAGTTTTCCATAAAGGTAAATCCGGTGAAGTCTACAATGTAGGCGGACACAACGAGAGAACAAACAATCAAATCGTTGATTTAATTGTTGATCGTCTCAATGTCTCGAAAGATTTGGTGACGTATGTTGAAGATCGTTTAGGGCACGATCGCCGTTATGCGATTGATCCACTCAAGTTAGAGACAGAACTAGGATGGAAGCCCAAATATACGTTTGATACAGGAATCGTTGAAACGATCGATTGGTATTTAGAAAACGAAGCTTGGTGGCGTCCGCTTAAAGGAAAGTCGGAAATTGTAAAATGAAGAAAAAAATTCTAATTAATGGTGCGAATGGTCAACTCGGAACTGACTTAGTTGAATTAATTGATTCTTCTTTGTACGAAGTTGCTGCTTTTACAAAACAGAATCTCGATATAACTGACTATCAAGCTGTTGAAGAAACAGTCCATCGAATTAAGCCAGACTGGATTCTTCATGCAGCAGCCTATACAAATGTAGAAGCTGCTGAGGATGAAGGAAAAGAAATGAACTGGCTTGTTAATGCGAGTGGAACAGAAAATGTGGCAAAAGCAGCACAACAAGTTGGGGCAAAAATGGTATATATTAGCACGGATTATGTATTTGATGGAGTTAAAAAAACTGAATATGAAGTTGATGATCAAGTCAATCCACTAAATGAATATGGCAAAGCGAAGTTAGCTGGAGAAAAGGCCGTTCAAAAATTTCTTAAACAAGACGGTTATATCATTCGAACTTCTTGGGTCTTTAGTAAAACCGGAAAAAATTTCGTAAATACAATGCGTAAGTTATCTAAAGAAAAAGAAGTACTCACAATTGTTTCAGACCAGTACGGCAGACCTACTTCTACTAAAGATTTAACAGCCTTTATCTTTGCTATTCTTGATCAAGTACCTGAGAGTGGCGTTTATCATTTTTCAAATGACGGAGTATGTAATTGGTATGAATTTGCTGTTCAGATATTAAAAAGTATGTCATTTGAAGGTAAAATAGTAGAATGTAGTTCAAAAGACTTTGTTCAAAAAGCAAAACGTCCTAAAAATAGTATACTTTCATTAAAAAAGACCAAGAAAAATGTTCATTATGAAATTCCTGATTGGGAAATAGCACTTGAAAGAGATTATAAATAAAAGTAAAAGCAATCATTTCTGATTGCTTTTTTTAAAGGATGATTTAAAGTTGGAAACGACACTCACACAAAAAATACTAGGATATCTACCAGGAACGATTATTCCCTCGTTACTCACTTTATTATCTCTAAAAATGTTTTCAGTATATCTTTCGATTGAAGAGTTTGGATTATACAATTATTGGTTGACTCTCTCTTTACTGATTTCTTCTATTTTTTCTCAATGGATTTCCCAACCTACATTAAGATATGCTACAGACAAAAAAATAGTATATCAAGATGAAGTGATAAGTTGGTTTATATTTATTATTGGTATAGTACTAAGTTTGATTTTAGTAATTGAGAACTTCATTTTAGAAAATGAAAATAAATTACTATACAGTTTAGTAATAATACTCGTTTTTTTGTTTACATGTATTCAAATTATTTATACTAAGTTACAAGTTAGTTTTCAAATTAAAAAATATTCGCTTATACGATTAATTGAATCAGGAGCGAAAGTATTACTTCCTGTACTATGTGTTTTTATATTTTCACCAAATGTAAATACTATTTTTCTTTCAATGATTTCAGGAATGTTTCTCATATTAATTATGAATTCTAAAATCTTATTTCCAAAAAAAATTTTCAATAAGAACTTAGTGAAAGATAAAGAATTTATAAATACCCGAAAAAGTTATTTCTCATTTGGAATACCTATGGTAATTTGGTTTTCGATTAACGGAATAATGTCATTTACAGATCGTTTTTTATTAAAGATATTTAATGGATATGATTCGGTTGCTATTTACTCAGCAAACTATTCATTAATTACAGGAAGTGTAGTATTAGTTACTGCACCGTTATTGCTGATAGCTCATCCTATGTTAATGAACAAATGGAATAATGCAGATAAAGACGAAACAGGAAAACTATTGTCATATTTTATAGAGATTTTTATTACAGTTAGTTTTTTAATCGTAGCATTAACTTTTATGAATAAAGATTTAATTACAGTAGTTTTTTTAGACGAGAAATTTAAAGAAGGAAATGTCGTAATGCCACTTATCTTAGTAGGATTTATCATTTGGCAATTAGGAATGTTTTTTCATAAACCAATTGAATTCAAAGAAAACACTAAAAAAATGGTCATTGCCATGTTAATTGCCTGTGGAATAAACATAATGCTAAACTTAATATTTATTCCAAGATTATCATATATCGGTGCAGCTATTTCATCAATTGTTGGCTATAGCACATACTCATTTATTGTTTTTAAATGGGGTAATAAAATAATCAGTTATCAGTTTATGAATAAACAAAGTATGTTAAAAAACATTATTTTGTATATAGCTACTTTCATTATTATAATTATAGTAGATAATTTAAACCTAAAAGTTGATATGATTATTTTAAATATTTTTACAAGTCTATTTTATTTATTACTATACGTTAAGATTAACCTTAAAAGACTGATTAGATTACTTGAAGTCATAAAATAAGTAAAGTGAGCTGAGTTTTTTTATGAAAAGGTATAAATCATTAGATGGTCTAAGAGGAATAGCATCGGTGATCGTGTTAATTCATCATTGTATTATTATTATTCCTTTTTTTTTTAAAGTTCATTTTCATAGAATAAGTAATGATGAGAATAATTTATTACTTCAACTCTCACATATTTTTTGGGCTGGTCATGAAGCGGTATTATTATTTTTTATTTTGAGTGGATTTGTTTTATACAATTCTGTTCAAAAACCCCAAAAATACACATTGTATATATACAATCGATTTTTAAGAATATATATTCCATATGTATTCGCAATTATTATTTCAGCTAGCTTGTATCTTACATTTTATAATTTTAATTTGATCTCTCATAGTAATAGATTTAGTGAATGGTTTAATTCTATGTGGCCATTTCCTATTGACTATCTTTCAATTATATCAGCCATATTTATGACTAGTTATAATTCACATTCAATAAATACAGTTACATGGTCATTAATTCACGAATTGAGAATTTCTCTTTTAATTCCAATGTTAGTATGGTGGATGACTAAAAATAATAGATTTATAAATTTGATGGTAGCAATTTCTTTTTTATTCGTAATAAATGTTATTAGCACATTAATAGTGCCTACTTCTATTGGTTTATATTTATATATAATGATAATGAATTTAAATGATACATTCTATTACATGATTTTCTTTTTAATAGGTATCTATTTAGCTTTAAACATAGAAGTGATACAAAAAAAATTAAGTGAGATTAATTCAAAAGTTGCCTTCTCTCTTTACGGTATTGGTATATTATTTCTTTTATTTGAATGGATTTTTCCTAATATTTCTAGTTTGAAGTATTCTGAAAATATATATATAAGTAAAATAAATTTTTTTTTGATAGATATGCTTATATCAATAGGTATCATCATTATTTTTTCCTTGGCAATATCATATACGCCAATGATTAAATTTCTAGAAAATAAATTATTTATTTTTCTAGGTAAAATTTCTTATAGTCTATATCTTATACATCCTATTGTAATTTTATGTTTAATACATACACTCGGAAACAATTTAAATTATATTCTCATCATAATTTTTAGCTTTATAATTAGTTTGTTATGTGGAGTTATTTTTTACAAGATTGTGGAGAAGAGAACTTTTGTTCTTCTAAGACAAGATTAATTGAATTTTAAAAGATATAATTACTAAAAAATTGAATTATTCAATATATTCTTAGGGGAAATATAAAATTGGGGGTTTACTTTTGAAAGGATATTTAATTTTATTTTTATACATATTAGGTTTGTTTTTACCAAACTCTACAAAAGGCATTATAAGTTCTGATTTTGAAATAGGAAGTAATATTGTTCTCTTATTAGTTTTGATTTATTTTATTTATACTCAAAAAAAGGTAGATCTAATGAGTTTTTATATAGTCATTTTGATAAATAGTTCTCTTTGGCTGTCTACGTTACTTACTCAGGCCCATTTAAACAGTTTTGGAACTTCTATTAGTTTTATGAATCTCTCGCTATTATTGTGCTTAGATTTTAAAGAATTAAAAATTAATAAAAAATCTTATAAGTATACTTTTTTTCTAACTAATATAATCAATATTGCTTTAGGAATGCTGATAGTATTTGATAATGCAAATATTTTAGAGTTCATAAAAAACTATTATTCTGCCTTCTACGATGATTTATTACTCTATATGCTATCTTCAAATAAACCAGTCAATACACTAGCTTCACACTCTTTAGCAGGTTTTTATCATTTTATATTTTTTATATTAAATATACTGTCTTATAAAAAGAGTGGGAAAAATATATATTTAATAATGAGTATTTTCTACATGATACTTTTATGGTTTTTATCTTCGAATACTGCATATTTATTTTTAGGAATTAGTTTTATAATTTTTGTTTTTATACTGTTTTATAAAAATAAAATTCTTTTACTATTTAGTTTATTTGTAGTTTTTGTTGAGTATCTTTTCAATGTCGAATCTGTAAATCATATTCTATTAAATTTATTTACTGAGTCATCAAATGTCTTTAAATCTAGGGAAAATGGAATTCTGAGTAGATACTCTAATTCTGGAAATTTGATGAATAACTACGTTTATCTAAAAGAAAACTATTTTGCACCAGTAGGATTTGGGAATTATACAAATTTAAAATATGGAGATTCTGGTATAGTAGAATATCTTCTAAGAGGTTCTATTATTTGCTTACTTTCAATACTGATTGGTTTTTATATTTTTCTTAAACGCAACTTGGGAAAAAAATATGCCGTACTAATTTTTATTTTGTTTGTATCATTCGAAGTAGGATTTTCTAATTTTATCTATTTTAGAACTCTTTTGGTTCTTCCATTCTTAATTGTGTATTTAAAATTACTTTTAAAAAATGATGCATCAATCACTAAAGAGATTTAATAAATTGATTAATATACTTTAATAATTGAACGTTTATAAAATTAAGCACAATGCTTCTTCAGAAAAGACCTCCTATGCAGTTTCTGAACTGAACCCCGAATGATGCACTTTTTTTCAAGTGTCTATCATTCGGGGTTCAGTTCAAAATCGAGAGAATTAGTCTTTTTATTTATATAGTTTTGAAAATATATATTCACACTGTTTAAATAACCATTTGGATTTTGTAATTGCCAAAGCCAAGCATCTTTGCACATATTATATAAAGTCTTTTCAGCTTTTTAATTAAGTAAATGCTCTGCCTTTGATACATCTGCATAACAAGCAGCAACATCCCCAGCTCTTCGATCAACAAACTTACGTTTGATACTAATGCCTGTCGCTTACTCGAATGTTGTTACCAAATCTAGAACACTTGAACCCTTCCCTGATCCCGGATTAAACGCTTCGATCCCTTGATGCGAGTATTCAAGTGCTTTTAAATGCTCTTTTGCTAAATCTACTACATGGATGTAGCCACGAACTCCTGTACCGTCGAATGTAGCATAGTCTTGTCCATAGATACTTAGTTTATTGAGCCGACCAGCCGCTACTTGTGTAACATATGGCATCAGGTTGTTCGGAATTCCATTAGAGTCTTCGCCAATCGGACCACTGATATCGGCTCCAATCGGATTAAAATATCGTAAAAGTGAAATTTTCCATGTTGCATCAGCGGCAGCTATATCTTCGAGCATTTGTTCAATCATCAGCTTTGTTGCACCACATGGATTTGTAGTGGATCTAGGTGCGCTTTCTTTAATTGGCATTTTTTCTGGTACGCCGTATACTGTAGCGGAAGAACTGAATACAAGTTTTTTACAGCATTACGTTCCATTACTTCAAGTAGAACAAGGGAACTGATTAAATTATTTTTATAATAGTACAATGGTTTTTCGACGGATTCGCCAACAGCCTTTAGTCCTGCAAAATGAATGACGGTCTTAATTTGATGCTGTTTAAAGATGTTTTCAAGAGCTGATCTATCCATAACGTCTGCTTCATAAAAGGCAATTGATTTTCCTGATAATTGTTCTACACGATCTAAAGCGATTTTGTGGCTGTTGCTCAAGTTATCAATTACGATGACATCATAACCTGCACGAAGCAATTCAAGACATGTGTGGCTACCGATATATCCGGCACCTCCTGTTACTAAGATTTCTATTGCTTTTCTCCTTTTTGTTACAATTATGGATATAATAATATCGTATTTTTTCTTCTAAAATGAATCTTATATTAAGTGCTTAGTGTATTTTTATTGTAAAAGTTTTTGAAATTGTACATTAAGGAGTATTTTATGAATACAGTTAAGATATTAACTACTACTTTAGTAAACGAAAAATCTCATGAAAATTCATTTTCAGAATCTGATATTCAACTTGTTACATATCACCGTGTCTTACAGTGTATCCACATTAACTCAGTGGGAAGTGAACAACTCAAAGAGCAGTTTACTCAAAAGAAACAAACGATGGCTATTGAATTACTCATATATACGAATGAATTAATCCGTATATTAGCTTTGTTTCAAAAAAATCAAGTGAACATCATTTGCTTAAAAGGACCAGTCATTGGTCAAAAAATTTATTATTCGATTGGTCTACGGATGTTTCGTGATTTAGATTTACTGATTGATGTCAAAAACTTACCTAAAGGAACTCTTTTGTTAAAAGAACTCGGATATGTATTAGATGAAGAATCTGAATATGATGCGCGACGGGCACATCATTTAGTGTTCACTCATCCTAAAACACATCATATCGTTGAATTGCATTGGCGGCTTCACCCTAACATCATTAACGAACCAACATTTGAGGAACTATGGGCAAGTCACGAAACAGTTCGAATTGCAGGAACCGATATACCATGTTTAGAGACGACAGAGTTATTCGTTTATTTGATTTCTCATGGCTCAAAGCACGCATGGTTTCGATTACGTTGGCTATACGATATTCATTTATTTTTAAAACTGCCGCTCGACTTAGTTGAAATCCAAACCCGTCTAGCAAAGCGAGGATGTCTCCACATGATGGGACAAGCGTTACTATTACGTCAGGAGCTATTCGAAGTAGAAATCCCGGATTCGTTCGTCTACTTAACGAAAGATCGTAAGAGTAAGCGAATGGCTAAAATGGCACTGCGCATCATCGAAAAACAAAATGATCCAGGAAAAGCGAATCAGACACTAACTGAGTATTGGTACTGGAAACGTTACTTCTGGTTGATTCGTGACTCTTCTAGACGTTTTGAATTCGTTTGGCATCATCTCATTCCGAATCAGCAGGATAGAGCGATGATTCCATTACCTCAATCACTTCACTTTCTTTACATTCCGCTTCGACCGCTGACTTGGAGTTTACGGCGATGGAAAGGAAGGACGTCATCATGAGTGCGATTTTTGGTGTGATAAATTTTCGGAATATTAATTTAATTAACCGAATTGATACGTTAAAAGATATCTATGCCTTACGTTATTACAGTGATCGTTGCCATCGAACGATTACTTCGAATTGTGGTCTAGGTGCGCTGGAACAGTGGATACGTCAGAGTGACCAATCAAAGATGCTGCCTTATCAACAAAATCATTTGACAATCGTCGTAGATGCGATGCTCGATTATCGAGAGGAGTTAGCGGAGCAACTCGGTGAGCCATGGGATGCGAAGACGAGTGACACGGAGTGGATTCTACGTGCCTATCAAAAGTGGGGGCGAGCATGTGTCAAACAGTTTTATGGTCCGTTTGCGTTCGCAATTTATGATTCAAGCACAGACGAGCTATTTCTAGCGCGTGATCCACTAGGAGAACGTAGTATTTGCTACGGGTATAGTGAGGAGATGTTCGTATTCGCTTCGACGGCAAAACCCGTCGCAACATTGCTAGGGTGTACGTATGATGAATCATTTTTAGAGACCTATGCCATGCTACCATTCGTTCCAAAATCGTCGAATCCCTATGCCTCACCTTGGGAAGGAGTGACCTATCTCGGACCTGGACAGACGTTAGTCGTTCGAGAGGGAGATCATCAAATTGAAACGTACTGGTCGTATGACAAATTATCTAACGAAACGGAATCAATGAAAAAGGATTTCTATCAAGAGTTCGAGAACATATTAACAAACGCGACCGAGGCCTGCCTTGCTGTTGAGGGGGAAGTTGGTCTTCAACTAAGTGGAGGTCTTGACTCGACGACGGTAGCAGCTTTTGCGGAACCGATTTTAAAAAAACGCAGACAGGTGTTACATGGATATACCCATGTGCCATTACGAACCTACGAAGACAATGGTGAACTTGGAAATGAGCGTCCGCTTGTTGAAGATTTAATAAAACAATATAGTGGCATTCGGCAGACATGGGTCGAAAACCCGTCGCGTAATAGCTACAACACGATAGACGACTGGTTACATATCCTTGAGATGCCATACGGCTTCTTCATGAATGCCCCTTGGTTGCTTGAAATCCATCAATTGGCACAGAAGCAAAATGTGAAAGTCCTGTTGAATGGAAAACATGGGAATTCGACCATTTCGCATGGCTCACTTGACGGATATCGTCATGAATTGCTCCAGCAGAAACAGTGGAGCAAACTCAAGCAGGAGTTGACGTATACGACGTCCTCAATCTTGAGGCAAGGAAAATCGCTTGCCGCGTTACTGATTAAAACACGCCTCAATGAAGAACGGCTGCGCCGGTACTATTTAGCACGGACCAAACGAACGTTTCACCCCAACGTTCTAAAGAATACGACCTATTCTCATGGACAGTTTCCGTTTCGATCGACGACGGATCGCTTGGCATTCGCTTATCGGATTAATGATTTGCACGATCGTGGCGTTCTTGGAACGCTGTTCTCATTACATTTTCGATGTATCGCGCGCGACCCGACGTCGGATCGGAAGTTGATTGAATTATGTGCCCGACTACCAGTAGAAGTATTCAGTTCTAAAGGCATCGCTAAAAAAATCGTCCGGACGATCATGAAGGAACGTTTACCGGCGTCCATTCTCCATCCGAAGCGGGCGAGAGGCAGACAATCGGCTGACTGGAAACTACGTTTGCGTGATGAAATCAAACCAATCATTGAGGAAGTTAGTCAATTTACCAATATTGAGGCGAATAAAATATATCGGCATGACTTTTTTGAAGCATCGAACCTAAATAAGGTACTTCAAGATATATGGTCCGTGAAGCTTTTACTTCGCGCGATTACACTTCATCGATTCAAAGGAGGTGAAGACAAATGAAACAAGAGTGGCAAACACCGGTACTCGAAGAACTTGATGCCAAACAAACGGAGAGTAGCTTTGATACTCCAAACGATGATGGTTCGGGTTTTTTCTCGGGCTCGTAAGGCGGTACATAGACTACCTGGAACTTCAGGTAGTCTTTACTCTGAAGTAAGGAAGTGACGTTATGTTCGCATCGATGAATCAAGCAAGCATGTGGCGCCTGATTCATGATCTTTTCATACATACGGGGCATCGCCTTTGGTACGTCGTCGTCTGGACCAGCCTGAACGCGATGACTTCCGCACTCGGGATAGCACTCATTCTACCGTTACTCGCGCTCCTCTTTCCGGTTCCGGGAATTGCTCCGCTACAGGTCAACTGGTTGAACCCGGAGTGGTTGAACCTTGAAAGTATTTTGTTGCTCTATCTAGTACTTGTATCACTCAGTGTCTGGATCAACCGGCAAACGATGGTTCAGACGTCGATACTCGTCCAAGAGTATACGAAGCACCTCCGGGTCCTCTTGTTTGAAACGTTGTTTGCCAGTGACTATTCGTATATCGCTTACCAGAAAAAAAGTGACGTCCTCAACCTGTTCACGTTGGAAATTGCACGTATCAGTTCCAGCGTCACAGCGTTGATCGGTCTGATTTCCGGAGTCCTCATCATGATTCCGCATATCGTGCTCGCCTGGTATCTCTCGCCCCGTCTGACCGGGTTCGTCCTCGTGAGTGGCATGATCGTCTTCATCAGTTTATACACCTCCCTCGGGCGCGTCCGACGACTGGCGCTCTCGCTGTACCAATCGAATCAGACGTGGCAGCAACGGTTGCATGAGCAACTTTACGGGATGAAGGAGATTCGCAGTTACGGGATTGAAGCGAGACAAGTCGATTTTTTCCGTCAAGCGACGGAAGAGGTGGAGCAACAACTCGTGCAGTTCGCAAAAGAACAATCCAAACCGGATACGGTGTTTAAGATCGTCGCAGCAGCAGTCATCAGTCTTTTTTTCTACATCAGCCTGTCCGTGTTACAAGAAGAGGTCAGCACCTTGCTTGTCATCGTTCTGTTGTTCGGACGTCTGTGGCCGTTGTTCGCGGCCTTTCAAAAAAACATACAGATCTTTTTATCCGGTGTGCCGGTATATACCCTTCTACTGAACAAGATGGAGGCAGTCCCGAAGCGAAGCGGAAGCGACGAGGAGAAACTGACATTTCACGAGACACTCGTAATCGATCGTGTTCGTTATTCCTATGGTCAGACGACGGGGATAGGCGTCTCCTTCACGGTGAACGCCGGTCAGATGGTCGC
Source organism: Exiguobacterium sp. HSB13 (assembly GCF_056764755.1). NCBI lineage: Bacteria > Bacillati > Bacillota > Bacilli > Caryophanales > Exiguobacterium > Exiguobacterium sp. HSB13. Next base: position 2,070,328 of record NZ_JBUZOM010000001.1, on the reverse strand, counting down.
CATCATGGGTGCCTCCGGTACGGGTAAAAGTACGTTCCTTGATTTGTTGCTGGGACTTCTTGAGCCGCAAGCTGGAGAAATCCGGGTGGACGGAAAAACCTTGAACGCACGACGGGCAGCGGCATGGCGTGAACAGATCAGTTATATTCCGCAATCCGCCTTTTTGTTTCATGGTACGATTCGCGAGAACATCCTGCACTTTAATCCGGATTTGACGGACGAGGCACTCGTTGAAGCACTCGATTTAGCAGGTGCGACCTTCGTATTTGATTTACCGAACGGCATCGAGACGATGATCGGTGATTTCGGAACACGCTTATCCGGTGGACAGCAGCAAAAGATCATCCTGGCGCGGGCGTTAGCTAAAAAACCACGTATATTGTTACTCGACGAAGCGACGAACGCCTTGGATCGTGAACAGGAAGTGATGTTCCATGACACCTTGCGTCAATTGACGTCGCGCATGACGATTCTCTACATCACCCATCGTCGGGAAATCGGACAGCTCGCGGACGCCATCTATCAGATGGAGACTGGAACATTCGAAAGAAGAGAGGTGAATCATTCTAAATGAAACGCATGACGTATCGTTATTCCGTGTTCGGACTGACTGTGACGTCCGAACTGGCATTACCAGAATTACCGAGCAGTGAAACAACACGTAGTGACGTACATATTCAAATCAGTGATCTGCAAGAAAAGATGAACGGACTGACGGCTGATCATCCGTATCGATTGACGGAAGAGGCGTTTTCACTCTATGTTCCCAGTGTTGCCCACTATTTCGTAGCATCCGGGACAACTATCGAGGTGGATCTTGCTGCAGGAGCTGAAATCGAAGCAGTGAAACTGTTCCTGCTTGGGTCCTGTATGGGAATCATCCTGCATCAGCGGGGGGTTCTACCGATGCACGGTAGTGTCATCACGGACGGGGAAACAGGAATCTTGCTGACAGGGCATTCGGGAGCCGGAAAGTCGACGACGGCACATCGTTTTTTGGCACAAGGATACCATCTTGTCACTGACGATGTAGCCGCGACACGCTTCGAGGATGATGCGGCGCTCGTCGCGCCTGCCTATGGTCATCAAAAATTGTGGGAGGATGTCTTACCGTCCTCTGGCATCGGCTATACGCGGGTCAATCGTGAAGTGGATGGACGGACGAAATATACCGTCGACCGGGAACAGCAGTTTTGGAACGCACCGGTCCGCTTACGGTTGATCGTAGAACTCGTACCTGCTGATATCGAATACGTGCAACATGAAACCGTGACGGGAATAGACAAAGTCCGTACGTTGATGCTCCATACATACCGCAACATCTATTATAAAGAACTTCAAAAAGAGGCGTTTCAATTTGAGAGTGCGATGGCACTCGCCCGACGCGTCCAACTCCTGCGGATCTATCGTCCGCAGAGAATCGCTTCAGAACAGACTGTCGTAGAATTGATAACAGCAGCAATCAAGGAGGAAATCAACGATGGAAGCATTAAAAGCAAATCATAAATTCTTACGAAAAGAGGACATTCTGGCATCAGAAATGGATGGCGAAATCGTTATGATGAGCGTCACGCAAGGGAAATATTTCAGTATCGGTCAGAGCGGCGTTGCGATTTGGGGATTACTCGATCAGGAACGGACGGTGACGGAACTTGTACACTTATTACGGGAACGATACGAGGTGGACGAGGAGACGTGTCGAAAAGAAGTGACTCGTTTCGTTGAACTATTAGTCCAAAAAGAGCTTGTCGAAGTCAGATGACCAAGCGTACACGTCTTTCCGCTATTGAATTACTTCAATTCATTGAAGCCTATCTATCGTTAGGATTTGCCAGAGGATGTGTCGTATTTCTTCCCTTTCGCTACGTTGCACCTTTACTAGGGCGAGCGGTTCAGGAGTCACCGTCTTATACTGGGGATTTAAGGAACGATGTGAAACGAGCAATCGAAAGAAGTGCCTATCGAACACCTTGGCGTAGTAATTGTTTAGCACAATCGTTAGCAGCGATATGGATGATGCGACGACGGGGACATCACGTAACGACCTATATGGGCGTTCGGCGTGATGAGAATAGTGCGATCATTGCTCATTCCTGGACGATGGCAGGAGAAGCGTTCTTGACCGGAAAGCGAGGACATGAGTTGTATACGGTGACAAAGATATTTTCGACATATTCAAAATGACAGAGGTAGCTTCCTTCACAAATATTAGAAGGAGCTACTTTTTTGTATGAGCAGAAAATAGAAGAAGTCATTTTAAATGATATTTACTTTTATTCAAAAAAATAGAAAATTAAAGTTCTGATTTTCTTATAAGATATAAAGGTTGAGAAAAAAGAAAGAGAGTGATGAACATGAAAAAGGTAGCAATCCTTGGAATGGCGGCATCAATATTCGGACTTGGGTCATCATCAGTTGAAGCGACGGTTGATTTACCAAAAACAGCCGCTTTTTTGAATTATGGTGACTATAAAGTCATTCCAGGACAAAATTTATTGTGGGGTTATTACGGATACGAAGATGCTTCACTTGTGGATCTCGGTCAAGGAACTAGACTCCAAAGTCTTTCTGAGACGAGAGATACGTATCATGAAACAGGCTTCGCGGTTTCAGATGATCAAAAAATGGTAGCCGTTGCAAAAAACAATCGGATTTATGTATATGATGCCTTCGCAGAGCTCATCGATACGATTGAAATGATTCCGTACAACAATCAGGAAATCAAGAACTTCACGAAGGTAGAGTTTTTACCAGGTTCACATCAAGTGATTGCGTTAGCGGATGAATATGAGGACGGAAAGCTCATTCGCTATGACTTAGATACGAAAGAACTTCTATTCGTTCGTGGCACAAGTCAATTCGGGGATATTCTCGTATCCGACTCAAACATTGCAGTCATTAATTCAGATGATATCTATCTTTACGGCCAAGATGGAACATATCAACGAGTCATCCATTCGACAAGTGGAAACGCGATCGAAGCTTATGATTTCAATCGTGATGGATTGCTCGTCGTCGGAGAAGAGGGTGACCGTCAATTAAAGGTGTACGATGGAAGTCAAAATTTCAAACCTCTTCATCGGTCAGGTTCTTTCGTGACAGAAACGGATTATGCATTTAGTGATATCGATATCGATGAATCCGGTCAATTCATTGCGGCTACCTATTCAGGATGGGGAAGCGATTTTTCACTATTTGAACGCAAAACAGGTCGAAAAATCTATACCAGTTTAGATGCAGATAACATCGTTGCTCAAAATTCACCTGTTGCTTTGACAAAAGATGCAAAATCTATCGTACTGCGGACAGAGGATAATCGATCAAGCGTGTTCAGCGGAAAAAACATCTCGAAGCGTCCAGTTGCTATCTCGATTATCAAAGACCATCAGTCGGTGACATCCGGCGCATCGGAAACCCTTTATTTAGAGGTCACACAGGCAGACGGCAAGAAAGTGAAGATTAAATCAGGTGTCAAGTGGGCGACCAACGCACCGACGAAAGCCTACATCAAATCAGGTAAGCTTTACGGAAAAAGCGTTGGAACATATACACTAAAAGCAACGTATGAAGGCTTCACAGCAACAACGACAGGCAAAGTTATCGCACCACCAAAGCTATCCACTTTAAAGGATGAGCCGTGGCTAAAACGCCATCGTCAAGCGATTGAAGCAACAAAATCATTTGAAGGAAAGTTAGCGCCAGGCACTTCTTATAAAAAGGTGACGGGTACTGCTGGGAGCCTGTTCATTCCCCATACAGATGCGGTCTGGAGTGGTAAGTGGAATGGAAGCGTCTTGTATTCACGTTACGCCATGAGTAACTCGAACGTGATTGATATGCTTGTGCTCCTCCCGTCACTAGAGAAACGAAGCATTACAAAAGCAGAAATCAAAAATGCTTTTGGAAAAGCAGGAAACGTCATCAATTATTCAAAGCCAACGACGTATCACCTCGATAAATCGAAGAAGACATTTGCTAAGTACTCCGTAAAAAGTGCCTATATGTATCAATGGAACGGTCAAGAATTGTATGTCGCCTTTGACAAAAATGACTATGCCCGTTTTTTAGTTTTAAGTCCGTCGGAGTAAAGGCACTAGAAAAATAAATGGATGAGGTGGGGATGAAAATGAATCATATTCGAAATATTTTGATAGGGGTCGGGGGTGCGTTAGGACTTGTCATTTGTACGATACCTGCATCGGCACAAAACTCGGAAAATGAGACGCAGCGCTTAATTGTAGAAACGAAACAACCAGACATGTTGAGTATCGATGACGCAGAAGTAGTGATTAAGAAAAAGGAAAATCGTAATGCGTTACTGGTCGTAGATGTCCCAGTTGATCAATCGGTGGCATCTTTTAAGAACGAACTAAAAAAGGAAGCTGGTGTCGTGCGCGTCGAACAGGACCATTTAGTATACAAGACACAAACGCCAAATGACCCGGACTTCTCGACTCAATTCCACCATCGTAATATTGAAACAGAAAAAGCTTGGACGCGAACGATGGGGTCTAGATCCGTCATTGTAGCCGTCATCGATGATGGAATCGATCAGAATCATAGAGATTTGAGAGGGAATATCGTCGATGGGTATGACATCGTCAATAACTCGCCTTATACAATTACGAATGGCGATCACGGTACACATGTTGCGGGAATCATCAGTGGCGTCAGTAATAACGGTCTAGGGGGTACAGGAGTAGCTCCGACTACTACAGTCATGCCACTTGATGTATTTACAGGCGATTCCGCGTATTCTTCTGACGTGATAAAGGCTATTTATCGTGCGACAGATCGTGGTGCATCAATCATCAATATGAGCCTCGGCAGTTATTATTACAACTCACTTTATCAATCTGCCATAAATTACGCTCACGATAAAGGTGTTGTTGTCATTGCTGCAGCAGGTAACGATGCAACATCACGCAAACACTATCCATCTTCGTATGAACACGTCGTATCGGTCGCCTCAACAACGTCATGGGATGATTCGTCATACTTTTCGAACTATGGAGAAGATATTGATATCGCAGCACCAGGTAGTTCGATTTACTCGACGTTACCGTATGATGATTATGGTTATATGAGTGGAACATCGATGGCTTCACCCGTTGTTGCAGGAGTTGCAGCTTTAATTAAGGCAGACGATTTTTCGATGACGAATGACCAAATTGTTTCTCGTCTTGAGGAGACAGCGGATGATTTAGGAACGAACGGATGGGATTACGAGTTTGGTCATGGACGAGTCAATGCCGCTAACGCGTTACTCATAAAAGAATATGGTCAATTGTATATAGATGAGGTAACTGATCAATCAACAACGATTGATGGAGAAGTACCATTTGATATCGAAAATGGTACGATCTATGTCTACGATTTGTTGGATGAACTCGTTGGAAAACAAGTCAATGTATCACAAGGAAGATTTTCGATACCGATTGATAAGCAACCAAGTAATCGTGCGTTAAGCATCTTCATAGAAGACGAAAAAGGCAATAAAAGTTCGCGACAACCTTTAATCGTCGCGGATCGTACGAAACCAGGAGCCCCCGTCGTAAACGAACTAACGGATCAGCAAACCCAACTAACTGGAACGGGTGAAGTAGATGGAATCGTTCAGGTCCATGACGAGAAGGGGAATCTAATAAATGACGGAACGGTAGATATAGACGGCATGTTCGATGTCTATATTTCGCAACAGTTTAGTGGAACGAAGTTGTTTGTAACAATAACAGATACTTCAGGAAATGTCAGCGAACAGACGGTCATTAAGGTAGTGGATCGAACGAAACCGATCTTTTATGAAATTGATCCAATCTCTGATCAGATGAACCGAGTAACAGGTGATACGGAGCCGGGTGCAACCATCACGATTAAACATAACAATACTGTGATTGGTGTAGGAAAATCGGATCAAGCTAATACATTTGCTGTAAGTATACCTCGTCAAAAAGCTGGTACGAAGTTAAGTGTGATTGTAACAGATACAGCTGGAAACGACAGTGAGGTAGTATTCGTCCAGGTTCTCGATCGAACGCCTCCTGCTAAAGCGAAAGTCGAAAAATTTTCAGATAATATGACAACTCTTAAAGGAACAGCTGAGAAAAATAGTACTGTTGAGATCAAGCGAGATAATAAGGTGATTGCGAAGCAGTCAACAACTTCCGGAAAGTTCAGTATCCGCTTATCTAAACAAAAAGCAGGAACTGTGTTAAGTGTATTCGTATACGATGAGGCGAAGAATCGAAGTACGCATACAGTAGTGAACGTACTGGATCGAACACCCCCGGCATCCCCAACTGTTAATGTAGTTACGACAAAAACTACGATTTTGTCTGGAAAGGCTGAAGCCAACGCAATCGTAGAAGTATACAGTGGAAAAACTAAAATCAAAGGTACTATTGCTTCGAGTAAAGGAACATACAAAGTAACCATTAAGCCGATGAAGAAAAATACGAAGCTGACTCTTTATGCGATTGATAAAGCAAAAAATAAAAGTAAATCGCGTACAGTTCAAGTTAAATTATCTACTAGTAAATAACGATTATACTGAGAGTTAGTAGTTTGAAAAAATAGTACCTAAATAAAAGAGCAGTATCAGTCATGAATTAAAGACTGGTGCTGCTCTTTGCAATATCTAAGATGTAAAAAAAGTAGTTAATTTTATTAGCTTTTTAACCACAGGAATGCATGGTATATTTTTAGATAATATATCAGTTGTATAGAGAAGGACGGTGTAGAGTTTGAAAAGTAATAGTAAAAAATTTATGATAGCCACAGTAATCATTCTTATTATTGCCACATTAACAATTAATTATATGTATCCGTATAGCGCTTTAAGTATGAATAAAAAAATTGAAGTAAATCAAAACAAAATAACAACTCGTTATAAAAACAATCTAAAAAAATTGTCTGCCGGTATTCCGACGCTCTCGGAAGATCGATCATACAATGAAAAAATAAGTGCACAGGTTGAGAATGTTCTTGCGTCTTCGACATTGAAAAAAGAAGATATAAAAAAATCGGACTTACGAAAATTATTGAGTGAGATGAATAACTTAGTAAAAAACATCAGACATAGTGTAAGATATCAACCGAAGTATTTTAATGACGACCAGCGATCCTATCTTATTGAATTAAAAAATCATCTTGAAGCGAATTCATATAATACCAATCAAATCATTGAAGATTCTTTTTCGAGTAAAAAAGACATTCAACAAGCAATTAATAATTTATACGTAGGGATGAACCAAGACATAAAATCGTTGCTAATACTTGGTTAGTTTACTTTTTACTGAAGAAGAAAGCACTTGAATCCACGGATTCAGGTGCTTTCTTTATTCTCAGAGAGATGAGCGATTTAGTGATTATCAAAATTGCTTCGCTGCGAGGCTATGACTAAAAAATTAGGCGCTTCCGCTCGATCGTAATAAATTTAAATATCCAAACAGATCCTCTTCTTTCAACGGTCGACTGAAATAATAGCCCTGGAAATAATCGCAACCTTCTCGAGCGAGCCAGTCTGCCTGCCCCAACGTTTCTACCCCTTCAATTAAGACCTCCATCTCGAGATTATGTCCAAGTTGAATCATCGATTGAACGATTGCTTGTTGATTCTTACCGTCAAATAACGAACTGATGAACGAGCGATCAATCTTTAACAACTGAATTGGTAATGAACGAAGCTGCTTGAAGGACGAGTAACCGGTACCGAAGTCGTCGAGGGAAACACGAATACCGAGTTCTTGCAGTCGTGCTAATTTTTCATAGGTCGTTGTCTCATATGATAAGGCGGCAGACTCCGTGATTTCGAGCTCGAGGTATGCCGGATTCATTCCTGTCTCCTCGAGAATTGTTTCGACGCGACGTAAGAACTTTTGACTCGCGAACTGAAGTGGGGAGACGTTAACGGCAATCGAAAACGGTTCCGGTGTCAAGTCTTGCCACGCGACCCAGCGTATGCAGGCGGTACGTAACACCCAGTCACCTAGGGCATGAATCGCCCCGGTATTTTCAGCGACTGGAATGAATTCTGCCGGTGAGACGAACCCAAGCTCATCGTGCGTCCAGCGTGCTAACACTTCAACACCAGTCATGCGTGCCGTAGCCACTGCAATCTTTGGTTGATAGACGAGCTCGAAGGCTTCTGCTTCGAGTGCCTCCGTCATGAATTTTTCGATCTGGACGGTCCGCAAGATATCGTTTCGATTCTCGACCTTGAATTCCTTGATCGTGTTTTGCGCTTCAGTAAACGAAGCATGTAGTGCCAGTTTTGCATACTCGATCAGTTCTTCTGCTGTTGTGGCGTCTTCCGGGTAATGACTAATCCCGGCGCGCATCGTCAGCGTAATGACGGTTCCATCGATATCAAATGGTTGCGATAAGGCAGCGTAACACTTCTCGGCTTTTTGTGTCGCTAGCTGACTGCGTTCGTCAACGAGGAGAACAAGAAATTCGGATGAATCAAGGCGTGCTAAGACATCACGCGCGTGAATCGTTGCTTGAAGACGTTCTGCAATTTGCAGCAACAGACTCTCGACGCCTTTATGTCCGAGCATATCACTTAGAGAACGCCAACGATCCATACTGAGCGCGAGACACGAAATCGGAATTCCTTGTCTAATCTGTTCCTCGATAAACAGCGTGATCTTATCTCGATTCGGTAAATCCGTCAATCGGTCATGAAAGGCAAGGTGTTCGAGTTGCTGCTGCGACGACACTTGATTGGTGACGTTGCGGAAAAACCACAATGTCTGATTCAAGTTCTCGCCTTTTAGCGGGTGATTGACGACTTCAAGGATACGTTCGTCGACGTGCAGCATTTGTTTCGTATGATCGGGTACATCAAGACGTAAAGCTACGTCATGTTCCGTTAAGTATGAATGACGTTCCGGGAAAAAATCATGGAACAGTGAGTTCGCATATTGGATCAGACCATCAGGGTTCGTTGTCACGACACCATCTTCGGTCGATTCAAGAATCGTCGCTTGGATTAAGTCACGTTTACGTAACTGGAGGTCAAACAAGACGGAAGCGAAGAAGACGATGAATAAAAATAGTGTGACGATCGACACAAGCGTCAACAGCATCGCTGGTTCGATGACTTGATCACTCGTGAATGATGGAATCATCTGAAACTCTAAACCGAGCATCCCGACGTGATGCATTCCGGAGATCGCGATGCCCATGATGAGAGCAAAGAAGACTTTCGTTTGCACCAACATCTGTTGCTTTGCGTAACGCGAAAAGAAACCAATCCAGAGTGCGGTCCAAGAAGCAGCGATCGCAATCAAGATCGAGAATAAGACGTAACCAGCATGATACTGCAGGGTCATCCCCTGTAAAGCGGCAATCCCAACATAATGCATGCCGGCAATCGCACTCCCCATCAAGAAACCACCGAGAACGAACGATTCACGGGACATGCGACGAGCGACGAGATAAAAGCCGAGAATACATCCCGTTATCGCGATGATGACCGATAGAAAGACGAGCGGGAACGAGTAGGTCGCATCCTTCAAGGTACCGTGACCAAGCATCGCGACGAAATGCATCGACCAGATGCCAAGACCTAAAATCGATCCACCAGCAATCAACCAAAGATGTTTCGAACGATCGGTCGCTGTCTTGACGCGTCCCGCGAGTTCAATCGCGATATAGGCGGATGTTGCGGCAATCAGATAAGATAAAGTGACAAGCAAAAAGTCAGTATGAGCATGCATCGTATGGTTTGGCATGATGGATGGAGTCACCTCGGCAGAGTGGAATGTTTAATCGAATGGTAAAGGTGTAATCTAGATACCCTTTTTCATTCAATCATATACATTTTTTTCAAATAACATCTGCAGGTGAGGAAAAATCAAAGCGTATCGATTATAGATGAAGACCGACAAGGATTTTATGGTCCATTAATTTCGTATACTGGAGCGTATGAAAAAATGGATTTCCGAAGTCGCATGGTTGAAGATGGACATGGATCATGTGATAGCTGTATGACAAGTTCGGGTTTGCCTTTAGCAGATTCAAAATCGTTTGTTCTTGGGACGCTGGGCTGATGTCATAGATATGAAACGAAATGATGTTATGACGGATGCGAAACGGGGCAATCGTGAGGGTGAACGGTTTATGGTGGGCGAAGCGATGTGCTGTTGAGACGGTCGATCCGGTAATCACGAGCTCGTGTGGGGTGATGCGTAATTTTGGGTGCCAGAAGTCTTTGAATTCGATGGCGATGATGTCGCGCAAGTCTTCTTCCGTCACATACGTCGTGACGAGAATATCTGAGGGATTGCCAAGATAGTCGTTATCCGTATTCATATGTAAGCTCCTTTATCGATTAGTGGATGGAATCAATACGCTGTCGTTCAGGGTAAAGAAAGGTATGTGTTCTCTCCTGCTCTACAGAAAGTAGATTTAATATGATTGTAACTTTTTTCCTTATTTTTGTTTTTCACTCATTGATCGTTTAGGGAAAGCGATTCTTGATATTTCATCAAAAATCAATCGTGTGCTCCATTAGCTTTCACGTCAGTCCTACAAAAAGGAGGAACTAGCTATGCCCCACCATGACTATCTCGATCAGTATTTATTGACGGACTTCTCGCGGACAGCCCATACGATCAAGGCATACCGGAGTGATCTTCGACAAATGCGTTTGCATCAGGTCGACTGGTCTGTCGCGTCCTTACGACGCTACTTTCACTGGATGCGAGCGCATTATAAGCCGTCGACGATTCTGCGACGCTATCACGTCTTACACCGGCTCGGAAACGTTCTCGTCGAGCGGCGACGGATCAAAAAGAATCCGATGGTCGAGATCCGTCCGATTGTCCATCAACGTCTCCAAGATGAGACCTATCATGATAGTGAAGAGTTGATCCCGGTGATTCGACAGATTCAAGATCCAACCTATCGCCTCTTCTTCGAGGTGCTCAGCCAAACGGGCCTCCGCTTCATGGAGGCCCGTTTGTTGACGGTGCAGGATTTTGATCTAGCGAAGAATGAACTGTACGTGCGTCACGGAAAAGGTGGGCGGACCCGGACCGTTCCGATCGGAAAGACCCTTTGCGAAAAGATTGTTCTGTTTCTAGCAGATCGTACGACCGGCTACTTGTTTCAATCCGTCACGGGACGGATGATCAATGAACATGCGGCAAGGAAGGCACTTCGCGAGGTCGGATTTACGTCCTTGAAGCGTCACATCCGTCCGCATATGTTACGGATCGCCTATGCGACCTATCTCTATCAGCAGGCAGGGTTGAAGTTGCTCGATATAAAGCGTCTGCTTGGTCACGCTAGCATCTCAACGACGGAAGGATACATCCGCAGCCAGACGAATCACGTCCGGGACGTTCTTAATCGTCTGTCCGCTTGAGCCGATTGACCGACGAATGAGCAATGTCGTGCGACGGTAGGACGTAGTGCTGGGTCGTTCTTACGTCGCTATGCCCAAGCAAGCGCATGATGGTCAGAATATCCGTCTGATGTACGTGATAGAGCGTCGTTGCGAACGTCACCCGGATGTCATGCGGTCGCAGGATTCGTCCGAGACATCGTTCACTTGCCTCCCTTAAGACACGGCGGAACTTCGCCGGATTGACCGGTCGTCCACTGTCTTCGCAAAACAACGAGGTGGCGTCAGGACGAATCGTCTCGATGTAACGCGTTAGGACATTTCGTAACGCATGATGCAGCGGAACTTGACGTGATTGATCGCCTTTCCCACTCCGAACGAGCACGTGATCGCGCGCAAAGTCGACATCTGCGAGGTGCAAGTCACGGGCTTCTGAGAAACGCAATCCTGTATGCAGGAGCAGAAAGCTAAAGGCGTAGACGGTCTCATCACGAATCGTCTCGAGGACACGGTGGACGTCGTCGTACGTGAAGGCAAGTCGTCGGTAGGGTGCAGGAATCGGTTTTTTGACGCGAGCCAACGGATTTGTCGGAAGTGAACGTTCCGCGACCAGTTGATCGAACAGGATGGACAGAGCATGCAGTCGCCGAGCCGCAGTCGCTGGGGCATACGTGTCGCGTAAAAACTTAGCGTAACGTTGCAACGACGGGACATCGATCCGTTCGACGTAACGACAGAGATGCCGTACGTCCGAGCGATAGGCTTTTTTCGTCAAGGGACGATAGTTCGCTTGTTCGATGATTACGAGTAAGCGTTCTTGATAATAGGTCATCATCCGAGGAGGTACTGGACTTTCTGCCGGAGTTCCGACTTTAATGAGCGCAGTCGCGCTGGTGAGTAACCGAGCGTTTCTTCCGTGCCGTGCATCAAGGCTTCGAGAAACGCGTACTCCTTATTCGACAGATCCCGTTTGAGTTCGCTGAGGAGATAATGAAAGGAGACGTTCGGCGTCCGAGGGAGTTCCGGCATTGTTTCGACCGCGACTTCGGTCGCAAGCGTCCGGTTACGGGTCGCTAAGTAGTCAAGCATCGCGCCTTTTGCCCGAATCCGGGCGAAGGTGACGGTCATGACCTTGCCTTCTTCGATTGACTTCCAAAGTCGGAGTAGGGCGGCTTGCCGGCATTCATCATGTTCATTCGGGTGGATCGAGAGGCGGGCCAGGAGGGAGTTGACGAGGGGAATCCAGTTGCGTAGTAAATCGTTCATAGGTATCCATTTCTTCAGATATGCATATCTGGTATGTATTCCGCGGTAGTTTTAGTATAAGTAGAGTTATCCTGAAAGCGATCGCTCTAGAATGAGAGTTTATCTGAAGCGAATGGACGGAAGGATGGGAAATCACGCGGCTTACGCTCTTTGAAAGTTGAAGAAACCGTTGGCATGATTGAAGAAATGGAGCATTGCGTCGAGCGGATAACTCTACTTATCCGCTGGGGTGTTCGGATAAATTTAATCTTTTATCTCTATTATTGAATCGTTGAAATCAAGAGTTATCGAATTGAATTTTAATTATAAATAAAGGTAGTTTATTGACTTATAAATGTAAAAAATTAATTCTAAATAATCCTTTTAATGGTAAAGTTATATTATTATAGGAAAAGCGGGTGTGCGAATTGTTTTACATAATCATTGGTTTAGTGTTACTGATTCTTTTTGCAATATTCGGAGGATTGGAAGGAATCGGTTGTTTCTTTTTCTTATTGATTGGTCTTATTTTATGGCATATTGGTCTACTAGGTTTCATAATCAGTACAATTATAAAAGTTGCGCGATGGATCATCGTTCGTATCTTTATCTACTATCAAAAATACTTTGGTACGGAAGAAGGAGCCTTTTACTTTTCTCGCGAACTGATTAGATACATTACTTAAAAAATTGAAGATAAGTTATTGAAGATAAGTTAATGTACAACTTAAACGAAAAGAGAAAGTCCTTTGAAGAATAAATCTCAAAGGACTTTCTCTTATAAAAGCTTAGAAAGGTTTTTCTTCAGAAGACTTAGTCGGCTTATTATCTGTAAAAATGAATTGGTAAACTTCAATAATTAAGCAACATACCACAACAATATAGAGTCCAAGTGAAATAAACGAATAATTGAATTCAGCTGGAATCAGGTAACTCAAGAATGAAAATTGCTCGTTCACGATCGTATAAGCAAAAGCTAAAATCAATGTAAATATCATCAATCGTCGATTGAAATTAAGAGGCAAACGATTTATGAACTTTGTAACACCAATGATTAGGCAAACGAAAGAAAGTAAGAAAAATGCCGATTCAATTTGATTAACTAATAAAATTTCGTTAAATCCTGTCATTGAACTCGAAACATGAATAATCCAACCAACTAAAAGTGAGAATATACCTAGTTTTAAATTAAACGAACCGGCTCTTAATTGTGGAAGAAACTCATGCTGATGTTTAATCATAATGACTATGATTGCAATTAATGAAACTCCAAGTAAGAAAGACATGAAAAAACTCCTTTATTTTAGCAATATAGATACATTATAAAGAATCTAAGGATTTTATATCTATTTTATTTGATTAAAAAGGTAATATATTGTTTTTTTTTATTTTAGTTTTTGTTTGTTTTAATTCACATTAGATATAGATATTTAGATACGAATGGAGAAAATATAGTACTAAATGGACGTCACAATGTAAAACAAGTACGATTTACAACTACTTTGGTTCAAGTAATGTAATAGTTGGATAGGAGGAAACTGGATGAAACGCTTGAAGTTGATGATTCTGACCGTGATGGTGTTTACGAGTCTGTTCATCATCGGAGAAAGTCGAATGCTGACACTTGAAGGATTCGCAGAACCGTTCGTGTCGACGACGATCTATCCGAATCCGAAGATTTCGGAACAACAGATGCTAGCAGATATCGAGCGAGCCGCGACAAAACATCAAGTCGATGTCTTCACTTATGAAGAGACGCCTAATCAGACGTTCTCCAGTACGAAGACGATTTACGGGACGGCTGGTACTAAAGCGATGTTTGCTACCCGCTCGATTGAAGAACAGGTCTATCAAAGCGTCTTTCTCGGTGATATCACGTTCCAGTTCAAGCCGTTATCCGAGCATCCTGCCGTTGCTTATACACCAAACTTCTACGGGATGGGTTCAGCTGCTGCCGTAAAGGCGTTTAAGATGGAATTGATTGATACATACGCGGGGAATCATCCGCAACCGGGTTATAATGAGTCAGCAGAACTGTACCGTATCTTAGGCGTATTCGCACTTGTTGCGATCATCACCGTGTTACTGACCTTCTATGAGCTGGCTGTCGTCAGAAAGGAATTGCTCGTTCGTCTATCGATGGGCGAATCGTTAGCGCGATGGGTGACACGTTCGATTCTGATGGACTCCGGCATTTTGTTGCTTTCGTTCATCGTTAGCTTTTTGACACTCCGTTCATTCACGCCGATTGATCCATACTTGATACTGTTCAGTGGCTTGATGGTTGGATTGCTCGTTGTCAACGGACTGGTCTATCTGCGATTGCGACGCTTGACGATCAAAGAAGCGTTCTCGAACGGTCAGCGTTCGAACAAATTACTAGGCTTTACATATGGCATGAAATTCGTGACAGCTTTCTTGACGATCTTGATGCTCTCAAGCAGTATCACGGTCATCGCCGAAGCCGTGACGATCTATAAGCAACGTCCGTTCTTTGAAGCAAAGAAAAATTATTCGTATACTTACATCGGTCACAAGGTAACGTCTCCGCTTTACTCGGATGAAAAAAGTTCCGACATCTCGGAACGAATCCAGACAGAACTGTACACACGCTTTTATGATGACTTTAAAGTGACATTGAGTACCCCGATTAACAGCTTCACGACGGCAGACCAACCGACCGTCTTGATGAACCGGACAGCATTTAATGAATTTGCCGGGAAATTTGAGAATAGTGCTTCCGTCTTGAAGCATGAGCTGACGTTCTTTGCACCAGAGGGGATTGCAATTCCAGCGAAGTCGACCATTGATAGTGGACTTCGTGAACTCGGACTCGTAGCGTATCTCGCAGACGCCTATCCGGTCGTCCGCTATCAGGAAGATTTCGAAACCGTCGCGATCGATCAAAATCTTACTAGCGGCAGTACACTCATCGATGATCCGTTACTCATCGTCGTCAATGAAGCAAAGCAACAGAAAGTACCAAAACAACTGTCAAATGTTTTACTCGCTGACGTCATGTATGACCTGGACCAAGGAGCCTTTCAAGACTATGTGGCGGAGAAACAGATGACAAATGAACTTGTCTTGCAGACGAATGCGTGGGAGAAGTATCTTGGCATCTGGGAAGCAGCAAAACGATTGATGAACATGAACCTGATCTTTGCCGTACTGATTCTTAGTCTCGAGTTGCTCGTCATCTGGACGGTGCTACGACTCGAGTATCAAGTGAATGCGATCGAGTTGTCGGTTCAGAAGGTGATGGGGTACAGCATCTGGCAGAAAAATCGTCGCCTGATCGTATCCACGATGGGGATTACGCTTGTCAGTACACTGGCTGTAACGCTTACTGCCTATATCCTTGAGTTTTCTTCACCCGGGCTACTATTAGCTGGCGGAGGACTCTTACTAGTGGCAGAAGGCGTCTTGCTAATTTGGCTGATTCGAAAGATTGAACGGGCAAATGTCCAGCGCATTTTAAAGGGGGGAAATCTATGATTGAAATCCGGCAACTGACCAAGTCGTTTCAAGGGAAAACCTTATTCGAAAACCTATCGCTAACGATTTCTCAGGGCGACTTCGTCATCTTTTCCGGTCCAAGTGGATGCGGGAAGACGACGCTACTCAACATGATTGGGGCGCTAGAGCCGATTGATACGGGAACGATCGTCGTCGACGGAAAGGACATCACGAATAAGCGCAATCAACTGGCATACTTCCGGACGAAGCTTGGCTTCTTATTTCAGAACTTCGCACTCGTCGACCAAAAAACGGTCCGGCAGAATCTCGAGATCGTTCAAAAACGCTATCGCGCTGGTAAGACGATTGAAGAAGTGCTGACTTCTGTTGGATTAAGCGACAAAATCGATCAAAAAGTCTTTATGTTGTCAGGTGGGGAACAGCAACGGGTCGCATTAGCTCGATTGATGCTGAAGCAATGTGACATCATCTTGGCGGATGAACCGACGGGCTCGCTTGATCAAGCGAACGCGGAGCGGGTGATGGCGCTGTTACAAGAGCTGAACGATCAAGGAAAAACGATCATCCTCGTCACACATGACGAAGCGATTAAACAACAAGGGAAAAGGTTATTGAAGATTGGGTGACGAAACGAACGATGCGCTGTTACTTTCGAAATAAATCTTCATAATAATATTGATAAGAAACACTCGGTTGCGCCTAGATAATGATTGCATAAAGATGAGGAATACTGAAATACGTGAAGAAGTTTAAGAATACTTAAGCGATTTCGGTGAAATAGGTGTGTATATCCAAAAGAAAGTTCCCAATTTTTTGTTAACCGTAAATCACAACAAAAACTCCATTTTGCACGCTGGACGGTTTTCCCTACATAAGATGGAGTTTGTTCATCTTCTTCTTTGCTAACGGAATCTTAGCCCTATTGATCGCACCGTTCGGCTCTTCTGGATACGGTCTTAGCTTTGCGATCGGATCGACTTTGACGTTCGCGTTTGCACTAATGCGACTTATCCAGTACGTCTCAGATATTGATTATCATACGTTTTGTCGAATGACTTTACCGCCACGATCGATGCGCTTCGCCCGCTGGAGTGACCGATTAAACCGCTCTTGGATGTGAAAGTTGCCTGTAAAAGCTTTCTACCATCCGTTCGTCTATTTAAAAAGGAGATCAATTTCCGAAATGAATTCGGAAATCGATCTCCTTTTATGTGTGTAGAATAAAATCTTTTATCGTCTACATTATTTTTGATAACCGTCTGGATTATTTGATTGCCAGCGCCAAGCGTCCTTACACATCTCAAATAAGTTTTTCTCCGCTTTCCATCCAAGTAAACGTTCTGCTTTTGAAGCATCCGCATAACATGAACTAACATCTCCCGGTCGTCTTGTCGTAATCTTTCGGTCGATTTGCAGGGAAGTCGCGTCTTCAAACGTCGCAACAAGTTCAAGAACACTTGTTCCTTGACCCGTTCCTAAATTGAATGCCTCAATACCAGAATGATCATGATAAAGCGCCTTGATATGCCCTTTTGCCAAGTCGACAACATGGATATAATCTCGGACACCAGTGCCATCTTCGGTGTCATAATCATTTCCAAATATTTGGAGAGTATCTAATTTACCTGCAGCAACTTGCGTCACGTAAGGCATCAGGTTGTTCGGAATACCATTTGGATCTTCACCAATGAGACCGCTCACATCCGCGCCAATTGGATTGAAATAGCGGAGTAACGTAATGTCCCACGTTGGATCAGCCTGAGCGATATCTTCAAGGATCTGCTCAATCATGAGTTTCGTCGCACCATAAGGATTTGTTGCAGATCGCGGAGCAGATTCCGTAATTGGTGTCGTCTCAGGCACACCATAGACTGTCGCGGAAGAACTGAAGACGAGCTTCTTAACGTCGTGACGACTCATCACATCTATCAAAACAAGCGAGCTGATCAGGTTATTTTGATAGTAGAATAACGGCTGTGATACAGACTCACCAACTGCTTTTAAACCAGCAAAATGAATGACGGCATCAATCGAATGCTTTTGGAAGATGTCTTCTAATGACGATTCATTGCGAACATCCATCTCATAAAATGTGACAGACCGTTCCGCGAGCTGTTCGACACGTTCGAGGGCATTCTGGTGACTATTACTTAGATTGTCGACGACAATGACTTCATGACCCTCTCGTAAAAGTTCGAGACACGTATGACTGCCGATATAACCAGCGCCTCCAGTTACTAAAATATTCATATTTTTTCCTCCGTTTAATTCCATAATTTATATAATAATAACATAGAAGTAAGGATTTTTTTATTGATTTTTCTCTTTATCCATTTTTAGTTTTTCTGGATAAACTGTCCATTCTGTTCGATCATGAAGTGCCAAGGAGCCGTATGTACGATATTTTGCTCCCGTCTATGT
This sequence comes from Exiguobacterium sp. HSB13, assembly GCF_056764755.1. Lineage (NCBI taxonomy): Bacteria > Bacillati > Bacillota > Bacilli > Caryophanales > Exiguobacterium > Exiguobacterium sp. HSB13. The sequence goes on along the minus strand of NZ_JBUZOM010000001.1, from coordinate 2,051,829 downwards.
AAGGTCGTGACTGAAAGCTCGAAGAGCGAGGCAATCGATGTTATCGAATCTGTTGCATCTTCTTTCGTATATCTAAATGATCCGTAGTTTTTCATACAGCGAAAACTTAGATTTAGACATAGAAAAAGCTCCCTTCAAAGAATGGATAGTTTTTGATATTTCAACTGTCTACTTTTTGGGCAGCATATTATGATGGCAATTCCTTCTTTTCGTTAAATTCAGCTAGTTATGTCCCAGCCTCGTTTAAAAAATTACCTATTTACATTTTCTATAGCAGATACGAGGTATATGATTTTAGATCATTTTTTAACGATGATTTCGATGTCTACTGTTTTTTCTCCAGGGCCAGGTGAAAGAATGAGATACGTCGTGCCTGGTTTTTTCGTTAACAAGCTTACTTTAGAAAAATCCCAGTCCATCGTGTAATGACCTTTTGAATGAAGACTATATTCGTAGTCTTTCGCATCGGTCAGTTGATGACGTCCTATTCCGATTCGATCTCCAACATGAACCGTATAAGTATGCTTACCGATATATTTCGCTCTTCCTGATAGCTGTTCGAGTCCTAACCAAACTTCCGGTTGCTCTGCTACAATCCGATCGTCTTGACCCGTTGGTTGACCAGTCGATACCAGTTTATTTTTTTTGTAGCTGTATTTGCTGAGGGTGATGGAACGATTGAGATAGTAAAGGTTTCCTTTTGCAATCTTCGCATTTCCCATCAAAAGTCCTTCCTTCGTTTGAATCGTTTTTAGTGTTTCTCCATCCGTTGATCCAATGAGATAGGAATTCAAGAAATTTCTACTCCCTGATTTGTACCCAACAACAGCATGTTCATATTTTCCGATCAGACCAGCTGTGATGAACTTTACATCATGTTGTTCTTTGATGACTTTTTCATAAGATTCTTTCCATTTTCCGTTTTTTAATTCGTGAACTCGGATGATATAGTCATTAAAAAATGAATCTCTTTTCTTTTTGAAGATGGAGACAATTTCCTTGGAAGAGGACTGATTCATCTGTAGTGTACGATGCATTAAATATGTATGACCCTGAAGCGATTCCTTTTTTAGTTGCTCGATTTTTTTGTCAGTTGAAGAAGCATCGACTGGAACGGTCGAGAGTGTCAACGCAAGCAATGTAAGTCCAATTTTTTTCATATAACGATTCTCCTTCACATCAATGGTTTTATATGTAAATTATAATAAAAACTTCACAAGTATTCTTTTACAAGTGAAGATTTAAGTGAATAGTTTTTTTGATTTTAATGAAGTTGAAACTCACTTTTTTATACGATAGATTTCGTATTTATGTTTTTTTGTAATTTCAGTTGAATGTTTGTTTTTATGGATTGAAGCTTTCATTTATATTTTTAAGACCATATTTTTGCGAAAGCGACGAGAAAATATGAATTATATATTGGATGATTTTGAAAACGATTTCATGATACGCTAGGGAACAGAAAACTTGTCCAGAAAGAAGGAATTCCCATGCATATTCTTGTCATCGATGATGAGGCGAGCATCCGGCATCTCGTCAAACTGCAACTTGAGCTCGATGGTCAGACGGTCGAGACGGCAGCCGACGGAGCAGCAGCACTCGCCTTGCAGGCAACACAACCCTTTGATTTGATCGTCCTCGATTTGATGCTACCGGATACGACCGGTTTCGATTTGATTCCTAAGCTGCGACAGACGACACCTGACTTACCGATCTTGATGCTGACGGCGCGTGATCAGATGAACGATAAAATCATCGGGCTTCAGCTCGGAGCGGATGACTATATGACCAAACCGTTTAACGGAACGGAGCTCGTTTTGCGTGTCAAAAATCTGTTGAAACGCGTAAAGGTGGATGCGCCACCTGTACCTGTCACGACCGATCCATTCTTATCGGTTGATTCCGAAGAACGCGTCATTCGGCTCGACGGTCAACCGTTACCACTGACGTACCGGGAGTATGCGTTGCTCGCACTCTTCCTGACGCATCCAAAACGGGTCTTCGAGCGTGATGAACTGCTCGAACAAGTTTGGGGTTTTGACTTCTCCGGTCAGACCCGTGCTGTCGATATCATGGTCCAACGCTTGCGGAAGAAACTCGGAGCACAAGGCGAACGGATCAAGACGATTTATGGTGTCGGCTACAAGTGGGTCGACGCATGAAGCTACGCCAAGTCATCACGGAAAACTTCGTCTTACTCCTCGTTCCGGCACTGCTCGTTCTGTTCTTGATTCTTTATGCCTTCATTCAATCGAATCTGTATGAGAACGCTGTCGATTCTGTCCAAAAACTGAGTCGGGAAGCGGAGCTCTACACGACGAACTACCTCGCAAGTGAAGAGACGGACTCACTCGCCGATACGGCAGTCCCGATCGCTTCCTATCTCGCGGACCGATTCAACGCGCGCGTTCAGCTGTTTGGACCAAACGCGGAACTGCTCGCCGATTCCGAGCGCGATCAATTACCGCTCCTCGCAGGAGACATCGATCAAGCCCTAAAAGGAAAATCGAGTTATCTGTTCCTGAAGGAGACCGATGTCCCGGTGCTGTTCTTCTCAAGCCCGCTGTACGGTGAGACGGACGTCATCGGTTCGGTCCGTTTTCTCGTCGATCTCCGGACGGAAGCCGACCTGCTGCGGCAATTCACCTATGTCTTCACCGGCGTGTTTCTGATGTTGATCGTGATCGCCGTCTGGACGGCGCGTCGGATGGCGAAGACATTAATCGGACCGATCGATGATTTACGGAGTGTCTCGCACGCCTTGACGAAAGGACACTATGCGCATGCGCTACCGGCGTATCCATATGAGGAATTGAACCGACTGGCAGCGGACTTCTCGACGCTTGCTGACGCAATTCAGCACAACATCGGACAACTCGAACAACAACGAAACGACCAACAGACGTTCATCGATCACATCACTCATGAGCTCCGGACACCGATGACGGCGATCATGGGCTATGTCGAATTGATCCCCAAGCTGCCGCCGGAGGAAGCGGCGCACTGTTATCACTACATCGAAGTCGAGAGCCAGCGCTTGTTACGACTCGTCTCACATAATCTCGAACAGGCGAAACAACGCAACGAACGCCACGTGACGTCGACGATGTTCGCGCTCGATGCCTTGCTCGCCGACGCCTTATTCATCATGCAATTGCGTCTTGATGGACAAGGAATTCAAGTTGAACAGGATGTTCCGCCAATCTACGTGCTCGGTCAACCGGATCAGACGAAACAAGTCTTGTTTAACCTCCTCGAGAATGCCGTCAAATACAGTGACGCGATGACGGTGACGTTTTCGACCGTCAGTACAGATACGACCCTACAACTCCTCATGACGGATGACGGGATCGGTGTTGATCCAGCAGTGCTTGCCGAATGGAAGAAGGAGCAACATAGTCTGACGACGGCGAGTGGGAATGGACTCGGTCTACCGCTCTGCCGACGTCTGATGCAGGAACAAGGTGGCGATTTTGCACTTGAAAGCGATGTAAGCGGAACACGTATCACATTGACCTTCCGATTAGCGAACCAGACATGATGTAATCGCTTACAAATGATACATTTACGAAACAATTTGACCGGATTTACGAAACAATTGCCCCGTAATCTAAGAATTAAGCAAGGAGAGGAATCATGAAAGCATCGACCATCGCTTATCTCTTCCTGATGGGTATCTTGTTTGCCCTCGGTCTTCTTTTGCTTCAGCAGACGGTCTTCGGACGCTTACACGTCCTCGATGGACCGAAACGGCTGAATGCTTCCGATGACTCACTCCCGACCGAGTTGACGTTACGTCACCGGGCATGGGGGGAGCAGACGGTAGAAGACGGAACGGAAGTCCAGCGCATCACGACGCTATTGAAGCAAATGAAGACGGTGGCAAACGGGACCTGTCCGGCGGGTACTGCGACGTTTACCGGAACGCTCCGTTTCTTGAACGGAACGACATGGACGTTCTCGCTCGGGGAAAGCATGACGCTAAATGGAAAATGTGTCGCAAAACGTCCTAGCACCCAAACGACGTCACTGAAAGCACGATTCTTAAACGCCTATCACGAACCGGAACAGCTCGCGCGTCAGTTCGCCGAGGCGGAAGTCGTGACCGTGTATGCAGCAGGACGGTCTCGTTCTTTGACTGCACGCGAGCGAGAAGACGTCAAGCGTCGCCTGACGCAGGCAGAGCCGATGACGGACTATGAAGAAGTCGGTCAATCACTCGATGCCAGTCAGGGACAGCCGCGCATTCTCAAGCTTCAGCGGTTCAAGAATGAGCAGAATACGCGTGCCAACTTAATGAATATTACTGTGTATGAGACATTGTTCAGCGTCCAGTACATGGATGATGACAATGGAAACACCTTCTATTTAAAAGGACAACTCCTGCCGACCGGGAAGGAGGCGAATCGATGAGAAAAGGAATGCTCTTCTTGCTGAGTATCATTTGTCTCATGAGCATTTGGATCGTCCGCAACAATGAACAGACAAAGCAAGGAACAGCCGCGCGGGAAACCGTTCCGCATTTGACGGCGTATGTTTCCGCAAAAGAGGATATCGGGCGTGCCTTACTGTCATCGTATTGTGAACAAGCAGGTTGTACGTATGAGTTCGTGCGTCTCTCGACGGAAGAACTTGTCCGGCGCGTGACGAAGGAAGCGGATCATCCGCGCGCCGACGTCATTATCGGCGGAACGTGGGACGCCCACCAGACGCTCAAGCAACGGGGATTATCGACACCTTTCCCGAGCGACATGGATCAAGCGGAACTGCAGGATCCGGATCGCTACTGGATTGGCTATGAAGTTGAACGCCTCGCGATTGTCATCAATACCGATGTCTGGAATGATCGATTCGGGGCAGCGCCGTATCCGAAGACGCTCGCTGACTTGACGGCAAAGCAGTATCAGGACGAGTTGATTTTGCCGGATCCGAACCATTCCGGTACCGGTGCGACGATCCTGCAAGCGGTCTTTGACGGATACGGGACGAAAGCGGAAAATGTCTTACGCGAGCTAATCGAGCGAACGCGACTATTCACAGCGAACGGCTTTGCGCCGACGTCGTACGTCGCCAGTGGGGAAGCGATGCTTGGGGTCAATTTCATCGGGGATCAACAATCACTGCGCGAAAAGTATTATCCGGTCAAAAGTATCCCACTCGATACGTACTCGATTAACGCGATTTCAAAGCTGAAAGGACGAACGCAACAGAAACAGGCGAATGCCTTCATGCGTTTCGTACTCTCAGCGGACGGTCAGGCGATTCTACGGAAAGTCTCGTTCGGTACGCCGACCTATGCCATCGCGAAGACACAACCGATCCAGCAAAACGTCGGGCAGGATATCGTCGCCGATTACCGAGACTATCTCCGTCGATTCAATCAGCTCCAGGACAAATGATGCGAAGACTCTGATTCAGGATAGGGGAAATGGAAGATGGGCTTCTTCAGCATCAAAAAGTTGCCGAATGCCGGCATACCAATCGAAGTACAACGAAAACAATGGTTACAACAATTCTTAAAGGCATTCTTAGTCGTCTTCTTCTCATATATGGCGATGTATCTCATCCGAAACAACTTCAAAGCAGCGCAACCACTCTTGAAAGAGGAACTGGGCTTTACGACGACTGAACTTGGTTATATCGGCTTCGCCTTCTCGATTACATACGGAATCGGGAAAACGTTACTCGGTTATTTCGTTGACGGGAAAAATACGAAACGCGTCATCTCATTCTTATTGATTCTCTCGTCCTTAATCGTCACGGCGATGGGACTCTTGATGAGTGCCGGCGGAAGTCCGGTCGGTTTATTGATGGTTTTATGGGGACTCAGTGGGTTCTTCCAATCGGTCGGGGGACCATCGTCGTACTCGACGATCGCCCGCTGGACACCGTTTGAAAAACGCGGACGCTACCTCGGCTTCTGGAACGTCTCGCACAACATCGGTGGAGCGATTGCCGGTGGTCTCGCACTGTGGGGAGCGAACGTCTTCTTCAACGGGAGTGTCGTCGGGATGTTCATCTTCCCAGCTGCGATTGCGCTCGTCATCGGGATTGTCGGTCTGTTCATCGGGAAAGATGATCCGGAGGAACTTGGATGGAATCGGAGTGAGGAAATCTTTGAGGAACCGATCGAACCGGAAAACCTCGCTGCTGAAAGCATGACGAAGTGGCAAATCTTCAAGACGTACGTCATCTCGAACCCCTGGATCTGGACGCTCTGTATTGCGAACGTCTTCGTCTACATCGTCCGGATCGGGATTGATAACTGGGCACCACTTTATGTCACGGAACACTTGCACTTCAGCACGGAGAGTGCAGTCAATACGATCTTCTTCTTTGAAATCGGTGCATTATGCGGCAGTATGATTTGGGGTTACGTGTCCGATTTACTGAAAGGACGCCGGGCGCTCGTCGCAGCGATCTGTCTCTTACTGACGGCTGTCGCGGTCCTCGGTTATCGTTACGGTACGAGTGAACTTATGATTTACGCGTCACTATTTGCACTCGGTGCGCTCATCTACGGACCACAGCTCTTGATCGGTGTCTCCGTCATCAGCTTCGCACCAAAACAAGCGACGACGGTCACGAACGGGATGGTCGGGACGTTCGGTTACTTGTTTGGTGATTCGATTGCAAAAGTCGGTCTAGCGAAAATCGCTGACCCAGAAACGAACGGTCTAACAATCGGTTCAGTCACCTTGCACGGTTGGAGTGACACCTTTGTCATCTTTAATGCGGCGTTACTGTTTGGTTTGATCGCCCTTGCGATCGTTGCCGTCGTCGAGGAGAAAAAGATTCGTCGCCTCGGACTGCTGGAGCGTCAAGCGGATAAGTTGAGTTCGTAACAGACTCAAGCACCCTCGCCTAAATATGCGAGGGTGCTCTTTTAATGAGACAAGTAGGCAAGCAAAAAACCTTCTTCCAGTTTAACGTGACGAATCGAACGGTAACGGGCATGACGGAAAGGAAAATAGAAGGAAAGATCGACGGTCAGGAGTCGATTTGCATAACGCAGATAAGGTGGACGAATGAGATAGGTTTCATTAAAGGATTCAGTATCATGAGGACAGACATCAAAGACTTCGAACGTGATGGTGCGTTTATCGACTGCTCGCAATTGGAGCGTTAATTCGACCGGTAAGTCACGCTCTAGACCATAACGTGTCAACGGTACAGCGGCTTGAAGGTGAAGGTGCGTCGGTCGAATCGTGACACAGATATCTGTCAGCTCTGGAATTTCCTTTGTCAGCACACTTGCAAGGTCGTATTCATCAATACTTGCTGCAAGCGTAAAACGACGAAAGGTCTCAATTATATGGCGCCCCAGTTTCATGAAGTAAACTCCTCTCTTATGCTTGTTAACTGTAGTATAAACAATAACAAACCTAATTATTCCATATTATTTTTCATTAAAGTAAATTAATTCCTTTGAATTAGAACTTCTTTTTAAAACAATATGATTTATGCATGTTTTTATGTCGTTCAGGGAACGATTAACCATGTCGATCTGTCGTATTTTTTCGAAAGGAGTTTTTTGATGCCTTACTTATCTGGATTTCCATCGTCTTATTGGAAACAAAGCGCATCTGCTACTTCCTATCCCGCTCTCAATCAAGATACTAAGCATGATGTCGTCGTCATTGGGGCTGGGATTGCTGGACTTGTCACGGCAATGCAATTGACGGAACGGGGATACGATGTCGCCGTGATCGAAGCAGGCGACGTCGCTGCCGGCACGACGGGCTATACGACGGCGAAAGTTTCCTCACAGCACGGTTTGATTTATGACACGCTAATCCAAACCGTTGGCGAGGAATCAGCAAGACTCTATTATGAAGCGAACGAAGAAGCAATCACGTTTTTACGTCATCAAGTGGAACGGCTCGATATTGGCTGTGAACTTGAAAGGCAAGACGCCTATCTCTACGTTGCGAACTCAAAAGAGCAAGCGATGGAACGAGAAGTCCGTGCCTATGAACGCTTAGGGTTGAACGGTGGCGAGGCGACGGAAGAAGTCCGAAGTAAGTTGCCGTACGATGTCAAACGAGCGGTCGTCCTGCGCGATCAAGCGCAGTTCCATCCTGTGAAATATCTTCAAGGTCTTGCGGAACAAATCGTCCACCAAGGTGGGAAGTTGTATGAACAGACACGTGCCGTATCGCTCGAGTCGAACCGGACGCCAACGGTCATCCTTGAGAACGGTCACCGGATCGAGGCGAAAAAAATCGTCATCGCGACCCATTTTCCGTTTCATGACTTCAAGGGCTTATACTTCTCAAAACTCGAAGTCCATCGCTCGTATATCGTATCGGGTCATGTCGACGAGACGTTTCCGGACGGAATGTTCATAAGTGCTGATCAACCGAGTCGTTCTTTGCGTCACGCGCGAACAGAAGACGGGCGTCTGCTTGGTCTGTTCGGTGGTGAGAATCATTTGTCTGGTCACGAGACGGAAACGATGCAACGCTATGAGCATCTTGCTGACTTTGCGAGAAGTGAATTCCATGTCGAGGCGTTCGAGCAGTTTTGGTCAGCGCAAGATTTGATCACGCTCGATAAGATTCCCTATATCGGACAGATGACGGCAAATGATCCGAACGTATTCGTTGCGACCGGCTTCGCGAAGTGGGGAATGACGAACGGTATCGCAGCTGGGTTGTTGTTGAGCGATTTGTTGACGGGAACACCAAATCGTTTTCGTCATTTATTTGACCCGACCCGTTCGAAACTTAAAACGAAAGATGCAACGCAGTTCGTCAAGAACAATGCGGACGTCGCCATCGAGCTTGTCAAAGGGAAGCTGACGAAAGCACGTCGTCGTGCTGACGAATTACAGCCGGACGAAGGTGGACTCGTCACCCATCACGGGAAGACGGTCGGCGGATATCGCGATCCGGAAGGGAATCTTCATCTCGTCTCGACGACCTGTACGCATATGGGATGTGATACGAAATGGAATGAGGCGGAACGATCATGGGATTGTCCGTGTCATGGTTCGCGATTTGGTCCGACAGGAGAGGTGCTCGAAGGACCAGCAGTCAATCCACTTAAATCAATCGATTAAGCAGAGGCACTTGTCTCTGCTTTTTAAATTTCAAAAAAATATTCCGTAGACAATTTATGATATGTGCTATAATTACCTGGTATTAAAAATATTTTAGCGCTAAACAATTAGAGTGCCGCTTTTGAATCGTGTTGTAGAGGCACCGTCACGACCATCGCTCACTGGTTTCATATTTTAGTTTCACCATTTTACTTAGCGTCGTGAACGCTGAAACAACCCGAGGAGGAAGCATCACTATGAGTAAAGAAAAGATTGCCCAGCTGCGCAAACACGTGTCGCCGTTTGAAAAGGCAGACATCAAAGCCAGCGTCCGGCAGATGATCAACACGATCCTGCCGTTTCTCGTCCTATGGTTTCTGGCATATCAGGCCCTGAAGCTGTCTGTGTTTCTCGCGGTTCCTTTGGCGATCCTCGCCGCTGGATTCGTCGTCCGGATGTTCATTATCTTCCATGATTGTACGCACGGTTCATTCTTCAAGAATAAGAAAGCGAATGCCATCGTCGGAACGATTACCGGGATTTTAACGTTATTCCCGTATGAGAAATGGAAGCGAGAGCACTCGATCCATCACGCATCAAGTGGAAATCTTGATAAGCGCGGTGTCGGTGACATCTGGGTCATGACGATTGAGGAATACATTGAAGCGTCACGCTTCACACGCCTCAAGTATCGTCTGTACCGGAATCCTCTCGTCATGTTTGGTCTTGGACCGCTCTTGTTGATTCTCGTCTCGAGCCGCTTCAACCGGAAGGATGCTCGCAAAAAAGAACGCATCAACACACATGTCATCAATGCGTCACTTATCGTCCTGTACGGTATCCTGATTTACTTCATCGGCTGGCAAGCCTTCTTGATCATCCAAGGAACGACGATGTTCACAGCAGGTGTCCTTGGAATCTGGTTATTCTACGTTCAACATACGTTCGAAGACTCGTACTTCGAGGATGAAAGTGAATGGGATTACGTCAAGGCGGCAATCGAAGGTAGTTCGTATTACGAGTTGCCGAAGGTCTTGCAATGGGTGACAGGAAACATCGGCTTCCACCATGTTCACCATCTCAGCCCGCGCGTCCCGAACTATCATCTCGAAAAAGCGCATGTCTCGACACCACCACTTCAGAAGGCGACGAAGATCGGTTTATTCTCGAGCCTGAAATCGCTTCGCTATAAACTATACGATGCGAAGAACAGAACGTTCGTGACGTTCCACGACATCAAACACCTCTTACGCGAACCGAAGACGTCATCGTTGTAAGGAACTGCACCTCGTCCACTTGGATGGGGTGTTTTTTGTTGTGTTGGAAGCAAAAGAGGGAATCAACAGGTAATGAGAGTAAGATAAGTCCGCCTTTTGGCGTATGTTCACGATAAGCATCCATGGTAGGATGTACTAATAGAAAGGAGAGTGCAGGATGCGCCGGATACCCATTTCCGTTTATATAGGAGGAGCCATCTTACTTTCCTTATTCGTCTTCAGTTCGATGACGTACCAGCAACAATCCTTGATTCCGTTTTTGACGCAACATATCCCACTCGACTGGGTGTATGCATTTTCCTTCGTGTCGTTCCATTATGAAGTGCCAATTAGCGTCGCGTCGCTTGGACCTGCGGCGTTCCTTGAGTTTTTCCTTCGGAAGGGAATGCACGCTGGATTGTTCTTCATTCTTGGAATCAGTATCGTTCATTTCTTACGGGGACGAGGATATGCGGCATTACCGGCTGCTTTTTTTGCCTTTACGACGGCGATGACGATTGGTGTCATAGATGAGTTTCATCAACAATTGACGGGTGGACGAACCCCACTCGTTGGTGATGTATTGATTGATGGCAGTGGTGCAATGATTGGAATCGTTTTGTACACAGCGATTCGTCTTTACTTAAAAGCTGATCGAATCGTGCGGGAGCAAGAACAACAGCGTGCATGAAAATAACCCATCGTCTCAATCCTATGACTGAGGCGATGGGTTATTTTAGCGATTAGAACCGTTGGACCCATTCAATCTTATACTGAGTACGTCCGAATTCTTTTCTTAACATGTTGTCGGCTTTCTTTCGTGCTGCCGTGTGATCGCCTGCCCGGATGTTGAGTCGATCCGTATCAACGATCTCATCTCCGCGTAATACTTGATATTGAACGGTATAATCTTTTTTCATTAAATTAAATAGTCCCAAGAATTTCACTCCCATAATCTTCTTTCTGTTAGTTATTATATGGTATACCAAATATTTCTGCAATCTAAAAATGTGACTTTTGTACTACCTATCGATAAAAATATAATGGTTCTAATGACAGGTTGCTTTACCGTGTGAATTGCGTATGAATGCTGAATAATCAAAAAAATCGTTTTAAAATAGAATGAATGAAATTTAATTACAAAAATAATGAATATTAAGGAGAATAGATTTTATTATCGATAAATTTACAAAAATATAAGTTATCTGAATATTATTTTGGTATGTTAGGAAAGGATTCCCTTGGAACTTCGAGGGAATAACCGTTAAGATAAGAAGGAAGAGACAACGATGAATGACGTGATATATGAGGGAGATGACGCATGGAGCAGGAGACGAATGAACGGATGGATCCCGCGCACTGGATCAGACGAGCGGTGACCCGCAAAGAAACCGTCTACTTTAGTTTGTTGTTAGGCATCGCCATCGTGACGGTCGGTGCCATCATTGGATTAGTATTTGAAACAGGGCAGCCTGGTGTTTATGTGATGGGTGGTCTTGTAATCCTATTGTTGATACTCTGGCTACGACAGTGGCAGCGGGTCTCCCGCATTCGAAGTGAAGGAGTGCGCTTGAGTGCCGAGCAGTTTCCAGAGTTGTTTGACCAAATCCGTATACATACAGAACAGCTACGACTATGGCGAATGCCAGAAATCTATTTTCAAAATGACGTAAAACGACCGCACGTTATCGGTCTATTCCAAAAGTATTTGATTGTCCTACCAACATCATATCTGGAATTGACAGAAACGCGTCGTTTCCGGTTGTTACTTGAACTGGCACGGATCAAACGAAACCACCAAGAAAAGCAGATCTTACTTTGGATCGGGAGCTGGATTCCGTTTTTGCGTCCGGCTTACATGCGGGCATGTGCTCGGACTCGTCATCAGATGATCCTCCCGCTTGTTTCAATCGCATACGCGCGACAAGCTATGTTTGAGGATGTGCTTGGACCAACGCTCCTAGCAACGACAGATACAGAGGTCTATATCGAGGAGAAACGGCAGCAATGGACGTTTTCCATCTTATTGTATGAAGCGTTACGAACGGAACCTTCTTTACTCGAACGGTTGCACTTAACGGGTGAGCCAATTGAACGTCCGCGACCACTCTTTCGATATGGTCAAGGCTTCATCGTCGCAGGTAGCATTCTACTCGTATTGTTCCTCGTTAGTACGACAGCAGGTATGTTGTTAGACGGAGGGGCAATCGAGGCGAAGAAGGAAACAAGTGACGAGACCGTCTCGGCGAAGACAAGCGGTCAGGATCTCAACGAGACAGAGCTGATGGCAGCGATTCAAAAAGGAAAACTCGAAGACATTCATCGATTGATTCCGGAAAGTGATATGAAGGCAGTCGATGCCGATGGCGATACGGCGTTACATTATCTCGGATACCGGAAATCCAGTACAGGACTCGAATCAATCTTTAAGGAATTGCTTGCAGCGGGCAGTGATGTCGATGCTGTCAATGAGTTCGGCGAGCGACCGTTCATTACAGCAGTCTTCAGTAACAACGATGAACTCGTCGACCTGTACTTGAAGCGAGGCGAAAAGGTCAATCAACAAGATGCCGACAAGTTCACGCCTCTTCATCATGCTGTTGAAGGAGAAGGGAAAGAGACCGTCAAACTCTTACTCGAGCATGGTGCTGATCCATCGATCAAAAACGCGGATGGCTTTACGCCACTCATGTTGGCACAAGAGTATGAACTCGATGAAATCATTGATTTGTTGAAGCAAAACTCATCGCAGACATTATAAAACAACAACCGCAGGCTCTCTCGAACGAATCGAGAAGACCTGCGGTTGTTTGTTGTGTCTAATTAGTTTGGTAATTTTGAAGTGTCGACGATGCGACCTTCGATTTTGTAGTCGACTTGACCGAGTGATTTCGTGAAATCACGTAGGTTTTCCCAGTCTGAGAGACCGAGGTCTGTGACGCGACCTGCTTTGTAAGCCGTTTCGAATGGTGTGAGACCATCGCCACCCTTAGCTGTGAAGGCATTCGTTGCGATGACATACGTCTTCGCTGGATCGATGGCTTCGAACGTGCCGTTATTGTTGACTTCCATCTTCGTGACGCGTTCGCCTTTAGCTTTTGTGCTATCGTATTCGAATTTCATCCCAGAGACGTGGAGGAAACCACCGTTTTCAATCGGTGCAACGCCAACACTGATTTCGAGGAGAGACTTGATTTCTTCTCCTGTCATTTTCGCAGTCGCGAGCGTGTTACCGAATGGAAGTGTCGTTAAGACTTCACCGACTGTGAGTGGTCCTGCATCGATAGCAGCACGGATCCCACCACCGTTTTGCATCGCGATGACTGTATCTTTATTGTATTCTTTTGCTTTTTTGAGCATTCCATCTGTGATCAAGTTTCCGAGAGCTGTCTCGCTGTTCCGGACACTGACTTCACCACGTGGGTTTGGAAGCGCGTTGACGATGTTCGCACCGACTTCTTCGTTTTTCAATTCAGCGATTTGATCGGCATAAGGTTTGAGGATTTCAGCTGCACGGACGTCTTCAGCTGCTTTTGAAACGTCGATGAGTGATCCGTTATACTCTGTCAATTTTCCTTTGTAGTCGAACGTCAAATCAAGATTTCCGAGGAAATCACCGTATTGGTATGCTTGCGCGATGATCGTTGGTTCTGTTTTGCCTGGTACGACTGTCTCGTCGACAACGACTGGTTTTTCAAGTTTCGTATGCGAGTGACCACCGACGATGACGTCGATCCCGTCGACGTTACGTGCGAGCAGTTGATCGTTATCAATTGCTTCGTTGTCATCGAATCCGATATGTGTCAAGGCGACGATTTTATTGACGCCACGATCTTCGAGTTTCTTCACGGCTGCTTTTGCACTCGTGATGTAGTTCGCGAACGCCACCGTACCTGGGCTTGCGATATCAGCTGTTTCTTCTGTCGTCAAACCGAAGAAACCGATTTTTTGACCTTTGTATTCCTTGATGATTCCTTGATAGATTTTGCCACGCTCTGGTCCTGCTGTGATCGTTTTCTTTTGTAGACCGTTGAAGAGTTCGTTTTTACTGAAATCAACGTTCGCCGTGATGAACGGGAATTTCGCAGCTGTGACGAAGTTCTTCAAAGCGATGTTGTTGTCTGTATCCCCGAGATCGAACTCGTGGTTACCGAATGTCATCATGTCGTACTTCATGTAGTTCATCAGTTCGAGATCAGCTTGACCAAGGAACTTGTTGAAATAGAGTGATCCTGAGAAGACGTCACCTGCATCCAAGAGAAGCGATGGTTTGCCTGCTGCGCGGTAAGCAGAGCGAAGGTCTTTAATGACTGTTGCCCGCTTTGGTGCTTTATCGAGGTTCGCATGCGTATCGTTCGTATGCATCAAACCAATTGAGAAATCATCCGTATTGACGTCAAGTACTGTGATTTTTGCTTTTAATGTAATCGTCTTACCAAGACGTGTATAACTTGCGACCGCATATTTCACACCCGCTTCGCTCGTATCAACTTTCGACCAGCGGACTGGCTTGTCATAGATGCGACCTGTCGCATAGAGAACAGCTAATGTTTTCGGCAATTCTGGTTTTTGATCGACGTAGATTGTCTGATCCGCAACCTTCTCGACGAACTTCACAGCGTAGTTCTGAATGTAGATCTTGATTTCGATTGGATTCTTTTTCTTACCGTATGTGCCTTTGACCGTTTGATAACGGTTGAACGCATGGCGATCGTAAGATTTCCACGTGATCTTCTCACCTTTATATGTAGCAGGGAGTTTGACCGGGGCACCTTTCGTGAAGACGAGTGACTTGAGTTTGACCGTTTTGACTTTGACATGTGTTGCAGCCGAAACTGTCGTTTGAGCAACTGGCACGATTGCCGATGTCGTCAGGGCGACAGCAACAGCTGCCGCGTAAAGCGGTTTTGATTTGTACATACGTAAAAATCCTCCTTCAAGAGTGGGGTATGAATGCAAGGTCGCGATGCGATCGTTGACCTCTTCTTCTACTATAAAGGGTTCGGAAAGCTTCGTGGGATGAACCTTTTGTAAATAACGTAAATTCTTAGGTCCGACAACATGACAACCTATGGAAGTCGTTTGCTCATGAGCTTTAGAATCCGAACGTTCGCCTTCACAAGAAAATGATAACGCTTTCATTATATCTTGTCTTAAATAAAAATGAAACGAAATAATATTACCAAGCGTTAAACATTACCATTAAATGTCGATTTTTTAGTGGTTCTGAATTGCTAAATATTGTATGATGTCAGTATATAGGCAGTTCGGATGAAAAGAGGCAACGATAGATGAATGATACGATTCGAGGCGGTGTCCTCGTCGGCATTATTTGTGTGATCACGGTCCTCCTCGTATGGGGGCTCGCATCACCACCGACGACGATTGAGTTTCCACATTTTAATCATGCGTAAAGGAAACAAACTAGGAGATGACCGGTGGTTTACCCGCCGGTTTTTTCGTGCCTGAAAAACTACAGTTTGGTGTCGGTTCGTCCAATACATTGACACGCTTTTTCACGATAGCTAGAATTGATTAAGTGTATATAGGAAGTATTGCTTCTGCCATGCACGAATGAGTGGACAAAGGAGGCGAGTCGGAATCGACCGGGCAAGTACCCGTTCATGCGGAGAGAGCGTTCGTTTGAGCAATCGCGGACGGCATCTGTCTTTTTTTTGAGTGGAATCAACGAATATGAAAATAAAATACATGTATCATGAATCGGAAGGAACTTACACTTATGCTGAAAGAAATGAGAAGTATCATCCGGGAACAAGTGGAGAATTTCCCCTTGATTCGCCGGTTGGCGCGATATGAGATCAAATCAGCGCATGCAGAGCAACGCCTTGGCCTTTTATGGGAGCTCCTCAATCCGGGTCTCCAAATCTTTATCTATTGGTTCGTCTTCGGTGTCGGTCTACGCGGAAACAAGAACGTCGACGGAGATATTCCGTTCATCGTCTGGCTTCTTTGCGGGATTGTCGTCTGGTTCTTCATCAATGACGCCTTGCTCCGTGGGTCGAACTCGATCAATAGTCGTCTCGCGATGGTAACGAAGATGCGTTTCCCGATGAGTGCGATTCCGTCGTATGTCATCTTATCACGCATGTATCAACATTTTGCGATGCTCTTGATCGTCTTCATCGTCATCATTGCAAATGGCATCCCGATTACATGGAAACTACTTCAGTTGCCGTATTATATGATCGCGACGTACATTTTCGTCTATGCGTTCTCACTTTGTTTTTCAACACTTATCACACTCGTTAAGGACATCCAGCTCTTCTTGCAATCGATGATGCGGATGCTCTTCTATATGACACCGATCCTTTGGAACATCGAACGGTTCCCAGATGCTTTACATGGTATCCTCCGTTTGAATCCTGTCTTTTATCTCGTCGAGGGATACCGAGCAAGCTTGCTCGGAGGGCATTGGGTCTGGCAAGAGTGGCCGACCGGTCTGTACTTCTGGAGTGTGACGCTCCTCTTGTTCACAGCGGGAACATTCTTGCACATCAAGTTCCGTAAATCATTCACAGAGCTCGTTTAAGGGAAGGAAATCGCCATGTCTATGATTAAACTCGACCATGTCACGAAACGCTTCGACATGGTCACGACTACGAAAGAAAAATTCAAGCTCTTGTTCAAGAATCAAAGCAAGAGCGTTAAAACATTCACTGCACTACGGGATGTCTCGCTCGAAATCGGCTCAGGTGAAGTCGTCGGACTCGTCGGAATCAATGGTTCTGGTAAATCGACGTTATCGAACTTGATCTCAGGCATCATCTACGCAAACGAAGGAGATGTTGCGATCAACGGTGAAGTTGCGATCATCGCCGTCTCGCAAGGGTTGAAGAACGTCCTGACGGGGCGGGAGAACATTCGCTTGAAGTGTCTCATGCTCGGAATGGATGATGCGGAAATCGAGCGCCGGATGCCTGGAATCATTGATTTCGCGGATATCGGTGACTTCATCGATCAGCCGATCAAGAAGTACTCGAGTGGGATGAAGTCGCGTCTCGGCTTCGCGATCGCAGTTAATGTCGACGCCGACATCCTGATCGTCGATGAAGCGTTATCGGTCGGGGACCAAACCTTCTATAACCGATGTATCGATAAGATGAACGAATTCAAGGAAGAAGGAAAGACCATCATCTTCGTCAGTCACTCGCTCTCGCAAATCAAGAGCTTCTGTGAGCGGGTCGTCTGGCTCGAGTACGGTCAAGTACGTCTCGACGGAACAACGAAGGATGTCTTACCGGAGTATAAGAAGTTCCTCGCGGAATATAAGAAGTGGTCGAAAGAGGAACAACATCAATACCGTCGCGATCGCTTGAAAGAACAAGCGGCAAATGCGCGATCGGGTAAAGAAAACACGGACTCAGAGGATACAGTCAAACATCCAGGGTGGATTTTGTCAGGTCTTGGGTTACTCGTCCTTGCAGCCGGGAGTTTGATGGTCATCGATGAGACGCCGTCTTTGACGAATCTTAGTGATGCGATCTTGAATTTCTTTTAACGTTAAACCAGGTGCATGCGCATCTGGTTTTTTTGTGCTGTAAAGTAGGATTCTTACGTCAGTGTAGAGAAAATGAGTAACGAGAGAGAAATAGAATCGGAAGAGCTGGGAATCCATACAAAAAAACGGAGTCAAAGACTCCGTTAGCATCAGGTTTGTGAGCGATCCATATAGGTTTTGACGTGTGGAGCCTCATACGTTGCGAAGCGTTCAAGGAGACGATCAGGGTCTGACTCGACAATCAGCATCGCGCGGTGTTCCGGAATCAGGAATCCTTGACGTTCCATCGTGTCAAATAGGGCAATCAAGGGGTCATAGTATCCGTCAATATTGAGTACACCACACGGTTTTTCGTGTAGACCGAGTTGTGCCCACGTAAAGACTTCAAAAAACTCCTCCATTGTACCGGGACCACCCGGAAGAATGATGAAGCCGTCAGCGAGTTCTGACATCTTCGCTTTTCGCTCGTGCATCGAGTGAACGAGATGCAATTCAGTCAGTCCGGGGTGGGCAAGTTCCTTTTCTTGTAGAAAATGAGGTAAGACACCGATTGCCTGACCTTGAGCAGCAAGCGTAGCGTCCGCGACAGCCCCCATCGTTCCAACACGGGAACCGCCGTATACGAGTCCGATGCCGCGCGCGGCGAGCGCTTGACCAAGTGTACCCGCTTCCTTGCGAAAGACTGGGTGAGCACCATCTTTGGAACCACAAAATACAGCAAGTCTATTCATGAAACAGAACCTCCTTCATTATCTTCACCATAGCATATTCGGTGATCGGACGGCAGAGTAGACCAGAAAGGAGATCGATATGCGACCACGTACGATTGTTTGGCTCGTCCTAATTATCGCAGCAATCAATTTAGGACTTGGGATATGGATGCCGGATACGTCGACGCGAACGACGATTAGTTCAATACTACTAGGTGTGATTGTCGTCCTCGGTATCTTTTACGTCATCGCGTTACGACAATCCTCAAAATAAAGAGAGCTCGTTCGACTCGTAGGAGTTGAATGAGCTCTATTTTTGTCTGTTATGGAATTTCATCATGATGGAATATTCAAAAAAATCTATTTTCATACACAAGTTCGACATATTGATGGGTGATTTGTAAGAAAAACACAGGAATCAGGACATATGACTCGAGTCGAAAGTCATAGAAAGTGAAGATAATGTGTAAAATACTATAATTATTCGTATTCGAATATTCGGAGGGGGTCTAAGGTTATATGATGTTGTTACGAAGTCATACGAAAAAAATTAGGAGGTAATTTAAATGAACTTGAAAAAGAAATTGGTCGTAGCTAGCGCAAGTGCCGTATTAGTATTAGGACTTGGTGTATCGGTATCAAATAACACTACACAAGTTGCAAAAGACCTTCTCCCAGGAGAGTTTTCAGTGAAGAATGTCGCGAAGGATCTCCTCCCAGGAGAGTTTTCAGTGAAGAATGTCGCGAAGGATCTCCTCCCAGGAGAGTTTTCAGTGAAGAATGTCGCGAAGGATCTCCTCCCAGGAGAGTTTTCAGTGAAGAACGTCGCGAAGGATCTCCTCCCAGGAGAGTTTTCAGTGAAGAACGTCGCGAAGGATCTCCTCCCAGGAGAGTTTTCAGTGAAGAACGTCGCGAAGGATCTCCTCCCAGGAGAATTTTCAGTGAAGAACGTCGCTGGTAACAAAGATTTATTACCAGGAGAATTTTCACAGGCTCGCTAATTTACAAAACTTAAACTTTATTATTTGAAATCAGTATTTGTTTGTATTCATTCATTCCTAAGATATCGAATAATGTATATGCCTTTGAATAAGCTTCTTTACAGGATGGGTTTAAGGGGTCAATCATTTCTAATGCGTAAGCCTTCTGATAATACAGTTGTCCTAGCAAGGACATATCTTTAAAACGAAGGCTCAAGTAAATCCCATCGTCGATGTATTCTAAGGCTTCTTCACATTTTTTCATAGCAACCAATACTTTAGACACGTTATATAAAAGACGAATCTTCTCGACGAGTAGTTCATCGCTCTCGTAACTAAGAGCAAGTAAATCTTCATAGGCTTTTAAACCGTGATTGAAATTATTCTTTTCATAATAAATCGTAGCAATCGCGGATTTGATACGAAAAATCATTTTCGGGGAATAAAAAAATTTAATACATTTTTCAGAAAGTCTTTGAAGTTCGACGATACATGTTCGAAAGTCGATTCTAGATATGCGATAGGCACTCAAATGCATGTAATAAGAATACAATGCTGCTAATTCGCTGTTAGAATCAATTAACTCCATTTGCTTCTTAGATAATGTATAAATTTCCTCATAGTCATTATTTTGAAATTTCGTTAAAAGTTCATCATCGATTATACGCAGGGTTTCTAAAGAACTGTGTTCACTTAAAAAAATCGTCATTGGCACCTGTAATCGACGCGATAACGCATAGAGCAATTCGACTGTCGGTGAATGGGTTCCACTCTCGATCTTACTGATCTCTGCTTGACTGCAAATTCCGTTTGCTAAATCTTTTTGGGTCAGATTGTGTTTCTTCCGCAATCGGCGTAATGCTAAGCCGATTTGCGGTGACATGAATTGATCCATCGGCTCCTCGTCCTTTCGTGGAGATTGAACTGGTATAGGGTACCAACTTCTATTATAGAAGCGAACCAGACGAGATACTACTGATTTACTTGATTTCGTATCAATGTTTCAACGACCATCACACTTGATTCAGAAAGGGGTACATCCATGACACTCATCTTAAAAGAAACGCGACGTAACATGACTTCTTGCGCTTGGTGTCTCAATCCTGCTACCGTCTCCGTCGCCCCCCTCGCTCATCGGGAAATGGACCGGACTGCTACGAAACCTAAGGCAAACGTTAAATCGGCTTAATCCACACAAAAGGACTTCATTCGGTTATTAGAATGAAGCCCTTTTTTCAATCATTTGATGAGAAAGGAGAGAGGACATGATCGGATTATCGCTTTTATCGGAACAAGACGGCTGGTTGCAACGTTCTCTACCATCGCTTGATCTGCAGACGTTTTGTGAGACGCACCGTATTTCGCTCGACGCGTTTGATTACGACACACATACGTTCCATGATCTACTTGATTATATGGATTTTCAAGAGTATGAGCACTACGTCTTCGTCCTCCAAGGGGAAGGCGAACGAACGTTACGACTCGTCGCGTATTTGCAACACGAGATGTTACACGTCCAGTTCCACTTGATTCGCCCAAATGGAGAAGTCCTGTTCGGACAACCTGATTTCCTGAATGGTCTCTTCTTACCGCAGGAAGACATGCCGGCTTCTGCATCCGTTCCAGCGGTCCATCATGCGCTTCTCTCATTGATGACAGGTGTGTACCCAGCATCAGTGCCGCACCATCCGCAACCGTTACGTCATGTCTACATCGAGGACAGCTCATTACTGGAGAAGATTCCGGCAAGCAATTTCCAGACGATGACGATCAACAGTGTCATCTATTTTGATCACCCGATGCGTCACGATCTACCGATCATCGAACTGATGAGCCGGACACCGATTCTGTTGACGTTTTCCGATCGTCTTTCGCCCTCGCTTGATTCGCAGTTGACGGTCTTGTCACGTGACGCGCTAGCAGAACGATTAGTGGACTGGCAACAAACGGGCCGGATTCAAAATGATCAATCGATGGGGATCCTCGATTATGCGACGTTAAGTGGATTACGCGTCTCGCATCGACTGTTCTTCTTTGCTGATGGAATTTACGCCGATCGACAGAAGACGATTCAGTTGAGTGCAGACCTATCTGTTGATATTGAATCTTTCCGGGAGCGGCAACCTCAACCTGACGCGCTTGCATCACAAACTGAACTGGAGCTATATCCTCTCCTGTATCAACTTGCCGGAACGTTTCAGGGAACGAGCCGTTTCATCACACCGTACTCTGATCTCGAATTACCTCGGACATCCGGGCGGATCGGACCGTTGACGTTAATCGGCATTCAAAACGAGGAAGGTTGTTTTGCGTTCGACCGGACGACGTTGCGCCTATTTGAGACGAACGAAGCTTTCCTCTGGATTCTCGAAGCGGATCAAAAGGAGCAGTTCGACATATTACCGGAGCGACTCGGCGCAGATTATGCAGAAGCGATTCAGCACTACAAGGAGTTGATGTATCATGGGTGACGTCTTATTTGGTCCATTCTTGCGTAAAGGGAGCTACTCGCGCGTCGAAGTGCTGAATCATGTTCAGGCAGACGAACGATTCGGTCAGCTGTATCAGGAAGCGCAACAGTTAACTGAAGTCGATGAGCTGATGCTGTATCGGCGTTATTTGCGAAAAGGAGAGCGAATCCTGTTTCATGGAACATTTGATCCATCGCTCTTCAATCTCTTGTCGGATGAAGGGTATGATCTTTATCTGATCGAACCGGAAGCTGCGCGGACGAAACAGATTGCGGAGAAGTATCAGCATAAGATTTACGGCTGGAGTCATGACGTGACGGACGTCGTCGGTCCTGAGTACTTTGACCGGATCATCTTACCGGGAACGACGATTTTACGTTATACGCGTGGGGAGCTGCTGTTGTTCTTCCGGAACATCCGTCAATTGCTACGACCAAGTGGACGACTGCTTGTGTCCTTATATCGTGTCGATCATCTAAAATCGATGGCGCATCCGATTGCGACGCGACGTTTTCAAAAGACGTTGCTGTTTTATGGCTATCAAGTCGACGGCGAACGTTTATTGTTCAACGCTTACCTCAAATCGGGGAAAGAGGAAAAGGTCAGTTATGCGGTCGAGTACTTGTATGAGCCGAACACACTGTTTGAATTTGCGACGTTATCACGCTATCAAGGACAATTTCTTTATGAAGGAAAAACGATGCTAGTACTGGAATTCGAAAAACAGTAGTCGAATAATATAATGTAACGATATAATTAAAAACATATGTAATATATTGGTTTGGATAGGTCTAAAGACTGGGTAATGTGATAGAGTAGTTTCCTTTTCACGATTCGAAGTACATCATGAGAAAGAGGAGCCGGACACATCATGGAAAATCAGAGCGGAAGTACCTTTCAGCAAAGCTGTTTATCGTTCATTGAGACCTTGTTTCCAGATGAATCTTTTTACTTCTTAGAAGAATCGAAAGCAACGGACGCCTTTGGACATCCCGGTCGACAATTGTTCTTCTCTTCACCGGTCCGTACCCTAAAATTCAGCATACTCGCGCAGGCGCATCAGCGCTACGCACGCGTATTCGTATCCGAGAAAACAAGTGAGAATACCTTTTTTCGTCAATTACTAGAAGCGACATATGAAGACGGACAATTGTACATTGACCATATCGTTCAAACGGAATAAGAAAAAGGAATCAAAATCAGCTGATTTTGATTCCTTTTTTTACGCCTCGATGGAGGAAAGCCCTCGTTTTAATGCCTGATCAATGGACGTCGCCATCTCATCTCGGACGTCCGCTGAGACGAGGCGACCATCGAAATAGATTTCCTTTGATAGACTGAGGTGAACGAGTAAGTCCTCGAGAATGAGCTTCAGATCAAGCGGTTGCGAGGGTTCAAGCGCTTGTTGCATGAATTCATTCAACGAAGGATGCTGTACATACTTCGGATCGATGAGATCAATGACCGTCGTGTCTAAAGCAAGAGCCAATCGTTCTAGGACTTGAGGAGAGGGCATGCGCTGACCACGTTCGTAAGCGGAGATGTCCGTTGCTGATTCACCACATCGTTCAGCTAAAAACTTTTGAGTATACTTGTGTTGTTTGCGCAGTTGCATGATTTTTTTACCTAGTGCACGATTCATGGCACTCCACTCCTATTCTTCAGGTCATCGTGTATAGTACTAATTAACCACTTTCATTATAAAAGAAACCTTCGAAATGTAAAATATCGTTTTTCAAGGAAACTAAAAAATTAATTTGGGTTAAACTAGAAATTGAATTTTAGAAAGAATCCGCCAATTTTTTGAGGTCCATGCTATTCTAAAGTGATATTAAAAAAGGAGTGTCTTCATGAGAAAAATCACGTGGTCCGGCTACGTCGTCCTTGCCATTCTATTGATCCTCTTCATCTCAAGTTCGATGCCGTACCAAGCGCAATCCATCAAACCAGGGTTATCCCGATTCATCCCGTTAGGCTTCGTCGATCATCTGCGCTTCATCTCTTTTTCCTATCATGGAGAAGTCAGTGTCGCCGCCCTTGGACGAAGTGGCTTCATTGAGTTTTTCATCCGAAAAGCAGCCCATGTCTCGACATTTCTTGTATTAGGGATCGGATTGATCGATTTGACACGTCGTCGTCTGACACCAGGACTTGCCGTCTTGTTCGCCTATTCGTTAGCGATCATGGTCGCTGTCTTTGATGAATTCCATCAAATCTTGACAGGAGACCGGACGGGACTCATCCAAGATGTCTTACTCGATGGAACGGGTGCCTTGATTGGAATCGGATGTTATGTACTCATCTATAGGAAAAAAGTACGACGCCAAGCAGGAAGTCTTTCCTTCCAGCACGAAAAGAACAGGCATCACTTTTAACGAAGGAGACTGCCTTATGAAGACTTTCCATTTGTTGATGACGAGCGTTGGTCGCCGGACGAAGCTGGTCGAGTATTTCGTCCGTGAGATGCCGGACGGTCACGTCAGTACCGCGGACTGTAGTCCACTCGCACCGGGTCTCTATATGACAGAACGCCACCATCTCGTCCCTTGCATCGATGCACCGGATTATATCGATCACTTACTAGAATTGTGTCAGCGCGAACAGGTGACGGCGCTATTGTCATTGATTGATCCTGAACTGGAATTGCTCGCAGCGGCGACGGAACGGTTTGAAGCCATCGGTGTCACAGTCCTTGTCTCACCGATGGATGCCTGTCGTCTCTGTTTCGACAAGTACGCGATGTATACGTATTGTGTCGCGGAAGGAATCGCGCATGCGCGGACATACGTGACGCTTGAGGCTTTCCGAAATGCACTTGCGCAAGGAGAGGTCCAGTTCCCGGTCTTCGTCAAACCACGCAATGGGAGTGCCAGTCTCCATGTCCAGGCAGTTTCTTCACTTGAGGTCGTCGAAGGATTATTCGCTACCTATCCCGATTTATTGATTCAAGAATACTTAAGAGGACAAGAGCTCGGTGTCGATGTCTATGTCGACTGGTTGACGCATGAAGTGACCGATATCTTCATCAAGGAGAAACTCGTCATGCGTGCAGGGGAAACGGATAAGAGTCGCTCCGTTAAACGCGACGATGTCTTTGAACTGGTCGAGCAGGTCTTAGATGGAACCGGTCTCGTCGGACCGCTTGATTTCGACCTGTTCGATGTCGACGGAACGCTCTACCTATCGGAAATCAATCCGCGATTCGGTGGGGGATATCCACATGCTTATGAATGCGGCGTTAATTTTCCGAAAGCAATCCGAAACAATCTACAGGGACGACGTAATCCCCGACGCATCGGGGCATATGCGGAAGACATCTATCTATTGAAGCACGACACGGTGACGCTGTTGCCTGCGTCTCTGCTTGAGCAAATCAAAAAACCATAAGCGTAAGAAAAAGGAGTGACTCGGTAGTGATACCGGGTCACTCCTTTTAGGTAGAAGAGCAGAATCAAGAAAGAGAGACGCGTGCACGCTTGAGGCATTGCACGGCGGAGGTCCAGCTACCGAAGAGAGCGTTGATCGTCGAGGTGCTCGGAACCGAGCGACCTTCTGCCCATTTCCGGTAATGAATGATGCTGAGGGAAGGTAATTCTTCTTGTGCCTGCCGCAGTGCTTCAAGGACATCTTCTTCGACCCATTTCCGGCGAGGCGGTGCGATGTCGAGGCAAGCGAGGGCATCTGCCCATGAACCGTATTTACGGGCAATCGTCGCGACTGTCGGATGACCATTTTCCTGTGCCCAAATCGCATACGTCTGTGTCGTCAGACGGGGGAGGACATCAGAAGCTTCGAGTAAGGCTGTGATGATCCGTTCTTCGGTCATCGAGATGGAGCGTGTCATCTCGATTTGTGCTTCTTCGAGCGCACGTGACCAAGAACCGAAACGTAAGTTGATCAATGTCAAGGAGGGTCCATGTTTCGCCTTTGCCCATTCCCGGTAGCTGTTGCTATGGAACGGGTGTAAGCGTGTCGAAGCTTCCTTGATGAAAGCAAGGATCTCTTCATCTGAAAAGTAAGGACGAATCGATGAGAGACCTGCCGCTTGGAGTGCTTCACGCCAAGAGCCAAATACATTGATGATCGTCGTGATCGATGGAATGTCTTTTCCGACCGACCAGCGCGCATACGTCTTTGCGTCGAGAGTGGGATATTCGATACTAGCTTCGATTAGGCTATCGATGACTTGTTGTTCTGTCCATTTCTTCATGATGTCATACCCCTTTCATGTAGGTGCTCTAGGTGTGGGTACTGTCGTGAGGTGGAAGTCGACGAAGCGACGTATAAGCGAGAAGGCTGAGCCAAATGAAATAAAATCCACTCGGTCTGACGAGAATGCTTTCCGTGAATTGAAGTAGTCCGAGCCAGCTAGCAAGCAACAGGGCGAGAAACGCGAGATTCGTCGTCTGAAGCCGAAACAGTCGATAGAACAAATACAGAAAGACTGCACCGTACAGCAAACAACCGATCAGTCCGAATTCATAGAGATAGGTAATCGGTGTGCTGTGGAACGTATAAAGAACTTGTTCATTCAGTTGCTCCTGCAGTCCGCGTGGAGCACTTCCAATTCCGTGCCCGAACCAAAGTGAATCAGCGGAAGCACGCCATCCTGCCTGCCAAAGCGTAAATCGTCCGTTGAGACTGAGCAAACGGGGAAGCAGTCCTTGAAATGCAAAGACGGCTAGGAGGATCAAGCTGCCCATGACGTAACATGCTGTCACCTGCAACCGCCGTCTCGTTCCCGGAACCATTCGAATACTCGTCAGCAGAGCAAGGAGGAGAAAAGAATAGATACCTGTCTGCGAACCGCTTCTGAGTAACGCGATGATGATGAGAAGGAGGAGGACGGCGTGCAGAAAGCTTTGCCGACGCGGGAACTGTCTGAGCAGATAGAACCAAGCAAACAGTCCGCCTGGAACAAGCCACGCTGCAAACGTATTCGGATTGTTCATCAGACCAGCGAGGCGAAGGAACGAGCCTTGTTCCCCGACGTACAGTTGAGGAAACGACAAAGGACCGATTCGAAGCCATTGCAGGTTTTCGACCGGAACATACTCTGAACCAAATGAGACGATGAGGGCGTAGGAAGCGAGAAAGACGGCTTGTCCATAAAGAAAGTGACACAACAGTCGTTGCCATTGTTCGATCAATGTACGCGAGAGCGAAGAGACGATGCCAGCGAATAGCCAAGTCGAAATGAGGTAAAGCGAAGCAAGAATACGATCCGTATTCGCGTTAAAAAAGAAAAAAACGATATGAAATGTCAGATAAATCAGAAAAATAAGTGCGATTTGATGTCCAGTCGCTCGGTTGACGCGATAGAACGGTCGTAAGATGAGCCAACAGACGCTGAACAGAACGATGTAGGCCGGAAGCAACCAAAGAGACCACTGTTTCGGCAACACTTCGTCCGTGAAAGATAAGGGACGAATCCAAGCATCGAGCATGATCCAAACGACTAGGATGGATAAGGCAAACGATGTGGGTATATTGACTGATTTTAACATGATTTCTAAAGACTATCCACCCTTCATATAGGACTTATTACCGATTTGAGCACTTTTTAATCATCAAATTGGTATTTACCCTTATCTTTCAAAACATCATGCAGATAAATGAAAAAATATTAAGGAAAACGTGATCATTTTTTCGTGAATCGCGTTTTTTTCGTGACGTGAATTCATGCGGTGAACTAGTGTCACGCAAGCGAGATAGCTACCGAAAAAAATATAATCATTTCCACCAAGCTCTAATTGTTTTGGGAGTCGATTGGAAATAAGGTGTAGACATAACCAATGTCCATCCATTCGGTCAAGCCAGAAAGAGGTGAACAACAGTGAGCTCGATGCATCAAAGAAAAACCTTCGGAGATCATTTGACGACACTCCGACGCGGCTGGTGGCTACTCGCACTCTTCATGATTCTTTTTGCGGGAGCCGGATATGCGCTTAGCACGTATGTCATCCCGAAGACATACGAGGCGACGGCCTACATCCTCGTCGTTCCTCAAGCGAACGCAGAGGCGACATCGACGCCGACACTCGTCAGTACCTATCAAGATATCCTACGAAGCCCAGAGGTCGTCGATCAGGTCGCCCAAAAGATGAACGTCACTGACAAGCGGTTATTCGATTTGACGGATCGTCTGACGGTCTCGAGCAATCTCGATTCGCAAGTCATCGCCTTATCCGTCACGGATCGTTCGGCGGAGCAGGCAGCCATCCAGGCGAATACGATGACGGAAGTCTTCCAGGATTATCTCCCACAACTGATCAACACGAGTAAGACGGAAGTGTTCTCGAGCGCACGGATTCCAACAAAACCTGTATCACCGAACATTCTAATGAATACAGGGATCGGTGGCGTCCTTGGTCTGATGCTCGGACTCCTGATCGTCTATTCTCGCTCGTTAAGCAAAAAGGAAGCGACACGCGAATCCACTGATAGTTATCCGAAAGCGATTCCCCGCAGTCATTCATGAGAGAGGAGAGGAGACACCGTCATGCAGCATTCCCCGCTCACCCCGTATCGTCGACAGTTGAAGATCGGACTCCTTCGCCTGATCGACGCCGGAATCATCGCACTCGCGACTGTCGTTACGTTCTACTTCTTTAATCCGCTCCATCTCACCGTCAACTTCGAGTTGCAGGACGCACTCGAAATCGCTCTCATCCAGTGGGTCGCTCTTACGTTCGTCGCACACTGGATGCGTTTTTATCAAATCATCTGGCGTTACGCGAGCCTTCGTGATCTCGCCGTTCTCCTCGTTGTCGTCCTCGCCAGCAGCTTCGTCTTACTAGGACTTGAATACGCATTGTTCGACTTCGCGGTCGAACGGGCGATCTTCCTACAGACCGGACTCGTCTTGAACGGTATCTTATTCGTCCGTCTGTTGATTCGTGGACGTAGCTTAAGACTCGTTCCTGACAATAAGACGCTTGGCAAACGAACGCTGATCATCGGTGCCGGTGCCTCCGGTCAGATGATCACAAAAGAACTGAAACAAAAGAAATCGCATATCTTAAACGTCGTCGGCTTACTGGATGATTTGCTCGAACTCCGCGGGATGCGGATTCACGGTGTTCCCGTCATCGGAGCAATCGACCAACTCGAATGCATCATCGAAGAACAAAAAATTGAAGCAGTCGTCCTGGCGATCCCATCGTTACCGTATCCGCAACGGGTTGAATTGCTGAACCGGATCAAACAAACCCAAGTCGAAGCGCATACGTTACCGATGCTCGTCGAACTGGCATCCGGAAAGGTCTCGATCAAACAGATCCGTGAAGTCTCGATCGCTGACTTACTCGGTCGGGAACCGGTTGAACTCGATATTACGGAAATCGAACGAAGCGTTCATGGCGCGACCGTCCTCGTCACCGGTGCTGGTGGTTCGATCGGTTCCGAAATTTGCAGGCAACTGATTCGCTTCCGTCCTGAACGGCTCATCCTTCTCGGACACGGTGAAAACAGCATCTACCTGATCCGCCGGGAGCTCGAGTGTCTCAGCCGGGACATCCAGTTCGAATCCGTCATCGCCGATGTCCAGGACAGTGACCGGATGCTTGAAGTCATGAGACGGTTCGAACCGGATCTTGTCTATCATGCAGCAGCCCATAAGCACGTGCCACTGATGGAAGATAATCCGAGCGAAGCCGTCAAGAACAACATATACGGCACACGCAACGTTGCTCGAGCGGCGGAAGCAGCTGGTGTCAAACGCTTCGTCATGATTTCGACCGATAAGGCCGTCAACCCGACGAGTGTGATGGGGGCGACAAAACGAATCGCCGAGATGGTCATCCAGCAGATGGCACGTAACAGCGAGACGACGTTCGCTGTCGTCCGGTTCGGCAACGTCCTTGGGAGTCGCGGTTCCGTCATTCCACTCTTCAAGGAACAAATCGCGAAGGGCGGACCGATCACGATCACCGATCCCCGGATGACGCGGTATTTCATGACAATCCCGGAAGCGAGTCGGCTCGTCATTCAAGCGAGTGTCCTTGCGAAAGGTGGCGAAGTCTTCGTCCTTGATATGGGTGAACCAGTCCACATCACGA
The DNA here is from genome assembly GCF_056764755.1 of Exiguobacterium sp. HSB13. NCBI lineage: Bacteria > Bacillati > Bacillota > Bacilli > Caryophanales > Exiguobacterium > Exiguobacterium sp. HSB13. Next base: position 2,021,790 of record NZ_JBUZOM010000001.1, on the reverse strand, counting down.
CACTGGCGAAGAACTTGATTCACTTGAGTGGCTTCACGGAAGAGCAAATCCCGATCGTCTACAGCGGCATTCGAAAAGGCGAGAAACTCTACGAGGAACTGCTCGCTCGCGATGAAGTCCATGACGAACTCGTCTTCGACAAGATCCTCGTCGGGAAGACACGACCTTTTGGATCCGTCGACCCGTACTTGCGTGAGATCGCCCAAGCGCTCGGTCAGGATGAGGCACTCCGCCAGTATTTGTTAGACGTCACGAACGAAACCGATACCGACCCGGTCGCACCAACGATACGGATCGCTCGCAAATAGAGAGGAGGGGAAACGATGAAAACGGCCCGGCTGTCCCGCTTCAATCTCATCTTCATTGCCGATACGGCGTACTCGCTCCATCAATGGATGATTTTGACGCTCCTGATCAAATGGAGCACACCGCTCAACATCGGTTACTTCAACTACGCCCTTGCCATCACCGCACCGATCGTCATGTTCTGTTGGCTGAACGCCAGTACGATCCTGACGGCAGAACGGGCTGGCCTGACGAACTTCTGGCTCTTCATCAAGACTCGTTTTTCACTCCTCTCGGCAGGTGTGTTCGTTCTCCTTGGGGTCTATTATTTCTTCGGTGAAGCGGACATCCTACTCCTGACATTACTCGTCTACCTGAATAAGTACATGGAGTCGTTCGCTGATCTCGCTTACGGTTTCCTGCAAGGACACACTGCCTTCAAGGAAGTCGCGGTCTCGAAGATCTTCCGTAGTCTCTTGAACGTCTCAGGCGCAGCACTCGTCCTCTTTACGACCCATTCGATTCACGGATTCGTACTCGCCTTGATTGCTGGGAACTTGATCATGCTACTCGCATACGACTTACCGACGATTCGCCGCGTCGGTCGTGGCTTTGACAATCAAGCGCTCGACTTACGATACCGGTCAGGCAAGGAGCTGTTCCTCAAAGCGATGCCACTCGGATTCGTCGCACTCCTGATCGCCTTGAATGCAAACATCCCGCGATTGTTCGTCGGTCACGCAATCGGAACGGAAGAGCTCGGTTATTACGCCAGCATCGCCTATCTACTCGTACTCGGCAGTCTGTTCATCCACTCCTTGATCGCCGTCTTGCTACCGAACTTCTCGTCTGAGACGGGCGAACGCCAAAGTTTACCGGAACTGCGCAAGCTGACTCGCTCGATGTTACTGATGACGAACATCGTCGGCATCCTGTTGATTGTCGGAGCGATCTTCTTCGGCAAGTGGGGCTTGACGATTTTCTACAACGCGTCGTTCGTTCAATACCATCTGATTTTCGTTTTAATGATGGTCGCCTCACTCTTTTTCTACAACTCGACCGTCATTCAGGCACTCTTGACCGGTTTTCAACAGTTCCGGATCCAGACGATCTCGATCTTCGGTAGTGTCGTCGTCAATCTGATCGCCTGTAGCCTATTGATTCCGCTGTACGGTCTATACGGGGCAACGATCGCTTATACCCTCTGCGCCGTCACTCAGATCGTCTTACTGTTACCGGCACTGTATCGATCCTTATATCCACGGGACGTCGCTCTCGTCGTCGAACAAAGCAGCTAAGGAGGGAAGAAGATGCGACCAATCCTACTACTCATCGTTCTCGAAGCGCTCGTTTGTCAATTCGCCCGGTCGCTCTTCCCGGACACCTACGTGACCGCCTTGCTGCTCATCAACTCGGTGTTGTTTCTTTATTACTTGCTTCGTCAAGCAGAGACGACACCACTCTTTCTCATCTTCATCACCGCTTTCTTCGTCCGATTGGTCCTGATGTTCATCGATCTTGAGCTGTTCCGCTTACCGCCACACAGTGGTGATGATACCGAGGCCTTTCATCTCGAAGGTGTCCAAATCTTTACCGATCCGTCGACATTCAACGATGTCGTTCGCGGGACCTATTCCAAGTTTCTCGGAATCTTCTACGTGATGTTCGGTCCTGAACGAATCCTTGCTCAGTTCTTGAACGTCATCCTCGGCGTCGTCGCCGTCGTCATCCTAGCGAAGACGCTGCAACGGTTACGCTTACCAGAACGCTACGTGTTCGCAGCGACACTGATCTTCGCGTTCTTCCCGCAAGGATTGTTGCTCTCACCGATTCTCTTACGTGACCAGATCGTTGCCCTGGGCATCGTCTACACCCTCTACTACATGGTGCGCTGGACGGAAGAGAAGTCTGGATGGTACATGACGCTCGCGTATCTCGGCTACTTCGTCAGTACGATGTTCCACTCCGGTCTTGCCGTCGGGATCATCGTCTTACTCGTCTACTTCTCATTTTACAGTCATGAGACACGACGAATGGACTTTGAACCGACGAAGGTGCAGCGCCTGATCTTCCAAGTGCTGATCGTTGGCTTCATCGTCTATAGCTTCCAGGACGTCTTGTTCGCGAAGTTCACCCACGTCTCAGAAAACGGACAGTTGTTCAGCGGGATGAGTTACGACCGTGGCGGCTCCGCTTATCTGAACGGATTGACGGTGACCGGTCCAGCTGACATGATTCTCTACTCACCGATTCGGACAATTTACTTCCTGTTCTCACCATTCCCGTGGCAATGGTCGAGCGTCATGAACATCCTGATTTTCTTCCTTGATGCCGTCTTCTACTTCGTCGCCTGTTTTGCGATCGTCCGGTCCTTTAAACTGATCCGTCAGCATCCGTTCGGCAGCGTCCTCTTCTTCTTTTTCCTTCTCTTTGCTCTTAACGCCGTCATCTTCGGTCTAGGAACCGGCAATGTCGGAACGGCCATCCGACACCGGTATAAGTTGTTTCCGATGTTACTCATCGTCTACACATCTGTTCACTATATGCGCTGGCAAGCGCGCCACTACTTCGAGGAGGTCGAACACCGTGCCGAATAAAACGATCTTAATCACTGGTATCGCAGGCTTCATTGGATTTCACGCCGCACGTCGTTTCATCCGGGAGGGTTACCGGGTCATCGGACTCGATGAAGTGAACGACTATTACGACCCGACGTTAAAGGAAGCCCGGCTCGCTGAACTTGGAACGAACTACACGTTTTACCGGGTCTCACTCGAAGAGACGGCAGCCGTCGCACGGATCTTCGAACAGGAATCAATCGATCTCGTCCTCCATCTGGCAGCACAAGCAGGGGTACGGTACAGCATCGATCGACCGGACGTCTACATGACGTCAAACATCGTCGGCTTTCTCTCGATTCTTGAGGCGTGTCGGCATTACCCAGTCGAACAACTGATTTATGCTTCCTCCAGTTCCGTCTACGGATCGAATACGAAGATGCCGTTCGCGACGACGGATGCCGTTGATCATCCGCTAAGTCTTTACGCCGCTTCAAAGAAAGCAAACGAGCTGATGGCACACACTTACAGCAGCCTCTACGGTATTAAGACGACAGGTCTTCGCTTCTTCAGTGTCTACGGTCCGTGGGGACGCCCGGATATGGCATTGTTCAAGTTCACGGAGGCGATCGCAAAAGGTGAACCGATTGATCTTTATAACTACGGCGAGATGGGGCGGGACTTCACTTACGTCGACGATATCATCGAAAGCATCTATCGCCTATTCCAGACTGAACCGGAAGCCGACGCGACGTTTGACGCTTCAAATCCCTTACCGGATCGCAGCAACGTTCCGTATCGTGTCTACAACATCGGCAGTCACAGCCCGATTCGACTGAACGAATTCGTTGCCTTGATCGAACGGCGCCTCGGCAAGACGGCAATTAAAAATGGAATGCCGCTTCAACCAGGCGACGTTCCAGAAAGCTTTGCTGACGTCTCCTCACTCTTTGAGACGATTGGTTACCGTCCACAGACGACGGTCGAAGCCGGCGTCAACGCATTCATCGACTGGTACGAGAGTCGCTACTTGCTGAAGGAGGAAATCCAAGATGGCGCTTAAGGAGGAATTTTACTATCGTTCCCCGATCTTCATCCAAAATTGGCTGACATCGTTATACGGTCGCAAGTTGATGCAAGAGCGATACGGTCCCTTCTACGAACAGAAGATGAAGGAACTCCGAATGAAGGACCGGACGCAGGATTATAAAGCGGAACAACTCGATCGCCTGAATGCCTTTCTTGCCTTCGTCGTGACGCACACACCGTACTACACACAACTCTTTTACGAACATGACATCCAGTTACCGTTGACATCACTTGAGCAGTTGAAGACGATTCCGATCCTTGAAAAAGAGACGCTTCGCCAAAATAACGATGCGTTCATGTCTCGTGTCGATGCGCCGGTCCGAGGACGGACGGGCGGAACGAGTGGAAAGTCGCTCCAAGTCGCATTCATGCGCGAGGATGTCCAGGAACGAATGGCCCATCTCGACTACTTCAAGGAACGTCACGGCTTTCACGCCGGGATGCGCCGGGCGAGCTTCACCGGTCGGACGCTGACAGCCGTCGATCAAAAGAAACCAATCTTCTGGCGGATGAATCGACCGCTCAATCAGTTATTACTTTCAATCTTTCACATGAAGGAAGAGAACTTTCCCGCTTATATCGAGGAGCTGAATCGCTTCCAGCCACGAGCACTCGACGGCACACCGACGGCGATGGTTGAAATCGCCCGCTACATGCTGAAGCATCACATTCGACTGGAGAGTCCGCTGATTGCCATTTTCCCGACTTCGGAAACGGTGACGGAGGAGATGCGCTCAATCCTTGAGGAAGCGTTCGGTGTTCCAGTTTTCGATCAATACGGTTCCTCAGAAGGCGCACCGATCATCTCAGAATGCAGTCATCGAAAACTTCATCTCCACCACGAGACGGGCATCATTGAACCATACGGAGAGGACGGCGAAGTCGTCGTCACGTGTTTTACGACACGGGGAACACCACTGATTCGTTACCGGATCGGTGACCGGATGACGCTCAGTGACGAGACCTGCAGCTGTGGCTTAAACGGACCTGTCATCGCTTCGATCGATGGACGGGGAACGAGTTACATCGTCAGCGAAAAGCGGGGCAAGGTGTTTGAAGGGGACATTACAACGATTGCCCGTGAACTACCGAACTCGGTCTTACGACTCCAAGTCGAGCAGCACGCGCTCAATCACGTGACACTACGCTATATTCCAGATGCAAAACGTTTCCATCCGAAACACGAACAGATCCTTTTAAACGAGATGCGCAAGTTACTCGGCTCCGAGATGAAAATCGTTCTTGAGCCAGTCGAACAAGTCAAGCAGGAACCAAACGGAAAAACGTTGATCGTCAAACAGTCGATGAAATAGGAGGAACCCACCATGAACAAGGCAGTCAAACACATCGTAGATACGACAGCAGCCCAAACCGGTGCACTTCCCATTGCCAACCGTTCGATTGCCGTCGTCGGACTTGGATACGTCGGACTTCCCGTCGCCGTCGCCTTTGGCGAAAAAACAGACGTCGTCGGCTTTGACATCAAGGAACAACGCGTTCAAGAACTGCAAGAAGGTATCGATGCAACACTCGAACTGAGTCCGTTCACACTGAAGAATGCAACGGTCGATTACGTTTCGGATCCTTCTGCTCTCCAAGCGAGCGACTTCATCATCATCGCTGTTCCGACACCGATCAATGCGCAGAATCAACCGGATTTAACGCCACTCTTACGAGCTTCACATCTCGTTGGTCGCCAGCTCAATAAAGGCGACATCGTCGTCTACGAGTCGACAGTCTACCCAGGGGCGACGGAAGAAGATTGTATCCCGGTCCTTGAAGAAGCATCCGGCTTACGCGCTGGCGTCGACTTCTTCGTCGGCTACTCACCAGAGCGGATCAACCCGGGTGACCACGAGCACACGTTCAAGACGATCAAAAAAATCGTCTCTGCCCAGGATGAACAGACACTCGACATCGTCGCAGAAGTCTACGAAGCGGTCGTGGAAGCCGGTGTCCACCGTGCTTCATCGATCAAGGTCGCAGAAGCGGCAAAAATCATCGAAAACACACAACGCGATCTCAACATCGCCTTGATGAACGAACTGGCAATCATCTTCGACCGGATGGACATCGATACGCTCGAAGTCCTCGAAGCCGCCGGTACGAAATGGAACTTCCTTCCGTTCCGTCCAGGTCTCGTTGGTGGTCACTGTATCGGCGTCGATCCATTCTATCTGACGATGAAAGCTGAGTCACTCGGCTATCATCCGGAAGTCATTCTCGCTGGACGCCGGATCAACGATACGATGGGACGCTTCATCGCAACAGCGCTCGTCAAGAACTTGATTAAACAGAACATGCCGGTCCTCGGCGCTCGCGTCACAATCCTTGGCTTATCGTTCAAGGAGAACGTCAGCGATATCCGGAACTCGAAAGTCGCGAACCTCGTCCGCGAAATCGAAGAGTTCGGCATCGACGTCCAGGTGACGGATCGACTCGTCGAAAAGAGTGAAGCGAAACGTGAGTACGGGATTGATCTACTCGAGATGAGCGAACTCAAACCAGCCGACGTCGTCATCTTCGCTGTCTCACACGAAGAATACGTCGAAGGCGGTTGGAATCTTGCACAACACTTATTAAAAGTCGGACGCGGAATCGTCGTCGACATCAAAGGGATGTTGCCACGGTCAGAACAGCCAGAGGGGGTCCACGTATGGCGCCTCTAAAGATTCTTCAAGTCTGTGCTCTCGATACGACGGCAGAGACGATGTTGCAGCCGCTCTTACTTGCTTTACAAAACGCCGGGCACGACGTTGGCATCGCTTGTGCCGACACCGGTGCCTCGGCAAAACTCGCAGCGAAGGGCTTCCGAATGCACGACATTCCGATCGAGCGCCGGATCGACTGGACGAGTAACTGGCGTACGATCCGAGAAATCACGCGAATCTTGAAGGAGGACGGCTACGACGCCGTCCATGTCCACACACCGGTCGCCGCCGCCCTCGGACGCGTTGCCGCGAAACGGGCCGGAACGAAGCATATCGTCTATACGGCACACGGCTTTTACTTCCACGAGAAGATGGGGCGGATGACGTATCAGCTGACATACTCCGTCGAGAAGTGGCTGGCGCGTTTCGCAACCGATTATCTGCTCCTTCAAAGCGAGGAAGATTATCAACTCGCCCAGCGCAAACGCTTTAAAGCGAACACGCGCCTGATGCACCTTGGAAATGGCATCGACTTGACCCGCTTCTATCCACGCCCGCGCGAAGCCGGGGCACCGTTTACCTTCCTCTTCATCGGTCGGATCGTCGAAGAGAAGGGGATTCTCGAACTGCTCGATGCGTTCGAGGATGTCGTCTATCGTCACCCCGAAGCTCGCCTCGTCATTGCCGGTGAGATGATGGCAAGCGAGCGCGATCAAACGACGAAACACTTATTCTTACGGCGGATTCGCGAGATTCCAAACGTCGACTACCTCGGATTCGTCGAAGATGTACCGAGCTTGTTCCAACAAGTCGATGCCTTCGTCTTACCATCACATCGCGAAGGCGTACCACGATCAATCATCGAAGCGATGGCGAGTGCTAAACCGGTCATCGCAACAAACATCCGCGGCTGCCGCGAAGAGGTCGTCGAGGGGAAAACGGGTTATCTCGTTGAAGTCCGCGACGTCACAAAGCTCGCTAAACGGATGAACACACTCGTCGAACATCCAGACCGTGCCAACGAGATGGGACGGAACGGATTTGACCGTGCTATGAAACATTTCAACGAAGCCGACGTCATCAAACGACAACTTGATCTCTTTTCAGCTATGTAAAAGGAGGACGTCATCATGAAACGCCTATTCGACTTCACGGTTAGCCTCATCGCCATCCTGATCCTACTTCCTGTGTATGCCGTCGTCGCCTTAGTCATCTATACGAAACTCGGACGACCGATCTTCTTCAATCAAGTCCGCCCTGGCTATAAGGGGGAGCTGTTCAAAATCTATAAGTTCCGTACGATGACGAACGAAACAGATGCCGACGGACAACTCCTTCCGGATGTGGACCGGATTCCAGCATCGCTCGAGTGGATCCGTCGCTTAAGTCTTGATGAGATTCCGCAGTTCGTTAACATCCTCCGCGGACAGATGAGTTTCGTCGGCCCGCGTCCGTTACTCGTCAGTTATCTCAATCACTATACGAAGGAGCAGATGACACGGCACGACGTCTTACCTGGTCTGACAGGCTGGGCGCAGATTCACGGTCGCAACGCAACGACGTGGCAGCAACGCCTCGAGCAAGATCAATGGTATGCAGCCAATCATACGTTCCGACTTGATCTCTACATCCTGTTTAAGACGTTCAAGATGGTCATCTCGTCAGAAGGGAACTCGACAGCTCACCAGACCGGTATGGGTGAGTTCAAGGGTCTCGACGGAGGTGTTCCCCATGATGTCGCTAAGCGATGAACGATTGATTCGGGACCCACGCGAATGGGACGCGCTCGTCGCAACCTATCAACTCGACTGTTATTACGAACACGCTTACTTCGAACTCGCAAAAGAGCACGATGAGATTCCTGAATTATTTTATTATCCGACAGAGTTCGGGACGTTGATCTATCCGTACTTGCGGCGACGGATTCCAGGCACACGCTTTGAAGACATCACGACGCCGTATGGCTACGGTGGTCCTTACTTCACAGGCATCTGGTCACTCGATCAGATTCGCGAAGCCCGCGAGCGATTCGAACAATACTGTCGCGAGACCGGGATCGTCACCGAGACAGTTCGTTTCCACCCCTTGTTACACAATCAGGAACTCGGTCAACACTGGTGCCATCAAACGGATATCTTGCAGCCGACCGTGACACTTGAACTGACGGATCCGTTCGAGACGATCGAAGGTGGATTCTCGCAAATGACGCGACGCAATATCCGGAAGGCACGCCGCGAAGGGGTCACGATTCGCCTCGGACGTCCGGAAGAGTACTCGGACTTCGCTCGTCTCTACCAGATGACGATGGATAAACACCAAGCCGATGCGCGGTATTACTTTGATCAGACCTACTTTGATCACTTCGCCGACGGACGGATTAAAAATGTCCTGTTGCTTGCCGAACAAGAGGGACGGATCATCGCTGGTTGCATCGTCTTAACGGGTCGCCAGTTCGCACATTATCACCTCGGTGCTTCAGATCCTGCCTACTTGTCGCTTCGACCGAATCACCTGTTATTCGCGGAGATGATTCGCTGGGCAAAACAAGCTGGTCTGCAAGCGTTGCATCTCGGTGGCGGAACGACACGATCCGATGAGGATAGCTTACTCGCCTACAAACGGTCTTTTGGCGAAGCGAATCGAACATTTTTCGGACTCGGGACATCGATTCTTGATACAACGATTTATGACCGGCTCGCACGACAAATCAAACGACAACATCCGGAAGTCGAGACGGGGAATTGGTTTCCGGTCTACCGGACGCCACTCCGTCAGCTGTCACCTCGAAGGGAGGAAACATCATGAAACACATCCCGCTCTCCATCCCGCACTTAAGTGGCCAAGAAGCACGTTACGTCACGGAAGCACTCGAGACGAACTGGGTCGCACCGCTCGGACCGAACGTCGACGCCTTTGAGCGAGATATGCGTTCCTACACAGGGGCTGGTGCAGCGCTTGCGACGAGTAGCGGAACGGCGGCGATCCACTTGGCACTCGCGACGCTTGGTGTCACGACGGGGGATGACGTCTTCTGTCAGTCCTTGACGTTCATCGCTTCGACGAATCCGATTCGCTACGTTGGTGCCCGTCCCGTCCTGATTGATTCGGAAGAGGAAACATGGAACATGTCACCCATCGCACTCCGACGCGCGTTGATCCAGGCAGCAACGCGAGGAAAACTTCCGAAAGCGGTCATCGTCGTCCATCTCTACGGTGTCGCAGCGCAAATCGAGGAGATCGCTGCGCTCTGTGAAGAGTACGATGTCCCGTTGATCGAAGACGCAGCAGAGTCACTCGGAACACGTGTCAACGGGCGGATGACAGGAACGTTCGGGACGTTCGGGATCTATTCATTCAATGGCAACAAAATCATCACGACGTCAGGTGGTGGGATGCTCGTCGCAAATGATCCAGCCTTGATCGAACGCGCCTTCTATCTCGGGACACAGGCACGACAACCGGTCCTCCATTACGAGCATACGGAAGTCGGCTACAACTACCGGATGAGCAACGTCGCTGCTGGGATCGGACGCGGACAACTTGAAGTCCTCGATCAACGTGTCGATGCGCGGCGGAAAATCTTTGATCGTTACGATCGTGCCTTTGCACCGGACGGCGTCACGTCGCAAGTCGAGCAGACCGGAACATTCGCCAACCGCTGGCTCAGTGCTTTTCTCTTACCTGGTGGTCAAGCGCAACGTGATGAAATGATTCGGACGCTGCAACAAGCAAACGCCGAATCCCGTCCGGTCTGGAAGCCGATGCACTTACAGCCCGTCTATCGCGACGTACCATTCGTCACAGCAGAAGGAGATGATATCAGTCGTCGCCTATTTGAAGACGGAATCTGCCTTCCGTCTGCTTCACAAATGACGTTCACCGAACAAGCCGTCGTCATCCGAAACGTTCGTCACGCCTTGCAGACGACCGTACGCAGGAACGTCCAGTCATGAATATATGGGAAGGGGACATCGTCATGCGCGATATGGAGGAAGCGATCCATGCACTCCGTCTCGCTGCGAACGGGAAGAATGAATTGACGGCCAATACCTATTTCCGCTGGCAACTGAACACCACTCATCCAAGCGTCGCGGAAATCTTGATGCTGTTTGGATCGTGGCAGATTGCCTTGGAACGAGCTGGCATCGGACAAGCCCGCTTGACGTTCACGAAATCGGAAATCATTGACGCTTTGCGTCAGGCACGGGAGGAACTCGATCCTTTCACGAGCGCGACGTACCGGGAATGGGCACAACAGAAGCAAGCACCAAGCCTGACGGATATCGTCCATCAATTCAACTCGTGGCAGCAGGCATTGTCAGAAGCAGATATCTTGAAGGAACGCGTACAGGAAATGGAACAACGGATCATCGAGTCACTACTTGAAGCGCAAGGTGCCTTGCCGGTCTTGACGAGCCAGACCTACACGAAGTGGGCGGCTGGTCAAAATCGTCCGACCGTCGCAACGATTGCCCGCCGGTACGGCTCTTGGTCGAACGCCCTGGAAATCATCGGGATCGAATTTCCCCGTAAACGCTGGCGGGAAGAAGAGGTACTCGACGTACTTGCTGCAGCCGCGCAAGAAACGGAAAATCTGACGATCGCAAGTTATCAACGGTTCAGTATCGGACGCGATGCACCGAGCATCGGTGTCATCACTGCCTTGTTCGGTAGCTGGCGCAATGCGTTGCTCATACTTGAGGCACAACGACCGTCCTGAATTCAAATCGAAGAAAAGGAGAATGGGTGATGAAGAAATGGAAATGGATCGTACTGACACTGACGGGGATTTGCCTGCTCCTTCTCTTCGGTTCAGGCGGATATGTCTATCATAAAGCGAGTCAAACACTTCAAGAGGTTCAAGTGCCGGTCAAGGCGAGCGTCGAGACAGAGAAGGCCGTCGAACAGAAAAAAGGACTCTCGTTTCTCTTGCTCGGCGTCGATCAACGGAAAAATGAGACAGGACGTAGTGACACGATCATCGTCGTGACGATTGACCCGAATACGAATAAGAGCCAGATGATCAGTATCCCACGTGATTTGAAGACAGAAATCATCGGTAATGGGTCGAATGATAAGATCAATCACGCGTATGCGTTTGGTGGTCCACAGATGTCACTCGATACGGTTAGTCATCTGCTCGATATCCGGATTGACTATTTTGCAGAGATCAATCTAGACGGCTTTACGGATCTCGTCAACGCCGTCGATGGGGTCACCGTCGAGAACGATATCGATTTTTCATACTATGAGATGCAGTTCCCTAAAGGAGAACTTTCACTGAACGGGAAGGAAGCGCTCGCTTATGCGCGAATGCGCTATGATGATCCACGCGGAGATTTCGGACGACAAATCCGTCAACGGCAAGTCGTTCAGGCGGTTGCTGATAAGATGACGGAGGACTTCTCGATTCGTCGCTTCAATGCCATCCTTGAAGCACTCGGGAAAAACGTTAAGACAAACGTACCGTTTTCCGTTGCTCGGACCGTCGCGACGGATTACCGGGATGCTTTACGAAATGTCGAGACCTTATCACTTGATGGGAAAGGTGGCATCGAATCGGACGGCATCTACTACTGGCATCCGACGGACAAGTCGTTAAAAGAAGTTCAGGCTCAACTGCAGGAAGCATTGGAATGATATGAGGGAAGAACGAGCGTACGCTTTGTTCGCCTCGCATCGTTTTCCTGGGACAAGCATCGTGCCGCTTCGCTGCGCTGCAGGGTCATTTTCCCTAGGAAGCGATGTCGAGCGAACAAACTCCTCCTCTGTTCTTTTGACGCGTACTACAAATTGAACAAAAAAGATGTCCATCTCCGATTCAAAACCGAAAATGGACATCTTTTTTGATGAATTGATTAGCGTGTCACGACGAGCGGATCGTCCGAAGCATCGAGAATTTCATCATCGTATAGAGGAAATAAACAACAGTCAGAATGGCAGCACCGCTCCATAACCACTGGTATGCCGAACTGAAGTAGCCGAACCGAAGACCAATTAGTGCCGGTACGATCAACGTCAACCAGCTCAAGACGAGGGCAACGCGGGCAGTGATTGCATCAATCGGGCGATTCATTCCCATTCCGAGGAAGAACAGGCTCCAGAGCAGTGCCCAGAACAACCAGGTCACACCACCGATGATGTCATTCGTCGTAAAGCTGACGAACGCATAAAACAAGGCGGCAATCGCGACGAACAAGGAAAACCAACCGACACCGCTCCCGTCGAGATTGAATAAGAACGTGATCCCGACGTACACATACGTAAAGGCAAACAGATAGATGCTCGCGTATCCGAACGTCAGGGCTGGATCACCTGCTGCACCGATGACGAGATAGGTCGCGATGAACGTCTGCAATAGACCAGTGATAAGGCTGAAGACACCCGCACTACGGAGATCGACTTTTCCGAACAAGGTCAAACTATTTAAAAAGAGCGCGACGCCCCCAAATAACAAACTGACATTTCCCACGTAAAACTCTCCTTCATTAAGACGTCAGACGTCTGATTCTAAACTTAACTCTAAGATGAATTCGTTTTCAGCGCAAGCATAATTTTAGAGGCGAAACGAAAAACAACCTGACTCCCGGAAAGGGAATCAGGTTGTTGATTAAAAGATCATTGGTTCAAGACAGAACGGAGTGTCGTCTCGGTTTGAGACAACGATCCTTTCAGTGTGACAAGACCATATCGCGTCGAGCCTTTTTTGATGAAGAAGACACGTGTGTAACCAGATTCCGGTGTGTAACCGGTCTTGCTCGCATAAACACGTGTATCACCTGGAAGTGACGTATTCGTGTGATACCACGTCAACGTCCGTGCATACGGTCCTTTGACAGTCGTCTGGTATGATTTTCGTCCACTGATCGTCATGAGCGCGCTGTACTTCGCATATGTATTCGCGAGTTTTTGCATATCAGCAGCGGTCGTGTAATGACTTGGATGATAGAAGCCGTGTGGGTTCATGAAATGGCTCGCACTCATCCCGATCGAACGTGCGCGACTGTTCATGTATGAGACGAACTTCGATTCAGAACCTGCTGTCCGGACAGCAATCGCTTTTGCTGCATCATTACCAGAGCGGATCAGCATCCCGTTCAAGAGTTGACGCATCGTGACTTTATCGCCAGCACGGAAGCCGGCGACACTGCTACCTGCAGGAACGGATAACATCGAAGACGTCAGGGTGAACGTTTGATCAAGCGTGCCTTTACGTGCCGCTTCGTCGTACGCGACGATTCCCGTCAACAGTTTCGTCGTACTCGCTGGATAACGGCGGACGAAGCTTTCTTTCGTCAATTGATAACTTGACGATCCAAGCTTGAAATACCGCATCGATGCAACCGGATAACTGCCGCTCGATGGTTTAGGGCTGCTCGTCGTCACTTTTCGGGCAACTTGGCTAGAGACGTAATAATAATTGACTTTCCCTTTGACCTTATACCAACCGTTCGAGTACGAGACTGCATTGAACTTCGAGTTGTAGGATGCGAGTCGTTTGATATTCTTTGATGAGGCCGTGCTTGGTGATGTCCGGACGTTCGCTCCAGCTTTCGAGTAGACGACGATTTTGTACGTCTTCACGGAACTACTCGACACTTTTTTAGCGACTTGGTTCGATAGATAACGATATGTACCTCCGTCCTTGATCTTGTACCAGCCATTCGTATACGAGACGGCTGTGAATTTTGCCTTGTACGCGGCACGTCGGACGATCGTCGCAGACGAGGCAGTACTCGGCTTTGAGCGGATGTTCGCTCCAATCGTCGAAGTGACGACGACTTGGTAACTGGCTGCCTGAGCCGGTATGGCAGGAAGACATAAAGCGAACAATAATAAGAGCGTAAGACTAGTACGGAGCAAGCGCTTCATAAAAACTCATTCCCTCCTTGTTCAAATATGGTTTTATCATAAAACAAAAAAAGGAAATTCACTTCTTTTCAAAAAAAGGAATTCGAATCCTGTAACGAGCTGATTTCCATCTTTTCGTGTCAATTGACGTATCATAGGGAATGTAAGCAACAGAGGAAAAGGAGGAGTTCACATGAAATTAGCAGTCATTGGTCTAGGGGACATCGCACAAAAAGCCTACTTACCCGTCTATGCCGAACGATCCGATATCGAGGTGTATCTGATTTCGCGAGACGAGGAAAAAGCGAAGCGGTTGCAAGCGGCGTATCGCTTTGCAGGAACATACACGACGTTTGCTGACGCCGTACAGGAGGGGATTGATGCGGTCATGATTCATTCGGCGACGGTCGTCCATGCCGAACAAGCGCGGCAAGCGCTGGAAGCAGGAATCGCTGTCTACGTTGATAAGCCGGTCTCGATGGAAATCGAAGAGATTCGTGAACTCACACGTCTGTCGGAGGAGAAACAGTTACCGTTCATCACGGGATTCAACCGTCGCTTCGCTTCAGCGCATCAGCGCTTGCTTGAGGTGAACGATCCGAATCTCGTCCTCATGCAAAAGAATCGGACGTCGTTCATCGAAGACGCTAAGCCGTTTCTGTTCGACGACTTCATTCATGTCGCCGATACGCTTCGTTTCTTGACAGGATGCGGTGAGATCGAAAACCTACACGTCAAGAGTAAGCAGGACGCAAGCGGTCTGCATCACGTGACGATTCAATTCGTCTCAAACGGTATCACGGCAATCGGTGTCATGAACCGCAATAACGGCATCACGGAAGAACGAGTCGAGGTGATGGGACCGGAAGAAAAACGAATCGCAACGGACGTGACGACACTCGATCAATTGACGAAACAAGGGACGCTTCGGTATCCGCTCGATAACTGGGAAGCGACGCTAAAGCGCCGTGGATTCGTCGATATGCTGGACGCGTTCCTTCGGACGGTCAGAGGGGAATCCTCCGAGTCGGTCGTAGCTTCTGATAGCCTCGCGACACATGAATTATGCCAACAGGTGTATGAGCAGGTTCAAGCAACACGTTAAATTAAAATCATAAAAAAACGCCGCTTCACTCGAGGATCGTCTCAAGTGAAGCGGCGTTTTACTGGTTATTTATCTGATAGTTGTTTGAGTTGATAGATTCGCTTACCGCCTGGTCCTTCGAACGTCACGCGGAGTGTCGAACGGACGAAGCGATAGCTGACTTGTCCTCCAGATAAACTGACACGAGCGGAGAGATCGGGTTCAAAACGAATGATTTCTTCATCGTTTCGGAGTGCGTCCGGGAGACCGAACTGATCAAAGCGAAGCGTCGCGATGAACGTATCTTGCTCATCGAAGGAGACATGGATGCGCCCGGTCCCGTCGAACGGCTCGTCTTCGAGCGTGCTTCGTTCAACTTCATATGTTCCTTCGAACTGTTTGACTTGTTGCAACGTCTCTCTTGCACTGAGAGCAATGGCTTCTGCTCGTTTTCGGACAGGGTGATCCGTTGCGAGTTGAAGACGTTCGATCGCCTCCGCCGTTTTTAAGACATCACGAAGTTGATAGCCAGCAAGCTGTCGCTCAAGCTGAACCATCAGCCGAGCAGCCGGTTCATCGATGTCTTGTTTCGATTGTTCGACGGCGCGGGTATAAGTTTGCTGTTCGAGCTGTTCTTGAATCTTGGATGTTTCGGGCGAACACGCCATCAGGAGACAAAGTGGCAGACAGAGGAGCACTCGTTTCATGAGGTCACCTCCGTTCGATTGACATCAATGATTTGCAGATGATCCGTATGCACTTTCAAACGATAATGGACGCGGTAGGTCACAGGCTTTGAACCCGTTGCTGTCGCGATTT
The DNA here is from genome assembly GCF_056764755.1 of Exiguobacterium sp. HSB13. NCBI lineage: Bacteria > Bacillati > Bacillota > Bacilli > Caryophanales > Exiguobacterium > Exiguobacterium sp. HSB13. The sequence continues at coordinate 2,005,453 of NZ_JBUZOM010000001.1, read as the reverse complement.
GGTACGTTTCCTGTGTACGCAAGTGATACGTGGTACCTTTTGACGTAAATTTTTGGAATGTCACGGCAAGAACACTTGGAGCGACAGGAGCATCAGCGGCATTCGTCAATCGCTCGAGATGGTCGAACTCGGATTCGAACACCTTCAAGGTCGTAAACTGGATCGCAGAAAATGTCTCGATGGAATCGTATTTCTTCGAATACGTCGCAAGCTCTGGAATCGTTCGTGTGTATTGGCGGACGAAACGAAGGACATCATAGGACGTCGGAGGCCGATCTTTCGAATACGTTTGATTGTAAGCCGTTTGTTCATCGGACCATTCAGAAAGAGCGAGTGCTTCGACGCTAGGTGTCTCACCGGCTTCCGGCGAAACGGGATCTTTTAACGAATACCACAGGAAACCGGCTCCTCCGACGAGAAAGAGCAAAAGACAGGTGCTGATGAGCCAAGTCCGTGAAGAGGACGGAGCAGGTGGTTCAGCTGGTCGTTCTTTCTTGATGACAGGATGTTGGCAATGAGAACAAGTCGTATCGTGTTGACGAAGTGGTGTACCACATAACGAACAGCGTTCCATGAAATAAGACCTCCTGTGTATGTAAAATGAAATGTCAGATAAGGTAATGGTAATTTGAAATTAGTATCATCGTAACATTAATTGGAAACGCAATCAAAACTTGATATGAGTTTTTTAGGGGGAATATGCAGATGGGACGTCACTTGATTTTGATGGATGCATTCAAAGGGAGTATTTCTTCGAAAGAGGCGGCAGAAGCGGTCGCCTCTGGGATCCGAGCGTATGATTCGACAGCGATCATCGATTTTTCGCCTGTTGCGGACGGCGGGGAGGGAACGCTCGATGTCTATCTCGCACTCGGATATGACGTGAAGACGGCGATGACGATGGATTTGGCAGGTCGTCCGTGTGAAGTAGAGTATGCAGTCAGGGGTACAGATGCCGTCATCGAAGTCGCGCGTATTTGTGGACTGCCGATGCGGCGAAGCGAGGATGATCCCGTTCGAATGAATACGCGTGGTGTCGGTCGTTTGATTGCTCAGTTACGCGATCAGGGAATCACGCATATCCGACTGGCTTTAGGTGGGACTGGTACGACGGATGGAGGACTCGGTTTGCTCGCGGAAGTCGGTTGTCGGCTTGAAGATGCGTCTGGTGATCTGATTTCGTTTCAAACGAATCCGTTATTTGAGACGTATGCTATTCAATGCCCGGCGTATCCTGTTCAACTGGAAGCGCTCGTCGATGTGACAGCCCTTTATCATGGTCCAGATGGTCCAGCGTATCTGTTCGGTCTGCAAAAAGGACTGCTTCGAGAAGACATCGTAAAGTTCGATCAGCAACTTGAACGGATCGGGCGGTTACTTGGACTAGAGAATGTTAAAGGAGCTGGAGCAGCCGGTGGACTCGGGGGAGCGGTCTATGCGCTGGGCGGCACGATCGTTCCGGGAGCCAAGACGATCCTGCAACATCTTCGCGTAGCAGAGCGGATGGAGCAAGCCGATTATGTCTGGACAGGAGAAGGACGCGTCGACCGTCAAAGTCAAATCGGTAAGTTACCAGGTGAGGTCACGCGGATGGCAAAAGCAGCTGACGTTCCTTGTCTGATCCTTGCCGGAATCGTCGAAGAAAACATGCCGCACGCACTCGATTGTCGCTCGATCCATGCCGGACAAGCAATCACGCTCGAGCGAGAACAGACGATGGCTCGTATGAGTGAACAAGCACGTAAGTGGCTCGAGGAACTTTCACTGAAACAGGGATGAAGTCGGAAAAGTTTGGGTAAATAACTGTATATTGCCATACTTTTAGAGAAGGTAGGTCATCGTATGATCAATCAATCGATTCAATTATCGTTTCGCCAAGTCCGAGCGCTGGTCGAACATACCCTGCTATTATTCAAAGAGCTCGATCAACAATTAGCAAACCGTGGATACGAACCGGTCCTCCCGGAAGTCGTCCAAACGGAACATGGTCTGAGCATCCATCAGACGAAGGAGAGTGCAGAGTCACTCGTGCCGCATTTTTTAACACGGACGTATGTCCGGCAACAAGAAAAAACGAACCAACATGGATTGCTGATCTCTGTTCAATATACGCATCCGCTCCATGAACGATTCGATCCGGTCGTCCTCGTCGGTGATGTTACGTTCAAGCAAGCGAAACATGCGCAAAAAATCTTGAGTGAAAAGCCGTGGCTCCTGAAATATGCTGCCTTTGAATCCACGATTGCGCAAGAGTTCGTTGCCGATGGTACACACTACACGACACAACCGATTGAAGAAATCGAAGAGCTGATCGTCTGGGGACATCCGTTCACGGAAATGCGCGATATCGATGACGTCAAACGATTGGCGGAAGAGATGATCAGTCGTCATCTCGAGCCGGGGACAACATAAAAATAAGCTTCCGTTCCTTCAAGAGAGAAGGAGGGAAGCTTATTTTTTTAGACTTGAACGAGCAATCGTTCAATTGCTGCCGTCAAATCAGTTGGATTCGTTTTTGGTGAGAACCGCGTCACTTCTCCATCACGGGTCACGAGGAATTTCGTGAAATTCCACTCGACGTCTGTTGTACCGTCCGTCGTTGGTGCTTGTGCTTTCAGTTCCTCAAATAGCGGATGTGCTTGCTCACCGTTGACATCGATTTTTGAGAAGACGGGGAATGTCACGCCGTAGTTGACTTGGCAGAACGACTGAATCTCCTCGTCCGTTCCCGGATCTTGATTCGCGAACTGATTACATGGGAAACCAAGTACGGTCAATCCTTGCGAACGATAGTCTTGATGCAATTGCTCGAGTCCTTCGAACTGTGGCGTTAAGCCACATTTGCTGGCTGTATTGACGATCAGCCATGCTTGAGCTGGGTAGTCACTTAAGGATGCCGACGTTCCGTCGACGCGTTGAAATGAATGATCTTGTAACATATCGATTCCCCCTTTTTAAGTACTTTTCCAGTGTAACAAATCCGTTTTCTCGTCGTCTTCTATCGCTACTTGCGAGATGACAGAAACATCACAATCGGGTGTCAGCGGCGCTTTTTCGACGAATCTTTGTTACGATGAAAAGGAATATGGAAGGAAAGGAGAGATGCCACATGAGAAAAATGTTGAAACAATCGCGGTTCGTCATGATCGCGACGCTTTGTCTCGTCCTGGTCAGTAGTTGTATTACATTGCTGACGCTTGGGTTCGAACGCGATATTGTGATTCTTGTTTCTGGAGTGGTTGCCCTATGGGTGACGATGCTAGCTCCTTTGACGGTCCATGCCAAAATGAATCAGCAATCATAATCATTGTTCGTTCATGAAACCGCGGAACGATTCTCGCTAAAATGGAGCTCCTCCATTTTAGATGAAGGAATCGATTTCTGTGGTTTTTTTTCTTCTATAGCATAGGGCGGAAAAACGCTATTTTTCGAAAGTAAGTCATTAAAAAATCAGACTATTTTTTTTTCAACTTTTCTATTTACAACCTCAAACAATCGGAGTAATATCCATCTCATCAACGAACACTAACATGTTAATGCTTCGATCTCAAAGTACGCCGAATTCATGATTGAAGCGGGGGACCCAACCGTCACGACACGTGACACGGGGTGAATCCTTTCCGAACGGGAAAGGTAGGGCGAATTCCTAGGTATGCCCGAATCCGACAGCTAACCTCGCAGGCGTTTTAGGAGGGAACGACTCTTTTTCAGTATGCCAAAGTATAAAGGCGATGCTGGGGCCGTTTATTGCCTCACATCGTCTTTTTGTCGTGTTTAATTGTAAAAATATTGAATAATATGGGGGTATTTTCATAATGGGAGAGCTGTGGAGTATCGTATTTCTTGCCTTCTTCTTCGGTACGACGTTCGGAATGATTCATCTGATCGAGCGTGTCCAGTGGAGAGCAGGTGACCGCAAATGACGTGGTTTTTACTGGCGACGGGCTGCCTCGTCTTCTTGTATCTCGGTTATTGTCTGATGTATCCAGAAAAATTCTAATCGCATAGGGAGAACAGAAAAACATGTGGACTCAATTCATGATCCAATTTTGGATCCTACTCGTCATCGCACTTTGCGCAGCGGTCTTGCTTGGTCGCTACATCGGGATATACTTCGCACCTGTCGCAGAACGTCGGATCGATAAAATCGGTAAGGTCGAACGACGACTCCTGTTGTTACTCGGCGTCGATGAAAAGAAACACGATCAATCGTGGGTCGGTTATTCGAAAAGTTTGTTGCTTGTAAATATTTTCTTCTTCATCGGTGGTTATTTGCTACTTCGTTTCCAAGGCAGTCTACCCTTGAATCCGAATGGTGCTGTGAATCTCGATTGGTCGACAGCGTTGCATACGACAATCAGTTTCATGACGAACACCGATCAACAACACTATTCAGGCGAGGCACTCTCATATCTCTCACAAACGTTCGTCCTCGGAACGATGTTGTTCGTCGCTCCAACGATGGCGTTCACGGTCTGTATCGCTGTCATTCGTGGTCTTGCGAACAAACCGCTCGGTAACTTCTATGCCGACTTCGTTCGCTTCATCTTCCGGATCCTGATTCCGATTTCACTCGTGTTCGGGATGCTGATGATCTTATTCGGTGTTCCGCAAACATTCGGAGGGGCGGTCAGCGTCACGACGCTCGAAGGAGCGAAGCAGTTGATCTACCGTGGACCGGTCGCTGCGTTTGAAGTCATCAAACAGCTCGGGAACAACGGTGGTGGTTTCTTCGGTGTCAATGGTGCTCATCCATTCGAGAACCCGAACCAATTCGTCAACTTCATCCAGATGTTCTTGATGCTACTGATTCCGATGTCTCTTCCAATCGCATACGGAAAAATCATCGGTTCCGCGAAACAAGGACGACTATTCCTTGGTGTCATGACGCTTCTCTTCATCATGATGACGGTCGGGATGGCAGGGAGCTTACTTGCGAATCCAACGGCACATGGTCAGGAATTACGGTTTGGTCAAATCGGAACGGCGCTCTACAGTTCGATTACGACGGCAGCTGAAACCGGTGCGGTCAACGCGATGCACGACTCACTGCATCCGCTCGCTGGATTGATACAGCTCGGCAACATGATGCTCAACGTCGTTTACGGTGGAGCAGGTGCAGGATTCCTGAACGTCTTGCTGTACGCCTTCGTCGCAGTCTTCCTAACAGGTCTCTTGATCGGTCGGACACCGACGTTCCTCGGAAAGAAAATCGAGACGTTCGAAGTGAAGATGATCGCGATCGCGCTACTCGTACCGCCATTCCTAATTCTCGTCGGAACGGCAATCTCGATGTATGTTGCACCAGGCGTTGCCGGCATCTCGAACCCAGGTTATCACGGACTGTCGCAAGTCTTGTACGAGTTCACGTCCGCGACGGCGAATAACGGATCCGGGTTTGAAGGGCTTGGCGACGCCAACGTCTACTGGAACGTCTCGACATCATTCGCGCTGTACTTCGGACGCTACATCCCATTGATCTTGATGCTTGCAATCGTGGGTTCGCTTAAAGCGAAGCCATCGGTTCCGCAAGATGAATTTTCGTTTAAGACAGATACACCACTCTTCGGAACAGTCTTCCTCGGTACGGTCGTACTCGTCGGTGCATTGACATTCTTGCCAGTGCTCGTACTTGGACCGGTCGCGGATTGGCTGACGATGTGAACAGGAGATAAAAGCATATGATGGAACGAATCATGCATCCGACGCCCGAGGAACACCAACCGAACGGGGAGCCGGAACACCAATCCAAATCAACAATCAATGGCTCGATCGCGCGTCAAGCGACGATCGATGCCTTTAAAAAATTAAATCCCGTCAACATGGTCAAACAACCGATCATGTTCGTCGTCTGGATCGGCTGCTTGCTCGCAATCGGCTATACGATCTTTATTGACGAAATGCGTGGCTTTAACTTGACGGTCAGCATCATCCTCTTTTTGACGGTCTTATTCGCGAACTTCGCGGAGTCGATCGCGGAAGGACGTGGGAAAGCACAAGCGGACTCACTAAAAGCGTCGAAAGCGGACGTCATGGCCCGTAAACGTGTCGGACAACTGATTCAAAGTGTCTCGTCCGCAACACTTCGGAAGGGCGATATCGTCTTCGTCCGAGCAGGGGAGTATGTACCGGGTGACGGTGAAATCATCAAAGGTCTCGCTTCGATTGATGAATCGGCGATCACGGGGGAATCCGCACCCGTTATCAAGGAAGCGGGCGGTGACTTCTCATCGGTCATCGGTGGCACGCTCGTCATCAGTGACGAGATCGAAGTCCGGATCACGAGCAATCCGGGAGAATCGTTCCTCGATCAGATGATTGCCCTCGTCGAAGGCGCAAGTCGTCAAAAGACACCGAATGAACTCGCGTTATCAACGCTCTTGACGAGCTTGACATTGATTTTCTTACTTGTCGTCATGACACTACCGTTCTTTACGAACTACCTTGGATTTGATCTTTCAGGTCCAATCTTGATTGCCTTACTCGTCTGTTTAATTCCGACGACGATCGGCGGCTTACTGTCTGCGATCGGAATCGCCGGAATGGACCGCGTTACGCGCTTTAACGTCATCGCGATGAGCGGAAAGGCGGTCGAAGCAGCAGGTGATATCCAGACAATCATTCTGGATAAAACGGGAACGATCACGTTCGGGAACCGGATGGCGTCGGAAATCACACCAGTCGGCGGACGCACTGCTGAGCAGGCGTTCGAGGGGGCAATCCTCGCCTCGCTCGCTGATGAGACACCAGAAGGACGTTCCGTTCTTGAACTCGCTGAACTTCGCGCAATGCCGGTGGAACAACACTGGTTAGATGGTGCAGAGATCGTACCGTTTCGAGCAGAGACACGAATGTCCGGACTCGACTTAAGAGATGGACGCCGTGTACGCAAAGGGGCGGGACAAGCGATTCAAGAATGGGTCAAGGAACAAGGTGGCGCGATTCCGAATGATTTGCAAGAGAAAGTAGATACGGTTTCTCGTCTCGGCGGAACACCACTTGTCGTCGCGATCGACGCAACGATCCTTGGCGTCATCTATTTAAAAGATACGGTGAAACCCGGAATGCGGGAACGATTTGATCGGCTGCGTGAAATGGGCATCAAGACGGTCATGTGTACCGGTGACAACCCATTGACGGCAGCAACGATCGCCCGCGAAGCAGGAGTCGATGATTTCGTCGCGGAATGTAAGCCGGAAGACAAGATTCGTGTCATCCAGCAGGAACAAGCAGCCGGTCACCTCGTCGCGATGACGGGAGACGGTACGAATGACGCACCAGCACTCGCTCAAGCCGATGTCGGTCTCGCGATGAACAGCGGAACACAAGCGGCGAAAGAAGCAGCGAACATGATTGATCTTGATTCAAACCCGACGAAGATCATCGAAGTCGTCGAAATCGGGAAGCAGCTCTTGATGACACGGGGAGCGTTGACGACGTTCTCGATCGCAAACGATGTCGCGAAATATTTTGCGATCATCCCGGCAATGTTCATGGTCGCCATTCCACAGATGGAAGTACTCAATATCATGCGTCTTGATTCACCGACGAGTGCGATCTTGTCTGCCTTGATCTTCAACGCGATCATCATTCCGATGTTGATTCCGCTTGCGATGCGAGGAGTCACTTACAAACCGATGACGGCGGATCAATTACTCGGTCGTAACTTACTGATCTACGGTCTTGGCGGTGTCGTCGTACCGTTCATCGGGATTAAAATCATCGATGTCTTGCTTGCAAGCATCCTCTAAGGAGAAAACGAATCATGAAACAAGCCATTCGTGTGACGGTCTTCGTCGCAGCGTTATGCGGGATCTTCTTTCCCGCTTTATTGACCCTGTTTGGTCAATTACTCGTACCGGATAAAGCTGAAGGTTCTTTAGTACAAGAAAACGGAAAATTCATCGGATCGGAATTGATTGCCCAGCCGTTCACGTCGAAACAGTATTTTCACGGACGTCCATCAGCGGTCGATCAATTAGCGGGAGCGTCTGCTGGGGATAACCTAGCAGCATCGAACCCGGAGCTTGGCACGAAGATGGCGGAATTACAGAAACAGAACCAAGAGGACGGCGCTTTGCTTCCGGACGATGCCCTCGTGACATCCGGTTCTGGCTTCGATCCGCACATCTCAGTCGATTATGCTTTGGTTCAGGCGAAGCGTATCGCAACCGCGCGCGACCTATCGCGTGAAGAAGTACGAAAGTTGATCACGAAGGAAGCAGGAACCCATGATTACGTCAACGTCTTGCGCTTGAACTTAGCACTTGATCGGAGTAAGTCATGACACGAGGAAAGCTGAAGCTGTACATCGGCTCAGCTCCTGGTGTCGGAAAGACGTATAAGATGCTGGCCGATGCGCGAACATTGACGCTTGAAGGTAAGGATGTCGTCATCGGTCTGATTGAGACACATGGTCGAAAAGAGACGGCGGAGATGGTCGGGCAACTCGAACAAGTCCCGCTACTTGAAGTCGTCTATAAGGAAAAAGTATTCCCCGAGGTGAACGTGGACGCGATCATTGCCCGTCGCCCGGATATCGTCCTGATTGATGAACTGGCGCATACGAATGCGCCAGGATCGGTACGAAAAAAACGCTATCAAGATGTCGCAGCACTGCTTGAAGCGGGAATTAATGTCTATTCGGCCGTCAACATCCAGCATTTCGAAAGCTTGCTCTTTAAAGTCAAAGAAGTGACGGGCGTCGAAGTGCGGGAACGCATCCCGGATCCGTTTCTCGGTGAAGCCGATGAGATTCTACTCGTCGATGTCACGCCACAGACGTTACGGGAACGACTCGAGCAAGGAAAGATCTATAAGAAGGAAAAAATCGAACAGAGCTTGAATTCGTTCTTCTCGCTTCAGAATCTTGCGAGCTTACGTGAGTTATCGCTACGGCAGGTCGCGGACGAAGTCGACGATCAAGTCTACCAATCACGCTTGTTGATCGAAAAGGATCCAGCGACGTTACAAGAACGGATTCTCGTCTGTATCCAGCTCAACGACAACGCGCGGAAGTTGATCTATCGCGGCTTTCGGATGGCGAGCCGGCTAAAAGCAGATCTATATGTACTAACGATTTTACCGGCAGCGGAGAATCAATTGAATGCCAAACAAAAAGAAGTACTTGCGATGGTCCGCGAGAGTGGCTCCTTGTTCGGAGCAGAAGTGCTGATCCGAATCCAAGGCGAGCGCTCGATTGCCCAAGCGATCACGGCAGCTGCCAAGCATCATCGCATCACTCAAATCGTCCTCGGTCAATCTGCACGGACCCGTTGGCAGGAAGTCCGGCGTGGATCGATCATCAATGAAATCATGCGTCATGTCCGCGGGATCGATATTCAAATCGTTGCCGATGACATGGAACGCTAGGGGAGCCCTTCCGCGTAAATGCAGGGGTTCTCTTCGAAGTTTGTCGTTTCACAAGACGAACGAGTCGGTCATTCTCCCTTTCCTCAGGCGGGAGGTAAGCCGCGGCATCCCCGCATGTGACGCGGTCTGCCGGGTCTTACCTAACCCTGACGAAAGCGCCGAGCGCGCTTTCTTATCCTGTAGGAGTGGAGGATGACCTTTTTCGTTCTACACTAATCAAAAAGGAAAGACCGTTCCAGTGAAGTCACCAGAACGGTCTTTCCTTTTTGTTGGAATTATTTCATTGATTTAAAGACTCAGCTTCATCGTTTCCTTAACGAGCGAAGACCGGAATATCGAAGGTAGCCGTATAGCTATCCATCTGTTGATAGAGTGAATAGATCCGTGATGTCTGTTTGACGGCCCATCCCATGTCTGTTGCGTACTGATGGCTACCAGGGCGCATCGGACTCCAACGCATTTTGTAAAGCGTATTTTGTCCATAGGCATTGTGGATGTACTTCGTGCTGATGAATTCAGCACCACCGACAATCGCGGCTTCCGGAGTGAACCAACCTTGGCTATACGCATAAGCAGCACCAGTGTTGATTGCATCGTAATCATACGCACCAATGCCGTACATGTTGTAGACTTTGCGTCCATTCCATGTCACACCCATTGCGAGTGTCGATTTTCCGTTACCTGTCTCAAGCAAAGCGTGGGAGATCAAGTAAGCTTCGTTGACGCTGTACTTTTGACCAGCATCGATAAACGCTTGACCACAACTACCGTTGCTACACTTGTTGAAGATTCCTTCGCCCTTCGTCACGTTCGCTAACATCTTATCGAGTGTCGCAGGTGTCGCACCTGTTGTTTTCGATAGATCAAGGAACTGATAGAAGTCTGAAGAATTCCGGTCGACCTTCAGTGGATCAGCAGCGTTACGGACGTCTGTTTCGAGTGCATTCAGCCACTGGATCGTCGAGTAATTCGTTGCGTTCGAATAGACACGTGGGTACGTCGTATAGAAGCCGCTGACGGATTGATAGACGCGAATCATCCGACCAGGCTGGAATTGACCATAGACGTGACTTGCTGTCGAAGCGCCTGAACGAATGTTGAGCGGTGTCGTCGCTGTGACAGTCGCAATCGTTCCATTGACTGGATCGAGTGCACCACCGAGACGGACGTAACCCGTGCTGACGTACATCAATTTGTTTTTGTAGATATCCGTTTGCGGAGGTGGATTTAGTTTCATCTGTGCGCTGATGAAACTATCGAACGTATACGGTGTCGCGACGGAGTTATAGACGTTTAATTTAGAAGAAGTCGTCACGAACGCCCCCTTATATGCATATCCACTTTTGCCATCGTAGGAAATCTTATACCAATCACCGATTTGACCAGAGACAGTGACGACGAGATTTTGAGGAATCGTCTTGATGACATTGTATGAGCTACCGACGTAAGAGCGTAAAGCAACGTTTGATGTAGCCCGTACGTACAATTTTTGTTTTGCTTCGTATTTGATTGATGACGTGTTTTGTCCGGTGCGGATATAACCCGTTTTGCCATCAATCGTTACTTTATGCCACGAGGTGTTCGTGTAGGACGTGATCAAAGAAGATGTGTAATAGACATTTCCGAACGAGAGTGTCGTTACAGTTGCTGCTTGATCGTCCGGTGCTTGTTTGACGACAAGTGATTGATTCGCCAAGAAACGTGCACCCGTAATCTTTTTCGTTTCCGTGTACGGTGTCAGTGTTGATTTTAAAACATAGCCGTTTTTACCAGCGTAGCTGATTTTTAACCACTGATCGAGACTACCTGTTACTTGAACGACGGCTGCTTTTGGCAGCTTCGTCACCGTCGCATAAGCTGAACCGGCATCCGACTGGAGTGTCGTATCCGTCGTTGCTTGATAGCGGTGGTTATTGACACTTTCGTATGTGACAGGTGAACCTTGATTGATTTGAATGTAACCGGTTTTCCCGTCAACCGTCAGGCGATGCCATTGCTCCGAACGACCAGTCGTGACGACTTGATTCGTCGTGTAGACGTCTCCAGAAGAGAGGCGAACGAGAGTGTCAGCTGTCGCTTGGTGCGACGTTTTTACTTCGACGGTACGTCCAAGGCGATAAGAAGAAGATGGAATCGATTGCGTCATGACTTTTTCCTTAGCGTAACGTGAAGCGATGTAACCTGTTTTCCCGTTGTACGTCACACGATACCAGTCGTCGATCATTCCAGTGACCGTGATGCTCGTACCAGAAGGAATCGTTCTGACAGTCGCATAAGTGTTTCCGGCATATGAGCGTAATGGTGTCGAAGTCGTCGTTTGCATGACGATCCGATCCGATTGATAACGAACGCTCTTGCCTTGACCGACAGGAATGTAGCCTGTCTTTCCATCCTTGCTCACACGATGCCATTGCTGACCGTTTGACGTCACGAGTTGTGTCGTGTAGTAGATGTCACCGCTCTGCAGTGTTGTCAGCGTGGATGCTTTTACATCTGGTGAAGATTTGATCGAAACTGCTTTTTCAAGTTCAAAGCGTGCGCCTGCAATTTTCTGCTTCGTTGCAAGCGTCGTAAAGGTGTTGGAAGCAGCATATCCCGTTTTACCGTTATAACTGACCCGGTACCAATTGCCGATCCGTCCAGAAATTTTGATGATCGTATTGCTCGGGATCGTTTGCACTGCAGCATACGATGGACCTGCATACGAGCGGATCGTTGTCGCGGCTGTCGTTTTCAATGAAAGGTTTGATTGTGATTCGTAAGCGATTGGTGTTGCCTGATTCGCTAATACGAAGCCGGTTTTACCTTCCTTCGATACTTGATACCATGTTTCACCGAGTGGATTCGTCACACGTGTCTTCGTGTAGTAGACGTTTCCAGCACTTAGTGTCGCAAGTGTTTTTCCATTGGTTGCAGGTGTCGTCTTGATGGCAAGTGATGCTGTCAACAGGAAGCGTGAAGACGGAAGCTTCGTCTTTTCTGTGTACTCTGCCAATGTAGCGGATAAGACGTAACCCGTTTTACCAGCGTATGTGACTTGATGATACGTTGCCGTCTTAGCGCTTGATGTGACAATCGTGTCTTTCGGAAGACTGGCTAAGCTATTCTTCGCTTCCGCTTGACTGTAAAGGGGTGTCACACTTTTCGTCTGATACCGTGTTTGTGGAATCAATGTCACACTTTGCTTTTCAGAAGAGGCGAACGCATCTTGATGCATGTAGCCTTTTTTCCCATCGTACTGAACGCTGACCCAGTCCTCGATCCGACCGACGATTTTGACGTCTTTTCCAGATGGAATGGTCTGAACTTTTGGATAACCTGTTCCAGCGTATTGGCGCAAGATATAAGCATCGACCGTTCTTGACGTCGTGTTCGTCACCTTTTTATAGGCAACTGCTTTTGCGCCGGCAGCTACATAGCCCGTCTTCCCGTCATATTTGACGCGGTACCATGTTTCGCCATATGGATTCGTCACACGTTGTGACGTGTAGTACACATCCTCTTCGTTCAACGTACCGATCGTCGTTGCAGTATCCACTGCGGTCTTTTTGATCGGTGTTTTTTTGAGGACGAGGTAGCGCTGTCCAGAAACGGTTTGTTTCTTTTCGTACAGCGTGAGGTATTTCGACGCGACATATCCCGTTTTTCCAGCGTATGTCACTCTTCTGAATGCTCCAGAAGCATACGTGGATGAAACGACAGTTCCGGTCTTGATCGTCAACAAGCGTTTCCGAGAAGATGCCGTCTTGTCGTACAGATAACTATCGGTAGACAGACGGTAGGTCGTCGCTTTCGTCGTCGCTGCTTCAGCTACTGGTAAAGATGTTAAAACGATGCTGAAAACGATGAGAAAGCTTGCGAACACCTTCAAGGTCTTCGAGAATGATGTCGTGTTCAAAGTATCTTTCCTCCTAGTAGATATTCGTCCGGATGGACGGAATCGGCTTCTAGGATGTCTAAGTCTAAGTTGTGAAATCTATTGCCTATCCTTACTATCGACAATATCGGATTTTTATGAACAAAATATTGAATTTTTTTGAAAAAAGGGGTCTGGTTTTTTGAAAAACCCTCCTGTTTTTTTAAACAAGAGGGAATATGGTCAGATATTGAGACGAGCGAGGAGTTCCGTCAGATTCGTCGTTGGTCGTTCACACGAAAAATCATGACAGAGATAAGCAGTAGGTACGTTTGGTTCAGGATAATCTGCGAGCAGTGGTACAAGCGGTAGAAGGTCACGTTTCGTCCCAATCAACAAAGCGACTTCTGGCAAGCGCATCCGTTGCAGTTGATCGATTTCGATTGGGATCTCCGACTCTTCAGGAATCAAGATGATCAATTCCTTCGGTTCCATCTGCCGGTAGGTGAAAGTACTGACAAGTGAGGCAAAGCCTGTTGGTTGTTGCTCGACTTCCTCTACTAATGCCGAAAGAGCCCGTTCAGCACTTTCTTGATAGACGAGACGCCCGGTGAGGCGACTGAGCGTGAAGAAGACATGTAAGGCAACGCTGTTTCCGGCGGGTGTGACCCCATCATACAGATCAAGTGGACGAACGAGTAGTTCGTCGGAGTGTGAAGACGTCAGATAAAAATAACCATCCGCTGTTTGGAACTGTTCTTGTAGCACATCTGCAAGTGCTAAAGCCTCCTTTAGATGAAGCGCCCGTCGTGTTGATTGGAACAGTTCAAGATGTGCGTCGATCAAATACGCATAGTCATCGAGGAATCCGTGTCCGGTTGCTTGTCCTTCGCGGTAATGAACGGCAAGTTGATTCTCCGTACGGACGAATCGTTCAAGCGACGTCATCGCACGCGTTGCGACATGAGTATAATACGGTTCACCGAAGACGCGACCGGCTTTAGCGAATGTCGAGATCATCATCGCATTCCACGATGTCAACCGTTTATCATCACGAAACGGGCGCGGACGTTCATTTCGCGCATTGAGGAGAAGCTGGCGCTCGCGTTCGAGTTGTGCCGCTGTTTCAGCAGGCGACAAGTGAACAGAACGTGCGAATGCCTCAAGTGTTCGTCCTGTTCGATAAAAGACGTTCCGTCCTTCGAAGTTCCCCGATGGTGAAGCATGGTAGAAGCGCGGGAACAGTGCGTCTGGTCCGAGTAAGTCCGTCAGTTCAGCTACCGTGAACGTATAAAAATGTCCTTCGCCTCCTTCGCTATCTGCATCCAGTGCGGCATAGAAGGTGCCATCCGATGCGGTCAGTTCCTGTTCTATGAATGTCAGCACTTCTTCTGCGTAGCGTCGGAACCGAATCTGTCCAGTCACTTGGTATGTTTCGATGCATAAGGTCGCGAACCACGCGTTGTCGTACAGCATCTTCTCAAAATGAGGAATCTGCCACTCGGCATCGACCGTATAGCGGAACAGACCGTAGCCGACTTGATCGGTCATCCCACCGTCACGCATCGCGATCAATGAACGCATGACCATATGGAGCGCCGTCTCGTCTTCCGCGAATCGATAATAATCAAGCAAGAAACGAAGTAGGGCAGGCGACGGAAACTTCGGTGCCTCGCCGAATCCACCGTGTTGACGGTCGAATTGTCGCATCGCCTGATCGAAGGTATCGTGAATGATGGATTCATCCCAAGTATGGGTAGACGTCGCAGGCTGTAATACGTCGCGAAGCGTCTGCGACATGTTCTGACCGACTTGGGCGATTTTTTCTGGTGAACGGCGGAATTGCTCGCTGAGCTGAAGTGTCACCTGACGAAAACTCGGGCGGTTGAACTGAGGCGTCTTCGGAAAATACGTACCGATATAAAACGGTTGCTGGTCCGCTGTCATGAAGACACTCAGTGGCCAGCCGCCTTGTCCGTTCATGACTTGAGCCGCCGTCATATACAAGTGGTCAATGTCAGGACGTTCTTCCCGGTCGACCTTGATTGCGATGTAGCGTTCGTTCAAGAGGCGTGCCGTTTCTTCATCCTCGAAGCTTTCGTGAGACAGCACATGGCACCAATGGCACGTCGAATAACCAATTGATAAAAAGATCGGCTTGCCGCTTTCTCGAGCGGCAGTGAAGGCGTCTTCGCCCCACGGATACCAATCGACAGGCTGATGAGCGTGTTGCAATAGGTAGGGACTCGTTTCATGGATAAGTCGATTCGACATGATGGATTTCCCTCGTTTCTTCTATAGTAATGAGTCCTCTTCACGATACTCGGCTTTTACGGCAGGTGCAACTCCAATTCTAAGACAGGAGAAAACGATTTTTAAAAAGAAAGATTGACTTTATAAAAGAAAGTGTGATAGATTAATATAAGTCATGAATCGGGGATGATCACTCATGTGAGAATCTTCAATCCATATCATACAATTAAATCGACAGGTCAGGATTTTTAGACCGCTACTGACAAATGAGTCAGACATAAGTCATCGCTTTTATTTTGTCCTTCTTCATACTACGAGGAGAAGTTGACCCAGCAAGATAAACCTTCCAATCGATACTTTTCCGCTCATTCCCGAGCTATTTCTAAAAATCCCAGTATCATGCGTCCGTTGCAGACGCATCACGATTCTTGCTAAAATGCTTGATTCAGCTGGCGCGGCCAAGGAGCCGTAACAACGAAAGAGAGGTAGGGCTTTCGTCGTTTCAGGTGTTTTGATCACCTGTAATCCTCGATTCTCATGACAACCAAAAACAACGACACGCTGATGAGGCGTTTTTTTTGTGCCTTTTTTTGGGTAATGGTGAAAGAAGGGGGTGACGACATGCCATGGAACGAAAAGGATTATCCAGAGTCATTCAAGAATTTTGATCCGCCACTTCGGAAAAAAGCGATTGAGATTGCGAACGCTCTGTTAGAAGAAGGGTATGAAGAAGGACGCGCGATCCCGATTGCGACGTCGCAAGCTGAAAAATGGTACGAAAGTCACAAAGGCGAACAATAAAAAGTTGTAAGCGATACCATTTCTTTCATTTACGAAGGATGGTATCTTTTTTTACGAAAAATATACACTATTGAGAATATAATCTGATATTATAAAGAAGTGTCAGAAAATTCAATAGGGGGTCTCATCATGAAATACGGCAGTACGTTTGGAAAGTGGGCATTGGCCGGAGTATTAACAGCAGGAATCCTTCCACAAGCGGGTCTTGTCGGGGCAGAAGGCGAAGGCGTCATCTTGTCTGAATACATAGAAGGAACAAGCAACAACAAGGCAATCGAGCTATACAATGGATCGGGGCAAATCATTGATTTAGCAGACTATACACTCGTTCAGTATACGAATGGTGGACCGTCAGAAGCGAAAATCACACTATCGGGGAAAGTGGATCCAGGGAAGACGTTCGTCATCGCGAACTCGAGTGCGAATGCAGATATCAAAGCAAGGGCACAATTGACGACGGGATCATTGAACTTCAACGGGAATGATCCGATTGCATTGAAAAAGGGTGATGTCGTTCTTGATATCATCGGGCCACTCGGTTCATCGACGGATTTCGCAAAAGATACGACACTTGTCCGGAAATCAGGCGTCACATCGGGTGCTAAAACGTACGAACCATCACAGTGGACGAGCTTCCCGGTTGATACACTGACGAATCTCGGCAGTCATCAGACAGAAGCGGGCGACGTTCTCGCGGCACCTACAGCTTCTCCGGTTGGTGAAGTCGAACGTGGAGATCAAGTAACGTTGTCAGGCGAAGGAACGATCCATTATACGGTTGATGGCACGACACCGACTGTCGACAGTCCAGTGTACACATCACCCATTACGATCAACGATGAAGTGACGATTCAAGCAGTTGCCGTCAAGGACGGTAAAACGTCAGCTGTTTCGACGTTTAAGTATTACATCGCACCACCGATCACGAAAATCAACAGCATCCAAGGTATTGCGCATACATCACCATATGCCGACCAGCTCGTCCGGACGACAGGTGTCGTCACGTATGTCGTTGATGCGAATAACTTCTACATGCAGGATCCGAATCCGGATAACGACAGCCGGACATCAGAAGGGATTCTCGTCTATGCAAAAAACCACGGTGCTGCTGTTGGACAAAAAGTCGCGACGACAGGATATGTCAAAGAGTGGTTGCTTGGCGGCTACAGCGATAAGTTCGATACAGACTTAGCAGTCACGGAAATCAGTACGGTCAATCTTGTGAAGGGTGCACTCAACGAAGGGTTACCAGCGAGTATTGTTCTCGGTGATGAAGGTGTCTTGATTCCGACACAAGTCGTTGATAACGACTCGTTCGCTCAGTTTGACCCAGAAGAAGATGCGATTGATTTGTATGAAAGCTTAGAAGGCATGCGTGTCGCTTTACCGAATGCAATCGTCACAGGTCCGCAAGCAAACCGGACGATTCCAGTTCGGACGCAGACTGCGGATAAGGTCTATACGAAACGCGGAACTCCAATCTTGACGAAGGACAACGTCAACCCGGAACGTCTCTTCGTTGAGATGGGTAGCTCGTCGTTCCGTGCAAAAGCTGGTGATACGTTCGACGGAACAATTGAAGGGGTCATGAGCTACAACTATTCGGCGTATAAAGTACTTTCAAAAGCAGCGGATCTTCCGAAACTCGTTGCGCGTGAAGCGAATCGTCAGCCGACGAACATCGAAACGGGTGAATCACGCCTGACTGTCGCTTCGTACAACGTCGAGAACTTCGCCTCAACAGCAGACGCTGGAAAAGTCGATCGTGTCTCAGAAGGTATTGCGACATTCCTCAAGACACCGGACATCGTCGGTTTGACAGAGATGCAGGATAACGATGGTGCGACGGATAGCGGTACAGTTGATGCTTCGAAATCATTTGAGACATTAATTGCAGCGATTGAAGCGAAAACAGGTGTCCGGTATGCGTACACAGACATCGCACCAGAAGATAAGAAAGACGGTGGACAGCCAGGCGGAAACATCCGTGTCGGATTCCTCTACAATCCAGCACGTGTATCGCTCGCACCAGGTGAAAAAGGTAGCGCGACAGAAGCCGTTGCGGTGGAAGAAGGTAAGTTAACGAAAAACCCAGGTCGTATCCAGCCGATGGATCCGAACTTCGCGAGTTCACGGAAACCACTCGTCGCAGAATTCCTCTTTAACGGTGATTCGTACCATGTCATCGTCAACCACTTCAACTCAAAAGGTGGCGACGGAGCTGACTTCGGTAAAAACCAACCGGTCGTGCGTAAAAGTGAAGTCCAGCGTCATGCGATTGCGAACATCGTTCAGGACTTCGTCTCTGAATTGAAGACGGAAGTCAAAGACTCGAACGTCGTCGTTCTCGGTGACTTGAACGACTTCCAGTTCTCGAAAACACTTGATATCTTAAAAGGTGATAACTTGTGGAACACAGTCGACGATCTGCCGGAATCAGAGCGGTACTCGTATGTCTATAACGGAAACGCTCAAGTGCTCGACCATATCTTGATCTCGAATAACTTGAAATCGTATACGTCGTCGGATATCGTCAACATCAACTCAGAGTATATGGAAGCAGACGGTAGCGCGAGTGATCACGATCCAGCGATCATCTCGATTCAAGGTGCAGAGACGGCCGTACCTGTCAAAGGAAAAGCAGAAGTCGGCATCTGGCGTGCTGTTCAAAAAGGAAAACATATCTTCATTGAACGGAAACTAGGGCGCAACTGGGATAAAGCAAGTGAAACACATGCAGACCAACAAGGTGAGTTGCTTGCACTCCGTGTTTCGCAAGGGCGTCCATACATTCAAGTCAAAACGATCAAAGGAAAAACGGTTTGGCTTGAACTGTCGAACAAGTATAAGTTGAAAGAAACAACAAAATATCAATAAAATTAAAAAGCGGACTTAGCGGTCCGCTTTTTTGCGTGCTGGAATTAAAAGCGAAAGAAGTGAGAGGGTGCTGATAGAGAGCGTCGAAATTAAAGCAATCGGTAGAGGAATGACGCGGAACATATACGTGAAGTGGATCAAGATTAAAAAAAGGATGATAGCAAGACCAGGAATGAATTTCTTAGAGAGAAGCATACCTGATCCGGGTACGAGCAACTCGAAACCGAGCCGTTGATTCAGGCGGACATCTTCGTGTGCATTCGCTAAACTAAACGATACGGTCAAGACGACAAGAATCATCCAGCCGGAAAATAAGTATTGTTGAATCGGTAAAAAAGCAATGGATTCATAAATGAAATACAGTAAAACCATAGGTCAACTCCTTCATATCATCATGTTATTTGGAAAAGCATTGAAAGTTTGGCTTACGAATTCTAATGATACCGAGTCGATAATCGGAGAGCAATCAAAATTCGCTGAGAATGAAATAAAAGAATGTTCGCACATTTCAACAATAGGGGAAGATAGTTTAGAATGTATATTAAATTCTTTCAAGAATCGTTTAAACAAAAGCTTTTTTGAAATGGGAGCGTTCTCACGAAATATGTCGGATTTGTGGACGAAAGATGTGATTTAGACAAATGAGAGCCGATGACTGTTCGAAGGAATGATTTTCTTTTAAAATAAAGGTAATGAAGTAGAAGGAGGCGAAACGAGGACATGAAAAAATGGTTGATCATCGGAGTAGCAGCAGTAGCCTTTTTCGGCTACGAAAACATTCCAATGGAACAAGCAGAAGCCGATTACCCGAAAAGCGGCGGCAAGCTGATTGATCGATATAGCAGTGAGTACCCGGGATACGACTGGGAAGTCAGACGGACATCAACGGAGGAATTCGTCGCCTTGACGAAAGATGGTAAGGACTACGGGAAGTATCGTTTCAAGAACGGGGTGACGACGCAAGGTGCCGTTCTTAATAAAGATACGGAATCGTCGCTGAAGAAAAAGGGTTGGACCGCAGTGAAGTCCTACCGTAAAGGCAACACAAACTACATGTTGAACCTGGATCATGCCGCGGTCTATGAGAAGAAAGGCAATTACGTGACGTACTTCTTCGATCAGCATGACGGCAATAAGGTCAAAGCGACGCTTGCGATTCCAAAAGACGTCGAAGCGAAGAAAAAAGGCTTCTATGGTACGGCTTCGAATGCGTTACGAACGACAGATGAGAAACTGATGCTTCGGTTGATGAACTGGGAACGGGTTGACTATAAGTTGAATCCGTTAGCACCGTACACGGCACTGAAGCCGGTCACACGCGGTCACAGCGAGAACATGGCGAAGAATAATTTCTTCTCGCATACAGATCCACAAGGTCGCGATCCGTTCGATCGAATGGAACAAGGCGGTATCAAGTTCATGGGAGCCGGTGAGAATCTCTCGATGGGTTATCCGAATGTCTTTGCGGCGCATTGGGGCTTGATGAACTCAAAAGGACACCGCGATAACATCCTTCAAAAGAGCTTCAAGCAGGCGGATGTCGGTGTAGCATTCCGAGATGATTCACCGTACTTCACGATTAATTTCCGAACACCTTAATAGAAGAATGGAGGACGATATCGCTCGATGTCGTCCTCTTTTTTATGAATTAGTTCATTCTATAATACAGGTAGGAGGTGGAACAGTTGGAAATACGTCAATTGACGGCAGAAGATGCAGTACTGTATAAGGCGTTACGATTAGAGGCGTTGCAGAATCATCCGGAAGCATTCGGTTCTGATTATGAAGCAGAAAAAGATCGACCGGTCGAACAGTACGCAACGCGTCTCAAAAGTGAACAGGTATCGACGTTCGGTGCGTTTCATGAAGGAGAACTCGTCGGTGTCGTCACCATCGTCTGTTTAGAGCCAGTGAAGATGAAACATCGGGCGAATCTATTTGCGATGTACGTCACGCCACGCACTCGAAAGCAACAGGTCGGACGACAACTCGTACAAGAGGCATTACGTCGTACATTAAAGCAGCGTCCTGTGATTGAGCAAGTCCATCTCTCGGTCGTCCGGACGAATGAAGCTGCTAAAGCGTTATATCGCTCACTTGGTTTTGAATCATACGCGATTGAACCACGGGCGCTGAAAATCGATGATATGTATCATGATGAAGAACAGATGTGGTATCGGTTTTAACACAAAACGACCGACATTCAAGGAGAGGTAATCTCATTGAATGTCGGTCGTTTTTTGAATCAATTTGCCCATTCAGGCTTGCTGAAGCCTTTAAATGATTTTTCGATGACTGTATTGAAGGCGTCCGATTCGACGGCTGCTTTTAAGTCTTTTGCGACTTGTTTGTCCGCATCTTTCGTTTGGACAGCGACGAGGTTACGGTATTGTTCGTCCATCGTCTCAAGCGCTAACGCATCGAGTAAGTCGAATTTCGCAGCAAGCGCGAAGTTCCCTGGAACAGCTGAGATATCGACACTTTCGACAGCACGTGGCAATTGAGCCGCTTCGAGTGGTTTGATGACGAGTTTCTTCGGATTCTTGACGATATCTTTCTCGGAAACGGTCAGTGGATCGACATCCGGCTTAAGTTCAATCCAGCCTTGTTCTGCCAAGAGGTTCAGTGCTCGTGCTTGGTTCGTCGGATCATTCGGCGTCGCGACTTCAGCACCGGTCTTGACGTCGTCGAGTGTCTTCGCTGTCTTGCTGTATAGTCCCATCGGTGCTGTCGGGACCGTGATGAGTCCTTTTAAATCGAGGTTCTTTTCTTTAGAAAACGTCTTGAGATAGATCGAGTGTTGGAACAAGTTGGCGTCGATGTTTCCGCTACCGAGGGCGATGTTCGGTTGGATGTAATCGCTGAACTCGACGATTTCGACTTTATAGCCTTTCTTTTCGAGTTGTGGCTGGATCGCTTGTTTGACCATGTCGCTATACGGACCACTCGTCGCACCAATCTTGATCGTCTTGTCTTTTTCATCAGCACTGCTGTCTCCACATCCCGCGAGGACTCCTGCACCGAGTAAGGCTGTTGCTAAAAAGGCATATCGTTTTTTCATGATTCCACTCTCCCTTTGTATGTATGATTAGCGTTTATCTGTTTTTCGCGCCAGTTGATTGCCAAGTGCTTGAATACTTTGAACGATAACGATGAGCACGACGATCGTCACGATCATGATGAGATTATCGTAGCGATAGTAACCGAAACGGATCGCGAGGTCACCAACACCACCGCCGCCGACGATACCAGCCATCGCCGAGAAGCCGATCAGACTGATCGTCGTTAATGTGATGCCTTGAATGATGCCGGGAAGTGCTTCCGGTAAAAGGACGCTGACGATGATTCGTAATGGTTTCGCCCCGCACGCTTCCGCTGCTTCAATCAAACCGGGCGGAATCTCACGTAGTGATGTTTCGACGAGTCGCGCGAGAAACGGAATCGCTGCGACACTGAGGCTGACGGATGCTGCCGTCGGACCAATCGTATTGTCGAGCAAGAACTTCGTTAACGGAATGAGGGCAACTAGCAAGATGATGAACGGTAGCGACCGGACGATGTTGACGACGAAATCAAGAACACGTCGGACGGCAAGGTTTTGAAAAAATAATCCGCGGTCGGTGACGAACAAGAGAATCCCGAGCGGAATCCCGACGACCAATGCGAAGGCGAGTGAAATTCCGACCATCCATGCTGTCTCGCCGAGTGCCTTCAAGAGCTCAGGTAACATCGTTTGAATACGATCAAGCCACATCCTGAATCACCTCGAGTGCGTGAAGTTCCGTCGCGAGCCAGTCGAGGGCAGGTGCGATTTGATCGGAGGATCCCGTCAAGCTGACAATCAGGACACCGAAGGCGACGTCTTGAATGTAGTCGACCTTGCCGTGCAAGATGCTGACCGAGATATCGTAACGGCGGATTGCTTCTGATAACGTGCTCTCGCCGGTCTTCTCGCCTGTGAACTGCAAGCGGATGATTTTTCCCGGTGTCGCTTGTAAGATGCGTTCCGGTAGCTCGATTTGTAACGCCGTGTCGACATAATGTTGCGTCACCGGATGTTTGGCTTGGCTGAACAAGTCATAGGTAGAGGCGACTTCGACGACTTCCCCTTGCGACATGACGGCGACACGATGACAAATCTGTTTGACGACATCAATCTCATGCGTGATGAGGACGATCGTCAATCCGAGTCGTTCATTCAAATCTTTTAACAAATCAAGAATCTGAAGCGTCGTGACCGGGTCAAGAGCTGATGTCGCTTCATCACATAACAAGACGGTCGGATTGTTTGCGAGTGCCCGGGCAATCCCGACGCGCTGTTTCTGCCCACCGCTTAATTGACTCGGGAAGTTCGTCTCAAATCCTTCAAGTCCGACGAGCGAGACGAGTTCGCGAATGCGCTCCGGGAAATCTGCTCGTTTGACGCCAGCAGCCTTGAGTGCAAAAGCGATGTTATCCGCAACATTGCGCGACTGGATCAATTGGAAATGCTGAAAGATCATTCCTGTCCGTAAGCGAAGTTGACGCAAATCTGCTTTTGACATCCCGCCGAGCGAGACACCGTCGACCTTGACGGTTCCTTGTGTCGGGTGCTCGAGCCCGTTGATCAGGCGAAGCAATGTACTTTTACCGGCACCGGACTCACCGATGATCCCGAAGATTTCTCCTTTTTGGATCGTCAAATCGACATCCCGTAATGCAAAAATCGGGGTCCGGTCTCGAACGAACCGTTTTGTAATGTGTTTGAATTCAATCATCCGCTCATCTCCTCATACAAAAAAAAGTCGCTTTTTCCTAGTAGCAGAGCAACCAGAAAAAAGCGACGAAAGTGTAAGATTTCGTAACTTATCTCTCAGAATGAAAATCATTCTGTAGGATGTGGCACCGTTCCTGATAGGTGGTTGCCGGACGTCGTTGGGCCTAATCCCTCGGTCGCTCTCGATAAGTAGTTATGCTGTTGGGATTTACTTTAACGGAAATGATTCCCATCTGTCAAATGTTTTTTCAGAATTATTCCGCAACAGGTGTCCGGAACAGGTTAAGCGTTCCGATTCGATTGACGGCTTCTTCCAATCGTTCGACGTCAGCAATCAAGCTGATCCGGACATAGCCTTCACCGTATTCGCCGAAGAATGATCCAGGGGTCACGGCGACGTGTGCTTCGTCAAGCAGGTGATCGGTGAAGCTTTGCGACGTGTAACCTTCAGGAACAGGAAGCCAGACGAAGAAGGAACCGCCCGGACGTGGTCCACTCCAACCGATCGCATCAAGTTTTGCGAACAATGCATCACGTCGTGTTTCATACAAGCTACTTAACTCACGGACACATGTCTGGTCACTCGTCAGAGCGACGGTCGCAGCGTGTTGAATCGGTGTGAAGGCACTGACGTAAAGATGTTCCTGATACGTCTCGATGCTTGAGATGACGGACGGATTTCCGATGGCGAAGGCAATCCGGAAGCCTGACATGTTGAAGCGTTTTGAGAGTGAGAATAGCTCGATCCCGACGTCTTTTGCACCTTCCGTTTGCAGGAAGCTTCGCGTCGGACCATCGAAACTGATGCCACCGTATGCTAAGTCATGGACGACACAGATATCATGAGCATCAGCGAAAGCAACGGTCTGTTCGAAGGCTTCTGCCGTCGCCGTAGCGCCTGTCGGATTACTCGGGTAGTTGAGGAACAACATCCGGGCACGCTCGACATCCGTCGTATCAAGTAAGTCGTAATCGGGTAAGAAACCGTTTTTCTCGAGCAACGGAAGCGTAATCGGGAATGCGCCAGCAAGTGCGGCGCCAGACAGGTAATCCGGGTATCCTGGATCGGGGACGATGACCCCTTCTCCAGGGTTGACGATCGTCTGCGGTAAGGCGACGATTCCGGCTTTACTACCGAGGAGAATCGCGACTTCCGTTGCCGGATCGATCGTGACGCCGAATTCAGTCGCATAAAAGCTGGCGACGGCTTGTTTTAGAAAATCATGGCCACGAAACGGTGGATATTGAAGGTTCGTTGGCTCGTCGATGGCTTGTTTTAACGCATCGAGAATATGTACGGGCGTCGTTTGATCGGGTGTTCCTTGACCAAGTGTGATGACATCGTGTCCGGCAGCTTTTACAGCACCGATTCGGTTTGCGAGCTCAGCGAAAACGGGAGCAGGAAGCCGATCAATGGCGATGGATGGAGCGAAATGTTTCATGGATGAATGCCTCCTTCGTGGTATTGTCGTCAAGGATAACGAATATTCAGTCAAAAGAAAAGAACTTTTTCGAAATTCAAAAAAATTGTCGGATAAACAGGTACAGATAAGTGGAGCGGGAATAAAGAGTAGGGAGAGGAGTGAGGAGATGAAGCGAGCTAACTGGAAAGAGGCAGTCGTCTATCAAGTCTACTGGCGTAGCTTTAAAGATTCGAACGGGGATGGGATTGGTGATTTGCGAGGTGTCATCGACAAGCTTGATTACATCGCTTCACTAGGTGTCGATGTCGTCTGGTTGAATCCATGTTATCGTTCGCCGGACGTCGATAACGGTTATGATATTGCCGATTATTACGGGATCATGGAAAAAGCCGGAACGATGGGAGATCTACAGGAGTTGATCACGACCGCTCATGCCCGTGGATTGAAGGTCATTCTCGATTTAGTCGTGAACCATACAAGTGACCAGCATGACTGGTTCCGTCAGTCGCGGGAGCGGATCAACGATAAGGAAGACTGGTATATCTGGCAGGATGGCACGAAAGAGACGCCTCCAAACAATTGGCGCTCCTACTTTGCGCCAAGCCCGTGGACGTGGAGTGAAGAGCGCGGGCAGTATTATTTTCATTCCTTCGCAAAAGAACAGCCAGACTTAAACTGGGAGCACCCAGCTGTGAGGCAAGCGATCTACGATATGATGAACTGGTGGATCGCTCAAGGGATTGACGGCTTCCGGATGGATGTCATCAACTTGATCAAAAAACGGTCGTTCGAGGATGTCGCCAATCCGTTTGATCTATCGTACCTTGGAAATCAGCCAGGCGTGCATGACTTCCTGCAGGAGATGCATGCGAACGTCCTTGCGGGAAAAGATTTATTCACAGTCGGTGAGATTCCGTTCGTTGGTCCGGAAGACGGTCTGTTATATGTCAGTGAAGAACGAGAAGAACTTCGGACGCTGTTTCACTTCGAAATCGCGGACGATATGGAGGCGATGGATCTTTTACGATTCAAGGAAATTCAGAAACGCTGGTACGACGTCTTATACCCACTAGGTGTCAATTCACAGTTCCTCAACAACCATGATCATACGCGACAAGTGACGCGATTCGGCAGTGAACGGTACCGGGTCGAGAGTGCGAAATTACTCGGTTTAATGTTGCATACGTTACCAGGCATTCCGTACGTGTACCAAGGAGAAGAAATCGGCATGACGGGGATTCGCTTCTCAGATCCATCGCTCTATCAAGATGTCGCCTTTCGCAATCGATACGAAGAACGCGTTGCTGGTGGAGAGGACCCGGAGGTCGTACTCTCATCGATGCAGTTACTCGCCCGCGATAACTCCCGCACGCCGATGCAGTGGGACGACACGCATGAAGCCGGTTTTACGAGTGGGAAACCATGGTTAGCGGTCAATCCGAATTATACAGACATCAATGTCGCGCAGGCAGAAGCCGATCCATCGTCCGTACTCGCCTTTTACCGAGCATTGATTCAGATGCGAAAAGATCATCCGATTATGGTTTACGGTACGTACCGAGACTTAGCGCTTCATGATCCGTATCTCTATATCTATGAGCGGGAATTAGAGGGAGAGGTCTGGCGGATCGTCCTCAACGTGCATGATGAACCGATGCAGACCGCCCTCGTCTTACCGCATGAAAAATTGCTCATATCTAACTATTCGGATAGCCCGGATATCTTGCGTCCCTATGAAGCACGCGTCTACCGTTATACTGTTACAGAACAGACGTGAGTCGTCTGTTGAACGAAAAAACATCCGCGACATATCAGGAACACGTTCGCGGATGTTTTTCATATGCGTATATTATTTGAAAGGTGATGATTTTTTCGTCTGTAAGACCTGAGTGAATCGATCGACGGCTTGTCGCATCTCGTAACTCGGTCCGAGAATGAGGGGACCGTGTCCGACGGCAAGAATATCTGGAGACAGTTCCGTCAGTTGATCAGCTGAGCGAAGGGCAACGTCCGGATCCCATGTCGCGAGTGCGGGGAACGGGAATTGCCAACGGACATCACCGGAGACGGCAAGTCCACCTTGCGTCTGAAAAGCATCTCCAGCGATCAAGGTCCGGCTTCCTTCATGCCAAAGCGAGATGGAGCCAGGTGTATGGCCGGGTGAGGCGATGACACTGAGACTTCCGACTTGTTGACCACTCTCGAGTAATCGATCCGGTCGCGTTTTGATGTTTTTCGGAATGCCCCCTTTTAAGGGTGTCGTTTCGCCTTCTCGTAGCGTCTCATCCCCGCTGAGCAATGCAGCATCTCGGTAACTGATACAGACTTGAGCGAGTGGGAAAGCGTTCGCCAGGAAATCAAGTGAGCCGACATGATCGGCGTGCGCATGAGTCAGGATGATTGCACCGAGTGGTTTCTCTTGCTGTCGAATGTAGTGATAGAGCGCCTTTGCGTTGATTCCGAGTCCGGCATCAATCAATGTTAAACTGTCTGCTTCTTCAAACAGGTAGCAGTTGACCGGGAAAAAGGATGGGGTCGTCTGCAATTGGTGTAAACGTTCGATTGTCGTGACACGCATCGGCTTCACTCCTTCAAAAAATGAATAGTCTTCTTCTTTAGTATCGTCTGTTTTTTTAGATGCGTCTAGACGAATTGTGTGGAAAAAGAGGCATCACCTCTAAAAAGATGATCCCTCCTCTACGAATCATTCAAATGTTACGGCGAAGACGGCACCAGCGTGTGGTGCATCATCTCCATTAGCAGCGGTCGTGACGAGCAATCGATCTTCATAGAAAATCGGACACGTCGGATTTGCGACTGGGAAGTCGACATGATCCAATTTTTCGCCTGTCGCAAGATTCCACCGGGTGATGCATGATCCAGCATAATGCGCGATCCAAGCGTGACCTTCCGCGTCCTTCGTCATACCATCCGGGAACCCTTCTTCCTCTTCAAGGTCAACAGCGACACGCTTATTCGAAAGTGGTGCGTCCGGAGCGTAGTCAAAGGCATAGACTTTTTTCGTCGGTGTATCGATGTGATAGAGCGTCTTGCCATCTTCTGACCAGACGAGTCCATTCGAGTTCGTTAAGTCTTCGTGCAAGACATCGATGGAACCATCATGACGCAGACGGAACAATCCAGCGGTCTTGCCGTCTTCTTCATTAATGCTACCGGCGACATATTGTCCGGTCGGATCAAGCTTTCCGTCGTTCATTCGGTCGGAATCGGGTAATGACAGTTGATGCTCAAGAGACAAGTGTCCTTCTTTGAGATCAAACGTTCCGAATCCGTGTTCAGCCGTGACACGTAATAAATCCGGTGCATCGGTCAAGGCAATCGATGTGATGGCGCTTGGTAACGTATGCGGTTTGAGCGCTTCTGTGACGAGGTCATATGAAAAAAGAAGTTGATTCGGAATATCAACGAAATAAAAGCGCTTTGTTTTTGCGTCGTAAACAGGAGATTCGCCTGTCTTACATGCGACATCAATGAATAGGGAAACGGTCATAAGTACTCTTCCTCCTAAGTGGACACCTTTTACGAGCAGTCCAGATAATAACAATTTAGTATACCTGTTTTGACGCGCAATCAAACCTGGATCAAACAGCTGGTATACTAAATAAACGTCTAAAAAAAATAGCCTGCTATCAAAGCAGACTATCCTACGAGCGTTATATCAGCGGCTCTTAACGAGCAAGTTGACCGCTTCCTTGACGAGTTCCTCGGTTTGTCCATCGCCATTTTGTTCGGCGTCCTTGACGCACTCAATTAGATTCGAACTGACGACGACGCCGATCGTCCGGTCAATCGCGGAACGGGCAGCGGAAAGCTGGGTGATGACATCGCGGCAATCTTGCCCTTCTTCCATCATCCGTAAAATGCCTCGTAGCTGTCCTTCGATCCGACTAACACGGTTCTTCATCTTCCGATCATAATCCATTTTTATTCCTCCGATTCCCGTTGACCTGACGTCATGTAGTACCTTTATGCTATGCCCATTACGGTATCGCTGTCAATTCAACAGAATTTTAAGCTATATTTTTGATAGAATGAGGGAATATGGATGTGGTGAAGTTTTTTACTTAGAAATTTGATAAAATCGAAAACGATTTGGTGTCAGCTTGCGTATACTATATGATAAGGCTGACATCAGAAGGAGGAGAAGGATGCACACTCAATCCGATGAATCGCTTTATCATCTGATGCGTAGCGGTGATGAGCAAGCTCTCGAGACATTGTACGATAAGTACGAGAGGCTGTTGTTCTCATTCGCCCATCGCTTTACGAATAATGACCGGTTGTCCGAAGAAGTCATACAAGAAGTATGGATGAAGATTTGGAATGGTCGTGTTGATTTTGATACACAAAAAGGAAAGTTTTCATCGTGGATTTTAACGATTACACGTAACGCGGCACTTGATTGTCTCCGTCGTGAAAAACGACAACCGACAATCGAAGTCGAGGAGCGCGATGGTGGATATGACGAGCCGGTCGAGCGGACGGTCATGCAGCGGGAAACGGCTGCTGAAGTGCGCGGGGCGGTTAGTGAACTGAAACCCGAACAGCAAGAGCTGATTGACCTCGTTTACTTCCAGGGTATGACGCAGCAACAGATTTCAGAGCAGCTCGATTTACCTCTTGGAACGGTCAAGACGCGAATCAGGAGCGCGATTCAAGCATTACGAAAACGAATGGATGGGAGGGAACGAGATGGAAGAACGTTGTCATGACTTAATCGATTATTTCAATGGAACATTATCCGCAGCAGATCGCGACGCGTTCGAAGCGCATCTTGCGACGTGCAAAGAATGTCGTGAAGCGCTTTTAGAAATGGAAGAACTCATGCTTCCCATCGCTGAATCGCTTCCGGAGCGACCCGTTCCTGCAGGTATGAAAGCACGGATTCTTGGAGAAGTCCTTGGTTCAGCAGAGACAGCATCTCCGAAGGAAGCACCGATGACTACTCCGGTAGACATTAAACAAGCACGTCAGCAACAAACGAAGAAAAAGAGTGTCCCACTCGGCTGGTTGATGAGTATCGCTGCCGCCTTGATTCTCTCACTTGGTGCGAATGCCTACTTCCTCTCACAGGAAGAAAGTACGGATACACCTGAGACGTTAGCGATGGATGAAATCAAAGGGATGGGGAACTTCGAAAGCACAGAGTCCATCAAAGGATCGAGCATGATTTTCACACAAAACGATAAATCGTACATGCTGGTCCAGTTGAAAGATTTACCACCCCTTCAAGAAGGGCAACTTTATCAGTTATGGACAATCGAAGGCGAAACACCTACTGCGAACGGTGTCATCGAAAAAGATGGAGAAGCAGCAGCTGTCTTCCCACTTAAAGGAGACGGCAAAGTGGACGCGGTCGCCATCACGGTTGAACCCGAACCGGATTTAGAAAAACCGACAGGCGAAATCGTCGCATCGGTTGCTTTATAAGAATGAAGTTTAGCGGATCCGTCTCGTACGGATTCGCTTTTTTTGTGCAAGGTGCTGAATGGAATAAGTAAATACGCGTTGAAATGATAAGAAATCGAATGAATTTCTAATTTTTACTGAAGAAATGAGACCGAGCAGACGATAGTTAGGAGAATGACAATCCACAAAGAGAGGCCTCATACAATGAATGAATGGATTATCTTAACGAAACATTACGAAGTGACATTGGTCGTGTTGTCGGTGCTTGTTGCCATCATTGGATCATACGGCTCACTAGAGTTAAATCGGCGTCTGGCGAAGGCCACTGCCTTAAAGAAGCGTGCTTTGTTTCTATCGTCGTTAACGATGGGATTATCGATCTGGGGAATGCATTTCGTCGGGATGGGCGCGTTCGCGCTGTCGGTTACGGTTCGCTATGATTGGTTTTTAATGTTCTTGTCCGTCATTCCCGCCATTTTGGCTGCTTTCATTGCCTTCCATCTGTTGTATTCGTCGGTGATTACACGCAAGAAAGTCATTTTAGCGGGAGGACTGATGGGGGGCGGAATCGCCACGATGCATTATCTCGGGATGATGGCAATGGAGTTCGGCGGAACCGTCCGGTATGAGACAAGGTTATTTCTCTTATCGGTCTTGATTGCTGTCACGGTCGCCTATATCGCCTTGCTACTGCTTCATCGTTTGCGACATGTCGATAAGAAACGCATTCTGATTCCCATCGCGATCGTGATGGGGTTTGCCATCTCGTCGATGCATTATGTCGGGATGCTTGGCACCTCGTTTTGTATTCCATCTACCAATGCGGGAATCATCGGGGATACTCCGATCACGTCGAATATCTTGAGCGAAGTCGCGATTCCCGTCTTTTTGATCGTCATCTTGATCGCTGGGCTCTATATTCATCTTGAACGTCGAGCACTGCAAATGATGGCGTATACCGATCATTTGACGGGGCTGCATAATCGCCGGTGGCTCGATCATCATATGGCGAAGGTCGATACCCATTATGGTCGATCGAAACAGGAAATGGCGATGGCATTACTTGATCTGGATGGATACAAATGGGTCAATGATACATTCGGTTTTGATAAGGGTGATGCCGTCATCCGCCAGTTCGCGGAGCGGATGCTACGGACGCTAAAGGAAGATGAAGCATGTATCCGTTACAATGGTACGCAGTTCTTCCTGATCAAACGTGTCTCGCAGGAAGATATGACAGAGGTATTCGAACAGATTTTAGAGGACGTGCGTCAACCGATCGACCTCGAAGATCAGGCAGTCCATCTGACAGCGACGATGGGCGTCATCTTACCAAATACGAAGGAATCGCTTGAGATGCGGATTGGTCAGATGGAGAGTGCGTTACGTGCTGGAAAAAACGAGGGGCGCGACCGCTTCATCGTTTATGATGAGACGCTACACTCGGATCGCAGAGAGCAATTGATTGTCGGTTCATTGCGCCGAGCGATGACGGACTTCAAGGAGTTCGCTCTCGTCTACCAACCGAAGATCGCACTCGCTACAGGAAAGGTTGATCAGGCAGAAGTCTTGATTCGCTGGAATCATCCGAAGTTCGGTTTCATCTCACCGGCAGAGTTTATCCCGCTGGCTGAGAAATATAGTCTGATTCATCGTTTAACGGAGTGGGTACTAAAAGAGACTGTCGCACAGATGGAAATTTGGAAGAAGGAAGATTATTTCATTCGCCAAGTCTCTGTCAACTTATCAGCGATGCATTTCCGGTCCGAGTCACACAACGTAATGATCAAAGAAATCGTTCACCATTCCTTAAAGAATGGAAGTGAATTGCAACTACAGCTCGAAATCACGGAAACGTCCGTCATGGAGAACCTCGACCGAGCGATGACGATGCTTGGTGAACTGAAACAACTCAGTTTGACGATTGCTCTTGACGACTTTGGAACCGGTCTATCGTCGCTAACGCACCTGAAGCATCTTCCGATTGATATCCTGAAGATCGACAAGTCGTTCATCGATGAAGTCCCACATGACGAACGGGGAACGGCGATCACGGAAATGATCATCCAGCTTGCGAAAAGTCTTGGGATCGAAGTCGTCGCGGAAGGTGTCGAGACACTTGAGCAGCATCTCTTCTTGAAACGCCTCGGTTGCGATTATGGTCAAGGCTACTATTACAGTAGACCGATGCACGTCAAGGATCTAAACCAGCGGACGATTGAAGAAACGGTTCTAAATGTCGGATAAGGCAATCCAAACACAACTTTCGTTCGTATACTAGATAAGCATGCGAGGACGGTGCATGCGACGTCTGGGGGGACGCAAAGCGCTGGGTTTTCACCAGCTCGTGCACGATGCAGACAGACATCCAGTACATTCAACTATACTCAGGCAATCCAGCTTTCAACGCAGCAACTGTCTGTTCGAACACAAACAAAGGCAACTTCCACGACGGAAGTTGCCTTTTTCATCTGTGCTTATGAACGAACCGTCAGCACACAGCCTGTCTGATCCGTCACGAGCACATTCGTATTGAAGTATTGTCCATCACTTTTTAAGATGAGGGATTTTTTCTCTGCGTTGTAATCGAGTGTCATTTCTTGATCGAGGAAATGGCTCGACCACCGTTTGACGAGAACGGGACCAACGTTCGAGTCGATCGTCATGTCTTCCGGTGTCGCTTCATCGACGATACGAATACTGAAAATACCAGAGTTTCCGCAACCACAACCCTCTGTATCGTAATAGAGGTGCAGTTGACCGGATACTTCACCGCGTAATTGGCGGATCCGCTCCTGAGCAGATGGTGTAAATGTGATGTTCATGGTCATTCACTCCTTTACCTTAGTATACGCCGTTTGTAGCGGAAAAGAACGTCACTTGCTCACGCTGACCTGGCGGCGCATCCGGACGAGAAGGAAGATGTAACCGGCTAACAATAAGACGACACTACCGAGAACCGTCGTATCGACGAGACCGTTATCGGACTCGAAATTGATCGCGATGTATGCCCAGACGAAGACGAGCGGATAAATCGGATCACGGTTCGCAAACATGAAGAGAAGCGCGATGATGACTCCGACGACAAGTATGATCATCGTCCAACCCGCATCTCCGATTCCGAGCCAAGATGTCACACCTTCTGCGTTGATCGTCAGGAAGATATCAGCAATCGTCGCGACTGATACCCAGCCGAGATACAGCGAGAAGGGTAACTTGAAGCGTAACCCTTTTGTCTCACGATCAATTTTTGAGTAGATCACGATCAATGACAGCAATAGACCGACGATGACGACGACCGAGACAACGAACAGTTCAAACGTGAACGAGACGATCCAACCCGCGTTGAACAGACAGCTGATTAAGAACCAGGGTCCGATTTTTTTCGCGAGTTCGTGTTCCTTGAATTTCGGAATCGATTGTAAAATCAACCAGATGAGTAATACCGCATAAATTAATCCCCAAATCGAGA
Organism: Exiguobacterium sp. HSB13; assembly: GCF_056764755.1. Taxonomy (NCBI): domain Bacteria; kingdom Bacillati; phylum Bacillota; class Bacilli; order Caryophanales; genus Exiguobacterium; species Exiguobacterium sp. HSB13. The sequence continues at coordinate 1,971,212 of NZ_JBUZOM010000001.1, read as the reverse complement.
ATGCATACCCAGCAGGTTTGAACAACGTGATGATCGAGTCGGAAATCCGTCCCGTCTTTCCGCCATCGAGAGCGTTCACGGCAATCGTGAAGATGAAGCCGACCCAGTTGAGCCAAATCCATTTATTATTTTTCAAACGAAAAACCTCCTTTATTCTCTAAAGAAGGTTTACCCAAAAATCATTTTCATTAGTCATCAAGGTCGGCGCGTTGGATTTAAAAAGGACATCCCAATGGCTGGGTTCCCCGTATGCGAACCGAGAACCGGTGTTAAGTCATCAATGCGGACACGCACATCGTACTTCGATTCGAGACGTTGTTTCCACTCCAGTGCCAGTTCATACGCTGTTGCATGGAATAAAGAAATATCGGTCACTTGCCCCTGTTCAATAATCGCGACGAGGTGATCAAAAATCTTCGAATGGGCTTTCTTGAACGTCCGGACGGTTTGATAAGGAACGATCTTTCCTTCCTCGAAGTGGAACAAAGGACGAAGCTGTAGCAAGTTACCGACGAATGCTTTTGTAGAAGAGATGCGTCCTCCTGCTTGTAATTGATCGAGGTTCGCAACCGTGAATTCAATGTGATGATCGAAACGACGCTCGAGAATGATCTGTTCGACGGATTCGATCGAGTGCCCCGCTTCGACGAGTTCAATTGCTTCTGCCAGAAGTTGACCGGCTGGGTAAATACCACAGCGGGAATCGATTGCGATCAAACGAAAACCAGCAATCTCTGCCCCTTGAACGGAAGCGCTGTACGTTCCGCTCAGTTCACTCGATAAGTGAACAGCAAAACCGACATCATATTCTTCTTTCAACCGTTCATAATGCTCGGTGAAACTACCGATCGAAGGTTGGCTCGTTGTTACCTTATGTTTTGCATCAATCCAGCTGTAGACAGTCTCCGCATTAACATCGACACCATCGACGAAACTTTCACCATCCTTCATGACGAGTAAAGGGACAACCGAAAGATCATCGCGCTGAGCAATCGTATCCGGTAAAATCGTTGTACTATCAGTGATCCAAGCGATCCGCATAACAAGTTCCTCCTTAAATTAGTACCTGATATTAATTGTAGGTGTAAGCGTTCTCGCTGTCAAATGAACATTAAAAAATATTGAACGTTTTAGTTGATTAAATAATGAAATACGCTATAATCGGTACGTGATTAGTAAACTTTTAGTCATCTTATACTAAACTAAGCCGATGAGAGGAGGACGTCGATTGTACTCAATCGGACAAAAAATCAAGAACCTCCGTCTTCAAAAGGGATTGACGCAAGAGGAACTAGGGGAAAGAACAGACCTGAGTAAAGGATATATCTCGCAACTCGAACGGGAAATCAGTTCACCGTCGATCGAGACGCTGTTTCATCTCCTTGAGGTCCTTGGCATCTCCCCGAAGGATTTCTTTGATGAGGACACACTCAATCAAAAAGTCGTCTATGGGGAAGAAGATGTCACGACGTATGCCGATGAGGAGCAAGGGTATCATGTCACATGGCTCATTCCAGAATCGAACGAAAAAGAGATGGAACCGGTCTTGCTGACACTCGCACCAGATGGAGCATTCAAGACATATGAACCGTCCGGTGCTGAAACATTCGTCTACGTGCTGGCAGGAAGCGTCACGCTGACGCTTGGTCATCAGTCTTTTGTAGCGAATCAAGGGGAGACACTTTACTATAAGGCTTCAGAAATTCATCAATTACGCAATGAGTCGACACAAGAGACGAAGGTCCTCGTGACTGCGACTGACTCATACTTATAAAGGAGGAACTAGATTGGCAGATACTACGATCATTCAATTCAAGGACGTCACGAAACGATACGACGATCAGACCGTCCTCGACCAAGTCAGCTTTGAAATCGAACGAGGAAAGTTCTATACGTTACTTGGACCATCGGGTTGTGGGAAAACGACGATCTTACGACTGATTGCTGGCTTTTCGGAAGCAACAGAAGGAGACATCATCTTCAACGGAAAACGAATCAACGATGTACCGGCGAACAAACGTCAAGTCAATACTGTTTTCCAAGACTATGCACTCTTCCCGCACTTGAACGTTTTCGAAAACATCGCCTTCGGTCTTCGGATCAAGAAGGTAAAAGAAGCAGAAATCGCAAAACGCGTGACGGACGCGTTGAAGTTCGTCAACTTGTCGGGGTATGAGAAACGAGAAATCACCGAGATGTCGGGTGGACAACGGCAACGTGTCGCGATTGCCCGGGCGATCGTCAATGAGCCGGAAGTCATCCTGCTTGATGAACCACTCTCAGCACTCGATTTAAAACTACGGACGGAGATGCAGTATGAGCTCCGCGACTTACAACGTCGTCTTGGCATCACGTTCATCTTCGTCACGCACGACCAAGAAGAAGCACTCGCGATGTCAGATGAGATTTTCGTCCTCAATCATGGTGTCATTCAACAATCGGGCACACCAACGGATATCTATGATGAACCGATCAACCGCTTCGTCGCTGATTTCATCGGTGAGTCGAACATCATTCCTGGACGCATGGTGGAAGATTACCGAGTCTGGTTCGCAGAAAAGGAATTCGAATGTGTCGACCGTGGTCTTGAACTAAACGAACCGGTCGAGATCGTTATCCGTCCGGAGGATCTTGAAATCACGAACGTGACACAAGGGAAACTGCAAGTGACTGTCGATTCGCAACTCTTCCGTGGCGTGCACTACGAGATCGCCTGCATGGATGAAGTCGGCAACGAATGGCTCGTTCACAGTACGAAAAAGGCGACGGTGGGTGAGCAGATCGGTCTGACATTTGATCCGGAAGCGATCCACGTCATGCGATTGAACGAGACGGAAGAAGAATTCGATAAGCGTCTGGAATCCTACGACGGGGTGTTATGATGCAAAAATCACGTAACTGGTATCTCATTCCGTATCTATTCTGGATTGCCTTGTTCGTCATTGCACCAATCGTACTCGTCGTCTACTATTCATTCCTTGATTTGGACGGCAACTTCTCATTTGAGAACTACCAGAACTTCTTTACGTCGACGTATTTGACGATGACACTCAGCTCGTTCTGGTATGCATTTTTGATTACGGTGTTTTCGCTCTTGATCGGTTATCCGACGGCTTACTTGTTGACGAAAACGAAGCATAAACAGTTGTGGCTATTGCTGATCATCTTGCCGACGTGGATCAACTTGTTGCTGAAAGCTTATGCCTTCATCGGATTGTTCAGTACGTATGGTCTCGCGAACCAAACGCTTGAAGCGATTGGGATCGGGCGACAACAGATTCTCTTTACCGACTTCAGTTTTGTTTTCGTATCGGTCTATATCTTCATTCCGTTCATGATCCTACCGATCTTCAACGCGATCGAAAAACTCAGTCCGTCACTCGTCTTCGCTGCACGTGACCTTGGAGCATCAAACTTCACGACGTTCCGCCGTGTTGTCTTCCCGTTGACGCTTGATGGTGTGAAATCGGGCTGTCAGCTCGTCTTCATTCCGGCATTATCGCTGTTCATGATTACGCGTCTGATTGCCGGGAACCGCGTCATCACGCTCGGTACAGCGATTGAACAGCAGTTCCTCGTAACGCAAAACTGGGGTATGGGAGCGACGATTGCCGTCTTCCTCATCATCGCGATGGCAATCATCCTTGCGTTAACGAGCACGAAACGGAAGAAAGGAGCGACGACTTGATGAAACGTCTGAAACTAGCAAATCTTTATTTAATCGGTGTCTTCATCATTTTGTATGCTCCGATTTTCTACTTGGCATTCTATTCGTTTAATAGTGCTGATAACATGACGAACTTCGATTCGTTCACGTGGGATTGGTACAAGGAAGTCTTCCAAGACTCACGCTTGTTGATCATCGTCTTGAACACACTCGTCATCGCCTTGTTATCCGCAGCGATCTCGACGATTCTTGGCGTGTTCGGAGCGATCGGAATTCAAGCCGTGCGCAAGAAGCGCGTCGAGACGTCATTACTAACACTGAACAGCATCTTGATCGTCAGTCCGGATGTCATCATCGGGGCATCGTTCTTGATTTTCTTCACGCTACTTGGCATCCAGCTCGGGTTTACGTCGGTCTTACTGTCACACATCGCATTTTCGGTACCGATCGTCGTCATTCTCGTCCTGCCGAAGTTGCAGGAGATGAGTCCGACGCTCGTTGATGCAGCGCGTGACTTAGGTGCAAGCCGTTGGGACGTTCTGACGAAAGTCATCCTGCCGTACATTACACCAGGTATCTTTGCCGGCTTCTTCACGGCATTGACGTACTCACTTGATGATTTTGCGGTGACGTTCTTTGTGACAGGAAATGGCTTTACGACATTATCTGTAGAAATCTACTCTCTTGCCCGTCAAGGGATTTCGATGAAGATCAACGCCTTGTCGACTGTCATCTTCTTGTTTACGTTCTTACTCGTCATCGGCTACTACTTCTTGAACCAACGAGCTGCTACGAAGCTTTCGCGACCGGAGGTGAAATGACCGTTGAAAAAATTGATTCAATTGTTCGCCGCGATTTTCTTGATTTCAGGTGTCATCCTATTCACCTTGAATCAGTTGAACGAGACACAAGGGTATTCGGGTAAAAATGTCCTGAACATCTACAACTGGGGCGATTACATCGACCCAGCATTGATCAAACAGTTTGAAAAAGAGAGCGGCATCAAGGTCGTCTATCAAACATTCGATTCAAACGAAGCAATGCTGACGAAGATCGAACAAGGCGGAACGACATACGATATCGCCGTTCCGTCCGACTATGCGATTGCGAAGATGATCGATGAGAAGCTCGTTGTTCCGATCGATCATCAAAAGATTCCGAATCTCAAAAACATCGATTCACGCTTTCTAGATTTATCGTTCGATCCGAACAACAAGTACTCGATTCCGTATTTCTGGGGAACGGTCGGTATCGTTTACAATAAAGACTTAATTGGTGGGAAAAAACCGACGAGCTGGAAGGACCTTTGGGATCCGAAGCTAAAGAATCAGATTCTACTCGCTGACGGTGCCCGTGAAGTCATGGGGATGAGCCTGAATAGTCTAGGTTATTCGTTGAATGAAACGGATGAGTCGAAACTACAGGAAGCCAAAGCGAACTTGATGCGCCTGACACCAAACGTCAAGGCAATCGTCGGGGACGAGATCAAGTTATTGCTCGCAAATGAAGAAGCAGGACTTGGTGTCGTCTGGTCTGGTGACGCAAACGAGATCATGAGTGAAAACGAGAATCTCGACTATGTCATTCCAAAAGAAGGATCAAACGTCTGGTTCGACAACATCGTCATTCCGAAGACAGCGAAAAACGTCGAGGGGGCACATGAGTTCATCAATTTCATGTTGCGTCCTGATATTTCAGCGAAGAACGCAGACTACGTCGGCTATTCGACACCAAACAAAGAAGGCTTGAAACTGCTCGATAAATCGGTTCGGACCGATGAGCGATTCTATCCTGATAAACAAGTTACCGATACGCTTGAAGTCTATGAGAACCTCGGAAAGAAAATGCTCGCGCATTACAATGAGTTGTTCTTGGAGTTTAAGATGCATAAGAAATGAGGTAGAACCTAGTGTCATGCGACACTAGGTTCTTTTTTATTTCTCATCAAAAAAATAAATATAAGTTCCCAGAAAAAAACTATAAAAACTGAATAATTTTTTGAAATAGGGGAATCAGTTTATTATCAACGCCTTTCATAGGCGCCGAGGAGGACATCATCATGAAACAAGTCTTAGGAATCATCTTAACTGCCGCACTCACTGTCAGCATCGTGTCAGGCACTTCATATAACCAACCAGTCGAAGCAACTAAACAGACAGACGTCAAATGGTTGCAAGAAATTCAAACACAAGCAAAACAAGCGCGTTCACTCGATGGAAAAGTTGCACTTGAAAAAACGACACTTGCACAAGTACATAAAGCGTACAAGGGGGAAAAGAACTCGAATTGGTGTCAAAGCGGAAATGGTCTCGCCTCAGCGGATCGTGCCCTCCATTACTGTTCTACGTATGGTGTGAAAGATTCAAAAGCGAAAGTCAGTGCTATCGTCTATGATCCGAAGCAGGTTAAACGGACTGTGACGGTCAAGGAAGTTAAACAAGCGTATCCGACAGCGAAACTCGATAAAACATTCAACGTCATGACGGTTTCCTCAAAACAGGTCAACATTTATCTAAATTTGAATTCCGACCGTACACAAGTCATGTCAATTCTAGTAAAATATAACTAATGTAAAAAGGATGACCGATTCGGCCATCCTTTTTATTTAATCGTTTTGTAGAGTGGTACGAGATGCGAATAGGTATTTCGAATCATTTCCAATAATTCTTCGCGTGACAGGTGATGCACTTGTTCTGCCGGAATATGGCGGCCAACAAGGAATTCTGCCTTTTTGACGTCGTGGAAACGTTGTAATCCTTTTTCAATATCCGTCTCATGAACGGAGACCGCGTCTTTTTTCATATGATCGTATGAGACGACGAAATCATCCGGAAGGGATGTCAGCAGTTCGGTATGCTGTAATAGTTTCGATGCGTATTGTTGTTTATTCGGCAACTCGTAAATGTAGGCGAGCCAAATGAACAGATGATCATCAAACAGACCGACTTGGAAATGCGGATGTTTCTTGTATCCACGTTTATCGGGGGAGAAGGCCATCCATGTATCCTTCGGAGGGTTGACCTTCCGACGGGCATGTTGCGCGATGTGAACATGGACATCTTCTGCTGTTGCGACCGTTAAGTCAGGTGCGACTTCCTGACCGATGTCTCGAAAGACCGGCTGGATGCGTTCACGAATCGCTTCCATTCGTGGTTCTAGTCCATCAATCTGAAATGTATCAAATGCGTGTTGCGTGAATGTTTTTGTCATGAAAAAATCACCTCGCGTCAATTGTATCAAAGGAGACCATCGAAGTTCGACTTTTTGCTTGAAAAGTAGAATAATAGACATATCGATTTCCATTAATATACAACTACATAACTTAGAGGAAGGGGAATGTTTTGTGCGTCGTTTTCAACAATATCTCCTTCGAAGCTGGGTCGTTTTTTTCGTAATCGTCATAGGCATCGATCTTTTTGCGAAGTCGAGAGATTATAGTCTCAGCGTCGATTTGTTTACGTTCTTATTGATTGCCGCCTTATCGACGATTTTCGTCGTCGATCCTGTCCGTCGTCGTCATATGAGTTTTACTTTCCATTTTGGATTCGTCCTCTTTACATTTTTAACGTATGGATTGTTATCAGCGATTTGTGTCGGTCAATTGACGATGCTTATCTATCAGTTGCGAACGATTCATACACCAATCGGACGTCGGCGGATGTTACATAACTATCCATTTAACGTCACACTCGAATTGTTTTTAATTGTTCCAGCAGGTCTTGCCTATAATGCACTCGGTGGAACACATGGCGAAGCATTCGTGCTGACGGAAAACATCGTGCCGTTACTGGCGATGGTCGCGATTCTCTGGATCGTCCTCTTATTGCAATACCAGTTATCCAGATTTCTTCTTGGAGAAAACATCCCAAGCGACGTCATGTTCCAGCTGCTACGTTTTGAAGCGGTCGTCATCACGGCAGAATTGTTATACGGTATTTTCAGTACGCTCGTCGTTCAAGGAAACGGAAATAGTGGACTCGTCATGGCTGCCTTTGCATTATTCATCATCAAGCGCGCACTTGGGAGTTCAGTCGAAGCGACGGATCGGATTGAACATTGGGAACAGATTGAGCGATTGAAAGAGGCTGCTTGGAAGGACGGCGATGCCCAGTTCATCATTGAACGATATCTACGACAGCTTAATCAATTCGTCAAACCGGATATCGCTTGGATTAAGTTTGATTTCAAAGAAGGAAAGCAAAGCGTGTACTATTCGTTGAAGGATGGACGAAAGTTAAAAGCCGATCATGTCGAAGGGCGAATCATTGAAGACATCATCGAAAAAGAAGAAGTTCTTCTTTACGGGATGCAACAGGAGTGGGATATCCGTCTTTACGATAGTTTGCCGGAAGAGACACAGTCCGTCCTCTTCATTCAACCGGAAGCGACAGAGACGATCAACTGCTCGTTGCTCCTTGCCTCGAACGCAAGTGGTGAATTCACACAGGATTTCGGATATGAGCTATACCGCGCTTTACGTGTTCTGTCGTGGGCAGTGGAACGAGCACACGAACGAGAGCGCTTGTTGACAGACAGTCGGACGGATGCGATGACAAAACTACCGAACTATCGTGCCTTGCAAGAGTGGGGCGATCGTCGTATTAAACAACGCGATCTTTATCCGTTTTCAGCCTTAATGATCGATCTAGATCATTTTAAACAAATTAATGATACGTACGGGCATGAAGTCGGAGACGTCGTCCTATTTGAAGTTGCGAAGTTATTGATGCAGGCAACACGTATCACGGATCTTGTCGCGCGTTACGGGGGAGAGGAATTCGTTATTTTACTACCGAATACGGATCTTGATTCTGCCCAAATCGTCGCAGAACGAATTCGCGAGACGTTGCATGCAAATCCAATCTTAGTCGAAGGACATACGCTCCGGATTACGGCTAGTATCGGAATCGATACATTAAAGGAACTTGGTGATCTTGCGAGTTTGATTCGAAATGCCGACCGCGCGATGTACGTCGGAGCGAAGTTCCAAGGACGCGACCGTGTCGCATCGTATCAGGAGTGGAAAGAGAAGGTTATTTAAATCAAGTAGAAGAAGGTGGCAGAGACGCTATCTTCTTTTTTGATATAAAAAATCCTCCCAGTTCAGATGAACGAGAAGGATCGAAAAAGAATAAGTTCATTGTGCTTGTTGTTTGCTGAGACGAATCTCGTTTTCAATCGCATGGATTGCAGCTGACCAAGAACCATAACGATGAAGTAAAGCTTTCGTCGACGGTTTGTTGTTCCGTTTTGCCCATTCCCGATACGCTTCAAAAGAGAGGGCAAAGCCGACTTCCTCGATTGCTTGACGCAGAGAAGCAGCAAGTTCAGCTTTCGAATAAGTGACGCTCGCTTCAAGTCCTGCAGCGGTACAAGCATCGTGCCACGAACCGAACATCTTGACGATGTGATAGTGACTCGGTGCATGATGGACGGATTTACGCCACATCTGGTACTTCTTGAGGGTGATCGTAGAGCCGACGTCTTGTGCGTACCGTTCGAACGACTTTAAGATTTCGTCTTTCGTATATTTCGGTGCCCGCTCGAGCTCCTCCGGCTGTTGATCGACATTCCACTCGTATCCAGCAGCAGACAAAGCTTCCGGCCACGATCCGAATTGACGAATGATATTTTCCGGCTGAGGCCAGTCATTAACTAAAGCATAACGGCGATAGACAGTACGGCGTGGACGGTCCTGGATGAGTTCACCGACCGCACGGATGGCTTCAATCATCTCAAGTTGCTCTTCTGTATAACTCTGTTGACTCGTAAGTACACGTTGCTTCATGAGTGAGTCCTCCTTCCTAGTTCGATGTAGTATTGAGGCAAAAGTCCTCTGTATTAGATATATCGGTACATTTCCATTAATTATGAATAATTCCCGCAAAATATTGTAAATAAAGTGAATCGGATTCTTTGCTTAGTATAAATGGAAGTCATGGAAATGAAAACAGAATGACACGAAATTTTAATTCTATTCAGAAAAATAGGACAAACGACTCAGATGGAAAAAAAGACCAGACACGCTCGTCAGCGAATCTGGTCTTTTGATATAACTTATTTTCCTTCGATGTAAGCCCATTTGTACGAAGTATCGGCACCAACTTTGTGGTTGACGATTCCTTTGACATACGGTTTACGAAGAGAAGAAACACCACGTTGGTACATAACCGAGATTGCTTGATCCTCTTCAAGGAGTGTTTTCTCAGCATCTTTGAGGGACTGCCAACGTTTCTCAGCATCTACTTCTTTTTGAGCTGATTTGATGAGTGAATCATATTTGTCGCTCGTGTACTTACCACGGTTGTATGGTCCACCTGTTACCCACATATCGAGGAATGTCATCGGATCTTGGTAGTCAGGTCCCCATCCTGCGAATGACAGTTCGAACTCACCTTTTGACTCTAGGTCTAGCTTGTTCTTGAACGGTTGTTGTTTGATCGTAACTTCAAGACCTGGAAGGTTTTTCTCCCACTCGCCTTTAAGGTACTCAGAGATTTTTTTCGAGTTGTCATCATCGTAAGAGAGAAGCTCAAGTTTCATCGATTTCTTACCGACTTCTTTGAGTCCTTTTTCGAATGATGCTTTTGCAGCAGATGCATCGTATGAACCAAAGCCTTCGTTGCCGTCACGGAAGTCTTTACCGTCTGGACCTTTTGCGAAGTCTTTTGGTACGTAGTAGTAAGCAGGGATCGAACCGTTGTTCAAGAGAACTTCAGCCATCTGAGCTTTATCGTATCCAGAGTCGATCGCTTTACGGATATCTTTGTTCTTCAAGAGTTCGTTCTTGAAGTTCATTTGGATATAGTACATTGCTGCATCAAGACGTGTTTCGAAGTCTTCCTTATCTTTATACTGATCAACGAACTCACTCGTTAAGCCAGCTTGATCAATGTCACCTTTTTCATATAAGTTGACGCCCGTCGAGACTTCTTTAACAATTTTTACGTTGATGTCTTCGAGTTTGACTTTATCTTTATCCCAGTACTGATCATTCTTTTTGTATGTCCAGCCAACATCTGTTTTCCATTCCGAGAGAACGAATGGACCATTGTAAAGGAATGTATCCGGCTTCGATGCGAAGTTTTTGCCTTGTTCTTCGACGAATTCTTGTTTTAGTGGCATGAATGAACCGAAACCAGTCAACGATTTGAAGTATTCAGCTGGTTGAGTCAACTTGACTTCAAGCGTTTTGTCATCAACCGCTTTAACTGCGACATCATCTGCTTTTCCTTTACTTGTGTTATATGCTTCAGCTCCATCGATGATATACATGATGTATGCATACTGCGAACCACTCTTTGGATCAAGAACGCGTTTCCATGCGTATTCGAAGTCTTTTGCTGTGACATCGCTGCCATCCGACCATTTCGAATCACGAAGTTTGAACGTGTATGTAAGTCCATCTTCAGAAACATCAACACTCTCCGCAACACCTGGTGTTGCTTCTTGATTCTCGTCTAGACGGAACAGACCTTCTTGAACGTTGTTCAAGACTGTGAAGGATACAGAGTCTGTTGCGACTGTCGGGCTAAGTGCTGGAATATCCGAACCGCTGATGATATTCAAGACTTGTTTGTCTGAAGATTTTTCTCCCGATGTCGAACCGCCTTCTTTTTTACCTTCATCTGTCGTCGAACATGCCGCAAGACTTGATCCAGCGATTGTCAGTGCTCCGACGAGTGCAAGTGCCTTTTTCTTTTCCATAAAGTAAATCCCTCCCAAAAGAAATAGATATATCTGGTGAAACGATAAGAACCGAATAGGATAGCGATCCGGTGTCCGACTAAAAATAAGAGGGGTCATCGCCTTTTATTCTTAAGCTGTGGAAAGCACCGGATCAACTTGTTATCAATAATAAATACAATATTCAGAAAAATCAATAGAATATTTTCAGATTATTTCAAAATTATTAAATTTATGTGTGATACCAACGTTTTTTCACGAAAAATTATTTTTATGTAAGGATAAAATTAGGAGTTTTTAAAAGAATTGAATACAAAAAGAACCATTTGTATAAAACAACTGGTTCTTGAACTCATTTCTGCTCTTGGACGTACTGGAGTGCTTCTGCGACGTGATCTTTTACTTTTACGCTACGCCATTCCTTGACGATTTCACCGGACTCATCAATCAGGAAAGTCGAACGAACAATTCCAAAATATTCCTTACCGTAATTCTTTTTCAGTTGCCAGACGCCATATTGCTCACACACTTCGTGATCGACATCTGATAACAATTGGAACGGTAATTCGTATTTTGCAATAAAATTTTGATGCCGTTTCTGACTATCAGCAGAAACACCGAGAATGACCGTGTTATTTTCTTCGAACGCTTGCGTCGCATCACGGAAATCACATGCCTCGGTCGTACAACCAGGCGTTGAATCCTTCGGATAGAAATAGAGTACGACTTTTTTTCCACGATAATCCTCGAGGGAAATCGTTTCTCCTTGTGCGTTCGGAAGGGTAAATGTAGGTGCTTGCATGAAAAATTCCTCCTTATCCTAACTCCATGTTTAATTGATCCGCATATTTCTCAAGCTTCTTTTGAAGACTTTCTTTTAAAGGATCAAGGGCAATCAAGTACTTCTCATAATCCGTCCCGGCTTTCGCCGTCTTCATGAGGAGTGGCTGTTCTTCTTCATACCAGTCTGCATAGTCTTTATAGTAATCAACGAGCGTCTCAGGATTTCCTTCGTTCTTCAATGCCTCACCGTAAATCATCAGGATATTACTGTTCATCTCGAGCGCCATATAATCCGTTTGGGCATTGACGCGAGAGAAGACAGCATCCTGCTCTTTTTCATCCGTTTTTCCGATCTCGTCGGCCGCCTTCGCATTGACACCATACTCGTCAGCGTTAAATCCAGTGAACATGTCGCCAAGCGTCGAGAAGACGGACGGATCGAATGTCGTTGGGGTCAGGACGATCTTCCACTCGTCGTCTTTCTTCAGTAACAGCTTCGATCCTCGGTTCGGGAGAATCGTTCCGTTCGCATCCTTGAATTCGTGGATGATGTAGGCGACATTGCCTTTTTGGAACGACTTAACGACTTTTCCGGGAACGACGTTCAAGTTCTTCGCACCGATGGCGAGGGGTTCAAGTTGTTTTGCGTCACCCGTATATTCAATCGATGCGAGATCCTTCGCATCTGCTCGCCCTGATTGACCGAGCGTTTTTTCGTATGTTTGATAAACGTCAAGAACGGCTTGTTCTGCCTTCTGTTGTTTCGTTTCCGTCGTCTTCGGGGATTTGGTATCTGTAGAAGACGAGGAGTCGTTTCCGCAACCGACGAGTACGAGACTGGTCGCAAGCAGCACTACGAGCGATCGTTTCATTCGAATTCCTCCTAAGATGAATGTTTCATGGTGATTCCTTAGCTAATCTTGTCTCTACCATACAGGAAATTCGCTTTTTTGAGTAGGATATCGGTACACTAAACGAAAGGGGAGTGATAGATATGAAAATTCATATTACAGATGAGGCATTACAATACTTTAAAGATGAGATGGAAGCAAAATCAGGAGATACGATTCGCTTCTTTGCAAAATATGGTGGCTCAACGGATTTAACACAAGGCTTTTCGGTTGGTGTTCATATGGAAGAAGTCGAACGGGCAGCGGTCGAAGAAGTCGTCGACGGCATCCACTTCGTCGTCTCGGATCAAGATGACTGGTTATTCCAAGGACAAGACGTCAAAGTTTCAATTGAACATGAAGAGATCGTCTTTTCACAAGCAAAGGAATAATAGAGAACTGAGGAGAGACCAAATCGGTCTCTCCTCTATTTTTTTGACTAGAATAATTGTAAGCGGACTCATGCTTCTGTACAATGGAGAATGTAAGCGATTTAAAGTAGAGATTAAAGGGGGAATAGAGATGATTCCGTACAAACACGAACCATTCACGGACTTCTCACAAGAAGCAAACAAGAAAGCGTTCGAAGAGGCACTTGCACTCGTCACGCAAGAACTCGGCAAAGATTATCCGCTCGTCATCGGTGGAAAACATGTGACGACGGAAGATAAAATCGTCTCCGTCAATCCGGCTAACAAAGAAGAGATCGTCGGACGTGTCTCGAAAGCGACACAGGAACATGCAGAAGAAGCGATGCAAGCAGCAGTCACAGCTTTCGAAACATGGAAATTCGTCAATCCGTCTGTACGTGCGGACGTCCTATTCAAAGCAGCGAACATCATCCGTAAGCGGAAACATGAGTTCTCTGCCTACCTCGTCAAAGAAGCAGGGAAGCCTTGGAACGAAGCTGATGCCGATACAGCAGAAGCGATCGACTTCCTCGAGTACTATGCACGCCAGATGCTCGTCTTAAAAGACGGCAAAAAAGTCGAGAGTCGTCCAGGCGAATACAACCGTTACGATTACATTCCACTCGGTGTTGGTGTCATCATCTCACCATGGAACTTCCCACTCGCGATCATGGCTGGAACAGCTGTCGCAGCAATCGTGGCAGGGAACCCGATCCTCTTGAAACCCGCATCGACGACACCGGTCGTCGCGGCGAAATTCGTCGAAGTGATGGAGCAGGCTGGTCTTCCGGCTGGCGTCTTGAACTTCGTACCCGGTTCAGGAGCAGAAGTCGGTGACTACCTCGTTGACCACCCGAAAACACGTTTCATCAGCTTCACGGGATCACGTGATGTCGGTCTTCGTATCAACGAACGGGCATCGAAACTAAACGAAGGTCAAATCTGGCTCAAACGTGTCATCGCGGAAATGGGCGGAAAAGATACAATGGTCATCGATGAGTCGGCTGATCTCGATTATGCAGCGGACATGATTACGAAAGCGGCATTTGGATTCTCGGGTCAAAAATGTTCAGCTTGTTCACGTGTCGTCGCACTCGACTCTGTCTATGACGAGTTGCTCGAAAAAGTCGTCGCGAACACGAACAAACTCAGCATCGGTAACCCAACAGATGTCTCGAACAACGTCGGACCGGTCATTGACGCGGCAGCGTTCAAGAAAATCACGTCGTACTTCGACGTCGCAAAAGAAGAAGGACGCATCGTCGCAGGTGGTACGGCAGACGATTCAACAGGATTCTTCGTCTCACCGACAGTCGTCGCGGACGTTCAACCGACAGATCGTTTGATGCAAGAAGAGATCTTCGGACCAGTCGTCGCCTTCACGAAAGCGAAGGATTTCAAAGAAGCGATCGATATCGCGAACAACACGGAATACGGTTTGACAGGTGCTGTCATCACGCAAGACCGGACGAACCAAGAGTACGCGCGTGCGAACTTCCACGTCGGTAACCTCTACTTCAACCGTGGTTGCACAGGCGCAATCGTTGGCTACCAACCATTTGGTGGATTCAACATGTCAGGTACGGATTCAAAAGCAGGCGGACCGGATTACTTGACTTTACATCTTCAAGCAAAAACAACTTCAGAAATGTTCTGAAATGGTGTTTAATAGATGAAACGGGTGTGCGACCTGCACGCCCGTTTTTCTTATATCACGGAAAAAGGGGGAGCAAGGATGAACGGAATGTGGTTCGCGATTTTGCTGTATCTCGGACTGATGGTCGCACTTGGCGTCATTGCGTATTATCGGACGAAGAACATGAATGACTACATGCTTGGGGGACGTACGATCGGTCCCGTCGTCACGGCGCTCTCTGCAGGAGCAAGTGACATGAGTGGCTGGCTGTTGATGGGATTACCGGGTGCGATGTATGCAACTGGTCTGTCCAGTGGATGGATCGTCATCGGATTATTGCTTGGCGCTTATGCCAACTGGTTACTCGTCGCGCCGCGTCTGCGTGCGTATACAGCACATGCAGGGGATGCGATCACGATTCCCGATTACTTTGAAAAACGATTTCACGATAAAAGTGGTGTATTGCGTACTGTTTCAGCTGGAGTTATCTTAATATTCTTTATAATGTACGCATCAAGTGGTTTTGTCGCAGGTGGTCGTTTGTTCGAAGCCGTCTTTGGTCTCGAGTATACGACAGGTCTTTGGATTCTAGCAGGTGTCGTCATTGCGTATGTTTTCCTCGGTGGTTTCCTTGCCGTCAGTTGGACGGACGTCGTACAAGGGATGATCATGGTCATCGCGTTGCTGATCGTACCAGCTGTCGCGCTGACTTTAAGTGGCGGGATCAATGAGACGCTCGAGACAATTCGGTCGACGGACGGCTCGAAACTGGAGCTCTTCAAAGGGACGACGACGATCGGTATCGTCTCGCTCCTCGCGTGGGGACTCGGGTATTTCGGGCAACCGCATATCATCGTTCGTTTCATGGCGATTCGGAACTTACATGAGATGAAGTCAGCACGTCGCGTCGGAATGATCTGGATGACGTTCTCGATCGTTGGTGCGATGGTGACAGGCTTGATCGGTTATGCTTATTTCACACAACAAAGTGCTGGACTAAAAAATCCAGAGAATGTCTTCATTCAGTTATCACGTGATCTTTTCCCAGGGTTCATTACGGGACTGTTGCTAGCAGCATTACTTGCTGCGATCATGTCGACGATCTCGACGCAGCTACTCGTCTCTTCGAGTGCGGCAACGAATGATTTCTATCACCGTTTCTTTAAACGTAGTGCTTCAGACCGCGAACTGATGATCATGGGTCGCGTCATGGTTCTAGTCGTAGCGGTTCTTGCGATTCTCTTATCGTTCGGCGCGCAGAAGTCGATCCTGACGCTCGTCGGATACGCGTGGGCTGGCTTTGGTTCAGCGTTCGGACCAGTTGTGCTGTTCAGCCTGCTTTGGCGCCGGATGAACAAGACGGGAGCACTCGCTTCGATGATCACGGGATCCGTCGTCGTCATTGCTTGGATCCTCATCAATCAGAACGTCGCCGGATTACCATCGTACATTTCGGAAACGTATGAGATGATTCCAGCTTTCATCGCTTCGACGATCGCGCTCGTCATCGGTAGTCTCGTGACGAAGGAACCGAGTCAAGCGATCTATGATGAATTCGATCAAGTGCAAGCACAGCTAAAAGGTGCGGAACCTGAGCGGAAGATTGTCTAACTAACAGAAGGGGTGTTTCCTGATTACAGGAGACCCCCCTTTTTTGTTCACTTCATACGTTGTTATTTACCATAAACATATTTGTTGCGCTTGCGCAAAATGAGCGTATAATGAAAACAAAAAGTGAGGTGAACGAGATGGCGACACAGCCACTTACACAAGATTTACCCAAAAAACGGACATATATCGGACCGGCATTCGTTGCTGCCGTCGCGTATCTCGATCCGGGAAACTTCGCGACGAACATGACGGCAGGTGCCCAATATGGCTACTTGTTGCTCTGGGTCATCGTTGCCTCGAACTTGATGGCCGTCGTCATTCAGTTCCTATCAGCCAAACTTGGAATCGTCAGCAATCTCAGTTTAGCGGAAGTAATCCGGGAAGAGTTATCGCCGGTCTTTCGCTTTTTCTACTGGGTCCAAGCGGAGCTCGTCGCGATGGCGACCGATCTCGCCGAGTTCGTCGGAGCCGCACTCGGATTTCATTTACTGTTTGCGATCGATTTACGGATGGCAGCATTACTGACGGCAGTTCTATCATTCGTCATCCTCGGATTTGAGCAGAAGGGACTTCGACATTTTGAAGCCGTCATCGCCGTTCTTGTTTTAATCATCGCAGCGGCTTTTGCGATTGAAGTCTTTGAAGTCCATCCGGTCTTCCGTGATCTATCAGCAGGACTAATGCCGGGTTTCGAAGGCACATCGAGCATCGTCCTTGCTGCCGGCATGCTTGGTGCGACCGTCATGCCACACGCTATCTATCTCCATTCCGATTTAACGAAACGACGGATGGGGCACGTTGCGAATAAAGTGTCGATGTTACGGATCCAGCGCTTTGATATCTGGGGAGCGATGTTGATTGCCGGAGCGGTCAACGGAGCGATGCTCGTCATCGCAGCCAGTGTCTTTTATGGTACGGAGTATCAAGCCGGTTCGCTAGAAGAAATCTATGAAGGATTGCACGTCACGCTCGGCGGCATTGCACCGTATCTGTTTGCGATTGCTTTACTCGTTTCAGGTCTTGCTTCATCAAGCGTCGGGACGATGTCAGGTGACGCGATCATGCGTGGCTTCCTCCATCTTCAATTACCACTGTTCGTTCGCCGGACCGTGACGATGTTACCGGCTATCTTGTTGCTGTTCTCCGGTTTTGATCCGACACGGGCACTTGTCCTCAGTCAGGTCGCCTTATCGTTCGGGATTCCGTTCGCGCTAATTCCCTTGATTCGGGCGACAGCGAGTGAACGGTACATGGGGGAACACCGGAACAGTCGGTTCATGAACGCGTTAGCCTGGATCATCGTCTCGATCGTTATCGTCTTTAATGTCTATCTGCTCGTCGATGTATTAGTATGAATATTCAGTATTTTTGTTTCGTCTGATTTAAACCGGGTATTTCATAACTAGAAGCTTTCCGCCCGGAAGCTTTGCTACCCCTATAAGGACGATGGTGCGGACCTCCCCCCGATGCACCATCGTCTTTTTTGTCTGGACGAAAAGTGCTATGATTAGAAATAGTGTAAAATATATTGCAAAAGTTCCGGAGGTGGAATGACATGGCAAAGATTAATGAGGAGCAAGTCCGCCACGTGGCGCATTTGGCACGCCTTGCCGTGACAGATGAAGAAGTAGCACAATTCACAGGACAACTCGAGAAGATTCTCGGGTTCGCCGAACAATTAAATGAACTCGATACGACAGGCGTCGAACCGACGACCCACGTTCTCGATTTAAAGAACGTCCTACGTAAGGACGAAGTACGTCCATCACTTCCGCGTACGGAAGTAGAACGACTCGCACCCGATTGGGAAGACGGACAAGTCCGCGTCCCAGCGGTGTTCGAATAAGGAGGAAATGACCCGATGTCACTTTTTGAACATGGTGTCAAAACACTACACACACTCATTCAGGATGGCGAAGTCAAAGTTTCTGAACTCGTCCAAGAATCCTTTGATCAAATCGACCGTGTCGATGGAAAAATCGGTGCGTTTCTTTCATTGAACGAAGAAGCATTCGAGCAAGCAAAACGAATGGATGATGTCGCGAAACACGAAGCGAATCCATTGTTTGGTCTTCCGATCGGCGTCAAGGATAACATCGTCACGAAAGGGATGACGACGACATGTGGTTCGAAATTCCTTGAGAACTTCGTACCAGCACATGATGCGACGGTCGTCGAGCGTCTGCATGAAGCAGGGGCGATCACAATCGGAAAATTGAACATGGATGAGTTCGCGATGGGTTCTTCAAACGAGAACTCAGCGTACAAACCAGTTCGCAACCCATGGAATACGAAACACGTTCCAGGTGGTTCTTCGGGTGGTTCGGCAGCAGCCGTCGCAGCAGGCGAAGTCTTATTCAGCCTTGGTTCGGATACAGGTGGCTCGATTCGTCAACCGGCTGCCTATTGTGGTGTCGTCGGGTTGAAACCGACATACGGTCTCGTCTCACGTTTCGGTCTTGTTGCGTTCGCGTCGTCGCTTGACCAAATCGGTCCGTTGACACGGACAGTCGAAGACAACGCGTATCTGTTGAGCGCGATCGCAGGACACTGTGAGATGGATTCGACATCTGCGAACGTCGCAGCTACGGATTACACACAAGCGTTGACAGGTGATATCAAAGGTCTGAAGATCGCTGTTCCGAAAGAATACTTCGGTGAGGGTGTCAGTGAAGGCGTCAAAGCCAACATCCGGGAAGCAATCCAAAAACTCGAAGCACTCGGTGCGACAGTCGATGAAGTGTCACTTCCGAACTCGAAATATGCGCTTGCGACGTACTACTTACTTGCTTCATCGGAAGCTTCATCGAACCTTGCGCGCTTTGACGGTATTCGTTACGGAGTCCGTGCCGAAGCGGATGCACTTGAAGATGTCTTCAAGTATTCCCGTTCACAAGGATTCGGAGACGAAGTCAAACGCCGGATCATGCTCGGAACGTATGCACTCAGCTCAGGTTATTACGATGCGTACTATAAAAAAGCACAACAAGCCCGGACGTTGATCAAAAAAGACTTTGACGATGTTCTCGCGAACTATGACGTCATCATCGGACCAACAGCACCGACACCAGCATTCGAACTCGGTGCACAGCTCGACGATCCGGTCACGATGTATGCGAATGACATCTTGACGATTCCGATCAACTTGGCAGGTGTTCCAGCGATCTCAGTTCCAGCTGGATTCGTCGACGGTCTTCCAGTCGGCTTACAAATCATTGGAAAACATTTCGATGAGGCGACGATCTATCGCGCTGCGCATGCGTTTGAGCTTGCGACAGGCGGATTCGCGCTTCCGAAGTTATAAGGAGCGAATGTATCATGAACTTTGAAACGATCATCGGGATCGAGGTCCACGCCGAACTGAGCACGAACACGAAGATGTTCTGTGGTTGTGCGCGGGAATACGGCGCAGAGACGAACACGAAAACGTGTCCGATTTGTCTTGGACATCCGGGCGTCTTACCGAAAATTAACGAAAAAGCTGTTGAACTCGCTGTTCGTGCAGCAATGGCACTTAACTGTCAAGTGGCCGATCAAACGAAATTCGACCGGAAGAACTACTTTTATCCGGATACGCCAAAAGCGTATCAAATCTCACAGTTCGATCAACCGATCGGCTTCGATGGCTATATTGATGCGGAAGTCGATGGCGAAACGAAACGCTTCCGAATCGAACGTGTCCATTTGGAAGAAGATGCTGGTAAGATGAACCACACGGGTGCCAACCACTCGGTCGTCGACTTCAACCGGACAGGCGCACCACTCATTGAGATCGTTAGTGAAGCGGACATGCGTTCACCGAAAGATGCAGTCGCTTATCTCGAACGTCTTAAGGAAGTCTTGCAATATGCAGGCGTCTCGGACGTCAAGATGGAAGAAGGATCACTTCGTTGTGACTGTAACATCTCGGTCCGTCCATACGGACAAGAGAAGTTCGGTACGAAAACAGAACTCAAGAACTTGAACTCGTTCGGAAACGTCTTAAAAGGACTTGAGTTCGAAGAAGATCGTCACCGCAAGTTGTTGCTTGCGGGTGGAGTGATGCGTCAAGAAACACTTCGTTTCGATGAGACGAAAAAACAAACCGTCCTCATGCGTGTCAAAGAAGGGGCGTCGGATTACCGTTACTTCCCAGAGCCTGACCTCGTCAAGCTCGTGCTTGATCACGATTGGAAAGAAGCGATCCGTGCGGGTATCCCAGAACTTCCGGATGCACGTCGCGTTCGTTACCAAGAAGAACTTGGTCTTTCAGCGTATGATGCGAAACAATTGACGGTCACGCGTGAGATGGCAGAGTATTTCGAGGCGACACTTGCAGCAGGCGCAGAACCAAAAGCGGCAGCCAACTGGACGATCGGTGAAATCCAAGGTCACTTGAATAAGTCGACGGAAACGTTCGAAACAGTCAAGATGACACCGGCTCGTCTGGCGGAGATGATCGACTTGATCGCAAGCGGAACGATTTCTTCGAAAATCGCTAAACAAGTCTTCACGGCCGTCATCGAAGAAGGTGCTGAACCGCTTGCATACGTCGAAGCAAACGGTCTTGCACAAATTTCGGACGAAGGATTGCTACGTGGTCTCATCGTCGAGATGTTCGAAGCAAACCCAGCCGTCGTCGAGGAATTACTCGGTGGACGTGACCGGAAAAAAGGCTTCGTCATCGGTCAAATCATGAAGAAAACAAAAGGAATGGCAAACCCTGCCCTTCTCGATCAACTCTTCTACGAAGAGCTTGAAAAACTAAAATAAGTAGCTGATCAAACAGCGTCCGTTCCTCCTTTACTTCTGTGAGGAATCGGACGCTGTCTTTTTTGGCTTTGTAATGTCTCGAGAGTTCATGTAAAATAAAACAGTTATGTATCAAATGAACGGTTGAGTCAAAAAGGAGAAAATCTTATGAGACCTAGAGCGCGCGTGATTTATAACCCGACTTCCGGGAAAGAGATGGTTAAACGAAATTTACCGTATATCCTCGACCGACTCGAAGCAGCGGGTTATGAGACATCTGTCTACTCGACGAAAGCGGTCGGCGATGCGACGTATGAAGCAGCACGAGCATGCGAAGCAGAATTTGATCTCGTCGTCGCAGCAGGCGGCGATGGTACGTTGAATGAAGTGATCAGTGGAATGGCTGCCTACAATAAACGTCCGAAGCTTGGTGTATTACCTGTTGGAACGACGAATGACTTTGGTCGGGCGATGCGTATTCCATTGACGATTGAAGGGGCGATGGATGTCATCTGCACAGGACATACGATGCCGGTCGATATCGGTAAGATCGAAGGCTCCGCAGGCGTCCATTACTTCATCAATATCGCTGGCGGTGGCATCATGACAGAACTGTCGTATGAAGTGCCTTCGAAGCTGAAAACGGCACTTGGACAGCTCGCGTACTATGTCAAAGGGATGGAGAAGCTTCCGCAAATCCGACCGACATATGTCGAACTGGAGCATGAAAAGGGTATATTCAAAGGAGAAGTCATGCTGTTCTTGACATCCAATACGAACTCCGTCGGCGGATTCGAGAAGTTGTCACCGAACGCGTCACTCAATGACGGTCGATTCGATCTCTTCATTCTTAAGAAATGTAACCTCGTCGAATTGATTCGTGTCATGCGTCTTGCCTTAAAAGGGGATCATTTCTCGGACCCTTGCATCGAGCATGTCACGACCTCATTCGTCCGCATGAAGAATACATCAGAGATGAGTTTGAACATCGATGGTGAGTTTGGCGGCATTTGCGAAGGCGAGATGACGAATCTTCGCTCTCATTTCGAAGTCATGACACCAAAGTTCCGGATCGAAGAGATGGAACAGATTAATACACAACTACAAGAAGCAGAAATGAACCTCGCGTGAAGCGAGGTTTTTAAGGAGGATATTCATGATTCCAGTACAAAAGAACGATGAACATGTCGTCGAGATCGTCGACCTGACACATGAAGGGTCAGGGGTCGCGCGCATCGATGGCTATACAGTCTTCATCCCGGGCGCATTGCCGACGGAGCAGGTCAAGATCAAAATCACGAAAACAACGAAGTCTTACGGGTTCGGTCGCATCATCCGTCAAAAGACGAAGAGTGTCGATCGTGTCGAGCCACCTTGTCCGGTTTACAACCAGTGTGGCGGTTGCCAATTGCAACATTTATCATACGACGCAGAACTTAAGTTCAAGCACAACCGTGTTCGTGATGCTTTCGCACGCCTAGCAGGTCTTGAAATTCCGGTTCACGAGACGATCGGTATGGAAGATCCGTGGGGTTACCGTAACAAAGCACAAGTACCGGTTGCATTTCAATCGAACAAATTGATGGCTGGCTTCTATCAAAAACGAAGTCACCGGATCATCGACATGGATTACTGCTTGATTCAAAACAAAGAAAACGACGAAGCTGTCCAAGCGGTGCGTAAAGTCCTCGCTGATTTAAAAGTCCCAGCGTACGACGAGAAGAAAAAAGCAGGCGTCATCCGTCATATCATGGCACGTCATGGTTATCACACGAATGAATTGATGGTCGTGCTCGTCACAAAGGTCAAACAATTGCGTGGGATCGATAAGATTGTCGAAGGGATCTTAAAGGCGTTACCAAACGTTACATCGATCCAGCACAACATCAACCCGGATGATACGAACGTCATTCTCGGGAAAAAGAACGTCGTCTTGTACGGACCGTCCGTCATCCGCGATCAAATCGCTGGATTGACGTATGAGATCTCACCGCATTCGTTCTTCCAAGTCAACCCGCTGCAAACAGAGAAACTCTACGCGAAAGCGCTCGAGTATGCTCAGTTGACAGGCGATGAGACAGTCGTTGATGCCTACTGTGGTATCGGTTCGATTTCCTTGTCACTCGCCAAACAAGCGAAGCACGTCTACGGCATCGAAATCGTACCGCAAGCAATCGATGATGCACGCCGGAACGCACAAGCGAACGGTATCGAGAACGTGACGTTCGAGTACGGTGCAGCTGAGAAGGTCATGCCGGATCTCGTTAAAGCCGGTATCCAACCGGACGTCATCGTCGTTGACCCACCACGTAAAGGCTGTGACGAAGAGTTCTTGCGTGCTGCAGCAGATGTTGCACCGAAGCGGATCGTCTACGTCTCATGTAATGCGTCAACACAAGCGCGTGACGCGAAGTTGTTAACAGAACTCGGTTATACACTCGTTGAAGTGACACCAGTCGATATGTTCCCACATACGACACACGTCGAGAGCGTTGCCTTGTTCGTCCGGAACTAAATCGTTCATGCCTCTTTCCATTAGGAAGGAGGCATTTTTTGATTGACCTGGTGTATAAACGAAAGTAAATGAGAACCTCAATATGGTAAAATAATCAAATTGTATATAAAAATATAGGAGGGTTCGTGATGACGGCTAACGATGTTCAAGTGTACGCAACATTCCGATTGGAGCAAGACGTATTGTATCGCTATCATACATACATTCAGTGGGGGGAAAGTGAGACGTCACTAGGGGCATGTCTGATGTTGAATCCAGGATCTGCGACAGTGAATCCGGCATTACATCCACAACTTGAGATGATAGGACAAGCGACTGGGTGAGGTTGGACAATTAGATAAAACGATGTGTCAGATTGTTCGTATCGTAGAAGGAATCTACGAAGGACAAGCCTTATCGGGGCGCTTTCATCTATACAATCTATTTCCGATGCAACACGGCAATGATGTCACATCGATCAATCGTTTCGAAGAACTCTGTCAGGAAACCTCTTTATGAAAAGCAGACGTTATTTGCGTCAGTCGAAGAACTACGACGGCACCCGTTTGTAATTACAGGATGGGGCGTTCGGAGACATCTTGTGCGCTGGGAACATTTGCGACAAGCAAAAAATGAATGGATGAAGCGTCTCGAAGCGTCGGGTATTCCGCACTTTGGTATCCAGCATCCAAGAACAGATGATTTTTATCATCTGTGTCCGAATCTCGTTGCTAGCCGGGAAACGATCAAAGAGCAAATCATCGCGCGACATCGCGAAGTCATGGTACCGAGTCGGAAACGTCAATGGGAGCGAATCCTTCTGTACCGAATGGAAGGTGGACGTATCACCTTAATGGGACGCAAACGATCTGACGATACGTGGGTCTTCATGAGAACGACGGATGAGACAGCATTACTCGAAGAGGGGGATGTATCTGCGAAGACCTCTTCTGAGATCGTCGAACGATGGGACGACGTGGTAGAACATCTCCTCGGTGAGGTCGTCTTATCGTTACGCCCTAGTTTCGTTCACCCTGAATTTGAAGAGCGGATTGCACCGTATCGTAGACGATGATACGAAAAAGGAGAAAGAGCGCAAAAGCGCATCTTTCTCCTTTTTCATTGTGTCTCCTTATTCAGCATCTTCAGTATCTGCTGAGCTTGTATTCGGGAACAACTCAGCAAGAACACGTTCACTTGCCGTACCATCGTCCAGACTGCAGAACCGTTCGAGGAAGCGGTCGTACTTTTCTTGGTAAGCGATGGATTTCGTATCGATCTGTTCGATATAATCGATGACTTGATCCGTCTCTTTCAAGAGTGGTCCTGGAACGACTGCTTCAAAATCGAAGTAGAATCCACGTAACGTCGAAGCGTATTTCTCTAAGTCATACGTAAAGAAAATCATTGGACGTTGTAAGTGGGCGTAATCGAAGAAGACAGACGAGTAGTCAGTGATCAGTACGTCACTGATCAAGTACAACTCTGCGATATCACCGTACGAAGAGACGTCATAGGCGAATCCTTCGTGTCCACTGATGTCCATGTTTTGCGCGATCAAGTAATGCATCCGGAGCAAGACGACATAATCGTCACCGAGTCGGGCCTGCATCTCATTCAAGTCGAGCTGGAGATCAAAACGATATTTTCCACGAGCGATGAACTCGTCATCTCGCCATGTCGGTGCATATAAGACGACTTTCTTTTCAGCAGGGATGTCCAGGCGTGCTTTGATTTCACTGATTAAACCAGCTTGATCGTCTGCATACAAGAGGTCGTTTCGTGGGTATCCCGCCTCAAGCATCGTGTTTTGGAAACCGAACGCACTCTTGAAAATTTCGCTCGAATAGGCATTCGGAGAAATGAGGTAGTTCCATTCCTGTGCTTGGTTGTAGAAGTTCCGTTTGTAGCGGGTTGCATTCGTTCCTGCCATATGGACTTCTTCCATGTCGAGACCTAGTCGTTTTAATGGTGTACCGTGCCATGTCTGGAGATAGATCGTCTCTTCGCGTTTCGTTAAGCTGAGTGGCTGACGCGTATTGAAAATCCAGTACTTCGCACGTGCCATCGCTTGGTAATACGCGAAGCTGTTTTTGAGCACCCAGTTCGGGCAAGCTTCCTTGACGTCATCTGAAGGCTCATTCGCAAAAATCCAGACGAGCTCAAGTTCAGGACGTTGTTCTTTTAATTTCAGATAAAGAGCCTTCGGATTATCGGAGTAGCTTCGTCCGAGGAAACTCTCGAATAAGACAAGGTTCTCTTTGACCGGCATCTTTTGGAACAAACGATAGAGCATGAGACCGTTCTTGATTTTTTTACGTCGTGCCGTCCGTAACGTTTGTTTTGTCTTAACAGCAGTGATATATGAGCGGAACATGATATACGAACCCGTTGACCATGCCTGCAGGTACTTACTCTGTGCCTTCGTTCGTCTTAAATCGTAAGCGACATGACGGAAGACGTCTGCCTGCTGACTTTTTGAAGAGCTTCGCTCAAGCAATGCACGACCACGTTTTGAGATGAAACGTTTGTACCATGTATTCAAGAACTTTTGAACGTCATGATCCTGCGTATGGGCAGATAACATGCCATAAATTCGTGAGATATCGGACAATGTCGTGATATCGCGTGCTTGGTAGAGCGATTGTCCTTCGAGTGGCGTACTGCGTGAGTTTCGACCATAGACGACGTAACTGACCGATGTCAGGTTCGTCAATTTCGAGATGATCGTATGGGCGATGATCGTATCGGCGAACCATCTTGTCTCAAGAACCGGCAAATCGTTCAACAAATCCTTTTTGATCATCCAACCGTGAATCGTCGTCAGATGACGTGAACTGAACTTCGTACGGGTATAGAAGAAATAACGATCATCGTCGATCGGCATGAGCCATTTCTTCTTGTTGTAGACGGGTGAGACTTTACCGATGATGACTTCACCGCGTGATTTCTCATAGGCTTTGATATACGTATAGAACGCACGTGGTGCGAGGATATCATCACTATCGAGGAAGGTAACGTAATCACCTGTCGCGACTTCAAGACCGCGTCGACGTGCAGCGTAAGTTCCTTGATGCGCCTGTTCCACGATCGTACATGTCGGATAGAGGGAACGGAGCTCATCGATGTATGTGCTCGGACCATCAAAGACGACGACGATTTCCACCGGGATAGATACCTTCTGGTCGAGAACGGATTGAATGGCTGCCTTCGTTTGTGATTCAGTTTGGTAGACAGGAATGATGACACTAATTGAGTTCATGTTGATTCTCCTTTTTGATGAAAGAATCCGTCAAAAACGGATTCACGAAAATAGTTCCTGTTGAATAGGATATCACAAAACGAAAAAAAGGCACGACTCTCTTAAAATTCACTTCGTTGTCGATAATGTGTTGGGGTCTCACCGGTCGTCTGTTTGAAAGCTTGACTAAAATGACTTTGGCTTGAGAAATGCAACTTGTTTGAGATGTCTAGCAGCGAGTCGTCGGAAGAACGTAAGAGGCGCTTCGCTTCCCGGATGCGTTCCCGGATGACGTATCGGGCAAGTGGTAACCCTGTTTCATCTTTAAATAGAACGGACAAATAATTAGACGAGACATGGATGGCTTGACTGATCGATGAGACAGACAATGGTTCATAGAGATGTTGCTGAATATAGCGAATCGCAGCCAGTACGTGTGGGGAATGCCGTAGTGCCTGAAGTTCCTTGACGGCTTCTGCAAATGACACCGTAATACGGACGTGACGATTGCGGAGTTCGGCAATACTCGTCGCTGCTTCGATCGTCTCGATCATCCGGTCGCTTAGAGAGAACGCTTCATCGGGTTCGAGTCCTCCGCGAATCGCAGCGCGTGCGCTCAACAGAACAGTTCCAAGCAACAGATTCTTTTCTGCACGTAACGGCTGATGTCGCGCGAGCGTTCCAAATTCACCATAAGCAGGTAAGGAGTAGGTCGTTGCGAGTCGCTCACTTTGACCCGTTGCGATCCAATCGATGATTTGTTGTTCCCGTTGCCATGCTTTACGATACGCGGTCACACCAGTATGCGAGGGAGCATCTGCGACGAGCGGAATTTCAGCTTCCTGAATCTCAGACAGCTGTTCGATTTCTCGCTTCGGCAATGCTTCCCCGTGCAACAAGCGATACATCAGGTGAGCACAATCAATCAATCGGTTCTCCGTCGTGCGCGGCAAGACCTTATAAAACTGATGATACGCTTCGTCTTGAATGTGCGCCCGAAAAAGAGCGGATTGCAATAAAACAGGTCCAATCCGGTACATTCCTTGTTCCGGAACGTCTAAAAAGAGGTAAGCTGTTCCATCTTTCAGGGTATAGAGTAGAGGAGTCTTCTTAAGTACTGGCCATTCGTTCTCAATCGGCAAGGTTCCGGGATGAGGTGGAGCTTCTGGACGTAATGCAAGCGGAGTACCATGATGATCTCGGTACGTGACGAAAAAACCGGTCATCCCGTAAAGGTGCTCTGCGATTTGCGTCAAGTCAGATGTCGACAAGCGATTCATGACACGACTCCTTTCGAAATAAAGTGGATTGCTTCTAGTGTATGTCCTCTTTCACGGATAGTCGAGAACGAACCAAGAAAAAACGAAGCATTCCGAAAAAGGCTTCGTCTGCACATGCAATCGGAAAAGCCGAGGGATCTTTTGAATCTTTCATCGTCCAGTAGTGCGAGAATGGATTCTTTACACAAAAATATTTCTTCTCAACAGGTAATCTCTTAAATGGATTCATCTGTCAAAGTAAGAATCTAGTCGGCAAGGCTTCTTCCGTTGCTTGCATCAACCCGTTGATGTTACCGGTCAGTTCATCTTTCAGCTTGGAACATCGAAATAGTATAGCTAAATATGAAGGAATTATGTAGAGATTTTCATCATTTGAGAAATGAATCAACGCGGGGTTCATGATAAAATGAAAAGGGTGTCACAGAGTGGCTAGGGAGGAACAGAAATGAATATTGCTTTTTTCTTATTACCTAAAGATGAGGTGAAATATTTAGATCCTGAGTCAACGGTCAGACAAGCACTAGAAAAGATGAAACATCATCGTTTTACGTCGGTCCCACTCGTTGACAATAAAGGGAAATACGCAGGAACGCTGACAGAAGGCGATATCTTGTGGGCACTCGAAGCAAATCTCGAGCATGCCGATTATGACCACGTCTTGCAGACGCGATTAACCGATATCAAACAACGCGTCCGTTATAAACCAGTTTCAATTACAGCGCAAATGGAAGAGATGATTGAAGTCATTACCGATCAAAATTTCGTACCCGTCATTGATGACGGAAGACATTTTATCGGGATCATCCGACGACGTGATATCATCGATTATTTTGCAAAAAAAGTAGCACGAGAGAATGTCAGTTATTAAAAATGAATAAAACTAGTAAAAAAAGCACTTATTTTCACAGAAATGTGGGAAGAAGTGCTTTTTATTGACCCAAAACGACTTCACGAAACGGGAGGAGACGACGATATAGAAGCATAATGACAATTTAGGGAGGACGATGTGTTGCGACGTTTATCACCAGTCTTCATCGTAGAAGCTTTTCGAAGACGCTCCTACTATAAAACGTTCTCATGGATGATTGCGATCATCGGTTTGGTGGCGTTGATCGTCGCGTGTCAGCATTTGACGAAAACGTTGGATGAAGGGTATCGCTTCAAGAAATCGGGTAAAACGATTGCCGAAGTGACACCTTTTAATCGTGCCGAACAAGAAGTGACGCGTTACTATTTTTCATCTTTGTATGACGATACTGATTTGGCGCAAGCTTCAGAACGGGCCAATCGATCGCTCGAACAATTGACGGACCGGCTTCCGGATATGAAAGCGACCGAGTCGACACGCGAAGAAGTCCTGACAGAAATCAAAAAACTACAACGACAAGGATACGAATCGAATCATCGCTTTTTCACGACGATGACGAACTTCAAAAGTGAAATCATCTTCAATCAGCTCGTGCTTAGTAAAGAAACAGGGTCTTATTATAATGTGTTCTCCAATCTGATTTTGATGGAAGAACAACTGGGTAAGTCCGCTGAAATCTTGAAGAATGCCCGACAAAAAGAAGAACCTAGTTCCATAGATCAGTTACGGATTCAACAGATGCGGATCGATTTACCACTGCGACAGGATTCGCTCATCAAATCCTTGTATGACGTGATTCCGCTTCAAAATGATGCAGGACGTCAGGATATCGCAATCATGCGGGAACAGATGGATGCCTACACACAAACGCTCGATGACCTATTACGTGCTCCGAAAGATTCGACGTACGTTGCGTTAGCAAATCAAGCCGAACAATATGAATCCAGCATGTATCGTCTATACGATCAAGAACTTAATCAAGTCGCGCAAGAAATGCAAGATCGAGGCAATCAAATCATTCGTAATGCCTGGCTTCTGTTTGGCGCGACCAGTGTCTTAATTCTTGGATTATTGATATTGACCTTATCGTTATTACGCGCGTTTCGCCAAGATCTTTCTTTACTGAAGGGAGAAGCGAATACCTTCGCGGAAGACCGCCGACAATCCGGTTATAACGTACCAGAGCGAAATGATTTCCAACCCGTCGTCCAAGCCTTTCGGACGATGACGGCCATCATTGCTGGGTTATTAGACCATAGTGATGCGAAGACAAAAGAGATTAAACAAAAGAAAGCGGAAATCGAATCACTCTTTTCCCAAAATACCGATCCAATCTTTGCGATGTCATCGGATTACACGATCGTGAACGGGAATGAACGCTTTCGACAATTAACGGATGCGCCGGCGGGATGGACGATTGAAGAACTGATTCATCCGGCTGATTTGAACCGGATGCGCCGGGCGTTGAGACGATCGCTGGAAGGGCAGAGTCAGACGATTCGTTGTAAGATGCTCTTTAATGAAAAGATTTTGAACATGTTCGTCAATATCATCCACGTCGCAAATAAAGAGGATGACACAGGCGTCGCACTCTACTTATCCTGCCATGATGAGACGGATCAGTTCCGGCGGGAAGAACGAATCACACAACTCGCACTCTTCGATATGTTGACGGGCTTGTTGAACCGGAATGGTTTCGAGCAAAAGATGGCAGATGCCCTAAAAGCACCTCAACCGGGAGAACTCGTCACCATCAGCGTCCGGCAATTCCGACGAATCAATGATATCTACGGACATGGTGCGGGAGATCAGATTCTAAAAGATCTTGCGAATCGCCTCAAGCATCATTTCATCGGAACGGGACAAGCGGCACGGATTGGTGGAGATGAATTCGCCGTGTTGGTCGGACAACAGGATATCGTCGATTACCAGAAATTAAAGCAGGTCATCGAACATGTCTATGAGATCAACGGAGAATACGTCAATGTCAGTATCAGCATGAGCATGGTCCGTTACCCGGATGATGCAGTGGCGGTCACCTCCTTATTATCCTCAGTTGATATCGCGATGCAACATGCGAAACAACAGACAGAGGGTGGACCAATCTGGTTCGAGTCTTGGATGAGTGCGGAGTATCTTGAATCGGTCGCCCTCGAAGGGGAATTACGAGAAGCGATCGAGAAGAACGAGCTACAATTGTTCTATCAACCACAGATTAATCTTGCAACAGGTCAGGTCGATGGCTGTGAAGCACTCTTGCGTTGGTTCCACCCTGAACGGGGAATGATTAGTCCAGCAATCTTCATTCCGATCGCTGAACGATCGATGTTGATTGAAGAGATTGGGATGTGGGTCGTTGCTGAAACGGTTCGACAAGTCGAAGAGTGGAAAGACACGGAGCTCGGAATACTACGTGTCTCAGCGAACTTATCCGTCAAAGAGCTCGTCTCCGGTCGAATCGTCGATTACCTGACCGATGTCAGAGAGATTCATCCGGGGATTGAACAACGGATGGAACTTGAGATCACGGAATCGTTTGGTGTCTTTTCAGACACACGCGTATTTGATGCCTTACAGACATTGCACCAGATGGGATATCGTCTTGCGATTGACGACTTTGGTACGGGGTATTCTTCCTTGTCGTACTTAAGTCGATTACCGATCCAGCGGCTAAAAATTGATCGTTCGTTCATCAGTGGTCCGGATGCATGTTCAAACGCACCGCTCATCGAGACGATCATCAAGCTTGCTCATACGTTGAAGTATGACGTCGTCGCTGAAGGAATCGAGGAACTTGAACAAGCAGATCATTTACGAGTGCTTGACTGTGAGTATGCGCAAGGATTCTATTATTCAAGACCGATTCCAGCTGACGAGTTTCGGGTCTGGTACGGGAAGTACCATGAAAAGCTTTTATCTGAATGAAATGAGTTCTGTCGTCGTTTTACGAACGTTTTTGTCATCCTTGCTTTCCACAGGCGGGAGGTAAGCCGCGGCACCACGCACTCCATGCGGTGTGCCGGGTGTTACCTAACCCTGACGAAAGCGGATGTCATGCTTTCTTTTCCTATAGGAGTCAAGGATGAACATATACGTTCTATAATCATGTAGCAAAAAAGAAGAGGCGTTTTCCAGATGATATTCTGGAAAACGCCTCTTCTTTTATTGATGTTGCTCGAGATGTTCTGACTTTTAGCCAGTACGACCTTGCACGCAAAGAATTAAACGCGATCGAGCACGATGTCGTCTGCTTGTTCAAGGTAGGTTTTAACCGGTGCGACGGCTGCCTCGACCGTACCTGGTGCGAACGGAGACTTCAATCCAGCACGTTCGACGAGCGTGAGGAAGCTTTCCGATCCGCCGGCACGACAGAGATCGAGATACGACTTCCAAGCCGCTTCCCGGTCTTGTTCCATCCATGCATAGAACTGGAAGGCACAAACTTGAGCAAGTGTGTAATCGATATAGTAGAACGGACTACCGAAGACGTGTCCTTGTTGATGCCACCATGCACCTGAATCGAGATAATCGTTCGCTTCGTAATCACGATGCGGCAGGTATTTCTTCTCGATCGTCCGCCATGCTTCGCGACGCTCAGCTGGTGTCAATTCCGGTTGGTTGTAGATGACGTGTTGGAACTCGTCAATCGCAACGCCGTACGGAAGGAATGTGACGCTTCCTGCGAGGTGATTGAATTTGTATTTCGCCGTCTCTTCACCGAAGAACTCTTCCATCCACGGATAAGCGAAGAATTCCATCGACATCGAGTGAATCTCACACGCTTCATACGTCGGGAAAGCACTCTCTGGAGCTGTCAGGTGACGGCTCTCATAGACTTGGAAGGCGTGTCCGACTTCGTGAGTCAGGACATCGATGTCGCCTGCCGTTCCATTGAAGTTCGAGAAGATGAACGGGAGTTTTTCGTCTGCGATGTAGGTACAATACCCACCGCCGGCTTTCCCGGGCTTCGCCGTTAAATCGAGTGCTTCCCGGTCGAGCATGTAGTTGAAGAACTCGTTCGTCTCCGGTGACATCTCCGCATACATCTTTTTGCCGCCTTCGATGATGAATGACTCTTCGCCTTTCGGTGTCGCGTTACCTGACTTGAAGGCAAATCCTTCGTCATAGTAATACAACTGATCGACACCGATCCGTCGTTGCTGGCGCTCTTTAAGTTGTGTCGCGAGCGGAACGATCGTCTCACGGATTTGTTCGCGGTATTGTTCGACCATCGATTGGTTATAATCGACGCGGAGCATCCGTGCGTATCCGAGCTCGACGAACGATGGGAAACCGAGTGTCTTTGCGATGTCTGTCCGGATCCGGACGAGTTTGTCGTAAATCGTATCGATTGCTTCACCATGCTCGTTTAAATAGCCATAGCGTGCTTCAGAAGCTGCTTTACGGACATCACGATCAGGGGATTGAAGATATGGACCGAACTGCGATAAGTTGAGCGTCTTGCCATCGAACTCGATTTGAGCAGAAGACATCAGTTTTGTATATTCACTCGAGAGACGGTTCTCTTCTTGGAGTTTCGGAATGATCTCTTCCGAGAACGTCTTCAGGCTCGCTTCAGCAATCAGGAATAACTGTTTGCCTTGCGTCTGTTCGAGTTCACTGCGGAGTGGGTGCGTCGTCAACGCTTGATAATAGCTTGAGACATATCCTTGATAGATTGCACTCGCTTCATCAAAGAATCCTTGTTCCGTTTCGTAAAACGTATCACGTGTATCAATCGTATGACGGATCTCGACGAGCTGGCTTGCCGTTTCAAATTGATTTCTGAGGGTATTAATCTCAGTGATGGCTGCGTTTGCTTCATCTACCTGTGTGGCTTCCGTCAGTCGAGCGATCGCTTGATTCATTGATGTTTCAAGCAAGGCAAGGTCAGGACGGACATATGTAATTTCTGAAAATGGTAACATGTAAGCGCCTCCTTATGATTTCTAACTATTATCACACAAAAATACTTGCAAAACTAGAGGGACAAACGTATGCTTTTTGTGAGAACGTGAGCGAGCTGTCTAACAGCTTACTCCTATAAAAAATCGAAACTTCCATTCGGAAGAAAAACGATCGAGAAAGTAGAGGGATAGTATCATGGGATTCTTAAAAAAATTGTTTGGTGGTAACGACGCAGGAAACGCGAAAATCGCTTCTGCACTTACAGGTAAAATCGTCAACATCGAGAACGTACCCGATCAAGTTTTCTCTCAAAAAATGATGGGCGACGGTGTCGCGATCGAACCAACAGAAGGTAAAGTCGTCTCGCCGATCAACGCGACGGTCGAAACGATCTTCCCGACGAAACACGCAATCGGTCTTAAAGGTGAAGATGGTCTTGAACTCTTGATCCATGTTGGTCTTGATACCGTTAACCTCAAAGGCGAAGGCTTCACGGCTCACGTCCAGTCAGGTGACAAAGTCAAAGCAGGAGACGTCCTCGTCGAGTTCGACCTTGACTACATCCGTGCGAACGCACCATCGACGATCACACCGATCATCGTGACAAACCACGATCAATTCACGCTTTCAGCTGTACCAGCTGAAGGAACTTCTGTTGTCGCAGGTGACACAGAGCTCTTCAAAGCAACACATAAATAAGATACGATACGCCTCCATCCCTTGCGGATGGGGGCTTTTTTGATGTCTCCTCCCTTGTCTTACCGTTTTGTAAGAGAAGTGAAAGCAAAGTCCATTTTGAGAAAAGCATGGAAGGACTAGACTAAGTGTAATGAATCAAACACAGGAGGCATTACAGATGAAAGCAATCTTACAAGCAGAACAGATTTCAAAAACGTATCAAACGAAAACCGCGCGCCACGAAGCACTGCGTCCGACGACGCTCCGTGTTCACGAAGGAGAGTTCGTCAGTATCATGGGTCCATCCGGTGCCGGGAAATCGACATTACTCAATTTATTATCGACGATTGATCAGCCGACGGACGGCTCGATTTTAATCAACGGAGCAGACGTGACAGCGATGAAGGAAAAACAATTGGCCCGCTTTCGCCGGGAACAACTCGGCTTCATCTTCCAGGATTTTAATCTCCTCGATACGATGACGGTCCGGGAAAACATCGCCTTACCGCTATCACTCGCGAACGTTGATAAAAAGATGATCTTAGAACGTGTCGATCGTGTGGCACGTCAACTTGGTATCGAGGATCTTCTCGATAAACGCCCGGTCGAACTATCGGGTGGACAAAAACAACGGACGGCTGCCGCTCGCGCCATCATTCATGATCCGTCACTCATCTTAGCCGACGAACCGACCGGTGCGCTCGACTCGAAGTCAGCGACAGGATTACTCGAAGCAATGCAATCACTGAACGACGAAGGCGCGACGATCTTGATGGTGACACATGATCCGATGACGGCGTCTTACGCGGAACGAATTCTGTTCGTCAAGGACGGAGAGCTGTTCAAGGAAGTCCATCGCTTCGGTTCGCAGAAGGAGTTCTTCGAACAGATCATGGAAGTCCAGCGTGAACTCGGAGGTGCCGTCCGTGAGCTTGTCTAAACTGGCGTTTCAGAATCTAAAAAACATTCGTCAAAACGTGATGTACCTCGGTGCGGTCACATTTGCGATTCTCATTTACTATACGTTCCTCGCCATTCGATCGAATGAAGCGATGCTTCAGGCGAACGAATTGTACGGAAAACTGGGAACAGTCTTTACCGGAGCCAGTGTCATTCTAGCGCTCTTCTCTGCCATCTTTATCTGGTATTCAAGTGACTTCTTTTTACGCCGCCGTAAGAAGGAAATCGGACTTTATGCATTGCTTGGTTTAGAACGGGGGCAGATTGCTCGCCTGATCTTCCTTGAGACGATGGGGTATGGGGTAATCGGTCTGATCCT
Source organism: Exiguobacterium sp. HSB13 (assembly GCF_056764755.1). Taxonomy (NCBI): domain Bacteria; kingdom Bacillati; phylum Bacillota; class Bacilli; order Caryophanales; genus Exiguobacterium; species Exiguobacterium sp. HSB13. The sequence goes on along the minus strand of NZ_JBUZOM010000001.1, from coordinate 1,935,050 downwards.
CGGGATTGCGATTGGTACCGTCGCTTCGAAATACTTCGTGCAATTGCTGGCTTCTGTCATGGCGATGCAAGTCGATGCGACCTTTACGATCAGCGGAGCTTCCGTCATGCAGACGATTGGTGTCTTTTTGTTGATTTTCCTGATCATCGCCTTACGTTCGGCACGAACGATTTATCGTTTTACATTGATTGAACTGTTCAAGGCAGAACAACAAGCGGAATCCTTACCAAAAGTCCATCCGATTCTGGCCGTTCTTTCGGTCGTTTTGATCAGTGTCGGTTACTATTTAACGGGACAACCATTGATGGATCACTTTACGATCGTCGCACCGCTCTTGATGCTCTGTGTCATTCTCGGGACGTTCGGAACGATGAGTTACTTCACGATCTTCTTATTGCGCGTCTTAAGTAATCAAGCGCGGCACTTTAAAGGGACGAATTTAATTCTGCACGGGCAATTGTTGTCACGGATCAAATCGAATGCCGTCATGCTGTCGACAATCACGGTCATCACTGCGGTGACATTGACGACGGTCGGTACAGCGACATCGATCTATTACTTCATCGACCAGACCGTTGAGGAACAAGTTCCGTACAGTCTATCGATTGCCAGTAAACAAGCGGAAGCGGAAAAGCTGATTGCGAAGTCTGACCAAAAGATCGACAGCCGGACGATGGTCAACGTCAAGAACGTCGACCATGAGATGACCGATCTGCCGAACCCTTTGACGTTTACACGTTACTACGCGACGTATGCATATGAAGACCAACCGGGACAATTCAGCTACGTCAACTATTCGGACTACGTCAAGCTCGCGAAAGCGAACGGGAAAACGGTCATCAAAGAACCGAAACAAGGCGAAGCGATCGTCCTTGAGACGTTCAAAGGAAACGATTTGTTAAAGATGAAAGTCAAATCGCCGGTCGGTGTTAAAATCAAGGACGTTCATGATTCCTTTCGGATCACCGCTGCGACGAATCTACCAATCGCTCAACTTTATGAGAAACAGCGACTTGCCTTCGTCGTAAACGATGATGCGTTCGCGAAGATGCCGGAAAAAGGCTTCACGCTGACGAATTATCAGTTCTCAGATGAACGTCATGACGATGGATTGATGAAACAGTTGACACAACTATATGGAAAACAAGCGGACACGGAGATGGCGGCTTATTATCCTGTCTACGCGATGACAACGGCAACGACGGGCTTACTCGCGTTTGCTGCTGGCTTCCTCGGACTCGTTTTCTTACTTGCGACAGGTTCGATCATCTACTTCAAGATGCTCGCGGAAGCAGAAGAATCGAAACAACGGTTTGCCATCATCCAGAAGATTGGTGTCGATGAGAAGGAACAGACAGGCATCATCCGTCGCCTTGTCGGATTCGTCTTCTCTTTACCGTACGTGCTCGGACTCGTTCATAGTTTAGTGGCGATGCAGGTCTTGCAGAAACTGTTGAACTACAACATCGTTCGTCCGACATTACTTGCGATTGTTTGTTATACGATCGTCTATCTGATCTATTATATCGTCACGGTCCGTGCTTATCGCCGCATCGTCACGTGATGAACTAAATAGGGGGACACAGAACTGGAAACGGAATAATCGTTTCCAGTCCTTTTTGAGTTCGTTATGATAAAGGGAGAAGGAGTTGACATGAACGATGCATACGATTTTATTAGTCGAAGATGATATGAAGATTGCTACACTATTGAAAGAACTACTCGAACGCTATGATTTTAGAGTCGTCGTTGAAGATGGGCGAGGGGATGTCGTCGCGGTCTATGAAGAGACGAATCCGGACGTCATTCTATTAGATGTCAATTTACCGAAGTTTGACGGTTTCTATTGGTGCCGGCAGTTACGGATGAAGACACGGGCGCCGATCCTGTTCATCTCGGCACGGGTCGGGGAGATGGATCAAGTCATGGCGCTCGAATACGGAGCGGATGATTACATCGTTAAACCGTTCCAAGGAGCGGTCGTCATCGCGAAGATTAAAAGTCAGATTCGCCGGGCCTATGGCACGCTGTCGAACGAGACGGATGAGCGAACGGTGACGAAAGAAGGTGTCACGTTGTACTTAGATCGTTATATCGTCGAGTACGGGGAACAGTCAATCGAGCTGTCAAAAAAAGAGGGGTTGATCCTTGAGATGCTGCTGACGGCAAGTCCCCGAATCGTCAGTCGTGGTGATTTACTCGAACGGATTTGGGATGACGAAGCGTTCGTCGATGAGAATACATTGAACGTTAATATCACGCGTGTTCGCAAACGACTTGCCGAGATTGGTGTCGCTGGACTTGAGACGGTGCGAGGCGTCGGTTATAAACTGGTTCTTGAACCATGAAGCTCTTTTTACGGCACGCGATACCAGGCATCATATTCTTTACCGGACAAATGCTGATTTTATATGCCGTCTTATGGCTCTATGATCTTTATCGCCCAGCAGCCTTCTTTTATATCGTACTTTTGAACAGTATCGGTCTCTTGATTTATCTCAGTTATCGTTTCTTCAGCATGCTTCCGTTGCTACGACGGATGCAACAGCCGGTTCAATCGGTCGCAGAACCGATTCGCAGTGATAGTGAAGAACCGATTTCCGTTGCCGTCGAACAATTTTTAGAGCGGCAACAGACATTGTTTCGAAACAGTCTGTTTGCTGAGCGACGAAAAGAAAAGGAACGGCATCGGTATGTCGATCAATGGATTCACCAGATGAAGACACCGTTATCCGTCATCGAGTTGATCCTTGAGCACCCAGGAGAACACTATCAAGCGGATTTACGTCAAGAGGTCGATCGATTGCGCAGTGGACTCGACCAGATGCTCTATTCGTCACGTTTAGAAGCAATCGAGACAGATTTGAAGGCGGAACGATTGGCACTGAAGCCGCTCGTCACGAGTATCATCAATCAAGAGAAACGATTATTCGTTAAAAATCAGGTCTTTCCGAAACTCGATATCGCTGAAGACGTGTACGTATACACGGATGCGAAGTGGTTTCGTTTCCTCGTCCTACAGCTCGTGACGAACGCCATCAAGTATACGACAGGACATGGTCGTGAAGTCGTTCTGACGGCAGAAGTGACAAAGGGGCAAGTCGTCCTTTCGGTTCAAGATGATGGCGTCGGGATTCCAAAACGAGACGTCCCACGTGTCTTTAATGCGTTCTTCACTGGCGAAAACGGACGACGTTACGGAGAATCGACCGGGATGGGGTTGTATTTCGTCCAGCAGGTCTGCTTGAAGCTCGGGCACGAGATTGAACTCGAGAGTGAAGAAGGGGTCGGTACGACATGCCGGATTCGATTAGTAGGAGGTCGCGCACATGATTGAGGTTAAACAATTAGGGAAGGTCTATCCCGGAAAGGTGACGGAACAACCGTTGACTGATTTGAACTTTCGGGTGGAGGAAGGTGAGATGGTCGCGGTCATGGGACCGTCCGGTAGCGGCAAATCAACACTAATCAACTTGCTTGCGACACTCGACGAGCCGAGTTGGGGGTCAATCCTGATCGATGGCGTCGATACAGCGACGTTCAAGCGAAAAGAGATGACACGTTTCCGGCGTGAGACGCTCGGGATCATCTTTCAGGAATTCAATCTACTCGATTCGTTAACGCTCGGTGAGAACATGCTCGTCCCGTTGATGCTGTCGGGGAAAAAGACGAAGCTCGCGCGGGAAGAGATGGAGGAGTTGGCACGTCGTCTACAAATTGATGATCTGCTAGATAAACAGGTCGATGAGGTCAGTGGTGGACAACGACAACGGACCGCGATCGGTCGTGCCTTGATTCATACACCACGTCTGATGCTTGCGGACGAACCGACGGGAGCACTCGACTTCCAAGCGACAAAACACGTCATGGACGTCCTAGCCGAGTTGAACGCGACGGGGATGACGATGGTCATCGTGACACACGATCCACAAGTCGCGTCGTACTGTAACCATGTCTTGTTCCTAAAGGACGGTAGCATTCAGACGGAGTTATTCCGCGATGAACCACGCCGCATCTTTTTCCAACGGGTCATCGAATCACTATCGCTGCTAGGAGGGGATGAGCATCAATTATCTGCAATACGCCCTACGTAATATCCGGCGTTATCAGCGCTTGTATTACGGCTATGCCTTGACGATCATCATCGCGATGACGATCGTGACGAGTTATTGGAACTTGTTGACGAATGGATCATTCCAAAACGTCGCCAAAATCCTTAGTCAATTGAACCAAGTCATCGAGATGACGATCTTCTTCGTCTTCATCGCGGAGCTGATCATCCTATTTTTCAGTGTACTGTTCATCTATTCGACGACCTATACGATGCTTGAGCACCGCAAGAACGATTTACGGACAATGCGGACGCTCGGTAGTGGACTGTCACACTTCTTAAAGTATTTTTTAATTGAAGTCTTGATCGTTGGTGGTCTAGCCATCACTGCGGGAATGATTCTAGGTAATGTCTTGACGAAGATGCTGTTGCTGTCCGTTGTCAAAGTCATGTTCTTACCAGCAATCGAATTCGAATTATCCTTTTATGCGATTCTTGCTTTGATCGGTGGTGCCTTCCTTGTGTTGCTGACGGCAACGGTCCTTGCGATCTACCGCTTTCGTCCCGATCGACCGACACGTTCCCGTTCGCTATTTCGAAAACGAGTCTGGATTCTAACGCAAATCGGAGCGTTACTTCTGTTGATCTATGGTTATGCCTTAGCCTTTGTTCGGACGGAAGGATTTTATATATTCTTTCCGCTTGTCATCTTCATCGGATCATTTTTTATTTGCCGATATGTCTTACCGTGGTTGACCAAGTTATATCGACCACGTCGTTTGTCGCTACGGAAGCTGATCGTCTCGGAAATCGCCAATCAACTCAGAACGAATAGTACGCTCATTGCCCTCGGAACGATTCTGACATCGTGTGCGTTAACAGCAGTCGGACTGGTCTTCTTGTTTCAATTGATCGGACTCGACTTATCATCCCAAAATCAATTCGGTCTCGTCTATTACGAAGAATCCGCTCAACCGACGAAGCGATTGAAGGATATCAAGCAGACGATGACGGAGGCATTCCCGAATCGCTACCAGCAGGATATTGAAGTAAAAGCAGATGGCACACGTGTCCTCTTACCGATTTCGTCGTACAACAAGATGATGCGTCAACTGCATCTTAAAGAGCGAACTGCGACGGGGCGACAAAGTTTCTTTGTACCGGCACGTCCGGTACAACTTGAAGAGAATACACCGACGATGAAAAAAGAGAAGCAGGCGATGAAGAACGCTGACTTTAAGTTACTTCCCGCTGCTTCTCACGATTTAGTATTTGGTTACAATTATCAAATCGAGACGATCTTCGTCGTCAGTGATGCCGTTTTTCAAACACTCAAGCAACCCGTCCGGCAAATCGTCGTCTTCGATACGCCAGCCTACCATGATTACGGAACGAAGGACTGGAAACAGTGGATGAAAATCGTCCGCAACATCCAGTCGGCAGCGAAGCTAGATGAGAAGCAACCGGTTCCTTATCAGTTGATCAATGAGACAGAAGATGAAATCGACGGAATCCGAATCGTGCGACTTGTCACGTTCGTCGTCGTTCTCTTGACGATCTGGTTGTTCGTCATCAATGCGAGTTTTCTACATGTATGGATGCAGATGACGGCGGAACAGGAACAAAAGCGGATGAAGACGTTGTTTGCGTTAGGGTTCGGTTCCGGGAACATTCGCAGCTACTTGTTAATGAAGTATGGTGCTGTTCTGCTCATTCCGTATCTGATTTCTGTCTTTCATGCCTTCTTATTGTTCCAAGTCGTCGTCACACAAGCTGGACTACAGACGGGATCATTTCTTAACTTAGCTGTATTTTGGATCAGTATCGTCACGGTTGGGTATTTCTTAAGTGTCCTACCGATTTGGTTGCGTTACCCGCGACATCTGTTCCGGAATTCATCCGAAAGTTCGATGTATCCGACACCGGATTCAAGGGTATGATGATACCATAGGAATAAGGGAGGGAATCGTATGCTAGACCATTCACCATATCGGGGTTACGGTGACCGGATTCGTATTTTACGGGAGCGTGCCGGGATTACGATCGAACAGCTGGCTGAACGACTCGGCGTCGCACCGTACTTCATCCGCCGGACGGAGCTCAGCGAAGTCTATCCAACCAAACCCTACATCGAAGCATTGGCGGACGTCTTGAACATCGACGCCAGTTATTTGGCACGGCATATCTGGACGGGAGAGTCATTGAAGTTCATCATGCAACAGAATACACCGCTTGAAGAGATGAAGCTTGCTTATGAACAGACGCTCGGACAAGACGGGACGTGGGTCGAAGAACAGCTCGAAGAACGGATGCGCCTGTTTGATTTAATGTATGACGAGGACGTCAAACGGATCGAGCAGACAATGAGTGCGACCGAGCAACGAATCTTCCATGAGCTCGTCGAAGCCGTGATGGAAGCAGGGGAGTTGCAACGCGATCAAGCGGAAGAGACGTATGAGTTGTTCGAGGATAAGTTACCATCGATGATGCAACTGGATGAATACCTCGACCGCATGACGGATGGTGTCTCTTTATCCAGTTCGAACTATTATGCGGATTACAGTGACCGGAAAAGTCGCTCCCGTTATCACCGAAAATAAAAAAGTCGCTGTCTTCTGATTGACGTTCAGAAGACAGCGACTTTTTATTAACGTTGTGGCATCGGGCGTGGACGACGCGTCTTTTGACGGATCCGACCGATGATAAAACCAATGATCGCATTTGCAATGACGAGTACCCAACCGACATAGCCGAAATTGAGAGTTAAGCTACCAAGCATCGCTTGCCATTTGAAAATCATCATCACATCACCACGCAAGACGAATCGCGCGATACAGACGAGTAAGACAGTCAGTCCGGCGATGAAGACACCGACCCAGCTTCCGTATAAACGGGAAGAGTGGCGGCGCACCGCAACGAAGGACCAGCAAAAGAGGCTAGAGACGAACGTCATGCCTCCATAGGCAAGGACGAGTTCCCATGTCGCACTCGCTTGCGGGAATTTCGTGAACATGACAAGTGACGAGACCATGGCAGCAGCTGTGAAAAGGATCGCTGCCCAAAAACGAGACCGCATAACGTAGTTCCTCCTAAAGGCTTTTTCTCACCTAACGATAGCGGAAACGATTCGTCTTGTAAACTGTTACCGGCGACCGCTTAAGATCCGGCGCAACTGTTTGAGTGGATTCGATCCATAGAACAGAACGCCACCCCGGTAGAATTTGGTTCCGACGAATAAGGCGAGCGAGATGCTGATCAGCATCAAAATGAGCGAAATCGACACTTGCCATAGCGGTACATCGGTCAACATGACGCGAAGGAACATGACCATCGGTGTAAAGAACGGAACAAATGACAGGACGACGACGGCTTGGTTCGTCGGTGCATTCAGACTAAACATCGAAATCATGAAAGCAGCGACGATCAACAAGATGACCGGTAACGTCACTTGCTGTGCATCCTCGACCCGGCTGACGAGTGAACCGAGTGCCGCGAGTAACGTTGCGTACAGGAAGTATCCGAGCAGGAAGAAGACGAACAGATAAATGATCGTTCGGGCACTCAAGGAATCAAGTGATAACTGATCGAATAAACTGCTGCTTTGAGCACTGTAGTAGCCGACACCAACGAGAATCGACAATTGTACGAGACTGACCGTAGCGATCGAGAGGATCTTCGCGAGCATGTGTTGGATCGGACTCGCTGCTGAGATCAGCAGCTCCATGACACGGGATGATTTTTCGTTCGCGATTTCTGTGACGATCATTCCACCGTAGATGGCAATCGTGAAGTACATCAAGAACAGCAACACGTAGACAAGCGCTGAGGCAGCGAATAATTCATCCTCGCTTTTTCCGCCAGTCGACGTCAATTCTTGCTTGATGGGAACGGGTTCAGCGAGCGAAGCAAGAACGTTCGGATCGATTTCAGCATCCGTGATGACGGCTTGGTCACGGACTTGTTTGACGACTGTTGCGACCTGTGTCTGTAATTCAGACTCAGGACTAGCGCTGACGAGTGTCACGTCATACGAATCCTGAACGATTGCCACGGCATCGAATGTACCGCGGTCGATTGCCTTTCGTGCTTGTGCGACCGTATAGTCCTTCGTCGTGATGTCTGAAGTGACACCAGCCTTCTTCAAGGCTGGACGAAGATCGGTCGACAATTCACTGACAAGAGCAACTTTCGGATCGTCACCCGAAAACCAGTCGAGAATCCGTTCGATATTGCCGAAGCCGACGAGGAACAGGACCATCAGGACAGTCGAGACCAAAAAGCTTTTCGCACGCAATTTTTGAAGTAGATTGAAGCGATATAAAGTCAGGAATTTACGGTTCATAACGTTTGCCGACCTCCTCGATGAAGATATCCTGCAGGGATAACTGATCCCAAACGAAACGATCGACATGGTGTCCTTGACTGACGATATGTTGGAGAAGTTGATCAGCCGTTTCTTTCGAAGAGACTTGGACGATATGCCCATTGTTATCTGACTCGACCTGGAGCACACCTGGTAAGCTATCCCATAGGAGTGGCGGAGCATCTGTCGTCAAAAGAACACGTGTTTTTCCGTATCCTGCCTTGATGTCAGGAAGATAACCGGCGACGACGGGTTTCCCATGATCGAGGATCGCGACATGTTCGCAGAGTTCTTCGACGTGGTCCATCCGGTGACTCGAGAAGACGATCGTCGTTCCGTCGACGGTCAACTTTTTGACAGCACGTTTCAACTGTTCGGCGTTGACCGGATCGAGTCCGCTGAACGGCTCATCTAAAATCAGCAGCTCGGGTTTATGTAGGACGGCGGAGATCAACTGGATTTTTTGTTGATTTCCTTTTGAGAGTTGTTCGACGCGCATTTTTTCATACTGCGGAATTTGGAAATACTCGAGCCATTCCGTCAAGGCTCGTTTCGCATCCTTCCGTTTCATATCGCGAAGTTCAGCAAGGAACAAGAGCTGTTCATCGACGCGAACTTTTGGATACAGCCCTCGTTCTTCCGGAAGGTATCCGATTTTTGAAGTCGGGATGCGCTCTCCATTCCAGGTGATCGATCCTTCAGTCGGTTGCAGTAGACCGAGCAGCATCCGGAACGTCGTTGTTTTTCCGGCACCGTTCGCACCAAGCAAACCAAAAATTTGCCCTCGTGGCACCTCGATCGTCAAGGCATCAACGGCCGTGAAATCGCCGAAACGCTTCGTGATGTGTTTGATTTCTAACATAAGAACCTCCTTTAAAGACGTCTGTTGCACGACAAGTGTACCATTGTTACCTAGTGTCCTACGGTCGGAAATGGATAAAGGTTCCAGAAAAGAACGAGGGAAGGCTTATCAGTTTACTTTTTGTTCTTTAGTTACTATTATTGTTTTAACAGATACGACTGAAGGAGGAACGCATCATATGAAAACGCAAGGTATCCATCATATCTCAGCGATGGTCGGCGATCCACAAGAAAATCTCGATTTTTACGGAACGATTCTCGGGCTACGATTCGTCAAAAAAACGGTCAACTTCGATGATCCAGGAACGTACCACTTCTACTTCGGTAACGAATCTGGAGCACCGGGAACGATCATCACGTTCTTTCCGTTTGAAGGCATGGCAAAAGGGCAGGTCGGTGCCGGACAAGTCGGAACGACAGCTTACGCGATTCCGGTCGGTGCAGCAGATTTTTGGAAAGCGCGACTGACAGAAAAAAACGTCTCGTTTGAAGAAACGGTTCGGTTCGGAGAGCAACAGATCGCCTTCGAAGATCCACACGGTCTTCAGATTGAACTCGTCGAACGCGAGGCGGGACAAGGCAGTCGCTATGAAATCGACGGCATCACACGTGATGTCGCCATCAAAGGATTTGCGGGAGCGACGTTACTGTCAAGGGATCCATCAGACACAGCAAAATTACTGACAGACACATTCGGACTGACACTCAGCAAACGGACGGAAACCGTTGACCGGTACATCGCAGAAGGCGAGTTCGGGAATGTAGTTGACGTCGTTCATGGTCAAATGCCAGTCGGTCGTCCGGGGACTGGAACGGTTCACCATATTGCGTGGCGGGCAACGGATCAAAAGGAACAACTCGACTGGATGAACGCCATCAACACGTTCGGTTTGTTGACGACTGAAGTGAAGGATCGCAACTACTTCACATCGATCTATTTCCATGACCGCGGTCGGATCCTCCATGAAATCGCGACCGATAATCCAGGGTTCGCGATCGATGAAGAGTTCGAGATGCTCGGAGAAGACTTGAAGTTACCGGAACAATTCGAAGCACATCGTACGGCAATCACAAATCATGTAACACCTATTACTGTACCGAAGGGGAGACTCGTATGATTCATTTATACCAAGCACCAAAAACAGCAGACGCACCGATCTTTTTATTCTTACATGGCACAGGCGGAACGGAACAAGATCTCGTTGGACTCGTCTCGTTGCTCGATTCGGAAGCAGGCTACTTGTCCGTCCGTGGGGAAGTCTCGGAAAACGGGATGCCACGCTTCTTCAAACGACTCGCAGAAGGTGTCTTTGATGAAGAAGACCTCGCTTTACGGACAGCACGTTTAATTCAGTTTTTACGTGACCAGGCAGCGGAGCGCGGTTTTGATCTCGATCGTCTGATTCCAGTCGGGTACTCGAACGGTGCGAACATCGCGGCGAATATGTTGTTCGAAGAAGCTTTGTTCAAACAAGCGATTCTGTTGCATCCGATGGTACCACGTCGTGGTGTGACGCTACCTGACTTATCGGACGTGCGCGTCTTCATCGGCGCCGGAAGCAATGACCCGATTTGTCCGGCTCAGGAAACGGAAGAGTTATCAGCACTCTTGAAGCAAGCCGGTGCATCAGTCGACGTCACGTGGTCGAATTACGGTCACCAACTCGTCATGCCAACGATTGAAGCGGCAACGGATTGGTTAAAACACTAAAAAAGGGCTGTCCCATCTGCTTCTTTCATAGAAGATGATGGGGCAGTCCTCTTTTCGTTTCAAGCGGGATGATCACTTTTTGGTCGGGAGTAGACGATCAGAACACCACGCTCGACGAGCTGGAGTGCAAGAATCTGTTTCACTTCTTCCGATGCTTTCGTCTGCGCAAGATGCCGGTAGAGCAAGCGAAGTTCACGGCGCATCGTCTTACGGATCAGCCACATGCTATCAATCGTCGTACACCAACCGGTCACGGTCTCGTGTCCGATATAATACTGCGTCTGACGTTCGAGATAACGAATCCACCACTCGTCACGCGCCATTTTTAGTACGACACCCGTGAGACCAAGTACAAGGATGGCGAGGGGAATGCTTTCATATAAAGGAAGACGACCAAGAACGGTACCAACATTCGTGACGAGGGCAAGCATCACCCATCCTATGCATCCGATGACAAGCCAATATCCAAAGTTGAGAGTACTTCGATGTCGTAACGTCACTTTCGGCGTAAGCAATGAAGTGGCCATCAGAAACACCTCCTTGTTAAATAATCGAATTTTCTGACAATTTGTAGTTGTCCTTCTACTATAGTTACTTTTTCCCGAATCGTCTAGTCATTAGACATGGAAAATGTGTTTCTTTCTTGACGAAATTCGTGTACGCTAAATGAAGAAGCGAGCGTTTACATAAAGGGGGATATAAAGAAATGATGGATCAAGTGATTTGGATTGCTGTCGGAATCGTTGCCGTTGCTGTTTTCTCAGCATCGAGCGTCGCAGCCTACATGGGTGTCAAAAACCAAGAAGATTAATAATCAAAAAACGGCTCATCTCGGAAATCGGGATGAGCCGTTTTTTGATTTAGTTATTTGCTGTCAAATCGGTTTTCAGCGCATAGGGTTTCAGCGCATCACTCCAGCGCAGGTAACCGCCACCGACGAGGTGGAGTCCGTCGTACGTCATCCGATTTTGTAGGTACCCCTGTTTATTCGTCAAGACAGGTCGCAGATCAACGAATGGTACTTCCACGGATTGAGCGAGGTTTTGTAAATTCCGATTCAATGCTTCGACGTCCCGGTTGATTCGGACGGAGTCCGAATATTTCGGTGCGACAGGAACGGTTGACTGAATGACGACGTCGATGTTATTTTTTCGAAGTGTCGTCACGATCGTCGTCATGTTCTCAGTGATTTGCGGAATCGGTGTATAGTGACGAATATCATTGATACCGCCCATCAAAAAAACGCGTTTTGGTTTCATCTCAATGATCAAGTCGAGGCGAGTCAAAAAGCCTTCTGTCGTATCACCAGGAATCCCGAAATTCACGATCGTCGGATCCTTCATCAAGATACGCCAATCGGCAAAATTCGTCATCGAGTCGCCTAACATGACAGCATTCGCAGATTTTGGGTATTGATAAGTATGGAATAGACTATTCAGACGGACATAGTTTGGATTCTTATCGTATTGGAAGGTCGTGACTGGAGTCGTACTCGTTGCAGGTAAGACGCTTTCGAATAGTTCGAGCGGTTTACGTCCCAGTAACAATGCAAGGAGAACGACGTTCAAGACGACAGATAGAATCAAGAGTGTCTTTTTCATAAACATTCGTTCCTTTCGAGGGAGTATAAGGGGTAGTGTAACATGAATCGGAATCCGTGGTTTGATAATATCAAAGGTTTTCTTGTCATTTTTGTCGTCATCGGTCACATGCTGACGGATTTACGGTTTGATTATGACGGAAAGCTACTCGAGACGGTTTATCTGTTGATTTACTCGTTTCATATGCCATTATTCATTATTTTAAGCGGTTATTTCTTCCGCGAAAACAAGTATTTACGTGTCATCCAACTATTTGCCGTCTACTGCGTCTGGCAAATCTTAATTGGATCGTGGGCGACGATTGGGGAAGGATTGCCACTCTTTTCTGGTGAAAACATCGGTACGCATTTACTACGTCCCTACTGGGCACTTTGGTATCTGTTCGTCATGGTCGTCTGGTACATCGTGACGCCGTATGTCGTTCACTTGCGTGGATACGTCTGGTTTGGCCTTGCGTTCGCCTTGCTGTATGGATTCGAACTCGAAAATACGGGATTCTTGGCACTTCGGAAGCTGATCATGTTCTATCCCTATTTCTTACTCGGGAACTATCTATCGGAACACGAATTCATCCGCATCTTCGAGATGCCGAAGAACTTCAAGCGCCGGATGAACGTCCGCTTGATCGGTGGTGTGACGTTTGCTGCCGTCATGGGATTCTTATTGTTCGAGGCGTGGCGTGACACACCGCAAGAAATCGTCGATTTCGCGAATGCCTTCAAGCACCGTTTCCCGTACGCTGAACAGTATGACAGCGATACATGGATTGGTGTACTCAAGCATAGCGTCATCTATTTCTTGTCGATCGCGGCCTCGCTCGGTTTCATGATGTTGGTTCCGATGCGTCGCCTCCCGCTCATCACACGCGCTGGAGAACTCAGTCTCTACGTTTATCTACTCCATGTCTTTTTCGTCATGGCGTGGCGTCAGTACGTGACGGATGCATTCGTACCGCAACCGTGGCTCGCCTTACTGATCATGATTGGCGTCGCCTTGTTGATCGTTGGTATCATCATACACCCGCTCGTCGTCCGTGTCCTCCGTCCTTTGATTGAGATCGACATTCGCCCGATCGTCGAGAAACGGGAAGACCTTTCAAAATAAGGCGGAATGCATTACACTTTAAGATAGATGGATTACTAGACGAAGGGCGTGGAAGGTATGTCATATAATTTAAATAATGCGGACGGTGTCGTGAACGTCTCGCAACAAGTCATCGAGGTCATCGCAGGGGTAGCCGTTCAAGAAACGGAAGGCATCGCCTTTACAGCAGATGATTCGAAACTGCAGGAAAAACAGATGGTCAAACTCGTGAAAGTCGAAGATGTCGGCGGCGACATTACGGTCAGTCTGTCCGTCCATATCAAATACGGCATGTCGATCATCAAGACAGCTGGAAAAGTCCAAGAACGGATCGCACAAGACATGGAAAACATGCTCGCGTTCCAACCAAAAGCAATCAATGTCCGCGTCATCGGACTCTTAAAAGGATAAGCAAAACGTCTCGGCATCTTGTGTGCCGAGACGTTTTTTTAGGAAGAGGGAGGAAGATAACGGAGACCGAATGCCGGGACATCTGTTGCGGTGCAGGCGAAACGGAGACGAATCGCATGTTGGCTATGAGCGGGTAAGGACAATCCAGGATGGGTGACGTCTGCGAGTGGCGTCTCGCCATTCATCAGTTCGAACGTTAGCGCCTCGAGCGTCAGTGTCTGATCGCTGGCATTACGGACGAGGACGGTCGCCGTCACAGTATCCGGCTCGCGCATGATCGAGACCGGTAAGAGAGACCAGCCATCTGCTGGGGGTGTCGGATGCGAATAAGCGACTTGACGGATGATGCGTCGTTCCGATTCCGTGAAGTCATCGTCGATGAACAGCTCGGTCAGCGTCTCACTTGAGAAGACGAGCTGCAATGGCTCCGTCAACTGTTCGAGGTCGACGAAACAGTCATCTTCTTCGAACGTCAACCAGAGCGGGAGCGTCGCCATCGGAAGGATGACCGGGACTTCTTCGATACTGAGGACTTTGCGAGCGACGAGTTCGTCACCGGATAAGGCAAGGACGACAAGATCATTCAGATGGAACGACTGAGACAACGTGTTTTGGAATAAGGCGATGACGTGAAGCGGACGACGCGATAAGACTTGGAACAGATGGATCGCCATCTGATTGACCTGTAAGTCAGGTAATTGTTTTGCGACGTGACGAAAGACGTATTCATCTTCCTTGACGATTGGCATGTCCTCCGTGAAATAGAGTGGGGGACGGAACGCTTCATTCGACGTGTGCATGGTGCAGCTCTCCTTCGCTATCCTGTGTCTGTTCGGCGCGGCAGATGCCAGAAAGGACCTGTTTCTCAAAACTCGCAATGGCATATTCGAAGTAATCCATGCCTTCTCGTTCGAAGATGCGAACGGGTTGTTCTTGACCGTAACCTCGGAGGTGGATTCCTTCTTTTAAGGTGTTCATGGCTGTTAAGTGGCGCGTCCATTGCTCATCGAGTGCAAGGAGGATGAAGCGTTTGACGGTCTCTTTTTCAGCTTCGACATGGGCAACGAGCAAGGCTTCGGTGTCAGCAATCAGCGGTTCGAGTTGTCGTTTCATCTCGTCGATCGTTTCCAGTCGTTCTAACGTGACCGGTTGATGCAACAGTTGCTCGAGTTCCGTCGTGACGAGTGCCAATGGCCATTCTTCTGGGACGAGATCTTCAGAAAGCGTTTGGTCGATGATCGACGGCAGAACACGTCCGGCAAACGGTTGGACGATGTCTTCAAGTGACATCGCATCAACGATTTTGTTGCGGAGATGATAGATTGCTTGCCGTTGTTCACTGATGACTTCTTCGAGCTGGACGAGTTCATCCCGAACACTCCGATTAACGGATTCACACGTCGACTGAGCAAACTGCAATAGATCCCGGACGTCACGTGAAGCAAGTGGACCGGAAGCATCCCGTACTTTTTGTTGCACGCGTGCGAGACGGTCACGTGCAAAACGACGTGGCAGTTCATCTTCGAGCGAGAGATAAAATTGCGTTAATCCGGGATCGCCTTGACGACCTGCCCGACCGCGGAGTTGGTTATCAATTCGGATCGATTCATGACGTTCGGTTCCGATGACGAACAATCCGCCTTGTTGTTGCGCCGTTTCATCAAGCAAAATATCCGTTCCGCGACCTGCCATGTTCGTTGCGATCGTGATTCGGCCAGCTTGTCCAGCGGCGGCGATGATCCGGACTTCCTGATCGACGGTTTTTGCGTTCAGGATCTCGTAGGTGAGTTTGTGTGCATCGAGTGTCTTCGCAACGCGTAAGGACTGTTCAATCGACGAAGTACCGATCAGAACGGGTCGTCCCGTGACGTGTGCCGATTTTGTCGCAAGCGCGATCGCTTCTAATTTTTCGTCACGCGTCGCAAAGATGACGTCCTCCGCATCGATCCGGATTTTCGGACGGTTCGATGGAATCGTCACGACATCCATCCCGTACGTCTTTTGGAACTCTTCTCGTGACGTCGCCGCTGTACCCGTCATTCCTGCTACCTGATGATAGAGACGGAAGTAGTGCTGAATCGTGATTTGTGCTGTCGTCCGGTTCTCTTCCGTGACCGGGACACCTTCTTTTGCCTCAAGTGCCTGATGTAATCCGTCAGATAGACTGCGTCCTTCCATCAGACGACCAGTAAAGAGATCGACGAGTGCGATTTTTTGATCCTTGACGATATAGTCGACATCTCGTTTGAGGACGACATGAGCACGTAAAGCTTGAATGACGTAATGGAAGAGAACGGAGTGCTCAGCTGCAAACAGATGATCAATCGCAAATGCCTCTTCGATCGCCTCAATCCCATGGTCGGTCAAGGCGACCGCTTTAATCTCTTCGTCGAACGTATAATCCCGCTCGTCTTCGAACGTCTGGACGACATGACGGACGAGTTGCTGTAATCCTTCATGGACACTGTCTCGTTCCGCCATGATGAGTGGCGTTTTCGCTTCATCGATTAAAATGCTATCGACTTCGTCGATCAAGGCGAAATGAAGCGGACGTTGCAGACGTTCCGTCGGCTCCATGATCAGATGATCGCGCAGGTAATCGAACCCGAATTCAGTTCCGACACCGTATGTAATGTCTGCTGCGTAGGCAATCCGTTTTTCCTCAAACGTAGCTTCAGCGGGATTGATTCCGACCTGCAACCCTAAAAAGCGGTGAATCTGACCGATTTGCTCCGCATCGCGTTGTGCCAGATACTCATTGACGGTAATGACGTGGACACCTTTTCCGTGAAGCGCCTGAGTGAAGCTCGCGAGTGAAGCAACGAGCGTCTTTCCTTCACCGGTCGCCATCTCGGCGATTTGTCCTTCAAGTAACGCCAGACCGCCCATGAGCTGCACGTCGTAATGCCGTAAGCCAAGCGTTCGTTTACTCGCTTCTCGGACAAGGGCGAATGCCATTGGTGTGATGGCATCGATTCGTTCCCCGGCTTGTAGCCGCTCACGTAATGAGGCGGTCAATTCACGTAACGCTTGATCGGATGTTTGTTCCATTTCTCGTTCTAGGCTATTGATCGTCGTTACGATTTTTTCATAACGATGAATTCTTCGACTTTGATCATTCAACAACTGTTTGACACGTTGAAACATCTTCGTCACTCCCTCATATGCTATGAGATTCATTATAGCAGTTAAAAAATGTAAAACGAATAGTAAAGAACGAAATAAGTAAAACATTCCCTTAAAATTGAAAGCGTTATCAAAATAAACATGTTTCGCGCTTAAAAATAGAAAATCAGAAATATTTGATAACGCTTGCAAAGATTCGGAAGAACCAGTAAAATTATTCATGAGGCAAGTGCAATCGTTTGCGCAAAGTCATTCGATTTCTTGCCTTTCATGGACGATGGAAGAAAGGATGGATGTCGGATGGCACCAACGATCGAAGCGGTCATTTTTGATTTAGACGGCGTAATTACCGATACAGCAGAGTATCATTACTTAGCGTGGAAACAATTAGGAGAGGATTTGGATATCCCGTTCGACCGGGAATTCAATGAGACATTAAAAGGTGTCAGCCGGATGGATTCACTCGAGCGGATCCTTGCGCTTGGTGGAAAACAGGACGCTTTTTCAGCGGAGGAGAAGCTAGCACTCGCTGCGAAGAAGAATGAACACTATGTCACATTGATCCAACATATTTCTGAACAGGATCTTCTTCCTGGAATCACTGCATTCCTCGATGAAATCCGAAACGCTGGGCTGAAGATCGGAATGGCGTCGGCTTCTAAAAATGCGCTGATGGTCGTCGAGGCATTAAAGGTCCGACACTATTTCGATGACATCGTAGACGCTGCGACCGTTGCACAATCGAAACCACACCCTGAAGTGTTTCTCCGTGCTGCAGAAGCACTCGACGTCGAACCGAGCCATTGCATCGGTGTAGAAGATGCGACAGCTGGCATCACTGCCATCCACGCTGCCGGCATGTATGCCGTCGGAGTTGGACCGGAGTCGGCGCTCCATGAGGCAGACTATCGTGTCGATTCGACAGATTTGCTATCCCTTGAGCAAATCCTCGCTAGTCGCTCCCTTGTCTGAACCATTTCCTGATGGTGAAGGACATTCCTTGAAAGTTATGTGTATGCAAAAAGGATCGCTTCCCTGAGCGATCCTTTTTGATATGGCGTTGACTTAAAGTGAAGCGAGGATGCCGTCCGCGATCGCTTGCGCGTAGCGTGATTGATATGTCGCGTTCGTCAGTTTCGCACGATCCGCGCTGTTCGAGAGGAACCCGAGTTCCGCTAGAATCGACGGCGCTTGTGTACCGCGAATGACAGCGTAGTTCGCGTAGTGAACGCTTCGGTCGCGCATGCCAGCGTATGAGACGAGGCGTTGTTGGACGTTACGAGCGAGGTTGATCGAAGAGGCTCCTTTATAATAGAAGGTCTCTGCTCCGTATGCTTGCGTACTCGTTGAAGCATTGATATGGACACTGACGAAAGCAGTCGTTGCATGACTGTTCGCAAGGGCACTCCGCTCTCCGAGTGACGGGTAGTAGTCGTTCGTATAGCGTGACATCGTCACATCGACTTTTCCGGCAAGACGCTCGGCGACTTGTTTCGTGACAGCAAGGACGATGTCACGTTCAGCAACGCCGTAACGAACTGCACCTGCGTCGTGTCCGCCATGACCTGGGTCAAGGACGAGAAGTGGACGATTCGATGGTGCTGGTTGGAACAACGTCAGATACGTCGCATCGATATAACCGCTTTGACCACTTGCTGTCCGGACGGCGACGAACCCTTTCGTTTGATGACGTGGATTCGTGACGACGACAGGAGTACCGCGTCCAAGACGAGCGATTTGACCACTGAGCGTCGACGCACTCGCACGAAGCGCGACACTATTGCCTGACGGGATTAACACATACATCTTTGAACCACTATAATCGATGTTTCCAGTCGTCGAGGCAGGAACGGAAGTCCCTTTCTTCAGGTACGTTCCCATGACATACCCCGTTTTCCCTTGGTACTGGACTGTATGCCAGTTTGCTTTAACGGCGAGGGAATTGACGGCAGTTCCGCTTGGAATCGTCGTCAGGACTTTTCCAGATGTCGAAGGAGACGAACGGAAATTCAAGCGATCCGTCGTCGTATAGACAGTCGTTTTGGCTGGTGTGGTCACTTTCTTTAAATAAGAACCAGAAACATAACCCGTCTTATTGGCATAGGTCACTTTGTACCAATTACCAGTTTTGAAACTTGATTGTACACCGGCTCCCTTAGGAATCGTCAGTAATCGAGTAGAAGATGTCGTTGCCGCACTGCGCAAGGACAGCGCATCTGTCGTCTTATAAGACGTCTTCGTGAAAGAAGTGCCACTCTCGATTTTTTTCAGATAAGATCCGGTCACATATCCCGTCTTTCCTTTATATGACAACTTATACCAAGAGCCTTTTCGATAGCTCGACGTGACTTTCGTCGTCTTCGGGATCGTCAGCAATTTTTTAGAAGACGTCGAGTTCGAACTGCGTAGATTCAAGGCATCCGTCGTCTGATACGAGGTTTTCGTAAAGGTTGTTCCAGAAGCAGCCGATACAGTAGAAGAAGCAGAGGCGAAGCAACCGGATACCAACGAAAGTACTAGAGCGGTCCGAAGTGTTTTAGGTAATTTGCCCATTAAATTTCCAGTCTCCTTTTCGGTAAAATAATAAAGATATATATTGGATTAGTAGAACTTAAGTATTATTAAAATAGTTAAATGTAGAAATTATATGTTCCGTTTTCACTCCTTTCTGTTAATATGAGGTGTAGCCAATTTATCGGTAAGGATATGAAAATATTACAGGATAATTAAATAATTAAAGAAATTATATATTATCAAGGCAAATTATAGTTTAAAATATTTCAAAATACATACAACTGAAACATGATTGAAACATTAATGTATAAAAAAGGAAAGAGGGGCAAGGAATGGGTAACAGTGAACATATCTACCGCGAACTAATGGAAATCGAAGAGGAATACCGTCGCTTACAGCGACGTGCCGAGTATTTGATCTCGGAATTAAGCCGTGGAACGGGAGAACATTCGCAAGAAGTCGCCGTCACGCATGAACGTCCGTTAAAACAACGTCGCGTCAACCAACGTTATCCACTAGAGGTCTACGTGCACCAAATCAGCGATTTGATGCGCGAGCGTGAATCGATGACAGCACGTGACATCCAAATGGAGCTTGAATTGCGTTACCGTCACCAAATTAGTAACATCTACCAATTGATGGCGAAAGTCGAACAGGCAAACCCTGCCATCAAAAAAGTCGGGCGCGGTATCTATACATATGATCCAGCTGCTGAAGTACCGATCTTCATGTAAGAGCCGCTCGTCGGCTCTTTTTTTTTATGATATAATTCGCGCAGGAGCGTGATGTTACTATGTTATGGACTGCGTCCATCGTCTGTTTTATCGCCGCCTTACTGATCACACCCGTCGTGAAACGCTTTGCGATTGCAGTCGGTGCCGTTGACAGTCCAGACGCGCGAAAAGTACACGTCCGAATCATGCCGCGACTTGGCGGATTAGCGATCTATATCGCTTTCATGATCGGTTATTTTATCTTACAACCTTCGAGTCCGTACGCGACGCATATTTTAGTCGGTGGGTTCGTTATTATTTTGACCGGTGCACTGGATGATCGATTCCAACTCAATGCCCGTTTGAAGCTGATGGGGCAAATCGTTGCTGCCGTCATCGTCCTAAACGGTGGGATTCGGATCGAGTTCATCAATCTACCGTTCGATCAGCAGCTCTATCTTGGATGGTGGAGTGTTCCGCTGACGTTCCTTTGGGTCATCGGGATCACGAATGCTGTCAATTTGATTGATGGATTAGACGGGTTAGCAGCGGGTGTCTCAAGTATCGTCCTGTTGACATTGATCAGTCTTGCCGTCATCCAAGGAAACGTCTACGTGACGATCGTTGCGATTCTCTTACTGATGAGTACGTTCGGTTTTCTGTTTCATAACTTTTACCCAGCGAAAATCTTCATGGGTGATACCGGTGCCTTGTTCCTCGGCTATATGCTTGGTGTGTTATCACTTCTTGGGTTCAAGAACGTGACGCTGTTCTCGCTTGCCGTTCCGGTCATTTTGCTCGGGATCCCGATTTCCGATACATTGTTTGCGATCGTTCGACGGGTGTTGCAAGGAAAACCACCATTTGCGCCGGATAAGGCCCATCTGCATCACCGGCTGCTTGATCTCGGATTTACGATGCGCCAAGCCGTGCTCGTCATCTACGGACTCTGTGCCATCTTCGGGATGACGGCGATTCTGTTCTCGCAGACGAACTCGCTCGGTGCCTTGGTCTCACTCGTCATGCTGTTGCTCGTTCTTGACATTCTCGTCGAGTCACTCGGTTTGCTTGGTGAACGCTATCGACCATTGTTGAATTTGTTGGAACGTTTTACATCGAAATAACGTATATCAAAAAAGACCGCTCATATCCGTGTGAGCGGTCTTTTTTCAGAAAGGGAGTGTTGGAATGAATCAATCATTGAATCAACGCATCGTCTATTTGGATGTGTTGCGTGGTTTTGCACTATGCGGGATATTATTCGTCAACATGCCGAGTTTTCTCGGTGATCGACCGAATGCGATGATGGGCGAGATGGATCAATCGATTCGTCTCATTTTCGATCTCTTCATCCAGACGAAATTCTATACCCTGTTTAGTGTTCTGTTCGGAGCCGGTTTTTATCTGTTCATCAACCGGTTACGACAACGTGGTCTACCGATGACGATCTTCGCAAGGCGACTTGGAATTCTGCTTATCATTGGTCTTTTGCACCTGCTTGTCTGGCAAGGGGATATCTTACATACGTATGCGTTGACAGGCTTCATTTTGTTATTGTTCGCTAAAACAAAGCCGGTCACGAAGCTCTTGTTTGCGATAGCATTTCAAATCTATGCCATTTTGCTTTATCTACTTATTTTCTTTGGTGCTCGTCAATTTGGCGACGCTCCCGTCGTCGAGCTGGATAAGACACTTCAGTCGTTCGTCGCATCGCGCGATCTCCTCGGATTTTTAGCGCATCACGCGACAGTTCAATTACCGGAAGCCCTCATGAATTCCGGTGTCATTTGGCCAGAAATTCTATCACTCTTCTTAATCGGAGCCTATTTGATGGAACGCTTCAGTGCAACGCCCCCAACGAATCGTTTCCTGTGGTGGACGCTTGGGATTAGCTTATTACTGACACTTCCATCATTTGCTGGAATCTTGCAGGCGCATGCTGACGTACCAGACGGATCAATCAATCTATTTTACGTTTGGCTCTCAGGACGCACGCTTGCAATTACCTATGCTTGTGCCGTCGCGTTACTCGTTCGTACTGGACGTATGCAATGGTTTGCTGGACTGGGGCGGATGGCATTAACGAATTATTTGATGCATACACTCGTCTTTACTGTATTTGTCTTCTTCAGTGGACAACATGGAACGACACCGTTATGGCAAGGACTGTTACTCGTTTTCCTGCTTTTGATCGCACAAGGGGTTGCATCAAACAGATATCTCCAGTCTCATCCACAAGGTCCCATGGAGAAATTGTGGCGAAAAGGGACTTATGGAAAGAAAAAACGTTGAAGTTCACAAGAACTTAACATTTTTTGTGTAGAATGAAGGATGGAGGTGAAGCATGAATCGTCTAATCGAAATCTTTCTTGTATCGTTCAAGCTCGGACTGACGTCGTTCGGAGGTCCGGTCGCCCATCTCGGGTATTTTTATGAAGAATATGTCAAACGGAAAAAATGGATTGATGAGAAAGCGTATGCTGACTTAGTTGCGCTCTGTCAATTCCTCCCGGGTCCCGCTTCGAGTCAGGTCGGAATGGGAATTGGTCTGATCCGTGGAGGAGTAGCAGGGGCAATCATTTCCTTCGTCGGCTTCACGTTACCGTCGAGTATCGCTCTGATTCTATTCGCGATTCTTGCGACACAATTCGATGTCGCGGAAGCCGGATTCATTCATGGCTTGAAACTCGTCGCTGTCGCGATCGTTGCTGACGCCGTCCTTGGGATGGGAATGAAACTTGCGACAGGCGTCAAACGGATGACGTTGATGCTACTAGCGCTAGCAGGCGTACTCTTGATCGCACATCCACTGGCGCAAGTCGGTGTCTTGTTGCTCGCAGGTCTTTTTGCGTTCTTCTGGTTTAAAGAAGAGACGGAGACGGGTGGATCCCTGTCAATTCGCGTCCCACGCCTACTTAGTATCACGGCACTCGTCTTATTCTTTGTCTTACTCGCCGTCACACCGTTTCTCGCGCAATCTGCGACGGGAACCGTCCAACTGACGAGTATCATGTACAGTGCAGGTGCCCTCGTCTTTGGTGGCGGACATGTCGTCTTGCCATTCCTTGAGCAAACACTCGTACCTGGATTGATGAACACGGATACGTTCCTTGCCGGTTATGCCGCAGCACAAGCGGTACCGGGTCCACTCTTCACGTTTGCAACGTATCTCGGTACGGTCGTCTCCGGTATTTCTGGAGGAATTCTTGCAACGCTTGCCATCTTCCTACCAGGATTCCTACTCGTCATCGGTGTTTTACCGTACTGGGATCGTATTCGGAAGAATCAAGCAGTCGGACGAATATTGATTGGTGTCAATGCCGCTGTCGTCGGTATCCTACTTGCTGCTCTCTACGATCCGATCTTTACATCAAGCATCAAAAGTGGTCTTGATTTCTTGATTGCCTTCGGTTTGTTCTGTTTACTTCGTTTTTATAAACAGTCGCCGTTACGAATCGTGTTAATCGGAGCCGCTCTCGGATTCCTTTTCTTTTAAAGCGCACAAATAAGCAGCAGACATTGGTCTGCTGCTTATTTGTTTTCGCTTATACCGCTTCATCAGAGTCGAGTCAAAAAAACGAGTTCGATCCCACTACGCCACTCGCGCCGGACTTCTGAAAAGCCGAAACGATTGTAGAGCGAGAGCGCTGGCAGATTACGTGCACCGGTCATGACATGTCTTGTGTGATGTCGCTCCATCACGTGATGCAGTAAGGACTGTGCAATTCCTTGACGGAAGTATGCCGGATCAACGACGAGTCGGGTAATCGTTCCATCAGCAATCGTGACAGCACCAACAATGTCGTCATCAATGACGTAAACGAAACCGATCGGCGCTTCAACGTCGATCTCATCGATCGTTTCGCATAATGGCGGGAAATCAGTAGCGTCGAGTAATGCGGCTTCTATCTGATAAGCGCGACGTTGTACTTCCAGTAGTGACGCATGATCAGTTGCTTGGAGTGAACGAATCATCTACAGCCTCCGACGTGATGCTGTCTGTCGTTTCATCGATTGGCAAATTAAGTTGTTCCTTCAATGTCGTCTTCGCGTCAGCCAGTGATGTTGGATCGAGCTGGTAATAATAAGCGCCATTGATTTTCGCATCGGTACCTTTTAAATCAATCCGGTTGATGGAACCGATTTTTTTGATGAACGGTTGCAGTTGGAACGCTTCTGTCAACGACATGTTCGTTTTGAAGTTGTCTCCAGTAGCATCCATCAGTGTGTTTAGTTTGGTGATTGAACCGAACGATGTCGACTGATCAATGATGGCTTCGACGATCTGTTGTTGACGTTTTGTCCGACCAATATCTCCTTCAGGATCTTGATAACGCATTCGGGCATAGGCGAGTGCTTCCTCTCCGTTCAACGTCTGTTGACCCGGTTCCAATTTAACGCCATTGCGCTTATCGGATGAGTCGAGTGTATCGATTGGTAACTTGACGTCGACATCGATGCCGCCTAATGCGTCGACGATCGCGACGACACCATTGAAGTTGATCGATGCATAATAATCGATTGGAATATCGAGCAACGTCTCGACGGTTTCAATCGTTGAATCGATGCCCCCAAAGGCATAAGAGTGGTTGATTTTATCCTCGTAACCGACAGAAGGGATCTCGACGAGTGAATCACGGGGAATGCTGACCATATCCACAGTTTGATCGTCCTTGTTGAATGTCGCGACGATCATCGTATCAGCACGGGATGAGGTGTCACCAGGTCGTTCATCCGTTCCGACGAGCAGAACGGAAAAGTGATCTTTCGTCAAATCAATGGCTGCTTCTCGTTTCTCGGACTTGTCACCGCGCGCTAAATCGACATTTGCATCGTTTGCGGTCTGGAACGTCTTATACGCGACGTAAGCGAAGGTTGCACCTCCACCTA
This sequence comes from Exiguobacterium sp. HSB13, assembly GCF_056764755.1. Lineage (NCBI taxonomy): Bacteria > Bacillati > Bacillota > Bacilli > Caryophanales > Exiguobacterium > Exiguobacterium sp. HSB13. Next base: position 1,909,726 of record NZ_JBUZOM010000001.1, on the reverse strand, counting down.
CGAGCACGACCAGAAAACTGATCACGAACACTTTAAACCACGAACGTTTTTTCTTTATCTTTTTTTTATTACTTCGGGTTCGCTCTTCCACTTTTATTAACTCCTAACATTAACTGAATTTTAAAAAAACTTTAAATTTCTTTACAATCAGTATAGCAGGTCAGGAAATAATGTCACGTTCGAGGTAGCGGGTAGAGCCGCTTGACAAATCAGCTTGACCGTTCGTCATGTTCGTCATCCAGTCGAGAAAATCAGGGACATCGGCTGTCTTGACGAGAACGTCGATCTGAACCTGATCGAGGTAATGAATCTGATCAATCGGATGGACACTCGCCCGTAGTTCGTTCTCGAGCTTTCCAAGCCATGTATAGTCGACGTTGACAGAAACGACGGTATGTTCGATCCGCTCAACGACACCGACTGCGTTCAGTGCTTCAGAGACACTCGAACCATATGCTCGAATCAGTCCACCACCACCGAGCTTGATGCCGCCGAAATATCGTGTCACGACGACGACCGTATCACGCAAGTCACGCTTCTTCAAGACTTCAAGCATCGGAACACCGGCCGTTCCGCTCGGTTCACCGTCATCATTCGCTTTTTGGATCTCATTACGCTCACCGATGACATAGGCAGAGCAGTTATGGTTCGCATCGTGATGTTTTTTTTTCAGCTCGGAAATGAACGCCTGGGCTTGTTCTTCCGTCGTTGCGCGAGCTAAATAAGTGATGAATCGTGACTTTTGGATAATGATTTCGTGGAAACCGTTTTCTTTTACTGTATAATAATTAGATAATGTCATAATCAAAAATGTCCTCCTCGTTAACTAGTTCTTTCTAGCATAACGACGTTCCAAGAGAGAGACAACCGTAGACGACTGGCAAGGAATGGAGGGAGTACCATGACGAATGAGATGAGGGAGCGGCTATCCTTGAATGATATCGTACAGAACATCATCGGCGTCGTAGAAGAGAGTCGGGAGGAAATTGTCCGGATCACGGAAAGTTCTCGCGAACAATATGCCGAAATCCAGCAAGAACTGCGCGACCTGAAAATTCGGGTGCACGACTATATAAAAGAAGCAGAACGACTCGAACGCCATATCAAGGATGCGAAGGCGCGACTCGTCGTCGTCAGTAAGAACTTCGACAGCTACTCGGAACAGGATGTCCGGTCGGCCTATGAGACAGCGAACGCGTTGCAACTCGAATCGTTCATCAATCAACGAGACGAGATGAATTGCCGAAAGCGTCGTGATGAACTCGAACGCCGACTGATTCAGCTCGATGAGACGATTGAACGGGCAGATCAATTGATTGGACGTGTCTCGGTCGTCCTCAACTTCTTGACGGACGATATGCAGATGATGAATGAAAAATATGAAAAGGCGATGCAAAAACAGGAAATGGGTCTAAAAGTCTTCCAGTCCGCCGAAAATGAACGCCGCCGCTTATCGCGCGATATGCACGATGGTCCGGCACAGACGCTTGCCCACGTCTTGATTAGGGCCGATTTGATCGAGAAGATTCACCAGCATAATGGGGCAGAGGCAGCTTTTGAAGAGATTCACCGTTTGCGGACGTTGATTCGGGATGGGCTTGCCGATATCCGCCGTATCATATACGATTTACGTCCGATGACGCTTGACGATCTCGGATTCGTTCCGACGCTCGAACGTTATCTTCGCCATATTCAAGAAATTTCGAATATTCCGGTTCACTTCAATTATCTAGGAGGCGGTGAACGGATCGATTCGACGTATGAAGTTGCCGTCTTCCGAATCGTTCAAGAAGCCGTCCAAAATGCAGTAAAGCATTCCAAAGCGAGTGACATTCGTATTATCATAGAACAATATCAACATTCCGTACGAATCCACGTGAAGGATAATGGCGTTGGATTTGATTTCGATTCCATCGTCGCATCATGCGACGAGTCATTCGGACTCGTTGGTATGCGTGAACGGATCGAATTGATCGATGGTGAATTCGATATCGAGACGCAGCCCGGAAAAGGTACGGTCATCAAGGTCAAGATTCCAATCGAGGAATCCGAAGCGAGAGGGGAAACACTGTGAACAACGAGCAAGTGAAAGTAGTCATCGTCGACGATCATCAGTTATTCCGCGAAGGCGTTAAACGAATTCTTGATTTCGAAGAAGAATTCGTCGTCGTAGCGGAAGGGGAAAGCGGAGCGGAAGTCATCTCGCTCGTCGAAACCCATCAACCGGATATCGTCTTAATGGATATCAACATGCCGCAAGTCAACGGTGTTGAAGCAACAAAACGTCTGATGGAAGTCTATCCGGATGTGCGGGTCATCATCTTATCGATTCATGATGATGAGACGTATGTCATGCATGCCCTAGGTGCCGGTGCAGTCGGTTACCTCTTAAAGGAAATGGCGACGGATGAACTCGTCAATGCGATTCGTTCCGTGTACCGGGAAGGCGGATACGTCCACCCGAAAGTCACACCGAACTTATTGCAGGAATATCGTCGTTTGATGAAGATGAAACAAACGATGGCGTCACAACCTGTTGAAAAACGGGTCGCGGAAGCGCCACTTCACGTCTTGACGCGTCGCGAATGTGAAGTCTTGCAATTGTTAGCGGACGGTTTCTCGAACCGTGCGATCAGTGATACGTTATACATCAGTGAAAAGACGGTCAAGAACCATGTTTCATCGATCCTCCGGAAGATGAATGTGCCGGACCGGACCGGTGCTGTCGTCGAATCAATCCGTCGTGGATGGGTCGTCGTTTAATATCTCGAAAGACAGGAGCTCTCGCTTCCGTCTTTCTTTTTTTATCCAGTAAAAAATGCTACACTTAAAAGCGATTGTGGCGTGTCACATTTGGCAGCGTCACGACGGAACTATAAAAGCGAGGAAATTCACGGATGAGCCAGATTGTGATCTTAACGGATAGCACAGCCTATCTGCCAACTACCTATTGTGAAGAACATCAAGTGCACGTCGCACCACTTAGTGTCATCTTCGACGGTGACGCCTACCGGGAAGGGTTTGATATCTCGGTAGCGGAATTTTATGAACGCATCCAGACAGGCAGTCTCCCGACGACCTCACAACCGAACATCGGTGATCTCGTGTCGTCGTTCGAGCAGTTGCCAGAAGGAACAGATATCATCGGTATCACACTATCAAGTGGGATCAGCGGAACGTACCAAGCGTTACATACGATCAACATGATGGTGGATCATGTCAACGTCCATCCAGTCGATTCACGTATTTCCTGTATGCCGCAAGCGTTTCTCGTCCAAGAAGCCGTTCGTTTGCGAGATGCAGGAGCGACGGCAGAGACGATCGTCCAGCGTCTTGAGACATTAAAGGAACAGATTCGTGCGTATTTCGTCGTCGACGATCTCGAACACCTCCAGCGCGGAGGACGTTTGAGTGTCGCGCAGGCATTCGTCGGCTCGTTCCTGAAAATCAAGCCGGTCCTTCATTTCGTTGATGGAAAAATCGTTCCGTTTGAAAAGATTCGAACGTTTAAGCGGGCAGTCAATCGGATTGAGGAAATGATGAAGGAAGATATCAACGGTGACGGAGCAGGTTATGTCATCGGTGTCATCCATGCCGAGGATTCTGCAAAAGCAGAAACAGAGATTTCTGAACTGAAGGCACTTTTCCCGCAGGCACGCATCGAGATGAGTGTTTTTGGACCCGTCATCGGTACACACCTCGGACCAGGGGCAATCGGTGTCACATGGTATCACGCAGCAGAATAAGATAGGAGCGGAAGCAGTAGGAATTCTCTTCATGAGGATACCTGCTGCTTTTGTTTTGTCAAAATCCTCGAAATTCATGAATGATCCTAGGGAAACGACTTTTTAGAGCTTGAAGAATGACGTTATCTCGAATTCTACGAGTCAAAAGCTCGAGTTGAGTAGTGGAACGCTCACAAGGAGATGCCGAACGCCCGCGAGAAAGAGACGAAACAGAAAAGGAGAGATGACGATGGATCTTCGAGGGCGACTCGTACCTGTTGAATGGATCGACGCACCACAAGCGACATACCGATTCAGACCAGCTGTGACATGGCGTTGCCAGCGGTGTGGCGCGCTTCCAGTGCGAGGGGATTGTACTTGTGGTAAAGCCTGTTATTATTGTCGGAAATGTCTTGCTTACGGCAAACTGCGAAGCTGTGGACGACTCGTGACGGATCAGCGGGCACTTGATCCGGTGAGACCAGCCCAACATGGACCGTTGACGTTGACGCCGGCGCAACTACGCGTTGCTCAAGTGATCCAACGAACGGTTCTAACTAAAAAACGGCTTCTCGTCCATGCCGTATGTGGTGCCGGGAAAACGCCGATGCTCTTTCCGGGGATTGCCGATGCGCTCGCAACCGGGCGCCGTGTACTTGTTGCAGCACCACGGGCAGACGTCGTCCGGGAATTGACGGGACATCTAAAACGAGCGTTTGCAGACGCCGCCATCGTCTCCTTGTACGGTGGTTCGTCTGAACGTCTTGAGCTGGGTGATATCACGGTCAGTACGACACATCAATTGATTCATTACCGGGATTGTTTCGACGTCGTCTTTTTAGATGAGGTCGATGCTTTTCCATACCGGCTCGACCGAACGTTACATCGATACGTCAAGCGCGCGATGACGAAAGATGCCGCACTGATTTTATTAAGCGCAACGCCTTCGTTTTGGCATCGACGATTTCCGACGGTTCGATTGATGCGACGCTATCATGGCTATCCGTTACCGGTCCCGAAGCTCGTCGTACCGTATAGCGAACATCTCGTGTTCGATTGGTTGGCGCGTCATAACGCTGTACCACGGCTCGTCTTTGTTTCACGGATCGCAGAGCTCGAGCGATGGCAAAACCGATTCGCGACAGCGGGCTATGACGTCGAGACCGTCCATGCCGCAGATTCGGAACGAGTCGAGAAGGTCCAACGTTTTCGACAGTCGACAGGAATCTTACTGACGACGACGATTCTTGAGCGGGGTGTGACGATTGAAAACGTTCAAGTCGCGATTCTGGATGCTGATCAAGGATTCAGTACGGCAGCCCTGATTCAAATCAGCGGACGAGTCGGACGATCGTCGGCATATCCGGATGGTGACATTATATTTTGCGCCAATGACCGGAGTGATGCGATGTACGAAGCGATCCATGAGATCAAGAAAGCGAACGCCGTGCAACCATGAATCGATGTCTATTCTGTCAAGAGGTCTATCTACCTAGTTGGGAACTTGGAAATCTCTGGACTAGGCAAGTGACCTGTCCGACCTGTAAAATAAAGTTTGTAAAAAGAGGGGAATGCGTTGATTGTGGAAAGCCGGGTCCAGTGTGCTGTGCAGACTGCGCAGAATGGCGAAGACAAGGACTGACGCTTCAAACAGCACCTCTTTATTTATACAATGATGCAGCGAAGGATTTCATGCATCGCTTCAAGTTTCTCGGTGATACTGCGTTGCTTGAGATGTTTACCGATGACTTGAAGAAGGTAAAAATCAAACAAGCAGTTCTTGTGCCGATACCGCTAAGCATCGAGCGTCTCTCGGACCGCCGTTTCAATCAAGCAGAGCTGATCGCACGTCGGATGCGCGGAAAGATTGTTCCGTGTTTAAGTCGTCTCGATGGTCCAGAACAAAGTAAGGCGGGACGACAAGCGCGACTTGCGCGTAGCAACCCGTTTTGCGTAACGAGTGACGTCAAGGGGAAGAATATCGTACTTATCGATGATGTCTATACGACAGGTGCGACGCTTCGCCAAGCGATGTTTCGACTCAAAGAAGCGGGAGCGAAAGAAATTTCTGCTGTAACTTTATTTCGAAGTGTTTAAGAAAGCAACATTCCTGCCGATACTCTATGTGAGGTGAAGGAAATGGATGTCATCAATTGTAAATCTTGCGGGAAGTTATTCATGCGTCAATCTTCAGAACTGTGTATTGATTGCATACGAAAGGATCATACGGATTTTGAGAAGGTACGCGAATTTCTGCGAGAACGACGAAAAATCCGGACTTCACCTAAAGATGTCGAGATCGGAACGGGTGTTAGTCGAGATACCGTCTTCCGTTACATCAAGGAAGGGCGCTTATTGATCTCCGAGATTTCCCAGATGGAAATCATGTGTGAGAGTTGCGGGAAGCCCTCCCGTGAAGGCACGATTTGTGCCGCATGTCGTGATCGTTTACGACGTGACCTCGCCCAGGCGATGCTTGACTCTTCTGACTCTTCGAAACCAAGGACGTATCGGACTTGAACTAAGAATCTTGTAGTCTAGAAAGCAGGTGTTCACATGCGAATTGATTCTACGAAATGGGTGAACATGCCCAAAACGTACGAAAGAACTCAATCAGTAGAAGGAACAAAAAACCAACGTACGAACCGTCCGGACGAAGTCAGTATCTCTACAGAAGCGCGTGCGCGTTTCAACGAGACACAGTCGTCACGGACTGAAAAGATTGAATCCCTCAAACAGGCGATCCAGGATGGAACCTATAAACCAGATGCGAAAAAAATCGCGGAACGTTTCTTGAACCTGTAAGTTGGACATCGTAGACAATGGAGGCGACTCGGGGCACGGATGCGCGGGTCGTTTTTTATATGAATGGAACCTTTTCAATTCGGAAGGAGAAACCGAATGCAACTCATCAATCAACTCAACGAGGCGCATGCTCATTTACTTGCGCTCGCAGAAGAAAAGAAGCAAGTCTTGATCGCAAACGACATGCGCCGTTTGTCTGAAATCGTCAAAGAAGAACCCGTACATATCAAACGAATCGAAGCACTAGAACAAGAACGGCTCGCACTCATGGGGAGCGTGACGATGACGGAATGGATCACGACACATCCAGAAGATGTCGACTCACTCCGAACGTTGTTGCAGACGATCGGTCAGCTGCGACAGTTGAATACACTAAACGCGGAGTTACTGGAACAGTCTCTGCACTATTTGGACTGGCATCTCCAACTCTTGATTCCAGAAGCGGACGACTTCACATATGGACAATCCGCACTGAACCAGACACACTTCAATCGAAACGCGTAAGGAGGAATACGGATGGGATCGACTTTCATGGGGCTTGAGACAGGGCGTCGAGCATTAACGACGAACCAGTGGGCTCTGCAATCGACTGGAAATAACATTGCGAACGCCGGCACGGAAGGATTCTCTCGCCAACGTCTCGTCATGGGAACCACGGAGCAACTTTCGATTTCACTTGGTTCTGGACGAAATGGACAAGTCGGAACCGGGGTCCGCGGAGAAATGCTCGAGCGAATTCGCGACGTCATGCTTGATAAGCAGTATCGGGATGAAGTGACGAAAGTCTCGTATTACGGTACGAAACAAGCGGCATTCGGACGGATGGAAGATATCATCAACGAACCGTCGGAAACGGGTCTTTCGAAAGCGTTCGACGGGTTCTGGGAATCCTTGCAGACTTTATCGACGAATCCGCAAGATTCAGGTGCACGCAGTGTCGTCCGTCAAAAAGCGGAGACTCTCACGCAGACCTTCAATTACATGGCGAAAGCAATCAATCAAGTCAAAGCGGACTTAAAGAGTGAAGTCGAGGTCTCGACGAAAAAAGTCAACGACCTGTTAAAGAAAATCAATAACATCAACGTCGAGATTCATACGGTCGAACCGCTCGGTGCCCTTCCGAATGCGCTCTACGATGAACGTGATCGCTACTTAGATGAACTTTCGCAATACGCTGACTTCGAGAAAGTATCCGTCGACGCGCAAGCAATCGGGAGCGGAGAGATGGGGAATGCGTTACGCAACGCAGAAGGACGGATTGATATTGAACTGAAGATGCCTGACGGGACGAAAATAAAAGCTGTTGATGGAAAAGCCTCGACAGCCGTGACGCTCCGTTTCACCGAAAACGCGGACGGAATCTACAATGGTCTTGAAGTGAACGGAGTAGCGCAGACACTTGATAAGACAAATGGATTTGCGACAGGTCGCTTATCCGGATTGCTCGAGATGTACGGGCAAGAGCGAGACGGTCAAGCTGTCGGTGAATACGTCAAGATGGAAGGTCAACTCGATGAGATGGCAAAGACATTCGCTGATGCGTTTAATGCCGCCCACGCAAAGAACACGAAAAAAGACGGTACACTTGGTACGAATGCTTTCTTCACGTCAACAAGTGTAGAGATCACGGCAGCGACGATTTCCGTCGGTTCGGACATCAAGGCGAGCCTTGATAACATCGCGACGTCAACGGACGGCAACATCGGCGATAGCCAAGGGGCGTTGAATCTAGCGAAGATGAAGACAGCGAGCATCATGTTCGTGAAGTCGAACACGACGACGACAATCGGTTCGTTCTATCAGAATGTCATCGGCGACATGGCAGTCTCGACCGATCAGGTCGGACGCCTGGGTAAGAGTGCCGCTGTCTTGATGGAAAGTGCAGATCAGCGCCGTATGTCGATGTCTGCCGTCTCGATTGATGAAGAGATGACGATGATGATTCAGTATCAACACGCTTATAATGCAGCAGCACGAAATATTACGACCGTTGATGAGATGCTTGATAAAATCATCAACGGTATGGGACTCGTAGGACGGTGATGAATAGATGAGAGTAACACAAACGATGTTGACGAAAACGAATATCGGGCACTTATCCTCAAGCTATCAGCGCTTGAGCACGCTTCAGGAACAATTGATCAGCGGAAAGAAGATTCAACGCCCGTCCGAGGATCCAGTCGTTGCGATGCAAGGCGTACGTTACCGGACGGAAGTGCGAGAAGTCGAACAGTTCAAGAAAAATGCGAGTGAAGCAACGGGTTGGATGGACTTGACGGATTCTGCCCTCAACGAAGTCACGTCAGCGATGAGTCGGATTCGTGAGTTGACGACGCAAGCGGCGACGGATACGTATGATGCGACACAACGGAAAGCGATTCAGAGTGAGGTCGGTCAATTGATCGAACACATTGGAACGCTTGCGAACACGAAATACAATGAAAAAGGGATTTTCAACGGAACGAAGACGGATACGCCATTCGTCTCGATGGACGGATTGCGTGATTATTTAGCAAGTACAGCGGGACCGATCGAAGGCGTCTTCACGGATGGGGATCCGACGGGCAAGGAGACGGAAGCGATCCAGTATGAAGTCTCTTCCGGTATTGAAGTCCAAGTCAATATCTCACCGCTTAGCGTCTTCGGACCGGAAACGTTCCAAACGTTGAAAACAGTCTACGATGCACTCGGGACGAACGCTGACAACAATGGAGCTGCCTTATCTGGTATGTTGAAGGATATCGATGCGATGCTCAACGGAGCGGTCGAGACACGTGCTGATCTCGGGGCACGCGTCAACCGGATGGACCTCAACACATCACGGCTTGAGGATCAAGAAATCATCGCAAAAACGGTCATGTCGAATAACGAAGACATCGAGGCAGAAAAAGTCATCATGGATCTGAAGTCATACGAGACGTTACACCGGGCAGCGCTCAGCGCCGGGGCACGGATCATTCAACCGACATTACTCGATTTCCTACGATAAGGGGTGAAGGCAGATGAATCTTCCGCATCTTGAAATGCGTCAGACGGCGGCACGAATCGGGATGAACATCACGCGTCCGCAAATCGAGCAGAAGCAGACACCTGCCTCCCTGTCGATTGAACAACCACGTGGGGAACTATCGATTGAGACGGTCGCAGCGCGTCTTGAAATCGATTCGACGCAAGCCTGGATCGAGATGGGGCGCGTTCCTGCGCTTGAGTCCGTTCGGCAGTATGCTACTTATGGACGACAAAAGGGACAGGAAGCTGTCGCAAAAGGAGCCTCCGAAGGCGACCAACTGATGCGGATCGAGCAGGGCGGCGGAACGGTCGCGCGAATTGCGAAAGCCAATGAGACACCGCCTGCTGAAGTGACGACCCTCGGATTCATTCCGCGAAGCCTTGATCGAGTCAAGACGACCTATACGCCGGCTGAGGTCCGATTAAGTTACACCGCGAATCGTCCGAAAATCGAAGTCGAAACGTATCGCCCGGAACTGACTGTCAAAGAAGGTCAGGTCGAGGTTTATCTACAAGAACAAAATCAACTGAATATGTGGCCGGTTGGCGGCATATTCGATGGGGAAGGATAACGACATGCAGATCGAAACGGATTTTTTTGGAACCATTACGATTGACGAGACGGAAATCATCACCTTCGCGTCCGAGTTACCAGGTTTTCCGGAAGCAAGACGCTTCATCTTGCTCCCGTTCGGAGAAGGCGTTCCGTTCTGGTCGTTTCAATCGATTGATCAGCCGGAGTGCGCCTTCGTCGTGACGAACCCGTTCTGGATTGATCCAGAATACGTCTTCGAGTTGCCGGAAGCAGCAAAAGAGCAGCTCGGAATCGAGGATACGGCGCAAGTCGCCGTCTATACGACGGTCACATTACGCGATCCGTTCACGACGTCGACGACGAACTTACGAGCACCTTTCGTCATGGAGACGAAACAACGGCTCGCGAAACAAATCATCTTAGACGATACATACACGAATCGTCATCTGATTGGTAGTCTGACGGAAGTAGGTGGTCGCTGATGCTCGTACTGAAACGAAAGACGGGAGAAGCGATTCAAATCGGTGACGACATCGAACTGACGATTCTTGCCATCGAGGGTGACCAAATCAAGATTGGTATCAAGGCGCCACGGCAAGTTGACATCCACCGCAAGGAAGTCTACTTGTCGATCCAAGAAGAGAACACGGAAGCGTCCCGTAGTACTGGATTGATCGGACAACTCTTGAAACAACAGGAAAAATGATTCCATTTGAATGTCATCGGAACGTATCTTTTTCGTGAACGATGCGCTTCAAACGAGGACGAAAAGACTCCCTTTGCCCGAATGTGCTGCAAAGGGAGTCTTTCTTATCATGAAACAAATGCTGAAACGCGTTGAATCGTGTATAGTAATGAAGAGAAAAGAAACCTTTTGAGCCAAAGAGGGAGTTGTCAGGAATGAATGAGACGAAGCAGCTGAAAAAAGACGCGAACCGTGTATTAAAAGCGACGAGTCGCACCTTCTATATCCCGATTAGTCGACTATCGCAAGACTTACAGGAAGCGGTCGGTGCTGCTTATCTATGCATGCGTGCCATCGATGAGATTGAAGACCATGAGGACTTGGCAACGGACGTCAAGACGATGTTGCTTCGCGAGACGGCGTTATTGATGCGGGGCACGTTCTCCGCTACGACCTACCTCGAGTTGATTGCGCCTTACACGGCGTATCTACCGGAAGTAACACTCCGTCTACCGGAGTGGATCGCTTATTGTCCGGCCGCGATTCGTCCGAAGGTCCTCGATTCGACGGCGGAGATGGCAGAAGGGATGGCGGTCTGGGCAGAGCGTGACTGGACGGTCGAGACGGAAGCGGATCTTGACGAGTATACGTATTATGTCGCTGGACTCGTCGGTGTCATGTTATCCGACATCTGGTACTGGAAGGCTGGGATCGTCACTGATAAACAGCAAGCGATCGGATTTGGTCGTGGTTTACAAGCCGTCAACATCCTGCGTAACCAACAGGAGGATGCGGAGCGTGGTGTCGGTTACTTCCCACCTGGTTGGACGACGGATACGATGTTTGCTTACGCGCGTGAGAATCTCGCAGAAGCCGATGCCTACCTCGCGTCCATTCCGAAGGAGACGACAATTTATGAATTCTGTCACATTCCACTTGCACTCGCACATGGAACGCTGGATGCCCTTGCAAAAGGGAAAGAGAAACTCAGTCGTCCGGAAGTCTTGAAGATCGTCGGCGCTGCCGTACTAAAACGATAAGCACAAACAACAGCCGCTCGTTTCCGTCAAGGAAGCGGGCGGCTGTTCGTTTAACGTAATAAGTAAAGGGTGAGTCCGATCAGAGCAGAGCCGGTCCAAATCAAGGCGATCGTTCGTCCATACGGTAAACGATAGCCGGCACGGCGGGAGACGAGCAGTCCGATCGTCATGACTGTCAGTGCGACGAAAAAGGTCAGGAACAACGATAACTGTTGCATGTCAATCTCCTTTCATCAGTGCAGATCTGACAAGTACGTCATGACTTTCTCTTCATACGCTTTTCGGTCGTGCGCATACGACTGGACGTGTCCACCGTTTTCCGTCACGTAGAGCTCGGAGCGCGGAGCCGCTTTTTGAATCTTCATGCTTTCCGTGACCGGAATCGCATCGTCGTCCTTCCCGTGAATCAACAGAATCGGATACTCAATCCGTCGAACCGCTTCGATTGGTTTCACCCGTTCTGGATTAAGACCCGTCAGAGGTGGCGTGATCTCCAGGATGATCGGGGTGAACGGGAAGTTCGGTAACCCGCTCCAGACGGGCAGGTTCGTTGCGAGATAGTTCTCTAAGTCGCTGAACGGGCTGTCGGCGATGACACCGACGACGTCCGCCTTTGGAGCGGTTACGAGTGACGTTGCAGCGCCCATCGAGATCCCGTAGAGGACGACTGGTTTTGAAGACCGCGATTTTGCGTAGCGGACGGCCGTCAACAAATCATCTTGTTCCTTTGCACCGACCGTGACGCGTTTTCCATCCGATTCACCGGATCCCCGGAAATCAAACGTCAGGACGTTATAGCCCGCGTCGTGGAACTTCTTGAATAACGGGAAGACCGGAACATCTTCTTGCTCCCGGTTCTTGCCGTAGCCGTGGGCGAAGACGACCGTCAGTTTTGCGTCCTCGCTAGGCATCCACCAGCCGGACAAACGTGTCCGGTCTTTATAGGAGCGGAAGGTGACGTCTTCATAGTCGAGTCCTTCCGCTTTTTTTGGTGTCGTCGTCAAGGCTTCACGTTCCGGTTGCGTCAACGAAGAGCCGACATAACCGGAAATTCCGATGACGACGATGACAGCAAGCGTCACGATGACGATCACGCCACCGATGATTTTCTTACGATGTTTTTTCCACACCCGTGTTCCTTCCTTTCGTTCGGTTAATGGATATCTTTTTTCTTGAAGCGACCGCCATGGACATCATGGATATTGCCGATCGCAATGAAGGCTTGCTCATCGAAGTCACGAACGATGTCTTTGAGTTTTGATTCCTCCAGGCGACTGATGACGCAAAAGATGACTTTTTTGCCGTCACCGGTAAAGGCACCTTCTCCGTTTAAATACGTCATGCTTCGACCGAGTCGATCCATGATTGCAAGACCGATCTCTTCGTAATTCTCCGAAATGATCCAGACACTCTTCGACTGATCGAGTCCGTCGATGACGACATCTATCGTCTTGAAGGCAACAAAATAGGTAATCAACGAGTACATTGCCCGGTCCCAACCGAAGACGAAACCAGCGGCGCCGAGGATGAAGACGTTGAAGAACATCACGATCTCACCGACTGAAAACGGCGTCGAGCGGCTGAAGGAGACGGCAAGAATCTCGGTTCCGTCGAGTGATCCACTCGAGCGGATGACGATTCCAACGCCGATTCCAAGAATCAAGCCACCAAAGACGGTCGCGAGCAAATCCACGCTTGTCAGCGGACCGATGTGTTCGAGGAGTTTCGTTGCGATCGCCATGACGAAGATGGCGTATAACGTCGACAGGGCGAACGTTTTTCCGATTTGTTTGTAGCCAAAAAAGATGAATGGAATGTTCAAGAAGAACAACCATAAGGCGAGCGTCGTATCGGTCACTTTTGAGCCGATAATTGAGATCCCGACAATGCCGCCATCGATGATGTTATTTGGAACAAGGAATCCTTTCAGTCCAAGCGCGAAGATGATGGCACCGATCGTCAGCATCAATAATCGTCGAAAAAGCTGACCTTTCGTAGAGCGGCGATGATGTTTCGTAGGTAGTGGTGACTGCATGCCATTCCTCCCTTCTGAAGTAAAACGCTTTACGATTACTATAACAAAAAAGCACGAAGACGTGTGTGAACGTCTTCGTGGAGAGGTCAAGGGCGATAGCGTAACGACTGGAAGAAACGCATGATCTGTTCCGCTTCTGTCGGATTCGTGTATTCACCGATATATTGTTCATCTTCCTGTCCGGTGATTGTCACCGTACAAGTGACGAGTTGTAATCCTTCACTCAATCGAATCTCAAACGTCGCATCCGACAACGGCAACGACGTCTTCGTCGAAAAATAGAGTGCACGCGTGCTCGTCTGATGGGCTTCGATGTCCGAAAAAGGAAGTTCGAATGGTCGTGTATGATGCGTTAACATGCGAACCTTTCCTGAGACAGAGAAGCGAGGCACCGTATCGCTCGATAAGGAACAGGCTTCGATCGGATACAAGATCTCGCGCAGGAGGAATGATTCCATGACGTCCGCTGGGACCGGACGACTAAACAGGTAGCCTTGGATACTCGGACAATTGAGCGTCCGGAACGTATCAAGTTGACGGAGCGTCTCGATGCCTTCTGCGACGACCGTTAGATTGAACTCACCTGCCATGTAGAGAATACTTTTGACGATCGCTTGGGCTTTGGCGTCATCCGTGATGTGGGTCGCGAACTGCCGGTCAATCTTGATGACGTTGATCGGATACCGTTGCAGATAGACCATCGAGGAGTAGCCTTTCCCGAAGTCGTCAAGTGCGATTCGAACGCCGATCCGACTAACGTACTCGAGCGTCCGACTCGTCATCGGGTCATCCATGATCAAGGCGGCTTCGGTGATTTCGAGTTCGAGTAATTCAGGTGCGAGCTGATACGTCGACAGCATCCGCTCGATATGATGTTCAAAACCAGGAATCAAGAATCGTTTTGGTGAGACGTTGACGGAAATCGGAACGAGCTCTGCCCCTGTCGTCTTCCAGTGCTGCATCGAACGACACGCCGTCTCGACGACCCAGTCACCGATTGCGACATGTAAGGCACTCTCTTCGGCAAGCGGAATAAAGTCGTTCGGTGGAATCCGTCCCCATTCCGGGTGTTGCCAGCGAATTAACGCCTCGAGACCGACGATTTTTCCGGTCCAGCTATCGACTTTCGGCTGATATTCTAGGAACAGTTGATTGCGCTCGATTGCATAATGCAAGTCCTGCTCAAGACGATAACGACGGTAGTAATCAATATCAAGATTCGATGCGTAGTGGTGCATCGTGCTGTGGTTTTCACGACGTGAGCGACGTAAGGCGGTATAGGAATGCTTCAATAATTCGACGGCGTCCGTACTGTCTTCCGGATACCGGCTGACCCCGACCGAGATCCGCGCGAATAAGGCATACGGTTCGATCGAGATCGGCGTTTCCGATAAGTCGAGCAACGACTGCGCACATGTCGTCACGTCTTGTTTATAGCTCGTCGGTACGAGCAAGGCGTACTCATCGCCGCCAAGGTGCCCGAGAAACGTCTCGTCCGGTTTCGTTTGTTGTAATAAAGCTGCCGTTCCTTGTAACCATTGGTCACCGGAACCGTGTCCAAAGGCGTTGTTGATCTCAGCAATCCGGTTGAAGGAGACGGTTAAGACGAAGAACGATTGATTCTTTTCTTGCCACGCGTCGATTGTCTCAATCAGCGCTTGCCGGTTTGGCAGGCGCGTCACGGCGTCACGCAAAGCGAGCTGTCGTAATTGTTCCTCGTATGCTTTTTGAAGCGTGATGTCATGCATGATGCTATTCGTGTAAGCAATCGTTCCGTCCAGTTGGAAGACCGGGATCTGTCGGTCCTCGATCCATTTGATGCGACCATCTGGAAAGTGAAGGCGGTACTGAATCGTGCCCGCCTGACCGTCGACTAACCGTCCGATGAACTGTTTCATCGCCGCATGATCGCGAACGTCTAATCGTTCGAATAACCATTCGCGACTAAGGATTAAGTCCTGCGGTAACTCTTCGAAGATGTGCAGGAACCCTTGTGAGTGAAAGAGAATTCGCCCCGAAATTAAGTCAATTTGCGAGATCGCGGCATTGACGGCTTCGTAGATTTCACGCGCCTGCGCCCGTTCCGTGACGAGTTGACGTCGTGCCTCGTCGACTTCCGATAAATCATACAGGACGACCGACAGATGATTCGGATGGTGCGGACGGTGAAAGGCTTTCAAGCGTAACAGCTGATAGGTATCGTCAGCCGTCAGCAGGGAGACTTCCATTTCAAAGCGTTCCTTTTCACCCGCAATCAAACGTTCCATCTCGAACCGGAGCGGATCGAAGTCGCGTGGGTGAATTCGACTGAACAGTTGTGCTTGATCGAGTGTCGTCGCATCGACTTCTGAAAGGCCTAAAAAATGCAGTAAGGCAGGGGAGAATTCGATCGTTTGCTTTTGAACATCAAAATGGAAGACGACGAGTTCCGGAATCTGTTCCGTCAGTTCGAGTTGAGAGCGAATCGACGTGACATCTTCTTCGAGTTGTGTCTCACGTGTGATATCGCGCGCGACACCATAGACACCGATGACTTGTCCATCTTGTTCGACCGGCATGTTCGTAATCTTCAATGTGACCCGGTGTTGATCAGCGTGGAGTCCTTGTGCCGTATAATGAACGGTCTCGCCACTTAAGGCACGTGTGAAAAAGGCAGTCACCGCTTCGATTTGATCTGGCGGATTGAACACTGCGAAATGCTCATAGAGCGTCTCAGCGGAATAACCGAGCATGTCTGGTAACTGTTCATTGAAATAGATGATCGTTCCAGAGGCATCGAATAAAAAGATTGCATCTGTCTGTTGCTGAAAGAAGGCTTCCGCCGTTTCCGGACGGGACACTTCAAGTCCACCGATATAGAGTGGGGCTGTGTCGGATTGACGAATCCGATTCATCGCTTCATGAAAAGCCATCCACGTCACCTCCTTACAATACTAGCGTTCTCTTTACTAGTATCGGGTGTAGGAAATGGAAATTGCAACCTTCGTTCAAGAAATAGACTTATTTTTCAAAAAAGTGAACCAGTATATGAAAATCACGATCAAAAGACATCTGTCCTAAATGGAACAGAAAAAACCGAAGCTCTCATGAAGGAGCTTCGGTCGAAATCTTAAATCGCTAAATCGACGGACGTGTCACTGGCATTTGGGTCGGCATCCGTTCCTTGATCCGGTGCACCTGGTCCCATGTCACCGTCCGGACCATGTCCGTGTCCTCGACCATGACCATCGCGCTCTGGACCTTTTTTGAGATCATCGTAGCTTGAGGCTTCGTCAGCTCGAGACTGGATATGTTCCTTGATCTGCTTCGCTTGTTTGTCTGTCAGCTTGCCATCTTTGACTTGTTGATCAATCGCAGCAGTTTGTGCTGTCAGGACGGCTTTCTCGAAATCGGCGTAAGCGATCTTGTTCGCTTCCGCGAATTCAGGCAAGGATTGCTCTGCAGCTTCGAATTTCGCTTCATCGAGTCCAAGTGCTTTTAAGATTGCGGATGTCGAGTCACCGAAGACACCACCTGGTCCATGGTCACCACGCTTACTGTGATCACCGCGATCCGGAAGATCGTCGTAGCTCTTCGCGTCCTTATATTCCTCAGTCAGACGAGACTTGATTTCCGTTGCTTGTTTTTTCGTCATCTTTCCATCTTTGACGAGTTGGTTGAGTTCACTTGTCTGTGCCGCAAGCAATGCTTTTTTGTAGTCAGCGAACTTGATTGACTGTGCCTTCGCATAAGCAGCAAGCGATTGATTGGCAGCATCGAATTTCGACTGGCTCAGTCCAAGTGCCTTCAAGACGTCTGCGATCAATGATTCATTGAAGAAACCTGGTCCGCCGTGGCGACCCATCGGCATCTTGTCTTTGAGTTCATCGTAGCTCTTGACGCCACTGAACCGGTCCGTTTGGCGCTTCAACATGTCGTCCGCTTGCGATTGTGTTAAATCACCCGATTTGACGAGACTTGCCAGTTGTTCCTTCGCTGCTGCGAGTTCCGCTTTTTTATAATCAGCGAACGAAATCCCTTTTGCTTTTGCGAGATCGGCGATTGATTGCCCTTTCTCCCGGGCAGTATCTGCCTCGGCTTGTGTCAGGTTCAATTTTTTCAAAAGTAACGTCATGTCGTGCTTTTTCATACCTTCGAAGTGGTGCCCGTGTTTCGCTTGTTTTGTCGTCGTGCTCGAATCGTCGTTCGTCGCAGCGTATGCTGACGCGCCTCCGACTGTTAATGCGCTAATTGTCAATGCAGTGATCCATTGTTTTTTGAATGTCATGGGATGATCACTCCTTTCACCTTTTATGGTAGAGGGTCACGAAAGAGAAGTTGTGAGGAAGTTGCAAAGAAACTGCGAAGAAAGGCAAATCTGGACAAAAAGGCGCTACACTAGGAGTGGAGGGATGACCATGAACGTACTATTGATTGAAGACGAACAAAAATTAGCGCAAGTGACGGCACGCTTCCTCCGTCACCATGCGTATGACGTAACGATTGCTGGTTCATTGGCGGAGGCGAAACAGTGCTTAACGACAGCGTTTGATGCCGTTTTAATCGACGTTCGCTTACCGGACGGTGACGGTTGGTCACTCGTGCCAGGCATCAAATCACAAGTTCAACCGCCGGTCGTCTTCATGATGACATCGCGTGGAGAGGCGGATGATCGTGTCTTCGGACTCGAACTCGGTGCCGATGACTATCTCGTCAAACCAGTCGTCTTAAAGGAGTTGACGATCCGGCTTGAACGGGCATTAAAAGTCCGTCCGGTCGCTCGCCATGCGTTCGGTGACTTGACGATTGATGAGAAGGGACGCCAAGTCAAAACAGGTGAGCGGGCGGTCAGTCTCGCGAAGATGGAGTTCGAACTATTGCTTTACTTTATTGAACATCTCGGTGAGGCACTCAGTCGGGATCAGATTCTCGACGACGTCTGGGGCTATGCATTCGGAGGCGATACCCGGACCGTTGATACACACGTTAAACAATTACGGGATAAATTGCCCGTCATTAAACGACAATTGAAGACGGTGCACCGGGTCGGTTATCGATTGGAGGCGATTGAATGAAACGACGTCCTTTGATGCGTAAGTTCTTATACGCTGTCGTCGGACCGTTGCTGGTGATGGGCATCCTCAGTTTCGTCTTGACGGCGTTCCTCGTCAATCGGTTCGCGGAAGGCGAACGGTACGATCAACTCGCCCGGGAAGCGAACATCATCAAACAAGCGATTGAAGCCGACACCCCAATTCCGCGTGATATCCAAGGATTTTTGACGACCGACGGGTTGACGCAACGGATCGGAGCGCGCGGACCCGCTGGACGATTACCACTTCTTGATAATCTCAAGAAGGAGGATGTCATCGAAGTGCAAGATGAACGGTTATTGACGTATCAGTTGACCGTTGACGGAACGCGCATCACGACCGTCCGGCAAGCACCACTTGCAAGTAGTGCGCTGAGCGGTGTTTATCTCGCGATTGGACTTGCGTTACTCGTGACACTGTTACTCGCATCCTTGCTCGCTTATTACATGGGACGGCACCTGACACGACCGATCGTGACGCTCCGGTCCGTTGCTCAAAAGATTGGTGCCGGTGAGACGGACGTTATCCTGCCAGCGCGACCGAAGGATGAAGTCGGAGAGTTGATTGACGCGGTCGATGAGATGCAGACGCAACTGAAACAGAAGGATCATCTGCAAAAGACGTTCATCGCCGGGATCACTCATGACTTAAGGACACCGCTCGCAATCATTCGAAACGAGACCGAAGCACTCGCGGCAGGCGTCATTCCCGTTGCTGAACTACCCGATGTGACGACAAGCATCATCGAGGAGACGGATCGACTCGGTCATCTGATCGATGAGACGTTACTCTATTCGAAGCTTGCCGGTGGACGGATGCCGCTTGAAAAGACGGATGTGGCACTCGACGAACTTGTGTCGATGACGGTTGAACGCCTGCGCGGGACGTTCACGCAGGCAGGACTGACGCTTGCGACAGAGCTCCAACCGGTAAAACAGTCCCTTGATCCACGAATGTTCGAACGTATCCTGATCAACTTCTTGATGAACGCTCGTTTTGCTTCACCAATCGGTGGAACAGTCACGGTTCGCTTAACAAATGAAGAATTGACGGTCGAGGATGAGGGAGCGGGAGTTCAGGTGGAAGACCGGGCAACGATCTGGGACGTTTATGTTAAACAAGAAGGTAGTGCCGGACATGGACTCGGTCTTGCGATCAGTCGGATGATTCTCGATAGTCATCAGTTTGCGTATGGTGTTCGAGACCGGAATGGTGGGGGAGCGGTGTTCTACGTTCGGTTTTAAGCGGATTCTATCAAACATACAAAAAGAGAGGTCAGTTTTCGGAAACCATTCCGGAACTGACCTCTCTTGAATTAATGTAACGATTATTGACCGTCGTTCGCATGAACGAGACTTGGTTTGACGAGAGTATAGAACTCATCGCTCATCCCGACACGGCTGCCCATCTGGCAAGCGAGTTCGAGTGTTTCCTTATAGAAGTTCGCGACAAGATCGTGATTCTTGATGTGCTCATCTTGCATCGCTTTTTTGACCCCAAGGACGACTTTTTCGATTTGCTCATCGGCATCATTACGGACCGGCACGACGTTTTCCGGAAGATCGACTTCCTTATCATGTCCGTTGAAGCGGAACGAGGCACCGAATCCGAGGTGCTCGAGGAAGAAGTGCGGTAACAGTTTACTCGCGAAGAACTGATGCCATTCCGTCTCTTTCATCGCTTCCATGTCACGCTTGAACGACGTCGTTGCGAGTGCATAACGATCGTGTGTATCCTTCATGAACTTCTCGAGGATCGGAACCTGCATTGCAAACGCATTCTTGAGCAAGTTATCGAGCTGTTCTTGCGTTAATTGTTCTTGTTCAGTCATCGCTTTAACCCCATTTCGTTTCGTTATCCCTATCGTAAGAAATTTAGACAATTCCGTCAAATCTTTTTCGAGAATAGAGTTTACCTATTTCACAAAAGGGAATCCATTACTATCGATCATTTTAAGGGGGAGTCAGCATGAAACGAATCGCAATGACAGGAGTCTTAATCGGAGCATGTCTGACTCCGGTGACGGGTTTTGCCGCAAGTAACGTGACATATAGCAAAGGAGTCGTCGAAAACAAGACGTTCGGCTATACGGTCAAGACGACGGACGCGTTGAAAAAAGTGATCCAGCAAGACAAAGTCGAGCTCGTCAAGAACAAGACGGTTAAATCGAAATACGGTGTCGTCACGCGAAGCGGCACGTTCGCGTTGTACTATAAAGTCAAAGGAGCGGATCAACTGCTCGTCAACTTGAACTACGAGCCGAAGAAGCTCTCGAAAAAACAGTTCGACCGTGAAATCGGATATGGTACATATCTCGGGACGAAAGGTAGCAAAACGTACTACTACGTCTTACCGACGGAGGCCGTCAAAGGCGCTGTCGGAAAGAAAGCGATTGAGAACTTGATCGTCAAGGACGTCCCGCAGATGATGAAGACATTCAAACTGCAATGAGCACTAGCTTTTGCTAGTGCTTCTTTTGTTCGTTCGGTATAGTTGAAAATGAGGTGAATGAATATGGAATGGAACGTCACAGACGTCAAACAAACAACAGATGTATTACAACTCGAAAAATGTGTCAACGATCACGATGGCATTGAATTAAAGGTCGCAGCGGATTGGGTCGGCGAGAACGATTTCGCAATCTATGATGGCGAGCAATTGGTTGGATATTTACAAGCATTCGCGTACTTACCGACGGAATGGGAATTGAATGTCTTTGTCGATCCAGATTACCGGAAACAAGGCATTTTCACGGCACTCGTTGAAGCAGCACGTACGCGGGCAGCGGAAGCAGGCGTCGAAGCATTCACGTTCGTCATTGACGACGCAAGTGAGTCAGGTCAAGCTGTCCTCGAAGGATTAGGTGCTGAGTACCGGATGACCGAGTACAACATGATCTTGAAAAAGGCGCAGTTGTTCTTAAAAGCCGATCCGGATTTCGAATTACGCGAAGCGACAGCAGACGATCGTCCGTTCATCGTCGAGACCCTCGGTAAATCGTTCGGGAACACGGACGAAGAAGCAGAGTCGATCTATCAAGCAATCGAATCCGATGACCGGATCACTTTCATCGGTGTCGCAAGCGGCAAACCGGTCGGCGTCATCCGTGCCTATCTTGCTTCCGATACACAAGCGAGCATCCATGCGTTTGCGGTTCGTCCAGAAGCTCAAGGCAACGGCTACGGGAAGAAGATGCTGAAGTTAATGGTTCAAGCATTGTTCCGGACAGGTCGGACACAACTCGAACTCGACGTCGAGACGGATAACGACCGGGCACTTGATCTTTACAAAGAAGCGGGATTCGTTGTCCATCGTGGCTATCAGTTCCACGTGTTGGCGGTTTAAAATAATGAGCGATTGACGGATATTCCAGTGCATGCTGGATGCTCAAGGTGCTCCACTCCTACAGGAAAAAGCGCAGTTGCGCTGTCAGAGACAAACAAGACCCGGCTCCTCGCTTGAAGCGAAAGAGTCGCGGCTTGTGTCTCGCCTGAGGAAAGGGAGCAAGCCTTGAGTACATTCGCCGATCGTTTTTTATTTGTTATTTTACAAACTAAACAAAAACGTTGGAACCTTTTCTGCAATCCGTCGTATACTAGACATATGGAAAAAAAGAGGAGGCGACGTCATGGAGAGTCGACAGGATTCATTGCGGACGTTGAAGTGGGTATCAGGTGGAATGGAAGCGGTACTCGGGATTCCGCTCTTAGGTGGTTCAATCGTCTTTTTCTCAGGTTATAATGCCCTGTGGTTGATGCTCGCGTTTCACATCGTCGTCGTCGTATTGACGGCACGTGCTGGGAATGTCTCAAAAGGGAACATCGTCGGGATCGTCGCATCAACGGTCGGTGTCATTCCGGTCGTCGGGATGCTCTTACACATGGCAGCAGCGATCACAATCTTACTTGACGCAGCGTTCAGCAACCGAATCGTTACACGGACACATGTTAAACACGTCGAACCGATTCGACCACGTCCGGTCCGTCGGGAGCAAGAAAAACAAGAAGACCATCCGTTCTGAGTTTTTTTCGTTGACAGCGAAAAACAAGCCGTGTAAAGTAAACAACAAGTTAAGCCATATCAATTACATCGACGACGCGGAGTAAGTATCGTCAACACTGCCGACCAAGCGAGTCAGGAATGGTGAGAGCCTGACACGGTAAGCTGAACGAGAATGGACCGCTGAGAGCCTGTTGAACCTTCGAGTAGACAGGACGGTTGCCCCCGTTACCGGGCTAGCTGGTTGTTGGACCAGCGACAAGTGGAGACGATTCTTCGTCTCAATCAGAGGTGGCACCGCGCGGATACAGGCGTCCTCTATGCATTAGCTGTTAGCTATGCGTAGAGGGCGCCTTTTGTTGTACGTCAAGGTATGCCGAATCATCCAACGCTCATCATATTTCTCAGGAGGCACTACACATGAAAAAGACATTGATCGCAGCGGCGAGTACGGCAGTCCTATTAGCAGGATGTGCAACGACAGAACCAGCAGAAGACAAACAAACGGACAAGAAAGTTCTGCATACGATGGAGAGTTACGACCTCCTGTCGGTTGACCCGGCAGACGCTATCACATCAAACATCTTCAACCAAATCTACGAAGGACTCTATCGCTTCGACGCGAACAACGAACTTGTTCCAGCGGCAGCGAAATCACATAGCGTATCAGAGGACGGAAAAGTCTATACGTTCAAGCTTGACCCGAATGCGAAATGGTCTGACGGAAAGCCCGTCACAGCAGAGAACTTCCGTTATGCATTTGAGCGCGTCATCAAAACGAACTCACCGTTCGCTTACTTGCTCGAGCCAGTCGAAAAAACGACAGCGGTCGACGATGAGACACTCCGGATCGAATTGAAACGTCCGACACCATACTTCCTCAGCATGACGACGTTCGGCACGTATATGCCAGTCCGGGAAGATATCGTCAAAGCAGAAGGCGACCAGTTCGGAACGGATCCAAAGACGAACGTCTACAACGGACCGTTCACGTTTAAGAAATATCAAGCGGAACAAGGCTATACGCTCGCAAAGAATGCTGAATACGCAGACCGAAAGAACGTCAAAATCGATGAAGTCGACGTCAAAATCATCAAGGATCCGATGCTTGCGATCAACTTGTTCGAGTCAGGGGAACTTGATGTCGCACCACTCAACTCGGAGAACGTCGTGACGTACAAGGATCAAAAAGAGTACAACACGTTCAGTGATTCGCGGATGTTCTTCATCCGGATGAATGAAAAAACGGCTGCTTTGAAGGATAAGAAAACACGTCAAGCAATCGACGCGGCATATGATAAAAAAGCGATGACGGAAACGTTACTCGGAAACGGATCACTGCCAGCGGATTACATCGTACCGCAAGAACTTGATCCGAAATACGATAGTGCGCGTCAAATCGAATCATCATATGATGTAGCAGCGGCAAACAAAGTGCTTGCCAAGCAAAACCTTGAGTTGACGATGTTAATCGAAGATGACGATGTCTCGAAAAAAATCGGGGAGTATATCCAAGGCGCGTTGAAGAAGCAGAATGTCGACGTTAAATTGTTGTCACTTCCGAAGAAAGAACGTCTCGCCCGTGAAGGACGAGGGGATTATGATCTGTCACTCGCGAGCTGGGCACCAGACTATCAAGATGCGACGACATACCTGAACTTGTTCACGACCGGTAACCCGTTCAACATGATGGGCTACTCGAACAAACAGTATGACCGTCTCTTGAAACAGGCTGAAAGTGAGCTCGATCAAGACAAGCGTCTTGCGTTACTCAGTAAAGCGGAAAGCGTGTTGCTCGACGATCAAGCGATCTCACCGGTCTACCAACGGAAGAATGCCTTCTTGCAAAATACGGAAGTCAAAAACCTCGCCCGTCATAATGTCGGAACAGATATCTCCTATAAGTATGTTGAGATTGAGCGGAAATAAGAAAGAAAGAGTGATGGACGATTTGGTCCATCACTCTTTTTGATGTGTTTTTGTCATCTCACTGGGAATCGTTTTTGAAAATCGGGTCAACTGACTTAAAACGGTTACAAAAGAAACCGATAGAGAGGACGGTGAAAGAAGATATAGGAAAGGGAGTTTCGGTTATGCGTAAATTACGAAGCAACTTGAAGGTGCGGTTATTCTTTTGGGTCTTAGCCATCTCAGTCATCACGAGTGGTATCTCAGCCCAGCTCGTGCTCTATCTCCATCGTGGACTTGACGTGACGGATACAAATGCCATCTGGTTCGGAGCAGGGATTGGCTTAGTGTTATCGTTGATTGGAACGTCGTTGATTCAGCTGATCTTGCGTCAACCGATCAAAGCGATTGAAAAAGCAACAGAAACGGCACGCGAAGTCGCGAACGGCAACTTCAACGTCGATTTCGAGGAAGCAAAGCGCGGGGATGAAGTCGACCAATTGATGCATGAACTCGAAGTCATGGTCTTACATATCCGCAAACAGGCGACACAGATGGGAAGCTCAAGCGATAAGCTGACAGCGTCCGCGCAAGAGATCGCAGCAGCAGTCCAAGAAGGCAATGCGTCGGGTGAAAGCATCCGTTCAGCAATGGCAGAACTGTCAGCGAAGATGAACGAAAACGTCGATCAAGCGTACTTATCGATGGATGCGCTCGGTGCCGTTAAACGGACGATGGATGAAGTCGCAAAAGAGATGAACGAAGCCTTGAAATCAGCGACGGTTATGCAGACGGAAGCCCAGAACGGGAAGACACTTGCGACCGATTCTGTCGAGGCGATGCATATGATTTCGAAAAAAATGGAACAGTCAGCAACACTGAACGGCCGTCTGACGGATATGACAGGTGAGATTTCACGAATTACGGATGTTATCAGTGACATTTCGGCACAAACGAACTTACTCAGTTTGAATGCATCGATTGAAGCGGCACGAGCAGGAGAAGCAGGACGTGGATTTGCCGTTGTTGCAGCAGAAGTTAAAAAACTTGCTGAACAGACGGCGACATCAGCAAAAGAAATTACCGATTTGATCTCCGGCGTCAAACGTCTTGTTAACGATACAGCAAACGCGATGACCGATGTTCAGAGTGAAGTCGCGACAGGTGTCGGACTCGTTGAGCAAGCAGGCTCGTCATTCGAAGAGATCCATCATTCGACGGAGAATGTCTACTCGCGTGTTAAATCGGTCGACCAGCTTGTCGTCAAATCGGATCAGGAAATTGATCAGGTAGGCTTAACGACAGCAAATATTCTCGCGATGGTTGAGGAAGCATCGAAACACGCGGAGCAAGTTTTGCAGGCGTCAAGCCATCAAGCGGCGTCACTTGGTGAAGTCAATGGAGCGATGGAAGAATTGGTAGCGGTAGCGGAGCAATTACAAGCAGAGACAGGTGCGTCGCGTCTCTAAACTATTAGGAAATCGTGCATCCAAACCGGATGTGCGATTTTTTTGCATTTTTTTGAAGAAAGTTGTTAAACATTTCGAGTGGACGACGATATATAGGGTGGAAGCAGTCATCGACTTAATCCACCGTGTCACCCTTGGGCCGGCCAGGGGGCACATCTCGGAGAAGACGGATCTTCAAAGAGACAAAAAACTGATCCTATGGAGGGAAATTACGATGATTATCAATCACAACATTACAGCTCTTAACACGCACAACAAACTTTCGAGTGCTTCTGCAGCTCAAAGTAAATCAATGGAGAAATTGGCTTCAGGTCTTCGTATCAACAAAGCAGGCGACGATGCAGCTGGTCTCGCAATCTCTGAAAAAATGCGTGCGCAGGTTCGTGGACTTGACCAAGCTTCACGTAACGCACAAGATGGAATTTCACTCATTCAAACAGCTGAAGGTGCATTAAACGAAACACACGATATTCTTCAGCGTATGCGTGAATTATCTGTTCAATCAGCAAACGATACAAATACAGATGATGATCGTAATGAAATGCAAAAGGAGATTTCTCAGTTAAAAAATGAAGTTGATCGTATCTCAACTGATACAGAATTCAACACTAAAAAACTTTTAAATGGGGATTTAGGAGTAAAGGTGAATTCTACAGCTAACACTGCTGAACTTAGACAATTAAAAGTTACAGGTTCAGACATGGCTGACGGAGCATATACTATTACTTTAACAGCTGCAGGTACTGACGCTGTAACTATGGGTGGAAATAGTGTTGCTAGCACAGGCGTTGTGGGTGACTACGGAATAGCTACTGGTGCAGAGATTGATTACGGAAAGTATACTGTTAAAGTTAGTAACAAGACTGCAACAGACGCAAAAGTTGAATTATTTAATCCTGAAGGTACATTAGTTAAAGCACAAGATGGTGTTGCCTTAAACGCTAACTTGACAAATTTCGGGGGGATTAGCCTCAACTTTAGCACGCATAATATTGATTCTGAAGGAACAATTGCTTTAAATGTACAAAATACAGGAGTTAACGTGACTGTTGCTCGTCCTGATGCAAGTACTACAGCTACTGGAGTAACGAATTTAACTTCTAATGGTAAAGTTAGCATTGGTGGATTTGAATTCAAATTGCAAACTGGACATGGTGCTAGCACATCTACTAATACTCTTACATTGACTAATAAAGCTGCTAGCTTCCAAATCGGAGCTAACGAAGATCAGAACACTAAGTTATCAATTTCATCAATGGGTTCTAGTAGCTTAGGTGTAGACGTTGTAGATGTGTCTACTAAAGACGGAGCTAACACAGCAATCACAACAATTAATGATGCTATTAAAACAGTCTCTTCTGAACGTTCAAAACTTGGTGCAAACCAAAATCGTCTTGAGCACACAATCAACAACTTGAAAACATCTTCTGAAAACCTAACAGCGGCTGAATCACGCGTTCGTGACGTTGACATGGCTAAAGAAATGATGAATCAAACAAAGAACTCGATTCTTGCACAAGCTGCACAAGCGATGTTGGCTCAAGCGAATCAAACACCCCAGGGGGTTCTTCAACTCCTCCGATGATTGATTCTACCGGGCGTCTAATTTGGTAACGGATTAGATCATGACTGGGTGAATTGCTGGAACTCCTGAGAGTCTTGATGTACGACAACGTGGCTGGAAACGGCGAGCGTGACCGTTCTGAAAAACATTAAGGATTGGACAATCAGCAGCCAAGCACCTGTAGGGAAACCTTGGTGAAGGTTCAACGACTAGGATAGACGACCTAATGGACTTGTCCGATGGTTATGAAATCCGTACTCCGTAAACGGCGGGGGAAGTGCCCAGCTCCTAGTAAATCTAGGATGAAGATATAGTCTTATCATTAGCGAAAGCTAATGCGCGTAGCAAGCGAACCAACAGCCGCAAGGCGTTCTCCAATTACTCCGTTAATCGTAGTTGGCACATATCGATTGTTCAGGTCACGGACTCGTTCCGTGGCCTTTTTTGTTTTGTTCTGTTCGAACTCTAACAAATTAGATGAATTGACCGATATACTACATAGAGAAGAAAAAGGAGTGACCGACTATGAATTCCATCAACACGGAAATTCGCCTTCATCTGCCTTCGAGCGTCCTACCGTACGAAGCGACACGCAATGTGTTTGTGGAAGCGAATCAAGAAGCACTAGCAGAAGAAGGAGTCGTTGTCCTACCGACATCCCAGCACATTACGAAACTTGAAGCAGCGATGGAACAAGCGAATATAAAACTTGAACTTCAACGGACAGGTCTCAAATTCGTCAAACATGAAAAATTAAACGAATACTATATTCAAGTCGTTGATACGAATAATAATGTTGTTCAAGAAATTCCAAGCAAAAAGGAACTCGATTTTTTTGCGGCATTTATGGAATTTAATCAATTAATCGATAAACGGATTTAACGGAAAGGACTGATTGGATGGCAGGTATTCGACTGAGTGGTCTAGCGAGTGGAATTGATACCGAAACGATGATCAAACAATTGATGCAGGCAGAACGTGCGCCGGTCGATCGATTATCACAAAAAAAGCAGACGCTGACATGGCAACGTGATGCTTATCGTGAGATGAACCGAGCACTGCTTGACTTCCGGACAGCTACAAGCGATATGTTGTTATCGAAGAACTATCAATCAAAAACGGTTACGAGCTCCAATCCGACGACATTGACGGTAACAGCGAGTCCAGCAGCGTCAGCCGGTAGTGTGACGATTGATAGTATCGATCAACTGGCCAGTGCTGCATCCGCAACTCTCGTTGCAGCAACTGGGAAGAAAAGTGATGCAACGCTTGAAGAGAGTGGATTGTTCACGAAAGATGCGAATGGCAAAATCAATGTCCAAATCAACACCTTCGATGCGACAGGTAAAGCGGTAACTGAGACATTGCAGCTTGATGCAACACAAAAAATCTCTGACTTAACAGCAGCAATCAACGGTAAAACCAGTCTCGGAATGAGCGCGGTCTTTAACGATTTAACTGGAAAACTGGTCTTAACGAAAACGAGTACCGGCAACTTGAATCCGAACGGTGCTGATATCTCCATTGTTGATGCTTCAAATAATACTGCAAAGGTTAATTCAGAGGATGGAACCTTTGGTCGTGAAGGACAGAACGCTAAGTACACGATTGGTGGACAACAACTCGAACAGACGACGAATACATTCACGCAGAACGGTCTGACGATCACCTTGAACAATGTCTCGGAAACAGCAACGACGATCAATACTACGCTCGATACACAGAAAAATTTTGATTCTATCAAAAACTTCGTCGATAAATATAACGATGTCATCGATAAGATGAATAAAAAAGTCCGTGAAGAAAAATATCGCGACTATCAACCATTGACGGATGCGCAGCGTAAAGAACTCAGCGAAGATGAAGTCAAGAAGTGGGAAGAAAAAGCAATCAGTGGAGTTCTGAAGAACGATGGCTATCTACAGGACGGTCTCAATCAATTCCGAAGTGCGATTTCGTCGAAGATCGATACTGGTTATTCCTATACATCAGGTACAGATACGATTCAACTCCAGTACATGTCGCAAATCGGGATTACCTCAACCAGTGATTTCCGAGACGGTGGGAAGTTAAAAATTGATGAGACGAAGCTGAAGAAGATGCTTGAAGAGCATCCGGAAGGTGTCTTTAAACTGTTCACAGCTGATGCTCCGGAACCGACAAAAGATGCGCAAGGTAATCCAGTCCTTAATCAAAATGGAATTGACGGATTCGTCCGCCAGATACAGGGCTTCGCAACGACACTTCGTGACAAGATTTCTGGAGTTGCGGGACGTGACGGAGCGGTTGCGACGACATATCGACTCGGAAAGTCACTCGCTGATCTTGATAAGAGTATGCTGTCGTGGGAAGATAAGCTAAAACGAAAAGAAGATAGCTACTATCGTCGATTTGCGGCGATGGAACAAGCAATGAACCAGGCGAACAGTCAGTCGGCGACGCTTGCTGGTTATCTCGGACAAGGACAATAAAAAGGAGGAAACGCGATGAACCCTTATGCTACGTATCAGACGAACTCGGTAACGACGGCGTTACCTCAAGACTTAACATTGATGTTATATGAAGGATTGATTAAATTCTCGATGCTTGCGAAACGTGCTATCGAACAAAAGATGATCGAACAAAAAAATACGAACATCCAGAAAGCGCAAGCAATCATCAGTGAGTTGCAATTAACGCTCAATCAATCGATTGCTCTTTCAAAAGATTTGAATATCCTTTATGACTATATGCAAACACGTTTAATTGATGCCAACGTCAAAAACGACCTCGTTGCAATTGACGAAGTGATTGGCTTTGCTGAAGAATTCCGCGAGACGTGGAAAGAAGCGATGAAACTCGCACGGCAACGATGAGTCCGCTCGATCCGCTTCGCCTGAAGACGAAACGACTAATTGAACTGCTTGATCAAACGCCGAATGAAGAGACGTATGACGAATGGATTGAGAAGATTCAAGGTCTGCTGAACGAACGAGAAGCGTTCATCGCGGCGCACTCGAATTTGCTTGCCGGTGCCAATCAAGCCGTCATTCAGGAACTCGTCTCGGATAGTCGGAAAATCGACTTGAAATTATCAGCAGAAACGGCTAAATTAGGGGTACAAATCAGTCAGTTGCGTCAGACGCAAACGAGTCGTAAATCGTACGTTGATCCGTACGAAGAAGTCGATCATAGTTTTTCACCGTATTTTGATTCTCGTCAGTAACTTTCTTGTGTGAGGGAGGGATCTTTCGTGACCAAGCGGGAAGACAAGAAACGTCCCGTACCGCAGCCGTATTTCCAATCGGACGGCTCGTACGATCAGTTCATTGAACCGGACGTCGAATCGGAATCATGGGAAGAGTTCGAACGCCCTGTCTCCGATGCACTGGATGCCTATGAAGAAGAAAAATATCGTCGTGAGTCGTAAGCTCACGAAAAAATGCCCTGTCCATTTCTGTGGACGGGGCATTTTGCCGTTCATTTAAAGCGGTAGGCGTTCTTCTCTTCTTGCTTGACGGTGTACATCGCTTCGTCGGCGCGAATCAAGAGTAGACTCGTCGTCCGACCATCGTCTGGATAACGGGCGATGCCGATTGACGGCGTGACCTGCATCGCAGTCGCGTCAAAGAAAAAGGGATCGTTCAAGCGAAGGAGGACATTCTCAGCGTAGGTGATCGTCTCCGCGCGACTGCGAGCGAGGAAAACGATGAATTCATCTCCACCGAGGCGTGCCGCTACATCATCCTGCGTTAAATCAAGCTGCAACCGACGTGCTGTCTCCTGCAAGACGTAGTCTCCAGCGTCGTGGCCGTAACGGTCATTGATTTGCTTAAAGCCGTCGAGATCGATGAATAGCAGTGATCCTTCAGTCAGGGTCGCCAACTGTGGACCAAGGTGATCCTCGAAGTAACGTCGGTTTGGAAGTGCCGTCAAGGCATCGTGATAACCGAGTTCTTGGAGCCACTTTTCTTGTGATAAGGCTTCCGTTAAGTCGGACAGGATGACGTACAAATCAGCTTCACCCGGAATCGGAATCAATGTCACTTCGAACGTCCGTCCGTCGACGGGTCGCATTAAGAGTTGCTTTTCACCGGTCTCAAGATTTAAAAATGCCGCAATCAATTGATCGACTAACGCATCAGGAACGTAACCGTGTGGGAAGTAACGTTCCCCTGCCGGGTTCATCGCTTTCTCATGCCCATTGCCATCGAGTTGAATGATTGGTTGTGGGTGAGCGAGAAACAGACGACGGTACTCTTCCTTTCGGAGTTCGAGTTGCGCTGTATGACGATCAATCCGGTGCGTCAGGTCAACCTCGAACGTCTCGAGTTCCGTCAGTAATCTTCGATTGAGCCGTTCGGAAAAGAACTGTCGGAACATAAACAACGAGAATAGGATGATCAGAGTCGGGAAGTAGACATCTTGTGCTATCGATAGGAATGTTATGCCCGTCAACAGAACGAGCAGACTGATGTACGGTAAATACGGTCGTCCGAGTCGGTCGCGTGCCGGTTGCTTCGGTGGCACGTCCTTAAAGTAGAGAGCTAGCTCAAACAAACTGACCGCATAGAGCGGGAAGAAGCAAGCAGCGAACGTCAACTCATCACGAACGAAGAACGTATAATAACCGAAGTTCGCCAAGATGAATAGCATCATCGCCTGAATCAGTCGTCTGTGTGCCGATCCACGAAGTCCTGTCGCATACAAAATCAAAAAGAAGAATAACTGCGCAATGAAACTGATCGCGTAGCCGAGCATAGCGACGAATTCGATGTCAGAGCGGGCGAACGTTGGTAAGTGTCGCAAGATGACCGTATAACCGAAAACGAAGACCATTCCGAACAAGAGCACACCATCAATATAGAGTAACCGTGCATGTCGAATCGAAGACCAGTCGATCAATCGGGCAAAGGCGATGGCGGTCAGAATCAAAAAGGCGGTCAACGTCAAATTGGCAGCAGAGTCGACTTCCGGCGGATGCGGAAAGAAGGTCAGGGTAAAATTGATCCAGAGACCACTTGCGAACAAGAGAATCGCGATGCCGACCGAACGCTCTGGGTGCTTCGGGAAGAACCAACGCCTGGCTTTAACAGCGACGAATGTCACAGCAAGAAGTGTCGCAAGAACGGCGACCAGGGGAATAAACGGCGTTCCGCTGACAAGTAGCATCAGCCCGTAGGTGATCAGTAAATAGAGAATCGGTAACGTCGGTCGCATCACGGACCCCCTTTCCTAAAAATAATGTATCTGCTCTTTTCGACGAGCGGTGAAAA
Organism: Exiguobacterium sp. HSB13; assembly: GCF_056764755.1. NCBI lineage: Bacteria > Bacillati > Bacillota > Bacilli > Caryophanales > Exiguobacterium > Exiguobacterium sp. HSB13. The sequence continues at coordinate 1,876,625 of NZ_JBUZOM010000001.1, read as the reverse complement.
AAATCCTTGTCCCGTCTGATGACGAACAAGGATCAGTCCTGCTCTTGCACCCATTCCCAGTGGATGCGTGCGTCTTTTTTGATTTTATCGGTCGCTGTCTTGCTTTGGAACAAACGACTGTACCAGAGGCGAGCCGTATCTTTCTCTTTCGTCACAGCGTACAGGTCCGCAATCCGCAATAGAAGGACATCTTCTGGAATCCCGCTCTCTTTGACGGACGTGTAGTTATCGTATAGGGGGACGTATTTTTCAATCGCTCGACTCGCCCAGAGTTGCTCTTCGTTCGGTTGACCGGTCAAACGATGCAACCAGGACAGACGAACACCGAGCATCGCTTGAATTGCTGGCTTTTGCTCCGTCACTTGAGCTGTGTAGAGACAAAGTTTGTAGAGCTGAACTGCCTGCTCGATCGTCCGTTCTGTGCCAGCAAACGGTAAGACGGGAAGTGTCGGTAGGATGTGATTTTGTAAGGTCGCTCGAACGTCTGGCGATAACTTTCCGAACGACTCGTGGAAGAAAAACCGACAATGGCTGCACTGAATCGGTTCATACAGATAAACGTTGACACCTTGATGGCGGATGAAGCCATCAAAATCGGTCGAGGCAACACGGATGTGCCGTGACAGGACACGTTTTGTCTCCGTCGTCTTCAAGCAGTAGGGGCAGGTGCATTTTTTAAGATATAAGTCTGGCATGTAGGGGAACTCCTCTAATCTAGATTACACGAAGACGTTGACGAGCATGCCTTTGATTTCACCGACTTGGTCGAGGATATCGAGCCGGCGCGATTCGCCAGAGATGACGGTATCCGTCAACTGAAGGAGTTTCGCATCGACTTGTTCGACGACTTTATAGATTTTCGTCCGACCGCGGCGGTTGAAGCCGCGCCTCTCTTCGAGTTGTTGTGATTGATCGAGGGCATCTTTTAAGAAGTCCTTGATCTTTTCCTTATAGCTTTCGAGATGTTCGATCGTCTGACTCTCAGCGAGCAGTTGTCCGTGTTCTTCGACGAGGGCGAGCTTTTGTTGCAACCTTTCATAACCTTTGTGGTCCCGTTTCTCTTGCATCAAGGCAGAGAAGGTCGTTGATGCTTCGACTTCACGGGGACCGCCTTTTAAGGACTGGAGTCGTTGCGTTTCTTGGATGCGGCGGATATCCATCGGGTCTGCCTCCTTAATTGAGTAGTTGTAAGACGCCTTGCGGCAGGGCGTTCGCTTGAGCAATCATCGCCATCCCCGATTGGTTAAGGATGTTGTATTTCGCATATTCCATCATCTCACGCGCCATATCGGTATCGCGAATTCGTGATTCCGATGCTGTTAAGTTCTCAACACTGACACTGAGGACGGATGACGTCGCTTCAAATCGATTCTGGATTGCGCCGAGCTGTGCTCGTTGCTGGGAGATCGTATCGATTGCTTTCGTATACCGGCTGATCGCGTCATTTGCGTCTGTTGCCGTCATGACGCTAAGAGCATACTCGGGTGCATCGCCACTCGGGAAATCAAGTGGTCGAATCGACGGATTCGTTTGTGTCGTCGAACTGACATCAAGCGCGAGAGCTTGCATGTCGTCAATCGTGATCGAGATCCCTTCGTTGGCACCGGCATTCGTTTGGATGAACAGGGCGCTGTCGGCATCATTGAACTTCCCGCTCAACAGTTCTTTGCCGTTGAACTGGGTTGTCTTCGCGATTCGCGAGACTTCGTTCGTCAGCTGGTTGATCTCTTCTTGGATTGCTGTCCGGTCTTCCGTCGCCAGTGTACCGTTACCAGCTTGGACGGCCAGTTCACGCATCCGTTGCAACAGATTATGCGTTTCACTCAAGCCGCCTTCAGCCGTCTGAATCATCGAGACGCCGTCAAGAACGTTCTGTTCCGCTTTATCGAGTGCCTTTAAGCGATTACGCATTTTCTCTGAGATCGCGAGACCAGCTGCATCATCCGCACCCCGGTTGATTTTCTGACCGCTCGACAGTTTATCCATCGTCGTCTTGACGTTCGTCTGGTTGATGCTGAGGTTGCGATAAGCCTTTAAGGCTTGTACGTTGTTCGTGATTCTCATTCGTATTCCATCCCTTCGTATCGTTGATGATGTGAGGCGCGCACGAGTGGTCGATCGACGGTCTGTGCCGCTTGCCAAGTGACGCGTAAGTCTTCTGCCAGTTCCAGTAGTTCGTCGAGGACTTTTGGTGTTTTGTAGACTTGCAACGTCTGCTCGGCAAGATAGTGATAGAGCGCATCGAGTTGTGCCGTGATGATACCACCGTCGTCATGCAGTCCTGCCTGCAGTTTATCGAGTAACTGATAGGCTTTTTGTAAGCGTTCGTTGACTTCGTCAAAGCGGTTCGCGTCACGCGCGAGAATAGCCTGGTCATATTGCAGGACGAGTCCCGTCAACATCACTTCCGTCAGCTGTTGCGGGGTCATCGCGTAAAGTTCTTGTTCTGTCATGTTTGTCGTCCTTTCGCATTGTCGAGTTCTTCGATCAATAAGAGCAGTTCTGCCATCACGTCGTATAGTTGCGGGGGAATCGCTGTCCCGAGATCAAGATCAAGTAAGTGACCGAGCAGAGACGTATCGTGTTCGATCGCGACGCCGTTCGCCCGTGCTTCTTGTAAGATTCGATCGGCGGCTTGCCCGCTGGCCCGAGCGACGACGACCGGTGCTTGACCAGATGCTTCATCATAGCGGAGGACGGCAGCCGTCTTGCGTCCGGTTAAATCGATTTTCTGATACATAACGGTCTCTCCTTTTTAGATACGGTAGTCGTAGCCACGTGGCGTCTCGTCTTGCTTGACGGTCTCCGTCACTTGCTCGCGCGTGAATGGACGGAACTGGATCCGGACGTCCTGGTAACCAGTTGCTTGCAAGGCGTCCGTCGTTCGGTCGAGGAATGGGGTCGCCAGTTGTTCAAGAACCGGGAAATCATTTTCAATCGTGATCTGCATCTTTCGGTTGACGGTCTCGACCCGGACACCGATTTCACCGAGGCGCGGTGTATTGAGCTGGACATACAACGTGTTGTTTTCCCAGTCGATCACTTCGTCCGGGCGTTTATTTTGCAAGTGAACGTGGAGTCCTGCCGTCGCTTCGACGAGTTGGACCGGTAACGCCAGTAAAATCTGATTCAACTGTTGCTGGTTGTCCGGTTTATTGACTTGCTGTTGTGCTGCAAGGAACGTCTGCAATTTGGCGGCTTCCGGATTCGCAGCCGGTGTACTCAGTTTCAGTTCCGCTGTCTGAAGCTGAAGCGTCTTTTGGACGGTTTCTTGCAAGAGGCGTGGACTATTTTGTTGCGGCTCATATGGAACGGCTTTTGTTGCCGTTTGTGTCGGTGACATTGGTGCTTGCGGCGGCAGTCCTTGCATCTCTGGTAAGTAAGTCGGACGGACGTTTGTGGGCGCATAACGGAACGCTTCGAATGCGACTCGGACTTCCTGTAAGACGGCTTTTGCCTCTGTTCCGCGTCCGAGTAATGCCAGTTCCGCGCCCCGTTCGAGTTTCGATAAGAAATGAATCAGCTGTTTTTCATCTTTCATCGAGGTATGCAATAAGGCATCTGTTTGCTGGAAGACTTGTTTTAAGCGTTGCGCCGTACTCTCGATGACGGCGACCATCTGTACCGGACGTGTCTCGACGAGCGGTTCGATTTGCCGGAGTTGTGAGACGATCGTTCGTTGCTGGCTCTTGAAATCGTTCGTGATTTCAGCGAGACGTGGTGTCACTTCGCGGACGAGTGTCAAAGCAGAACGGACCGGTGTCGTTTGCGCTGTTGGTTCCGGTTGACTTGCTCGTGCCGTCAGACCAATCAGTTGCTCGCGGACACTCGTCTTTGGCTCGAGCGGCGCTTGCGGGAAGTAGGGCGCCAGCTGTTTGCGAACGGTTTCGACATCGCCTCGTTCGAGCGTAGCGACGAGAGCCGGTCGTTTTTCCGCTGGTAGATGTTCGATGTATTGCCGGATATGCAATGGCGACGCTGTCTCGATCTCGCGTTGCGTCGGTAGCGTCACGCGGGCGACGTCAAGCGCGACGGCTTTTTCGAATGTCGGTTGTTCCTTTAAGGCGTCGCGCTCCGGCAGGACGTCCGGATAGTCTTCCGTCGTCGCGAGGAGACTTGCGATCAAGACATCAGCATCAACTGGCAGTGCTGTGTCTGGTCGCGACACGAGTTCGAGTGCTAAGTCCTTGTAAGTGCCTTGCAGTGCCGTCACGAGCTGGGCGACGATTTCTGGTGTTTGCGGCAGTTGACCGCTTGCGAGTAACTTCGCAACGGCTTGCTTTAGTTCAGCCGGTACGCCTTCTAGCAAAGCAGGGTCAACATTTGATGGAACGGACAGAACAGGTGGGGTTTCCGCATCCGGTGTCGCGGGTGTCAGTTGTTCGATCAAGTAACCTTCTGCGGTCTGTCCTTTGACCTTGAACTGAAAATCACCTGTCGGAACGTCGCCCGTGAAGGTCATCTCGATCTTATCCCGACCGACCTGGACGAGAGCCGTATGTGGACCGGTCTGCTCAAGGACCGTACCTTTATAGGTCTTCGTCTCCGAAAGCGGCGTCTGACCAGGGGATTGCGCCGGACGTGCCGGGTTCAATTGGATGTTCATCGAGAAGCCTCCTTGTTTTTTAAAACTATCATCTCATTATATATCGGCAGAAACCAAAAAGGATTGAGCGAATTCATCGCCCAACCCTGATTTTTTTACGGTCACTGCTTAAGATTTGATTGCATTAAAGCGTTCCTCTAATGTCATCGCGTTCAATTGTTGATAACGAGCCATCAGCTCGCCAGTTGCTTTCATTTGGTTGCGGACGATGTAAGGAGAGGCGTTTACGGGAAGGATCATGCCATTACGAGTCTTGAGCTTCGTCTGTCCGTCTTCCTCGATGACTTCGGACATGTGGCTCCAAGCGTACCACTCGCAATCATCACGTTTCGGTGATTTCGTTGGGAAAAACACGAGGCCAAGTGTCGGTTCAATAACGACTGGGACTTTTCCTTTCACAGATGCGACACGTTTTGCTGTCACGATGCGTTCCTCGATGGAACTGTTGTATTGCCTGCAGGAAAGCTGCAGTAGTTGATACGGCCGAAGCGGTGTCATGATGGTCGAGCCATCCTCCAGTACGATGATGGATTGCTTCATCATGTCGTAGCAGGGGAGAATCGCCACCGTCCGTTTCGTGATTCGATACTTTTCGTCATTATGGAATGGTCGCATTCGACTACATCCTCCTTAGGATAGGACAATGGATAAAATAGGTAATTACTAACGATATAATACAATAATACAACTGTAATGACAACGTAATTTTTTAAAATATAGACCAATAAGTAGGGAATATTATTCATTTTTCGGAATGAATTCAAATTAATCAGAATTTTTAATTGTCAATAATTCCTTCTTTTGATAGACTAAGCCGTAGAGAGCTTGCTCTCGAACTCTGGTTTGCGAAGGGAACGTGAATTCGAATGGAACAAGGTAAAGTAAAATGGTTTAATGCTGAAAAGGGTTATGGTTTCATCGAGACGTCTGACGCGAAAGACGTATTCGTACACTTCTCAGCGATTCAAGTCGATGGTTACAAATCACTTGAAGAAGGCGAAGAAGTGGAATTTGAAATCGTTGAAGGCGATCGTGGTCCACAAGCTGCGAACGTTTCAAAGATCTAATCCAATAGCAGCCGCCACCGTTTTTAGGCTATTCGCCTAAAAGCGGTTTTTTGTTTTGAGTTTAGATAAAACGGGTATATACGTTAACATCAACATGCTTCAATATTATCGTACGCTAAGAACAGATGGGAACGTTCATGAGAATGTCATCGTTTTCATGGTCTTCCTTCACTTATCGTGCTATAATAAAAACGAACCAAAGAATTTCGAATATTCAGAAGGAAACGACTGAAGCATCTCGAATTCATAGGTTCAACCGGTTACTTAAGGAGGAGTTTACATGATCTACAACATTCGCGGTGAAAACTTGGACGTCACAGATGCTCTCAAGGATTACGTCGAGAAAAAGCTTGAAAAGTTAACTCGTTATTTTACAACTCCTACGGAAGCGCAAACGGCTTATGTCAATCTCAAAGTCAACAATGAGAAGCAAAAAGTCGAAGTGACGATTCCAATGCCAAACCTCTTGCTCCGTGCAGAGGATATCAATGGCGATATGTATGCAGCAATCGACCTCGTCGTCGATAAGCTCGAACGTCAAATCCGGAAACACAAAACAAAGTTGAACCGGAGAGGACGCGCTAAAGAAGGCGGCATCGGAGAGTACTTCAAAACGCTCGAAGGACCGGAAGCGGAAGCGCCAGTCTATGAAGAGGACGAGGCAGAACTCGAACTCGTTCGGACGAAGCGTTTCACACTCAAACCAATGGACACGGAAGAAGCAATTCTTCAGATGGACATGCTCGGACACGCATTCTTCGTCTTCTCAGACGCAGAAACGGGCAACACGAACGTCGTCTACCGTCGTAAAGATGGTCGTTACGGTTTGATTGAACCAGAATAATGAATGCAACAGGGACTCGCTCTTACGGGCGGGTCCCTTTTTGATATGATGGAAAACTATTTTTAAACAAGGTACGTTTGCTCTATGACAAAAGACCGAGATCGCTGCTTGGTCCGCTTGTTGAAATTTGACGTCGTATTCGGTACACTGAATAAAGGAAAAATCTCGGAATTCTGTTCGTTCAAAGAATCGTTCGAAGTAAGGGGACTGTAAGGCATGGCTAATTTTCTAAAAGAATTATTTGCACCAACGAAACGTGTCCTGAAGAAAGCCGAAAAAGCAGCAGACGCTGTAGAAGCATTCGAGACACAAATCGGTGCGTTATCGGATCAAGAACTTGAAGGAAAAGTCGTTGAATTCCGTGAGCGTCTTGCTAACGGAGAAGACTTAGATGATATTTTACCGGAAGCTTTCGCGGTCTGTCGCGAGGTTTCGACACGCGTTCTCGGCATGCGCCACTACCGCGTTCAGTTGATCGGTGGATATGTCCTCCACAACGGGGATATCGCCGAAATGAAGACCGGGGAAGGTAAGACACTCGTCGCGACACTCCCTGTTTATTTGAATGCTCTCGCTGGCAACGGCGTTCACGTCGTTACCGTCAACGAATATCTTGCAAAACGTGACCGTGACATCATGGAACCTCTTTATGCGGCCCTTGGTCTCTCAGTCGGCTTGAACCTCTCAAGCATGTCGCGTCAGGAAAAACAAGCAGCCTACAGCTGTGATATCACGTACGGAACGAACAACGAGTTCGGTTTCGACTACTTGCGTGACAACATGGTTCTCTATAAAGAAGACCGTGTACAACGACCGCTCCATTACGCTGTCGTCGATGAAGTCGACTCCATCCTCGTCGATGAAGCACGGACACCACTTATCATCTCAGGGTCTGCCGAGAAATCGACAGCACTCTATTCGCAAGCCGATGCATTCGCGAAGATCATGAAAGCAGATGAAGACTACACAGTCGACATCAAAACGAAGAGTGTCCTGTTGACGGAGCAAGGGATCGACCGGGCTGAGAAGTATTTCGGCATCGATAACCTGTTCGGTCTCGAGCACGTTTCGCTTAACCATCACTTGAGCCTCGCACTGCGGGCGAACGCCGTCATGCATCGCGACGTCGACTATATGGTGCGTGAAGATGAAGTCATGATCATCGACCAGTTCACAGGTCGTGTCATGGAAGGCCGTCGTTACTCCGAAGGCTTGCACCAAGCGATCGAAGCGAAGGAAGGCGTCGAGATTCAACGCGAATCGATGACGCTTGCGACGATCACGTACCAAAACTTTTTCCGGATGTATACAAAGCTTGCCGGGATGACCGGTACAGCGAAGACGGAGGAAGAAGAATTCCGTAACATCTACAACATGCACGTTGTACCGGTTCCGACGAACAAACCAGTCGTCCGAAACGATATGCCGGACTTGATCTTCAAGACGATGAACGGGAAGTTCGCTGCCGTCGCAGACGAAATCGAACGTGCCCACCGCGAAGGACAGCCTGTCCTCGTCGGTACGGTTGCCGTTGAGACGTCAGAGTTACTCAGTAACATCCTCAAGAAACGTGGCATTCGTCACGAAGTCTTGAACGCGAAGAACCACGCGCGTGAAGCGGAAATCATCGAGAACGCCGGTCAAGCGAACTCGGTCACGATCGCAACGAACATGGCTGGTCGTGGTACCGATATCAAGCTCGGTGAAGGTGTCTTAGATAAAGGCGGTCTCTACATCCTCGGAACAGAGCGCCACGAATCACGCCGGATCGATAACCAGCTCCGTGGTCGTGCCGGTCGTCAAGGGGATCCAGGGGCATCACAATTCTATCTCTCACTTGAAGATGAGTTGATGCGTCGTTTCGGTTCCGATTCGCTACAGTCGATGATGGACCGTCTCGGAATGGATGATTCGCAACCAATCGAGAGCCGGATGGTATCTCGTGCCGTTGAATCGGCTCAAAAACGCGTCGAAGGAAATAACTTCGATGCACGGAAACAAGTCCTCGGCTACGATAACGTCATGGCGGATCAGCGGAAAGTCATGTACGCGGACCGGGCAGCGATTCTCGATGCGGGTTCCGTGTCAGATATCGTTCGTCCGATGATCGAGCAGACGATCGAAGCAGGCGTCCATCAGTACACACCGGTCGAGTTCGTCCCGGAAGAGTGGAGCATCGGTGCGCTTGCAGAATGGGCGAACCAGACGCTTGCGATCGAAGAGAAGGTCACGGAAAGCGACCTCTTCGGAAAAGAACGCGAAGAAATCATCGAGTTGCTCAAAGAGCGGACATTCGCACACTACGAGCACAAACGGTCAGAAGTACCAGCCGAAGCATTTGATGAGTTTGAAAAAGTCATCGTTCTTCGTGCCGTTGACCAACACTGGATGAACCATATCGATCAAATGGATCAACTCCGTGAAGGGATTCACCTCCGGGCATATGGTCAAAACGATCCGCTCCGTGAGTACCAATCGGAAGGTTCGATGATGTTTGATGCGATGAACGCTGCGATCGCTGAAGAAGTGACACAATTCGTCCTTCGGGCAGATCTCGATCCAAACCTCAAACGTGAAAAAGTCGTCCAAGACGAAGTCGCCGTTTCAGGTAAGGAAGATAAAGCGGTCAAGAAAAAGCCGGTCCGGAAAAATCCAAATGACCAAATCGGACGCAACGATCCGTGCTGGTGTGGATCCGGTAAGAAATATAAGAACTGTCACGGCCGTCAGGCGTAAGTGATGAATCGACTGAAAGAGAGGCAGGAGATTCCTGCCTCTTTTCACGGAAAGAGAAGGTGGAACACATGGAATTAGCAGAAATTCGCAACACCGCCGAGTGGATGGAAAAGAAACTCGACGAATATAAGGCATCACTCGACCTCGAGTCGAAGATTGCCCGGATCGAAGAACTTGAAAACGAGATGACGTACCCAGACTTCTGGAACAACCAGGAATCGGCACAAAAAGTCATCGATGAGTCGAACGGCTTAAAAGCGATGGTCGACAAATATAAAGAACTCGAAGCAGGTCACGAGAACGTCGCTTTGACGTACGAATTGATCAAGGAAGAGCCGGATGCGGATCTTCAAGAAGAGCTCGAGTCAGAACTTGGCGACCTTAAGAAGAAGTTCGAAGACTTCGAACTACAAATCCTCTTGAACGGCGAATATGACGCAAACAACGCGATCCTCGAGTTACACCCAGGTGCGGGTGGTACCGAGTCGCAGGACTGGGCATCGATGCTGCTCCGTATGTACCAACGTTTCTGCGACAAGCAAGGCTGGAAAGTCGAAACGATGGACTACCAACCGGGTGATGAAGCAGGTGTTAAATCGGTCACGCTCCGTATTCAAGGGCACAATGCCTATGGATACTTAAAAGCCGAAAAAGGGATCCATCGTTTAGTCCGGATCTCACCGTTTGACTCGTCAGGTCGCCGTCATACATCGTTCGTCTCATGTGACGTCATGCCGGAATTCAACGATGACATCGACATCGAAGTCCGTACGGAAGATTTACGGATCGATACGTACCGTGCCTCTGGTGCCGGTGGTCAGCACATCAATACGACGGACTCGGCTGTCCGGATCACACACGTTCCGACAGGCGTCGTCGTCTCCTGTCAACAAGAGCGGTCGCAGATCAAAAACCGTGAAGCGGCGATGAAGATGTTGAAAGCGAAACTTTACCAACGCGAAATCGAAGAGCAACAAAAGAAACTCGACGAGATCCGTGGTGAAAAATCGGATATCGCATGGGGTAGCCAAATCCGTTCGTACGTCTTCCACCCATACAGCATGGTCAAGGATCACCGGACGAACTATGAAGTCGGGAACACGCAAGGGGCAATGGATGGTGACATCATGGGCTTCATCGATGCGTACCTCCGTCTCATGAATATGTAAGACAACCAACCAGTCGGACGATGTTCGACTGGTTTTTTGAACGTCAAAGGGGGAACAGTGATGCAGGAGCAAAGTCGGGTCAACAAACAGGCGTGGGAGTACCGGGCGTATGAGTTTTGGGAGAAACGCGACGGAACACCGGCGGAATATGCTGCGGTCATCAAACAAGATCCAGCCGCATGTTTGAAGAAACATCGTCGTCATTTCGAAGACGTCGCCGGGAAGACGATCGCGAACATCTGTGGTTCGAACGGACGCAAGGCGGTGCCGTTAGCGTTACTCGGAGCGGACGTCACCGTGTTTGATCTCTCAGAGGAGAATGCCAAGTACGCGCTTGAACTGGCGCACCACGCTCAGACATCAATCCACTATGTCGTCGAGGATATCTACGCGATTGACCTTGAACGATATCGCGATACGTTTGATCTCCTTTACTTAGAAGGTGGCATTTTGCATTATTTTGCGGATCTCGAGCGTTTTTTACACATACTCTTTACGGTTTTAAAGCCCGGTGGACAGTTGATCCTTAGCGATTTTCACCCGGTCGGTCGCTGGATCGATGCGGACTTGATGTATCAACCGCGTTATTTCGATCAAGCGTTACAAGCGGGTGACTTGGCGTATAAGACAAACTTTCCGGACGAGGAACAAACCGATTTTCCGGATGTCTCCGTCCGCTATTTTACACTGAGTGAAATCTTAAATGGTGTTTTGCAAACACGTTTCACATTAGAACGATTTGACGAACATCGGGGCTGGAACGGTGAGAACATTCCGAAAGAGTTTACGCTTCTTGCAACAAAACCACTCGAAGGGAGCAATATCTGATGATCATTCGTAAAGAAGGCTTCAAGGATGCAGCGGGAATTCGACTCGTTCACGAAGCGGCATTCGAACAACCGAACGAAGCGAACCTCGTCGATGCCTTACGTGAGGATGAAGCAGCGCAACCAGTCTTCGGTCGCGTCGCCGTGACTGATAAAGGAGAAATCGTCGGTCATGTTCTCTTAAGCCGGATCCATATCGATGACATTCCGTCACTTGCCTTAGCACCAGTCGGCGTCCTGCCGGTCTGGCAACGAAAAGGAATTGGTTCCGAATTGATTCGCCAAGTGATTGAGGATGCGCGGGACGCTGGTGAATCACATATCGTCGTACTTGGTCACGACAGTTATTATCCGCAGTTTGGTTTTGAACGGGCAATCGACTACGGGATTGAGCCACCGTTTCCCGTTCCACCGGAAGTCTTTCTCGTCCTTGCGCTTGAAAGGAATGGGTTGCGTGGCGTTAGCGGCATCGTCCGCTACAGTCCGCCCTTTAGTGCGGTATAAAGGGAACACTGTGAGTTGGTCCGCCTATCTAGTCGTTGTCTGACTTTTCCGCTAAAATGAAACACGAGAATCAATCGATAAGGGGAAATGGAATGTCATGACATCGACACGTCAGGAAGTCGTGCGCGATTATGCGTATTTGTTAATCGGGTCCTTGTTCGTCGCAAGTGCCTTTAGTTTATTTTTAGCACCGAATCAACTCGCCTCAGGAGGCGTCAGTGGCTTATCAATCGTCTTGAACGATTTGTTCGGGATCTCACCAGGCTTGTTCCAGCTCGTCGCGAACGTCGTCTTGCTCGCAATCGGGTGGATGATCCTCGGGATGGGCTTTGGTGTCAAATCACTCGTCGGTTCAATCTTTTTACCGGTCGTCATCCTCGTCTACGAACGGTTCGATGTTCCGGCTGCGACGATGAATCCGATGCTTGCCGCGATCTTCGGCGGCGCCGGTGTCGGGATCGGGCTCGGTCTGATTTTCCGGGGACGTGCGTCGACTGGCGGAATGGATTTGATTGCGCAAATTTTGCATCGCTTCACGAAATTGCCGCTTCATCTCTGTATCGCCTTGCTCGACGGAACGATCGTCATCAGTGCGGCGACGATTTTCTCGCTCGAGATTGGATTGTATGCGCTCGTCGCCCTATTCATCACGATCAAGATGATCGACGTCGTTCAGCTCGGGATCACGAACGACAAGCTCGCCTATATCATCTCCGATCAACGGGAAGCGTTAGTGAAGGAAATCTTCGAGACGCTCGATCGCGGGGCGACGGAGATCGAGGCGGCAGGTGCGTTCACACGGACACGGAAACCGATGCTGATGGTCGTCGTCCGTCAAGGGGAGATTACGACGCTCAAAGAGATCGTCAAACATATCGATCCGTCGGCGTTTCTCGTCGTCAGTGAAGCCCATGAAGTACTGGGACTTGGTTTTACGGACGACAAACGCTACCGGAATGTGCCGTAATTGTTCCTAACGCGTGAAGTTTTTGTGAAATCACGCTTAACTCTTCCGGATAACGGTTATACTCTAACTAGGTCAGAAGTGTTTTTGCAGATACTTACAAGAGGGGGATATCCGGATGAAGCTGAAAAACTTGTTACTCGCGTTAGGGTTAGGCACGACACTTGCGCTCGCAGCATGTGGCGGCAGTGACGATTCAAGCTCTAGCGATTCGTCAAGTACGAAGGAAGAGTCGACGATGAACGATGATTCGTCGAAGACGGAAACAGCCGTCGATGCAGAAAAAATCTTCGCGAACAACTGTGCATCGTGTCACGGGAACAACCTTGAAGGAAATGTCGGACCGAACCTGACGAAGGTCGGCTCGAAGTACTCTTCAGAAGAGATTCAAGAGATCATCAAGAACGGGAAAGGGCAAATGCCTGCTGGAATCCTCAAAGAGGATGAAGAAATCGTTGCCGTTGCTGACTGGCTCGCTGAGAAAAAGTAATTATGGGATATGATGGGGTACGAGATGACACACACGACATGTGTTCGTCATTCGTGCCTCTTTTTTGTGGTATAATCGCCTGAAATGACATTTGATTGTAATGTGCGTTCAATTTTGTCCCTGTTATAATGGTGGTCGGTAGGTTTTTAGACCTATCCATTCAGCATCAGTAAATAAGTAAGGATGTGAAGTACGTGATCAAGATGCAACGAATCAGTAAGATTTATCCGAACGGCGTCACGGCACTCCGTGAGGTCGATTTGACGATCAATCAAGGCGAATTCGTCTATATCGTCGGTCCGTCGGGTGCGGGTAAATCAACATTCATGAAAATGATGTACCGCGAAGAGAAACCCACGAGCGGTTCATTTTTATTTAAAGGAATCGAAGTCGGTAAGTTGAAAAACCGTCAAATCCCCGAACTTCGTCGCCAAATCGGCGTCATCTTCCAAGATTTCAAACTACTCCCGTCCTTGACGGTTTATGAAAATGTCGCCTTCGCGCTAGAAGTCGTAGGAGAAGACAAAGCACAAATCCGGAAGAAAGTCCTCGAAGTCCTCGATCTCGTCAAACTCAAGCATAAAGAGCGCAACTATCCGGACGAATTATCTGGGGGCGAACAACAACGGATCTCGATCGCGAGAGCCATCGTCAATCGTCCGTCACTCGTCATCGCCGATGAGCCGACTGGGAACCTGGACCCGGATACAGCATGGGAGATCATGGAAGTGTTCGAAGAAATCTATCGCCGTGGGACAACGGTCGTAATGGCGACACACAACCGGGATATCGTTAACAAGATGCGTCATCGTGTCTTAGCGATCGATGGAGGAAAAATCGTCCGAGACGAAGAGAAAGGAATGTACGGCTATGAAGTTTAATGGATTCCGTCATTTACGGGAAGGGGCAAAAGGTCTCGTCCGGAACGGCTGGATGACATTCGCTTCTGTCAGTGCTGTTACCGTTACTTTACTTCTCGTAGGAATATTCGCGATGCTCATGTTCAACGTCAACAAGATTTCCGATAACGTCGAAAAAGACGTTGAAATCCAAGTGTTCGTCGAACGGGAAGCAGACCAGTCGAAGATTGATGCAGTGGGTGACTCCCTCAAGCAGATGCCGGGTGTCAACTCTGTTCGTTATAGTTCGAAAGAAGAAGAACTGGACCGCTTCAAGGAGCAACTTGGCGAAGGCTCACAAGCTTATCAGTCGGTTGAAAAGGATAACCCGCTTCACGACCGATATATCGTCAAAGCTACCTCACCAAAAGAGACAGAAACACTTGCAAATTCCATCAAAAAAATGGAAAATGTAGATAGTGTCGAATATGGTAAGGACTATGTTAAAAAGATGTTTAACTTCCTTGAAGGAGTTCGGATCGGTGGAATCATCCTGATCGTCGGATTGACATTCATGGCAATGTTCCTCATTTCGAACACGATCAAAGTCACGATCTTCTCCCGTCGCCGGGAAATCGAGATCATGCGCCTCGTCGGAGCGAAAAACGGATTCATCCGTGCACCGTTCTTCGTCGAAGGGTTATTGATGGGCATATTAGGTGCCATCATCCCGATCGTCGTCGTCTACTTCGGTTACGAAGTCTCATACAACGCGATCCAACCGCAACTTGCTACCGTGAATGCGGGAATCTTCTCGCTGATTCCGCCAGGAGAACTGTCGGCACAAGTCGTCTTGATCCTACTCGGACTCGGTGCATTCATCGGTGTATGGGGATCTACGACATCACTCGGTCGTTTCTTGAAGATTTAAGTGATTCACTCAAAAATAAAATAGAGGAGAGATGCTTCTCATGAAAGTCCGATTCTATTCTGCCGTCCTGAGCTTAGCTTTGATTGGAACTAGTGTGTCCGTTGATGCCACGTCGAAAGAAGATTTGCTGAAGGAACAACAGGAGGTCGAAAGCCGTCTGAAAGAGACGGAACGATCACAGAATCAGACATCAGAGAAGTTAATCTTGACGAAACAGGAGCGCAAGGAAGCCCGTGCGCAACTGGATGAAGTCAACAGCCGTTTGGATGATTTAGCGCTTAAAATAGCCGATCAACAAGCGGCTGTTGCTGCATCTAAAGAACAATTGCGTCTGACGGAAGAAGCGATTTCCGAGACGTTGAAGGAACTGCATCAACAAGAAGATTTGCTCGGAAGCCGATTGCGTGCCGTCCAGCAAAAAGGAGACGTCAAATATATCGAGGTCCTGCTCGACGCGAAGGACTTCGGTGATTTGATTTCGCGTTTCAGTACGGTCAGCGAGATCATCAAACAAGATGATAATGTTTTGCAAGCCTATAAGGCGAACGTCAAGCAACTGAACGAACAGCGCTCGGAACAAGCGTTATTACTGGAGAGCATGAAACAGGAACAACGGAAGTTACTCGTGCTTCAGACGCGGATTATCGCGGAGTCTGATTTGAAGCGGAAGCTCGTCGTCCAGTTGAACACGAAGGTCAAGGAACTACAACAAGAGCAGTTCTCGAAAGCTGAAGAGGCGGAAATTCTTGCGGATCAGCGTCGTCTGATCCAAAACGAATTGATCGCCTTGCAAGAAGCGGAACGGAGAGCCAAAGAAGAGGCGAAACGGAAAGCCGAAGAAGCCGCGCGGGCAGCAGAAGCCAAACGTCAAGCGGAAGCTGCTGAAGCTGCACGAGAGGCAGCAGCGCAACAGGAACAGAAAGAGGCGCCGAAAGCAGAGACACCAAAAACAGAGACGTCGGTTCCTGAGACTGAGACGCCAAGTGCAACACCGGATACGAGTGTTGATGTCGACGTCAGTCGACCATTTCACTTACCAGTCAAAGGCTATGTCTCGTCACCATTTGGTCCGCGGAACAATCCATTGACAGGGAAGCCGGAGCTGCATACGGGCATCGATCTCGTCAATGCGAAAGGGACTCCGATTCATGCGGCAGCCGGTGGGATCGTCCTCCGTGCCGGTAGTGCGACCGGGTACGGAAATGTCGTCATGGTGACGCATTTGATTGACAGACAGGTCTATACGACCGTCTATGCGCATCTCGACTCGATCAGTGTGTCTGCAGGTCAAACGGTCATGCCAGGTCAAACGGTCGGGACGCTCGGCTCAACTGGCTGGTCAACAGGACCGCATCTGCATTTCGAATTGCATAAGGGAGAATGGGCGGTCGGACAACCAAATGCAGTGGATCCGGCACCGTACATCTTTTGACATCCCATAGAATACCGAAAAGATAGGGTAACCTATCTTTTTTTGCTATACTGAAAAAAATACTGCGTTTTTTAATGGAAGTGGGGAATCAAGCGTGAAAAAATCTACAACAGCAGTCATCGCGGTCAGTACCTTCGGGCTTGGTTTAGGGGCAGGCGCCGTCGGGATGCTAGCGGCTGGCGGAACGGATTCTGTCTCGACGTCATCGTCGTCGGCGAATGCGTCGGGTGATTGGAAAAAAGTCGATCAGGTCCGTCAAATGATCGAACAGAACTATCTAGAGGACGTAACGGATAAAGAACTGCTGGACGGTGCGTTGTCTGGCATGGCGGAAGTGCTTGACGATCCGTATTCCGTCTATATGGATGAGTCGGAGACGGCATCGTTCAATACGAATCTATCGTCTTCGTTCGAAGGGATCGGTGCGACACTTGAACAAAAGGGCGAGTCGATCGTCATCGTCTCACCGATTAAGGGATCACCTGCTGAAAAAGCCGGGATCAAACCGGGTGACGTCATCTTAGAAATCGACGGCAAGTCGACGAAAGGGCAAAAGACGGATCAAGCGGTCAAGAAAATCCGTGGTGAAAAAGGAACGAACGTCGTCCTGACGATTCAGCGCAGTGGACAAGACGCGATGGACATCACGATCAAACGGGATACGATTCCGATCGAAACGGTCTATACGTCGACTGAGGACGTTAACGGGAAGAATATTGGTGTCTTGCAAGTGACGCAGTTCTCAGAACCGACGGCTAAAGAGTTCGAAAAGGGGCTCGCGAAACTTGAGAGTCAGAACATCGATGGACTCGTCATCGACGTTCGTGGGAATCCGGGCGGTCTTTTGACGGCTGTCTCAAGCATGATTGCACCGTTCATTCCGAAGGACGTTCCGATTTATCAAGTCGAGAACAATAAAGGGGAGCGGCAGCAGGAATTCGGGAAGGCAGACGAGAAGAAACCTTATAACATCGTCGTGCTCGAAGACGGCGGATCAGCGTCAGCCTCTGAGATTCTGGCAGCCGGTCTGAAGGAAGGTGCCGGGGCTGAGGTCGTCGGTACGAAATCGTTCGGTAAAGGCATCGTTCAAAGTGCGTATGATTTGAAGGACGGTAGTGATTTGAAGTTGACGACGAACAAATGGCTGACGCCGGACGGCAACTGGATCCACAAAAAAGGGGTCGAACCGACGATCGAAGTCAAGCAACCAGCGTACTTCAACGTCACGAAGATCCTGACTGATCAGAAGTCACTTGCAGTCGGTGACTACGGTAAATCGGTCGAAAACGCTCACCTCGTCCTTGAAGCAATCGGTTACGAGCCAAAAGGACAGGATGGGTATTTCGGTGACACGATGAAACAAGCCGTCGAAGCCTTGCAAAAGGATGCGAAACTCGACGTCACTGGAAAAATCGATCAGCAGACAGCGGGTGAGATGGAGACACGTCTCCTGAAGAAACTCGAAGACGACAAAAATGACGTCCAGCGGAAAAAAGCACTCGAGGTCGCTGCTCAATAATAAGGAATGGAAAGAGGTCTGAATGCGCGTGGAATTACTCGATGAAATTGGTTGGACCGCGATTAGTCTCATCGCCAGTCCGACCTTGTGGTTAGCACTCCTTGTCAGTTGGGTCATCGGCATCCGGCGTGTCAAACGGGAACGTGGATTGTTCCGCTCCCGGACACACGGAAAACGAAGCGATGTCCTCGAAACACTTTTACCAGGGTTACTCGTTGGTCTCGTCTTATCCGTCGTCAGTGGCTGGCTCGGATTGACGCTGACGCCGCAATACGCTCTGTTGTTACTTGGACTCTCGAGCGTCTTGCTGTTGGTCGGGATCGTCCGCTTAAACGTACCGCTTTGGCCGATCGTCTTGCTTGGACTTGCCGGCTGGTTCCTAATGGATTCACGTCTTGATCCAGTTCGAACGGTTGAGCCGAAAATGATTTTATTGCTTGCGACGTTAACGCTCGTCGCGGAATGTCTACTCGTCTGGTGGCGTGGGCAACGGCGCCTGTCACCGTCACTCGTCGTCTCGAAGCGTGGTCGCTTCATCGGTGGGCTGTCAGCGAATAAACTTTGGCTATTGCCTTTGCTCGTCTTTGTTCCGGGCGACGTGCTTGAAGCCTGGTGGCCACGTTACAGCTTCCCAGAGCTCGTTCCGATCGTTCTCTGGTTACCGATCGGCTTCAGCTTCCTCTTTACGGGTAAGTTGCCGAAAGAATTGATGCGTCCGCTCGTTCAAGGACGTTTGATTACGAGTCTCGTCGCGATTCTATTGACGGTTCTTGCATACGTCACCGGACAAGCTGAATGGCTGTACGGGATCGTCTTGTTGCTCGTTCTGCATATCCTATTGCATCAGCGGGTCAAACGCTTGAACCGGGCACAGACACCATTGTTCCTCAATGGAACGCGTGGTGCTGTCATTCTCGGGACGCTACCTGATAAACCAGCTGCCGAGATGGGCTTGATTCCGGGCGAAGCGATTTATAAAGTCAATGGTGAGAAGGTCGATTCGGAAACATCGTTCTACGAAGCCATCCAAAAACACAAACCGTATCTGCGTCTTGAAGTCATGAACCATAACGGCGACATCCGGTTTGCGCAACGTGCCTTCTATGAACAAGATCATCATGAACTTGGTATTCTGTTCGTCAACGAGCCGGTCCATGGTCGCACTAAAGTGCGGTCCTTGCATTAACGAGTACATCCCTGTCACGGAACAGCCGTGACGGGGATTTTTTTGTCGGCAGAAAAATCGAGGATCAACACTCGAAGCAAAAAGAAACTTTTGCATTTTCGAAAAAAAGGGTAACTTCCTAAAAGGAGCACTTCATAATCGAATGTTTGTTCGTAAAGTGGTACAATAAAAATAGATTTTTTACGTGATGAGGGGGAAGCAAACGATGGAATTTGAACTCGTTTCACCATTTGAGCCAGGCGGTGATCAGCCGACGGCAATCAAAAAATTGGTGACTGGGCTAAAACAAGGCGAACGACATCAGACGTTGCTTGGGGCGACCGGTACCGGGAAGACGTTCACGGTCTCGAACGTCATCAAGGAAATCAAGAAACCGACGCTCGTCCTTGCCCACAACAAAACACTAGCGGGACAACTCTACTCGGAGTTCAAGGAATTCTTCCCGAACAATGCGGTCGAATACTTCGTTAGTTTTTATGATTATTACCAACCGGAAGCGTATGTCCCATCGACGGATACGTTCATTGAGAAAGACTCTTCGATCAACGACGAGATTGATAAACTACGTCACTCGGCGACGTCCGCCCTGTTCGAACGGGAGGACGTCTTAATCGTTGCGTCTGTCTCGTGTATCTATGGTCTCGGTAACCCGGAAGAGTACAACAACCACGTCTTGTCACTGCGTGTCGGCAATGAGATGGGGCGGAACGAGATGCTCCGTCGTTTAATCGACATTCAGTATGAGCGAAACGACATCGACTTCCAGCGTGGACGCTTCCGTGTCCGGGGAGACGTCGTTGAAATCTTCCCGGCGTCACGCGACGAACAGTGTGTCCGAGTCGAGTTCTTCGGTGACGAGATTGAACGGATTCGTGACATGGATCCGCTGACAGGTGAGATCGTCGCGGACCGCGAGCACATCTCGATCTTCCCGGCGTCCCACTTCGTGACGGGGGATACCCGTCTGCAGAAAGCGATCGCGAACATCGAGAAGGAACTGGAAGTGCAGCTTGCGAAATTACGCGAAGATAATCAGTTACTTGAAGCGCAACGCCTTGAGCAACGAACGAACTACGATCTCGAGATGATGCGTGAGATGGGCTATTGCTCCGGAATCGAGAACTACTCGCGTCATTTGAACTTGATGCCAGAAGGGGCAACGCCGTATACGTTGCTCGATTACTTCCCGAAGGACTTCTTGCTCGTTGCCGATGAGTCGCACGTCACACTGCCGCAAATTCGCGGGATGTATAACGGAGACCAGGCACGGAAACAAGTCCTCGTCGATCACGGCTTCCGTCTTCCATCGGCAAAAGACAACCGTCCGTTACGGTTCGAGGAGTTCGAGGAAAAAGTCAGTCAGGCAATCTATATCTCAGCGACACCAGGACCATATGAACTCGAACATTCAAAAGAGATGGTCGAGCAAATCATTCGTCCGACCGGCCTCGTCGATCCGACGATTGAGATTCATCCAATCACGGGACAAATCGATTACTTGATGGATAACATCCGTGACCGGGTCGCGAAGAACGAACGTGTTCTCGTGACGACACTGACGAAGAAGATGGCAGAAGACTTGACCGATTACTTGAAAGAGAATGGTGTCAAGGTCAACTACATGCACTCGGAGATCAAGACGCTGGAACGGATTGAAATCATCCGTGACTTACGACTCGGGAAATACGATGTCCTCGTCGGGATCAACTTATTACGAGAAGGACTCGATATTCCGGAAGTCTCACTCGTGACGATTCTTGATGCCGATAAGGAAGGGTTCTTGCGGTCGGATCGTTCGCTGATTCAAACGATTGGTCGGGCGGCTCGGAACTCGGAAGGACACGTCATCTTGTTTGCCGATAAAGTTACCGATTCGATGCAACGGGCGATCGATGAGACGGAACGCCGTCGCGCGATCCAGATGGCGTTCAATGAAGAACATGGCATCACGCCGCAGACGATCAAAAAAGATGTTCGTGGTGTCATCAGTACGACGATCGAGAGCGACGACACCGTCGAAAAACTCGAGAAGTTCAACAAACTCAAAAAACCGGAGCGCGAAACGTTGCTTGAGCAGCTCGACCAAGAGATGCGTCAAGCGGCGAAAGACATGCAGTTCGAACGAGCTGCTGAGCTCCGCGACCTCATATTAGAATTGAAAGCAGGTGCCTAAGTTGGGAGAAAAGAAGAATCAGATTATCATCAAAGGCGCTCGCGTCAATAATCTACAAAACATCGATGTCGAAATCCCCCGCGATCAGCTCGTCGTCTTGACGGGTTTGTCCGGGTCAGGGAAATCGTCGCTTGCCTTCGACACGATTTACGCGGAAGGACAACGGCGTTATGTCGAAAGTTTATCTGCCTATGCCCGTCAGTTCCTCGGACAGATGGATAAACCGGATGTCGACACGATTGAAGGACTGAGTCCAGCAATTTCAATCGACCAGAAGACGACGAGTAAAAACCCACGTTCGACGGTCGGAACGGTCACAGAGATCTATGACTATTTGCGCCTGTTGTACGCACGAATTGGTAAACCGATTTGTCCGAATCACGGAATCGAGATTTCAAGCCAGACGATCAGCCAGATGGTCGACCAAGTGATGGAGTTGCCGGAGCGGACGCGTCTGCAAATCCTCGCGCCAATCGTTTCCGGACGAAAAGGAACGCACGTCAAGGTGCTCGACGATTTGAAGAAGGAAGGCTTCGTCCGCGTCCGTGTCAACGGAGAGACGATGGATCTCGCCGAAGAGATCACGCTTGAGAAAAACAAGAAACACTCGATCGAAGTCGTCGTCGACCGTGTCGTCGTGCGACCAGACGTCGAAGCCCGTCTTGCGGACTCACTTGAGACTGCACTTCGCCTCGCGGATGGTCGGGTCATCGTCGATACGATGGACGGCAACGAATTGTTGTTCAGTGAACATCATGCTTGTCCAATTTGTGGCTTCTCAATCGGCGAACTCGAACCACGGATGTTCTCGTTCAACTCACCGTTTGGTGCTTGTACGTCATGTGATGGTCTCGGAACGAAGCTTGAGGTCGATGTTGATCTTGTCGTACCGCATCCCGATAAGTCATTGAACGAAGGGGCAATCGTAGCGTGGGAACCGACGAGCTCGCAGTATTATCCACAATTACTCAAAGCGGTCTGTGACCACTTCAAGATCGATATGGATACACCGTTCGAACAATTGTCAGAAGAACATCGCGAAACGATCTTGAACGGAAACACGAAGGAAGAGATTCACTTCCGTTATGAGAACGACTTTGGGATGGTCCGAAATACGAACCTCTACTTCGAAGGGGTCCTCAATAACTTACAACGTCGTTTCAAGGAGACGTCGTCTGATTATATTCGGGAACAGATGGAAGGCTACATGGCGAAGAAAGCATGTCCGACGTGTAAAGGACACCGCTTAAAACGGGAATCGCTCGCCGTCAAAGTATCCGATCACCATATCGGTGAAGTGACGAAGATGTCCGTCAAACAAGCGGTTATGTTCTTCGACGAACTGCCGGAGAAATTGAGTGAGAAGGATCAGACGATTTCGCGGATGATCGTTCGTGAGATTCACGAACGGGCGTCGTTCCTTGAGAACGTCGGTCTCGATTACCTGACGATCTCACGCGCAGCGGGGACATTGTCCGGTGGGGAAGCGCAACGGATTCGTCTTGCGACACAAATCGGTTCGCGTCTGACGGGCGTCCTCTACGTTCTCGATGAACCATCGATCGGTTTACACCAACGTGATAATGATCGTCTGATCAATACGCTGAAGGCGATGCGTGATCTCGGCAACACGTTGATCGTCGTCGAACACGATGAAGACACGATGATGGCAGCCGACTACTTGATCGATATCGGACCTGGTGCCGGCGATCACGGTGGATTCGTCACGGCAGCCGGGAAACCGGAAGAGTTGATGCAGGATGCGAACTCGTTGACTGGTCAATACTTGTCCGGGAAGAAGTTCATTCCTGTTCCGTCGACACGCAAAGAGCCAGACGGTCGGATGCTTCATATCCACAAAGCATCGGAAAACAACTTGAAGAACGTCGATGTCGACATTCCGCTGGGTCTGTTCGTCGCTGTCACCGGTGTCTCGGGATCCGGAAAATCGACGTTGATCAATGAAATTCTCTATAAGACGATTGCGCACGAGATGAACCGGGCGAAAGAAAAACCGGGTGCCCATAAAGGGATCACGGGTCTTGACCAAATCGATAAGGTCATCGACATCGATCAATCGCCGATTGGTCGGACACCACGTTCGAACCCAGCAACGTATACCGGTGTCTTCGATGACATCCGTGACGTCTTTGCTTCGACGAACGAAGCGAAACTCCGTGGTTACAAAAAAGGGCGTTTCAGTTTCAACATCAAGGGTGGACGTTGTGAAGCGTGTCGCGGTGACGGCATCATCAAGATTGAGATGCACTTCTTACCGGACGTTTATGTTCCGTGTGAAGTCTGTCACGGGAAACGCTACAACCGCGAAACACTCGAAGTGAAATATAAAGGCAAAACGATTGCTGATGTCCTTGAGATGACGGTTGAAGATGCCCTCGCCTTCTTCGAGAACATTCCGAAGATCACGCGTAAATTACAGACGATCGCTGACGTCGGTCTGACGTACATGCGTCTCGGTCAACCCGCGACGGAACTGTCCGGCGGGGAAGCACAACGTGTTAAACTAGCGTCCGAGTTGCATAAACGCTCGACTGGGAAGACGATCTATATTCTCGATGAGCCTACGACAGGACTCCACGTCCACGATATCGCGCGTCTCTTGAAAGTCTTACAACGTCTCGTCGACAATGGTGATACGGTGCTCGTTATCGAACACAACTTGGATGTCATCAAGACGGCCGACTACTTGATTGATTTAGGACCAGAGGGTGGCGACGGTGGCGGAACGATTGTTGCTGCCGGTACACCGGAACAGATTGCTGAAGTCGAAGCATCCTACACGGGCCGATACCTCGCACCTGTCCTTGAACGCGATGCGGCACGAATTGAATCGTGAAACTTTTGTGGATGAGGATTCGTAGGAAGGAACTAAGGGAACTTAAACGAAAGTATCATGTAACACACGTTTGAGGTTCAAGAATAGGAGGGAACGGTTCATGAAGCAAGATATGCGTCAATTGATATTGGAGCAAGTCAAAGAAGGAAAGTTAACGATTGATGAGGCACTCGATAAACTCGAGCGGCTCGAAGCGATCGACGAACGTGCAACTTCTGCCAGTGAACATAAGTACGTCGATGAACCAGAACAATATGATCGGGTCGACCAGTATTCCGTCGATTCGCTGACGACGAAAGTCATGTCAGCGTTCGATAATCTCGTCAGCCGGATCAAGGACAGTGATCTTTCGCTTAATCAGGCGTCCGGTCCGAACGTCACCTACGTCAAACAATTCCCGTTTAGCGGTGAGACGGTTCACGTCGATCTGTTCAATGCGAACTTGGTCGTCGAACCGAGTGATCTCGAAGAATGCGAATTGACGGTGACAGGACGCCCGCTCCGCCGCCAACAGGTGACGGAAGAACAGGCGCTTGAGCAACTTCAAGCCGCTGTGCAACACGCAGTCTCGGCCAACACACTCTCGATTCGTTTGAAGGATAAGAGTGTCCGGGCGACAGTCCATCTGAAAGTACCACGCCGTCATTACGAATCATTCGTCTTACAGACGCTGAACGGGGAGATTTCGTTGACGTCACTCGATACGACATCTGCTCAACTGATGACAGCGAACGGTCGAGTCAACGTCCGCGATCTGTTCAGTGAGGATGTCAAAGTATCGACAGCGAACGGTTCGATTGAAATCGAAGAGTCGGAGTTGAAAGTCTTGAAGGCGAAGACAGCTAATGGACAAATCATCACGACAGGTGTCTTCGAACGTTCAGAACTGAAAACAGCGAACGGAAACGTCCGCTGCGAGCTGAAGACAGCGCAAAATGCGAAGGTCAAAGCGTCGTCGCTTGCTGGAAGCATCGCTTTGATGTTGCCACACGGCGCTGAAGTCTACGGGGAGCTTGAGACGAACTTCGGTGGTCTCAACTGCAACCTCGATGACATGGAATTAATCCGGGATCAAAAAGAGATCGTCAACCGGAAACTCCATTTTGTCTCAGGTCGCGGTCGCTCACCAAAAATTGAGGTTGAAGCGGATACGAAGACAGGTACGATTTCGGTTACACATGGTGTTCACCTCAGTCCACAAGCTTTATAAGCATACTAGCGCAACTTCTTGAAAAAGGGGTTGCGCTTTTCTTATGACGTCTTATCCGCTTTGCGTGCTTTCCTCAGGCGAGACACAAGCCGCAGCTACGTCGTTCTAGGAACGAGTAGCCGGGTCTCATTTGTCTCTGACAGCGCTTTTTCCTGTAGGAGTCACGCGAGCGGAGCTTCGTCATCTGCATAGACAAAAACACCCATCCTTACTGAAAAGGATGGATGTAGCTTACATCAATAATCGTAGTCCTGATCCATCATCGGCTCGTCGAAATTCATGTTCTCGATATTATTCATATCGTAACCGAACGAGAGTAAGGCAAAGACACCGATGATTGCAAGAACGATCGAAACGAGAATCAGACCGATTCCGAGCCAACTCTTTCCGCGTGCGCGATTCCAATAGAAGATGATCGCGAGGACGTAGGAGATGAATGAACCACTAATGAAGATTCCGATGATTGAGATGATGAAGAATAAGAGGGCAGTTTGATCTTGATTACGCGAATACGCTTTCCACATATCAATTAGTGAGATGATGAGATAGACGAAACCAGCAATCGCTAGAACCGCAAATAAGATAATGACTAAAATCAATCCGATACCACCGCCTGACATCACGGCAAAACCTCCTTCAAAATATTAACTCTTTATTCCATTCCCAAGAAATCATGCTTCTAATCCAATTCCATGAATCGAATAAAAATATGGTACAATACTTCAAGTGAAAGGGGCTGACGAAGCGTGCAACCAAAAGTGCGAACAGCTGAAATCGTAAAACAATTCAATCTCCACATCGTCACGGGAGAAGAGGGCTTACATCGCCCGATTCTGACGGCTGATTTGTGCCGACCTGGCCTTGTGCTTGCCGGTTACTATGCCTATTACCCGGCAGAACGTCTCCAGATTCTCGGAAAAACAGAATTGACGTTCTTCAATAATTTAACGTACGAGGAACAACGCGAACGAGCGAACGTCCTTTGTACGGATGAAACACCTGGTATCTTGATTACACGTGGATTCGAAGTACCGGAAGCGATCATCCAAGCCGCGGACGAAACGAACGTGCCACTGTTGACGACAAAAGGGCATACGACATCGGTCGAGTCACAGATCACGAACTTCCTCGAAGCGGAACTTGCACCAACGACGGCGATGCATGGTGTCCTCGTCGATATCTATGGTGTCGGTGTCTTCATCAAAGGGGCAAGTGGTGTCGGTAAATCGGAAACGGCACTCGAACTCGTTAAGCGAGGTCACCGCCTAGTGGCAGATGACTCAGTTGAGATTCGTCAAACGGGTGACGGGATTCTCGTTGGGACAGCACCGAAGTTGATTCAACATCTGCTTGAGATTCGTGGAATCGGGATCATCGACGTGATGACGTTGTTCGGTGCAGGTGCGGTTCGCTCGCATAAGAAGATCAGCCTCGTCTGTAACCTCGAGATTTGGGATCAATCGAAAGTCTATGACCGCGTCGGTCTCGATCAAGAGACACTCCAAATCATCGATACGGAAATTCCGTTCCTGACGATTCCGGTTCGTCCCGGACGAAACCTTGCTGTCATCATCGAAGTCGCAGCGATGAACTATCGTCTGAAGAACATGGGCATCAACACAGCAGAAGAATTCGCGGGACGTCTCGCGCAAGCAATTGAAGATGGGAATGGTGGTCTTTGATGGGAACTTTAGCCTCTGTACAACCAACGTTTGACCGCGTGGCGATCGAACTCGGTCCTGTACCGATTTACTGGTACGGCATCGTCATCGCACTCGGTGCGGTCGTCGGTCTCCTGATTGCGATCTTCGAGTCGAAGCGGATCGGCTTCAACGAAGAGTATGCGGTTGATGTCGTCATCTGGTCGATTCCGATCAGTATCATCTGTGCCCGGATTTACTACGTCGCGTTCGAGTGGAACTACTATAGTCAACATCTCGACCAAATCATTAACATTCGCCAAGGTGGGATCGCGATCCACGGTGCGATCATCGGGGCGATTTTGACGGTCATTATCTATACGCGTAAGAAAAAAATCTCGTTCTGGCAAATCGCCGATATCTTGGCACCATCGCTCTTGTTCGGTCAAGCGGTCGGACGCTGGGGCAACTTCTTCAACCAAGAAGCACACGGTGGCGAGACGACATGGTCGTACTTACAAGATACGTTGCACTTGCCGAACTGGATCGTCAATCAGATGTACATTGATGGAACATACTATTTACCGACGTTCCTCTATGAAAGCATCTGGAACATTATCGGTGTCATTCTATTGATCGTCTGGCGGATGAAGTTCAATCCACGCCGTGGGTATGTCTTCCTCGGTTATCTCGTTTGGTATTCGATCGGACGCTACTATATTGAAGGTCTCCGGACGGACAGTCTGTTGATGGGGGATGGACTCCGGACGGCGCAAATCGTCTCGATCTGTCTAATCATCTTCGGTGTGATCATGATGGTCGTTCGCCGCAACGCCGTTCGTTACTTGGACGGTTCAAAAAAGGAGGCGAAGTAATCGATGATTCGCACGCTACTGTTTGACTTAGATGGCACGTTGATCGACACGAATCCATTGATTTTAAAAAGCTTCGAGCATACGCTCAGTTACTATTATCCGGACCGGACGTTCACGGAAGCAGAACTGCTTCCGTTCATCGGTCCGACGCTTGAAAAATCATTCTCGGCGATGAATGCGGAAGAGTGGAAAGAGATGGTCGCCTTTTACCGGAGCTACAACATCGCGATGCATGACGCGCTCGTGCTCGAGTATCCAGGTGTGCTTGACGGATTACGTCGTCTGCATGAAGCAGGATACAAGATGGCGGTCGTGACGTCGAAGAGTCGTCGTGTCGCCCTCCGCGGTATCGAGTTGTTCGGATTGACGTCACTCTTTGACGCGGTCATCGCAGCCGACGACGTAACGGAAGAAAAACCAGCCGTCGAGCCGTTCGAAAAAGCGATGCAGTTGCTTGGATCAACAGCAGACGAAACGATCATGGTCGGTGACAACGATACGGACATTCTCGGTGGTAAGAACGCGGGACTGAAGACAGTCGCGGTCGGTTGGGCGATCAAAGGACGCGCGTACTTAGAAGCCCTCGAGCCGGACGTCATCATTGATTCGATGGATCATCTTGCTGCTTGGCTGGAGGAACAAAATGGCACGGCGAACTGATCGGTTTCAGGTCGGAACGACGAATCCACTCTGGCACATGTACCGGACGGTGTCGTTTTTTAAAGTGATGTGGTGCTTTACGATCATCACGATCGGTCGGTTTGCTCCGTCGCTTCGTTTCAAGAACGCGCTTTACCGGACATGTCTGCGGATGAAGATCGGGGAGAAGACGGCACTTGCCTTGATGGTGATGCCGGACACGATGTTCCCGGAGCGGATCACGATTGGTGACAATACGATCATCGGCTTCAATACGACGATTCTCTGTCATGAATATTTGACGACGGAGTACCGCTTAGGCGACGTCGTCATCGGAAGCAACGTCTTGATTGGTGCGAACGTGACGATCCTACCGGGTGTAACGATTGGAGATGGTGCCGTCGTTGGTGCCGGATCAGTTGTTCACCGGGACATTGCACCGAACGAACGGGTCTCGAGTCAGCCGCTTCGCCGGCATGAAATGTGACAAAACTGTGAGAAGGAAGAAGGAAAAAAGATGACGCACATCCGCTTTACGTATAAGACAGGAAAGTATTTCGGAAGATTATTCGCCGAACGTCCACAAGGTCTCGTCGTTGAGGTGTTGGCTGTCGAGAAGCATCCTGTTCAAGGGGATCTTCACCAGCCGAACCAAGTCGATGTCCCGCTCTTCCATATCCGGACCGCCTTGCATAAGCACGAAAAGATCACGGTTTCGCCCGCAGTCGTTTATGCATATGACGGAGAGATTCCGGATTATGCGACGAGCTTACGGCAAGCATATGACAAGGACGTGGCACGTCTTGAAGGACTGAATCCAGAGACGGATGCTTTTGTACGAAAATGCTTAGAGAATTACAAGGAACTGGAATCGATTTATGCGAAACGCTGGGGATGAACTCCGGCGTTTTTTTCTGTTGCATGCCTCCTAGAGATAGGGTATTCTTGTGTCTGCAACTACGAAACCAGTTTACTATTTATGGGGGCTTGAATCATGATGGAATTAACCAAATACAAAGCAGACCCCTTTGCGATAACAGCGCGGCAAGCGGAACTTTTTTATTTCCGCGGACGGAAGGCGCACCGGGAAGGGCGACTGGATGAAGCCGTCTATCATCTAGATGAGGCGACGACACTTCAGCCAGCGGACATCCGCTATTTGCTCCGTTATGCCCGTGTCTTATTCGAGACAGGAGAAATCAATCATGCGAATGATGTCTTGAAACAAGTACGTGCACTCGACGCATCAAATACGGAAGCACTCTTTTATTTAGCGAATAACTACGCACACGTCTCACTTTATGAAGAAGCGCGACAACATGCGATGGAATATTTAGAGCAAGCACCAAACGGCAAACACGCGGAGGCATCGGCCGCACTCGTGGAACTGATTGATCTTGAACAAGAGATGGAAGACGACGAAGAGGATGAATTGATTCGTCTGCATGGTCAGGCACAACGCCAGATCGATAAAGGGATGCTGTTCGCGGCACAGGAGACGTTGACTGGATTGATTGCCCAGTACCCGACGTTCTGGCCTGCCTACAACAACCTCGCGATCGTCGAGTTCTATTTAGGAGAGAACGATCAGGCATTCGCTTCCCTCGAACGGGTCCTTGAAGGGAATCCGGGGAATTTGCATGCCCTTTGTAACACGCTCGTCTTGCTACACGAGATGGGTCAGGACGAAGAGGCGCACCGTCTCTCCCGTCAGCTCGAACACGTCCGTTCCGTGCACCTTGAGACACGTTATAAGGTCGCATCAACTTTAGCGATCATCGGACGGTACGATATCGCTTATGAAGAGTTGAAGTTGCTCGAGCGTCGCGGTTACCGGGGAGACCCACTCTTTGGTCACTGGTTATCGATCTCTGCCTATAAGACGGGACACGTCGAAGAAGCGGCTGCTTTCTTGAAGTCGGACGAAGCACAAGCGTTAAAGGAAGAGACGGATACGTATGACATCCGCCACAACCTCCAATTTCGCTCAGCACTCATCCAAGCGTTGAAGACGGAAGATGATGTTTCACGGATCTTTACGGCACTTCTCCTTGGTAAACTGAACGATGCCGAGGCACGGCTTGCGTTATCGATGATGCCGGAAGTGACGGACCGCGAAGACGTCCTCTTATTGACAGAACAGATAGTCATCGAGATGGAGGGTCGGACTGATGTCGTGGATGAACGCATTCACCGGGCATTACAGACGATCCGTCTTGCGGAACGATTCGTTTCAGACGAAGAACGAATGAGTCTTGAAGGTGATTTTTATGAACGCTTCGCACAACTCGTCTTAAGCGGCGAGTCATTCGATTCAATCGAAGCATCGGCTGCATCGCTCCTCTATCTGTTCCATGATTTACGGGACGGGATGTTGATCGAGGAATGTGCATCGCTTGTCGATTGTTCGTTCGATCACGTCGCATCGATGATCCGGACACATGAACGGATGCTGGCACCGCTACAAGCAAAGTGTTAGACGTTTAGGCGATTCTCACCTATACTCAAACTACAATGAATTTAAAAAATGGGGTGGAATCATGGCGGAAACAGAACAAAAAATTTATGACGTCATCATCATCGGGGCAGGACCTGCTGGGATGACAGCCGCACTTTATGCATCACGTGCGAACCTTTCGACATTGATGATCGAACGCGGGATTCCGGGCGGTCAGATGGCGAACACAGAAGATATCGAGAACTACCCAGGATACGATAGCATCCTCGGACCCGATCTCTCACAAAAAATGTTCGACCACTCGAAAGCATTCGGCGCAGAATATGCGTACGGAGACGTTCGAAGCATCGAAGACGGTAAAGCATACAAAACGATTCATGCACACAACAAAGATTACTACGCACGGGCGATCATCATCGCGTCCGGTGCACAATATAAAAAAATCGGCGTACCGGGTGAAGAAGAGCTCGGCGGTCGCGGTGTCTCATACTGTGCCGTCTGTGATGGCGCGTTCTTCAAAGAAAAAGAACTCTTCGTCATCGGTGGAGGCGACTCTGCGGTGGAAGAAGGTGTCTACTTGACACGCTTCGCGAAAAAAGTCACGATCGTACACCGTCGCGATGAGCTCCGTGCTCAAAAAATTCTTCAAAAACGTGCGTTCGACAACCCGAAAATCGACTTCATCTGGAACCATACGGTCAAACAGATTAACGAACAAGACGGGAAAGTCGGCGGTATCGAGCTGATCAATACAAAAACAGCTGACGTGACGACGCATCCGATCGATGGAGTCTTCATCTACATCGGGATGAACCCAATCACTGGTTACGTCCAAGATCTCGGGATCTTAAACGACCAAGGCTACGTCGTAACGAACGAAGCGATGGAAACGAACATCAAAGGCATCTTTGCTGCTGGTGACGTACGTGAAAAAACATTGCGCCAAGTCGTTACAGCAACGAACGATGGTTCGATCGCAGCGCAAAATGCACAGCATTTCATCGAAGCGTTGCTTGAAGAATTACAAGAATCCTCACACGCATAATATCGAACCAGTTTCATTGAAGGAGACTTCAGTGAAGCTGGCTCTTTTTTTATGATATACTGAGAAAGAAGTGAAAAATACACACGGAACTGTTGTCTGGAGGGCGAAAAGATGGAACAGAATCAACCGCAACTTGTCATCATCACGGGTATGAGTGGGGCTGGGAAGACTGTCGCAATGAACAGCTTTGAGGACTTAGGCTATTTTTGTGTCGACAATTTACCCCCGACGTTACTGCCGCATCTCATCGAAGTCATTGGACAAGTGCGTCCTAAAATCGCCGTTGCCATCGATACCCGCGCGCGTGATTTCATCGACAGCTTTTTTGTCGTCTATGAGGATTTAAAGAAAACCGACTTACAAATCCGGATGTTGTACCTCGATGCACGAAATGATGTCCTCGTACGCCGCTACAAGGAATCGCGTCGTTCGCATCCGCTCGCACCGACGGATTCACCATTGATCGGGATCGAACGTGAGCGGACGTTGCTCGAAGGATTCCGTGATAAGGCACAGATGCTGATTGATACGAGTGACATCAAGCCGCTTGCACTGAAAGAACGTCTCTTGAAGGAGTTCACGGAAGGGACGCGGATTCCGTTTACGGTCAACGTCATGTCGTTCGGGTTCAAACATGGCTTACCGCTCGATGCCGATCTCGTCTTTGACCTGCGATTCTTACCGAACCCGTTCTATATTCCAGAGCTGCGTCCAAAGACGGGACTCGACGAGGAAGTCGCGTCGTACGTCATGCAGTGGCCGGAAGCGAAGCTGTTCTATAAAAAACTCGTCGATTTGCTTGAATTCCTGATTCCGCAATATGAGCGAGAAGGGAAGTCGCAACTCGTCATCGCTCTTGGTTGTACAGGCGGGAAACACCGTTCGATTACATTCGCGGAAGCGATCAGTAAAGAATTCGCGACGCAGTATCATATCGAGACGAATCACCGGGATTATGTGTATGCGAAGGAGGAGAAGTGATGAAATGGGAACGTAAAGTCGTCGCCGTTGGTGGCGGGACAGGACTCTCGACGCTTCTTCGTGGACTGAAACATTATCCGCTCGACATCACAGCCATCGTCACGGTCGCTGATGACGGCGGTAGTTCTGGTCGTCTGCGGACGGAATTCAACATGTTGCCGCCAGGAGATATTCGAAACGTCATCGTCTCCTTATCAAAGTCGGAGACGTTGATGGACCGAATCATGCAGTATCGGTTCGAAACAGGGGAAGGTCTGCATGGTCATTCGCTCGGAAACTTGATGCTGACGGCAGCGACCCAGCTTTGTAACGGTTCGTTCGTCGAAGCAATTGGTGTCATGGGACAATTGTTGAACGCAGAAGGAAAAGTCTATCCGGCGACGGAACGGACGATCACACTCTGTGCCGAGTTCGAGGACGGGACGATCGTCAAAGGCGAGTCGTTGATCCCGAAGGTCGGTAAGAAGATCGAACGGATTTTCCTTGAAGAACAAGACGTTCGTCCGGTACCAGAAGCGATTCAGGCGATTCTTGATGCCGATGTCATCGTCCTGGGTCCGGGTAGTCTCTATACGAGTATCATCCCGAATGTCCTGATCGATGAGATCCGGGAAGCGATCCAACAATCACTGGCTCCGGTCGTCTATATCTGTAACGTCATGACGCAACCCGGCGAGACGACGGCGTTCACAGCCAATGAGCATTTAGCGGCACTCGAACGCTTCCTTGGACAAGGCGTCGTTGATACGATTATCGTCAACAACGAATCGATCGATGCGAGTTACCTAAAGAAATACCAAAAAGATCACGCTGACATCGTCACTTATAATGAAAAACAATTCGAGCTCGCTGGCGTTGAAGTGCTGGCAGACGATATCGTCGACTACAATCATCATTTCATCCGTCATGACTCAGATGCCGTTGCAAGCCTTGTCATGCGAAAGGTGTTGTCGATTCGACGGATGCGTCAACTCGAAGGAAAGGAGGAGCTGACATGAGCTTTGCCTCAGAAGTCAAAAAAGAATTAACGCAGATTCCGATCACCGATCACGAGATGAAGGCGGAACTCGCGGCACTCGCCCGGATGAACGGTGCGATCTCGTTCGGGCTTGGACGTGGTCTGACGCTCGATATCTCGACCGAGAATGCCTCGATTGCCCGTCGGATCTATTCGCTGTTGAAAAAAGCATACGGGGTCCATCTCGATCTGCTCGTGCGGAAGAAAATGCGTCTGAAAAAGAATAATGTCTATATCGTCCGCGTCAAACAACAAGCGGACAAGATTTTACAAGACCTCGGAATTTTAGGGGAAGGATTCACGATGATTCGTTCCATCAGTGACACGATCCTAAATGACGAACGCAAAGCGCGCGCGTATTTACGAGGGGCGTTTCTCGCCGGGGGTTCGCTCAACAATCCGGCGACGTCGTCGTATCACTTGGAGATCTTCAGCTTATATGAGGAGCACAATGCGGCGTTACGTGGTTTATCAAACGTCTTTGATTTGAACGCGAAGGCGATTGAACGGAAAAAGGGACACATTCTCTATATCAAGGAGAGCGAAAAGATT
Organism: Exiguobacterium sp. HSB13; assembly: GCF_056764755.1. Taxonomy (NCBI): domain Bacteria; kingdom Bacillati; phylum Bacillota; class Bacilli; order Caryophanales; genus Exiguobacterium; species Exiguobacterium sp. HSB13. The sequence continues at coordinate 1,842,063 of NZ_JBUZOM010000001.1, read as the reverse complement.
TCTGATTTCCTCAAGCTCGTTGATGCGACACAATCGATGCTACGGTTCGAGGACGTCCGGATCTTAAAAGATATGCGTAACTCGGTCAACCGTCTCGTCAACTGTGAGACGGCGAACCTCAACAAAACGGTCGGTGCGGCATTACGTCAAGTTGAGAACATCAAGTTCCTTGAGCGGACGGTTGGACTTGATGTCTTACCGGATAAGTTGAAGGAGATCGCGATCTTGCGTGTGACACATCAAGACGTCACTTTACAAGAGCTCGGCGAGATGGTCGAAAGCGGCTCCATCTCAAAATCAGGGATCAATCACCGGTTACGGAAGATTGATCAAATCGCTGAAAAAGTACGAAATGGAGAGTCGATGACAGGGGCCTTATAAGAGGGTCGCTTGCGGGATGAACCATAGTCTACTATAATATATAGTCGATGCAACTAAATGTTCGAATTAAGGAGTTTTTGAAATGGCTAACGAAAAGAAACGTATTTCGCTGACAGTCGATGCGAAGTTTGATGAAGTGTTAACAAAAAAAGCAAAATCAATCGGTGTACCGAAAAGCACACTCGTTGCGTTCGCAACATCTTTATTCCTGAAGCAATTACAAGCAGAAGAAGAGCTTTCGCCACATGCGAACGCTATTTACTCGCTGATTCGTGAAAACCACGATATCGTTTCAGACATCACAGACTTGATCGACTGATCATCGACCTCTCGTTCTATAAGGAACGGGAGGTTTTTTTGTATGCAACGATAACCGACAAGACTTTATGGATACAAAAAAAGTGCCTCCCGAAGGAGACACTCTGGATGACTTATGCACGTTCCATGACGCGGTCGATGAGACCGTAATCAGCAGCAGCTTGTGCTGACATGAAGTTGTCACGCTCTGTATCGCGTTCGATGACTTCAAGTGGTTGTCCTGTGTTTTCAGCCATGATTTTGTTGAGGTGCTCACGCATTTTGATGATACGCTCCGCATGGATTTTGATATCCGATGCTTGACCTTGTGTACCACCGAGTGGTTGGTGGATCATGATTTCAGCGTTTGGTAACGCGAAACGTTTTCCTTTTGCGCCTGCTTGGAGCAAGAACGCACCCATCGATGCTGCCATACCGATACAAATCGTTGAGACTTGTGGCTTGATGAAGTTCATTGTATCGTAAATCGCCATACCGGCAGTGATCGAACCACCTGGGCTGTTGATGTAAAGCGAGATTTCTTTATCTGGATCTTCTGCTGCTAAGAACAGAAGTTGGGCAACGACTGAGTTGGCGACGTTGTCGTCAATCGCGCTCCCGAGAAGAATGATGCGGTCTTTTAGCAAACGTGAGTAGATATCGTAAGCACGTTCCCCGCGGTTTGTTTGTTCGATGACTGTTGGAATTAACATAGTCTTTGCCTCCTTATAGTTGGTATGTAGCTTCCTATTCGACTTATCCTTATCATAATCCTTTGGTCAATATTGGTCAAAAGATACGATGCGACTTTTAGGTATTTTTCCATTACAAGGGCAAATGAAACATATCAATATAGAAAAAAGGCAACGCCATTGCTGGCATTGCCTTGTAGTTGAATAAATGGTACACCCGGAGAGATTCGAACTCCCGACACCTGGTACCGGAAACCAGTGCTCTATCCCCTGAGCTACGGGTGCATCTGATGTACTGAACAATTAATAGTATAGCGACATTTTTTCAGAAAAGCAATAGGGAAGCATGACTTTTCTTTTCTCTAGCGACTCAAAAGGGGTTCAGAGCACGTTTTTTAAAACGTTTCTTCTATAATAAGAAGTGGGGGGAGGGGAATCGATGGATCAACGCCAGGAACAGACGCAACAGATGACGTTATCGGCGTCACAACAGTATCAGTTACATGTACTTGAGCAACCAGCAGCTGAGCTCGAGGAGGAATGGCGACGGTTGAAACGACGGTTGCATCGTCATTACCCGAATCAGGTTTCGCTAGAGGTCGAGCAGATGGCAGGACATTTGGCATCCTATGAAGACGAGCTTCTTGCACAAATACGTTTAGAATCAGTCAGACAGGAAATAGGATATATGGCGGAACAACTCATCGTGTATTTAGAAGCGGACGGTTTATTGCGGACATCGGACGAGCAGCTCGCTGCATCCTTCTCGACCGATGTCGCAACGATTACAGAAGCACGGACACTCTTACAACAATGTGAACCAGTCGGCATCGCTGCCCGCTCGGAGCGCGAGTGCCAATGGTTACAGGCGATCGAGCTAAACGACGCGGAATTGATCGGACTGACAGATCGGCTACGACATGAACCGGCGAGTCAGGTGTTCGCTCATTACAGTGAACAGGATCGAGCGCGGTTGCGAAAACGACTGACAAGGCTGAGCCGGACACCGGATCTTCCTAAAGAAGAACGATTGGTCATGGCAGAAGCGCGGATTCACCTGTTAGATGGAAAACTTCAGATCGACTGGATGACACTCGACACGGATCAGACGTGGCTTGGATTAAAAGAGGCAACGCCTTTTTTGCGCGCGTACGAACGACGCCGTGTCACGATGCATGCCATCCTCTCGGTCTTGCTTGAGCGACAAGAACGCTGGTTCAAGGGAGAGCTGCATCTTGAGCCATTGACGAAAAAACAAGTCGCTGAGGCAACGGGGCATCATCCGTCAACGATTGGTCGAGCGATTGCGTCGAAGTATGTCGAGACGGTCCACGGTCTCGTTGCCCTAGAAGACTTGTTCGTCTCACGGACGACAACCGGAGATTCGAGTTTTTTGATTAAACGGCGGATCGCCGAATACATTCAACATAGCAATCGTCCGTTAAGTGATCAGCAATTGACAGATCGCCTGCAAGCAGATGGTCTGACAGTCGCACGACGGACGGTCGCGAAATATCGGGCAGCGCTTGGTTTAACGAAAAAAACGATGCAGCAAAGGAAGGCGCAATCAGAATGGGATTAAAACGACACAGACACTTAACACTCTATTCACGTCCGGGATGTACGCTATGTGAAGAGGCCGCCATCTTACTCGACTTCGTACTCGATGAGTTTCCGGAATGGACGTTCGAGGAAGTCAACATCGATCAGGATGAAGCGCTCAGTCTACGGTTCTTATACGAGATTCCCGTCGTTATGCATGACGGTGAAATCTGGAGTTATGGCAAATTCGAGACAGAAACAGTAAGAAAACGCTTACTTCAAAAAACTTGAGAAACGAGACTTGCAAGGCGAGAAATGGACTGTTATGATAACGGTGTACCAAGTGGGACACGTTATGACATGCGGGACAAAAAGCGTCCAGCTACTTGAGAGGAGAGGGAAATACATGATTCGGCAGTTAGTCCAGATCCAAAAACGAATCGTGCCTGATCTGATCGAAGAAATGCAGACACGCTACGACATCCTTCATTATGTGCGACTGATGCAACCGATCGGACGACGTACACTTGCGACAAGCCTTGGCTTGACGGAACGCGTCTTACGGCGGGAAGTCGACTTCTTGAAGCAGCAAGACCTCCTAGAGGTCGCGACGCAAGGGATGTCCTTGACGGATGAAGGACGAAATGTTCTTCGCAGCATGCACAGCATCATGGGAGAACTCGCAGGGATCTCAGACATGGCGAAAGCCTTGAAAGAGAGACTCGGAGTACGGGACGTCGTCATCGTACCGGGTGATTCCGATGAAACCTTCTGGGTACAACGAGACATGGGACGGGCGACCGTCGCACGACTCAAACGAGAGCTTTCTTCAGACCATCACAATACGATCGCTGTCACAGGCGGTACGACGATGGCTTCAGTCGCGGCGATGATGTCGCCGGACAAGGAACACCGTCCGATGACGTTCGTTCCGGCACGCGGAGGACTGGGAGAAACGCTCGAACTACAAGCGAACACAGTATGCTCACGGATGGCGTCACGCGCTCAAAGTGATTATCATCTGCTTCACATCCCGGACATGGTCAGTACAGAGACGTTCGTCAAGATGATCGAAGAGCCGAGCATAAAAAATGTGCTTCAAATGATTAAAGGTGCTTCAATCGTGGTACATGGAATTGGTGAGGCGAAAACGATGGCAAAACGTCGTCGCGCGTCTGAGGATCTCCTGACCCGACTGGAACATGAACAGGCAGTAGCGGAAGCATTCGGATATTACTTCGACCGAGACGGGAACATCGTGCACCGGGTCAAGACGGTTGGTCTCCAACTGGATGACTTGAAGCAAGTCGAACACGTCATCGTCGTCGCAGGTGGTCATTCGAAGGCAGAAGCGATCAACGCCTATGTCAAACAGTCGCCGGACATCATCCTGATCACGGATGAAGGCGCAGCAGCTTCGATTTTGAAAGGGTAACCCCCTTTTGAATAATAGATAACTCGCTTTACATTAAAAGGAGGAAAATTATCATGGCAGTAAAAGTTGGTATTAACGGATTTGGACGTATCGGACGTTTGGCACTTCGTCAAATTCTTCAATTCGATGGAATCGAAGTAGTCGCGATCAACGACCTTACAGACACTAAAATGCTTGCACACCTTCTCAAATATGATACGACTCAAGGTCGTTTCGACGGCGAAGTTGAAGTACACGACGGTTACTTCCTCGTCAACGGTAAAGAAATCAAAACACTTGCTAACCGCAACCCAGAAGAACTCCCATGGGGCGAGCTCGGTGTTGACATCGTTCTCGAATGTACTGGTTTCTTCACAGACAAAGAAAAAGCTGAGCTTCACTTGAAAGCTGGCGCTAAAAAAGTCGTTATCTCTGCACCTGCAACTGGCGACATGAAAACAGTCGTCTTCAACACGAACCACGAAATCCTTGACGGAACTGAAACAGTTATCTCTGGTGCTTCATGTACTACAAACTGTCTCGCGCCAATGGCTAAAGTTCTCCAAGATCAGTTCGGAATCGTTGAAGGTCTCATGACTACGATCCACGCTTACACTGGTGACCAAAACACACTCGACGCTCCACACCCTAAAGGTGACTTCCGTCGTGCACGTGCGGCAGCAGCTAACATCGTTCCTAACTCAACTGGTGCTGCAAAAGCAATCGGTCTCGTTCTTCCAGAACTTCAAGGTAAACTTGACGGATCTGCACAACGTGTACCAGTCGCTACAGGTTCACTCACTGAGCTCGTAACTGTACTTGACAAAAAAGTTTCTGTAGAAGAAGTCAACGCAGCAATGAAAGCAGCTGCTAACGAGTCTTACGGTTACACTGAAGACGAAATCGTTTCTTCTGACATCGTTGGTATCTCTTACGGATCACTCTTCGATGCAACACAAACTAAAGTCATGACAGTCGGCGACAAACAACTCGTTAAAACAGTTGCTTGGTATGACAACGAAATGTCTTACACTAGCCAACTCGTTCGTACACTCAAACACTTCGCAGAAATCGCTAAGTAATTCGAGCAATTAAATAGCAATTGAATAAGAGCGGAAACGATATCAGTCTCCGCTCTTATTGCGGAAAAAAGCGGGAGGGGCATTCGCCCCTCACTATACGTAAGAGACGGAGGACGAATGTATGAATAAGAAATCGATTCGCGACATCGATGTACAAGGAAAACGCGTATTTACACGCGTGGATTTCAACGTACCGTTGGAAGACGGTAAAATCACGGATGACACACGGATCCGTGCTGCACTCCCAACGATCAAACACTTGATCGACGGCGGAGCAAAAGTCATTCTCGCTAGCCACATGGGTCGTCCAAAAGGCGAAAAGAACCCCGAGTTCTCACTTGCACCAGTCGTAGCACGCCTCAGCGAATTGCTTGGTAAAGACATCAAGCTCGTTGAAGAAGCATACGGTCCAGTTGCAGAAGAAGCAGTCAGCAAACTCGAAAACGGCGATGTCGTCGTCTTAGAGAACGTTCGCTTCTACCCTGGTGAAACGAAAAACGACGAAGAGCTCGCTAAAGGATTCGCGAAACTCGCTGACGTCTTCGTCAACGACGCGTTCGGCGCAGCACACCGTGCACACGCATCGACAGAAGGTATCGCACACCATGTCGACACAGCAGTTGCCGGTCTTCTCATCGAAAAAGAACTTCAAGTTCTCGGTAAAGCTCTTTCTAACCCAGATCGCCCGTTCACGGCAATCATCGGTGGTTCGAAAGTAGCGGACAAAATCGGTGTCATCGATCACTTACTCGACATCGTCGATACGTTGATCATCGGTGGCGGCTTATCGTACACGTTCCTCACAGCTCGTGGTATCGAAGTCGGTACTTCACTTCTTGAGGTCGACAAAATCGACCAAGCGAAGGAATTCATGAAGAAAGCAGAAGAAAAAGGCGTTAAGTTCCTCATGCCAATCGACTGCGTCATCACGAAGGAATTCGGAGAAGAAACATATGTCGGACCACGTGACATCACAGAGATCCCAGCCGATCACATGTCACTTGATATCGGTCCAAAAACGGTTGAACTCTATGCAGAGGCAATCAAGAACTCGAAACTCGTCGTCTGGAACGGACCGATGGGCGTATTCGAACTCGATAAATACGCAAACGGTACAAAAGGTGTCGCGCAAGCTCTTGCGGACAGCGATGCGTACTCAATCATCGGCGGTGGCGACTCAGCTGCTGCGGCAGAGAAATTCGGTCTTGCTGACAAAATGAGTCACATCTCTACAGGTGGTGGAGCAAGTCTCGAATTCATGGAAGGGAAAGCTCTTCCTGGTGTCGAAGCGCTAAACGACAAGTAATCTAAGTTCACAAGGGAGTGTTTCTCAATGCGTAAACCAATTATCGCAGGTAACTGGAAGATGAATCTGACGCTCAAGGATGCAGTCGCATTCGTTGAGGAAGTCAAAGGAGCTGTACCTGCTTCGACGACAGTCGACGCAGCCGTCTGTGCGCCAGCAGTATTCTTGGCACACTTGACAGAAGCAGCAGCTGGTACGGATCTTAAGATCGGTGCTCAAAACATGTACGACAAAGAGAGCGGTGCGTTCACTGGTGAAATCAGCCCGCTCATGCTCAAAGAACTCGACGTGACTTACGTCATCCTCGGTCACTCTGAGCGTCGTGAGTACTTCGGCGAAACAGATGCGTTCATCAACAGCAAAGCGAAAAAAGCGTTCGAGCACGGTCTCGTTCCAATCGTTTGTGTAGGTGAAACACTGGAAGAGCGTGAAGGCGGCAAGTTCGAAGACGTCATCCGCGAACAGACAGCAAACAGCCTTAAAGGTCTTACTGTCGACCAAGTGAAAAATCTCGTCGTCGCTTACGAGCCTGTCTGGGCAATCGGAACAGGTAAATCAGCGACAGAACAAGATGCACAAGATTCTTGTAAATTCGTCCGTGACGTCGTTGCAGCTGAATTCGGTGCTGAAGCAGCAGAAGCTGTCCGCATCCAATACGGTGGTAGCGTCAAACCGGAAAACATCAAAGAATATATGGCTCAACCAGACATCGACGGCGCGCTCGTCGGTGGTGCAAGTCTTGAGACAGGATCGTTCCTCAAACTGTTGGAGGCGATTTAAATGAAAAAACGTCCAGTCGCACTGATCATCCTTGATGGTTTTGGTATGCGTGACGAGGAGTTCGGAAATGCCGTTACGGCGGCAAACAAACCGAACTTCGACCGTTACTGGGGTCAATACCCGCATACGTTGTTGAATGCGAAAGGCGAATACGTCGGTTTGCCTGAAGGTCAAATGGGGAACTCAGAAGTGGGTCACCTCAACATCGGTGCAGGTCGCGTCGTCTATCAATCGCTATCCCGAATCAACAACGCGGTCAAGGATCGCTCGTTCTTCTCGCGTCAAGCGATGAACGATGCGGCAGGTCACGTGAAGAAATACGGTTCAGCGCTTCATATCTTCGGTTTGGTCTCTGACGGTGGAATCCACAGTCACATCAACCACTTATATGCAGTGCTCGAATTCGCGAAACTTCACGAAATCGAAAAAGTCTACCTCCATGCTTTCACGGACGGTCGTGACTGCGACCCACAATCGGGCGCTGGTTTCCTCCGTGACGCGCAAGCGAAGATGGATGAATTGAATGTTGGACAATTCGCGAGTATCTCTGGTCGCTACTATGCGATGGATCGCGATAACCGTTGGGAACGCGTCAAGAAAGTCTATGACGCCATCACTTTTGGTGAAGGTCCAACGACGAAGGATCCAATCGGCATGGTTGAAGCTTCGTACAAACAAGACGTAACGGATGAGTTCATCGAACCAACTGTTGTCGTGCAGGAAGACGGTACGCCAGTCGCACCGATCCACGATAACGATGCGATCGTGTTCTTCAACTATCGTCCTGACCGTGCGATTCAGCTTTCGAAAGTCTACAAAGAAAAGGGTGGCTTCGACGGATTCGAGATTCCAGACAACGCACCGAAGAACCTGCTACTCGTCTCGATGACGAAGTACTCGGATGCGATTGATACGGACATCGTCTTCCCGCCTGAAGACATCAAGAACACGCTTGGGGAGACATTGTCAAAACAAGGTCTCAAACAGCTACGCATCGCGGAAACGGAAAAGTATCCGCACGTCACGTTCTTCTTCAACGGACAACGTGAAGAACCATACGAAGGGGAAGATCGGATCTTGATCCCTTCACCAAAAGTCGCGACATACGACTTGAAACCGGAGATGAGCGTCTATGAAGTCACAGATGCCCTCGTCGACGCAATCAACTCGGACAAACACGACGCTATCATCCTCAACTTCGCAAACCCGGATATGGTCGGTCACTCGGGTATGCTCGAGCCGACGAAAAAGGCGATCGAAGCTGTCGATGAGTGTCTTGGGAAAGTCGTTGACTTGATTCTCAGCAAAGGCGGCGCGGCAGTCATCACGGCTGACCACGGGAACGCGGATAAAGTCCTCAATGCGGACGGCAGTAAGATGACGGCGCATACGACAGAACCAGTTCCATGTATCGTGACGGTCGAGGACGTTGAACTCCTTGAACCACTCACAGGTGCACTCGCTGACCTCGCACCAACGGTCCTTGATCTTCTCGGAGCGGACCAACCAGCAGAGATGACTGGTAAATCGATCGTATTGAAGAAATAATCCCGTCGATCGAAAGAATTACAGCACATATTTCTTACACACAAAAGGAGCGAATTTAAATGTCAATGATTACAGAGATTTACGCACGCGAGATTCTTGATTCACGCGGTAACCCAACAGTAGAAGTAGAAGTTTATACAGAAGATGGCGGTTTCGGTCGCGCACTCGTACCATCAGGTGCATCAACTGGTGAGCACGAAGCAGTTGAACTCCGTGATGGCGACAAAGCACGTTACCTCGGAAAAGGTGTTTTGAAAGCTGTTGACAACGTCAACGAAAAAATCGCACCAGAAATCATCGGTTACGATGTCTTCGACCAAGCTGGAATCGACAAAAAGATGATCGATCTCGACGGTACGAAAAACAAAGGTAACTTCGGCGCTAACGCAATCCTTGGTGTTTCTATGGCTGCTGCACGTGCTGCTGCTGATGAGCTTGGTCTTCCACTTTACACATACCTCGGTGGATTCAACGCGAAAACATTACCAACACCAATGATGAACATCATCAACGGTGGATCACACGCAGACAACAACGTGGACTTCCAAGAGTTCATGATCATGCCTGTCGGTGCTCCAACATTCAAAGAAGCACTTCGTATGGGTGCTGAAATCTTCCACGCGTTGAAATCAGTTCTTAGCGGAATGGGTCTTAACACAGCAGTTGGTGACGAGGGTGGCTTCGCTCCAAACTTGAAATCAAACGAAGAAGCAATCACAGTTATCCTTGAAGCAATAGAAAAAGCTGGCTACAAAGCAGGCGAAGATGTTTACCTTGCAATGGACGTCGCTTCTTCTGAGTTCTACGATAAAGCAGCTGGAACATACAACCTCGCTGGCGAAGGCAAAGTCCTCTCAACAGAAGAGCTTGTTGAATTCTACGCACAACTCGTTGACAAATACCCAATCATCTCAATCGAAGATGGCTGTGACGAAAACGACTGGGATGGTCACAAACTTCTTACAGATCGTATCGGACACAAAGTCCAACTCGTTGGGGATGACTTGTTCGTAACGAACACTGAGAAACTTGCTGAAGGTATCGAAAAAGGCATCGCTAACTCGATCCTCATCAAAGTTAACCAAATCGGTACGTTGACTGAAACATTCGACGCAATCGAAATGGCTAAAAAAGCTGGTTACACAGCTGTCGTTTCTCACCGTTCTGGTGAAACTGAAGATTCAACGATCGCTGACATCGCTGTTGCGACAAACGCTGGTCAAATCAAAACTGGTTCACTTTCACGTACAGACCGTATCGCGAAATACAACCAACTTCTCCGCATCGAAGACATGCTTTCAGACGTTGCTGTCTACGACGGAATCAAATCATTCTACAACCTCAAGAAGTAATTTCAGGTTGATCGTTTGAACAAGCTATAAGGAAAACCTCCTATTCGTGTGATACGTACACGCGGATAGGAGGTTTTTTGCGTTTTTTATTGATGTTTTAAACGAGTCTAAATTAGATCTAAAAAAAATAGAAAGTAAAAACCCTTTTTTTATTTACAATTATTATATTATTCAGCCTGTGAATTTATTTGAAATATCAATCTCAAACAACTGATATTAAAGATACTTCTTATTTGCAAAAAATGAGCGACATTATTAAATATAGACGAAACAAAGTACGAAATATTAATACGTTTTATAAGAAAAATATCTGTGATACATGCTTTTTATTAAGGAAATAGATTAATTAATTTAAAGAAGAAAAATAAAAAATGGGAATGAAATATTAAAAAAATGAATAAAATTAATGTTGCAACTAAAATAGACCATATTTAAAGAATATTTCTAGAAGTGAGAATTATCGTTTATTTAATTAAACGCATTAATTTTTTGGAACAAATTTTGTATGTGAGTTTCCTATCCAGACACTTGCATGATCGATTGTCTATTTTAGAAAGTATGTAATTTAGTTCTGTAAAGTTAATTATTTTGAAGTTCGTTCCCTATGGAAAGAACTCACAGAGAGACGTTTAGTATTTTTATTATTTCCCTAATTGGAAACTAGAGAATGTTAGGGTACCAAGTTCCATCGGTGAGAAGAACAATTATTACGGTGTAACATCGATTTTTTAATTCGATGAAGATTGTGGCACGTGATTTCGCCTTTCCTCGACCTGATAGGACAGAATCCAACAATTCCTAGTTTTCGAAAGTCTCTCTACCCTGGACGTTCAACGAACGTTTACAGAACGGAAGACGTACGCAGAAGCGCCATCTTATCTCAAATATTTTTTGTTGCAAACCGTCTAAACCGCTATTGATGAATTCTTTACATATTCATCAATAAATTATACTATACTATGGTCATTTTTCATGAAAGAGTCGTTCAGCGATTTGTTCAGGAGAGCATGTGATCATGTCTTCATAGTTTCGCAAGTATGCGTAATCCAAGCGAAACGCTAAAACGCGCGTACATAACAGTTTTTGATTGCATCTCACGCCATCTGGTGTTGATTGCATTGTAAGAAGAATTCCATTTTAGTTCACGTGAAATCACAGACGGTTTTCGTTCTAGGTGCTAAGCAATCTTTCGTATTGAAAACCAAAGCTCTAGAGAAGTTTTTATTTTAACTCTTTCCGATGTGGTAAATCTTTTCTACACGGAATTATTATGGTGTTTTTGTATTTTCATCTAAATGTTTCGCTTAATATTAAAATTGTCGAATAATAAACATCCTAGAAAAATACAGTAATCAAAAAAAATAAGTTCTATCAAATTTTGCAGGATAAATCCAAGATACTCCCTTAAGATTTATACTATATAAAATTTCATTGTTACTTTTTCCATCTTGGCTGATGAGAATGTGTTGTTCATTCATATTCTCTACATCGTAAACATATCGAATTTTTTCACCTTTTATAGTACGATAACTAATATTAACTTCTTTTGGATGTATAAAAGTAAAATCTTTATTTGTTATAGGGATAAAAATTTCTATATTTTTTTCAATCACACCCAAGTGAGATTGAATTAAATAGGATGACATCTGAGTGCTATCATCTTTTCCTCCTGTTAAGCATATTTCTATTTCACAATCTAAAATGATTTCAGGTAACCCATTATGATGTACTTTAAAAAAAGGAATTTGTTTTCTTTCTTTAATGTAGTCCTCTTTAATAGCTTCATAAAATTCATTGCTTAGAATTTTGCTATTAAAATTAGTATTTATATTCTTTAAATCAATAGAAGCCATAATTTCTTCTAAAATTATGTAAGAACGACTATTTTCTATTTCATTCTTATTATTCTCATCATTTTGAGCTTTAATTTGTCTAGATGCTATTATAAATGCTACAAAACCACCAATTATACCCCCAGAGTAATTACTGAAAAAGCCAAGCCAACCTTCTGTGTTGACTGCAGCTAAACCAAAAGATGGAATAAACATTAATAAATTTATAAATATTGGAGCAAAAAATGTAATGAAAAGTATAATGATGGTTGTTTTTATATCTAGCTTCATATGTTCTCCTCTAATCTTGAAAATATATATTTAATTAAGTTATACATATACAATTACTTAATGAAAAGTTCAGACTAAAAAAATCAAAAAATACGGAAAGTGAGAATAAAATATGTATAAAACTAAAATTAATATTTTATTAAACTTGATAGGGTGTGTTTTTTTTGCTCTAACGGCTAGTGTAATCTATATTTTTATAAATTCGGAAACAAAACTATTTGAACGTATTATATTATTATTTTTTATATACTTGTTTACTTTGTGCAGTTTAAATTATTTAAATAAAGTTTTTAACTCTGAAATAATGTATAAATTTATTGATATTTTGTATATTCCTTTATATATTATCTTCTCAATAAACGAATTATTATCTTTTATTTTACCTATACTAGTATTTTTAGCTATATATTTTTTACCTACTATGATTTTTGGGATAATAGGTGAACATAATGATTTAAATTCTTCTAATTATGCTGGTTTTTTATATTTAATTAACATAGTAACTGTTCTATTTTACGCTTATTTTGGAGACTCCATAATGAATAAGTTATTTATACTTTTACATGTTAGGTCTTTTAAAAATAAAATAGTAAATGAATTTATGACAAAAAAAATGATAAGAGTCTATACTTATTTAATAATGATAACAATTTATATTATTTACAACGTCAATGTTTTTAATGATCTAAAAAATATTTTTGGGTTTTCGATAAATGGTTTCAATATTGTAAAAGAAGTATTCGTAACATTTGTAGCAATAGATACGGTTATTCAAATTATTAAAACTAATAAATAACATGAGAGTTAAAGTAAAAATGATGAACAATGATATATTCCCTAAAAAGTAATCGGTTTTGGTCATTTCAACTGTATACTTTTTAGGGAGAGCATATCAATATCGTCGTGTCTTCTCTTGATAAATTCATGAATAAATTTTGTTTATAGATAGTTCAATGTGAACTTTTCTCAAAATTATGCGGGAGATAATAAGATGGAAAATAAGATTATTAAACTAACAGAATTACAAGAATTACAAGGGGATTTTACTCAAAATAGAATAGAAATAATTAATCAAGAACAGGATGATCTAAGCCTATCTAATGTAAAATTGTTTAAAAGCAAATTGTACAACTTAGGCCTGAAAAATCTTTTTCTATCAGCTTGTGTAATTACACAGACTGAAATTGAAAAGTGTTATTTAAGATATGCTATATTTAAAAATGTCGATTTTACAGGTTCTAATTTTATTGGTTGCAATTTAGAAAATGCTAAGTTTAATTCATGTAATTTACGTTATGTAACATTTAAAGACTGTAGATTGAATCTAAAGGAAATCTTAGGTTGTTTACCGTCGGAACCAAATTTAAAGATAGCTTTACTTAAAGAATTAAGAATAAATCAACTAGGATTAAACGATAAAAAATCAGCAGATGAATTGTTAATTAGAATACATGATACAGAAAAAGAATTACTATTAGAAAGAGTAAAGTGTAGTACCAGCTACCATAAAGAAAAAGAAGACTTAATATCGCGTGCTGTGGCTTTATATGATTATGTTATATTGCAATTAAATGACTTCATTTGGGGATACGGATTAAAACTAACGCGACTGTTTAGAACAGCACTATTAATACTACTTGTATTTGGTTTTTTAATTTATTATTTTACAGACGAAGAATACATATCTACTACAATAAATGGTAACAGAATGATTAAATTAAATTTATGGCAATCTATATATGCTAGTTATACCAATTTTACAACTGTTGGCTATGGTCATTATACACCTACTCAAATTACAAGTACGTTACTTTTTGTAACAGAGAATTTCTTAGGTTTAATATTTATAGGTTTTCTAGTTTCAGGTGTTTATAGGAGGATAGCAAAATGACAGTGGTAGATTTTAGCGAAGTGAAGGATCTGTTGAGTGTAGTACTTTTTGGATCTGCAGCTAGAGAAGATTCAGATGAATTTTCAGATGTTGATATTTTCCTATTGTTAGAGGATACGGACGAATCTAGAATAACTGAAATTATTAATATTGTAAAAAGTCAGTTGGATTATAAAGAAATTGGTATCTCAATTTATACACAAACTCTTTATAATCAGTTACTACAAGATGGATCTATGTTCTTATGGCATTTAAAACTTGAGGGGAAAATTATTTATTCTAAAGCGAATGTGCTTTTATTTAAAGACTTACAACCCTTTACTAATTTCCATAAAAATTTGACAACGTATGAAAACCTGTTCAAACAAATAAATATCAGTCTTAAATTGAATGGTGTAAACGCCTTTGATCTTTCTCAGTTATTCTTTATTTGTAGGAATATTTGTTTATTAACCTGCTTTAAATTAGGCTTCCCAACATTCGGGAGATTATCTGTATTTACAAAATTAGTTGAATGTATTAATTTTTCTCCACTAGAATGGAATCATTATATTTATTTGTCTAAATGGAGATTAAATTATACTCGTGGAGTTGGATATGAAATTGATTATCCAACGGAAGAGAGATTATTGAACATACTAAATCAAATAGATAGCTTAATATATGTTAGTAGAAAAATTATCAAAACTGGAGGTATCTATGAATAGATTAATAGAATTAGAGAAATTTTTAGAAGAAACAAAGAAAGATACATCTATTTTTTTTGATTTTGAAAAAATAAGTATTTTTGAAAGATCGTTATTCTTATCGATTCGCGGTATTCTTTATGAGAATTATAATTACGATTTAGGTGGATTAACGGAAATCCATTTAACAAAACTTAAGGACAATCTAAACAAAAGATTTGTTGTTTTAGATAATAATACTAGTAATTTATTGAATTTAGGGTTTCTTTTATACGAAATTTTAAGTAATAGAAATATAATTTTAGGTTATGTTGCTCTTGAATCTGGAATTAAATTTGAAAATGAGAACACAAATAAATTTATTGAAATTCTAGAATCTTATATTTTAAATTATAAAAAAATATTATCAGAATAAAGAGTAATTCTTATTTGAATAAAGACTTCTATATTTAAGAAATATGAACTGAACCCTGAATGGTGGACACTTGACAAAAGACCCATTCAGTTTTTTTGTGTTTAAAGATATCGATATACTGTACCTTTGCAATTTAGACAGGAGAACTATTCATCAATAGACGCATTCTCAATCCAGATCAAATCAGACAACTTGAAGCGAATCTTCAAGTAGCCTCGTATCAAATCGTACGAATTAATATTCACGCTGTACGTGAGAATTTAGCAGGTAAGCGACCGATACGAATCTTTAAGAAAAGTGGCTTTGAATTAGGTATGATTGGTAATTAAACGTCGAACGAAACGTTAAAACGGTGGTGGAAGACATATCGCATTTATGGAGAAGAAAGACTCTTGAATGAGAAACGTGGAAAATCAAATCTTGGAGGTTGATTGAAAAAGATGATTCTGTCAAACGATGTCTTGCGAAAGCTGAAGTAAGCCGCAGTAGGTATTACGCCTGGCTCGTACGTACGGATAGTATTTCTCTTCGGGAAGAACGCGACTGTGCGGACTACTTACTTCTGAAACATGTTCATGATTGTCATAACGGAAAAATCGGCTATCGTACTCTTTACATGGAGATGCTTGATCTTATTAGAGAACCGATGAATCATAAACATATTTTGCGTATCATGAGAAAGTTTGGAATCGTTCTTTGGGCACTTGAAAGATTATATTGATTATAAATTAGCATCTGACCTCGATGAGGTCTGTATTATGGTCGATGCTTACATTGATTATTACAACAGCGAACGAAGACAATGGAAACTATAAAAGATGACTCCGGTACAATATCACAGTCATCTCATAGCAGCTTAAAACCTTAAGGGTGCTTTTATTAAACTGTCCAAACTGTAGGGCGCAGTTCAATACTTACACGCGGATAGGAGGTTTTTTTGTCTATCAAGCAATGTCAAACATGAAAACCATTTTTGTCATTAAAACTATACTGAACTGTCAAAAAATTGATTCATCCTAGTAGATGACTAAAATGTTATACTCATAAATAAGTGCAAATTAAATAGTTATAGGCATTAATTACATCTTGCTCGATGAAGATGACAAATACGTCTAAAGGAGATACGATCATGTTAAATTCAGATTTAGATATCCGTTTAGAACCACGCATTCAAGAGTTATATCGACTTCACAAGGAGCGTTCAGCCAACATCGACTGGAGCTACCACGAGTTCATTCCGTGGGATAAGGCGATGTCGTTCAAACGCGTTCCTTGGGACGAAAGCCAAGTCACGCTTCCGGAAGGTGTCATCGTCGCAATCGAGACGGCATTACTGACAGAAGTCAACCTACCGTGGTACACGTCGCACTTAGACTATACATTCAAGAACTCGATGGAAGTCATCAATGACTTCGTCCGGACATGGACAGCAGAAGAAGATCAGCACTCGAACTTACTCGAGACGTATTTACTCGTCACGCGAAACGTCAATCCAACGCGACTTCATCAATTAAGAAGACGCGTCGTTGAAAACGGCTGGTTCCCGGACTTCACGAACCCGTTAGCGACAATGGCATATACGTCATTGCAAGAATTAGCGACACTCGTCTTTTATAACAACGTTGCGAAAATCGCAGGGGCACACGATAAGGACTTGGCAACGCTACTCCGTCGTCTAGCGAAGGACGAAGCACTGCATTATGCGTTCTATCGTGACACGGTCAAAGCACACCTAGAGCTTGACCCGAACTTCATCGTCTTCTTCGAAGACGTCATCATCAACTTCTCGATGCCAGGTGCTGTCATGCCTGACTTCACGGAACGGATGAAGACGATTGCTGTTGATACGAACTATGGACCACTCCAATACTTCGACCAAGTATTAGACGTCGTCGTCAAATTCTGGGGCATCGCTGATTTAGAACCGACAACTGACGAAGCAAAACAATCTCAAGCGAACATCATGAAGTATCATGGACGTTTGAAGCGTATCAAGGAACGTCAAGAACGCCAAGCTGAAAAAGCGAAGATTGACGCGTAAGGGGGAATGAAGATGAAGTGTGAAATCTGTGGAACTGAAACGAACAACCAAGTCAGTTACTTGGAACTCGACACGTGGGAATTCAATTCTCTGAACAAAGAAGCCAAAGACTTCTATCCGATCTGCTTTGATTGCTTCGATAAGCATACGAATCAGTTCATCGATCAGGAGATGGATCTCGAATTACGTAAAAAACGTTCGCAAATGGTCAACAAAGAAGTAGAAGCTGAAATCGAAGCGATTCTTGAGGTTGAGAATTAAGTCGTCTATGATTTCTTCAGACATGAAGAGATTCGTACCGATAGTGCAATGGCACTATCGGTTTTTTGTTGTCCATAAAAAAGCAGCTATTTCTTCTTTCACGCAAACACGTGATGGAAGAGATAGCTGCTTTTACCATGAAGTCAGTCTTCGATGAATGTAACGAGATAATGATGGGGAGAATGAAGCGGTGCACGGGTCACGAAAAAGTCCGGGAGATCCACATCGATTCCTAATTCGCGCAGTGTATCGGGATCCAAACATTCCTGAATCAAACGTTTGATGTCTTGTAACAGTTCATCGTGCAAATTCGCTTCCTTCGGAAAAGCGCGCTTCGCGTCATCGCGCAATAAAAGCACGATCGGTGGCAGACCTCGTAAGAGATCGACCTGAAGGGGCTGCTGATGACGTTCGAAATAATCATTCAGACAACTGACGACCTTCATCGAGTGTTCTTCCTTCATACCATCCCAACTCTCTGTGTGTGACTGTAACTCTCTAGCTATTCCCTAATTAAAGCGAGGATATGCAGGGAAACTGGAAATGAAGCATTACGAGGACGCTGTTCGGGGTAGAACTAGAGGGAAGGGGGAATCGACATGCTATTTCGTTTTTTGTTTTTAGGGCTTGATACGTCGATTGGTGACATCCCGTTGCGCCTCATCTATTTTACGGAACTCATACTATTCATCGGTTTGTATCAAATCACGAGCCGGTTTTCGCGTCAGAGTCTGATTTTTGGAACAGCACTCGGAATTGGTGGACTGATTGCCATCTTACCCGGTGCGCTCTATATCATCCGTTATAATCCGGAGGATGCCGTCATCGATGTCACGTTCCTATTGATTTATTTGTTTGAGCCGCTGGCAATCGTTGCGTTCGTTGTTGCTTTGATTCGACGTTTGTTCGTGGGACGAAAAAGAGACGGGAAAGCAAAGAGATGAAAGTCTTGGCAGCTAGACTTCGATTATTCGTTGATTTCCGTCCAGGACGTCGCTTTACGCGGGCGGAAGACAAGCCCCCTCGTCGCGTGTGCTCCTGCGGGGTCTTACCTATTCGGCTCTTCCCACAGGAGTCTCCGTCTTTTCTGAAAATCAATCGTCTAGTGCTATCTAATCTGACAATCAATACACCGTAAGCTGGCGTGACGCTGTCTTACGGTGTATTTGCGTATACCTCCAAATACTTTCTTTCAATAGTGTAAGGAAGAGTAACTGGAAGAATATTCTATAATAGAGGGAGAGCGAAATCAGATCTTAGTTGGTTTCGTAAGATCCTGGTGATTATAGGAGTGACTTGTATGCAGAAAGTATTATTTGGTTTGTCCATTTTGAATAGTGTCTATATTACGAATAACTTATTTACGTATTCCGATAGTTTTTTGAATGCACCACTCGGCGTAACGACCGTCATTGCCGTGACATTGATGTTCCTGAATGACAGCGTCAAAAAAGATAAACCGTCACTATACACGAAAGCGACGGACTGGTTAGGGTTCATTAATATTTTGATGGGTCTTTCACTGATTGTCTTTATTTAAGACATGATTCGTGCATGATCATATGGAATGATCGTAAGTCTGACGCCGCGTCAGGCTTCTTTTTTATGGTCCAATCCAAGAACTCGAAAAAAATAAAATATATTTTAAAGAAAAAAGATTGATGTGTAACCGGTTACACAATATGATGATTCTTGTAAGCGTTATCAAAAGAAAGAGGTGGCGAAACATGTCGACCATCCGGGAAGTAGCGAAAGCGGCACATGTCTCCGTCGCGACGGTCTCACGCGTCATGAACGAAAAGGGTTATGTTAGTGAGAAATCGCGTAAGGCGGTGCTTCAGGCAATCAAACAGTTGGATTATCGACCGAACCGGGTCGCGCGATCGTTGTTCCAAAAACGATCCGGATTGATCGGTTTGATCGTTCCAGACATCACGAACCCATTCTTCCCACAACTCGCACGGGCTGTGGAAGATATGGCACATCAACATGGTTTTCAAGTCATTTTGTGTAACACAGACGAACAGTTTCAGAAAGAACGCGAATATATCAAGTCACTCGAGGCGATGCATGTCGACGGATTGATCATTACGACGAACTACTCGAACAATCCGAACTATGAAGAACTCGAAGTGCCGGTCGTAGCATTAGACCGTGTGTTACAAGGCGCGATTCCGACGGTGACGTCAAACGGATACGAAGGCGGGAAGAAGGCAGCCTCGTTCTTACTTGCTTCTGGTGCGACCGAACTGGCTGTCATCAGCGGTCCCTCGAAACTCCCGACAATTAAGAAACGACGGGACGGCTTCGAGGAAGTCGCCGGAACGCATCTCGTCGCAAGCATTGAGTCACCGTTTCACTTTCAAGGAGCGCTTGATGCCGCAAACTATCTCTTTGATCACTATCATTGCAACGGGATCTTTGCCGCGAGTGATGTCATTGCCGCAGCTACGGTGCAAGTCGCTGCGGAACGCGGGATTACGATTCCGGACGAGCTACAAGTGATTGGCTATGACGGGATTGAACTCGGACAAATGATTTCACCACCGTTGACGACGATCGCGCAGCCAATCTATCAAATGGGAGAACTAGCCGCGAAACTTCTGATTCAACGGATTGAAGGCACACCGATTGCCGCCGTCCATCATGAGTTGACGGTTGAGATCATCGAACGGGAAACGACGAAACGGAAGGATGAGGAAGCATGAAACAAATCAGTGTCATCGGCAGTATCTCGATGGATCTCGTCGTCGAAAGTAAACGCCGTCCAGGCGCAGGCGAAACGGTCATCGGGGATGCCTTTCATACCGTACCGGGCGGAAAGGGTGCGAACCAAGCAGTGGCGGTCGCGCGTCTCGGCAGTACCGTTGAAATGATCGGTTGCGTCGGTAGTGATGCGAACGGTGAAGCAATCCGCGAAAACTTTAAAACACAAGGGGTGCAAACGACACACTTGCAAACGATTGAAGGCGAACGGACGGGAACGGCACATATCACGCTCGCTGAAGGCGACAACTCGATCGTCGTCGTTCAGTCTGCCAATCAGCATGTTCAGTTTGCGGATGATACACTCGCGCCGATTCTCGCAGACAGTGAAATCATCTTACTCCAGCTCGAGATTCCGATCGAAACGGTCGAGACCGTTGCTCGCGAAGCACATGCAGTCGGCATTCCAGTCGTCTTGAATCCAGCACCAGCGATGTCACTCAGTCCGGAATTGATTGAACACGTCACGTACTTAACACCAAACGAACATGAATGTGGCTTAATCTTCGGACAAGACCAGCCAATCGAACATTGGCTGATGGAATATCCGAATAAATTGATCGTGACGGAAGGCAGTCGCGGGGCACGCTTCTACGACGGAGAGTCGATCGTGACGATTCCAGCAATCGAGACGACCGTCGTTGATACGACAGGAGCAGGGGATACGTTCAACGGTGCCTTAGCCGTTGCGTTAACGGAAGGACAACCGCTCGTCGAGGCAATTCGTTTTGCGAACCGGGCAGCCGGCTTATCCATCCGCGCGCTCGGCGCTCAAGGCGGCATGCCGACACGGGAACAGATGGAGGGAGACGCATGAAAAAGCACGGTATCTTAAACAGTCATATCAGCAAAGTCCTGACCGATCTCGGTCATACCGATACGATCGTCATCGCCGATTGCGGCTTACCGATTCCAGACGGAGTCGCCCGAATCGATTTAGCACTGGAACTCGGCACACCATCATTCCTCGACGTCGTCCGTGTCGTCGCCGGTGACATGGCGATTGAACAATTGACACTGGCAACGGAGATTAAGGAAGCGAATCCAGACGTCCTCGAGCAACTGGAAGCCATGCAGATTGAGACGACGTTCGTCTCGCACGAGGAATTCAAGAAACAGACACAGCAGGCGAAGGTCATCATCCGGACCGGAGAAGCGACACCGTACGCGAATGTCATCTTCCATTCCGGCGTAATCTTTTAAGGGGGTCATGCGATGCGTATCGAGATGACAGGTATCAAAAAAGCATTCGGTCCCGTCCCTGTCCTCAAAGGGGTCGACTTCGAACTCGCTGCGGGTGAGATCCACGCTTTGATGGGAGAGAACGGTGCCGGGAAATCGACGCTGATGAAGATTTTAACCGGTGTCCATAAAGCGGACGCGGGTACGATCCGCGTCGACGGACAGAACGTCGAATATAAGAATCCGAAGCTTGCTGAAGAAGCGGGAATCGCCTTCATCCACCAGGAACTGAACATCCTCCCAGATTTGACGGTGACGGAGAACTTGTTCCTCGGACGGGAGTTAAAGTCACGCTTCGGGATTCTCAAGCAAGGGGAGATGAAGCGGCAGGCAGAACGTGAACTCGCGGAATTGAACGTCTTCATGGACGTTGATCAACTCGCTCGGACGTTATCGGTCGGTCAGCAACAGATGATTGAGATTGCAAAAGCTTTGATGACGGACGCGAAGGTCATCATCATGGACGAACCGACAGCCGCACTGACAGAACGGGAAATTCGTGCCTTGTTCAGCGTCGCAACAGCACTGCGCAACCAAGGTGTCTCGATCGTCTATATCTCGCACCGGATGGAGGAAATCTTCGAGCTTTGCGACCGGATCACGGTCTTACGGGACGGGATTTCCGTCTCGACGCACGCGATTCCCGAGACATCGTTCGAACAGATCGTCCGAGAGATGGTTGGTCGTGAGATGGGCGAACGGTATCCGGATCGTGATGTGTCGATCGGCGCGACCGTCCTTGAGGTCAAACAGGCAAGCGGAAAACGGTTCGACGATGTCTCGTTCTCCGTCAAGGCGGGCGAAATCATCGGCTTCTCGGGTTTGATGGGTGCCGGGCGGACGGAAGTCATGCGGGGATTGTTCGGGGTCGATCGCCTGAAGGATGGGACGATCGAACTGAACGGACAGTCACTGAAGATCAAGACACCGTATGATGCGATTCGCCAGGGCATCGGCTTTTTGACCGAAGACCGCAAAGGCGAAGGCTTGTTCCTCGACTTTTCACTGCGTGAGAACATCTCGCTACCGACGATCCGTTCGTTATCCCGCTCTGGCGTCATCAAGGATCAGGCAGAACGCGATTTCGCAGAAGGGTACTTGAAGTCGCTTTCGGTCCGCCACAGTTCGATGGACCAGCCGGCGAAGTCACTGTCCGGGGGGAACCAACAGAAGGTCGTCCTCGCGAAGTGGCTCGGGACACAACCGAAAGTCTTGATCCTCGACGAACCGACACGTGGTGTCGACGTCGGGGCGAAGAAAGAGATTTACCTCATCATGAATGAACTCGCTGCGGCGGGTGTCGCGATCATCATGGTCAGCTCGGACCTCCCGGAGATTCTCGGGATGAGCGACCGGGTCTACGTCATGCGCGAAGGCAAGATGAGCGGCATGTTGACACGACAGGAAGCGACGCAAGAAAGCATCATGACACTTGCGACAGGAGGACAATGATATGGAATTGATGCAAGGCAAGGTAACGGAAGCAAAACCGAGACGTCTTGGGATCGGACAAAAGCTCGGACCACTCGCAGGATTGTTCGCGATCGTCCTCGTCGTCTCGATCATGGAACCGGATTTTTTAACATTGAATAATTTATTTAACATCTTACGGCAAGTCTCGATCAATGCCTTGATTGCCTTCGGGATGACGTTCGTCATTCTGACAGGTGGGATTGATTTATCAGTCGGCTCGATTCTCGCCCTCTCGTCCGCCTTCGTCGCGGGTCTGATGACGGACGGAACGTCAGCGCTGATCGCCGTTCTGGCTGGATTGATCGTCGGAGCCGTCATGGGTGCCTTGAACGGGATGGTCATCTCGCTCGGGAAAGTCGCACCGTTCATCGCGACACTTGCGACGATGACGATCTTCCGCGGATTGACGCTCGTCTATACGGACGGGAAACCAATCACTGGTCTGAGCCAAGGTGGCTGGTTCGAATTGTTTGGACGCGGTTACTTCTGGATCTTCCCAGTACCGGTCCTAACGATGTTGCTTGCCTTCGCGGTCCTCTACTTCATCTTGAAGAAGACGACGTTCGGTCGCTATACGTATGCGATCGGTGGGAACGAAGAAGCAGCGAAGTTGATGGGGATTCAAGTCAATAAAGTCAAAATCATGATCTACTCACTCTCAGGCTTGATGGCAGCACTCGCCGGCATCATCCTGACGTCCCGTCTGAACTCGGCACAGCCGACGGCGGGGACATCGTACGAACTCGACGCCATCGCAGCGGTCGTCCTCGGTGGGACGAGCTTGTCAGGTGGTCGTGGCTGGATTGTCGGTACCTTAATTGGTGCCTTGATCATCGGAACACTGAACAATGGTCTCAACTTGCTAGGTGTCTCCTCGTTCTTCCAACTCGTCGTCAAAGGTTTAGTCATTTTGTTCGCGGTACTCGCGGACCGGAAACAAGCAGCGTAACCCACATTCCAAAAGGAGGAATTACAGATGAAAAAACTACTTGCAGTCGTCATGATGGCATTAATGGTCTTCGCAGCCGCCTGTTCGACGGAACAGCCAGGCAGCAGCAACGGTGATACGAAGAAGAAGACGAAGGACTTCAAGATCGGTCTTTCGATTTCAACCCTCAATAACCCATTCTTCGTCTCGTTAAAAGAAGGGGCAGAACAAGAAGCAAAAGCACAAGGCGCAACACTTCAAGTCGCAGATGCACAAGATGATGCAGCAAAACAAGCAAGCGATATCGAAGACATGGTCCAAAAGAAGGTCGATCTCATCTTGATCAACCCAACGGATTCAGCAGCAGTCGGTGCAGCCGTCCAAACAGCAAACGATGCGAACATTCCCGTCATCACAGTTGACCGGAACGCAGAAGCAGGCGACGTCGTCGCACACATCGCGTCGGATAACGTCGCGGGTGGGAAACAAGCAGGTGAGTACATGATCGAACTCGTCGGCGACAAAGCTAAAGTCGTGGAGCTCGAAGGGATTCCAGGAGCATCCGCAACTCGCGACCGTGGTAAAGGGTTCCATGAAGCAGTCGACGGTAAACTCGACGTCGTCGCAAAACAAGCAGCAAACTTCGACCGGGCAAAAGGATTGTCGGTCATGGAGAACATTCTCCAAAACAACAAAGACATCAAAGCCGTCTTCGCGCACAATGACGAAATGGCACTTGGTGCGGTTGAAGCATTAAAAGCAGCGGGTCTGAACGATGTCAAAGTCATCGGCTTCGATGCAACAGATGATGCCGTCAAAGCCGTCAAAGACGGAAAAATGGCAGGAACGATTGCTCAAAAACCGACTGAGATCGGGAAAATGGGTGTCGAGACAGCCATCAAACACCTCAAAGGTGAAACAGTCGAGAAGAACATCCCAGTCGATCTCGAATTGATCAAACAATAAGGAGACGAGACACCTGAGTCGACGATTCAGGTGTCTCTTTTCGTCAGGCAGGAAAAAGTTCCTAAATCTATTCCTTGTTCCCGTACTTGTTTTTCTCTATAATGAAAGAAGCGTATATTACTGAAGGAGGATCATCGATGATCATTCATAACGTGGCTCTTGTCGGCCTCATCGTCGTTTCCGTTCTTCTCATCATCGTCGTTCTATTGATGTCGGGTCGTACGACCGGACTCGGAGCATTGACGGGTGGAGCAGAACAATTATTTGGTCGCCAAAAAGCTCGTGGCTTGGATGCGGTCCTAAATCGTGTGGCGTCTATCTTAGGAGCATTACTCTTCATCTTGGCGTTACTCGTCGCTTTTTATAAGTGAGCATTGAAACGACAGCCGTATGATCGCGCTGTCGTTTTTTGTATTTCTCGATATTCATTTTTTCCGGATATGGGGTATAGAGTTAGAGGGGGAATCATTTTATGAAAATCACTTTACCAAAACCATTCTTTTTCGAAGCCGGCCCACGTGCCGTTTTACTATTACACGGATTCACGGGATCGAGCGCGGATGTCCGCATCCTCGGTCGCTATTTGCAAAAGCAGGGCTATACGTCCCTCGCACCACAATATAAAGGGCACGCTGCCCCACCCGAAGAGCTGACGAAGACCGGGCCAGCCGACTGGTGGCAGGATGTCCTTGCCGGATATCAGGAACTCGTCGATAAAGGCTATGATGAAATCGCCGTTTGCGGACTGTCGCTCGGTGGTGTCATGTCGCTGAAGTTATCGATGAACCGTCCGGTCAAAGCGGTCATCCCGATGTGTGCACCCGCCTACATCAAAAGTGAAGAAGTCATGTATGCAGGAGTCACCGAGTACGCACGAGAATTCAAGAAACGAGAAGGCAAATCGCAAGAAGAGATCGACCACGAGATGGCGTCTTTCGAACCGATGCCGACCTTGAAGGACTTGCAGGAACTGCTGCGCGAGACACGCGATTCGCTTGAAGACGTCTACGCACCGACGCTCGTCGTCCAAGCGCGCAACGATCACATGATCAACACCGACTCTGCGAACATCATCCATGATGGAGTCAGTGCCTTCCAAAAAGAGCTGATCTGGTATGAGAACTCAGGTCACGTCATTACGCTCGACAAAGAAAAAGACCAGCTCCACTCTGACATCTTGGACTTCCTGGAGTCATTGAACTGGAGCAAGTAACTGGAGGTGTCACGTTGGAATTACGTGAACGAATACTAACGGTCATCACGACGGAAGAACGTCCGTTGTCGATTGATCAATTAACGAAAAAACTAGAACTAGCGGATACGGAAGCATTCAAGGAATTGATCCGGACGCTGAACGCGATGGAAGACGAAGCGTTGATTGCTCGGACACGCTCGAACAAGTACGGAACGCTCGCGCAAATCGGTCAAGTCGCAGGGAAGATTTCCGTCCACCAGCGCGGGTTCGGTTTCGTCTCACCGGAAGACGGCTCAGAAGGTGACATCTTCTTACCGGCACCGGAACTGAAGAACGTCTATAACGGCGACCGTGTCCTCGTCAAAGTGTTTGCCGAGTCAAACGGCGGCGACCGTCGTGAAGGGAAACTGCTCAAGATTCTCTCACGCGGACCAGCTGATTTCGTCGGGACGTTCGTCAGTCCAAAAGGACGGATCGAATCGATCGCTTATATCGAACCGGATGATACGAAGCTGACGTTCTTACCGGTCGTCGCGAACGACGATACACTCGGTGCCGTCGATGGCCATAAAGTCCTCGCCCGGATCACGAAGTATCCGGACGGTCGCTACGCCGGAACGGCAAAAGTCTTGAAAATCATCGGTCACAAAAATGATCCAGGCGTCGACATTTTGTCGATCGTCCATAAGCACGGCATCAACGTCGACTTCTCACCGGAAGCGATCGCGGAGGCGAATGCTGTACCGGATCAAATCGATGAGAAGGATTTAGTTGGACGCGTCGATCTGCGGAACGAATTGACGGTGACGATTGACGGAGCGGACGCAAAAGACCTCGATGATGCGGTTCACGTTAAGAAATTAGCGAACGGCAACTTCGAGCTTGGTGTCCACATCGCCGACGTTTCGCATTACGTCAAAGAAGATTCGGCACTCGACGAAGAAGCGCGTGAGCGCGGAACGAGTGTTTATCTCGTCGACCGTGTCATCCCGATGATTCCGCACCGTCTATCGAACGGGATCTGTTCGCTCAATCCGCACGTTGATCGTCTGACGCTCAGCTGTATCATGGAAATCGATGCGAACGGGGCTGTCGTCAACCACGAAATATTCCAGAGTGTCATCAAGACGACGGAACGGATGACGTATACGGACGTCCGGAAAATCATCGAACGCGAAGACGAAGAAGTGATTGCGAAGTACCAAGACCTCGTCGAGTACTTCGACAAGATGGCAGAACTCGCAGCAATCCTGCGCGAACGCCGCTCACGTCGTGGGGCGATCAACTTCGACTTCCCAGAAGCGAAGGTTCTCGTCAACGAAGAAGGCAAGACGAGCGAGATCATCCTCCGGGAACGGTCAGTCGCCGAGAAGCTGATCGAAGAGTTCATGCTCGCAGCGAACGAAACGGTCGCGGAGCACATCCAGCGTCAAAAACTGCCGTTCATGTACCGGATTCACGATGAGCCAAAAGCTGAACGTCTCGATACGTTCTTCAAGTTCATCGGTAACTTCGGCATCAACGTCGAACGTAAAGGTGAGTCAGTCGCACCGAAGACGTTGCAATCGATCCTGAATGCGGTCGAAGGGGAGCCGGAAGAAGCGGTCGTCAGTACGGTCATGCTCCGTTCGCTCCAACAAGCGAAATACGACATCGAACCGATCGGTCACTTCGGTCTGTCGACGGACTACTACACGCACTTTACGTCGCCGATCCGCCGGTACCCGGACTTGATGGTTCACCGTCTGCTACGTGAATATGTCATCTACAACGACAAGTCACAAAAGACGCAAGACCGTTATTCGGAGATCCTCCCGGAAATCGCTGATCACTCGTCGAAACGCGAGCGTCGCGCGGTTGATGCGGAGCGGGAAACGAACGCCTTGAAAAAGGCCGAGTATATGGAGCAACACATTGGCGAGACGTTCGAAGGTGTCGTCAGTGGTGTCACGAACTTCGGGATGTTCGTCGAATTGCCGAACACGATCGAGGGACTCGTCCACATCCAAGCGATGACGGATGACTTCTACCGTTACGATGAAGCGAACTATCAGCTGATCGGCGAGCGGACGAAGCAACAGTTCCGGATCGGTGATGTCGTTGAGATCAAGGTCACGAACGTCAACATCGATGAACGGACGATCGACTTCAGCGTCGTCGGGATGCCAGAACGACAACCGAAGAAACGGTTCGAGTCGAAGACGATCCGCTCAAGCGGTGGACGTCCGGGACAAAAACGCGACGACAAGAAGAAAGACGATCGTCGTGGCAAGAAACGGTCGGGTAAGAGCGACCAAAGTAAGGGAAAAGGATTCTCGTTAAAGAATAAGAAAGATAAACCGCCGTTCCATAAGGCGGTCTCGAATAAGAAACGGAAGCGCAAATAAGCGCTTCCGCATCGGAAATGTGGTGAACGAACATGCCAAAGGGAACAGATTCGAAAGTCTTAGCGAACAACAAACGGGCCTCGTTCGATTATGCGATCGAGGATACGATTGAAGCCGGTCTCGTCTTGACGGGAACGGAAATTAAGTCGGTCCGTAAAGGAAAGATCAGTATCGGGGACGCGTTCGTCCGGTTCGACGGGGGAGAAGCGATTCTTTGGAACTCGAATATCGCCCACTTCGAACAGGGGAACCGCTACAACCATGAGCAGCTCCGTCCGCGGAAGCTGTTGCTGCACAAGAAACAGATCGCGAACTTAATCGGGGCGGTCTCACGGGACGGTTATACGATCGTGCCGCTGAAGGTCTACATCAAGAACGGTTACGCGAAATGCTTGATCGGACTCGGACGCGGGAAGAAGAAATTCGATAAACGCGACGACTTGAAGAAGAAGGATGCGAAGCGTGATATCGAGCGGGCACTACGCGATAAGCAAAAGTATTGAACCCGTAACACTTTTCTGCTAGAATATTAGTATTCGGAAAGCCCCAATTTATTATCTTGGGGACGTTACGGATTCGACGGGGGTAGTTCGGTCTTCTGTGGCGTGTCGAGGGGTCGGCCTCGTTAAAACGCACCAGCCATAACTGGCAAAACTAACACACAACTCGCAGCAGCGTAATAGCAACTGCGGATCCTAGCAGCTGTCGCCTGGTCGGCTGATTTCTAGGGTCTCACTTTAAACAGGCTACGCTTGGACCCTTCCGTCTGGAGGGAAAGAGAAGAGATGGAATCAGACTGGTCGGACGGACGCCTGTCAATTGGCAGCCTGACGACGAGATCCCAATAAATTGACTACACACGTAGAAGCTTAAGTATACGATGCCTTCGGACGTGGGTTCGACTCCCACCGTCTCCATACCCTGAAATCAAACGATTTCAAAGAGTTTTAAATCCCTTGATATTCAAGGGATTTTTTAATTTAGTTATTCATATAAACTCAATGAGTTTCAAATAGACGTAGTCAAATCTGTATTCAAAAACTTAAGTAGTCTATTAAGTCTGATATATGAATTTATGCACTTAAATAAAAAGACACAGGAGTGTTTACTCCTCGTCTCTATGATCTGAAACTACGTATATGCACGTAGTTTTTTTATTGTAAAATTGAAGTAACTTACTCAAGGAGGTTAATTATGAGCATTGATGATGATTTAATACAAATAAGAAAAATGTTAGATGACTACAATGAATACTCTAAACCGCTAAGAGAAGCAATGGTTAAAACAACGGAGCAATTGAAAAGAGTATTTTCAGATCAAAGATTGAGAGAATACCAAAGAGTTAGCGAATCTTTTTCACGAAAATACAATGATGCAGTGCGTGTATTGGCGTCCATTGATTGGAAGGCAATTTACGAAGGGATGTCCCAGATTGAAAAAGATATCCTTGCGTTTTCAGATAAACTAAATAAAGAGAGAATCTATCTAAATTTTTATTATTTCGATTCAATTTCATTCGATAAAATCCACACACTCCTTGATCGAGATGTGGCTATAACATGGATGAATGATAATATTGAAAATGCTGTTAAAAATCTATCAGAAAAAGAATTTTTAGTACGACATAAGAAATTAATAGAGCAATCATATGAAGCACATAAAAATGGTGACTACGAATTAGCAATTCTAGGTATAATTCCACCGTTAGAATTCTTTATGGGAAACTGGATGATCAGCGACAAACACAATGGAGAGTTTGATTTAGAGAATCCATCAAGAAGTCAAATGAATAAGAAAGAGTTAGGTAAGATTTTAAAAGCACATCCTGATAGAGATAAAAAAAGCTTAACGATAAATCATTATTTTGAGATGAAAGCTATGGATGGAGTAATAGAGTTCTATAATGGTTCTCAAGAAAATAGAGTCTCTCGTAATTCTATAGTCCACGGCAGCCATGATTATAGTAAGTTGGAAAGTTTCGATTATGTAAAATTGATATACCTCTTCAATTCATTGCTTTCTTTATATGGAGTAGATCTTAAAAGAAATGAAAAGTAAAAGCCCTCACAATGAAGCTTTTCTACAATCTGAGACGAGAAGTGTATTCACTCCTCGTCTTTTTAGTTATCGTCAGTAAGATATTGTTCGAATTTCTCGATTGCTCCTGTTCTAGCTTGTTCACTGACATGAGCATATATATCCATAGTAGTTTTTACATCTGAATGTCCAAGTCGATCTTGTACTTCTTTAATACTAGCTCCCGCTTCGAATAATAGAGAGCAGTGTGTATGACGTAGTCCATGCGTCGTCACTTTCTTTAATCTGTATTTTTCTTGAACAAATAAAATCCACTGTCTAGTTTTAGTTGGTTGAAGATGTTCATTTTTTGAATTACTGAAGATCAGTTGATGTAATTGGTTAGTATCGAAGCCCAAAGATAAAAACTTGAGTCGCTGCTTTTCTTTCCAATTAATCAAGATATCTAATGTTTTACTATCAATGGTAATCGTTCGTGAAGTATCTGTTTTAGTCGATTTTACATACAACTGATTATTTTTGCCTCGTGTTATGGCTTTATTAATAGAAATTTTTTGTTGATCAAAAGAGATGTCCTTCCAAGTAAGTGCTAAAGCTTCTCCTTTACGCATACCTGTATAGGAAAGTAATCGAAACAAAGTATAAGATTGATAATTACTTTCTCTTTCCAAGCAAGATAAAAATTCAATTAATTCGTCTTTTGTATAAAAGTTTTCAATTTTTTCTTGAACACCTTGAACACGTTTTTTAGGAATTTCTACAAATGAAAAAGGATTTGATTTCGCATATTCTCTTTTGATAGCAAATTCTAAGACCTTGGCAGCATATGCTTTGACCATTTTAAAGTTTTTCAGACGGTCACTCCAAGTGTTAACTGCTTTTTGGCAAAGCTCTACATTTAATTTATCGATTTTATACTCTCCAAGTTCAGGTAAAATATGATTTTTAAAGATACGACTAGTCTTAAGAAAAGTACTTTCTTCAACGGTTTTTTCATACTGAACTATCCAAAGCATGTAAATATCTTGATAGGTCTCAACTATTGTTTTGTTGAAGGTACCATTATGAATTTCAAGTTTAAGACGTGCTAATTCTAGCTTAGCAGCTTTAAGAGTTTTGAATCCTCTTCTAGTTGTTCTTTTTTGTTTACCTGTTAAAGAATCAACTCCTACATAAAGTTGAAACTGATATCTTGTTTGCCCATTTTTAAGTCTATAGCCTTCTATATTAGAACCTGACCTGTTCGACAAGTTATTCCCTCCTTGTAATAAGTGATAGATAAGAGAATTCTCTTGTAGCTATAATATATATTTCAACTACAAGAGAATTCTATTTGATCACTTAAGAACTATGCTTTTCCAAGAAGGAATCGATTTCTTTTTTAGATACACGTTTGATACCATCTATTTCACAAATTTTTAATCCCATTAGTCTAAACTTGCTGAAAGTGTTATAAGAAACACCAACATATTTCGAAGCTTCAGAAATGCTCATCCAGTCTTTAAAATCAATTTTCTTTTTGATCATGTCTTTCAATATGCTCTCAAAATTGTAATCTAGCGTTGTTTCATATTCAGGATGTAAATTCATTATCGATTCCCCCATGTTGTTTTAATCCAATGCCAATATAACCATATTTGTTTTCGGTGTTCTTACGGAACCTCTTATGACTTAAACTAATATCCATTTTTAAGTATGCATGTAGTTCTTTTAATGCGACTGGAGTTAGTCCTTTATCGTTACAGTACTCATGATAGTATGATTCCAATTCGTATCGAAAAACTTTAGCAGACGAATCATAAAAACACCAATCATTAAGGAAATTTTCAATGGAATTATTTTGCACGGCATAGTTTTTAGATAGCTCTTCAATTAGTTCACAAGAAGTAAACTCATAGTTGTTATCTATCCATCTTTGTAATCCATAGATAGCCCATCGAACAATATAACTTGATTCATCTTTTAGTTTTTCGAATAAAAAGATATCTTGATTCTCTTTTTCTACAGGATGCATGAATGGAAAAATTAATAATCGATTACTAAATGCATTGGCTTTATCTAGTCCGTTGATTATAGGTAGATGATTTCCAGCAAAGACCAATGCAGCTGAGTTTTTAAAACTGACAGGTTTTTCGTATATGGGTTTTGCCAATAGACTGTCTCCACCAGAAAGTTTTTTGAATACATCTAATCGATTGAACTTGAATTCTCCTAATTCACCACATGTATTTAACTTTTTTCCTATTAATTCCGCTAAAAAAACTGGAGTATTGAGTTGATCGAAACTAAGGTTTGTAAATGAATTTTCACCAATCAAATATTCTAATAACCGTAGTACAATTGATTTACCTGTATCTTTAGCACCGACTAAAAAGGGGATACATTTGATATTTCGAATATTTGAAAGGACGTAACCAAACAGTTCTTGAATACGATCATAAAGTTGCGTGTCATCATGCGTAATATCAGACATGAAGTGTTCAAAGTGTTCACCAGATACATAGAAAAGATTATTTTCTGGATAATCAGTTTGAATGACATTGAGAGAATAAAAACGTGGATTGTGTTCTAGTAATTGATCTTCAGTAATATCGTAGACTCCATTTTGAAAAGCAATATATCTCTGTGAATTAATGATTGAGTCTTTATCTATATTTTTGCTGACTTTCATCCATTGAATGATCTCACTTATACTCCGTTGATTAATTTTCTTTTTGTACAAATCAGGAGTACGTGAACGAATGAACTGATCGATTTTTTCACCAATTAATGGGGTATAATGATTGTGAAAATCAGACCAATAGTATAGAACCCCATCTAGTTCAACAACTATATTTTGTTCTATTAATAATTCAGCTAAATCATTATCGCTTAGACTTTTTAATGATTCTTTTGTTCTTTTATCGTGTTTTTTTTCATTACTATCCATTTTGGAAATAAATAGATTGTTGGAATCAAAATCACATGTGTAAAATGAGTGATCAGATTCTACTCTTTTTTGAAATGATTCGTTTTTATTGAGATTTTTTGATGTATTTGAATGATTAAAGGATACGTCTTCTGAGTCGAAATCAGGACTTGAAAAACTCTCTAAGAAAGGATTAATTTCCTTCATAGCTATTTTCCTTAGAGAGGCTTTCTTCAGATGGGAAAAGCAATAATTCTATTTCAGTTTGTTTATTATGAGGTAATACATTTAAAAATGAATGTTTGAAAAACTGTGTACTAGATAGCTTGTGTTGATTAAAAATTTTCATACCAATCTTCGATTCCATTGTATTAAAAATATAAAAGAAGAAACTATATTGTTCAAACTCACAGAAAATCACAAGTATGTCATCTAGATTCTCTCCCAGCTGTTCTCTATTTTGATTATTTTCAAAATAGATATTAGGATAATTCTCATCTTCTAAATCTAAGAGAATATTTATCGATTCGTCTTCGTTAATGGAATTACTATTGATAAAACCTGTTAATGATTCTATACCTGCATTTCTTTTATATACTAATAATGTTTCTAAAGATGTATCTTCATGCAACCCTGACATAACTGCTTTATTAGAATCGGCTACTATTAAGAATACATTTTTTCCTTTCTTTCTTTTCTTTTCAAACTTTTTGACGATTTTAGTGAATGAATTTTCCATTTTTTAAATCCCTCTCTTTTGATTGGTATATTTAAAGCTATCTTTATTGTAAGAAGGATAATTTAATTATTATTTGTGATTATTCCGCTAATTTTATTTTCAAAAACCGACTGAAGTATCTTGTAAATGATATTTTGTTATGATATGCAAGAAGAAAAGAGAAGGAGATTATTATGGACTCATTTGATAGATATAGTAAGCAAAATTTAAAATTACAAAAAAAAATCAATAGATTAGATAAAGATCTAAAAAAGTCTATAGATATTTTTTTTGAGTTTCTTTTGAACGAAGATGTCTTAACTACATGGAGCTTTCAAGATAAAGAATTAATATGTAATATCAATGAGGACTTAAAAACATACTTTGAAAATTTCTCAGCCTTTTTATACAAAGAAGATGGGTTGCCTGAATATCTTATAGATTTATTTATTAGTGATATAAAATTGTCTGTTTTAAAAGATGAAGCAATATTGATAAGTAAAAAAGTTAGTAAAAAAGAAAATAATGAAAAATTTAGGTTGTTGTTCGATACATTAAGTAATAAAAATTTTTTTTCGGAAAATGTAGAAAACTTAGAAACAAAGCTGTATTTAAAATCTCTTAAGCCTTTTGTTGAATTAACATTTCGTTACTCTAAAAAAAGATCTGCTACTTTGTTAGAAAGATTTAACGGTTTTAAATTAATCAATGCAGAAATCTCTAAGAAGGCTGAAAACGAAATTTATGGGAATACAATTAATATGTTAAAGGAATTTATTTTTTCGTTTGAAAGTCATATAGATAGTGCCTTATGTATAGTATTTTTTGATGAAAATACGGAGTTTCTCAACATTCATCATTTAGCTAGAAAAAAATATGAAAAAGAACATTTTTACAACGCTAAAGATTACGAACTTTACTTAGAAATATTAACTAAAGTACAATCTCCGTTGATGAAAAGAATATTGATGGATTACTATATAAATTTAAAAGAAGATAGGTTAGTAGACTTTTTAAGAAAAAGTGTAGAAGCTTATGATTCTTTATTTGAAAAATGTAAGCAAGAATTAAAGTGTTTTTTAAAGAAAAGTTTAGAGGACGACTCAAGTAGAGAAACCATTTATACCAAAGTAAAGCGATATGAAATCATTTATGATCTACTTGGAAAAGATCTGAACTACTTAGATTTTGTGAAAGATTTAAAAGATGAATTGGAAGGTTTAATAGAGGTATTAATTCCTGAACCTGTTGCAGATGAATTCATATCTAAAGAATGGTTTATTCAAAATGTATTAAAAAGAACTGTTACTTATGATATTGAAAAATTCGGTGAAGCATATATGATGATTTACAATAAAAAAAAGCAAAAGTAATATTAATGAGTACTTTTGCTTTAAATCATATGCTTATTTACTTATTTTCTTTTTTAATAATTTCATTGATAACAGTAATAACGATTTTTACAATAATTTTTCCAGACATATCTCCACTCCTTCAGACTAGTAATCCTTCTTCTTTCAATGAAGAGTATCCTTTTGAGGATATAACAAGATGATCTAGTAATGATATTCCTAAGATATGACCTGCTGTTTCTAAACGTTTCGTAACTTCAATATCTTCAGTACTGGGTTGAGTTATCTCAGAAGGATGATTATGAGCTACTATAATGGATGCTGAATTACTTAAGATTGCTGATTTTAAAATTTCACGTGGATGAACGATACTGGAATTTAAACTTCCAATGTGAACTGTCTGGATACAAGTCGGTTGGTTTTTAACATCTAAACAAAGAACAACAAAATGTTCACGATCAACGTCTCCTAAGAAGTCGAAAATTAACTCATAAGCATCTTGTGAGGAGCGGATTTGATGTTCTTTATACATAATACTTCTCTCACGAACTAGCTTTACTTGAACAACATTAATCCGTTTAGATACAGGTGCTTTGCTCATTTTATACACTCCTATTAGATTGAATTTGAATATCAGATATTCATGACTATAATATGTATCTGAAAAAATGAATAATACTCCTGGATTCGACCTAAAACATAAAGAAATGCAAACTGTAATTTTTTCATCACAGTTTGCATTTCTTTATGTTTTTTTAAAGTCTATAATTGATATTTAAGGATACGAAAGTAGGATGATTATTTATGGGTATTGAATTAGAAAGTTCAAAAAGTTTTATTTCTTTAGTCAGAGAAATAGATGAAGCATATAGAACAGATAAACAAAGAGATCGTGGAACAAGATTTGAATTGTTAGCACGCGCATACTTTGAGGCAGAACCAATGTACCAAAGGTTATTTGATAATGTATGGATGCTTCATGAAGTTCCTGAAGAATATCAAGTACCAAAAAAAGATTTAGGGGTTGACTTAGTAGCAAGAGAAAGAGATACAGGAAAGCTTGTAGCAATTCAAGCAAAGTACTATTCGGAAGATACAAAAATTCAAAAAAAACATATTGATTCCTTCTTAAATGAAGTTGGTAAAAAATTCTATGATAAAGGAATTATTATCACAACAACAGATACCTGGGGATCAAATGCTGAAGCTGCGTTATTAGAAAGAGATAAAGAAATTACCCGTATTTCACTTACTCAATTAAAGGACAGTAGAGTAGATTGGTCAGGGTTCACATTTACTTCTCCCGAAAACGTTGAGTTACAACCTAAAAAAACACCACTTAAGCATCAAATTCCTGCTATTGAAGCGGTCATTCAAGGCTTGGAAACAGCTGATCGTGGAAAACTAATTATGGCTCCAGGGACTGGTAAAACCTATACATCGATGGCAATTGCAGAAGAAATGGCTCAAAAGAAAAATGGTGTATTTCGAGTACTGTATCTAGTACCAAGTATCCAACTTCTGTCCCAAACTCTACGCAGTTGGACTGCTGATACAACTTATCAAATGGATGCTATTGCTGTATGTTCAGATAAGAAGGTTACTAAAAAAGAAACTAAAAATGAGCTTGAAGACATAATAGTAGCTGATCTTGGTTTTCCAGCTACAACTAACAAAGAGAAACTATTAGAATATCATGAAACGATTAATGCAAATTCTACAGGGAATTTCTTGACTGTTTTTTCAACTTATCAATCAATTGACGTAATAATAGCTGCGCAAAAAGAGGGGTTTTACGAGTTTGATTTAGTTATTTGTGACGAGGCTCATCGTACAACAGGGGCTACAGAATTAGGGAAAGAAGATAGTAGCTTTACAAAAATTCATTATGAAGACAATATCAAAACTTCAAAGCGTCTATATCAAACGGCTACTCCGCGCGTGTACGGTGATGCTGCTAAGAAAAAAGCAGACGAATTATCTGTAGTAATTGCTGATATGGATAATAAAGAACTCTACGGGGAAGAACTCTACCGTATTGGTTTTGGTGATGCCATTCGTCAAGGAATACTAACAGACTATAAAGTTATGGTATTAGCAGTCGATGAAGAAATGATTGCTCGTCGCTTCCAGCAAATGTTATCAAATAAAGATTCAGAATTAGAGTTTGATGATGTTACTAAAATTATAGGGTGTTGGAATGGTTTGGTACGTAGAAGTAGTAATTCAGATATCGCATTGGGAGCTCCAATGAAGCGGGCGATTGCATTTACTGGGACTATTCGAGAATCTAAATTGATTACAGACATGTTTACACACGTAGTCGATCAGTATTTATATCAAGATCTTGAAGAACAAGATCCTCAATACAAAATTGAAATTGATCATGCAGATGGATCTATGAATGCTCTAGAAAAAAACAAGAAAATTTCTTGGTTAAAAGATGAAGTACCAGATGACACATGCCGTATTCTTTCAAATGCTCGTTTCTTAACTGAAGGAGTCGACATTCCTGATTTAGATTCAATTATGTTTTTAAAACCGCGAAAGTCTAAAATTGATATTGCTCAGGCTGTAGGACGCGTAATGCGTAAAGCTCCAGGTAAAGATTACGGATATGTCATTTTACCTATTGGTGTGCCAGCAGGATCAGATGAACACAGCGTTCTAGACAACAATGAAAAGTACCGCGTGGTGTGGGAGGTACTTAATGCATTACGTTCCCTAGATGAACGTTTTGATGCAACAATTAATAAGCTTGAATTAAATCAAAAAAAACCAGATCAAATCCAAATTATCGGAGTAAAAGATGCTCCTAAAGGTGGAGAACTAGTACAACGCAATGAACAGTTGTCTATGTTATTGACCGAAGAAGACATGTCAGACTTAGAACGCGCTATTTATGGAAAGATTGTACGCAAAGTTGGAAATGTCCGCTATTGGGAAGATTGGTCTAAAGATGTGGCGGAAATTGCACAGCAACACATGTTGAGAATACGGGTAATGTTAGAGGATAAAGATAGCAAAGTATATAAAGAATTTACGAGATTTGTGAAAAGTTTACGATATAACGTCAATGATTCTATTAGTGAAATTCAAGCGATTGAAATGTTAGCTCAACACTTAATTACAAAGCCAGTATTTGAAGCACTCTTTGATTCGTACAGCTTTGTTAATAATAATCCTGTATCGAAATCAATAGAAAAGATTTTGATGATTCTTGATGATCATGGACTTACTAGAGAACAAGATAAATTAGAAAAATTTTATGAAAGTGTAAGAATGCGCGCACAGGGTATTGATAATTTAAAAGCAAAACAAGATATTATTATTCAACTGTACGATAGATTTTTCAAGGTAGGATTTAAGGAAACTACAGAACGTTTAGGAATTGTCTTTACACCTGTAGAAATAGTAGATTTCATTATTCGATCTGTGAATGAACTCTTAAAAAAACATTTTGATAAGTCTTTAGGAAGTAAGGGTGTCCATGTACTTGATCCATTTACAGGGACAGGAACATTTATAACACGTCTACTCCAAAGCAATTTAATACCTAAGGAAGACTTATTAAGAAAGTATACTCAAGAAATTCATGCAAATGAAATAGTCCTTCTTAGTTATTATATCGCAGCTATTAACATCGAAGAAACATTCCATAGCATGAATGAAGAAGATGAGTATGTTCCTTACGAAGGAATAGTATTAACAGATACCTTTGAAAGTACAGAGAATAAAGGTTCTATGGTAGACGAATTATTCAATGAGAATAATGAGAGATTGAAACGTCAACAAAATGAACCAATATTCGCTATTATAGGAAATCCACCATATTCAGTAGGACAAACCAGTGAAAATGATAATAACCAGAATCAAAAATATCCAAAATTAGATGACTCTATTAGAAACACATATGCTAAGCATACACAAGCTACTAATAAAAATTCATTGTATGACTCATATATAAAAGCATATAGATGGGCTAGTGATCGTTTAATGGATAGTGGTGTTGGAGTTATAGGTTTTGTTACAAATAGTGGTTTTATTGATAGTAGAAGTATGGATGGATTAAGAAAGTGTTGGTTTAATGAATTCAACTATATTTATGTTTTCAATTTGAGAGGCGACCAAAGAACACAAGGTGAACTTTCTAGAAAAGAAGGTGGAAAAATATTTGGTTCAGGTAGTCGTGCTGGAATAGCTATAACTTTGTTAGTAAATGATGGAAGTAATGAACACAAAGTTTTTTATAACGATATAGGCGATTACTTAACTAGAGAAAAGAAACTAGAAACTATACAAAATTTAAATTCTATAGAAAACGTAAATTGGTTAGAGATTGAACCAGATAAGAACAATGATTGGATTAATCAGCGAGATGTATCGTATGAAAAATTCATTCCATTAGATGGTACTGGTGAAAAAGGCTTTATAAAGAAAACTTCAGGTGTCAAAACACAAAGAGACTCATGGGCATATAATTTTTCTAAAGAAAGATTGCAATTAATAACAAAAACATTTATTTATAATTTTAACTCTGAAGTAGATAGACTAAACCATCTATCTAGTGATGAGGTAATAAATCATATTAAAAATGAAGATAGTTTTTTAAAGTGGAGTAGAGAACTAAAAACATTCTTTAAAAAGAAAAACAAACTCGATTATCAACCTGAAGAATTTGTAGAAACAATGTACAGACCATTTGTGAAAAAGAATTTGTACTACGCAAAAGATTACGTCGATTACAGAAGACATTATTATAATGATTTAACAAGAAAAGATGATATTTTATTATGTTTACACGGAGCCGGTTCTAAAAAAGAGTTTTCAGCATTAGTTACACGCTATATTCCAGATCTAGGTATGATGGATGGTGGAACTCAAGTTTTCATTAAAAATATTAAGCAAGATGAAACTGAATTATTTGAGAATACTTCATACAATAATATTACTGACAGTTTCAGTGAGGCTTTAAGTTTAAACAAAGATGATTCTTTTTATTATATTTATGCTGTACTACATTCTCCTGAATACAAAGAACGTTTTTCTAACGATTTAAAAAAATCATTACCTAGAATACCAATTTTGAAGCATAAAGAAAAATTTGTAGATATAGGGAAAAAACTCGTTCATTTACATTTAAATTATGAGAATCTAGAGGAGTATCAAGGAGTTGAGTTAGTCTTTAATTCATCTAACCCGTCTTTCGAAGTTGAAAAATTAAGGTACAATAAAAAATCTTTGGAAGAGATAGTTTATAATAAAAATATTATTGTGAAAAACATCCCTTTGGAAGCTTACGAATACAAAGTAAATGGGAGAGCTCCAATAGAATGGTTAATGGATCAGTACCAAGTTAAAGTAGATAAAAAGACAGGCATCAAAGATGATCCGAATGAATTTTCTGACAACCCTGAATATATTTTATCTCTTTTACTCAAGCTAATTAATCTGTCACTCACAACAATTGAATTAACCAATCAGCTGCCTAGTTTAGATTTAAAGAAGTAATTTTATTGAAACGTATTCAAAAACAAAGTCAAAAGTCAAAAAAAAACTTAAAGTGTTTAAATACGAACGATTCAAGATACGATAGTTCGACTCCCACCGTCTCCATACCCTGAAATCATAAAGATTTCAAAATGAAAGTGCCACATTCTAACCAGGAATTGTGGCACTTTTTATATGAAGTTAATACTAAGATTTATTATTTTATGTTTGAGTCAACTTTTATTTGGGAGGAATATGTATGGTTAATCGGAAAGATTATAATCAAATTGATTTAAAATCTGAAGTAAATAAAAAAATCAATTCCTTAGACATTACTAGAAATAACCGAATTAACATGGCTACTAGATATACAAATTATTCAGAAAAATGGAAATTTGTGTTTTTGTGTCTGAATATTGAGGCTATATTTTTTATTGTTTTATCTTTAACGAATAACAGTGGAATATTTGAAAAAACTCATTTCACAATTTATTCAAGTGCATTTTCAATATATGTTATATTATTACAATACCATATCAATGAACTTAATTATAGCGGAAGAGCTTTGAAAGCCGATTACCATCAATTAGAGTTAGAAGACCAAATACTTAAGCTAAAAAACATAATGCTTAGTTTAAATAATAAAGATACGAATTTAGAATTACTTCATGAAAAGTACAATTTTATTATGAATAATTATCAAACTACATTAAAAAATAATGAAAACCATTCTGCAATTGATAGAAAAAGAAATGAATTTTTGATAATAAAAGATGAAATAATAAATAATAAAAGTATTGGTTTTACTAAAAAACAATTTTTGAAAATATATTATAATTGTGATTTTTCTATTCATAAAATCACAATTTATATAAATTACTTTGTTATTTTATTGGTACTAATAATTTTAATTGGTGGTGTGCTATAGTTATGGACATAAATCAAATGACATTAAATTACGTAAAAGCAGTCAGCGAAAAGAAAAAGTATAATCTTCAATCCAAAGCTTTGAATATACTTTTTAATAACTCTTCGGATATAGAAAACATAAAAAAAATAAACGTTAGTGCAAAGGAATTCTTTGAAGAAAATAAGAATTTTCAGCTAACAAGAGACTTTTACTTTAAAAAAGATTCATTTACTCCTCGTAATGTACTATTGGTAAGTCCATTATTATATATATATTATACGAATATAGTTTTTAAATTATTTCATAATACATACCTCGTAAAAAATAATGAATTGAATTTTTCTCTTCCGAATATTAATTCATTTTATTCTGGAAATTTAAAATATAGTGTTAATGAAGATGAAAATTTTGAAAATGCTGACTACGGAAAGAGTTTCAATAAATTTCAAAATTTAAAACAGAGTATTTTCGGTAAGTATGTAATAAAGTTTGATATAAAAGATTTTTTTAATTCAATATCAACTCATAATTTAATTAATAAATTAAAAATATACTTTGGTGAAAGTAATACCCATGTACTA
Source organism: Exiguobacterium sp. HSB13 (assembly GCF_056764755.1). Taxonomy (NCBI): domain Bacteria; kingdom Bacillati; phylum Bacillota; class Bacilli; order Caryophanales; genus Exiguobacterium; species Exiguobacterium sp. HSB13. The sequence continues at coordinate 1,799,299 of NZ_JBUZOM010000001.1, read as the reverse complement.
GATTTGGAATATTTCTTTAATGAAACTAGATTGAATTATTTGCCTCAATTTCATTACTCCATAGCTTCGTCAATTCTTTCACAATTTTACTTAAGGGATTTTGATAATCAATTTATGAAAACTATTGGATTTAAAGACTTAAACTTGATTCGATTTGTTGATGATATGTTTCTGTATCAAGATAACCCGTTTACACTTAAAGATTTTAACACTATAACTGATAAAGTTAACTCGTTGCTATGGAAAGAAGAGCTAACTTTAAACTTGAATAAAACAAAATTATACGATGATGCTTCAGAGTTTGAGAGAACTTCTAAATTGATTGATTTTGAAGAATATGATTTAGATGGAGATGAAGATTACATTGTAGAGGAATTTATAAGACAGAAAGCTAAAGAAATAATTTTCAACAAAAAATTTTTTAATTTCTTAATGGAATTGAATACCTTATATCAATCAGATGGAATGAACATTCAAAGATATAAAGAGCTACTTAAAACAATAGCAGATGAAGATCACTCTAAAATTTTCAATAATATAATGCATTCAGGGCTTTGGAGAAGGTTGCCCGTCTATGAGATGAAAGAATTGTTAAATAATTGGAATTATATTTACTTCAACCCTTCACAATTTACAATCCTCTTTTTTAAAATCGAAAAATTTTTAAATAGAAAACTAAAAGTAATAGAAAGTGATTATGCTAAAAATTTCGCAACTACTATTTTAAATTTAAATAATCCTACTTTCAGAGAAGTCATATCTATTAATATTTACTTAAGCCAAGGTAGATCACAGAATTATAATTATAATCAACTTTCAAAAGTAGTTTCAAAAGTTGATTATAATTATTTTAAATACATAGACATGTATGTAATTTGATACATTCTACTTTATTTACTAAAGGTAAGAAAGGGATGAACACCTATGATACGACGCGCCACGTTGATGGACGGAAAAGCCTTATCGGACTTGATGCGACGCATTGATCGGGAAACGAAATATATGTTGTATGAGCCGGAGGAACGCGTCTTGTCAACGGAACAGGCGGAGGCGTTCATCGAGAAATTCGGTCAGGCTACGAACTCGGACATCTTCGTCGTGGACGTCGACGAGCAACTCGTCGGGTATGTGCTCGTCGTTGGTGGTGAGCCGAGTCGGATCCGTCACCGCGCGAATCTCGTCATTGGCTTGCTCGATGCCTATACGGGTCGTGGACTCGGTGCGGGGCTACTTGAAGCGGTTGATGCCTTTGCGATTGAAGCGGGACTCATCCGACTCGAATTGACGGTTCGCAAAGATAATCTGCGGGCAATCGAGCTCTATCATAAGTTTGGCTTCAACATCGAAGGAACTCGCGTCGCGTCACTCTTCATCGATGGGGAATACGTTGATGAATTGGCGATGTCGAAGATTTATACAGTGGAAGAACCATAAAAAAGATGCTCAGTGGACTTATCTCTGAAAAGAGACGAGCCCATGAGCATCTTTTTCATTGCGATATTTTATGTTGTTCGAAATCAATCTCCAGGACGTTTTTCGCATAATCCTTACCCCAATCGTACATCGCATCTAAAATCGGCATTAAGCTATGACCGTGCGGTGTCAACGAGTATTCGACCTTCGGTGGTACGACCGGATAGACTTCCCGGTGAATGATGTGGTGGTCTTCAAGTTCACGCAGTTGATTGACGAGCATTCGTTGCGTGATGCCGGGCATCAGACTTTTCAGTTCCCCAAAGCGTTTCGTCCCTTCCTTGCCTAAGTGCCAAAGAATGAGCATCTTCCATTTCCCCCCGATGATCGAGAGGGTTAATTCCTTCTCACAGTTAAACTGACGATCTTCAAAATGTGGCATCAATCCACCTCCTGCTCCAGTATAGTCTTTCTTCCGGTCGACAGTATACTTTTCCACACTATGTATGAAAAACCGCACTATGTAAATTAAAAGTGCGTACTTCTCAAGAATGCTCCTGCGGATTATATTTAGTCCTGTTCCTTCATGAAAGTCCGAAGGAAGTGTCAGGTACGACAATACAGAGAAGAATGGGAGAGGTACAAAATGAAATTACAACTCGCAATTGATTTAGTCGATACAGCAGGTGCGATCGCTTTAGTCAAAGAAATCGGGGAAGACAATTTAGATATCGTCGAGATCGGCACACCGGTCGTCATTAACGAAGGGCTCCGCGCCGTCAAAGAAATGAAAGCTGCATTCCCGAATTTAACTGTCCTCGCTGACTTGAAGATCATGGATGCTGCCGGGTACGAAGTCAGCCAAGCTGTCGCACACGGTGCTGACATCGTCACGATCCTTGGTGCAGCGGAAGACATGTCAATCAAAGGGGCAGTCGAAGAAGCGAAAAAATCAGGCAAACAGATTCTCGTCGACATGATTGCTGTGAAAGATATCGCAACACGGGCGAAAGAACTTGATGCGTTAGGTGTCGACTACATCTGTGTCCACACAGGTTACGATCTCCAAGCAGTCGGTCAAAACTCATTCGAAGATCTCGCGACAATCAAATCGGTTGTGACAAACGCAAAAACAGCTGTTGCGGGTGGCATCAAGATGGAGACGTTACCGGAAGTCATCGCTGCACGTCCTGACCTGATCATCGTCGGTGGCGGGATCACGGGACAAGATGATAAACAAGAGACAGCGTCAACGATGCATCGGATGCTGCAAGAGGCGTAAATGACACATATCCAAACGATTATCAAAGAACTGACCTCGACGGTCGAAGCGATCGATGAGACGGAGACGAAAGAACTGGCAGACGCTGTGCTTCAAGCGAACCGAATCTTTCTCGCAGGAGCCGGTCGCTCCGGCTTGATGGGGAAAGCGTTCGTCATGCGGCTGATGCACATGGGACTCGATGCTTATGTCGTTGGTGAGACGGTCACGGCGAATTTACGCGAGGGTGACGTGTTAATCGTCGGTTCCGGATCGGGTGAGACGAAAACATTGATTCCAATCGTCGAGAAAGCACAGCAACTCGGTGGAACGGTTGCCGTTGTCACGATTAATCCGACGTCGACGTTAGCACTACTCGCAGACTTAGTCGTCAAACTGCCTGGAGTTCCGAAAGAACAAACGGCATCAGCGGATGAGACGGTGCAACCAATGGGCTCGTTGTTTGAACAGACGATGTTGTTGTTCTATGATGCCTTGATTCTACAGATCATGGAAGATAAGCAGCTTGATTCGCAAACGATGTACGGGAAACACGCCAACTTAGAGTGATGCATATGAAACAGATTAGTTCTCTTCAATAGAAGAGAACTAATCTGTTTTTGTCTGTAGATCTTTCGTGTATGAATGCGTATTAATCAGAAATTCTCCTTTACCTCTTTTCGTAATCTTCTTGAAGACTTACTCGCGAAGCATGCGATACTCAAAGAAAGGAAAAAAGAGGAAAAGGAGATTGTCATGCGATTTCAACGGATTGGTGTAATCAGTGCATTATTAGCTGCAAGTATTTTGACCGGTTGTACGGAACCAGACCAAAGTCCACCAGTGAATCAGCTTAGATCACACTGGATCGAGGATAACACTGCTGAAGATGTAAATAATCCCGATGCCATCGTGCAACGCATTAAAGCGAAGGACTTTTCAGAAAAGGATTCGTTTGAAGCGGATTTCCGTCGTCACGTGACGTTTTACTTTAAAGATGGAACAAAAGCGTACCCGACTGAACGCGATATCTGGAGCAGTATCGTTGTCGGAAATCATGCTTACGTGACGCTGCATTATCCAAAAGGAGCAGATCGTCTTGCTGTACTAGAGTATACCAAGCAAGAGAAGAACTGGATGTTAGGAGGCGTCTCATATGACGACGTTCAAAACATTAAGAAGAGTAGTTCTGCTCGCGGCTTGAATTTACCGTTCTCGACATTCCAAGTGATTATGAGTAGTTCGACTCCTAATGGGGACGATAGTGTCTGGTTCTTCCACACGAAGTCCCAAACGATTCTGCTAACCGTCGTTCCGGAGCAAGACGTTCAAAGCAAAAACTGGAAGGAAACAACACTTGCAAACGGACAGACAGCTTATTTCCAGCAGAAACAAAAGAGAACGAACCTCTATTACGTCGAGGACAATCAAATCGTCCTCCTGTCCGGTAACGTGTCGCTAGCACAATTAAAAAAATTAGCACGATCGATTGCTCCTGTCGACGCAGCTGATTTCCCGTATTCTTAAACAGAAAAATCCGGACGCTGCGGCATCCGGATTTTTGTTTACCATTTGAAATCAAAATCAGCACCGACATCTTTTGCGAGGTGTGCATCTGATCCATAGACGAGCGGAATCGATAACGACTGCGTGACTTGCAGGAGTTCTGGGTAAGGATAGGAAAGACCACATAACGGCTTCCGGAGTCCTGCCGTGTTGACGTCGAGTGCGAAGTTCGCCTGACGGATCTTTCGTAACGTGTCGTCGAGGTTGGTTGGATTCGACTCAAGCGGATAAGCTTGGATGAACTTCGTCGGTAACGTCAAGTGACCGAGTCGCTTCGGTTGGTGTGCACCGAGATCCGTCATGACGAGGGCTTGGATGCCTTCATAATAGCGTTCATGGACCGCCGTGACGCTTCCGAGTTTCGTGACGATCTCACCGAAGCTTTCCTTGCTGAAGTCGACGCCGTAATACTGATCATCGATGTATAAGTAATGCAGTGAGAGAATGCCGTCGGTCAAGACGTCAGCATAGCGGGCGATAATGTCACGCGTACCGTCGACATGCCCTTCCCAGTAGTCGAACTCCATCCCGATCCGGATATCAATCTGATTCTTGTATGTCTCGCGGAGTTGTGTCAATTCCTTTAGATAGGCATCGGCTGTCGCAAACGACATTCCGGAATCGTTATCTGGCGCAGGATCCGTCACACCTTCAGGTAAAGGGGCATGTTCCGTGAAGCTGATCCGTTCTAAGCCTTGCTCTAAGGCGCGCTCGATGTAGGCTTCGAGTGGATCCTTCGTACCGTGTGGACAATATGGACTGTGGACGTGACCGTCCCATTTCAATAATTGCATGATGAACCCTCCGATTTTTTAGAATTGGCAAGCAAAGCGATTGACAATGTGCCCGAAACGCGGTATCTTATCGTTAAATAATTTAGCGTGGTACAGTGATAATAAGATAAAGGAGTGGGAGTATGCAATCATTTTCTACGATTCGACTCAAGGATGGAGCGACAGATTACGTTGGTGCCTCGGCAACGCGGCTCCAACAGGTCATCCGTCAGCTCGAAGATGGACTCGAACAATCTAACTATACCCGATTAATCACCCCTTTAATTGAGGAAATCGGTGGACGGGAACAGATTCGAATGGATTTTACGACGAGTGTCGCGCGTGCACTCAGCGAACGTGGTCGCGAACAATATAAACGTGTTTTTTACAGTGGCTCGGTCTTTCAACCGGAAGAGAAGTTCCAGGTCGGGTTCGAGGAACGGGGACAAATCGCAGAAGTCGAAGCAATTCAACTTGCGGTCCGACTCGTCGAGGAACTGACAGGAAAAGAAGTCACACTCTCGATCGGTGATGCCGGTCTAATCGAGCATTTGATCGAGACACGTGTCGGTGATCACCACTTACGCGACCAAGTGACGCAGATGCTGCGTTTACGTAACGTCATCGAACTGAAGCGAATTGCAGGTCAACTCGATGATGCTTTACTCGCGAAACTTCCTTTATTATTCGGACGTGAAGGGGCAGAGACGATCTTACCGTACGTTGACGAAACACGACTCAATGCCGTGCTTGATCTCGCGGAAGCCGTCAATGCCGACCTCGACTTCGGTCAAATGGGCTTACAGACGTACTACGACGGGATCACGATTCACGGTTTCATCGAAGGTGTGACGGAACCCGTCCTCGTCGGTGGACGCTACGACCGGCTTTATGAACAATTCGGACAAGAACAACAGGCGTTCGGCATCGGATTCTCGGTCGAACGGTTGGCGGAGGTGCTCTAAATGCGAATCGGAATTACGAAAGGACGGCTGTCGAAAGCGACAGAACGTTATCTAAAAGAAGCTGGCGTCGAGATATGGGGAGCCATTGAACGCGAACTGATCGTCAAACGGGGCGAGCACGAATTCGTCTTCATGAAAGGATCGGACTTGATTCCGTACGTTGCTCAAGGTGTTCTTGATGTCGCGATCACCGGCAGTGATATCTTACTCGAATCGGATCAAGAACTATCAGAACTCGCGGAATTACCGTTTGGTGTCTGCCGGATGTCGGTCTGCGCGAAGGAGCCTTTGCAATTCGAAGGTGGACGCCGCGTCCGGATTGCGACGAAGTATCCGGTCATCGCGAAACGCTACTTCAGCGAACTCGGTGTCGACGTCGACATCGTACCGTTAAACGGTTCGGTCGAACTAGCACCGTTACTCGGTCTTGCTGACGCAATCGTCGATATCGTCGAGACAGGTGAGACGTTACGGGCAAACGGACTAAACGAATACGAAAAAATCATCGATATTAGCGCTCGATTCTTTACGAGCGAATGGACGTTAAAACGGAAGCGGGTGGAAGTCATCCGCTTGCTCGAGCAATTGACAGAAGGAGTGACACGATCATGACACCGACAAAACCTTTCAGCATCGATCGCGACACGGAGCTCGCGGTCCGCGCGATTCTCGAACGCGTCGCAACAGACGGTGACGCTGCTGTCCGCGATTACACGAACCAGTTCGATCAGGTCGATCTTGAGGATTTCCGTCTCAGTGAAACACGGATCACACAAGCCTTTGAACAGGCAGACGCTAACTTGATCGACTCGTTGAAGTTAATGGCGACACGACTCGTCGAATGGCACGAACAAGAACTGCCGTCTGACATCGAACTCGTCGAAGCAGACGTGACACGACGTCAACGGTTCGTTCCTGTTGATTCGGTCGGGATTTACGTTCCAGGTGGTGCAGCAAGTTATCCATCGACCGTCTTGATGAACGCCATTCCAGCGAAAGTCGCTGGGGTTGAACGCGTCGTCATGGTGACGCCGATGACGAACTTAAGTGACGAGGTGCTCGTTGCAGCACGCATCGCCGGTGTGACAGAAATCTATACGATTGGTGGAGCGCAAGCCGTTGCCGCGCTGACATTCGGAACAGAAAGTATCCAAGCCGTCGATTTAATCGTTGGACCTGGGAACCGCTTCGTCGCCGAAGCGAAACGCCAAGTCTACGGCATCGTTGGCATTGACTCGGTCGCTGGTCCATCGGAAGTTGTCGTCATCGCGGATGAAACAGCGCATCCGGACCGGATCGCAGCGGACTTACTTGCGCAAGCCGAACACGACCGTGACGCTGTCGCGATCGCCTTCGTGCCGACTGAAGAGATGAAACAAGCGGTGGATGCGGAAATCGAACGACGCTTACAACAATTGCCGCGTCAAGAGATTGCCCGTCGTGCGATGGAAAACGGTGGCGTCTTCGTCGCTCCACTCGAAACAGCGATCGAAGAAGCGAATCGCCTCGCAGCGGAACACTTGGAACTTGCCGTTGCCAATCCGCAAGAGGTCGTCAAATCGATCCGTCATGCCGGGATGATTTTCCTCGGTCATGAGACACCGGAAACGCTCGGCGATTATGTCGCCGGAACGAACCACGTCTTACCGACATCCGGCACAGCTCGTTTTGCGTCTGGATTATCAGCGCGGACGTTCCTGCGTCACCAGACGATGCTCGAAGCCACACGCGCAGGCGTACAACGTCTCGCGAACGCAGCGAAGACCGTTGCCCGGGTCGAAGGACTCGAAGCACACGCACAAGCCATCGAAGTGAGGGAAGACTAATGCGATTACACCAAAACGAACGATTCACGACCCACAGTCCAGTCGGGATCGAAGCGATCCAGGAATTGATCGCGACGTTCCCATTAAACGAATATCCAGTCGAGATCATCGATCAAGTCAAGGCGTCGTACGCGACGTACGCCGGTGTCCGTCCGACGCAACTCGTCGCCGGGAACGGCTCGGACGAGTTGATCGGCTACTTATGTGCCCGCTACGGCGGACCCGGCATGCCGGTCATCGCCTCAGAACCAGATTTCGTCATGTACCAGTTCTACGCTGACCGGGCACGGGCACCGTTCGGACGTGTGCCACTACTCGACGAGATGGCGCTTGACGTCGAGGGATTGATCGCAGCTCCTGGTGAGATCATCTTCTTGAGTCACCCGCACAATCCGTCCGGTGTCCTCCGCAAGGAAGCGGACATCCGTCGCTTGCTCGACAGTGGCAAATACGTCGTCATCGATGAGGCGTACATCGACTTCGCGCTCGAACAGTCGATGCTTCACTTACTCGAGCAATATCCGAAAGCGATCATCTTACGGACGCTCTCGAAAGCGTTCGGACTCGCATCGCTCCGACTTGGTTTTGTCATCGCGAGCGAACAAATCATTGAAGAAATCGAACAGATTAAATCACCGTATAACGTCTCTGGTCTATCGGCAGCTGTCGGCATCGCCATCATGGCAGAACCGGAACTCGATCGGGTCTTAGAAGAAACGTACGCGAGCCGTGAAGCAATTGAACGGATTCTCGCGCCAATCGGCAAGACATATCCGAGTTCGGCGAACTTTGTCTACGTCGAGTATCCGGAAGCCGAACGCTTTACGCAGCGTTGTGCTGACGCCGGATTACGGATCCGCTTGTTTGACCAAGCCTTCCGAGTCAGTTGTGGATCACCAGAAGCAATGCAAGTATTAGAAACGTGTGTAGAGGAGGAATTACGATGCGGCGTGGCGCAAGCGAACGAGTAAGTGCAGAGTCAGACATCAAGGTCGAGGTCGATCTCGCAGGAGGTCCGGTTGAGATTAAGACCGGTGTCGGGTTCTTTGATCATATGTTGACGTTATTCGCCTTCCAGGCCCGGATTGGTCTGAAGGTAACAGCAAAAGGTGATACGTGGATCGATGCCCATCACACAGTCGAAGATACAGCAATCGTTCTCGGGGCAGCATTGACGGAAGCGCTCGGTGATAAAGCCGGGATCGAACGTTATGGTGAATCGCGTGTACCGATGGATGAGACACTTGCGTCGGTCGTCCTTGATTTCAGCGGTCGTCCGTTCACCGTTTTCCGTGCTAGTTTCAAGAATCCGAAGCTCGGTGACTTTGATACAGAACTCGCAGAAGAGTTCTTCCAAGGCTTATCACGGAGTGCCCGGATGACGATTCATGCCGAAGTCTTATATGGTTCGAACACCCACCACATGATCGAAGGCTTATTCAAAGCACTCGGTCGGGCCGTCCGTCAGGCAGTCGCCGTGACGAGCGAAGGCGTACCGTCTACGAAAGGGTTGATTGATCAATGATAGCAATCGTCGATTATGGCGTCGGAAATATCGCGAACGTCGAGCGGGCGTTAAAGGAGCTCGGCGAAGCAGTCATCGTCACGAGTGACACGGAGTTGCTCGACCAAGCGGAAGCACTTGTCTTACCGGGTGTCGGTGCTTATGCCCCAGCAATGGAGCGCTTGAAAGAAACGGGACTGGTCGACTTCTTAAAAGCACAAGCCGAAAAGAAGCCGTTCCTCGGGATTTGTCTCGGGATGCAACTGCTGTTTGAATCGAGTGACGAAGATGGACTGACGGAAGGTCTCGGCATCTTACCGGGAACAATCGAAAAATTACCGAGCGACGTCCGCTTGCCACACATGGGCTGGCACCAACTGACGAACCACGGCGAAGCCGTCTATTTCGTCCACTCGTACGGTGCTGTCTGTGATCCAGAATGGATCGTCGATTCGGTCGAATACGGACGTCTCGTCCCAGCAATCGTCCAAAAAGGACAAGTCACCGGAATGCAGTTCCACCCGGAAAAGAGTGGCGAAGTCGGATTGAAACTACTGAAGGAATGGAGAGAGACGACATGCAACTCTACCCAGCAATCGATTTAATGAGCGGACAGGCGGTGCGCCTGAAGCAAGGAGATTTTGACCAACAGACATTCTTCGGTGATGCACTGACGATCGCGAAGCGCTTCAAGGAAGATGGTGCGACAGCGATCCACCTGATCGATCTTGACGGCGCGAAAGCCGGCGAACCGTTACACTTGAATTTGATCGCCGACATTAAAAAGGAAACCGGTTTGTTTGTCGAAGCTGGTGGTGGTGTCCGTAACATCGAGACGGTCGAAGCATACGTTGGTGCCGGAATCGACCGGATTCTCGTCGGCACGGTCGCCCTAGAAGACGAAGCGTTACTCGAGCAGATGATTGCTCTCGCTGGTGATAAACTGGCTGTTGCCTTGGATGCAAAAGAAGGCATCGTCCAGACACGAGGTTGGCTTGAAGCGAGCGGTTGGACGCTCGAAGAGGCAATGACGCACTTGATTGGTAAAGGCATCAAGACGTTCCTGTATACGGACATTTCGCGTGACGGAATGATGATGGGACCAGATGTTGATGGACTCGATCGGTTGAAACGGGAAGGGGTCGAATTGATTGCTTCCGGTGGTGTGACGACAGTTGACGACGTCGCGCGTCTCAAAGAAATTGGGATGGATGGAGCTGTCGTCGGTCGGGCATTGCTCGACGGATCACTCGCCTTAAAAGAGGTGCTACGCGTATGTTGATGAAACGAATCATTCCCTGTCTTGACGTCAAGGAAGGTCGTGTCGTCAAAGGCGTTAAATTTCAGAACTTACGTGATCTTGGTGACCCGGTCGCCGTCGCAAAATACTATTACGAGCAAGGAGCAGACGAACTCGTCCTGCTCGATATCTCAGCAACGCAAGAAGGGCGCGAGACGATGCTTGATATCGTCGAACGCGTCGCAGAAGTCATCTACATGCCGTTTACGGTTGGTGGCGGAATCAAGACGATTGAAGACGCCAAACGGTTGATTCGTGCCGGTGCTGACAAAGTTTCGCTCAACTCGTCGGCACTCCAAAACCCACAACTGATTCAAGAAGTCAGCCGCCTGTTCGGTGTCCAAGCGACGGTCGTCGCGATCGATGCCAAGCAGACCGGCGACTCATGGGGTGTCTTCTCACATGGTGGCACACAACCGGTCGGACGTGACGCGATCGAGTGGGCACAGGAAGCCGTTGCGCTTGGTGCCGGTGAGTTGCTCGTCACGTCGATGGACGCTGACGGCACGAAGGACGGCTATGACCTCGCCTTGATCCGTCGTCTGCGTGAAGTCGTCAACGTACCGATCATCGCTTCCGGCGGTGTCGGGACACTCGATCACTTGGCGGAAGGGTTGGAAGCAGGAGCTGACGCAGCCTTAGCTGCTTCGATCTTCCATGAAGCGACGTACACGATGCCGGAAACGAAAGCCTACCTCAAAGAACGGGGAGTCGAAGTCCGATGACGACATTGAATTTTTCAAAAGGACTCGTCGCTGCTGTCGTCGTCGACGAGCAGACGAACGATGTCTTGATGGTCGGCTTCATGGACCAAGCCGCTTATGATAAGACGCTTGCGACCGGTCTCGTCACCTTCTTCTCGCGGACGAAGAATCGTCTCTGGACGAAAGGCGAGACGAGCGGGAACACGCTTGAACTCAAACGGATGTGGATCGATTGTGATCAAGATAGTCTCTTGATCACGGTCAAAGCGAACGGTCCAACATGCCATACCGGAAATCGCAGTTGTTTCTATACGGAAGTGGAGGTGCCCGATGTTATACGAACTGGAACAGACCGTCAAAGCGAAGATTGAGGCGAAGGAAGCAGAATCCTATACGAACTATTTGATTGCTTCCGGGTACGAGAAGATCGCGAAGAAATTCGGCGAAGAGGCGTTTGAAGTCGTCCTCGCCGGGAACGATACGTTAGCAGAAGAGACAGCAGACTTGCTGTATCACTTAACGGTCTTGCTTGCTGACCGCGGTGTCTCATTCAAAGAAGTCGAAGCGGTTCTCAATGAACGTCATGGAACAAAATCGACGTTTAAGGATCGCCCAGATATTGAACAGTGGTAAGGCATATCCACATCGCTTAGGCGGTGTGGATTTTTGTATGAGCGGGAAAAGACAATCAGATGACGGTTGTCATCAAATCGACAGAATGTTTCGATAGGCATGCTGTCGCATGAGGGCGTATAATCAAAAGCATAGTCCTTTGTTTTTAGAAAGTAGGTGTTCGATTGGTTACGAAAAAAGAAATCAAGCAAACGATCAAACAACAATCCAAGGAAACGATCGAAGAGCTGCTCGCAAAAGGGGATTCCTTGAAAGAGGAAATCGCCAGTGCCATCACTCATGGTCTCGGTGTCATCTTCAGTATCGTCGCGCTCGTGCTGTTAATTCTGCAGGCGACGAAATCCGGGAGCGCTTGGAACATCACCGCTGTCAGTATCTTTGGGGCAACGATGATTCTGCTTTATCTGTTCTCGACCTTGATGCACTCGCTGATGCACACGAAAGCGAACAAGGTCTTGCAAATTTTAGATCACGCCGGTATCTACCTCTTGATTGCCGGGAGTTATACACCGTTCGCTTTGATCACACTCCGTGGTCCGCTCGGTTGGACATTGCTTGGCATCGTCTGGGGTGTCGGGACGCTCGGCATCATCTGGAAGCTCTATTCGACTGGTAAATACGTCTGGATTTCGAATGCGTCTTATCTGATTCTTGGCTGGTGTTGTTTATTTGCAATCAAGCCAATCTATGAAGCGCTCGGGTTCCAAGGATTCTTACTCCTGCTCGGTGGTGGACTTGCGTACTCTCTCGGCGTCATCTTCTACGTTTGGGCACGTTTGCCGTATAACCACGCGATTTGGCATCTGTTCGTCCTTGCGGGCAGTGTCCTGATTTTCCTCTCGATTTTCTACTACGTTGCTCCGGCGACGATGTCATGAAAAAACTACGACTCCGGGACTGGCTCCCGCTTACGTTGTATTTTATGTTTGGTCTTGGATTGCTCCTGTACTTCCGAATATCTGGAATGCTGGAGCAATTCGACATTCAAGCGTTGTCTGATTGGGTACGGGATCAAGGTCTGACCGGGATGTTGCTTTACGTCCTCGCCTACACCATTCGACCACTTGTCTTTTTCCCGGCTAGTTTACTGACGTTGTTTGGCGGCTATACGTACGGTCCGTGGCTCGGGACAGTACTTGATGTCATTGGCGCCGGTACTGGTGGCTTGCTCAGCTTTTGGATCGCCCGTTTGCTCGGTCGCCGTGGGGTTGAGAAGTTGATCGGAAAAGGGAAGATACAGGGGCTCGACGAACGGATCGCGACGAATGGATTTCTCGTTGTCTTAGTCGTCCGGTTGATTCCGTTGTTTCCGTTTGACGCAATCAGCTATGCGTCCGGATTATCGAAAATCCGCTTCAAACAGTTCGCGATCGCCAACTATCTCGGGATCATTCCCGGTGCGTTCGTTTACAACAATATCGGCTCAAGTCTTCGTGATCCATTCTCCTGGCAATTTTTCGTTGCGATTGGACTGTATGTCTTATTCTTTGCTGTAGGACTTGTTGCCCAACGGATTCTCAAAAATAAACGAAATAAAGAGCGTATGTAAGCGCTTTATGGCATAATATGAATGCAGAGATGTGAACCGATACGGTAAAACAGCCTAGCATTTATTTAGGGGGAATCATGAGTGATGGAAAAAGTACTACGGGATGGTTTTATCTTCTTATCGCAAAACAAGACATTGAACGGTCTCGCCAAGCGATACGGGCTTAAATTCGGAGCAAGTCGCTTCGTGGCAGGGGATTCATTGGAAGCATCGAAACGGGCGATCCAGGAATTGAACGCAAAAGGGTTATGCGTCACGATGGACCATTTAGGGGAGTTCATCTCGACGGTGGCTGAAGCAGAGATGATGACACAAGAATGTATTCGTGCGGTTGAGATGATTGCGGAAGAAAAATTAGACTCGCAACTCTCGTTGAAACTGACATCACTCGGACTCGATATCTCGGACGACTTGATCCGTTCGAACATGGAACGGATCTTAACACGAGCGAAAGAACTTGGTGTCTTCGTCACAATCGACATGGAAGATGAGCCACGTTGTGAAAAGACGATTCAATTGTTTGAAGAATTGCGCCAATCTTTCGATAACATCGGAACGGTCATCCAGTCGTACCTCTATCGGTCGGAAGATGATATCAAACGCGTCGGACGCTTCGAGACGAATCTCCGGATCGTCAAAGGGGCATACAAAGAGCCGGCAACGGTGGCGTTCCCAGAGAAAGAAGACGTTGACTACAACTACATCAAGCTCGTGAAGTTACAATTATCACTCGGAAACTATGCTGCCGTCGCAACGCATGACGATGCGATGATCGAGCAAGTTATCCGTTACGCTAAAGAAAACGGGATTGAAAAAGACCAGTTCGAATTCCAGATGTTATTCGGTATCCGTGTCGAGCGTCAACTCGAACTCGTCAAACAAGGCTATAAAGTCCGTGTCTACGTCCCTTATGGACGTGACTGGTACGGTTACTTCATGCGCCGCTTAGCAGAACGACCGGCAAACGTTGCCTTCGTTCTTAAAGGGATGGTTAAAGGATAAGAAAAGAAGGCGATGCAATGTTGCATCGTCTTTTTGTATGCAGAATGCATAGTATACCGGACGTTCCTGGCATCTTCGCTTTCCTCAGGCGGGAAGTAAGCCGCGGCATCTCACATTCCATGTGATTTGCCGGGTCTTCCTCTTCCCTGACGGAAGCATGGTTCATGCTTCCTTTTCCTGTAGGAGTCGAATATGCCCGGTTCGTCCTAAATAAACTAAACTCAAAAGCGATCGATTCCATTGACGGAAATCGATCGCTTTTGAGTTCTTTGGATAACAAATGAGTGCATTCTCCTCACATGTCTTCACCCGACTCCTACAGGAAAAAGCGCGACGTTTTATCGCGCTGTCAGAGACAAACAAGACCCGGATTCGTCATCCGAGGGATGAGGAAGACTGGCTTGTGTCTCGCCTGGGGAAAGCGGGTGAGAAGACAGTGAGGTGAATAGTGCGTTACATCGATCATTTCGCATCATGGCCAAATGATATTACCTAGAAACACCATCCCAGCAAATAAACCAATCATTAAGAAGACAGTAGTTTGTGGTTGGAAACGTTTCTCCCGATAACGCCGAAATAAACGGTCCCCCAATGCCTGTATACAGAATAAGAGACCAATAAAGAGTAGGAAGAATTGCCATCTTTCTAGAACATCGAGAGCATCAATGTAAAATAAAAAAACAATACATAAAGCTATTAATATAGACGTATAAAAGGTACTGTGTGACATATTTATCTCTCCCTCACAGCCGTCGTCTGAAAAGCAAACAAACACGAGAAGGCATGGGCTTGATCAAGTAACCGATGTCCCGTCATGACGGCACCTTCTTTTTGAATGACCGCTTCATCAAGTAGCGTCCAGCCACGTTCTTTTGCTAGTTGCAACAGTTCCCACGGCATCATCGTATTCCCCATCGCGACTTCCTCACCGTAGAGACGACGATAAGCAAGTTGCCGTGGTGCAGCTGTCGGACCAAGTAGACTGATGATGACAAGCGGGGCGACGCGTTCGATTTCTTGCAGCACTTGAACGGGACGTGTCGACCATTCGAGTGAGTTGACGGCGAGGACGACATCAAACGCATGATCGGCGAACGGTAACGCTTCACCCGTCCCGACGATAAACGTCTGCTCGGGTGACTTCTCACGGGCAATCCGGATCATCTCGTCTGAGACATCAAGTCCGACTGTCTGAAAGTCCGGTGTCAGTAAGCGACAAGCTGCACCATCACCGCAACCGAGATCAAGCAAACGACCACCGGTGATCGTTTTTCGTAAGAAGGGTAAAATCGTTTTGCGGCTGCCGTTCGTCCACATATCGTCAGCGCGATCCGCCCAGTCAGCAGCTTTTTGATTCCATACATGCTCGGTTTGACTCATTTGCATCCACTCCTTTTTATCAGTCTAACAGGAAAATTTGTCCATTGACTGATTTTTTATTGCTACTGAATCATTATTCATTTATGATGAAGATGTAGAAGAAGCACACGAAAGTCGTTCGGCTTCTTTTTTTGTCAGTATAATGAATGGTTGTTCATTCAATTTAAACTCAGGGGGTATATCATGGCGAGTCAAATCGGTCAGCCGACCACAATCCAGTTGACGAAACACATCCAATTCGCCGTCATCATCGGTTCAGGGGTGATGGGTGCGGGCATCGCGGCACATCTTGCGAATGCTGGCATACGGACATTGATGCTTGATATCGTACCAAAAGAACTTACGGCACAAGAAGAGAAGCAGGGCTTGACGCTGAGTGATCCGCGCGTCCGTTCCCGCATCGCACGCGATAATCGCGAAAAACTCTTGAAACAAAATCCAGCACCACTCGCGTCGAAGAAATTGATTGACTTCATCGAGGTCGGAAACTTAGAAGACGATTTAGAGCGTCTAAAGGAAGCGGACTGGATCGTTGAAGTCGTCGTCGAACGACTCGATGTTAAACAGCAATTGTTTAAAACGATCGAACCGTTCATTCGGGAAGACGCGATCGTCAGCTCGAATACATCGGGCATCTCGATCGAAGCGATGCGTGAAGGACGCTCGGAATCGTTCAACCGTCGTTTCCTCGGGACACACTTCTTTAATCCACCACGTTATCTGAAGTTGCTTGAGTTGATTCCAACGTCAGACACGGATCCGAGTGTCGTCGACTTTATGAAACAATTCGCAGAGGAACGACTCGGGAAAGGTGTCGTCATTGCGAAGGACACACCGAACTTCATCGGTAACCGAATCGGGACATATGGTCTCCTCGTGACGATGGATGAGATGAAAAAAGGTGGCTATTCGATCGGGGAGGTCGATTCGGTCACAGGTCCACTCCTTGGTCGCCCAGGGTCAGCGACATTCCGGACACTTGACGTCGTCGGCATCGACACATTCGTCCATGTCGCAAACAACGTCTATGACTTGTTGCCTGAAGGCGAAGAGAAGGAGACGTTCGCGGTTCCGGCTGAGATGCGTCGCCTTGTTGAACAAGGATCACTCGGTGCGAAGACGGGTCAAGGGTTCTACAAGAAAGTCGGAAAACAGATCCTGGAACTTGATCTCGAGACATTTGAGTACGTTGAAAAGAAAGCGCTTACTGAACCGTCAATCGGACAAGCCAAAGCACTTCCGGGCGCAAAAAACAAGCTGAAAGCCGTCGTCTTCGCGCAAGATCGTGTCGGTGCTTTACTCTGGCCGATCCATGCGAAAACATTGCTCTACTCGGCTCAGCTGACGGGAGAGATCGCAGACGACATCAAAGCGATCGATGAAGCAATGAAATGGGGCTTCGGCTGGAAGATGGGACCGTTCGAGACATGGGACGCACTCGGCGTCGAGAAAACGGTCGCGAAAATGAAACAAGACGGTTACACGGTACCGGCATGGGTCGATGAGATGCTCGCAGCAGGAAAAACGAGTTTCTATGATGCGTCGGGTCGTCATTATGACGCAACGACACAAGACTACGTCGGAGCAACGGTCAATCCGAAGGAAATCCGCCTCCGTGATGTCCGGAAGTCAAACGGTGTTTTACTAGAGAACAACGGAGCGCGCTTGCTTGATATCGGCGACGATGTCGCAGTCCTCGAGTTCACATCGAAGAGCAATGCAATCGGTGTCGACATCATGCAGATGATCGAACAGTCAGTCGATCTCGTTGAGAAAAACCACCGTGGTCTCGTCATCGCGAACGATGGCAAGAACTTCTGTGTCGGTGCGAACCTAGCGATGATGCTGATGGAAGCGGAAGATGAGAACTGGTTCGAACTCGACTGGATCATCAACAAGTTCCAACAATCGATTCAAAAGATTCGCTATGCATCGCGTCCAATCGTCGCTGCACCGCAAGGAATGACGCTTGGTGGCGGTACGGAGATCTCGCTACCGGCAGCTCGTCTGCAAGCGGGACTTGAAACGTACATGGGTCTCGTCGAAGTCGGTGTCGGTCTGATTCCAGGAGGAGGCGGAAACGTCAACACGTACCGTCGACTGTTAGAGAACACACCGGACGGACTCGTTAATATCGAAAAAGCAGCGCAAAAGACGTTCGAAAACGTCGCGATGGCAAAAGTCTCAAAATCAGCCTTTGAAGCACGCGAACTCGGATATGTCCGCTCCGTTGATCAGATCTCGATGAATCGGGATCACTTGACGTATGATGCGAAACAACTTGTCCTTGAACTGGACCGGACTGGTTACACGGCACCAGCGAAAGCGAAGATTCCAGTCGTCGGTCGTGCGGGGAAAGCGACGCTTGAACTCGCAACACGCGAAATGTTCTACGGTGGTTATATCTCGGAACACGATTTAAAAATCGCAAGTAAACTGGCACACGTCATCGCAGGCGGAAATGTCGCCTTCGGTAGCCATGTCGATGAACAGTATATGCTCGACATCGAACGGGAAGCATTCTTGAGCCTGATCGGTGAGTTGAAGACACAACAACGGATGCAGCACATGCTCGTAAAAGGCAAGCCGCTTCGTAACTGAGGACTGGGGGGATTCGGATGAAGGAAGCAGTAATCGTCGCCGGTGCACGGACACCGGTCGGAAAAGCAAAAAAAGGCGCATTCAAGTCGATGCGCTCGGATGAATTAGCAGGCATCGCCATCCAGGAAACGTTGAAACGGTCCGGTTATACGGGAGCGGTTGATGACGTCATCCTCGGATGTGCCTTACCGGAAGCAGAGCAAGGGATGAACATCGCCCGCTACGCTTCAGTCCTCGGTGGATTATCACATGAGGTACCGGCGATCACGATCAACCGGTATTGCTCAAGTGGACTACAATCGATCGCTGATGCAGCGATGAAGATCATGACGGGGCAAGCAACTGCGGTCGTTGCTGGTGGACTCGAATCGATGAGTCAAGTTCCGATGCCGGGTCACGTCGTCCGACCTAATCCGTCGATCGTCGACACGGCACCAGAGTACTACATGAGCATGGGGCATACAGCGGAGCAAGTCGCTGCGACCTATAATGTCTCACGGGAAGATCAAGATGCCTTTGCCTTGAAGAGTCACCAAAAAGCGGCAGCAGCAATCGCGGCCGGTAAGTTCGTCGAAGAGATCGTCCCGGTAACGGTGACGGAACAATTCGTCAACGATGAACTGAAAATCGAAGAGAAGACATTCGTCGTCGAGCACGATGAAGGCGTTCGTCCGGATTCGTCACCGGAAGGTCTCGCGAAACTTCGCCCAGCGTTCCGTCTTGGCGGTAGCGTTACGGCAGGGAACTCTTCGCAGACGTCAGACGGTGCCGCTGCCGTCCTCGTCATGGAACGAGAAGAAGCAGAACGCCGAGGATTACCGATTCTCGGTAAGTTCAAATCGTTTGCGGTCGGTGGTGTCCGTCCAGAAGTGATGGGAATCGGACCAGTCGTCGCGATTCCGAAGGCACTTGACCTTGCAGGCATCACGCTTGAGGACGTCGGTCTGATTGAGTTGAACGAAGCGTTCGCTTCGCAGTCACTCGGTGTCATCCGTGAGCTTGGATTAAACGAAGACATCGTCAACGTCAACGGTGGAGCGATCGCCCTCGGTCATCCACTCGGTTGTACAGGAACAAAACTCACATTGACACTCTTGCATGAAATGAAACGCCGGAATGTCCAGTATGGTGTCGTCTCGATGTGTATCGGTGGCGGAATGGGCGCAGCAGGTGTATTCGAACTAGTTGAAGGAGGAACAGGACAATGAGCCAAACGACAAACGAATTAATCAAAGGTGGCAGTTTCGTATTAGATGAGTTAGCACCAGAACGTCTCTTCACACCAGAGGATTTCTCGGAAGAACACAAAATGGTCGGTGACATGACAGCGAAGTTCGTCGAAGATCGTGTCGTTCCAGTTCTAGACCGGATCGAAAAACATGAGTTCGAATTGTCGGTCGGTCTCCTCCGCGAAGCAGGCGAGCTTGGTCTACTCGGCGCAGACGTTCCGGAAGCATACGGCGGCTATCAGATGGATAAGATTTCGTCTTCAATCATCACGGAGAAGTTCGCACGTGGCCGTTCATTCGCCCTCAGCTACGGCGCACACGTCGGAATCGGTTCATTGCCGATCGTCTTCTTCGGTAACGAAGAGCAAAAGCAGAAATACTTGCCGAAACTCGCTTCAGGAGAATGGATTGCTTCGTACGCATTGACAGAGCCAGGCTCTGGTTCGGATGCTCTCGGTGCTAAAACGACGGCTGTCTTGAATGAAGCTGGTACGCACTACATCCTAAACGGTGAAAAACAATGGATCACAAACGCTGGTTTTGCAAGCTTGTTCGTCGTCTACGCAAAAATCGACGGTGACAAGTTCACAGCCTTCCTCGTCGAAGGATCGTATCCAGGCGTCTCGACAGGCGTCGAGGAGCAGAAGATGGGAATCAAAGGGTCATCGACACGGACGTTGATCTTACAAGATGCAGAAGTACCAGTCGATAACGTCCTTGGTGAGATCGGACGCGGTCACGTCATCGCCTTCAACATCTTGAACGTCGGTCGTTACAAATTAGCTGTCGGTGCTGTCGGTTCGTCAAAACGGGCGATCGATCTCGCAGTCCAGTACTCGAACGAACGGAAACAGTTCAAGACACCAATCAGCTCGTTCCCATTGATTCAAGAAAAACTCGCGACGATGGCAGCACAGACGTATGCGATGGAGAGTTCGGTCTACCGGACGGGTGGTCTGTTCCAAGACAGTCTCGATCAGTTGTCTGAAGAAGAGAGCAAGGACGGTAAGAAAATCGCCGATGCAATCGCGGAGTACGCGATTGAATGCTCGATGAACAAAGTCTTTGCTTCGGAAACATTTGATTATGTCATCGATGAAGCGGTTCAAATTCACGGTGGCTATGGCTTCATGGCAGAATATGAAGTCGAGAACATGTACCGTGATTCGCGGATCAACCGAATCTTCGAAGGAACGAACGAGATCAACCGTCTCCTCGTCCCAGGAACATTGCTGAAGAAAGCGATGAAAGGCGAGTTGCCGTTGCTTGCGGAAGCACAGCGTCTGCAACAAGAAGTGATGAGCTTCATGCCGACCGAAATCGGAACGGCACCACTTGATCGCGAACGCCACTTACTCGCGATGATGAAGAAAATCTTCTTGTTGACTGCCGGAACAGCGGTCCAGAAATACCAGGACAAACTCCAAGGGGAGCAAGAAATCTTAGCGAACACAGCCGACATCATGAGTGCGATTTATGCGCTGGAGTCAGCAATCGTTCGGACGGACAAAGCGATTGCCGACAAAGGGATCGAGAAGAGCGAACTGAAAGTCCGTTACACGGAAGTCTTCGCGCAACAAGCATTCGAAGCTGTCGAACGTGACGCGAAAGAGACACTCTACGCGGCAGCAAGCGGCGACGAACTCCGGATGTTGCTCTCAGCGCTGAAAAAATTCAGTCGTTATCAGCCAATCAACGTCATCGGTACGAAACGCGATATTGCAAAACGTCTCATCGAGTCAAACAAATATACGGTCTAAGTCAGGTTTACCGCTTCGCCTTTGCAGGGAAAATCTCTGTAAAGGCGAAGTTTTTGGTTGGAGGAGGAAAACGAGATGCGCCAAGAATTGGTTGAACTGCAATTTGCGATTGCCTACTATCAATCCCTTGAACGTTTGACGCCGGAAGAGTGGGATCTGCCTCTCGCCCTTAACAAGTGGACCGTCCTTGAGTGCGTCAGTCATCTGTATTTATGGGACCGGTTTTATTACGATCATGCCATTTCGAAATTACCGGACGAACCGTTGACACTCGTCGAGACGGATTTTGATCAGTTCAATCGACTGGCGGTCGAATATGCGCATCATATCGATCCGCTTGCTTTGTTGAAAAAAGCGATCAGTGTCCGGCGTGACATCGTCAATCACCTTGATCGTCTGTCTGACGAGCAGTTTGAAGCAACCTATGAGGATTTCCGACCACTTACATTCGTCGAGTCGTTCGTTGCCCATGACGCCCATCACCAAGATCAGATTGACGGGGCGCTCGCACGCTTGAAGCAGAAGTGATCCATCTGCTACTCTTGAAGGTGAGGTGAGGAACATGACAAAAACAGTCACGATGTACGGCTATCCGAAATGTAGTACGTGCGTCAAAGCGAAAAAAGCACTCGAACAGCACGGTGTCGAAGTGGACTACAAGCATATCGTCGAGGAAACGCCATCTGCAACGACGATCCAAGAACTTCATCAAAAGAGTGGAGAGCCGTTGAAGAAATTCTTCAACACGAGCGGTCAATCGTATCGTTCACAAGGGATTAAGGACAAACTGCCAGGGTTATCGGAAGACGAGCAATACAAGTTGCTCGCAAGTGACGGCATGTTGCTGAAGCGTCCGATCGTCACAGACGGGAAAGACGTCACGATCGGCTTCAAGGAAGAAATGTATCAAGGAAAATGGTATTAAGTTCAGAGTCGATTTTGGTATACTGAACACGTTAGTCCAAATTAGTCCACAGGGGGAATCGGAAATGAGTCAAGTAAAAGACAACTTACGCTATTCGGAAGAACATGAATGGGTCGAAGTATCAGGAAACAAGGCGCGCATCGGAATCACGGATTTCGCGCAACACGAACTCGGGGATATCGTCTTCGTCGAATTGCCTGAAGTCGGGGATACAATCTCAGCAAACGAGCCATTCGGTTCAGTCGAGTCGGTCAAGACAGTCTCGGAATTATATGCACCGATTTCTGGTAAAGTCGTTGCCATCAACGAAAACCTTTCGGATTCCCCAGAACTCGTTAACGAGTCACCATTCGAAGGTGCTTGGATGGTCGACATCGAAATCGAAGATGCTTCACAAGTCGAAGCATTGATGGATGCTGCAGCATACAAATCGATGATCAACGAGTAATACTTAACGAAAAGAGAGTGAACGAGGCGCTTGCGTTTCGTCCGCTCTCTTTTTTTTGTATACTGACGACAGATACCACGAAGAAAGGAGCGACCGCCATGCAAGAGGTCACGACCGTCCCAGAAAACGGGCTATTGTATGTCTATGCACCGATGTGCGGGACATGCGCCATCGCGGAGCGCATGCTAGATATCGTCGAAGCGACGGAATCAGGTCAATCGATTCAGAAGGCGAACGGGAATTTCATTCCGGATTTCTTAGAAGAAGCCCGCGTCATGAGTGTTCCTGCGTTGCTGCGAATTGAAGAAAATCAAGTCGTAGAGCGACTTTATGCCTTCCAGTCTGTCCAAAATGTCTTTGCTTTTTGTCAAGAACGGTAAGAAAAGTCCGACTGGATTTTTCTTTTTGTTAAATTGTCGGAATATTTACAATAATCCGTTGACAACGCAGAAATATGAATGGTATATTCATAACAACTTCTAGAAATGCATTATAGGAAGTCTAGCAGAGATGACCGTTCAATACGATTCAAGTCCTGAACCCTTTCTCCCATCCTAAGCCGGTGTATTGTTTCCCCTTAAGTCGTCCCCCAAAGACGAAGCGGTGCAATGAACGGGTGGTGGATCGAAAGGACCGATCAGGAAGTGAACGTAAGCTGGCGATCATGTCGAACAGGCGCCGTCCTCCACGCGGAAGAGCGAACAATTCCGAATGGAGCTGGGTTTTCCTTCGTAGCATTTCTAACCACATTATTCGTGTTGTCGGTTCGCCGGCAACGCCTTTTTTTTGTTTTCTGGAAGTTTTTCGAGCCGGTCGCTTGCCAGGATAGCATCTCCTTGCTACAATGCGAATAAGGAAAATTACTTTAATTCATATCCGATTACTCGGAATTAACTGGTGAGATGGAGGACGACAAGGCATGACAGTACGTTTTATGGATGTTTTCACAGAATGGGCATCGACGTATGACGAGACAGTAACTGGACATGATCCAGAGTATAAAGAGGTCTTTCGTCGATACGATGAGATTTTGGATACAGTAGCGGATAAAGCGCAGTCGCCGGTCATTGAATTCGGAGCAGGCACAGGGAACCTGACACAACGTCTTCTGGCACGTCACGACGCCGTACTCGCCGTCGAACCAAGTCCGGAGATGCGGGCAATCCTGACGGAAAAGATTCCAACGCTTGCTGTGCAAGACGGTCACTTCCTCTCGTTCGAAGCGAACGAAGTAAGCAGTTTCGTTTCGACGTATGCGTTTCATCATCTAACGGATGAGGAAAAGGGAGAAGCAATCGAGCTGATGGCGTCACATTTACCGGCAGACGGAAAAATCGTCTATGCGGATACGATGTTCGTCTCAGAAGAGGCACGCCTGCAAACGATCCGCGAAGCACGTGCTCAAGGGTTTGATGCATTAGCAGACGATCTCGAACGCGAGTTTTATCCGTTGATTCCAGTCATGGAAGAATTGTTTACAGCACGGGGATTCACTGTTAACTTCACACAATACAATCACTTCGTCTGGCTCGTAGAAGCCAAGAAAATGGGGGAATAAATCATGGCACTTCAAAAAATGAACGTCGAAAGCTTTAACCTGGATCATACGAAAGTCAAAGCACCTTATATCCGCGTCGCGGGTTATAAAGAAGGTAAAGTCGACCAAGTCGTCAAATACGATATCCGTTTCACGCAACCAAACGTTGAACAAATGCCGATGCGTGCGATGCACACACTCGAGCACTTACTTGCTGAAAACATCCGCAACTACTCGGATGATGTCATCGATGTCTCGCCGATGGGATGCCAAACAGGTTTCTACATGGCGATGATGAATTTCGACTCGGTCGAAAAAATGAGCGAACTCGTTGAGAAGACATTGAATGACGTCCTTGCAGCAGAAGAGATTCCAGCGCAAAACGAAGTCCAATGTGGATTTGCGAGCGCACATGACCTCAAAGGAGCGAAGCACTATGCCGAGAAAATGCTTGCCGGTCGTGATGAATGGGACATCGTCTTCGGATGATCGCGAACAACGTCCGCGACCTCGTCGGAAACACACCACTCTACGAGATCACTTCATTCGATTTGCCTGCTGGTACGCGCATTTTGGCGAAGCTCGAATGGATGAACCCTGGGGGCAGCGTCAAAGACCGCCTTGGCATTCAACTCGTTGATGCAGCAATCGAAAACGGACATGTGACACCAGGCGGTACGATCATCGAGCCGACAGCCGGGAATACCGGCATCGGCTTGGCGCTCGCCGCTAAAAAATATGATCTTCAAGTCATCTGTGTCGTTCCGGAAAAATTCAGTCAAGAAAAACAGACGTTGATGCGGGCACTCGGCGCAACCGTCGTCAACACGCCGACTGAACTCGATATGCAAGGGGCTATCGACCGGGCTAAAGAACTCGGTCAGGAAATTCCGAACAGTTACGTTCCGTTACAATTCGAAAACGAAGAGAATCCAGTCACGTATCAGCGGACACTCGGTCCTGAGCTGATTGCGGACTTGTCGCACATCGACTGGTTCGTTGCCGGTTGTGGTTCAGGTGGTACGTTCGCCGGAACAGCGGACTTCTTAAAACAACGTCTCGGTACAAAAGCAGCGATCGTCGAACCGGAAGGCTCCGTCTTAAATGGTGGTCCAGCCGGTCCGCATAAGACAGAAGGCATTGGAACAGCAAAATGGCCAAGTCTCGTGCCACGTGAGCTCGTTGACGAGATTCATACGATTTCTGACCGCGATGCGTTTAATGCGGTCCATACACTTGCCGCTCGTGAAGGATTACTCGTTGGTAGTTCAGCAGGTGCAGCGCTCGTTGCTGCGCTTGATATCGCAAAGCGTCACCCCGGCAGTACGATCGTCACCGTCTTCGCAGACAGTGCCGAACGCTATTTAAGCCAACAAATCTTTGAAAAGGTGGACGAAACTCATGCGTAAGAAGACAGCATTGATTCATGGAGGAACAGGTGTCGACCGGGCAACAGGAGCCGTCACACCACCAATCTATCAAACAAGCACATACAAGCAGGATAAAATCGGTCAACTCAAGGACGGATATGAATACTCACGGACAGCGAACCCGACACGGACGAGCATCGAACGATTGATTGCAGATCTTGAAGGCGGCGCACGTGGTTTTGCCTTCGGTTCTGGGATGGCAGCAATCCATGCCGTCTTCCACTTGCTTGAGTCTGGCGACCACATCGTCATGACAGATGACGTCTACGGTGGTACGTTCCGCTTGATGCAACGCGTCTTACCGAAGTTCAATATCCAAGTGACATTCGTCGATACGACGGACCTTGCGGCAACGGAAGCAGCGATCCAAGACAACACGAAGATCGTCTACGTCGAAACACCGACGAACCCGTTGTTGAAAGTAACGGACATTGAAGCAATCGCAACGATCGCCAAACGTCACGATCTTAAACTTGTCGTCGACAACACGTTCGCGACACCTTATCATCAACAACCACTCGCACTCGGTGCAGACATCGTCTTGCACAGTGCGACGAAATACATCGGCGGACATTCGGACGTCGTCGCTGGACTTGTCGTCGTTAAAGATGATGAGCTCGGCGAAGAGTTGCACTTCATCCAAAACTCGACAGGCGGCGTGCTTGGACCGCAAGACAGCTTCTTGCTCGTCCGTGGTCTTCGTACGCTCGGTATCCGGATGGATGCAATCGAAGAGACAGCACATGATCTCGTCGCGTTCTTACAAGCGCAAGACATTGTCTCGAACATCTTCTACCCAGGACTTGCATCGCATCCTGGTCACGACATCCAAGCGAAACAAGCGACTGGATTTGGTGGGATGATCAGCTTTGATGTCGGTTCAGCAGCGAACGCAGAAAAACTTGTCGAGGCGACACATTTCTTCACACTTGCTGAGAGTCTTGGTGCCGTTGAGAGTCTGATTTCGGTTCCGGCACGGATGACGCACGCGTCGATCCCAGCAGAACGTCGGGCAGAACTCGGTATCACGGACGGTCTCGTCCGGATTTCAGTTGGACTTGAGGATGCGGAAGATTTGAAAGAAGACTTAACACGTGCTTTCACGTTCCTCGAAAAAGTTTCTGAAAAAACTGTTTGACAACAAAAATAACCCCTGCTAATATTCAGAATATATTCTACAAACTTAATACCGAAACTCTTATCGAGAGTGGTGGAGGGACTGGCCCGATGAAACCCGGCAACCGCGGATCTAATCCGAAGTGGTGCTAATTCCAGCAGACAAAAGTCTGGGAGATGAGAGCAAATGGTTTTGTGTACTGAAAAGTGCGCGCGTTTGCTCTAAAACGCGCGCACTTTTTTATTTAGGAGGGACAGTTGTGATTCGTTTACAAGACGTAGGAAAGATTTATCGCTCAAAGCGCGGAGCGGTCGAAGCCGTTGCGAATGTTGATTTGACAATCGAGCGCGGTGAAATTTTTGGAATAATCGGTTATTCCGGAGCAGGGAAATCGACCTTGATCCGATTGCTGAATATGCTCGAGGCACCAACGAGTGGTTCGATCCAAATCGATGGTGTCGAAATGACATCACTCAAACCAAAAGAATTACGAGGCGTCCGCAAGAATGTCTCGATGGTTTTCCAGCACTTCAACTTACTTTGGTCACGGACGGTTGAAGAGAACATCATGTTCCCACTCGAGCTCGGTGGCTTCCCGAAAGCACACCGCAAGGAACGGGTAGCGGAACTGATCCAACTCGTTGGTTTGGACGGACGCGAAAAAGCCTATCCGTCACAATTATCGGGTGGTCAAAAACAACGTGTCGGTATCGCTCGGGCACTGGCATCGAACCCGGACGTTCTCTTATGTGACGAGGCAACCAGTGCACTCGATCCGAAGACGACGGATTCAATCCTTGAGTTACTCGTCGACATCAATGAAAAACTGAAACTGACGATCGTCTTGATCACACACGAGATGCACGTCATTCAAAAAATCTGTCACCGGGTCGCCGTCATGGAAGCCGGTAAAATCGTCGAGCAAGGACCGGTCGCAGAAGTCTTCCGTCATCCGAAGCAAGCGATGACGAAGGAGTTCGTCAAACAATTGACGTCGCCGTCTGAAAACGAGTTGACGTTCGCGAAACTACGCGAACGGTACCCAACCGGAAAGATCGTTCAGTTGACGTTCGTCGGATCGACGGCGGAAAGCCCGATCCTCGCGGAAGTCATGAAGGATTCGCCGGTCCTGTTCAACATCATCGGCGGAAACGTCGGTCAATCACAGGAAGGGGCACTCGGTACACTGTTCATTCAGTTGATTGGGGAAACAGAAGCAACACAAGCGGTCATCACGAAGCTTCAAGCCAGTGATGTTGAAGTGGAGGTGGATCACCGATGATTTCATTCTTTGACAACCTAGACTGGGACATGGTGTGGGAAGCGACAGGCAGTACCGTCTATATGACGGCAATCGCTGGGGTTTCGACATTCGTTCTCGGTTTGATCATTGGTCTATTATTGTATGCAACAAACGAAGAGTTATTATTCAAGAATCGGGCGTTTTA
Source organism: Exiguobacterium sp. HSB13 (assembly GCF_056764755.1). NCBI lineage: Bacteria > Bacillati > Bacillota > Bacilli > Caryophanales > Exiguobacterium > Exiguobacterium sp. HSB13. The sequence continues at coordinate 1,770,928 of NZ_JBUZOM010000001.1, read as the reverse complement.
TTCAATCTTGAGCTTGGTCGTCAACGTTTTCCGTTCGATTCCGTTCATCATCTTACTGATCTTATTGATTCCATTCACGACAGCAATCGTCGGTTCGTTCCTCGGACCAACGGCAGCACTACCAGCACTGATCTTCGGTGCTGCACCGTTCTACGGTCGGATGGTTGAACTCGCGTTACGCGAAGTCGATAAAGGTGTCATCGAGGCAGCTGAATCGATGGGTGCGACGAAGTTCCAGATCATCTATAAAGTCTTAATCCCGGAAGCGTTGCCTGCCATCGTTTCGGGAATCACGGTCACACTCGTCTCACTTGTCGGTTATACGGCAATGGCCGGAGTAGTCGGCGGAGGTGGACTTGGGGACATGGCCTTCATCGAAGGATTCCAGCGTTCTCAAAACGATGTCATCGTCATTGCGACACTCTTAATCTTAGCGATCGTCTTCGTCATCCAAATCATTGGTGACTTGCTGATCCGTGCAATCGATAAACGTTAATTCAAATCTTATTCATATTGGAGGAATCATTCATGAAAGTTTGGAAAAAATTCGTAGGTACTGCCGCTGTATCTGTTTTAGCAATCAGCCTTGCTGCATGTGGTGAAAAATCATCAGGATCAGGTAGCGACGACAAAACACTCGTCGTTGGTGCATCAAACGTACCGCACGCTGAGATTCTTGAGCACGTCAAAAAAGAATACGAAGCAAAAGGTTATAAGCTTGAAATCCAGAAGTTCCAAGATTACGTACTTCCGAACAAAGCACTCGCTTCAAAAGAAATCGATGCGAACTACTTCCAGCACGTACCGTATCTTGAGCAACAAGAGAAAGAAAACAAATCATATAAGTTCGCGAACGCAGGTGGCGTCCACGTTGAACCACTCGGGATTTACTCGAAGAAATACAAGTCACTCGATAAGTTACCAAACGGTGCAACGATCTTAACGAGCTCAAACGTCGCGGAACGCGGTCGTGTCTTGACGTTCCTTCAAAATGAAGGATTGATCAAGCTTAAAGACGGTAAAACGACAGATGCACAACTCGGTGATATCGCAGAGAACCCGAAGAAACTCAAGTTCAAAACGAACATCGAAGCATCACTTCTTCCGCAAGCTTACAAAAACAATGAAGGCGACGCGGTCCTTATCAACACGAACTATGCGATCGATAACGGTCTGAACCCATTGAAAGACGCAATTGCATCAGAAGATGAGTCTTCACCATACGTCAACATCATCGTCACACGTGACGGTGATGAGAAAGACAAGCGTGTCACAGCACTTCTTGACGTTCTGCACGAGAAGAAAAACCAAGATTGGATCCTCGACAAGTACAAAGGTGCGGTCGTTCCAGTCAGCAAATAAGTTCACCGAAACCGGCATCCTTCCTATATAATGGAAGGATGCTTTTCATTTGTCTGAAACAGGGGTTAGGGGGAATCATATGCAACGCATACGTCAACTGCATCCGTTGACACTCGGGGTCTTGTTCGGGACGTTTTTCTCGCGTCTCGGAACGTTCATCACGATGCCGTTCTTCGCCATCTACATGACGACCGTCCTGAAGTTTGATCCGGTCGATGTCGGCTGGGTGCTCAGTATTTCGGCGATCGCCAGTCTCGTCATGAGCTTCATCGGTGGTACTTTGTCAGACCGTTATGGACGGCGGACGATGATGCTTGCCGGAACGATTGGGTTCGCGGTCGTCTTCATCGCGCTGGCACAAGTCGAGACATTCTGGGCATTCTTTACGCTCCGTGCCTTGAACGGGGTCTGTCGCTCGATTTTTGAACCGTCCGCCCGTGCCCTGATCAGTGATACGACGGACGAAGCGAACCGATTGTTCGTCTTCAATATCCGTTACGCGATGATCAACATCGCAGCAGCGATCGGACCGGGAATCGCCTTGCTGCTGAGTGCAGGGAACACGTCCGCGACGTTTTACATCACGGCGTTCGTCTATATCGTGTACGGGGTGATGATCGGTATCTTATTCAAACGCTATCCAATCACCGAGACGCATGGTGGGAAAAAGGTGTCATTCGGAGCAACGGTTCGTCTGTTGCGGACGGATATCGCCTTTACGCTGGCACTTGCCGGCATCATCTTCGGGGTCTTTGGCTACAGCCAGTTCAACTCGACCTTGCCACAGTTCTTGACGGAAACGTCACTCCTTGAAGGCGGGAAGACACTCTATGCGATCTTAATCACGATCAATGCAATCACCGTCTTGATCGTCCAGTATCCAATCATGAAGTTTGGTGTCAAGACGTCACCACTCGTCTCGATCACGACCGGGATTGCGACTGTTGCGATCGGATTGTTCATCATGGGAAATGCGAACGCGATCTGGTTGATGATCGTCGCGATGTTCATCTTCACGTGCGGGGAAGTCATGATGTTCACGATGACTGATATCTTAACCGATCGGTTCGCGAAGCCAGAATTACGGGGCAGTTACTTCGGGGCGATGGGCTTGACGTCGATCGGACAATCAATCGGTCCGATCGCCGGAGGACATTTGTTAAGTTTATATGGAGCGGACCGTCCGTTACCGATTTTCGGGATATTAGCGGGCTTGACATTATTCGGAATACCACTGCTCTTACTGTCACAACGGATTCATCGGGCTTCGACGATCGATGAACTGGAGGAACCGGTGAAACTTTCGAATGATTCTCAACAAAACGCATGATTTTGAGAAAAATCAGCGAGCGATGACGCTTGAATAATACGCGATGTTTCTTTAAGATTAGAATGATACTAAATTAGTAACGCTCGTGTTCTGAATCGTCAGTCACGAAATGAATAGATGGAGGGATTCTAACATGAAGGCTTCACACTTGAAGATTGAAGATCTACACGTCGCGATCGACGGCAAGGAAATCTTGAAAGGCGTCAACTTGGAAATCAAAGGCGGGGAAATCCACGCGGTCATGGGACCAAACGGGACAGGTAAATCAACACTCGCATCAGCATTGATGGGGCACCCATCGTACGAAGTGACATCTGGTTCAGTCACACTCGACGGCGAAGACGTCCTCGACATGGAAGTCGATGAGCGCGCACAAGCGGGAATGTTCCTCGCAATGCAGTACCCAAGCGAAATCAGTGGTGTCACGAACTCAGACTTCCTTCGTTCAGCGATCAATTCGCGTCGTGAAGAAGGCGATGAAATCTCACTCATGAAGTTCATCCGTGAGCTCGATTCACAAATGGGTCTTCTCGAGATGCCTTCAGAAATGGCACACCGTTACCTCAACGAAGGTTTCTCAGGTGGAGAAAAGAAACGTAACGAAATTCTTCAGATGATGATGCTTAAACCAGCGATCGCGATTCTTGATGAAATCGATTCAGGTCTTGATATCGATGCACTGAAAGTCGTCGCAAAAGGTGTCAACGAAATGCGTTCACCTGAATTCGGCTGCTTGATCATCACGCACTACCAACGTCTCTTGAACTATATCGAGCCAGACTTCATCCACATCATGATGGGCGGAAAAATCGTCATGTCTGGTGGTAAAGAACTCGCACACCGTCTCGAAGCAGAAGGTTATGACTGGGTTAAAAAAGAACTCGGCATCGAAGACGTCGAAATCGAAACAAAAGCGTAAGACGAGGGAGGAAGCATGATGACTGTAGAACTGAATCTTGCAGTAAATCGCGAGGCAGTGGCAGAACGTGCGACTCGCTTAGGGGAACCATCTTGGATGGTCGCAAAGCGTCAAGACGCGCTTGATCTTGCCCCAACGCTCGCATTGCCAAAAGTAGAAAAAATCAAGATCGAAGGCTGGAACTTCACAGAAGGTACGACGGAACTCGAAACCGTCACTGGTCTTTCTTCAGATATCGAAGCATTGATTGGCGAAAACCGTGATCACATGCTCGTCACGCGTAACGGACAACTCGTCCACGCGCAAAACAGTGAAGCGGCGAACGGCGTCATCTTCACGACGCTCGAAGACGCATTAAAACAACACCCGGAACTCGTCGAGAAGTACTTCATGACGGAAGGTGTTCAAGTTAACGAAGATCGTCTTGCGGCATTAAACGCGGCACTTCGTAACGGTGGTACGTTCCTTTATGTACCAAAAGGCGTTAAGCTTTCTGTACCGATGCAAGCGATCTACACGCTTGAGCAATCAGGCGCAGCGCTTTACCATCACGCGATCATCGTCGCAGACGCCGACAGCGAATTAACGTATATCGAAAACTTCGTTTCTTACGGTGACGAAGCGCATAACGTCAACGTCGTCACAGAAGTCTTCGTTGAAGACAACGCAAAAGTCCTCTTCGGTGGTGTCGATACGTTATCTAAAGGTGCCATCACATATATGAACCGTCGTGGTGTCGTCAAACAAGGCGCGAAGCTCGAATGGGCACTCGGTCACATGAATGACGGTCACACGGTTACAGAAACAAAAACACACCTCGTCGGAAACGATTCGTTCTCAGATACGAAAGCCGTTACGGTCGGTCGTGGAGAGCAAAAACAAAACTTCAACGTCCGGACGGATCACTTCGGTAAAGGATCAGAAGGTTTCATCTTGATCCACGGTGTCCAAAAAGATTCAGCAACATCTATCTTCAACGGAACGTCGATGATCCATCACGGCGCTTCGAAATCAAACGGCGTTCAAACGGAACGTGTCCTCATGTTGTCTGAAAAGGCACGTGGTGATGCGAACCCGATCCTCTTGATCGATGAGGATGACGTCATGGCAGGACACGCGGCATCTGTCGGTCGTGTCGATGAACTACAACTCTACTACTTGATGAGCCGTGGCCTTTCACGGAAGGAAGCAGAACGCCTCGTCGTTCACGGATTCCTCCAGCCAGTCGTCTCGGAACTTGCGATTGACTCGGTGAAAGAACGTCTCGTTCAAGTCATCGAAGGGAAAGTAAACTAATATGGGAATCGATGCATCCATCCGCAATCAGTTTCCGATCCTCGACCAACAGGTCAACGACCGGAAACTCGTCTATCTCGATAGTGCGGCCTCGTCACAGAAGCCGCTCGTCGTCATCAACGCGATTGACGACTACTATAAGACGATTCATTCGAATGTGCACCGTGGCGTCCATACGCTCGGAACACGAGCGACGGATGCGTACGAAGGTGCGCGTGAGAACGTTCGTCGTTTCATCCAGGCGCAACACCATGAAGAAATTATCTTTACCCGCGGCACGACGACGGCGATCAACATCGTCGCGTCTAGCTACGGCATGGAGCATGTCGAAGAAGGCGACGAGATCGTCGTCACGTACCTCGAACACCATGCGAATCTCATTCCGTGGCAACAAGTCGCTAAACGCAAAAAAGCGAAGTTGAAATACGTTGATTTGACAGCGGATGGTCGCGTGACGGTCGAAGCAGTCGAAGCACAACTGTCCGACCGGACGAAGATCGTCGCGATGGCACATGTCTCGAACGTTCTTGGTACAATCAATCCGATCAAAGAAGTCGCTCGTCTTGCACACGCTCGTGGTGCCGTCATGGTCGTTGATGCAGCGCAAAGTGCGCCGCACCAACGGATTAATGTCACGGATCTCGACTGTGACTTCCTCGCTTTCTCCGCACACAAGATGTGTGGTCCGACAGGCGTTGGTGTCCTTTACGGGAAAAAGGCATTACTCAATGCGATGGAACCGGTCGAATTCGGTGGAGAGATGATTGATTACGTTGGTCTTGAAGAGTCGACGTTCAAACCGTCTCCATATCGTTTCGAAGCGGGTACACCGATCATCGCAGGTGCCGTTGGTTTATCGGCAGCGATTGATTTCTTAGAAGAGATTGGTTTAGAGAACGTCGAAGCACACGAACGTGAACTCGCGCAGTACGCGATGGCACAAATGCGTGACATCGACGGACTCACGATTTACGGTCCGGAAGAACGCGTTGGACTCGTCACGTTCAATCTCGGTGATGTCCATGCACATGACGTCGCAACCGTCCTTGATATGCAGGGAATCGCGGTTCGCGCCGGTCATCACTGTGCACAGCCCTTGATGCGTTGGCTGGGAGCGAGCTCGACGGCTCGCGCTAGCTTCTATCTCTACAACACGAAAGAAGAGGTTGACGCACTCGTGACAGGACTTCGCCAAACGAAGGAGTATTTCAGTCATGGATTTTAACAATCTCGATCACTTGTATCGTCAAGTGATCATGGATCACTATAAAACTCCCCGAAATCGCGGTGCGATCGAGGGGGGCGTCACGATCGACATGAACAATCCGACGTGCGGCGATACGATTCGTCTCCAGCTCGCGATTGAAGACGATGTCGTCCGTGATGCGAAATTTGACGGGGAGGGCTGCTCGATCAGCATGGCGTCTGCTTCAATGATGACGCAACTCGTCAAAGGTAAGACTATCGAAGAAGCCTTACGACTCGCGGATATCTTTTCGGACATGGTCCAAGGAAAAGACTATGACGACGAATCGTTCGACCTCGGGGACGTCGAGGCACTCTCGGGTGTCACGAAATTCCCGGCACGGATCAAATGTGCGACACTTGCCTGGAAGGCGCTCGAACGCGGCGTAGAAGAAGGGAAGTAAACTTCGGTCACAAGCAAGTAAGAGGAGGAAATGAACATGGCAAAGAACATGCCGGAAATTGGCGATTATAAATATGGTTTCCACGATCGCGATATCTCGATCTTCCGTTCTGGACGTGGCTTGACGACTGAAGTCGTCGAAACGATCTCGAAAATGAAGGAAGAACCACAATGGATGCTTGATTTCCGTTTGAAATCACTTAAGATCTTCAACGAACAAGCGATGCCAGCGTGGGGTGGCGATCTCTCAGAATTGAACTTCGACGACATCACGTACTACGTCAAACCGTCTGAACGTGCAGAGAAATCATGGGATGAAGTACCAGAAGAAATCAAACGTACGTTTGACAAACTCGGTATCCCAGAAGCAGAGCAAAAATACTTGGCAGGTGTCTCGGCTCAGTACGAGTCAGAGGTTGTCTACCACAACATGAAAGAAGACCTCGAAGAAATCGGTGTCGTCTTCAAAGATACAGATACAGCGTTAAAAGAGAACGAAGATATCTTCCGTGAGTACTTCGGAAAATTAATCCCGCCAACAGACAACAAGTTCGCAGCTTTGAACACAGCGGTCTGGTCAGGTGGATCGTTCATCTACGTACCAAAAGGTGTTAAAGTCGACACGCCGCTTCAAGCCTACTTCCGGATCAACTCGGAAAACATGGGTCAATTCGAGCGGACGTTGATCATCGTTGATGACGAAGCATCGGTTCACTACGTCGAAGGATGTACAGCACCGGTCTACACAACGAACTCGCTTCACTCAGCGGTCGTTGAGATTTTCATCAACAAAAACGCTTACTGCCGTTACACGACGATCCAAAACTGGGCGAACAACGTCTACAACCTCGTTACGAAGCGTGCGATCTGTGAAGCTGGCGCAACGATGGAATGGGTCGATGGTAACATCGGTTCGAAACTGACGATGAAATACCCAGCCGTCATCCTCAAAGGTGAAGGTTCACGTGGTATGACATTGTCAATCGCAATCGCTGGTAAAGGGCAACACCAAGATGCGGGTGCGAAGATGATTCACTTAGCACCAAACACGTCGTCGACGATCGTCTCGAAGTCGATCTCAAAACATGGTGGTAAAGTCACGTATCGCGGTATCGTTCACTTCGGACGTAAAGCGACAGGTGCACGTTCGAACATCGAATGTGATACGCTCATCATGGATAACCAATCGACGTCGGATACGATTCCGTACAACGAAATCCTCAACGATAACATTTCGCTCGAGCACGAAGCGAAAGTCTCGAAGGTCTCGGAAGAGCAATTGTTCTACCTCATGAGCCGCGGGATCTCACAAGAGGAAGCAACGGAAATGATCGTCATGGGCTTCATCGAGCCATTCACAAAAGAACTTCCAATGGAATATGCGGTCGAAATGAACCGTCTCATCAAGTTCGAGATGGAAGGTTCAATCGGATAATTCGTCTTACTCTCTCATCTACGGATGGGGGAGTTTTTTTCATGAAATGGTTATTCGGGTAAAGAGTGAAAAAGGAGGGGTTACTATGCGTGACATCGTCTATTCCTTTCAAGTCTCACTCGACGGTTATATCGAGGATGCGTCAGGCAGTATCGATTTCGCTTCACCGGACGCAGAATTACATCAATATTTCAATGACTACGAGAAAGCGTTTGATACCCATGTCTACGGACGTCGTTTGTACGAGATGATGCAATACTGGGAGACAGCGGATCAGGAAGACGAGCCGATTATCGTTGAGTATGCAAAAACGTGGCAGGCGCTTGAGAAGGTCGTCTTCTCGCGGACGCTTGATTCCGTCACAGGAAAGGCGCGTCTAGCGACTACGTCGCTTGCCGAGGAACTTCAAGCATTAAAAGCATTGTCTGGAAAACAGATTGCGATCGGTGGGGCGACGCTTGCTTCTGAAGCAATTGAGCTTGGACTCGTCGATTGCTATCATGTTGTGATCTACCCCGTTCTACTCGGTAGTGGAAAACGGATGTTTCCGGTGTTCAATCAACCACAGACGCTACGGTTAGTCGAAACACGCGTCTTTGCTTCCGGATGTATCGCATTATCTTACGAAAAAATCTAGTCTTTACAAAAAGAGTCTCTTATTTCAAAAGGGATTCTTTTTCGTTACATCCGATAAAATTTGGATATTATCATTTAATTTGGACGAAAATAGATTATAATAACTTTTGTGAAAAAATATATAAACATGATTAAGGTGTGAAAAAATGAAATTTTATCAAGAAATTCCTGTCATTCGATCGATTGCGGCAATCATGGTCGTCGCTGTCCATGTCATCGCCGGTTTGTATCATTCGAAAGGGGAATTCGAAAATGAAGCGATTGGTTACATCGATCAATTTTCTCGGATTGGTACGCCGATCTTTGCCATCATCAGTGCGTTTCTGTTGATGTCGATGGTCCAGCGCAAAGGATTCGATTTCGGAACATTCGTCAAGTCACGTTTCTCTAAAATCTTTATTCCTTACCTGATTTGGAGCACGATCTACCTCGTGTATCGTTATCATGTAGAAGATAGTTTAAAACCAGGTATGCCGCTATCGGATTACTTCCTTTATGGAACAGCAAACTTCCATCTGTACTTCATTTTGACGGTACTTCAGTTTTATGTTGTATTTCCGGTACTTGCACGACTTAAGAAAGGAACATTGCTGCTTGTCGCGACAGTGGCGGCGATGGGCGTCAACTACTTCTGGCTGACTTCAGGAAGCTTAACGACAGACATCGAGTTTCTGGATCGACTCGTCAATAGCCGATCTTTCTTACTCAATTGGATTGCCTATTTCATGATGGGGATTACATATGCCGTCTATTATGAAGAGATTCAACAGATTCTAAAGCGTCATCGGACCATCTTGTTACTGATCAGTGGATTGATCATCCTTGATATTTGGGTCAGCATCGACCTAGAACGGACGTACACGTCGACGAACATTTCGAACCTTGTGTACATCCCGTTCGTCCTCGTTGTCTTGAACTACGTCTTCCGCCGTGTCCAGACGGATGCGACAGCGATGCGCATCTTCCAGACGATCGGAACGCATTCGATGGGGATTTACCTGATTCATCCGCTCGTCATTCGCGGAATCGGTCGAACGGATCTCTTCGCTTACTTCGACTCTGCGAGTATGTTCATTTGTGCGATGATCGTCACGCTTGCGGCTTCGATTTCTGTCTCTTATGTGATCAGTCTATTACCGTACGGAAACTATATCGTTCCAGTTCCAAAACGAAGAGCTCCTGCTCCGAAAATCGTCGAGGCACAGTCTACTGCTTCATGATGAGAACGGTGACTAGACATCCTTTTCCTTCCTGCATGAGTAGGGAGGAGAGGGATGTCTTTTTTCTTAAAAAAGAGTGTTTGCTTAGGAAGCATCGAAGAAGAAATCCCGGATTCTGCTATGCTATGATGAATAGGTAGAATAGAACACACGAGGGGGAAGAGAGCATGATATATATCGGTGTCACGGGCTGGGGGGATCATGATAGTCTCTACTTGACCCCGCAAGATCGTAAAGAGAAACTGGCTGCCTATGCCGGTCATTTTCCAGCGGTCGAGGTCGACTCGACATTCTATGCGATTCAACCGGAACGAAACTATGAGAAATGGACATCCGAGACGCCGGACGGGTTTCGCTTCATCGTCAAGGTTCACCGGGCGATGAGTGGGCACGACCGGGAGAATAAAGATCCGCTCGGACCGATTTTTGAACAATATATCGCGTCGATCGAACCGATGCGAAAGAGTGGAAAGATTGCGGCGATCCTCGTGCAGTTGCCGCCCTGGTTCGATGTCAGCAAAATGCACTTGGAATATTTGCAAACGATCCGAAAATCACTTGCCGGACTGCCGGTCGCGATCGAGTTCCGAAATCCCTCGTGGTATTCGGAAGCTTATCGTGAGCGAACGCTCCGTTTTTTGAAGGAACATCAGTTCATTCATACGATTTGTGACGAACCGCAGACGGAAGATGGTTCCGTACCATTCGTACCGGTCGTGACGCAGGAGACGGCATTCATCCGCCTCCATGGACGAAATAAAGCCGGTTGGTTAAAGAAACCCGGTCAAAGCAGTGAAGACTGGCGAAAAGTCCGCTGTCTCTATCGGTATTCGGAAGACGAGCTACAAGAACTTGCAAGTCATGTACGCGACGTTGCAGCGGAAGCAAAAGATGTCTATGTCTTTTTTAATAACAACTCAGCAGGAGATGCTGCCCCGAATGCGAAACGATTAATCGAAATTCTCGATCTCGACTATGAACTCGCGCCGCGACAAATCTCTTTGTTCTAAATCATCAAGGGGGGCTTCTGCATGAAGTTACACATCATTCACTATAATGATTTGCACTCACACTTCGATATGTGGCCTCGCTACATGTCCTTCGTCAAGGAACATCGGACGTACGATTCGCTCGTTTTTGATCTCGGCGATCATGCTGACCGTGTGGATCCAGCGACGGAAGCAACAAAAGGAAAGATCAATACGCATCTACTGAATGCGTTGATGCCAACCGCCGTGACGATCGGGAACAATGAAGGCATTACGTTTCCACATGACTGGTTAGCGAATCTCTACACGGAAGCGGACTTTCCGGTCCTCGTCTCGAATTTAGAAGCACCGTTTGCCAAACAAGGGGTCATTCACGAATTACCGACCGGCAAAGTCGGCGTCTTTGGTCTGACGGCACCGTATATTGAACTATACGGTTTACTTGGTTGGACGATCGAAGAACCGTTTGACGTCGCAGCGCGTGAAATCGAGCGGTTGCGTCAAGAAGTCGACGTCTTGATTTGCTTAAGTCACCTTGGTTTCTATCAAGACGAAGAACTGGCGATGCGTTTTCCGGAACTTGATTTGATCATCGGTGCGCATACGCACCATGTCCTTGATGACGGTGTCGTCAAGAACGGTGTCTTGATCACGCAAGCGGGAAAACATGGACAATATGCAGGTGAGATCTACATGAATACGGATACGGGTGAGAAGGAAGCGGTCCTTCACTCCTTGCACGATTACGCCGAGGATGAAGCGACGGCAAAATTGCTCGACCGGGAACAATATCTCGCGGAACAACAGATGAAGGAGCCGATTGGCGAGACAGCGGGTCTAGCCAATGACTGGTTCAGCGAGTCGCCATTCTCACAATTGCTTGTCGAGACGATGCGCGACTGGTGTGATGCGGATATCGCTTGTGTCCCGGCAGGCATTCTGCTTGGGTCACTTCCACCAGGTCCTGTCTCTGCCTTTGATTTACATCGACTCTGCCCGCACCCGATCAATCCCTGTAAGGTGACGATGACCGGTGTGGAAGTCCAAACTTTCCTCGACGAAGTCAAAACAGATCAGTTCGAACAACTAAAGGTTCGTGGTCTCGGTTTCCGTGGTAAGTTGATGGGGCGGATGCATTATGCTAGTTTGGCGGAACATCAACCGCTTGAGCCAACGCGAAACTATACGGTCGTCTTGCCGGATATGTTCACATTCGGTCCACTCTTCCCGGCGATCAAAGAAATGCCAAAAGAATATTTCATGCCGGAATTGTTACGGGATTTGTTGTTCAAACGCTTATCGGAGAAGTCGGAATATAATGAATTGCCTGTTCGCAAACCCTGATTGTTTGTTATACTAAAGCAGACATTAATTGACTTTTTGGGGATGAAGGGGGAAGCGAAACCATGGGACGCGGAGAAATCCAACGTAAACCGGAATGGTTGAAAATCAAGCTGAATACGAATGAAACCTACACAGAATTAAAAAGTATGATGCGCGAGAAAAAGCTACATACTGTCTGTGAGGAAGCAAAGTGTCCAAATATCCACGAGTGTTGGGCGGTACGCCGGACGGCGACGTTCATGATTCTCGGAAGTATCTGTACACGTGCGTGCCGTTTTTGCGCCGTGACGACAGGACGTCCAAACGAACTCGATCTCGAAGAACCAAAACGTGTCGCGGAATCCGTTCGTTTGATGAACCTGAAGCACGCGGTCATCACAGCGGTTGCTCGTGACGATCTGAATGATTTCGGAGCAGGCGTTTATGCGGAGACGGTTCGTGAAGTCCGTCGGATGAATCCAGAGACATCAATCGAAGTCTTGCCTTCAGATATGGGCGGGAACTTCGAAGCATTAAAAACGCTGATTGATGCACAGCCAGACATCATGAACCACAACATCGAGACGGTCCGCCGTCTGACACCGACCGTTCGTGCGAAAGCCACTTACGACCGGACGCTTGAATTCCTTCGTCGTTCGAAGGAACTCGCACCTGAAATTCCAACGAAGTCGAGCTTGATGCTTGGTCTTGGTGAGACATGGGAAGAGATTCTTGAAACGATGGATGATCTCCGTGCAAATAACGTCGATATCATGACGATCGGTCAGTATCTCCAACCGACGAAAAAACACCTCGACGTCATCAAATACTATACACCACAAGAGTTTGCTGAACTGAAGCAGATTGCCCTCAGCAAAGGGTTCTCGCACTGTGAGGCAGGTCCACTCGTTCGTTCGTCGTACCACGCGGATGAGCAAGTCAACGCAGCGAAAAAGAATAAAACAGCACTTCCGATCGACTAATGATCAAAAACCGTTCGAGCAGTTGCTCGGACGGTTTTTCGTCTGCCAGGCGAAATGGAATATGCTATGATAAGAACAGCAGGAGGTGGGAATAATGATACAAGTCAATCGGGAACGTTATGAGGTCGTCGAAGAGAAGCGCGAAGGTTTTAATGAGGAAGCCTTCATCGGTCGTTTTAGCGATGTCCTTGAGAAATATGATTATATCGTGGGGGACTGGGGGCACGGTCAATTACGGCTACGTGGCTTCTATGAGGATCAACACGAGAAAGCAACATTTGATACGAAGATTTCGCATGTGGCGGATTATCTCTACGAATACTGTAACTTCGGATGTGCCTACTTCATCGTCAAGAAGATCGGATTGGTAGAAGGAGAAGAAGCACCACCTCGCTTCGACGGTTCTTCATCCAATACGTTGAAGTTGAAACGGAAGTTCGCACCTGCACCAGAGAAGACGGAAGGCGAGTAATCAAACTGTCATACAGAAAAGCGTTTCTAGTGGATGGAATTCGGCTATTACTATAAGTATCACGTACCTATAGGGGGAACTATCCATGCGAATCGTTGGAATTTACTCATCCGTACCAGAAGTTGTTAGTGCCGTGCACGATCTCCGTGTTGCCGGTGTCGTCTCGACTGATTTAAAAGTTTTAGCACACGACAAATACGATCTCGAACAAATCGAGGAATTGGCGGATCTAAACAACCAACAGACGTCAACACGTTTGTCGCAGGAAGATCATCGTAATCTCTGGCAGGAAATCAAGAGCATCTTCAAAAAAGATGACACAGCTTCTCATGGAGACGCGATTCAGGGAAGTGGCTTGACGAAGGAAGACGTCGATCGTGCGAATCACGCGGTCGAAAGTGGTCAATTCGTATTGCTCGTTGGTGATGAAGCGGATCAGCATTCAGAACGCCGTGCCCATGACGAGTCAGACAATACGAATGTCTTTAGCGGACCAAACACACTAAATGAACGAAACGATCGTCTCTTATAAGACAAACAGCCTTCGTCCGCGGACGAAGGCTGTTTTCATAGACCGATATAAGCGCGCAGATACATCTCGAGTTCCGTTGCCGCATCGTCTTCGACGTCGAACGCCGTCGCGATGTAGCCCGGTTCATCGAAATCATCTGCACCAATGATCGCAAACCGATTCGATAAGAGATTCAAGACGAGAATCTTACCGTAAAAATGTTCCGAATGCGTGATGGCGAGATCAAACCGGCTTGCTTCTCCAATCCAACTGACGAAGCGTGTCTTCGTTTGTTCGACATCATCATATAAAAAATCACGTTCTTCCATCATCAAGCTTCCCTCATTTCCCTAACGTCTGTTTCAGATTAAAGGGTTTGGGGGACTTTTTGCAAGTACGGTTTGCGTGACAAGCTATGCTCGGCGATAACTTTTCGGATTGTCCGTGTTTTCGAACGCATGACGAGGGATGTCGTTTCAACGATATCATCCGTCAAGAACTTCACGCCATCGAGCATTTCGCCTGTCGTGACGCCTGTTGCAGCAAAAATGCAGTCGTCACTTTTGATCAGGTCGTCGAGTGATAAGAGTTGAAGCGGATCTTCAAGTCCCATCCGGATGACACGAGCGGTTTCTTCTTCGTTCATCGGGTGTAAGCGGGCTTGCATGTCGCCACCCATTGCTTTAACGGCAGCAGCCGTGATGACACCTTCAGGCGCACCGCCTGTGCCGATGAAGATATCGATTCCTGTCGCAGGAGAGAGTGGTGCGATTCCAGCTGAGACATCACCGTCTTCAAACAGACGAACCCGTGCGCCCATCCGCATTGCAGCTTCGCGGAAGTGATCGTGACGCGGGCGATCCTGCATGATGACCGTAACGTCCTCAATCCGTTTATTGTTGTATTGAGCTGCTTTTTCAATAATGACTTCAAGTGGATCGTCGAGCGAGACGTGCCCTTTTAAGTTTGGTCCAACTGTTAATTTATCCATATACATATCGGGTGCGTGGAGCAGGGCACCTTGATCGGCGACGGCGATGACGACCATCGCATTACCGAGACCTTTGGCAACGATGTTCGTACCTTCGAGTGGGTCGACCGCGATATCAACGATTGGACCGTTTGCTGTTCCGACACGTTCGCCGATGAAGAGCATCGGTGCTTCGTCGAGTTCGCCTTCACCGATGACGACCGTTCCGTTCATGTTGACCGTGTTCAAGACTTCGCGCATTGCAGTCGTTGCTGCATCATCCGCTTCATTTTTCTTACCGCGACCAATCCATTGAGCAGAAGCTAGTGCTGCTGCTTCCGTAGCGCGTACGATTTCCAGTGCGAGTTCCCGTTCCATGTATATAACCTCCACGTCACCAATGTGACATACTATTTTCAGCAAAAATCTAAATTGAGGATAACACATTGGGGAATGTGATGCAAATGACCTTTCTGCTTTTCAGGATTGCCGGATAACGATAAAATGGAGGATGTGAGGGGGAATGAAGATGTATTTCGTCAATCGTCAAAAAATCGAAGAGACAGTCGTCTGTTATGAGACGGCACTTCGACAAAGTAAGGAAGTTACGGGGGATCCGGTGACGACAGCACTGGCTATGGAGCGAATCGGTTTTTTAGTCATCGAGAGTGTCATCGACATCGGAAACAGTATGATTGATGGATTCATCATGCGGGATCCGGGAAGTTATGAAGATATCATCCTCATCTTAGAAGATGAGAAGGTGATCGATGGACCGCTCGCGACGAGTCTGAAGAAGCTCGTTGCATTACGTACGTTGATCGTCCGGTCATTCACACAATCGAGTATGGCGGAGATTCGGGCGGTACTAGAGACAGAGGAAGCAGAACTACGTCGTTTCCCGGAAGCGATTCGCCGGTACATCGAGACAGAACTCGGACCGGTGTCTGCATTTTTACCAAACGAGGAGTGAGTCAGGATGAAGGCAAAAGGCTATTTATTTGATTTAGATGGAACGATGTACAACGGAACGGAACCGGTAAAAGAAGCGGTCGATTTCGTCAATCGTCTGCAAGCAGAAGGCATTCCGTATTTGTTCGTGACGAATAATGCGTCGATGACGGCAGAAGCCGTGGCGGAGAAATTACGCGGGATGGGTGTTCATTCTGATGCGAAGCATGTCTTGACGAGTGCGATGGCGACTGGTCGTTATATCGCTGATCTGTCACCGAAAGCGCGTGTCTATGCCATCGGAGAAACAGGACTGATTGATGCGCTTGAACGGGAAGGGTTAGACGTCGTCGCAACCGAAGCGGCAGACTACGTGGTCATCGGACTCGACCGTCAGATCACCTATGAAAAACTCGCTGTTGGTGCCCTTGCGATCCGCGCTGGTGCCCGCTTCATCTCGACGAATGGTGATATCGCGATTCCGACAGAACGTGGTTTCTTGCCAGGTAACGGTGCCTTGACGTCCGTCCTGCGCGTGACGACGGAGAAGGAACCGTTCTTCATCGGTAAACCCGAACCGGTCATGGTCGATATCGCAACGGAGATGATCGGTCTGTCGAAAGAAGACGTCATCATGGTCGGGGATAACTACCATACGGACATTCTGTTCGGAATCAATGGAGGCATCCGGACGATGCACGTCAATTCTGGCGTCCATACACCCGTCTTCATTCAAGGTCAAAATCGTCAACCGACATATATGGTCGATACGTTAGCCGAATGGATTCTATGAATCAAAAAATCCCGAACGAGAATTCGTTCGGGATTTCATGTATTAGAAGACTTGTTCGACTTCAACGACGCCAGCGACTTCTTCAAGAAGGGCACGTTCGATACCGGCCTTCAATGTGATTGTTGAACTTGGGCAGCTACCACAAGCTCCCATCAAACGGAGTTTTACGATTCCGTCTTCTACATCTACGAGTTCAACGTCTCCTCCATCACGAAGAAGGAACGGACGCAATTTTTCAAGAACTTCATTCACTTGATCAAACATTTCCATGCGTAAACACATCCTTTCGTATAGTTTCATTGTAACAGGGTTGAAAAATGTTCTCAATCTGGAAAACTTGTATACTAAAGAGGAGAGAATTGAAAAGGGGGACTTCAAGATGGAAATCACGGTTTATGGAACAGCGGTCACTTGTCCGAGTTGTGTCGGGGCACCAAGCTCGGAAGAGACGTTTAGTTGGCTACAAGCCGTCCTCGAGCGGAAATATGAGCAAGAAATGACGCTACGCTATGTCGATTTCGAGACAGCGACAGCGGATCAATGGACGGAAGCGCTAAAAGAGGATGTCTATTTTTATCCACTGATCGTGCTTGATGATGAGATGATTGACGAGGGGTACGTCAAACTGAAGACGATCACGGAAGCGATTGATGCAAAGTTAAGTCAGACGGGGTGAACGAAGAAGAGGTATCCCAAAGCTCGGGACACCTCTTTTGCTCATTTAATCTTTTTGTGTTTCCATAAGACACCGGACTTTAAGAGACGTGGGACTTTCCCCGTCAGCGCTTGCTTGCCCATGACGATCCCAAAACCGTCTGATTTCCCGAGCGATCCGAGCATCCCGCGCAGTTTGATTTCTGGCAGTTTCGGCAATTTTTTCCCTTGCCACTTCGCTTGCAAGACGTCGACGACTTGTTCTGCCTGATGTTCTGCGAGTTGACCGCTTGGCGCATACGGCAAGCTGGCACAATCGCCGATGACGAAGACGTTATCGTATTCTGGTACATGGTGATGTTCCGTCAATTTGATCCGACCACCACTGTCTGCAGCAAAGCCGAGATCACGAACGACCTTGACCGGCTGCGTACCTGCCGTCCAAATCGTCAAGTCCGACGGGTACGTATCGTCGCCGTTACGCACGTCGTCCGCTGTGACGAGCGTGACGTTCGAATTGTTGATGACTTCCACGTCATGCTCCTCGAACCATTCCTGGACGTAAGATGAGACTTTGTCGGATAAGAATGACAAGACGGATGGACCGCGGTCGAACAGACGAATCGTTAAATCCTTCCGGCTTTCATGCAGTTCACTGGCAAGTTCAACACCAGATAGACCAGCACCGACGATCGAGACGACGGACCCCGGTGACAGACCACAGATCGCTTGCTGTGTCTTGCGCGATTCTTCAAGTGTCTGGATGCTGTATGTAAACTCTTGAGCACCCGGAATGTTGTGGTATTTATCCTCGCAACCGAGGGCGATGATCAAGTCATCATAGAATAATTCTGATCCGTCCTGCAGGTGGACCGTATTCGTCTCTGGTGAGATTTTAATGACATGTCCATATTTATAAGTAAGATGTTTCCCCTCCGGAAATTCAATCCGGACATCTCGATCTGATAATGTACCTGCTGCGAGTGCGTAATATTCCGTTTTGAGTGCGTGGTACGGTAGACGGTCGACGAGCGTGACGGCAACTTCCTCGTCCTTGAATCGCTCACAAATCCGCATTCCACCATATCCTCCGCCGAGTACGACCAATTGCTTCATAACGTAAAATCCCCCTTAGTTCCCCTAAATCAGTCTGACCTTGTATAATACGACATGAGGCAGGTCGTTTCCTGCTTGAAGGAGGAAAAAAAGTGAATCCGATTATTGAATTTTGTATCAGTAACTTAGCGGCTGGTACACAGGTCGTCATGGAGCAACTCGAACGTGATCCGAACGTCGACGTCGTCGAATACGGTTGCCTCGGCTATTGCGGCATTTGTTCGCTTGATCATTTTTGTCTCGTCGATGGTGAGACCGTCGTAGGCGAGACGCCGGAAGAGTTGCTTGAAAAGATTTACCTAAAAATCGAAGAGAATGAGCTGTGAGCACGGACAGCCAAAAAATCCCCTCGTTCGTCTGAACGAAGGGATTCGTGTCCGTCAGCGGGCGCAGCTTTTCGGATCAGGCAGATTGTTGACGGCGCATCATCCATGGTCGTAGTTTCAAGAACAACGGAATGAAGAGTGCCGAGATGAACAACGCCTTGATGACGTTAAACGGTAAGATACCGGCTGTGATCGCTGTCCATTTGACAGCTGGATCCGCCATGTAGTCCATACCGAGGAACCATGCGTACGCTGGAAGGATCAAGATATAGTTGAGAATCGCAAGACCGAGTGCCATCGTGATCGTACCAGCGACGAGACCAGTTGCGAGACCTTGTGTTGATTTCTTTTTATGGTAGAACCAGCTGACAGGAAGCACGAATGCGATGCCAGCAGCGAAGTTCGCGAATTCTCCGACCGGAACACCACTTCCGCGGAAGATGTAGTATAGCACGTTCTTCAGTGCTTCGACGATGACACCTGCGACCGGTGAGAACATGATCGCTGCGACGAGAGCAGGAACATCACTGAAGTCGATCTTCAGATAGTTCGGTAAGAACGGCAGTGGAAAATTGATAAGCATAAGAACAAATGAGATTGAACCTAACATTGACAGAGTGACCATTTTTTGTGTGCGTTTCATACGAGTATTGTCTCCTTTTGCTCGTTCCTCTCGATGAAGTATTGGCATGACTGCGTCCATAAAGAAACCCCTATTGATGAGATCAACAGGGGAGAAGTCCGCATTAAATAAACCTAATCGATTGTTGCAAAAATCGATCAAATTCAAACTCATGCCGCCATCTTCTCCCATCCAGACTATACTGTCGGCTCCTGAATTACACAGAATCAGCAAATAGCGCCCTATTCGCTCGCGGGCTTCAACTCAAGAAGAGTTGTTTACCGCCGGTCGGGAATTTCACCCTGCCCTGAAGATGGAACGATTATTTTGTTGTACATACCATTTATACAACGAATTCAAGATAGTTTCAAGCAACTAGGTTTCGATTCGCTCAGAAGTTGCGTATACTAAAGAAAAGGAAGGTGATGACATGATCCATTTAACGGAGGCAGCAGCGCTACAAGTCCAGGACATGATGGCGCAGGCACCAGCAGATGAACGGAATCTTCGGATGCTCGTCCAAGGTGGTGGATGTAGTGGTCTGTCGTACGGAATGGGATTCGACCAACAGAAAGAAACGGATCTCGTTTTCGAACAGCACGGCGTGACCGTCATCGTGGACGAAAAAGATTACCCGGTCGTCAAAGGACTGGAAATCGATTATAAGCAGTCGATGCTCGGCGGCGGATTCACGATCACGAATCCGAATGCCATCGCAACATGCGGTTGCGGGACATCGTTCCGAACAGCAACAAATGCTGGGACACCGGGTGGCTGTTAATGAATCCAATCGTGGACATCGTCCACGATTTTTTTTATTGCCTTCTACAGGAGACCTGTTCCGTTGACTCGAAATATTAAGAGAGTGAATGCTACTACGAACAGGGAGGGCTTCAAGATGAGAAAAGTATTGATCTTCGGGGGAACACGCTATTTTGGACGACGCTTAGCGATTCGGTTAGCCGATTCAGGGGATGATGTGACGATCGTCACACGCGGCGAGCATACTCCACCGGTCGCGAAGGGCTTGACATTCTTCAAAGGGGACCGGACATCAAGCAGTACGATGAAGGACTTGAGCCAACAGCACTGGGATGTCATCTATGACAATATCTGTTTCACACCGTATCAAGCGAAGCTCGCGGTCGACGCGTTTGAAGGAAAAGTCGGACGCTACGTGTTGACGTCGACGATGTCTGTCTATGAAGACGGTGGTGCGAATATCACCGAGCGTGCCTATAACCCGTTTCCCGGGAAATATGATCTTGAGAAGGAACATGGATATGGCGAAGGGAAGCGCCAAGCGGAGAGTTATTTCTTCCAAAGGGCGACGTTCCCAGTCGTTGCCGTCCGTTTCCCGGTCGTTCTCGGACCCGATGACTATACGGAGCGACTTGTTTTTCATATCAAGCGGGCGCTTGACGGGCGTCCGATCGTTGCTGAAAACACATACGCAAAGATGGGTTATATCTCAAGTTACGAAGCCGCTGCCTTTCTTGAGTGGTGTGGTCGCTCGGAACTGACGGGACCGATCAATGCTGCAAGTGACGGTGTCTTATCGATTCAAGACCTATTGGATAAAATCGACCGCGTTGCGGGAACGACAAGTCAACTCGTCGCAAAAGGAGAGGATGAATCACCGCTTGCGCCAGAACGCGATTTCTATATGGATACAACAGCTGCGAAACAAGCGGGCTATCTGTTCCAACATGTCGATGACTGGCTCGATCGTTTGATTGAAGAGGAGGTGCGCAATCACCAATGATGCAGTTGATGAAACCAACTCTTGCGTGGGAGACGGAGTACCGCGCCTTTTTAGAAGACTGGCGAGAGTCGGGCGAAGCGATCGTGCCGGAAGCAGTCGGAGACACATATGAACCACTCGGCGCTTATTTTGCGGAACTCAAGGAGATGGAGACGACGGTCAGACCGGGTCTTGTCACCCATTCGACGTACTGGATGGTCGACGGGCAACGAATCGTCGGTGCGCTGAACTTCCGGCATGATTTGACGGAGAACTTGAAGTTATACGGCGGACACATCGGATACGGGATCCGACCATCTGAGCGTCAGAAAGGGTATGCGACGACTGGTCTTCGATTGGCGCTTGAAGAAGCACGACAACGTGGACTGGATCAAGTACTACTGACGTGTGGCGTTGATAATCTAGCATCACGTCGTGTCATCTTAGCGAACGGCGGACGAGAAATCGAGCCGACTGTTCGTAATGGACGCGAAACACGTCGCTTCATCATTGCGTTATGAGTATCCGTAAAGCACGTCTTGAAGATGCGTCAGCCATCGCGCACGTTCATATCGATGCCTGGCGTGAGACGTATCAAGGGATCATCCCGGCTTCGTATTTAGCACAGTTGTCGCATGCGAAACGGACGAAACAATGGGAGCAGACGTTAGTCGATGAGCACGTGTATGTTGTGGAATCAGAAGACGAAATCGTCGGATTTGCGCAAGGTGGACCGAATCGAAGTGATGCGCGTGAAGGGGAGCTCTATGCGATTTATGTCTTACAAGCGTCTCAAGGGCAGGGATTCGGGAAAGCGTTGTTTCACCAGATTGCTGATGATTTAGCGGAGTATGAGACAATGCAGGTTTCTGTCTTGCGAGATAATCCTGCGTGTCGGTTTTACGAACGATTTGGTGGTCAGGTCTTCGAAGAATCGACGATTGAGCGTGGTGGAGTGGAACTCGTACAACGGGTTTACCGGATACCTGTTAAAAGATCATCCGTATGAAATCGGACGTTTTCAACATCTTAAGTGTGATTCCATCAAAATGAGAGGTCGGGCTCCGGTATGTCATCCGGAATCCGACCTCTCATCATTTGCAGTCATTCACATATATCTCAAGAATGATTCGTTACTTTTTCGAATAGACTCGTCGAGTGTTGCGGGTGACGAGCAGATGGATCAACGAGAAGCTTCGCTTGGTTAACGGCGATCGGTGCTTCACCGAATCCTGTTGCGATCAGTTTAACGCGTCCTTCGTAAGTCGCGATATCACCACAAGCGAAGACACCTGGAATCGCTGTCTCCATCTTCGAGTTGACGCGAATCGAATTGCGTTCGAATTCAACTTCCCATTCTTTAAGCGGTCCGAGTGACGAGACGAAGCCGAAGTTACAGACGACATCGTCCGCAGCGACGACGACGACTTCACCACTTTCAGCATGTTTGAACGTCAGCGTCTCGATGTGCGTCTCACCTGTAACTGATTCAAGTGTATACGGCGTCATGACGTTGACGGACGAATCGTGTAACAATTCGACCGAATGTTCATGGGCACGGAACTTATCACGACGGTGGACGAGCGTGACGGATTTTGCGATCGGCTCAAGCATCAATGACCAGTCAACTGCTGAGTCACCGCCACCCAGTAAGACGACTTGGCGATCCTTGAAACGTTCCATGTCGTTGACGAAATAGTGTAAGTTCGTTTCTTCGAAGCGTTCTGCATCCGCTACTCCGAGTGGACGCGCCGCGAACGAGCCGTTTCCTGCCGTCAAGATGACGGTCTTTGTATAATGCTCGCCTTTATTCGTGACGAGGCGGATGATTCCGTCATCCATCCGTTCGTAAGCGATGACTGTCTCACCGAGCACGTATGTCGGATCGAATTCATTTGCTTGTTCAAGCAACCGATCGACCAGTTCCTGTGCTTTTACTTTCGGAAAACCGGCAATATCGTATATATATTTTTCAGGATAAAGCGTAGCGAGTTGACCACCTAATTGAGGTAGACTCTCGATGACCTTCGTCTTCATCTGGCGCATTCCTGAATAAAACGCGGTGAACAGTCCGACCGGACCGCCGCCGATGATCGTGACATCATATGGTTGGTGCATCTGATTCCCTCCTAGCGTTGGATAGGTCCATTATATAGGAAGTAGGGGGTGAAGGTGCAAGTACGGAACATCTCACATTTTTTTAAGGGAAATTACATTTTTCTTTTGCAATCATTCCTGAAAAGTGTTTCAATAGGCTTATAGACATGTGAACATTATTTGAACAAAATTTTTGAGCATTCGTCTGTAATTGAATGTGAAGAAAATCACAACAAAACTACGATTCGTAAGGAGTATCAGAACATGAACACACCTAACATTGTTATTCTTGGAGCGGGCTACGGTGGATTGATCACAGCAGTCAACCTTCAAAAGAAACTCGGCGTCGATCAAGCGAACATCACGTTGATTAACAAACACGACTATCATTACCAAACAACTTGGTTGCATGAACCAGCTGCAGGTACGATGTCTGCGGAGCAAGCGCGCATCTACATCAATGATGTCATCAACCCGTCACGCGTCAAACTTGTCAAAGGTATCGTTGAGAAAGTCGACACGGCTGCTAAAACGGTTCTCTTACAAGATGGCGGAACAGTTCCTTACGATTACGTCGTCGTTGCTCTCGGTGGCGTTCCTGAAACATTCGGTATCAAAGGATTGAAGGAACACGCGCTGACGATCAGCTCGTTGAACAGCGTCCGTAAAATCAAGGAACATATCGATTACTCATTCGCACAGTACAAAACAACAGGATCACAAGATCGTTCACTCTTGACGATCGTTGTTGGTGGTGCTGGATTCACAGGAATCGAGTTCATGGGTGAGCTCGTCAACCGTATTCCAGAACTGTGCAAACAATATGACATTCCACGCGAACTCGTTCGTGTCGTCAACATCGAGGCAGCACCGACAGTCCTTCCAGGATTCGATGCAGATCTCGTCAACTATGCACACAAATGGCTTGAGCGCCAAGGCATCGAGTTCAAACTCGGTAACGGCATCAAGGAATGTGGACCAGGAAGCGTCACATTCGGTCCGCTTCAAGGCGACACGACTGAGACGATCGAAGCGAACACGATCATCTGGACTGGTGGCGTCAGCGGTAACCCTGTCGTTGCAGCATCTGGTTTCGAAGCGATGCGTAACCGTGTCGTCGTTGAAGAAGATCTCCGTGTTCCAGGACACGACAATGTCTTCATGATCGGTGACTGTTCAGCAGTCATGGACCCAAGTTCGAACCGTCCGTACCCACCGACTGCACAAATCGCGACACAACAAGCACACAAAGTCGCTGAGAACATCGCAGCACTCATCGCGGGTCGTCAAACATCGACGTTCACGTACGAGAACAAAGGAACGGTCGCTTCACTTGGTCACAAAGACGGTATCGGCATGGTCTTCGGTAAGAAGATTTACGGTCGTAACGCATCGTTCATGAAAAAAGTCATCGACAACAAACACTTCTTCGAACTGAAAAAACTTGGTCTTGCGATCAAAAAAGGGAAGTTCTAAGTTCACGTTTTAGGCAAATGTACACTCGTGCATTTGCCTTTTTTGTCGGTTATACTAAAAGAGATTCAAAGGGGGAACAGTATGCATATCATTCAAGCCGTGATCGGGAGTGTCCTTTATCTCGTCATGTTCTTTAGTATCGGATTCATCTTAAACATGTTGTTGCGGAGTACATGGGTGATGCTCGTACTCTATCCGGTCATCATCATCATGATGATCGACAACCAATCGACGCTCGAATACTTCACGAATGCTCGTGAAGCGATTCCGAATCTTGGGGACCGGATTGCTGGTCTACAGACAGCGGATATCACGATGTTCGCGGCTGGTCTTGCCGGAATCATCATCGCCGGTCTATCGATTCGCTTCTTGCGTAAGAGCGGTTACCAAATGTTTTAAAGTCTACTTGAGTAAGTAGGCTTTTTTCGTGTCTGAAAAACCGTTATAATAAAAACAATGTCTTTAAATAAATGTGTAAGAGCAGATTGGGTTGAGAGCGAATGGATAAACAAATGTACCACGTTATCAAGGTATTGAATAATAATGTCGTCATTTGTTCGACTGGTGCGAATCAGGAAGTCATTATCCTCGCGAAAGGGATTGGCTTCGGTCGGAAGCCAGGCGATCAACTGACAGATCTCGACAAGTTGGAAAAAGTCTACACGTTGAAGGATAAAGAAGAACAGGATCAATATAAGGCGCTCGTCGGTCATCTCGATGAGAATTTCATCGCGTTGATGAACGAGATTGTCTCGATGATCGAGACACGCTTCGGAAAAAAGGTCGACGAACATATCCATATTGGATTGACGGATCATTTGACGTTTACGTTCAAGCGACTCGAACAAGGAATGGAAGTCACGAATCCGTTTCTTGCTGAAACGGAAGCCTTGTATCCGGAAGAGTACGCCCTTGCAGAAGAAATCGTCGAGTTCATCAGTGCCGAGATGAATTTTTACCTGCCTCCAGCGGAGACAGGATTCATCGCACTTCATATTCATTCGGCGACGAACTTCAAAGACGTACTCGAAGTCAACCGCCATCATCAACTCGTCGGTTTAATTGCTAGTCATATCGAACAGCGACTGGAGATTAAAATCGATCGAAAATCGCTTGATTACAAGCGTCTGATTCGGCATCTTCGTTCAGCGATTGAAAGGGTTTCCAATGGGGAGTATCTAGAGGCTCCAGAAAAAGTAGAAAAGCTATTGCGTGAAGAATATCCGCTATGCTATGATACTGCTTGGGAGCTGATGTCCATCATGGAACGTCAGTTGAAGAAAGCGGTACCGCGCGGTGAGGCGACGTATCTTACGATGCATCTGCAACGCTTAGTGCAGTACGATTCAGGTAAATGACCGCACGGACTACGTGTTACTGATACGATCAGGCATGAGTGGGATGTCGGGCAAGAAGCTTTATTTCCGTTATTCAACGGGATAAGTCTATTGTCTACAATCCGCTCGTGCCTGATTTTTTTCTGTAAAAAATCGGTCAGATGTCTGACTTTTTTCGTCTCAATCATTGGCATTATTCATCATACTTCGCTCTTAACAGGAAAAGGAGGAAACACACATGTTCAAACAGATTTTTGCTGTTCTTCAACGTGTCGGTAAAGCGTTGATGCTTCCTGTAGCGATTTTGCCAGCTGCCGGTATCCTACTCGGATTCGGTAACGCGATGCAAAATCCGAACTTGACGTCAAAACTCGAGTTCTTGAAAAATGATGCAATCATCAAGGTTGCAAAATTGATGGAAGCAGCTGGGGATATCATCTTCGGTAACTTAGCACTCTTATTCGCGGTCGGTGTCGCGATTGGTCTTGCAGGGGACGGCGCAGCCGGACTTGCGGCAATCGTCGGATTCTTGATCATGAACAAAACAATGAGCGTTTGGCTCGGCGTTACACCAGAAATGGTTGCTAACGGTCAAGGATATGCAAACGTACTCGGTATCCCAACACTTCAAACTGGGGTATTCGGTGGTATCATCATCGGTCTGATCGCAGCTTGGGCGTACGGGAAGTACCATAATCTCGAATTGCCACAGTTCCTTGGATTCTTTGCTGGTAAACGTTTCGTTCCAATCGTCACTGCTGTCGTTTCATTGTTCGCAGGTCTTGTACTTGTATTCGTTTGGCCGTTCGCACAGGACGGATTGAACACATTCTCCCACTTCATGATGGAGAAAAACCCAACACTCGCAGCATTCGTCTTCGGTCTCATCGAACGTTCGTTGATTCCATTCGGTCTTCACCACATCTTCTATGCACCATTCTGGTTCGAATTCGGTTCGTACACGAATGCAGCAGGTGATGTCGTTCGTGGTGACCAAGCGATCTTCTTCGCTCAATTGAAAGATAACGTTGAATTGACTGCTGGTACATTCATGACTGGTAAATTCCCGTTCATGATGTTCGGTCTTCCAGCAGCAGCTCTTGCTATGTACCACGAAGCTCGTCCTGAGCGCCGTGCAGTCGTTGGTGGTCTTCTTGGATCAGCAGCACTTACAGCATTCTTGACAGGTATCACAGAGCCAATCGAATTCGCATTCTTGTTCGTTGCTCCAATCTTGTTCGCAGTTCACGCAGTCTTCGCAGGTCTCTCGTTCATGACGATGCAATTGTTGAACGTTAAGATCGGTATGACATTCTCTGGTGGTTTGATTGACTTCCTTCTCTTCGGTGTTCTTCCAGGACGCACGCAGTGGTGGCTCGTCATCGTCGTCGGTCTTGCACTCTCTGTCATCTACTATGTTGGATTCCGTTTCGCAATCCGCAAGTTCAACCTGAAAACTCCAGGTCGTGAAGATGCAGCGCAAGAGACTTCATCTGCTCAAGGTTCTGAACTCGCTGAAGGTATCCTTGATGCACTCGGTTCAGAGTCGAACATCAAACACTTGGATGCATGTATCACACGTCTTCGTGTCGAAGTTCTCGACAAATCGAAAGTCAACAAAGATGAGTTGAAAAAATTAGGTGCTGCTGGTGTCCTTGAAGTTGGTAACAACGTTCAAGCGATCTACGGACCGAAATCAGACAACATCAAGTCTGAAATCCAAGCCGTCATCGCATCACGTAAACAAGAAAAAACAGTCTAAAGTTTTTAGAGTGAGTCCTTCTGCGGAAGGGCTCATTTTTTTTGGAAAAATCTTTTAGAATCGTTTTGCGCTAGAATATTTTAGGGTATGAATTAAGTAGTTTGTTTAAAAAAGGAGGGAATATACGCATGTGGAAAAACGTGTTTGGTGTCTTACAGCGGATCGGTAAGGCCTTGATGTTACCGGTAGCGATTTTGCCGGCAGCGGGGCTATTGCTCGCGTTCGGGACAGCGTTTCAAAACCCGAACTTGACGCAATATTTACCGTTTCTCGAGAACGATTCGCTAGTCGTCATCTGGCGGGTCATGCAGGATGCGGGTGATATCATCTTTGCGAACCTCGGGTTACTGTTTGCCGTCGGGGTCGCGATTGGTCTTGCGAATGGGGAAGGGGTCGCCGGTCTAGCAGCGATCGTCGGTTTCTTGATCATGAACAAGGTCATCAGTTCTTTCTTACAGATCACACCAGAAAAAATCACGGAAGCACAGAAAGCGAGTGACTTGTCGTATGCGACGGTCCTCGGGATACCGACCTTGCAAATGGGGGTATTCGGAGGGATCATTGCCGGTTTGATAGCAGCGTACAGTTATAATAAATTCTTTAAAATCAAACTGCCTGATTTCCTCGGATTCTTCGCAGGGAAACGTTTTGTTCCGATTGCAACCGCCTTATTCAGTCTTGTCGCCGGGTTTGCCTTATCGTATATTTGGCCACCGATCGGCAGTGGAATCAACACATTCTCGAAAACAATTATCGAAGCGAACGAACCG
The DNA here is from genome assembly GCF_056764755.1 of Exiguobacterium sp. HSB13. Lineage (NCBI taxonomy): Bacteria > Bacillati > Bacillota > Bacilli > Caryophanales > Exiguobacterium > Exiguobacterium sp. HSB13. The sequence goes on along the minus strand of NZ_JBUZOM010000001.1, from coordinate 1,742,186 downwards.
TTGTCTGCCTTTATCTTTGGACTCGTCGAACGTTCGTTGATTCCGTTTGGTCTTCACCATATCTGGTACTCAAGCTTCTGGTTCCAGTTCGGTGAATATACGGATAAAGCCGGAACGATCATCAACGGGGATCAGCGGATCTTCTTCGCACAGTTGAAGGACGGTGTACCATTTACGGCAGGGACATATATGACTGGGAAATATCCATTCATGATGTTCGGTCTGCCAGCAGCCTGTCTTGCGATGTACCACACGGTCGCAAAGGATCGTCGTAAAGCCGTCGAAGGTCTCTATTTCTCAGCTGCGTTGACTTCTTTCCTGACTGGGATCACGGAGCCAGTCGAGTTCTCCTTCGTATTCGTTGCACCACTTTTGTTTGCCGTTCACGCTGTCTTTGCAGGTCTTTCATTCATGATCATGGATTTACTGAACGTCAAGATCGGGATGACGTTCTCCGGTGGATTGATTGACTACACGTTGTTTGGGATTCTACCGAACCGAACCTCGTGGTGGCTCGTCATTCCAGTCGGTCTTGTCTTCGCCGTCATCTACTACTTCGGATTCCGCTTCGTCATCACGAAGTTTGATCTGAAAATTCCAGGACGCGAAGCGATTAAAGAGGGTGCCGCTACCTCAACGGCACAAGCAGGCGATCTACCGTATGAAATTCTACAAGCATTCGGTGGTCCATCAAACATTAAACACTTAGATGCTTGTATCACGCGTCTGCGGATTACGGTCAATGATAAATCAGGCGTCAACAAGGATCGCTTGAAAGAACTAGGTGCTGCTGGTGTTCTTGAAGTCGGAGATAACGTCCAAGCCATCTTTGGACCGAAATCCGATGGGATCAAGTCAGAAATGGCAGATATCATGAAAGATCCAAATTATAAACCGAAAGAGACACCAGAAGCAGATCCAATTCCACAAGTACCAACGGGAGACGAAGCACGGACTTCTGGAACTACAGCAGATGCCGGTCCACTCGCTGGAGATCGTGGTGGGGCTTACGTGCCTGAAGATGGATATGTCGCACCGCTGAGCGGTATCATTCGTTCTCTCGATGATGTGCCGGACCAAGTCTTCTCCGGTCGCATGATGGGTGACGGATATGCGATCGAGCCAACGGAAGGATATGTCGTCTCTCCAGTCTCTGGTGAGATTACGACGTTCTTCCCGACGAAACACGCGATCGGTATTCTTGCGGATAATGGAGATGAAATCTTGATTCACATCGGTATTGATACGGTATCACTCGAAGGAAAAGGATTCGAGGCGTTGGCGAAAGCCGGCGATCGTGTCGAACCGGGGACACCACTCCTCAATGTAGATCTTGAACAAGTACGACCGCTCGTACCATCATTACTGACACCAATCATCGTCACGAACAGCGGCGATCGAAAAGTCGACGTTGATGTCGGACGGACGGTCGAAGCCGGAGAAGCGATTTCGTATCGTGTAGAGTAAAGAAGAAAAGCGACGGATCGCCCTGAGCGATCCGTCTTTTTTGTGTGAAACGATCGTAGAGCACATTTTATAATGAGATTTTGCACATATGATGATACAATGAGTTAGCTATTATAAGAGTTAGCTAATTTTTTGAGAAATGAGGTGCGTCGATGTCTTCGACTACAACAAAAACGAATACGACACCTGTCGTCATCGGATTATTGATTGGAATTTTAGTCGCAGCAATGGATAACACGATCGTTGCGACAGCGATGCCGACGATCGTCAGTGAACTGAATGGGTTTGATCAGTATGCATGGGTCACGTCGGCTTACATGATCGCAACCGTTGCTGGGATGCCGATCTTCGGTAAACTGAGTGACATGTATGGAAGAAAACGCTTCTTCCTCTTTGGGATGCTCCTCTTCATGGTAGGGAGTATCTTGTGTGGAATGGCAGACTCGATCATTGAATTGTCTGCCTATCGTGCCTTGCAAGGGCTTGGTGGTGGGGCGTTGATGCCGATTGCCTTTACGATCATCTTTGATATCTTCCCACCGGAAAAACGGGGGAAAGTCAGTGGGTTGTTCGGAGCAGTTTTCGGTATTTCGAGTATCTTCGGACCATTGCTTGGTGCCGTATTGACGGATTCCCTCGACTGGCGCTGGGTGTTTTACATTAATATTCCACTTGGTTTGATTGCCCTTGGTCTCGTGACGGTCTTCTATCAGGAATCACCGGTGCACCGGACACAGAAAATCGACTATGTCGGTGCCTTTACGCTTGTCGCCGGATTGGTGTTATTCTTACTCGCACTTGAAATGGGTGGAAAAGAATATGCGTGGTCTTCGCCACAAATTCTTGGTCTGTTCGGAGCAGCGTTCGTCGCGTTCGTTGCCTTCGCATTTGCTGAACGACGTGCTGCGGATCCCGTCATTACGTTCAGTCTATTCCGTCGTCGCTTATTTGCGGCAACACAGGGCGTGGCGTTCTTTTATGGATTCGTCTTCATCTCGGCGAGTGTATTCATTCCAATCTTCGTGCAAGGTGTCTTTGGTGGAAGCGCGACGAATTCCGGTCTGATCCTGATGCCGATGTTGATTGCCTCGGTCATCTCGGCGCAACTCGGTGGACAGTTGCCGAACAAGTTTGGATTCCGGAACGTCATGATCGTCTCAGCGGTCTTCTTCCTACTCGGTGTCTATCTCCTTAGTACGATGACGCTTGAGACATCGCGGACAGCGGTAACGATCTATATGATCATTCTTGGCTTCGGTGTTGGCTTTAGTTTCTCTCTGTTGAATCTAGCGAGTATCAATGGCATCGAGATGCAACGTCGTGGCGCAGCGACCTCGATGGGCTCGACATTCCGGACAATCGGGATGACGCTTGGTGTCACAGTCCTCGGAATCATTCAATCACGGACGTTCGCGTCAGCTGTAACGGATCGGTTGCCGCAAGGTGGAGCGCCGTCCGGTGGACAGTTCCCAACGGCTGCTGCGTTTGCGAAGATGCCACCCGAAGTTGCGACAGCAATCAAGACATCGCTTGCAGAATCGATCTCAACCGTCTATTTCTGGGCGTTGATTCCAGCAGTACTCGGTGTCATCTTTATCTTCTTGATGGGGAATGAGCGTCCGATTCTGTCGGAACAAGCAACGCCAGCGAAGAAGAAACAAGCTCAATAACCACCGTTTCAACAACGTCTTCTTTCTTATTAGAAAGAGGCGTTGTTTTTTTGTTGAATTAGACAAAAAAAGACGAACCTGGATTACTCCAGATTCGTCTGACAGAACTTATTTTTTGATGTCGAATGTCGTGCTGAGGAAGTCAACGACTTCTTCTGCCGTATCCATATCGAGCACTTGTTCAACGATTGCTTCACATTCCGACTTGTTGAGGCGTGTCATCAAGCTACGTGCGCGAAGGACAGATGATGCTGACATCGAGAACTCATCAAGACCAAGACCAAGAAGGATTGGGAGTGCCAATTCTTCTCCTGCCATCTCACCACACATGCCGACCCATTTGCCTGCTTTGTGTGCTTCAGTGATGACGTTGTTCAAAAGGTTCAAGATCGCTGGGTTGAACGGTTGGTACAGGTATGATACTTTTTCGTTCATCCGGTCTGCTGCCATCGTGTATTGAATCAAATCGTTCGTTCCGACTGAGAAGAAATCGACTTCTTTTGCGAACTGACGAGCCATGACCGCTGTTGCTGGGATTTCGACCATCATACCGACTTCGATGTCTTCCGATACCGTGACGCCTTCAGCTTGGAGGTTTGCTTTTTCTTCAAGGAGAAGTGCTTTTGCAGCACGGAACTCTTCGATCGTTGCGATCATCGGGAACATGACAGCAAGTTTACCGTATGCGCTCGCACGAAGAAGTGCGCGTAATTGCGTACGGAACAAGTCTGTTTGATCGAGACAGAGACGGATCGCACGGTAACCGAGGAACGGGTTCATCTCGTGTGGGAGATCAAGGTACGACAATTCTTTATCGCCACCGATATCGAGTGTCCGGATGACGACTTTTTTATCGCCCATTGATTCGAGAACTGTTTTGTAAGCTGTGAACTGCTCGTCTTCCGTTGGAAATGTCTCTGCATCCATGTAGAGGAATTCCGTACGGTAGAGACCGACTGCTTCTGCACCGTTCTCAAGAACGCCTTTGACATCGTTTGGTGTACCGATGTTTGCAGCGAGCTCGACGTGATGACCGTCAGCCGTCATTGTTTTTTCGTTCTTGAGTTTTTTCCACTCTTCTTTTTGTGCGATGTATGCTGCGCGTTTTGCTTCATACTCAGCCACTTGCTCTTCGCTTGGGTTGACGATGACGTCACCTTCAGCACCATCAAGGATGAGAAGATCGCCGTGTTTAACGTCCGTCAAGACGACTTTTGTTCCGACGACTGCTGGGATTTCGAGTGAACGTGACATGATGGCAGAGTGCGATGTCCGGCCACCAATGTTCGTTGCGAAACCTTTAGCATATTTACGGTTCAATTGAGCTGTATCTGAAGGAGTCAAGTCTTCTGCGATGATGATGACTTCTTCGTTGATTTGAGCTGGAGTGACGAACGTGATACCGAGAAGGTGAGCCATCGTCCGTTTCGTGACGTCACGAACGTCTGCTGCACGTTCGCGCATGTATTCGTTATCCATTGATTCGAAAATCATGACCATCATGTTTGCGACTTCATCGAGTGCTTTTGCAGCATTTGCTTGCTCATCCTCGATTTTTGCGTTCACCTGACTGACGATTTCCGGATCTTCTAAGATGAGAAGGTGAGCCGAGAAGATCTCCGCTTTATCTGGACCTAATTCTTGTAAGGTATTTTCACGAATGACTTCGAGTTCCGTCTTCGATTTTGCGATCGCTGCTTGGAAACGTTCTTTTTCCGCAGCTGCATCCTCGATTTTGTGCGATGGAATCTCAAAGACCGGTGTTTCCATCACGAATGCTTTTGCAATCGCGATCCCTGCAGAAGCGCCAATTCCCTTGATATGTTGTGCCATGTGCATTACCCTCTTTTCAGTAAGTTTTTTTAACGCGACGACTTCGTTTCTTAGCTATCTATAGATACCCATAAACGCCTCTCTCTTAACGAGCCTTCTGCGCACTCTCCCTTGAATGAAAACGTAGACATTTCTCGGAACAGCAAACGCATCGTTTCTTGAAGTGTCTCAACATTTCACCCGTTTAATCCTATCATATTGTGAAACGGGCAACAATTGTTTGAAACCAAGCATTTCGACAAATTGTCGAACAGAAGTAGTGAAAGCGTTTGCGGTCGGTTGAGAGGCTATCAGTTGGAAAATGACTGAAAACACTTCATACTAATAGATACTAGTCAAAGGGGGAGTTTTATATGCAAACGAATCAATCCGTAGATGTACTCGTTGTCGGGATTTCAGGAAATCAACCGCTCGATGAACGGTTACAGGCACTGTATGGTGACAAATTAGAAGAGTGGGTCCGTCAAGGTGATATCTCAACGAAACGTGGAGAACTTCGACTGTTGCCGACATTATCGGGAGACGTGGCACGTGTCTTGTTCGTCGGGCTCGGGAAAGTCGATCAGCTTTCGCAAGATGATTTGCGTCGCTTACTCGGAAAAGCAGCACAACATGTTAAAGCACGTCGCTTAGAACATGTCACAGTTGATGCGACGACATTCCCAGGACAACCGGTCGAACTGATTGCCGAGACATTTACCCTCGCTACATATGAGGTCAAGCATTATAAGACGTCGCCTTCTAAAGCATATACGTTACAACTGACGATCTTACCTGAAGAGGAAGAAGCAGTACGCCGCGGGACAGTCTTGGCTGAAGCGACGAACTTAGCGCGTCGTCTCGTAACGATGCCAGGGAATCTCTTGACAGCGCCAGCACTTGCGGACGAAGCCCGTTTCATCGCGGAGCGTCATGGGCATGATCTTCGGATCATCGATAAGGAAGAGATGGAAGCACTCGGCATGGGTGCCTTGCTTGCCGTCAACCAAGGATCCGTCATTCCACCGAAATTGATCGTCCTTGAATATAAAGGTTCAGCAGAAGCACCAATCGCGGTCGTCGGAAAAGGCGTCACGTTCGATACAGGTGGTTATTCCATCAAACCGAAAGACGGGATTGTCGGAATGAAGGGCGACATGGGAGGCGCGGCAGCCGTTCTTGGTCTGTTCGAAGCACTCGGTCAGCTCAAGCCAGATGTTCACGTCATCGGTGTCATTCCGGCAACCGACAATATGATTTCCGGGGATGCCTTCAAGCCGGACGACGTCATTACATCGATGGCAGGAAAAACGATTGAAGTCTTGAACACGGATGCGGAAGGGCGGCTTGTTCTCGCTGACGCAGTCACGTACGTCAAAGAGTATCAGCCAAAAGCGATCATTGATCTTGCGACGTTGACAGGTGGTGTCCTTGTTGCCCTTGGAACAGAGATCACGGGTGCGTTGACGAATGATGCGTCACTTTACGAACGTTTTGAACAGGTGACGAAAGAGACGAATGAGATGATTTGGCAAATGCCGTATGTCGATGCCTTCATTAAACAAGTCCGCCGTTCGGAAGTTGCAGACTTGAACAACTCACCGGGACGTATGGGACATATGATCTTCGGTGGTGCGTTCGTCGGGGAATTCGTTGGTGACACACCATGGTTGCACCTCGATATCGCAGGAACTTCGGAACAAAATCAAGCGTCTGAGATTGGTCCAAAAGGAGCAACGGGCGTCATGGTTCGTAGTCTGTATCGATTCGTCGAGCAAGAAAAATGAGACGCTGGAATTTACTCGGTGTCTTGTTGACGATTCTTGCCGTCGTCTGGTACTTGGATGCGCGCGATCGTCTATCGCTCGGTCTCGCGACGTTCATCGGTATCTTCACCGTCTTATCACTACTGCGTTCTTTCCGGGAGAAGACGAATGCACGTCATCGGAATTGATGCGGCAAAGGCGGGGTGGGTCGTCGTTATGTACGAAAACGATCGTTATAGGGGATTTGTCGAACCGACGCTTGCACAGATTCCGATCGCCGACCGGATTTGGATCGATATGCCGATTGGTTTAACGGAAGGACGACGCGAAACGGATCAGTTGTTACGACAGGAATTACGCCCTGGGCGGACGAGTAGTGTCTTTAATGCACCGTTTCTCAGTGCGCTGACAGCTTCAACGTATATGGAAGCAAATGATTTAGCGAAACAACATGTGGGGATCGGGCTTTCAAAACAAGCATGGTATCTCTTACCGAAAATCAAAGAAGTTCGTCAGGTATATCGAACGGAGATGATTGAAGCTCATCCAGAAGTCTGTTTCGCGCGACTCGCCGGTCATCCGGCACGCTTTTCAAAGAAAACGACGGAAGGCATTGCGGAACGAATCGAATTGCTGGAGCGCTTTGATTGTCCGCCGTTATGGGAACAGCGTCAGTCGCATGTTGCGATCGATGATTGGCTCGACGCTTGTCTGCTTGCGACCGGCGCCCGTTTTCCGTGTGATTACTTACCGGCGAGTCGACCGGTGGATCCGGAAGGGTATCCGTTATATGCAGCTCTACCGAAAAAATCACCCTCACCGAAATGGTGTGGGTGATCCTTTGACGAAGTCCCAGATATAATGAAAAATCTGGGCGTTGTAGAGTGCTTTTAAGATGACAGCGATCAATGGTCCGAGAATCAGTCCGAAGACACCGAAAAATTGAATTCCGACGAACAGTGCGATCAATGCTGTAATCGGTTGAATGCCGATATTATCGCCGACAATCTTCGGTTCCATGATGTTACGTTGAAGAATGACGAGGGCGTACAAAATACCAAGTCCGATTGCAAGAGTCGTATCTCCGGTAATCAAGGAGTAGGCGATCCAAGGCAAGAAAACGGAACCGGTACCGAGATACGGCAAGATATCGAAAAAGGCAGCGATAAACGCAACTGCAAACGGATGCTCGACACCAATGATGAACAAACCAATCAAGACGATAAAGAACGTGATCGTGATCAAGGTGAACTGTGCTTTGAGATAGCCGAACAAGGCAGACCGTAAGCTCAGGAAGACCGACTCGAAACGGGCAAACCAAGGGAGCATCTCATAGCGTTTCAATCGCATCTCGTACTGGTGCCAATCTTTTGCGATGAAGAACCAAGCGAGTAACACGATGACGAAAATCAATGCAATCGATGGTAATGTCGCAAGAACCGTCTGTAGCATCATGGCGATACTTTTTGAACCTTCGCCGATTGCACTCGCAAGCGAACTACCGAGTGATTGGATACTGTTTTGAACCGTATTTTGTTGTGATGGTTCCAGTGAACGTAAGGCTTCAGAAGCATCGTTCCAAATCGGTGCCAGTTTTTCATTGTACAGCTTTTGAAAATACAGGCTCAACTCTTGGATTTGCGCCGGTAATTGATTGGCGACGAATACAAGACCACGAATCAACTGCATGATGATCAAGGCGAGCGAGCCAACCAATAAGCCACTGATCAAAATGATCGACAACAACGCACCCCATCCACGATTGATCCGTAACCGCTTTTGGAAGAAATCGACGAGCGGTCGGCTGAATAGGGCAAGTAGAAACGCAAAGACGAATGGATACAAGATGGACGAGAGGCGGATGAGTAACCATCCACCAATTAAGAAGGCGAAGATCACCGTCAGGAACCGGGCCATTTGCCAAAGACGTTCAGTCGACACAAGCAACACCTCTTACTGGATTATGTAGAATTTATTGATATCATCATATCATGTTTAGGTAGATTACGAGTCATTCAAAAGGAGGAGATCTCGATGCGTAAAAGAGAAATTGGACTATTTGCTGCGTTGATTGCTGCGACATCTGTCGGAATCCGGGAATGGAAGAAAAATCAGGCGTATGCACAACGCGTCAAGCAAGAGACAGAAGCGCACGTACGCCAAGCAATCGTGGAGGGTCAGACAGATGGAACAGATGAAGACACTGCAACAAAAGGTTGATGCGACGATTCGCTCACTCGGCGGTTATTTTCGACCGTTATCTGGTCTCGCACGCCTGACGGAGGAAGTCGGAGAAGTCGGTGAAGCACTAGAACAAAATGATGTAGAAGTCCTGCGTTCGGAACTTGTCGACGTCTTGATGATCTCAACCTGTCTTGCGAATCAATACGTGACGAATCTTGCAAAACAGCATGAGACACTCGGTACGGAAAACGACGATCAGGACGGTTCGTTTTATCGACTTGTACATGAAGCAGGGCAAGTTGCACGTGTCATGAACGGGTATGAAGGCGATAAACCACCGAAAGTGAAAGATACGATTGTGCCAATCGGTCATTCCCTAGCACGTCTGCAACGCGAACTGTTTCGTTTAGCACGACCGCTTCAACTTGATTTACTGACAGAAATCGACCGGACGAATGAGAAGAATCTGAAGCGGGATAAAACACGCTTCGCGTTGACGCGTGATCCCATCACGGAAGAGACGATTGATCATTTCCGGAGTGCGACAGGAAGTGAGGTGCGCCTCTGGGGAGCCCCTGTGTACGAGGAAAACCAAACGATCGAGGACAACATGGAGGCAGCATTACCGTCACTCCGACGTTTCCTCCGATGTGCGCCGATTGAAGGAATCGAGGCGTTCGTCTTCGAGGCACCGATGGAACGCTCACGTAGTTTGATTGAAGTGAAAGAACTCGCGGACGAAATGGGACGGTTGATCAAAGAGCGGACACCGCTTGACTTCAAGGATTCACCGTATCGGTTGGAAGTCTTTGCGCCGCAACTCGGTCCGATCTCGCCGTACCACGCAGAAGACGATCATCGGATGTTTCTTGTTCTCTATATCGATTAAATAAATAAGGGACTGACTAAAAAAAAGAATGACGCGTCTTTTCACGCCCTTTCCTCAGGCGAGACACAAGCCAGTTTTCCTGCTTCATTCCAGCAGGAAAACGGGTCTTGATTGTCTCTGACAGCGCAAATGCGCTTTTTCCTCTAGGAGTGGCGTGTGACGGGTCATTCTTTTTGTTACGAAATAAGGGTGGCAGATTATCATTCTGCCACCCTTATCTTGTGGAGATTGACTTTTGAGTCAACCTTTTATTTTTAATGTGAACGAGACGATGCTGCCTCATCTTGAGTCTGCCATTTTTTCATGAAGCGCTGAATCCGAGCGATCGCTTCTTGTAGTTGTTCAATCGAACTCGCGTAACTTGCTCGGACATACCCCTCACCACTTGCTCCGAAGACGGATCCTGGAACGACGGCGACGCGTTCAGCGAGTAACAATTGCTCCGCGAACTCTTCACTCGTTAGTCCAGTATGACCGATGTACGGGAAGGCATAGAAGGCGCCACCCGGTAAGTGTGTCGGAAGACCGGCATCGTTTAACGCCTTGACGAAATAGTTCCGGCGTTGCCGATAACTCGTCACCATGTCAGGAACCGTCTTATGACGTGAACGGAGTGCTTCAATGCCCGCGAATTGAACGAGTGTCGGGGCACACATCATCCCGTATTGATGCACCTTCAGCATCGATTGCGTGATTGCAGGTGGTGCACAAGTGAAGCCAAGCCGCCAGCCTGTCATCGCGAAGGCTTTCGAGAAGCCGTTGATGATGATCGTCCGCTCTCGCATACCGGGAAGGGTCGCGAAACAGACCGCTTCCGTTTCGTAAGACAGTTCCGCATAGATTTCGTCGCTGATGACGTATAGATCATGTTTTTGGACGAGTAACGCTAGGTCCGCTAATTGATCGCGTGTCATTGTCGAGCCCGTCGGATTCGATGGGAAACAGAAAATGATTGCTTTCGTCTTGTCCGTTAGCAATTGTTCGATCGTTTCCGGTTGAATCGCAAAACCATCTTCTGCATGACACGCAGCGGCGACAGGAATGCCTCCAGCGAGTTCAATTAAAGGGGCATACGAGACGAACGCCGGTTCAACGACGATGACTTCATCTCCTGGATTGATCAAACTACGAAACGCAAGGTCAAGTCCTTCTGAGGCTCCGGTCGTGACGATGATCTCTTCCGTCGTTGAATAGGAGATAGCGAACTTTTCTTGCATATAGAGTGCGATTTCCTGACGTAACTCGAGCAAACCGGCGTTCGCACTATACGCTGTATAGCCTTGTTCGAGTGCTGCGAAGCTCGCTTCGCGCACATTCCATGGCGTGACAAAATCAGGTTCACCGACACCAAGGGAGATGACGTCTTCCATCGATCCTGCTAAATCAAAGAAACGACGGATACCGGATGGGGCTAGCTGTTCGACACGTTCAGATAGAGACTTCATGGAGACACCTTCAATCGTTTGTCGTCATCATCCTGACTGAAGAGAACACCATCGTGTTTGTAGGTCTTCAAGCGGAAATGGGTCGTCGTCGAGATGACGGAGTCGAGCGTCGATAATTTTTCCGAGACGAATTGAGAGACTTCTTGTAGCGATTTGCCATCAAGTACGACTTGTAAGTCATATGCGCCCGACATCAGATAAAGAGACGTCACTTCCGGGAAGCGATGAATCCGCTCCGCTACCTCGTCAAAACCGCGTCCACGTTTCGGTGTGACTTTGACATCGATGAAAGCTGTCACACCATGGTGGGCATGAATCTTTTGCCAGTCGATGACAGCGGTGTAACCAAGTAGGACACCGTCGCGTTTGAATGTCTCGATGGAAGCTGCTACTTCTGCCGCTTCCCAGTCGAGCATTTGCGCAAGTAAGTCCACGTCCATCGGACCATTTTGTGTTAATAATGCTAATAATTCGAGTTGTTTTTCGGTGTACATGGAATCACTCACTTTCTGTCAATTGACCATTGAAGGTACGGCGGGTCTGGCGCAATCGTGCGCGTCGCTCAGCCTGGACGATATGAAAGTTCTTCATTTCAGTTGTCGGAAGTTGGTGTTTTTCAACGAGGCGTTCAAAAAAGACGCGTCGCGCCGCATCCTGACGCGCGGATTCATGATTACCCGCCGGATTGAAAGCATATAAGACGGTCGCGCGCGCCGGGTGCAGTATTAAATGATCCTTGCCGACGCGTAAGATCCAATCCCAGTCCCAGTAGTTGAAGACGTCCTCGTCAAACGGACCGAGTTGGTCGTGGAGCGATTTACGGTAGAGTGACCCGGACGGAATATACGTCGAGTCTTCTCGAATCGTCTCTGAATCGTACGGATACGCGAATGGCTCAGAATCGATTGCAATCCGGTGATCCTCTTCCCAGCGATACGTAAAGAGTTCCGCGTCTGTATAGGTGAGATCGGCACCAGCTTCGAGATCGCCGACCGCTTCTTCGAGGTGACTCGGTAATAAGAGGTCATCGTCATCATGAAGTAAGATATACCGACCGGAAGCGAGCGTGACACCATGATTTCGAGCACGAACATGATGGTTTTCAGGTAACTCGACATAGGTCAGTTGAAGACGGTCCTGATATGCAGTCGTCACTGCTGAGACATCGTCTCCATTATTGTTTAAGACGATGACTTCGAAGTCTTGATAGTGTTGACGTGTCAACGCTTCTAGCGCTTCTGCTAATTCACGAGGACGATTGTACGTCGGAATGATGATGGATACGGTTGGCATCAGTGATCGCTCCTTGAACAAAGACACCTGTCCAGGAACAGGTGTCTTCTTGTTTTTTACATGTTTGCTTCAATACGTGGTAGCAGTTCGTTCCATTCTGCTTCTGGTTCTTTCGTAACCGTCACGAAGTCGCCGTAAGCGAACAGATTGTCGATGCCATCGAGGGCGATCAATGATGCGAGCAACGCATCTTCAGGTGTATCTTCTTTTTTGACACTCGTACTTTTAGCACCGAAGCGCTGTTCTTCGAGCGTAATTTTGACGGAATTCGGATTTGGTGTGTAATCGACTTGCATGAGGTAAGCTCCTTTCAACGTACATACGTATATGCCGTCTTTTCGTGATAGATGGATTGAATCCTTCTTCCTGATAGACGGAAGATCGATACGTTCAGTATATCAGAAAATTCGAAGAGAATATTTTTCTTCTAGTAGGAGAAATGGACCATCTTTATTTTAACGGTTCACTTGACCTTATAATGCATTTTACTCGCTATCTCAATATATCTCAAAAGGCGTCATGATGCCTTTTTCAAATTGTTTGACCTGAATTTCAAAGCAAGGGGTTATTTTTTTGAATTTCAGTGATAACCTATATCTTGTACATTAACAGGTTTAAAAACGGCTAAAACGTCTATATATAGAGTGATACTTGTAGAGTCCTTTCTATATGTAGGACGTCTTTTTTTAGTTTAGCGTATTTCATCGTGTAATGCGAACCTGTTTAACGATAGAGAATGGGAGTGGTTCATAGTGGCATCTCCACTGAATACAGCACGCATCTTTAAGGGTGCAATGACAATAGAAGACGTATATGTCGTGATTAGACAAGCAACGGAAACGTATTCGGAACTTGATATCGACCGCTATACTGAACGTGCCATCCGAGCGCTTGAAGGAAAATCCCTACAAGCCGATCAAGTCTATGAACTGTTAACAATGCACGCACTCGATATGTTGAAGGCAGAAGAGCCGAACTGGACATTCGTAGCGACAGCGACTTACTTAAATCGGTTATACCTTGAAGCAGGTGAAAATCGCGGATATGCAGCGGAAGAACGATATGGTTCGCTGTATACGCTGATTGAAAAACTGACAGAAATCGGCATCTTCACGAAACATTTACTAGATGCGTATTCGAAGGAAGACATCAACGAACTGTCGGCAACGATCGATCCGTCCCGCGACCACTTGTTCACATACATTGGTCTTCGAACTCTGGCAGACCGGTACCTCGCACGCGATCACGTCAAAAACCTGTACGAGCTACCACAAGAACGGTTCATGGTCATCGCGATGACACTGATGCAGAACGAACCGAAGGAACGTCGTTTAGAACTCGTCAAAGAATCTTACTGGGCATTGTCGAACCTCTACATGACAGTTGCGACTCCGACGCTTTCGAACGCTGGTAAGTCTTACGGTCAACTTTCTTCATGTTTCATCGATACAGTCGATGATTCGCTACGTGGCATCTACGACTCGAACACGGACGTGGCGACACTTTCTAAAGGTGGCGGCGGAATCGGCGTCTACATGGGTAAGATTCGCTCACGCGGATCAGACATCAAAGGATTCAAAGGTGTCTCAAGCGGTGTCATCCCGTGGATGAAACAGTTGAACAACACGGCAGTCAGCGTCGACCAGCTCGGTATGCGTCAAGGATCAATCGCTGTGTATCTCGACATCTGGCATAAAGACATTCTCGAGTTCCTGGACGCGAAGCTCAACAATGGGGATGAGCGACTTCGGACACATGACTTATTCACAGGTGTTAACTTACCGGACCGTTTCATGCGTGCCGTCGAAGCACGAGAAGACTGGCATTTGTTTGACCCACATGAAATTCGGACGGTCATGGGCTTCAGCCTCGAAGATTACTTCGATGAGACGGAACAAGGTGGCAGCTTCACGGAACGATACGAAGCATGTGTCAACGAGCCACGCCTCAGCAAAAAAACAGTTCCGGCAATCGATCTCGTCAAACGTTACATGCGTTCGCAACTTGAGACAGGAACGCCATACATGTTCTTCCGTGACGCCGTTAACCGTGCGAACCCGAATAAACATGCAGGCATGATCTATTCATCAAACCTTTGCTCGGAAATCATGCAGAACATGAGCCCGACGACCGTGACAGAAGAATACACGGAAGACGGTAAAATCATCGTCACGAAGACACCAGGGGACTTCGTCGTCTGTAACTTGTCATCGATCGCACTTGCACGTGCAGTTCGTTCTGACGTCCTAGAGCGATTAATTCCGATTCAAATGCGGATGCTTGATAACGTCATCGACTTGAATACGATCGATGTTCCGCAAGCACAATTGACGAATCAAAAATACCGTGCCGTTGGTCTTGGCACGTTCGGTTGGCACCATCTGCTCGCACTCGAAGGCATCCGTTGGGAATCGGTCGAAGCGGTACAATACGCAGACCGTCTCTACGAGAAGATTGCTTACTTGACGATCGATGCGTCGATGCAACTTGCGAAAGAGAAGGGCGCGTACCGTCTCTTCGAAGGTTCAGAATGGCAAACAGGAGAGTACATCAAACGTCGCCACTACAAAACGACGGATGAACTTGATTGGGATCGTCTCCAAGCCGACATCACGGCGTACGGAATGCGTAACGCATACTTGATGGCGGTCGCACCGAACTCATCGACGGCGATCATTGCGGGTAGTACGGCATCGATTGATCCAATCTACAAAAAAGTCTACTCGGAAGAGAAGAAAAACTATAAGATCCCAGTCACTGTTCCGGATTTAACACCGGAAACGAACTGGTTCTATAAATCAGCGTTTGAGATCGATCAGTTATGGAGCATTCGTCAAAATGCTTCACGTCAGCGTCACATCGACCAAGCGATCAGTTTCAATCTGTATGTGAAAAACAACGTCAAGGCGAAAGAGTTACTCGAGATGCACATGGAAGCGTGGCAACTCGGGATGAAGACGATCTACTACACGCGTTCGACGACGGTTGAGATCGACGAATGTGAATCGTGTTCATCATAAGATAAGGAGGACGATATCATGAAGGCAGCAATCGTATATGCGTCATTGAGTGGAAACACAGAGGAGGTGGCAGAACTCGTCGCGAAGACGTGTTCTGAGATGGGAATCGAGCCGACGATGTTGTTTGCGGACGAAGTGACGACGTATCAGTTAATGCCTTATGATATCGTCTATTTTGGTTCGTATACGTGGGGAGATGGGCAACTGCCCGACGATATGCGCGACTGTCTTAGAACCGTTCTGAAGGAGAGTTCGCATGCGATTCCGCAGGCAGCTGTTTTTGGAACAGGGGACAAGATGTTCGTCAAGTATTGTCGCGCCGTTGATGAGATGGCTTATCATCTCTCAAAATTCGGGGTACCGCTTGCTGGAGAACTGTTGAAAATCGAACAGTCACCACGCAATCGCCCGCATCTCGTCAAGGAATGGACGAAACGGACCATTCTTCAATTACAGCAAGAAGGAGTCGAAGCACATGGAACAGCTACAAAAAATCAAACTGCTTGATGCACGTCATCCAAATCGCGCGACAGCGATCATCGGTGGCGAAACGAGTGCCATCGTCAACTGGAACGACATTGCGTATCCACAGTTTTATTCGATTTACAAACAATTGTTATCGAACTTCTGGATTCCAGATGAGATCTCAATGTCGAAGGACATGCAACAGTGGAATCAACTGAGCGAACGGGAACAGGATGCCTTCAAACGAATCATCGGGCTACTCTCGATCCTTGACTCGGTTCAGACACGTTATATCTTGGAATCGGCAATGTTCACATCGGATTCATCTGTTCATGCGATTCTCGCCATCATCGCGCAACAGGAAGTCGTTCATAATCAATCGTACAGCTACGTCTTATCCAGCTTAGTTCCATTGGCTGAACAAAACCGGATTTTCGATATCGCGAAAGACGATGACATGGTCATGAAGCGTAATGCATTCATTCTTGATTTATACGAAGATTTCCAAAATGACCGGACTCCAGAAAACTTCGCGAAATCGCTCGTTGCTTCGATCGTTCTTGAAGGAATCAACTTCTATTCAGGCTTTGCTTTCTTCTATAACTTAGCGCGTCACCAAAAGATGGTCGGAACATCGACGATGATCAGCTACATTCAACGGGATGAATTACAACACTCGTACTTCATCAGCCAATTGTTACGTGCTGTCTTGTCAGAGCATCCGGAAATTGATGCCGATGGCTCATTCACACAATTCGTCTATGATACGTTCAAGCGTGCCGTTGATCTTGAAATCGAGTGGAGCGAATATGTCTTGCGTGATTTAGATGGACTTGACGTCAGCGAAATGCGTGACTACGTCAAATATCTCGCGAACAAACGTCTTCGCGTCATTGGTTTATCGGATCTTTATGAAGGGCACGACGAAGACGTCATGCCATGGATTCGTGCGTATTCGGATGATTCGATGAATGCGACGAAATCGGACTTCTTCGAACAAAAATCACGTTCGTATGCAAAAGTAACGGATGCGAATGGATTCGACGATCTGTAAGTAATAAATAGATAATTGATGATTGCTTCTACTCTATATTTCCTTTACGCTAGGACAGGTGAGGTTCTGCTCGACTCCTGCGGAAAAACAAGTCATCATGACCCTCGAAGATGCGACGCATCTGAAGCGGCATGATGGCTTATCCGCGGAAAACGAGCAGACCGAGACTGTCCGTTTTTTTGATAGTCTTATCTGTCTTTTGTCTTTATCGTTTCAAGCATTACTTTTCTTTGTCACTTAGGTCAATTGAGTAAAAGAACAAAAAAAGGGCCGAACTCGGAAAGTTCGGCAGAATCAGGGGGAATACTTGAAGTCTTGCTACTAAAATGTTCCCTTGTGAAATAAAAAATAAACAAATTCCAAAAATATTTTTTACGATACAAGAAAAGTGTGTTATTATAAGTTGATGAATTTAGTTAGGGAGTGTATACATTATGGCAAACTTTGAAAAAGACCAAGTCGTTACTGGTAAAGTAACTGGTATTCAAAACTTCGGTGCTTTCGTAGCACTTGACGAGCAAACACAAGGTCTCGTCCACATCTCAGAAATCTCACACGATTACGTAAAAGACATCAACGATTACGTAAAAGTTGGCGATGAAGTAACTGTTAAAGTTCTCGACATCGACGAAGCTAACAAAAAAATGAAGCTTTCGATCAAAGCAACTCAGGAAGCTCCAAAACGTGAAGCACGCGCGAAAGGTCCACGCAAAAACGCTGGACGTCGCGATGCAGGTCCTGCTTTCAAACAAGAAGAAGCACCTGGATTCAACGTTCTTAAAGGTAAATTGGAAGAATGGATTGAAAAATCAAACTTCCAAAAATAAGCCACATGAGAGAATCGACATCGGTCGGTTCTCTTTTTTTATGCGATTTTTACATAGAATAAGCATTAAATTAGATGCGAAAGGGGAATGTGTGGATAATGTAAGGTGTTCATTACTTATTGAGGAGGCAACACAGATGGAAAACTTTGAATATCGCAATCCTACGAAACTTATTTTTGGTGACGGTCAAGTCAGCCAACTGAAACCACAACTCGAAGCACTCGGTGCAAAGAAAGTCATGCTCGTCTTTGGTGGCGGCAGTATTAAACGTAACGGTGTCTATGACGATGTCACACGTGAACTCAATGCGGCAGGAATCGAGTACGTCGAATGCGACGGTGTCGAACCAAACCCACGTATCGAAACTGCGGAACGCGGCATTAAGATCGCACGTGAAGCAGGCGTGGACGCATTGCTTGCACTCGGTGGCGGTTCTGTCATCGACTGCACGAAATTGATTGCTGCTGGTATTCCTTATGAAGGCGAAGCGTGGGATCTCGTCATCGGCAAAGCAACACCAGAAACAGTCATCCCATTCGGAACAGTCTTGACGCTTGCAGCAACAGGTTCTGAGATGAACTCAGGATCCGTCATCACGAACTGGAAGACACAAGAGAAATACGGTTGGGGCAGCCCGCTTACGTTCCCAACGTTCTCAATCCTTGATCCGAAGTACACAGTCAGTGTGCCAAAAGATCAAACAATCTACGGTATCGTCGATATGATGAGTCACTGCCTCGAGCAATACTTCCACCCTGCGCATGCACCGGTCCAAGAACGGATGACAGAAGGTGTCATGAAAGCAGTTGTCGAAGCAGCACCAAAACTCGTCAACGATCTCGAGAACGTTGAGCTTCGTGGTACGATTCTCTTCGCTGGTACGATGGCTCTTAACGGTGTTCTTCAAATGGGAGCACGCGGAGACTGGGCATCACACAACATCGAGCACGCTGTCTCAGCTGTTCACGATATCCCGCACGCAGGTGGACTCGCAATCCTCTTCCCGAACTGGATGCGCCACGTGCTTGACGAATCAAATGCACATCGCTTCGTGACACTCGGTGAGAACGTCTTTAACGTTGATACGGAAGGTAAATCAGAGATGGAAGCAGCACACGCGACAATCGACGCAATCAGCGCTTTCTGGACATCACTCGGTGCACCAAACCGTCTTGCTGATTACGACATCAAAGAAGATACAGTTGACTCAATCGTCAAGTCAGCGATGACACGCGGCGACTTCGGAAACTTCAAATCACTTGGAAACGAAGATGTTCGTCAAATCGTGACAGCTGCCCTATAACAATCTGTAACATTTGCTAATCATTTCACAAAAGACTTGAACGACCTTCCTTCTTGCGTTTTAATGAAAAGGAAGGTCGCATTTCGTTGCGAATGAATAAGGAGGACGATGGCATGTCAACAGTACGTTTTGATTATTCGAAGGCCCTACAATTTGTAGGTCAACATGAAGTAGATCATATGGCGGAGACGGTAAAGACGCTTCACCATGCGATTCATGAAGGAACAGGCGCAGGAAGTGATTTCTTAGGATGGGTAGATCTTCCGACGAACTACGATCAAGCGGAGTTTGCACGCATCCAAGCGTCTGCAGAAAAAATCAAGTCGGATTCTGATGTGTTGTTAGTCGTCGGAATCGGCGGTTCGTATCTCGGTGCGCGTGCTGCAATCGAGATGCTCGGACACTCATTCCATAACTTGTTATCAAAAGAAGATCGCAAAGCACCACAAATCATCTATGCAGGTCATAATATCTCATCGACGTATCTGCACGATTTATTCGAAGTCCTCGAAGGAAAAGATGTATCGGTCAACATCATCTCGAAATCGGGTACGACGACAGAACCAGCAATTTCGTTCCGTCTTTTGAAATCGTTCATGGAAGAAAAATACGGTAAAGCAGAAGCAAAACACCGGATTTATGCAACGACGGATAAAGCACGTGGTGCATTAAAAACACTCGCAGACTCTGAAGGATACGAAACTTTCGTCATTCCGGATGATGTCGGCGGTCGTTTCTCTGTTTTGACACCGGTCGGTCTATTACCAATCGCAGCAGCTGGTATTTCAATCGAAGAGTTGATGCAAGGTGCCCGTGACGCGCAAGAGCGCTATGCGAGCGAAAACCTAGCTGACAACGAAGCGTATCAATACGCGGTCGTCCGAAATGCGCTTTATGCGAAAGGAAAGACGATCGAGCTTCTCGTCAACTACGAACCAGCACTTCATTATGTATCAGAGTGGTGGAAACAATTATACGGCGAGTCAGAAGGAAAAGACTTCAAAGGGATCTTCCCAGCAGCGGTCGACTTCTCGACGGATCTTCACTCGATGGGACAATACGTCCAAGAAGGTCGTCGTGACCTGTTCGAGACAGTCATCAAAGTCGGTCAAGCGCGTCATGCGTTGACGGTTGAAGAAGACGCTCAGGATCTCGATGGATTGAACTTCCTTGCAGGGAAGTCGATTCAATTCGTCAACGATAAAGCAGCAGAAGGTACGTTGCTTGCGCACACGGACGGACAAGTACCGAACTTGACAGTCGAACTTCCAGAGATGACACCGTATCACCTCGGATTCCTGTTCTACTTCTTCGAAAAAGCTTGTGCGATGAGTGGTTACCTCCTCGGAGTGAATCCATTTGATCAGCCAGGCGTTGAAGCGTACAAGAAAAACATGTTCGCTCTTCTTGGTAAACCAGGATTCGAAGCAGAAAAAGCAGAACTCGAAGCACGTTTGAAGTAATGTGAAATGACAGTCGATCGTTCCCTAGTGGAACATCGGCTGTTTTTTTGCTTTTACCGGATGATAGTAGGCTATCATTTTCCAGATTTACAGGTAATCCTAGCGTTTTCACTTTTAGAATACCCGTGAAACAGGTAAAGTGAAGTTAGAAGAAGAAATGAGGTGCACGTACGTGATTACATTCTTGGATTATTATCAAAATCAAGTGGAGTTAAGTTTTGATGACCATCCGTTCTCGGATCGTCCCTTGCACGTGTGGGTCATTGCCGTGTACGAAGGAAAATGGTTGCTGACCCATCATAAGCAGCGGGGGTATGAATTTCCTGGTGGAAAGGTTGAACCAGGGGAAACGGCAGAAGAAGCTGCACGTCGCGAAGTGATGGAAGAGACGGGTGGGGAAATCGATTCTCTCTCATATGTCGGACAGTATCGTGTTGCTGGAAAAGGTGATACGATCATCAAAAACATCTATTTCGCGCAAATCGGATCATTGTCGTCTCATCTTGCCGTGGATGAAACAGATGGTGCTTTTCTATTCGAGGAACTCCCTGATCGTCTCGATACGAATCGACAATACAGCTTTATGATGAAGGACCGTGTCCTTCCGGAGACACTCCGTGTACTTAGCGAACGCCGATTGGTTTGAACTTCCGCGGCAAGGTCCGTTTCGGACGTTTCGGATGTTTTATACCACAGCGGACGGAGAACGGGTCGGTGCCTATATCGTACTCCCGCAAGTTGCGAACGGTCAGGGGATTCTCTACTTGCGTGGTGGAACGCGTTCGATCGGAATGGTCCGACCGACTCGACTGCTCGCGTTCGCACAGGCAGGCTTTTTTGTCATGGCACCTTTCTATCGAGGGAATCTAGGCGGTACGGGCAAAGAAGACTTTGGACATCACGATATCGAAGACGCCTGCAGTGCCTTTGACTGGTTGCAGCAACGTGTCTCACATGTTCACGCATTTGGATTTTCACGTGGTGGACAGATGGCGTTGCTCCTTGCGCATCACCGTCCAGTCGCCCGAACGGTGTCCTGGGCAGGGGTGACCGAGTTGAAATGGACCTATGAAGAGCAGAAGACGATGCAAAAGATGCTTCGTCGCTACACGGGAGGTACACCAGACACGGTTCCTGATGAATATGCGGTTCGCTCGCCGCTCCATGTCGCACCTCAAGGTGAAGTATTATTGATTCACGGTGCATACGATGAGAACGTTCGTTTACGACACGCAACCGCTTATGCTGCACGTCATCCTGAGCAGACGACGCTTCAAACTTATGCCTATGCCCATCAATTTCCGATTCATGACAAGTTGCGTGTGACGCGGAATGTGTTGAATTGGTTTGAGACTGGTATCTATAATCGATGATGTAGCCGGTACGATGAATGTCGTATCGGTTTTTTTGTCATCTGAAGAATTGAACTTACATACATAATGGGAAAAAAAGAATATTGATTCGTTGTAAAAAACAATAAACTTCCTGAAAAATAAATTTTGATATAATTAGAACCATACGAGTAATGTAGAGGGGGATGGAGGACGATGGATATCTTACTAGCACGTCAACCCATCGTTGACCGAATCGGAGCAGTTGATGCATTCGAGTTGCTGTATCGTTCCGTCAAACAAATGAATGTATTCGACGGTGATCTAGCGACAATGGATGTTTTAACGAATACACTCGTTCATATGGGTGTGGAGCACGTTGCTGAAGGTAAAAAACTTTTCGTTAACTTTACAGCGGATCTCTTAAAAAGTGATCTGATTCACTATTTAGATCCAAGTCGGTTCGTTATCGAAATTTTAGAAACTGTTGATATCGATACAGAGATGTTATCTGTGTTGCACAGTTGGAAAGAAGCAGGTTTTACACTAGCACTCGATGATTTTGTGACCGATTTACTTCGTCAACATGGAACAGAATTATTCGCACTAATTGATTTAATTAAAATCGACATCGAGGCGATTTCTCCTCGTGAGCAAAGTGCGATCTTGCATATTGTCCGGCGTAATTATCCCCATATTAAGATGCTTGCCGAACGAGTCGAGACACACGAGGATCATACACGTTGTCTTGACATGGGATATGACTGGTTTCAAGGCTATTTTTACGCTAAGCCAATGTTGATGAAGGGAAAAGCTGTCCCTCCTCAATTGCCGGTATTGCTGAAGATGCTAAAATGGCTCGATACGGATGAAAAATACGATGAAGTCATTGATGAGATTGAAGCAAATCCGTATATCAGCATTCAAGTACTGCAACTGATCAATTCTCCAGGAATGGGATTACGAAATACAGTCAGCTCTGTTCGTCAAGCCATTTCACTACTTGGCTTCTCGCAACTCAAAAGCTGGATTTCGTTAATCGTCTTGCGTGAGATGAAGCTTGCTAGTCCTTACGAATGGTCAAATGAGTTACTCCGGTCTTCTTTACATTGTGCTAAGCTTTGCGAGCTATTTGCAAAAGAAACACGCACGTTGAAGTCAGAGAGTGCCTACATGATCGGATTGCTGTCACACATTGATGCGTTATTGTCTGTGGATATCGACGACATCATTGGTCAATTACCAATCGAAGATTCCTTGAAGGTTGTCCTACAAGGAAAAGATCATCCATTCCGGGATTGTTTAGTGCTTGCGATCAGTGCAGATCGCGGTGATTTTGATCAGTTCGAACTGCTCAGTCAACGTTTAGGTGTCTCACTTCCACGAGCCTATGCGCTACTAGCAGAAAGTCAGGAATGGCTTAAACAAAAAGAAACACATCTTCAAGAAAGAACGGATTCTATCCTATAAAAAAAAGAGCCCGAGGGCTCTTTTTTTATAGGCGTGGACCAGCTGACTTGATTGCATCCGTCGCACTTTCGAAGCGAAGGAAATTGTGTTGGAATTTCTCAGCAAGCGAACGCGCTTGTGTGTCGTATTCGTCCGGATTCGACCAGACGCGTACCGGGTTGAGTAACTCGCTTGGAACACCTGGAACTTCCAGTGGCATGTGAAGTCCGAAAATCGGGTGTTCTTCTGTTGGAATCGTTGCAAGTGTACCGTTGACGGCAGCGTTGACCATCGTCCGTGTATAGGATAGCTTCATGCGGCTACCTGTACCGTAAGCACCGCCTGTCCAACCTGTGTTGACGAGATAAACAGTGACACCATGACGATCAATCAATTCGCCAAGCATCGTCGCATATTTTTCAGGCATTAGTGGAAGGAACGGTGAACCAAAGCATGTCGAGAACGTTGCTTCCGGTTCCGTGACACCGCGTTCTGTTCCCGCGAGTTTTGATGTATATCCTGATAGGAAGTGATACATCGCTTGTTCTTTCGTCAATT
Source organism: Exiguobacterium sp. HSB13 (assembly GCF_056764755.1). Lineage (NCBI taxonomy): Bacteria > Bacillati > Bacillota > Bacilli > Caryophanales > Exiguobacterium > Exiguobacterium sp. HSB13. Next base: position 1,718,190 of record NZ_JBUZOM010000001.1, on the reverse strand, counting down.
TACTGATCGGAGGCAAAACACCGTACGCATCAGCCGTCAAGAAGACGATCGTCTTCGGATGACCAGCACGTGACGGAACAGCGATGTTATCAATCGCTGTGATCGGATAAGCAGCACGCGTATTTTCCGTCAATGATGTGTCATCGTAATCAGGATGACGGGCTTCGTCGAGCATGACGTTTTCAAGGACGGTTCCGAAACGGATCGCGTCAAAGATTTGCGGTTCTTTTTCACGCGATAAGTTAACGGTCTTTGCATAACATCCACCTTCGATGTTAAAGACACCGTCGTGCGACCAACCATGTTCGTCGTCACCAATCAATTGACGGCTATCGTCTGCTGATAGGGTGGTCTTACCAGTACCGGATAGACCGAAGAACAAGGCGACGTCGCCTTCGTGTCCGACGTTTGCCGAGCAGTGCATCGAAAGGACATTTTCTTGTGGCAAGAGATAGTTCATGACGGAAAAGATTGATTTTTTGATTTCTCCCGCGTATTCCGTTCCACCGATCAAGACGATCCGGTGTTCGAACGACATCGCGATGAACGTCTCGGAGTTCGTTCCGTCAACGGCAGGATCTGCTTTGAAATGCGGCGCATAGACGACCGTGAACGGTTCGAAGGCAGCCACTTCAGGATACTCGCGTAAAAAAAGTTGTTTGGCAAACAGGTTATGCCAAGCGTATTGTGTGAGCACACGGACCGGAAGGGTGAAGTGCGTATCTGCTCCAGCAGCAGCTTCTGTGTAGTAGAGCTGATCGGCTTCGTTCATGTAACGAAGAACCTTTTGCAACAATTGTTCAAATTTGTCTCCATCCATTGGTTGGTTAACGTGACCCCAATCAATGTGAGACTCGCAGGAAGAATCACGGACGATGAACTTATCTTTTGGTGAACGACCTGTAAATTTCCCCGTTTCTACAGATAATGCGCCGTTCTCAGCAAGGACACCTTCTTCGTTTCGAATCGCATGTTCGACAAGTTCAGCAACAGATAGTTGTTTGAACACATGCTCTTTCTTGAGTAGTTCTTCGATATTCAGGACCGTCATCGGCATCCTGACCCCACCTTTCCCCTACGTTGGTTTTGGCTCACTGTATTTAGTATGACACATTTATTATATATGACATACTAAAGAGAGAGCAATCATTTTCTGGTGCTGATTTCTATTTATCTGGAAACGCTTTCAGCATTAACAGTTTAACATCTCTTTCAAAAAGTTTCGACTAGAATTTGAAACCTTGCTTGACAGAGTAGGTACAACTTTATATCATGTAATTCGTAACGGATACTCTTATTCTGAGCAGGTGGAGGGAACAAGGCCCGAAGAAACCCGGCAACCGTCCTACATTAATTCACATATTAATGAGGGAAAAGGTGCTCTCCTGAAGCGAAGTAAACACTTCGAACGATAAGAGGGTAAAGGAAGAACGCACAACCTTTCCCTGACCATTTTTTGGACTTGGAAAGGTTTTTTTCATTTTACCGTCCCACTCAACTAGGGGAAATGAGTACACCGTCAAATTCTTTTTTGGGAGGGTCATACATGACAAACCTTAATCGCCGACTTTTCACGTCGGAGTCAGTCACTGAAGGTCATCCAGATAAAATCTGTGACCAAATTTCGGATTCAATTCTTGATGCAATCCTCGCAGCGGATCCAAACGCACGTGTTGCGGCAGAAACTTCTGTCACGACAGGTCTTGTTCTCGTTGCAGGTGAGATCACGACATCAACTTACGTCGACATTCCAAAAGTCGTTCGTGAGACAATTCGTGAAATTGGCTACACACGCGCGAAATACGGTTTCGACGCGGACACGTGTGCTGTATTGACATCAATCGATGAGCAATCAGCAGACATCGCTCTTGGTGTCGACCAAGCGCTTGAAGCACGTGAAGGTAGCATGTCTGATGCAGAAATCGATGCTATCGGTGCAGGAGACCAAGGTCTCATGTTCGGTTACGCAACGAAAGAAACACCAGAACTCATGCCACTTCCAATCTCGCTTTCACACCGTCTCGCACGCCGTTTGGCAGAAGTGCGTAAAAACGGTCAACTCGACTACCTTCGTCCGGACGGAAAAACACAAGTCACGGTCGAATACAACGAGAACAACGAGCCGGTTCGTGTCGATACAATCGTCATCTCGACACAACACGCAGAAGAAGTCACGCTTGAGCAAATCCAAGCTGACTTGAAAGAACACGTCATCACACCGGTCATCCCGGCTGAATACATCGACGCAGCAACGAAATTCTTCATCAACCCAACTGGTCGTTTCGTTATCGGCGGACCACAAGGAGATGCTGGATTGACTGGTCGTAAGATCATCGTTGATACGTATGGTGGATACGCACGCCACGGCGGTGGAGCATTCTCAGGTAAAGATCCAACGAAAGTCGACCGTTCAGCTGCATACGCAGCACGTTACGTCGCGAAGAACCTCGTTGCTGCAGGTCTTGCAGACAAAGCAGAAGTTCAACTTGCGTACGCAATCGGTGTCGCGCACCCAGTATCAATCGCGGTTGATACATTCGGTACAGGAAAACTTCCTGAAGCGCAACTCGTCGAATTGGTTGCTGAAAACTTCGATCTTCGTCCGGCTGGAATCATCAACATGCTTGATCTCCGTCGTCCGATCTATCGTCAAACAGCTGCATACGGTCACTTCGGTCGTACAGATGTTGAGCTTCCATGGGAGCAAACAGATAAAGCAGCAGTTCTTGAAGAACAAGCAAAACGTTTCGCATAATCAAAAAGTCCGAGAACCCTACGCGGGTTTTCGGACTTTTTTTGTTTACGGGGAACTTTGCAGGAAACGAATGTTTTTTCTAGAAGAGGGTAAAAGTACATGAGTCGATTCGTATGAATATAAAGGGGGGTTCCGATTATGGAAATACGCGAAGCTATTCCAGCTGATGCAGGACGTATTCATGACATTGCCGTCACATCTTGGTTGGATACGTATGCAGAAATCTATTCCGAACGTTCGAAAGCGCATTTCGTGCAGGAGGCGTATCCGCAAGAAGAAGTCGTTCGTGCGATCCGGACGGCGGAAGAAGCACGGGGAGAGTATTTTTATGTCGGAATCATCGACGAGGAGATCGTCGGTTTCATTCATGCTGTTGATGTTGAGGGAACGTGGGAGATCGTTCGTCTGTACGTCTTACCGAAATATCAGCAAAATGGTATCGGGCGACGTCTGATCCGTGAACTCGAACGACAAGGAGCCGTCCCACTCGAAGTCTACGTGGAAGCACGTAACTATAAAGCACGTCAGTTCTTGACCTCATTTGGTTTTGAAGAACTGAGTGAGATGACGGAAGAAGTCTTTGGGCAAGTAGAATCTGTCATTCGTCTTCGCCATGTCGCCTCGTGAAATCCGTCTTGGGACGGTTTCGATTGCGTTTGAAATAAGGTATCGTGAAAAGGAAGTATGAAGTGAAGAGGTGAGTTTGTGGTTGAACAACCAACAGGAATCATCGTATTAGTCTATCCGTTACAACTGCGTGCCCGTCCGAGTGAAGCTTTGATTCGGGTACTCGAACGAGAGTATGAAGTATTGCTCGTCGACGCACCACGTCGCATCTCGTTTGAAGAACATGGTCAACTGTTAAAAGAAGCATTACGTGAAGCCGGGAAACGCAAGCTACCGATTCATATCGTCGCCTGTAGCATGGGCGCACTCGTCGTCAATCGTCTGTTGCAAGAATATGAATTACCGGTCGCCAGTCTGTCGTTCATTTCACCGTTGTTTGATTGGCACCCTTCAAAACAACTCGGAGGCGTCAAACAAGTCTTTGCAAGTGCGTTCGATCGTTTCCGACCTGATGCGCCACTCGGTACGTTGCCGTTTGGTCAAAGTACGGAAGATACTGTTCGTATCGGTGAACTGACCTATGCACAGTACCGGGAAATCGAAGAAGAGATCGTCGTACATGACGAGGAACGAAAAAAACTGCCACGTGTGAACTTGGCTTGTTTTTATGCACCGGACGATCAATTCGCAGACGTCAAGTTGACGCTTGAAGTATGCCGGAAAATGGGTGGCGATCAGATTTACTTACAACGTCTACACGGATTTCCGCATTTTAGTTTCGAACGGTTGAACACACGGTTTGCAGAAAAATTAATATTGTTCTTTAAGCTTGTGGAAGAGTGAGAAAAAAGTGATGCCTCTAAAAAAAGGCATCACTTTTTTGTGTCCAATCATCCGCGTACTTTTTTCTCGATTGCGATGATGAACGGTGGATGATTTTGTTGATTCAAGAAACGGTACTGAAGAACGGCGTAATCTTGCTGATCAAGGGCTGTCACGTAATCGAGGACAGCGTCGCGCTCTCGTTTTCCTTCCAGGTGACCGTGATAGACGACGAGGACGACAAGACCGCCGGGAGCGAGGACCGGGAGGAGGGCATCGAGTGCTTCGAGCGTCTCTTCACCTGTCGTTGTGATCGATTTGTCGCTTCCAGGCAGATATCCGAGATTGAAGACACCGGCACGAACGGGACGTTGTTCGTCCGAAAGACGGGCACCGACATGGATGTGGCTTTCATGATAAAGGTCGACGCGTGCTAACATTCCGGCTTCGTCGAGACGTCGCGTCGATTCCTCGATGGCTTGTGCCTGGACATCGAACGCAAGGACTCGACCTTCTGGACCGACGCATTCTGCTAAAAACTGCGTATCATGTCCATTTCCGGCAGTCATGTCGACGACGCAGTCTCCGGGCTCGATAACGGACTCGAGTAATTGTTTCGTATAAGGTAGTACACGGGCAAGTGACATGGCATGGACTCCTGTTCCTATAGTCTGTTTTTCTAGTAATGGTTCAGTATGTGCAAGATTCTTTCTGCATTATATCATTTTTTGATTCATTGACGAAAAGCGAAGTGGCTTGACAGACAAGGGACGGATTGCGTAAAGTGGCAAGGTTGAGAATGAAATAGGAGGACCACAGGTATGCCAAAATTACCAAAAGCGGTCTGGATCCTTGTCCTTGCGATGGCCATCAATACGACGGGATCCTCTTTTTTATGGCCGTTTAATACATTATATATACATGAATATTTAGGAGAGTCGATGACGAAAGCAGGGATGGCGTTGTTCGTCAACTCGGCCTTAGCAATCGTCGGAAACTACTTAGGTGGAAAAGCGTTTGACCGTCTCGGCGGCAAGAAGACGCTCGTCATCAGTGTCATCGGACTTGTTCTGTCTTCCGTCGGCTTGTTGCTGTTTCATCAGACGTACCTCGGATACGTCGCGATGCTTGGATTGATTGGATTCGTCGGTGGGATGGTTTTTCCGACGATCTACGCGATGACGGGTGTTATTTGGCCTGAAGGCGGGCGTCGTGCCTTTAATGCGATCTATGTCGCACAAAACGTTGGTGTAGCGCTCGGGACAGCTGTCAGTGGTCAAATTGCTGCCTTTTCGATTCAGTACATCTTCATCGCCAATCTTGTCCTCTACATCGCTTTTGCCATCATTTTGTTCGTCGGTTTGTCCTGGATTCAGGCACCGGCGCGGATGCATGCGACCCATGACGAGACCGAAACGACACGCACACCCCTTGCACGCGGTGCGGCACGGACGATGTTGCTCGTCTCGATTGGTTATGCCTTACTTTGGTTCGTTTATGTGCAATGGCAGGGAACCTTTGCTGTACACACGAAATCGCTCGGTGTCACGATTTCCGAATACTCGATTCTTTGGACGATAAACGGAGCACTCATCGTGTTCGCGCAACCTTTACTAACACCAATTCTTCGTTGGTTTGGAGATGACTTAAAGCGACAACTGATGACAGGTACAGGAATCTTCCTCTTGTCTTATCTGATCGTTCCGTTCGCAGGTGGCTTTAAGATGTTCCTCGTCGCGATGATCATCCTGACGGTCGGTGAGATGTTCATCTGGCCAGCGGTTCCTGCTATGGCGGCGAGACTCGCGCCAATCGGAAAAGAAGGAGAATTCCAAGGGTACGTCAATATCGCTGCTTCAGCAGGACGGATGATCAGTCCGACCGTTGGAGGGTTGATCTACGACTTATCCGGTATGTCAGCGGTCTTCTTGACATTGATTGGATTGATCCTGTTAGCGGGCGTCGTCTTCCTTCGTGCCATTCCTAAAATCACATCATGAGCATCATCTGTAAGACAGCGGACACTTTGATCCGCTGTCTTTTGTTACGTCTTTCGTTCTAAAAACATAAAATAAACATTTAATAATATGGAATATTTCGGCAAAGAAACGGGTACTTTCTAATCAAGAACTTGAAAAGAAAGGTCATATGAACGTTGCTTCTTTTTTGACTGGAGGTGCACGAATGGAAAGGTGTCAATTCATCACAGATGCCGCAACTTGGACGACACACGTACAGCAACAGCCTCTTGATATCTTCTACAGTCACCAATACGTCACGCTCAATGCTAGACCGTCTGAGCAAGCGGTGCTATTCCGTTATGAAGGTGATGCAGGAACACTATTTTATCCCTTTTTAAAGCGCCGGATTTTTGATACACCTTATTCAGATCTCATCACGCCGTATGGCTACGGTGGACCGGAAATCATTGGTCAACTGACTGCGACTGAAATGCAGCATGCACGCTTATTGTTCGAAAGGTGGGCAGAGCGAGAAGCGATCGTCTCGGAAATGATTCGCTTTAATCCATTGACGGGGAATGAACGCTTCATGCGGGATTGGACGAAAGTCTCTTTCATCCGTCATACGACGAGTATCGATTTACGCCCTTCAATAGAGGACATCATGCAAACATTTCATAAGAAGACGAGAAGTATGATTCGCAAATCGCTTGCCTCTCCTTTAACTGTTAGAACAGGAACACGAGACGACCTATCTGTTTTTGTAGCGTTGTATCATGAAACGATGGACCGGAAGAATGCTTCGGCTCATTACTATTTTACAGCGAATTATTTTGAGCAATTATTTGAAGCAAATCCCCTCTGTGAGCCATTGTTACTGATTGCGGAAATCGACGGAGAACCTGTTGGTGGATACTTCGTATTGCTCGGAAAAGAATATGCCCACGGTCATTTGATTGGTTGTAAGCGGGATGAAGCGAGGGTGTTTCCGAATCAGCGACTCGAGTACGAAGCGATTCTTCAGGCGAAAGCACGCGGTCTCGTCGAACAACATCTCGGGGGTGGATATCAAGAACGGGATAGTCTCTTTGAGAGTAAATGCCGCTATACTGGATATCGACTATTTGAGTATCATCAAGGAAAATCGATTCTTCAACAAGCCATATACGATCAGTTATGTATACGATACGGGTCAGATGCCGATTCGGATTATTTTCCGGCTTACCGACAAACCAGTGTCCAAATGGCGACAAGTTAAACAGTAAGTAAATGAAGAAGGTGAAACGACTACATTGTGTAGTCGTTTTTTTGATATGCTGAAATCATGATAGATCAATAAAGGGGGATGTGTCTTGAAAAAACGAGGTCTTATTTTTGATATGGATGGGGTCATCTTAGATAGTGAAATTCGCTACTTTGAGGTCCATCAGCAGATGTTTAAAACGTTATCGATTCCGCTCGATCCGGTTCAGTATGCGACGTTCATGGGAAAAACAGGAGATGAGATGTGGGAAGAACTTGTCGCGCAACACGACCTTCCAGAAACAGCGAGTGCGTTACTTGAAGAAGAACATCGCTTGTTTCAAATTCATGCAAAACCGGAAGAATGTGGTTTAAAAGAGGGAGTTAAACAAGTCATCGAACAAGCGGCGTCTCTTGGTTATGATATCGGGATCGCCTCTTCAAGTTCGCTTCAAAAAATCGAACGCGTCATCCGTCATTATGAGCTTCCAATCACGCATTACGTCAGTGGGGAAGAAGTCGTACGTTCGAAGCCGGATCCTGCGATTTTTCGACTTGCAGCATCACGAATCGGGCACGCACCTGAAGAGTGTCTCGTCATCGAAGACGCTGCGAACGGGATGATCGGTGCAAAAGCAGCAGGCATGGAAGTGATTGCGCTTCTTGATGACCGGATGCCGACGCAACGTCTAGAACAAGCGGATCATGTGGCGCGATCGCATGCAGAAATCGAGGAAATTTTACGGAAGCGTTGACGCTTGAGGAAGAAACAGATTACACTAGGAAAAGATAGTCAATTGCATGGAACTGAAGTAGTAGGGGAAAGGTGCCGTCAAGAGAGCTGGTGGAAGGTGCGAACCAGTCGGTAACAACCGTGAACTCGTCAGGGAGCACGATTCGTGAAGTCGTAGTAGCGAATCCGGTCTTTCACACCGTTATCCGTGAATCAAGCGGTCTGTCATAGACAGACAACGTGGGTGGTACCGCGGAAGCCAAACCGGTCTTTCGTCCCTATTCCTAGGGGCGAAGGACCGGTTTTTTTAGATTAGAGGAGGAAAAGACATGCCGTACAATCATCGCGAAATCGAACCAAAATGGCAGGCGCGTTGGGATCAAGACAACGCCTTCGTCACGACAGAAGATCCAGACAAAGAAGGGTTTTATGCCCTTGATATGTTCCCGTATCCGTCAGGTGCCGGACTCCACGTCGGTCACCCGGAAGGCTACACAGCAACGGATATCCTCGCACGGATGAAACGGATGCAAGGATATAACGTCCTTCACCCGATGGGATGGGATGCGTTCGGGTTACCAGCAGAACAATATGCCCTCGATACAGGGAATGACCCACGTGAATTCACAGCAAAAAACATCGAGACGTTCAAGCGTCAGCTGAAAGAACTTGGATTCTCCTATGACTGGGATCGTGAAATCAACACGACGGATCCGAAGTACTACAAATGGACACAGTGGATCTTTACGAAGTTGTATGAAAAAGGACTTGCATTCGTAGACGAAGTCGCAGTCAACTGGTGCCCGGCACTTGGAACTGTCCTTGCGAATGAAGAAGTCATCGACGGATTATCTGAACGCGGAAATCATCCGGTCGTGCGTGTCCCGATGCGTCAATGGGTCTTAAAGATCACGGAATATGCAGATCGTCTTCTTGAAGATCTCGATGACCTTGATTGGCCGGATTCTGTCAAAGAGATGCAACGGAACTGGATCGGAAAATCAGAAGGTGCTGAAATCGACTTCACGATTGATGGACACAAAAAACAAGTCACGGTCTTTACGACACGTCCGGACACAATCTTTGGTGCGACGTACCTCGTGCTTGCGCCGGAGCATCCATTCGTAGCTGACATCACGACAGCGGATCACAAGGAAGCCGTCGATACGTACATTTCGCAAGTCCAAACAAAGTCGGATCTCGAGCGGACGGATTTAGCGAAGGAAAAAACAGGTGTCTTCACGGGCGCTTTTGCCGTCAACCCAATCTCAGGCGATCGCCTTCCAATCTGGATCGCTGATTATGTCCTTGCTTCGTACGGAACAGGTGCAATCATGGCTGTTCCAGGACACGATGAGCGTGACCATGAATTCGCGAAACAATTTGACTTGCCAATCGTTGAAGTCGTCGCGGGTGGAAACGTTGATGAAGCAGCCTATACAGGAGAGGGCGAACACGTCAACTCACATATGCTTGATGGTCTTGGAAAACAAGAAGCAATCGAGACGATGATTGCTGAACTCGAAACGAATCAAGTCGGACGTAAGAAAATCACGTATCGTCTCCGGGACTGGTTGTTCAGTCGTCAACGGTATTGGGGTGAACCGATTCCAGTTGTTCACATGGAAGACGGTTCGATGAAGACGCTCAGCCAAGAGGAATTACCGCTTGAACTTCCAATCATTCCGGAAATCAAACCGTCTGGTACAGGCGAATCACCACTTGCGCTTGCGGAAGACTGGTTGGATTATACGGATCCTGAAACAGGAATGAAAGGGCGTCGCGAGACGAATACGATGCCACAATGGGGCGGAAGCTGCTGGTACTATCTTCGTTTCATCGATCCGCACAATGAAGAGGCAATCGCGGATCCAGAAAAATTAAAATACTGGCTTCCAGTTGATATTTATATTGGTGGAGCGGAACACGCCGTTCTCCACTTGTTGTATGCGCGCTTCTGGCATAAAGTCTTGTATGATGCAGGCGTCGTACCAACAAAAGAACCATTCCAGAAGTTATACAACCAAGGGATGATTCTTGGAGAGAACAACGAGAAGATGTCGAAATCACGCGGTAACGTCATCAATCCGGATGAAATCGTCAAATCGCATGGTGCGGATACGTTACGCTTGTATGAAATGTTCATGGGACCACTCGATGCATCAGTTGCCTGGTCTGAAAACGGTCTTGACGGTGCGCGTCGTTTCCTCGACCGCGTCTGGCGTTTGTTCGAACGGACAGCAGACATTCAGGACGTCACAGAAGTCGATGCTGACTTCGAGCGGACGTACCACCAGACGGTCAAGAAGGTCACGGAAGACTTCGCGAACATCCAGTTCAACACCGGAATTTCGCAACTCATGGTCTTCGTCAACGAAGCAAACAAACAGCCGGTTCTTCCGCGTCACTTCCTTCGTGGATTCATCCAATTGTTAACGCCAGTCGCACCACACCTTGGTGAAGAACTCTGGGAACAACTTGGATTTGAAGAGACATTGACGTATGCGGCATGGCCAACATTCGATGAATCGAAACTCGTCAGCGATACGATGGAATTCGTCATTCAAGTGAACGGAAAGGTTCGCTCGAAAATCGAAATCAACATCGATGCGACAAAAGAAGAAATCGAAGCACTTGCCTTTGCTGATGAAAAGACACAAGAATGGATCGGCGACAAAACAGTTCGTAAAGTCATCGTCGTACCGAAAAAATTAATCAACATCGTGGCAAACTAAGCCATAGCCCCTTTCATTCGTTTGATGCGAATGGAGGGGGTTTCTTAATTTCCGTCGCAAGTCCGCTTTTTTTTTCAACGACCTTCTGCTACACTGAATCAGAAACCGAGAAAGAAAGGCGAGTACCATCAATGAAACGATCTTATATAGTCTATACAACGATTTTTGCTGTCGTTTCGGGGTTGATCCTTTGCGTACTGCTCGTCTTCTCGAAGCCGGAGACGTTGTCACGTATTCAAGAAACGTTCGCGAAAATCGAGACGCAATCAAAGCATCAGGCAGCCGTTAAACAGGTGCCACCGAAAACGCCTTCAGCTATTCCGAACCCGGAAGAGCCATTAATCAAAAATGTCCAACACATGTTATATGATGATTCCATTGGTTCGTACCTCGTCGTCACAGACGATTATCGTTTCTTTGAAATCAGTGGAACCGGAGAACGCATCAACGCATCTTTCCAGTTAGAAGAAGGAAAGTTGTTGCTCGCTGGTTTAGACGGTATGACGCTCGTTGACGGGGAGACAGTCGCGCTATTGACGTCGAATCAGATTCTGGTCACGATTACGCGAAAAGACGGTGTCTGGAGCGAAGAAAAACGTGAAAAAGTACAAGGAACGACGATACGGGATAGTTTCCATGGTCTTGGATATGATGCGAAGAAAAAAGAATTCTATACGATTAATCATATTCGAGCACTGGGACGAGTCGAGGTGACTTATTTCGCGATGAAAGAGGATAAGATCAAGATTGATCCTGACGCCTCGGAAAAGAAAAAACGTGCACTGAAGAAAAAACAGAAACCGCCTTATCTGTCAGTCATCAAACGTGAGAAGATTGAAGCGGCGAGTGGGATGCGAAGTGATGCGAAGAAATCGTTCGAGTCCGAGTTCCGTCCGATTGGTCTTGCTGAACGACAAGGTCGGATCTACACACTCGATTCAGAAGCGCTCTATCTCTATTCGATCGATCGAAAGGACAAAACGATCACGGGCGAGACAGCCAGTCCGAAAGTATATGGTTCGAAAGGGATTTTCGTGCAAGATAATGAGTTGTTCGCATTAGTCGTCACGGATAAATTCTCAAGCCGATCGTTTACACCGATTGATTAAATCCTGACAGAACAAGACCCGATTCCTCTGCTAAGCAGAAGAATCGGGTCTTGTTCATATTAAAAGACAGTATCACGTGCCATCTCTGCGGCGTGACTACCGGCGCAATGGCCCGTTACGAATGCAGCGGTGATGTTGTAACCACCTGTATAGCCGTGGATATCAAGAATCTCCCCGGCAAAGAATAACCGCTCCGCTTTTTTCGACATCATCGTCTTTGGATCAATCTCTTTGATTGAGACGCCACCACCCGTGACGAAAGCTTTATCAAAGTCGAGCGTTCCCGTTGCTTTAAGTGGGAATCGCTTTAATTTTTGCAAGAAGTCCGTCCAGTCCTGTTTCTTGACTTGTGTGCAGACTTCATCGCCAAAGCCGATTTGAGCAAATAAAAGTTCAAGCAGACGTTCCGGCACGAAGCCGCGGAGAGCGTTGCGTACCGTTTTCTTGGGATTTGCTGCAAGCGCGGCTTGGAAGCGTTCGGTTAACGCACCGAGTGATTCGTCCGGGAAGAGATCGATTGATAAATGGACGATCGTCTCTTTCGAACGTTTGCGCTCCTTGATCGTGTACTGGCTACAGCGTAAAGCAATCGGACCGCTTAAACCGAAGTGGGTAAAGAGTAAGTCACCGGTGTGTGTTTTGATTGCTTTATCTTTTTTGCCGTGGACCGTTAAGGCGACGTCACGTAGCGACAGCCCTTGTAATGTTTTTTCATGAATGAACGTATCACCTAACAAAATCGGAACTTCCGTTGGGAAGAGTTCCGTGATCGTATGACCCGCCTTTTCAGCCCACGGGTAGCCGTCACCTGTCGAACCGGTATGTGGAACAGATTGTCCGCCGACTGCAACGATGCAACTTTTTGCTTCAAGACGCATGCCATTTTCTAAGATGACAGCTGCAAAAGAACCGTCTGGATGGAAGTCGAGCGTAGCGACCTGCGCGTCTGTTTGAATCTCGGCACCGTGCGCGCGGATTTGATCGATCAATACACGGACGACATCTGCTGCTTTATCCGAGACAGGAAACATCCGTCCATTGTCCTCTTCTTTGAGGGCGACACCAAACCCTTCGAAGAGTTCGATGATCGATTCATTATTGAATTGAGAAAAGGCACTATAAAGGAAACGTCCGTTTCCTGGAATCGACTGGACGAGTTCGTCGAGTGGTTTTCGGTTCGTGACGTTACAACGTCCGCCGCCAGAGATTGCAAGCTTCCGACCTAATTTATTTCCTTTATCAAGCAGGAGCGTCCGAGCTCCAGCCTGTAAAGAGGCGAGCGTCGCCATCAAGCCGCTCGGTCCGCCTCCGATTACGATTACATCGTACATATGGTCACCTCATTCATAGAATTCTGCTTGTTTCACTTTAGCAGAAGTTGTGACTGTAAACAAACCGTCTCTTTCAATTCAAGATAGACAGCGGTATAATGATTTGCAATTGTGTACGAGAGAACTTGTATAATGAGACAGTCACGATCAGAGTGTCGAGTATAAAAATTAGAAAGCGTGAGGGATGTTACCATGTCCACAGTCAGTAATAAGCAGTCTACTTCTTCCGGCAATTCAGGGTTCGTTCGTGGAACGATGCTCCTGTCCGGTGCGTCACTGATTTCCCGCGCACTGGGTTTGATTTATCTCTTTCCGTTTCAGTTCATGGTCGGCGCGACGGGCATCATGTTCTATACCTATGCCTACAATTATTATGCGATCATGATTGGACTCGCGACAGCGGGGATTCCTGTCGCCGTCTCGAAATTCGTCGCGAAATACAATGCACTAGGTGAGTACGATACGAGTGAACGATTATATCGGTCTGGTCTGAAAATCATGTCCTTGACCGGGATTGTTTCCTTCCTCGCTTTATTCTTTCTCGCACCGTATTTAGCACACCGGGCCATTCCGGGTGGTGACGTTGATTCAGCAGCATACGTTGATGCTGTCACGATGACGATTCGGGGCGTAAGTTTCGCTTTACTCTTGATTCCACCGATGAGTATGACCCGAGGCTACTTCCAAGGGTATCAATCGATGGGACCAACAGCGATTTCGCAAATCTTGGAACAAATCGTCCGGATCATCTTCTTGCTTGCAGGAGTCAGCATTGCGATTTATTTATTTGATTCAGGTGCAGCATTTGCCGCAACGATTGCAACGTTCAGCGCCTTCATTGGCGCAATCGGTAGTGTCGCGGTTCTGATCTATTATTTCCGCAAACGTGCAAGCGGCTTGCAGGAACTTCGTGCTACTCAAACCGTCCGTTCGCCGGATCGCCCGTTAACGGATTTGTATAAAGAATTATTGACGTATGCGATTCCAATCGTCATGGTTGGTCTTTCGACACCCCTTTATCAAGTCATCGACCAGAATACGATGAATGCCGCCTTACAAAGTATCGGCTACACGCTCGAAGCGGCTGGAAACGCGACTGCCTATCTGATTGCGGATAGTCATAAGATTGTCTTGATTCCGGTATCGGTCGCAACAGGATTGTCGTTGTCGGCAACTCCACTGTTGACAGCTTCCTTCACGCAAGGCGATATGCGGAAAGTACGGGCTCAAATCTCACAGATTTATCAACTTGTTTTCTTCGTGACGATTCCGGCAGTCGTCGGAATGATTCTTTTAAGCGAAGAAACGTTCCATGTACTCTTCCCGAAAGATCAAGCAGCATGGGTCTATCTGTTAAGCTATGCACCGAGTGCCTTATTCCTTGCCCTGTATTCTGTTACGGCAGCAGTCCTTCAAGGGACTAACCGTCAGTACTTCACGATCATCGCAACACTTGCTGGACTACTTGCGAAGTATCTCTTGAATGCGCCGTTGATTCATTTGACGGGTGATGGAACGGGTGCTGGTTATGCGACGATCATTGGTTATCTCGTTGCGACAGGATTGATGTTCTTCCGGATCACACAAACAGTGAAGTTCCCATTCAGTACGGTCTTGCGCCGGACATCATTGATTCTAATCATCAGTGCATTGATGGGGGCGGGTGTCGCGCTCGTCAAGTGGGGAATGGTGTCCTTCTTACCAGAGACGACATGGGCATCTCTTTTGATCCTGATCATTGGTGCGGCAGTTGGAATCGTGATTTTTGCTGGACTCTCGATTTGGAGTGGTTTAGCAGAAGTCGTATTAGGACGGAAAATTTCATTGAAACGAGGACGAGGTCATGCGTCTAGATAAATTATTATCTAACATGGGGGCAGGCTCCCGGAAAGAAGTAAAACTTTTGCTTAAGGCAGGAGCAATTCAAGTCGATGGTGAAATCGTGCGTGATCCGAAACAGCATGTCGATGTTGAGTCGCAACAGGTTCTGATGTACGGCGAACCGGTCACGTATCAAAAATACATTTACTTGATGATGAATAAACCACCGGGTGTTATTAGTGCGACAGAGGATAAACGAGATGAGACCGTCATCGATCTGTTGTTCGAAGACGTGACGTATTTCAAACCGTTTCCGGTCGGACGACTCGATAAGGATACAGAAGGCTTGTTGTTACTGACAAACGATGGAGCATTCAATCATGCCTTGATGTCTCCGAAGAAACACGTTGAAAAAACGTATTACGCGGAAGTGACAGGTGTATTGACGCAAGAAGACGTCGAGGCAATTGCGGCAGGCGTCACCTTAGAAGACGGTTATCAGGCAAAGCCAGGAAAACTTGTGATCTTATCGACGACAGAAACAGATTCAACGCTTGAATTGACGATCACGGAAGGGAAGTTTCATCAAGTCAAACGGATGATGCTTGCCCTCGGTAAAGAGGTCACGTTCTTGAAACGGCGTTCGATTGGTCGCTTGGAGCTTGATCCGGCACTTGCACTCGGGGACTACCGTGAACTGACACCGGATGAATTATCCTTGTTTGATTGGCAACCTGAATAAGCAAAACGAAAGGCGATGGAATAATGTACATTCCATCGCCTTTTATTGTGGAATTCAATTATTGGTTACGTAGTGCTTCCGCGATCGGATAAGGACCGCTGAGTACTTCGAATACGCGAGATTGTGTCGGATGATCAATCAAGTGAACGAACAGCGCTGCCACATCGTCACGAGGCACCTTACGATCTTCATATGAATCAAAATGCTCTTTCGTTTCAACAGTACCTGCTGGGTCATCGTAGCTGAGTGGACCAGGACGGACGATCGTATAATCAAGTCCGCTTTCTTTTAGGTGAGCATCTGCTGTTGCTTTCGATTCGAGATATACTTTTAGTTCGCCTTTCGGTTCTTCTGTACCGACTGAACTGAGCATTAGGAAACGATTGATTCCGTTCGCTTTTGCTGCATCGATGACTTTGATCGCACCTTCCTGATCGACGGCACGTGTCAATTCGTCCGATGCGCCACCAGCACCCGCTGCAAAGATGACGACGTCCGCGTTACTGACGACGCCACTGACATCCTTCGTCAAATCCCCAAGTCTGACTTCAGATGCACCGAGTGCAATCAAATCGTTGATTTGATTTTCTTCCCGTACGACAGCGATCGCTTGGTGATCTCCTTGTTTAGCGATCAATTCGACCATTTTGCGTCCCGTCGTTCCGTTTGCTCCAATGATTAAAATATTCATTCTTATCATCTCCTTCTCCCAATAGCTATACCCCACGTTTTAAAAAAGATAACAAAAAAAGACGCGAAGAATCGCGTCATCGAAAGATATACATAGTGAAACAGTGGATCAACCCGCTTGCTTTTGTTTCTTACTCGACGTCCATGTACCGCGTCGAGGGCTCACAATGAGATTGTTGTATTCGAGCACGTTCAAATCCCGCTGGACGGTCCTTGAAGTGATGCCAAACTCTTCAACCAACTCTGCTGTCGTAGTAGCTCCGTTCTCTTGGATGTAGAGATAAATCGATTTAATCCGGGTCAACATACGGTCTGTAGAATCTTTCATTGGTATAACCACTCCCCCAATGGATAGAATAGTGTTCTAAAGCTTCGGGTGACAAAAGACAATGCAATATCCAGTTGTTTCGCCTTTAGTATAACGTTTTGATATTAAAATGCAAGTAATTTAACCGAACGTTTTCATAAAAAACATATTCAAATGGTTTGTAAAGTCGATGATTTATGGTTTATTTTAAATTAATGTTCGTCATTTCGATAAATAAAAAAGAAAACAGAATTTGGATGTTCGTATCTGAACGAATATTCGCTATACTAGAAAGGTGTATAGGAAACGAATCCAAAACCCGTAATGAAGGAGCGAAATCAGATGGTGAATTGGAAAGAGGAAGTACTCGCACGTCGCGAGGACTTATTAGAAGATTTAAAAGAACTATTACGGATTCCGAGTGTACTCGACGAATCGACGATCGAAGAGGGCGCACCGTTTGGTCATGAAGTCAAACGTGCCCTCGATTGGATGCTCGCGACAGGGGAACGCGATGGGTTCACGACAAAAAATGTCGATGGGTATGCAGGACATTTGGAGTATGGTCAAGGGGAAGAGTTACTCGGTATTCTTTGTCACTTAGACGTCGTTCCAGCTGGTGGCGATCACTGGACATACGGTCCGTTCAACCCGACGCTTGTAGATGGAAAACTGTATGCGCGCGGAGCAATCGATGATAAAGGACCGACGATGGCAGCGTATTATGCCCTGAAAATCGTCAAAGAACTTGGCTTACCGCTCTCAAAACGCATCCGTTTGATTGCAGGAGGGGATGAGGAGAGTGAATGGCGTTGTGTCAATCATTACTTCAAACATGAAGAGATGCCAACACTCGGTTTTGCACCAGATGCCGACTTCCCAATCATCAATGCGGAAAAAGGACTCTATGACGGGTTATTGATTCAAGGGAAACCAGCGCAAGCCTCGGATACAGGCTACCATCTCGTTCGCTTCGAAGGTGGTGAACGTCCAAACATGGTTCCAGGTCATGCCCAAGCGCTTCTTCGTGTCGTCGAAGTAGGAACGCTTGAAACGGATTTCCATGCTTATCTTGAAGAACAAGGTTTGACGGGAACAGTCAAGCAAGAAACGGAAGGTCTCGTCCTTGATGTCAACGGTGTCGCAGCCCATGCGATGGAGCCGGACAATGGTAAAAATGCTGCCTTACATTTGGCACGTTTCCTCAATACGCTTCACTTGGATTATAACGGTCGTCGTTACATTCAACTCGTGACGCATATGTTCCGGGATTCTCGCGGTGTAGCGATCGGTGTCGCTGCTTCGGATGAAACAGGTGACTTGACGATCAATGGCGGTGTATTCCGTTACGCTGAAGAGCAAGGAACGGCATCGATTAATATCCGTTACCCGTATACAGCAGACTTCACGGAACGTTTGCAAATCATCAAGGAAGCTGCGGCAGGATATGGTTTTGAATTGCAGACGCGGACGCATATGACACCGCACCATGTCGATCCAAACCATGAATTGATCAAGACGCTAAGTGCCGTTTATGAGCGCCATACGAACCAATCAGCTGATTTGATAGCAATTGGTGGCGGCACATATGCGCGTTCGTTGACGGCGGGAGTAGCTTTTGGTCCAGTCTTCCCGGGTGGTCCTGAAGTTGCCCACCAAGTCGATGAATATGTTGATTTTGATGAACTATTGCTTGCTGTCGCAATCTATGCAGAAGCGATTTATGAGCTCGCAAAATAACGATTGATGATCCCCGCATCGTAAAGATGGGGGGATTGCTTCTTGAAAGGAAGTTCCGTGTGAAAAATCGTCAAACCTATCATTTCCAAGCCTTATATTTCTTTATTTTCTTTGGACAAGGAGCGCTCATTCCGTATCTCGCGCTTTATTTCTCAAACGACGCGTTCGGACTGTCGGCTTCAGAGATTGGAACGATCGTTGCGATTGGACCGATTCTCTCCATTTTTCTACAACCTGTCTGGGGAATCGCGGCGGATCGCCTCGGGAAGCCGAAACGACTCTTACTCGTCGCGATGCTTGCTGCCGGTATTTTTACACTCAGTTACTTACTGACGTCTGCTTATCTACTTTTACTATTGATTTCTTGCGTCTGGGCGTTGTTCCAGTGCGCGCATATTCCGCTCGTGGATACATTAGCGATCGAGTACACGCGAAAGCGTAAGGTGGATTATGGTGCTTTACGTCTTTTTGGCTCAGCAGGGTTCGCTTTAGCTGTTTTCATTCTTGGGCAAATCACTGAGGGTGGCGGACTAAATCTGATTTTTTATGCAACCGGTGCAGCATGGGTTCTCGGTTTCCTTGTGCTGATCGGTATTGAAGAGACGGGCAGCGTCCATATTTCACATCAGCAATCCGTACCGTTAAAGCAGCTCTTTTCGAATCGGCGTTTCTTATTGTTCCTAGCAGGGGGGAGTTTAATCTTCGGACCCATCTTCGCCAACAATTATTACTTTGGCAGCTACGTCACGATTCGTGGCGAGACGACAGCACTCGTCGGAACACTATTCTTTGTCGCCGTTCTGTGCGAAATTCCGTTTATGCGCATCGCTTCGCGTCTGTTATTACGATTCGGAGCGATTCCGGTTCTTGTATTCGTCTCCTTGTTGTCGGCTGCGCGGACGGCGATGATTGCTTTAGAACTTCCAATCGTCATGCTATGGGTATTATCTGCGATGCAAGGAATGATCGTAGGTCTGTTGATTCCTGTCGCCTTAGATTATGTCCGATCGCTCGTTCCAGAGACGATGGTCGCAACAGCTGTCAGTACATATATGGCAACGACGACGGGACTCGCGACAGCGTTGTTTAATCTGATGAGTGGTTTTGTACTCGAGAAGAGTACAATCTATATCGTCTTTTGGGTATATACAAGTAGTAGTGTTCTCGGTGCCGTGCTGTACGGCATCAGTGGTCGAATGAAGGAGTGAAGATGCGATGAGACAGGAACGACACTTTTTCATTGCCTTACCGATTCCTTCTGAAGATTTAGCGAATATCGCTAAGTGTTTATCTCTATCTGATTATTTTCGAAACATCTATACGTTAGAAGAGTACCATTTGACGCTTCGTTTCTTTGGTCCATTGGAGGAAAAAGAACAGCAGTCGTGGAAACAGCAGTTACAGCAGATCGCACGTACGATGGAACCTTTCGTGCTACGATTCGATCGTTTGATCACGTTTGGTCGGGATGAACGGCCACGCGTCGTAGGATTTGGAACAGAATCGGAGGAGTTGTTTCAATTAGTGGAACAGATTGATCCGAATTCGACCAGACCATTCGTTCCGCATGTCACGATCGCGAAAAAATGGCACGTTGAGGCAGCCGAATGGGAGACGAGTCCGATCCGATCAGTAGAGTGGACTGTTCGTGAACTCGTTCTATTTGAAGTACGACCAGAGGTTTCACCGCGATATGAGCCGGTTTACCGGATTCATCTAGGTGAAGAGGAATGAGGTGATCCCCATCGCAATTTTGATGAAACTATATGACTTAGATAGTCGATTTGAAAAAAATCCGCTAGAGATGACGAAACGATTCGGTGAACACCAGGCACTTGATTATGCCCATGTCTATCGCAGATGGGAGGCAGGAGAGTTGTTTCCAGGAGAGACGCTCATCCGTCCGAAGAAGTGGTGGCAAGTGATGAAAAAAAGTGAAGTCATTCAACTTCCAGGGAAACAATTATCTCGAAGAGCGTTTGATAAATGGTACAAAAAACGTCTCGAATTACAAAAACTCTTGAACGTCACTGGCGGAGCAGGGGAGGAGGACATTTGGCGAATTCCATTGAAACGTCATTTAGACTTCTACCAGATGTTGCATCTACTAAATGAACAATATGCGATGTTTTATCGAGCGGTCATCCAATATCAAGTCGGAGAAGTCGAGTTGAGTCCGTTCGTCGTCGGTCCGTCCGCGATCTATATCATGGAATGGCTCGATGGTGACGAAAGTATCTATCATATACGGCGAGATAAGTTATGGCGGGAGCAGCCGTTCAAGGCTTCTGCAAAACAAATTTTGAATCCGAACATCGGTTTAAAGCGGACAGAAGATATTTTACGGGTCGTACTCGGACGAGATTACGTCTTGCCGATTGAACGAGTCATCCTCGCCCCTTCAGGTTATTTTGATCAAATTCCAAAAGAAACGACGACGACTTATGTCAATAAAGTCGATTTTCCGAATTGGGTCCAACGGATGAATGCGAATGCGACACATACAAAGGCATTTCAGATGCGGGTATGCGAAAAGATCCTAAAAGAGACGGTATCGATTCCGTTTCACAAGGCGATTCAAAGTGAGGGACAGTCTCGAATCCAAGAGTAAGGGAGGGAGCGACGGCATTGTCGTTGCGAAAGAGATGACGAACCAAGAAGTAGCGATACCAGTGATCCGGGCGGAGTTCTTATCGTTCCAAAGCATCCGGGTCGAGGTCGAAGGCAATCCGTCAATCCACTGGTCGCTTGAATGTGATGGACAATCACTTGCGATCCAGCAAGTCGAGACACACCGTGAGGAACAATTGGTGATTTATGAATTGACGGTTCTGGAACCGGTCGAGCTAGAATGCCGATATGAGGTATTCGGAGCAGGGAGATCGATCCGCGTCGTTCCCGATCGGTTAGTCCGAACGGAAGCATTCGAGCGCAAGTACCGCTACGAAGGGAAACTCGGCGTCTGGGAAGAAGAGGGCGCATTTCACTTTGCTGTTTGGTCGCCGGTCGCAGAACGGATCATGTGTGTCGTGTACGATCAAGATGAACATTTGATTGGAAAGTACGAAATGGAGCGACAAGAGCAAGGTGCTTATCATCTTGAACTGGAACAAGATATCGCAGAGTGCTGGTATCGGTATGAAGTGACGACATACCTTGGCAAACAGGAGGTCGTTGATCCGTACGCTAGTGCGATATCTGAGAATGGTCGATACGGTGTCATCGTTGACGTCGAACGGACGATTACTAAGTGGTTCCCGAAGCGCGTCGCGCGTCCTCTGTTCGTCAAACCGTCAGACGCTGTCATCTATGAAGCAAATATTCGTGATTTCACGATCGATCACTCAGCTGGTTCAAGTCATCCGGGTCAATACGCAGGGATAACGGAACGAGGGACGCGCTCTCCTCGAGGCTATGCGACGGGACTTGATTATCTTCTGGATCTCGGGATCACCCATCTGCAATTGCTACCAGTCCACTTTTTTGAGACGACCGATGAACGGACGCGGTCTCCATATAACTGGGGATACGACCCGATGCTTTGGTTCGGGCTAGCTGGGAGTTATGCGAGTTCGGTTGAACCACTCGTTCGCGTCAAAGAGTACGCGGAAATGGTAGAGCGGCTCCATGAAGCAGGCATTCGTGTCACATTCGATGTCGTCATGAATCACGTCTTCATTCGAGAACGCTCCTCTCTCGAACAGCTTGTTCCTGGTTATTATTTCCGTTACGAAGTAGATGGGACATTATCGAACGGAACGGGTGTCGGAAACGATACCGCATCCGAGCGATTCATGATGCGCCGCCTCATCGTCGACTGTTTGACGTACTTCGCTCGTGTCTACCGCATTGATGCCTTTCGATTTGATTTGATGGGGATTCATGACATTGAGACGATGAACGATGTTCGTGCGGCGCTCGATGCGATTGATCCAACGATTCTAGTGTATGGAGAAGGGTGGGATCTTGCGACAGCGTTGCCGGAACGATTGAAGGCGATGAGTGCCTCTGCTGCGCAAATGCCGCGGATTGCCCACTTTAATGATGTGTTCCGTGACGCGTTAAAAGGATCGACGTTCAGTGAGTTCGACCGAGGATTCGTTGCCGGAGATGGATGGAAGGAAGGGGAGGTCCGAAACGGGATTGCGGGAAGTATCCACATTGACAATCAAACGTACGGACGTTTTCCGGAACCTACCTATTCCATCAATTATGTCGAGGCGCATGACAATCATACGTTATACGATAAATTAAAATTATCTTGTCCAGAGGCGGATGAACAGCAATTATTGCGGATGAGTCGCCTAGCTCAGACGATTGCCTTGTTTGCGCAAGGGATTCCGTTTCTTCACGCAGGTCAAGAGTTTTTGCGTACGAAACAAGGTGTTGAGAACAGCTATAACGCACCAGACGAGATCAATCGAATGGACTGGGAACGGCGGGATGATCATCTGTCCCTTGTAACCTACATCAAGACGATTTTGCAGATTCGTAGGATGCATGGCGGATTCCGATTGCACCGAGCGAATCAGATTCGCGAGTTGCTTCATTTCATCGACTTACGTCCGGGTGTCATCGCTTATGAACTTGGAGCAGTCCACTCATATGATGCATGGCAACGCACGTTTATCGTTTACAATACGACGCGCGAAATCGTGGAAATCGGACTGGATCATTCGCGCTGGAATGTGCATGTACAAGGGGATGAGGCCTCGGTCGACCCGCTTCTGAAAGGTGTCGACAGGATTCAGGTCCTTCCGTTGTCAACGACGATCGCAACGTGTTAAGATAAGCATTGTGCCTTAGGCAAATCTACTAAAAAAGTTGAGCGGATTATAATGGAATTAGATATTTTAGATGCGCTTGGCGAAGGCTGGACCCTTACGCCAGCAGGTGGAATCACAGGAGAAGCGTACATCGCTTCAACCGGACAATCGAAGTTGTTCTTAAAACGAAATTCATCGCCGTTTTTGGCGATTTTATCCGCAGACGGAATCGTTCCGAAGTTATTATGGACGAAACGGATTTATAGTGGGGACGTCATCAGCGCCCAACAGTTCATTGAAGGCGACGAGTTGGAACCCGAAATGATGGAACGTCCTGAAGTAGCACGTTTGCTTGGGAAAATCCATGATTCGAAGGAATTACTGTTCATGCTACAACAGCTTGATCAGCGCCCGATTGAACCTGATGAGTTATTGCGACAATGTCGTTTGTACTTCCAACCAGATGATTTAGAGGATCCGGAGCTCGTGGAACATGCGATGATTTACCTCGAACAAAATCTGGAGCAGGTAAGAACGGATGAGCAGGTCGTTTGTCATTCGGATTTGAACCACAATAACTGGTTGACGGGAGCAGATGGTCAACTCTACTTGAACGATTGGGATGATGCGATCATTGCTGATCGTGCGTACGATCTTGGGATGATGTTATACAGTTATGTGGACGAAGCGGCTTGGCCAGAATGGTTTGAACATTATGGACATCCATTGACGAGTGATTTGAAGCGACGTATGCACTGGTATGTCGTAGCGCAAGCGGTCTTGTCACTCTACTGGTATGAAGATACGCGTCATCCGGATGTCGAGGACAGTTATCATTTTCTTGAACAGCTACTTGAATACTCAAACGACTAAAAAGCGTGTCATTCCGAAAAGGAACGACACGCTTTTTTGCTTAACCTTCTGCGATTTTAATCTCTTTTTCAATATCGTGACTTTCGAGATCCGCCGATCGATAAGCCTCTGTCGTCGGTAGACGTAAATCAAGTTGCGGCTTTTCTTCGAATGTGACGGTGACGTTCTTGACTGTGTAGTCAAAGACGTGACCACCACCTTCGCGGGCAGCATCGATGAAATGAAGATGATATCCGGCAACGGCGATCCCGTGACCGAATCGTGGTGTATAGTATCCGGCAAGCGTTCCTTCCGTGTGCTCAAACGTACGAGCGCTTTGAGAGGCGACAGCTTCCGTGATCGGAACAAATGGTTTCTCCTGACGCGCGACGGTACGTGTTTGCACTTCTGTGAATGCTCCATCGATCCGGATAGCATAAAAGCTATTGATCGTTGGGAGTTGTTCGTTCAGCCAGTGCTCAAACGTCGCTTTTGACATCTCTTCCGTCACGGTCAGGGTTTGTTCCGGCTCGAAATGGGTCAATGTCGCGAAAGGCGTCGTCGTCTCAGGTTGGAGCGGTCGAGCGCTACCATCTGAGCGGAGTTGATAAAACTGACCATCGAATCCAATCATCTCGCCGTCTAAGTGATCAAACGTTCCAATACCGAAATCGCGTTGATCAAGGATAGAAGCGTATGTTACTTCGCTCTCGAATACGCCGTCAAGCAGTGCCATCATCGTTGAAATCTGGACGAGTGTTTTATCGTGTGCCATGTGAATCCTCCTTAGTTCAATTGATCGAGATGAACTTGTTCTCCGAGTGCAATGTTGTCGCGGTAATCGATCGGCACATCGACGATGACAGGACCGTCTGTCGCGAGTGCTTCGTCCATGATTGCTGCGAGTTCCGAAGGATGATTGACGCGTAGTCCTTTTGCTCCAAAGCTCTCCGCATATTTGACGAGATCGACGTCACCAAATGACGTACCGGATTTTCGTTTGTATTTCATCTCTTGTTGGAACGCGACCATATCGAATCCGCTGTCACGCCAAACGAAGTGGACGAGTGGTGAGTTCAAACGGACAGCTGTCTCAAGTTCCATTGCAGAGAAGAGGAATCCGCCGTCACCTGAAATCGAGACAGCTTTCTTTCCGGGACGGACGAGTGTAGCTGCGATTGCCCAAGGAAGTGCGACACCGAGCGTTTGCATCCCGTTACTAAAGAGGAGGTGGCGCGGTTCGTACGAACGGAAGTGACGTGCCATCCAGATATAGTGTGAGCCGACATCGACCGTGACGGTGACATCGTCCGCAATTTTTTCGCGTAACGTCTTCATGAAATAAAGTGGATGCGTCAATGGAGAATCCGCGACAGGAGGAACATCACGATCGACAAGACGTTGATGTAATCCTTCAAGGAACTGAACCGAGCTTTCCGGTAATGTGAGTGGTTGCAGGCGTTCAGCGATTGCGTCGACTGTTTTCGCCATATCACCGACAAGCTCATGATCTGGACGATAGAAGTGATCGATTTCAGCACGCATTTGATCGATGTGAACAAGCGTCCGTTCGTGCGTTGGTTGGTTCCAGAATTTCGGGTCATAACCGATTGGGTCATATCCAATCGAGAGGACAAGATCCGCTTCTGCAAGTAACGCATCTCCTGGCTGATTACGGAACAATCCAACACGTCCGTAGAAATTCGATTCAAGCTCACGTGATAATGTGCCGGCTGCTTGGAATGTCTGAACGACAGGAATCGAGACGTTTTTGAGTAACGAACGAATCGCGTGTACGACGTCTGGTTGACTCGCACGCATACCGAGTAACAAGACAGGGAGTTTTGCATCTTGAATCAAGCGAGCCGTCTCGTCGACCCATGCTTCTGGTGCCACACCAAGCTTTGGTGCTTCGACCGCACGGAACGCCGTGACGTTCGCTTCGCTTAGCCCGACGTCTTGCGGGATACTGACGAAAGCAGCTCCGGCTGTCGTTTCAGCTGTTCGGAAAGCATTCGATAATACTTCTGGAATGTTGTCGGCATCTTGCACTTCCGCACTGAAGTTCGTAATCGGTGTAAAGAGTGCCTGATTGTCCATTGACTGATGTGTTCGTTTTAAACGATCGGCTCGCGTGACAGCTCCGGCAATTGCGACAACAGGGTCACCTTCAGAGTTTGCCGTCACAAGACCAGTCGCTAAATTCGATGCCCCAGGACCAGATGTCACAAGGACAACACCCGGTTTGTCCGTTAAGCGTCCGATGGCTTGAGCCATGAAGGCAGCATTTTGTTCGTGGCGTGCAACGATGAGTTCAGGTCCCCGGTCCTGTAACACATTGAAGACGGAATCGATTTTGGCGCCGGGAATACCGAAGATGTAATCGACACCCTGCTCGATGAGTGAATCGACGACGAGATCCGCACCTGTTTTCTTCTGTACTAGTTCTTTTGAATCACTGTTTTTATTTTCGTTCATTACAATTCTCCTTTTTACCAACGTTTTTGGTGTTCGATAGCTGTAATAAATTATCTGTTTCAAAAAAAGTATACATCTGTTTCATGGTAAAACCAACCTAAAATCGTTTAGAAAATAAAAAAAGTACCTTGTGTACGATTACACAAGGTACAGAGATTGCTCTTATTCGACGTCGACTTTTCCGAAAGTCGCCCAGACGAACAAAGCAGTGATTCCCAATACGAGAACGATGGGAGATGCCCAACTAATCAAGAAATCATCCACAGGATAGCCCTCCTTTTCGGTTCTTACGTACCTTAAGTGTATTAGAATGCTCACTATTTCTCAAGTGACGAACTGCTGAACATTCTTCGAAAGGAAATGAAGAAGTTCTTATATAATTACCCGAATCATGATAAACTTATCTGCGGATAATTTAAGTTTGGAAAGGATGAACGATAGTGCGTTTACGACATAAACCATGGGCGCAGGATTATATGAAGGAACAATCCTCGATCTATATAGCAGAACCAGCATCTCTTAAAGGAGCATGGGCTAGCGAGTTCAAAAATGATAATCCGATCTATATCGAAGTGGGATCAGGGAAAGGAGCCTTCATTACCGGAATGGCGCACCAACACCCGGATGTCAACTTCATCGCGATTGAATTATTCGAAAGCGTTGCCGTGACAATCGTTCAAAAATTGGTCGAGACACCACAATCGAACGTTCGCGTCTTGACGGTCGATGCAAAAGACCTACGTGATTACTTTGAAAAAGGCGAAGTGGCCCGCGTGTACTTGAACTTCTCTGATCCATGGCCAAAGACACGTCATGCGAAACGCCGCTTGACGTATAAAACATTCCTCTCGACATATGAAGATATTTTACCGGCGAAAGGTCAAATCCACTTCAAGACAGATAATCGAAAGTTGTTCGAATCGAGTTTGATGACGATGTCAGCATACGGCATGCGCTTCGACTGGATGTCGCTTGATTTACATGCGAATGAACCGGAAGATAACGTCCGGACAGAGTACGAAGAGCGTTTTTCATCAATGGGTCAACCGATTTATCGGATGGAAGCAACGTACCAAAATTAATTTAGACAAAAAGTTTTCTTATTTTCCTGGTATTTCTTTCACACTTTTTTCTTATTAATTGGTACAATGTTGTTGACTGAAGAACTTGTACTTATAGGTAAAGGGGGAATTTGGGGATGTGGCAGAAAAGCTTAGCCTTCGTAACGGCGCTCTTTCTCGCATTAAGTATCGGTCAATCGGTACTTGCTGCGGTTGATACCTCAGAAATGACGAAAGCATTAAATGAGGAATTACCAACGACGCATTACGATTATAAAAAAGGTTCGGTCGAAATCGAGGATCCGAAGACGTTCACGAATGAAAAAGGAGAAGAAGTCATTGGCGGGATCGCTGTCATCGAGACAGTCCGTGACGGCATCTTCATCACAATCAAACGTGAAATCCACTTCTTCAATGCCGATAGCGGTAAATTGTTGACGAGTGCCGATGCTGCAAAAGTTGATGGTGTAAAAGAATACATCGACGGCAACTCGGATAATCTTCAACAAAAAGTCGTCTACTGGTTACCGATGCTCTTGATGTTGTTGATCATCGCTGTACCAGCGGTCATCTTATACATCGTTGTTCCACGTCTATACTCGACGACGGAATACATGAACCCGATCTACGAACGCAACGACAACCCGCGTTAATCAAAAAAAGCCTCTATCCAATCGGATAGGGGCTTTTCTCATGCAAGCAATACAAAGATGAAAGCAAGTATGGCAGGCAAGCCTTGTTTGAGTAAAATAGAGCGATTGGCGGTCGCGGCACCATAAAGCGCAGCGATGATGACACACGCTAAAAAGAACAATTGGACAGCGACATCCTCACGAATCAGACCGAATACTAATCCGGCTGCTAAAAACCCATTATATAAGCCTTGGTTCGCAAAAAGTGTGCGAATTTGTTGTGATGCAACAGCTTCGTCCGTTAAACCAAACGTTCGACGAGCCGCTTTGGAAGAAAGAAAGAACATTTCAAGTGCTAAAATATAAAAGTGTTCCAAAGCAACGAGGATAACGAACAGCGTAGCAAGAATCGACATGAATCATACCTCCTTTACATGAACGTGGAAAAAAGACCGTACTTCGTCGATCGAAGCACGGTCTTTTGATTAAGCGTATTCGAGTAAAGCGCCAGTTTCGGCATCAACTGTGAATTGATACGTTTTTTCGTCATCACCTTCAAGGACCGAGATGCCACCTTTGTAGCTTTGGTAGTCACGTGACTCATATGCGTAAGCCTCTGGTGTTGCAGAGATCCATGCACCTTGGACACGTCCTTTTGCTGAAAATGTGCGTTTCGTGATTTCGAGCGCTTCCTCGGCAGAAAGTTGTTTGTTATCAACGGCTTTCTTCACTGCGAAAGCGGCGACGACAGCTGCTGCCAATCCGATAATCCAATAGCGTTTTTTCATTAAAATTCCCCTCCTTACAGGTTCTATTCCTACTGTACCAAATAATTCGTTCAGAGAGAAACAAAAGGTTAAGTGATAGAAGCAATTTTTTGTATAATGAGAAGCAGGAGGCGATACATATGAATGAAAAAACGAGAGAGTTATTTCGAACACTGACGGAATTGAATGGGGCACCAGGGTTTGAGCACGACGTTCGTCAGTTCGTTCGCGAACGCATCACACCTGTCACGGATGAGATCGTTACGGATGGACTCGGTTCGATTTTCGGAAAACGAACAGGCGATGCGACAGGACCGAAAGTCATGGTTGCCGGACACATGGACGAAGTGGCATTCATGGTGACGCAAATCACGAAGAACGGAATGTTACGGATTCAACCGCTCGGTGGCTGGTGGAGTCAAGTGTTGCTTGCGCAACGCTTCTCGATCTGTACGGACAACGGTGTCATCCCTGGTGTCATCGCATCGATTCCACCACACTTATTGACAGAAGAAGTACGCAATAAGCCAATGGCGATCAAAGACATGTTCATCGATATCGGTGCGGACTCCAAAGAAGAGGCGGAATCGTTTGGTGTACGTCCAGGTATTCCTGCCGTACCATTCTTCCCGTTCACACCGATGGCGAATCCGAAGAAAATCATGGCGAAAGCATGGGATAACCGCTATGGTGTCGGAATGGCGATTGAATTGTTGGAAGAGACGACAGCAGCGGATCATCCGAACATTTTGTTCTCGGGTGCAACGGTTCAAGAAGAAGTTGGATTGCGCGGTGCGCAAACAGCGACAGCGCTCATCGATCCCGACGTCGCGTTCGTCGTCGACGCTTCTCCTGCCAATGATGCATCAGGAGACAAAACGGAATTCGGTCAACTCGGACAAGGACCATTGCTTCGAATCAAAGACAGTGTCATGATCCTCTCAAAAGAGATGACGAATTACGTCCTCGATACGGCAGAATCGAACAAAATCCCGTACCAATACTATGTCGGTGCAGGTGGAACCGATGGTGGTGTCATCCATCGTTCGAATAATGGGATTCCAACGACAGTTGTTGGCTTACCAGCCCGCTACATCCATACGCATGCATCGATCATGCATACAGATGATTATGATGCGGCGAAGGAATTGCTTCGAAAACTCGTCACGAACCTCGATACGACGACGCTCGCGACGCTACAAGTCAAGTGAATGAAATGACAGACAGTGGATTTGAATCCACTGTCTGTTTTTGTTTAAAAGAACGACGTAAGTGTGAACTGTCTTGTCAGTTGAAAAAACAATGTAGTCGGATAGAAAGGAGATTTGATATAATGATACGCGATGTTAAGAAAAGGACGTGACAAGATGTTCAAACAAAAAGGGATTTCACTCAGCCCTAAAGTATATTTCATCACCGTATTAAGTTATATGGCACTTGGTTTGTTTAGTTCGTTGATCATGGGATTGATCGTGCGGACGATTGGTGAAGGATTGGTGGATCGTGGTGTAGAGGCGAAGTTCCTCATTCAGTTAGGAGAGCAGGCCATCGCGCTGACGGGACCAGCAATCGGTGTGGCCGTAGCATTTGCACTTGAGGCACCACCGCTTATCTTGTTTGCGGCAGTTGCCGTTGGTGCGTTCGGATATGAAGCAGGAGGACCAGCAGGTAGTTATATTGCAACGCTTCTTGCGACAGAGATCGGAAAACTCGTTTCAAAGACGACGCGACTTGATATTTTATTGACGCCGTTCGTTACGTTACTAGCTGGATTCGTTGCCGGACGTTACGCAGGGAAGTGGATTGGAAAAGGCATGACGGATCTGGGCGAGTTGATTCGTTGGGGAACGGAACGCGAACCATTATTCATGGGAATTTTCGTTGCTACCGTCATGGGTCTTGCATTGACAGCGCCGATTTCGAGTGCTGCGCTTGGAATCATGCTTGGTTTGGATGGACTTGCTGCAGGGGCGGCGACGATCGGTTGTGCGGCACAGATGATTGGATTTGGCATCATCAGTTACCGTGATAACGGAATCGGTGGTGTGGTTGCCCAAGGGATTGGAACATCGATGTTACAAGTAGGGAATATCATTCGAAATCCTTGGATTCTTCTACCACCGACGGTAGCTGGTGCTATACTAGCGCCATTCGCGACTGTTCTGTTAATGCTTGAGAGCAATCCAGAAGGTTCTGGTATGGGTACGAGCGGATTCGTTGGTCCGTTGATGTTATTAAAAACGATGGGGTTCGAAATGGAGTATTACCTAGCAGTTGCTGTCCTCTGTTTCCTTGCGCCTGGTATCATCAGTTATTTCATCTATCGTGTCTTACGACGCTTTGGGCGAATTCAAGATGGCGACTTAAAAATCGAATATTAAGTACAAAAAGCTGATTCTAAAGGATATGCCTGTTTGACCGGATGGTGGACGAACAAGCATATGACTTTTTGAATCAGCTTTTTTCATAAAGAGAATCCAAATGAACTTGAATAAAAACTCGTAAAGAAAACGTAGAGATAAATGAGATAAAGTGGAGTCAAATACCGCATGCGTACGACGGGTAATTTTCGAGCGAGTCGTTTTCCGAGTGCTTCAAGTAAAATGATGATCGCAAAACCGACGACCAAATACAAAAAGATTTCCGGTAAGCTCCGTTCGGAATCAATGAAAGAATAGCCGTAACGTAAACAACTCGTCATGCCGACGAAGCCGACGAAGCGTTCGAACGGATGTTTGATTGGTTGATCTGCCATAGTGAAGTCCTTTCCAGGTGTTTTCTAGTTGCAGTATAGCAAACCAAGCACGAAAACGCACAGCCACAATTGAATATGCTATGATGAGGGCAATGACTTCTAGGGAAATCAAAGGAGGAAATCATCATGAAAACATTACAATCCAAACAAGAATTCGATACAGCAAAACAAGGAAATGCCGTCTTTTTATTCTCAGCAAACTGGTGTCCGGATTGCCGCTTCTTAGATCCGTTCATGCCGGAAATCGAGCAAACATTTAACGGCCTCGAGTTTTACTACGTCGATCGCGACGATCATATTGAAATTGCCCAGGAAATGGACATCTTCGGAATTCCAAGCTTTGTTGCGTTCCGCGATGGAGAAGAGACAGGGCGTTATGTCGGGAAAGAGCGCAAGACACCAGAACAGGTGACAGCATTTTTAGAGACGGTTTAAGAAAAAAGCGAGCGCTGACTCGCTTTTTTTCATGATAGAAAGGATGAATTCGAATGGAACTACAACAAATCCGAAGAATGATGACACAAACATTTGAAGAAGAAGGGTACACGACATATTTCGATCGTGAAAAGTCTGTATTACGAATTGAGCGAAAGCACGATAAATCAGGCGTTGATGTCGGATTGAATCCGCTTGTCGCAAAAGCAAAACGAAGAGGTGTCATCGCAGTCGAAGAGACGATCGAATATATCCGTGCTGTACTCGGACAAACGGATCAAATCTCACTCGTTGGACAAGAGCAAAAAATCTTTCCTGTCATTCGTGCTAAATCGTTTGCCGATACGACAAAAGAAGGGAAGACGCTTGTCAGTACACCACATACAGGTGAGACGAAAATCATGTACGCACTTGATTTAGGGGCGACGTATCGTTTGATTGATGAGGAGTTACTAGCGTCTGCTGAATGGACAGCTGAACAGCTATCAGAAGCAGCGCGTTTTAATGTGAAATCGCTTGATGCGCCATTTAAACAAGATGAAGTCGCAGGGAATATCTTTTATTTCTTGAGTCTCGGTGACGGATATGAGGCGAGTCGTGTTTTGAACAAGACGTTATTAGCCGATTATGCGGCGCAAATCGAAGGAGAATTCGCTGTCGGGATTCCGCATCAGGATGTGCTGATTTTCGCGGATATTCGGAATGACGCCGGATATGATGTCTTACAGCAACTGATGTTTG
This sequence comes from Exiguobacterium sp. HSB13, assembly GCF_056764755.1. Taxonomy (NCBI): domain Bacteria; kingdom Bacillati; phylum Bacillota; class Bacilli; order Caryophanales; genus Exiguobacterium; species Exiguobacterium sp. HSB13. The sequence goes on along the minus strand of NZ_JBUZOM010000001.1, from coordinate 1,685,148 downwards.
ACTTCTTCTCGAACGGTCGTGTACCGGTCACGGCATTACCATTCTTATATGAAGATGGTAATCTGGAGCCGGTCTTCGTCCTTGCGAAAAACAAGCAGCCGAAAGAGTGAAGAATCTGATACAATAGGCATTGTGAGAAAGACGGAAGGGAGTCATGGATTGAATGAATGTGTTTTATAATAAAGAGGGCGTCGGCGACGTCTTAATGATCATTTTGGAAGACGCACCACGTGCGGAAGTGACAGCGACTCGTGAAGGAGACGTAGCAACAATCAAGCATGGTGATCGTGTCGTCGGTTACAACCTGTTTGATGCTTCGACTACATTTACAATCGAGACACAAGGACCGGTTGAATTGACGGAAGAATTGGCAACACGCATCCAAAAGGAACTGGCGAGTCGAGATATCAAATTGTCACTCGAACAAGTGGATTATTCTCCGAAATTCGTTGTTGGGTTCGTTGCTTCTTGCGAGAAGCATCCGGATGCTGATAAATTATCGGTCTGTCAGGTAGAAGTAGATAACGGAACTTTACAAATCGTTTGTGGAGCACCGAATGTAGCGGCGGGTCAAAAAGTAGTCGTTGCTAAACCGGGAGCGGTCATGCCGTCTGGGTTAATCATCCGTCCTTCGGCGTTACGCGGCGTACCATCAAGCGGTATGCTCTGTTCAGCACGTGAGCTCGGACTTGTCGATGCACCACAAGAAAAAGGGATTCTTGTACTCGATGATACAAAAGCAGTAGGGGAAGCATTCTCAATCGGTCGATGATTCGACCGATTTTTTAACAAGATGGAGGGGTGAACGTATGAGTAATCGTTATGAACAGTCACTAAAAGAGCAGGCTGCCCGGATTCGTCGAGAGCTTGCAGGGGAACGTGAGACAAAGCCGGTGGAACGTCCGAAAAAAGAGGAGCGTGAAGATCGCTTCGTTTTAACGGATGTGCCTTCACCGATTTATGGATTCCAACGTCCGAAGCAATCTGCATCGGAAACCGTAAAAGCTACGGAAGAAACGGAAACGAGTGAACAGGTTTCGGAATCAGTGGAAGAGGGAAATACCGATGAGGTTGCTTTGACGGATCAAGAACTGATCGCGCCAGAAGTCGTAGTAGACGAAGCGGAAGCAGATGCTGGTCTTGTACCGGTGACGGACGTCGAATTGCTCGTACCGGAACCTCACACAAGTGAAGAACTCGTGAGAGAAGAACTACCGACCGTAACGGAAGTAGAAGAAACGGACGTAACTGAAACATCTTCCAACAGTGAGACCGTGGAACAATCAACTGTTTCGACAGAAATCGTAGTAGACGAAGCGGAAGCAGATGCTGGTCTTGTACCGGTGACGGACGTCGAATTGCTCGTACCGGAACCTCGCACAAGTGAAGAACTCGAGAGAGAAGAAGTGCCGACCGTAACGGAAGTAGAAGAAACGGACGTAACTGAAACATCTTCCAACAGTGAGACCATGGAACAATCAGCTGTCCCGACAGAGACATCAAGTGAAGCGTCTGCTGATGAAAAAAAAGCTGAGCAACAATTGGAGAGCTTCGCACCGATTCTTGATACATCTGCTATTGAAGTAGATCAAGAGTCATCTGTTACCGAGGTGGATAAGCCTGTTCAGTCGGAAGTGAAAAAACCGGTCGGACCGCCTGTCAACGTCGTCATGACAACGAAAGACTTGATGGCGATGTATCGCGCACGTCGCGAACAAAATAATTTACATGGTAAAAAATAAATCGGTTTGCTATAATGGTACAGGTTTTGTACCCGAGCCCGATGGTACGGACCGGAACGTGAATTGGAGGGCTTTTATATGACAAAGTATCATTTTGTTGGAATCAAAGGAACAGGGATGAGTGCGCTCGCCCAAGTACTACATGAGATGAATCATGAGGTGCAAGGTTCAGACATCGAAAAGCACATTTTTACTGAAGACGCGTTACGGGCTAAGGGAATTCCATTTTTCCCGTTCAATGCGGATAACATCAAAGAAGAGTATGTCATCATCCAAGGAAATGCTTTTGGAGATGATCACCCAGAAATCGCACGGGCAAATGAACTTGGTTTAACCATCCATCATTATTACGATTTCTTAGGACACCTAGCAAATGAATATCGTTCGGTCGCCATTACAGGCTCACACGGAAAAACGTCGACGACAGGTTTGCTTTCACACGTCTTGAGCGGTATCACACCGACAGCTTTCTTGATCGGAGACGGGACAGGAGCAGGAGTAGAGGATGCGAAAGCATTCGTCTTCGAGGCATGTGAATACAAACGTCACTTCTTATATTACAAGCCGGACTACGCTATCATGACGAATATCGACTTCGATCATTCGGATTATTTCACAGGAATCGATGACGTCGTTTCGGCATTCCAAGAGATGGCGATGCAGGTTAAGCAAGCGATCGTTGCTTGTGGAGATGATGAGCATCTTCAAAACATTCAAGCGAATGTACCTGTTCTCTATTATGGATTTGGAGAAAACAATGATTTCCGCGCAGAAAACGCGACGTCAACGCCAGACGGTACATCATTTGATGTCTATTTACGTGATGATTTCTACGGCACGTTCCTCATTCCAGGATTCGGTCGTCATCATGTCTTGAATGCACTTTCTGTCATTGCGATCTGTCAGTACGAAGGATTGAGCAAAGACGACGTTGCTGAACGTTTAGCCACATTTGGTGGTGTAAAACGTCGCTTCAGTGAGTCGGAATTCGGCACACAAATCCTAGTAGATGACTACGCGCACCATCCGAAGGAAATCAGCGCGACGATTGAGTCGGCACGGAAGAAATATCCGGACCGTGAAGTCATTGCGATTTTCCAACCGCATACGTACACACGCTTGAAATCATTCATGGATGATTTCGCGACTTCTTTACGTGAAGCAGATGCGACATATCTATGCGAAATCTTTGGATCGGCACGTGAGCAGGAAGGGCAAGTTCGCGTCGAAGATTTACAAGAGAAGATTCCGCAAGCTTCTATTCTGACGCGCGACAACGTTTCTGTTCTACGTCAGCATGAAAATGCTGTGCTTCTGTTCATGGGAGCAGGCGATATCCAAACGTACCAGCACCAATACCAAAGTGTAAAATAAGCGAGAATCAAAAGTGTCACTCGACTGGAGTGGCACTTTTTTTGTCGTAATTTTGAATTATGATAGTAATTTCAAAAAACCGATGAGGAAAATCTAAAATAGGATTGCATCTTGAAATAAAGTTTGAAATAGTGTGTATGTGTTGAAGTTATTAACAGAAAGGAAAGACACCATGGGACAGATTTTACTCATCTTATTGCTCCAGTTGATTTACGTTCCTGTTTTGACATTACGGACGATCATGCTCGTCAAAGGGCGGACCGTCATTGCCGGATTATTTGGAACGGTTGAAACATTGATTTACATTTTTGCATTAGGAATCGTGTTCCAAGACTTAACGACACTTGGTATGGTCGTTTATGCGCTCGGATTTGGTCTAGGAATACTCGTCGGTGGATATGTCGAACGAAAACTCGCCATCGGTTACAATATGATTCAAGTGCATACGCAAGAATTTCCAGCGGAACTGATTCAAGTCATTCGCGATAATGGTTTTGGTGTGACACATTATCAAGGACAAGGACGCGACGGTGTCCGTTACCGGTTAGATGTTCTTGCAGCCCGAACACGTATGAAAGTGTTACGTAATCTCGTTGAGGAATACGAACCAAAGGCCTTCCTTGTTGCCTTTGATTCCGTCGACTTTAAAGGTGGCTACATGTTGAAAGGTCTAAAACGCCCTCGTTGAATGACTCTTCCTGAAAATGATGTTTATCCTTTGTTATTTAAGGATAAAGATGAAGTAGGACGTCATTTGAAATCAGGAAAGGGGAATGTCAGATGATCAGTAATCATGCAAAATCAGCTTTAAATCAACAGGTAGCAAACTATGGAGTACTGTTCGTTAAACTCCACAATTATCATTGGTACATTAAAGGACCAGATTTCTTAACGCTTCACGAGAAGCTCGAAGAACTGTATACATGGGTGTCTGAACAATATGATGTCGTTGCGGAACGTCTCCTAATGAATAACGGAACACCTTCTGCGACACTGAAAGAGTATTTAGAGCAAACGACGCTTGAAGAAGCGAAATCGGGGTTATCGGCAGATGAAATGATTGATTCCGTCATCAAAGACTTCCAACAAGTCCGAAAAGAGATGCTCGATGCGATTGAACATCTTGAGGCACAAGACGTGACAGTTGAAGATGATCTGCTTGGTCAAGCGAAGGAAATCGAAAAACAAATTTGGATGCTTCGTGCGACATTGAAAAAATAAGTTAAAGAAAACGGATGACCCGGTCCTGTAAAGGATCAGCCATCCGCTTTTTCTTATTTCAAGTTTTCAGGATTGAGGACTTCGAGTTCTGGAAGGACGAAACGACCGTCTTTGCGGATCAATACGTCGTCGAACCAGATTTCTCCACCACCGTAATCAGGACGTTGGATATTAACGAGATCCCAGTGAACGGATGAGTCATTACCGTTGTAGGCTTCTTCGTAAGCTTGACCTGGTGTGAAGTGGAAGCTGCCATCGATCTTTTCATCAAACAAGATATCCTTCATCGGATGCTGGATGAATGGATTGACACCGATCGCGAATTCGCCTATGAAACGAGAACCAGCATCTGTATCGAAGACTTGGTTGATTCGATCTGTATCGTTTGCCGTCGCTTCGACGATTTTACCGTCTTTGAACGTCAGTTTGACGTTTTCAAACGTGAACCCTTGATACGGAGATGGTGTGTTATATGAGATGACACCGTTGACCGAATCCTTGACCGGTGCCGTAAAGACTTCGCCGTCTGGAATGTTGGCGTTTCCAGCGCATTTGATGGCTGGGATGTCTTTGATCGAAAACGTTAGATCCGTTCCTGGTCCGACGAGGCGAACGCGATCCGTCCGGTTCATCAAGTCGACGAGTGGTTCCATCGCTTGGCCCATTTTTTCATAATCAAGCGTACAGACATCAAAGTAGAAGTCTTCGAATGCTTCTGTCGATTGGTTGGCAAGTTGCGCCATCGATGCAGTTGGGAAACGAAGGACGACCCATTTCGTTCCTTTGACACGATCTTGTGTGTGCATCTTACCGATCGTTTGACCGTACAGTTTCATTTGTTCAGCCGGCACATCTGATAATTCATTGATGTTATCACCAGCACGTAGTCCGATGTAAGCGTCCATCGCTTGCATCTGCTTGCGTTCAATGTCTGCCATCAATTGGAGTTGCTCTTCTGAAGCATTTCGGTATAATTTTCGTAGGATACGATTATCCTTAAGTAAGACGAACGGATGACCGCCAGCCGCGTAGGTAGCTTCAACGAGTGCCTCGACCAGTTCGCGTTCGATGCCGAAGTTTTCAATCAATACTTTTTCACCAGGTTCAAGGGCAACCGAATAGTTAATCAGATTCGTTGCCAGTTGAGTAAGACGTGGGTCACGCATGAAATTTCCCCCTCGAAATGGATGATATAGGTTTCAATTATCATTGTAACGGAAATAAACCATTTGGAGTAGCAGGAACGACTTGTTGCACGTCGAACTAACAATAAAAGACTATGCAAAAAAATTGGAGGCAAGAACCATGGAAATCACATTAGGCGGAATCGCCGGATTAGTCGCTGCGATCGCATTCGTAGTGCTCGTCATTTTCCTTGCCCGTGTATTAGGTGCTGCGAGTAAGACGCTCAACAATGTAGCCAACACGACAGCAGGACTTGAACGTCAATTAGACGGTATCATGATGGAGACGACAGCGTTGTTACATAAGACGAATCGTCTGGTAGATACGATTGAAGAAAAAACAGAATTGCTTGCACCTGTCGCAAACTCGATCGAAGAACTCGGTACGTCTTTAAACAAAGTGACAGATTCTGTCCGAACAGTATCCGATACGGTTGCTGGTGCGGCGGATACGAATAAAGAACAGATTGCGCAAGCAGTCCGTTGGGGCTCAGTCGCTGTAGAGTTATTTAAGAAAAATAAACCGGCAGAAACTACGGTTCAAAATCATTCGACGGCAACGACGACGGTTGAGAAAAAGCCACGTCGTCGATTCCGGAAAAAGGCAGAGGCGCCGGTCACACCGGAAGTCGTATCTGTACCAGACGTCGAAAGCATTCCAGATGAGTTGAAGGGAGATCGTAAATCATGACGAAACAACACCCATATCAAGCACAAGATTCTTCTAAAGGAGGAGGCTTCCTTGCCGGAATCATCGTTGGTGGATTGATCGGTGCTGCGGCAGCTCTCCTTTCTAGCCCGAAATCAGGCCGCGAGATGCGCGACATGATCGATGAGCGTACAGCGCCTGCGCGTCAACGTTTGACGGAACAGACACAAGTCGTTCGCGAAAAAGCAGAACCACTCGTAGGTGAGTGGATTCAACTAGCAAAAGATAAAGCAGCACCTGTCATTGAAAAAGCAAAGAATAATCCAACGGTTCAAGAAGCGGCACAATATGCGGGCTTTGAGAAGGATCAGGCAAGCATTGATGCTGCTCTCGCAGAAGCAGAACAACTCGTACGTGACATCGAACGTGAAATTGGCGACGAAGTCGATGGGGCGTCAGTGGCAGAAGAAATCGACAAGGAGACGGTCGTTGAACTTTCGGAGTTACGTGAACAGTTAGCAGATGAACAAGATGAAGACAATGATCCGCAGTCTGATGTGAATCATAAGAAATAATCAATAAATGAGGAGCTCTCATCATGAGGGCTCTTTTTCTATGTTTCCTTATAGAGAAAACATAAAAAAATTATATGAAAAAACGTAATTTATTTTCATATTTTAAGAAATCATGCAGCTTCTTTATGTACAACAGGGAAAGAGTTCGCTATAATTAGTTGCTATTACGAGCTATATGCTGATTAGGGAGTGGTAGGACATGGATCAACATGCAGAATTAAAAAGATTACGTGATGAACTCGATTTAGTGAATGCAGAATTATTGGAATTGATGAACCGACGTGGTCAAATTGCCGTCGAAATCGGAAAAGTCAAACGAGCACAAGGGCTAGATCGATACGACCCTGTTCGAGAACGTCAAATGCTCGAATCAATTGCCGCTAATAACCATGGACCTTTTGAAACAGGACGCCTTCAGCATGTATTTAAAGAAATTTTCAAAGCTTCTCTCGAATTACAAGGAGAAGATCGGACTCGGAAATTACTCGTATCACGGAAACAAAAACCGACGAATACGATCATCCGGATCGGAGATGCCGTCATCGGAGACGGTTCGCAACAATTGATCGCTGGACCGTGTGCGGTCGAGAGCGAAGAACAAGTATTTGAGGTCGCGGAACAGCTCGCGAAACATGGCGTGAAGTTCATGCGAGGCGGAGCGTACAAACCACGTACATCGCCTTACGACTTCCAAGGTCTAGGACTCGAGGGTCTAAAAATGTTGAAAAAAGCAGCAGATGCGCACGGTTTGCATGTCATCACTGAAATCATGACACCGAGCGCCGTTGAATCTGCTTTACCATATGTCGACATCATCCAGGTCGGCGCACGCAACATGCAAAACTTCGATTTACTCAAAGAAGTCGGTCGTACGAATAAACCGGTTCTTTTAAAACGAGGTCTTTCTGCAACGCTCGAGGAATTCATGTACGCGGCTGAGTACATCATGGCAAGTGGTAACGATCAAGTCATCTTGTGTGAGCGTGGTATCCGGACGTACGAGCGTGCAACACGGAACACGCTTGATATCTCAGCAGTTCCGATTCTGAAGCAAGAAACGCATCTTCCTGTCATGGTCGATGTCACGCACTCGACAGGACGTAAGGATTTACTCTTGCCAACAGCAAAAGCGGCATACGCGATTGGAGCAGACGCTGTCATGGTCGAAGTCCATCCGTTCCCAGCACTTGCGTTGTCTGATGCGAACCAACAACTCGATTTCCAAGAATTCGATACGTTCATCGAAAACTTGACGACTACCTTTCCGGCACTAAACGTTCAATGATTTCCGAAAAAGGGTAACCTAAAGCGAATGAAAACGTTTTACAATGAAGGAAGAATGGGAAAAGAAAACTATCTTTTCCTGTCTTCCTTTCGTGTTGCCTAAAAATGAAAACGAAATGAAAACACTTGAGATGGATCATACTAAAGGAGGAATTTGTTTTGAATAGTAATATTACGATTTACGATGTCGCGCGAGAGGCTGCTGTTTCGATGGCGACCGTATCGCGTGTCGTCAACGGAAACCCGAATGTTAAACCATCCACACGAAAAAAGGTCCAAGACGCAATCGAACAGCTTGGTTATCGTCCGAATGCTGTTGCCCGTGGACTGGCAAGTAAAAAAACAACGACGGTCGGTGTCATCGTGCCCGATATCTCGAACATCTTCTTTGCGGATTTAGCACGCGGAATTGAAGATGTCGCGACAATGTATAAATACAACATCATTTTGTGTAACTCCGACCAAAACCGGGAAAAAGAGATTCATTTGCTCAATACATTACTTGGGAAACAGGTGGATGGAATCATCTTCATGGGCGGACGTCTGCATGAGGATCTCGTTCGTGAGTTTAAAACATCACCGGTACCAATCGTTCTTGCTGCAACGTTGAATCAAGATTATGATCTTCCTGCCGTCAACATCGACTATGAGAGTGCTGCGCACGATGCTGTGAAGTCTTTGATCGACCGTGGACATGAACGGATCGGGTTTATCACTGGACCACTCGAACAGCAAATCAATGGTGAAAAGAAATTTGCGGGTTATCGCCGAGCACTTGAAGAAGCAAATCTTCCGTTTAACGAGCAAAATGTCGTCCTTGGAAACTATACGTATGATTCAGGAATGAAGGCGATGAATCAATTGCTTGAACTTGGAGAAGATTGCCCACGCGCGATTTTTGCGGGAACGGATGAGATGGCTCTTGGTGTTATCCATGCCTTACAGGATGCTGGACACCGTGTACCGGAAGACTTCGAAGTCATTGGACACGATAACACACGTCTTGCGACGATGATTCGTCCGAAACTGACGACTGTCGTTCAACCGATGTATGATATCGGAGCAGTCTCGATGCGTCTATTGACGAAAATCTTGAACAAAGAAGAAATTGAAACGAACGATGTTACATTACCACACCGAATCGAACAACGGGATTCGACACGCCCTTAATCGAAAAAACGTCTCTTCTCTCAAGCAAGCTGCTTGAAAAAAGAGACGTTTTTTTATTTTGCGACGGTAATAAGTTCATCTTGATGATGGTGAAGTTGATCATTTTCGACATGGAGTCGAACCGTCGTCTGACCAGGTGCAGTCAATGTCACTTTCCCGCTGTACGCATCACCCTTTTTTTCTAAAGGAACATAGGTATGCTTTTCCATGCCGGTTTCAATGACTTCCACTTGTACGTTCGCCTTTAGCGGTTTCCCATCAAGGAAAACATGAAAGGAGACGGGGAGTTCAGCACCAGCTTTCGCTTTTGTTGCGCCCATGTAATGGACAGACAGACCGTCGACGGCTTCGTGATCATGTCCATGCTCGTGCGATGCTTCCTCTTTTTCATGTGAATGATCCATGACGACGAATGAGATCTTATCCATATGATGGAGTCCTTTTTTATCATTGATATGATACAGTCCTTCATATTCCCCTTCAGCAAGTTTTGCTTCTGCTTGATAAGAACCTGTCTTTTTCAAGGTTGCCTTGAACTTTTGATGGGCACCATCTTGTTTTCCGGCTTCCCACACTTCAAATGTCACGTCTTCAAGGTTAACTGGTTTCTTTTGTTCGACAGCTGACGCTTTAAAAACAACTTTATCTTCTTCCATTGTCTTGGCTGGAACATTGACGTTGACTTCGACCGTCGGTTTTCCTGACCCTTGCATGTTATCGTGATCCATTGCCTGTTTTTCATTGCCACATCCTGCGAGTACGATCCCCGTCGACAGAATAAGACCGGAATAAAGCCATGCCTTTTTCATGATGATTCCCCCAACTATTATTCATTTACTAAGTAAAAATTCCATATTTAGTATAGCAACAAGTTGTGAACTCCGAACGAAATAAATGTGAAGATACAAAGTCAATTAATCAACGGAGTAGGGGGAAGTCGTAGTCAATTGTCTCTTACGCTCATCGCTAACGAACGGCCAAATCAATCGTTTGACGGTTTCCCAATTTTTTTCTTCGATTTCAGGTCGTCGCGGAATGGCCGGGTAGAGTGGCGTTGGATCATGCCAGTGTGTTGGCGGGGGTGTTTCTTCTCCACTCCAACGTCCTTGCCATGAAATAGGAATCTCTCCACGAAACGGAGCTTGTCCGGTCATGGCAGCAAAAACTTGACTCCACGCGCGGGGAACGACACGATACCAGTCATAGCCGCCGCCTCCTAAAGCAACGATTTTTCCATTCGTATATTTATTTGCTGCAGCGACGGCGATTTGAGGTATCTGTTCATAACTTTTCATCGTTAAGGATAGATGAGTCAATGGATCAAGCGCGTGTGCATCGGCACCATTTTGCGTAATGATGAGATCCGGTTGGAACAATTCACAGGCTTCAAAGAGTGCCGTCTCATACGCGAGTAAAAACGAATCATCTTCCGTAAAGGCGTCCAGTGGCACGTTCCAACTAAATCCATACCCTTCTTCAGATCCCCGTTCCGTCACCATTCCCGTTCCTGGAAACAAATAGCGACCTGTTTCGTGGAGCGATAACGTCATGACGTCCTTTCGATTATAAAAGGCCCATTGCACCCCATCGCCATGATGGGCGTCCGTATCGACATAAAGAATTTTACAGTGATATTTTTCAATCATGGCTGCCATGGCGACAGCGGTATCGTTATAGACACAAAAACCAGAGGCACGTCCTCGGAATCCGTGATGCAATCCACCACCGATATGAAAGGTTCGCTTATATTGACCAGATAAGACGAGGTCACATGCTTCGATCGTGCCGCCGACAAGGAGAGAAGCGCCCGAATGCATCCCCTGGAACAAAGGGGTATCTTCTGTTCCTAACCCATACATTTGGGCTTTAAGTGGCGTTAATGCACCGGTCCCGGCTGCTTTGACTGCAGCAATATAATCCTGATCATGAACGAGTGCCAGTTCTTCATCGGTCGCATGACGCGGCGCGATACAAGGAACATCATCTAATTGATGCATCGCTTCAAGTAAGGAAACGGTTAATTCGAGACGAATCGGATTAAATGGATGTGTCTCCGAAAACCGATAAGTCGCTTCTTCAGGACTGTACAGATAGGCAAAATCCTTCATCTGCTCACATCCGGTCCAAGTACATCGAATCCTTCTTTGCGCAACTTTTCGATGATCCGAATCGGATTCATCGTCTGGACACGAAACGCAACGATCCGGACATACGGATCGTCTGTTGGATACACGAGTACATTTAAGATATTGATATTCGTTTTGGCAAGCAGTGCGGCAATTTTTGCTAATGTTCCAGCAGTGTTTTCAACACGGATTTCGATTTGAGAACTTGGTTCGAGTGCACCCGTCAATTGAACGAATGTCCGTAACAAATCCGTTTCCGTGACGACACCGACAAGACGTCGACCGCGGACGATTGGCAGACACGTCAATCGATATTCATAAAACAGCACAGCCGCATCTTCGAGAAAATCGAGCGGGTGGGCCGTGACAGGACTTTCAATCATGATGCTTGAGACCGGATACTGTAGGTCTTGTTTTGCCGTATCCGGATGAAAGATGCTACTTGCACTTTGAATTTCCTTTAGTCCGACAAGACCGACGAGTTCATGACGGGCATTGACGACGAGAATATGACGAATCTGATGACGTTGCATGAGTTCAACCGCATGCGCGATGGAATTCGTCGGTTGCATCGTGATGCACGTCGTATTCATGATTTGTTCGATTAACATGACGATTCCTCCTCGAGCTCAGTCATACATGAAACGTCTTCTCAAGCGTAGCGCATCAAAATGAGCGACGACTTCAGGTGAGACGTGTTTTCCGATACGCGCCATCAGGCAGTTGGCAGGATGGGAGGCGATTTCCGGATCGTCGGTCGGGAAGAAGACGAGACCACCATGGTTCATCATCTTCTCCATGATCTTCCGGTAATCCCAGACCGATAGTCCGCTCCCTTTTAGGTCCCAATGCCAATAATATTCAGTCGTTAAAATCAAATAGTGTTCCATGGCGGGGTCCAGCATGGAGATTTCAAGTAATTTTTTACCGATCTGTTGTCCGCGGAACCGAGAGGAGACTTCAATCGCTCCGAGTTCCAAGATGTACGGATTGTTTCCTTCACTCCACGTTTCATAGGGATCAGGGTATAAGTAAGTCACATAACCGATGATTTCCGTTCCTTGACGAGCGACGATGATCCGTCCTTCTTCAAGATCCGCAATCTCAACGAGCGCTTGATGTTGTTCAGCGGGTGGACGAAAAGCCGTCAACCCTGAATCGAGTGTATACGTTGCTAGTGTTTGACTCGGTACGGGACCTTCGATGTCGACAGGACCGAGTGATGTTTCGTGCGTCCGATGATTGAATTGTTTTTCAAACATGTAAGCGTCACCACCTTCCTATTCATTATAGACGAAAGCGCTTGAGCAAAGAGAGGGATTTTTTAACAAATTGACGGCAAATGGATTGAACTGACGGATAACTAGCTTATAATAAAGAGGAAAACATAGAAGGGGAGGAACGAGACATGAAAGTTTTGAAAGCGCTTCCGGGGAAGCATTGGTTAGCAGAATATGATGAAACGAACACGTACGACTGGAAAGATGCTGAGCAGTACTTTTCATGGGCGACAACGGGGAAAGTCAACATGGCTCATGAAGCAATCGACCGCCACGCAGAAGGCGAGCGGGCGAACAAGGATGCGCTGATCTATTTTGATGGAACGACGGAACAACGCTTCACATATGCAGATATGAAACGATTGACGAATAAAGCGGCAAACGTATTAATCGATGCAGGGGTCAAAACGGGTGACCGTATTTTCATCTTCATGCCACGTTCACCGGAATTGTATTTTGCTTTGCTTGGTGCACTGAAGGTAGGAGCGATCGTTGGTCCGTTATTTGAAGCATTCATGGAACAAGCGGTCCGTGATCGCCTGCTTGATTCTGAAGCGAAGTTACTCGTGACGACGAAGGCACTGCTCCCACGTGTTCCAGTTGGGGAACTGGAATCACTTGAAAAGGTAGTGCTTGTCGACGAAGATGTCGAAGAATCGGACACATTACTCGATTTCCGCCAAGCGTTCGAGCAAGCATCCGATGTATTCGAACCGGTCTGGTTGGATCGCGAAGACGGATTGATCCTGCATTACACTTCAGGATCGACAGGGAAACCAAAAGGTGTGCTCCATGTTCAAAATGCGATGATTCAGCATTTAATGACAGGCCGATGGGTACTTGATCTCCAAGAAGATGATGTCTATTGGTGTACGGCTGACCCGGGGTGGGTCACAGGTACAAGTTACGGTATCTTTGCACCATTCTTGAATGGGGCGACGAACATCGTCGTCGGTGGACGCTTCAATCCGGATTTCTGGTACAGTGTCATCGAGAAGTATAAGGTAACGGTCTGGTATAGCGCACCAACGGCTTTCCGGATGTTGATGGGAGCGGGAGCAGATGTTGCAAATCATCATGACCTCTCGAGTCTTCGTCATGTATTGTCTGTCGGAGAACCGTTGAACCCGGAAGTCATTCGTTGGGGGAAAGAAGCCTTTGATCAACGGATTCATGATACATGGTGGATGACGGAGACAGGCGCGATGATGATTTGTAACTACAAGTCGATGGACATCAAACCGGGATCAATGGGGAAACCGATTCCAGGAACTCAGGCCGCGATCATTGATGATCAAGGAAATGAATTACCGCCATTCCGGATGGGGAACCTTGCCTTAAAAACACCATGGCCATCGATGATGCGCCAAATTTGGAACAATCCGCAGAAATATGAATCGTATTTCTTTAAAGGATGGTATGTCTCAGGGGATTCTGCTTATATGGATGACGAAGGTTACTTCTGGTTCCAAGGACGTGTCGATGACGTCATCATGACAGCTGGAGAACGGGTTGGTCCGTTCGAGGTCGAAAGTCGTCTCGTCGAGCATCCAGCAGTCGCAGAAGCTGGAGTCATCGGGAAACCAGATCCAGTCCGCGGTGAAATCATCAAGGCATTCATTGCCTTGCGTGATGGTTACGAGCCGACAGATGAGCTAAAACAAGAAATCCAAGCATTCGTCAAAGAGGGGCTTGCTGCTCACGCAGCACCGAGAGAAATCGATTTCCGAGATAAGTTGCCGAAGACACGAAGTGGTAAAATCATGCGCCGTGTTCTGAAAGCATGGGAGTTGAATCTTGAAACAGGCGATCTGTCGACGATGGAAGATTGAACGAAAAAAGGATGAATCACCGTGACAGGTGATTCATCCTTTTTGTTAGTTTTCAGAAGCAGCATCGTTTTTCTTTTCATCTTGTTTCTTCTGTTGTTCTTGTTGTTTCTTTGCCTCTGCTTCTTTCTTCTTAGCATCAGCTTCTTTTTGCTTAGCGTCCGCTTCCGCTTTCTTTTTTGCCTCTGCTTCGGCTTTTGCTTTTGCGTCGGCAGCACGTTTTGCGTCGTCGGCTGCTTTTTTCTTGGCATCAGCTTCAGCTTTTTCTTTAGCCTGATCTTGTTCTTTTTGTTGCTCTTCTTTCTTCTGTGCGTCCGCTTCTTTTTTCTTTTCTTCTGCTTCTTTCTTTTTCTTCGCTTCGGCTTTTTTCTTTGCTTCTTCCGCTTTTTTCTTCTTATCTTCTTCTTTGAAGCGACCACTGTTTTTAAAGTCGTTTGCTGTTACAGAAGATGGTTGCGTGAAGCGGGCACCGGATTTGAAGTAGCTACTGTTCGCGGCATACGTCGCATTCGCCATTTGTGACCACAGCGTTTGTGTTCGTTGGTAATACGTCGTTGGACCGATGAGCGAGTTGTTCTGATCGTGTCCTGTCCAAACGGCAAGCGTTACACCAGGAGTGGAACCGACAAGGTAAGAGTCTTTAACATCGTTCGTCGTACCTGTCTTACCAGCCCAATCTCCAGGAACGTTTAATCGACTTTTTGCAAACGTTGCTGTACCTTTTGAGAAGACGCCACGCATCATATCAAGCGTCAGGTAAGCTGTTCGTGGTTCATAAATTCGTTTTTTCTTCGGTTTTGCTTTATAGATATCTTTTCCGTCTTTCGTAATTTTCGAAATGACGTATGGTTGCACGAATTCACCATAGTTGGCGAGTGTCGCGTAAGCACCAGCAAGTTCGACCGGTGTGATCTCCATCGTTCCGAGTGCCGCAGAAGGAGCATAACGAATCGCATCCGGTACTTCAACACCCATATCGACGAGTTTTTGAATCGAGTTCGACATGTTCATCTTCTCGTAAATCTTAACGGCAGGTACGTTCAATGAGAGTTCAAGTGCTGTACGAACCGTCACGTTTCCACGATAACGTCCACCTTCGTTCTTGATCGGACGATCGCCTGGTTGACGTGGTACGGTCTGATAGTAGTACTCTTCATCATTGACGGTAGATGCCGGAGTGATTAAACGATTTTCAATCCCGTTCGAATAGACGAGAATTGGTTTTGCCGTTGACCCGATTTGACGTTTCGCTTGGAATGCTCGGTTGAAATCATCGGCTTTTCCATCAAGGTAACGTCCACCAACGAATCCGAGAATACGACCCGTCTCATTCTGAACCATGACCGCAGCTGTCTCTTCTGGATCTTGTTTCGAAACGGTTTTTTTCGTTTTCGGATCGACGACTTGTTTGTACTGCATGCCGCCAGGGAAGTTCCCATTGTTCTTCGCAGGTTGTTGCATCGATTCATGAATTTTTTTATCTAGCGTCATATGAACTTTGTATCCACCTTGACGGAGTGCAACCAGTGCTTGATCTTGATAGTTTGCCCGGACTTCTGCCAGTTCAGACGGTTTGACTTCGTCTTCTTTCACACCATCTTGTTTCATCAAGTACTTCGTCATGATCTTCGTCGCTTCACGTTCTGCTAAATCATAGACATACGGATACGTGTCACGCGAACGTTTCGACTGTTTCGCGAAGTCTTTCGTGATGTCGTGTTTGATTGCTTTTTCATATTGTTCTTTCGTAATGTTTTTTGCGACATACATTCGCTTCAACACGGTCTTCATCCGATTGACACTTGGCGTCAAGTCCTTTTTGACGACACCGCCCTGTAGATAAGGTGTGTAGTAGTAAGGGTTTTTCGGAATACCAGCGAGGAAAGCTGCTTGTGGTAACGTCAGTTTTTTCGCTGATTTGTTGAAGACCCCTTGGGAGGCAGCTTCGATACCAGCGATGTTACGCCCGAGTGAATTTCGTCCGAATGAGACGACATTCAAATATGCCTGTAAAATTTCATCTTTTGACATCGCATTTTCAAGGCGGAGCGCTAAGATGATCTCTTTTGCTTTCCGTTCGAATGAAACTTCGTTCGTCAGGATTTGGTTTTTAATTAATTGTTGTGTCAGCGTACTTCCGCCGGTGCGTGACGCTGAATTCGTCAATTCTTGTAAGACTGCTCGTAAAGTCGCTTTTGGAACGACTCCATCATGTTGATAAAAATCTACGTCTTCCGTTGATAGAAGCGCATCAATTAAATAAGGGGAGATATTCTTGATATCAACCGGCTGACGTTCTTCATCCGTTGAGATGTTCGTCAGCTTTTCGCCACTTCCCCAATAAATTTGACTTGTCACCGCATAACTGTTCACTTCTTGTCTCATCTCAGTCAAAGGTGGTGCTTTCGTATCTTTGACGAGGGAAGCGAAATATCCTCCAGCCGCTCCGACAGAGAAGCTGCCGATGAGAAGGACTGCTATGATGAGGAATAAAATGATGTTCCACGAAACATCGTATGTGATATTCGACCAGTGCCGAACGGCTTTCGTCCGGGGGTGATTCCAAAACTTGAACCAGTTCTCGCGCATAAATGATCTCCTTTGCATCTTAAACTTAGGTGTAAATTAATATTAAATCACAGATAGACGTATTATACCATAAATCCACCAGTGAAATCGGACTTGACAGCGGATTCGCCTTCGACGTATCATGAAACCATCTTATTTTCATATATTACGTTAAACCATGATCGGAATACAGTAGTAAGTCACTCCCTGTGACAGAGACCTAGTGGTGCTGCGAACTAGGACACAGTGAACTTACGAATTACGCTTCCGGGAGTTTCTTGAGAAATCAAGCGGTCCGTCCCGTTATCAACGAACCAAGTGGTCCTTTTATGTAAAGGGCAATCAGGGTGGTACCACGGAATCTTCCGTCCCTTCGTCTTAGACGAAGGGACGGTTTTTTATTGTTAAAAGTGAACTTTAGGAGGAGACACAATGACGTTATTAGAGGATTTAGAATTTCGCGGTTTAATTAACCAAATGACGGATGAAGAAGGATTGAAGACATTACTCGAGACACCAACAACGCTATACACGGGTTTCGATCCAACAGCTGATTCATTGCACATCGGACACTTGTTGCCGATTTTAGTCTTAAAACGATTCCAACAAGCAGGACACCATGTCGTAGGTCTCGTTGGTGGAGCAACGGGAATGATCGGAGACCCAAGTGGTCGCGCAACAGAACGTTCGTTGAATACATCGGATATCGTCGAAGAGTTCGCGAATCGGATTAAGGACCAGTTGTCACGTTTCTTACCACTTGAAGGAGAAAACCCGGTCACGATCGCCAATAACCTGGACTGGACGAAAGATTTGACGATCATCGATTTCTTACGTGATATCGGAAAACACTTCCCGGTCAGCTACATGCTTGCGAAAGACTCTGTTGACTCACGACTTCAAAATGGGATCTCATTCACTGAGTTCTCATACATGCTACTTCAATCGTTTGACTTCTTGAAACTCTACGAAGACAAAGGATGCCGCCTTCAAGTCGGAGGGAGTGACCAGTGGGGGAACATCACAGCAGGGATGGAATTGATTCGTCGTGCGGGTCATGAAGAAAAAGCATTCGGATTGACGGTACCGCTCGTTACAAAAGCAGACGGTCAAAAGTTCGGTAAGACAGCAGGTGGTGCGGTTTGGTTAGATGCTGACAAAACATCACCGTACGAGTTCTACCAGTTCTGGTTCAACGTTGACGATCTTGACGTCATCAAGTTCCTGAAATACTTCACGTTCTTAACGCACGAAGAACTTGATGCGCTCGCAGAAGAAGTCAAGGCAGCACCAGAGAAGCGTGTCGCACAACGTCGTCTCGCAGAAGAGATGACCGTTCTCGTCCATGGTGAAGAAGGGCTGACACAAGCACAACGTATTACGACGGCACTCTTTAGTGGAGATATTAAATCGTTGCAAGTCGAAGATATCGAAGATGCGTTCAAAGGAATGCCACGCTTTACACTCGGTGAAGCGACAAACCTCGTCGACGTTCTCGTTGAGGCGAAGATCAGTCCGTCAAAACGTCAAGCACGTGAAGACGTAACAAACGGTGCGATCTACCTGAACGGAGAACGCGAGCAAGATTTAACGAAAGAAATCACGGAAGCTGATGCAATCGGTCGCTTTACGATCGTACGTCGCGGAAAGAAAAAATACTTCGTCGTCGAGCATGCTTGATGATATAAGAAACGCTCCCTGCACTTAGATGCAGAGAGCGTTTTTTTTAAGCTGTTCGGAATAAACGGAGTGGCAACAAACGAACGGCAATCGTCGTGGCGATGACAGCTTTGATTGTATCCCATAAGACGAAAGGATAGTTAATCGCAAAAGCATCTTTGAACGAGAGATCGAGTACAGCCATTAGACCAAATGTGCCAAGTAGGTAGACTAAACCAAGACCAAAGACGATCATCCCGATGAAGAGGGGAACGAAGCGTCGCGTTTTTTCTGCAACAAGACCGATGAAGAAACCGGCAATCGGAAAGGCAATCAAATACCCAACGGTTGGTCCGACGAATGGAGCAAGTCCACCTTTTCCGCCAAGCACCGGTAGACCAGCTGCTGCGAGTAATAAGAAAATCAATACAGCGAGTCCGCCACGTTTGCCTCCAAGGATGGCACTGACTGTCATGATCGCAAGCATCTGGAGCGTGATTGGAACAGCGCCGACAAGTTGGATTTGTGGCAAAGAGCTGACGGCTGCGATGATGGCAGCACCAAGGGCGATGAATGTTAAATCTCTTGTTTTCATGAATGAAGTCCTCTTTTCTATTTGTGTTAACTATGTATATATAAAGGTTAACACAAACGGATGAATGACGTCACTCTTTTTTTAAGACCAGGTATACATTTTAGTCATAGGCATAAAAAAAGCACCCACCGAAGTGAGTGCTGGAACAATCGATTAACGTGAGTAGTACTCGACGACGAGTTGTTCTTGGATTTGATCGTTCAATTCAGAACGCTCAGGAAGACGGACGAATGTTCCTTCGAGCTTCTCAGCATCGAAAGTAACGAAGTCTTTAGTTGCTGGAGCAACTTCGAGTGCTTCTTTGATAACGACAAAGTTCTTCGATTTTTCGCGAACTGAGATCGTTTGACCTGGTTTCACGCGGAATGATGGGATATCAACGCGTTGTCCATCAACTTGGATGTGACCGTGGTTGACGAGCTGACGAGCAGCACGACGTGTACGAGCCATACCCATACGGTAAACGACGTTATCAAGACGTGCTTCGAGTAAGAACATGAAGTTCTCACCGTGGATACCAGGCATTTTGCCAGCATCGTTGAAGATACGGTTGAATTGGCGTTCGTTTACTCCGTACATGTGACGAAGTGTTTGCTTCGCTTGAAGTTGAAGACCGTACTCAGATACTTTACGACGGCTGTTACCGTGTTGACCTGGTGCGTAAGGGCGTTTTGCGATTTCTTTTCCTGTTTCAGTAAGTGAGATACCGAGACGACGTGAGAGTTTCCAAGCTGGACCTGTATAGCGAGCCATAATAAGACTCCTCCTTATTGTTCGTTATTATTTGCATAAAAATAATAACGCCATCAAACCCACATTACGCCCATTTCATGATGTGGCACCCTCGCTTGATAGCAAAGTTACACGATGCCCCTCCGGTTATTCACCGAGTCATGAAATGTGATACGTAAGCGATTTGACCGCTATCGTTATCATTTCTGCACTTTTACAAGTATACGGTGTGGACAATCGACTGTCAATCAGAATTACAGATGGCGAAGCAGAGTCGTACAGAATGCTTCTAGACCAGCTTGGTCGACTTCGTCAAAACGATTGAATTCTGGGCTATCGATATCGAGGACGCCGATTGTTTGTCCGTTTTTGACGAGTGGAATGACGATTTCTGAATTCGAAGCCGCATCACATGCGATGTGACCTGGGAACTGATGCACATCTTCGATTCGTTGTGTCGTTTGCTCTGCTGCAGATGTTCCGCAGACACCACGACCGAATGGAATACGGACACATGCTGGAAGTCCTTGGAACGGTCCGAGGACAAGTTGGTTTTGCTCCGTATCCGTCAAATAGAAGCCGACCCAGTTGATACGGTCGAGGAACTGGTTGAGCAACGCGCTCGCATTCGATAAGTTCGCAACTTGATTGTCTTCTCCCATTAATAGCGCATCAAGTTGTTTTGAGAGCATGTCGTATTGTTTCGTCCGGTCACCTTCATATGTCTTTGTTTCGAACATAATAAAAATTCCTCCCATGAAAAGCATATTTTTTTTAGTTTAACGAGTTTTTGCGTAGCTGACAAACAATTGATTTTTGGAAAATGGATTCAAAACAGCGGAAGAAATCAGGAAAAGCCCTTGTAAATCTATGCAAAACGGTTGCGCTATACTATTATAAGGATAAGATTATTGCGATTTAGAGAAAATCTAAAGTCGTAGGACAGAGTGGAGGTCGTGACAAATGTGGGCATGGGTGATCGGAGTCATCGTCATCGTATTACTCGTCATGCTATTTAGCATGATCAGTCGAAAAAAATACTACACGAAAATCGATGAACTTGATATGCGCAAACAAGGCATCGTCAGTGCATCGATTCCAAAGGAGTTGCAGGACTTAAAGCAACTACCGATGGCGGGTGAGACGGAGACGAAGTTCAGCTCCTGGCATCAAGCGTGGGAAGAGTTATTAACGGTCCACGTCGCCCAAATCGATGAAACCCTTTACCGGGCGGAGGAAGCGCTCGATAAATATCGGTTCATCGCCGTCAAGAATGACCTCGAAGTAACGGAACAATTGATTGCGGAACTCGAAGGATTGATCGATGAGATGCTCGTCGAGATGTCGACGTTCAAAACGAATCAATCGGTTCTAGCTGAACTGAAAGCGCAAGGGGAAGCCGATTCAGGGCAAGTTCGGAAATCATTATTGATTCAAGCGAACTCATTCGGTCCGGCGCTTGCGCGTCTGGAAGAACGAAGTGAACAGATCGACGCGCACTGGAATGAGATGTGTCAGTACGAAGCTTCAGGTGAAGTGACGAAGGCGTATGAAACAAGCTTGTTACTCGAGCAAGAAGTAGCAACGACGCGTCAACTCGTCGAACTCGTACCGAAACAATGGAAGATTCTCGCTCATGAATTGCGTCAACGGATTGATCAGCTTGGAGCGGGCTATAAGGAGATGTCGTTAGATGGGTACCCACTTGAACCACTCGGTCTCCAATCCGAGATCAAACGGTTCGAGGAACAACGTCTGAGCCTCTCTGAGAAAATCGAAATGCTAGAAGTCGACGGGCTGGAAGAGGCGATTCAACAGTTATCGGCCGATGTTGATCAAATGTATGATACATTCCGTCGTGAGGTCGATGCGCGTCATCAAGTGAAAAAAGAAAATCAATTCTTGAAACAAAAAGCGCTACGGATGCGTGAACGGATTCATCAATTGGCACAAGAATTCAGCATCTTACGTGAAAAATATGAAATCTCAGCAGATTTAGGGATTCATTATGAGACGATCCAGCGTGACGAAGAGCTACTGTTTGAAGCTGCAAAAGATCTCGATGAGTCGATTGCCGGAAAAATCATTCCGTTCAGTATGCTCGAAGATCAGATGCGCGATGCGATTCGCCTCGAAGAACAGTTGATGATTCAGTACGAACGCTTTACGGTCGAACTCCAGGCACTTCGAAAAGAAGAGACGGAAGTTCGCGAACGAATCGTCGAATGGCGTCATCAGCTGTCGCAGACACGTCTCCGTCTGAAACGACTCGGATTACCGAATTTACCGGCTGAAGTGGAAGAAGCACTCCGAAATGCGAATCGTTCACTGCAGACGCTTGAGACACGGTTAGAGGAGTTACCGTTTAACGTCCGATCGATCGTCGCACAAAGTCAAGACGTCCAAGAAACGTTTAAACATGTGCAAGAACGGTTAGATACATTAGTGTTCGAAGTCACGTATGCCGAACGGCTCGTACAGTATGCGAACCGGTACCGTCGCCACGACAACGAGATACATATGTCGCTGACGATCGCGGAAACGAAGTTCTTAGCGGGAGACTATGAACGAACGATTGTCTTAGCGGAACGTGTCCTAAATGAATACGATCCGGCCGCGATCGAACGTATTAAACGGTCGTGTGCACCAGAGGAAACATTGCACGTTTAAATCAGGATCGACAATTCAGGGTGACCGTCATGGTCACCCTATTTTTGTAAAAAGAGGAGTGAGTGGAATGGGAACACTATACGTAAACGGATTGATTCGAACGATGGCACATGAAGAGGATGTCCATTCAGCGATGTTCGTCGAAAAGACGCGGATCATTGCAATGGGAGAAGAAGGAAAACTACGTCGACGTTTCGGTAGACGTATTGATCAGATTCACGACTTGAACGGAAAAGCTGTATATCCAGCCTTTACGGATGCGCATATTCATCTGATCGGCTACGGGGAAGCGATCAATCGTGTCGATGCCTCGCGTTATACGACGCTTGAAGCGTTAGGACAAGCTTTCCTTAAGGCAGAACCAGTCAATGGGATCCATGTGGCAGAAGGCTATGACGAAACGAAGCTTGATCGTGCACCAACGAAAGCATGGCTCAATCAGTTGTTCCCTGACGCACCTGCCTTGTTGAAACGGACAGACCGACATACAGCACTCGTCAATGATGTCTTGTTCCAACAGCTCGGATATAAAGCGTCGACTGTCATCGAAGGTGGAAAGGTCGGTATATCGGATAATGGTGAAGCTGACGGATTCTTGTACGATGCGGCGCTTGAACCTTTATATGCGTTACAAGCTGGAAACTTGGAGCGGAATAAATCGTCCCTCCGGTCAGCGATTAAGAACTTATACCAATACGGCATCATTGCGGCACACACAGAAGACTTGTCGTATCACGGTGATGTCGCGGACATCTTGCAAGCTTATAAGGAAGTGACGCAAGAGACAGGCTTCCATACGCATTTGCTCGTGCATCATCTTGTCATTGATGAGTTCGTGCAACAACAACCTACTTTACCGTCAACGATGTCAATTGGTGCGATGAAACTGTTCGTCGACGGCGCTCTCGGAGGACGAACAGCTCTTCTCGGTCGTGGTTATTCCGATGATCCGACGACACGTGGTATTGAAGTGCATACGCCAGAACAACTCGAGCAACTCGTCAAACGTGCACGTAGTTACGGGTTCACAGTCGCGGCACACGTCATCGGGGATTTAGCGATCGAGCGGTTCGTACAGGTGCTCGAGAAGTATCCTGCGCCAAAAGGGAAACGAGATCGCATCATTCATGCGACGGTCGTCCGACCAGAAACGCTTGCGCGAATTCGGAAGTTACCGGTCTTGATTGACGTCCAACCGGTCTTTTTACTGGATGACGCCGATTTCATCGTCGATCGACTCGGGTTGAACCGCTTAGACTGGAGTTATCGCTTACGTTCGTTAGCTGAGACCGGCGCATTATTGTGCGGCGGAGCAGATGCGCCGATCTCTGACCCCGATGTCCGACGATCGCTTTATGCAGCAACCGAAGGAACGGCAGGGCGTGTCAATAAAACGAACGAGACGTTATCGATGTTTGAAGCCTTATTGCTCTTTACGAAAAATCCACATCTCGCGACGGAAACACATGGTCGAAAAGGATTGCTCTTACCAGGCTATGATGCCGACTTCGTCATCTTTGAAGAAGACTTCTATCGCTTGCGTGGGGAAGCCATCTTGAATAACCGTTTGGTCGAGACGGTCCAAGCTGGAAAAACCGTTTATCAGGCGGAAGCCGCGTTAGTGTGATGTTTGCGTATAGTGTGAAATAGCTTCCGAATAGAACGTGGATAGTCCAGGGGCATACGCATCGTAATAGGCACGGAATCGTTCGTCAGACACATACATCTGACCGAGTGAGGCAAAGAGAGATAATGCGCATGGGTAATAGTACGTATCGATGAAGTCATGTTGATCTTTGACGACTTGTTTAACGTCTGGATCCGTAGTCATGCGCCCGTCACGGTAAAGGACCGTCAAGCGCTGATCGAGCTGTTTGTGCATGGTGCTCAGTTGTTCTTTCTCATTCGGAGTACGGTGTTTTTGTCTTTTGGCACTCATCCGATAGGCGTCGGTGTCACCATAGTGTTGCTGGACTTCATCTGCATGTTGCTTTTCATGCGTAACGATCTCATCATGCCGTAAACCACGGAATAATTGTTCGTCTTTCATGGGGAGTCCTCCTTTTAACGTGAGTAATGTCTGTTCAGCGAGTCGAGCGAGCATTTGATAATGCGAAGCTTTTTCTTGAAGGAGTACGATCTGCTTTTTCAGTGTCTTATGATGATTGGAATCAGATTGCGTGAGTAATCTTTGGATTTCTGACAGTGGGAAGTCAAGAGAGCGATAGAGCAGGATTTGTTGTAAACGTAAAAGATCCTCCCTGCTGTAACTTCGGTGACCGGCATCGGTACGCTTTGGCACGAGGAGACCGATCGTTTCATAATGATAAAGTGTTCGTTTTGTGACGCCGGTCAGTTTGGCGATTTCCTGAGTGGAATACATCAGTTGTGTACCTCCTTTGATTGGAGTATAAAGGGTGACGTAACGGAAGACGCAATAAAAAAATCTGCCCCGAGGAGGCAGATTTTTTTATTGTCATAAGAACGAGCGTTGAATCTTATGCCAAAATGTATTATTCGTCAGTTTGACGGTTTTCAGTTCTTTTTCAGAAAGCTGGATATCGACTGAATCCGTTCGTGTCAGGCTGAGTGCTTCGTTGTCCATCCCGATGATCGGATAATCATTCCCATCTTCGATGATGCGTAACGAAAGTTTCCGTCCACGATTCAGTAAGAAAGCAGAACCGAGTGTCCGGTACCGGTTATTGTTGACCGAAGCAATCTCGCTGACTTGGAGACAGTGGATCAATGGATCGACGATCGCACCAGAAAGCGACTTGTTATAAGCCGTAGAACCCGTCGGTGTTGAGATGACCATTCCATCCCCGCGGAATGTCTCAAACAGGAAGTCATCGATATAGACTTCGATCGCGAGTGATTTGATGATGCTCGACTTCACGGAACATTCGTTCAGACAGAGCATCGGTGGTCCACCGTTGATGGATGCTTCGAGCAGTGGATAACGACGTACTTCGATTTCACCATCCGAGACACGGTTGCCTGTCTCTTTAAAGATCGCTTCGACCGCCGAAAGATCATTGATATCAAAATCACAGTAGAACGAGTTTGGTCCTTCAGCGAATCCAACATAGATGGCATCATCACGGAAACCTGTGAAGCGTGCCGCTTGCAAGAAAGCCCCATCTCCACCAATCGAGACGATGATGTTTGCTTGTCGATGATCTTGGACGACGTTCAGTCCGTATCGTGTACCGACATCAATCAACTTTCGCACCTGCGTCTCGTGTCTTTGTGTATTTCGGTAGTACAGGTAGACATTATTTCGAGCCATGGTCAATTCCCCCTTGAAAGCGTTTCATGAACTCTTTCATTATACCTGTTTTTTGGAAAGACGGGTACTGAAGTCCATCAATTATGGCAGAATGCTTGCCATCTTCGCAGATCATTCCTATAGTTAAATAGAAAATACAGTATATCCAATCAGGGGAAATGGGGAATTCATATGGCAACGTTTAAAGGAAATCCAATCACACTTCAAGGTACAGCGGTTCAAGTCGGACAAACAGCACCTGACTTTCAAGTGTTAGCTAACGACTTATCACCGGTAACACGTGATACATATCAAGGTGTTCGAATCATCAGCGTCGTCCCATCAATCGATACAGGCGTTTGTGATGCGCAGACACGCAAATTCAATGAAGAAGCAGCAACAATCGAAGGTGTGACGGTCATGACGATCTCAAACGATCTTCCGTTCGCACAACGTCGCTGGTGCGCATCAAGCGGTCTTGATCAAGTCGTGACGTTGTCTGATCACCGCGATCTTTCATTCGGTACACAGTATGGCGTAGCCATCGAAGAATTACGCCTGCTTGCACGTTCTGTTTTCGTTCTTGATTCAAACAACGAGATCACGTACGTGGAATATCTTGAAGAATCAACAGACGAAGTCAATTTTGAAGCAGCACTCGCTGCAGCGCGTGAAGCGAAGTAAGAATGGTTTACAAACGCCGCTGAAGCGTTACAATGGAACTAATGATAGAAACGGCTCCTGCTCTACGGGGGGCCGTTTCGTTTTGGAGAGGATGACGTACATGGAGCCGTTAGAAAAGTTATATAAGGAATTAACACGTCAAACAAAACAAATCGAACGTGATCTTGATATGCCCTATTTAGAAGCGTTGACGACGGTGATTGATCGATTGAACGATCGTCATACTGAAAATGTAGATAAAGAGGTCATTCGGAAGGCAGTGTCGCTTGCTATTTTAGAAGGGATGAAACAAGCGCAACCGAACCATTTGCCGACGCCAGACAGTGTCGCTTTGTTTGCTGGTTATCTAATCGGGAAATTGGTAGGTAAGGAGGACATCCGATTACTTGAGTTGGGGAGTGGGACGGGTGGCATGTTACATGCTGTCTTAAGTCAGCTTTCAACAGGTACAGCCGCTGAGGCGGTCGAGGTAGATGAGACATTGATTCGTTTATCAGCAGCGGTAACGGAATTACTCGACTATCCAGTCACGTATACCCATCAGGATGCGTTACGACCATTATTGTTAGATCCAGTTGATCTTGCGATGGCCGATCTTCCTGTCGGTTATTATCCGGATGAAGAGGCTGCCGCTTCTTACATCTTGAAACGAGACGAAGGCATGAGCTATAGTCATTTCTTGTTGATTGAACAGGCGATGCAATACGTCAAACCAGGTGGATTCGGTGTCTTCGTCATTCCGAACGGTCTGTTCCAGCATGATACGGAAGGGAAGTTGAAACAGTACTTCGAATCAAAAGCGCATGTGATCGGTATTTTGCAGTTGCCGCTCACGATGTTCAAACAAGAACAGGCGGCAAAAAGTTATTTAATCGTCCGTAATCATTTAGCCGGTATGAAGATGCCAAAACAAGCATTGCTTGCTGAGTTGCCATCGTTCACAGATGCCCGCGCGTTTGGTGGTATGGTGAAACAGATTGATGAATGGATTAACACAGAATTAAAATGAATTACGCAAAGTGATTGAAATCTGTCGTTAATTTGACTATTCTAGTTGTAGAACAGAAATAGAAGAAAACCTAAACAGATGTGAATGTTCATTGGATTCAAATGGAAAAGGGGAAAAATCATGGCAAAAATTATGGCGGTAAACGCAGGTAGTTCGTCTTTGAAGTTCCAATTGCTCGAAATGCCGAACGAAACGATGATTGCAGTCGGACTCGTTGAACGCGTTGGTAAAGACGATGCAATCTTTACGATCAAATATGGTGAAGGACAAAAGTATACAGATGTCCTCCCACTTGCAACACATAAAGAAGCAGTCGAGTTGTCACTCGAAAAATTGATGGAGTTCGGAATCATCTCGTCTTACGATGAGATTAAAGGTGTTGGACACCGTGTGCTTCATGGTAAAGAAAAATATGCAGACTCTGTATTGATTACAGATGAAGTCATGCACGATATCGAGTCGTACACAGAACTCGGACCACTTCACATTCCACCAAACTTGATCGGAATCCGGGCATTCCAAGCATTGCTTCCGGAAGTACCACAAGTGGCAGTCTTCGATACGGCGTTCCACCAAACGATGCCAGAAGAAAACTTCCTTTACAGCTTGCCGTATGATTACTATACAGAATACGGCATCCGTAAATATGGTTTCCACGGTACGAGCCACAAATACGTTACGGAACGTGCATCTGAATTACTCGGTCGTCCGTTAAAAGACCTCCGTTTGATTTCATGTCACTTAGGTAGCGGAGCATCGATCGCAGCAGTTTCGGGTGGCGAATCAATCGATACGACAATGGGCTTCACACCGCTTGAAGGGATCACGATGGGAACACGTTCTGGTTCACTTGACCCAGCGTTGATTCCATTCTTGATGGAGAAAACAGGGAAAACAGCAGAAGACGTCTTGAACGTCATGAACAAAGAGTCTGGAATCTACGGTCTTTCAGGTCTTTCAAGTGACTTGCGTGATGTCCAGACAGCTGCTAAAGAAGGAAACCATCGTTCAGAGATGGCACTCCGTATCTTTGCGAACCGTATCCACGGTTACATCGGGCAATACGCTGCTGAGATGAATGGTGTCGATGCGATCATCTTCACAGCCGGCGTCGGAGAAAACTCAGATTCAATCCGTGAGCGTGTCTTACGTGGTCTTGAATTCATGGGCGTTTACTGGGATCCATCACTCAACACTGGAGCTCGTGGAGAAGAACTCTTCATTAACTACCCACACTCACCAGTTAAAGTCATCATCATTCCAACGAATGAGGAATTGATGATTGCACGCGACACGGTTCGTGTTGGTGGATTAGTTGCTCAAAACGCATAATCGTTTCAATCAAAAAGACTGAGTCGTCATTCCGACGATTCAGTCTTTTTTTATAAAATCTAAGAAATAGAATATACGAACATACGATCTATTGTTACGGTGTTTGTCATATAACGAAAAATGAATCGTCATCTTTGTAAAAATAAACCCGAAAATGATCGATTTCTTAAAAAAATGAGTCGTTTGTAACATAAAAGTAATAGTACAGACATATTTTTGTGGTCTATATGTAACGGCACTCCCTCGTTTTGTCATGTATATTAATCTCAGTTAACAAACACGAAACAATGATGGAGGAGAAAATACATGATGAAACGGATGCTCGCAAGTGTTTTAACGGTCGTGTTAGCACTCAGTTCGTTCGCAGGTCTTCAAGCAGAGGCTGCAACTAAGAAAAGCGTCAAGTCAACAGTCGATAGCCTAGTCATTCGTCAGAAAGCTACTACTTCTTCGAAAAAGCTCGGTCTTCTATATAAGAACCAAACGTTATCGTACAAAGCAAAAACAGGTAACTGGTATAAAGTAAGTTACAAAGGTAAAACAGCTTACCTTAGCGCAAGCTACTCGAAAGTCGTGACGTCAAGCAGTTCGAAAAAACAATCGACAGGTGGTTGGAAAACAATCACGAACGTAAGCGCAACAGCTTACACGCCGTATGATCCAGGTAGTGGTAATCTGACAGCAATCGGTTGGAACATCAAGAGCTCGAAAAAGAAAGTCGTAGCGGTTGATCCACGTGTCATTCCACTTCGTTCGACAGTGAAAGTGTATTACAAAGGGAAATTAAAAGGAACGTATACAGCCGCTGATACTGGCGGTGCCATCAAAGGCAAGAAACTGGATATCCTTTACTACTCTCGTTCAGAAGCATTCAACTGGGGTCGTCGTACGGTCACAGTAAAATACAAATGATTTCAAACCATCGGACATTGGTTCGATGGTTTTTTTGATTAAGTAGGTCGTCAAAAAAGCCTCGCTTCCTTTGAAATGAAGGAAGCGAGGCTTTTTGGTGAAGAGTGGTTCATAAACGGACGATCAAGACGTCACATTTTGCGTAACGCGTAATGCTTTCAGAGACACTACCGATGAAGAAACGCTCAACAGCGTTTAAACCAGTTGCGCCACAGATGATTAAATCGGCATCGTGATTAGGGGCAAGCTTTTTGGCGATCGTTACTTTCGGTGAGCCGTATTCAATCGCTACTTCGACTTCCTGTACACCGCGATCTTGAGCGGTCTTGACGTATTCGTCTAGCAATTCCTTCGCGTAAGATTCGGCACGCTCCGTGATGGTGCGGTCATATGCTTCTACCGTTGCGAATGTCCGTGTATCAATGACGTGTGCGATGATCAATTTTGCATCATTTCGCAATGAAACATCGATTGCCGTCTCGAAGGCACGTTCTGCCTCTTTTGAGCCATCTACTGCTACAAGTACATTATGATAGACGATTGCCATGATGAATCCATCCCTTCGTAATCGATATGATGAGTACACCCTGATTATACCATTCTCTTACTGGGAGCGGATGAAACATTCAGTGAGTTCTAAAAATTGTCCTTCCTTTCCGTTCCGTCGTAAGATGGAGTCAGTGAAAGGGGGCGATGCCAAGATGAGGCACGCGTTAATTACAGCAGGTACAAAAGGACTGGGAGAACGAGTAACGCGCCAGTTACTGGAAGAAGGTTGGAAAGTGACAGCGTTCCATCGTTCCGAACCCGAATTTACACATCCGAACCTCATGACGATTCAAGCGGATGTGACGAATCAAGAAGAATTGGAACGCGCAACCCAACAAGCAATCAACGAGCAAGGTCGGATTGATGCGTTGATACTTAATGCAGGACCTTATATATTTGAACGAAAAGCGTTAGTAGATTACACCGATCAGGAATGGAATGAAGTGATCACCGGGAATCTGACGGCTAGTTTTTGGCTGTTACGTCAAGTGTTACCCGTCATGCGTAAGCAATCTTATGGTCGAATCATTACGTATGGCTTTCCAGAGAGTGCAACAGCGCCGGGATGGGTATGCCGGGCGGCTTTCGCTGCTGCTAAAAGCGGGATGGTGAGTTTGACGAAGAGTGTAGCGCTTGAAGAAGCGGAACATGGCATCACGGTCAACATGGTCAACCCAGGAAACATCGTCGGAGACAATAAGACGAAACAGATTTCAGAAGCGGAGCATGATGAGGCGACGCCTGTCGGAAGAACGGGTGTCGGAGAAGACATCGCTCGCGCGATCTCCTTCTTGCTGGCAGAAGAATCGAGTATGATCACTGGAGCAATTCTCGATGTAACAGGTGGCGTCAATGTCGTCCATCAATCCCGTAAGTAAGCAAAAACACCTAATCCAAGCGATGGATTAGGTGTTTTTCTTGAGTTAAGATAACGAAATGGATTGAAGGTGTTTTGGTGTGCGAGTTAACGCAACTGGACCTTCCGCAGTGAGATGAATATCATCCTCGATGCGGACGCCACCGACACCTGGAACATAAATGCCTGGTTCGAGTGTGTAGACGATACCAGCTTCAGCCGTCAGTAGGTTGTTTGACGCGAGAGACGGGAATTCATGAACCTCGATTCCGAGTCCGTGACCGACACGGTGCGTGAAGTACTGCCCGTAACCAGCTTTTGTGATGACGTCACGAGCTGCCTTATCTAACGAACCGAGTGTCGTGCCGATCTGGCTTGCTTCTGTCGCGGCTTCAAGTGCTTGGCGAACCGTTTCATAGATTTTTTTCTGTTCTTCGTTCGCTTCGCCGTAAACGAAGGTCCGTGTAATATCGGAACAGTAGCCTTTCCAAACGACGCCGAGGTCAAATAAGACGAAGTCGCCTTCTTGGATGACACGGTCGCCGGGTACACCGTGCGGATCAGCACTGTTTGCACCAAATAAAACAAGCGTATCAAATGACATCTCGCGGACGCCTTTTTTCTTCATTTCATATTCGATTTCCGCAATGACTTCGATTTCCGTGATCCCCGGGCGGATTGCTTGTTTACCGATTTCGATTGCTTCGTCCGCAAGTTGTGCTGCTTCTTGAAGAATAGCGATTTCGTCCGGTGTTTTTTTCAAGCGCAGTCCTTGTAGCGACGCACCGATATCGAGAATCGCTGCGTTCTCAAGACGTGAACTTAACTCCTGATAGCGGCTGAACGTCATATGTTCCCCTTCGATACCAATCCGGTTATTCGAGTGTTCGAATGTCGCGAATAATTCTGCTAATCGATCAAACGGGTTTTCGTGATCCTCATACGTCACGACGTCTCCTTCCCAAGGACTCGCTGCAACGATACTTGCTTCGAGCGCCGGACAGAATAATACATGTTTGCCGGTTACATCCACGAGGACCGCCATGACACGTTCGTGGGGTTCAGCGTAGACTCCTGAGAAATAAAAGACATTTGCCTTCGAAGTGACGACGGCTAAGTCGATTCCTTGTTCTTTCAAGAATTCACTGATTTGGTTCGTACGTTCGCGCATATATGATTCCACCTCTCTACTCATTTTCTACATAAGTATATCATCGTCCGGTTCGAAAAACATTTATCGTAAATCAGACTAGTACACGTTTTCATCTTTAGAGTAGTACAGTATAATGACAGGAGAGTAGAAAAAAGGAAAAGAAGGGATACAGTATGCCTACGAAACACGAACAGATCATTCGACACATCGAAGATCTTGATGTCGGAACAAAGATTTCCGTCCGACAAATCGCGAAGGATTTGACCGTATCCGAGGGGACGGCTTATCGCGCCATCAAGGAAGCAGAAAATTTAGGGTTCGTCTCGACGATCGAGCGAGTCGGAACGATTCGGATTAAAAAGAAACAAAAAGAAAATATCGAGAAGCTGACATTCGCGGAAGTCGTGAACATCGTCGATGGTCAAGTGCTCGGTGGTCGAAATGGATTACACAAGACGTTGACGAAATTCGTCATTGGCGCAATGAAGCTCGAAGCCATGATGCGCTACATCGATGTCGATAGTCTCGTCATCATCGGAAACCGCGAAAAAGCACATGAGCTCGTGCTTGAAGCAGGGGCTGCTGTATTGATTACCGGTGGCTTCGATACGACAGAAGATGCGAAGCGATTGGCGGATGAGATGGAGTTACCGATCATTTCGACGTCATATGATACGTTCACGGTTGCGACGATGATCAACCGTGCGATTTATGATCGATTGATCAAAAAGGAGATTTTACTCGTCTCGGATATTTTAATTCCGTTGCATGACACGTTCTATTTACAGACGACGGATCCCATTTCACGCTGGCATGAGTTAAATGAGCAGACGAAACACAATCGTTATCCTGTCATCGATGAACAAATGAAGGTCGTCGGTGTCGTGACAGCGAAGGACATCATTGACCGTCCACATGACTGGGCTGTTGAAAAAGTCATGACCCGTCACCCGATCACGGTCGGTATTCGAACGAGTGTCACGAATTCCGCGCATCAGATGGTCTGGGAAGGAATCGAGATGTTACCGGTCATCGACCAGTACGGTCGATTGCTCGGGATCATTAGTCGGCAAGACGTCCTCAAGGCACTGCAACTCGCGAATCGTCAACCACAAGTCGGAGAGACGTTCGACGATCTAATCACGGGGCAAATCAAGGCGGCGGAGGACGAACGGGGACCGTACTTATCGCTTGAGGTCTCGCCGCAAATGACGAACTTCATGGGGACTGCTTCGAGTGGGGTGTTGACGACGCTTCTAGTCGAAGGAGCGACGCGAATGTTACGCCATATGAAAAAAGGTGACCTCGTCATTGAAAATGTCAGCATCTACTTCATTAAACCTGTTCAAATCGAGAGCACGGTAACGATCCGGGCGAATGTCTTTGACGTCGGTCGAAAATTCGGGAAAGTCGATGTCGAAATGTATCAAGGGACACAAATTGTTGCGAAGGCACTCGTGACATCCCAACTCATCGATCGTTAAATGAATCAAAAAGAACCGAAGTCAACTGACTTCGGTTCCTCTGAATCTAGCTCAGGATTGCTCCATCTCGCGGACGACATACGGATAAATCTTTTTGTAACGGATGAATCCGGCGATGAATGAAGCAACACCGACGATGATTAAAATGGAACAAACGATTTTCCCAACGAGTGTCGTTAATCCGTTCCCGGAAACGAACTGGTTGACGGCGAATAGGATGACGAACAAGCTCAACCAAATGCTCGCTTGCGTATTGAACAAGTATTTTCGGTTCGTGCTTTTCGTATGGAACGCGCGGCGTTTTGCTAACAAATACCCACCAAGCGAGAAAACGATGAGGGCGATGAGGATGAATTGCATGTTAAAAGGACCTCCTTTTTGTCTTCATCTAGTATCATATCAAGATTAGAGGAGCTGTGCACAGTGAAAGAGCAAATCAAACAAATGATTGAAGCGGCAGATACGATCATCATTCATCGTCATGAACGGCCAGATCCCGATGCACTCGGTAGTCAATTCGGTTTACAATTAACATTACAACATCAGTTTCCTGAAAAAACAGTTTTGTCAGCAGGTGAGATGGCGGCATCACTGTCATTCATGGGGGAGCTCGATCAAATTGATGACGTGTTGTATAAAAAGGCGTTAGTCGTGATTCTGGATACGGCGAACCAAGCGCGGATTGATGGAAAAGTTGCGATGACAGGAAAAGATGTCATTAAAATCGACCATCATCCGGATGAAGATCCATACGCGCCCGTGCAGCTCGTCGATACGACGATGAGTTCGACATCGGAACTGCTCGTTCATTTATTGAATGAATGGGGATATGAGATTCCAGCACCAGCTGCCATTCAATTCTACGCTGGGATCGTCGGTGACACGGGACGTTTCCAATTCCGTGGTACGACGAAACGAACATTTGAAGTCGCAGCGCAATTGATTGATGCAGGAATCGATACGGACTGGTTGTATCGCAATATGTACGAAACAGAACTTGCGGCGCTTCACTTACAAGGATACGTCCTACAACATATTCAATTGACGGGTCAAGGTGTCGGTTATGTCGTTTTGACACAAGATACATTGAAGCAGTTTGGGGCGACGGTTGAGCAAGCATCGTTGCTCGTCAATAGTTTTGCTGGTTTAAAAGGAATGAAGTGTTGGGCGTTATTCCTTGAAACGGACAAGGAAGTCCGTGTCCGGATTCGTTCGAAGGGTCCTGTCATCAATGAAGTAGCAAAAGAATTCAATGGTGGTGGACATCCGATGGCGTCTGGTGCAACGATTGGACAGTTGAGTGAAGTCGAACGTGTCATCCGTCGTCTGGACGAGGTCGCTGCTAACTTCCAGTTTTAAACGGAAAAAGGCTGCTCGGTCTCACTCCTCTCATAGAGGAAGCGAAGCGAACAGCCTTTTTACGCTTATTGCGTCTTTGTTTCGTCTTGCGGAATGAACCAAACGCCACGATCTGTGTGGTCTTCAATGACATTCAGTTGAAGTTCAGCGACAGATTTGCGAATCTTCTCAGCGATTTCTTCCGTTTCAGTAAAAGCGGTAACACCGAGCTTTAGTTGTTCGACTTTTTCACGTGCGATTTGACTGCGATTCAAAATCATGAGAAACGCTCCTTCCGTACCCGTCATGATATTTCTATACTTATTGTAGCGAATAATAAATCAGATGGCGAGTACTTGAGTCAGTTAGATATGAATGTTCTGAAAACTTTTAAAACCCTCCATCAGAAGAGAAAGGAGAATGGAAGATGCATATAAATGTTCGGACGCAGTTTAGTCCATTGCAAAGTTTAGTTCGAATCGAGCCTTATCTTGATGAACTAGTCCGTCGACACATCGGACGAGCGGTCATCTGTGAAACGACATTAACAGGAGTTCCCGCATTCATCGATGCATGTCAACGTCGAAATATGCAGCCGATCGTCGGATGGGAGCAACGAATCGAAGAAGAAGAATTTTGTATCTTATGGTTTGCTTTTTCTTCTGATGGACTGCGTCAACTGTATCGACTAGCCAGTCGACAGGGGGAGACTGAAGTTTCATCACTGATCGCGGTGCTCGTTCCACTGCGTCAAGCATCTGAAGATGCGACGCGTCTACGTCGTTCCTTCGTTCAATGGATGGGACACGTTCAAGGAGCGCGTACATATATGGGAGTAACCTCTAGTCGTTCAACGGTCGAACGAGAGAGTCGCACGCGTTACCGCGAAGTAGCAGCAGCACTTGGTGTTGAGACTGTACCAGTCGATCCTGTTCGTTATCTTCGTCGAGATGAAGCGCCAGCGTATCAAGCAATACGTGCGATTGGTGAAGCGACGACGTTCCAAGACCAAAAGACAGATCGTCTGATGCATTTAAAGACCCGGGAAGAGTTACTCGAAGACTTTACCGAGCGAGAAATTACGATGGCGGAGCAGTTTGCGACGACATCTGAACGCTTAGAATTACCTTATCAACAACGTCCACTTCCACGTATTGCGGAAGACTCGAATGCGTTGTTACGGAAACGTGCTGAGGAAGGGTTACTGGCACATGGTCATGAAAGTGAAACGGCACGGGAACGTCTCGCTTATGAACTATCAGTCATCGATAAGACGGGATTTGCCGATTACTTCTTAATCGTTGAAGAACTCGTAAGTAGCGCAAAAGCGAAAGGTATCTTCGTTGGACCTGGTCGAGGCTCAGCAGCTGGATCACTTGTCAGTTATGCGCTTGGGATTACGACAGTGGATCCATTGAAATATGGATTACTATTCGAACGATTCTTGAACCCCGAGCGGATTTCGATGCCGGATATCGATATCGATATCGAAGACGAACGACGCGAAGAAGTATTAGAGGATCTCGTAATGCGTTACGGAAAAGATCATGTTGCTCAAATCGGTACATTGTCGACGCTCGGTGCCAAAGCCGCTCTTCGAGACGTCGGACGGACGCTAGAGTTTTCGAAAGATGAGTTAGATGCTGCAGTCAAACAGCTTGGGAAATCAACGACATTACAAGGAATCGAACAAAATAAACAGACATATCGTTGGTTCTCTGGAAGCGAAAAGCGCCGGCAACTGTTGCAATTGGCACAAGCGGTCGAGGGTCTCCCGAGACAACGTTCGGTTCACGCGGCTGGTGTCGTCATTGGATCTGAACTGCTCGTCGAGACGACACCTGTTGAAACGGGACCAAATGAACGGTATGTGACGCAGTTCCTGATGCAGGCGTTGGAGCGTCAAGGATTGTTAAAAATTGACTTGTTAGGATTACGAAATCTCAGTCGTTTGCGTCGGATGGAAGAATTGATTCGTCGAGAACAGCCATCCTTTACGCTCACGCAAATTCCAGAGGAAGATCGTGCAACATTCCAAGTCTTTGCCCGCGCTGAGACGGATGATATTTTCCAATTCGAGTCGACAGGTATGAAACAGACGTTACGCGAAGTCAAACCAAATCGGTTCGAGGATTTGGTAGCAACGATGTCACTCTATCGTCCAGGACCAATGAAATTCATTGATCTGTACGCGAAACGAAAAGCCGGTCAACCTTATCAAATGTTGCATCCCGTTTTAGAAGACGTCCTTTCACCAACGTATGGCATCATCGTCTATCAAGAGCAAGTCATGGAAATCACCCGTCGAGTGGCTGGATTTACACTGGCACAAGCAGATTTATTACGGCGTGCAATTTCTAAGAAAAGTACGGATTCGCTCGAACGGGAACGGGTTCGTTTTCTCGAAGGAGCAAAGTCGAATGGATTCGATGATGCAATCGCACAATCACTCTATGAACAAATTGAGCGATTTGCTGGGTATGGATTCAACCGAAGCCATGCGGTCGCCTATTCAAAAATTAGTTATGCCCTTGGATATATCAAAGCGCATTTTCCGCACATTTTCTTGCTTGTCTCGGTCGAACAACCGGAGCGTCTCGTCCGATTGATGCGCGAACGACGTCTTCCTGTCCTATCGCCGGATGTCTGGATTTCGGATTACCGTTCTTCGTTAGAGGGCAAAGGAATTCGTCTCGGTATCCATGTGATTAAAGGTATTTCTGAGCGAGAATTCGAGCGTGTAAAGGACGCGTCGAAGCATACGGCGACGATTGCTGATCTGTTAACCCACGTCGGATGGGGCAAGAAGGAGCGCGCAAAAATTGAATTGTTACTCTACAGTGGTGCGCTAGATCGAGCGACGCACGGCGATCGCGGGCTCGCCGAACAAGAGGTACTTGAGTATTTCACCGAGTCGTCGAATACATTACTTCCAGACGAATTAGCAATTCTCGGGAAACGCCGGACACAGAAGTCATCGAAACGAAGTGATTCCGACTGGGCACGATTAGAACGGGAAGCGCTTGGATTCTGGTTGACGTATTCGCCATTAACGACAGCAATGAAAGCACCGGTTGAATCTGCTTATTTCCATGATCTTGGAGTCGGCTCGGAAACACATTATTTAGTCTGTTATATTGATCAGATTCGAGAGTTCAAGACGAAACGTGGTCAAACGATGGCAGTTATTCAGGCAGTCGACGGGTATTCGAATGAAGAGGTCGTCGTCTTCCCGAATCAATATGAACGATTCCGTCGATCGCTTTATTTAGGGAACGTCTTACTGATTGAACTAAAGGTGCAAGATCGCGAAGGGGAGCGTCAGTTCATTTTGGAACGTCTCCGTCCACTTGGACAAGATGTGCTGTTCGTCAAGTTAACATCAAAAAATGAGTTGGCCGCACTCGAACAGTTGCTAGAAGCAGCGCCAGGCGATATTCCAGTCGTCGTTCGCTACGCGGATTCACGCGAGACGAAATCGTTACCGCCGCTTTATGCAGTGCAACATGATGAGGAATTACTAGCTCGGCTACGTATTCGGTTTGGCGAGGATCATGTCGTCCTGAAAAATGTCCCCCGCTCAAACTAGTACTAGGTAATAAGATTTGTTATAATAAGGGGTAATTGGTCTGACCAATGCCACCGATTAAAGCAACCGACTGAAGGGTCAGAAAGGTGGTGCCGTATCGATATGGAGAAGAAACGAAATGCGTTTGAAGCCAATATCGCGGCGATTAAATTGATGATCGAACAAGATGGATTAGTTCCAGGAGACCGTATTCCATCAGAACGGGAACTGGCAGAACGACTATCCATCAGTCGACCGTCCGTACGAGAAGCATTACGGACGCTCGCTTATTTAGGGATCGTCGAGACACGACATGGAGGCGGAAGCTTTCTATTGAATCGTGACGATCATACCTATATTCAAATCATCGCTCAATTCTTAGTGACTGGCGATTCGAAGTTCGAAGACTTGGCAGGAACGCTTCGCTTGCTTGAGCAAGCAGCGCTCGCGCAGCTGGATGACCTTTCGGTGCTTGCACCAGTCGTTTCATCCGATGTTGCGTTTCGTG
This sequence comes from Exiguobacterium sp. HSB13, assembly GCF_056764755.1. Taxonomy (NCBI): domain Bacteria; kingdom Bacillati; phylum Bacillota; class Bacilli; order Caryophanales; genus Exiguobacterium; species Exiguobacterium sp. HSB13. Next base: position 1,645,826 of record NZ_JBUZOM010000001.1, on the reverse strand, counting down.
AAACGTTGATTCAGACAGTCGATAACGATTTGTTTGAACGAATCTGGCGACAAGTCAATGCCTTCCATAAAAGCTTCGGTCAAGGGGAACTCTATACGCAGGCGGAACGGGAACAACTCTTGAACCGCCCATAGGATGACAAGGGGGAACTGAACGTGCAAGCATTTTTTCGAAAACCTAAAAAGTTCGTCACGCTGACTTCGAAGGAGCAGCGTGTCGATGTGCCAGTTGGCCTAATGACGAAATGTCCGAAATGTAAATTAATCCAATATACGAAACAACTGGAGGCGAACTTACGTGTCTGTTCATGTGGGTATCATCACCCGTTGACCGCGCAAGAACGTTTTACGCAATTATTTGATGAAGGTTCGGTGACGTATTTCGACTTACCGGCAGTTCAAGCGGATCCGCTTGGATTCCAGGATTACCCGGAAAAATTAAAGGGCGACCAAGTCAGAACGGGTCTTGAGGAAGCGATCGTCTGTGGCGTCGGGAATGTGAATGGTCACCCACTCGTCGCTTGTGTCATGGATGCACGATTCCGGATGGGTTCGATGGGTGCAGCGGTTGGTGCTGCGATTTCTGAAGCGGTTCGTTACGCAACGAAACATCGTCTACCTGTCACGATTTTCTCCGCTTCAGGTGGAGCACGGATGCAAGAGGGAATGGTTAGTCTCATGCAGATGGCGAAATCGAGTCTCTTCTTAAAACAGCATTCAGATGCTGGATTACTTTATATTTCTTGTATGACTCATCCGACGACCGGCGGTGTATCAGCAAGTTTTGCGATGCTCGGTGATTTCAACATCGCTGAACCGGGGGCGTTGATCGGGTTTGCAGGTCGACGGATCATCGAACAGACGATACGTGAAAAACTACCGGAAGATTTCCAAACAGCAGAATTCTTATTACAAGCAGGTCAACTGGACGATGTCGTATCACGACATGATCTGAAAACGTACTATACGCGAATCTTAAAGCTACATGCGGAGGGAACGAACCATGCAACCATTTGACCAACCAGTCATCGCGTTACGCGAAAAAATTCTTGAGCTCCATGATATGGCGGAAACACAAGGATTAGACTTCAAGGAAGAACTCCAACTTCTTGAAGAACGCCTTCATCGATTAGAACTCGATATTTACGGGAATATGGAAGCGTGGAATCGTGTTCAATTGGCACGTCATCCAGAACGTCCAACGACACTCGATTACATTGAATCCATTTGTGAAGATTTCATCGAGCTGCATGGCGATCGTCATGGGTATGATGATGCGGCAATCGTTGGTGGAATTGGAACATTGAATGGTCGTCCGGTGACGATCATCGGTCATCAACGCGGAAAAGATACAAAAGAAAACATTCGTCGTAATTTTGGGATGCCACATCCGGAAGGGTACCGAAAAGCACTACGTCTCATGCAACAAGCGGAGAAATTCAACCGACCAATCATCACGTTCATCGACACGAAAGGGGCTTATCCAGGACGTGCGGCAGAAGAACGTGGTCAGAGTGAGGCCATCGCGAAAAATCTGTTTGAGATGGCTGGCATGACAGTTCCAATCATCTCAATCGTCATCGGTGAAGGTGGATCAGGTGGTGCTTTAGGAATCGGAGTGTGTGACCAACTCTTGATGCTCGAGAATTCAACGTATTCCGTTATCTCTCCTGAAGGTGCTGCAGCATTGTTATGGAAAGATGCAAGTCTTGCGGAGAAAGCGGCAGAATCGATGAAGATCACAGCACCTGATTTATTACGACTCGGGATCGCAGATGCCATCATTCCAGAAGTCGTCGGAGGCGCACATCTCGATGTGTCATTACAGGCGGATAAATTAAAAACTGTATTGGTACAGAAACTCGAATCATTGGTTCATTTGACCAAGGAAGAGCTTATCGATCAGCGGACCGAAAAATATCACCAAATTGGCACATAAGCACCATGTAATCGCTATCATGATTGATATTCCTCATTTCCGGAATCGGTGATGAAAAACCAAGTGAAAGTTTATGCAATCTACCCTGTTGTAAAACAAGAAAACAACGTGCTATTTTAGATTCAGATTAATGGAGAGGTGATTAACGTGAGTTTAAAACGGATTGCTGTCTTAACGAGTGGCGGCGATGCACCAGGTATGAATGCCGCGGTGCGTGCTGTCACGCGTAAAGCGATTTTTCATGGCTTAGAAGTATTTGGTGTCTATAACGGCTATCAAGGATTAATCAACGGGGACATCGTCCAGTTGAACCTTGGATCAGTTGGTGACATTATTCAACGAGGCGGAACGTTCCTACGTTCAGCACGTTGCCCTGAGTTCCGCACAGAAGAAGGACGAGCAAAAGCGGTCGTCAATCTTAAGAAATTTGAAATTGATGCACTCGTCGTCGTAGGCGGAGACGGGTCGTATCGTGGTGCCCAAAAATTGACAGGACTTGGCTTCCCGACAATTGGACTTCCAGGTACGATTGATAACGATATCCCTGGAACGGACTATACGATTGGTTTTGATACAGCGCTCAACACGGCGCTTGAAGCAATCGATAAAATCCGTGATACGGCATCGTCGCATGAGCGGACGTATGTCATTGAAGTCATGGGACGCGATGCAGGTGATATCGCATTATATGCAGGACTTGCTGGTGGAGCAGAATCGATTCTTGTTCCCGAGCGTCCTGAAGATTTAAAAGAAGTCCTTGATCGCATTCAAAGTGGTGTCAATCGCGGTAAAAAACACTCGATCGTCATCGTCGCTGAAGGGGCAGGTCGTGCTCAGGACGTGGGAGACGCTATCGCAAAAGAAACAGGTCTTGATACACGCGTCACGGTTCTTGGTCACGTTCAACGTGGTGGAGCACCAACGGCAGCGGACCGTGTACTTGCAAGTCGGATGGGTGCGCATGCTATCGAAATCCTACTTCAAGGAAAGCAAGGACGTGTCGTAGGTGTACGTGGTGGTAAGATGATTGATCTCGATATCGATGAGGCACTCGACGAAAATAAACATGAGCTGGATCTTGATATTCTCGAGCTTTCAAAACAGCTTTCGATTTAACGAACGTCGATAGGATTGGAATGGACAAGAGAACTTGGCCAAACACCGTAGGAGGTTTATGGAATATGCGTAGAACTAAAATTGTATGTACGATTGGACCGGCGTCAGAAAAACGTCTTCCAGAAATGATCGAAGCAGGTATGAACGTCGCTCGTTTGAACTTCTCACACGGCGATTATGAAGAGCACGGTGCACGAATCACGGATATCCGTCGTGCAGCAGAAGAAGCAAACAAAATCGTTACGATTCTTCTCGATACGAAAGGTCCGGAAATCCGTACACATTCGTTTGAAGAAGGAAAAGCGCTTCTCGAACGTGGACAAGAAGTCATCATCGTCAGTGGTGATGCAAACGAAATCGTCGGAACGAAAGATAAATTTTCTGTCACATACGAAGGACTTTACGATGATGTTGAAGTCGGTTCGATGATCATGCTTGATGATGGTCTCATCGGTCTTCGTGTCACTGAAAAACTTCCGAACCGTGAGCTTCGTTGTTCAATCGAAAACGAAGGCGTCATCAAGACGAAAAAAGGCGTTAACTTGCCAAACGTGAAGGTTAACCTTCCTGCTTTGACAGAAAAAGATATCGCTGATATCGAGTTCGGTATCAAGAGCGATATCGATTTGATCGCGGCATCTTTCGTACGCCGTGCGTCAGACGTCGTTGCGATTCGTCAATTGCTTGAGAAAAACAACGCGAGCCACATCAAGATCTTCCCGAAAATCGAGAACCAAGAAGGTGTCGATAACATCGAAGAAATCCTTGCGATTTCGGACGGTTTGATGGTAGCGCGTGGTGACCTCGGTATCGAGATCCCAACGGAAGAAGTCACGCCAACTCAAAAAGACTTGATCAAGCTTTGTAACGACTTTGGTAAACCAGTCATTACAGCAACACAAATGCTTGACTCGATGCAACGTTTCCCACGTCCAACACGTGCTGAAGCATCAGACGTCGCGAACGCAATTCTTGATGGTACAGATGCAATCATGCTTTCAGGTGAGACAGCAGCAGGGGACTACCCAATCGAATCTGTCCAAATGATGCACTCGATCGCAAAACGTACAGAAAAAATGCTCGACTACAAGCTCTTGTTGAAAGATCGTCAGACGCGTAGTGAGCACACAGTAACGGATGCGATCGCTCAAGCGGTTACGCACACTGCAATCAACTTGGACGCAAAAGCAATCTTGACACCGACACAATCGGGTTACACGGCTGCACGTATCTCGAAATACCGTCCGGAGCCGAACATCGTTGCGGTTACACCAAGCGCACGTGTCGCACGTCAGTTGAACATCGTATGGGGCGTGTACCCAATCGTCGTTGATCATCTTTCAGACAACACGGATGACATGTTGACACTTGCTGCGGACACAGCAAAAGACGCTGGTTTCGTCACAGATGGTGATCTCGTCGTCATCTCAGCAGGTATCCCTGCTTTGACTGCTGGTACAACGAACATGTTGAAAATCCACATCGTCGGTAAAGAGATCGCAAACGGTCGTGGGATCGGTGAACGTGGAGTCGTTGGCGAAGTCGTCATCGCAAACAACGCTGAGGAAGCAAACTCTAAAGCGAAGCCAGGCATGATTCTCGTTACGAACTCAACAGATCGTGACATGATGCCTGCAATCGAGATGGCTGCAGCGATGATCACAGTTGATGGCGGATTGACAAGCCATGCTGGAATCGTTGGACCATCACTCGGTAAACCAGTCATCGTTGGTGTCGAAGATGCATTGACAGTCTTCAAAGACGGTCAAATGATCTCAATCGATCCATTGACAGGTAAACTATATAACGCATAATCCATTCATGACGGACGTGACTTAGGTCATGTCCGTCTTTTTTTGTATGAGGAGGACGTATGGAAGCTTATCTTTTTTTGATTGCCCTCGTCTTCATCGGGGTCATCGCACAAAATAAATCATTAATCATTGCTGCAGCCTTCCTGCTGATCATCAAGGCAATCGGGCTGGATGGTAGACTGTTTCCTTCCTTGCAGGCAAAAGGAATAACGTGGGGCGTCACATTGATCACGGCAGCGATCCTCGTACCGATTGCAGCAGGGGATATCGGATTTAAGGAGTTGCTCCAAAGTATTCGGGGACATATCGGCATCATCTCATTTTTATCAGGAATTTTTGTTGCAATCGTCGCGGCACACGGTGTTGGACTGATGAAAGAAGATCCACTCGTGACGACAGCTTTGCTAGCTGGAACGATTCTTGCAGTCGGACTTTTCCGTGGGGTACCGGTCGGACCATTGATTGGTGCTGGAATCGCGGCGCTCGTCATCGGAATGTGGGATGTCATCGCAAAAGCGTTCACAGGATGAGCCGAATCAGCAAAGTAACTGAATTAATTTTTTGATAATAGTATGCAAGTTCATTCACTTTTTGGGTATTTTTGTTTATACTAAGAACAGAAACAAGATGGTCTATTCAAGAGTACAGCGCTACAAGCATGGGGAACGACTCTTGAGTGGACGTCTTTTTTTCAATACGGAAATGAAAGCGTTTTAAATTTCTGGGGAAAAAAAGGGGGATTATTGTCATGACGCAAACTAAAGGTTTAGAAGGAATCGTCGCGACTTCATCGAAAATCAGTTCGATCATCGATGGTCAATTGACGTATGGCGGTTATACGATTGATGATTTGGCGGAGCACGCCTCATTTGAGGAAGTCGTCTTCTTATTGTGGAACGACCGTCTACCAAAAGAAGAGGAATTGAAGCAACTATCGGAAGCACTCATTTCCGAAGCAACGGTTGCGACTGCCGTTCTTGAAACGATGAAGGCAGCACCGAAGTCGGCGAATGCGATGGCGACGATTCGAACAGCGCTCTCTCAACTCGCGCTTTACGATGAGACATCGGAAGATATGTCGACTGAGGCGAATTACGCTAAAGCCATCAAATTACAGGCACAAATCGCAACACTCGTCACAGCTTACGCTCGTATCAAAAAAGGACAAGAGCCGATTGCACCTAAAGCAGGTCTTTCATACGCAGGAAATTTCTTGTTCATGTTGACGGGTGAAGAGCCAACGGAAGTTGCAGAAAAAGCCTTTAACCAAGCGCTCGTTCTTCACGCTGACCACGAGTTGAACGCTTCGACGTTCACGGCACGCGTTTGTGTCGCGACACTCTCTGACGTCTACTCAGGTGTGACGGCAGCGATGGGCGCGTTAAAAGGACCACTTCACGGTGGCGCGAACGAAGCCGTCATGAAGATGTTGTTAGAAATTGATTCGGTTGAAAAGGTTGACGAGTATGTTCATAATAAACTTGAGAACAAGCAAAAAATCATGGGCTTCGGTCACCGTGTCTACAAGGACGGCGACCCACGTGCGAAGCATCTTCAAGAAATGAGCCGTCAGCTGACTGCTCAAATCGGGGAGCCGAAATGGTATGAGATGTCAGTTAAGATCGACGAAATCGTCCAATCGGAAAAAGGATTGAAACCAAATGTTGATTTCTATTCCGCTTCTACGTACCATGCACTTGGACTTGATACAGAACTATTCACTCCAATCTTTGCAGTAAGTCGGATGTCAGGTTGGTTGGCGCACATTTTAGAGCAGTATAGCGATAACCGTCTGATTCGCCCGCGTGCAGACTACACGGGTGAAACGCACCGGACATACGTGTCCATCGAAGAACGTTAAAAGGACGGGGAGGAGCAATCCTCTCCTGATTTTTGATGTAGATTACAATTACTTAAGGGGGATTTTTAGACATGGCTACACTTCAAGGCGAAAACATCACAGTAACTAACGGTACACTTCAAGTTCCAAACGCTCCAATCATTCCGTTCATCATTGGTGACGGAACAGGACCTGACATCTGGAACGCAGCTGTACGTGTGTTTGATGCAGCAGTTGAAAAAGCATACAACGGTGAGAAGAAAATCGAATGGAAAGAAGTCTACGCTGGTGAAAAAGCATTCAACAAAACAGGCAACTGGTTACCAGAAGAGACACTCGATCTCATCCGTGAGCACATCATCGCAATCAAAGGACCACTTACGACACCAGTCGGCGGCGGAATCCGTTCGTTGAACGTTGCTCTACGTCAAGAGCTTGATTTGTACACATGTCTTCGTCCAGTTCGTTACTTCACAGGTGTTCCTTCACCGGTTAAACGCCCAGAAGATACAGACATGGTCATCTTCCGTGAAAATACTGAAGACATCTACGCAGGAATTGAATACGCAGAAGGCAGCGAAGGCGCTGCAAAACTGCTTGAGTTCCTTCAAAACGAAATGGGTGTCAATAAAATCCGCTTCCCTGAGACATCTGGTCTTGGAATCAAACCGATTTCAAAAGAGGGAACAGAACGCCTTGTTCGTGCAGCAATCGAATACGCACTCGAAAACAAACGTGCTTCATTGACGCTCGTTCATAAAGGAAACATCATGAAGTTCACTGAGGGTGCTTTCAAAAACTGGGGCTATGAACTTGCTGAGCGTGAATACGCAGAGCACGTCTTCACTTGGAACCAGTACGATCGCATCAAGGAAGAAGAAGGAACAGATGCTGCGAACAAAGCACAAGCAGACGCAGAAGCTGCTGGTAAGTTGATCGTAAAAGATTCAATCGCTGATATCTTCTTACAACAAATCTTGACTCGTCCAAAAGAGTTCGATGTCGTTGCGACAATGAACTTGAACGGTGACTACATCTCGGATGCACTTGCTGCACAAGTCGGTGGTATCGGAATCGCACCTGGAGCAAACATCAACTACATGACAGGTCACGCAATCTTTGAAGCAACTCACGGTACAGCACCGAAATACGCTGGACTTGATAAAGTAAACCCATCGTCTGTCATCTTGTCAGGCGAAATGATGTTCCGTCACCTCGGCTGGAACGAAGCAGCAGATCTCATCATCAAATCGATGGAAACATCGATTGAATCGAAAGTCGTCACATACGACTTTGCACGTCTCATGGATGGTGCGACTGAAGTGAAGTGTTCTGAATTCGCGGACGAACTCATCAAAAACATGTAATCCGATCAGGAGGAATGAGTCGATGAACAGACGGAAGAAGATCGCAGTCATAGGAAGTGGCTTTACAGGAGCGACGACGGCACTCTATCTTGCCCAGCAAGAGCTAGGTGATGTCGTCCTCGTCGACCGACCAGAGCAAGAGAATCCGACGAAAGGAAAGGCGCTCGATATGCAAGAAGCAGCGCCGATCCTCGGGTTTGATGCTTCGGTAAAAGGGACATCGGATTATGCAGACATTAAAGGTGCAGATATCGTCGTCATCACTGCCGGTATCGCTCGGAAGCCAGGCATGAGCCGCGAAGATCTCGTAAGTACGAATGCTGCCGTCATGACAGCTGTGACGAAGGAAGTCGTAGCGCATGCGCCGGAATCGATCATCATCGTTCTGACGAACCCTGTCGATGCGATGACGTATACGGTCTATCGAGCATCTGGTTTTCCAAAAGAGCGTGTCATTGGTCAATCCGGTGTCCTCGACACGGCACGCTTCCGGACATTCTTAGCAGAGGAACTGAACGTTTCTGTAAAGGATGTATCGGGATTCGTACTCGGAGGACACGGAGATGATATGGTACCGCTACTGCGCTATTCTCAGGCGGGAGGAATCCCAATCGAGAAGCTCGTATCGAAAGAACGACTGGATGCGATCGTTGACCGGACCCGTAAAGGCGGCGGTGAAATCGTTCAGTTACTCGGAAACGGCTCCGCTTATTACGCGCCAGCAGCGGCAATCGCTGAGATGGTCGAAGCGATCTTGAAGGACCAGCGACGTATTCTTCCGGCAATCGCTTACCTCGAAGGTGAATACGGATATGACGATATGTATTTCGGCGTACCTGTCATTCTCGGCGGAAACGGTGTCGAGCATATCTATGAACTCGAACTGACGACTGAGGAGCAAGAGGCTTTGAATCGCTCTGCCTCTACTGTCCGCTCTGTACTCGACTTATTAAAATCCTGAATTTAAAAAGACGAACTTGTCACTTTCGACAAGTTCGTCTTTTTTGTCTCGTCATAACCGATGAGGAGAAGCATAGTGCGATAACTTAGCATACCAAGGACAGAATAGTATGAGAAGGAACGTCAGCCAAGGAACCAAATAACCAATCCGGAGGAAGTGACCTTGATGCTCCATATGTAGGTGTTGCGGATTCTGACAGTGTGGACAAGGTAATCCATGAGCGGACCATATCAAACGATAGATTGTTCGGGCAGACCAATTTTGACGACAAACGGTACAGCGTGCCACGCGGGTGCCTCCTTTTATTCCTGTGCTAATTGCGTAGAATGTCTTATTTCATAGCATACGATACATGTAGGAGAAAAGTTCCAATTTCAATAAACATGTAGAGGAAATGCTAGTATTAGGGTAAGGACAAAGGTATGTCATTCTATTCCACTAAGGGGGATTTTACATGCGCGCCGTAACGTACCAAGGAACAAAAGATGTCCAAGTCAAGCAAGTAAAGGATCCATCGATTGAAAAAAACGATGACATCATCGTAAAAATCACATCGACTGCCATTTGTGGTTCGGATCTACACATCTATCAGGGGAATATGCCGGCTCACAAAGACTATGTCATTGGTCATGAACCGATGGGCATCGTTGAAGAAGTGGGACCAGCTGTGACGAAAGTCAAGCGAGGAGACCGCGTCGTGTTACCGTTTAACGTTGCTTGTGGTCACTGTTTCTTTTGTGAACATGATATGGAGAGCCAATGTGATAACTCGAACGGAAATCCCCATGTCGATACAGGTGGGTACTTCGGTTTTACAGAAGAGTTTGGTGGACATCCCGGTGGTCAGGCGGAATATTTAAAAGTTCCGTTCGGAAATTTCATGCCACTTGTGATTCCTGAATCGTGTGAACTGGAAGATGAGGCATTATTGTTCTTATCTGACGTTTTACCTACGGCGTATTGGAGCGTCTTGCATGCGGGTGTGAAAAAAGGAGATACGGTCGTCGTACTCGGATCAGGACCAGTTGGACTAATGACACAAAAATTTGCATGGATGCAAGGGGCAAAGCGAGTCATTGCGGTGGATGATCAAGTGTATCGATTAAATCATGCCAAAGTCACGAATAAAGTCGAGACAGTGAATTTCTCAGATCACGCAGAAAGTGGTGCGTATATTAAAGAGCTGACACAGGGTGGGGCAGACGTCGTCATTGATTGTGTCGGTTTTGATGGGAAGATGTCCCCTGTAGAAAAAATTGAACAAAAGATTGGTCTGCAAGGTGGAACGTTGAGTGCCATTGATATTGCAAAGGATGCTGTCCGGAAATTTGGTACTGTACAGTTGACGGGCGTCTATGCTAAGAAATATAATCAGTTCCCGCTTGGCGATTTCTTTACCCGAAATATTACGCTGAAAATGGGACAAGCACCAGTCGTCCATTTAATGCCGGAACTGTTCCAGAAAATCATCAACAAGGAATTTGATCCAACAGATATCGTAACGCACCAAGTCGCACTAGATGATGCTGCGTCTGCCTATCAGACATTCAATGATCGGACAGATGGATGTATCAAGGTCGTCTTAAAACCATAAGCTATCTCATACTCAAACAGCCCATCCGATTTTGGATGGGCTGTTGTACATCAATTAAAAGAACAAGACGGGCCATAGAAGACCGACGGCTAGTCCGAGCAGGAGACCAACGAACACTTGAAACTCGGTATGACCAACGAGCTCATTCAGGAGAGGAGTCTCATGGCGAATCCCTTTAAAATAATCATTGAGTAGTTTTGCCTGAACACCGACAGCTTGCCGGACACCTGTCGCATCATACATGATGATCGTCGCAAAGATGACGGCCAGTGCAAAAATCGATGATGAGAACCCCTCCTGAAAACCGATGACAACGGCTAGAGCGACGACAGTCGAACTATGTGAACTAGGCATACCACCGGAAGCAAACATGATTTCCAGGTCGAACTTTCGTGTCCGTACCAAACTTGTGACAAGCTTCGCTGCTTGAGCGATAAACCATGCCGTAATGGCTGCAAAAAGGGGATGATTCCATTCCATACATTCTACCTCCTACAATTAACGATATGTATTGATTCCCCGTTTTATTAGCTTTTACACGAACGATCTAGTTGGATTCGGCATCTCCTTTAAAGATTATGTAAAGAAACAGCAGAAAGATTTGTGATTTTCCTGTGAAAGTCGGTAAGATGAAGACAGACGAAGCGGATTCCACGGAATTCCTCATTCGAAAGAACGAAACTTGAGGGGGATGCAAGGTTTGAAAGATAAAATTATCGTGGTAGATGATGAATTGTCAATCGCAACACTATTAAAGTTTAATCTAGAACAGGCTGGTTTCGTCGTCGAAACGGCACATGATGGGATGTCAGGTTTAAAATTAGCGGAAAAGCAAGATGCCGCATTGATTGTACTAGATCTCATGTTGCCGGAACTCGATGGTCTGGAAGTATGTAAACGGCTACGCCAACAGAAAATCAATACGCCGATCTTGATGCTGACAGCAAAGGATGATGAGTTCGATAAAGTCCTTGGTCTTGAACTCGGTGCGGATGATTATCTGACAAAACCCTTTAGCCCACGTGAAGTCGTCGCCCGTGTGAAAGCAATTTTACGACGAATGAGTCATCAGACAACCCCTTCGGAAGAAGTGACGGATGGAACGATTCTGATTGGTGATGTCAAAATCGTTCCAGATAACTATGAAGCTTTCAAAGCAGAAGAGCGTCTTGAACTAACACCTAAAGAATTCGAACTGCTCGTATACCTTGCTAAAAATAAGGGACGTGTCCTGACACGAGATCAACTGTTATCCGCAATCTGGAACTATGATTTCGTCGGTGATACACGAATCGTGGATGTGCATATTAGTCATGTCCGTGAAAAAATCGAGCCGAATACGAAAAAACCGATTTATATCAAAACAATTCGTGGTCTCGGGTATAAGATGGAGGAGCCGAAATCGGAATGAGTAAGTATCGCAAGCGATTTATCTTTAAAATGTTTTCGTTCATCAGTCTCGTGCTGATTGCACTCGGTTTCTTACTTGGACAATCCTTCAAGGAGTTCTATGTCCAAAATGAAAAAGAAAAATTGATGGATGAGACTTCTCTTGTTGAGACGATCTTACAAGGGCGTGATCTTTCTGAGATGGCCCAGTATGTGAATCAATTGTACGCTGAATCGAACTTCGACATGATTTTATTCAATGGTCGGGGTGAAATCATTGCCGGTACACCGGTTGATGTGACGAAACTGAAAGTCGCGACCCTCAATTTTTCAGCGATTCCTGATGAAGGGACGTTTGAATCGAAAACAGATGATAGTGTCGTTCAATTCACGAAGCCTGTTCCGACAGCGGACGGCGGTGAGGTGTATGTCAGTTTCATTCGTTATGCAAAAGACTTGAACGTCATTTATTCACGGATTTGGACGGTCATCATCCTTTCTCTCGTTGCGTCGTTATTGGTTATCTTCTTGACGATTTACCGTTCGACGAAACGATTCCTTCGACCAATCGCGGAGGCAACCGATGTCCTGCACGAACTATCGCATGGAAATTACAAGTCCCGTGTCTACGAATTATCGGCACCCGATGAATCACGCGATTTAGGGCGCTCCATCAATCTATTAGCGCGCAATCTCGAGAACGCATCGTCTGGTGAAGCGATGCAACGGGCACGTCTCGAATCCTTGATCGAGTACATGGGAGCTGGTCTCATGCTGATTGATGAGAAGGGCTATGTCCTACTCGTCAACCGAACGTACCGAGAAATGTTCAACATTCATGAACCGTCTAGCGGGAAGCTGTACTATCGTGTACTTCCAAACGAAAAGATGAGCCAGGTGATTGAAGATGTCTATCTGACGGAAAAACCGAACCGGAAACAATCGAGTGTCCGATTCGGCATCAACAGTCGGACATTCATGGTCAGTGCTGCTCCGATTTTCGATAAGAACGGTCGAGTGCAGGGAACGACCGTCGTCTTTAACGACATCACGGAAATCAAAAAGCTGGAACAGATGCGTAAAGATTTCGTTGCGAATGTCAGCCACGAATTAAAGACACCATTGACGTCCATTAAAGGATTTGCGGAAACGTTACTCGATGGTGCACAAGATGTTCCGGAAATCCGAGAGCAGTTCTTACGGATCATCCACGATGAATCGGAACGGATGCAAACATTGGTGGAAGACTTGCTCGAGCTTTCTCGTTTAGAACAAGATAACTATCAGCTCGAGACCGCAATCGTTGATGTGACGAGTCTCGTTCGGGAAACTGCAGCACTCCTGCACCGACGAGCAACAGAAAAAGAGATGACGATTCATATCGAAACGGAAGAAGAAGTCTTCATTCGGGCAGATCTGAATCGATTAAAACAGGTCGTCGTCAACTTGGTTGCGAATGCGCTGAATTATACGCCAAATGGTGGCAACGTCTGGATTCAGCTCGAGGATGGAGAAGAGTCTGTCCAACTCATCATCAAAGATGACGGAATTGGTATTCATCCAAAAGAAACTCAACGGATCTTCGAACGTTTCTATCGCGTCGATAAGGCACGAAGCCGCAATTCCGGGGGAACCGGTCTTGGACTGGCCATTGTGAAACACATCGTCGACCTCCATCACGGCGAGATTGAAATCGAATCGGAAGAGCAAAAAGGAACGACATTTACGATTCGTTTACCAAAACATGGCTGAATTTCACAGTAGATTCACATTTCCTTAATAGACATATCTTATGATGAAAGTACCTTCTTCATCATCTGTATGGCGACTGGATCAGCTCCCATGTCGTCATGCCCTTGGCGGTTGACTCCCCGTGAGTCAATCGTCTTTTTTTGGTCATTTTTAGCGAACAAATGTGTGTAGAGTGATACAATAGGAACAGAAAATCGATTAAAGGGGCGTAGATGATGGAAAATAAATTGCTATTGATTGATGGGAACTCGTTGACCTATCGGGCGTTTTTCGCCTTACCACCAATGACGGATGCACAGGGACGAAATACGAATGCAGCATATGGTTTTACGATGATGTTATTGAAGTTGCTCGAGGAAGAACAACCGACCCATATGCTCGTTGCCTTCGATGCTTCGAGTGAAACGTTCCGTCATGATGTCTATCAGGAGTATAAGGGAAGTCGGGAAAAGACACCGTCCGAACTACGTGAGCAATTCCCGATTGTCCGGGATATCTGTGAAGCGCTCGGTATTCAAATGATGGAACTCCATCGTTATGAGGCAGATGATTTGATCGGTACGCTCGCACGAACGATGCCGACGGATCGGACGCGGATCGTCACAGGTGATAAAGATTTACTTCAACTTGTCACGGATAAGGTCGAAGTCTTAATCACGAAGCGTGGGATCACGGACGTCCAGTGCATGACGGAGGAACTGTTCGCTGAGACGTACGGTGGTCTTAAACCGATTCAAATGATTGATCTGAAAGGATTAATGGGGGATAAGTCGGATAATATTCCAGGGATTCCTGGGATTGGTGAAAAGACGGCGGTTAAACTGATTTCGGCATATGGTTCTGTCGAAGGACTGTATGAGCACGTCGAGGACTTAAAAGGGAAGCAGAAGGAAAAAGTCATCGCGAACGAAGAGTTAGCACGACTATCGAAAGAACTTGCGACAATTAAAGTCGATGTCCCGCTCGAGACGACGCTAGATGATTTGCAAATTCGCGACGTTGATACCCAAGTTCCTTATTCGTTGTTCCAGTCGCTCGGCTTCAAGTCGTTGACGAATCGATTCGCCCCTGTCGTCAAAGAAGAGGATAAAGAGCAGTTGAACGTCGTGACGATCACGTCACTTCCTGAAGACGTTACCGATGCGGTGTTGCTTGCTGAACAGCTGCGAGAGGATTACATGGAAGAGGACATCATCGGGTTTGCGATCGCAACGCCTGACACGATCTATGTTGCTGCCCCAACGCTCGTCGAGGATCCCGCATTCCGCCAATGGATCGAGTCGGAACATCGGAAGATTTGTCTCGATGCCAAACAAGTCGCATTCGCGTTGCGTAAGCACGGCTTAACCTTAAACGGTTATGAGGATCTGTTATTAGCGGGTTACTTATTGAACTTAAGTGGCGGCACGACGCTCGCTTCAATTGCTGGTCATTATGCATTGATGGCACCGAACGAAGAAGCAGTCCTCGGTAAGGGAGCCAAACGTCTAGCCCCAGCGGATGACGTATTACATCCTTATCTTGCAGAAAAGGCACGGATGATCGAGTTATTGTTCCCGAAAGTCCGGGAAGAGTTGAAGGCGAATCAGCAATATGAGCTGTATGAAACACTAGAGCGTCCATTGTCAGGTGTCCTCGCTGAGATGGAGTGGACCGGGATTCGTGTCGACGTCGCGACGCTCCAGTCGATGCAAGCAGACCTTGCCGGGCGTCTTACAGAACTTGAGACATTGGTCTTTGAAGCGGCAGGTGAGTCGTTCAATATCAATTCACCGAAACAACTTGGTGTGATTCTGTTTGAAAAACTCGAACTACCCGCCTTCAAGAAAACAAAGACCGGCTACTCGACTGCCGCAGACGTTCTTGAAAAACTACGCCCATTGCATCCGGTCATCGATCACATCATGTTGTACCGGGAGCTCCAAAAATTACAGTCGACGTATGTCGAAGGCTTACAAAAAGTTATCAAGGAAGACGGAAAGATTCATACCCGTTTTGCTCAGACGATTGCTCAGACAGGCCGTTTAAGTTCGGTCAATCCGAACCTTCAGAATATCCCGATTCGGATCGAAGAAGGACGGAAGATTCGAAAAGCCTTCGTTCCGAGTGAGGCAGGCTGGTCATTGTATGCTGCCGATTATTCACAAATCGAACTACGTGTCATGGCCGATATGTCGAAGGATCAGACGCTTGTCGATGCATTCTTACATGATGAGGATATCCATACTCAAACGGCAAGTAGTGTCTTTGGTGTTGAACCGGAGGATGTCACAGGAAATATGCGGCGTCAGGCGAAAGCCGTCAACTTCGGCATCATTTATGGAATCAGCGATTATGGACTGTCACAAAACTTGAACATCACGCGGAAGGAAGCACAATCGTTCATCGATCGTTATTTCGAGCTGTTCCCGCAAATCAAACAGTTCATGGATACGGCAATCGAGACGGCACGAGCGAATGGATTCGTCGAAACGTTGATGAACCGGCGCCGTAACATCCCGGATATCAATTCGAAAAACTTCAATTTACGTGGTTTTGCGGAACGTACGGCAATCAATACGCCGATTCAAGGTTCGGCTGCGGATATAATTAAAAAAGCGATGCTTGATGTGCATGCTGCCTTACAAGCATCGGATCTAAAAGCACGTTTGTTACTACAAGTACACGATGAATTGATTTTTGAAGCACCGGACGAAGAACTTGAAGCCTTACAAGCGCTTGTCAAACAAGCGATGGAGCAGACCGTCGAACTATCCGTGCCGTTACGCGTCGATGGGGGCGCAGGACATACGTGGTACGAAACGAAGTAAGCAAGGAGGAATAGACGTGCCTGAATTACCTGAAGTCGAGACCGTTCGCCGCAGTTTAGAACGTTCGGTCTCTGGAAAAACAGTCTCTTCCGTCAAAGTCTACCACCCGAAAATGATTCGGGGGATGGAAGTGGCACCATTTGCAGATGCCTTACATCAAGAACGGATCGAACGCGTCGAACGTCGCGGTAAGTTCCTACTCTTTGATTTTGATCGTTTTTATCTCGTCAGCCATTTGCGGATGGAAGGGAAGTACTTCCCGTATCCGCAACCGGTCGAGCGGGATAAACATACCCATGTCGTCTTCCGATTCACGGATGGTTCGGAGTTGCATTACAATGATGTCCGGAAGTTCGGAACGATGGAATTGCGTGATAAGGAAACAGCGATGCAGACTGCTCCACTGGCACAGCTGGAGCGTGAACCGTTTGATCCGGAGTTCACAGCAGAAGTGCTAGCAGAGAATTTAATTCGTAAAAAAAGAAGTCCAATCAAAACGGCATTGCTCGATCAGTCCATCTTCCTTGGTCTTGGTAACATCTATGTCGATGAGACCCTTCATGCGGCACGTGTCCATCCGTTGACGAAGGCTGGTGCCTTGACGCTTGATGATATTTCACGCATCCATCAAGCCGGTGTCGACGTCTTACGACAAGCGGTAGAAGCAGGGGGAAGTACGATCCGAAGTTATGTCTCACCTTCCGGAAAAGGTGAGTTTCAGCTTCAACTCGCGGTATATGGTCAAAAGGGCGAACCGTGTCCCCGTTGCGGCACTGCCATTGAAAAAATCAAAGTCGGCGGACGGGGAACGCACTTCTGTCCGACGTGCCAACAGGTCGCCTTATGAGGGTTGGTCTGACGGGCAGTATCGCTACCGGTAAAAGTACGGTTTCTAGCTATCTGAAGCAAAAAGAAATAGCGGTCATCGATGCGGATCTCGTTGCGCGAGAAGTCGTTGAGCCAGGAGGGCGAGCGTATGAAGCGGTCAAGATGGCGTTCCCGGAAGCATTCGAGGAGGGACGTCTCGTCCGTCCGAAACTCGGACAAATCATTTTTCAGGATAGCGAAAAACGACAACAGCTGAATCAGTTGATGCACCCAAGTATTCGACGGCAGATGCTTGATGAAGCAGATGCCTATGAACGTTCAGGACATTCGCTTGTCGTATTTGATATTCCGTTATTACTTGAAGGCGATTGGCGGACGCTGTTCGACCGTGTCGTAGTCGTTTATTGCCCAGAAGATATGCAGTTAAGACGATTGATGCAACGTAATGATCTATCGGAAGAAGAAGCATATGCACGTATTCATTCGCAACTTAGCATTGAACAGAAAAAAGAGCTCGCGGATGATGTGTTCTTCAATGATGGGAGTCTTGATTCGTTATATCAACAAATCGATAAATGGTTAGCGTTATATGACACTGGCAAGCATGAGTGACACATAAAAAGTTTGAAGTGAGAGAAGTTTCCATCTTCTCTCACTTTTTTTAGAGAACATAATGAAATCGCTTACATTTCATGATATAGTTCTATCTGTAAACGGAGCTACATCCGTCACATTGAAGGGGGATCCGCACATGGGAGTCAAGGTGGCAGTCAATGGTTTTGGTCGAATTGGTCGAATGGTCTTTCGACGTCTGATCGCTGAGGGGAAAAGCGAAGTCGTAGCAATCAATGCAAGTTATCCAGTCGAAACACTCGCACATTTAATCAAGTACGACACGGTACATGGGAAATTCAATTATCCGGTCGACATCATCGATGGGGCGTTGATGGTTGACGGAAGACAAATTCAAATCGTCAGTGAACGCAATCCTGAGCTATTGCCGTGGGGGGAACTCGGCATCGATATCGTCGTCGAAGCGACAGGAAAGTTCAACTCAGATACGGGTGCTGCGAAGCATTTAGTGGCAGGCGCAAAAAAGGTCGTCATCACGGCACCTGCTAAAGGGGATGTCCGAACGATTGTCATGGGTGTCAATGACGACATGTATGATCATGAAACAGATGCTATCGTCTCGAACGCATCGTGTACGACGAACTGTCTAGCACCTGTCGTGCAAGTCATCGACCGGGCATTCGGGATTGAATCCGGTCTCGTGACGACGGTTCACGCGTTTACGAACGATCAAAATAATATTGATAATCCGCATAAGGATTTACGACGCGCCCGTGCATGTGGCTCATCCATCATTCCGACATCGACAGGTGCAGCAAAGGCAATCGCACTCGTCTTGCCACACTTGGAAGGGAAATTGAATGGACTCGCGCTTCGTGTTCCGACACCGAACGTCTCACTCGTCGATCTCGTCGTCGAAGTTAGTCGCGATACGACGGTGGCTGAAGTGAACGAAGCGTTCACGAAAGCAGCGGACGGTGCGCTTGACGGTATTCTCGGAATGACGATGGAACCGCTTGTCTCGATCGACTTCAACGGAGAAAAGCGTTCGACGGTCGTCGATGGACTCTCGACGATGGTCATGGGTGGTCGTCAAGTGAAGGTCCTCGCTTGGTACGATAATGAGTGGGGTTACTCCTGCCGCGTCGTCGACCTCGTACACCTTGTTTCGGCGCACTTAGAGGCGATGGGAACGGTTGAAAAAGAACTTGAATTGAATTAATGACAACGGGCAGATCCCAGTAACGACGGGACCTGTCCCGTTTTTTTTCTAGAAATGTATTAATTTTTGAAATTTATCCTTGTGTATCTTTTTGATACTCGCTATAATTCAAATCGTGAACTTCAATCGGTCTGGCAATCGCAGCTTAAAGGGTTAGGACCTCTCTGGACTAACTTTCCCCCGTGGGTGCGAACGACTCAGGCGCAAAGTAAGTGATCAACTACTTTGAAGACCATTGAATGTAGGGGGGATCCACAAATGGATACTATGGGAAGACACATTATTGCAGAACTTTGGGATTGTAATCCTGAAAAATTGAACGACATGGAATTCGTTGAACGACTTTTCGTTGACGCAGCACTTCAAGCAGGTGCAGAAGTACGAGAAGTAGCATTCCACAAGTTTGCACCACACGGCGTCAGTGGCGTCGTCATTATCTCTGAATCGCACTTGACGATTCACAGTTTCCCAGAGCACGGGTATGCATCGGTTGATGTCTTTACTTGTGGGGATCGGATCGATCCAGCCATCGCAGCGAACTACATTGCTGAAAAGCTCGATGCGAAAATCCGTGAAAATGTCGAAATTCCACGTGGTATGGGACCAGTTCAAGTTCCAGCGGCTACTGTCCAGCACGTCAACTGACAACACACACGAATTCGTCAAGCCCTCGTCGTTCAGACGAGGGCTTTTTAATATGTCTGACGTCTGTTATTCTTAATAGTAGAAGAAACAAAGAAAAGAGGATGACCATGGGACTGAAGGAACGCTTGCAAAAACAGCTAGAGACATCCGATACACATAAAAACGAAAATCTACGCACACACTATTACGCAGCAACGGTCGAGATGTTGTTTGCTGGTTTGGAAAATATCTTAAAGCAAGAGGGCGGGACGGTGCGTCGTGTTGACGCGGAACGTGGAGAACTCGCTTTTACATTAAAAGAAGTCGACGGACTCGCGACCGTCATCATGGTGGCGGGCGGACGTACGGCCGTCGATCTATTCTTACATCGTGAGAGTCTTCTCGGACCTGATCTCGAAAAACACATCGAGCGGATCTATGCCTCACTTGATGCGGGATACCGATTAAAAATGATTGGAACAAAAGAAATCACGTGAACGGAGGTACGGCATGCGCTGTCCAGCCTGTAATTTTAACGGAACAAAAGTACTGGACTCAAGACCGGTCCAGGATTTCGGTTCGATTCGGAGGAGACGTGAATGTGAGTCTTGCGGCTATCGCTTTACGACTTTCGAAATGGTCGAACAGACCCCTTTAATCATCGTAAAGAAAGACGGAACGCGCGACGAGTTCAATCGTGATAAAATTTTGCGGGGACTAGTGCGTGCCTGTGAAAAACGACCGATTTCAATTGAACAGTTAGAAACAGTCGTCAGTCGAGTCGAAAAGGCATTACGAGCGACAGCTCAGCATGAGATTCCAAGTGAGCAGGTCGGGCGTCTCGTGTTAAATGAACTAGCTTCCGTCGATGAAGTGGCATACGTTCGCTTTGCGAGTGTCTATAAACAATTCAAGGACATCAATGTCTTCTTCCAAGAGCTTTCTGAGCTGATGGAGCGACATCAAGAAAATGACCGTGAAAATTGAACGTGATATAAGAGAGGTCGTCTGTCCGGTCAGCGTACCTCTCTTTTTCTCCCTAAGGAAAGGACGAGTCAGATGGTAGAACGTGAACTTTCCGGTACCGATCTTTGCTTAGTGATGAGCAATGGTGTCGTCGACCGTGAAGCCTATCAATCTTTATATTATTTGTACCAGCCGATCATCGGCGTCAAAGCACTTGGACTTTATCAAACGTTTTGGAGCGAGATGATTCCGGGAAAAACAAAATCCCAATACATCTCCCATGCGGAACTCGGAACACTACTCGGTTTTTCTGTCGATGAATTCAAGGAAGAGTTGTTCAAGCTAGAAGGCATCGGTTTGATCCGGACGTTCGAAGCGCGCCAAGCCGCGTATCGTTACATCTATCAAATCCGGGTGCCGCTCGCTCCAAACACTTTTTTGAATGACGGGGTGTTATCGAGTCTGCTATTCTACCGCGTCGGTGAAATTCGTTTCCGCTCCCTCCAACATCGATTCCGGACAGAGCCGCTTCCGAAGAACATCGTTGATCGGACGGTTCGATTTGATCAAGTGTTCGATGTGAAAGCTGGTCTTGCTTCCGCGCATCAGCCGAAAGCCTATGCCAAACAGGAACGAGCAGTATATGAATTTGATTATTCATTTGATCTAGAAGAGATGAAACGTCAGACCGACCGTTTTCTACCACGGACATTTTATTCAAAGGCGATTGATCATCTGCTCATAAAGCTTGCTTACGTCACGCAGTCGAATGAGGCATTGATGGCGGAACTGTTGAATGCCCGTTTCCGTCACGAAGCATACTTGCCGATGACCGATGCTGAGAAACAAGAACGTTGCAAACAAATGATGTTGTCAGCGAAACAAAAACTCAGCCGCGAGAAAAAAGCGAAGGTCGCCTCACTCGACACGATTGAGGTCGGAGACGTCGAAGCGACGGAAACGATGGAAAGCACCCATCCGAAGCATTATGTCGCGAAGTTGCGGAAGGTCAAAGCGTTATCAGAGCGAGATGAAGAGTTGATCCAACAATTGATCATCGATTATGAGATGTCGTCTGGGATCGTCAATGCCGCCTACTACTATGCGCTCGTCGTCAAAAAAGACAATCGCTTCAGTAAGAACTTCCTCTTATCAATTGTTGATGATTGGAAACAGAAAGGGTACGTGACAGCATCCGAGGCACTAGCGAAGACGCAGGAGCAAGATGATTTGATTGCGAAGAAGCAGGAGCAAAAACAAGAACGTGCGCGTCAGACCGTTGGTGGACGTCGGGGACGGACCAGCAATACGAACGGCGGTCCGAATCCGAAGTGGTTGCAAGAAGAGAAGGCGAAACAGCAACAGTATGAAGCCTCTAAAAAAGCGAGTTTCGAAGCAGATGTTCCAGACGATGAAGAGATGGAACGAATCTTACGAGAACTGAAGGGGAACTAAAGGAGTCGGGACATGGAACATATCCAATCATCTATCGAAAAAATATTAAATCGACCGGACGTCGCAGAATCGGTTCGAGCGATTCAACAACGGGTGTTGTCTCATCCGGGGGTCGTCATGTTCTTACGGACCCATCCAGAGATTGATCAACGGATGATCGAGCGGGGTATGCTCAAACTGAACGAATACGCGGAACAGATGGATGGGAATCGACTGATTGAAAGTAAAGCCGTCATCGAAGGCTATCAGCCAATCCTGCACGTCGAAAAAGGACAAATCGTCGTTTCATATGAGAAGTCGCAAGCACTCAAAGACCGAGAAGATGAACGTGCACTTGAGAAAAAGTTCAAGAGTCTGTTCCTGCCGGACGAAGTGCGCGATGCGAACTTCAGTGATTTTGACTTGTCGACGACGGACCGAAAGCTCGCTTTACGTGCGGCGTCGCAGTTCCTCAATCATCTGCGCTCAAAAGAGCATGTAAAGGGACTGTACCTGCACGGTAGCTTTGGTGTCGGGAAAACGTATCTCTTGGCTGCGATCGGGAATGCACTGAAAAAAGAACGGATTGCAACGATTCTTGTCCATGCCCCTGGTTTCGTCGCTGAAGCGAAACGGCGGATCCGGTCTGATTCGTTCGATACGTTCCTTGAAGGATTCCAAACGATTCCGGTCTTATTGATTGATGATATCGGCGCAGAATCGATCAGTCCGTGGGTACGAGATGAGTTGTTCGGAATCATTTTGCAATATCGGATGATGCATCGTCTGCCGACATTGTTCAGCTCGAACTTATCTTATGATGAACTCGAACTCCATTTTGGGATTACGAACGATCAAGGCGATAAGTTAAAGGCCGCACGATTGATGGAACGGATTCGGACGACGACACAACCGATCGAGTTCCTCGGTGAAAATCGACGTCGCTACTAATTTTCCTTGTCAAGGAAGCGACGGATTCGTTATACTAATGACACGTCAATAGACGATGCAACGATTGAGGATATGAAGTATGAAATGAACCAA
This sequence comes from Exiguobacterium sp. HSB13, assembly GCF_056764755.1. Taxonomy (NCBI): domain Bacteria; kingdom Bacillati; phylum Bacillota; class Bacilli; order Caryophanales; genus Exiguobacterium; species Exiguobacterium sp. HSB13. The sequence goes on along the minus strand of NZ_JBUZOM010000001.1, from coordinate 1,622,554 downwards.
ACTAGCGAGAGAAGAGCGGTGGAAGCTTCTCATGGCATCATTCATGTCTTTACTCCCTCATAGCACGAACGGGGCTAATCCGTTTGCGCTTCACGCCCGTTAACGCGTGTTCGAGCCGAACCAGCATTGGTCCGGGAACGAGGGTGGTACCACGAGATTAAGACTCGTCCCTTTTTAGGGATGAGTCTTTTTTATTTTGTTAAAGGGGGAAACAGTCATGTCAAACATCGCACTTACATTTCCAGACGGCGCCGTAAAGGAATTCGCAGTCGGTACGACAGCAGAAGAAGTCGCTGCTTCAATCAGCCCAGGACTTCGTAAAAAAGCATTTGCTGCAAAACTAAACGGGCACGCAATCGATTACCGTCGTCCAATCGAAGAGGACGGTACAATCGAATTGATCATGCCGGATTCAGAAGAAGGGCTCGACTTGATTCGTCACTCATCGGCTCACTTGATGGCACAAGCCATCAAACGTCTATATCCGGATGAAACGATTCATCTTGGAATCGGACCGACAATCGAGAATGGTTTTTACTATGACATCGATATGGAACGTCGCTTGACAGAAGAGGATCTTCCGGAAATCGAGAAGATGATGAATAAAATCGCGGGTGAAAACTTGCCGATCGAACGCGAAGTCGTCTCACGTGACGAAGCACTCGCGATCTATAAAGAACTCAATGATCCGTTGAAAGTCGAATTGATCGAGTCGATTCCTGCTGATCAGGATTTGACGATTTACCGTCAAGGCGAATTCTTCGATCTCTGCCGTGGACCACACGTTCCAGCGACAGCGAAGCTACAAGTCTTCAAATTGATGAGCATTGCTGGTGCTTACTGGCGTGGCGATTCAAAAAACAAGATGTTACAACGGATTTACGGTACAGCATGGGCGACAAAAGATCAGTTGAAACAACATCTCCACTTCCTTGCTGAAGCAAAAGAACGGGATCACCGTAAGCTCGGGAAAGAACTTGGCTTGTTCTTCACTTCTCAAGAAGTCGGTCAAGGACTTCCGATGTGGCTACCAAAAGGAGCAGCGATCCGTCGGACGGTCGAGCGTTATATCGTCGATAAAGAACTCGAACTTGGATATGAGCACGTCTATACACCGGTCCTCGGTTCAGTCGATCTATACAAGACATCGGGTCACTGGGATCACTATCAAGACGACATGTTCCCGAAAATGGAGATGGACAATGAAGAACTCGTTCTTCGTCCAATGAACTGTCCACACCACATGATGGTTTACAAGAATGAACCACGTTCGTACCGTGATTTACCGCTTCGTGTTGCGGAGCTTGGTGGCATGCACCGTTACGAGATGTCTGGTGCCTTGACTGGTCTTCAACGCGTTCGTTACATGGTCCTTAACGATGGACATACGTTTGTCCGTCCTGATCAAATGAAGGATGAGTTCAAAGCCATCGTTCACCTCATTCAAGAAGTCTATGCGGACTTCGGGATTACAGATTACAAATTCCGTCTTTCGTATCGTGACCCAGCGGATAAAGAGAAGTACTTCGATAACGATGCGATCTGGGAAATGGCGCAACGTGAGTTGAAAGAAACGATGGATGAGCTCGAGCTCGAATACTTCGAGGCAGAAGGCGAAGCTGCATTCTACGGACCGAAGCTTGACGTTCAAGTTCGGACAGCACTTGGTAAAGATGAGACGCTTTCGACAGTCCAACTCGACTTCCTCTTACCAGAGCGATTCGAATTGACATACAAAGGAAATGACGGACAAGATCATCGTCCGGTCGTCTTACACCGAGGTGTTGTTTCGACGATGGAACGATTCGTCGCATACTTGATCGAAGAATACAAAGGCGCGTTCCCAACATGGCTCGCACCGGTTCAGGTGAAATTGATTCCGGTTTCTAAAGTGCATGAAGACTATGCGCGTGAAATCAAAGCAATCCTATTGAAAAAAGGAATTCGTGTTGAAACAGATTTCCGTGATGAGAAACTCGGGTACCGGATTCGTGAAGCACAAGTCAACAAAGTACCAGTCATGCTCGTTTTAGGTGACAAGGAAGTCGAATCGCGCGAAGTCAACATTCGTCGCTACGGTTCAAAAGACTCAAGCAATGCATCACTTGAACAATTCGTCGCCGACTTAGAACAAGAAATCGCGAATCGTTCAAAATAATTCTAGCCTCATGAAAGAGTTCGTCCTGCTGATGTAGGGCGGACTTTTTTTGTAATGTGATACTTAAAAGAAGGAAGCAGCATGCCGATGACAAAGATGATGATCCAGCTAAATCTATCCAAAATAACTGAAAATAAATTTCCTTTAATTGGATAAATGCTATAATAAACCTTTAGTAGATGTAATGTTTTGATATAATGGGAAGGAAGTTACAAAAAATGAAGCAGACGACTCTTGCTGTGTTCATCGCATCTTCACTTTTGATTGGTATTCATCCGGGTGAAGTGAGTGCGACGACGACAAAAAAGACGTACCGGATCACACCAAAAACAGAAGCAATTGACCCGACGATCCGTAAATATACGACCTATAACGCAAAGACGCGTAATCACTATACGATGCGCTCCTATTTGGAGCGTCTTGAAAAAGAGGGTGGCGGGACACTCGTCTTGACGAAAGGAACGTACTTGTCTCCACTACGTGTCGGTATTCCGTCCAATACGACGGTGATCTTGGAAGATGGCGTCATCATCAAGAAGACGACGGAAACGGGAACGAAGAAGATTAGTTCGACGACTAGTGTATTTGATCTTGTTGCTCCATCCGTGTTGCGTTTAAACAAAAAGGTCGGAAAGTATGATGGCTCACAGAACGTTAAAATCATCGGGAAAGGAAATGCGCAAATCGACTTGAATCGATATACGCGTGGTTCAGCATTCGCCATTGCCCATAATCAAAACTTGTATATCGGCGGCATCACAGTACGGAATCAAAAAGGTTCACATGCGATGGAACTTGATGCGACGAAGAAGGCAGTCATCGAAAACATGAAATTCGTCGACGCCGTCATGATTCCGAATACCGGTCCGAATGAATCGATTAATCTCGATACACCAGACCCGATCACAAAGGGCTTCAACTGGAAGTGGTCGAAACAAGACGGAACGCCAAACGCAGATATCATGATTCGCAATAACCTGTTCCGTAATATCAACGTGGCAATTGGCACACATCAATACACAGAAAATAGATTACACACGAATGTCCGGATCGAAAAAAATACAATTGACGGAACAAAGGATTACGCGATTTCGATGATGAACTGGAAGAATCCGACGGTTCGTTACAATACGATTCGAAATGTGCACCGGGCGGATGGAAAAGCGATGACGATTCTCGGTAGAGGAGTTGTCGGAGGGACGATTCGCTACAATCGATTTGAAGATGCGGATCGGGCGATTCAAATGCAACCGTTCCAAAGCAATGGTTATGCTCCCATCTATAATACGTTTACGTCAGAACAAAAACGTTACATGCAACAAAATACGGTCAAGCGGGTCGGGCTCGATCAAATCGTCTTGTTCAAGAAACTCAATGAGTTCACGTACAAGACGGCAGAACGCTACGATTTCATCCCATATTAAGACATAAAAAAGCACCCAAGACGTAAGTCAAGGGTGCTTGTGTCATATTACGAACGCATTTGTTGCAAGAACGGTTCGATATCGACTTGAAGCGCTTCTGATAGTTTCTGACCGAGTGAAGCATCAGCACGGTAGAAGTTACAGATTGCGAGCAAGACTGTATTCTCATGACGTACTTGTTCGAGATCATTGACGAGGTTCTTCAGAAGAGCTGCTTGCTCGTCTTCTGTCAAACGACGGTATACTTCGCCGGCTTGACCGAAGTTGTTCGTTTTCTCGATTTCGAGACGACCATGTTTATCATCAAGTAACGGCTGGTTTTCTTCCGTATACTCTGGTGTTTCTTTTGGTTCTTCTTGATAACGGTTCGGTTCGTAGTTCACCGGACTCGTTTGCTGACCAACTGGCATTGCACCATCACGTTGGTAGTTATTCACTTGTGCGAACGGACAGTTAATCGGAAGTTGTTGATAGTTCGTTCCGATACGGTAGCGTTGTGTGTCCGAGTAAGAGAACAGACGACCTTGTAACAACTTATCTTCAGATGGCAACATCCCTGGAATCAAGACACCTGGGTTGAACCCGACAGATTCCGTTTCAGCGAAATAGTTGTCGACGTTTTTGTTCAGTGTCATCGTACCGACGTGTTGGAACGGGATGACATCTTCAAACCAATCTTTTGTTGCGTCGAGCGGATCGAAATCGAACTGATCGACGTCAGCCGGATCGAGCACCTGTACGAACAGATCCCATTCCGGATAATCTCCGTCTTCAATCGCTTGGAACGTATCGTTTGAAGCATGGTTGAAATCTTTTCCTTGAATCTCTGTTGCTTCTTCAGCTGAGAGATTATGAACGCCAGCTTTTGGTACCCAGCGTAGTTTAACATAGACCGTGTTGCCGTGAGCATTCACCCATTTAAATGAGTGGACGGAAGAACCACGCATTTTACGGTAGCTTGCAGGAATACCTTCATCCGTGAAAAGGTGCATGAGCATGTTCGTCGATTCTGGACGAAGTGTCATGAAGTCCCAGTAACGATCGGGATCTTGAATATTCGTGCGTGGATCTGGTTTAAGTGAATGGACCATATCCGGGAACTTCATAGCGTCGCGAATGAAGAAGACAGGAAGGTTGTTCCCGACGAAATCCCAGTTTCCTTCTTCTGTATAGAACTTGACAGAGAATCCACGTGGATCGCGGAGTGTCTCTGGAGAATGCGTGCCGTGAATAACAGTCGAGAAACGGGCGAAGACAGGAACTTCTGTCCCTTCTTCTTGTAAAAACGCAGCTTTCGTGTACTTTTTCATCGAGTTTTTCACAGTGAAGACACCGTGAGCACCGAATCCACGAGCATGTACAACACGCTCAGGTACACGTTCCCGGTCGAAATGGGCCATCTTTTCGATTAATTGATAATCTTCTAATAATGTAGGTCCACGACGTCCAGCCGTGCGTGAATTTTGATTGTCTCCGATTGGTACACCTTGATTGGTTGTTAATCGTTTTTCAGTCATCTGTTATTCTCCCCCTTATGTAAGATTACATTGATTATAAAACAATAATCATTCTAAATAAACAATTTTGCTTGCGAATGTTCTGAATCTTTTTGACATGTAATGAATGTACCCGTGAAAATCAGGTTAGAAACTTCTTGCTTATCCGCTAAAGGATTGCTATTATAATCAAGTATGTGAGCAACGTTCTGTAAGAACATAGAAAGCGGCTTGACATCACGGGAAAACAAGTGCTATGATAGCAAAGTGAAATGACAACAAAGCAGAAGCATCCCGCTTCTCACCATGTATGACGACTCGTACTGGTTCATCATGAAGATACGCAATGTATAGCGATTGCTATGCTTTGACGTTCCTTATGAGTGTGGGCGGGAAGAACTGCCGACGCTTTTTTTATAGCGTTTTCTATCATTCATTTTTCGTGCATTGCACGATGGAGGTGCTAACCATTAGCAAAGATCTGTTAATCAATGAAAGCATCCGTGCCCGGGAAGTTCGTCTTATCGGAGCGGATGGTGCTCAACTAGGTGTCCAATCACGCAACGAAGCGCTACGTCTCGCAGAGGAAGCGGAACTTGACCTCGTCATGGTCGCTCCACAAGCGACGCCGCCAGTTTGTAAGATCATGGACTACGGTAAATACCGTTTCGAGATGCAAAAGAAGGACAAAGAAACTCGGAAGAATCAGAAAGTGATTCAGATGAAAGAAGTTCGTCTTAGCCCGACGATCGAGGAGAACGACTTCCAAACGAAATTCCGTAATGCGAAGAAATTCTTGGAGAATGGTAACAAAGTGAAAGCGAGTATTCGTTTCCGCGGTCGTGCCATCACTCACTCGGAAATCGGTAAACGCGTTCTCGAACGCCTCGCAACGGATTTAAGTGAGTTCGGTGTTGTGGAACAGAGACCGAAGATGGAAGGACGCAGCATGTTCCTCGTGCTTGCTCCTAAGAAAGAAGACTAATCGAATCGAAGTAGGAGGGAATCTCTCATGCCTAAAATGAAATCGCACCGCGGTGCTTCTAAACGTTTCAAACGTACTGCTTCTGGCAAATTGAAACGTGGTCGTGCTTACACAAGCCACTTGTTCGGTAACAAATCAACAAAAGCGAAACGTAAATTACGTAAAGCTAGCATGGTATCTACGGGTGACTTCAAACGCATCCGTCACATGATCGCGAAGTAATTTATCCAATCGTATACAGATTTAGGAGGGAATTTATATGCCACGCGTAAAAGGCGGATATACGACTCGTCAACGTCGTAAAAAACAACTCAAATTAGCTAAGGGCTACTACGGCTCGAAACATACACTCTTTAAGGTTGCGAAACAGCAAGTCATGAAATCTCTCATGTACGCTTACCGTGACCGTCGTCAAAAGAAACGTGACTTCCGTCGCCTCTGGATCACTCGGATCAATGCGGCAGCACGTATCAACGGTCTTTCTTACAGCCGCATGATGCATGGTCTTAAATTAGCAGGTATCGACGTTAACCGTAAGATGCTCGCTGACCTCGCAGTTACAGATGCAACTGCATTTGCTTCACTTGCTGACACAGCAAAAGCAAAATTGAACGCTTAAGTTCTACAATTCGTCGGGGAATTTAATTCTCCGACGTTTTTTTCGATTTAATGATAAAATAAGAAGGCACGTCGATGAGACGGTCATATGATTTTTTTAGATAGAAGGAGAATTAAAGATGGATTGGTTGACACTTTTTGAGATGCAAGAACAGTTGGATAAACGGATTCAGTCAGAACATCAATTGACAGGCAATCAATTCGACGAGCGTTTACTCGCCTTATTGGTCGAACTCGGTGAACTTGCGAACGAGACACGTTGCTTTAAGTTCTGGTCGAAGAAGGGACCATCCGCTCAAGTCACAATTCTTGAGGAATATGTCGATGGCGTCCATTTTCTACTCTCACTAGGTCTAGCGCTTGAGTACAAGAAAAGTCATTTTACAGAAGGTGACTTCTATTTGACAGCAACGGATGCTTTTTTAGATGTCTATAACAAAACGAACGTCTTTGCGATTTCGCGGACGGAACAAAGTTATGACGTTCTGATTGGTGCATACCTTGCATTAGGTGCTACACTAGGCTTTACACAGGATATGATTTTCAAGGCTTACATTTCTAAAAATGAAGCAAACCATGTGCGACAAGACAACGGTTACTAAGGAGGAAATCAGATGAACGAACAATTACATATGCTAAAACGTCTCACGGACGCAACAGGTGTACCGGGAAACGAAAAAGAAGTCCGGAGCCTCATGCGTGAATATTTAGAACCTCATGCAGAAGTATTCCACCAAGATGGTCTCGGTAGTCTGTTTGCTGAACATAAAGGCGCAGGTGAAGATGCACCACGTGTGTTGATTGCTGGTCACATGGATGAAGTCGGATTCATGGTCACGAAGATCGATGAAAAAGGATTCCTTCGTTTCCAACCACTCGGCGGTTGGTGGGGGCAGGTCCTTTTGGCACAGCGTATGAACATTGTGACGTCATCTGGTGAAGTCATTCCAGGTGTAATCGGTGCAAAACCACCTCATGTTTTACCACCGGAAGCGCGCAATAAGCCGGTCGACATTAAGGACATGTTCATCGATATCGGTGCTTCATCAAAAGAAGAAGTCGACGGTTGGGGAATTCGTCCGGGTGATACGGTCGTGCCACATTGCGAATTTACTGTGATGAAAAATGAGAACTTCTTGATGGCAAAAGCGTGGGACAACCGGATTGGTTGTGCCATCGCAATCGAAGCAATCAAACGCTTAAAAGCAGACGGACATCCGAACACGATTTTCGCAGGTGCGACTGTTCAGGAAGAAGTCGGGTTACGTGGGGCTCAAACTGTCGCACACTTGCTCAAACCATCAATCGCCTTTGCTGTCGATACAGGTATCCCGGGTGACACGCCAGGAATGACTGATCGTGAAGCATTGTCGAAATTAGGTGAAGGCGTTCAAGTCATCATGTTTGATGCAACGATGATCGCACATCGCGGATTAATTGATTTCGTGACGAAAGTTGCAACAGAAGAAAATATCAAGTATCAACTGGACTTAACACCAGGTGGCGGAACGGATGCAGCGAAGTTCCACTTATCGAATACAGGTGTTCCATCACTTGCATTGACTGTACCGATCCGTTACCTGCACACAAACGTCTCAATCATGCATAAAGCCGATTTCGAAGCAGCTGTCGATTTAGTCGTTGCTGTGACAAAACGTTTAGATGCGGAGACTGTCCAAGCGATCTACGAGGGGTAATAAAATAATGAAGCACATCGCATCAGCAAAGAACGAAATCGTTAAACAATGGAAAAAACTCTTAACGAAAAAAGGACGTCTGCAGACGAATCGCTTTTTGATTGAGGGAGAACACTTAATCGAAGAGGCTGTTCGCGCTGGAATCGTCAAGGAATTGATCGTGCGTGAATCGTACCAAGTACCCGGTTCTTGGAAACGAAATGCCGATGTCTTTACGATCGATGATGCCGTCATCAAAGTATTGGCTGAGACGGAAACGTCGCAAGGCATTTTCGCTGTCTGTGAGATGAAACAAGCTTCGGCACAATTAGAGCGAGGACGCTATCTGCTCCTCGATCGTCTGCAAGATCCAGGGAACGTCGGAACGATGATTCGGACAGCTGACGCAGCTGGATTCGATGGTGTCGTCGTCGGACCGGGAACAGTTGACGTCTATAACGGAAAAGTCATCCGTGCGACGCAAGGATCGCTATTCCACCTACCTGTTATCTCCATGCCGCTCGAAGAGGCAGTCAATGCCTTGCACGAGCAAGGAATTGCGGTAATCGGAACGGCGTTAGAAGGGGCGACGTCTTATCAAGGGATCGCACCGATGGACGCACTCGGTTTAATCATCGGGAATGAAGCACAAGGCGTTGCGCCAGAGTTGCTCTCGTACTGTGATGAGCGTGCCTACATCCCGATTCGTGGTAAAGCAGAGTCGTTGAATGCGGCAGTAGCGGCTGGTATTTTGCTCTATCATTTTGCAAGCGTGGATTGAAACCGACAGGCGTTCATGCTAAAGTGAACATCAGGAATACATCATGGACGTTGATGGAACAGAGTACGTTAGGGAACGATTCAATCAGGGAGAAGCGGTCGTAGACTGAAAACTGCTTCGTGAATCTGCTAACCGAATTCACTCCGGAGTCGCACGAGAGATCGTGACGGGATGCGCCCGTTATCGCGCGATTGGAGGACTTTTCGATTGAAAAGTCAAACAAGGGTGGTACCACGGTGTTTACATCGTCCCTTCGGCATTTGCCGGAGGGACGTTTTTTTATATCTTCAACTAAAGGAGTGGGAAAGATGCGCGAGCAATTAGAAGCATTACGCGATGAAGCGTTGACATTAGTCGATCAGGCAACAACACAAAAAGATCTCAATGACGTCCGAGTCAAGTATCTCGGGAAAAAGGGACCAATCACAGAAGTATTACGAGGAATGGGAAAGTTATCAGCGGAAGAACGACCAGTCGTCGGTGAGATCGCAAATACGGTCCGTCAAGCGATCCAAGAGCAATTGGAACAACGTCTGACAGCTGTCAAACAACAAGAAATGGATGCGAAACTGGCAGCGGAAGCAATTGACGTCACTTTACCAGGACGACCGAAAAAGGTCGGTCATGCGCACCTCTTGCAACAAGTGACGGATGAGATCGAAGACATCTTCGTCGGACTCGGTTACACGATTGCCGAAGGACCAGAAGTCGAGCAAGATCTCTTCAACTTCGAGATGCTGAATTTACCGAAGGATCACCCAGCACGCGATATGCAAGATTCATTCTACATCACGGAAGAAATTTTGATGCGAACGCATACGTCACCGGTCCAAGCACGGACGATGCTCGCTTCTAAAGGTGAACCGATCCGCATTCTCTGCCCAGGTAAAGTCTATCGTCGAGACGAAGATGATGCGACGCACTCGCACCAATTCATGCAAGTCGAAGGACTCGTCGTCGGAGAATCGATTTCAATGGCAGACTTAAAAGGAACGCTTGAAGCCTTCGCGAAGCAGATGTTCGGTGAAGCACGTGAAGTCCGCTTACGCCCAAGTTTCTTCCCGTTCACAGAGCCGTCCGTCGAAGTCGACGTCTCGTGCTTTAAATGTGGCGGTAAAGGATGCAATATCTGTAAACAGACGGGTTGGATTGAAATTCTGGGTGCGGGAATGGTCCATCCTCACGTTCTTGAAATGGCTGAATATGATAGCACGAAAATGTCAGGATTCGCATTCGGAATGGGTATCGAACGGATCGCCATGTTGAAATACGGTGTCGATGATATTCGCCACTTCTATACGAATGACGTTCGCTTCAGCGAACAGTTTTAAGGGGGAACGCAGATGTTAGTCTCAAAACAATGGTTGAACGAATATGTGGATGTCAGTCACACGTCAGGACAAGATTTGGCTGATTTGATTACAAAGAGCGGGATAGAAGTCGAAGGCGTCGATGTCCGGGATGAAGCGTTGAACAACATCGTCGTCGGACGTGTGTTAACGAAAGAAAAACATCCAGAAGCAGATAAATTGAACGTCACGACGGTCGACATCGGACAAGACGAACCGGTTCAAATCGTGTGTGGTGCACCGAATGTCGAAGCTGGACAAGATGTCATCGTCGCACGTGTCGGAGCTCGCTTACCAGGTATTAAAATTAAACGTGCCAAATTGCGCGGTGTCGTCTCAGAAGGGATGATCTGTTCACTCGAAGAACTCGGATTCGAAAAGAAATATATCCGAGAAGATGAGCAGGACGGGATTCATACGTTCCGTGAACCAGTCACACCAGGACAAGACGTCTTGGAGTTACTCGGTCTACGCGATGAAATCCTCGAACTTGGGTTAACGCCGAACCGTTCGGACTGCCTCAGTATGTATGGTGTCGCACACGAAGTGGCGGCGCTTTATGATACGACACCGACTTTCCCGGTCGTTGAAGTCAAAGAAGCAGAAACTGCGACGGCAGTCGACGTGACGCTTGATTCAGAGGACTGTCCGTTCTACGCGGCACGAGAAATTCAAGGCGTGACGATTCAAGAATCACCGACTTGGTTAAAAAACCGTTTGATCGCGAACGGCATTCGTCCGATCAACAACGTCGTCGACGTTACGAACTTCGTTTTACTCGAGACAGGTCAACCGCTTCATTCATTTGATGCCGAAAAACTCGGAAAACGGATCGTCGTGCGTCAAGCGCGCGCAGGGGAGTCGTTCACGACGCTAGATGAAGTCGAACGGACGCTCGATTCTTCGATGCTCGTTATCACAGACGGTGAACGCCCGGTCGCACTTGCTGGTGTCATGGGTGGAGCGAATACCGAAGTTGACGGAAACACGACATCGATCATTTTAGAATCTGCTTATTTCGCACCGATTTCCGTTCGGAAGACGAGTCGTGTTCTTGGACTCCGTTCAGACTCGAGTGCCCGTTTCGAAAAAGGTGTTGATCCACGCCGTGTATTGTTAGCACTTGATCGGGCTGCAGCTTTAATTGCTGAACTCTCGGGTGGAACGGTTCAAGCAGGTGTTGCTCAAGCCGGAACGCTCGAGCTTGACGATCATTTGATTGAAGCAAGTGTCTCATACATCAATCATCGTCTTGGTATGGAAATCGAAGGAACGGTCATGCAAACATTACTCGAACGTCTTGGTCTCGGTGTTGAATTATCGGGTGATGCCTTGACGGTCAGCGTACCGACTCGCCGCCAAGACTTGAAAATCCCAGCTGATTTAGCGGAAGAAGTCGCACGTCTTTATGGATATGATGCCCTGACTTCAAGCTTACCGTCTGAAGCGAGCCGTGGTTTCTTACCGAAACGGAACATCCACCGTCGTCATTTACGCCGGACATTGCAGGGAGCGGGTCTCTCACAAGCGATCACGTATTCATTGACGAGCGAACAACGTGCGATGCAATTTAATGAACGGGAAGATCTGCATCCGGTCAAACTAGCGATGCCAATCAGTGAAGCCCGTTCGACACTTCGGACGTCACTCATTCCGGGACTTCTTGAAGTCGCACAGCATAACGTCGCACGACAGCATGCCGACGTTGCGTTTTATGAACTAGGCAGTGTTTATCTGCAACGGGATGCGTCACTTGAAACACTCCCGATCGAACAAGAAATGATCGGTGGTGTCGCAGTCGGTGTGTCAGAACAACACCGGGCGCACGGAACACTTGTCAAAACGGATTTCTTCGTCATGAAAGGAATCGTCGAGACACTCGCATCTGCAGCCGGTGTCACGTTGACGTTCGAGGCAGCGAATATTCCATCGATGCACCCAGGACGGACGGCACGCATTCTGCTTGACGGAGAAGCGATCGGATTCGTCGGTCAAGTTCATCCCGGTCTGTCAAAAGAACAGTATGGTCTAAAAGAAGTGTACGTCTTCGAGTTAGAGGCGATGGTACTGCGTTCGAAAGAAGAACAGGTCTATTCGGAAATTTCACGTTTCCCATCGATGACACGAGACTTAGCAATCGTCGTCGAACGTTCAGTGCCAGCACAATCAATCGTTGATGTCATGACGGAAGCAGCTGGTCCACTTCTACAGACGATCGAATTGTTCGATGTCTATACGGGTGAGAACGTCGGAGAGAATGAAAAATCATTCGCGTTCTCCCTCCGTTATCAAAACAAAGAACGGACGTTAGTCGATGAAGAAATCACGACAGCGCAACAGCGAGTCGTTGATGCAGTGAAAGAAACGTTCAATGCGGAACTTCGCGCATAATCAGGATAAACAAACAGCCGCTTTCCTTTCAAAAGGAAAGCGGCTGTTTTCGTTTAATGGGATAGATTTAAGAAGCAAGTTCTTCTGTTTCAGATGACGCAGCTTGTCGTTTCGTAAAGGTGAAATACAGTAGACCACTTACGAGAACGATCAGACTACAGGATAAGAACATATTAGAATAGCCGATGCCGCTTGCGACTGTGGCGAGAATCAAGGCACCGATTCCAAAGCCCGTGTCGTAAGCAAGGAAAAAGGTCGAGATGGCTTTCCCTTTCTGTGCGGGCGGCGCGAAGTTCAAGAGGACAGTTTGAAGTCCCGGGAAGATGGAAGCAGAACCGATACCAATGATGATGGCAGCAGTCAATAAACCAGCAAATGAAGGATACATGCCGAGAATGACAAAGCCAATCATATAAAGGGCATACGACGGCAACAGCACGAATGCAGCACCTCGCTGATCAAACAATTTTCCGGCAATTGGTCGAATCCCGACCATTCCGAGAGCGACTAACGCATAAAAATAAGAAGCATATGCGATATGTCCAATCGAGTCCGTATACAGTGAGATGAAGGCGGATGTACTAGAAATCGCAACGCCTGCCAAAAGAGTCGCTACCAACAAAAGCGGACGTGATAAGAAGAGAGATTGGCTTAGACGAAACGCGGAAGTACTTGGAACATGTTGGCTCGTCAGCGGTAGACACATCATGAACAACAAGGCGATGACTGCTAGGGCAGCAACTGTCACGAAGTACAGAACGAATGCTTTTTCTTGAATAAAGGCAAGACCGATGACAGGACCAAGGACGGATGCCAAGTTCATCGACAGGACGAAATAACCCATCCCTTCACCTTGACGTGTTTTTGGAATCAATGTCGTGACGGCGAGGCTGATCGAAGAAGATAACATCCCGAAACTAAACCCGTGGATGATACGGATGATGATTAGATAGAAAAATGATTCCAAAGGTAGGACAAGCATGTAGCAGATACTCATGACTGTAAAGAGACTTGCAGAGATCATCAAGATGCGCTTTAAGTCGTAACGATCCAACCAGTGACCAATCAATGGACGAGAACAGACGGTTGCTAGAATGAAGCTCGTCACGATCCACCCGAGTGCTGAAGCGGAGACTGGAAACTGTTTAGCAGCGAGTAAAGGAAGTGAGGCATTTAATAAATAAAACGTGATGAAGAGCAATAGATTAATGATCAGCGTCATGACGTAATGACGCGAGAATAACCGAGCAGTCATAAGGATTCCTCCTGTCGATGTAGAGTAAGTAAGTGCGTCATCCACTCACCGAGCTGTTGCTGATCAGTAAGGGAGAAGGAGGCAAGTAATCGTTGGTGTGTTTCTTGAACCGCAGCGTCGATTTGGTCGAACCGTTCGATGGCTAAAGGTGTCAATGAGACAAAGTGTGTTCGTCCTTCTTTTATCCGAGTGATGAAACCAAGCGTCTCAAGACGTGAGACGGTTTTCGTCACAGCTGGTTTTTCAATGATTAAATAATCTGCCAATTGGACTTGTGAAACAGGTTGTAGTAATGCAACTGCTTTTATTAGTGCCCATTGACCCGTGTGTAAAGAGTATGGAAGCAAAGTAGCATCAATCTCTCGTTTGACGAGACGTGAGACTTTTGATAATTGTCCGAGAACATCTTCTTGTGTGTAGAGCATTTTATTTCTCCTTTTAGTTAACTAGTTAACTTTAAGAGTGTATCAAAGCTGATTAAGAGGTGCAAGGGAAGAAACGCTCATTTCATGCATTGAAGTGAATTATTTTCTAGCACGATAAAAGATTAAGCAGGTATTAAAGCGGGTATGTTCCGTAAAAGAGTATTTGATTTACTTGAAACCATGGATACGACTGCTTATGTGATCGGTTGACTAAATCATCTTGACATAGAGAAGAGACAAGAAGGGAAGAGTACATCATGAATCGACTAGCGAAGCTTCTGACTGAACTATTACCAATCACTATAAATGAAGCAATCAATCCACTCATCACGAATATCGCAACAGATTCGCGACAAATCACACCTGGCGGATTATTCATCTGTATCAACGGCTACACTGTTGATGGTCACGATTATATCAATCAGGCAATCAAAAACGGAGCTGCGGCGATTTTAGCTGAACGATCGTTTCCGGATTGCCCGGTTCCCGTCATTACTGTGCCGGATACGAAACGACTTGCAGGTCAAGTCGCGAATCGCTTTTACGATCAACCGAGTCAAAAGATGCGTGTCTACGGTGTAACCGGAACGAATGGAAAAACGACGACGACGAAATTGGCGTATGATCTCTTTCGAGCAACAGGTATAAAAGCCGGCATGATCAGCACGGTCGGTGCACGAATTGATGAGGAACTCATTGAGACGCCGAATACGACGCCTGAAGCCATCA
This sequence comes from Exiguobacterium sp. HSB13, assembly GCF_056764755.1. Taxonomy (NCBI): domain Bacteria; kingdom Bacillati; phylum Bacillota; class Bacilli; order Caryophanales; genus Exiguobacterium; species Exiguobacterium sp. HSB13. The sequence continues at coordinate 1,607,267 of NZ_JBUZOM010000001.1, read as the reverse complement.
TCTTACATCGACTGTTGTATGAAATGGTTGAACAAGGCGTGACGGATTGTATCATTGAAGTGTCTTCTCATGCATTAGCTGAAGGTCGAGTCGAGGGAGTCTCCTTCCACTCGGCAGCATTTACGAACCTGACACATGATCATTTGGATTATCATCATTCAATGGAGGATTACGCCAAGACGAAAGCCTTATTGTTTCAACAAGTCGCTGCTTCAAATGGTCGGGCCATCGTCTTGAATCGAGAAGATGGTTGGAGTCGCGTCATGCGAGAAGCTGCGCCTTTGCAACCCGTCATCTGGTATACGACGCAACCGCACCGAACATCACAAATCGCAGTCGAATGGCTGACGGATACTGTCAATGTGCGCATCGATGAGACGACAACGCGTGTGCCGACAGCTTTACTAGGTGAATTCAATGCAGCGAATTTAGCGGCGGCGATGGGATTATTGCGGGCAGGAGATGCCAATCTCTATACGTTGATTCGTCATATTCCAGAACTGGAATTGCCAAAAGGACGACTTGAGCGACTGGACTGGGCACCCTGTGAGATTTATATCGATTATGCCCATACACCGGATGGTCTAGAAAAATGTTTACAAGCACTCACTTCTTCCGGAGAGTCGCTATCGGTCGTTTTAAGCGCAGCTGGAGAGCGTGATCGAACGAAACGAGCAGAGATGGGGCGAATCGCAAGCAAATATTGTGAACACATCATCGCAACGGTCCATGATGCGAGGACAGAGAATCCGGATCAAATCATCGAAGAGCTAATCGTCGATATTCCACGTGAATATTTAGTAGGGTGCCATACATCCCGTCACGAAGCGCTCGTACAAGCAGCGCATCTGGCGCACGAAGGAAAACGCATCGTCATCGTCGGGAAAGGTCATGATGAGGTAGAACGAATCGGTACAAAAACGATTCCTTTTAATGAAAAACACATACTTCTTGCGGAATTAGAACGACTGTCTGAAGGGGAGTCCGTCGTTTAAAAAAACCGACCATTCCGTTAAGGTCATGGTCGGTTTCGTTTCGCAGCTAGTTGTTGTGCCTTTTTCGTATTCGCAAAATGGGCTTTCGTCCACTCACGAAGTTGATCAGCTCCATAACGCAAGATCAGTGAAGCAGCGACTTGATCCACTTTAGCACCAGCACCTTTGGGAATGACGACACCTGTTGTTTCACTCAATTTGTCCATCTCCTTCAAAAAGATGGCGCGAGCGATGATCGAGGAAGCAGCGACGGCGACATGGAGTTGTTCCGCCTTGGTCGAGAAGTAGACATTTTCTCGAACAGGATTGACGACACCAGACAAATGTTTGTAGTAAACAGTCTTTTCAGCGAACTGATCAATCAATATCGCTTCTGGTTTCGTCTCCAGTTGGTCAAGAAGTCGCTCGAGTACATCATTATGCATCAGGGCAGTCATCTTTCCTTGTGTCATCGTTCGTTGCATCTGATTGTATTCTGGATTGTGTAGGATACGATATGTGTACGGAATGACCGCATGGAGATCGCGAGCAATCCGACGAATCTCGGTATCGTTCAGATGTTTGGAGTCCCGAACACCGAGTTCCTGAAGAAGTGCAATCTGCTTTCGATCAACGAAGGAAGCGACGACGACGAGTGGACCGAAGAAATCGCCTTTTCCGACTTCGTCACTGCCAGCGACGGACCATTCTGCAAAACCAGCTGGTAACGTGGATACAAGTGGTTCCTTCGATTTAGTTGGTGTAGCCGTGCCAAAGCGTGAAGCGATGGTTTCAGCTTCGGTTCCTTGAAACATCACTTTTCCAGAATTGTAAATCGTGATGACACATCCAGGTACTTTAGCGGCGAAGCGGGCATACGGTGGACTCTTCGTCTGTCCTTGTTTAAACTCTTGTATGACGAGGTCTTGCTTTTCTTTAGATAAGCGTAAAACGGTAGTTCCCACGAGATAACCTCCCTTTCCGGGATTAAGCATACCATCCTTAAGACCGATGGGGGACTTCTTTTCCTAAAACGAAAATGATGGTACTATATGAAAGAAGCAAAGTATGAGGAGGACAGAAAAATGGCTGATTCAGAAGGGTTGAACCGGACGACGATTCATATCGCAGGCAATGATTATACGATTGTCGGAACGGAGTCGCCAGAACACGTACGCGAAGTGGGTCTCCTCGTGGATACGAAAATTCGAGAAATCCGAGAACAAGCACCACAACTCGACGTTCGTCAAATCGCCGTCCTAGCGGCGCTTAATATTGGTAGTGATTACGTAAAAATAAAAAAGAATTTGGGTGAACTATAAACTATGATTTCTCTCGTTATCTTATTACTTCTCGCCTTAGGCGTCATGACGGGTGTCCGACGGGGAGTCGTATTGCAGGCCGGGCATTTGCTCAGCCTGATCATTTCCTTCATCGTCGCCTTGTCGTTCTATGAGGAACTGGCGACGAAATTCCGTTTGTGGGTTCCATATCCGTCTACACTGGATGATGCGGGAATCGACTTGACGATGTTCGCAATTCCAAGTTCGGCACGACTTGATGAGGTATTCTACAAAGCCTTTTGGTTCGTCGTCCTGTTCTTCGGTACAAAGATCATCTTAGCAATTTTGTTGTCGATGTTTGATTCGTTGACGAACATTCCGATTTTAAAACAAGTCAAAGGATTATTAGGTGGTGTCTTCGGCTTCATCGAGATGTACATCTTCATTTTCTTACTCTTGTTCCTCGCAGCATTCGTTCCGATCCAGTCGATACAGGATGCGATCGCAGATTCGAGTTTGGCAAGTTTCATCATCCAACATACACCGCTCCTTGCGAATTGGCTGATGGATCAAGTTGGATTGATAAAATAAACATGCTCCCGTTAAATGGGAGCTTTTTTTGAGGGGAGAATTGCACATGCGTACGATTCAAGATGCAATGCGTCACTTGGAACGAATCTCAGTTTACCTAGAGGTTAAAGGGGAAAATCCGTTTAAGATCAATGCTTTTCGAAAAGCAGCAAGTATCCTCGAGGCATCGGATGCTGACTTCATGGCAATCGACGATTTTATGGCGATGAAGGGGATTGGTAAAGGAACGGCTGCTGTTCTTGAGGAGTACCGGGAAACGGGAACGAGTACGGCACTGACGGAACTCGAACAAGAAGTACCGGAAGGACTGATTGCTTTACTAAAGATTCCAGGTCTTGGTGGGAAGAAACTTGCTAAATTACATGAAGTCGGCGTTATTGATGCGGATTCCTTTGCAGAGAAATTAGCGGATGGTACAGTCGAAGCGATGCCTGGATTCGGTAAGAAGACGGTCGAGAAGTACGTCAAAGCGCTCGAAACGTTTGAAACACGACCTGAACGATTACCGTATGGTGTCATGCGAAAGGTCGTTGCGGAATTAAATCAGACCCTTGCGTCGTTCGATGAAATCATTCGCTTCGAAGTTGGTGGAAGCTTCCGCCGAGCAGAAGAGACGTGCAAGGACCTTGATTTCATCCTCTCGACGAACGAACCGGAACGGATCAAGGAGCAACTCTTGGAACTGTCGCTGATCGATGAAGTCATCGCTGCCGGCAGCACGAAAGTATCACTCGTCTTAAAACGAGACGTTCATTATATCGCGGTTGATTTCCGAATCGTCGATGACGCGGCGTACGCATCCACATTACATCACTTCACGGGTTCGAAGGATCACAATGTTCGGATGCGTCAACTCGCGAAAGAACGAGGAGAGAGCATTTCTGAATATGGCGTTGAGACTGAGCAAGGATTAGTCCAACCGAAGACGGAAGAAGAATTGTTTGCGCGGTACGACTTACCGTTCATCGCACCGGAATTACGAGCAGGGCGGCACGAGTTTGAACAGGATTTGTCACGCCTTTTGACGGAACAGGACATCCAAGCGGATGTACACATGCATACGACATGGTCAGATGGAACATTATCCGTTGAAGAACTAGTCGATGCGTGTGCTGCACGAGGGTATACATGGATGGCGATCACCGACCATAGTAAGTATATGAAGTTCGTCAATGGATTGACGGAAGAACGTCTACGTGCGCAACGTGTCGAAATCGAAGCAGCACGTAAGAAACATCCCGAGATGACGATTTTATGTGGCGTCGAGATGGATATCTTGCCTGATGGATCGCTCGATTATGAAGATGATTTCTTAAAAGAGATGGATTACGTCATTGCCTCGATTCACTCGAAATTCGATCAGACGGAAGAAGAGATCATGCAACGGCTTGAGAATGCGTGTCGTAATCCTTACGTTTCTCTAATTGCCCATCCGACAGGACGGATCATCGGTAGACGAGAGGGGTATGCCGTCAACGTCGATCGCTTGATCGAACTAGCAGCCGAGACAGGAACAGCGCTTGAGATGAATGCAAACCCGGCCAGATTCGATTTGACGGCGAGTTCCCTAGCAAAAGCGAAGGCTGCTGGTGTGAAAATTTTGATCAATACGGATACACACCGACCAGAAATGTTAGAAGATATGAAACTTGGAGTCCTCCATGCACGTAAAGCCTATTTGGAGGCGTCTGATGTCATCAATACGTGGGGTGCCGAAGAGGCACTTGCCTTCTTCGGTCGAAAACGTTTAGGAGTGGATTAAATGAATGCCAACGCATTACGCGTCTTAGAATATGAGAAGTTAAAAGAAAACATGTTATCGTTCACGGCAAGCTCACTGGGTGCACAGTTCGTTCGAGCGATGCGTCCAGCGGAAGAGTTTGAGCAGGTCAAGGAATTATTGGCTGTCACGACGGAAGCAACGACGGTTTACCGGTTGCGTGACCGTTATCCGTTCGGTGGATTGACAGATGTCCGCAGTGAAGTCAAACGAGCAGAGATTGGTTCGGTCCTCTCGACGAGTGAACTCTTATCCGTCGCAGACGTCGTTTATTCAGGACGTCAAGTGAAGGCGTTCCAGGAACGATTGCATGAGGATCATGCGGATCTACGATTACCACGACTCGACAGTCGAATCGAACAGATCACGAAGCTTGTTGAGATCGAACAAGGGATCCGTCATGCCATCGACGATCAGGGAACTGTCCAAGATTCGGCAAGTGATAAACTACGAGCGTTACGTAGTCAGTTACGCTCGCTCGAAGGACAAGTTCGTTCAAAAATCGATAGTGTCTTACGCAGTAAAGCGAAGATGCTGTCTGACGCCATCGTGACGATGCGAAACGATCGGTACTGTGTACCGGTCAAACAAGAATACCGTCAAGCGTTCGGCGGGATCGTCCACGATCAGTCGGCATCTGGTGCAACGTTGTTCATCGAACCACAAGCTGTCGTCTCTGCAAACAACGAGATCCAAGAAGCGCGTTTGAAAGAACGAGCTGAAATCGAACGAATCCTTGCCCAACTGTCGGCACTTGTCGGGAGTGTCGGTGATTCGCTGCGCATCAATCTCGATGTACTAGCAGAACTCGATTTCATCATGGCGAAAGCGTTGTACGGTCATCATATCGGAGCAGTCGAACCACGATTAAATGAAAACCGCCATATCATTCTGAAGGAAGCACGACATCCCTTCATTCCGAAAGATGAGGTCGTACCGATCACTGTCTCGCTGGGTGGCGATTTTACATCACTCGTCATCACTGGTCCGAACACCGGTGGTAAGACGGTTACCTTAAAGACGATCGGTCTTCTGCAATTGATGGTGCAATCAGGTCTATACGTACCGGCCGCAGATGAGACGGAGCTCAGTGTCTTCGATGCGATTTATGCTGATATCGGGGATGAACAGTCGATTGAACAAAACTTATCGACGTTTAGTTCGCACATGACGAACATCGTCTCGATGATGGAAAAAATCGATTTTATGAGTTTAGTGCTGTTTGATGAATTAGGGGCAGGAACGGATCCGACAGAAGGAGCTGCCTTGGCGATCGCGATTCTTGATGAAGTAAAACGCCGCGGAGCGCGCGTTGCAGCGACGACACACTATTCGGAATTAAAAGCATATGGCTATAACCGAGAAGGCGTCGTCAACGCGTCAATGGAATTCGATGTCGAATCACTCAGTCCGACGTATCGCTTACTCATCGGTGTACCCGGACGCTCGAACGCATTCGAGATTTCAAAACGTCTTGGACTCGAAGACCGGATCATCGATGCGGCACGAGGTCAGATCGGTAGCGACGCACAGTCCGTCGAGACGATGATTGAACGACTGGAAGAAGCAAAACAACGTGCTGAAACGTTAGAAGCGCAGTTGCTTGAAGAGAAGAAGCGACTTGTTGCAGAGCGTGAGCAATTCGAGCAAGAACAAGCCGAGATTCAAGAAGAGAAGAACGAGATTTTGGCAAAAGCGGAAGAAAAAGCTGCACGTGCAGTCGAACGTGCTCAAAAAGAAGCAGAAGGCGTCATTAAACGTTTGAAGGAATTACGTGATGCTGGTGCCGTCAAAGAGCACGAACTGATCGAAGCACGTAAAAAACTTGAAGATGCGAAGCCAAGTCTGCAAGAAAAGCGGATCGCTAAAGTGAAAGCAAAATACGATCAAACGCCACGTTTTGATAAAGGCGAAGAAGTCAAAGTCACAACCTTCAATCAAAAAGGCTATATCATCAACCAACAGGCGAACGGCGAGTACACCGTTCAAGTCGGCATCATGAAGGTGAACGTCAAACCGGAAGATCTTGCGAAGATCGGCAGTACTCCAAAACGTCCGCAAACAAAAGGGCGTTCTGGTGGCACGAGTGTGACGAAACAATCGGCGCCTTCAGCTGAACTGGATTTACGTGGCGTCCGTGTTGAAGAAGGATTATCGAAGCTCGAACGCTTCATGGACCAAGCTTTGTTATCGAACTACGACCATATTCGCGTCATTCATGGTCTGGGCACGGGAGCGATGCGTCAAGGTGTCCAAGAATTCTTAAAAGGTCATCGTCACGTCAAAGGTCACCGCTTAGGTGGCCAAGGTGAAGGCGGACACGGTGTGACGATCATCGAACTGAAATGAGGAAAGTAAGATGAACATTTTTGAGAACGTCTATGTCTATACGACAGCGCTCTATTCGGTCGCGGGATTACTGATCATTTTAGGACTTGCACTTTTTGAGTTGACAACCCGGTATAAAAACTGGGAACATATCAAGAGTGGCAACATCGCCGTTGCGTTAGCAACAGGTGGAAAAATCATCGGACTCGCCAATATCGTTCATTTCGCTGTTCAAGGGGAAGAACGGGTCGGGTCGATATTTCTTGAAAGTGCTTTTGGCTTCTTACTGTTGATATCGACATACTGGATCTTTGAATTCCTGACACCGAATTTGCCGGTAGACCGTGAAATCGAGAATGGCAACATTGCTGTCGGTATCATTTCATGTGCCTTATCGATCGGCATGTCCTACGTCATCGGATCAGCGTTAGTGGGGTGAATTCGTGTTAGAACGTTTAGCGAAAATCATGTTCGGGGTTTCGATCGCCTTTTTGGTCGTCGGTATCCTTTGGATTGTATTTAATTAAAAGAACCGGTCTTACCGTGTGATCATTCCGTACTGACATCGTTTCAGTACGGAATTTTTATTGAGCCACGCCTAATCAAAAAAGGAGGAACGCATATGAACGTACGAAAAACATCAACAACGACAGAAACGAGACGCCGTGCTTTTGAGGCGATGCAATTGATTTCTTGGAAGGACATCTTCTGGGTCATCATCGGGTCGGCGATTCTCGCCTTTGGAATCAACTACTTTACGATTCCGAACGATCTTTCAGAAGGCGGATTAATCGGGATCACGGTCATCTTCTACTATCTCTATGGCTGGGATACGGGACTTGTTTCCCTGATTGCGAACGCCTTGCTGTTCATCGTCGGTTATCGATTCCTCAGTCGGAAGACGATGCTTTACTCCGTCATCTCGGTCGCCGTCACATCATTTGTCCTCTCCTCGACTGCTAGTCTTGCGACATCATCTGACAGCCGTTTAATCGGTACGGTCTATGCGGGAATTCTGATTGGCGTCGGAATCGGACTTGTCATTCGTGCTGGAGGAACGACGGGCGGCGGAGTGATCATCGCTCGACTGATGAATAAGTACTTGAATCTCAGTATCGCGGTCTCGATGTTCATCATCGATGTCGCGGTCGTCGGTGCATCAGGATTTCTGTTCGGAGAAGAAACGATGCTGTACACGTTGATTGCGATCATCATCGGCTCGTATTTGATTGATCTCGTCAGCGAAGGATTGAATGTCCGCGAAGCGGTCACGATCATCAGTCATCGCCAAGAGGAAATCGCGACGATCCTGACAGAGACGCTCGGTCGTAGCGCGACGGTCATCCACAGTCACGGTCATTTCACGAAACAAAAAAATGATATGTTGTATATGATCGTCGATAAACGACAACTGGCACCGTTGAAACAGATCGTCGAAGCAGCGGATCCCCGCGCCTTCGTCGTCATTCATAAAGTGCGCGAAGTCATTGGTGAAGGATTCACGTATCCATCTCGGTAATGCCTATTAAAAAGCAGTACTTCTTCTTTTTCGGAAACGAGAAAGGGAGGTGCTGCTTTTTTGTATGATGATTCCGATTGAAAGAATCGAAAAAAACAAGCAGATTCGATTTCTTTTTTTGGATTTTACTGGCATGTCGAATTCGATTCAACGTATAATAAAAATGAATAGCAATTCATTATCAGGGAGGGAAATGTATGGAATCCGTTTGGTTATCTGATTATCCCGAGCAAGTACCCGCATCGATTGATTATCGAGAATTACCTCTTTATCAGGCACTCGATGAGGCAGCGACCGATTTTCCAGAACAACGTGCCTTGAGTTTCTTAGGAAAGCGTATGACGTTTCGTGAAGTACGTGACGAAGCTCGCGCACTTGGGAGCCTATTACAAGAGCACGGACTAAAAAAAGGGGATCGCGTCGGACTGATGTTACCGAACTGTCCCCAGTATATGATCAGTTATTATGCTGTCCTCTATGCAGGTGGTATCGTCGTCCAAGTGAACCCACTCTATACAGACCGTGAACTTGAACAGATTCTCGTCGATTCAGGAGCACACATGCTCGTGACGCTCGATCTACTTTATCCAAAAGCGTCTCGTGTCAAGGCGGCGACGACACTCAAGACGGTTGTGACGACAAGTATCGCGGATTACCTTCCCTTCCCTAAAAATAAACTGTACCCGATTAAAGCACGGAAAGATAACAACATCATCATTGATACGACGGGTTCGATTCCGTTTTTATCTTTGCGAGGTTATGAGTCGATTACACCAGTCGCGATTCAACCGAAGGAGGACGTCGCGGTTCTCCAATATACGGGTGGAACGACAGGCGCTCCAAAAGGTGTCATGTTGACACACTTCAACTTGAGTGCAAACGTCGAACAGATCGACAACTGGTTCTATAAATACAATCGAGGAGATGGACGGAAGCTGTTAGCGGTCGTTCCTTATTTCCATGTCTATGGCATGACATGTAACCTCAATTTCGGCATATTTAATGCCTATGAACAAATCATCGTTCCGAAATTCGATATCGAACAGGTTCTCAAGACGATTCATAAGGAAAAACCGAATCTGTTCCCAGGTGCTCCGACGATGTATGTCGGTCTATTGAATCATCCGAAACTGAAGAAGTATGATCTCTCTTCGATTGAAGCCTGTATTTCTGGTTCTGCTCCACTACCAGTCGAAGTGCAGGAAAAATTCGAAGCGCTGACGGGTGGGCGGATTGTTGAAGGATACGGTCTGTCTGAAACGAGCCCGGTGACGCATACGAACTGTATCTGGGATCGTCGCATTCCTGGAACGGTCGGTATTCCGGTACCCGATACGCAAGCGAAAATCGTCCAAGCGGACGGAGAGACACCAGCTGCTCCGGGTGAGATTGGCGAGATTATCGTCACAGGTCCGCAAGTCATGAAAGGATACTGGAAACGACCAGAAGATACGCAAGCGGTACTTCGAAACGGTTGGTTGCATACAGGAGACCTTGGATATATCGGTGAGGATCATTACTTCCGAATCGTCGATCGGAAAAAAGATTTAATCATTGCTTCCGGATTCAACATTTATCCACGTGAAGTCGAAGAAATCCTATATGAACATCCAGCTGTCAAAGAAGCGGTCGTCATCGGTGTTCCAGATGTCTACCGAGGCGAGACCGTCAAGGCGTTCATCGTCGTCAAGGATGAGATGACGGTCACGGAAGAAGAGCTCGATCAATTCTGTCGTAAACAGTTAGCATCGTTCAAAGTGCCAAAGCAGTATGAATTCCGGCAAGAGTTACCGAAGACGTTCGTTGGTAAGATCCTCCGCCGTGTTCTCGTTGAAGAAGAACGTGCTAAACAACTCGAAGAAAGCAGTTGACAGGATAAAATGACATGATAGAATAAATATGAATGAACCATCATTCATTTTATGCGTTAGGAGATAGTGGAATGAAACGAACAATGTCAAAGAGTGACCGCATCATTGATGCCGCCGTAAAAGTCATCGCCAAGAACGGCTACCATGGAGCGAAAGTGACTGCCATCGCAAAGGAAGCCGGGGTTGCGGATGGAACAATCTATCTGTACTTCAAGAATAAAGAACATCTCTTGATTTCGCTATTCCAAGCGAAAATGGGAAGCTTCATCGAATATTCCGAAGGACAAATCGCGAGCCATACATCAGCGACGGAACAATTGGCAGCATTGATTGAGGCACACCTCGAGCAATTATCCGTCGACTATGATTTAGCGGTCGTCACGCAGATCGAGTTGCGTCAATCGAACCAAGACATGCGTCAAAACATCGCTGCTGTCTTGAAACCGTACTTGCATCTGATTGACCGGGTCGTCAAGCACGGGATGACGACAGGTGAGTTTTCAAACGAACTCGATTATCGATTGGCACGTCAGATGATTTTCGGAACGATCGATGAGGTCGTGACGAGCTGGATGGCAAGTGGATTCAAATATGAGTTGCTTGAGACACGCGACGGGATTCATCGGATGTTGATCAAAGGGCTGAGTTAAGCCCTTTTCATGACAACAATCATGTAAGCGGATACAAAGAATGATGGTGAATAGACGACAAGGGGGAGCATGAGATGGAAATCTATGTACTGTTGAAACGCACATTCGATACGGAAGAAGCAATCCAACTCGAGAATGGTCAAATCGATGAGGATGGCGCTGAGTTCATCATTAACCCATACGATGAGTATGCGGTAGAAGAAGCGATTCGTGTCCGTGATGCACAAGGGGGAACGGTGACGGTCGTGACGGTCGGACCGGAAGATGCGGATAAGGAATTACGAACAGCACTCGCAATGGGAGCGGATCAAGCCGTTCGTATCTCGATTGAAGATGACATCGAAGAGGCAGATCATTTCACGATTTCTGAAGTGCTCGCTGGTTATTTGAAGGAACAGACAGTCGATCTCGTCATCGCTGGGAACGTCGCAGTCGATGGCGGAAGTGGTCAAGTGGCACCGCGCGTCGCAGAATTACTCGATATTCCTTACGTGACGACGATCACGAAACTAGAGCTCGACGGTACGAAAGCTATCGTGACACGCGACGCTGAAGGGGATACGGAGACGATTGAAACGACGCTTCCGTTACTCGTGACTGCGCAACAAGGGTTGAACGAGCCACGTTATCCAAGTCTTCCGGGGATCATGAAAGCGAAGAAGAAGCCGCTAGAAGAACTCGAACTTGATGATCTCGAACTTGATGAAGACGAACTCGCACCACGTCTAGAAACGATTGAGCGTTTCTTACCACCGAACAAAGCAGCCGGTAAGATCCTTGAAGGTGAACTAAACGAGCAAGTCGCGCAACTCGCATCATTATTACGCAACGAAGCAAAAGTGGTCTAAGGGGGAGAAACGAATGACAAAAGCATTAGTACTCGCAGAATCACGAGATGGCAGTTTACGGAATGTGTCGTTTGAGGCAATCGCAGCAGCACGACGTGTCGCTGACGAAGTTATCGCAGTCCTGATTGGGCACGATGTCGCAAAGGATGCTGATGCTTTAGCATCGCGCGGAGCGGACCAGGTGCTCGTCGTCGAGGATGAGCGTCTTCTACACTACACGCCAGATGGTTACGGACAAGTCTTCCTCGAGTTGATGAACCGGACGTCACCCGACGTGCTCGTCTTCGGACATACGTCGCTCGGTAAAGATTTATCACCGAAGATCGCGGCAAAACTACAAGCTGGTTTGATCAGTGATGTGACGGCGATTGAAGGGGAAGGCGCGGATGCGTCATTCATTCGCCCGATCTACTCGGGGAAAGCATTTGAAAAAGTCAAAGTCTCAGAGGGCAAGACGCTCTTTACGGTCCGTCCGAACAACATCGATCCGCTTGAAGCAGGTAGTTCACAAGGAACTGTCGAGTCGGTCACGGTCGAACTGAAGGATTTACGAACGATCGTCGCAGACATCGTACGCAAAGCAACTGGCGGTGTTGATTTATCAGAGGCAAAAGTCATCGTCGCAGGTGGACGCGGTGTCAAGAGCTCGGACGGCTTCGCACCGTTACAAGAACTAGCAGATGTCCTCGGAGGAGCAGTGGGTGCTTCGCGTGGTGCTTGTGATGCGGACTACTGCGACTATGCACTTCAAATCGGTCAGACGGGGAAAGTCGTTACACCGGACCTTTATATTGCATGCGGGATCTCAGGTGCGATCCAACACTTAGCAGGGATGTCGAATGCCAAAGTGATCGTTGCAATCAACAAGGACCCGGAAGCGAACATCTTCTCTGTTGCGGACTACGGGATTGTCGGTGATTTGTTTGACGTCGTGCCACTATTGACAGCTGAATTCAAAAAAATGCTCGTTCACGGATAAGTTTGAAGACCGGTGCCATTATCATGGTGCCGGTTATTTTTGCGGATTTTTCGCGTGAGCAGTTTCGTTTGTTGGAAGAGACTGCTATGATATACTCGAATCAATAAAGAGATCACCTATTTTTTTTACCGGGTCGATCTACTCATTAGGAGGTTATGATCAATGGCAATCGTACACGCAACTAGCCAATCATTTAAAGAAGAAACACAAGAAGGACTCGTCCTTGTTGATTTTTGGGCAACATGGTGCGGACCATGTCGTATGCTCGCACCAGTTCTTGAAGAACTTGATGCTGACATGCAAGATGTAAAAATCGTCAAAGTTGACGTAGATGCAAACCCAGAAGTAGCTGGAGCATTCCAAGTTCAAAGTATCCCGACACTCGTTCTCTTCAAAGATGGACAACCTGTCAACAAAACAATGGGCTTCATGCCAAAAGACGCACTTAAAGAATTCGTTGAAACATCTAACTAATTCTTTCCTGCATATCAAAACAGACCGTTCTGCACAGGCAGAACGGTCTGTTTTTTTAATTACATTGGCGTGCAAAGTTCAATCAGGTGACCATCGGGGTCGAGGACATAGGCGATGACTTGCCCCCATGGTTTTTGAGTAGGAGCGAGGACGGTCTCATATCCTGCCTCTACCACCTTCTGAAATAGAGTCGGGACGTCATCCGTGATGAAACCAATCTCTAACGTCTGTTGTGTTTTTCCGCTTGGTATCGTGTAATCCGGAATCAACTGTTGCACGTCTTCACGCGTATTGAAGGCAAGTGTCGTCTGACCGGTCTCGAACTCGATGTAGCTCCCGTGCTCCGCCTTGACGGATAGTCCAAGAACATCTCGATAGAATGTCAGCGTCCGTGCAGTGTCTTCAACGTATAAAATCGTATAACCGTATTGAATCATCAAAAAGCCTCCTGTCAATCCTCGAATAACGAAGCGATGTCTGAAGCAGGTGTCGGATAAGCGAATCCAGTTTGTTGCATCGAAGTACTTGGAATCCGGTGTTGCATCGCAAACGAGAAATAGTTTGCTAGTTCCGCTGCATTGACACCGATGAAGTGTGCGCCAAGGACTTGATCATCTTCCCCAACAAGAACTTTCGCTCGAGCGAAACTATCTTTGATTCGTGCGTTCGTTTGCCAAGAAGACGTATCAATCAAGCGACCACGGTATGAGATACCTGCTTTTTTCAAAGCGGCTTCCGTCTCGCCGACGAGGGCAAGGTTCGGGGCAGTGAATACGACGCTTGGGACAGGGAGAAGCTCGAGTTTTCGATTGTTTCCTTCGAGCATGTTATCGGCAGCAAGTCGTCCTTCGGTTCCAGCAAACGGCGTCAACGCTGGATTCCCACTGACAGCAACATCTCCTGCGGCATAGATATGTTCGACGGAAGACTGAAGGTACGCATTGACATGAATTCCTTTTTCATTATGCGCAACACCGATTTCTTCGAGTCCGAGTTTGTTGATACTCGCGACACGTCCAGTCGCATTCAATACGACATCCGTCTTTAATACATCGCCGTTCGATAAATGCAGAGAGTCTTCTTCGTAAGCGACGACCTCTGCTTCTTTGATGATTGAGATACCAAGTGCCCGTGTGGCTTCCAACAACACATCGACCAGTTCACTCTCGAATTGTTTTAAAGGACTAGAACGTAAAACGATTGTGACGTCTGCCCCAGCAATACGAGCGAGATGAGCGAACTCGAACGAGATATAACCGCCGCCGATGCAGACGAGTCGTCGTGGAAGTTCTTTCAGTTCAAGAAACTCATTACTTGTTACGAAACGCTCACTACCGGGTACAGATAATTCGCGAGGTCTTAGACCGGTTGCGATTAAAAACTGTTTCCCTTCGATTTCTTCTTCACCAATTCGAAGGCGATGTGAAGACACGAAATGCGGTTCTCCATGGAAATAGTCGATGTCCGTTTCCGCGTACCGCTTTCGAGTTTGCTCCGGGATGGCACGTGTGTATTCATTTTTTCGCTCCATCAATTGGCGCCAATCAATCGAAATCAGACCCTTTACACCGTATCCGAGCAATCGCTCGACAGCGTCTTTCGTCTCACTACCCGTCAGTAAGATTTTTTTTGCGTCACACCCACGTTGGGCGCATGTGCCGCCTGGAGTGAAGTTCTCCACGATGGCAACACGTAGCCCTTTTTCAGCGAATTTATAAGCCGCTTGATTTCCAGCGGAACCTGTTCCAATCACAATGCAATCATATGTACGCATTTTTCATCCTCCATATGTCATAATCAATGTATGGTATTTACCCGAACGAATAAAACTAGAAACGGTGAAAGGAGACATTTATTTGGGACATCAAGAACATATCAAAGCGAAACTATCCCTTTTGCCTGATGAGCCAGGATGTTATCTGCACAAAAATGAATTCGGCGAAATCATCTATGTCGGAAAAGCAAAAAATCTCAAGAACCGAGTCCGCTCCTATTTCACGGGAGCACATGATATCAAGACGGAACGCCTCGTCGCGGAAGTCCGTGACTTCGAATACATCATCACAGCCAGTGAACTAGAAGCGTTGCTGCTTGAGATGACGCTAATTAAGAAACATGATCCGAAGTACAATATCATGTTGAAGGACGACAAGTCGTATCCGTACTTGAAAATTACGAATGAGACCTATCCTCGCCTGATCACGACGCGTAAGTTAAAAAAGGATGGTGGTCATTATTTTGGTCCTTATCCGAATGCCTATGCGGCGAACGAGACGAAACGTCTGTTAGATCGTTTATATCCGCTGCGTAAATGCCAGCCGATGCCGAAAAAACTTTGTCTGTACTACCATATCGGTCAGTGTCTCGGTCCATGCGAAATCCCGAATCTCGAGCCGGAACAAAAAGCGCTCGTTTCAGAAATCCGACGTTTCTTGTCGGGCGACACGAAAGAGCTTGTCGAAGACTTGAAACAGAAGATGGCGGACGCGGCCGAAACGATGGAATTCGAACGTGCCGGAGAATTGCGCGATCAAGTAAGGGCGATCGAGTCGATCATGAACAAACAAAACATGATCACAGCGGATTTGACGTCACGAGACGTATTCGGAATCCATGTCGATAAAGGTTGGATGTGTGTCCAAGTCTTCTTCCTTCGCGGCGGAAAGATGATCGAACGTGATGTCTCGCTTTTCCCGATCTATGGTACGCCGGCAGAAGAACTCGAGAGTTTCATCGTCCAGTTCTACGAAAAGAACATCAAACCGAGTGAAGTCTATGTACCGCCTCTCGTCAATCAGCTTCTGCTCAAAGAAGCGCTATCGATTAAAATTCACGTTCCGGTTCGAGGATCAAAACGGAAATTACTTGATCTAGCGACAAAGAATGCTGAAAATGCGATCTCGGAACGCTTCGAGTTGTTAGCGAAAGATGAGAAACGGACCGTTCAAGCAGTCGAAGAACTCGCCGATGCGATCGATGTTCATCCATTATCACGGATCGAGATCATCGATAATGCGAACATTCAAGGAGCAGACGCCGTTTCGGCGCTCGTCGTCTTTGAAGACGGTAAACCACTGAAAAAAGAATACCGGAAGTTTAAGATTCGGACGGTTCAAGGACCGGACGACTATGAATCGATGCGGGAAATCGTGCGTCGGCGTTATCGACGGTTGTTACTCGAAGGAGCGCGCCTTCCGGACCTTGTTTTGATTGACGGAGGAGTCGGACAGTTGAATGCTGCTTTAGAAGTCATTCAAGATGAACTCGGCTTATCCCTGCCGGTCGGCTCATTAAAAAAAGATGACAAACACCGGACGAGTCAGTTGTTGTTTGGAGAAGATGCCCGCCTCGTCGAACTAAGTCCTCGTTCAAGTGCATTTTATTTACTTCAACGGATGCAAGATGAAGTGCACCGGTTCGCGATCACGTTCCACCGCTCGCTCCGCTCGAAAGGGATGACCCGTTCCTTGCTCGACGAGATTCCAGGAGTCGGACCGAAAAGACGTCAGCAGTTGATTCGTCATTTCGGATCGATGCGTAGCTTGCGACGCGCAACGATCGAACAGTTGGCGGAAGCAGGATTACCTGTGAAGTTAGCGGAAACCGTCGCTGAATATTTAAGTCAAGCGAATGAAGAATGAAAAAATGCCGTCCTCTTGAAGAGGGCGGCATTTTAAAGTGATTAGTTGTTGATGTACTTCTCGTAGTATGAACCGAAGTCACGCTGGTTCCACTGATAGTAGTGACCTTGTAGCCACTCGAAGGATTGTTCAGACAACTCTTTGAATGTTTGCGGCACGTTCATGTCACCTTGACGAAGTCCGCCGAGAATCGTGACCGAATGATTCAATGAGCTGTTTGCGAACTCGAGCATCTTTTGTCCTTCATACTGTTTTTCAGCGATAGCAAGAAGTGTTTTATAAAGATCTTTCACATGTTCAAGTTGTTTTTTATCGACGTCGATCGAATAATGTTTACCACCGATTTCGAATTTGATCTCGACATCAAGATCGACTGTTCCCGCCGTTTCGAACATGACGTGGCGAATCGGATAGTGTGCATACGGATAGCGATACAAGACGCGTTTTGAACTGACGGCACTCTCACCATCGAGGTGAATCAAAGCCAGATTCGTAAAGCAATACTCATCAGATTTGGATTTGATCAAGAAATAGATTTTCTCGCCGTCTTCATGCAAGACATAATCGTCAGCGGCTGCCTTGTCGAAATCATCAGGATGAATGACTTGTCCGATATCACTAAATCCCGTTAAATCTGCTGCTAGTTTTTTGAACATGTGAAGTTCCTCCTCGCGATTTGTGTACGAATGATTTTACGAGCACTTACTGCAAAAGGTTTCATGAATCTATTTCGATGTTGAAAATTAAGATTCCTGTCACGTTCTATGTAAATTTTACTTGAGCGGTTCAAGTGGATCTTTAGGATCGATTTGGACCGTGATTTGAACAAGTTCTTTACTTGTCTCAGCATATCCTTCCGCGACACACCCGTTAAAACGGGAGAACTGTTCAGCGAGGAAACCGGCTTCGAGTTGGAAGTAGCCTTGTGGTCGTTCATCTCTCGTTGTATCAGGAGGAGACAGCACGAATGAGATAGCAGTTCCTTTGCGTTTCTTGATTTCGAGCGTTCCCCAACCTGCTTGTTCAAAAAATGAGGCTAATTCAGATTCATCTACGACAGGGAATTGACGCGCTAAACGTTTACCTGCCCAATAGATGACTTGCCGATAATCCGATCCAAGAAGATCGGTCAGCACATAATCTCGGATCAATTCGATACCGAAAAGTGGTGTTTGATTTGGTGTAGCATCCATCATGATTCACTCCTATCTGTGAACCATTATACCGAGATGATTCTTGTCGGTCATTGTTTTCCTAAAAAAATTTGCAGTTAAATGCAACGGCTCGGGTTGTCTTCTAAAAAGGACAGGAGTAGAATAAGTGATGAAAAGACGAATTTCCTTATGAAAGCGCTTTTCTACCAAAATGCGCCAACGGTTGATTGGCAAACAAAAGGGGGGATTTGGATGGCGAATCATCGTGATTTCGTGAGTCGTAAAATACACTCACTGCTCGGCGTCATTCCAATCGGGTTATTTTTACTTTCGCACTTAACGACGAACTACTTCATCGTACGTGGTGAGGAAGACTTCAATAAGGCCGCGGAATTCGTGGGGAACGTTCCGTATCGATTGTTCTTAGAGATCTTTGTCATCTTCATTCCGATCATCTTGCATGGCGTCTACGGTGTGTACATCGCATTCACCGGTTCTGCGAACACAGGACGTTATACATACTTCCGGAACTGGATGTATGTACTGCAACGGTTTAGCGGTGTATTCCTTGTCGTGTTCATCACGTGGCACGTTTGGGAAACACGAATTGCCGCTGCGATGGGAACAGCAGTCGATGCAAGCATGATGCAGAACATCGTCGATAACGGATTCATGCTCGCGTTCTATATCGTCGGGATCTTGGCGACGACATTCCACCTTGCGAACGGACTTTGGACGTTCTGCATCACATGGGGAATCACACAGTCACCAGCATCTCAACGGGCGATGTCTTACGTGGCAGCACTCGTATTCATCGGTTTATCGTTTGTAGGCGTACGCTCGATCTTAACGTTTGCAGGCGTGTTGTAAGGAAAGGGGAACTGACAACATGGCGAACAAGAATCTTGTCATCATCGGCGGAGGGCTTGCCGGTCTGATGGCTACGATAAAAGCAGCGGAGCAAGGCGTACCAGTTAAGTTATTCTCACTCGTACCCGTCAAACGCTCACACTCTGTTTGTGCACAAGGTGGCATCAACGGAGCGGTCAATACAAAAGGGGAAGGGGATTCACCATACCAGCATTTCGACGACACGGTATACGGTGGGGACTTCCTCGCAAATCAACCACCTGTTCAAAAAATGGCGGAAGCAGCGCCGAAGATCATTCATATGTTCGACCGGATGGGTGTTATGTTCAACCGGACACCGGAAGGCTTACTCGACTTCCGACGTTTCGGAGGAACGTTGCATCACCGGACGGCATATGCTGGAGCGACGACAGGGCAACAACTGTTGTACGCATTAGATGAACAGGTTCGTAAGTTCGAAGCGCAAGGTTTGGTAGAAAAATACGAAGGATGGGAATTCCTTCGTGCCATCATCGATGACAATGGCATCTGTCGTGGAGCGGTTTGTCAAAACCTCCGGACGATGGAAATCGAGGCATTTGCCGCGGATTCTGTCATCCTCGCGACAGGTGGTCCTGGCGTCATCTTTGGAAAATCGACGAACTCGGTCATCAACACAGGACAAGCAGCAGCAGCTGTCTATCGTCAAGGTGCGATTTATGCGAACGGTGAGTTCATCCAGATTCACCCGACAGCGATTCCTGGAGACGATAAGTTACGTCTTATGAGTGAATCAGCACGAGGTGAAGGTGGTCGCGTCTGGACGTATAAAGACGGTAAGCCTTGGTACTTCCTCGAAGAGAAGTATCCGGCATACGGAAACCTTGTTCCGCGAGATATCGCGACACGTGAGATCTTCGACGTCTGTGTCAATCAAAAACTCGGCGTCAACGGGGAGAACATGGTCTATCTGGATCTATCGCATAAAGACGCAAAAGAACTCGACGTCAAACTCGGTGGGATCCTTGAAATCTACGAGAAGTTCGTCGGTGATGATCCACGAAAAGTACCGATGAAGATCTTCCCGGCCGTTCACTATTCAATGGGTGGACTATGGGTCGACTATGATCAGATGACGAACATCCCTGGATTGTTCGCAGCTGGTGAATGTGATTATTCGATGCACGGTGGTAACCGTCTCGGAGCGAACTCACTTCTCTCTGCGGTATACGGCGGAATGGTCGCTGGACCATCAGCAATCGCGTATATGAACGAACTCGAGACATCAGTTCATGAGATGAATGAAGACGTCGTCGAAGCGCATAAAATCGAAGAGATCAACCGCTTCAACGATATCCTATCGATGGAAGGTACGGAAAACGCGTATCAAATCCACCGTGAGCTTGGAGAAGTCATGACGGACAACGTCACGGTCGTCCGTTATAACGATAAGCTCGAAGAGACACTGACGAAAATCAAGGAACTTCGCGATCGGTTCACGCGCATCTCGGCAACGGATACAGCACGTTGGAGTAACCAAGGGGCATCGTTCATCCGTCAGCTCGATCACATGCTCGATCTAGCCGAAGCAATCACGCTCGGTGCCTTAAAACGTGACGAGAGTCGCGGGGCGCACTACAAACCGGACTTCCCGGAACGTAATGATGAACAGTTCTTGAAGACGACGATGGCACGTTATACGAATGGTCATCCGGAAATCTTCTATGAAGACGTCGACACGTCGTTGATTCCACCACGGAAACGCGACTACAGCAAGAAGTCGAAGAAAGAGGTGAAAGCATAATGGCGACACCACTCGAATCATCTACTACGCAAAAATCGGTTCAATTCATCGTTCAACGTCAAGATGGACCAGATGGTAAACCGTATGATGAAGCGTTTGAAATTCCGTACCGTCCGAACATGAACGTCATCTCTGCTTTAATGGAGATTCGCCGAAACCCTGTGAATGCAGCCGGTGAAAAAACGACACCAATCAACTGGGACATGGGTTGCTTAGAAGAAGTATGTGGCGCTTGTTCGATGGTCATCAACGGTACACCACGTCAGTCGTGTACGGCACTCGTCGATAAACTCGAGCAGCCAATCCGCCTGCAACCAATGCAGACGTTCCCGATCGTTCGTGACCTTCAAGTTGACCGTCAACGCATGTTCGATGCGTTGAAAAAAGTCAAAGCATGGGTTCCAATCGATGGAACGTACGACTTAGGTCCAGGACCACGGATGCCAGAGAACAAACGTCAATGGGCATATGAGTTATCGAAATGTATGACGTGTGGCGTGTGTCTCGAGGCATGTCCGAACGTCAACGATCGTTCGACATTCATCGGACCAGCATCGATTTCACAAGTTCGTCTATTCAACTCGCATCCGACAGGTGCTTTCCACAAGGAAGAACGCCTTGAAGCGTTGATGGAAGATGGCGGGATCATGCAGTGCGGTAACGCTCAAAACTGTGTCGAGGTTTGTCCGAAAGGGATTCCGCTGACGACTTCGATCGCAGCGATGAACCGTCAGACGACACTTCATTCATTCAAGAAGTTCTTTGGTAGTGACGAAGGACGGACAGGTGAAGCAGTTAGTTCATGATTTATCAAAGAAGGAGCTTGCTCCTTCTTTTTTCATTCAGACAGGAGGAACTCATTGTGCGCGTACCAGCTTATATTCCAGAACTTGAAACATGGCTTGAACAGATGAAACATGGCACACGACTCGACGTCGCGGTTCGTTTTGCGGAGACGGATGCCTATGGTCATATGAATAACCGGGTACCTTTCGTCTATTTTGAGGACGTTCGGACATTGATGTTAGAGGAAACAGGATATTCGCTTGCAGAAGACGGCATTATCGTCGTTGCGGATGCCCAGTGTAATTACATTCGCCAAGTTTATCCACGTACGCGTCTTGCCGTCTATGCCTATCCCGTACATGTCGGAAGTGCGTCGTGTGACGTCCATTATGCGGCATTTGATGAGCAGGGTGAACTGATGTTCACAGGACGGACATCGATGGTACAAATTGATCGTGCCGGGAAAGCATTCCCGTGGAGTGAAGCGTATAAAAATTCCTTGCAGAATCGATTCGAATCCGTTATCATTTGATAATGAGTTCACATATTCGAAAACGACTCACTAGTACGTTATTAGTGAAGGGAGATTTCTTAATCATGGAAAAAACATTCAAAGTCATCGCGGATTCAGGCATTCACGCTCGTCCGGCTACTCAGCTCGTCAACACAGCTTCTAAATTCCAATCAGACATCAACTTGGAATACAACGGGAAGACTGTCAACTTGAAGTCAATCATGGGTGTTCTTTCACTCGGAATCGCGAAAGATTCAGATATCAAAATCGTTGCAAACGGTGACGATGCTTCTGAAGCAATCACGACTCTTTCAGATATGCTGACTAGCGAAGGTCTTGCTCAGTAATCCTGTAATCGTACATTCTCGGACGCCGGTCTTGCACCGTCGTCCTTTTTTGTTACCATAGGAAAGAGAGAAAGAGGTGGAGAAGAGTGAATCGAGCGATTGGAGTACTAGATTCCGGAGTCGGTGGGTTGACGGTCGCACGTGAATTGATGCGACAGTTGCCCCATGAGCGAATCATTTATGTCGGGGATACATTGCGGTGTCCGTACGGTCCTCGTCCAGAAGAGGAGATTCGTGAGTTTACGTGGGAGATGATTGATTATCTCGTACAACAAGATGTGAAATTGATCGTAATCGCCTGTAACACAGCAACGGCTGTTGTTTTAAAAGAAGCGCGAGAACGTTTAAATATACCTGTCATTGGTGTCATTGATCCTGGAGCCCGTGCGGCAGTCAAAGTGACGCGGACGAAACGAATCGGTGTCATCGGAACGAAGATGACGATTACAAGTAATTCCTACGAGAAGGCGTTACGACATGTCGAAGGACAAGTCGTCGTCGAATCGTTAGCCTGCCCACCGTTCGTTCCGCTCGTCGAGTCGATGCAGACGGACGGTACTTATGTCGAACGTGTCGTTGCGAATACATTACGACCTTTAATGAATTATGATATGGACACATTGATCCTTGGGTGCACACATTATCCACTTTTAGCAGATGTCATTGGACGGGTCATCGGACCAGGCGTCCAACTCATCTCTTCAGGGGACGAGACAGCACTTGAGGTAGCAGCACTACTTGACTACAATACGATTTCAGCAGATGTGACACAAATACCGGAGCATCGTTATTATGCGACAGGCGATATTCGCTCATTTGATCAGATTGCAACGGATTGGCTCGATCAGCCAATCCACGCAGAACGCATCGTGCTTGGAACGGAGGAAGACTAAATGCGAATAGACCAACGAACAGCGGAGAAGCTCCGTCCCATTCACTTATCGGTTGATATCAATAAACATGCAGAAGGTTCGGTTTTAATTGAACTGGGCGATACGAAAGTCCTCTGTACGGCGACCGTCGAGGAGAAAGTACCACCATTCCTTCGTGGTAAACGCCAGGGCTGGATCAATGCTGAATATTCGATGTTACCACGAGCGACGGCTCAGCGGACGGCACGAGAAGCCGTCCGCGGCAAGCAGACGGGACGGACGATGGAAATCCAACGTCTCATCAGCCGCTCGCTTCGGGCAGTCGTCGATTTAGAAAAGCTCGGAGAACGGACAATCTGGATCGACTGTGACGTCATTCAGGCAGATGGTGGTACACGAACAGCATCAATCACCGGTGGATTTCTAGCTCTCGTGCGTGCAATCGATCAATTGATTCAAGCAGGAAAACTGACGGATACACCGATCAAAGAGGGTATCGCAGCCATTTCGGTTGGAATCGTCGAGTCGAATGTCTTGCTCGATTTATGCTACGAAGAGGATGCTGCGGCGGAAGTCGACTTCAATCTCGTCATGACCTCATCGGGTAAAATCGTCGAGATGCAAGCAACAGGAGAAGAGTCGACATTTTCCCGTCAAGAGATGCTCGAAATGCTCGAACTTGGGGAAAAAGGAATTAAGGAACTGATTAATGCTGGGCGTGAGGCACTCGGTGTCTCTTGGTGGTATGTAGGAGAAGAAGTGGGGGAACATAGATGAAGGTCATCGTCGCAACACACAATGCAGGTAAAGTGAAGGAACTTGAAAGCATGCTGGGTCGTCTCGGTTATACGGTCGAATCGTTACTCGATCACGCCGATGCTCCGGAAACGGATGAAACAGGTGAAACATTCGAGGAAAATGCACTCTTGAAAGCAACAGAGGCAGCAGCCTACTTTGGTCACGCGGTACTTGCTGATGATTCAGGACTTGAAGTTGACGCTTTAGATGGCGCTCCAGGCGTCTACTCAGCACGCTTCGCGGGTCTTGAAAAGTCGGATGCGGCGAACAATGCTCTACTACTTGAAAAGTTAGAAGGTATTCCGGAAGAGAAGCGGACGGCGCGCTTCGTTTGTGTACTCGCGCTAGCGAAGCCAACTGGTGAGACATTGACGGTTCGTGGAACGATGGAAGGGCGAATCGGTTTTGAAGCGGCGGGGTCGAACGGTTTCGGTTATGATCCATTGTTCGTCACGGCAAGTGGACAAACGGCTGCTGAGTTGACGAAAGAAGAAAAAGCGATGGTTAGTCATCGTGGCAATGCATTGCGTAAGCTCGAACAGGACTTAACTACTTTCTTAGGAGTGTGATGAAGATGAGAGCGTTGATCGTTAGTGATAGCCATGGACTAGAACAAGAACTGCTTACGATATTCGAACGTCACCAAGACGTGGATTTGGCATTTCATTGTGGGGACTCCCAATTGACGCGCGACATCGAATCATTATATCCATATCGTGTTGTGCGAGGGAATTGCGATTACGGACACGATTTTCCGGAAGAAGTCATGTCGGAATTGGATGGTCATACCATCCTTTGTGTCCACGGACATCGTCAGGACGTCAAATACAGTCTAGATGTCTTGCAACATCATGCGAAGGAAAAGCAAGCGGACATCGTCTTATATGGTCATTCCCATGTTGCGAAGGCTGAATATCGGGACGGCGTATTATTCATCAATCCAGGTTCAATCCGGATGCCACGCCATCGACCAGACAAGACGTATGCGATTCTTGAAGTGGATCAAAACCGTTATTCTATCGATTTTCTCGATGTGAACGGCGATCGAGTGAATGCCCTGCATCTGGACGGAACATTTTTGTAATAAAATAAATGCAATGTTTGTAATGTGATTGACACGAAAGAATTGTTCTAGTATAGTTTATTCGTGTTGACACGTCCCAATAGCTCAGCAGGATAGAGCAACGGCCTTCTAAGCCGTCGGTCGGGGGTTCGAATCCCTCTTGGGACGCTATAATTAAAATAGAGACTGCCCTTACGAGGGTGGTCTCTTTTTTTTATTCCGATTTTCAATTATAATTAAGGTATCATGAACTCGAAAGGGATGAATGCAATGTGGAAAAAGGTTGGAGCAGTCCTCGTGCTAAGTACGTTTCTTGCTGGATGTAGTGAGATTTCAAATACAGTCGACGATGCAAAACAACAAGTCAACGATGTAAAAAATAGTGTCGATTACGCTGGAGAACTTCAAGGCATTGCAAAAGATACGGCACAAGTCACGTCAGATTTGTCGGCTTCCTT
Organism: Exiguobacterium sp. HSB13; assembly: GCF_056764755.1. NCBI lineage: Bacteria > Bacillati > Bacillota > Bacilli > Caryophanales > Exiguobacterium > Exiguobacterium sp. HSB13. The sequence goes on along the minus strand of NZ_JBUZOM010000001.1, from coordinate 1,581,684 downwards.
GAATGAGGCGGCTACGACAGCGCGTGAATCTGCGAACCCTGAACAAGCACTTGATCAACAAATCGAAAAGTTGAAGGAAAACGGAACGATTGATCAGTTCAATCAAGAACTGGATCAAATCGATCAACGATTAGCGGGACTTGAAAATCCGCCACAAGAATTGCAAAATTTAAGTGCAAAACTCGAGCAGTACGTGAATCAGTCGGAAGACATCGCTCGATTACTTGAAGCGGACGTCTCATTAGATACGTTGAATCGATTAGGAATCGAGCAGGCGGGACAACTTCAAGAAGCGATCACGAACTGGACGTCTTTACTCGATCCATTTACAAAATAAGTAGTTGAACATGAAGGAGTGCCGGAATATGGGGACATCGCGCTGGATGGAACATGAACTAGAAGTAGAACGAGCGCGGATTCTTCGTTTGTCCGCTTCTAAACAAGAACAATTGATTATGGAATTAGAGACTGACCAATTGACAGGTGAAGATGTCTTACACCGGCTCTATGTCATTCAACCACTCTTAATGCATGACCGTGAACGATTTGAAACAGTGGCGGAACGATTTCTTGAAGTCGAGGGTGTCGAGCAAGTGCTCGCACTCTTTCTTTATGAACTCGGAGAACGGTATCCGATGAAACTCGCTTTGCGCTCAGCGTCACCGTATCTGCCTTATGGGCTCGCGCTTCGATTAGATGAAGTCAAACAACAGATGCGTGTTCGAGAACAAAAGCCGGCAGTTCAAAACAACCCTGTTGCACAGCGTGAAGTAACATCAGCAACGGAATTGATGCATGTGTTGCAACATGGCAGTTGGGTCGAACAAATGCGTCATTTGACCGGTATGGAATTTGAACGGACAACTGAGCTCATTGCATACATCACGCAGAAATATCTTCTGGCGCAAGAGACAGAACATCAAAGTCTACTCGTCATTGATCAGTTATTAGGAAGTGTGCTTCATCACGTGTCATATCCGATAAGCATTCATGTGCCACACTTGGATGTAGACTGGACGATCTCGTCACGCGAAGATTTAGAAGAAATCCTGGTGGTACATCAACAGGAGCAACAAGCGTTACTCGCATCGATGCATTCGTTAGAGCGAATGGATCCGTTCCGAGCATTGCTCGTCTTGCGATCGGATCAACTGATTCATTTTGAAGAACGAGAACGAATCGGATCAGACATGGAAAAGTGGCTCACAGCATGCGAAGAACTCGCAGGTCTAACATTTGAACGTGAAGAACCGGAACGTATCCTCAGTCCGCTGGCGAAGCGGTTATATCGAGCGGCACATATCCTTTATCCAGAAGTCATCGCATTCGAGCAGATTTACTTCGATTGAGACATCTGGAAACGATTCGTTCAACAGTGGTAATCGTCAGAACGATTGTGCTATAATGTGACTTGTTGTACACACATGTACGCTAATTGACAATTTTGGAGGGACTCAGCATGACTGCAAAATGGGAAAAACAATCAGGTAGCCTCGGCGTCCTCACGTATGAAGCGCCTGCTGAAGCATTTGATAAAGCGGTAGACCAAGCGTTCAAGAAAGTCGTTAAGACTTTGAACACACCTGGTTTCCGTAAAGGAAAAATGCCACGCGCAATGTTCAACAAAATGTACGGTGAAGAAGCACTGTACCAAGATGCACTCGACATCCTTTATAAGGACACAATCGAAGGTGCAGTCGTCGAATCAGGAATCGAGCCAATCGCGCTTGAGAACATCGACGTTGAAACACTCGAAAAAGGCAAGCCAGTCGAATTCAAAATCACGTTCGTCATCGAGCCAGAAGCTACACTCGGTGAGTACAAAGGTCTTGAGTACACAGCAGTTGAAACGAACGTTACTGACGAAGACGTCGACGCTGAACTCAAAACATTGCAAGAACGCGGTGCAGAACTCGTCGTTAAAGAAGATGGCGTCATCGAGAATGGCGATACAGTCGTATTCGACTTCGCAGGTTTCGATGGGGAAAACCAATTCGACGGCGGAACTGCTGAGAACTACTCACTCGTCATCGGTTCAGGGAACTTCATTCCTGGATTCGAAGAGCAAATGGTCGGTTTAAAAACTGGCGAGCAAAAAGATCTTGAAGTGACATTCCCAGAGGAATACCACGAAGCATCACTCGCTGGAAAACCAGTTACATTCAAAGTAACGATCCACGAAGTTAAAGCACAAGAGCTCCCTGAATTGACAGATGAGTTCGCAAAAGAAATGGATGAAGAAGTTTCTTCACTCGACGAGTTGAAAACAAAAATCCGTACGCGTCTCGAAAACACACGCAAACAAGAAGCTGATGCTTCAATGCGCGATGAGTTAGTCGAAGCGGCTACGAAAAATGCGACAGTTGATCTTCCAGAAGTCATGGTCGAAAACGAAGTCGAGCGTATGGTTCAAGAGTTCACACAACGTATTCAATCACAAGGCATCGACCTCAACATGTACTTCCAGTTGACTGGAACGACAGAAGAGGCAATGCGTTCTGAAATGAAAGAGCAAGCGGAAGAGCGCGTTAAAGCACGTCTCGTCCTCAAGCAAATCGTTGCTGACGAAAAAATCGAAGTAACAGATGAGGAAACTCAAGCTGAACTTCAATCAATGTCAGAACTCTACAACATCCCTGCAGATCAACTTGAAACGATGCTTGCACCACAAGGTGGTCTTGAAACGCTTAAAGGCGATCTTCAATTCCGTAAAGCTATCGATGTTCTCGTCGACAACGCAAAAGCAAAATAAGCCATTTCATGGTTTTCGATCGACTTCAAGCCCAATTTCTGGTCTTGGAGTCGATTTTTTTGTACGATAGGTCAAACAAGGACAAACGATCCTTGGTTCAGAACATCAAACTGTAAATCGTTCGTCCAGGATTTGAAAGACTTTCCTTGTTCATGCTACAATCATAAATAGTAAAACGTGAGACGGGATGCTACAGGCATCCATACAATTTCCACGTTAAAGGGGTGGACCTTTATGTTTAAATTTAACGAAGAAAAAGGTCAGCTAAAATGTTCTTTCTGTGGAAAGACACAAGAACAAGTACGCAAACTTGTTGCTGGACCTGGCGTTTACATTTGCGACGAGTGTATCGAACTCTGCAATGAAATCGTAGAGGAAGAACTCGGTACTGAAGAAGAAGTCGAGCTGAAGAATGTTCCAAAACCGCATGAAATTCGTACGACACTTGATGATTACGTTATCGGTCAAGAGAAAGCGAAGAAATCATTGTCTGTAGCGATGTACAATCACTACAAACGAATCAATGCTGGTGGTCGTGCAGATGATGTCGAGCTCTCAAAATCGAACATCGTCATGATTGGACCAACAGGTAGCGGTAAGACACTTCTTGCCCAAACGATGGCACGGATCTTGAACGTACCGTTTGCGATTGCCGATGCAACAAGTTTGACGGAAGCCGGTTATGTCGGTGAAGACGTCGAGAACATTCTGTTGAAGCTCATCCAAGCAGCGGATTACGATGTCGAGAAGGCTGAAAAAGGCATCATCTACATTGATGAAATCGATAAGATTGCTCGTAAATCAGAAAACCCGTCGATTACACGTGACGTTTCTGGTGAAGGTGTCCAACAAGCCTTGCTTAAAATTTTGGAAGGAACTGTTGCGAGTGTACCGCCACAAGGTGGACGGAAACACCCACATCAAGAATTCATCCAAATCGATACGACGAACATCTTATTCATCGTCGGTGGCGCATTCGATGGTATTGATCAGTCGATCAAACGTCGTCTTGGTAAAAAAGTCATCGGATTCGGAAACGATTCAGAGAACCGTAACCTTACGCAAAAAGAAATTCTCGCAGCTGCATTGCCAGAAGATCTTCAAAAGTTCGGTTTGATTCCAGAGTTCATCGGTCGTTTGCCGGTCATGGCGACGCTCGAGCCACTTGATGAAGAGGCACTCGTTCAAATCTTGACGAAACCGAAAAACGCCCTCGTGAAACAATATAAGAAAATGCTTCAACTTGATGATGTCGAACTCGACTTCACGGAAGATGCACTTCTTGAGATTGCAAAACTTGCAATCGAACGTAAAACAGGTGCGCGTGGTCTTCGTTCAATCATCGAAGAAACTATGCTTGATATCATGTTCGAAATCCCATCGCGTGAAGACATCGCGAAAGTCATCATTACAGCAGAAACGTTGACTGGTAAACGCGGTCCAACGCTCGAGTTGAAAGATGGTACAATTGAACATGGGAAAGAAAAAGAAACGGCGTAACACCGTGACAAATCGGCTCGGAGGCTACTTGTACGCCTTTCCGAGTCTTTTTGTTTAGGAGGAATTCGAATGAAGAAAAAACAATATCCACTTTTACCGTTACGCGGTGTCGTCGCGTATCCGTTGATCGGATTGACGATTGATGTTGGGCGTCCGGTATCCTTAAAAGCCTTACTTGCATCAAAGGAACACGAGATCGATCTCGTCGTCGTTACGCAACGTGATCCAGAAGCGGAGCCGTCTGTCGACGGGTTGCATCAGGTTGGGACACTTGTTCAAATCGCGAAGATGAGTGAACTCGGGAATGATACGGTCCGTGTCCGCGTCATCGGGAAGGAACGCGTCCGGATTGAAAACGTCGAGGAGACGGACGAGGGCTATCAAGCCGTCATCGAACCAATCGAGAAGATGGACATCAAAGGAGCGAAACAAGAAGCGCTCGTTCGTCTCATCAAAGAACAGTTTGGTCAACTCGTCTCTCGGATCAAAGGAATCGGAACCGATGAACGTCGCCGGTTCGAGACATACGAACGCCTCGATTCATTGACGGACTATATCACGTCGAAGCTACCAATCGATATCTCGAAGAAACAGGAGTTTCTCGAACAACAGGATCCGGTCGAACGAGGATTGATGTTGCTTGATGTCATGAAACACGAATATGAAGTCGTCGAACTCGAACGTGAGATGCGTGAACGGACGAAGAAGACGATTGAACAATCGCAACGCGAGTATTACTTGCGGGAACAATTGAAGACGATTCAACAAGAACTCGGTGGCGAATCAGCTTCTGTTGAAAGCGATGCGACGAAATACCGGGAGCAGCTTGCGATGCTTGATTTACCAGAAACGACGGTTGCGAACGTCGAGAAGGAAATCAGTCGTTTAGCGGTCGTACCGGCGACGAGTCCCGAACATGGGGTCATTCGCAACTATCTCGAATGGTTCTTCTCACTGCCATGGAATGAAGCAACGGACGATTTTTTGAACGTCTCTGCTGCTTCAGAACAGCTTGAAAAGGACCATTACGGTCTAGAGAAGGTCAAAGAACGAATCCTTGAGTATCTTGCCGTTCGTCAATTGACGGACTCATTACGTGGACCGATTCTCTGTCTTTCTGGTCCTCCAGGAGTTGGGAAAACGTCGCTTGCCCGTTCGATTGCCACAGCACTCGAGCGGAAGTTCGTCCGTGTCTCACTTGGTGGCGTGCGCGACGAAGCGGAAATCCGCGGACATCGCCGGACGTATATCGGTGCGATGCCAGGACGGATCATCCGTGGTTTAAAACAAGCAGGAACGAACAACCCGGTCTTCCTGCTCGATGAGATCGATAAGATGTCAAATGACTTCCGTGGTGACCCGTCGTCCGCGATGCTCGAAGTTCTTGATCCGGAACAAAACAACAGCTTTTCTGATCACTATATCGAAGAACCATTCGATTTATCGAATGTCCTGTTCATCGCGACAGCGAACGATGTCTCGAACATTCCCGGACCTTTGCTTGACCGGATGGAACTGATTCAAATCGGTGGCTATACGGAACAAGAGAAGACGGAAATTGCTGTTCGTCATCTCTTATCGAAGCAACTGGCTGAACACGGTCTGAAAAAGAGTCAATTGACAGTCAAAGCAGACGCGCTGGAAGAAGTCGTCCGTCGTTATACACGAGAAGCCGGTGTCCGGAATCTCGAACGTGTCCTCGGCTCTCTTTGCCGGAAAGCAGCGAAACAAATTGCGATGGGTGAGAAGAAGCGCGTGACGGTGACAAAACGTAATCTGGATGATTTCTTAGGTAAACCGATCTACCGCTATGGTCAAGGCGAACTGGAAGATATGATTGGCGCGGTGACTGGTTTAGCGTATACTGCTTTTGGGGGCGATACGTTGACGATCGAAGTCAGCCTTGCTCCGGGTAAAGGGAAATTACAATTAACCGGGAAACTCGGTGACGTCATGCAAGAGTCGGCTCAGACCGCGTACAGCTTCGTCCGAGCGAACGCGACGTCCCTTGGCATCGAACCGAACTTCTACGAAACGCAGGACATCCACATCCACGTTCCTGAAGGTGCCGTACCAAAAGATGGTCCATCTGCTGGGATCACACTTGCGACAGCATTGATTTCTGCCTTGACGAAGCGTCCGGTTCGCCGAGACGTCGGAATGACGGGTGAAATCACGTTACGTGGACGTGTCTTACCAATCGGTGGACTAAAAGAGAAGTCGCTCGCAGCACACCGTGCAGGCTTGACGACCGTTCTTTTACCGCAAGATAATACGCGGGACATCGATGATATCCCGGAAAGCGTCCGCGCAGGAATGGAATTCATTCCAGTCGCGACGATGGAGCAAGTGCTCGAACATGCATTAAAAGGAGAGTAACATGAAAATTTATAAAGCTGATTTTATTACGAGTGGCGTCAATCCGGAACATTATCCGGAGCCATTGTTGCCAGAAGTGGCACTCGCAGGGCGATCGAATGTCGGAAAGTCCTCATTCATCAACAAATTGGTCCAGCGTAAAGCACTCGCGCGGACGTCTTCAAAACCAGGTAAAACGCAAACCTTGAACTTCTTCAACATCAATGATGAAGTCATGTTCGTCGATGTACCCGGTTACGGCTATGCAAAAGTCTCGAAGACGGAACGCGAAGCGTGGGGCAAGATGATGGAAAAGTATTTCACACAACGTGAAATACTCAAAGGTGTCGTACAGCTCGTCGACATCCGACACGATCCGTCTGCGGATGATGTGACGATGTATGATTTCTTGAAGTATTACGATCTACCAGTCATCGTCGTTGCGACAAAACTCGATAAAATCAAAAAGAGTCAACGTGATAAACATATTGCGGCAATCAAACGTAAATTGCAATTTGACGGTCAAGATACCTTGATTCCTTTCTCATCTGAGACAGGAGAAGGCGTCGATGCGGCATGGGAAGCGATTTATCGTCTTCTGTAAAAAAAACGAAACGTTCTGTTCTCCGACAAAAGAGAACGGAACGTTTTTTTGTTAGGGGTAAAGTAATCTAAAAGTAGCATCTAATCATTTCCTTCCATCAATTTTGATTTCCATTATATGAACATCATTTGATTCACGTTACAATGATAGGAACAAATTGTTCTAGTGGGAGGCTATGCCAATATGAGGCGTTACAAATGGACGTTCGCGATCGTCGTCTTACTCATTCTGACACCATTTGCCATTTGGTTCTTGAAACAGGAAAAGACATTAAACATTGCGCTATTTGATTACACGAACGGAACGGAGGAGCGAGAGCATGCCGGAACGACGTGGTTATTGAATCACTTAAAGATCCGAAATGCGCAAGGGCAGGATTATGCGTATTCGGACTACATCAACCGTTATGACGGAACACAAGGTGAAAAAATGTTACAACAAGCCTCTAAAGCAGATGTGCTGTTGTTTACGGATACGTATGGAAAGTCATATGACGTCAACGGAAAAAAAGAACATCGTGGTGGCTTGACGACGGAAGACGTCGAGCTTGCGACCGAAGCGATTTCGCAAGGGAAAACGGTCGTGGCGGAGTTTAATACGGCGGCAAGTCCGACGTCAGTCGAACGGTCCAATGCGTTCCGCCAATTATTCGGAACGGCTTGGACAGGATGGATTGGTCGGTTTTTCCCGGATTTAACAAAACTGCAAGGTCTTGAGAAGAACGTCGTAGCTCAATTAAAAGCGCAGGCGAAAGAAAAAGAATTCAAACTATCTGGTCCAGGTTATGTCTTTATCAATGACTCAACAGAAAAAGCATTCTTTGTTAATGATGACACGCCGCTTCTCTATAAATGGGATAAAAACAAAGGCAATGCAAAAGATGAGGTCCGTTATAACTACTGGTTTGAGATTTTAGAGCTAGACGGTGGCGAGCAACAAGCGCATTTTTCTTGGAAACCGTCAAAACAAACCCAAGCGATGCTTCGGAAATATCAGTTGCCGCTTGAATTCCCAGCGTATGTCACGCAAGGAAGTGGACACTATTTTGCTGGGGACTACACTGATGTCGCGGATATCCCGCGCTACTATCGATATAGTGGGCTCGATTGGTTCCGCAAACAGTTCATTCTCGATAGTGCAGAGAGTGAATCAGCATTCTTTTGGAAGATTTATGCCCCGACACTGACACGAATTTTAGAAGATACAAAACGTGTCTCGACGCAGGCTGCGAAAGTTAAGCCACTCTCTCAAACGAAAGTCGGTAATCAAGAACTACGAACTCGAGCACGTGAAGGACAAGACACACTTGAAATGTACCAAGATGGCGAATGGAAGCCATATTTCGTCAAAGGCGTCAACGTCGGACTCGGTCGACCCGGTGCATTTCCCGGGGAACATGCGATCAGTCGTAATGAATACGATCGTTGGCTAAAGGAAATTGGTGAGTTGGGCGTCAATACAATTCGAATATATACGCTTCATCCACCGGCTTTCTATGATGCACTAAAAGCCTATAATGAACGTGCAAAACAACCGATTTATCTGATGCAAGGTATGTGGGTCGAGGAAAAACCATTCGAAGAGTTGAAGAACGCTTTTGAGCCAGACTTCTTGAAGATGACCGATACGGAAGCAAAACGAATGGTCGATGTCATTCATGGCAACGCCGTCGTCAAGGAAGTCGTTGGTCATGCTTCTGGAACATATACATCGGACGTTTCGCAATACGTTTCAGCATTCGTCTTTGGAATCGAATGGTTACCGGAAGCCGTCGTTGAGACGAATAAAAAGAACAAAGGCACACGATTTGAAGGGAAGTACGTGACGACGACAAAAGAGGCGTCACCGTTTGAATCGTGGCTTGCCGGTCGGATGGATACAGCGACAGCACATGAAATTAAAGAGTACGGAACGACTCGACCAATTGGTTCGACGAACTGGCCGACGACGGATCCGTTGAAACACCCGAAAGAAGTTGAAGAAGAGCAAGATCTCGTCTCGATCGACTTCAATCATTTGAAAGCAACGAAGGATTTCCCTGGTGGCTTGTTTGCGTCTTATCACATCTATCCGTATTATCCTTCGTTCATCAAGGAAGAATACAGCCAAAAAGCAGACAAGGGCTCTGAATCATACGCTCGTTATTTGAAAGAAATGAAAGACTATCATGAGATGCCGTTACTCGTATCAGAATTCGGCATTCCAAGCTCACGCGGTAAGACACACCTTGGACCGAATGGTTTTGATCAAGGACATGTCAGTGAAAAGAAACAAGGTGAACTCGTCGCGCAGCTCTATCAGGACATCAAGGACGTCAATACGGCCGGTGGACTTGTCTTCATCTGGCAAGATGAATGGTTCAAACGGACGTGGAACACGATGGATTATGATGATGCGGATACTCGTCCACGCTGGTCGAATGTCCAGACGAGTGAACAACATTTCGGGATGCTTGGTTTCCTTCGTTCGGACATCGTCATTGACGGAAAACTGGATGACTGGAAAGGATATGCTCCAGTTGCTGAAAATAAGGATCAAGCGATTTACATGACTTCTGACGAGGCATATCTCTACTTGCGCATCGATCGGAAGAAAGCAGAGCCGACGACACTTGCACTATCGACGAAACCGAATGATGGGAATACGAAAGTCGGTCCGTTGACGCTTGACGAAGGAGCCGAATATCGCCTGACGATTGATCAGACAGCGCGTATCGATGTCGATGCTCGCTATGACATCTTCCGTTATCATTACGGTTTGAAGATGCCGTTTGAGATGGTGAAACCGCCATCTGATCAAAAAGATAGCGGTAAGTTCGTTCCAATCTATCAAATGCTCGATTATGCAAGACGAGATCCGGTGACGAAAAAAATCGTCAAACCAGCCGTTAAATGGGACACAGGTGTTTTACACGAAGGAGAACCGGATGACATCTTGACGGATATCTCAGATGTGATGAAACCAACCGTCGAACTCCGTATTCCATGGATGGTCTTGAATATGCGTGACCCTAGTAAACACGAAATCATCGGCGACTTCTGGAAAGATGGGCTTGAAGCGAAGATGATCACAGAAGGAATCGAAGTCACAGGTAAAGTCGGTGAGACACGCATTCCAGAGAAGGATCGTGGTTTCTACAACTGGGCGGAATGGACGAATCCGCAGCAACGTGAAGAATTGAAGCCGGTCTATCATACGATGAAAAAAGCATTCACTGAGGGAGGGAACTAAATGCGGCGTGAAGAGATGTGGAAGTTAATCAATCAGTCGTTTGAGTCAACAAGTCAAGATCGTGAAATCAGTTCAACGATTGAATGGACGGAAGAGGTTGTCCGACAATCGTCGACGAACACCTTGTTCGTGCACACGGTCGGACAAATGCCGGAGACGGTCAATGGTCTGATCGAGGAAGGGTGGTGCGTGCGGACGGACATCTCGTATGCCGATGTCGTCCTCGCGAGTGAACCCGTCATCGAGGAACGAATCCCCGTCGTCTATTTTAATACGGAATCCTCTTTCTATGGGTTAGAAAATGCACGCGAAATTTTACCGGCGACGCTGTCGCGGGAGCTTGTTCTCGATCGCCTTGCACGCTATAAAAAAATCCAGCATATCGTGGAGGTCGTCGTCGTAACGGAAGATCCACATATCCGCCGGATGATGGAACGGGAACTGATGGAACGATTCGAACGGTTCGTAACGTTTGAACGAGCGGAGACGTTCCTTGATGAGTATGTGGCATCCCGTCCGTACTTGCTCGTGTTCACGTCCGCATTACCGCGAGCAGATGGACTGGAATTGTTGTTGCGGGCAAAACAACAAAGTATCGCGCCATTCCAATCGATGATGATCTCGATGTATAACCGCGAACGAGATCACGTCCTAGCGATTGATCGTGGTGTTGATTACATCATGACGCTTCCACTGAAAATCGAAGAGTTCCGTGCGTGGATCCGAAAAGTCGAGGACGGCCGATGATGCAGGCGATTCTAGTATTCATCGTCGTACTCGTTTTCTTACAAGGTGGGGCACTGATCTATCTTGTCGTCCAAAAACGACAACGTGCCAACCGCGAGCATGCATGGCGTGATTGGCAACTCGCCTTTCGAGATGACATCTATGACTATGCGACAGGGGAACGACAGGACATGCCGACGATTCAAAAAGGAAACGAGGATTTAGCGGAGCTTGAACTGTTCGCCCTGTCCAATTTAACGGCAACACCGGCACATCTCGAACGAGTGCAAGCATTCGTCGCTGCCAATATGCAATCGTATTATGAACAACAATTGAAGCATCGCCGGATTGATCGCCGCTTGAACGCCTATGAAGCGGTGTCTCAATTCCGTTTGGTCGCAGTCGCGCCAATGATTCATGCGCGTTGGGGAAAGGCAATTGAAAAAGAGGAGAGCGATGTCATCGTCCGCACACTCGTGTCACTATCCGAACAAGATGCCATCGCGATCGCTAAACAAGAAAATGACATCAGCTTCTTTGGTGCGATTCTTGCGGTCGGACGTAGCCAAGACTTGGCGGAATGGGTGACTGCGTTTGAAGAATTAACGTTGTCCTTTAGGTTAGCGATTCTTCAGCTGATCTTTGACCGCGATGAAACACGTTATATCACGCTCGTTCGTGACAAGACAACAGATGAAAATCCAGAAATCCGAAAACGTGCCCTTCGTGCACTCACGCGAATCGGACTTGAGGAAGACTGGAAATTGTATGTCCCATACTTGGAAGAAGAATCGAGTTGGGTCGAGCAAATGCTTGCTCTTCGTTTCTTAGAACATGTCGTTCCAGACGATGCGATACCAGCGATCTTGCCGTTTGTCGGTAGTCGATCGTGGTGGGTTCGGACGGCAGCCTTCGATGCGTTACTTTCTTGCGGTGGGATCGAACAGTTGGCGAAAGTATCAAGTACACACCCCGACCGCTATGCGCGTCAAAAAGCAACAGAACGGTTGGCAAAGGAGATGAAACATCATGTCGTCTGAGACAATCCAAGCCATTATTGAAGTCCTTTCCTGGACCGTATTGATTTATATGCTACTCGTCATCGTGTTCTATTCGACGCTGTACCTGATTTCAGCTCAGATGGTGCGACGACAACGTTTCCGCCGGAAAGAGAGCTCCTACTTGCCGCTGATGCGGTCACTCTATACACGACCGGTCAGTATCCTTGTTCCAGCCTATAATGAAGAATATACGATCGTGTCGAGTGTTCAAGCCTTGCTAGCGCTTGACTACCCAGAGCATGAGGTGCTCGTCATTAACGATGGTTCAAAGGACGGCACGATGGATGAACTGTTTCGTGCGTATGAGTTGGAGAAAGAAATCCAGTATCCACGTATCTTGATCGGTTCAAAACCAATCAAGCAGGTCTATCGATCCCGGATTGATAGTCGTTTGATCGTCATCGATAAAGAGAATGGTGGAAAAGCAGATGCCCTGAATGCCGGTATCGATCACTCGAGTTATCCGTATTTCTGTTCACTCGACGCGGATTCGATTTTAGAGCGTGATGCGTTGTTGAAAGTTATGAAGCCGATCGTCGAGTCAGATGAAGAAGTCGTCGCGACATGTGGTTCGATCTTCCTCGTTAACGGTTGTACGATCGAAGGCGGCGAAATCGTCGAGATTCGGACACCAAAACAACGGATCGTCCTGATGCAGATGATTGAATATTTCCGAGCGTTCCTGTTTGGTCGCCTTGGTCTTAGCCGTTTCAATATCTTATTGATCGTCTCCGGTGCCTTCGGATTGTTCCAAAAGAACATCGTCGTACAGGCAGGTGGGTATAAGGAAGGGCTTGTCGGTGAGGACATGGAGCTTGTCGTTCGTTTGCACAGGTACATGAAAGAAAATAAGCTCGATAAACGCATCGAGTACGTTCCGGCACCGGTTTGTTGGACACAAGCTCCTGAGTCGATGGAAGTGTTACGTTCACAGCGAACACGTTGGCATCGTGGTCTTGCTGAGACGTTGTGGACGCATAAACGGATGATTGGCAATCCGAAATATGGCTCTGTTGGTAGCGTTTCGATGTTGTATTTCTTTTTGATTGAACTACTCGGTCCCATCGTCGAACTGATTGGTTATTTCATCATTCCGCTCAATCTACTCGTCGGTACACTCAACTTTGAATTTGGGATCGTCTTATTAGTCGTCGCTTTACTCTACGGTTCCTTATTATCAGCAGGTGCCGTATTATTGGAAGAGTGGACGATGCACCGATTCAAGAACGTCAAGGAATTGATTCGGTTGTATCTATGGTCTTTGACCGAGTCGTTCTGGTACCGTCCGATTCTTGTTTTCTTCAAATTAGGAGGATTGATTCAATTCTTGACGGGTCGAGGAAACTGGGGACAGATGGAACGCCAACGTCTCGAAGACGTCACCGAGGAAAAAGTCGGCTGACGAATAGGTATGAGGGGGATAAGTTAGGTGGAGTTGTTACGAAACAAATGGTTCAAAGCATTAATCTGGGTATTGATGATTTTTCTCGTCATCTGGGTTGGAACGAAGATTTCATTTTTATTCCAGCCGATTCGAGTCATGTTGGCCTTGATTTTCCCGCCATTGATCATCGCAGGGATCTTCTATTACTTTACGCTCGGTATCGTGGATGCGTTGCAGAAGCGGGTCAAGAAGCGTGGTCTTGCCGTGCTGATCGTCTTGCTTGGTTTCATTACAATCCTGACGATTGCGGTTGCATCCATCGGACCGATCTTAGTCGAACAGGTGACAGATTTTGCGACAAGCATTCCGACGCTTGTCGTTGAATTGCGCGATCAGACGTTAAATTTACGCGATCAATTGATGAACAATCGTTTCATCTCGACATGGGTACACGAGAATACGGACTTGTTTGATAAGTGGACGAATGAAGCAACGTCGTATATCGGCACAGTCTTTAAGTCTGTCTCGACGTCTGTCGGAACGATTTTCGGTGTCATCTCTTCGACGGTCTTAATCATCGTCTTAGTACCGTTCATCTTAGTCTACATGTTGCTTGACGGCTATAAGTTTCCGGATTCTGTCGTGAAGCTGTTGCCGAAAAGCTATGAAACAGAAACGCGTAAAATCTTGCACGACATGCACGTAACAGTGAAGCATTACGTCAATGGACAGGTCATCGTCTCGATCTGTGTCGGTCTCATGTCATTGATTGGCTTCTTCATCGCCGATATTCAATATGCGTTACTGCTTGCTTTATTTTGTACGGTCACGAACATCATTCCGTATCTTGGTCCCTACATCGGTGCTGTACCGGCGGTCATCGTCGGGTTCATCGATGATCCAATCAAAGCGGTTTATGCGATCATCACGATTGTCGTCGCGCAGCAAATCGAGTCGAACTTGATTTCTCCTTATGTCCAAGGAAAGACACTCAAGGTTCATCCGTTGACGATTATCATCGTCTTGCTCGTTGCCGGAAAAATCGGTGGAATCATCGGTGTCATCTTGGCGGTTCCAACATACGCAGTTTCAAAGGTCGTCATTCAAAATATCGCTCGGATCTATCGTTTACGTCAGCAACGTCTCGACGTACCGGACGTGACGGTATCACCAAAATCCTTGAAGTAAAGTGTAACCCTCTGACCTTTTTAGGAGCAGAGGGTTTGTGATTTTCAAGAGAGAGGGATAAGGTAGAAGAAGAGAAAAAATGAAGAAGATTTCACAACTTCGACTCATTTTAGTTTATAAATTGATTGGAATCTTTTTTATAATGGTTATAATGTAGGATAGAGAACGAAAAGATAGATCGGAACGAAATCTTTGGACGTAAGGGGTAGAGCGCATGCATATCGTAGTGGTCGGCTTGAATAACAAAACAGCGCCTGTATCAATACGCGAACAAGTCTCATTTGGGGAGCATGAGATGAAGGGAGCGGTCGTCGCATTGCGCGATGAAAAAAGTATTTTTGAAAGTGTCATCGTCTCGACATGTAATCGGACGGAACTGTACGTCGTGACGGATCAGCCACATACAGGACGGTATTATACGAAACGTTTCCTTGCAAACTGGTTCGGTTTGACGATGGAGGAACTCGAGCCGTATCTCTTCATTCATGAAGGGTTCGATGCGATGAAGCATCTGTTCCGCGTGACAAGTGGACTTGATTCGATGATCGTCGGTGAAACGCAGATTCTTGGTCAAGTCAAGACAAGCTTCTTCATGGCGCAAAAGCTTGAAACGACAGGAACGGTCTTCAATAAACTCTTCAAAGAAGCGGTCACGCTCGCCAAAAGGGCTCACGCAGAAACTGGAATCGGTGAAAATGCCGTTTCTGTCAGTGCTGCTGCTGTCACGCTTGCCGAACAGTTACTCGGATCGCTTGAAGATAAATCAATCGTTGTCATCGGTGCGGGAGAAACCGGCGAATTGACGACGCTCAACTTATATGAAGCAGGGGCACGCGATATCACGGTCTTTAACCGGACGTTAGCTAAAGCAGAAGAGGTCGCGAATCGGTTCGAAGGATCGGCACATTCGATTAACGAGATGCAGTGCGGTTTGCTTCGGGCAGACATCGTCATCTCTTCAACCGGTGCAAAACGTGCCATCATCAAACGCGAAGACATCGCGGCAGCACAGCTGTTCCGGCACGATCGTCCATTCCTCTTGATCGATATCGCCGTACCACGCGACATCGAACCAACCGTCGGTGACTTGCCAGGTGTTCATTTGTACGATGTCGATGATCTGACATCGATCGTCCAACAAAACATGGCGGAACGGATGAAGGAAGCAGCGAAGATCGAACGACGGATTGAAGCGGCGATTGCTGAGTTCGAAGGTTGGATGACGACACTGGGTGTCGTACCAATCATCACGGAATTACGAGACCAGGCGTTACGCATTCAACAAGAAACGATGCAAAGCTTGGAACGGAAATTACCGGAGATGTCGAAACGTGAAAAAACCGTCATTGGCAAACATATGAAATCAATCATCAACCAGTTGTTACGTGAACCGTTGTCTTATATTAAAGATGCTGCAGCGAAACCAGATGCCGATGAGCGGATTGCGCAGTTCATGGATACGTTTGCATTAAACGAAGACTTGTTCGAAGGGCTCGAAGATGACGTCATGACATCAGAAGAGACGACACCTTCTGCAAAAGCTGTGAACCGGTGAACAAAGCACGATTTGTGTTACAATAGAAAATGCATGGGGCGGACTTGTGCCGCCCCTTTATCATTGTACAGGGGGATTTTAGCATGCGAAAAATCATTGTTGGATCGCGAAGCTCGAAGCTTGCGATGACACAGACGAAATGGGTCATTGACCAGTTGAAACAAGCCGGCGCGCCGTATGAGTTCGAAATCAAGAACATCATCACAAAAGGGGACCGCATTTTAGATGTGACGCTCTCGAAAGTCGGCGGTAAAGGATTATTCGTAAAAGAGATCGAGCAGCAGATGATTGACGAAGAAATCGATTTTGCCGTTCACAGCATGAAGGATCTACCTTCTGAATTACCGGACGGTCTCATCATCGGTGCAACACCAGCGCGTGTCGATGCGCGTGATGCCTTGATCACGAAAACAGGCGAAGGTCTTGCTTCCTTGCCGGAAGGTGCGGTTGTCGGCACGAGCAGTTTACGTCGTGGGTCGCAATTGCTAAAACTCCGCCCTGATTTAAAAATCGAATCGATTCGCGGAAACATCGACACACGACTCGATAAATTAAAGAATGGTCCGTTTGACGGGATCCTGCTCGCAGCAGCTGGTCTACAACGGATGGGTTGGTCTGAAGACGTTGTCTCGGAATATCTCTCGACAGATGACATGATTCCAGCTGTCGGTCAAGGAATCCTCGGTATCGAATGTCGCGAACATGACCAAGAAGTACGTGACCTTCTGCACCTGATCCATGATCAGATGACGGAAAAAGTAGCTTACGCAGAGCGCGCTTTCCTAGCGGCGATCGAAGGTAGCTGTCACGTTCCGGTCGGTGGATTCGCAACGATCAACGAAGATCTGTCAACAACACTCGTCGGATTCATTGGATCCGTCGATGGAGAGCAAATCCTACTCGAGCGCGAATCAGGTCTTGACCCGATGCAACTCGGTCAAGATGTTGCCGAACGTCTGCTTGCTTCGGGCGGTCGTGAGATTCTCGCGACACTTCCGGATGACTTGTAAGCAGGTACTCTTCACGGGCAGCCGACCACCGACGACCGAGCAGATGGCGCGACTGCGCGCCGTCGCGATCGAGTCAGTGCACTATCCTGTCATTGAAACGCGACCGGTTTCGTTTACATTGCCGAAGGGAATTGATTGGCTCATCGTGACGAGTCCGAATGGTGTCCACCGGATTGCTGATGCGTTGCCTGAATTAGCAGCAACGCGTATCGCGGTCGTCGGACGAAAGACGGCAGACGCACTTGCGAAGTACGGTCGAACAGCAGACTTCTGTCCGTCGACATTTACAGGAGACGCACTCGTCGCAGAACTCGGACCACACTTGTCTGACGGCGATCATATCGTCTTTGCGCGAGGGAACCGATCGCGGCAAGCGCCGGTCGATCAGTTACGAAACCTGAATCGATATACGATCGAAGATATCATCACCTATGAAACCGTCACTCGTCGGCTACCTGAAGCACTTGTCAGAACAGCCACCTATATTGGACTGCAGAGTCCTTCCGCTGTCGAAGCGATTGCTCCACTATCCCCGCAGACGACGTTCATCGTCATTGGGACGATTACGGAGCAAGCAGCAAAAGCAGCCGGACTTCAACCGATCCATGTCGCCCGTGAATTCACGGTAGACGGCATGATTGATCGTATCATTGAGGAGGAATCAGCATGAACACATTAGAATACGCACGTCACCGTCGTTTACGTCATACCGCATCACTCCGATCACTCGTTCGCGAGAACCAGTTGCATAAATCAGATTTAATTTATCCGATTTTCGTCGCTGAAGGCGAAGATATTAAACGCGAAGTCAGCTCGATGCCTGGCGTCTTCAACTTATCACTTGATCATTTGACGGCTGAGATTGAAGAAGTCGTCGCACTCGGAATCGAATCTGTTATCTTATTCGGTGTTCCGCATGACCACTTGAAAGACGAGCAAGGATCAGGTGCGTTTCACGATCACGGGATCGTTCAAGAAGCGACACGTCTCGTCAAGAAGGTTGCCCCGCAGCTAACGGTCATCGCCGACACATGCTTATGTGAATATACGTCGACAGGTCACTGTGGGATTGTCGCCGACGGTACGGTCGATAATGATGCGTCATTACCGCTTCACGTCAAGACAGCGATCTCACAAGCTCGCGCGGGTGCCGACGTCATCGCTCCATCATCGATGATGGACGGATTCGTCGCAGCCATTCGTCAAGGATTAGACGAGAACGGCTTCAGCCATATTCCAGTCATGAGCTATGGTGTTAAATATGCGTCTGCTTATTACGGTCCATTCCGTGATGCAGCGAACTCGGCACCGGGAGAAGGCGACCGGAAAGGTTATCAAATGGATCCAGCAAACCGTCGCGAAGCGTTCCGCGAAGCAACAGCGGACGTCGATCAAGGAGCTGACTTCATGATCGTTAAACCTGCGCTTGCGTTCATGGATATCATTCGTGATGTGCGCGAGCGAATTGATCTACCGATCGTCGCGTATAACGTATCGGGTGAGTATGCAATGGTCAAAGCCGCTGCCTTGAACGGCTGGATCGACGAAGAACGAATCGTCCTTGAGACGATGCTTGGCTTTAAACGAGCAGGCGCTGATTTAATCATCACCTATTTCGCAAAAGACATTTGTCGTTACCTGGAGGGGTCGAAATGAGCTTAATTAACCAGAACTCAAAATCAAAAGAAGCATTCGAGCGGGCACTCCCGCTCATGCCGGGTGGTGTCAACAGTCCGGTCCGTGCTTATAAATCGGTCGGGATGACACCGATTTTCGCAGATCATGCGAAAGGATCAAAGCTCTATGATATCGACGGAAAAGAGTATATCGATTATGTCTTGTCATGGGGACCAATGATTCTCGGTCATGCCGATCCAATCGTCACTTCTGCGATCCAAGAACAAGCGACACGTGGCTGGAGCTACGGGACACCAACGGAAATCGAATCAGCGATGGCGGAAGTCGTCATCAGTCGGGTGCCGTCGGTCGAAGTCGTCCGGATGGTCAACTCAGGGACAGAAGCGACGATGGCAGCGCTTCGTCTCGCACGCGGCTACACAGGTCGGACGAAAATCCTCAAGTTCGAAGGCTGTTACCATGGTCACGGTGACTCGCTCTTGATCAAAGCGGGTTCAGGTGTCGCGACACTCGGACTACCGGATTCACCAGGAGTTCCTGCGCAAATCGCGAGCATGACGCTGACGGTTCCGTACAACGATTTGGACGCTGTCCGGATCGCGTTTGAAAAACACGGCGACGATATCGCTGGTGTCATCGTCGAACCGGCTGCTGGGAACATGGGCTTCGTGCCACCAGAACCAGGATTCCTCGAAGGCTTACGGGAAATCACGGCGGAAAACGGTGCCTTACTGATCTTTGACGAAGTCATGACTGGTTTCCGTGTTGGATTCCACTGTGCACAAGGGCACTTCGGTGTCACACCAGACATCACGTGTCTCGGCAAAGTCATCGGCGGCGGAATGCCGGTCGGTGCTTACGGCGGACGTCGGGACATCATGGAACAGATCGCACCACAAGGTCCAATCTATCAAGCGGGTACGTTATCCGGGAACCCACTCGCGATGGCAGCGGGTCTAGCAACACTGACACAATTGAAACCAGAACACTATGCAGAGTTCGACCGGAAAGCGAGCCGTCTGTCGGAAGGTTACTTGAACGCTGCGGCGAAATACAACATTCCGCTGACGACGAACCGCGCAGGCGCGATGTTTGGTGTCTTCTTCACGGATGAACGCGTCACGAACTTCGAAAAAGCGAAAACATCAAACCTTGAGATGTTCCGTTCGTATTATCAAAAAATGGCGGCGCGTGGTGTCTTCTTACCACCGTCACAATTCGAAGGTCTTTTCCTGTCGATTGCCCATACGGACGAAGACATCGAGCGGACGATCGAGGCCGTCGAACTGACGTTCAAGGAACTTCAAGTCGAATTTGGTCGTTAAGCAGTTCTTGACGATTGCTTGAAGTCTCGGCTAAAATAAGTAAAGAAGAAAATGGCAACAGCGATGACGGGAAGAGTAGTCCTGTATTCGTACCGGCGTAGAGAACACATCCTTGGCTGAAAGATGTGACGGACGAACAGGAGGAAGGTCACCCCACGAGCTGGTATCGTGAGTCTTACGAGCGATATCCGTCCTCCACACGTTACGTGGCTCGAGGGCATCCGATTGTGGATGAACTAAGGTGGTACCGCGGAAAAAAGCAACGGCTTTCTTTCGTCCTTAGCATAGGACGAGAGAAGCCGTTTTTATTATGGACAAAAAGGGAGCGATCAGGATGCAGGAATTATCAATGCCAACGAAGTATGATCCGCAGGCAACGGAAGAAAAATGGTACGACTTTTGGGTGAAAGGTGACTATTTCAAAGCCGATCAGGATCCAGAAAAAGAGCCGTACACGATCGTTATTCCACCACCGAACGTCACCGGTAAATTGCACCTTGGTCACGCGTGGGACACGACGTTACAAGACATGTTGACACGGATGAAACGGATGCAAGGATTCGACGTTCTTTATTTACCAGGAATGGACCATGCCGGTATCGCGACACAAGCAAAAGTCGAACAAAAACTGCGGGCAGAAGGACAATCACGTCTTGAAATGGGGCGCGAGAAATTCCTCGAGCAATCATGGGCATGGAAAGAAGAGTACGCATCAACAATTCGTGCACAATGGGCAAAACTTGGTCTTGGACTCGATTACTCACGTGAGCGTTTCACGCTCGACGAAGGATTGTCGGAAGCCGTTCAAGAAGTCTTCGTGAAACTTTACGAAAAAGGCTTGATTTACCGCGGCGAATACATCGTCAACTGGGACCCGGCGACAAAAACAGCGATCTCGGATATCGAAGTCATCTACAAGGATATCGAAGGTGCGTTCTATCACTTCAGCTATCCACTAACGGACGGTTCAGGTCACGTTGAACTAGCGACGACACGTCCGGAGACGATGCTCGGTGATACAGCGATTGCCGTAAACCCGAAGGATGAGCGTTACGCTCACCTCGTCGGAAAAACAATCACGTTACCAATCGTTGGTCGCGAGATTCCGATCGTTGCCGATGATTATGTCGATATGGAGTTCGGTACAGGTGTCGTTAAGATTACGCCAGCCCACGATCCGAACGACTTCGAAGTAGGTAACCGTCACGAGTTACCACGTGTCCTCGTCATGAATGAAGATGGAACGATGAACGAGAACGCAGGAAAATACGAAGGTATGGATCGTTTCGAATGCCGTAAGCAGATTGTTGAAGATTTAAAAGCAGAAGGTGTTTTGATTAAAATTGAGCCACACTTGCACTCTGTCGGTCACTCGGAGCGTTCAGACGCGATCGTTGAGCCGTATCTCTCACTCCAATGGTTCGTTAAAATGGAACCACTCGCGCAAAAAGCACTCGAGGAGCAACAAGGACCAGACAAGGTCAACTTCGTTCCACAACGCTTTGAAAACACGTACGTACGCTGGATGGAAAACATCCGTGACTGGTGTGTCAGTCGTCAACTCTGGTGGGGACACCGGATTCCAGCTTGGTACCATAAAGAAACAGGCGAAGTTTATGTTGGTAAGGAAGCACCAGCCGACCTCGAGAACTGGGAGCAAGACAACGATGTTCTCGATACATGGTTCTCGTCAGCGCTTTGGCCGTTCTCAACAATGGGGTGGCCGAATACGGACGCAGCGGATTATCAAAAATACTTCCCGACGTCGACACTCGTTACGGGTTACGACATCATCGCCTTTTGGGTATCACGGATGATCTTCCAATCGTACGAATTCACAGGACAACGTCCATTCCAAGACGTCTTGATCCACGGATTAATTCGTGATTCGGAAGGACGCAAGATGTCGAAATCCCTCGGGAACGGAATCGACCCGATGGATGTCATTGAGAAGTATGGTGCCGATTCACTCCGGTGGTTCTTAACGACAGGATCGACGCCAGGGAACGATCTTCGTTTCTACTGGGAAAAGATCGAAGCAACATGGAACTTCTCGAATAAACTGTGGAACGCAAGCCGTTTTGCCCTGATGAACATGGATGGTCTAACGTTTGATCAGATCGATTTGACAGGCGAGAAGTCACTCGCAGATAAATGGATCTTGACACGCTTACAGACGACAATCGACGATGTAACACGTCTGTCGGATAAATATGAGTTTGGTGAAGCAGGACGTATTCTCTATCACTTCATCTGGGAAGACTTCTGTAACTGGTACATTGAGATGGCAAAATTACCACTCAACGGGGAAGATGAAGCAGCGAAACAGACGACGCGTTCGGTTCTTGCCTATACGCTCGACCGGATCATGCGTCTGATGCATCCATTCATGCCGTTCATCACGGAAGAAATCTGGCAACACTTACCGCATGAAGGCGAGACAATCACACGTGCCGCGTGGCCAACACGTGAAGCATTACTCGACTTCCCGGAAGCTGTTCCAGCATTCGAAGCGGTTCAGAACGTCATCCGTTCGGTTCGTAACATCCGCGCGGAAGTGAACGCACCGATGTCGAAACAGATCCAACTATTCATCTCAACGAATGACGCACGTGTTCAAGACGACTTATCGTCAAACAGCTCGTACTTGCAAAAGTTCACGAACGCATCTGAACTTCGAATCGAAGAGCAAATGCCAGCACCAGAAAAAGCGATGAGTGCGATCGTAACGGGGGCAGAATTGTTCATCCCACTCGCGGACTTGATCAACATCGAGGAAGAAATCGCGCGCTTGAATAAAGAACTCGTCAAGTATACGAAAGAAGTCGAACGGGTCGAGAAAAAACTCAACAACCCTGGCTTCGTCGGCAAAGCACCAGCACATGTCATTGATGAAGAAAAAGCGAAGGCACTTGATTATACGGAAAAACGTCAAGCTGTCGAAGCACGCATCAACGAACTCTCACACTAATAACAGTAGTGGCTCAAGTCTCCTTGAGCCACTTTTTTTAAAGGAGCGAACAGCATGAGGACGCGAGAAGATGTATTGGATTGGTTATCGAGCTTACTAGCATTCGGCGTCAAACCAGGTCTTGAACGGATGCAGGCGATGTTACTGGAATTACAGATTGACCCGGATGCGATTCCGACGATTCATGTCGCCGGTACGAACGGAAAAGGATCGACGGTCGCGTTCTTACGTGAGATGGGGATTGCAGAAGGATTACGAATCGGAACGTTCACGTCGCCGTATATCATTCAGTTCGAGGAGCGGATCATGTTGAACGGAGTCCCGATTGCAGAAGATGATCTCGTCACAGCTGCGATCGCCGTTCAAGCAGCCATTCAGCACATCGATCCGGCACTCGGTACGGTCACTGAGTTCGAGGCATTAACAGGACTTGCATTCTATTATTTTGATCAGATTCGTCCGGATTTTGTCATTTATGAAGTCGGACTCGGTGGATTGTATGATTCGACAAACGTCTTCAAGAAGCCGGTCGCGGCAATCATCACGTCGATCGGACACGATCATCAAGCGATCCTCGGAGATACGCTCCAAGAGATCGCCTTACAGAAATTCGGCATCATCAAACAAGGGACGCCGGTCATTGCCGGGAAACTGCAAGAAGAACTGACGGTACCGTTAATGGCGTATTGTGGTGATCGGAATGCAACGTTGAAATGGAGTCAGGAAGCGATCATTCGCTACCGGTTAAAGGAGACGGGGACCTGGGCGACATACGACGGGATTCCGGAAACCCGCTTAGGGCTCGAAGGTCATCATCAAGTCCATAATGCAGCGAATGCTGTCATCTGTGCGCGGCGTCTCGGCTGGTCGAAAGCGGCGATTCGAAAAGGATTACGGGAAGCAAAACATCCGGGACGGTTTGAGATCATCTCGCGCAAACCACGAATCATTCTCGATGGTGCCCATAACCCGGAAGGCATCACGGCACTGGTTGAACGGTTAAAAGAGGAATCAAAACCCGTGACGTTACTTTGTTCAATTTTGCGTGACAAAGACCGTACGGCGATGCTAACGCAGTTACGTAGCATTACGCCAGATATTTACGAGACGATATTTGATTTTCCACGAGCTCGGACGATAGAGGAGTTAAAGCAAGATGGCGCCAATGTAACGACGGTCGAAGCGTTCTTCGATCAATTAGAGATGGACCGGACATACGTCGTGACGGGGTCACTCTATTTCATTAGTGAAGTACGTCATTATTACGCTTCCATTTTTACAAAATAGGGAAAATTCGCATTCTCTCGTTATAATGAAATGGGGGAGTATAGTCCCATATCTCAATGACACGATGAGGAGACGATAAGTGATGAAACAGTGGGTTCGTCTAGCCTTAGCTATCTTACTGATTTTTTCAAGTTTTACGTATATACATGAGCCACATTCCAAAGCGGCAACGGGTGAAAAGTTTAAGATATTAGAAATCCGGGATGACTGGTCAACGACGAATCGGATTGATCCGGGAACGACAATTACGTCGTTATTGACCGGACTCGATTCAGCACGTTTTGAGACAAAGATGATGACAGTCAAGGAATTGAATGCCTCTCGCTTTCCATTAGATGGCGCCTTTGATGCGATTGTCTTTGACCCCTCCATTTTCACAGGGGCAGATCGGTATTCCGTGAAGGTATCTGATACCTCCAAACAACATAATACAAGTAAAATTGAAAATGATATTACGAAGTTAAAAGCGAATGAAATTCTGACGAACTATATTCAAAAAGGACTACCGGTTTTTTTGCACTCTGATGTGCTGACACATGCAACGAGTAATTTTACTTCGATTTTTAAGCAAAGCATGACATCTGGTGCTGCAATTGCCTATACGGATATAAAGCAGGCAGTCCTTCGACTTCAGGCAGAAAAAGTTGAGCGACCGCGCTTAAGTAAAGTGGCAGTCTCGCAAGCAGGTCTTACATTAACATCGGTAGATAAAGCGGTACCCGCTTCACCAGATAAACCAATTGATTTCAATTTTACGCTTGATCAAACAACAGCTAATACACGTGTCCAGTTGTATATTGATTTCAATAGTAATGATCAATTTGATGAATCGGAGAAGGTCGATGAAAAAGTAGCTACAGCTTCTGGTTCATTATCGTATCGCTTTGATGCGCCAAGTTATACGGGACCACGAAATTGGATGATTCGACTCGTAAGTGAAGATGGATTAACGGATTACAAAACAGGAAGCTTTCTAATGCAGGACCAAGAAGCAAAAGCAAAAATTCTACAAGTCACGCGTTCAGGAACAACTGGTTCTATTAATGGCTTCATGTCGGGCTCTTTGTTGAAACAAGATGGGTTATATGATTTTAATGTTGAAGTTTTATCAGCTGCGAATTTTAACCTAGAGTACGCCAACAAGAACTTAAATACGAATTATGACATGTTAATTTTCGGTTTCCAAGACTCCTATGGAGCTGCTGCTTTAACGGACGGTGCGTCCAATGCTATCTTGAATTTCACGAATACAGGTCAAGGATTAATGTTGACACACGACACAATCTTTAGACCGGCTCAATCCAGTAAACCAGAGCTGTTCTGGGAAACGAAATTTGCAGATCTTGCTGGTCAAAAGAACTTTACGAATATGGGGTATGCAGCACCTCGCAAATCTGGTCAAGCAGTCAAACAGAATTCCGGGGTCATGACTTCCTATCCATTTGCCTTGGCTGATACTGTTGCTATCGCAACGACACACAATCAATACTTCGGTCTGGATCTCGAGCAACCGGATTTGATTCCATGGTACAACATTCTTGAAAATAGTCTAAGTGCCTCGAACCAGACTGCAGGTCGAACGATTGGTGACGCGCGAAACCACTATTATATGTACACAAAAGGAAATATTACGTATTCCGGAGCAGGACATACTTCGAGCTTCAATCAACAACAAGAAAAAGAATTATTCTCGAACACGATGTACCGTGCGTTCATCGGTGCGAACCATAAACCTTTGATCAAGAACATCTTGCCGACAGATAAATCAAGTTATCTTGAGAATGAGCCGTTGACGATTTCTTATCAAGTCAATGACTACGACTTACAAGATCGTGAGTTGAAGACACGTATCTATATTGATGATGAGAAAGTCTTTGAAAACAATAAGTTGAAAAACAACTCGTTCGTCAGTCAATCTTTCGAATCGAAGCTCAAAGGCAAAACGAGCGTGACGATTCGAATCGAAGCAGAAGATCAACGAGGAGCGAAAACGATTGAGACGCGGACCGTTCAAGTCGTGCGTCCGGCTGCATCCGCACCATTCGTCCTGTCCCGTTCGATTGATCCAGCAACGATTCCAAAAGGGGAAACAGCGGATATCACCTATACCGTCAAAACGTCTCCGATGATGCAAAAGGATGCCATCGGGAATAACGGATACATCATGGGTCAGTTCTCGGTAACGATGGAAAACATTCTGTTCAACGAACAATTCCCGAGTAACCTTGAAATCTTATCGACGACGGGTCTGACTGGGACGAATATTACAGGACAGACGATTAAAGGGAAACTCCCGGATATCGAATACGATGAGGCGATTTCAGGTGTCCATAAAGGTGAATGGATTGCAGATCAATCAGAAGTGACGTTCACTGTCAAGGTACGTGCGAAAGATACAGCGGGAGTTCATTTACTCGATAAAAAAGACAATACGCTGACATCAACGAAAAACGTCTATCGTGATAAAAAGAACGGAAAAGATAAATCGACAACCGTCGCAAATGATACGCAAGCTTTCCCGACGATTGGTTATGCACTGACACCATCCTTTGCAACAAGCGCGAAGATCCCGCCCGTCAAGATGGATATCACGACACCATCATATAAGGTATTACCGGATATCAATCCTGCAGGTAGTCAGTATGGCACGTTAAAATGGTCAATCGTAGATTCGGAGATCGCATCCATCGATGAAGCTGGTGTCATCAAACCGAAAAAAGTCGGGACGACACAGATTAAACTTGTCGTACCAGTCGGAAACGGTAAAGAGTTGACAGCGACTTCTGAACTCGTCATTAATGATGTGTTCGGAGGACTCATCGTCCGAAACGTGCCAGATACGTTATATGTCGGCGAAACAAAATCAATGACGGGAATCGCTTCGATGGTATCGGGAAGCGAGACGCCGATTCAGTGGATCATAACGAACGATTCGCGTGTTACGACAAGTGACCTAACTAAGAATACGTTGGAGTTGACAGGAAAGACACCAGGCACAGTCACGGTCAAAGCGGTCGTACCTGCAACAGCCGGAAGCTCGACTTATCTTGCCCAATCAACGACGTATACGATTCAAGTCAAGTTACCGGAATTATCCGTCTCCCCAAGTAATCTGGAACTGTGGGTCGGATCGAATCAAGATGTAACGGCGACATTCAGTCCGAACTATCCATTACCGTTTACGACTTCGACTGTTAGTGATGCGATTGAATTGAAACAAACGGCATCGGGTTATACGATCACAGGTAAATCCGGCACACCAAACGGCCCGGTCGAAGCGCTACTCACATTGACAGATTTCCCAGATACAGTCGCGAAGACGCTCGTACGGGTACGTGAGAACCCACTTAGTCTGACAGCCGATGATATCGCGATGACGATGAAAGATGATAAAAAATCACCGATTTTGCGTTGGTTCCCAGTAACGACGACGGAACGCTTCTATCGGTTGGAAGTGCTTCAGGGTAAAGAATACGTCAAAATTGATCCGACAGGACAAGCGCTACAACCACTTCGTCCAGGTGTAGCACGCATTAAAGTAACAGCATTAAAAGAAAACAAAGATGTGCTCGAAGTGATGAAAGACAATCAAAAAACACCACTAACGACGACATTCAAGGTGACGATCGGTTCTGAGTCAGGAACGTCAGACTTGGATGGAGATGTTTATTAAGAAGTGGGGACGCTATATATGAAACGCAAACGAATCATTGCCGTCCTCTTGATTTTAATCATTATTGGAATCGGGGGAGCGGTGTATGTTACGAAATCAAATCAACAAGTAGCACTGGAACAAGGATTGCGTTCAGAAAAACCAGAACGACTTGCGAAGGCTTTAAAAGACGCTTCTTTATCAACAAAGGAGAAAAATCGTTACATCCGTCGCTTCCAAGAAACACTCGCTTTTGACAAAGCAAAACTTCTTCTTGATGAGCAGACCGTAAAAAATAAAGCGAACTGGTTTTATGCGGCGCAATTTGCGCCGCGTAGCACGGTCGCTGAATGGTTGGCGGAAGGTGCGAAAATCAGTCAACTGAATGCGCAAGGTCAGTCGGTTCTTCATGTTGCGACGAGTGTGAATCGATCGATTGATGCGTATGCTCTTTTGATAAAAGAAGCGTCTAAAAAAGAGCTCAATCGTATCGATGACTTTGGTCATACGCCACTCTTTTATGCGACACTAGATCAAAATGAGGCAGCGATTGAACTGTTGTTAGAAGCAGGAGCTGATACGAATCGTGGTAAAGAGAAACCGGTCTATGAAACGGTCAAACAAAATCGAAAAGATTTGTACGCAATGTTAGAACAGAACGGTGCAACGGTAGAAAGTAAAAAGGTGAAAAAGCTCGCTAAAGAATACCGAGCAACAAAATTCTAGTCAAAAAAGAGTCATTCGTTGCAGGCGAATGACTCTTTTGATGTTTCTTATGGTTGAACGCGTTTTGATGTTTCTTATGGTTGAACGCGTTTTGATGTTTCTTATGGTTGAACGCGTTTTGATGTTTCTTATGGTTGAACGCGTTTTGGTGTTTCGACATACAATTGGACTGCTCGATTGAGTGGAAGTAAGGCTGTTGGATTTTTTAATACCGTCGCATCATACGCCATGCGTAAGCGGGAAGCTTCAAAGTCAGATGATTTGTTAGCGACCATCAGTTTTTCGAGTTCTCTTACGTTTGCAGGAAACGCATTTTCTGGTAAATCCAATTTTCCACGATAGGCGTTGACTTCTAGATTACCCTTCGTAAAAATGCCACCGCGTACATTCATCGTCGAACCTACAGAATAAATCGTATTTTTTTGATTGTCATCACTATATAGAAAGGCATTTAAATCAGGTGTAGTCGTTTGGGGCGTCGAAAATTTATTGACGCGGTTAATAACGAGATTTCCTTTACTGAGTAAAATCAATGTATTTTGTTTAGCTGTTGAAGTCAGCCCTTGAATGTTTGCGTCATCCAGGCGACTCGTCCCGGTCGCATAAATCGTCGTTGCAAACCCAACATTTCCTCGAATCAGTAAGTTGCCAAGAACGACGAGAGGACGCTTGATTTCAAGCGGTTGGGTCAAAGGGTTCAAAGAAGAAATCGTTAAATTCCCGTTAATGATTAAAGGTTCGAGTGTTTCCTGAACAAGATCATCTGTCAACGTCACGGTATTACCTGTGTTTAATGCTGGACTAATCATTTGTCGCTTCGTATCAAGTTCTGTTAAAAAAGGTCCTGTTAGTATAGACTGCGGAATCGAGGAATTTTTTAATGTAGACGCGACTTGTGTAAGAGGCGTATTCACCGGTAGTTTCAGAAAATCATTCAACGCATAATCGAAATCGAACGGAACGAGTGTTTCTTTCGTTGATATTAATTCTGTCTCACCTTTAGGATCAAAAATCGTTTTATCACACACAAGGTAATCTCCGCACTTCAGTAATGGCTGATTCTTCTCTTGAAAAACGCGTACCTGACCTGCGATATAAGGAAGTGCTTTTGTATTAGTGAAGATTCCATCCTCGTCGTTGTATTTAAATATCGGGGTCGCAGTTGCTTGCAGAGCGTCGCGGGAAAAAATATTACCTTCGATCAAGGGAGCGCCATTTAAGATGACTTGATCATCTGAACCTAACGTATAGTACAAAAAACTAGGAATCGCAGACAAATAAACACGTTGTCGATACGTTTTTTTGATTGCCGGCTGATCGCCTTTTTGTTTTGAAACTGTCGCTGTTAAATCAAGCGCTT
This sequence comes from Exiguobacterium sp. HSB13, assembly GCF_056764755.1. Lineage (NCBI taxonomy): Bacteria > Bacillati > Bacillota > Bacilli > Caryophanales > Exiguobacterium > Exiguobacterium sp. HSB13. The sequence continues at coordinate 1,551,356 of NZ_JBUZOM010000001.1, read as the reverse complement.
TGACACGAACGTTCGATGCGGCTTCATTTAGCTTGACGGTCACGTTCGGAACGATTGTTTTTAAAGGTAAGACGATAGAACTGTCGAGATTCTCAAACAATGCTTGAGAAGAAGTCGTTGGTGAAGTCCCGGTCGTCTTTGAAACAATGTTTTGGAGGGAGGCGACTGCTAAATCAAGATCATTTTGTGTCGTCGTCTCGACATCGATATCCGTCTCGCGGATCTCGGTTAGGCGAGTTGACTGTAAACTGATGCCAATCGTCGCAACAGCGAGAACGGACAGGACGGTTAAAGTCACAAGAACGAAAAGTAATGTATAGCCTTGTTCGGATTTACGCATACCGTGTTCCTTTCTGAGTTAAAATCCAATCGTACTCGTGAAGGTCTGGACTTCTTCTTGATCTGTCGATTGAATCGTAGTTGTAATCGTTAAAATCCCGTGAATGACATAGCGCCCCGGATATGTTCCTGATGTAATGGTTTGATACTCGGGACTCGATAACTTAAAAGTTTGAAGTAATTCCGTTTGGTCGTCGATCGACTGTGGTGTCGATTCGTACGTTAGTTCGGTGCTGTCTAAAGTTTGTTCTGCGAACGTATAACGAACTGGTGTCACTTCCTTCTCTGAAGAAGATGCTTCTTCTGTTGCGTTAAAAGGTTCAAATCCACTGGCGCGTTCAAGTAGACCGGTGTCGGCGTTTAAGACAGGAAGTGTTCTTTTATAAAACGATAGCTGTTTTGCTTCATCGATTCGGATTGCATCAAATCCACCGATTTCATTTAATATGATACCGACGCGGCTATCAGCTTCACTACGCAGTTCACTGATGATTCCTGTTGCCCGAAAGCTTTTCGTACCAGAGATGAATACCGTCAGGATGACAGCACTGAAAATCGAGGCGATGACGATGGCGACGAGTAGTTCGACGAGCGAGAAGCCGTCATTTTGTTGTCGGAAAACTTTGATTGAGCGTCGCATTCGTAATCGATCCTTTCAATGATGTAATCGGTTCAGTTGTTCCTTCTATGTAAACGAATACATGGAGGTCCAGAAGATTCGGATTAACGACTCCTTCGAGTTTCCGAGGAGTCACACTGTATTTGACTTCAAAGGCAATATTATTGATTTCAGGATTAGTAAAGATTGATGAGCAAATAGCCGATAGTTCACAAGAAGGAGACGTAGGCTCTGGAATGACATATTTTCCATTCAGATAAGTAGCTTTGTCTGCCTGTGTAGATAGAGAACTGAAGGCGAAGGGTTCATCACTTTTCGCTTCTAAAGCTTCTCGCTTGATATAAGAGGTTGCGTTTTTTGCCAAATAATTCGCAAACGTCAACTCTGTACTGTCGCGTGAGGCAGCTAGTGACTGAGAAAAAATGCTGATCAGAGAGACCGATATGATAGATAAGATCGTAATACTGACTAATACTTCGATTAGCGAAAAACCGCCTTGCTCGCGTTGCATGGATTCACCTCTACTTCATGATAGATGAGGATGAAAGATCCTAAATGATTTTTCTAGAAAATCAAAAACAGCACCTATTCACAGATCATGAAAGGATTTGTCAGGATAGGACTTATGTTTCATCATAATATTCATTATAATGGAAATACTAGGCACCTGAAATGATTAAATTCATACAGAAAGGAAACAGATGATGATTAATCCGAAGCGTTTTGCTATACATACACTTTTGCTACTTGTACTGGTAGCCCTGATTTACGTACCATCGTTTGCCTTGATTTCCTTTACCGGTAAAGCAACGGCACCGACGACGTTTTCTGAGACGGCACGAATTGGATCGGTTCCAGTCAGTGGCATGGATCGAAAGGAAGCACAATCGAAAGTTGAGAAAGCGATTACGGAGTGGACGAAAAAAACGCCGCTGACGACTGGAACGGGAGAAGAGACGACACCGATTCCAACAGAAGTCGTGACGATCAACGCTGCTGATTCTGTCAAAAAAGCTTCTCTGAAAAAAGGCGGAGATTTGATGGTGACGGTAGATGAAGCGTCGCTTGAGAATTTTCTAGCGACACAACCGATCAGTTACTCGGATGAGCAACTCGTTGCCTTTAAGACATGGTTAATCGATACGAGCAAAACGTTACAGGAAGAAAACTTTGATCCTGCTCAATCGGAAGCAACAGTCGATCCAACAGGTGAGGTCGTTTCAACGGTTTCATTCTCGACGCGGTCTGCTGCTGAAGAACAGATGATCACAGCAATGATGAATGTGGAAATCAAGCCGGGACAATTGATGAATGTCAAGACGTACGGTATGGATGCAGTCGCGGGATCGTATGTCGGTAGCAAGTTATACGAATTGTTCGCAAAGACGCCATTTGAAATCGTCGAACGGATGCCGCATGCGGCATTACCAGACGGCGTCACACTGGGATACGATGTCAAAATTGACGAAAAAACAGATTTTGCCGTTCGTAACACACAAGCATCAATTTACCGTGTCATTGCGACCCAAAATGGAAGTGATGTCACGCTTGAATTGCGAGGCACACCGTTCAAAGAAACGGTCACGACCGTCCTTGAAGGCGAAAAAACGATTCCATTCCGGACGATCACACGTTATTCTGCAACGCTCACGGCAGGAACGACGAGTGATACACAAGCGGGAGAAGAAGGGAAATCGATTGAAGTCTATCGCGTGACGAAGACGGCTCAAGGGGAGAAGAAGCAGTTATTGTCTCTTGATTTCTACAGCGCCATCCCGGCAATCGTCACAAAGAGTAGTCAAGAAGAACAAGCACCTGTCGTCGTACCTGAACCGGAAGACGACACGAACTCCGATGATTCGACAGATACGAATGATTCCAATGATTCAACGGATACAAATAATGACCAAACAACGGATGAGCCACAGACAGATGGCGTCGAGACGCCAGATACACCAACGTCTCCGACAAGTCCGACGACACCCGACACACCAGATAGTAATGAAACGGGTGATCCTGCTTCACCCGTAGAAGGTGAAACAACAGGGGAACCTGTTGGATAAGAAGGAGGAAACAAGATGAACTGGACGACGATAGCAATTGAACTCGGTATCATTATCGGTCTAGCGACGATCATCTGTGGTCTGATGTTTGCGGTGACGATTCCTTACGTGACGACCGTGACGACGAAAGCGATTTTATCCGTTGCGGCAATTTTGATCGTAACGTTGATCTACTTCAGCATCCAGCTCGACTGGATTACGAACCCACTCGTCCTCCTCGGAATTGTCGTCCTATGTCTGTTGACGGCAGCAGTGACGAGTGTAATGGATGAAAAACATCAAAAACCGGATGTGTTAGAGGAAGAAGAAACATGGCACGCGGAAGGATGACACGTTAAATGGCAATGAAACGAAAACGTTTAGGGGAAATGTTGATCGAAGAAAGCCTCGTGACGGAGCAACAAGTCGAAGAGGCGTTGACGGTTAAACGATCGACCGAAAAACTCGGGGATGCACTCCTTCGACTTGGTCACTTGACGGAACAACAATTACTAGAGGCGCTACATCACCAATTGAAGATTCCGATCATCCAGCTGTACAACTATCCAGTTGACGTCGCCGTCACGAAACTGATTTCAAAAGACCTCGCACAGCGACATACGCTCGTCCCGGTCTACCGGGAAGGAAATCGTCTATTCATCGCCATGGCGGATCCGATGGATTTGATCGCGATCGATGATTTGCGGATGCAGACCGGTCTATCAATCGATGTCGGAATCGCGACGCGTGACGAAATCAGACGAACGATTCTGAAATACTACGACATTGATTCGTCGTTACGGGAGCTACTCGAATCCGATGACATGATGGAGTCGGATCAATCCCGTGATGTCGTGACACGCGAAGATGCACCCATCATCCGGCTCGTCAATCAAATTTTAGAGAACGCAATTGCCCAGCGTGCATCAGATATTCATATGGATCCACAGGAAACGTCGATGACGATCCGAATCCGGATTGATGGAGAATTACGAACGGAGAACAACTATCCAAAACAGATCCAAAGCATTCTGACGACCCGGATCAAGGTCATGAGTGAACTAGATATCACCGAGTCACGCTTGCCACAGGATGGACGGATTAAATATGTCTTTAACGGATTACCATATGATTTCCGTGTCTCGACCTTGCCGACCGTTTACGGTGAAAAGGTCGTTATCCGGATTCTTGATAGCTCGAACTCGAACATCTCGATTTCAAAAATCGGTTTTAGTTCGCGGAATGAAGCACAGTTCCGGGAGATGTTGAAGCGTCCGAACGGGATTATCTTGATTACTGGTCCGACGGGGTCCGGGAAATCATCGACGTTGTATGCTGCGTTAAATGAGCTGAACGACGAGTCACGCAACATCATCACTGTTGAAGATCCGGTCGAGTACCAGGTTGATGGAATCAATCAGGTCCAAGTCAATGCGAAGATTGGATTGACGTTTGCGAGTGGTCTTCGCTCAATCCTTCGTCAGGATCCGAACGTCGTCATGGTCGGGGAGATTCGAGACATCGAGACGGCTGAGATTTCGATTCGTGCTTCGCTGACAGGACACTTGGTTCTTTCGACTTTACACACGAACTCTGCCGTTAGCTCGATCACGCGATTGATTGACATGGGTGTCGAACCGTTCCTTGTTGCTGCTTCTGTCAGTGGATTGATTGCACAACGACTCGTTCGTCGTGTTTGTCGCGACTGTGGCGAAGTCCATCCGATTTCAAAACGAGAGCAAGAATTATTTGATCAAGAAGGAATTGAAGCAACGACGGTCATGCGTGGACGTGGGTGCTCGTCTTGTAATATGACGGGGTATCGCGGACGGGTTGCGATTCAAGAAGTCATCATGGTCGACGAAGTGTTACGCCGGATGATCATGAACCAATCGACGGAAAGTGATATCACAGCGTACGTCAAAGAACAAGGTCAACGGTTCCTGCTTGCAGATGGTCTATCAAAGGTCGCGGGCGGGATCACGACGACAGAAGAGATTTTACGGACGGTGATTTCAGAATGAATAGTACGATGGAACGGGCACAAATCGAAGACATTTTACGTTCGTCAAAAGAACGAGGAGCGTCCGATGTTCACTTGACGGCGGGATCACCACCCGTCTTTCGAATCAACGGAACGTTGACACCGTTTGGGACAGAAAAGATGAAACCGATCATCATTGATGGGTTTGTGCAATCACTGATCACGGAAGAGATGTATCAACAACTGAAACAGGACCGAGACATCGACTTTTCGTTCGGTGTGACCGGTGTCGCTCGGTACCGGGTCAACTGTTTTTACCAACGGGGCGCTTTGTCGATGGCGTTTCGGACGATTCCGACCGAGGTGCCGACGCTTGAGCAATTAGCGTTACCGCCTGTCTTAAAAAGATTCTTAACGAAACCACACGGCTTGATTCTCGTGACGGGTCCGACGGGTTCCGGGAAATCGACGACGCTTGCAGCGATGATTAATGAAATTAATCAGACGATGTATAAACGGATCATTACGCTGGAGGATCCGATTGAGTATTTACATAGTCATCATAAAAGTCTGATTGATCAGCGAGAAATCGGAATTGACGCACCGCGCTTCGCAACTGGGTTACGGTCAGCGCTCCGTCAAGATCCGGATGTTATTTTGCTCGGAGAGATGCGAGACCTTGAAACGATCGCGACCGCCGTGACAGCAGCAGAGACAGGTCACCTCGTTTTTGCGACGGTCCATACGTCGACGGCTGCCTCGACAGTCAGCCGGATTATCGATGTTTTCCCGTCAGAGCAACAAGACCAGATTCGGGCTCAGCTCGCGAACGTTCTTGCGGGCGTCGTCTCGCAACGCCTGATGCCGCGTTCGGATGGTACAGGACGCGTCGCAGCCCTTGAGATCATGGTCGATACACCAGCTGTCTCGAACTTGATTCGGACCGGTAAGGAATATCAGATTCAATCCGTCCTGCAGACGGGTAAACAATACGGCATGCAGACGATGCAGATGGCATTGCAGGATCTCGTCAGTCGGGGATTGATTCCGGCTTCTGCTGCATCACCGTACATATCGGGGTGAACACATGGCAGTATTCATTTATGAAGGTCGGACGATTGCCGGCAAACGAAAGAAAGGCAAGATTACAGCACTAACGAAACGAGAAGCTGCAGAACGATTGCGGACAGATCAGATTGCTGTGACTTCGCTTGAAAAACAAGAATCGAAAGGGTTGAACACTGAGATTACGTTTCTCAGTGCAAAACCAAAAATCGAACATCTCGTCATGTATGCGCGCCAGTTCGCGACCCTCGTGCGGTCCGGTGTCTCGATCGTCAAGGCGACGGAAATTCTACGGAAGCAGACGGAATCGAAACCACTCGAACGGGCACTCGTTGAGGTCGAGGACGATTTACGAAGTGGGATCCAGTTTTCGCAAGCGATTGAAAAACATCCGCGCGTCTTTGATACGTTCTTCGTCAGTATGGCGATGGCGGGAGAGGCGAGTGGGAATCTTGAGGAAGCGCTCGATAACATCGTCACTCAACTTGAAAAACAATATGAAATCAAACGGAAGGTCATCTCGGCATTGATCTACCCAGCGGTCGTTTCACTTGTTGCCGTTGGCGTCGTCGTCTTTTTGATGATGAACGTCGTGCCGACGTTTGCGTCGATTTTCGATCAGCTCGGGAGTGAACTACCGTTAATCACGAAACTCGTCGTCGCCGTATCCGACTTCTTCGTCGCTTATTGGTGGGTGATGCTGTTGATTGCATTCGGATTGATTGGCTTACTGTACTTCAATTTAAAAAATGAGCGACAGCGCGTATTCTTTGATCGCTTCTTGTTGATGATTCCAGTCTTTGGTCCATTGATTCAAAAATCGCAAATCGCCTTGATGACGCGTGGACTCTCGGTATTATTGAACGCTTCGGTCCCGATCCTGGCATCGCTCGACATCACGGAACGGATCGTCACGAATCGGATCATCCGAAAGGGGATCGCCGGTGCCAATGAAGCGATGTCACGCGGAATTCCGATGCATGAGCCACTTGAGAAAAACAAATATTTTCCACCTCTCGTCACGCAGATGATTGCAATTGGGGAAGAATCTGGGCGTCTTGATACGATGTTGACAGAAGTCGCGAACTTTTATGAGACGGAAGTCGAGACGACGACGGACCGATTAAAGTCGATTATTGAACCACTCTTGATCGTTGTCTTAGCAGCAATCGTTGGGGTCATCGTCATTGCCGTCGTCGTACCGATGTTTAAAATTTACTCGGATATTCAAGCAAGTTGACAATTGTAAAAACATTTACCTGTTGTGAAAAAAAGACATAATCTACAAAAAATATGGTGCTACTATAATAGTATTCGTCTGGATAGTATTACCTACTAGCCAAAAACAGTCAAAAAGTACTAGGGAGGCATAATGTAATGGTAGAACGTTTAAAAGAAATCTGGTTAGATGCAAAACAAATGCGTGATGAGCGCGGGTTGACATTGATCGAGTTACTCGTCGTCGTCGTTATCTTAGGAATCATTGCAGCAATCGCTGTCGTCGCAATCGGTGGATTGATTGAGAACTCACGTAAAGATGCAGTTGTTTCGGATGCGAAGCAGTTGGTTGCAGCAGCAAAACTTTATACGTCTGCAAACCCGATGCAACCGGGTGAAAAGATTAAGCTTGGTATTAAAGACAAGGGCGTTGATATTGAAGAAAAAGCAGCAGCAGGCACAAACCCTAAAGAAGATACACTAGATAAGTATATTGACGAAATGAAAGATTCGTTGAACTCAGATGAACCATATGCTTCTTCCTATGTAGTTGTAACTGAGTCTAAAGGTAAATTTACTTATGAAGTTACTCTTTTAAGTGCTAAAAAAGGAAATACGTACTTTACTGGAGCTGAGCCAGGAAAGTTAAAACGAGCTGAAGTTACAGTAGAATAATCCTTACCCCCTCCTCGGGGGTTTTTTTCTGAACTTTTTTGAAAGGGAGGTCGTGTCATGACGATCGTCTTCACGGTTTATTTTTTCTTGTTAGGCTTACTCATCACGTCGTTTACGAACGTCGTCGGTCTGCGCGTTCCGGTCGGGGAGTCGATTGTTCATCCGCGCTCCCATTGTCCGACGTGCGGACATGTTCTTGGACCGCTCGAACTAACACCGGTACTCGGTTACGCTGTGCTCGGTGGGAAGTGCCGCTCTTGCGGACAACCGATTTCAATCAAGTATCCAGCGCTTGAATTACTTGGAGGAATTCTTTACGCCTATGCCTTCTGGCAGTTCGGCTGGTCGATGGAACTCGCCTTGACGCTCGTCCTGACGAGCTTGCTGTTCATCTTAACGATGTCGGACTTAGCCTACATGCTGATCCCGAATAAAATTTTGCTCATCTTTTTGCCGATTGCCTTGATTGTGCGCTACCTTTCTCCACTCGAAAACTGGTATAATCCAATTATTGGTGGAATCGTCGGATTCGTTCTATTGTTCGTCATCTTTCTTGCTTCTCGGCGTGGTATGGGGGCGGGGGATGTCAAGCTGTTCGGACTGCTCGGAATCTTCCTCGGACCGCTTCACGTCGTCATTGCTTTGTTCGTCTCGGCATTCGTTGGTTCCGTTCTTGGGTTAACGTTACTGGGACTCGGACGCGTGAAACGAAAACAACCAATTCCCTTCGTTCCGTCGATTGCTGTCGGAACACTACTGACATATTATTTTGCGGATGATTGGGTATCGTGGTACCTCGATTTACTGCTTTAAGAAAGGAAGAACGTACATATGGCGCAACGGCGTAAAGGTACATATATTTACTTTAATTTTACCGATGTCGCAATTTTCGGTGCAGTCGTCAAAAAAGGCGTCATCAAGCGCCGGGCAGTCGTCGCGCTGCCGCCGGGAACATTGCAAGGAGGCTGGTTGCAACCGGAAGCCTCGCTTGATTTCATCTTTGACGGGTTACTGACGAAGCTGAAAGTACCACGTGGCTCGCAAGCGGTGCTGGCGCTCGATGGTTCACTCGTTCTCGCCCGGAAACTCGATATTCCGGAGACGATCGAGACGAATCAAATTCGCGGCTACCTGTTCATGGAAATTGGACATAGTATCGTCTTGCCGTTTGAAGAACCGTATTTTGATTACACGGTTCTGGAAGAAGACGGCAAGCGAGAAATCATGCTCTATGCCGCGCCAAACGAGGCGCTGAAGCAATATACGCAACTGTTCAAACAAAAGCATTTGCGTCTAGTCGCAGCTGAACCACAGCCGCTTGCGACCTATTTCGGGATTGAAGCCCATCATCCGGTCGCAACGGAAGCTGATACGTTATTGATCTGGAATGCGAATGCGACGAACCATCAGCTGATCATCATCGAAGATCACGTTCCGCGTCTGATTCGCTCCGTTGATACGTTTGCGGCTGACGCGTGGGATGTTGATGTCATCGACGACCAGCTGCATTACCGTTACCGTTCGGATGATCCGACGGTTGAACTTGTCTTAGATGAAATGTTACTCGAGTTCTCACGTGTACTCGATTTTTATCGTTTTTCACTCGCGCGCGAAGGACGAGAGATCACGAACGTCGTCCTTGCTGGGGACTTCCCGTTCCGAGATGAACTAGCGACGCGTTTCCGGTCGAACTTTGATTTAAGTCTCGATGAGATTCCAGACATGATGACGATCGACGGGCAGGCGATTCCAAGAGCCTACTTACCACTTGCTGGTCTTGCTTCACCGCGAAAAGACCGAATTAACTTGTTGCCGGAAAATGACGAAGCCCCGAAATATCCGCTCGTTGCTTCACTCATTTTATTGTTATTCGGCGGACTTGTCGGCGGCTATCTGTATTGGCAAACCGATCAATTCGCGGATCGCGTCGAATCGACGAATGATCAAATCCAGATCGTTCGTCAGTTGCAGTCGGAGTCGGATCAATCGGCGAAGCAAGAAGTCGCACAACTTAAACAGACGGTCGAAGGTCTTGAGACGACGCCACGTCCTGCCGTGCCGACACTAGAACGGATTACCCGCTATCTACCGGAGCGCGGTTATATTCTTCAATTTGCGTACGGTGTAGATCATGCCGTGACGATGACGACCCAGTTCGAGACGCTTGATGAACTGAACGATTTTTATCGCGAGCTACTGACGGATAAAGTCTTCTCAGGAACGAATCTTGCGAGCGTTACGACACGAACGATGAACGAAAAGGCAGACGTCGTCACGACAACGACGGTTGATCCGACGACCGGACAAGAAGTCCCGACGACGGAAATTACACCGTCTGACGATGCTAAATCAGAAGAACCCCGTTATATTGGACAATTCTCGTTAAACGTCAACCCGACGGAAGTCGTCAAAGGCGAGACGAACGAGGCTGATCCGGAAGTACCAAAAGAAGATCAGCCAGCTGAATCGGAAACGGATAGCTCAACCGAAGCGACTCCTTCGACTGATTCGACGACAGGGACGACTGATCCAAATGTAACGACTGAAATCGAGGAGGTGCCGGACAATTGAAACGTTATAGTAGCTTCATCCTCCTCGGTCTAACGATCTTGATCGTCCTCGGTGCGGTTGGTTACTTCGGTTATACGACGTACATGACGCATCAAACGTTACAAGAAAAAGAAGCGACGCTGAAGCGAGAACAGATGGTGCTCGAACAAGCGAAAGCAAATGAACAGAAAGTCGACGTCGCTGAATCGAGCTTTTTGCAGCAAAAAGTACCGGTGACGGCATCAAACGATGACGTCATCGATGCGATCAATGCGTCAAGTCAGATTGCCGGTGTCAAAGTCCAGTCGATCACGTTTGGTCAGGCGACAGAGACAGCACCGCAGTCCCCGGTGACATCAACGCCTGCTGTTGACAGAGCGATGGCGACGGAATCAGATCAGGCTGAACCAACTGTCGCAGCACCGGTCACTGCGAATGCAACACCGCTTCCGGCATCACTAACAGTCGAAGCCCCATCGTATGTTGAATTAATGGCATTCCTGAAGCAAATCGAACGGACGGACCGAATCACGGTCTTACGCCAAATCCAGTTGTCAGGACCGGAAGAACCGGGTCCAGGCAGTGGAACGGTCTTACTTGAGGATGAGATGCTTTCGTTCACAGTCGAGATCGAATCGTATTATCGTCCGGATTTGACGAAGTTGACGCCGGATAAACAAACCCCACTCGAGGAGAAGACACCGAAGTCGGATCCGTTTGTCGATGTGACAGGAAATTAAGATAAAACAAGTGGTTCCTAGACTGTTAGGGACCGCTTGTTTTTTGTTAGACTAAACGATGACTCGAATTATCCGATTCGAAATTAACGGGAAAGAACGTGATACTGATGATAACGCAACCACACTTGATTCTCGCGTCGGCTTCACCACGCCGGACGGAGCTCCTGCAACAAATCGGAATTCCTCATGAAGTCGTACCGGCGAACGTCGTCGAAGAAGCGCCGTACCCGATGTCACCGCATGAATACGTTCGCCATCTATCGCAAAAGAAAGCGCGAGCGATTACAGCAGATGGTGTCATTCTGGCTGCCGATACGGTCGTCGCAATCGATGACATGATTCTTGAGAAGCCGGCGAATATTTCTGAAGCGCGAGCGATGCTTGCGCGTCTGTCAGGATGCGCTCATGAAGTCGTGACAGGCGTGACGATTCGCTTCGGGGAGAAGGAAGAGACGTTCGACGTGACGACGCACGTCCGTTTTGGTGCATTGCCAGACGAGTGGATGGAAGGCTATATCGCGACGAGCGAGCCCTATGATAAAGCGGGCGGCTATGGCATCCAAGCAATGGGTGGTCTGTTCGTCGAGACGATTGAAGGCGACTATTATAATGTCGTTGGACTGCCGATCCATGAGATCACAAAACGTCTCGCGTCCTTTGACATCAAGCCGATGTTTGCGTAATCCTGAAACAGAGAGGTCGGATGCTGTGATTGAATGGCCGAAGGATATGGTTCAGTTGAAAGGCTTGGCACAAGCGACGACAGTCGAGTTGCTGGCGTGTCTCGTCCGAAGTGGGACGCGCGACCGGACACCGCTTGAAATCGCGGAAGAATTACTGCAGATCTATCCTTCATTGATCGAACTCGAGGCAGCCGGAGTCGGTGGGCTCGAAAAAGCACCGGGGGTCGGGAAGGCGAAGGCACTACAAATCATGGCTGGACTGGAACTCGGTCGACGGCTCGTCACGGAACCCAAATGGGTGCGACCGACGATCCGTTCACCGGAAGACGCCGCCGAACTGTTGTTAGAAGAGATGCGCCTCTATCAACAGGAACATTTCATCTGCCTGTATTTGAATACGAAAAATGAGGTCGTCTCGAAAAAGACGTTATTTATTGGAGGATTGAACACGTCAATCGTCCACCCGCGAGACGTCTTCCGGGAAGCGATTCGCTGCTCGGCTGCGAACTTCATTGCCGTCCACAATCATCCGTCCGGTGACCCGACGCCAAGTCGTGAAGATATCGAGGTATCCGAGCGACTTGTTGAGACGGGACGACTCATTGGAATCAGTTGTCTTGACCACATTATCATCGGGCATGGACAATTTATTAGTATGAAACAGCGCGGATTTATGTAAGAATAACGTCTGAAGGGAAAGCTTTGATTCTTTCCGTCAGACGTTTTTTTGTGTGTTTTCTAAGGCGAACTGTAAACAAGCTGTAACGTTTTAACGCTTTCCAATGAAGGCTTTTCCGTTATAATTAGTGAAGTGTATTCTCAGAGAGGGGTTTTTTGAATAATGTTTGGATCATTCAGCCGTGAAATCGGCATTGACTTAGGTACGGCTAACACGCTTGTGTATGTAAAGGGGCAGGGAATCGTCGTTCGTGAACCGTCCGTCGTCGCCTTCCGTACGGATACAGGGAAAATTGAAGCTGTCGGTAACGCGGCAAAAAACATGATCGGTCGTACGCCGGGTAACGTGACTGCACGACGCCCGATGAAAGACGGGGTTATCGCGGATTATGAAACAACCGCTACGATGATCAAATATTTCATGGATCAAGCTTCAAAGAAAAAAGGCTTGTTCTCTTCTAAGACGAACGTCATGATCTGTGTACCAAGTGGAATCACATCGGTCGAAAAACGTGCGGTCGAAGATGCAGCGAAACTTGCAGGTGCGCGTGAAGCGTACACGATCGAAGAACCATTCGCAGCAGCAATCGGAGCGGGTCTTCCGGTTTCAGAACCAACAGGCTCGATGGTCGTTGATATCGGTGGTGGTACGACAGAAGTTGCTGTCATCTCACTCGGTGGTATCGTTACGAGCCAATCGATCCGTGTCGGTGGTGATGAGATGGATGAGTCGATCATTCGTTACATCAAATCGAAATACAACTTGATGATCGGGGAGCGGACAGCTGAGACGTTGAAAATGACGATCGGTTACGCTCGCATCGATGAAGAATCAGAAAACGAAACGATGGAAATCCGTGGACGTGATCTCGTCACAGGTCTTCCGAAACAGATTGAAGTCACAAGTGCAGAAATTTGTGACGCACTCTCAGATACGGTCGAAGCGATTCTTGCAGGTGTCAAGCACACGCTTGAGCAGACGCCTCCTGAATTATCAGCAGACGTCATGGACCGCGGAATCGTCTTGACAGGCGGTGGGGCACTTTTGAAGAACCTCGACGCTGTCATCGAAGACGAAACACGTATTTTGACGCTCGTTGCAGAAAATGCACTCGATTGTGTCGCGATCGGTACAGGAAAATCACTCGAGATGATGAATGTTCTTCGTTCGAAATCAGGCATCTCGCAAAAAAGATAAGGACGGGATGAGCGATGAAGCGATTTTTAAATAATCGAAAACTGCTCATCACACTCCTTAGTTTTCTCCTTTTGGTGATCTTGATCGGGATTTCGCTACAAGGGCGTAACCAATCCCACTGGTATCAAAGCTTCGTGCGTGATACCGTGGGCGTCGGTCAACGCCTTTTCGCGACACCGATTGGCTGGATTGATGATACGGTCACTTCGATTAAAGAAGTGCGTGACGTGTACAAAGAGAACGAACACTTGAAATCACGTTTAAGTGACTATGCCGGCAATGCCGTCAAAGTTCGTGATCTGGAACGTGAGAATAAAGAATTGAAAGATATGCTCGACCTGAATGGATCGATTCGCGACTACAAGTTGTTACCGGCAGAGATGATCGGTCGGACATCGTCCGAATGGCAACGGTTCGTCACGATTAATATCGGCGAACAAAAAGGGGTCAAGGCGAACATGGCCGTCGTAACAGCAGATGGACTGATCGGTCGCGTCATCCAGGCGAGCGCTTATACATCCCTCGTGCAGCTGATGTCGGATACGAGTCGGACGAATAACGTCTCGGCAACGGCAGATGATACGAAAGGAAAAGGAGTCTTCGGTACGATCGAAGGCTTTGATGAAGAAACGAAATTACTCAAGTTCACGAAAATTCCGAATGATGCGAAGCTGAAAAAAGGGCAGACCGTTACGACATCCGGTCTCGGTGGGAAGTATCCGAGCGGAATTGTCATCGGAAAAATCGAGGAAGTGAAAGCCGATCAGTATGGGGCTTCGAAAATCGCATACGTCAAACCGGCAGCAGACTTCGAACAGTTCGGTCATGTTTTCGTGATTGAGCGCGAAGCGAAGGAACCTTTCGCTGAGACCGATAAGGGAGGGGACACTCGTGAATAACGTTAAGTTGTTTTTCGCCGTGTTCCTTCTTTTTATCTTAGAAGGAACGTTGTTCGCGGGACCACTCGGAGACGGTTCACCGTACGTTATCCATGCGACATTGATCGGCTTGATGTTCCTCGGTCGGTACGGAAAACTTGAACAGGCACTCGGATTCGGACTCGTTTTTGGATTGCTGTATGATTTCGTGTACTCGGATATCATCGGCATTTACTTATTTGCGTTATCCGCCATTCCGCTTTTTAGTAGCTTCGTGCTAAAATATGTAAAGGAGAACGTATTGACGATTCTTGTCACGTTCACGTTCAGTGCCATTTTGTATGAGCTCGATATATATTTCTTCACGGCTTCGGTCGTAGGTGTCGGAGTCTCTTTCCAGGAACTCGCGACACAGATCATTCCAAGGAGTCTGGTTGCCCAGCTGATCGGGATCATCATCCTGTATTATCCGATGACCCGACTCGTGCAGTCGACCCTTGACGAGAAAAGAGGATGAGTCATGATTGAGCGTAAACGTTATGTAACGATGAAAGGTCATCGTGGTGGCCTCGCCGTCTATGTGAATGAAAGGTGCAGTGTGGATGAATTTCTTGACGATTTAGAGTTGACGCTTGCGGACAAATCCGTCGAGAACGGACGCGCCGTACCGATTACCTTCTTCTTCGGTCGACGTTATGTCGATGAAGGAGTGTTGACGGCCGTCGAATCTATCGTCGCGCGACATGATTCCTTCTCTTTCAAAGGCTATGACAGTGAGTGCATCACGAAGGACGAGGCAAAAGCCTTGTACGGAGAGCGAACGTTTCATTACTTCGGTGGAACGGCACGCAGTGGGCACGTATTAGACGTCGAAGGCTCGATCGTCATCATCGGAGATATCAATCCAGGTGCGGTCGTCCATGCGACAGGAAGTATCTATTGTCTCGGTGCTTTACGTGGTACCGTTCATGCAGGAAAAGGTGGCAATGCGGAAGCCGTCATTGCGGCGAGTGTATTGCAGCCGAAGTGGGTCGCAGTCGCTGGCACCGTCCACGAAGAACCGGACGACGCACCGATTCCAGCTCTCGATATGGGTTGTGCATTTTTAGGCGAAGACGGGGTCGAATTCTCCCGCCTTCAAACCGTTCCGCTCGCGCGGATGGATCAGTTTGCGATTGATAGTGAAAGAGGGTGACGGATATGGAACAAGTGAAAGAACAGGTACATATGGAGGCGAAGACGAACATGGGACGCGCCATCGTCGTCACATCCGGTAAAGGTGGCGTCGGAAAGACAACGACGACTGCAAACATCGGAACAGCACTTGCATTGATGGGACATTCCGTTTGCCTCGTTGATACGGATATCGGGTTACGTAATCTGGATATCGTGCTTGGTCTCGATAACCGGAGTATCTATAACATCGTTGACGTCGTGACAGGGCAATGTAAGTTGCACCAAGCACTCGTCCGCGATAAACGTTTTGAAGAGATGTATCTGTTGCCTGCTGCTCAATCAAAGGATAAGTCCTCCGTCACACCCGAACAGGTGAAGGCAATCATCGATACACTGAAACTCGAATACGACTTCGTCTTGATCGATTGCCCTGCAGGAATCGAGCAAGGCTTCATGAATGCAATCGCTGGAGCCGATGAAGCCGTCGTCGTGACGACACCGGAAAAAGCAGCCGTTCAGGATGCGGACCGGATCATCGGGATGCTCGAACGCTCAGAACGTAACATCGTTCCGAAACTCGTCATCAACCGTGTGCGTTCACACATGATGGCATCAGGTGACATGCTCGACATCGATGAGATCATGCGTATCCTTTCGATCGATTTGCTTGGTCTGATCATCGATGATGAAGAAGTCATCGCTGCTTCACACCGCGGTGTACCTGTGACGATGAATCCGGATAACCGGGCTGGACTCGGGTACCGGAACATTGCCCGCCGGATTCTTGGAGAATCTGTACCACTGCTTGATTTAAATGAACAACCACAAAAAGGATTCTTCGTTAAATTGAAGAAGATGCTTGGGATGAAATAAGAATGGGAAATTAGACTAGGACGACATCGTCGCGCCTAGTCTAATTTTTTTGGAGGGATCAGTATGCGATGGATTAGTGAACAGACCGCTTCACTCGAACGATTGGCATTGGTCGAAGGCGGTCGATTGATTGAATATCATGAGCGGATGCGTGACGAGATTCGGGTTGGCACTTTCGTCTATGCCAAGGTCGACCGGTTGCACCCGACGCTCGGAGCAGCCTTTTTGATCGCGACTGACGGTACACCGCTTTACTTACCGCTGAATGAAACGCTGGAAGCACTTCGTCGCTATCCGGACGTACCGACGATTGGGCAAGCCGTCCAAGTCGGACAGACGTTACTTGTCCAAGTCGTCAAGGAAGGAGTCGCACCGAAGCAACACAAAGTGACGCAGAACATCACCTATGGTGGACGTTATCTCGTTTATTTCCCGTACGGGCGACGCATCCGTTTCAGTCGAAAGCTGGATCTCGTCGTTCAGCGTCAACTGGCGGAGCAATTGACGACGACGGACGAAGAGGGGATTCTCTACCGGACAGAGGCAGCAAAAGCATCAATTGACGAATTGAAGCAAGAGCTTCAGTCATTACGGACACGACATAAAGAACTCATGCAGGCACCGCGTCTTGAACAAGACGAGGCACTGATCGTTCAGGAAGCAAAACGACTTCCACATGTCACCGATGCGCTCGTCATGACGCGTCAGGAAAAGGAACGCCTCGAATTGCTTGGTCTGTCCGTCGAACGGTCGCTACGAAAAGGACGCTTACCTGAGATGGAAGCGATCGATGGCGCAATCGAGAAGGCGATGCAACGGGTCGTCTGGCTTGACGGTGGGGCGTATCTCTTGATTGAAGAAGTCGAGACGATGACCGTCATCGACGTCAACAGTGGGAAGACGATCTCCGTCAAGGAACAAAAGCGGACGTTTGATCAAATCAATGAAGCGGCTGCCGTCGAAGTCATGCGCCAATTACGGTTGCGCAACATTAGCGGTATGATTGCGATCGATTTTTTACGTGGCTCTAGTAAAGGTCAGACACGGGTGACGCAACTCCTCAAAGAACGAGCGGCGCTCGAGACGAAACAAATCGAAGTCTATGGCTTTACGAAGATGGGCTTATGCGAACTGACACGACAACGTCACGGGAAATCGCTACAGGAACGCTCACAGGAATCTGGGCAGTGGACGCGATTGAGTGTCTATCGCTTGATTGAACCGAAGTTACTTGAGATTGCGACCTATGCGGAAGCGGTCGTGATTCGCGCACCACGGCATCTGTTGCAAGACGAATTCATCTCTCGTCAACCGCTCGAAGTCCATGTGCTCGAAGGCGATCCAGCGGTCCTGTTCACGGGGTCGTCACAGGACTGTCTCGATTTCATCAAGCGATCGGAATAATCCTTCAGAACAGCATTGACAAGGTAGAAGAACGTTTGGTATTCTGAATAACGTTAGTTCGTTTGGAAGCACCCAAATGACTACAACCGCACAGACCGGGTTTTAAAGCATCCGCTGCCCGTGATGGCGAGTCTGAGTTCCTAAGAGGAGGTGCACGTAATGTACGCAATTATCAAAACTGGTGGTAAACAAGTCAAAGTCGAAGCTGGCCAAGAAATCTACGTTGAGAAATTAAACGCAGACGTCGACAGCACAGTTGAATTTGGTGAAGTATTGATCCTTGGTGGTGACGATGTTAAAGTCGGCGCTCCACTCGTAGAAGGTGCGAAGGTCGTAGCAACGGTCATCAAACACGCTCGCGCGAAAAAGATCACTGTCTTCAAAATGAAAGCGAAAAAGAACTACCGTCGTAAGCAAGGTCACCGTCAACCTTACACGAAGGTCCGCATCGAGAAAATCGAAGCGTAAGCCATGATACGTGTCAAGATTCGACGAGATGAAGCGGAACTCGTCCGCTCTATCGAAGTGACAGGACATGCCGAGTTCGCAGAACCAGGTCTCGACCTTGTCTGTGCCGGCGTCTCGTCGGTGATCTTCGGGGCATACAATGCCATAGAAGCATTACTCGGGCAGGTCCTGCTCCTTGAAATGGCAGAACAACAAGAGGGTGGCTACTTTTATGTAGAACCGTACGCTGACTTAGCACCGGATGTCAGTGAACGCACCCAATTGTTACTGGAAGCGACTTTGGTCCAGCTTGGTACCATCGCTGAAAGTTACGGTGAGTTTATCCAACTTGAACAAGTATAGGAGGTGGATTCCACATGTTGAAACTTAATCTTCAGTTCTTCGCATCGAAAAAAGGGGTAGGTTCGACAAAGAACGGTCGTGACTCGCAATCGAAACGCCTTGGGGCGAAACGTGCAGACGGTCAAACTGTTTCTGCTGGTTCAATCCTCTACCGTCAACGCGGTACGAAGATTCACCCAGGTATGAACGTCGGACGTGGTGGCGATGATACACTTTTCGCAACTGCAACTGGTGTCGTTCGTTTCGAACGTCTCGGACGCGACAAGAAACAAGTCAGCGTTTACCCAGCATAAGGATCGACGAAGCAGACTCTAGCCACTTTCGAGGGTTAGGGTCTGTTTTTTTTAGGAGGGAACGACCGATGGAGGAACAGCAGGTACTTGATCTTTTGAAGACTCTTCGTCACGAGTGGTTGAACCGGATACAACTCGTCCGTTCGTATGGCGCGATCGGAGACGAACAAGCAGTCGAGTCGATCTGTTCGGCGTACCGGGAGCAAGCATCTCGGGAAGGACGTCTAGCGCGAATCGGATTGCCGAAAACCGCACTGGCGTTACTGCAAGCTGAATGGTCAGGCAAAACTGTGACGTATGATGTCATCGGAGCACCCCACATGGAAGATGAGCGGCTGAAGCAACTCGTCGAAGCAGCCATCGCCATGATTGATGTAGGAGTAGGAGAAGTATCCGTGACCTTCCACGAGGGCGTGACCATCGAGATCTATCGGGATCTACTAGATATGTCGCGCCTTGAGGATCTAGTGACGCCGATGGAAATCGAGTCGCAGACGGAAAATGAGTGTGTGATTGAGATTGAAAGTCTTCCGTTTGAGGAAGAGAAGTAAGAGGAGGGATCCGACATGTTTGTCGATCAGGTAAATATTTATGTAAAAGCAGGTGACGGAGGACGTGGGCAAGTAGCGTTCCGTCGCGAGAAATACGTTCCGGACGGCGGTCCTGCCGGCGGTGACGGTGGTCACGGGGCTCACGTCGTCCTTGAAGTCGACGAAGGGCTTCGGACATTGATGGACTTCCGTTACAAACGTCACTTTAAAGCAGTTCAAGGTGAAAACGGTATGTCAAAAGGCATGCACGGTCGTAAAGCCGAGCACCTAATCGTCAAGGTCCCACCGGGTACGGTCGTCTATGATGACGATACGAATGCAGTCATCGCTGACCTCGTCCATCACGGGCAACAAGCGATCGTCGCAAAAGGTGGACGTGGCGGACGTGGGAATACACGTTTTGCAACACCTGCCAACCCAGCACCTGAGCACGCTGAAAACGGTGAGCCAGGAGAAGAGAAGTACTTGAAACTTGAGCTGAAGATGCTAGCAGACGTTGGTCTCGTTGGTTTCCCGAGTGTTGGAAAATCAACGATGTTATCAGTCGTTTCAGCAGCACGTCCGAAAATCGGCGCGTATCACTTCACGACGATCACACCGAACATCGGTGTCGTCGAAACGGAAGATAGCCGTAGCTTCGTCATGGCTGACTTGCCAGGATTGATTGAAGGCGCAAGTGAAGGTGTCGGACTCGGTCACCAGTTCCTACGCCACGTCGAGCGGACGAAAGTCATCGTCCACGTCATCGACATGAGTGGGATGGAAGGCCGCGATCCAATCGAAGACTACAACATCATCAATAAAGAACTTGCAGACTATAACCTGCGCTTAACAGAGCGTCCGCAAGTCGTCGTCGCGAACAAGATGGACATGCCGGATGCGGCAGAACATCTTGAAGCCTTCAAGGAAGCTTTCCCAGAGCTTGAAGTATTCGAGATTTCAGCAGCAACACGTCAAGGATTACGCGATCTGTTATTCCGAATCGCGGACCTCGTCGATGCAACACCAGAATTTGGTCTTGAGGAACTCGAAGAGAAAACAGCGACACCACGTGTCGTCTACGGTTACGAAGCACCTGAAGCCGGCTTTACGATTTCGAAAGATGAAGACGATTGCTTCGTCATCAAAGGACCACGGATCGAAAAACTCTTCACGATGACAAACTTCATGCGTGAAGAATCGATTAAACGTTTCGCTCGGACACTGCGTCAAATGGGTGTCGACGAAGAGTTACGTCGTCTTGGTGCGATCGACGGCGATGTCGTTCGTATCCGTGATTTCGAGTTCGAATTCGTCGAGTCATCCTTCTAAGCGGTTCATTCCATTAGGAAACGGAGTGTGAAAGCATCGTGGACCCATTGCCCATGATTTCATTCGTTTGGTTAATTCCGATTCTCGTCTTATCCGCATTCTTTTCCTCAGCCGAGACGGCACTCGCGAGTGTCAATCGGTTGCGATTGTTGCATCAGTCGGAAGCAGGGGACGCGCGTGCGTCCCGTGTATTTCGTTTACTTCAACGTTACGAAGAGACACTGACGTCGATTTTGATTGGAAACACGATCGTCAACGTCGCTTTTATCTTATTTGGTGGCTGGTGGATCATCCAGTTCGTCGAGACGATCGCGACACAAACCATTGCCTTTCTTGCGCTGTTTTTCCTGTTGCTGTTGTTCGGGGAATTGATACCAAAGTCGTATGCCCGTGAACATACGGAACGTTACGTGTTATTGATCGGACGTCCACTGCGCTTCTTCTTACTGTGCTTTCGACCACTCGTCTTCCTGTTACTCCGCTTACGCCAGTTAGCGCTAAGGTTGATTGGAGCAGATCCGAAAGGACCGCTCGTGACTGAACAGGAACTCAAGGCACTCGTTGATATCAGTCAAGAAGAGGGGATCATGGGGCTTGCAGAGGCTGAACTCGTTCATCAAGCGGTTGATTTTCAACATGCGACGGTCGAGGATGCGTTGACGCCTCGCATGGACATTCAAGCAATCGATATTGATGCGCGGCTTGAAGACATCCTTGCAGAGGTCCAGAAGGGTGGCTATTCTCGTCTACCGGTCTATAAGGATTCGATTGATCACGTCATCGGTGTATTATCGGAGCGGGACTTTCTGCGTGCGTATGTGAAGAACGGCTCTGTCGATATCCGAGAATGGATTCGACCGGTATCGTTCGTCGTACCACAGACACGATTGATGGATTTATTACCGGAACTCAAAGTCAAGCAGTCCCATATGGCAGTCGTCCTTGATGAATTCGGAGGGACGGCAGGTCTGATCACCCTTGAGGATATTTTAGAAGAAATCGTCGGGGAGATTTGGGATGAACACGATGAATCATTGGAATATACGAAACGGATTGGTCCAGAGCAATACGAATGTCTAGCAGAGTATGACATTGAAGACTTCTGTCAGCAATTTCAATTGACGATGCCAGACACCGATGCCCAGTCACTCGGGGGATGGATCATGGAGGAGAGCGGACAATTGCCGGACGTTGGAACGGCGATGCGTTATGAACGTGTCACGTTGACGGTCTTGCATATCGAAAACCGACGCGTCCGCAAAGTCTTAGCAACGTTTGATCCGCCATCTACGATGTCGGAGACACGACTTGAACCGATTGAACGATAAAAAAACCGCTTATTCCTTGGGAATAGGCGGTTTTTTATTGTTCAGACATCGAGCTCCGAAACGAGAATTCCGAGACGATCGAGTTTTGCGATGGCTGCTTCTAGTGCTTCTTCATGATCCGCTTCCAGCGTATGAATATGGACTCCGTCCGTCAAGCTCGACAGCGGGGTGGCTTGCGTCTCCTTTAACTGCTCGAGCAATACGCGGACATCTCGGCGGCTTTTTAGCATCAATTCTCCAGTGATGAAGCCGTAGACGGGATGTTCGATGATGACATCGCGGACGACGACCCCTTCGTCAACGATGGCGTCACACTCATCCTTTAACTGATCGATGCCGTGACGGCAAACGATCTTGCGGCGTAATTTTGAGCCGTCGACTTCCGGATCATTGATGAAATAGCCACGAGCTGTCGCGATGACAGGATATCCTTTTGCCTTTAACAATGATAAATCCTGCACGATCACTTGGCGACTGACACCTGCTTGTTTCGCCAGTGCCGTTCCTGTGACAGGTTGCTCACTTTCCTCAATCATACGAAGTAATGATTTCCGGCGTTCTTCTCCGGAGATGCGTTTCCCCATCATGTCTCCTACCTTTCTCCAGTGTCATGAAATTGTGTTCAACACATCAATGCACTGTTCGATTTCTTCGTTCGTCGTGTGTCTTCCAAAACTGAGTCGAATCAACCCATGAGCCGCCGATTCGTCATAGCCGATGGCACGTAATGTCGCATTCGGACCATTTTCTCCAGCCCGACAAGCACTACCAGCAGAAACGGCGATTCCAGCACGATTCAAGGCGAGCAACACGTATTGACCGTCCCGTTGTTTCGTATGGATGGCACAGATGGAAGCCAGTTGCGTCGGGGACTCGATGATCACGTAACGAGACGAAGACAATGTTTTTTTTAGCATACCACGAAATCGACGACTTGAAGCTTGGATTCCTGGATTTTCTAGTCGCGTGGCTTCACAGGCAGCGATGAAGGCTGCAATTCCCGGAACATCGACTGTACCAGGACGGATCCCGAATTCGTGATGACCTTCGTAGTAAGGACTGAAGAGTGGTCGTCGCAGATACAGGGCGCCCAACCCTTTAGGTCCATAGACCTTGTGACTACTCATCGTGTACGCATCAAAGGCGTCAATATGGATGTCGTCTTTTAAGAATCCTTGGACCCCGTCGCAATGAAACAGAATCCCACGCGATTGACAGTAAGCTGCAATTCGTTCGACGGGAAAGCGAAAACCCGTATCCGAATTGACGTGTTGAATCGAGACGACACCAATCTCGTCCGTACAAGTCGCGACGAATTGTTCCCAATCGAACGTTCCGTCCGGTAATAAAGACAGGTGCCGTGTTTCTTGTGCCCAGCGCGCAAGCGGAAGCAAGACCGAATCGTGTTCACATCGAAGTGTCAAGACAACTGATTTGTTACTCTGTCGCATCAAGTGTGTCAAAGCGATGTAATTCGCTTCTGATCCGCTCCCTGTAAAGATAACGGTTCCTTCTTGTTGAGCCAATTGTTGCATCAGATAGTGACGGGCTCGTTCGAGTAAACGTTCAGCATCCCCACCGATGTCGTGAAGAGAAGAACTGTTGCCGTAGAACGACTGAGCGGCTTGTTGATAATGATCGAGTGCTTGTGGATGCAGCGGAGTCGTCGCTGCGTAATCGAGATAGATCATGAAAAAATCCTGTCCTTTCGTCTTGTCACTCAGCTAAAAGTATGCCAAACTTATTGTCAAGTCAATAGTAAACATTTAGATATAGAGGTGTAAATCATATGTCTTTACATAAAAGACTTGAGACGGATGTGTTGATCATCGGAACAGGGCTTGCCGCGATTTCAGTCGCCCTGCATCTTCCATCGGGAATGAACGCATTACTTGTCTCGAAAGGTTCGCGATTTGAGACAAATTCCGTTCGAGCACAAGGTGGGATTGCTTCCGCTTATGCAGAAATCGATCATCGTGGTCACTTTGAAGATACGTGCCAAGCAGCAAAAGGGCGTATCAATCGGTCCGTCGTCGATTACGTCACCCGATCGGGAACCGAGGCGATGGAATTCTTATTACGACAAGGCGTTTTATTCGATCAGTCCGAGGGAGAGTTTTTACTCGGTCGTGAAGGAGCACATCGTTTGCCGCGGATTTATCACTGTGGCGGGGACGAGACTGGTAAACGGATCATGGAGACGTTGATGCCGCAAGTACCATTTCCGATTCTTGAGCAGACGCATATCACAGAGTTGATTCAAGTAAATGGACAGGTAGTAGGTGCAGTCGGATATAGCGAGGGAGAGCCGATCGAGATTGTGGCGCGCGCAACGATTCTCGCGACCGGTGGAGTGGGTGGATTATTCGCAGCGTCGACGAATGACCCTTTGATTCAAGGGGACGGGATTGCACTCGCCTTTGAAGCGGGGGCGACGATTCGTGATCTCGGTTATATCCAGCATCATCCGACGGTACTCGTTCATGCAGGTCGTTCGGAAGGTTTAATCACGGAAGCATTACGAGGTGCAGGAGCGACGCTTGTAACGAAAAATGGCGACCGGATCATGGCGGATCATCCGATGCAAGATTTAGCGGCGCGAGATGAAGTCGCAAAACGAATCCATGAGGTGCGAAAATACGAACCGGTCTATCTCGATACGTCGAACGTCGTCGACCGAACGAAACGGTTTCCAACGTTTGTAGAAAAATGTGAAAAACTGAACATAAATCCGGATCTCGTTGAAATTGCACCAGGCATTCATTTCTTAATGGGTGGGATCGAGACGGACCTTTCAGGGCGGACGCAGGTCGAAGGACTATACGCGGTCGGCGAGACAGCATCGATTGGACTACACGGTCGAAATCGTCTGGCGTCGAACTCGCTCCTTGAATGTGTCGTCATGGGAAAAGCGGTAGCAGAACAGCTCAAGTTGTTACCGGAACTTTCAGTCAAACAAATAAAACGACGCCCGGGAACACTTCGTTCCGTAACAGACCGTCTATCGCAGGTCATTGGTGTCGAAATGGATGTTAGGCAGATACAAGAAAGTCTGGACGCATTAAAAGACTGGACATTAGACGAATCCGGACAGGAAGCAGAAGAAAATCGATTACGTCACGTAACGGCATGTTTGTTGCTTGAAGGAGCACGGAGTCGATTGACAGGAGAGGATGAGAGCGTTGAACAAGTGGCAGTTACGGCAACAACTGGAGGCATTTTTAATCGAGGATATCGGACAGTGGGATATCACGAGTGAAGGATGTCTGACGGGACAAGAACGCGGGACCGGTCGTTTTCTAGCAAAGGAAGACGGTGTCTTCTGCGGAGTAGACATCATTCGGGAGATGGCGCATCTCTTACAGGTCGACGTGACGATTCATGTAGCGGAAGGGACAATCGTCACGCGAGGCACACTCCTTGCCGAGTGGTCTGGTTCGTTGCAGGATATTTTAAGTGGAGAACGGGTCGCCTTGAACTTGGTGCAACGTTTATCCGGGATTGCGACGAAGACACGTCAAGCGGTCGAGGTAGCAGCAGGACGAATCCGAATCACGGATACACGAAAGACGACTCCTGGATTACGAATGCTCGAAAAACATGCCGTTCGCGTCGGGGGTGGTTATAGTCATCGCGGACGTCTCGATGACGCCGTCATGATCAAGGACAACCACATCACAGTAGCGGGATCGATTACGGAAGCGGTGACGCGAGCAAAACGAGTGGCAGGTCATACGACACCGATCGAAGTCGAAGTCGAGACGGAAGCGGAAGTGCTGGAGGCAGTGGCTGCAAAAGTCGATATCATCATGCTCGATAACCGGACACCAGCAGAAATCAAACAGCTCCGGCAATTGATTCCACCGCATATCACGGTCGAACTATCCGGTGGGATCACGATAGACACGTTATCAGACTTTGCGGACAGCGGAGCAGACGTCATCTCACTCGGAGCACTCACCCATTCAGCAATAGCACTTGATATCAGCATGAAAATCGAAGGAGGAAAAAAAGATGTCATTTGATCTATTACGTCACGAGGGAATTCCGGCGTCGTACTTACAACAATCAGAAGCAGACTTGATCGCCATCATCGAAGGGGTCAAAGCACGGATGGGCAGTCGCTTATTCTTACCTGCCCACCACTATCAAAAGGATGAAGTCGTCCAGTTCGCGGATGCGACGGGAGATTCGCTCCAACTCGCGCAAGTCGCGAAGCAGATGACAGAAGCGGAATATACAGTCTTTTGTGGTGTCCACTTCATGGCAGAGACGGCAGACATGCTGACGGATGCGTCACATACGGTCGTTTTGCCTGACATGCGTGCTGGTTGTTCGATGGCGGACATGGCGAACGATACGCAAACGGAGCGGGCCTTTACGATCTTGACGGAACGGTTCGGGGAGTCAATTTTACCGTTGACGTATGTCAATTCGACAGCAGCAATCAAAGCGTTCGTTGGTCGTCACGGGGGGGCGACAGTGACGTCATCGAACGCTGTCCAGATGGTCAAGTGGGCGCTTGCTGAACGCGACATCTTATTCTTCCTGCCGGATCAACACCTCGGTCGCAATACGGCGCACGCACTCGGAATTCCATTAGAACAGATGGCGATTTGGGATCCGATCAAGGACGAACTCGTTTTTGATGGGGAAGATCAGGACGTCCGCGTCATCTTATGGAAAGGACATTGCTCGGTCCACGAGAAATTCACGGTCGGTCAGATTGAACAGTTCCGCAAGACGGATCCGGAGCGAAAGATTCTTGTCCATCCGGAATGTTCGCACGAAGTCGTAGCAGCGTCTGATCTCAACGGATCAACGGCGTACATCATTCAACAAATCGAACAGGCTGCTCCTGGAACGAAGTGGGCAATCGGAACAGAGATGAATCTCGTCAATCGACTTGCGACGACGCATCCGGAACTTGATATCGTGTCGCTCAATCCATTCATGTGTCCGTGTCTGACGATGAACCGGATTGACTTACCGCACTTGGCGTGGGCGCTCGAACAAGTCGAAGCCGGTGACCCGGTCAACATCATCACGGTAGACGCAGAGACGACGCGGCATGCCGTGTTGGCGCTCGAACGGATGCTTGAGCGTTCATAAAATAAAGGGTGAGAGCGTGGTCGTGCGAACGATCACGCTTTTTTGTTTTCTGATTGAGAGACCGAACATATGTATTGATTTTTGCTGAAGAACGCTTTGAAGCCAAACGAAGATGTATGCTACAATAACACGAGAGTTTGTTTAAGGATGGGAGCGTTCCACATTGATAGAATTCGTACGCGGCGAAGTCGCTTATGTCTGTGCGGAATTCGTGACGGTAGAAGTTGGCGGGATTGGCTACAAAATCGTAGCACCGAACCCGTTTTTTTATCGGACCGGAGACGAACAGATCATCGTATATACGTATCATTATGTCCGTGAGGACCAAGAAGTCTTATTTGGATTCCGTTCCCGTCGTGAGCGTGCCTTGTTCACGAAGTTGCTCGGTGTCACAGGAATCGGACCAAAAGGAGCGCTTGCGATCGTCGCATCAGGGAATGTCGATGCGCTCGTTGAAGCGATTGAACAAGAGAAAGAAAGTTATCTCGTCAAATTCCCAGGGGTCGGCAAGAAAACAGCGAAGCAAATGACGCTCGACCTAAAAGGAAAGTTAGCCGAGCTTGCGCCGGATTACGTACCGAGCGAAGGCTTGTTCGCGCAAGGCAATGCTGAGCTGAATGAAGCTTGTGAAGCCTTGACGGCGCTTGGTTACAGTGACCGAGAAGTCGAGAAAGTCAAAAAAGCGTTGCAGGCAGAAGTCCTGTCGACGGATCAATATGTCAAACGGGCACTCCAGTTGTTATTGAATGTGAGGTGAGGACATGGAAGAGCGCATTTTGTCAGAATCCGCCCATGCGGAAGATCAAGAAGAGTGGAGTCTGCGTCCTCAGACGCTCGAGCAATACATCGGGCAGGAGAAAGCAAAAGGAAACTTAAGTGTCTTCATCGAGGCGGCAAAAATTCGTCAGGAAACACTCGATCACGTTCTTCTCTACGGTCCTCCGGGGCTCGGGAAGACGACGCTTGCAACGATCATCGCGAACGAGATGGGGGTCGGTATCAAGACGACAGCCGGTCCTGCGATCGAACGACCGGGTGATTTGGCAGCAATCCTATCATCACTGGAACCGGGTGATGTCCTGTTCATCGACGAGATTCATCGATTGAGTCGATCGATCGAAGAGATCCTGTATCCGGCGATGGAGGATTATTGTCTCGATATCGTCATCGGTCAAGGTGAACTTGCCCGCAGCGTCCGAATTGATTTACCACCGTTTACGCTCGTCGGTGCAACGACACGTGCCGGGATGTTATCGGCACCGCTCCGTGATCGTTTTGGCGTGACGCTGAAGCTTGAATATTATACGATGTCAGAGTTGTCTGCCATCGTGACCCGGACGTCACGATTGTTCGGATTCGAAGCGGATCGTCTGGCAGCAGAAGCCATCGCGCTCCGTTCACGCGGAACACCACGTGTCGCGAACCGGTTATTACGGCGTGTCCGTGATTTTGCTCAAGTCGCCCATCAAACCGAGATCGATGCCACGCTTGCGACAAGTGCGCTTGATCGCTTGCATGTCGATGCGCTCGGACTCGACGATGTCGATCATCGTTTACTACGATCGCTTGCAGAACGGTTTGCCGGTGGTCCGGTCGGACTCGAGACAATCGCAGCGACGATCGGGGAAGATGCGCAGACGATCGAGGATGTGTATGAACCATATCTACTGCAACAAGGATTTTTACAACGTACCCCGCGCGGACGTGTCTTAACACCGTTCGCCCGCCAACATTTAGGACTGAAAGAAGGAAATTGAACCAATGGATGTAAACTTATTTGATTTTCATTTACCAGAAGAACAAATTGCCCAAGTGCCATTGCTCGACCGGACGAGTTCGAAATTGATGGTTCTCGATCGGGAGACCGGTGCGATTCAGCACCAGCACTTCCATGATATCGTCGACCACTTCCGCGAAGGCGATACACTCGTCATCAACGATACGAAAGTCTTACCAGCACGTCTCTTTGGTGTGAAGGAAGAGACGGGTGGGAAAATCGAATTGTTACTCTTGAAACAGACGAGTGACGATGTCTGGGAAACACTTGCGAAACCGGCAAAACGCGTTAAACCAGGAACGATTTTGTCGTTTGGTGACGGATTACTCCGTGCTGAGTGTGTCGAAGCACTTGAAGACGGGGGACGAATCCTGAAGTTTTTCTATGACGGCATTTTCTATGAAGTGCTCGACCAACTTGGAACGATGCCACTGCCACCGTACATTCACGAACAACTCGAGGATCAAGATCGTTACCAGACGGTGTATGCTCGGGAACGCGGAAGTGCGGCAGCACCGACGGCTGGTCTACATTTCACGCCGGAATTGCTCGAAGCGCTCAAAGCGAAAGGCGTTCGGATCGCACCGTTGACGTTACACGTTGGACTTGGCACATTCCGCCCTGTCTCGGTCGACGACGTCGATAGTCATAAAATGCACAGTGAGTACTACGAACTGCCGGAAAGTTCAGCTGCCTTGCTACGCGAAACACGGAAACAAGGCGGACGGATCATCGCAGTCGGAACGACATCGACACGGACGCTTGAAACGGTCATTCGTGACCATGGCGACTTCGTCGAAGCAACGGGCTGGACGGACATCTTCATCTTCCCAGGTCAGGAAGTCAAAGGGATTGATGGATTGATCACGAACTTCCACTTACCAAAATCAACATTGATCATGCTCGTGTCCGCGTTATCGACACGAGAACACATTCTGCATGCCTACGAAGAAGCAGTTGCAAACGGCTATCGCTTCTTTAGCTTTGGTGATGCGATGTTCTTAACGAGAGAGGAACGAAACTAATGACAAAACACGCGGTAACATACGAACATATCAAAACATGTAAACAATCCGGAGCGCGGTTAGGAATCGTCCACACGCCGCACGGCAGTTTCGAGACACCGGTCTTCATGCCGGTTGGAACACAAGCAACGGTCAAGACGATGGCACCGGAACAAATCAAGGACATGAACGCGAACATCATCCTCGCGAACACGTACCACCTCTGGGTTCGTCCAGGACATGATGTCATCAAGGAAGCAGGCGGTCTGCATAAATTCATGAACTGGGATGGCGCGATTCTCACGGACTCAGGTGGATTCCAAGTCTTCTCACTTGCTGACCTCCGGAACATCTCAGAAGAAGGGGTTCATTTCCGGAACCACTTGAACGGGGACAAATTGTTCTTATCACCGGAAAAAGCGATGGAAATCCAGAATGCACTCGGTTCAGATATCATGATGGCGTTTGACGAGTGCCCACCGTATCCAGCTTCTCACGAGTACATGAAAGCATCCGTCGAACGGACGAGCCGCTGGGCAGAACGTTGTCTTGCAGCGCATGAACGTCCGCACGATCAAGCACTCTTTGGAATCATCCAAGGTGGAGAATATGAAGACTTACGTCGTCAAAGTGCAAAAGACCTCGTTGCCCTTGATTTCCCGGGCTATGCGGTCGGTGGTCTCTCGGTCGGTGAGCCAAAAGACGTCATGTACCGGGCGCTTGAATTCACGACACCACTCATGCCGGAAGATAAGCCTCGTTACTTAATGGGCGTTGGTTCACCGGATGCGTTGATTGAAGGCGCGATTCGCGGAATCGATATGTTCGACTGTGTCTTACCGACACGGATTGCGCGCAACGGGACATTGATGACATCACAAGGACGTCTTGTCGTCCGGAATGCCAAATATGCACGTGATTTCCGTCCACTCGACGAGAAATGTGATTGCTACGCATGTAAAAATTACTCGCGTTCGTACATCCATCACTTGATTCGGGCGCAAGAAACATTCGGTCTGCATCTGTGTTCGACACACAATCTTCACTTCCTCGTCAAGTTGATGGAAGGCGTTCGCCAAGCGATTCGTGAAGATCGTCTGCTCGATTTCAAGGAAGAATTCTTCGAAGAATACGGTTACAATTTACCGAACGCAAAGAATTTCTAACAAATCGTCTGACAAATCAATTCTTTCACGGTATAATGAACGTGATTTGAATGATAAAGGAGCTGAATCAGATGGAAGGCTTAATCACATTCCTCCCGATGATCTTGATCTTCGTGGTGTTCTATTTCTTGTTGATCCGTCCACAGAACAAACGCCAGAAGCAAGTGCGTCAGATGCAAAATGAACTCTCACGCGGCGACTCGATCGTTACGATCGGTGGTCTTCACGGGGTTGTCCAAAAAGTTGACGACATGACGGTGACATTGAAGTCAGGTAATGCACAATTGACATTCAACCGAAGTGCTGTCGCAGAAGTGACGAAAAAATCAACGACTGTCATGGACGACGAAACTGTCGAATAAGGCATTGAAAAGGCGCTTTCCGGATTCCGGAGCGTCTTTTCTGTTTATATATGAGAAAAACGTTTGCTAAGATTACCATTTCTTTTGTAAGCTAGGGTAGGAGAACAAAGTTGTCTGAAAATATACTGGGAACTAGAGAAAGGACAATGTAGCATGATCAAGAAAGGGAAACTTGCCACATTCTTCATCGTCGTCATTGCGTTGCTCGTACTGATTGGTACGACATCGTCATGGTTGTTGAAGGATACGAAGCTCGGCCTTGACCTTAAGGGTGGCTTCGAAGTCTTGTATGAAGTACAACCGCTGAAAGAAGGAGACGTCATCGATCAAAATGCGATGAGTGCGACGCTGACGGCAATCGAGAACCGTGTCAACGTCCTCGGTGTCTCTGAACCAGATATCCGGATCGAAGGCGATAACCGGATTCGCGTTCAGCTTGCTGGCGTCAAGGATCAGACGGAAGCGCGTCAAATCCTCTCTTCGACAGCACAATTGTCATTCCGTGACATCAACGATAAGTTGTTGCTCGATGGATCAGACTTAAAAGCCAAAGGGGCAAAAGTCGGATATGATCCGAACACGAATGAACCACTCGTCGAGTTGACGATGAAATCAAAAGAGAAATTCTATGAAGTGACACAAAAAGTCTCACAAATGCAACCACCTGCGAATCGTCTCGTCATCTGGCTCGATTATGAGAAAGGCGATTCGTATGAAAAAGAAATTCAAAAAGCAAACTCGAAGATCGTCTCGGATGCATCGGTCACACAACCGATCAATTCGGATAAAGCGATCATTTCTGGTGGCGATATCGATGCCGAGTACGGGAAACAATTATCGTCGATCCTAAACGCCGGCGCACTACCGGTCAAACTCGAGGAAATCTACTCGACGTCGGTCTCTGCTGCTTTTGGACAGGACGCACTTGATCAGACGCTCTTCGCCTCAGCAATCGGTGTAGCCGCTGTCTTCTTGTTCATGCTACTGTTCTACCGGATCTCTGGATTCGTATCCATCATCACATTGCTGTTCTACATCTATCTCGTCATGATCTTCTTTAACGGGATCAATGCTGTCCTCACGTTACCGGGGATTGCGGCACTCGTTCTTGGAGTCGGGATGGCGGTCGATGCGAACATCATCACTGCTGAGCGGATCAAGGATGAATTACGAAGTGGTAAATCCGTCTTGTCCGCATTCAAAGCCGGTAACCGTCGTTCGTTTGGTACGATTCTTGATGCCAACTTGACGACGTTGATCTCTGCTGGCGTGTTGTACTACTTTGGTACAAGTACGGTCAAAGGATTCGCCATCATGTTGATGGTTTCGATCGCCGTCACGTTCGTCACGAACGTCTTTGTCTCACGTTACCTGATGCAGCTCCTTGTCAGTAGCCGATGGTTCGATAAGAAGAAATCATGGTTCGGTGTAAAGGAGAGTGAAATCCGTGAGCTTTAATCCTACGAAATTCGATTACGTCAAACATCGTAAAATCTATTTCGCAATCACGATCGCGCTTGTCATCGTGTCGGTCCTCTTGTTGTCGTTCCGTGGTCTAAACCTCGGGATCGACTTCACGCAAGGAACGCGTGTCGAGATTTCTTCTGAGAATCAAATCAAGGAAGCGGACGTCCGCTCTGTCATTGAAGATGCCGGGATTGATGCGGAAGAAATCGATGGTATTCAATTCGCTCAAGGCGGAAAGTTAGCGAACGTCACGTTCGTTGGTGAATTCAGCCAAGAACAAATTTCTGAAATCAAACAATCGGTTGAAGCGGAATACAAGAAAGAACCGAGTATCTCGACAGTTTCGGCACAAGTCGGTCGGGAAATCGCGCGTAACGCGATTTATGCCGTCTTACTTGCGTCACTCGGGATCGTCATCTACGTCTCGTTCCGATTCCAACCGCTCTACGGAATTGCGACAGTCCTCGCATTGCTACATGATGCGTTAATGATCATTGCTTTCTTCTCGCTGTTCCAGATCGAAGTCAATCTGTACTTCATCGCAGCCGTCTTGACGATCATCGGCTATTCCGTCAACGATACAATCGTTACGTTCGACAGGGTACGAGAAAATCTCGGACTTGCTGAAAAAGGTGGACGGAAAGTCTCATTCGATGAGTTGCAACATATCGTCAATGAATCGATCCAACAAACGATCATCCGCTCGATCAATACGGTCGTCACGGTCATCATGACAGCAGCAGCACTCTACATCTTCGGTAGCGAAGCGATCCGCGGATTCAGTCTTGCTCTGCTCGTCGGGTTGATCATGGGAATGTATTCTTCGATCTTCATCGCCGCACAACTCTGGCTCGTCATGAAAGGTCGGACACTTGGTCGGACAAAACGTGCTTCCTAAAAGAGTATCCGCATCAGCTATCGCTGGTGCGGATTTTCTATTATAATGGGGAAGTTGATTGGAGGGTTTGAGATGTACCATGCTAAAAAAACATGGCTTGATAAAGTCATCGATTCAGAACAGATCGAACAATTGACGGCGGATGGCACGATCTCACCGCACGTCGCACAACTACTTGTCCAACGGGGATTCACGACACGTGAAGCTGCCCGTGATTTTTTAGAAACCGATCAAATGGCATTTCATGATCCATTTGCTTTTAAAGACATGCCAAAAGTCGTCGAACGGATTCAACGTGCCGTTGACGAGGGCGAGATGATTTTAATTTACGGTGATTATGACGTCGACGGCGTGAGTTCCGCTGCGATTCTCTGGCACGCTTTAATTGAAATCGGAGGGATGGCAGAGTGTTATATCCCGAACCGATTCACGGAAGGCTATGGACCAAACGAAGCCGCTTTTCGCTGGGCTGCGGAAGAAGGCTTTAGTCTCGTCATTACCGTTGACTGCGGTATTTCCGGCATCCATGAAGCAGATGTCCTGAAAGAACTCGGTGTCGATTTAATCATCACCGATCATCACGAAGCAAAAGAGACGTTACCCGACGCTTTTGCTTTGATTCATCCGGGTGTTGATCCAGCGTATCCGTTCTCGAAGCTTGCTGGAGCGGGTGTGGCCTTTAAGGTCGCACATGCACTGCTTGACCGGGAACCCGTCGAGTTACTCGATCTTGCCGTGCTCGGAACGATTGCCGATCTCGTCCCACTTGTCGGCGAGAACAGGTTGCTAGCGATTCGTGGCATCGAGGCGCTGAATGCGAGTGAACGTCCGGGTATCCTTGCGTTACGTGACGTTTGTAGTTTGACGGAAGACGAACTGACCGAAGAATCGGTCGGATTTGCGTTCGGTCCGCGGATCAATGCGGCAGGTCGTCTTGATTCGGCGATGCCAGCGCTTGAGATGTTACTAGCGGAAAGTAAGGATGAGGCACTTCACCTCGCGAAGCAACTCGACCAGCAAAATAAACAACGTCAAGATATCGTCAAGCAGATTGCGGAAGAAGCGACGGCGCTTGTCGAAGAACGTTTTAAAGATGACCGCGTACTCGTCGTCGATGCGGCAGACTGGAATCCAGGTGTCGTTGGGATTGTCGCCTCACGACTCGTTGAAAAATATCATCGTCCTGTCATCATGCTGTGTCATGACGCTGAAAAAGGAACCGCGAAGGGATCTGGACGATCGATTCCAGCCTTTGATCTCTTTGCTGAACTGACGAAATGTGAAGATATCTTGCCGCATTTCGGAGGACATCCGGCTGCTGCTGGTATGACGCTGTCTTCCGATGACGTCGAAGCGTTACGTCAACGCTTGAATGAACAGGCTAGCACGTTGCCAGACGATGCCTTCATCGCGACAATTGATGTCGATTTACGTCTACAGGTCAGTGATGTCTCGATTCAGTTGATTGAAGATATTCAGCGACTCGCGCCTTTCGGGATGGGAAATCCCGCGCCACGAATCGTCATCGAGCAGGCGAAGATCCGTGACATGAAACGGATCGGTCGTGATTTGACGCATGTCAAAGCACTATTATCAGGCGACGGAAAGGAACTCGATGCAATCGGCTTCGGCTTCGGCGACCTTGTCGATGAAGTCTCGACTTTATCCGAGATTCATTTGATGGGCAGTCTGAACATCAATGAATGGAATGGGTTCCGTAAACCACAATTGATGATTCAAGATGTCGCTGTCGAAGATGTTCAAGTGTTCGATTACCGTGGGGGTAAGCGACCGCTGAGCGAACTATTCGCCTTACCGCACGAGACAACGACATTCGTTGCCTTTACTGATGAGGTGAAGGAGAAGTACGCGGAACGTCCGTTGAACGGTCCGATTCGCCAAAACATCGTCTTCCTCGATCTACCGGAAGAAGAAGTTGCGTTTCATCCATACGTCCAACAGGCAGAGCGGATTTATTGTGCCTTTAAGGACGAGGGCTATTATTTTGAGACGATTCCATCGCGCGAGGACTTCAAGCATTACTTCCAGTATTTCGCGAAATGTCCACGTGACGAGCTCCGGATTGGTCTCGTACGTTTGTCGAAATCGCGAAAATGGACGAAACGATCGATTAACTTTATGCATTCGGTATTCTCGGAACTTGATTTTCTTGTTACAATGGAGGACGGGCTGCCGGGTGTGAACCCAAATGCTGCAAAACGAGATCTGACGGAAGCTCCGACGTACCAGCGTCATGAAGCGCGTCAAGAGCTCGAGCAACAATACATTTATTCGTCACTCGCTCAGTTGAAAGAGCGTTTTGATACTTTGGTAGAAGCGGCGAAGCAGGAGGAAAAGACATGGAGTTCAAACAGCATATAAAAGAGGTCGAAAACTGGCCGAAAGAAGGAATTAGTTTCAAGGACATCACATCACTCATGCAGAACGGACCAGTGTACAAACAATCGGTTGATGCACTCGTCGAATATGCACGCAGTAAAGGCGCTGATGTCATCGCGGGTCCGGAAGCACGTGGATTCGTCGTTGGTTGCCCAGCCGCTTACGCGATGGAGATCGGATTTGTACCTGTCCGTAAAGAAGGAAAATTACCACGTGAGACAGTCCGTGTCGAGTATGGTCTTGAGTACGGAAAAGACGTTTTAACGATGCATGAAGATGCGATTCAACCAGGACAACGCGTCGTCATCCTTGACGATTTGCTTGCAACAGGTGGTACGATCGAAGCGACGATTCAAATGATTGAAAAATTAGGCGGAACGGTTGCCGGAATCGGATTCTTGATTGAACTCGATGGTCTTGGTGGACGTGAGAAACTCGAAGGATACGACGTCCTCTCATTGATTCGCTACGAAGACTAAAGCATATATACTCTCTTGGTACATGATGACCAAGGGGGTATTTCTTTTTATTTTGACATCTTCTCAAGATTTCACGATAATAAGAACTATATATTAGGGATTCCGTTGCAGACGATCCCGGGGACTGGGTGAGGAAAAGGGATGACAAACAAACAAATCGTAAATGTAGAAGACCTTCTCGCTCGATGTGCGGAATACATGACGCAAGCTGAAGTCAAAGACATCGAACGGGCTTACCAATTCGCAAAGGACGAACATGATGGTCAATTCCGCCGTTCCGGGGAACCATACATCATTCATCCGGTACAAGTTGCCGGTATCTTAGTCGATATTGGTTTGGATGCAACGACGATCGTCGCTGCGCTTCTTCATGATGTCGTCGAAGATACGGACATTACACTCGAAGAATTAACGGAACGATTCGGTCCTGACGTCGCGATGCTTGTTGATGGCGTCACGAAACTCGGGAAAATCAAATATAAATCAAAGCGTGAAGAGCTTGCTGAGAACCACCGGAAAATGTTCATCGCCATGGCGGAAGATATTCGCGTCATCTTGATCAAACTGGCTGACCGTCTGCACAACATGCGGACGTTGCAACATATGGTCAAGGAAAAGCAGGTGCAAAAGGCAGAAGAGACGCTTGAAATCTTTGCGCCGCTTGCCCATCGTCTCGGGATTTCGACGATCAAGTGGGAACTTGAAGACATCAGTTTGCGTTATATCAATCCACAACAGTACTACCGGATTGTCTCAATGATGAAACAAAAACGGACGGAACGCGAAGCGCTCGTCAGTTCGGTCATCGAAGAGGTCAACGAAGTACTCGATGATGTACAGATTGCGGCGGAAGTCGATGGACGTCCGAAGCATATCTATTCCATTTATAACAAGATGCAAAACTCGAAAAAAGAGTTCAGTGAAATTTATGACTTAATGGCTGTGCGTATCATCGTCGATTCAATCAAGGATTGTTACGCCGTTCTCGGAATCATTCATACGCAATATAAACCGATGCCGGGACGTTTCAAGGATTATATCGCGATGCCGAAGCCGAACATGTATCAATCGCTGCATACGACGGTCATCGGACCGAAAGGCGAGCCGCTCGAGGTCCAAATTCGGACACGGGACATGCATTTTATTGCCGAGTACGGGATTGCCGCTCACTGGGCGTATAAAGAAGGTAAGGAACAGGAAGCGAAATCAGGCTTTGAGGATAAGATTGCCCATTTCCGTGAAATTCTTGAATTGCAGAAAGATACGGCAGATGCTGAAGAATTCATGGAATCGGTCAAAGTCGACTTCTTTAGTGACATGTTGTACGTCTTTACACCAAAAGGTGACGTCATCGAATTGCCAAAAGGCTCTGTTCCGATTGATTATGCGTACCGGATCCATACGGAAATCGGTCACCGGACGATCGGAGCGAAAGTCAACGGACGGATGGTACCGATTGATTATAAGCTGAAGACAGGTGACATCATTGAAATCGTCACATCAAAACACAGCTATGGTCCAAGTAAGGACTGGCTCAAGATTTGTGTATCGAGTCAGGCGAAGAATAAGATCCGTCAATGGTTCAAACGTCAGCAACGGGAAGAGAACGTCTCAAAAGGACGGGAACTGATCGAAGCGGAAGTGAAGAAGCTTGGTTTTGAGCCGAAGGAAGTCATCAATGAGAAGACGCTCGAAGACGTGACGCGGAAGTTCAACTTCGCGCAAGAAGAAGATATGTATGCTGCCGTTGGCTATCATGGTCTGACCGCTGCCCAAGTCGCGCACAAATTGACGGAAAAGTTACGCAAAGACAAAGAGTCCAAAAATCTTGAACTGAACGAAGCCATCAGCGAGATGAAGACGTTCGATCGTCCGAAGAAAGAAAATCCAGAAGGTGTTCGTGTCAAAGGCATCGACAACATGCTCGTTCGCATGAGCCGCTGTTGTAATCCGGTACCAGGGGACGATATCGTCGGGTATATCACACGTGGACGGGGTGTCTCGATTCACCGGACGGATTGTTTGAACGTCATTCACGAACAAAATCCAGAGCGCTTGCTCGAAGTCGAGTGGGAACACGAAGGTAAAGCCGTTAAGAGTTATAACGTCGAAATCGAAATTTCAGGATTCGACCGGGCTGGATTACTGAACGATGTCCTGCAGTCGGTATCTGCGACGAATACGAACATCGTCGCCGTCAGCGGGAAAGGCGACGACAGTAAACAAGCCAAAATCACGATGACGATCGCGATCAACAACGTCAATCATTTACAGAAAGTCGTCGATCGGATCAAACAAATCTCTGACGTGTATGCTGTACATCGCGTCATGATGACGTAAGGAGCGGATGAGTCATGCGAGTCGTATTACAACGAGTCAAAGAAGCAAGTGTCACAGTCGATCAGGAGGTCATCGGTCAAATCAAGCAAGGTTTTCTCTTGCTTGTCGGTGTCACGCACGAAGACACGATCGATCAGGTGAACTGGTTAGCTGATAAAATCGCAGGACTCCGTGTGTTCGAAGATGAGGAAGAACGGATGAACCGCTCGTTGCAAGATGTCGACGGTCAGATTCTGTCCGTCTCGCAGTTCACGTTGTATGGTGATGTCAAAAAAGGACGTCGTCCAGCGTTCACGGAAGCAGCGAAACCGGATCTTGCCAACGCGTTGTATGAAGCGTTCAATGAACGTCTTCGCGCGCAAGGACTGACAGTCGAGACAGGTCAGTTTGGTGCGATGATGGATATCGCGCTCGTCAATGATGGACCGGTGACATTGATTCTTGAAAAAGAAGCAAACGCTTGACAGGAACCGAGAGACGAGGCAATATTAGACGTAACCAAATGATTCATACGACCGAAGACGAAGAGGAGTAATCAAGACCTCGTCTGCTTAGAGAGTCGCCCCTTGGCTGGAAGGGCGAACAGACGAACTCGATGAAAGACCCTTCCGAGGTATCTTCCTGAACTGATAGTAGGGAAGGTCGTACGCAGGCGTTAACTGCACCGAGTGGTCAAATGTGATTTGACAACCAGGGTGGTACCACGGGATCTTCAAGTTCTCGTCCCTTTGCGGACGAGAACTTTTTTGTATTCAAAAAAGGAGGAATTTGAGATGAAATTACCACGCGGTACGTTTGATGTCCTTCCAGGAACAGTCGAACGTTGGCAGTACATCGAACAACAATTACGTGACATCAGTAAGCGTTACAACTATAAGGAAATCCGGACGCCGATTTTTGAGGAGACAGAACTCTTCAAACGTGGCGTCGGTGAGACGACGGATATCGTTCAAAAAGAAATGTTCATGCTTGAGAAACGCGGAAAAGACCAGTTGACGTTACGCCCAGAAGGAACGGCTGCTGTCGTTCGTTCATTCGTGACGAACAAACTGTTTGGTTCACCGAACCAACCGACGAAATTGTTCTACATTGGACCGATGTTCCGTTATGAACGTCCGCAAGCAGGTCGTTTCCGTCAACTCCACCAATACGGAGTCGAAGCACTCGGTAGCGAACAACCGGCGATCGATGCAGAAGTCATCAGTCTCGCAATGAGCATCTACCGGTCATTCGGCTTGAAGCACCTCAAGCTCGTCATCAACACACTCGGGGATAACGAGAGCCGCGCCGCACACCGGGCAGCACTCGTCGCTCACTTCAAACCAGTCGTTCACGAGTTATGTCAGGACTGTCAGAATCGTCTCGAAACGAATCCACTTCGTGTCCTCGACTGTAAGGTCGATCGTGATCACCCGAGCATGGCAACGGCACCATCGATTCTCGATTACTTGAACCCGGCATCAAAAGCCTACTTCGACGAAGTATTGCTTCACTTAGATGCACTTGGCATCGAGTACGTCGTTGATCCAACGCTTGTCCGCGGAATCGATTATTACAATCACACGGCGTTCGAGATCATGTCAGAAGCAGAAGGCTTCGGAGCGATCACGACATTATGTGGCGGTGGGCGATACAACGGTCTCGTTGAACAAATCGGTGGACCGGCAACACCGGGAATCGGATTCGGAATCGGCATCGAGCGTTTATTGATGGCGCTTGAGAATGAGAACGTCTTACCGGCAGTCGACGATCAAATCGACGTCTTCATCGTCGCGCAAGGCAGTGACGAAGTCGAAAAGACAGCAACGCGTCTCTTACAATTGATGCGTCTTGAAGGACTTGTCGCGGATCGCGATTATCTCGGTCGGAAGTTCAAAGGACAATTTAAAGCGGCCGATCGCTTGAAAGCACGCTACACGGTCATCCTCGGAGATGAAGAAGTCGAGCGTGGCGCAGCGGCGCTGAAGAATATGGCTACAGGGGAACAGACGGACGTTCCGTTATCAGCAGTCGCTGATACGATCGTCGCGAAATTAAAGGAGGAAGCACAATGATCGGACGCACGCATATGAATGGTCAGGTGACGGAAGAAGTCATCGGACAACACGTTCAACTTAAAGGATGGGTTCAAAAACGACGTGACTTAGGAGGATTGATCTTCCTTGATCTCCGCGACCGTAGCGGCATCGTCCAAATCGTCTTCCAACCGGAAAACGAGCAGGCACACCGCCTTGCGGAATCGATTCGTTCAGAGTATGTCCTCGACATCAAAGGACACGTCATCGCCCGTGAGAATCCGAACCCGAACATCCCGACTGGGCAAGTCGAGGTCGTCGCGGATGAAGTCGTCATCTTGAATGCAGCGAAGATGACACCATTCCCGATCAGTGAAGAAGCAGAACAGACGTCAGAAGATTTACGTCTCAAATATCGTTATCTTGACTTGCGTCGTCCGTCGCTCCAAGAGACATTCCGTCTCCGTTCGAAAGCATCGAACATCATGCGGAACTTCCTTGATGAGCAAGACTTCCTAGAAGTCGAGACACCAATCCTAACGAAATCAACACCAGAAGGCGCACGTGACTATCTCGTACCAAGTCGTGTTCACCCAGGTGAGTTCTACGCCTTGCCACAATCGCCACAATTGTTCAAACAATTGCTGATGGTCTCTGGTTTTGAGCGGTACTTCCAAATTGCGCGTTGTTTCCGTGACGAAGACTTACGGGCAGACCGTCAACCTGAATTCACGCAAGTCGACATCGAGACGAGCTTCATGGACATCGAAGACTTGTATGCGATGATGGAGTCAATGATGACGCGTGTCATGAAAGAAACGCTTGGCAAAGATATCGTGACACCATTCCCACGGATGCCGTATGCAGAAGCGATGAGCCGGTATGGCTCGGATAAACCGGATACGCGCTTCGGTCTCGAATTGATTGATGTCGCAGAAGCCGTCAAAGGGGCAGGATTCAAAGTATTCGATATGGCATTAGAAGCAGGTGGCGAAGTCAAAGCCTTGAACGTCAAAGGTGCAGCTGAGCGCTTCTCGCGTAAAGACATCGATAAGTTACAAGAATTCACGGCGATCTACGGTGCAAAAGGTCTCGCTTGGGTCAAAGTGACAGCGGAAGGATTGAACGGTCCGATTGCGAAGTTCTTCGACGAAGAAGCAACCGCTCGCTTGACAGCGGCGACAGATGCAGAAGCAGGCGACTTGTTATTGTTCGTCGCAGCAAAAGCATCGATCGTAGCAGACAGCTTAGGTGCGCTCCGTCAGAAGTTAGCGAAGGAACTCGACTTGATCGATGAGTCAGTCTTCAATTTCCTTTGGGTGACAGACTTCCCACTCGTCACGTACGAAGAAGAAGATGGTCGTTTCTACGCGAACCACCACCCGTTCACGATGCCACGTCGTGAAGATCTCGAATTGCTCGAGACGGATCCTGGAAAAGTCCTCGCAGTCGCGTATGACCTCGTCTTGAACGGATACGAGCTCGGCGGTGGATCACAACGGATCTATGAACGGGATATCCAAGAGCGGATGTTCAAATTGCTTGGCTTCACAGAAGAAGAAGCAAACGAGCAATTCGGCTTCTTGATGGAAGCATTCGAATACGGAACACCACCACATGCGGGTATCGCACTCGGTCTAGACCGTCTCGTCATGTTACTTGCAGGACGTTCGAACTTGCGTGATACGATTGCCTTCCCGAAAACAGCATCAGCAAGTGATCTGTTGACGGCAGCACCAAGCCCAGTCTCGGATGCGCAATTAAATGATCTCTCGATTCGAACAGCAGTCAAACAATCTTAAGACACGACAAGCGAATCTTCCGGTAGAGGGAGGTTCGCTTGTTTCATGAAGGAGGACGAACGGATGGAACGACAGTTTTTTGAGCGCTCACCGGTTGAAGTCGGTCCAGATTTCTTAGGAACACAGATCACCATCGATGAGGTGACGATGCGGATCGTCGAAGTCGAAGCCTATCTTGGTCCTCACGATCAAGCCGCTCATTCGTTTTCCGGGAAACCTACGAAACGGACGGCACCAATGTTCGGTCCACCGGGACATCTCTATGTTTATTTCACATATGGTATGCATCATTGCATGAACATCGTTTGTGGTCACGAAGGGGAAGGATACGGACTGTTGTTACGAGGTGCCGAAATCATCAGGGGTCATGATCGGGTCGCTGAACGTCGTTTTGGTTGTTCCTACGCAGAGTTGACAGCGGTGCAACAACGCAATCTCGTCAATGGACCAGCGAAACTGTGCCAAGGGTTCGGTCTAACGACAGCTGATTCAGGTCAAGATCTTTATCAAGCCCGTTTTCGACTCGTTGCTGACCCGGTCGATGCAATCGTCCAGACGACTCGCATCGGTATCCCGAATGCAGGAGAAGCGACAGCCTATCCATGGCGGTTCTATGTAGAGGCGAGTGAGGGTGTCAGTAAACGTTAAAAAAATGGACGCTCCGGTAAGGAGACGTCCATTTTTTATTTAGGATTGTTAATTGATTTTTTAGACTGCTGTTTTTTATAGAATTTATAGACGATTGGTCCAACCGTCGTTACAAGCGTCATTAAAGTTCTGAGTTTACCGCGTTTTGCTGCCATTGATTCATTCACTCCTCTGGTTTGTTGTACTAATCATATTCCACGAAAACAACGTCTTAAAACCTCATCGGCACATTAAGTGGTTTTCCAAATACTATAGTCGGGTCATAGTATAAAGAGAGGGGAGACGATCAATATGGGAGCAGTTGTTTGGTATCGTCATGATTTACGTGTTGATGATCATGAGGCACTTCGGAGTGCATGTGAAGAACAGGGCGTCATTCGTGCCGTATACGTCAAAGATCAAAAGAAACGCGATTTTAAAAGAGGTACACATCAAGAACGGTTCGAACAAGAGACACTTGAGAACTTAGCGGGTCACCTGTCTCAAATCGGGATTACGCTAGATATAGTAGAAGGGGAGACAAGTGAGGTACTCGATTCTTATCTGCAAGCGGATGATACCGTCTATTTCCATAAGATGACCGGAACAGAAGAAGCGACAAGTGAGCAGTATATCGAAGACAGATATACCGTCCGCTCTTTTGAAACACAGACGTTACA
The DNA here is from genome assembly GCF_056764755.1 of Exiguobacterium sp. HSB13. Lineage (NCBI taxonomy): Bacteria > Bacillati > Bacillota > Bacilli > Caryophanales > Exiguobacterium > Exiguobacterium sp. HSB13. The sequence continues at coordinate 1,506,812 of NZ_JBUZOM010000001.1, read as the reverse complement.
TCGTCGGGAAGATATCGGAAGTGATGAATTAAAGCGCGTCTTTACGGCATTTCGAAAACGGGTCGAGGCGAAAGGGACCTTCTATGATCCACTCGATCCACCAAACGGTATTCAGTTAGTAAAAGAAGAATCGGTCGAAGCGAATCCCGAAATCGCGTTCCCGTTCCGTGGTGGAGAGTCAGCAGGGAGAGCGCGCCTTCAGGAATACCTTGCTGAGCCTGTATTCACCTATAAAGAAACACGGAATGGGTTCTTACGAAATGATTCTTCGAAGCTGTCTGCCTGGCTAGCGAACGGTTCACTCTCACCGCGCCGCGTCATGGCTGAATTACAAGAAGCCGAGCGAAAAAAGGGAGCGAATGAATCGACGTACTGGTTGTATTTCGAACTGTTATGGCGTGACTTCTTCCATTTGACGATGCGTGAGACGGGAAGCCGTCTGTTCCGGTCGAGTGGATTACAAGAAGGTCAATACACATGGAAGACGGACCAAGCAGCGGTCAAAAGCTGGATAGAAGGAAAAACCGGTGTGCCATTCGTCGATGCCTTCATGAACGAGATTCGCGAGACGGGGTGGATGTCGAATCGCGGCAGGCAAATCGTTGCCAGTTATCTGATTCATGAATTAAAGCAGGACTGGCGTATCGGAGCGCGGTATTTCGAACAGCAGTTGGTCGACTATGATGTCGCTTCGAACTATGGAAACTGGGCGTTCATCGCGGGTGTCGGGAATGCGACACGCACACCACGATTCGATCCCGCATTCCAACAACAAAGATATGATCCGAATCAACACTTCACGAAACGCTGGACCTGAAAAAAGCATCTTTTTCTGGAGTGGGAAGTAGTTGCATTTCAGAAGGGAGGATGCTATATTAAATGCATCAGATGGGGTTCCTGAATTGTACGAGAGCCGCCTTTTATCTTTGAGCCACTCTTTTTTGATAGGGAGTTTGACGTTCCAACTAGTAGTACATGCCTCGTAACACAGCAGGAGGACGTACGAATAGGAATCGGATAAGACACCCACCTGCACAGCAGGTTCAAAAATAAGGTATCGACACGGCACTTCGGGTCCCATCGTCTTATTATTTTATTGTTTGACACGTCGCATGACGTTTTTTTTTATGATATAATTCCGAGTAAAACAGTATGAGTATTGTGAGGTTATGAGATGTTACATCAATTTTCGCGTAATGAACTAGCAATCGGTAAAACTGGACTTGACGCATTGGCATCCAAGTCTGTCGCTATTCTGGGAATCGGTGGTGTTGGATCGTTCTCAGCAGAAGCACTTGCCCGCAGTGGCGTAGGTCGTTTGATTCTCGTCGATAAGGATGATATCGACATCACAAACGTCAACCGACAAATCCATGCTTTGCTTCCGACGGTTGGTCAACCGAAGGTCGATGCGATGGCAGAGCGTCTTGCGTTAATCAATCCGGATCTTGAAATCGTTCGTTTGAAGATGTTCTACAACGAAGAGACATTCGAGTCGTTCTTCGAACAGCAACCGGATTATGTCATCGATGCATCGGATACGGTCTCGTTCAAAATTCACTTGATTCAGGAATGTAAGAAACGCAACATTCCGATCATCTCAAGCATGGGGATGGCGAACAAGATGGATCCGACACGCATCAAGATCGTTGACATCAAAGATACAAGTTATGATCCATTGGCGAAGGTCATTCGGACGAAACTCCGGAAAGCCGGTATTCATAAGGGTGTTCCTGTCGTCTTCTCCGATGAACCGCCTGTTAAGATCATCGAAGAAGTCCGTCAAGTCGTCGGAAATGATGCGGCTGCAATTCGTAAGGCAAAGATGCCGCCAAGTTCAAATGCGTTCGTTCCATCAGTTGGTGGATTGATCGCAGCGAGCTACGTCATCAACGAGATCGTCCGTGAAGCCGGCGTGACGATCGAACGCGTTCGTTAAAAAAAGCGACCTTATGGTCGCTTTTTCTGATGTGTGGCTGTTTGTTTGTTCCAAAAATCAAGTCGAGCTTGCAGTTGTTTCTCAAAACCGCGTGGGCTAGGACGATAAAAGACCGGTTTTGTCCGGGCAAGATTCTCAGGCCAGTAATTTTGTGGCACATAGGCATGTTCGAAGTCGTGCGGATATTGATAGGTGACGCCATTCCCAAGTGCCGCTGCCCCCGGATGATGAGCATCGCGCAAGTGCGGCGGAACCGGTCCACCGTCCGAACGACGAACGAGTGTCAATGCTTGATCAATCGCTGAGATGACAGCATTCGACTTCGGTGCTGTCGCGAGATATAAGACCGTTTCAGCGAGCGGAATTCGTGCTTCCGGGAAACCGACGTATTCACAAGCACGGGCACACGCATCGACCATCAGTAAAGCTTGCGGATCAGACAGACCGATGTCTTCTGCCGCATGGACATAGAGACGACGAACGATGAAACGTGGACTTTCGCCCGCTTCAATCATGACGGCAAGCCAGTAAAGCGCGGCGTCAGGATCGGAACCCCGAATCGATTTGATGAAGGCAGAGATGACATCGTAATGCCGATCGCCGTCCTTATCGTACTTCAATGCTTTTTGCTGAATCGATTCCTCGGCGACAGCGAGGTCGATCGTGATCTGACCATCGATTTCCGGTGTTGTTAAGACGGCGAGTTCAAGTGCATTCAATAATGCTCGGTAATCGCCATCTGACAACTTGACGTAATGATCGATTGCATCATCTGTGATCGTAATCGGATATTTGCCAAGACCACGCTCTTCGTCCTTTAAGGTCCGGTCGAGGACGATTCGTAAATCGTCTGCCGTCGGTGGTTCAAAACGAAAGACCGTTGCCCGCGATAAGAGAGCGGCATTGACCTCAAAACTCGGATTTTCCGTCGTCGCGCCGATTAACGTGATTGTACCCGCTTCAAGCGCCGGCAGTAAGGCGTCTTGTTGCATCTTATTGAATCGATGGATCTCATCGAGAAAGAGAATCGTTTTTTGATCCTCGAACTGAAGACGGGCTTCGGCTGCTTTTAGAATTTCCCGTAATTGTTCCAGTTTCGCCGTGACCGCATTCAATTGCTCGAATGCTGATTTCGTATAACTAGAGATAACGCGCGCGAGCGTTGTCTTACCGGTACCCGGTGGACCGTAAAAAATGACGGTTCCGAGACGATCGGCTAAGATGGCACGCCGTAGGAGCGTCGTTTCTCCAATCAGATGGCGTTGTCCGACGATTTCATCCAGATTCTGCGGACGCATTCGATTCGCGAGCGGTCCGGCAGGTGACTGGGATTCAAATAAATGTGCCATACACATACGCTCCTTCCACTTTTAGCTACTACTATACTAGAAAGGATGATCCTTCGCATGATGAAAATCTCGACGAAAGGGCGATATGGTCTGACGATCATGATCGCACTCGCGAAAGAAGCTGAATCTAAACCACTGTCTCTAAAAAAAATCGCGCAGATGTATGACCTATCTGAGCATTATCTCGAACAGTTGATTGCACCCCTTCGTAATGGAGGGCTCGTCAAAAGTGTCCGTGGTGCTTACGGCGGGTATAAGCTCGGTCGTGAAGCGCAAAACATCACAGCGGGTGAAATCATCCGCCTGCTTGAAGGACCACTCGTCGTCGTCGAAGGTGATGCGTGTGACGAGGTCACGAAACGCAAGCTTTGGGATAAAATCCAGCAAGCGGTCGATCAAGTACTCGATTCAACGACGCTACAAGACTTAGCGGAAGAAGAAGATACAGGATACATGTTCTATATTTGAGAGGTGAAAACGAATGAATTACTTTGACCATTCGGCGACGACGCCGATGCGTCCGGAAGTCCTTGAGGCGATGACGCCTTATTTGCTCGAACAGTATGGCAATCCATCGAGTGTCCACGCGGCTGGTCGGTCTGCTCGGGCAGCAATTGACAAAGCACGTCGACAGATCGCACAAGAATTGAATTCGAAACCAACTGAACTGATTTTTACGAGTGGTGGCACGGAATCGGATAATTATGCGATCTTTGGTGCAGCTGAGGCGGCGCGTGAAAAAGGGCGTCATCTCATTACGACACGGTTTGAGCACCATGCTGTATTGCATGCGTTCGAAGAGCTCGAAAAACAAGGCTATGACGTCACGTATCTCGATGTACCGTCGTCTGGCGTCGTCTCATTGGCTGCCTTGCAAGAAGCGGTACGGGAAGATACGACTCTCGTCTCGATCATGTTCGGCAACAATGAAGTCGGAACGATTCAGCCGATTGCGGCATTTGGTCAATTTTTACGGGAACGCGGTATTTTGTTCCATACGGACGCGGTGCAAGTGTTCGGAAAACAAGCAATCGATGTCGAAGCGTTACAGGTCGATCTCTTATCCGCGTCTGCTCATAAAATCAATGGTCCAAAAGGAATCGGGCTATTGTATGTACGGACTGGTGTGAAGTTAGCTCCTCAAACGTTTGGTGGAGAACAGGAACGCAAGCGTCGCGCAGGAACGGAGAACGTACCGGGAATCGTCGGTTTAGCGAAGGCGCTCGAACTGATGGTAGCAGAGCGCGATCAACAACAGGACCACATCAAACAACTGCGTAGCATTTTGCTAACGCGTTTGGATGAAAGTGGCGTCACTTACGAAGTCAATGGTGTGGAAGGATTACCGAATGTCCTCAATCTTTACTTCCCGCAGATTGAGATCGAACCGTTCTTGATCATGCTCGATATGCGCCAGATGGCCGTATCGAGCGGGAGTGCATGCACGGCAGGATCCGTCGAACCTTCGCATGTCTTATCGGCGATGTATGGCGAAGAGGAACGAACACGGGCATCGGTCCGGATCAGTTTTGGTCACGGAAATGAGGTCGCGCAAGTCGAACTACTCGCACAAGCCTTGCAAGATGTCGTAAAATCGTTTCAGAATTAACTAAGAGGTGAAGTAAATGAATACACGAGCGAAAGCCCCGAGTGAAACGACAGTCGTCGTTGGGATGTCGGGCGGTGTCGATTCTTCTGTGACGGCTCATTTATTAAAAGAGCAAGGTTATAACGTCATCGGAATCTTCATGAAAAACTGGGATGACACGGATGAAAACGGCTTTTGTACGGCGACGGAAGATTATGAAGACGTCATCGCCGTAGCCAACCAAATCGGCATTCCGTATTATGCGGTCAATTTCGAGAAAGAGTACTGGGATAAGGTCTTCACGTACTTCCTCGATGAATATAAACTCGGTCGGACACCGAATCCGGACGTCATGTGTAACAAGGAAATCAAGTTCAAGGCCTTCCTCGATCACGCGATGCGTCTTGGTGCCGATTTCGTCGCGACAGGACACTATGCGCGTGCTGTCTATGAAGACGGAGAACATAAATTGCTTCGAGGCGTGGATGCAAACAAGGATCAAACGTATTTCTTGAATCAATTGTCGCAAGAGCAGATCGCGAAGGCGATGTTCCCGATCGGACACATGGAAAAATCAGAAGTACGCCGGATCGCAGAAGAAGCGAACCTCGCGACAGCGAAGAAAAAAGACTCGACAGGCATTTGCTTCATCGGCGAGCGGAACTTCAAACAGTTCCTCGGTCAATATCTGCCGGCGCAACCCGGTGAAATGCGGACGCTTGATGGGAACGTCATGGGACGTCACGATGGATTGATGTACTATACGATGGGACAACGTCATGGACTTGGTATCGGTGGCGACGGAGAACCTTGGTTCGTCGTTGGGAAAAACCTAAAAGAGAACATTCTCTATGTCGATCAAGGATTCCATAACGAATTGTTGTATTCGGAAGGATTGCTTGCTTCAGATGTCAGTTGGACGTCTGAGCGTCCGGTCGGTGAGACATTCCGTTGTACAGCGAAATTCCGTTACCGTCAACAAGACACAGCCGTCACGGTTCGTGTCCTCGAAGATGGACTCGATGTCTCGTTTGACGAGCGTCAACGGGCAATCACACCAGGACAAGCGGTCGTGTTCTATGATGGAGACATCTGCCTCGGTGGTGCGACGATCGATGCAGCCTATAAAGCAGGCGAACGCCTCGCTTATCTCGCGTAAGGAGCAAAAGAAGATGAACTATAATGAAGTAGGATTCCGGCATCTAGAAGCTGGAAATTATGAATTAGCAGCGCAAGCGTTCAACGACGCAATCGAAGAAAATCCAAAAGATCCGACGGCGTACGTCAATCTCGGAACATTACTCCAATCGATGAACGACGCTGATCGTGCCCTTCGTTTTTATGACCGGGCGCTGATGATCGATAATACGTTCGCAAGTGCCTATTATGCAAAAGGGGCGCTGTTCTTTGCTGCCGATCAACTCGTCGAAGCAGAGGAATCATTGCGGGCAGCGTTATTATATGGACTTGACGACGCGGATCTCCATTTTATGCTTGGGATGACGTATCAAAAACTTGGTGATCCTGTACGTGGCTTACCTCGTCTACAACGTGCGTCAGAATTGAACGGTGTCGATATCGAGATCGCGTTCCAATACGGGCTTGCCTTAGCGCAAAACGAGAAGTTGGAAGAAGCGGTCGAGATGTTCGAGCACGTCTTGATGCTTGACGAAACGCATACGGATGCACGGTACAACTATGCAATCGCGCTTGCTTTCCTCGGTCAACAGGAAGCGTGTTATGCAGAACTTGAAGCCGTTCTTGCCTACCAGCCGGAACACGCCCTTGCGCGAGATGCAAAAGCGAAGATGGATGCGTTATTAAAACAAGCAGACTGATCCAAAAAAGACGATTCCATCTGGAGTCGTCTTTTTTATGCTATTTAATTCCCGACTTCACGGATGACACGAAGTGGTGGACCGGAAAAGTCTTCATAGGCTTCATCCATGTTTTTCGTGTACAGTTCGATGACGTTATTTTCCGTATCCTTGAAATAAGCCGAATGCTCTTTTTGATTCGAAGTCTCCTGTTCATCCCACTCTCTGAGCTTCACGGTGATCGAAGCTTCGCGCAGTTGATTCAAGGCTTGTTGGAACTCTTCCTTCTCAACGTAGAAAGCACAGTGGACATGGACACCACCTTCATCGTACAACGTGTCCCATTCGGACACTGGTAAGTGTTTGACCGTTCGTTCTTCCATCGTGAAGTCTCGCTTCAGCCATAGACCGAGTCGGGTGTTACCGCCAATGTAGAGCCACGTTGCCCAGACTCCATCCTGTTTAGATTGTTCCTTGCTCGGTTCTGCATCCTCAGGTGCCCATTGCTCGACGATTGGAATACCAAGTGTCCCATTCCAAAAGCCGACCGCACGGTCCATATCCTCGACTTCCAGTACTAATTCACACAATCCTGCAATCGGTAAACGTGCCATCCTTGAACTCCTCCTCTTAACGAAATGTTTCACGGTATCTTTCCCTGATTTAAAATCCGGTAAACGAATGCTATGATGAAAGCAGCGAATGAAAAAGAGAGAAAGAAGGTGGAGTGATGGAGCACCCCCATCAAGTCGTCGGGCGCGTCAAACGTGTGCTCTTTTCTTCTGAAGAAGAAGCACACTCCATTGTATTGGTCGCTGTCAAAGAAAAGAACTTTGAACTGAAAGAAACCGAGCTCGTTATCACGGGTACAGGGGTCGGAATCGAACTCGGAGGAACGTATCAAGCATTCGGTCGTCTCGTTGATCATCCCCGCTTCGGAAAACAACTGAAGGCGGAGCTGATTCGTCGATCGGTTCCGATGACAAAACAGGCAACGATCCGCTTCTTGACGAATGGTTCGTTCACCGGCATTGGTCCGAAGACAGCGAAAAATATCGTCGATGCTCTCGGAGAAGAGGCAGTGGACCTCATTTTGAAGGATGAGCGAGTACTGAATCAGGTGCCTGGGTTAAAACAAAAACAAGCCGATATCATATTGAGTCGACTCGCTACGTTATACGGTGTCGATCAGTTGATGCTATTCTTAGCGCCGTTTGATGTCACGCCGAAGCTAGCGGCAAAGATTTATGCTGCTTACGAAGGGGACGCCATGGCGCGAATTCGAGAGAATCCGTATTCCTTGATGTATGAAGTGAACGGGATTGGTTTTAAAACAGCCGATCATATCGCGTCACATCTCGGACTTGTCGGATTACATCCGGAACGTGTCGCTGCTTCAATCATGCATATATTAGAACAAGAAGCAGGAGAGGGACATGCCTTTGCGACGGTCGACTCACTATTACAACGGGCACCCCGGTTGCTTGGTGAAGACCCAGGAGAACGGCTGGAACAAGCGATTGAACTGTTGCTCGCTGAAGATAAGGTCAAGCTTGAAGAAGGTTGTTTGTATTTACCGACGATCTTTTATGCGGAAGTCCGAGCGGCGAAAGAACTGGCTCGCGTCATGGCGAACGGTGCCGAACAGGAAGTCGATGTCGCGACAATCCTTGAAGCGATTGGGCACCTCGAAGAACAGTTTGGCATGGAATATGCCGCACAGCAGCGGGAAGCGATCGAGTTAGCGGTCAAAGCACCGTTGATGGTTCTGACCGGTGGACCAGGGACCGGTAAGACGACCGTCATCAAGGGAATTTTACATGCCTTGCAAGAAATTCATGATTGGCCACTTGAGAAAAGTCGCGTCAAGACGGGAGATGTCTATCCGTATGTTCTTGTTGCACCGACCGGACGCGCCGCTAAACGTTTGTCGGAAGCAACGGACGTTCCAGCGATGACGATTCATCGTCTGTTGAAGTATGACGGAACGAACTTCCAACTGAATGAAGATCAGCCGATCACGGGAAAAGTACTGATCATCGATGAGTCATCAATGATTGATATCTACTTGTTATCGAGTCTGCTCCGTGCTGTTCCGAACGGTATGAAAATTTTGTTCGTCGGTGACCGCGATCAGTTGCCATCCGTAGGTCCTGGGCAGGTACTGGCAGACTTGATGGACACGGAAGGGATTCCTGTCGTTCGTCTGAACGTCGTCCATCGCCAAGCGGAAGATTCTTCGATTTTACGGCTTGCCCACGATTTGAAGAACCGGACGACGTCTGCTGATTTGTTGGCACCACTTGCGGATCGTCGCTTCTATACCGCGTCTCCGCAAGAGACGTTACGCGGTATTTCAGCTTTCGCAGAAAAAGCACTTGCGAAAGGCTATTCGAAATTCGATGTTCAGATTCTTGCACCGACTTACCGTGGTCAAGTCGGAATCGACGAATTAAATGTCGCCTTGCAACGCGTCTACAACCCGGAAGAACCAAAGAAACGGGAAGTTAAACAAGGCACGCGGATTTACCGGACCGGAGATAAGATTCTCCAGCTCGTCAACAATGCAGAAGAAAACGTTTATAACGGAGATATCGGAGAAATCGTCAACATCTTCTTCGCTAAAGAGAATGTCGACAAGGTTGATAAGATCATCGCCCGCTTTGACCAGACGGAAGTCGAGTATAACCGAAGTGACTGGGATCAATTCACGCATGCCTATGCGATCACGATCCACAAGGCACAAGGGTCCGAGTTTCCGATTGTCTTGATGCCGGTCTATTTCACGGGGGCATTCAAACATTCTCGAAACTTGATTTATACAGCGGTCACCCGTGCGAAGTCGAGTTTATTATTGTTCGGCGACCCACGAGCGTTTCATAAAGCGTCGCAAGAAGAGGAACCCCGGCGCCGGACACGATTGATTGAACGACTCGGTGGGGTGACAAAGACTTGACGGATGCTGTGCGATAGGTAATAATCACGATAGATGAATGGACGTAACACGTTGATGGAAGATAAGTAAAAGGAAAACTCGAGTCCAGAGAGAAGTGAGTCTGCTGCAATCACTTTCTCGAGTCCCTTTGAAGCTCCTTCCGGAGTCGGGTGTAAACACCTGCGGGTCATCCCCGTTATCAGATGTTCGAGGTAGGCAATGGATTGCTTACGAACGAGGGTGGTACCACGGAAGCGATGCTTTCGTCCCTTTTCAGGGATGAAGACATCGCTTTTTTGCGTCCAAATAAAACCAATGGGGGTAACTGTTCATGAAAGCTCTAAAACCATTAACGGGTGCACAAATCCGTCAGATGTATCTTGATTTCTTCCAAAGCAAAGGACATGCGATCGAACCGAGTGCTTCACTCGTACCGGTCGAAGATCCATCGCTCTTGTGGATCAACTCGGGTGTTGCAACACTCAAGAAATATTTCGATGGTCGTGTTATTCCTGATAATCCACGGATCGTCAACGCACAAAAATCAATCCGGACGAACGATATCGAAAACGTCGGGAAAACAGCGCGTCACCATACATTCTTCGAGATGCTTGGAAACTTCTCCGTCGGTGATTACTTCCGTGAAGATGCAATCAAATGGGGCTGGGAGCTCTTGACGAGTGATGACTGGTACGGTCTTGATCCGGAACGTCTTTCGGTCACGATTCACCCGGAAGATGACGCAGCGCGTCAAATCTGGCTTGAACTCGGCGTACCGGCTGAGCGGATCATTCCACTTGAAGATAACTTCTGGGAAATCGGTGAAGGTCCATCTGGTCCGAACACGGAAATCTTCTTCGATCGTGGTCCAGCTTTCGGAGACGATCCGAACGATTCAGAACTCTACCCAGGTGGCGAAAACGAACGCTATCTCGAGATCTGGAATATCGTCTTCAGTCAATACAACCACGATGGACACGGCAACTATACGGAACTTCCGCGTAAAAACATCGATACAGGGATGGGACTTGAACGGATGGCGTGTGTCATGCAGGACGTGCCGACGAACTTCGATACGGATCTGTTCATGCCGATCATTCATAAGACAGAAGAAATCAGCGGTAAAATCTACCGTGATGATTCGAAACTTGATGTAGCATTCAAAGTCATCGCAGACCACATCCGTACCGTATCATTCGCGATCGGTGATGGTGCGCTTCCTTCGAATGAAGGACGTGGATATGTCCTTCGCCGTTTACTACGCCGTGCGGTGCGTTATGCGAAGATGCTTGGAATCGAGCGTCCGTTCATGTATGAACTCGTCGATACGGTCGGGAACGTCATGGTCGACTTCTACCCACAAGTTCCGGAAAAAGCGGACTTCATCAAACGTGTCATCAAAAACGAAGAAGAACGTTTCCACGAGACACTTCATGACGGTCTTGCAATCTTGAACACAGTCGCTCAGACGTCTAAGGCGAACGGTGAGCATGTCATCAGCGGCGAAGATGCGTTCCGTCTGTATGACACGTATGGTTTCCCACTCGAATTGACAGTCGAGTATGCGGAAGATCATCAGATGTCTGTTGATGAAGAAGGCTTCAAACTAGCGATGGATGCACAACGTCAGCGTGCACGTGCAGCGCGTGAAGAGAGTGGTTCGATGCAACAGCAATCGGAAGTCCTCTCGACGCTAAAAGATAAAAGTACGTTCGTCGGCTATACCGACCTTAAGGCGGATGCAAAAATCATCGCATTAGTGCATGATGGAGAACGAGTCACAGAAGTCGCTGCTGGTGAAGAAGCACAAGTCATTCTCGACATCACGCCGTTCTACGCTGAAAGCGGTGGTGAAGTCGCAGATACAGGAACAATCGAAGGCAAAGACTTCGTTCTTGATGTTAAAGATGTTCAAAAAGCACCAAACGGTCAAAACTTGCATACGGTCATCGTTCGTACAGGGATCGCAACGGAAGCGGCAGATGTCGTTGCAACGGTCGAAGCAGCAGAACGTAAAGCCGTCACGAAAAACCATACGGCAACACACTTGCTTCATAAAGCATTGAAAGATACGCTCGGAACACACGTTAACCAAGCGGGATCACTCGTTTCTCCAGAACGTCTTCGTTTCGACTTCTCACACTTCGGTGCAGTGACACAAGAAGAGTTGACGAAGATTGAACAAGACGTCAACCAAGCAATCTGGGCATCGCTACCGGTCGATATCGAAGAGATGAACATCGCTGATGCAAAAGCAAAAGGCGCGATGGCATTGTTCGGTGAGAAGTACGGTGAAACGGTCCGTGTCGTTTCAGCAGGCACATACTCGATCGAGTTGTGTGGCGGAATCCACGTCGGGAACACAGCTGAAATCGGCTTGTTCAAGATTGTTTCGGAGTCTGGTATCGGTGCAGGTACACGCCGAATCGAAGCGGTAACGGGTGCAGGTGCGTATCGTGTCATGAACCAACACTTAGAGACACTCGAACAAGCAGCGGCTGTTCTGAAGACGAAGACGACAGAAGTTCCTGTCCGCATCGAAGCACTGCAACAACAGCTTCGTGAGACGGAACGAGCAAACGAATCGTTGCAAGCAAAACTTGCGAACATCGAAGCTGCTTCATTGAAGGACGATGTTGAGGAAATCAACGGTGTGCGTGTGCTTGCGAAACGCGTCGACGTCTCAGATATGGATGCTCTTCGCGGCATGATGGACGAGTTGAAGAGCTCACTCGGATCAGCAATCATCGTTCTCGGAAGTGCGCAAGGTGAGAAAGTCAATCTCGTCGCAAGCGTCTCAAAAGATTTAATCGACCAAGGCTATCATGCTGGTAAATTGATCAAGGAAGTCGCAACACGCTGCGGTGGTGGCGGTGGCGGTCGCCCTGACATGGCTCAAGCTGGTGGAAAAGATGCGTCGAAATTAGAAGAAGCACTCGCGTACGCTTCACAATACGTGCAATCACTGGCATAATAGAAACGTAGTGTATATGAAAGAGGTGATGAACGTGAGTCAGATGGATCAAACGATGAAATTCAACTTTCCGGAAGACGATAACAAAGCAGCGACACGTGATGTGTTGTTGACGGTCTATCATGCTTTAGAAGAAAAAGGATATCATCCGATCAACCAAATCGTCGGCTATCTCCTTTCGGGAGATCCTGCTTACATTCCTCGTCATAATGACGCACGTAACTTAATTCGTAAGATTGAACGCGACGAATTGCTCGAAGAACTCGTGAAATCTTATTTGGCGGAGAGTGGAAATTCAAAATGAAACGTGCAATGGGACTAGATGTCGGTTCGAAGACGATCGGGGTAGCGGTCAGTGACTTGATGGGCTGGACGGCGCAAGGCGTCGAGACGGTCAAGTGGACGGAACCGGATTACCCAGAAGCCTTCAAACGGCTCGATGTCATCATGAAGACATACAATGTCGAAATCCTAGTCATTGGTCTTCCGAAAAACATGAACGGTTCCATCGGTCCCCGCGCAGAAGCAAGTGAAGCTTTTGCGAAGGAAATCGAACAGCATACCGGGCTTGAAGTCGTCTTCATGGATGAACGGTTGACGACGATGCAAGCAGAACGGATGCTGATCGATGCCGATGTCAGCCGTAAAAAGCGTAAACAAGTCATCGATAAGATGGCTGCCGTCATGATCCTGCAATCGTACTTGGATCGGACGAACCGATGAAGGGGGAGAAACCGATGGCTGAAGAAAAACGTCAGTATCTCTTTCCAGATGAAGAGGGCGGCGAACATCTTTTCGAAGAATGGTACCGTTACTCGAGTGAACGTACAGGAAAAACCTATCTGTTTCTTGAAATGATCGGTAACCCTGACGAAGGAGCAGATGATCTGATCATCTGTGAGATCGATGAATATGGAGAAGGCGAAGATGATTTCGAATTGAGCCTGATCGATGAAAATGATGAGCAAACTTGGGATGAACTCGAGCTTGCGTTAAAGGAGCGGATCACTGATGCAACAGAATGAACCAACACGTTACGTAATTCCGGACGGTGAAGGAAATGATTTCGAATTCGTAGAACGTCTGCGTTATGAAAGCCCACGTTCGAGCAAGACATACATCTTCCTCGAGCCAATCGGAGCAGACTATGACGAAGCAGAAGAAGTCGACATCTTCGTTTACGAACTCGACGAATACGGTGATGGAGACAACGACTTCAACCTCGTACCAATCGATGAAGACGATACAGCGACTTGGGATGAAATCGAAGAAGTCTTTAACACGCTCGAAGACCAGTTAGACTAACCCGACTCATGACAGGTGACGTCGTAAGAGACTTTCTCTTACGATGTCACCTTGTTTTAAGAGAAGAAGGAGGAACCGATGGAGAACGAATGGAAGCAAAATGCTGAAATCGAAAAAAGGCGACGCCGGACATCACGCCGGATTACGCTAATCATCCTTTCTGTATTGTTGACGATTTTTCTAGTTACCAGTGCGGTCATCTATGTCTTTTTGAAAAATGCGCTTGAACCAGTCGATGAAACAGCGACGAAATCCGTAAAAGTCGAAATTCCTTTAGGAGCAGGAACGAGTTCGATTGCTTCTTTACTAAAGGAAAAAGACTTGATTGCAAACGAGACGATTTTCCGTTACTACGTCCGTTACAAGAATGAATCGTCATTCCAAGCGGGTACGTATACACTGTCACAAGCCATGTCCCCGGATGAAATCATTAATGAATTAAAGACGGGAACGGTCATGAAGGCAGCGGATGTGAAAATCACGTTACCTGAAGGCATCACGATGGATCGTCAAATCGCTTTGATCGCGAAAGCAACGAACTTCAAGGAAGAGACGGTCCGTAAAGAATTGACGGATGCGACATTCATCGACAGCATGATTGAAAAATATCCGATGCTGACGGATGAAGTGAAGAAGAATGGTGTCTTGTATGCACTTGAAGGATATCTCTTCCCAGCAACGTATGAGTTTGATAAAGGAAAAAGCATTGATCAAATCGTCGAGACGATGCTCGATGAAACAGAAAAAGTCTACGATGAGAATGCGGATGCCATTCAAAAATCAGGCATGACCTTCCATGAAGTACTCAGTCTCGGTTCCATGGTCGAGCGTGAAGCGGCGACAGCAGATGATCGTCGTGAAATCGCTGGTGTCTTCAAAAATCGATTGGATGACGGCATGAAGTTACAGTCGGATCCAACGGTTTGGTATGGCACAGGTGAAAATACGGCTTTAACGACACTGAAGGATCTCGAGAATAATTCGAAGTACAATACGTATAAGTACGAAGGAATTCCGATTGGTCCGATTTCGACGGTCAGTAAAGATTCGGTACTTGCCGTGTTAAATCCGAATAAAACAAAATATGTCTATTTCTTCGCTCGTCCACCAAGTGATAAACATCCACGCGGACAGATTCTATACGAAGAGACATATGAAGAACATCAACGAAACGTCGTTAAGTATAAGCCGGAATGGGTGGAATACGAAGCGAGTAAAGAGCAATGAGCAACGGGTTGGGTTGAAGCGGGAAGTTCGCTTCAAGTCAACCTGTTTATGCGGAAGAGGGAGTGAATGGCGTGAATGATTTCACGACCTATGTCGAATCAATGATTCATCCTCGAGATGCTCTGTTAGAAGAAATGGAGCGTTATGCGGAAGAAAATCATATACCAATCATCGAACTGACAGGTTCCGAGGTCTTGTTATCGCTCCTGCGATTACAACAACCGAAGCGCATTCTAGAAGTCGGAACTGCAATCGGATATAGTGCGATTCGGATGGCCCGTGCGCTACCGGATGCGCGCATTACGACGATTGAACGAAATGCGAAGCGGTATGAAGAAGCAAAAACCTTCATCGCCCGGTCAGATGTGGCGGACCGGATTGACATCATTTTTGGTGATGCAGTAGAATTAGCCGAAACGCTTGAAGACCAGTTCGATGCGGTCTTCATTGATGCAGCTAAAGGACAGTATAAAAAATTCTTTGCAGGATATGGGCGACTCATTCCTGAGGGCGGCGTGCTCTATACGGATAATCTCTTCTTACACGGAGATGTCCTCGAGTCCGATCCGAAGACATTCGATCGAAGAAGACGTCGACTCGTGCGTCTCGTCAAGGAATTCACGGTCTGGATGATGGAACAAGAACAATACGATACGACGATTTTTCCGCTCGGTGACGGTGTATCCGTCAGTCGGAAAAAGTCGAAATGATGGAGGAACGAATGACATGCAAAAACCGGTAGTAATTGGCGTAGCGGGCGGAACGGGTTCAGGGAAGACGACGGTGGCACGTTCACTCGTCGATGCGTTCCCAAGTGAATCAATCGTCATGATTGAGCAGGACGCGTATTATAAAGATCAAAGTGATTTATCAATGGAGGAGCGGTATCAGACAAACTATGATCACCCGTTTGCTTTTGATAATGGTCTATTGATTGAGCACATTCAGTCGCTCCGTGAAAACATTGCCGTTGAAAAACCGGTATATGACTATGTCGCCCACACGCGGGCACAAGAAACGATTCGTCTCGAACCACGCGATGTCATCATCGTAGAAGGAATTTTAGCGCTTGAAGACGAACGGTTACGGGAACTAATGGATATCAAGGTGTTCGTCGATACGGATGCTGACGTTCGCATTCTTCGTCGGATGCAACGTGATATCAACGAACGTGGACGCTCGATCGACTCAGTCGTTGAGCAGTATACGAACGTCGTTCGTCCGATGCATCTGCAGTTCTGTGAACCAACAAAACGATATGCGGACATCATCGTACCGGAAGGCGGCGAGAATCATGTCGCGATCGATTTACTCGTGACGAAGATTCGAGCGATTCTTGATTATCGTTCAGCACTCGATCAAAGAGGATATTGATTCCAAAAAAGATGTGAATATACTATACTAGTGGAATAAAAAGGAGCGTGACAAAAATGGCAGAAAAGCAATACTACATGACGCTTGAAGGTAAAGCGAACATTGAAAATGAATTGAATGAATTGAAGTCAGTCCGCCGGAAAGAAGTCGTCGAGAACATCAAGATCGCCCGTTCGTTCGGTGACCTTTCAGAGAACGCAGAATACGATTCAGCAAAAGAAGAACAAGCGATGGTCGAAGGCCGGATTGCTCAACTTGAAGAGATGCTTCGTAATGTTGCGATCATCTCGGAAGAAGAGAAGGATATCTCGGTCGTCGGTATCGGAACGACAGTCACTTTCTTGAGTGTCGAAGATAACGAAGAAGATACGTACACAATTGTTGGTAGTGCCGAAGCAGATCCGTTCACAGGTAAAATCTCGAACGAATCACCAATCGCGAAAAGTTTAATGGGGCACCAAGTCGGAGATCAAGTCTCTGTACCAGCACCAGGCGGCGAATACGCAGTAAAAATTACATCGATCAAATAAAGAACACAGGAGCCGGAGCAATCCGGCTTTCTGTTTGATGGAGGAATGAATTATGCCAATCGCAATCATCGGCGCAATGGAAGAGGAAGTCAACTTATTGCGTAATGAGTTATCAGAACGTAAAGATACAGTCATCGCAAACTATCATTTTTATGAAGGGCTTTTAAATAGCGTTCCTGTCGTCATCTTGAAGTCAGGAATCGGGAAAGTGAACGCTGCGATCGGAACGACATTATTGCTGGATCATTACAAACCAAGTGCTGTCATCAATACGGGCTCAGCAGGTGGATTCAAGGAAGGCTTAACGGTCGGGGATGTCGTCGTCTCAACAGAAGTACGTCACCACGACGTCGATGTGACGGCATTTGGATACGAATATGGACAGGTACCTGGAATGCCAGCTGCCTATCAAGCAGATCCGAAGCTTGTTGCAACAGCAGAAGCCGTCATCGAGCGGATGGATGCGATTCGCGTCGTTCATGGATTGATTGCGACAGGCGATTCGTTCATCCACGATTCAGAGCGCTCTGCTCAAATCAAGGCGCACTTCCCAGAAGTCGCAGCCGTCGAAATGGAAGCAGCACCAATCGCACAAGTCTGTCATCAGTTCGGTGTCCCGTTCGTCGTAACGCGGTCGATTTCAGATAGCGCCAATGAAGAAGCGTCACTCTCGTTTGATGAATTCCTCGAGATTGCGTCAATCAATTCCGCTAAAATGGTCATGGAAGTCGTACGGACGTTAGCAGAATGAGGTATGAGGAAGGGCACGGGAGACCATGCTCTTCCTTTTTTCTTTGACAAAAGCAAATTAACGCTTTATATTAGTACCAGATACTAATAACAAAAGGGGATGCCTTATGAAGATCGGGATTGTAGGATTAGGAACGTCTTTGCCGTCACGGCGCGTGACGAATGATGAATTAGCAACGACGCTCGATACGAGCGATGAATGGATTCGGACACGGACAGGAATCGGAGCACGACGGATTGCAGCCGATGATGTGGATGTCACTGACTTAGCGACAGAAGCTGCTCAGAAAGCGCTTGATGATGCTGGATTGACAGTAGAGGACATCGGGTTGATCGTCGTCGGAACGGCAACGGGACGCGCGTTTCCATCTACAGCCTGTATCGTCCAAGAGCGTCTTGGAGCACGCGGAGCGACTGCATTCGATATTAGTGCGGCATGTAGTGGTTTCATCTTTGCATTACAAACAGCTGCTAGCATGTTGACGACAGTTGAAGGAAAACATGCGCTCGTCATCGGCGCTGAAAAAATGTCGAGCATCGTCGACTGGTCAGACCGGTCAACTGCCATCTTATTTGGAGACGGTGCAGGGGCAGTCGTCATCGGACAAACTGAGCAAGCGGGTCTTAATGCTTTTGAACTCGGAACAGACGGACGTGGCGCTCATCTGTTGTTTAAGGACATCGATGGACCAATCGAGATGAATGGTCGTGAAGTCTTTAAGTTCGCTGTTCGCAAATTACCGGAAATCGTTGAAAAAGTCATTCAAAAAGCGGATAGTACGCTCGAAGACATCGATATCTTGATCCCGCACCAAGCAAACCTACGCATCATTGATGCAGCGTGCGAACGACTGCATATACCGCAAGAGAAAGTCATCGTCACCATCGATGAGCATGCGAATACATCGGCTGCTTCGATCCCACTCGCACTCGAAGAAGCACGTCAACAAGGACGCCTGACACCAGGTACGAAACTTGTACTTGCTGGATTTGGTGCCGGATTGACTTGGGGAGCAGCATACATTACTTGGACTAAAGGAGAGAACACATAAGATGATGAGAAAACGCGTTGTAGTCACAGGAATCGGAGCACTGACACCAATCGGGAACGATGCCAATACATTCTGGGAAGCATTAAAAGAAGGAACGAACGGGATTCGACCGATGGAACGTCTTGATATCGATGAGTATCCAACGAAGGTCACTGGCGAATTGCAGAACTTCGACGTGACAGAATTCATCGAGGCGAAAGAAGCACGCAAGATGGACCGCTTCGTTCATTACTCACTTGTCGCAAGCATGGAAGCTGTAAAAGATGCTGGAATTGATATCAAGTCGATTGCTGAACGTGCAGGTGTCTGGATTGGATCAGGAATCGGTGGCGTGGAGACAATCGAGAAACAAGCAAAAATTTACTTCGAGCGCGGACACCGTCGTGTCAGCCCGTTCTTCATTCCGATGATGATTCCGAACATGGCAAGCGGTCAGGTATCGATCTATACCGGAGCCAAGGGACCGAATAACTGTTCTGTCACAGCATGTGCTTCAGGAACGAATGCCATCGGGGAAGCCCTTCGTGTCATCGAACGGGGCGATGCAGATGTCATGATCGCTGGTGGAGCGGAAGCGCCAATCACGAACTTAGCGTTTGCTGGTTTTTGTGCCAACAAAGCGATGTCAACGAATCACGATCCTGAGACAGCAAGCCGTCCGTTTGACGAAGGACGTGATGGATTCGTCATGGGAGAAGGGGCAGGCATCTTGATTCTTGAAGAGTACGAGCATGCGGTAGCGCGTGGTGCAAAAATCTATGCCGAAGTCAGTGGATATGGATTAACAGCTGACGCCTACCACATCACAGCTCCAGATCCAGATGGAGACGGTGGAGCACGTGCGATGGCAATGGCAATCCAAGATGCAGGTATCGCACCAGAAGCAGTCGGATACATCAATGCACACGGAACGAGCACACCGATGAACGACATTCTTGAAACAAAAGCAATCCATAGTGTCTTCGGTGAACAGGCAAAACAACTCGTCGTCAACTCGACGAAATCGATGATTGGTCACTTGCTTGGTGGCGCTGGTGGCGTCGAGGCGATTGCAACAATCAAATCGTTACAAGAACAAACCGTTCACCCGACGATTCATCTCAAACAGCCGAGTGAAGGTTGTGATCTTGATTACGTGACGGAAGGTGCACGGAGCGTTGAATTGAATTACGCCCTGAGCAACTCGCTCGGGTTCGGTGGACACAACGCATCACTCGTCTTCAAACGTTACGAAGCCTAAGCTTAAGCGATTCCCTTAGAAAAACGAGGGGGTCGCTTTTTTGCTGCTTTTCTGATTCAATAGAGAAATGCGTGTTTGACGCAGAAAGGAGTCGTTTATGACTAATATCACAAGAAAAACATCAATCCTGATACTGATCCTATTTATATTGATTGGTCTCAGTGGTACGCTCATATATCGTCTATCATCATCTCAAAAGACGAAAACAGATCAGGAAACCCAAGCAGTGAAGGTTGAATTAATTGAATCATCACTCCCGAAGACATCCGATATTGCGTTAGCGACAGATAGCCGTTCTCAGACACTGTTAGCACAACTGTATGAAGGATTATATGTTTTTACTTCTGGGACATCCGTCCGTAGAGGATTAGCACAGGATATGTCAGTCTCAAAGGATCGTCTGACGTATACGATTCAACTCAAACAAACAAAAAATGCGAAGGGTCAGCCGATTACAGCGCAAGACTTTGTCGATAGTTTCCGACGTGTCGCAGCCAATAAAACAAATTCTCCCTATGGTTTCTTATTTGAAGTGTTTGAAAATGGACGTGCCGTCAATGACGGAAAAATGAAGCCAGAACGTCTAGGTGTAAAGGCCAAAGGACGTGACCAACTGATCATCACGCTGAATCAGCCGGTTTCGAATCTAAAAGAATTACTCGCAATGTCCGTTTTTTATCCGCAACCGGCATCTAAAAAATGGCAAGACCTCACCGGGAATGGTGCGTTTACACTAGAACAGATGTCGAAAAACGGATATACGCTTAAGAAAAACAACCAGTATCATCAACAAAATGTTGTCACGGTCGAGGAAGTTAAAAGCCGCATCATCTCTGATCATCAGACGCAATGGAGTACGTATGAGAACAGTAAAGCAGCGATTCTTCCGTTACAAGAGAGTGTTGAGACACAAGAAGATCAAGTCTCTCGACCAACCTATCAAAAAAAGCGAAGCGGTATCTTTTATATCGCATTCAATCAAAAAAATGAAGCCTTCCGCGAAAAGACCCTCAGAAAACGGATTGCTTACGCTTTGATGGAAAAAGAGTCCGTTCAACTTCCTTTAGGATATGCAGGCATTCCGACGAATCGATTCGTCGTCACAGATACGAACGTATTGATGACAGAACCGATACAAGTAAAAAAAGAACAAGTTAAACAACAGAAGAAACAACGAGTCGAGATGCTTAACTTCGAGGACCCACAGGCGAAGCGGATTGGGAAACAACTCGAGACGTATCTTGAGAGACAGTTGCCTGATATTGATATCGTTCTTAAACCCGTTGCGATTGAAGAGAAGATCGATAAAGAACAGTCGGCGCAGTATGCGATGACATTAACAGGATGGATGCCGGATTATCCAGGTCCACTTGCATATTTAAACCAGTTCGTTTCAGATAATCCGTTGAATTCCGTAAACTATCACTCAGACACGTACGATCAACTGATCGAAAAAGCACGGCAGGTACGAGATATGAAGAAAAAACAGGCATTGTATCATCAGGCTGAAAGGCAGTTAATCAATCAAGATGCCGTCATCGTTCCTTTGTATCAGACGACAGAGAAATTATATGTTTCTGATACAATTCAAGGAATCGAAGTACCGATTTATGGACCGGAATACCTACTTCGCGCAATGAAAATTCTAAAATAATCACTGAGCTGGGACCATTTTTTCGTGAGGTCCCAGTCTTTTTTGAAAAAATATTTAGAAAAATCGGATAAAAGGTTTGCAAAATTATCAGAACATTGTAAACTATTTGTAACGAAGGGTTTGATTCGAATATAGTAATTCTTTTTTTTTCGGTCAAAAACCTGACAGTATCACTTTTTAGAAACCTAGGGGGGTCATCGTAACATGAAGAAGAAAAGTTTTGCTTTAGCTACATCGGTAGCTCTCGTATCAAGTGCGTTCCTCGCAGCTTGTTCGACAACGGATTCAGGCGACAAATCGGGCGACACAGGTTCAGACAAAAAGTCTAGTGATCAAACACTTAACTTGATCGAAGGTTCGGATATCCCGACACTTAACCCGACGACTTCAACAGACTCGGTTTCATTCAACGTGTTGAACAACACGATGGAAGGTCTTTACCGTCTAGATGACAAACAGCAACCAACACCAGGTATCGCTGAGAGTCATGAAGTATCAGAAGACAAAAAGACGTACACGTTCAAATTACGTGATGCGAAATGGTCTGACGGTACTCCAATCACAGCTAAAGACTTTGAATATGCATGGAAAGAAGTTCTTAATCCAGAGAACGCTTCACAGTATGCATACGTCTTCTACAACATCGAAGGTGCAGAAGAGTACAACACGAAAAAAGGCGAGCGTGATGCTGTCGGAGTCAAAGCAATCGACGACAAAACGTTCGAAGTTAAGTTAAAAGCACCTGCAGATTACTTCCTCGGACTCACTGGATTCGGTCCATTCATGCCGAAATCAGAAGAACTCTCGAAGAAAATCGGAAAAGACTTCGGTTCGACTGCAGACAAAGCGCTCTATAACGGACCATTCAAATTAACAGAGTGGACACGTGAGCAAGGCTGGAAAATGGTCAAAAACGATAACTACTGGGATAAAGATGCTGTTAAACTTAAAACGATCAACGTTAAGGTCGTTAAAGAAGTTGCAACTGGTGTTAACCTTTACGAAAAAGGTGACATCGATCGCACAGGTTTAACATCTGAGTTCGTTGCCCAGTTCAAAGATAATAAAGAATTCAAAACAAAAGGTGAATCAACAATCTTCTACCTCTACCTCAACACGAAGGTAAAAGCGCTTGATAACGAAAAAATCCGTCGCGCAATCGACATGGGTTACGATAAAAAAGGGATCACGGATGTTATCCTCGCAAACGGATCACTTCCAGCGAACTATCTCGTACCAAAAGATTTCGCGAAGGATGCTGACGGGAAAGACTTCCGTGATAAGTATCCTGGATTCAACGAATACAATGCAGACGAAGCGAAAAAACTCTGGGAAGAGGGCTTAAAGGAAATCGGTCAAAAATCGGTTGATCTTGAACTCTTGAACTATGATAGCGACGATTCGAAAAAAATCGGTGAGTTCTTGAAAGGTGAACTTGAGAAAAACCTTCCAGGTATGAAGGTCACAATCAAACAACAACCATTCAAAAACAAACTTGATCTTGAAAACAAAGGGGACTTCCAATTCTCGCTCGCGGGCTGGGGACCTGACTACCAAGATCCGATGACGTTCCTCGATCTCTTCTTGACAGACGGACCATACAACCGTGGTAAGTGGTCAAATGAAGAGTATGATAAACTCATCAAAGATGCTCAAACACAAACAGATGCAACGAAACGTTGGTCTGAATTGCAAGAAGCTGAGAAAATCCTTCTCGACTCTGCAGCGATCTCACCTGTTTATCAGCGTGGACGTGCATTCCTCGTCAAACCATACGTTAAAGGAGTCGTCGAGCATAACTTCGGCGCAGACTTCTCGTACAAATGGGCTTCAATCGAAGGAAAATAAGCAATATAAAAACTGCTTCCGAAATAAATCGGAAGCAGTTTTTTTGTTTGGAAATATCAAAAAAGACCGGAGCATTCCGATCTCTTTTGCGTAGAACTTATTTTTTTACTTTAGCACGCTTCCGTTGTAAGCCCATTGCCTTCTCGATTTTCGCGAGCTTTTTAGCAGCAACGGCTTCAGCACGATCTCGTCCAGCGTCGAGAATCTGATCGAGTTCTTCTGAATCAATCAACTCATAGTAGCGTTGTTGAATCGGTTCGAGTTCTGAAATGATTGCTTCCGCGACATCTGCTTTAAATGTTCCGTAGTTCGAACCTTCGTATTTGGTTTCGAGATCTGGAATCGAGATGCCAGCGAGTAGGGAGTAGATTTCAAGCAAATTCGACACACCTGGTTTATTTTCCCGATCGAATTTGACGATTCCTTCGGAGTCCGTGACGGCTGATTTTACTTTTTTACGAATGACATCTGGTGCGTCAAGCATCGAGATGAAGCCTTTCGGATTCTGATCAGATTTTGACATCTTTTTGTCTGGTGTCGTCAGGCTCATGATTCGAGCTCCTGATTCAGCGATGATTGGTTCTGGTAATGTGAACGTCTCATAGTAACGACTATTAAAACGTTGAGCCAAGTCGCGCGTTAACTCAATATGTTGTTTTTGGTCATCTCCGACCGGAACGAGTTCCGCATCATAGAGTAGGATATCAGCTGCCATGAGTGTCGGATAGACAAACAATCCAGCACCGATTCGGTCTTTCCCTTGCGATTTATCTTTATACTGTGTCATACGCTCTAGTTCACCCATTCCAGAAAGACACGTCAACATCCAGCCGAGTTGCGCATGCGCTTTAACTTCTGATTGAACGAAGATTGTTGATTTTTCTGGATTCAGACCACTTGCGATATAAAGAGCTGCGAGTGCACGTGTATTATTCATCAATTCGACACGATCAATGTCGACCGTGATGGAGTGCAAATCGACGACACAATAATATGCATCATGACCATCCTGTAAGTTAACGAAGTGTTTCATGGCACCTAAGTAATTTCCAAGTGTTACTGTTCCCGTTGGTTTGATACCTGAGAAAATCGTTTTCATAATGAAATCCCTCCAAATAATAAAATCAAAATAAAAAACGCCCCTTGAAAATCAAGGGACGATTCATCGCGTTGCCACCCAAGTTGCTATTCGCATAGCCGCTCAATTTGCTGTAATGGGCACACCCATCTGACTCTACTTGATTCGAATCAGCCACTCGAAAGTCCATTCACGTAGGCATCACCTGTCCATTTCCAGCACCATGGACTCTCTGAAAGGGATGTACCTAAGTTACTACTCTTTGTCGTCGTGTTTTCTTGTTTAATTCACTTAAGTTTACCATACGATAGAAGGCACGTCACGGTGATTTCGATTAAAAGTAAGAGATGATCAGCGATACGATGATGAAGATAATACCACTAGAAACATAGGGTTTCGTTCGGGCAGAAGCCCGGTTTTGCTTTTTACGGAGGACTTCTTCCTCTTCGTCATCATCTTCGTAGTAATCGCCATCAATCTCTCGAAGCTTCGCTTCCCGTTGTTTTTTAAATCCAGCTGTCATGCCACGGAAGAAGCCGTTAGCCGACATGTTGGAAAAGAATCCGATTGCCATAAGCAAAAAGCCTCCAATGAATAATCCACCGGATAGGTGATATAAAATACCGTGCGTCGAATCGGTGATAGTCGCCCATATCGTATAAAGTAAGACTAGAATGACCGCAATGATGACCGGTCGGAAATAGGTCGATCGCATGAAAATCCCCCTTAAATGCATTGATAACCTTAGTATACGAAATTTTTAATCCTGTTACGAATCGGTAACAAACGAATGATGCAAAATAGCAAATAGTGTGACTATTTACTTGACGTTAATGCTATTCTCACATAAAATCAATTTATCACTTCGTTTAAGTTTTTGAAACTAGGTCAATGCATTTTGGGGAATACATTGCAGTTTCGACGGGACGTTATTGATGTCATAGGCATTATGGCAACTTGGAAATTGAAAAGGAGATGACTTACCGATGAAGAAAAAAACAGTCGGTCTCGCATTATCAGTCATGCTTGCAGGAAGCGCAGTGCTTGCTGGATGTTCGACAGGTGGCGGAGACAGTGATTCAGGTTCAACAGACGGAAAGAAAAATCTACGTTTAACGGACACTTCTGACATCACGACAGTCGATCCAGCGAAAGCTACGGATTCTGTCGCTTTCAACATGATCGGGAATACGATGGAAGGTCTTTACCGTCTCGATAAAGACGGAAAAGCGATTCCAGCACTTGCAGAAAAAACAGATATCTCAAGTGACAACTTGACGTATACGTTCACACTTCGTGACTCGAAATGGTCAGACGGTTCACCAGTCAAAGCACAAGATTTCGAATTTGCTTGGAAACGTGCTGCTGATCCGAAAACAGCATCTAGTTACTCGTACATCTTTGACACGTTAAAAAACGGCGCTGATGTCACACAAGGTAAAAAAGCTGTCGACGAGCTCGGTGTTAAAGCACTTGACGACAAAACGTTAGAAGTAAAACTTGAGCGTCCAGCTCCGTATTTCCTTTCACTGACATCATTCGGTACGTACACACCGATCAGTGAAGACTTCTACAAAAAGAATGAAAAAGACTTCTCGCTTAAACCAGATAAATTACTTTATAACGGTCCTTTCGTTTGGGAATCTTGGAAAACGGATTCAAAACGTGTCCTGAAGAAAAACGATAACTACTGGGATAAAGATGCTGTCAAACTCGACGAAGTTACGATCAGTGTCGTTAAAGATAACTCAACAGTAGTAAATCTTTATGATTCAAACGATATCGATTACGCAGGTCTGACTTCAGAACAAGTTGAAGCGTACAAATCGAAACCTGAATTCAAAACAGCGCTTCGTTCTTCGATCGCTTATTTGAAATTCAATAACGAAGATGCAACGATGAAAAATGTCGATGCACGTAAAGCGATCGCTCGTGCAATCGATCCAAAAGGAATTACGGATACGCTTCTTGCGAACGGTTCGATTCCAACAACAAGCTTCATTCCAAAAGAATTCATCAAAGATGCGTCTGGTAAAGACTACACAAGTGACATCAACTGGTTCGATCGTGATGGAAAAGAAGCAGCAGATCTTTGGAAAAAAGCAAACGGCGATAAAAAGACGACGATTGAACTTCTTTCATTCGACAATGAGGATGCGAAGAAGATCAGTGAGTACATGAAAGGTCAAATCGAGAAAAATCTTCCGAACGTTACTGTTTCAATCAAACAACAACCGTTCAAGAACAAACTCGACCTTGAATCAAAAGGCGACTACCAACTTTCTTACTCACTTTGGGGTCCAGATTATCAAGATCCAATGTCTAACCTGTCAATCTTCGAATCAACAAATAGCCAAAACGACGTCAAATATAAGTCTGCAGCCTATGATAAATTGTTGAACGCAGCGAATGAAGAGTCTGATTTAACGAAACGTCTTGATCTCTTCAAACAAGCGGAAGCACAATTGATTGAGAAAGATCAAGCAATCGCGCCAATCTATCAAGCTGGTTCTGCATACTTGAGCCGTCCGACGGTCAAAGATTTCAACCGTCAAGTATTCGGAGCAGATTTCCAATACAAATACGTTGATATTAAGTAATCGAGAATGGGAGCGTCCCCTGATCAGTTCGGGCACGCTCCTGTTTTATACTACTTTTTATGAATGGAAACTCATTTTTAGCGAAAATGTGAAAGTTTCGTAAAAAAGTAGTTCTAATTACTTTGTTAGCAAAGTATAATGGAATCAAACGAAAAATTCTGACTATTGGATGAAATTAGAAAAACATTCAAGCGAACATCAAATCAAAGCACAATAAAAAAAGAATTTTTAAATTTTTATGACAAAATTCTTGAATGTTCCGACAATTGTGGGTCATACTGATTTTATTGATGTTTCGAAAAAAACAGAAAATCTTTATAGGGGGTGCCATCTTATGGGCCGTTATTTAGCTCAACGCCTGGTTTACGGCGTACTGACGTTTTTACTCATCGCTTCGTTCACTTTCTTCCTGATGGATCTGCTACCAGGTTCACCGTTCCAAAACCAGGAGAAACTTTCTCCTGAACAGTTGAATATCCTTCGGGATAAGTACAACTTGAATGATCCACTGCCACAACGCTATGCAGCGTATATGGTCAACTTGTTCCAAGGAGATCTCGGTATTTCATTCAAATATGATAGCCGTCCGGTAACGGATTTGATTTCTGAACGAATTGGACCATCGGCTCAATTAGGAGTTCAAGCACTAGTACTCGGAGTATTATTAGGACTCGTCTTAGGTGTTGTCGCAGCGCTTCGCCACAACACAGTGATCGATTACGGTGCGATGTTCGTATCGGTTATCGGAATCTCGGTACCGTCATTCGTATTCGCCTCACTCCTTCAATACTACGTTGGCGTGAAATGGGGCGTTTTGCCAGTCGCGTTCTGGGAAAGCCCGGCGCATACCATCTTGCCGACTATATCGTTATCACTTGGGGTCACAGCCTCAATTGCTCGATTCGTCCGGACAGAGATGCTAGAAGTTACGAACCAGGATTATGTCACGTTAGCTAAAGCAAAAGGCCTAGATGGTCAGTCGATTACTTGGAAACACATGGTTCGGAACGCCTTGATTCCGGCGATCACGATTCTTGGACCAATGACAGCTGCATTGATTACAGGAACACTCGTCATTGAGCGGATTTTCTCTGTACCTGGTCTTGGTGAACTCTTCGTATCATCAATCACACAAAATGACTACACAGTCATCATGGGTACGACGTTGTTCTTCTCAGCAGTCTTCATTCTCATGATTTTGATCGTCGATTTGCTGTACGGTGTCGTTGATCCACGGATCCGTTTGGGGGGTAACAAATAATGGCTGAACAAAATTCAAATGCAAAAGCAGAACAGTTTGATTCATCGCTGTTCCAACACGTTGAGTTCAATGAACAAGCAGGGGAACGCCTTGCTGGTAAAAGCTTAAACTTCTGGCAAGATGCTTGGATGCGTCTACGCAAGAACAAAGCAGCGATTCTTTCTCTTGCTGTCATCATCATCATCGCGATCATGTCATTGGTCGGACCTGCGTTGTCTGGTAATGACCCTTATACCCAAACAATCACGCAAGCTAAACTTCCACCTAAAGTTACTGGTTTAGAGTGGGCTGGTTTTGACGGTATGGCGACACTTGGTGATACGCCGATTGATTTTTATAAACAAAAACAGGTGACGGAGAACTTCTGGTTCGGAACGGACCACCTTGGTCGTGATCTTTGGTCACGTGTTTGGGAAGGAACGAAGATTTCGCTATTCATCGGTTTGATGGCAGCACTCATCGACGTTCTCGTTGGTGTCACATACGGCGGGATTTCTGCTTACTACGGTGGGCGTGTCGATAACATCATGCAACGGATTGCAGAAATTTTAACAGGTGTACCGAACTTGATCTTGATCATCTTGTTCATCTTGATTCTTGAACCAGGGATCACGACGATCATCCTTGCGATGACGATTACCGGCTGGATCGGGATGAGCCGACTTGTTCGTGGTCAAATCCTGAAACTAAAGAACCAAGAATTCGTTCTTGCAGCACGGACACTTGGTGCTTCTAGCGCACGATTAATCTTCAAGCATTTGATTCCAAATACCTTGGGAACAATCATTATCTCGCTTATGTTCACGATTCCAAGTGCGATCTTCTTCGAAGCGTTCTTAAGCTTCATCGGTTTAGGACTTGCACCACCACAACCGTCACTCGGTACATTGATCAACGAAGGGTACAAAGAACTCAAAACGTTCCCATTCTTGCTCGTTGTTCCATCGACGGTCATCGTACTCCTCATGGTCAGCTTCAATATGTTGGCAGATGGACTGCGTGATGCGTTCGACCCACGTTTACGACGCTAACGGAAACTAGAGAGGAGCTCATTCACAATGGAAACTATTTTATCTGTTCGCGACCTGAATGTCGCTTTCCATACGTATGCCGGGACGGTACAAGCCGTCCGCGGTGTATCGTTTGATTTGAAAAAAGGCGAGACACTCGCAATCGTTGGTGAGTCTGGTTCTGGTAAATCGGTTACTTCAAAAGCGATCATGCGTTTGATCCCAAACCCACCAGGTGAAATCACACAAGGTGAAATCTTATTTGAAGGTCGCGATCTCGTTAAGCTTTCCGATAAAGAAATGCAAAAAGTCCGCGGTCGTGATATCGCAATGATTTTCCAAGATCCGATGACATCACTTAACCCGACGATGACGATTTATAAACAAATCGCTGAAGGTCTAAAACGTCACCAAGGCTTAACAGGTGACGCAGCGAAAAAGCGTACACTCGAACTTTTGACACTCGTAGGAATTCCGAATCCAGAAGCGCGTCTGAAACAATATCCGCACCAATTATCGGGTGGGATGCGTCAACGGATCGTCATCGCAATCGCGCTTGCATGTAATCCGAAAGTGTTGATTGCCGATGAGCCGACGACTGCACTCGATGTTACGATTCAAGCTCAGATTCTCGAGTTATTGAAAGACATTCAGCAAAAAACGGGTACAGCAATCATCTTTATTACGCACGACTTAGGTGTCGTAGCGAACATGGCTGACCGTGTAGCCGTCATGTATGCTGGTAAATTGATTGAAAAAGGTACAGTAGATGAGATCTTCTATGAGCCGCGTCATCCATACACTTGGGGACTACTAGGTTCAATGCCACGTCCATCTGATGACCGTTCACAAGATCTTCCTGCGATTCCAGGAACTCCACCGAACTTGATGCATCCACCAGTCGGTGATGCGTTTGCACCGCGTAACAAATACGCGATGAAGATTGATTTCGAGAAAGAACCACCTTTCTTCAAAATCTCAGATACACACGAAGCGGCGACGTGGTTGCTACATCCACAAGCTCCATATGTCGAACCACCAGCTGCAATCCGTGACTTGGCGTTAAAATACCGTCCGGACAGCGTGTTCTCAAAATCGCTTCTGAAAGGCGGTCTGAAATAATGGAAAACCGTAATAAATTACTTGAAGTAAAAAACTTGAAGCAACATTTCAATATTGGACGTGGACGCGTCGTCAAAGCGGTTGATGGACTTTCATTTGATATCTACGAAGGCGAAGTACTAGGTCTCGTTGGAGAGTCAGGCTGTGGTAAGTCTACGACTGGTCGCTCGATTATTGGTTTATACGAAGCGACAGACGGCGAAGTCATCTTCAAAGGTGAAAATGTTCATGGTAAGAAGTCACGTAAAGACAAATTGAAATTCAACCGTGCAATGCAAATGATCTTCCAAGATCCGTATGCATCGTTAAATCCACGGATGACGGTTGGCGATATCATCGCTGAAGGAATCGATATTCACGGTTTAGCAAACTCAAAAGAAGAGCGCAATAACCGTGTGTATGATTTGCTTGAGACGGTTGGTTTGACAAAAGAACATGCGAGTCGTTACCCGCACGAGTTCTCAGGTGGTCAGCGTCAACGGATTGGTATCGCACGCGCACTTGCTGTAGAGCCGGACTTCATCATTGCGGATGAGCCGATTTCAGCACTCGACGTATCGATTCAAGCCCAAGTCGTCAACTTGATGAAAAAACTGCAACGTGATCGCAGTTTGACATACTTGTTTATCGCCCACGATTTATCGATGGTCAAGTATATCTCAGACCGGATTGGTGTTATGTATCAGGGTCACCTCGTTGAATTGTGTGATGCGGATCGTCTGTATGAGAATCCAGTTCACGCGTATACGAAGTCACTTCTATCTGCAATTCCGCTTCCGGATCCAGAGCACGAGCGGACACGTAAACGGATCATCTTCGATCGTCCGACGAGTGGACCGGTTGGTAAATCGGATGAAGATTCGAGTATTCCACCACTTCGTGAAATCGAGCCAGGTCACTTCGTTTCGATGACGGATGCAGAACTTGAAGCGTATCAAGCGCAACTCGTATAATCGTTAAAGCAAAAAGGCATTTCCACGTTGATCGTGGAAATGCCTTTTAATTTTCTGATGCGATACGCGGTAGATGAGCAAATCGATGAACGACTGCATCGATTGCATCCAGACGACGCATGGCTTCTTCAAAGTCAATTTTTTCGTAATGATGGAGTCCGCCCGGCTGTTCTTCCAGCGTATCCGCATCATGAACGAGTTGTTGTAAAGGTGTTCGATTGATCGCACCTGGTGGAAGATAAGAATCGGTATGCAACAGAACGGCGAGAGCAATTTCTTTTGCACGTGCTGGTTCTTCACCAAGGCGAATTAGAAGTTTGTGAGCACGTTCAGCTCCTTTAATGGCATGAATATCATTTTGGCGATATAAATCATAGTTCCAAGTGCCATCGGTATACCATTCGTAATGACCGATATCATGTAAGAGTGCTGCCTTCGTAGCAGTGTCAGCATCTAAGCCGCGTTTCGTAGCAAGAGTCAGTGCGCGCTCCGCGACTGAAATCGCATGATTCAAGCCAGAACGAGATAAATATTTTTGAGCGATCGGATGATCGAGAATCGTGACGAGTGTTAATGCCATGAATGAAAAACTCCTTTCTGAGCGTTGATATTTCTATACACTCTACAGAAAATTGAAAGAAATTGCAACTGTTTTTCATTTCTCAATCGACAATCTCACATATTTAATTGCTTAAAGTAGGAATAGATTTTTAGTTTACGTGGTATACTTACTAATGTAGAAGATGATTATTTCGCTTTCGTAGGTTGTTAGTTCTGTTTCGGGCCGATTGGGGTGTCGGAATATGAAAGAACGTGACAAGAAGAAAAAGCTGAAGAAGCGCCTTTTGCGGGATATTTTAGAGAAAAAACTGAAAGAAATGAAACTTCCTAAAGCAAAAGAGACGATTTCTCAGCCATTTGATCACACGCCAGCTTGTTAAAGCCACGTGGTGGCTTTAACAAGCTTTTTTACGAAAAGTTCTTTCATCTTTATAAAAAAGCTAGGTTTTCTGCTTTATTAGATGTAAACTGTCAAGTAATAGAACCATCATCAATATTTGCTTATTCACATAGATATTGAATGATGTTAAATCAGGGGGAGGATGTTTTTCAATGGTAACACTCTATACTTCACCAAGTTGTACTTCTTGTCGGAAAGCACGCGCGTGGCTTGAAGAACATGAAATCCCGTTCGTTGAACGCAATATTTTTTCAGAACCATTATCGCTCGATGAAATCAAACAGATTCTTCGTATGACGGAAGATGGAACGGACGAGATTATCTCAACACGTTCAAAAGTCTTCTCGAAACTCGATGTTTCCGTTGAAAACTTATCGTTGCAGCACCTATACGATTTGATTCAAGAA
Source organism: Exiguobacterium sp. HSB13 (assembly GCF_056764755.1). Taxonomy (NCBI): domain Bacteria; kingdom Bacillati; phylum Bacillota; class Bacilli; order Caryophanales; genus Exiguobacterium; species Exiguobacterium sp. HSB13. Next base: position 1,473,838 of record NZ_JBUZOM010000001.1, on the reverse strand, counting down.
TATCCGGGATTATTGCGTCGCCCAATCTTGATTGATGAAAAACGCCTTCAAGTTGGATACAACGAGGATGAAATCCGTCGATTCTTACCGCGCAAGGTGCGTACGTTCCAACTTTTGGAAGCACAGCGTCTTGTAAACGAGTAATTTTCAAAAGCACGCTGCTTCGTGAGCAGTGTGCTTTTTGTTACCGATAAAAAAGGTTAAAATAAAGATAACAAAGGAATAGAAATATATCCTTCGGATTCAAAACTATGAATCCAAGTCATGTCCTCGTTCGTATTCTAGATAAGGAACGAGAAGAAAGGAGTGGACAGTTTGAAAATCGAACGCGTCAATGACAATACGGTCAAGTTCTTCATCACGTACACCGACATCGAACGCCGTGGTTTTGCCCGAGATGAGATTTGGTATAACCGGGAACGGGGAGAACAGTTATTCTGGCAGATGATGGACGAAGCGAATGAAAAAGAGTCCATCTCCTTCGAAGGTCCACTGTGGATACAAGTGCAAGCATTTGAAAAAGGTCTTGAAGTCACTGTAACGATCGCGAAAAATGCAGTTGATGGTGAGCAAGTCGATGAAGACGAACTCGATTCACTTTTACGATCAGCGATGTCTGAGACAGAAGATAAAGATACAGAGTTAAGCCAAGATGTTTTATTTGAAACTCGCGATTTTGAACATATCATCGCGCTCAGTCAATATGCGAATGCTCCTGTATTCGCAGAACTTGAAACAGCGCTTTACCAAAAAGATGGACTCTATTTACTGCATGTTCATTTCGAAGATGATGTGAGCGTAGAGGCGCAAGAAAACGTCATGAGTTTAATCGCAGAGTATCTCCAGTTCAGCGAGCAAACGATACATCCTGTCGCTGAATACGGGAAACAGATCATTGCTTCAGATGTCTTTCCGTTCATTCGGAAACATTTTCCGAACTAAGGTCAGAAAAAGTGCGAGGAAAAGGAGGATCACATATCGTGATACCTCCTTTTGTTCTGGTATTAAGTGAGGGTGTAGCCTCCATCTACGATGAGCGCTTGACCGTTGATGTAACTCGCTTTGTTTGATAGTAAGAAACAAACGACCTCAGCGATTTCAGAAGGTTGTGCAGGTTCACCTCGAAGGTGATGTTTCATTGCGAGATCAAATTTATCTTTCCCGCCATATAACGCATGACTGAGCGCTGTATCGACTGGTCCCGGGCAAATAGCATTAAATCGGTACTTACCATGGAATCGGGCGGCGTATGTCTTTGTTAGCGTCAGTAAAGCACTTTTAGACGATGCATAAGGCAGTAGCATTGCTGGAAACTTAACGTGACCTACGATGGCACTATTATTGACGATAGAAGCACCCTTTGAGAAGCGTTTCGTCGCAAGCTGGATGATTCGTTCGGGCGCGTGATAGTTCACTTGGAACACTTCTTTTTGTTGATCGGAGACACGTTCAGGTGCAACGGGTTTCCCGAAAGTACCTGCATTGTTGAAAATACCATCGATTTCTGGGAAATCTTCTTGTGTTTCTTCAAAGAACGCATCGATTGCAGAGGAATCAGCTAAGTCGACAGGGAAGAAATATAAACGTCCTTCTCCGTTTGATTCAAGCGAGGATCCCTTTTCTTCATTGCGACCAATCGCAAGGACGGTATGTCCCTCCCGAATGAGTTGAAGGGAAGTTGCCTCACCAATTCCACTTGTTGCACCAGTAATGATATACGTACCCATTTAAACGCTTCCTTTCTGTCATCAGTTAAAATACGATTTGTACGATCTACATAAAAAAGGAGGGGGATTCATGCTACGACGTGTACAACTTCTCATGACCCTCATCTTGACCATCGGCTTGATTGCCTTTTTATCCTACTATTGGAGTGTCTATATGGTAGGTTGGCTGTCCATCGTCATCATCTTGGTCGTCATGAGCGTGTTCGTCATCATTTTACTTGAAAATCGGAACCCAGAACGAACGCTCGTCTGGGCACTCGTCATGATGGCATTGCCTGTCGTTGGCGTATTCGTGTATTTCACATTTGGTCAGAATTACCGTCGAAAACGAATGTTTCGACTGAAGGCAATGCTTGATGAAGAGTCTTACATTAAATATCGTACCCAGTTTAAGGCAGGGGTACACCAATCAGTGTTCCAAGAAGGACATTATGGAAAAGTTGTGACACTTATCGATTCAATCAGTCGCCTTCCGATTTCGTATAATACACATACAAGGATCTTGACGAATGGTCAGGAAAAGTTTCCGATTCTTTTAGAAGAGATTCGTCAAGCACAGCATCATATTCATTTGGAGTACTATATCGTACGCGATGATCAACTTGCGCTTCAGTTACAGGAAGCGTTGATTGAAAAGGCCAAGCAAGGAATCGAGGTCCGCTTTCTTTATGATGCTGTCGGATGTTTTTCGACGGATAAACATTATTTCAAGAAGATGCAGGCGGCTGGTATTGAGGTTCGTGCGTTTTTCCCCGTCGTCTTACCGTTTATTTCGAGTAAATCGAACTACCGGAATCATCGGAAAATCGTCGTCATCGATGGAACGGTTGCTTTTACAGGCGGAATCAACATTGGCGACGAGTATATCGGTCGTGATCAACATTTTGGTTTCTGGCGTGATACTCACCTTCTTGTAAGAGGAGAGGCTGTCTCTGAACTCCAATTGATTTTTTTGCAAGACTGGTATTACATGACCGGTGAACGGCTGTTTACCCCGTTTTATATGGAGCCACTTGAGTACGTTGAAGAAGCAACAGGAGGCGTTCAAATCATTGCAAGCGGACCTGATGAGCCACATGAGGCAATGAAATCACTTTACTTCGGGCTCATCACGGAAGCGCGTGAATCGGTCTATATTGCTTCCCCGTATTTGATACCGGACGAAGATCTCATGACAGCGCTGAAGACAGCTGCTATGGCAGGGATTGATGTCCGTATTCTACTACCGAGTTTCCCAGATCATAAAATCGTGTTTTATGCGAGCCGTTCATACTTTGATGATTTGCTACAAGCTGGTGTGAAAATCTACGAGTACAACAAAGGGTTCATGCACTCGAAAGTCATCGTCGTCGATGACGCCATCGCAACGATTGGGACAGCGAACATGGATTTACGTAGTTTTCATTTGAATTTCGAAGTGAATGCTTTTTTATACGGAACAAACTCTGTTCATGAACTGACACGTGATTTTTATGAAGATTTTAGCCATTCAACACAAGTTGATGCTGATCTGTTTCATCGGCGTCCATTACGCCGTCGATTGATTGAATCAATTTCACGTTTATTCTCACCGTTACTCTAGCAAAAGGGGACGATTCAGATGTTTGAAGCCATTGATGCTTCTGGTAAACGCATCATGATTCACAGATTTTCCATCCATGAATTAAAAGCGATGTCCTTACGTTGTCCGTATTGCCTGAAGCCCTTGCGCGTCAGGCAAGGACGACGACCACATTTTGCGCATATCTCAGCTTGTTCAGGAGAAAGTAGTGTGCATATGTCCTGGAAAAAGCGTATTGCCGATTCTTTAATAAACGCAGGTATCCAAGTCGAAATTGAATGGGTGACTGGAGAGAGACGTTTTGACCTGTGGATACCAGAAAGGGAACTTGGAATTGAAATTCAACGTTCTCCAATGTCGGCAGAGGAATGGATGAGACGAGCCATACTTGATGCGAAACAAGAACAAACAGTTCGGTGGATCGGATTTCATCCTTCACAGGGTGTCACGTTACGATTGCAAGGTTGGATGCGACAAGCATTTTTACAAAATGATTATTTGGATCTAATCGTTGAGAATCAAATCCGGAGATTTCGACATCCGGTTCCTTTTGCGAAACATCATGTCTATTGTACGGTTCAATCGATTTCGTTATCTGATTTTCTCTCGATAGAGCCTTCATCATTTCCTCGGAAATTTTCAATCGCTCGATGGCAAGGAATCGTTCATCGCTATCGTCGACGTCCTTTTTATCCTTCATTACCTCCACGCCTCCTAAAGGTTCCACTGTATCAAGCAGGTTTCCATCTACAAAATCTTCCCTCTTTTGTCTTTCTTCCCATCACACGTTTATTATTTCTACCCGTTCATCCCTTTGAATTTCAAATCGTCGTCTTTTTAGAGCTAAAAGGAAGATATACTTCGATCCGTCTGGAACATGCCATAAATCAACTGCTTCAGCATTTGAATCTATCAATTGAAAGAGAGTTGATTGATGCTCTTGTCAGGGAATGGATGGAGCGGATTGAGGAGGCGAATAAGCTGTTTTAGCAGGAGCACTTCGATTGTTTGTCGAAAAGAAAACAGGTATAACTGAATTAAAGGAGTGAGGGAAATGGCAGAAGTATTAACACGTCAAGATGTTGACGTTACAGAAACATGGAATCTAGAGTCGATTTACGCAACGAACGAATCGTGGGAAGAAGAATTCGAATCGGTGAAAGCGATGCTTCCATTACTCGTCGAGTATAAGGGTCGTCTTGGACAGAGTGCAGAAACACTCTATGAAGGGTTACAGTTACGCGACGAAGTTTCAAGACGCCTTTATAAGCTTTATACATACGCGCACATGCGTTATGACGAAAATACAGCAGACAGCTTCTACCAAGCTATGAATGACCGTGCTCGGACGCTCGCGTCGCAAATCGGAGCAACACTTGCTTTCATGACACCAGAACTATTAGCTGTACCTGAGTCAACGATTGAGACGTATCTTAATGAGAATCCAGATCTTGCGATGTATCGTCACGCATTTGATGAATTGAATCAAGAGCGTGAACACGTCCTGACGGAAGCAGAAGAAGCGATTCTTGCGAAGGCAGGAGAAGTACTCGGTCAATCCGGTACGACGTTCGGTATGTTGAACAACGCAGATCTGACATTCCCGAAAATCAAAGGGGAAGACGGAGAAGAGACAGAGTTGACACATGGTCGCTTCATCACATTCCTTGAATCATCTGATCGTTCGGTCCGTGAAGCAGCATTTAAAGCGATGTACGGAACATATGCGAAATACACCAATACACTCGCCTCGACACTTGCTGGGTCAGTTAAGAAAGACAACTTCTATGCGGATGTCCGGAAGTTCCCATCGGCACGCGCAGCAGCTTTACACGGTAATGCGATTCCTGAGTCCGTCTATGATGGATTAGTTGAAGCGGTACATGAGCATTTACCACTGCTCCATCGTTACGTCGCCCTGCGTAAGCGGGTGCTCGGACTCGATGAACTACACGTGTATGATATGTACACACCACTCGTTTCTGAGGTGGAGATGAAAGTCTCTTACGAGGAAGTGAAACAATTGATGGTTGAAGGGCTTGCACCGCTCGGAGCAGAGTACAAGCATATCCTCGAAGAAGGATTGTCTGAACGTTGGGTTGATGTCCGGGAGACGCGTGGTAAACGGAGTGGAGCTTACTCTTCTGGTGCTTATGATACACAGCCGTTCATTTTGATGAACTGGCAAGACAACATCAACAACCTCTTTACACTCGCACATGAATTCGGACATTCTGTCCATAGTTATTACACGCGGAAATCTCAACCATATCCATATGGTGACTATTCAATCTTCGTCGCAGAAGTCGCCTCAACGACGAATGAAGCATTATTGAACGACTATCTATTGAAAAAAGTGACGGATCGTAAAGAAAAACTCTATCTATTGAACAATCAACTCGAAACATTCCGCGGAACATTGTTCCGACAAACGATGTTTGCCGAGTTCGAACATGCAATCCATGATGCGGCTCGTCTTGGACAATCGCTGACACCGGAATTCCTAACGTCAACGTACTATGCGTTGAATCAAAAATACTTCGGAGAAGAAATTGTATTAGATGAAGAAATCGGTCTAGAATGGGCTCGGATTCCACACTTCTATTACAATTATTATGTCTATCAGTATGCAACGGGCATTTCTGCTGCTGCTGCCTTGACGGATCAGATTCTAGAAGAAGGACAACCTGCTGTAGAGCGATACATTAACAATTTCTTAAAAGCGGGATCAAGTGATTATCCAATCGAAGTGTTAAAAGCTGCGGGTGTTGATATGACAACAAAAGCACCAGTTGAAGCAGCACTTCGACAATTTGAACGTGTCCTAGATGAATTTGAAGCTTTGTTAGCAGAGTGACATCTTTGTGACAAAATGAACAAAGAGTGGAAAAGAGGAGAGGTCCACGATATACTTATATTGTGAAGAGGGTCACATTCCCCAGTCGATTCTCTTTTTCCCCCATCCAGTGGTCAAAAGAAAAGTCCTTCTCGTCAGGAGGGACTTTTTCTTTTGTCTATGATTGAACATAAAAAGGACAGTGAAGCACGCTTCACTGTCCTTTTTATTGTTTTTATCATGCATGTGCCGAATCTTTTAAATGACGCCATACTTTTCCATCACAGTACGATAGAGAAGCACATTTTTGTTGCAAGACTAGTTTTTTTAATTCATGTTCAATCTGGGATTCAGGAGCGTCATAAATAAAGGCGATTTCAGCCGTTGTTGCTGTTTCATACCGTCTCAAGAATTGTTCGAGTGGTGGCTTCGGTTGTTTTTCGATCGTATGATCTAGCAATTCACTTAAGATCGAGACATACACCAAATACTCATAAGGTCCTTCTGCTTTGATCGCTTCTTCGTCTCCGACGAAAGCGAGTGTTGGAAGAATCCGAACATCCCATTCGGTGACTAGTTCGGTTTCTTTCTCGAGCATTTGCTGAATCGTATCCGACGAGACATCACGATGGAACTCATCTAAATCCAAACCATACTCCGTTAATGCTTCTGCTAGCCGCATCAATGATGGCCGACTATAAGCACTTTCTCCTTCGACGTTATGAAGCATTCGAAGGCGTCGCATGAATCGCATACCAAACGTTTTTCCTTGAAGCTCAATTGCTTTTAGAATGACGAGTGGTGACATGTCACATGCGGATCGTGATGGAGCACATGGAATCGTTGCAATCGTCCGAAGACGGAACAGATGACCATATTCTAGTTCTAACTTCTTGAGGACGGGTATCAACCGTAAACCATCCGTTTGTGTCACATCTAGAAAATGATAAATTTCCAGAGGTTTCGTCGGTTGTTGAATCGATGGTTCGTCCAATGAACAATAAGATCCGTTACATTGTGCGTGTTCCATCCGTTCACCCCTTCCTGTTGTTATCGTTACCCTATTTTAGCAACGAAAAAAAAGAAAGAGCAAAGGTTTTGCTTGTTCATTCTTACACGAAAAATCAAGAAAGCGCTTTACGTTCCATGAAGCGAACGATTTTGTTTTTTGTTTTGCGCTTTGGAATGTCGTGTTCTGAAAGAAGTCGCTCGAAATCCTTTTGCCCTTGTTCGAAGTTACTGACCTCAAACTCTAACTCATAATCGGTATGTCCGAGATAGCGACTTTTATCAAGGACAAGCAATCCTTGCGGAAGCACGGTTTCGATTCGTTCTGTCTCTAATCGACCTAAATGTTCTAAAGATCCCTGTAAATCAAATGACTTTAGCTGATTGTTCATCTCTTCGGAATGAATTAGACCGTATTTGAATAAATCTTCTGCTTCAGTTGATGATAACGTGACATGTGTCTCAAGCAACCCCTTTTCATGAGGTTGTTTTAAAGTCAGTACGAGTCCCTGTTTTTTTTCACGAATCCGTAATGCAGCACCTTTTTTACGAAGTTCAAAATCTGGTGTATCAAAATAATCATTTGCTTGCCAAATGGGTTGTTTAGTTGATGCATAATGGGTAAATAGTGATAGATATTCTTGTTCAGACAATAAGTTCTTAAATTCGATTTCCAATTCTTGTCTAATCGGAATCACGCCTTTCTAGTTGAATGTCTGAAAATATGATAACATGAATGAGGTAGGAACAGGCAGTGAACCAATACTATTCGATTAAAAGTGGTGACAAATCAGATGACAAAAGAAAATTGGGATTTATTTCTTGCACCGTATCAAATCGCGGTCGATGAGTTGAAAGTTAAGCTAAAAGCGATTCGTAAACAATTTCAGCAACGGGGAGAACATTCACCGATTGAATTTGTCACAGGACGGGTCAAACCTGTAAAGAGCATTCTTCAAAAAGCGGAACGAAAAGCAATTGCGCGTGAGTCATTAGAACAAGACATGCAGGATATCGCCGGATTACGTATCATGTGTCAATTCGTCGATGATATCATTCATGTCCTTGAGTTGCTGCGCTCGCGCGGAGATTTTAAAATCGTCGAAGAACGGAACTATATTACGCAAAAAAAGGATAGCGGCTATCGATCGTATCACGTCATCATTGCCTATCCGGTACAGACGATCGAAGGTGAAGTGCCGACGTTAGTCGAGATTCAAATTCGAACGCTTGCGATGAACTTCTGGGCAACGATTGAACACTCGTTGAATTATAAGTACCAAGGAAATATTCCGGAAGAGACGCGTGAGCGTCTGCGTCGTGCAGCAGAGGCAGCATTTTTGCTTGATGCGGAGATGAGCCAGCTGAAAGTAGAAATCCAAGATGCACAACTCGTCTTTCAACGCGACGCTAAGGCGTCTGAACGATTAAAAGAGTAGGGGGATGACCATGCGTTTTGCAATCACGGCTCGTGATGATGAGCGATCTCATGCGCTGAAACAGCAACTCGAGCAGGCATTGACGGATCGGGGATGTATTCTTGATGTCAGCCAACCGGAAATCGTCGTCTCGATCGGTGGAGACGGAACGATGTTACAGGCGTTTCATTCGTATCTCGATCAAGTAGAGACAATTACGCTTGTTGGGATTCATACGGGGCATCTTGGTTTTTATGCGGATTGGCGCCCTGAAGAAATGGATGAACTGATTGATCATATCGCGAAGCAGGATTTAGCAACGGTTCAATACCCGTTGCTTGAACTCTCGATTGATTATGCGGACGGTTCACACAACCAACTGCTTGCCTTGAATGAATGTACGATTAAAAGTTTTAATCAGACGCTCGTTTGTGATTTATCGATTCGAGGCGACTACTTCGAGACATTCCGAGGTGATGGACTGTGTGTATCGACACCGTCTGGTTCGACAGCGTACAATAAGGCACTCGGCGGAGCGATCGTTCACCCGGCGCTCGAAGCAATTCAAATTACAGAGATGGCTTCCATCAACAATCGTGTCTACCGGACGATCGGCTCACCGATGTTGCTACCGAAACATCATGATGTCGAAATTCGTCCCGTCAATCCGATTGATTTTCAGATGACCTATGACCACTATGCTTCGATCATTCATCAAAACGTGACATCGATTCGGTGCCGGGTCTCTGATAAAAAAGTGAAATTTGCTCGTTTTCGTTCTTTCCCGTTCTGGCAACGGGTGCGGGAATCTTTCCTGGCAGACGAAAGACGTTAAAGTAAAGGAAATGGAAACATGAATGGATTTCAGCTACAACAGATGGTGACTGACATCGAGGATGGCTGGCGTGTCAGTCATTTTTGTACGACCCGCTTAGGGATTTCGCGGAAAATGTTAGTATCGATTAAAAATCATGGGGATATTACGCGTAATGGTCAGCATGTTAACGTCCACGACGTCTTACACGCGGGTGATCGTGTCCATGTCTTCTTCCCGGAAGAGACACCAGCACCGGATATGGTGGCGACAGAAGGGGAACTTGATATTTTGTTTGAAGATGATTGGTTGCTCGTCGTCAATAAACCGCCGGGAATGGCATCGATCCCGTCACGACTGCATCCGGAACGCTCATTATCGAACTATGTGCTTGGTTATTACCGAAAACAAGGAATTCCGTATGCAATCCATATCGTTAATCGGCTCGATCGTGATACGAGTGGTCTTGTCTTATTCGCGAAACACGGGCTTGCCCATCACCGGATGAGTCTCATGCAACGATCCAATGAATTAGAACGACATTATTTAGCGTATGCACCCGGAAACGTACCGGTACAAACAATTGATCAACCGATTGGTCAAACCGATCATTCCTTCATGGAACGGATGGTACGACCAGATGGTCAACGAGCCATTACGCATATCTTAAATAGCCGTCTAGTTCGAGCCTTTGACCAAGAAATCTCATTACTCGATATCCGACTAGAGACAGGTCGGACACACCAAATTCGTGTCCATCTTGCTTTTCTTGGGCATCCTTTGATTGGCGATACGATGTATCAAGGGAACCCGTTACTTCCGCGTCAGGCGCTCCATAGTGCGTCAGCAACGTTCCTTCATCCTGCGACGGGAGAACAGGTTCGTTTTGAAGCACCACTTCCTGAGGATCTCCGACTGGAATGATAAAGTACACAAATAAAAGGCAATGGACTTGGTCCACTGCCTTTTATTTGTGTTTAGTCTTCATCGAACATGGAAATCCGAGATTGAGAGGCGATTGCCATGATCAATCCTAGACCGACGAGGTTTACGATCATCGTTGATCCACCATAACTGATGAACGGTAAGGGAAGACCTGTGATCGGTAAGACACCAATCGTCATCCCGATGTTTTGGAAGATTTGGAACGTAAACATCGCGACGTATCCTGTCACGATATAGGTACCAAATGGATCCGCTGTCTCGAGAGCAATCTGAATCAAGCGATAGACGAACAGGAACAAGACGATCAAGACGATGGCAGCCCCGATGAAACCGTAGTGAGAGGCAATCGTCGTAAAGATGAAGTCTGTATGCAATTCCGGAACGAACACTTGCAGTTTCCCGTATCCAACGCCGAACATTTGCCCTGAACCTGTCGCGTTGATTGCTTGGACGAGCTGGTACGACAGATCATCCGCATATTCGAACGGTTGCAACCAAGCCATGATCCGGTTCATCGCGTGACCTGGGAAAAAGGTTGCGAGTAAATCATTTTGGAAAAAGAACAGGTAAAAGAAGATGATGACGGCTCCTGCGAACAGACCGAACATCGTCAAAAGCCATTTCCAGTTTAGTCCGGATAACAACATCGCACATGCTAAGATGACGCATAGAATCAAACCGATCCCTAAATCGGGCTGAATGATGATAAGACCGAGCGGCAAGGCTGTAACCGCGACTAACTTGATAAGTAACAAGAGATCTCTTTCATGTTGAACATAACGCGCATTGTGCTCGGTAATGACGGCAGCGAGCGTCACGATCAAAAAGAACTTCATGAACTCAGCCGGCTGAACCGTACCGATAACTGGGAATTGATACCAACCGTATGCCCCTTTGATTTCAGTGACGATTGGTGTACCACGGAAAATGACAAGACCGATTAACGATACGATACCTGCTCCATATAAAAACCAGTGGAATCGCTTCAACTGTTCATAATCGATGAAAATGACGACGGATAACGCCATGAAGCCGATGACATACCATTGAATTTGTTTGGCAGAGAAGTTGATGGCACTGATCGCACCTTTAAGCGAAGGTTGTGCTGTATAGATGGCGATGATACTGATGACCATCAGACAGGCGAGTAAAAAAAGCAACGTATGATCATAACGTTGTGTAAATGATTTGAATCGATTCATTTCATCCCTACTTTCTATCACTTTCTATATTACCGTAATTTATCAAATCCGCAATATCAAGAGCGATGGTTGACAGAAGCGTTACGTTTTTGTAACCTGAAGATAGGTTTTATTACCAGGTACTAATTCAAGGGGGACTTTATCATGAATATTTATCCTTCACTCGAAGGCAAGACGTACGTCGTCATGGGCGTCATCAACCAACGTTCGATTGCATGGGGCATCGCACGTGCGCTCGACGCTGCTGGAGCAAGCCTGGCATTTACATATGTCGGGGAGCGTTTTAAGGCACCACTTGAAAAATTAGGACAAGAATTATCACGTCCAGCTTCTTATTATACGTGTGATGTCACAAGTGATGAAGAAATCGAACAGGTCTTCCAAACGATCCATGCAGATCACGGGAAGATTTCAGGGATTGCTCACTCGATCGCATTCGCGGATAAAGAAGCGCTTCGTGGTGAATTTTCTGGGGTAACGCGTGAACAGTTCGCGCAAGCACTTGATATTTCAGCTTACAGCTTAACAGCAGTCGTCAAAGCGGCGAAAGATTTCTTTACGGAAGATGCATCCGTCATCACGTTGACGTACCTCGGTGGTGAGAAGATGGTTCCGAACTACAACGTCATGGGTGTTGCGAAAGCCGCATTAGATGCAAGCGTTCGTTATCTCGCTGCTGAATACGGTCAGCAAGGCGTTCGTGTCAATGCGATCTCAGCTGGTCCAATTCGGACAGTATCCGCAAAAGGTGTCGGCGATTTCAATTCGATTCTTGATAGCATCGAAGAACGTGCGCCACTTCATCGTAACGTGACGACAGAACAAATTGGTCAAAGTGGACTGTTCTTGCTTTCACAAATGTCGAGTGGGGTGACAGGAGAAATCCTTCACGTCGATAGCGGATTCCACATTCTTTAATAAACGATCGATTAAGCCGGGCTTTCCCATGTGGGAGGCTTGGTTTTTTTTGTGCTCGATCGGGGAACTATCAAATATAAGTGTCATTAGAAGGAGAGAGGAAGTGCAGAGGATGAACGCAATCGATTTTACAGTCGTACAATATGTCAATCGTCAAGTACGTGTCGATCCACAGCTAAAGACTGAACCAGTCGCTCGAGTTCAACCGATACGCCCAACTGATCCTTACCGCGAACACGAAGCAGACGACTTTTTAGAAGAACAGGCAAATGCATACGGTGTATTACCAGAACTTAAACTTCCCGGTCGAAGCTTCGACCGGGAAGTTTAATCATTCATTGACCTGTGAAGCGGAATGTCTCATAGACACTCCAAGCACCGTTCTCCAGTTCATACAATAAAGCCATTTTCGTGACGTCCTCTTGGAAACGGATATCTTCCATCTTGAGACGTTCTAGTACATCGAACAGTTCGACATCCGACAGTTCTTGACCGATTGTGATATGTGGCAAGAAATCGTATTTCGGCTTATGTTCGAGTGGTCCCGTATGCAAAGCGCGATGTAATTGTTCTAACTCATCCGTCGGCATTACTTTAAGGAACAAGACATTGTTCGTCGGATGGAACGAACGAGCTCCTTGGATGTGCAAATTGACAGGCTTCGTTTCGGACGCGATTCGATTCAACTCCGTCACGATGTGGTCTAGTTCTGTCTCATCGACTTCCATCCGCTCCCGTAGCGTGATATGAGGTGTGATCAGTGCATACTTCGAGTCATATCTCTTTCGGTATGAATTTGCAAAATCTTGAACGCGTTTCGATGGAAACAATACAACCCCGATGTTCATCGAAAATCCCCTACTTTCCCCTGAAATGATAACGCTTTACAAAATAATCATGACGGATTCTGGCGTCGATGTCAAAGAAGTTTGAGAGGAGCTTCAGAATCCGTGTATACTAATGAAGTACTTTGTTGGAGAGGTGGATATAGTCATGAAGAAAACACATTCAAAAGAGGTCAAACAGGCAGCTATCGATAAGTTACATGAACGAGGGGTGACGATTCATGCGATCGCTGAGATCGTGTACCAAATGCAGGCCCCCTACACGGTGGATCTGACAATTGAAACATGTGTCAGTTCAGTAGAACGTGTTCTTGAAAAACGTGAATTACAACATGCGATTCTCGTCGGAGCAGAACTAGACATCCTGGCGGAAAAAGGGTTATTATCAGAACCACTCTTGTCCATCATCCAAAGCGATGAAGGGCTATTTGGCGTAGATGAGACGATTGCGATTGGTGCCGTCAACACGTATGGTTCGATTGCGGTTACGACATTTGGCTATTTGGATAAAGCAAAGGTTGGTATTATCAAAGAACTCGATACGAAACTTGGGGATGGAAAAGTCAATACGTTCATGGATGATATCGTCGCAGCGATCGCGGCAAACGCATCCGGACGACTAGCGCATCGCTTGCGGGATAAAGAAGACTATTCAGCAGAAGAATTAGAAGAACGTAAGGGGACATACTGATGCGGGGTGCGAGAGGGGCGTGGATTGGTGCATCCATCGCTGTCGTCTTATTCGTGATCATCGCTGTCTCCATTCGGACGACAGGCTATTTTTTATTTGATGCTCAATTATCGTCATATATGTCGCAACACGTCCCAGGGGATTACGTTTCTTGGTTCACTCAACTTGGATCAGGTCCAGGGGCGATGACGATGACGGTGTTACTTGGAATAATGAGTTATGTTTTGTGGCGGGATCGCATTGCAAGCATCTGGTATGTGATCATGGCAATATCAGTAGGTGTATTGAATCAAGTCGTTAAATTTGCCTTTGTCCGAGAGCGCCCCTCATTAAATGAATTGGTTGGTGGCGTAGGATACAGTTTTCCAAGTGGTCACTCAGCGATGGCTTTTGCCGTCTATGCCGGATTTCTCGTCGTTGCGTTTCGTCATTTGAAAACAGGTGGGAAGGTACTTGTATCGATCGTGACGATTGGATTATTCCTCGCCATGGGAGCTTCTCGAATCATTTTAAACGTTCACTATTTCTCAGATGTCATCGGTGGATATTGTTTTGCCGCGATTCTTTTATGTAGCTCCTATGCATTCATCGTCTCCCGCAGAAAAAAAGGAGTGGCTTGATGTTACTGTTAGATGTTGATCATAGTTTATTATTTGATGAAGAGACGATGCGCTCCATCGACAAGCCGACGTTGCTTGTCGAGCGAGTCGCTGGGCGACCTCGTTTTATGACGATGCGAGCGCATCTCAGATTAAAACGGTTAGTATCGATTAACGGTGTTGTTCCGGTGACGAAACGAACGATGGAAGAGTACCAGCAGTTGGAACTCTTTCAAATCGATGCGCCACCGAAATGGGCGATCATTGACGGTGGAAAGATTTTGCTCAAAGAAGGAAAAGTGGATCGTCGATATGAAAATTGGCTTCGTCAATTCAATAAGGAGACATCACTTGATTCCATCCTTGAGTATCTCATCGAAATGGAACAAGTTTCGATTGATGTATATCCTTCTGAGACGTTATCCAGTGTAATCACGCTTCCGCATGAGCCGATTCAACGGACGACGGACGAAGCCGTATTATTAGAAGAACTATTTCGTAAGTATGAAACGACATGAAAAAACCGGACGGTCTCAAGCAGACCGTCCGGTTTTCATCGTTTCGTGCAAGATATCAAGTTGTTGGTAAAGGAATCTCATCGAACCAGTACACACCGACCGTCTCAGCGCCAGCATGTGCCAAGATGGAAGGACCAAATTGGGTAATGCGTACTTGAAGCTCCGGATGTTCCGTAGAAATCAAGCGCCGTAATTCTTCAGCAGCTGCATGAGCGAGCGTATGACTGACATAAAGCGTCCGATCATATACACCATGAGCACTGACTTTTGATGAAATTTCACTGACCATTTCTTTAAAAGCTTTTTTGATGGAACGGACTTTTTTAAATGGGACGAGTCGTCCTTCCTCATTAAATTGAGCGATTGGTTTAATATTGAGCATGTTTGCTAGTAAAAATTGACTTCCTGAGACACGTCCGCTTCGTCGCATCGTCTCCATATTTCCGATGATCAGATAAAAATGCGATTTGTGTTTAAATGTCTCAAGCGTAGACATGACTTCATCTGGACCTTTACCAGCAGCAACGAGTCGTTGTGCGATCCGGACAAGTTCTTGCTGATTCGCAGCACCTGTATACGAATCAATCGCGTATAAGGGGAAACCGACGGCTTCAGCTGCAGCGACGGAACTCGAATATGTGCCGCTCAGTCCACTCGTGATATGAATCGCATACCCATAATCATAACCATCTTCAAGCAATTGTTCATACAAGGTTACGAAATCACCGAATGATGGTTGAGAAGTCGTCGGTGAAGCGTGGGAATCTTCTCGCATTTTTTGATCAAGCTGTTCAATCGAGATATCGACATACTCCCGGTAAGACTCTCCGTTTAAGATGAGTAAAGTCGGTATCACATGGACTCCGATTTTTTCAGCCTCTCCTGGCTCAAAAAAAGCCATGCTGTCGGTAATCCAAGCAATCTTATCCATGTATATGACGCCTCCATTAATAGAACCATTTTGTTCATCATACCATAGCGATGAAAGCGGAATCACTAGCTAGCGCGTTTTTGTGTGATAGAAGCACTGGAAACGTGTCCAAACCATGAACTGATACCGAAGGCGATGAGTGTTGGGAATAACCATTCTAAACTTTGATCCACTAAAGGCAAGGATTGATAGAACGTTTTAAGATTTCCCGGGAAAAGCGAAAGTTGATTCAACGCACTACAGAATGAGAAGAAAATCGTTACACCAAGAGTTGATTGATAAACGACCGACTTACGACGGAACAGATGACGCATGAATGTCAAAGCGATCAAGACGATGACGATTGGATAAAGGAACATCAATACCGGAACGGCGATGGATAGCAATGTCTGCAATCCGACGATCGATACCGTAAGACCAAGAGCAGTCGTGAAGATACTTGCCGCTTTTAAAGATACACGGTTGGAAATCGTCATCATATATTCTGCAAATGCGGTGACGAGACCAACTGATGTCGTCAAACATGCAAGCAGAATTGCAAGACCAAGTACAGCTAAACCGATTGAGCCGAAGGCAGTATTTGCATAATGCTGAAGAAGTGCTGGACCATCAACTTTTCCGATGGCGGCAAATGTGTTACGTCCGATCATTCCAAGTCCGACATAGACGAGAGTCAAAGCAGTGGCAGCGATGATTCCGGCACGAGTAACGACTTTAAATTGTGCTTTTCGTTCATGAACGCCTCGACTTTTCAATGTATGCAGTACGACGACACCAAATACCAAGGCGCCGAGTGCATCAAGCGTTAAGTATCCTTGAAGGAAACCTTGAATGAATGCCTGTCCAGTCGTCTCATACGCTTCGTTTGGTGAAGCGACACTCGAAAGTGGCGAAATGATGCTACTGATGCTTAATGCAGCAAGAGCAATCAGTAATAATGGTGTGATGAAACGCCCGATGATCTCAAGTAATTTTCCTGGTCGTAGTACAAGATAAAGTGTGGCAAGGAAAAAGAGACTCGATGAGATGATCAACGTCATTTGTGAGGGAGCACCAAGGAATGGTACGACTCCGAGCTCATACGTGACAACCGATGTTCGCGGAATTCCGAAAAAGGGACCGATCGCAACATAGAGTGCGAACGTCAAGGCAGCACCTACAAAACGAGGGAGTGGTGCAGCAAGTGTTTTTATGCCACCTCCGATAGAGGCAACTGCAAGTAAGCCGAGCAAAGGAAGACCGACACCCGTTACGATAAAACCAAGGATGGCAGGAAGGAACTGTGAACCCGCAAGCGCACCGAGTTCCGGTGGGAAGATTAGGTTACCCGCACCGAAAAATAAAGCAAAAATCATAAATCCTAAAGCAAATGTATCTTTTGTCTTAAACATGTGTTGTCCTCCATTCATCCTAATTTCATAAAAAAAGCCTCATCCACTAAGTTTGTGGATAGGCGTCGTTTGCTCAGACGCCTTGTCGAAATGACGAAAAGGGCCTGGATCTTCATTTTCTCAAACGAGAAATGAATCTTCAGTCCCTACTCTTAATCACAATCAGTCGTTTTTGGATGAGCGTTGCGTGTGTCATGTTTAAAACCTCCTGTTTGAATTTTTCTAAGGATAACATGAAGAAATTAATAAAACAATATTTTCTGAAAATTCACCACCGAATTTTTGAAAACAAATAACGCCTTGAGGAGAGATAGGTATCTACCCAAGACGTTATATATTACACATCAGCTCGTTGCAATCGAGCGCGTTTTTTTGTGACGTTTCAATTTATGGAGGAGCCAAGCGTGAACGACCTCACAGGATTGACGTGGTAACGTCAGTTCAACAAGCGATTCCTGCTGTTGCCCTTTAATGATGAAAAGTCCATTTTCTTCATCGACAGGGGCGATGGTCATTGAACTCGCCTCATTCAGCGACAATTTCACTTCACCGAGTGTCGCATCCTTTAATTTCAGGATGTTCCCATTTGTCGCAAATTTCGTGAATGAGCCAATTCCGTTCACTTTTAACTGATCCATATTGAATTCCTCCTTCTGCTGATTCCAGTACTATCCCTATAAAAAACCGGGTCTAACTTCTATCTTGAAAAGGTTATCCTCATTATAGCGAAGTCTTCACAAGATGCTAGTCTTATTTTATGTGAAAATTCGAAAAATTTTTTAACAATATTGTCATATGGATAGGAATACCTTTTGAGAGGGAATCGTCATGCGAAATTCAAATAGAACAAAAGCATCCTTTTCTAAAAGAAAAAGATGCTAAAGGTCAATCTAACTCAAAACTCCATTTCTTTTTGCGACAAACAAGCGTTCCTCGTCGAAGGATCGATTCTTTCTCCGCTTCAAAATCTTCATGTAATACGCTCATATCTTCGTAGCGTCCTGCTACATATACGGGAATCGTGATATTTCTTGAGAAAACAGACCGTTTGGCACTTTCGAAATCAATCAATACTCCTTCTTTGAGGAGATGACGGATATGAATCATGATTTCAGCCGTTAAGGCGATCGAGGCGACGGATCGTGCGTGCTGACGAAATTTCCGTTGTACGAGATCGGAGATAAGTTGTTCTACTCGTGACCAATCCTTCAAGTAAACAGAAGCATGAAGACCATCGTGTTCGCTAAAATAGACCAGTTCATTCTCGATAGAGTCAAGGAAAGGAAGAGGTGTCCCTCGTTTCATATGCATTAAAAACAATAACTCCGCGATTTCGACATCCGTCAATACATCGAGCGAATGGGAAGATCGAATATCAATAGCAGTCAAAGGATGACGCTGGACATCCGTTGATTGTGAAAACTGTTCGATCTCATGCGATTCGATGTAATGAAGCATCGTTCGAAACGATTGTTTCGTCTGTTTGAAATCACTTCCTGAAATGAGTAAAGGACGTTTCAAATCGACGGCTGCAGCGAAATCAGAGAAATGTACTCCTGACATCGTTAATCGTTGATTTTCCTCGTCCTCATATAAGTAAAGTAACGCACTCGACATACCACTTCGCTTCCTTTCCATGACTAACTACTTCATAATTTAATAGTAGCAAAACTTCGAATTGCCTGAAAGGATATTTACTTCTGAAAACGGGCATACTACATAGAGAAGCATAAAGAGAGGTGATGGAGCATGTGGGGCTTGCGAAAGCCTTTCCCGGAATTGCGGACCGAGCGCTTCATATTACGTGAGCTCGAAAACCGTGACGCACGCGAATTGTTTAAAATCCTATCGGACGATAAAGTCATGTACTATTACGGATCAGATCCGCTCGTGACGGTCTATGAAGCTAAAAATGTCATCAGTTACTTTAAAGAACAGTTCACGCAAGGTAAAGCGATTCGCTGGGCAATTGCTGATGCACAAACGAATCAATTGATCGGTACGATCGGTTTTCATAACTGGCTGTCCCAATACCATCGGGCTGAAATTGGTTTTGAAGTCAGTCAAGACTATTGGCAACGTGGTGTCGCCTCGGAAGCGGCAAGAGCTGTTCTGACATATGGCTTTGAAGAATTTGCTCTCCATCGAATCAGCGCCCTCGTCGCACCTGAAAACCTCGCTTCTAACGCATTGGTTCAAAAATTAGGATTCAAAGCAGAAGGATTACTAGAAGATTATGCATACAGTCATGGGCGTTTCATGGATTTAACGATGTACCGTATGCTCGCATCTGAATGGAAGGGATGAGGTAGTCAATGGAAAAACAGACACTTGTACTCCTGCATGGATTTACAGGAGGAACAGATTATTTTAATCGGGTAGAAGCAAATTTACGACATTCCTTTGATGTATTACCACTAAGTTTACCAGGACATGAGGGACTCGATGTTGGTCCGGATACGATTGAAGGCTTTGCAGAATGGGTCATGCATGAACTTGATCGACGTGGTATCGACAAGCCGATCATCATCGGACATTCCTTTGGTGGATACATCACAGCTGCAATCGTTGAAGGGTACGCGGATCAAATCAGTGGATACGGTCTTGTATACTCGACAGCTAAAGCAGATGATGAACAAGCGAAACAAAAACGAAATCAAAACATCACGCGCGTAGAAGAAGTCGGTGTCAGAGAATTCGTCAATGGTCTTGTTCCATCCTTATTCGCTGAAGGGGCAGATGAGTTCGCTGTCGCTGAAGCACTTGAGATTGGATACATGATGACGGTCGAAGGAGCAATTCGTGCGCTCTCTGCGATGCGAGATCGGCGAGATATGACGAAGGTCTTGACGAAAACAAGCGTGAAGGGTCTCATCATTCACGGCACGAAAGATCAACTGATTTCAGAGGAAAGTGCATTTGCACCAAAGAATGATCATCTCATACATCGGTCAACAGACAGTGGACACATGGGGATGCTTGAGACACCGGATGCCTTCGTTGCAATCATCGAAGAAGCATTCAAGTAAGTTTTTGCCCTGCAGTCACGTCTGTAGGGCATTTGCTTTGCATTTCAGATGAGATATCTGAAATGATAGAAGTGGAGGGGATACACATGAAAATCGTAGCGATTGAACCAACACCAAGTCCAAATAACATGAAAGTCATCGTTGATGAGGTCTTTTCGGAAAAGGGGCAGACATTCGAGCATGCCTTTGGCGCGCCGGAACACATTCAGCGATTACTTGAAATACCTGGCGTTAAGTTTGTTTATCAGGTCAGTGACTTTTTATCGATCGAGCGTTATCCGAAATATGATTGGCGCTCGCTTGTCATCGATATACGACGTGCGTTCGGTGAAACGTTAAATGACGTTGAACAGCACGAGACAGATGCTGAGTATGAGCCTGTCCATCTGTTCGTACAGTTCATTTTAGGCGTACCGATGCAAATCAAAGGTGTGAAAGGATTAGAAGAAAAACGAGAAGGGCTGTCGGAACGTTTCCGGGAAGCAGCGCTATTCGTCCAACCGTTCGTTCAGAATGTCATTAGCGATCGACGCTGGGTGGAACAAGCACCTCGATACGGTGATCTTGACGAAAGCTTGCGTGAAGTAGCGAATGAGATTGAGATTGCCTATCCAGTCGAACGTATCGAACGTCTCAAGTCGCTCGCAGCAGGAGAAGATATTACATTTAGCGGTCAAGCGATTCAATCATCCGATTGGAAAGAACGATTCGCGGCGCTCGATGAACTACCTGTTGAGATGGAGTGGGTTCCAGCTTATGCTCGCCTGTTACAGGACGAGAAGATGCAAATTCGACGTCAAGCGATCGTAAAGCTTGGGATGTTCGAAGATCACCGTGAAGAACTGTTGGAGTATTTGACGAGTGCACTGCATGATCCGTCAGGAATCGTTCGCCGGACAGCAGGCGATACGATTTCAGATTGGGCGATGCCAGAAGCTGAACCAATGATGATGGAAGCGTTAGCGGATAAAAATAAATTAGTACGCTGGCGAGCTGCTCGCTTCCTGTTTGATGTCGGAACGGAACAGTCGATTCCAAGACTGCGTGAAGCAATCCGAGACCGGGAATATGAAGTGGCTCTACAAGCCGAACTCGCATTAACGCGGATCGAAAGTGGGGAAGAAGCACTAGGAACGGTTTGGCAGCAAATGAATCGAATGATAGATGAAAGTTCATAAGAACTTAAAAAATAATTGCTTGAGAGAATCATTCGACAAAATGAGTCATGGATTGTCTAGGTATATTTTCCCTGTTGTCTAAAAACGCTGGTAAAATAATCAAAATTATGTTGTCATCTTTTTGAAATCGAAATGAAATGTGTTGGAAATGCTTATTAAAACGCTTGCATTTAACAACTAAATCAAGCATTCCAAAATATCCCTGATGAGATTGAAATATTGTTTTGAAATGAAATGTCGAATGACAATTTTCTTCTTTTTCCTGCCCTTTGGTACAGTTAATCTACAATAACGAATTCGAATCATGTAGGTCATCTCTTGGCTGGGCATTATGAATGAGAAAAGGGGAGAATCGGGGATATGTTACTTTTCGCTGAAACAGATTTAGCAGTAGGATACAAGGAACGGACAAAAACAGGGGTATATGTAACGATCGAAACAATCGACAGTCGTACGATTACATTAGTCGCGCCAGCAAACGCGGCAGAGGATATTTGTGACGAACTGTTTGCGACAGGATTAGAGCAATTGTTTTCATTCAAGATGAATCCATCGACTTTACCTGTGGCATAAGCGAATCAACGTGCGAGAGAGGAGAAACCTCTCTCGCTTTTTTTGTGATAAAATTATTAAAGATAAAAGGAGGGATGAGATGAAACGTCTCGTTTTCATTCTGCTACTGCTTTCTGTTTGTTTAGCAGGTTGCCAAGAAAAGAAACAACAGGCAACAACCACGAACGAACCGATTCAGATCGCAGTCAAAACGACCAAGCAGGACGACATGATGCAATTAGACATTTCTTTAACGAATCCAAATGATCACAGTGTGAACGTGACGTATCCTTCCTCACAACGTTTTCAGGCTCAATTGATTGATGCGAAACAACACGTAACGTATGATTTTGAGAAAGAGCAAGTATTCACGCAAGCGATTGAGAAAGATACGTTCACGAAACGCGAAACGAAACAGTATACGGTTGAATTACCAATCTCCTCTTTAGGTGATAGTACGGAAGTTCGCGTATCGACAATCCGTCAGTTCAAAGGAGCAAGTGCGAAACAAACGACGGATCAGCAAATGATTGATTCAAAATGACGATTAACACAATGTGAAGGAGTGAAGCGATTCATGCAGCAAGAAATCATCCAAGTAACAGGCGTAAAACCTGTCATTGACCCAGCACAAGAAGTAAACGAGCGGGTAGCCTTCTTGAAGGCGTATCTCAAGCATACAGGAGCAAAAGGATTCGTATTAGGCATCTCTGGCGGACAAGATTCTTCGCTCGCCGGTCGTCTGTGCCAACTGGCTGTTGAAGAGTTGCGAAAAGAAGAGGGGAAAGATGTCGCGTTTTATGCGGTCCGCTTGCCCTACGGGGAACAACAAGATGAAGCAGACGCACAGACAGCCTTGACGTTCATTCAACCGGATCATTCGCTTCGTGTGAACATCAAACCAGCAGTCGAAGCATCGATGCAGGCGTTCAAAGAAGCGACAAGTGCAGAACTTTCCGACTTTAGTAAAGGTAATACGAAAGCGCGGGAGCGAATGAAAAGCCAATATGATTTAGCCGCTCATTATGGCTGTTTAGTCGTTGGAACGGATCATGCAGCTGAATTCGTGACGGGATTCTACACGAAACACGGTGATGGTGCATGTGATTTGACGCCATTGACAGGACTAAATAAACGGCAAGGGAAACAACTCTTACGTTACTTGAACGCACCAGAAGTCTTGATTGAAAAAGTTCCGACAGCAGACCTTGAGGAAAATCGTCCGGCACTACCAGACGAAGTGGCACTTGGTATGACGTATGAAGAAATCGATGACTACTTGGAAGGAAAGACGATTTCAGAAGCAAGTCAAGAAAAGTTAGAGACGCAGTATAAACGTGTTGGACACAAGCATCATATGCCGGTCTCACCACTCGATGAATGGTGGAAAGCCTAATCCAAAATAAGGAGACGTGATTTCAATCGTGAAATCACGTCTTTTTTCATGTTCTTCGATTCTTCTTCAATTGTTATGGGAAAAGAAGAGAAACGATGATTGAGGAGGCGAGAGTATGACGATTGGGATTATAGGTGGAGGGTTATCCGGCTTGACGGCAGCTGCATTATTCGCAAAACAAGGAACGCCGGTCACGCTTTGGGATGCGGGATTACTTGGAGGACGTGCCACCTCTCAAACCGTAAAAGGATTTACGTTTAATTACGGTGCTCATGCGATTTATGGACGCGATCAATCGATTCTTCGCAAACTAACGAAACAGCTCGGTATTGAAGTGACGTGGCTGGATTTCTCAGCGAGTCGTGCGAAATATGAGTTTTCAGGTCATTTGACGGCAGTTCCTGCGAATGCCTGGGGATTATTGAAAACAGAAGTCATCGAAGGAACGAACAAAGTACGTTTCACATGGGAAATCATTAAAACGATTTTACGAGTCGAACGAGGGGATCCGCAACAATCGATCGGGCAATGGTTAAAATCAGAACGAGTCGATGAACAAGTGGCACAGTTGATGCTTGATTTGGCATCAACGAACTTTTTTACGGCAGAACCCGAAAAAATTCCGTCAGACGTCTATTTCGAGTATTATCAAAAACTTTTTCGGACGCGCAAGCCTGTCTCATACATCGAAGGTGGATGGCAAGGGTTAGTACAGGAGTTGGAACGGATCATTCTAGAGAACCACGGAGAAATCTTGAAAAAAACAAAAATAACAGCAGTCGAATCGACTACGACAGGATTCTTAGTACGTGATCGAAAGAAACAAGAATGGAACGTCGAACGGATCATCTTTGCCGTACCACCGCGTGAAATCTTAAAATTAGCGACCCCCACTGCCATTCAGCGATTTGTTACACCGTACGCGAGCCATGAACCGGTAGAAGTATTCGTGTATGATCTTGGACTTCATCCGTATATCCAAACACCGTATTCATACATCTACGACCGTTCGCATCGAGCGTTCATCACGGATTTATCGCATTATGATGCAAGTCTTGCACCGAAGGATGGTCAAGTTCTTCAAGCAATCGCCTACCTTGAACACGATCGACTTGAGGATCCTGAATATATTGGACATGTCCGAACAGGAATCGAACAGATGCTTGACGTTCATTTTGCAGATTGGCGACAACGTATCGTCGCAGAACGAACGATTAAACGAGCAGTCGTACAAGAAATCAAATGGAAAATGGGGCAAGCGCCGCTTGCGACTCATATTCCGGATCATGCAGGTGTCGCTTTCGTCGGGGACTGGTGTGAAGGTACGGGACAACTCTCGGAGCTTGCGTTCTCAAGTGCCGTGAGCGTCTTCAATCGCTGGACGTGATGTACGATACAAATAAGGAGAAGCTCAAATAGCTTCTCCTTATTTGTATCGTGTTGTCTTATGCTTCATTGTTCGAACGTGCTGGATAGAACGCTAGAACTGAAAGTAATGTAAAGGCAATAAGACTCATCATCGGAATCGTCAAGAAACCAAAATAGTTGACCCATTTAATGAGGCAGCCACTCGTACATAACGCTTCGCCATCGGGTAAGCGCTCAAGGATGACGTGGTACAAGGCGACACCAAAGCCGGCAAGCACATACAGGCGGACGAAGAGCGGATCAATCGTTTTCGACCGAAATAGCGAGATGAGCAAATAAAAGGCAGTCGTATACATGAATAGTCGTTGCCACCAACAGAGCGGGCAGGGGATGAATCCGCGAATTTCACTGAAATAGAGACTGCCAAGCGTTGCAATCGTTGAGATGATGAACATAAAATGATAGCGTGTCATATGTATCGTCCTTTCTAACGTGTTAAACTAATGCCATCTTATATCATGAGGAGTCGAATCTCACATTGCAAGTGTCGGAAATGGAAATGTTGATCACCTTATCGGAAGAATTGAATATGAGGCGCGCTGCTGAACGATTATTCGTCTCGCAACCTGCACTTAGTCAACGTCTCGTTGCGATTGAACGACGCTGGGGAACAAAACTATTCATTCGTTCATCGCGTGGGTTAAGCATCACACCACAAGGAGAAAAAGTAATCGGTCTCGCAAAAGAGATGAATCGGAAGGAACTCGAGTTAAAAAGTGAATTGACGGCAGAAGAGGGTGCTGTTTATGGAACGCTTCGAATTGCCGTCGCTTCCATCATGGGGCAATACTGGCTCCCGCGTGTATTGAAACGATTCGTTGAGCGTTATCCGCATGTCCGTGTCCAGCTTGTCACGGGATGGTCCAGTGAGATGATGCGTCATATGTTAGAGGAACATTTTCATATCGGGATCATTCGTGGAAACCCGGACTGGAAAGGTGTTAAAGAACGTCTTTTCTCGGATCCGCTCTATTTAGTCGATAGTGAGTTGACGTCAATCGAACAGTTACGCGTGACGGATCGACCATTCATCCAGTTCAAGAGTGATTCAACGTACTATCAAGAAATTTTAGAATGGTGGCAAGATCGGTTCGCAAGTCCACCATCTCGGACGCTGGTCGTCGATCAAATCGAGACATGTAAGCAGATGGCTCTACATGGAATTGGATTTGCGATTTTACCCGAGTCGACGATCCAACAATCAAATGAAGTCATGCAGCTTCCGTTAAAAACATCGTCTGGAAAAATATTAAAGCGAGATACATGGATTTTGTCTACGGAATCGATGCTTGAACTAAAACAAGTTCAAGCATTTTGGGATATCGTAAAAGAAGAAGGAGGAAGTCAGTCAGATGGAATACGCCATTGAAATGCGGCGCGCGCTTCATAAAATACCAGAACCAGGGTTCAAGGAATTTAAGACGCAAGCTTTTATATTGGAACAAATTCGTGCCTATCCACCAGATCGTGTCACGTATGACACGTTTGAAACGGGTGTTTTCGTTCGAGTGAAAGGATTGACTGGGAATCGGACGATTGGATACCGGGCAGACATTGATGGGTTACCGATTGAAGAAGCGACAGGTCTTCCGTTTTGCTCGGAACATCCAGGCTTCATGCATGCCTGTGGTCACGATATGCACACGTCGATTGCGTTGGGATTGATGAAACGAATCATTGAATTGCCGGTCATGGATGATGTCGTCTTTTTATTCCAACCAGCGGAAGAAGGTCCGGGCGGGGCAGAACCGATGATTAAAAGTCCGTTGTTTGAAAAATATCGTCCAAGTGAGATGTATGGTCTTCACGTCGCACCGGAGTATCCAGTCGGTACGATTGCAAGCCGTCCCGGTGTCTTGTTCGCGAGTGCTCGAGAAGTCCATATCACGATCTATGGTCAAAGTGGTCACGCGGCCTTTCCTCATTTGACGATTGATACGGTCGTCGCACAAGCAGCCTTAATCATGCAATTGCAAACAATCGTCAGCCGATCCATCAATCCGATGAACTGTAGCGTCATCACGATCGGAAAGGTCGATGCCGGGATTCGAGAAAACGTCATCGCCGGTAGAGCAGTTCTTGACGGTACGATGCGCGCGCTCAATGGGGAAGACATGGAAAAACTGGAACGACGCGTTCGTGACATCATTCGAGGAATCGAAGCTTCCTTTGGTGTCAAGATTGATCTGCAATTCGGAAATCGTTATTACGAGGTCGTCAATGACCGACACATCGTTGATAAATTTTCATCATTCGTCAAAATGAATGCGAACTACATTGAATGTGATGCAGCAATGACAGGAGAAGACTTCGGATTCATGTTGAAGGAAATTCCAGGGATGATGTTTTGGCTTGGAGTCGACAATCCGACATCTGGACTTCATCAACCAACCTTGAATCCGGATGAATCTGCGATTCCATTTGTGATTGATTTACTCGATCATTATTTCCGAGAATATGTTTAAAAAGTTTTATGAAATAATGAAGGACATTAAGCTTTCCCTTTCGAAATCAAGAATGGGAAAGCTTTTTATATATGTAAGAATAAGAGTTTTCGAACATTTTGTGAAAAAAATCACGTGCACATGTGAACAATTTGTTACATCAAACATTATAAACAGACATAAAGGGTTATGTTCTCTATGATACGGTTATAGACCATATAGAGAAGTATGTTTTAGGAAGAGGGGGCTATATACATGTTCAATGATCCCGTATTGCTCAGTCGATTGTTGACAGGGCTCACATTAGCGTTTCACATTATATTCGCGACGATTGGTGTCGGGGTACCGCTCATGGTACTCGCAGCTGAATTCATCGGTCTGAAACGCAAAGATCCGGATTATATTTTATTAGCAAGACGGTGGACGCGTGGATACGTCGTTACCGTCGCAGTCGGTGTCGTGACAGGGACGGCAATTGGATTGCAATTATCACTACTTTGGCCGTCACTCATGCAAGTGGCTGGTCAAACGATCGCATTACCACTGTTCATGGAAACATTCGCATTCTTCTTTGAAGCGATTTTCCTCGGTATTTACCTGTATACATGGGATCGATTCAAAAACCCATGGTTACACTGGTTGATCGGGATTCCGGTCGTCATCGGTGCGACAGCATCAGCATTCTTCATTACGACGGTCAACTCCTTCATGAACTCACCAGAAGGATTTAAGATCGTCAACGGAACGCTAACGCAAATTGAACCATTAAAAGCAATGTTCAATACAGCAACACCTACAAAAGCAACACACGTCATCGTATCGGCTTATTTGACAGTCGCCTTCATCTTGGCGGCAATCGCGGCGTTCCACTTACTCCGCAAAAAAACACTCTCAGCAGCGGAAACAGCGTATCACAAAAAAGCACTTCGCTTAACGGTTATGGCTGGATTGATTTTTGCCTTCTCGACGGCACTTGTCGGGGACTTCTCAGGGAAATACTTGGCGAAATATCAGCCAGAGAAACTCGCGGCTGCTGAATGGCATTTTGAAACGACAAGTGAAGCAGAATTGATCTTTGGTGGGATACTTGATCAGCAAGAAGACGGCAGTTATGAAATCAAGGGAGCCGTCAAAATCCCATATGCACTCTCGATCCTTGCGGGTGGAGCTCCAGATACAGAAGTCATTGGTCTAAATGAGTTCGCAAAAGAAGATCAAGCACCGCTGATCGTTCACTATTTCTTCGATATCATGGTTTCGATTGGTATGTATTTGGCTGCCATCTCTGCCTTGTTCATCTTGGCATTCCGGTTGAAAAAATTAAATCCTTATAACAAATGGATTTTAAGAGGTGTCTTCATCGGTGGACCTCTGGCGATGATTTCCATTGAAGCAGGTTGGATGTATGCTGAAATTGGTCGCCAACCTTGGACACTGTACGGCATCATGCGGACAGCAGATGCGGCGACGACATCAACTGCCGTCGGTCCGATGTTGATTCTATTCAGTGCCTTGTACTTGATGCTCGGTACGATTTGTACAGTCGTATTATTACGGATGTTCAAGAAAAACCCGGTTGGAAAAGAACTTCAAGAACTTGCTGAAAACCACCACGCGCGTGGGGAAGCTATGTTCGTGGATGATAACAAGTAAGGAGGGAACGATTTGGACGTTCAAACACTAGGAATTACGGTCCTTTGGACTTTCCTGTACGGATATCTCATCGTTGCCTCAATTGACTTCGGTGCTGGATTTTACGCCTTTTATTCAAAATATACGAAGCGGGATCATTTAACGAATCGATTGATTCTTCGTTATCTCTCACCAGTGTGGGAGGTAACGAATGTCTTCTTCGTATTCTTCTTCGTCGGACTAGTCGGGTTCTTCCCGGATACCGCTTACTATTTCGGTACGGCACTACTCGTGCCAGCCTCGATCGTTCTCGTATTGATTGCGATTCGTGGTAGCTTCTATGCATTTGCCAATTATGGATCAAACGACAGCATGTTCTATACGTTCTTATATGGAGCAACTGGTCTATTGATTCCGGCGGCGATGTCAACGACATTGACAATCAGTCAAGGTGGGTTCATTCGTAAAACGAATGAAACGGTTGAGTTTTTAGGAACAAAATTATTTACGAACTTTTACTCTTGGTCGGTCGTAGCACTCGCTATCGTATCCGTCCTCTATATCAGTGCGATGTTCCTCTTGTTCTACGCAGATAAAGCGAAGGATGAAGGGGCTACTCCGCTAATTCGTAAATGGGCACTCTTCTGGAGTGGTCCGACGATTCTTGTCTGTGCACTCGTCTTCTTTGGATTGAAAAATCAAGCGGCATGGCACTATGAGAACATCTTAAACGGGAACTGGTGGTGGTTCGCTGCTAGTTTCATCTTCTTCCTCGTTGCGGTGACACTCGTCTACATGAAGAAGAATTACGGAATTGCTTTCGTCGCGGTCATGTTACAGTATGGAGTGGCATGGTTTGGTTACGGTTATACGCACTTACCATACATCTTGTATCCATATATCGATATCAACAAAGCGGTCGTTAACGAAACAATGGCTTCCGCACTCGTCGTTGTCTTCATCTTCGGACTCTTACTCTTGATTCCGGCGTTGTACTTGATTTTACGACTCTTCTTGTTCGATAACGATTATGTACGTGGGAAATCCTCAAAATAATGGATGAATAAACGCCTCTGCGAATCGCAGGGGCGTTTATAGTATTTTTAAATTGAATCGGGTACACTACTAAGGAAGAGCGATTGTGAAGGAGAGTTGTGAAAATGAATGGAGAGTTTGCAGTAATTGGACTAGGGCGCTTTGGTGGCTCGATTGTCCGCGAATTATCGAAAAATGGCTACGATGTCTTAGCGATTGACTCCGACGAGGAGCGCGTCAATGAATTCATGGGAATTGCGACGCATTCCGTCATCGCGGACACAACGGATGAGAATGTCTTAAAAAGTCTAGGAATCCGAAACTTCGATCATGTCATCGTTGCTATCGGGGAAAATATTCAAGCATCCATCTTGACGACATTGATCTTAAAAGAGCTTGGGGTACAATCGATCACCGTTAAAGCGACGAACGATTACCACGAAAAGGTATTACGCAAAATCGGAGCAGACTTCATCGTTCACCCCGAACGAGATATGGGAGTCCGGATTGCAAATGGTTTAATGAGTTCAAATATTCTTGACTATCTCGACTTATCTCAAGAATTTTCGATCGTTGAAATTAAAGTCAGTGACCGGATGGCAAAACAAACATTGATCGACCTTGATCTACGAAGCAAATACGGAGCGAACGTCGTCGCCATTAAACGTGGAGAAAACGTTCTGATTTCTCTACAAGCTGATGAAATGATTGAAAAAGGGGACTATCTCGTCGTCATTGGTGAAAATGAGGATCTCGACCGTCTAGAGCGTGCGATTCATAAAGTGAAGAACTAAAAAAGCTGAGGCGCGCCTCAGCTTTACATTTACTTAATTAAATGAGTTGGAATTCTTTTAATCCGTGTGCGATACCGTCCTCAAGGATTGGTTTCGTGACATAGTCAGCGGCAGCTTTCGTTTCTGGAAGCCCGTTGCCCATTGCAATACCCGTTCCAACGTAGCGGAGCATCTCTAAATCGTTTAAAGCATCACCGAATGCAAAGGTATCTTCGCGGCGAATATTCGTCAATTTCAGGAATTGTTTGATCCCTTCTGCTTTCGAGGAACCGACATTGATGACATCCATTGCGTGTGGGTGCCAACGAATGAAATCGAATGCGTCATACCGTTTAACATAATCCGCTTCTTCTTCGGCCGTACAGTAGACGAGCGTTTGGAAAACATCATGCGATAAGAAAGCTTCTTCATCGTGAATCGGTAATGGCATGTCGAGTTCGCCGAGCGAATCTACTACATGCGTGTCATTTGATTTCGTCGTGAAGCCTTTTGTTTCGCCAAGATAAACGAGTGTATGCCCGTTTTCTTTCGCTTGTTGCGTTAAATGCGTTAAATCCGTCTTAGGTTGTGGACGTTTGTAGATGATTTCATTTTGATGAACGACGATTTGCCCGTTATAGCCGATAATCGTATCGATGTTGAGTAGTTCACGGATTCCAGACAACATCGCAGGTCCGCGTCCAGTTGCAAGGGCTACATAGACACCATTTTCTTGAAGCTTACGAATTGCCTGTTTTGTTGATTCCGGAACAAAATGACCATCATGCAATAAGGTTCCGTCGATATCGAAAAAGACGACTTTCTGATTTGCCATGGTTTCACCTTCTCTTTTTAATTGGTCGAAATGACCTGTTCATGTGAAAGTATAGCATAACCAAAAGCGTGTTGCCGGAAGGGAACATGCCGAATAAGGATGAAAAATAGTCCATGTATCGTGTATACTGTACTAAGGACAAAAAACAATGTACTGATAAGGAGTTGCTAGGCATGATTTTTAAAGTATTTTACCAACCGCTTCGTTCGGAAGCACCTGTTCGTGAACGGACAGAAACAATGTATGTAGAAGGGGAAAGCATTCGTGACGTGCGATCAACGATTGACCACCTCAAAGATATCAACATCGAGTTCATCCGCGAAGTCAGCGGAGAATTTTTGACATACGAACAACAACATCCTGATTTCAAGGTTGCGACGTTCGAATGAAGTTCGTCAAAAACCATCAGGCCGCCGTTTTCGCACTCGGTGGACTCGGGGAAATCGGGAAGAACACGTATGTCGTTCAATTCCAAGATGAGATCATCGTCATTGACGCGGGTGTCATGTTCCCAGAAGATGAATTACTTGGAATCGACTATGTCATTCCAGATTACACGTACTTGATCAAGAACAAGGATAAGGTCAAAGGCGTCTTCATCACACACGGTCATGAAGATCACATTGGTGGTCTGCCTTTCTTGCTTAAACAAGTGAACTTACCGATTTACGCTGGGAAGATTGCGATGGGTCTCATCAAGGTGAAGTTAGAAGAGCATGGTTTGCTTCGCAACGCGGAACTGCATGAGATCGATGAAGATTCGGTCATCAAGTTCCGGAAGACAAGCATCTCGTTCTTCCGTACGACACACTCGATTCCGAATTCGTTCGGTGTCGTCGTCAAAACACCACAAGGGAACATCGTGCATACAGGGGACTTCAAGTTCGATTTCACGCCAGTCGGAGAGCCGGCTGATTTAGCGAAAATGGCTGAACTCGGTAAAGAAGGCGTATTGTGTCTTCTATCGGACTCAACGAACGCAGAAGTGGAAGGGTTTACGATGAGTGAACGTGTCGTTGGGGAAACGATCTCAGACATCTTCCGTAAAGCGGAAGGACGGATCATCTTCGCGACGTTTGCGTCGAACATCTATCGTCTGCAACAAGTCGTCAATGCTTCTGTAGAAGCAGGACGGAAAATCGTCGTCTTCGGACGTAGCATGGACAAGGTCATGATGATTGGTCAAGAACTTGATTTCATCAAAGCGCCGAAGGGTACGATCATCGAGCCGAACGAGATGAAACGTTATAAATCAAATGAGTTGACGATCCTTTGTACCGGTTCACAAGGAGAACCGATGGCTGCACTTAGCCGTATCGCAAACGGAACACATCGTCAAATCTCGATCATTCCGGATGATCTCGTCATCTTCTCGTCGTCACCAATCCCAGGAAACGTCGTTTCTGTCGGAAAGACGATCAATCAGCTGTATAAAGCTGGCGCAGATGTCATGTACGGTAAACTGAATGATATCCATACATCAGGTCACGGTAGTCAACAAGAGCAGTTGCTCATGTTACGTCTACTGAATCCGAAATACTTCATGCCGATTCACGGGGAATACCGGATGCTGAAGAAGCATATGTCGCTTGCGATGGATGCTGGTGTACCGGAAGAGAACTGCTTCGTCATGGATAACGGTGAAGTACTGGCATTAGATGCGAATGCAGCCGCTATCACTGGAAAGATTCAAGCGAATGCGGTTTATGTCGACGGTAAAGGAATCGGAGACATCGGAAACATCGTTTTACGCGATCGCCGTATTCTCTCAGAAGAGGGACTCGTCGTCGTCGTCGTGACGCTTGACTCGAAGACGAATCGTCTCGTCTCTGGACCGGACATCATCTCGCGTGGTTTCGTCTACATGCGCGAATCGGGTAATTTGATTAAAGATGCTGAACGTCTACTCAAGCGTTCACTTGATCAATCACTCGCGAACCGTAATACGAAATGGACGGACATCAAACAAGTCATCAATGATACGCTCACACCGTATTTAACAGAAAAAACACAACGTCATCCGATGGTCATGCCGATCATCATGGAAGTCTGATTCAAAAAAATCCTCGTCTCCAAAAACGGAAACGAGGATTTTTGTATTACGTGGCAGGACCGTATTCCTTGAACGGTTCTTTTTTATCAATCCGATCATAGAACATGACGCCATCTAGATGGTCGTATTCATGTTGGCAGACGATTGCTTTCATCCCTTTTAAACGTAATTTTATAGGATTTCCGTTATGATCGATGCCAGTTAGGGTAATACGCATATAGCGCGGTACATGTCCCTCTACTTCACGATCGACGGACAAACATCCTTCGCCGCCCGTTAAATACGTCTGCTCGACGGAATGACTGATGATTTTTGGATTATAGATACCAAATTCCAGCAAATCATCACCATCCGGTAAGCGGATCGCGAACATGCGCTTGTTGACACCGATTTGTGGTGCTGCAAGTCCAATACCGCTTCGTAAGTCGTATTTCTTCGCAATTTCATCATCTTGACTGTTGGCGAGGAACTCGCGCATGAGTCGCATCGTTTCCTTATCCTCATCGCTGAGAGGGAAGGTCACTTCTACTGACCGTTCGTGAAGAGCAGGAACGTCTTCGCGTACGATTTCATTCATGGTGATCATGAACAACACTCCTTTCGTCTACAAAAAGTATAGCATAGGAAAGTGGGGAATGATGACAACTAACACAGTAGGAAAATATCGAATGATACAGAAGATGGAATATTCTAGTTTTGTGATTGAATTCACAATGTGAAACGCGAAAAAAATAAAACATTTCCTTTGATTTTAAGGTGTTACAGATTTATACTTGTAACGTAATGAACAAGACACTATAACGTGTCGATTCATGATAATACAGTTTACTCAACTGAATAGGTACACAGACACATGTTCAAAGGATAGTCACACGGGACTTCGTTTTTTGGACACTATTGTCATGTGGGCAAATCAGTCAGAGGAATATTTCGCTGAACGCAGTGAAAGGATGAGGTGAAAAGATGAACGTAAACATGTTTAAAAACGTGGAAGAAAACTTTGAAACGTTCCGCATTCTTGACGAGAAAGGTGAAGTCGTCAATAAAGACGCTATGCCAGACCTCTCGGATGAAGAGCTTACGGAATTAATGCGCCGTCTCGTATACACACGTATCTGGGACCAACGTGCAATCTCACTTAACCGTCAAGGACGTCTTGGTTTCTACGCTCCAGTAGCTGGACAAGAAGCGTCAATGATCGGTACGCAATTCGCTTTGGATAAAGATGACTGGATTCTTCCTGGATACCGTGATATTCCACAAATGGTCTTCCATGGCTTCCCACTTTACAAAGCATTCTTGTTCTCACGCGGTCACATCACAGGTGGTAAGATCCCTGAAGGTGTTAACGTCTTAATGCCACAAATCATCATCGGTGCGCAGATCGTTCAAGCGGCTGGTGTTGCTCTCGGTCTTAAGAAAAGCGGTAAAGAACAAGTCGCAATCACTTACACAGGTGATGGTGGTTCTTCACAAGGTGACTTCTATGAAGGTATGAACTTCGCTGGAGCTTTCAAAGCACCTGCAATCTTCGTCGTTCAAAACAACCGTTTCGCAATCTCGACACCTGTCGAAAAACAATCTATGGCGAAAACAATCGCTCAAAAAGCTGTCGCTGCTGGTATCAATGGTATCCAAGTCGACGGTATGGACGTTCTTGCTGTATACGCAGCTACGAAACAAGCTCGTGTTGAAGCACTTAACGGTGTTCCGACATTGATCGAAACATTGACTTACCGTTACGGACCACACACACTCGCTGGTGATGATCCAACACGTTACCGTACAAAAGACATGGATGATGAGTACCAAGCACAAGATCCACTCGTCCGTTTCCGTGCTTTCATGGAAGCAAAAGGTCTTTGGAACGAAGATAAAGAGAACGAAGTCATCGAGCAAGCAAAAGCTGACGTTAAGGAAGCACTTGCACAAGCTGACAAAGAACCAAAACAAAAAGTTACAGATTTCATCAACGTGATGGCTGAAAAGCTTCCACAAAACCTGCAAGAGCAGCTTGATGAGTATACAGCAAAGGAGTCGAAATAACCCATGGCACAAATGACGATGATCCAAGCGATCACTGACGCAATGCGCGTCGAGATGAAACGCGACGAACAAGTTCTCTTGTTCGGTGAAGACGTCGGTAAAAACGGTGGGGTATTCCGTGCGACAGAAGGTCTTCAAGATGAGCTCGGCGAAGACCGCGTCTTCGATACACCACTTGCGGAATCAGGTATTGGTGGTCTTGCTGTCGGATTCAGTCTGACAGGATTCCGTCCAATCATGGAAATCCAATTCTTCGGATTCGTATTCGAAGTATTCGATTCAGTCGCAGCACAACTTGCGCGTCTCCGTTACCGTTCAGGCGGCACATACAGTGCACCTGTAACAATCCGTTCACCATTCGGTGGCGGTGTTAAAACACCGGAACTTCACGCAGATAACCTCGAAGGACTCATGGCTCAGTCACCAGGACTTAAAGTTGTCATTCCTTCAACACCATACGATGCAAAAGGTCTCTTGATCGCGTCAATCCGCGACAATGACCCAGTCGTATTCCTCGAGCACATGAAACTCTACCGTTCATTCCGCGGTGAAGTGCCAGAGGGCGATTACACGATCGAACTCGGAAAAGCTGATGTAAAACGTGAAGGTACAGATGTAACAATCGTCACTTACGGTGCGATGGTACACGCTTCACTTAAAGCAGCTGAAGAGCTCGAAAAAGAAAACATCAGCGTCGAAATCATCGACTTGATGACGATCAGCCCGATCGATATCGATACAATTCTTGCTTCTGTCAAGAAAACAAACCGTGTCGTCGTCGTTCAAGAAGCACAAAAACAAGCGGGTATCGCTGCAATGGTTGCTACTGAAATCCAAGAACGTGCAATCCTTGACCTTGAAGCACCGATCCTTCGTGTTGCTGCACCAGATACAATCTTCCCATTCGCACAAGGTGAAGACGTCTGGATCCCAGACCACAAAGATATCGTTGAGAAAGTCAAAACTGTCTACAATTTCTAAGAGCATTTCGGAAAATAAGGAGAGGGTTCCATTCTCTCCTTGCTTCCGTTTTTACAGATAACAATCGACTAGAAGAGTGAACTAAAAGGAGGCATATTCAAATGGGTTTATTTGAATTCAAATTGCCGGATATCGGTGAGGGTATTCATGAAGGTGAAATCGTAAAGTGGTTCGTAAAAGCGGGCGACACTGTCAAGGAAGACGACGTTCTTCTTGAAGTACAAAACGATAAAGCAGTCGTTGAAATCCCATCACCAGTTGATGGTACTGTTAAAGAAGTAAAAGTTGACGAAGGTGTCGTAGCTGTCGTTGGCGACGTCCTCATCACATTCGAAGTCGAAGGCGAAGGTTCTGCTCCTTCTGAAGAAGCAGAGCAACCAAAAGCTGAAGACAACGCGAAAGACGTTCAAGATACGGATCAAAAAGTGGAAGACAAACCAAACGAGGTTCAAATCCATAAATCAGAACGCGTCATCGCGATGCCATCTGTCCGTAAATATGCACGTGAAAAAGGTGTCGACATCCGTGAAGTCCAAGGTTCTGGCGACAACGGTCGTGTTGTTAAAGAAGACATCGATGCATTTGCAAACGGTGGACAAACTTCTGAAGCACCAGCAACAGAAGAAAAAGCACCAGCTGCAGCTGCTTCTGCACCAAAAACAGAAGTTAAGCCTTACGTTGCTGCTCAACCTGAACTTGAAACACGCGAGAAAATCAAAGGAATCCGTAAAGCGATTTCGAAAGCAATGGTTAACTCGAAACATACAGCTCCACACGTAACACTCATGGACGAAGTTGATGTTACGAACCTCGTAGCACTCCGTAAAAACTTCAAAGAAGTTGCGGCTGCTCAAGGTACGAAATTGACTTACCTTCCGTTCGTCGTAAAAGCATTGACTGCTGCTGCTAAGAAATACCCAGCAATCAACGCATCAATCGACGATGTAAACGAAGAAATCGTCTACAAAAACTACTTCAACATCGGTATCGCTGCAGATACAGACAACGGTCTTGTCGTACCAGTCGTTAAAGATGCAGATCGTAAATCGATCTTCTCACTCGCTGACGACATCAACGACCTTGCTGGTAAAGCACGCGAAGGAAAACTTTCTGGCGACGAGATGAAAGGTGGATCAATCACGATCACTAACATCGGTTCTGCTGGCGGTCAGTGGTTCACGCCAGTCATCAACCACCCAGAAGTTGCAATCCTCGGTATCGGCCGTATCGCTGAAAAAGCAGTCGTTAAAAACGGCGAAATCGTTGCTGCACCAGTTCTTGCACTTTCATTCAGCTTCGACCACCGTCTCATCGATGGTGCAACTGCACAAAACGCGCTTAACTTAGTTAAACGCCTATTGAACGACCCACAACTTCTCATCATGGAGGGATAAGCAATGGTAGTAGGTGAATTCGCACAAGAAACAGATTTACTCGTAATCGGGGCTGGCCCTGGTGGTTACGTTGCTGCAATCCGCGGCGCGCAACTCGGTATGAAAGTAACAATCGTTGAACGTGAAAACGTTGGCGGTGTCTGCTTAAACGTCGGATGTATCCCGTCAAAAGCCTTGATCACTGCAGGACACAACTTCCAGCATGCTAAAGGTTCAAGCGATATGGGGATCACTTCTGAGAATGCAACTGTCGATTTCTCGAAAGTTCAATCTTGGAAACAATCTGTCGTCAACAAATTGACTGGCGGCGTTAGTGGTCTTCTTAAAGGGAACAAAGTTGAGACTGTCGTTGGGGAAGCTTACTTCCAATCAGAAGATACAGTTCGTATCATCAACGAAGATTCTTCGACTCCTTACAAATTCAAGAAATGTATCATCGCGACAGGTTCGACTCCAATCGAACTTCCAGCTTTCAAATGGTCAAAACGCGTTCTTTCTTCAACAGGCGCATTGAACCTTCCTGAAATCCCGAAAAAACTCATCGTCATCGGTGGCGGATACATCGGGATGGAGCTTGGTACAGCGTATGCGAACTTCGATACAGAAGTCGTCATTCTTGAAGGAACAAAAGACATCCTTTCTGGTTTCGAGCCTGCTATGACGCAAGTCGTTAAGAAAAAGCTCAAACAAAAAGGTAACATCACAATCCACAACGAAGCACTTGCTCAAAGTGTGGAAGAGTCGGAAGATGGCGTTAAAGTAACATTCGAAGTCAACGGTGAAGCACAAACAGTTGAAGCGGACTACGTCCTCGTTACTGTTGGTCGCCGTCCGAACACTGGTGATCTTGGTCTCGAAATGGCAGAAGTTAAAGTCAGCGACCGTGGTCTTGTCGAAATCGACGATCAGTGCCGTACTTCAAACGAAAACATCTACGCAATCGGTGATATCGTTCCAGGACCACCACTTGCACACAAAGCTTCATTCGAAGCTAAAATCGCTGCTGAAGCAGCTGCAGGACACCCTGCATACCTCGACTACAGTGCAATTCCAGCGGTCGTCTTCACAGACCCAGAACTCGCTACAGTCGGTTACACGGAAGCACAAGCAAAAGAAGAAGGACTCGACTACATCGCGTCTAAATTCCCTTACGCTGCGAATGGTCGTGCACTTGCACTCAACGAGCCAGACGGCTTCTTGAAAATGATCACTCGTAAATCAGATGGTCTCTTGATCGGCGCGCAAATCGCTGGTACAGGTGCTTCTGATATGATCGCTGAAATGGGACTCGCAATCGAGTCTGGTATGACAGCTGAAGATATCGCACTCACAATCCACGCGCACCCATCACTTGGTGAAATCGCAATGGAAACTGCTGAAGTTGCAATCGGCAGCCCAATCCACATCATTAAATAATATTGAAACACCTCATTCGCGGGGAGCCGACCGTGAATGAGGTGTTTTTTTGTTTGGGCTTGATTCAAAAAAGGAAAAGGAAAAGTAAAAATTGGAGAGGGTGGACGCACATGGAATCCGTGACTACCTTGGAGGAGCTGTATTACGTATCAGAGATGGATAAGGTTCGTTTTGTCGGCTGGACGACTGCACTCGCCCGCTATGATTTTGCTGTCGTCTGTACAGGACAATTCTTCGGGAAAGTACTCGTCGTCAGTTTAACCGGTGGTCAGTCAGCGTTACTCGATCAACAGGATGTGTTGAATGGAGATGTCTTAGTTCGTACATTTGCGATTGAACAAGAGGATGTCGAAGTAATTGGTGAAGCACTCGCAGCATTCATTCCTTGTTCACCAAACGATGAGTACGCAGAATGAAATGACTAAAAAAGCAGTAATCCCCATTGAATAAGGATTACTGCTTTGTCTTGTTTTTACCGAATCGCATTCGATTGTTGAATGACTTTGATTGTCTCGAGTGAATGGTCCTCAAGGCCTTGAACCGGAAGACCAGCTTCGATGTTTTCTTTAATATAGGCAAGATTGTCTGCCGTAATCATTTCGCCTGGAATGAAGATTGGGATACCAGGTGGATATACCATCATGAATTCAGCTGAAATCCGCCCGACCGCATCAATCAACGGAATC
Source organism: Exiguobacterium sp. HSB13 (assembly GCF_056764755.1). NCBI lineage: Bacteria > Bacillati > Bacillota > Bacilli > Caryophanales > Exiguobacterium > Exiguobacterium sp. HSB13. Next base: position 1,433,556 of record NZ_JBUZOM010000001.1, on the reverse strand, counting down.
GTCTCTGTCTCTTCATAGAATGCATCACGAGGACTGAGAGCGAGTGCTGGGATGTCTGGAAGAACAATCGAATGATCAGTCGTTTCAGCGCCATTATTTTGATAACGTGCAACAAGTAATGACATCGCATGTAGAAAGGCATCAATCGTCTCTTCCGAGTCACCAGACGTAATGATGACGAGGATGTTGTTCAAATCTGAAAGTTCAACTTCAATCCGATGTTCTTCACGTAAAAACTCTTCAACAAGGTGACCGGAAATACCAAGTCCTTTAACGGAAACGAGCACTTTCGTTGGATCAAAGGCAAACGTCGCACTCGAATGAAGATCGGATTCACCGAAAACAGCGAGATAAGGAAGCTTCGCTAATCCAAAACGCATCCGTGTCGCAAGTTCAAGTGCCCGACGATTCATCGCTTCACCATTGATCGCAAGGTGACGTCGTGCACAGTCAAGAGATGCGAGCAATAGGTAGGATGTCGATGTCGTCGTCAACATCGAGAGCACCGCTTGAACTTTATCTGGAGAAACAAGACCGCGACGAACGTTCAGGACAGAGCTTCCAGTGAGTGACCCACCGAGCTTATGCACGCTGGTTGCGGCAAGATCAGCTCCTGCTTGCATCGCAGACAATGGCATATCTTCGTGGAATGCGATATGAACGCCGTGTGCTTCGTCGACGAGTACCGGAATACCTTTACTATGGGAAAGCTTGACGATACTCTCTAAGTCGCCAGCAACGCCGAAATAGGTCGGGTTGATGACGAGAACTGCTTTTGTATCGGGATGAAGTGCAAGGGCACGTTCTACCGCGCTTGGTGTGATACCGTGCGCGATTCCGAATGTCTCATCAAATTCAGGGTGAATGAAAATCGGATGCGCACCAGAAAGAACGATAGCTGACATCACCGATTTATGCACGTTCCGAGGAACGAGAATTTTATCATCAGGTCCGACGACACTCATGATCATTGCCATGATTGCCGTTGAAGTTCCTTGTACGGAAAAGAACGTTTCGTCGGCGTGGAAGGCTTGAGCGGCCAATTGATGAGCTTCCTTAATGATTGCCTTTGGATGATGAAGATCATCAAGGGGAGCGATATTGATTAAATCGATATCGAGCGCATTCTGACCGATGAACGATCGAAAGGCTGGATCCATTCCTTGACCATTTTTATGACCGGGAATATGAAATTGAATTGGTTGACGTTTCGCATGCGCGAGTAGCGCATCGAATAAAGGTGTATCGAGCTGTGTTAAGCTTTTTGTTTGCACCAGATTTCCCCCCTTAAAACCGAATAAAAATACAATCAAACAAGCTAACTATAACAAGTTTTCGGACGGTTGCAACTGTTTTATGCTTCTTTTCCGTGTAAAATAGAAAAGTGCAGAAAGGAAGTGGGAATGATGGCATTGAATTATCCGCTCAATTCCGATTGGTCGACTGAGGAAATCGTGAAAGTCATCGACTTCTTTAATTTAGTCGAACAAGCGTATGAATCAGGCGTTGAACGACAGCGGTTGCTCGAAGCATATCGTGAATTCAAACAGATCGTCACCTCGAAATCCGAGGAGAAGCAATGGGATCAGTTTTATGCGGAAGAGACAGGTTGCTCGAGTTATCGGACGATGCAGCAGGCGAAACGTCAAGAAGAATCAATCGTTCGCATGAAGAAATAATTAGACCATGAAGATAAGACTCCTGTGCGAACGCGTGGGAGTCTTATCTTTTGATCCGACTGGAAATGTGCGGGAAATGATCAACATTTGTTTAAAGTGGAAAGGAAGCGGCTATATACTACATACAAGACGTTGACCTTACAAATATGTGAAACTGTATTTTTTAAAATTAGATGCTTTACATCTAAGTTGAATCGTACTATTATAGATTCAATCCACTAATAAGTCGCAATTGTCTGACAAATTAAACCTCTGTTTATCCCGCGAAGGAGTGTGGTTACTGTGAAACAAGTGATAGAAGCATACAAGAGAAAAGATGCAGAAAAACGCATTCCTGTATTGCGTCTCGAAATCGATTATGAGCTTGCTACATTACACGATGCGATGGTGGCAAGTGACGCAGAAGCTGTTGGCGCAAGTAAAGAGCGCCTCGAAAAATATCGTCAAGAGATGGTACGTCTTGAAGCTTGATTTCAACGTTCCGATCTCTACCTTATAATAAAATATCAACTCTTCAACCAGCGAACTGTTCGCTGGTTTTCTTTTTTTGTTACTATAGAAGAAGCTGGAAACAACGATGAAGGAGTGAACTCAAATGCAGATTGAGTTGGATGCGATAGATTTGATCAAACGAGCGGGAAAGTACATTCGCGAAAAAATTGATGGTTCGTATCACGTCGAACAAAAAACCGGAAAAAGCGATTTAGTGACGGAGATTGATCAAGCCGTCGAGGATTTATTGATTCAAGGTATTTTAGATCGCTATCCGAATCATCATATTTATGGGGAAGAGGGACGAATCGCTCGACCTGATACACTCGAAGGCACGATTTGGTTCGTTGATCCGATTGATGGAACGATGAACTTCATTCGTCAAAAACGAATGTTTGCCATCTCGATCGCGATCATGATAGATGGTGAGTTACGTTATGGTTTCGTTTACGACGTCATGGCTGATGAGTTGTTCCATGTCATCAAAGGGCATGGTGCTTATCAAAACGGCATACGATTACCACAAATCGAGGAGCGGAGTGTTAAAGAAGCAATCATCTGTATGAATGCGACCTGGGTGACACCAAATCGTCGGATCAATACGGATCGTCTTGCACCACTCGTGCGACACGCCGTCGGAGTACGAGCGATCGGTGCAGCATCACTTGAACTTGCATGGACAGCTGCAGGACGCGTTGATGGGTATATCACGATGCGTAATATGCCTTGGGATTACGCAGCCGGTCAGTTGTTGATTGAAGAGGTCGGTGGGCGTGTCGGAACGATCACAGGTGAATCAATGTCATTTCTCGAACAAACGAGTGTGCTAGCAGGGAGCCAGACGTTCGTTGAAGATGTTTTGACATTCGTACAAACACAAGAAGATTGAAAAAAGGTTTCTTTCGTTTTAAACGAAAGGAACCTTTTCGGTCATGCTTGTTTTCGTAAACGTGCCTTTAAGACGAACCCAGCACCCATCGCAACAATCATCAAGATGACAGAGGCAATCGTCATCGGAACGTTTTGTTCCGCGATGAAGATGCCGATGGCTGCCATGGATCCTACGGCAAGCATGGCGAGTAATAAAAATAGCAGGCGCATGTTTTTTCCCCCTCTACCCGTGAGTACGTTAACAGTGTAGCGTGAATGAAGGATAATGAAAAGGCTTTCGGAGTGATGTCGAATCTTAGTCATTGCCAATTAGGACTCTACCTGTGCTATACTCTTAAAGTTGACCGAAAGTATGATAAGATTTATTTAAATGAATAGAAAGAGGTACACACCTATGACAACATTAGTACGAAATGATTTACGCAACGTTGCGATCATCGCCCACGTTGACCATGGTAAAACAACATTAGTCGATGAGCTTTTAAAACAGTCTGGTACGTTCCGTACGAACGAACAAGTCGAAGAACGCGCAATGGACTCAAATGACATCGAGCGGGAACGTGGAATCACGATTCTTGCGAAAAACACTGCAATTGACTACAAGAACACACGCATCAACATCGTTGATACGCCAGGACACGCCGATTTCGGTGGAGAAGTTGAGCGGATCATGCGTATGGTTGATGGCGTCATCCTCGTCGTCGATGCACGTGAAGGCTGTATGCCACAAACACGTTTCGTTTTGAAAAAAGCACTCGAGCAAGGACTTCAACCAATCGTCGTCGTCAACAAAATCGACAAACCGATGGTCCGTCCTCTTGAAGTCGTCGACGAAGTCGTTGATCTCTTGATCGACCTCGGAGCTGACGAAGATCAACTCGAATTCCCAGTCGTTTATGCATCGGCAGTCAACGGCTCAAGTTCATTTGAACCTGAATTAGAAAAACAAGAAGATACAATCACGAACGTTCTTGATTTGATTCTTGAGCACACACCAGCACCTGTCGATAACACAATGGAGCCGCTTCAGTTCCAAGTGACGATGCTTGACTATGATAACTACCTCGGACGGATCGGTGTCGGTCGTGTCTTCCGTGGAGAAATCAAAGTTGGCGATAGCGTTTCGCTTTCGAAACTTGACGGCTCAACGAAGAACTTCCGTGTTACGAAGTTGTTCGGTTACTTCGGTCTAAAACGTGTCGAAATCGAAACAGCAAAAGCTGGAGATTTGATCGCGATCGCTGGTATGGAAGATATCAACGTCGGTGAGACGGTTTGCCCGACTTCACACGTTGATCCACTCCCATTATTACGTATCGATGAGCCAACGCTTCAAATGACATTCATCGTCAACAACTCGCCATTCGCTGGTCGTGAAGGGGATCTCGTTACTTCACGTAAAATCGAAGAGCGTCTTGAAAAAGAACTCGAAACAGACGTTTCACTTCGCATCGAAAACACGGACTCACCGGACCGCTGGATCGTTTCTGGTCGTGGGGAACTTCACCTCGGGATCTTGATCGAAAACATGCGCCGTGAAGGATACGAAATCCAAGTATCAAAACCGCAAGTTATCATCAAAGAAGAAGAAGGCGTCAAAGTCGAGCCATTCGAACGCGTCGTCATCGATACACCAGAAGAGTACACAGGTTCTGTCATGGAATCGATCGGTCTCCGTAAAGGTGAATTGACGAACATGCAAACAATGGACAACGGTCAAACGAAAATGGAATTCATCGTTCCTTCACGTGGTTTGATCGGTTACCGTAACGAATTCCTTTCTGCTACACGCGGATACGGAATCATGAACCACACATTCGAAGAATACCGTCCGTTCATCCAAGCGGATATCGGTGGACGTCGCAGTGGAGTTATGGTCTCAATCGAAACAGGTAAAGCAACTGCTTACGCGATCTCAGCTCTTGAAGACCGCGGAACGATCTTCATCGAGCCTGGTATCGAAGTATACGAAGGTATGATCATCGGCGAATGTAACCGTGATGTCGATCTCGCTGTCAACGTCGTTAAAGCAAAACAATTAACGAACATGCGTGCATCTGCAAAAGATTCAACGAACGTTCTTAAACGTCCACGTGTCTTCTCACTTGAAGAGTCGTTGACATTCTTGAACGAAGATGAGTACTGTGAAATCACACCACAATCGGTTCGTCTCCGTAAACAAGTCTTGAACAAGAACGAACGTGAAAAGCAAGAAAAACGTCGTCGTCTAGGTAAAGATTGAGTCTTGAACGAATAGGGGGACTGGCAATGAATGCACAAGCTGCCGTTGCTTCTGATTTCTCGAAATACGATATTCCGTTCATCGCGAAACTTCTCGGTATCGGAAGTGATCCGAATAACATCGAAGCGGGATTTTATCCTTTAATGATTACCGTTGTCATTTTGACGCTTGTCGTCTTTAAGTTAGGATTTGCTAAGGAACTGGCATGGTGGAAATCACTGATCGTCTATCTCTTGCTCGCCGTCTTCTCGGCAGCATTGACGCTTGTCTTCTGGACATGGCCGATTCCTGAAGTACTTCTTGCGATGGTCTTCGTACTTGGTATTTATCGCTTCCGGATGTGGATGGTCAAGCGTGAACGTGAACGGACAGCTTCTTGACGGAAGCGTGTCATGAATCAAAAGAACGAATCTCTTCGGAGGTTCGTTCTTTTTTTTGAGCCAATTCAGATGCATGATTTAAAGCGGAGCGGGAACAATGATACTAAAAGGGGGAGAAAACAGTGAAAATAAGGTATGTCATACCCCTACTGTTAACGGGTATTCTGATGGGCTGTACGCAAACGTCAGAAGAATCGTCAACAGAGGAAACGAATCAGACGACACAAGAAAACAATAAACAGGATTCAGGTGATCAAGAAGCGACGCAATCATCTCAAGCGCAAGAAGGCGTCGTATTTAAAGAGCTAAACGCTCCGTGGAATATCGTCCGAGAAGGAGAGGTATTTTACATCACGGAACGTGAAGGAACGATTGTCAAAGGAGAACAAGATGATTATGAACGGATGCGCCTTCAGCTGAAAGAGGATGTCCTCGCTGAAGGAGAAGGTGGATTGCTTGGGATGGTACTCGATCCTGATTTTAAGGACAATAAGACAGCATACGTCTACCATACGTACGCCAAACAAGGACAAGCGACGAATCGCGTCATCGCGATAAAAGAAGAGGGCGACCAGTGGACGGAAGAACGTGTCTTACTCGATGATATTCCCGGAGCGACGATTCATAACGGGGGACGGCTGGAGTGGGGACCTGAGGGCGCACTCTACGTCACAGCAGGAGACGCAGCGAATCCCGAACTGGCGCAAGACATTGATTCGTTGGCAGGAAAGATTTTACGCATCACATCTGAAGGGGAACCGTTCGAGGGGAATCAAAAAGGATACGTCTACAGTCTCGGTCACCGGAATCCACAAGGACTTGTTTTCGTCGATGATCAACTGTATGCAAGCGAACATGGACAAAGTGGGCACGATGAAATCAACCGAATCGAACAAAAGAACTATGGATGGCCGACGATTGAAGGGAAAGAACAAGCTGAAGGACTGGTGACGCCGTGGTATGAAGTAGGAGAACAATCTGTTGCACCAAGTGGAGTGGCAACAGCAGAGAATACACTGTATTTTGCAACACTTGTCGGACAGCGATTACAAACGATTGATTTAGAGACGAAGCAAGTCAAGACGGTTGTCGAAAACCAAGGTCGGATTCGAGATGTCTGGATTGACGAGACGTCGATTTACTATATTACAAATAATACGGACGGAAGAGGGAATCCATCGACAGATGATGATCGACTCGTTCGAATCAATCGATGAACAATAAAAAAGGTCTGTCAGGGAATTTCCCCGCAGACCTTTTGTTTACCAGTGTTTTCGTTTTGTTTCCCAAGTCGGGTATAAATGGAATTGTCCAGAAGCGTGGCGTTCAAGTGTCCGTTCTTCTACGCGTGATCGACACTCATCACAGATATGGACACGAACAGGTTTATTGCGTAATCGCTTCGCCGTGAAGGACCAATCATCAATCGTTTCACGCTTATCGCAAATCGTACATTTCACTCGCATGTCAGGTCCTCCCTTTTTTTCTTAGTATATCATATTAGAAGATTATTCAGATGTAAAAAAGGGAAACGAGAAGTATATATCGAAATATCATCACTAAGTCGTAGAGGGGGTGATGTCATGGCAAATAAAGTTGAACAACAGCTCAACTCAGGTCAACTAGAAGCACTATCGCAATTACCACTCGTTTTTTTGATTACGCATGATCAATCCAAACATTGGCCCATCACACATGCAATCAGTTGGGTACATGCGACGGATTCACAAACGATTCGTTTTACAATCGAAGCAGATTCTCATCTCGTTAAAACATTACGAGAACATCCGGTCTTCACATTGATCTTTTTTGCAGATCAGTCGACGTACAGCTTAACATGTACGGACGTCAAGGCGTTTACGCCGCAAGAAGACCTTCCGTTGCCACTCGCTTTTTATGAGGGACGCGTTGAGGAGGTACGTGACATCTTGTTTTACGGAGCAGCTGTCACACAACGACCAACTATCGAAAAAACATACGATGAACAGGCAGCTGAACGGTTGGATCAACTCGTTCATCGCATCCTAAAAGCGTAACATTCATCACAAACTCGACTCTAAAGGGGCGAACGATGGAATGAAAAAAATATACGTACTTGATACTAATGTCATGCTTCACGATCCACTTTCTCTATTCCAATTCCAGGAGCACGACGTCGTCATACCAGCGATCGTACTAGAAGAACTAGATGGAAAAAAACGCAACATGGATGAGGTTGGACGTAATGCACGAGAAACAGCTCGCATTTTAGATCAATTACGAGAAACGGGTCAGCTTCATGCGGGAGTGCCACTCGGAAACGGCGGTATTCTTCGCGTCGATATCGGGGACTCCATTCATGAAGGTTCGCCGTTTACGCATGAATCAAACGATAATAAGATCATTGAACTGGCGTGGTCGATTCATCAGGAACAACAAACCGAAGCGCCCCCACGAGATGTCATTCTCGTCTCAAAAGATATCTTAGTCCGCGTCAAAGCGGATGCGTATGGATTAGTCGCTGAAGACTATATGACGGATCATATCGCTGATTTGACCGGTCTTTATACAGGATTCATCGAAGTGACCGTCGATCAGGAATATATTGATGCCTTCTATCAGGACAAACGGCTTTCAGTGGATGTCTTGACAGAAAAAGTGCAACCGAATGAGTTCGTCATCTTAAAAAGTAATATGTCGAAAGCCTCAGCCATCGCCGTCGTTGATCAGAACCTGCCGATTATCCGGGCACTTTCGATCGATGTCGATCAAGTCTGGGGCGTCATTCCACGAAACGTCCAACAACGAATGGCATTTGAATTGTTATTACGTGACGATGTACCACTTGTAACACTCGTTGGTAAGGCAGGTACCGGAAAAACGTTACTCGCACTCGCTGCGGGTCTCCTTCAAGTAGAAGATGAGCATAAATATAAAAAATTGGTCGTTGCTCGTCCTGTCGTACCGATGGGAAACGATATCGGCTACTTGCCGGGTGAAATGGAAGAGAAGCTTCGTCCGTGGATGCAACCCATCTACGATAACCTCGAACACCTTTTCAATACGGGATCAGGAGACGAACTTGGTAACATTCTCGCCGGAATGAAGACGATTCAACTGGAAGCATTAACGTATATCCGGGGACGTAGTATGCCGGGGCAATTCATCATCATCGATGAAGCGCAGAATTTGACGAAACATGAAGTGAAGACGATTTTGACACGTGTCGGTGAAAACTCGAAAATCGTGTTAGTCGGGGATCCGCAACAGATTGATCATCCGTATCTAGATGAGTATTCCAATGGTTTATCCTACGCTGTAGAACGACTCAAAAATGAGAAGATGACGGGACACGTCAAACTCGTCAAAGGGGAGCGCTCGAACTTGGCACGTCTTGCAGCCGATTTACTATAAAAAAACGTGGTGCGTCTAATCAGGCGCACCACGTTTTCCTTATATGACGGTAACCGTATGAACGGATTTGACGATCCGATGTCCGTGCAACAAATGAACGGGTCCATTTGCTAATACTTTGCCGTCTTGTGAGAACTGCAAATACACTTCGTCGAGTTGCTCAAGTGGAAGTTCAACCGTTTCTTCGCCTTCAAAACGAATAGCGATCGCATCCGGTAAGAGTTCAGCATTCCGGATGAACGGCGCAAGCGCCATCGCGAATGACCCTTGAAGCGCGGCTTCTTTTTCAGCACGTGTCATCGGACGATTGTGATCCGTACGACTGCCTTCCATGATACCTTTATCCCACGCAGCCCCCATTTTCGCGTAGTAAGCTTCTTGTTCACTTGTGTCGGCTGGTTGCCCGATTTTCTCGATTGCCACCTTTCGTTCATCAAAGATCCAGACTGTCGGATCAATCGTTAACTGATGCCGTACTTTACCGTTAATCGGAAAAATCATTTGTTCTACCCCCTAAATGTGTAAGTCCAACAAATCCATTATACCGAAACGTTGAATTGTTGGCGAAAGTAAGGTAAAGTTTAGCTATAACAGGAACGCGTCATTTGATGAGGAGGGATTGGATTGTCAACTGAAATCGAGACAGTTCATCGCCAGCGCGCTCTTGAGCTACTAGAAGCGGATGCACAAAAAATCCGCCGGTTGATCGAGGTCCAGCTTGCGAATTTAACGATGCCACAATGTCCTCTTTACGAGGAAGTATTGGATACACAAATGTTCGGATTATCCCGTCAGATTGATTTTGCGGTACGTCTTGAACTGATTGATGCGGGTGAGGGGAAACAATTACTCGAATCACTTGAACAGCAATTATCTGATTTACATGATGCGGAGACGTGCTGATTTTCTACTCAAACGTGAAATGCGGCGTTTGGGTATTTTTTTTTAGAAAATGAAAAAAGGACGTGTACATATGTTAGCGAAGTTTAAAGAAAAACGAGCATTTTTTGACTATGGTCTCTTCTTTACGATGCTCATCCTCATGGCGATCAGTACGGTCATGGTCTATAGTGCGAGCGTGTGGAACGGTGGAGATTATGCGAATACGTCCTTCTTTGAGAAGCAGTTGATGTTTGATGCGATGGCGATCGTATTGTTCCTTTTCGTTTCGCAAATAAACCATGAGGTGTTCCGTGGACCAGTGATTCGTTTACTCTTGTACGCGATTACATGGTTGATGTTGATGGCGACGCTGTTTTCGGCACCACTAAACGGGGCTCGCGCATGGTTGAACTTTGGTATCTTCTTGATTCAACCAATCGAGCTTTGTAAATTTGTGCTCGTCGTCGGACTTGCGAGTTATTTTGATCAAAAGCACAAAGGGAAAATGGATGGCGTGATTGGGATCGTCCATCACTTTATCCATCGTCAAATTCCAGCGACGTCTCCAGGAAGACGAATTTTACTTAGTTTCTCGGACTGGATCTTGATTCCGATGATTGTATTACTTGCACCTTACGCGATCATCATTCGCATGCAACCGGATGACGGTGGATTGTTCATTCTGTTACTCATCACAGCGATGATTTTATTCGCAGTTGGATTACCGAGTGGTTACATCATGTTATGTGTCGTCACCGTACCAATCATCTTCTTGTACGCATGGAATAATTTTTCGGATAATCAGATGCAACGGATTCAAGCAAGTTTGAATCCCTTCCTTGATGCAGAAGGTAAGGGGTATCAGCTCATCAACTCCGTCATATCAATTGCCCACGGGGGATTATTCGGAGTCGGTCTCGGGAATAGTTTTCAAAAGTATGGTTATCTGCCAGAGCCTGAAACGGACTATATCATGTCGATCATCTCGGAGGAGCTCGGATTCATCGGGGTTCTCGTCGTACTCGGTCTATTGTTCTTCTTGATGATTCAAGGGGCGATCATCGCTAATCGGTGTGTCTCGCTGTACTCGAGCATGCTCGCGCTCGGTATTTCGGGTATCATCTTCATCCAGACATGTATCAATATCGCGGCGATGTCTGGTCTGTTTCCAGGTACAGGTGTCACCTTGCCATTCATCAGTTACGGTGGATCATCGTTACTTGTCATGAGTACGATGCTTGGTGTGATGGCGAACATTTCCATGCAAAACAAATATCGGATGGCGTATCATAAAGAAGTGCAGACTGCACGTTCGATGAGTGCCACGAGCTCATTAACTAAAGGGGGAGCATCAGTTGACTAAAATCCAGAAGATTCTCGTAGCAAACCGCGGGGAAATCGCGATTCGCGTTTTCCGTGCAGCGACAGAACTCGGTATTCGTACCGTTGCCATTTATTCGCGAGAGGACATGGGTTCTCTTCATCGCTATAAAGCCGATGAAGCGTACCGGATCGGAGAAGGAAAAAAACCGATCGAAGCCTATCTCGACATTGAAGATATCATTGCAACAGCGAAAAAAGCCGAATGTGATGCGATCCATCCTGGTTATGGATTCCTCTCTGAGAATATTGAGCTAGCCAAACGTTGCCGTGAAGAAGGCATCATCTTCATCGGACCGCAAGAAGAGCACCTGTATAAATTCGGGGATAAAGTACGGGCACGGACGACGGCGATTGAAGCTGGTCTTCCTGTCATTCCAGGAACGGATGGTCCGATCTCATCCATTGATGAAGCGTATGCGTTCGCAAAAGAAGCAGGCTATCCACTCATGGTCAAGGCATCGCTTGGCGGTGGTGGACGCGGTATGCGTGTCGTCCGGACAGAAGAAGAGCTTCCAGACATGATTGAACGTGCGAAATCTGAAGCCTTGAAAGCGTTCGGTTCGGATGAGATTTACGTCGAAAAATTAATCGAACGACCAAAACATATTGAAGTTCAAATCATCGGTGATGCTCATGGGAACATCATTCATTTGTTTGAACGTGATTGTTCCGTACAGCGTCGTCACCAAAAAGTCGTCGAAGTGGCACCATGTGTCACGCTATCAGACGAAGGGCGACAAAAGATTTGTGACGCAGCCGTCACGTTGATGAAACATGTCGGATACGAAAACGCGGGGACGGTCGAATTTCTCGTGACACAAGATGAATCGTTCTATTTCATCGAGGTCAACCCACGTGTCCAAGTCGAGCACACGATTACGGAGATGATCACAGGCGTTGATATCGTCCAGACACAAATTCGTGTTGCTGAAGGCGAATCGTTACATAGCGACCTCGTTGGTATTCCGCAACAAGAAGACATTAAGATGCTTGGGTTTGCGATCCAAAGCCGAATTACGTCAGAAGACCCAGAGAATGGCTTCTTGCCAGATACAGGGAAAATTAAAGCCTATCGTTCACCAGGTGGTTTTGGTGTACGTCTTGATGGTGGGAACGCTTATGTCGGAGCAGAAATTTCACCATATTATGACTCGCTGCTCGTTAAAATCTCGACACACGGTTTGACATACGACCAAGCCGTTGCGAAGATGCGTCGAAACTTAAGTGAATTCCGAATCCGTGGGATCAAGACGAATATTCCATTCTTAAGCAACGTCTTGAAACACCATGCGTTCGTCAGCGGGGATTACAACACATCGTTCATTGATGATACACAAGAATTATTCATCTTCCCGAAACGCCAAGACCGGGGAACGAAACTATTGACGTACATCGGAGAGGTTTCCGTCAATGGATTCCCGGGAATCGGAAAATTGGACAAGCCGCTTGCGCGTGACGTCCGGATTCCAAAAAATCTCCCGACAGACTATACACCAGGTGCCAAAGCGATTCTCGACGCGGAAGGTCCAGAAGCCGTCGCAAAATGGTTGGCAGCTCAGGAAAACGTTTTGTTGACAGATACGACATTCCGTGACGCCCATCAGTCGCTCCTTGCGACGCGGATGCGGACGAAGGATCTCGTCGCGATTGCAGAGGCGGAAGCGAAACTGCTACCTGAATTGTTCTCTGTCGAAGCATGGGGAGGCGCAACGTTTGATGTCGCCTACCGATTCTTATCGGAGGATCCATGGGTTCGTCTGATGAAATTGCGTGAAAAGATGCCGAACGTCCTCATTCAAATGTTGCTTCGTGGTGCGAACGGCGTTGGTTACAAAAACTATCCGGACAACGTCATTCACACGTTCGTCAAGGAAGCAGCGCAAGCAGGAGTCGACGTCTTCCGAATCTTCGATAGCTTGAACAACCCGGAGTCGATTCAACTCGCAATCGATGCGGTCTTGCCGACAGGTAAAATCGCGGAAGCAGCTGTCTGTTACACAGGGGACTTATTCGATGCGAATCGTCCGAAATACCACCTGCCGTATTACGTCAATCTGGCGAAAAAACTGGAAGAAAGCGGCGCTCATATCATTGCGATCAAGGATATGGCGGGTCTCTTGAAACCGGAAGCAGCCTATGCGCTCGTATCAGCACTCAAAGATGCGGTATCGTTACCAATCCATCTCCACACACACGATGCGAGTGGGAACGGGATTTACACGTATGCGCGTGCGATCGATGCAGGTGTCGACGTCGTTGACGTTGCGGCATCAAGTATGTCAGGACTGACAAGTCAGCCAGCGGGCGGAAGCTTGATTCATGCCTTAAGTGGTCATCCACGTCAACCGCTCGTCTCAGCACAGAAGTTTGAACAGGTCTCGGATTATTGGCAGGATGTGCGTCATCTGTACCAAGCATTCGAACTCGATATGATCGCACCGAATCCAACGGTCTATGATCACGAGATGCCAGGTGGACAATACTCGAACTTACAGCAACAAGCAAAAGCAGTTGGACTTGCGGATCGTTGGTCTGAAGTCAAAGAGATGTATGCGCGTGTCAATATGCTGTTTGGAGATATCGTCAAGGTCACACCATCGTCGAAAGTCGTCGGAGACATGGCACTCTTCATGGTTCAACATCATCTGACAGAAGAAGATGTCTTGCAACGCGCAAGTGGACTTGATTTCCCGGATTCAGTCGTCGAACTGATGAAAGGGGAGCTCGGAACACCACCAGATGGTTTCCCGCAAGACGTTCAACAGGCTATTCTCAAGGGAGTTGCTCCGCTGACAGAACGCCCAGGTAAGATGATGGAACCACTCAACTTCGATGCGATCAAACATGAGTTGTTTGAAAAACTTGAACGTCCAGTCACGGAGTTTGATGCACTCGCTTACGCGCTCTATCCAAAAGTCTTCATGGATTACAGTTCGTACGTCGCGCGATATGGTGACATTTCTGTTCTTGATACGAATACATTCTTCCATGGAATGCGTTTAGGTGAGACGATCGAGGTTGAAATCGAACGAGGCAAGACACTCTACCTCAAGTTGATTCAAATCGGGCAGCCAGACGACCATGGTATGCGGACGATCTATTACGAGATGAACGGTGTGCCTCGTGAAGTCGAAGTCAAAGACATCAGTATCAAGGAAAGTTCATCAAGTCGTCCAAAAGCAGATCGAAGCAACGCGAAACAAATCGGTGCATCCATGCCGGGTAGCGTGCTGAAGGTACTCGTCGAGACGGGTACACGTGTCCGTAAAGGAGAGCAACTCCTCGTCACGGAAGCGATGAAGATGGAAACGACGATCCAAGCACCGGAAGACGGTGAAATCAAAGCCGTCCACGTCAAGGAAGGCGAAGCAATCGCGAGTCAAGACTTACTGATTGAATTCGTATAAGGGTCACAACGAAAAACAGGCGCACGCTCGGCGGGCTGCCTGTTTTTCATTCAATACGTAGTGGGAGAGGATACGATTGAACATTATTTGTTGGGTACGAAGTGATTTTCGATTACAAGATAATCACATGTTGGCACGTGCTGTTGAATTACTAAAAGAAAATCCGAAGGCGACGGTCGAATTCGTCTTTTGGCTCAATCCGGATTACATCGGAGAATATGAAGCACGGCAACAATATTTCTTCCAAGCGCTCGAAACATTTTCTGATGCCTGCAAAGAGAAAGAGATGCCAATCCGTTTCATCGAAGGCGATGAACAGGCGTTCTTAGATGCAACCGATGATGCGGACATCTTGTTATTTAATGCGGAATATGTCGAACCATTTAAGACGCGAGATGAAAAAATCATTAAAAAGCGTAAAGATCGTCAGACGGAGCGACTACTAGACCGACATCTTCTTCACCCACATGACATTAAAAAGCAAGATGGAAAGTTCTATAAAGTATTCACGCCATATAAGAATGCATTCATGAAAAAAGACATTCCTGCACCATATGAAGTGAAATGGCAAACGCTGCGGGATCATTATCAAAAGCGTCAGCACGATAATAGTTTCATCGACGCATATTTTAAAAAGGCAGAGTCGGAAGCCGTCTTCCATCCTGGTGAAAAGCAGGCGAAACAACGCTTGAAGAAATTCATCGAACAATCGCTTGAAGGTTACGAAGAGAACCGTGATCTTCCAGCTGTTGACGGTACAAGCTTACTCTCCCGCTATTTACGGACTGGAGAAATAGGCATTCGAACGGTCTATGCGGCTGTTCAGGAGGCAAAAAAATCAAAAGGAAAACAGACCTTCATCACGGAACTCATCTGGCGTGAATTCTATTACATGATTTTAATGCATTTCCCGGAATCGAAACGACAAGCCGTCAATACGCAATATCGGGAAATCGAATGGGAGAAAGATGAAGAGGGCTTCAAAGCGTGGTGTGAGGGCAAGACGGGCTATCCGATCGTTGATGCGGCGATGCGACAATTGAATCAAACGGGGTGGATGCATAATCGTCTACGGATGATCGTCGCTTCTTTCCTGACAAAAGACCTGTTAGTCGATTGGCAGAAAGGCGAACAGTATTTCCAGCAGAAACTCGTTGATTACGAAGCGGCATCAAACATCGGGGGGTGGCAATGGGCTGCATCAGTCGGAACGGATGCCGTTCCGTACTTCCGCGTCTTCAATCCGACGACTCAATCGAAGAAGTTCGATAAGGATGGCGAGTTCATTCGAAAGTATGTTACGGAAATCAAGGATTTATCAAAGCAGTATATTCATGAACCGACTGCTGAGCAACGCAAGGATTATGGCTATCCAGAACCAATCGTCGCACACGACGAAGCACGAAAGCGTGCGATTGCTCGATTCAAATAATGAAAAAAGGATGTCCCTCAAGCGAGGAACATCCTTTTTTACGATCTTATTGAAGACGACTGTTTGCCTTGCGCGTTCGGAATGCATGGTACGTCAAGTAAGATAAGACACCGAAGTAACATGTGATCAAGAAAGCATGGAGTAACGGGACATACGTTGCATGTCCACCAAGAACGATCCAAGCCCCAGTGGCGACTTGGCACGAGATGAAGAACGTCGCAAACGCCATACCAATCGTTGTCGTCCGGTGTTTTAAGCGAATCGCAACGACATGGACGAATAAGGTGAACAGGAACAATAGTCCTGCCATGATCCGGTGAATCATCTGCACCCACGCTTCGAACGTCATTGACGGTTGAGAACAGACAGGCCAACCAACGCAAGCATATGTAGCGCCGACGTGGCGTACGTAAGCACCGGTATATACGACGATTAGCGTATAGATGAGTAGAGCGTATAAGAGTTTCCGTAAGAATGCTGGGACCGATTCCCTGAATTCCTGACCCGGACGCTCCATGATCAACAACGTCAAAATCAACAGCGAAGCAAAGGAAATCAAGGAGATACCGAAATGTAACGCCATGACGAGGTCCGATTGTTGCCAAACGACAGCACCAGCGCCGACGATCGATTGAATCAACATGAAGATGAAGGCGAGAAACGCGAAGATCTTCGTATCGAGTCGATCCTTGAAGGCAACGAGCGTCCAGAGACATAAGGCGATGATTAAGAGTCCAACGACTCCAGTTACAGCACGGTGGCTATATTCAATCATCGTTTCAACACTTGGGTTCGTCGGAATGAGTTCCCCATGACAGAGTGGCCAATCCGTTCCACAACCATCGCCAGAATCCGTTTTTGTGACTGTCCCACCCATCAGCAAGACGATCATCATCGTAAACGTGACGAAGGCTGAAAACATCGAAAGCTTTCGATTCAAGATTTGGACACCACCTTTCTAAAAAAATACGAAATACATGGATTTCCATAGGACTAGTATCGCACAAAAAGTACTGAAAGGGTTGCAATCTTTTAGAACAACGCTATTCTAGTATTAGGTAAATATGGTGAACTGTGATGAAAATCACATAGATTTCACATTTTGTTCATTATGTCGAAAGTATTTTCATACGTCACGGTCCTGAATATGTGGTATCTTTTATAGAGAAAAGGGCGTTTCGTGGCATGTCTGTGTTATTTCTGTGAAGAAATTACGTGAAGCTTAGGTGCTAAACGGAAGCAGACGGTGAAAAGGAGGGAACAGCATGGCGAAAGTTACTGGAGAGGCACTGGATATGGCGATTGAGCAAGCAGATCAGCCCACATTCAAGGACTATATTACCCTAGCAAAAATGGGGATTGTCCGTGCCAATCTGATTACGGTCTTCGCAGGGTATGTCGTAGCGGCATCGTACATAACGGATGATGTCCTGTTGTATTTATGGCAAACCAAGTGGATGTTACTGTGGACGCTTCTCGGGAGTGGATTGGTCATTGCCGGAAGTTGCTACCTCAATAACTACATTGACCGGGACATCGATTACAAGATGGAACGGACGATGGGAAGACCAAGCGTTACTGGGAAGATGGATGGACAACGGATACTCGCACTAGGACTCGGTATTCTTGCGACCGGTACGGTATTGTTGTTGATCGTCAACCATGTGGCGGCAGTGTTCGGATTGATCGGGTCATTCGTTTACGTCGTGATTTATACGATGTGGTTAAAGCGGACGCACACGATCAATACAGTCGTAGGTGGTATTTCAGGAGCTGTGCCACCAATCATTGGATTTGCGGCAGTCACTCCGACGCTTCACATTGATGCGTGGATTTTATTCCTCATCATGTTCGTGTGGCAACCACCACATTTCCTTGCACTCGCGATGCGACGGACAGAGGAGTATCGGGCAGCAGGTATCCCGATGTTACCTGTCGTAAACGGATTCGCGATCACGAAACGACAAATTGTATGGTGGATTGCAGTACTCATTCCATCATCACTCCTCTTAGCACACTATGGCATCATCTACATGATCGTCATGGCATTGCTCGGTGGATATTGGCTCTATATGGGACTGAAAGGTCTGAAGATCCAAGATGAACAAGCCGAAATCAAATGGGCGTCGAAGATGTTCTTCTTCTCACTCTTTTATTTCACGGCTTGGATCGTGACGGTCGTACTCGTTTCTCTCTAAAACGATTTGACATAATTCACGTACACCATTACGAAAGACAAAATTGGGGACAAAGAAAGTGGGGATGGTTGTGAAAAAATCAGTAAAAATGCTCTTCCGGCTTCTTCCAATCGGCTTGATGGCACTCATGTTATCAGGTTGTGGAATTCCGGAATTGTCTGCGCTACAGCCTCGCGGAGAAGGCGCTGAGATGCAACTTGAGATCATCAAGCTTAGCTTGTGGGTCATGTTGTTCGTCCTTGCGATCGTAGCCGTCATTTATATTTACGTACTTATGAAATTCCGTCGTAAATCAGGTGATAACACGGTTCCGAAGCAAGTTGAAGGGAACCATACGCTTGAAATCATCTGGACAGTCATTCCGATTCTTCTCTTGATCGTTCTTGCAATTCCGACGATCAAAACAACGGTTGAACTCGCAGATGCAAAAGAAGCGAAGAAAAACGAACAAATCAACGTTACAGCAAATCTCTACTGGTGGGAGTTCGAATACCCAGACAAAGGTGTTTCAACAGGACAAGAACTTGTCATCCCAGTCGGTAAACGTGTTGCTGTTAACTTGACGTCTAAAGACGTCATTCACTCATTCTGGGTACCAGCTCTTTCTGGTAAAACAGATACGAACCCAGGTCTTGAAAACGAAATGTGGTTACAAGCAAAAGAAGCAGGCACTTACTACGGTAAATGTGCTGAGTTGTGTGGTCCTTCCCACGCATTGATGGACTTTAAAGTCGTTGCGATGGAACAGGATGACTACGATCAGTGGTTGAAAGACATGAAATCTGCAAAAGAAGCAGAAACGAAACAGCTCGACAAAAAGAATGAAAAGAACTGGACGACTGGCGAGAAAGTCTATGCTCAGAACTGTCTCAGCTGTCATGGTGGCGGAAAAGTCGCACCTAGCTTGACGAACTTCGGTGACCGTCAACGTATCGCGGGTTACCTCGATCATGATAAAGAGAACCTCGAAAAATGGATTCGCGATCCTCAAAAAGAGAAACAAGGTACGAAAATGCCTGGATTCTCTGAAGATCAGATCAGCGATGAAGAATTGAGCGAATTGGCAGATTATCTATTGGACAAAAAGCTCCAATAATTTTTTAAGGGGGAATCATAGTGGGGACACATACTATGGGTATGCCGCAGAAAAAAAGCGGCATCATGGACTGGCTAACGACAGTCGACCATAAGAAAATCGGGATTCTCTACATCATGTCTGGATTGTTCTTCCTTCTGGTCGGTGGCGTAGAAGCCCTAATGATTCGTTTTCAATTGATTAAACCGATGAACGATTTCGTCAGCGGTGAACTCTTTAACCAATTGATCACGATGCACGGTACGACGATGATCTTCTTGGCAGCGATGCCGATGTTGATTGGATACATGAACGCTGCAGTACCGCTTCAAATCGGGGCACGTGACGTTGCGTTCCCATTCTTGAACGCACTTGGATTTTGGTTGTTCTTCTTCGGTGGAGTCTTACTGAACCTCTCTTGGTTCTTCGGCGCTGCACCGAACGCAGGATGGACAGCGTACGCACCACTTTCTACAGTTCCTGAATCTCTTGGTGTAGATTTCTACGCTTTAGGTCTTCAGATTTCTGGTTTCGGTACACTTATGGGGGGGATTAACTTCCTCGTTACGATTTTGAACATGCGTGCACCAGGTATGAAACTGATGCGGATGCCGCTCTTCACATGGACAGCATTCGTTGCTTCTGCCTTGATCGTTTTCGCATTCCCACCACTTACGGTTGGATTGTTCCTCTTGACGTTCGAGCGACTCTTCGGAGCGCACTTCTTCGACCCGGCAGCGGGCGGGAATATCGTCATCTGGGAACACCTCTTCTGGATCTTCGGTCACCCGGAAGTTTATATCTTGATCTTACCGGCATTCGGTATTTTCTCTGAAATCATTCCTACATTTGCTCGTAAGCGTCTCTTCGGTTACACGACGATGGTCTTTGCGACAATGTTGATCGGTTTCCTCGGATTCATGGTATGGGTCCACCACATGTTCACAGTTGGTCTCGGTCCGGTTGCAAACGCGATCTTCGCCGTAGCAACAATGGCGATTGCTGTACCGACAGGGGTCAAGATCTTCAACTGGCTCTTTACGCTGTGGGGCGGTAAGTTGACGTTCCCAGTCGCGATGCTTTATTCGGTCGCGTTCATTCCATCATTCCTTGTTGGTGGTATGACAGGGGTCATGCTTTCAGTAGCACCTGCCGATTATCAGTACCATGACAGTTACTTCGTAGTCGCTCACTTCCACTACGTTATCGTTGGTGGGGTAGTCTTCGGTCTCTTCGCAGGTCTGTACTACTGGTTCCCACTTATGTTCGGGAAACAGCTCAACGAGTTCTGGGGAAAAATTCAATTCTGGTTGTTCTTCATCGGCTTCCACTTGACGTTCTTCCCACAACACATCCTCGGTCTTACAGGTATGCCACGTCGTGTCTTCACGTACTTGCCAAACCAAGGCTGGGAAACAATGAACTTACTTTCATCAATCGGTGCAGCATTCATGGGCGTATCGACAATCGTTCTCGTCATCTCGATTGCAGCAGCATTGATGTCAAAAGAATATGTAAAACGCGACGTTTGGGGAGATGGACGTACACTTGAGTGGACACTTCCAGTTCCTACTCCAGAGTATAACTTCGCTCAAATTCCACTCGTCAAAGGTTTGGATACGTATTGGCTCGAAAAAATGGCAGGGAACAAAACAGTTTCTGTATCGGAAGAAGTCGGCGATATCCATATGCCGAATAACACGATCTTGCCATTCGTCATGTCAGTCGGTCTATTCCTTGCAGGTCTCGGATTCATTCTTCGCCTAGACTATGGAACTGTTGGTCTCGTCGTTGCCTTGATTGGTCTTGCGATGACATTGATCGCGATGTTCTTCCGTTCTTGGATTGACGATGAAGGATACTACATCCCGAAATCAGTCGTCGAAGAAGATCTACGCCTTGAAGCAGAAAAGGAGGCGAAGTAAGATGGGTCATCATTCAGTACCGAATAACCCGATCACGGGTATTCCGGATCATGTTGAAAAAGCAACACTTGAGGGTAAGAATAAATATGTAGCCTTCTGGTTCTTCCTTGGAGGAGAGACGACTTTGTTCGCCTCTCTCTTCGGAACATACATCGGACTTCATAACTCCGGTGCAAAAGAAGGATTACGCAGTTATGACATCTTTGAAATGGGTCTCGTCTTCATCATGACGATGCTTCTTCTCACAAGTTCATTAACAAGTGTTCTTGCGATGATGGCGATGAAACGTAATGATGTGAAGAAGATGAAAATGTGGTTGATCATCACACTTGTTCTTGGACTAGCATTCTTAGCGGGTGAGATTTATGAGTTCAATCACTACTACCACATCGGTCATACGTTCACGTCGAGTGCATTTGGTTCTGCCTTCTATACACTCGTCGGTTTCCACGGTGCGCACGTCTTGTTCGGTCTTCTCTGGATCTCGACATTGCTCATCCGGAACTGGAACCGTGGCATCACGGTCGTGAATGCGCCGAAGTACTATGTTTCAAGTCTTTACTGGCACTTCATTGACGTCGTCTGGGTCTTTATCTTCTCAGTCGTCTACCTCATGGGGATGGTGAAATAAGATGGAAAAACACGAACCGCAACTTACGCGCAATCAAATCGAGCTTGAGATGAAAGCAGAACGTGGTCGTGAGACACAACTGCAACTCATCAGTTTCGCACTCATGATTTTCTTGACGCTCATCGCTTTCGGTGCTGTCATGGCTGATCTCATGCCGCACTGGGCAGCCGGTGGTTTCTTGATCATCATGGCAATCGTTCAGGTTTATCTTCAGCTTTACATGTTCATGCATATGAACAACAAAGGCAACACATGGATCAAAGTCATGATGGGTCTTGGCATTTTCGTCGCCTTGACGATCGTTGCGACACTTCGTCTGTTGATCTGGTAAGAAATGTGACCATTCTGCTAACGTTTAGCAGGATGGTCTTTTATTTTGGAATCGTTTTATGAGAAACCTTTACAATGAAATAGGGGAACGGTAATCTTAGTTTGTAAGAGAAAGGAACGGGGTGAAAAAATATGTTAGGCAATTTAAGGGGAGCACTTTCGCAATTCGAATGGACTGTCTTATGGAGTCCTTATTATGCGTTGATACTCGTTGGATTGTATATCCTATATGCTGTCGTGACAGAAAAGTTGCGTCGTCCGGATGAGCCGGAAACAACGCTTGGGCAAAAGTTTTCGATGCTCGCGGCATTGATCGTTTTTTACATCGGTTTTGGAAGTCCGTTAGACCTGCTAGCACACATCACGTTCTCAGCACACATGCTGCAGATGGTATTCGTCTATATGGTCGCACCGCCGCTCTTGTTGATTGCGATACCAGAGTGGCTTTATAAGCGCTTGTTTGATACACCGTATCTTGGGAGGATTCTTCGCTTCTTCATCAAGCCGCTGATTGCACTTGTCGTCTTTAATGCCTTGTTTACGTTCTATCACATGCCATTTATTTTTGATTATGTCTTAACGAACTATACCGTTCACCGTCTGTTCCACGGAACATTGATTTTCTTGAGTATGACGATGTGGTATCCGATCATTGCACCGGTCAATGAGGCGGACAGCCTTTCTGACCTAAAGAAGATGGTGTACATCGTAGCGAATGGTGTGTTGTTGACACCAGCCTGTGCCTTCATGATCTTCAGTCAAAGTTTTCAGTATCAAGCGTATCAGGATCCGGCGACGTTCGCGAAAGTACTCGCTTACTGTATGCCGAACAATGATTTGAGCGGCTTGAACCTGGAACGATTGCTCGGAACGACAGATGACTTATTAGAGGACCAACGCTTTGGTGGTGTCCTCATGAAGCTCGGTCAAGAACTCGTGTATGGTTTATTTTTCGGATTAACCTTCTTTACATGGGTGCGCCGTTCAAAAAGTACTGCCGTGGATGAAGGCATGTCCTTCACACCAAAAGCGGATTAAATTGGAGGAAGTTGGAACATGAGTTATTTGCCGTTGATTTGTGTGTCGCTGATTGTCATCAGTGCGATTTTCGTAGCGATTGGCTGGTTTTTGATCGCCCAAACGCGTCGTAACATGAAAGCTCACCAAACCGTGATGACGATTGCAGCTGCACTCGCTTTATTATTCTTCATCATGTATGCCTTGCGGACGATTCTGCTTGGTAACACAGCCTTTGGCGGTCCAGAATCCGTCAAAGCCTATTACACAGGATTCTTGATCTTCCACATCCTTCTTGCGACATCTGGTGGGGTGCTCGGTTTGATGGCACTCTATCACGCGTATAAGAAGAACTTTGCACGTCACCGTAAAATCGGACCGGTTGCCTCAATCGTTTGGTTTTTGACAGCCATTACCGGTGTGATCGTGTATTGCTTATTATATGTCGTCTACGATCCAGGTGAGACGACGAACGTATTCCGGGCGATCTGGAGTCATTAAGGGGGAGCCAACTTGAAAAAGAATAGTTACTTGACGGTCGCTGCCGTCGTCCTTATCTTAGTTGCGGCAGCCGGGGGGTATTATTATTTCTTCATGAAAGAAAAGTTACCTGTCATCGCTGAACCGACGCCATTTGAATTAACGAATGCTGTAGACGGAAAATCATTCAATTCGGAAGATGGAAAAGTCAAAGTATTGACGTTCTTCTACTCGAACTGTCCTGATATCTGTCCGTTGACATTAAATGATTACCGTAAGCTTGAGAAGAAGCTTCGGAGTGAAGAATTGTATGGAAGTGACGTCGAACTCGTCGCAGTGACAGTTGATCCAAAAGTCGATACACCAACAGTCTTGAAGAAGTATGCTTCGAACTTTGAAGCAGATGCTAAGGGCTGGAAAGTATTGACGGGAGATCCAGTCGTCATCGATCGTCTGACTCGTCAGTTGAACTTCTATTACTCAAAGGCCGAGAGTGGCTTAGTGACACACGGAACACAAATGTTCATTTTGGACCGTGAGAATAAAGTACGGGCGATTTCGTCTATGGCGAAGACACCGGATGAACCGGTCGACTTAGAAGAGGTCATGTCTTCGGTCACACAATTAGCAAAGGAGTGAAGGTAGATGACGTATGAAGAGTACATGCAAGGAGATATTACCGTCTCTATTCAAGCCATCGAGGAATTACTTGCTTGTGCGATCGAAGATTATGGAATCCATCACTCCCGGATCAAACGGATGGACCGGGAAGAGATTGCATTTAGCGTAAAGGTCAGTGCACCGGCAACGTCGCTTCACGCACTTTATCTTCATGTACGCGAGCAACTTGGGATTCAGCTCGGAGACGATGTCGTATCTTATGTACAATTCGTCGCGCGTTAATAGCTGTTTCGTGTACTTTAAGGAATAACAATCAGATGGGCAGAACAGCTAATGACTTCGTAGATGATGCGAGGTCGTTAGCTTTTTTTGTTTAGAATGAAAAACAAAAAAATAGAGGCTCCTAATTGGAACCTCTACGTGTGAATCTTATTTTTCGAGTGTTTCGAGCAATGCTGCTAAACGACGTTCGCAGTCTTTGACGATTTCTGGAGGGAACGTCTCATCATACTCGACACCGTGTGGATAGTAATGTTTACCGAGAAGTGGTGTCATCATACGAACGACAGCATGGCGGTCTTCAATCTCGCCTTGGATCGCATAGACAGGAACACGCAGGTAGAATACTTCACCTGTTGATTGTTTTTCGTACTTCATGTCGTACATCGCGCGTTCATAATCCCACTGTCCTTCACGAACGAAGCGGTGATGTTCCATGATTGTTTCGAGAAGACCGAACTTCAGTTCCTTGCCTTCGATACCATATTGTTCAAACTTCATGTTTGAATCCCCCTATACCCCAGTTTGCTAGTAGATACTAGTCTTTCCAAACTATCATACCATAATGAATGAAACGATGACGTAAAAGATGTGAAGTCATTTTGAAGAATTCATGAACTTCCATATTTTCGTTCGACATATTCAAGAATCGTATCCGGTGCGTGGATACCAAGATGATTGAGTCCTTCTCCACCGAAGAAAACATTGAACTCAAGAACGTACCACTGTCCGTCACGGATGATAAGATCAAAACCAGCGTGATCGATATCGAGCTGTTTCGCGAGAGCGAGCACGAAGTCGATTGCTCCTTGTGGCACATCATCAAAATCAAGGACACCACCTTGAGCGACGTTATTTAAGAACTGAGCACCACCGACGCGCCAGTACGCAGCAAGGACTTGATCGCCGACGACGACGACACGTAAGTCTTTCTCATTCGGAATGTACTCCTGAATGTAGAACGTCTCGTGTGTATCCGTGTATTTCTTCCAGTCCATTTCATTTTTGATGAGATGGACACCTTGTCCCATTGAGCTACGGACTGTCTTAGCAACGAACGGAAACGAAAATTCTCGTAAGACACGTTCGACAGTGAATTCATTTTTTCCGTAGATGCCGGTCCGAGGGATGTTATCCGGAATGACGGTTTGAAAAATCCGTGTCATCTCAATCTTGTCATGACCTAAGTGGAACGTAGCAGCCGACGGGAAAATCGGTTTTTTCATTCCGTAGATGATCGAGTGGATTTGCCAGTATTCCGGGAACAGGACGACATCCGCCTGTTCGATTTTTTTTAAGGAATCAAAGTGATAATCTGACTTGGCATGTTCCGTCTTGATTCCAATCGTCCGGAACATATTAAAAGAGAGCAGTTGCATAAAGTTCATTCCTTCCTTCTGAACAAATTATACACAATTCAACAGGCTAGGAGGGAGAGAAATGTTATGATAAGATGGTAAAGTTAAGGAGGAGATTCGTTGTGATATATACCGATAAGACGATTGACCTCATCAACGCAGCGGAAGACCTCATTCGATCTCTCGCTCAAAGTGAAACGGGGCAAGCATATAGATGTGCGAAACAAGCACAGCAAGAGTCAGTAGAGGCACAGGCTGTCATTCGCGATTTTCATCAAGTCAAGGAGGACTACGAACTCGTACAGCGATTCGGACGGTACCATCCTGACTATCAGACGATCACGAAAAAGGTCCATGAAGTCAAACGGCGACTTGATTTACAAGAAGAAGTCGCGCAGTTTAAAAAGGCGGAAAAACAACTCGAGACGTTACTCGGACAAATCAGTCTGAAGCTCGCTGGGGAAGTATCACCGCAAATCAAAGTACCGACGGGAAATCCTTTCTTCGATCAAGGATGCGCTGGAGGTTGTTCGACCGGTGGCAGCTGTAGCTGTAGCGGATAACGAAGATGAAGGGGGTAGGCTGGCGTGATCAAGGAACGAGTGGGACTCATCGTCTATGTCAATGCGATGAAAGCATCCCGTCAATTACGCCGTTACGGGAACGTCTACTTTACGTCTAAACGTGAACGATACGTTCATCTATATGTCGATTTAGATCAACATGAACAGGTGATGGAAGTCATTTCGACTCTCCCGTTCGTCGAATCGATCAAACGTTCAGAACGACCGTTCATCACGGAGACGTTCGCGAACAAAAAAGGTAAAATGCCAGAAGAAGCATAATCCATGGAGCGATGAGGACATCCTCGTCGCTTCTTTGTTGAAAGGAATGAAGGAAATGCGAGTCATTTCAGGGGAACGGAAAGGTACACGATTAAAAGCAGTACCAGGGGATCAGACACGACCGACTACGGATAAGGTAAAAGAATCTTTATTCAACGTCATCGGTCCTTATTTCAATGGAGGACGGGCACTGGATCTGTTTGCGGGGAGCGGTGGTCTTGGGATTGAATCTCTGTCAAGAGGATGCGATGAGGCAGTGTTCGTCGACCAACACCATAAAGCTATTCAAACAATCCAAGATAACTTACGAACGACGCATTATACAAATCAAGCACGTGTTTTGAAAAAAGACGTTGCTGTCGCTTTAGCGGAACTAGCATCTGAAGAGCCGTTTAAATTGATTTATTTAGACCCTCCTTATGCAAAAGAGCGATTGACGGAACATGTCACATACATAGAGCAACATGATATGCTGACGGACAACGGTGTCATCGTCTGTGAACATGACTCTGCTGTTGAATTACCGGACCGGATCGGACGGCTAGAAGTCGTGCGTCGACTTCGTTATTCTGCTGTCATCTCGATCACATTGTACGAATTCATGGAAGCGGAGGAAGACCACGAATGAAACGAATCGCCATTTGCCCAGGTAGCTTTGATCCGATCACGAACGGACATTTAGACATCATCGAGCGTGCCGTTCCGATTTTTGATGAGATCATCGTTGCCGTACTGAATAATTCTTCGAAGCAACCACTCTTTTCTGTTCAGGAACGGATGGAGTTGATTGCCGATGTGACGTCGCACCTACCTCAAATCAAGGTGGATTCCTTTAATGGTCTACTTGTCGATTATGCGGCGGAAGTCGGTGCAACCGCGATTGTCCGCGGTCTACGAGCAGTTTCGGATTTTGAATACGAAATGCAAGTCGCTTCCATCAACAAGAAGATGAACGATCAAATCGAGACACTGTTCATGATGACGAATAATCAGTATTCCTTCTTGAGTTCTTCGATCGTTAAGGAAGCTGCCAAATATGGTGCTTCCGTTGCCGATCTCGTACCGCCTTCCGTCGAAGAGGCGCTACGTCAGAAATATACGAAAGGAGAACTGTGATGAAAGCTTGGAAACCCGCCTTAGCAGCTATCGTTGCTGCCTTGATCGTATTTTTCGTACCACTTCCTTATTTCATCTCTTATCCAGGTGATGCGACGTCGACAGAAGATTTGATCGAAGTATCTGGAGGCGACAAGGAACCGGGAGATTTGATGATGCTGACGATCGCACAACGTCGGGCCACGCCTTACTTTCTCATTGAAAGCTTATTTCTACCGTTCTCCGAAACATCAAGTGTAAGTGATTATTTGTACGACGGTGAGTCGGACGCACAGTATGAAACACGTCAGAAGCTGTATATGGAAGAAGCGCAACATAACGCAACGATCGAAGCATATGAATTGGCGAATCAAAAGGTCGATGTCGATTTTGAAGGGGTGTACGTCTCTGGCGTCATTCCCGGTGGTCCAGCCGAGGGGAAACTGAAGGCAGGGGATCGCATTACAAGTGTTGACGGAAAACCGATTACGTCATTCGAAGGTTTCATGAAGACAATTCAAGCAAAAAAAGCAAAAACAGCTGTTCCGATTCAATTCACGCGTAAATCGGAAGACAAGAAAACGACGATTCGAGTGGATCAATTATCTAAAGAGGTCAAGCGAGTCGGGCTCGGCATTTACGAACCGCTTCCGATCTCAAACGTGACGACGGATCCTGATATTGCGTTTCAGGTCGAAGGTGTCGGTGGACCATCTGCTGGAATGATGTTCACCCTTGAAATTTATGACCAATTGACGCCGGGGGATTTGGCGAAAGGGCATAAAATCGCTGGAACAGGAACGATTGAAGAAGGCGGCAAGGTAGGACCGATTGGTGGAGCGTGGCAAAAGGTCGTCGCTGCTGACGAGGCAGGAGCGGAAATCATGTTCGTGCCAGCAGGAGAGAACTACAAAGAAGCAAAACCATCCATCAAAAAACTCGGAACGAACATGAAGCTCGTTCCGATCAAGACAGTCGAAGATGCGATTGATTATTTAGAAGAACTTCCAGCAAAATAAGGGAAACGACGGTGTTCGAGCAACGCGTCGTAGCGAGCCAAGGGCAGTGCATATGCAGCTGTCACTTGGCTTTCTTTCGTTAGCCAAGGATGACTCGTAAAGGTACTGAAGACGGTAGTCCGCGTTTTGATGGTTTTGAGTGCTTGTCGTCCTCGTTCTGAAAAGGCGAGGGGACGAACAAAATTAATATGGTCGTAATCAATCCGTGCGACCTCCTCTGCTGTCGTTGAGGTCAACAGATAGATCAGGGCACGTTGCAGGCTCGTCCGCGTATAACGGCGTGTTTTGACGTAATTCAGAAAGGTATCGAACGTCGTTGCTTGTTTCGCCCCTTCGATGAGTCGTGGCGCTAACGAAGCGTCGATCCCAGCGATTCGTATCAACTCGGGTACTGGGGTTGTCAGTAGACGTTGTCGAATCCACGGATAATAGTGCGAAAAGTTGGCGAAAGAGGCGTTTGCTAAGACGTCTTCGGTTTGTTCAGGAAGTGCGAGCAGCTGACCGTGCGTTTGATGATGGGCGCGTATCGCGGTGGCGCTCATGATGTCTCCGGTTGATAAGTCGTGGTAGCCACTTCCAATCCGTTTCGTCGTGTGAAGCGATAGGGTATTTGCGGCGCGAGCGTAATAATAGCCAAGCGTATTGTTCGGTTGTGTCAAATCAAGCGTTCCTGAGACGCTCTTGAATGCTAGACTAGCGGCGTGAGCAGAAGAGAGACCAGATGCCAAACCATCGTGTAACGCTTGCTTGTAAGCAAGTGTCTCTTCGATCTGTTCCGCTGCCGCATGCAGAAAAGGTTCGATGTCTCCACACTCGCTTCCGAACGAAAGCGATTGACAGCCGATCGTCTCTGCAATCGTCACACCACCGAGTGCAAAACGATCAGCACGCTGGACAGCAAAATAGAAGGGGAGTTCAAGAACGAGATCGATGGCACCGCTCGCGACCGCTGCCTGAGCACGTGTCCATTTGTCTGTAAAGGCGGGTTCACCACGCTGCATGAACGTTCCGCTCATGATGGCGACGATGACGTCGGCATCCGTTTCCCGTCGTGCTGTCGTCGCTTGATAATAGTGTCCGTTATGAAACGGATTGTACTCTGAAATGATAGCTGTCATCCTCATGAAAACTTTCTCCTTTGCAAACCGAATTAAGTGCGGTAATATGGATAAAGACGTCCAAAAGTGTTCGTTCTCTAGCGATTTCAGTGTAAAGAAAAAACATTGACAAAACAAGATGTCCTCTCTATAATTCATATTGTTGCAATTGAGGTGATTCGGATGAAATGGTCCCTGATGCAATTGAATAAATTGCGCAATCTGGGTCAACTTCAGGTTAACGAGACGATCGAGCTCAATGAGCTAGTCGCCCTCCATCCGGATATCCGGGCGGTGCAACCTGTGCACGTTCGTGCAAATGCATCGTTTACATCGAATCAATTAATATTCAATCTTCGGATCACCGGCGAAATGACGCTTCCGGATGCCCGGACGCTAAGTGACGTCGCTTATCCATTCGAGATTGAATCCATCGAGCCATTCCTGCTCGAAGTCGATGCTGTTTCGAACGAAGCAGATGACATCAACGTACCGATCGGGAATACGGTCGATCTTCGACCGCTCGTGCAAGAATTGATTTTACTTCATGTGCCAGTGCAAGTGCATGGGGATGATGAAGAGAATCAGTTGGTTGAGGGGGAAGGCTGGACGATTCTTTCTGAAGAAGATCCAGAGGAAACCGAACCAAAAATCGATCCGCGACTCGCGGGTCTCGCTCAGTTCTTTAAAAAAGATCAGGATTCCTGATTTCTGAAGTAAAGGCGAGTGTATTTTTTCAAGGAGGTGGACAACGATGGCAGTACCATTCCGCAGAACGTCGAAAACACGCAAACGTCTTCGCCGTACTCATTTCAAACTCCGTGTACCAGGTATGGTCGAGTGCCCAAACTGTGGTGAAATGAAACTTTCACACCGCGTTTGTAAAGCATGTGGCTCGTACAAAGGTAAAGAAATCGTCAGCAAATAAGCTGATTGATCGGTATAAAAGCGACCTTCGAATCGAGAAATCGGTTTTAAGGTCGCTTTTTTCATGAAAGGGGACATGAATAGATGAATGTTGGAATCATTGGCGCGGGTGCCATCGGGTTGTTGCTTGCCTCTTATTTATCGGAAGAGCATGCAGTTACGCTTTATGTGCGACAGGAACAAGATGAGGAACGACCGATCATTCGCGATGGACAGGCGAGTCGTCTCGTACGGATCCGGAAGATTGATCGGCTCGAGTCAGAAGACTTGGTGTTTGTCGCGACAAAGTCGTATGATATAAAAAGTGTGATTCCATTCCTCAAACGGCTGACGTGTCCCGTCATGTTCCTGCAAAATGGAATGGATCATTTGAAATGGAAAGAGCAATTGCCGCATGTCTTATTTGGTGTCGTCGAACATGGTGCCATGCGTACTGCACCGTTTGAAGTTCAGCATACTGGAAATGGCCGCATCCGCTACGGCAATCAAGAGGTAGCGAACTTGTCGTCCAAGCAACTGTGCTTTGAACTTGAGTCAGATATGGAAGCCGTTTTATTGACGAAGCTATTCATCAACGTCGTCATTAATCCAGTGACGGCTTATTACGGTGTTGAGAATGGTTCCTTGTTAGAGATGCCTTATCGAGAAGAAGCCCATCAATTATTTGACGAAATGCGGACGATTTTCCCGCACCATGACATTACTTATTCCGAGATCGAGCGGATCATGAAGAATACGAGCAAAAATCGTTCTTCCATGTTACGAGATCTTGAGTATGGACGACGAACGGAAGTAGAACCGATACTTGGATACGCATTACGTCAGGCGACGACTGCGACGCCACGTTTATCTTTTTATTATGAACAGATCAAACAGAGGGAGGGTCCGCAGTGACAGTCTTCATCATTTTTCCTTTATTCAGCCTGATTGCGTTGTATCTCGTCTTTCTACTTCTATTTCGGAAACATGGGAAGGCCGTTCGATTTGCACTCGACTTTGGAACGTTCATCGTTCTGTATGCGATTCATGTTGCATTGATTGCCTTGACCGGAACAAATTACTTAGGGTGGATCGTCATCGTCGTGTTGTTGGTATTTGCGTTGAATGCGCTCTGGCAACGAATTCGTCAACTTGATGTTGATTTGAGA
Organism: Exiguobacterium sp. HSB13; assembly: GCF_056764755.1. NCBI lineage: Bacteria > Bacillati > Bacillota > Bacilli > Caryophanales > Exiguobacterium > Exiguobacterium sp. HSB13. Next base: position 1,401,330 of record NZ_JBUZOM010000001.1, on the reverse strand, counting down.
CAAATGATTCGCCACAGTTGGCGGATCATCATCTTGCTGGCATTACCCGTCCATTTCATACTGTTCATACTCGGTATTCGTCAACTGTTCATCAGCTGACCAGTTAGGTAAGAAAGAAGGGATTTTGTTTGAAGGTACAACCATTTGAAGCCTTATACGATGATAACTCGTTGATGCATCGTGCTTCACGAGAAGAATTCTTAACATATGTCGACCACCTTGGAGAGAGTGGTTTAGCGTCGAGGAGCCGTTTGCTTGAAGAACGTCACTATCCGAATCTTGCGGCACTGACAGACGAACTTGAACGTCAAAATCCGAACATGACGGAGCGTTTGCGGGAACGTGTCGCGAAGCTTCGTACGGGTGAAGCTCAAGTTGTCATTACAGGGCAACAAACGGGTATTTTTGGCGGACCATTATATGCGATCTATAAATTGTTGACCTGTCTTAAGGTCGCGCAGCAGGCGGAAACGACACTTGGGCGGCCTGTCGTTCCGATTTTTTGGCTCGCGACCGAAGATCACGATTTTGATGAGATTAACCATGTTTACGTTCCGACAGCGGATTATCAAACGCGTAAAATCGCTGTTGCACCTACAGAATCGATTGCCCGCTCGGTCAGTCGACTCTCTTTTGATCAAGCAACACTTCTTGAAATCATCGAAGAGACATTCCGAGCAATGCCAGAAACGGTTCATACGAAACGATTAATTGCGCGTCTGAAGCAAATCGTTGAAGCGTGTACATCCTATGGGATGTTTTTCTCGCAATTGATCGGTGAATTGATCGATTATGATGTCGTCTTCTTTGATGCGGATACACATTCTGTCCGTGAACTCGAGATTCCGTTCTTTGAACGGTTGATTCAAGACAATGCGGAATTTAGACGAGCATTGACGGATGGTATTTCACAGACGCAAGAGTTACCGGATACGTTCTTGAACGAGGAAGCGGCGCATCTTTTCGTCGATGATCATGGTCGTCAGTTGCTTTATCCGACAGCAGACGGATTCGAGACGAAACAAGGAAAGCAGTATACGGAGCTTGAATTGCTCGCGTTGCTGTACGCCAGTCCGGAACGTTTCTCCAACAGTGTCGTCACACGTCCATTGATGCAGGATTACCTGTTCCCGACGCTTGCCTATATCGGTGGTCCCGGAGAATTAGCGTACTGGACACGCTTACGACCGCTCTTTCATCATCTGAATTGGACGATGCCGCTATTGATTCCCCGCATGGGCGGGTTAATCGTGCGTCATAGCGATGAAAAGCGTCTTGCTAAACTCGAGGTATCGCTCGAAGAAGTCGTCCGTTCAGGCGTTCCGATTCCGCTCTATTCAGAAGAGAAGATGACAGGACGTATGCAGACGGCAGCGATGCTAAAAGACAGTTTCGTCTCCGAGTTTCTCTCGCTCGAACAGCATTTACTGCGGACGTCGAGTAAGAGTGAGAAGGTCAAGAAACAGCTCGAACAAGCAATTGCTAGTTTGCTAGCAGAAGATCGACGTCAGTTTGATCGACAAACACGGCAATATAAAGAGACGGCTTACCATCTCCTTCCTGATGGAGCGCCACAAGAACGGGTGCATTCTGTCCTCCCGTGGTTGAATCATCATGGTCCTGATTTTGTGCGGGACTTAAGGACAGCCTATGAAGCGAATGCGAGTGATCAACTGAAGATTTTCCTCTAAACCTGCTGAAACTAGCAGGTTTTTTCGGTTTTTTAGCGAAAATTACACAAAAGTTAAATAAATCAAGGAAACTGTCTCATTTTCGTAACGTTTTCACGAGAGAATGTGATACATTGAAAAAGAGTAACGTCCTTCAAGGACAGTGAAAGGTGAGGCAGGACATGTTTGAGCATGAAACAGTATTGAAATGGGAGTCGATCGAAGGACTCGCGATTAAACCCGACGGCATTTACGTCGATTGTACATTAGGTGGAGCAGGACACAGCGAAGAGATCGTCAAGCAACTGACGACAGGTCATCTGTATGCATTTGATCAAGATGATGTCGCCCTCGCTCATGCAGCAGAACGTCTCGCGGCGTATGAAGGTCGCTTTACTTTAATAAAGAGTAATTTTGCTTATTTAAAAGAGCAGTTGGCAGCACATGGCGTCGAGAAAGTGGACGGCATCTTATTCGATCTCGGTGTCTCTTCACCACAATTAGACGAAGGGGAACGGGGATTTAGTTACAATCACGACGCACGTCTCGACATGCGCATGGATCAATCTTCTCCACTTTCTGCCTACGAAGTCGTCAATGAGTGGCCGTACAATGATCTCGTACGTATCTTCTTTACATACGGGGAAGAGAAGTTCTCGAAACAGATTGCGCGTAAAATCGAAAAAGCGCGGGAAGAGCGACCGATTGAGACGACGTTCGAACTCGTCGAATTGATCAAGGATGCGATTCCGGCACCAGCACGACGTAAGGGTGGTCATCCGGCGAAACGGACTTTCCAAGCAATTCGAATCGCCGTCAATGATGAACTGAACGTCTTTGACCGTGCGGTACACCAAGCCATTGATTTATTACGGGTCGGTGGACGTCTATGTGTCATTACGTTCCATTCACTTGAAGATCGCATGTGTAAACAAGCAATTAAAGAAAAATCATCACTACCCGAGCTGCCACCGGGGTTACCGATGATTCCCGTCGAAATGGAGCCGGAACTCCGACTCGTCACACGCAAGCCGATTACGGCTGGTGTTGAAGAGCTCGATGATAACCGTCGCGCCCGATCGGCAAAATTACGAGTTGCTGAAAAAATGAAAGAAACTTGAGAGGAGCATTCCAATGGCAGAACCACTTCGTAAATCGGTCCAAACGGTTCAACCCGTTCGTCAACAACCTGTTCAGGAACCACGAAAGACGGAAGATATCGCGCGTCGCGTCGCCGTCCGTCCGAAGTATCGCTTGTACCCCTTTGAAAAATTCTTATACAGCGCGATGATTGGTGGTCTTGTGTTATTTGGGAGTTTGACGATCAGTACGCATAACGAAGCGTATAATGTGAGCCGTGATTTAGCGAAAGAGAACCAAGTCACACAATCACTCAAAAAAGAAAACGAACGTTTACAACTAGAGGTCACGAACTTAAGCTCTCCGGAACGGATTTATAAGATTGCAAAAGAACAGGGTCTTGATATGCGTAAAGGGAACATCAAGGTGATTCCTAAATGAATCCACTGAAAAAATCCCGTTGGAGAGTAGCCTTTATCATGGTGATATTTGCTACTCTCTTTTTTGTGTTCATTGGCCGATTTTTGTATTTAGCAACGACAAAACAGTTCCATGGTGAAGATATGATTGCATACGCGGAAAAGAAACGATGGGAGTCTCAAGAAACGCTTGGAGCAGAACGTGGCGAGATTTTCGACCGTCTCGGTTCCCCGATTGCGATCAACATTCCATCCTATCATCTGATTGGCGTTTATCGACTGGGTGGTGTCAAAGATCCAGATGAGACGATCGTCGATTTTAAAAAGACGGCTGAGGGTCTTGCGCCGATTCTTGGGATGACGACGAAGGAACTGGAGACCTATCTGATTGAAAACAAAGACCGTTCTCAAATTGAGTTCGGAAAAAAAGGAAATGATTTGACGCTTGATCAAAAAGAGAAAATCGACAATCTGAAGCTTCCTGGCATCCGGATGATTGAAGAGCCGAAACGATACTATCCGAACGGTATCTTCTTGTCTGATACACTTGGGTTCGTTCAAAAGATCACCGAGGAAAATGGTCGGGTCGCTTTACAAGGTCAGATGGGAATCGAGAAGCAGTATGATAATGCTTTAAGTGAATCTTACGGAGCTCGTGTCTTTGAAAAGGATCGTAGCGGTAATCCGTTGATTCAAGGTGCGTCACGTGTCTCGAACGAACCAAAGGATGGATCGAATCTCTATTTGACGATCGATCATCGAATCCAACAGTCACTTGAAAAAGAGATGCAAAAAATGTACAACACGTACAAACCGAAAAATGCGACAGGTATCGTCATGGATGCGAAGACTGGTGAAATCCTCGCCATGGCGGATCGTCCCTCGTTCAACCCGAATTTACGTGATATGAAAGATTTCACGAATTTTGCCGTCTCGTCACGATTCGAGCCAGGTTCGACGATGAAAATCTTTACGCTCGCAGCGGCGATTGATGCGGGAGTGTTCCGTCCGAATGAGATGTATAAATCGGGTAGTTATAACTACAAAGGAACGGTCATCAAGGATTATAATGATGTCGGTTGGGGAACCATCCCGATGATTGAAGGGGTCTATCACTCCTCAAACGTCATGTTCTCGAAGTTAACAGCAGAAAAACTTGGGATCGAACGGTATAAAGAATACTTTAAGAAGTTTCATTTTGACCAACGAACGGGTATAGACATCTCGGGAGAAGTAAATAGTCAATCTGACTTGTCTAAACCGTTGAATGCGCTCATCACCTCATGGGGGCAATCGACTGCGGTCACGCCGATGCAATTGCTTCAAGGAGCGACAGCAATCGCTGGAGACGGCGAGATGGTCAAACCGCATATCATCCAAAAAGCGGATCATACGGATAAGGCACCATACCGAGCGAAAACAGAAGTCGTCGGTAAACCGATTTCTGCTGAAGCGGCAAAAGCAACACGCGAAGCACTCGACGGTGTCGTCAACAGTAAGCTTGGTACAGGTCAAATGTATAAGTTGAAAGACTACCGAGTCATTGGGAAGACCGGTACGGCTCAGATTTCTGAGAATGGAAAGTATATTCAAGGACAATTCATTCACTCGTTCATCGGTATGGCCCCGAAAGATGATCCGGAATTGATCATGTACATCGCGGTCGATCGTCCATCGAAAAACGAATCATCCGTCTCTGGTCCGCTCATCATGAGTCCTGTGTTCAAAAGTGTCATGAATACGGCACTACAGTATCGTAGCATCCAACCGGAAACGCAAAAGGATTCAGTGGATGTCAAAGCGAAAATCACGCCAAGTTATATCAAGAAGAGTGCTCGACAAGCGACTGACCTAGCAAAAGAACAAGAGGCAGTTGCGATCATCCTAGGCGATGGTGCTGAAGTCGTTTCGCAGATTCCATCCCGTGGACAGGAATTCGTCAGCGGAGAACGTGTCTTGCTGAAAACATCAAATACGTTTAAGATGCCGGATTTGACCGGTTGGTCGCAACGAGACGTCAAAAAGCTTGTCAGCTTATATGATTTGAAGCTCGACGTCATCGGTAAAGGTTTTGTAACCAAACAATCGGCTCGAACTGGTACACTAGTGAAGGAAAATGGAAAGTTGACGGTCGAACTAGCTGAACCTAAAGAGTAACGGTAGAGCAAGTTTCCTGATTTCTACAGGAAGACGAGGACGAACAGGAGTCATTCGTTGACTTTTGCATTCGTCCTCTTTTGCTGTCATCGAATGGAGGTATATATCATGTTAACAATTACGCAACTCGCTGAATGGTTACATCTCGATGTGAAAGATAATCGTATCGTTCGTCATTTTGCAACGGATTCACGCGCACAACTTGAAGACGGTCTCTATGTTCCGATTCAGGGAGCACGCGTCGATGGTCATCGATTCCTTGAAGGTGCAAAAAATCAAGGAGCGATCGTCACCTTATGGAAGAAAGGCATTGATCGACCAGATATCGATGTCGTTTTCTTGGAAGTTGATGAACCATTGGTTGCCCTGCAACAAATCGCAAAACGATACTTAATGCAGATTGCGCCAAAAATCGTCGCCATCACTGGATCAAATGGGAAGACGTCGACGAAGGACATGGTCGAAAGCGTACTCAAGACGACGTTTAAGACACATAAAACTCAAGGAAACTTCAATTCGGATATCGGAATGCCGTTAACGATTCTCATGATGCCGGCTGATACGGAAGTCGCTGTGCTTGAGATGGGAATGAACGGATTTGGCGATATTGAATTCCTTTCAAATCTAGCTGAGCCAGATATTGCGCTCGTCACGAACATCGGCGAATCGCATGCGGAGCAAGTCGGTGGACGCAGTGGCATCGCTAAAGCGAAGCTTGAGATTCAATCCGGACTCAAGCCAGGTGGTCATTTATTCGTTGATGGTGATGAACCACTTCTCGCAGAAGTCCAAGCGGAAAAAATCGGCTATCAGATCGGAAATACGTACCGGATCGAAACGAAGGAAGCAACGTTCTTTGGGACGACATTTACTTACGATGGAACCGATTTTCACTTACCTGTGCTAGGTAAACACCAAGTTCGAAATGCAGCATACGCGATCGCGACAGCACGTGCACTTGGCGTGACAGACGCCCGGATTCAAGAAGGTTTCGATGCTGTTGAATTGACACCGATGCGGATGGAACGACTGCTCTTTGAGGAGACTGCAGTCATCAATGATGCGTATAACGCGAGTCCGACATCGATGAATGCGGCGATAGAGACCGTCACTGCGCTGGAAGGGTATACGACACGCGTTCTCGTCCTCGGCGATATGTATGAATTAGGGGACCAAGAACGATTATTACATGCCTCGGTCGGAAAGCGGATTGCGTTACCCGTTTCGCATGCTATCCTAGTAGGGGAGAAAGGCGCGTGGATTGCTGAAGGAATCAGCGACCCGTCTGTTCAAATCCAATTCGCAGCAACTGTCGAGGAGGCTGCAAAACGATTGCGTCCGCTGCTCGGAGAACGAACAATCGTCTTATTGAAAGCGTCACGTGGGATGGCGCTCGAACGGATATTAACCTATCTGAACGAAAACTAATTTTTGAAAAAGGGTGTCTGCTATGATCACATTATTCATCAGTCTTATTCTTGCATTTCTTGTTGTACTACTTGTCATGCCAAAGGCGATTCCGTTTCTACACCAATTGAAGTTCGGTCAGGAAATTCGGGAAGAAGGACCGCAATGGCATCAGGTCAAATCAGGAACACCGACAATGGGTGGAATCGTCATTCTTGTCGCGATGATCGTCAGCGTTCTCGGTGCAGTTGTCATGGGCGATCTATCGACAACACAATTATCGTTACTGTTTTTAACACTTGCTTATGGCGTGATCGGCTTCATTGATGATTACATCAAAGTCGTCAAGAAACGTAATCTTGGTCTGAATTCGAAACAAAAATTAATTGGACAAATCGTCGTCGGATTGTTATTCGTCTGGTTGAGTGGTGGATTTACGAGTGATGCGACGTATCTATCGATTCCATTTACAGATTTTGAACTTGATTTCGGTATCGTCTATCCGTTCGTTGCCTTGTTCTGGTTAGTCGGATTCTCAAATGCAGTCAACTTGACGGATGGTCTAGATGGTCTCGTGTCGTTCACAGCGATTCCAACATTCTTGTTCTTCGGATTATACAGTTGGTTTATCGCGGATGAAGTCGGCGCTGCTTGTTTTGCTTTCTCAGCAGTCGGTGCATTGATCGGATTCCTGTTATTCAATGCGCACCCGGCGAAGATCTTCATGGGAGATACGGGTTCACTAGCACTTGGGGCTGCACTAGCAGGTCTATCGATTGTCTTAAAACTGGAATTACTACTCGTCTTAATCGGTATCGTTTTTGTTGTCGAGACATTATCAGTCATTCTACAAGTCATCTCCTTTAAGACGACAGGGAAACGAATTTTCAAAATGAGCCCAATTCACCACCACTTCGAAATGGTCGGTTGGAGCGAATGGCGGATCGTCGGTACATTCGCAGGAATCAGCTGTTTGATGGCATTCATCGCCTATCTATTCGTGTAATAAAAAAGAAGAGAGAAAGTGAGCGATTCAACAATGGAACAACGACAATGGAATGATCAAAAAGTGCTCGTTCTCGGAACGGCGAAAAGTGGAATCGCAGCCGCCCGGTATTTAGTGAGTGTCGGTGCAGAGGTAACAGTGAATGACGGGAAAACTCCGTCTGAGAGTGATCAAGCAGCGCTTGCATCACTCGACGTCAAAACGGTTTACGGTGAGCACCCACTCGCATTACTCGACGGAATTGACTTGATCGTCAAGAACCCAGGGATTCCGTATCAGATCGATTTATTACAAGAAGCGCTACGACGCAATATTCCGATTTGGACAGAGGTAGAACTGGCGTATCAAGCAACAGATGCGACGTGGATTGCCATTACAGGATCAAACGGGAAAACGACGACGACGACGCTTGTTCACGAATTGTTGAAAACGGGGTCTCGCCGTGTTCATTTGGCAGGAAACATTGGATTCCCAGCAATTGAAATCGCAGGTCAGGCGAAACAAGATGACATCATCGTCATTGAATTATCGAGTTTTCAATTGATGGGGATCGAGCAGTTCCGACCGTACACGGCAGCCTTTTTGAATTTATCACCGGCACATCTGGATTATCATGGTGATTTTCAATCGTATGGCGAAGCGAAAGCCCGGATCTTTAAGAACATGAAAGAAACAGATCGTCTTGTCTTGAATGCCGATGATGTTTCCGTCAATGCGCTCGGAAAGACTGCTGAAGTAACGCCGCTCTTGTTCTCTCGTCGTCAATCGGCGTATGCAGAAGTCATAAACGATACGTTGACAATCAATGGAACGAGTATCTTACCTGTTGATGAACTTGCTCTCGGTGGTGGGCATAATGTCGAGAACGTTCTCGCAGCCTTAACACTCGTCGAACCATTTAACTTAGCATTATCTGACGTTCAACATGTTCTACGGACGTTCGGTGGTGTAGAGCACCGGACACAGTTCGTTGGTGAAGTTGCTGGACGAAAAGTTTACAACGACTCAAAAGCGACGAATAATGTTGCGACGGAAGCGGCGTTATCCGGATTTACGGCACCCATCATCTGGTTATGTGGCGGACTCGAGCGTGGAGCGGATTTGACACCGTTACTCGATGCAATGAAGCATGTTAAACATGTCATTGGGCTTGGTGAGACGGGTCACCGTTTTGGAACGCTTGCATCAGAAAATGGCTATGCGTCAACTGTCGTTGAGGCGATGGATGAAGCCGTGAAAGTAGCGTTTGAAGTATCGCAACCTGGCGACATCATTCTTCTGTCACCAGCATCTGCTAGTTGGGATCAATATAAGACATATGAGGAGCGCGGCGAGCATTTCGTTCGTGCCGTACATGAAGTAGGAGGAACAACAGTATGAAAATCGTCGTCTCTGGAGGCGGTACAGGGGGGCATATCTATCCTGCGCTCGCCATGATTCGGGAACTGGAACAACGCACGTCATGTGAGGTCCTTTATATCGGAACAGAAAATGGTCTCGAGGCAGATATCGTCCGTCGCGCGGGAATTCCGTTTGAATCGATTGAGATTTCTGGTATCCGTCGTTCCTTGTCGTTCGAAAACGTCAAGACCGGTATCCGGTTCGTCAAGAGCGTCCGGCGTGTTCGTCGACTATTGCGTCAGTTCCAACCGGATATCGTCGTCGGTACAGGTGGGTTCGTTTGTGGACCGGTATTGTATACGGCTGCAAAAATGGGTTTTAAGACACTCGTTCATGAACAAAACAGTTTACCTGGTATCACGAATAAATTCTTAGCTCGGTATGTAGATCGTGTGGCACTCTCTTTTAAAGGGTCTGGACATCACTTCGGTAAGAATGAGGCGAAGACGGTTTTGATTGGAAATCCGCGTGCTTCTGAAGTGGCAGAGCTCAACATCAATCCGCTTGAAGAACGACAACGTTTCGGTTTTGAGGAAGGACGTCCTCTCATCGTCATCTACGGTGGTAGTCGTGGCGCACCTGCGATCAACGAAGCAGTCGTCGATATGATGCCAAAGGTCGAACAAGCAGGATGGTCGCTCCTCTTCGTTACGGGTCAAATTCATTACGATACGATTGTGTCACGCGTTGGTTCCGTACCAGAACGCATTCAACTTCGCCCATTCGTATATGATTTACCGAACATCTTAAAAGCAAGTCAACTCGTCATTTCGCGTTCAGGAGCAAGTACGCTTGCAGAGCTGACGACACTCGGTTTACCAAGTGTTCTCATCCCGAGTCCTTACGTGACGGAAAATCATCAAGAGGTCAATGCCTCATCGCTCGTCGAGACAGGTGCGAGTCTATTGATTCGTGAACAGGAACTGACGGGTGATCGGTTGTTTGAGGCATGTGAAAAAGCATTAGCACAACAACAAATGATGTCTGAAGCGGCGCTTGCGCTCGGTATGCCGAATGCTTCACAGGACTTAGTTGATGAATTGTTACGATTGACGGCACAAAAAAACTAAACTATTGCAGGAAAAGACCGATAGGGAAATGAACTGTTACGTATAGAGGGGGAATGAGACGTGAGGGAACGGAGAACGGTCGGACGACCACAAGAGGACGAGAACGTCCGTAGTCTCGAAGATAAGATACCTTATATCCGTGAACAACGTCGCAAAAAAGCCAACCGAAGACTCATTTATGTCCTGATTCTGATTGGTCTATTGGTCGGTGTCGTCTTTTATCTACAATCGAGTTATTCTCGGGTTGCTCAATTTGATATCGATGGTAACGTTAATGTGAAATCTGCTGATATCTTGCAAGCATCCGGGATTAAGGTGAAGGAAACTCATGCCTTTAATGTATCGGAGGAAGACGTTCTTGAGCGAATCGAGAAGGTTCCAGGTATTCAAGAAGCGACGATGCAAAAACAGTTTTTGCATCAATATCGCGTGACGGTGACGGAAGAGAAAGAGATCGCTTACGCGAAGGATAAACCGGGAGACCGGATCGTGCTGGCGGACGGGACGATCATTCCTGGAAAGTCGAAGGAGGAATTGTTCGATGCTCCGATCTTGACAGGATTCACGGATCAGTCATTAAATCGATTGACGAAGGAACTCGTAAAAATCGAGCCGAAAGTACGCAGCCGGATTTCCGAAATCGTCGCAAACGATAAGACGGACAAAGGTGGTCTGAAGTTATTCATGACGGATGGGAATACGGTATTACTCAGTACGTCTGCCTTTTCAAATTCCTTAAATGAATACGTGAAGGTCATTTCTGCCTTACCGAAAGGAAAGACGGGAACAATTACAATTGATGGCGGTATCTATTTCAAACCATATAAAGGAAAAAAATAGAAGATTCGTAATGAGCTAACGAACAAAAAAACAAACGTGTGTTTTCATTCGGCGACCGTTGTTCGAATCGTCATCAAATCGTAATCTATTCAAACGCTAAGACGGGCAATAACTTCTTTTCGTAAGTATTTATATAGTGTAGACTTAAACGAGAAGAAGCCTGTCCTATTCTTAGAATATAATTAGGAATAAAAAGGATTAGTATTATGAAAGTGGAGGTGTCACTCCCATGGAAACGAAAGGTACGATTGCCGCACTCGACATAGGGACATCGGAGGTGAAACTCATCGTCGGTGAACTACTTGGTGGAACGCTGAACGTTCTTGCTGAAGGTTCTGCACCATCCGCGGGTGTTAAACGAGGTGTCATCGTTGACATCGATCAAACGGTACATGCCATTAAACAAGCGGTCACAGAAGTGGAACGGACACTTGGTGAACCAATTGGTGAAGTATATGTCGCTATTTCTGGCGAACACATTCAAGTGAAGGATTGCCAAGGCATGACGTCCATCAAAGGTGAGGACAATGAAATCACGGATGATGACGTGAAGGATGTATTACATTCTGCGATGGTCATGCGAATTCCAAACGAACTCAGTGTCGTGGATGTCCTGCCGAAGACGTTTACGGTCGATCAGCAGACAGAAATCACTGATCCGAGAGGAATGATTGGTTATCGTCTCGAAGTAACAGGAAAGCTCATCATCGGAGCAAAGACGATCCTACATAGCATTAAACGTTCCATTGAACGGGCTGGTTTAGAGCTTGCTGGATATGTGCTGGAGAGTTTAGCGGTATCTAGAATCGCAGCATCGATTGATGAACTCGAACTCGGTGTTGGAATCATCGACATCGGACATGAGACGACGACACTTTCCATCTATGAAAAGAATGATCTCGTCTACTCGACGACGTTGCCATACGGTGGCGATCATCTGACACGTGATTTGACGTATAAGATGAATTGTAAATATCAAGATGCGAAGCTCGCAAAAGAAGAGTACGGTGTTGCACTTGAAGCACTCGGTGATCCGGAAGAGAAAGTTTCTTACGTCACGATCAACGGGGAACATCGTTTCGAGCCACAATCGGAAATCGGTTTCGTGTTAGAAGCGCGACTTGAAGAAATCTTCGAGATGATTCAAAAACGAATGACGCAAGCCGGATACGCTCATATGAACAGCGGTTTAATCTTGTGTGGCGGAAGTTCTTCATTGCCGGGAATTGACCAGCTCGGGAAACGAATCTTTAAGCAAAGCGTCAATGTCTATCAACCTGCTAGTCTTGGCATTCGTCATCCGAAGTATGCCGTCGCAGCTGGTATGTTACGTTATGTACTTTCACGAAGCGCCGTATCGAAATCAGGTTTCGACCGGGCGGAAGAAAAGGAAGTCGTAGCACACGGACGTGAACAGGATGCACCGCTCATGAACGAACAAGCGACACCTGTTCGAGAAGAACGGTCGACACGTGAACAGCCTCCAAAAGAGAAAAAGTCATTCAGCAGTTTCTTTGAGAAATTCTTTGGTTAATGCCTACAAAAAATCCAATGAGTAAAAAATATTAGGGGGCCCTTTTTATGTTGCATTTTGATGAAATGATGGACCAAGTAGCAAAAATCAAGGTCATCGGTGTAGGTGGTGGCGGTTCGAACGCCGTCAACCGAATGATTGAACACGGTGTCCAAGGCGTAGAATTCATCGCAGTAAACACGGATGCGCAGGCATTGAACATGTCACAAGCTGACGTAAAACTACAACTCGGTGCTAAATTAACACGCGGTCTCGGTGCGGGTGCCAATCCGGAAATCGGTAAAAAAGCGGCGGAAGAGAGCCGTGAGCAATTAACGGAAATCCTTTCTGGCGCTGACATGGTCTTCGTCACAGCGGGAATGGGTGGCGGAACGGGTACAGGAGCTGCTCCTGTCATCGCGGAGATTTCAAAAGAGATCGGCGCATTGACAGTCGGTGTCGTTACAAAACCATTCATGTTTGAAGGACGCAAACGGATGCAACATGCTGTTTCAGGTGTCCAGAACTTCAAAGAAAAAGTCGATACGTTAATCGTCATCCCGAACGACAAGTTGCTTGAAATTGTCGATCGGAACACACCAATGCTTGAAGCGTTCAAAGAAGCGGATAACGTCTTGCGTCAAGGTGTACAAGGTATTACCGACTTGATCGCCGTACCTGGTCTCATCAACCTCGACTTCGCCGATGTGAAGACGATCATGACCGAAAAAGGTTCTGCATTGATGGGTGTAGGTGTCGCAACAGGCGAACACCGTGCGACGGAAGCAGCGAAAAAAGCGATTTCGAGTCCGTTGCTTGAGACATCAATCGAAGGCGCAAAAGGTGTTCTGATGAACATCACGGGTAGTGCGAACCTTAGCTTGTACGAAGTGACGGAAGCCGCACAAATCGTTCAGAGTGCAGCCGATGAGGAAGTCAACTTGATCTTCGGTTCTGTCATCAACGATAACCTCGAAGATGAAATCATCGTTACAGTCATCGCGACAGAGTTCGAAAACGAACCACTCGATTTCGAAATTCCATCGGCACAAGAGATGATGAAGAATCTTCTAAAGAAAAAACAAGCGACTCCACCACCAACAGAGGAGTCAAAACCACAAGTCGAAGAGACACCTGTCAGCTCGAATCCTGAACCGGCTAAAGCGCCAGATGTCGAAGAAACGATGGACATCCCATCTTTCCTTCGCCGGAATAATCGTTGATCGATGTTCCAGTGACACGACTGCTAAACGATGAGGTGTCGCGAAAGCGGCGCCTCTTTTTTTAAAATCAAAGGAGGCATGAACATGTTTGGACAATGGATCAAATGGGATACACCGACAGGTACCGTACGTGCCGCCTTTACGACGAAGTTCGCTGCCCCTCATGAAAACGGAAATTTAGGATTACATGTCAACGATGATCGCGACGGTGTCATCCAGAACCGACAAGTCATCGCACGTCAGCTTGATCTATCCCTCGAGAACTCGATTTGGGCACAGCAAGTTCACGGAAATCACGTCGAACAGGTGACGACACTTGACTCTGGGCGCGGTGCTTTGGATTACGAAACAGCGATTCCGGGTACAGATGGATTGGTGACGACTGATTCGAATGTTTTATTGATGATGCTCTTCGCTGACTGTGTTCCGCTTGTCTTCTGTGATCCGACGACAGGAATCATCGCGAATACGCACGCCGGTTGGCGCGGAACTGTCGGCAATATCGTCGAGGAAACAGTCAAGCAAATGGAACGTGCGGGTGCGAGTCGTTCATCGATTCAAATGGTCATTGGTCCCTCGATCCGTGATTGTTGTTACGAAGTCGATCAACCCGTCATCGATGCAATCGATGCGCTTGAACTCGATGAGACTCCTTACATACGCAAGGAAGATGGAAAAGCGATGTTATCGCTACAAAAAACGAACGCTGCGCTAGCTGAGCGTTGTGGAGTCGGTGACGTCCTGGACACAGGTCTATGTACACACTGTCAGGCGGAAGATTACTTCTCTTATCGCCACGGCGACCACGGTGGTCGCTTTGCAAGTTTGATCGTAAAGGAGTCATTGGATGTCAATTCTTGATAATGTACAAGAGGTTACGAAACGAATGGAACAAGCAAGCGAAAAGAGTTCTTCTGAAAAGCAGGTACAGTTGATTGGCGTGACGAAATCAGTCTCAAGTCAAGTTGCTTCTGAATTATTAGCGGCAGGCGTGACACATCTCGGAGAAAACCGTCCGGATGGACTACTTGAAAAACAGGCGGAACTCGGACGAACGGCATGTACGTGGCACTTCATCGGTACGTTACAGACACGTAAAGTTCGTCAAATCATCGATGCCATTGACGTGTTGCATTCCCTCGACCGTCTTCATTTGGCGGAAGAGATCAATAAACGAACGGACCGAATCATTGATTGTTTCATTCAAGTCAACGTTTCTGGAGAAGAATCGAAGCAAGGCATTGCACCTGAGGATGTACCGTCGTTCTTACATGAAATCGGTCAGTATCCAGCGATTCGTGTCATCGGACTGATGACGATGGCACCGTTAACGGAAGATGCGACGCGTATCCGTGAGGTATTTCGTTCATTAAAAACATTGCAAGAAGAGGTCAAGGCGAAAAAATTGTCGTATGCTCCATGTATGGAGTTATCTATGGGAATGTCGTCTGATTTTGAAATCGCCATCGAAGAAGGGGCGACGTTCGTCCGAATCGGGACGACGCTCGTTCACACCTAAACGAGAAGAAGGGAGAATGGATATGGGTTTTAAATCAAAAATGCAAAATCTATTTCTCGGCAACAGCGACGATTTAGATGAACTTGAATATGAAAATGATGCTACAATAAATAAAGGTAGAGGTGCTTCACAACAAGAGTATGAAGAGTATTACGAGGAATCTACCCCAAGTGTTACTCAAAAGGAGGACAGCGTGAGACAATCGAATATCGTGCCGCTTCATGCGACGAAAAAAACGAAATCGCAAGTTATTTTGAGTGAACCACGTGTCTTCAACGAAGCCCAGGAAATCGGGGAACATCTTCGTCAGAACCGTGCTGTCATCGTCAATATGCAGCGTATGTCAAAAGATCAATCACGACAGATGATCAATTTCTTATCTGGTGTCGTCTTCGCTCTCGATGGAACGATTACGACGATCAGTCAGAATACCCTCCTCTGTGTTCCGAACAACGTCGAGTTGGCTGGTAGCATCTCGAATCTTCTTGGAGAAGATGATATTAATCATAAGGGGTGGTAAGTATGGATTCTCAAGTGATGTACGCAATTGGTCGTACATTGAGTACGTTATTACAGTATTACAGTTACGTCATGATCGTTTATATCCTGCTATCGTGGTTCCCGAATGCCCGTGATTCGAAATTCGGACAAGTGCTCGCAATGTTAGTCGAGCCATTCCTAGCGCCCTTCCGTCGTATCATCCCGCCTATCGGGGGCATGCTGGATATCTCGCCGATTGTAGCCTTCCTCGTCTTGAACTTGGCTCAATCGGGCATTCGAGCAATCTTTTTAGTATGAGCGTATACGATCATTATCGTGGAAGCGAGCGGGAATTCGTCGATTCAGTCTTGAACTGGATCGATCATGTGGAAGCGACCTATACGTTCAAATTAACGGATTTCCTAGATCCACGTGAACAACAAATCACACAAGAACTCGTCGGTTCGAAATGCGCCCTCTTTTTTGAGGGCGGTTTCGAAGGCGCTGAACGTAAACGGGCAATCCTCGCACCAGATTATTATGAATACAACGCGGATGACTTTGACATCTCCATCTATCGCATTCATTATCCTACTAAATTCGTTGAACTTTCTCATCGTCAAGTCACCGGTACATTATTGAACGTCGGATTGAAACGAGCCAAATTCGGCGACGTCATCATCCAGGATCAAGTACAATTTGCCGTCGCGGACGAAGTCGCGACCTATATCGAAGCAAACGTCGAACGAGCAGGGAAGACGAAGATTCGTCTTTCACGTGTTGAGGCGGAAGACCGTTTGAAAGTGAAGGATCAAGAGTGGGAAGAGACACTTGGGTTCGTCAGTTCACTCCGGTTCGATACGGTCGTGAGTGAAATTCTCGGCTTCTCACGTCAAAAAGCACAGACGCTCATTAAACAAGGTGAAAGTAAGGTCAATTATAAAGTAGTGGATGATTCGAGTTTCATGCTAGAAGAAGGCGATTTGCTTTCCTTGCGTGGAACAGGACGTGTCAAGTTGATTGCAATCCTCGGATCAACAAAACGTGACCGGATCAAGCTGCAATACGGTATTTTAAAAGGATAAGATAAATGCGGAGGAGGAATTCATCATGCCATTAACGCCACTCGATATTCATAATAAGGAGTTCACACGAAAGTTTCGCGGCTATGACGAAGATGAAGTGAACGAATTCCTAGATCAAGTCATCAAGGATTTTGAATTGTTGTTGCGTGAGAATCGTCAACAACAGGAAGTCATTCAAAACATGCAAGCACGCGTTGATTACTTTAGTTCGATGGAAGAAACATTGAACAAATCGATCATTGTCGCACAGGAAGCGGCTGAAGAAGTCAAAGCCAATGCTTCAAAAGAAGCGAGCTTGATCCTAAAGCAAGCAGAACGTGAAGCAGAGCAGTTGCAAGATGCGGCGCAACGCCGGGCACAACGGACAGACTTCGAAGTAGAGCAAATGCGCAAAAAAATCGAACTCTATCGTAATCGATTCAAAGTATTGATCGATGCACAGATGGAATTATTGACGAGCCATGACTGGGATGCGTTTGATTTCTCTTCTCGTGGAGCGCTTGACGATGTTCCAGCAGTTGCGTATAATGACGACGATGTCGTATAAATAAAAATCAATGACAAGGACACGTCGCATCTTGGACGGTTGACAGCGAATCGGGGAATGGTGGAAGCCCGAACAACGAAAAAGATGGGGTATCCCCTTGGAGTGCATGACTGAACGTTCGCTGAACAGTAAGTCATGCCGGCTCACTCCCGTTATCGAGTACTTAAGCGGTCTTGTGTCGTCGAATTGACGAGCAGGATTAGTAGGGTGGTACCGCGAGTTCAGCCAAGCTCGTCCCTATCTCAGGGATGAGCTTGGCTTTTTTTGTACTTTTAAAGCGAAAGGTGAGAGATGGTCAGATGGATTACAAAGAAACCTTATTGATGATGAAAACGGAGTTTTTAATGCGAGGCAACTTGCCGAAACGTGAACCAGATATGCAAGCACGTTGGGAAGAGATGGACCTCTACGCTGCGGTCCAAGAAAAAAATGCTGGGAAGCCAACGTTCATCCTTCACGATGGTCCTCCGTATGCGAATGGTGACATCCACATGGGTCACGGATTGAATAAAGTTTTAAAGGACATTATCGTTCGTTATAAATCGATGAATGGCTTCCAGTCGCCTTACGTACCAGGTTGGGACACACACGGATTACCAATCGAAACAGCACTTCAAAAAGCCGGCGTTGATCGTAAATCGATGACGGTCGCGGAATTCCGTGAATTATGTGCGAAATATGCGCTCGAACAAGTCGATCACCAACGCGAGCAATTCAAACGCCTCGGCGTTCTCGGTGACTATGACAACCCATATATCACCCTGCAACCAGAATTTGAAGCAGCGCAAATTCGTTTATTCGGAGATATGGCGAACAAAGGCTATATCTATAAAGGGAAGAAGCCAGTCTATTGGTCACCATCTTCTGAATCGGCACTCGCTGAAGCAGAAATCGAATATCAGGATAAACGATCAGCTGCCATCTATGTCGCGTTCCAAGTCATGGACGGAAAAAACATCTTAGAGCCGACGGATCATTTCGTCATCTGGACGACGACACCATGGACGATTCCAGCGAACCTTGGAATCTCTGTCAGTGCGGAACTGACGTATGCGCGGATCGAATATCAAGGAAAAGGCTATATCGTAGCGGAAACACTCGTTCCTGAAGTCATCGAAGCACTCGGATGGGAAGATGCAACAGTCGGACGTGTCTTCAATGGTGCGGACTTCGAGTACATCAAGGCAAAACATCCGCTTTACGATCGTGAATCACTCGTCATGCTTGGCGATCACGTTACAGCAGAAGCGACAGGTGTCGTTCATACAGCTCCAGGTCACGGGGAAGATGACTTCCGCATCGGTCAAGCGTACGGTCTTGACGTCCTTTGCCCAGTTGACGATAAAGGAGTCATGACAGCAGAAGCTCCTGGATTTGAAGGTATGTTCTATGAGGATGCGAACAAAGAAATCGGTCTCGCCCTCGAAGAAGCAGGAGCTCTCTTAAAACTATCGTTCATCAAACACTCGTATCCACACGACTGGCGGACGAAAAAACCGGTCATCTTCCGGGCAACGCCACAGTGGTTCGCTTCAATCAAAGACTTCCGTGCAGAAATCCTTGATGAGATCAAAGGCGTCCAGTGGGTACCAGAGTGGGGCGAAACACGTCTTCACAACATGTTTAAAGACCGCGGCGACTGGGTCATCTCACGTCAACGTGCTTGGGGCGTTCCACTTCCAATCTTCTACGCTGAAGACGGTACGGAAATCGTCACACCGGAAACGATTGATCATATCGCTAACCTGTTCGCAGCTCACGGATCAAACGTCTGGTATGAGCGCGAAGCAGTCGACTTGCTTCCTGAAGGATTCACACATCCAGCAAGCCCGAACGGTATCTTCAAAAAAGAAACGGACATCATGGATGTCTGGTTCGATTCTGGTTCATCACATGCCGGTGTCCTTGCGACACGTCCTGAATTGACGCGTCCGGCGGATCTCTATCTTGAAGGATCTGACCAATACCGCGGTTGGTTTAACTCTTCGTTATCGACATCTGTCGCAACGACAGGGAAAGCACCATATAAAGCGGTCGTCAGTCACGGATTCGTCTTGGATGGTCAAGGTCGTAAGATGTCTAAATCGATCGGTAACACGATCGCACCGATCCAAGTCATGCAACAATTCGGAGCAGAGATTCTTCGCTTATGGGTCGCATCTGTTGATTATCAAGCCGATGTCCGGGCGTCGATGGATAACTTCAAACAAGTCTCAGAGTCATACCGGAAAATCCGCAACACGGTTCGTTTCCTTCTCGGAAACTTGGATCAATTCGATCCTGCGGCGCATCGTGTCGCATTTGAAGACTTACCAGAGTCAGACCGTTTCATGCGGACGAAATTGGACCAACTTGTTGGAAAAGTAAAAGCGGCATATGATGCGTACGACTTCATGTCGGTCTATCAATTGCTCCACAACTTCTGCGTCCTTGATTTGTCGTCGTTCTACCTCGATTACACGAAAGATATCCTGTATATCGAAAAAGCAGACGCGACGTCGCGTCGTGCGGTTCAGACGGTCATGTATGATACAGTCGTCGCCTTGTTGCAATTGATGGCACCTGTCCTGCCACACACAGCAGACGAAGCATGGGAGTTCGTACCAGCTGTTGAGACGAAGAGTATCTTCTTGACGGACCTTCCGGAAACGATCGAAGTCTCAGAAGAAGGACTTGCCCTCATCGAGAAATGGAACGCGTTCCTGACGTTCCGCGATGATGTCTTAAAAGCACTCGAGGAAGCACGCGTTGAGAAACTCGTCGGTAAGACACTTGAAGCGAAACTCTTAATTGCGCCGAAAGAAGAAACAAAAGCCTTGCTCGGAACAATCGATCATCTTGAGCAGTTACTCCAAGTCTCACAACTCGAATTCGTGGAAACAGCGGATAAGACGTATGAGACGACCGGCATCACGGTTCAAAAAGCTGACGGTGAAAAATGTGAACGTTGTTGGACATATTCGACGGAACTCGGACAAGATCCGGCTCATCCGACGCTTTGCCCACGTTGTACTGAAGTCGTCAATTCTTTATAATGATACAAAGGGAGGGGCGACTGCGACTTCGCAGGACGTCCCTCATTATTTTTGGATGCGGAGGACAATAGGATGTGGCTTTACTTAGGGATTGCTGCTTTACTCGTTGGAATCGACCAGTTAACGAAATGGATCGTCGTTCAAAACATGACGATCGGTCAAGCGATCACGGTCATTCCGGATTTCTTTTATCTCAACTCGTATCGGAATCGAGGCGCTGCGTGGGGAATGCTCGAAGGTAAATTCGGCTTTTTCTTCATCGTTACGGTCGTCGTCGTCATTGGATTGATTTACTTCCTCTACAAGGAAGGCACGAAAAATAAGGTATTTGCTTGGAGCATCGCGTTATTGCTCAGTGGTGCGATCGGAAATTTCATTGATCGAATGGCACGAGGAGAAGTCGTTGATTTCTTCCACTTCTTCCCGTTCGGCTATAATTTTCCGATCTTTAATGTCGCAGACGTTTGTTTGACGTTTGGTGTCATCGCGATGCTGATCAGCGTCATGTTCGAAGAACGGTTGACTAAGAAAGGAACGATGGATAAATGAATGAAGTAGAAACATGGTCCGTGCAAGCGGATGGAGCGACAGGGCGCATTGATAAATGGCTCGCAGAACAAAACGATTGGTCGCGTTCGCAAGTACAGGAATGGTTGAAAGCGGGACGTGTCGAAGTCGATGGTCGTGTCGTCAAACCGAACTATAAATTATCGGGAACGGAATCGATTGTCGTTCATATCCCGGAAGCGGTGGAGCTCGAGATCTTACCGGAAGACATCCCACTTGATGTCGTCTATGAGGACTCGGACGTCATCGTCGTCAACAAACCAAAAGGGATGGTCGTTCACCCGGCGGCAGGTCATGTCTCAGGAACGCTCGTCAACGCCTTATTACACCACTGTCAAGATCTCTCAGGCATCAATGGCGTCAAACGTCCAGGAATCGTTCACCGGATCGATAAGGATACATCAGGTCTCTTGATGGTCGCTAAGAACGACTTAGCGCATGAATCGCTTGCGCATCAATTAAAAGAGAAGACGACAGAACGTCTTTACATCGCGCTCGTACACGGTGAAATCCCGCACGAACTCGGAACAATCGAAGCGCCAATCGGACGCGATAAGAACGACCGTCAACGGATGACGGTAACGGATAAGAATTCAAAGTCTGCCGTAACCCATTTCCGTGTGCTTGATCGGTACGAAGGCTTTACGGTCGTTGAATGTAAACTTGAAACAGGACGGACACACCAAATCCGTGTCCATATGCGTTATATCGGTTTCCCGCTTGCAGGTGACCCGAAATATGGTCCACGCAAGACGATGAAAATGAACGGTCAAGCCTTGCATGCTGCGGTTCTCGGTTTCGAACATCCACGCACAGGCGAGTGGATGCGGTTTGAAGCACCACTCCCAGAAGAGATGACATTTGAAATCGGTCAATTGAAAAAACTTGAATTAGAGTCTTGACGTTTTTCTAATAAAACGGTAGAGTATCACCTAGAGAGCGATGCGAGACATCCTCTACTGACACTTCGGTCGTCCGAGCGACGATCCTACCAAACTAATATCACCTTTAATCGAGTCCGGAGAGGCTGCGAAAGGGAGAACCTACCACGATTGTGTGTAGGCATGCATACAATACGTATGCCATGATTCTGTCTTCGATGACCTTCTGCGGATTCCCGCAGAAGGTCTTTTGTATGAAAGGAGAAACTATGAAACCAGCCGTCATCTTAGATGAAGCCGCGATTGGACGTGCACTGACACGGATCGCCCATGAAATCATCGAACGAAACAAAGGGATTCATGATTTGATGATCGTCGGAATCAAGACGCGTGGCGAGACACTCGCTCGTCGCCTTGCGAAGCGAATCGAACAAATCGAAGGAAAACCGGTCTTACTCGGTGTCGTCGACATCTCGATGTACCGGGATGACTTGTCGAAACGAAGTTTAGAACCAGAAATTAAAGGTTCTGATTTACCGGAAGACATCACCGGGAAAATCGTCGTCCTCGTTGACGATGTCCTCTACACAGGACGCACCGTTCGCGCCGCGATGGACGCGCTCGTCGACCACGGAAGACCAAGTATGATTCAACTCGCTGTCCTCGTCGACCGCGGACATCGGGAGTTACCGATTCGACCAGATTTCATCGGTAAGAACGTCCCGACATCCCGTGAGGAACAAGTCGTCGTCGCGCTTTCTGAAGTCGATGAAGCCGATCAAGTATTCATTAAACGCTAAAATTCAAAACCTTTAAGGTGGTCCAGAGAGACCAGAAAGGGAGTCATCCATATGGCAAAACATGCCGCAGTACTTGATGTACAAGAAGTACCTACTCACCCTCTAAACTGGCTGATGCTCAGCCTGCAACACGTCTTCGCGATGTTTGGTGCGACCGTGCTCGTCCCGCTCTTAACGGGACTCAACACATCGGTCGCGCTCGTCGCAAGCGGAGTCGGCACACTGATTTTCCTCGCCGTTACCCGCTTCAAAGTACCCACATATCTTGGTTCGAGTTTTGCCTACATTGCCCCGATCATTGCCGTCAGTGAACGGTGGGGTGTCGAGGATGCCTTAATCGGCGGAATGGTCGCTGGACTCGTTTACGGACTTGTCTCACTCCTCATCCGCTACACGGGAGCTGCTTGGTTGCTTCGCTTACTCCCGCCGGTTGTCATCGGACCGGTCATCATGGTCATCGGTTTATCGCTCGCCCCGACCGCTGTCAACATGGCGATGAACGGAGCGGACGGTAAGTACAACGGACTGTACTTCCTCGTCGCGATGGTCACACTCGGTGTCACACTCCTTGCGATGACGTACTTAAAAGGAATGTGGAGCACGATTCCGATCCTGTTCGGGATCACGGTTGGTTATCTCGTTGCGGCATCGGTCGGAATCATTGACTTCACACCACTGCAACAAGCCACGTTCTTCCACGTGCCGGACTTCACGATTCCGTTCCTGAGTTACACACCATCGTGGAATACAGCAGCCTTGCTACTAATCGTTCCCGTGACGCTCGTCACACTGACGGAACACATCGGCGAACAAAAAGTGACATCACGCATCATCGGGCGCGAGACGCTCCTTGATCCAGGGATGCACCGGACCGTACTTGGCGACGGGATTGCGAAGACAGTCGCTTCGATGCTCGGTGGACCACCAGTTACGACCTACGGTGAAAACAACGGTGTCATGTCAATCACTCGCGTCTATAGTGTCTTTGTCCTAGGTGGTGCGGCGGTTCTTGCGATCAGTTTCGGTTTCCTCGGATATGTCGAAGGGTTCATCAAGACGATTCCGACACCAGTCATGGGCGGGATCAGTATCCTCTTATTCGGAGTCATCGCGTCAAACGGTCTCCGGACGCTGACGGAAAGTAAGATTGATCTTGCCGATAAACGAAACTTGACGATTACAGCCGTCATTCTCGTCACGGGTATCGGAGGCGCAGCGCTCAAAATCGGCAACTTCTCTCTCGAAGGGATGGCACTGGCGACGATTCTTGGGATCATCCTGAATCTAGTCCTTCCGAAAACGACAGAGCAGGTCGAAGAAACAACGGAAACCTCTACAACTCAATCCGTAGCTAACAACTTTTAAGACGTTCCGAGAGAACGATAAAGTGAGGGCCATGAAAAGATGCAGGGAATCACTCTGCCTTCTTTCGGCGCACCTTCACTTAGAAGGTGCGCCTTTTTCATGACCTGAAAAGGAGTGAATGATATGAAGACGATCCTAAAAAACCGGCATTTCGTCAATTTAGAAAGCTTATCCACGACAGAGATCAATTCTTTGATTGAGCGCAGTCTCGCTTTTAAACGGGGCGAGCCAGCACCAGATTTTTCCGATAAGACACTCGTCAATCTGTTCTTTGAAAACTCGACCCGGACACGCTCTTCCTTTGAGATGGCAGAGCATCGCCTGAACATGTATCTACTACCGTTCGAAACCGCGACTTCCTCCGTACAAAAAGGGGAGACGTTACGCGATACGTGCAAGACGCTTGAAGCAATCGGCGCAGATGGGTTGGTCATTCGTCACGGGGCGACCGGCTATTACGAAGAACTACTAGCAACGCTCGATATTCCGATCATCAATGCGGGAGACGGGAGCGGTCAACATCCGTCCCAGTCCTTACTCGATCTGATGACGATGGTCGAGACGTACGGAACGGTCGAAGGAAAAGTCGTCGTCATCTGTGGGGACTTACAACATAGTCGCGTCGCCCGGTCGAATGCGGATATCTTAAAGCGACTCGGTGCCATCGTCTATGGATCAGGACCAGTTGAGTGGTACGATCCGGCGATGGGGATTCCACATCTTTCGATGGATGAAGCCGTCGAACAGTGCGACATCTTGATGTTACTGCGTGTCCAGCACGAACGGCATGACGGGACGACTCGATTTGATCCAGCAGACTATCACGCGACGTATGGATTAACGCATGAGCGGATGAACCGTCTGAAGAATTCCGCAATCGTGCTTCATCCGGCACCGGTCAATCGAGGAGTCGAGATTGCCGACGAACTGGTTGAACATCCGCGATCACGGATCTTTGAACAGATGAAAAACGGTGTCTTTGCCCGCATGGCGATTCTGGAATGGTGCTTTTCAACGAAATCAATCAAAGGAGACGATGAAGATGATAACACGAATTGAGAATGCAAGATGGTTCGAGGCGGGACAAGTTCGGACGGGGGATATTCGAATCGATGACGGGAAAATTACGGATTTAGCAGCAACACCACAAGCTGGAGAAACGGTCATTGATGCATCCGGCTTATTCGTTGCACCAGGATTCGTCGACATCCATGTCCATCTACGGGAACCGGGTGGCGAACATAAGGAAACGATTGCGACCGGCACAGCAGCGGCGGCAGCGGGAGGATTCACGACGATTTGTCCGATGCCGAACACGCGTCCTGTACCGGACGATCGCCAAACACTCGATGCCTTGTTCCGAAAGATTGAAGAAACGGCGTCCGTCCGGGTTTTGCCTTACGCGGCGATTTCAAAAAATCAACTCGGACAAGAACTCGTCGCGTTCGACCAACTAACAGATGCTGTTGCGTTCACGGATGACGGTGTCGGTGTCCAGACGGCAGCAGTCATGCGGACAGCGATGCAACAAGCGGCACGGCTCGGGAAAACGATCGTTGCCCACTGCGAAGATGATTCATTAAAAGCAGGGTGTGTGCACGAGGGGAACTATAGTCGACGAGAAGGACTACAAGGTATTCCATCGCTTGCTGAGAGTATCCACATCGCCCGGGATGTCCTGATCGCCGAAGAGACTGGCTGCCATTACCATGTTTGTCACGTTTCGACGAAAGAATCGGTCCGTGTCATCCGTGATGCGAAACGAGCCGGGATCCGGGTGACGGCAGAAGTCACACCACACCATCTCGTGTTGATCGATGAAGACATACCGAATCAGGATCCGAACTTTAAAATGAATCCTCCCCTGCGGAGTGAAGCGGATCGCCAAGCATTGCTCGAGGGGCTAGCGGACGGAACGATTGATTGCATCGCGACCGATCATGCTCCTCATGCGGCAGAAGAGAAGGCACTCGGTATCGAACGCGCGCCGTTCGGCATCACAGGGTTTGAGACGGCCTTCCCATTGCTCTATACGAAACTCGTCGCTGAAGGTGAGATGACACTTGAAACACTGATTCGGAATTTGACAGACAAGGCAGCAGCGATCTTTGAACTTCCTTACGGCAAACTCGAAGTGGGAGCGGAAGCAGATTTGGTTCTGCTTGATTTAGAAACAGAGCGGACCATATCACCGGAACGATTCCGCTCAAAAGGTAAGAACACACCGTTCGCAGGAGAACGGTTAAAAGGATTCCCGGTCATGACGCTCGTCAAGGGAGAAATCGTATTCAAGGAGGACACAGCACATGCGTAAACGGACACTGATACTAGAGGATGGGATGACGTTTGAAGGAACAGCGTTTGGCTCGGATACGACAACAACAGGAGAAGTCGTCTTTCAGACCGGAATGACAGGGTATCAAGAAATGTTATCGGATCCATCTTACTGCGATCAGATGATCGTGTTGACGAATCCGTTGATTGGAAACTACGGGATTAACCGAGAAGATTATGAAACGACGCGTCCACTCGCTAAAGCATTGATCGTACGTGAACATTGTCAGACACCGTCGAACTTCCGGAGTGAGATGACCCTCGATGCAGCACTCCAAGATCTCGACATCCCAGGATTAAGTGGAATCGATA
Organism: Exiguobacterium sp. HSB13; assembly: GCF_056764755.1. Lineage (NCBI taxonomy): Bacteria > Bacillati > Bacillota > Bacilli > Caryophanales > Exiguobacterium > Exiguobacterium sp. HSB13. Next base: position 1,374,619 of record NZ_JBUZOM010000001.1, on the reverse strand, counting down.
CGCGTCAACTGACACGACATATCCGTTCGAAAGGCGTCATGCGCGGACGACTTGTTGATGGTGAGTTCGATTTAGCAGCAGAACTGATTCATCTTCAAAACGCACCAATCGAGACGGATCAAGTCAAGCGGGCCTCGACGGAACGAGCGTACATCATTCCGGGCGCTGGACCGCGGATTGTCCTCGTCGACTTCGGTGCGAAGCTCGGAATCGTCCGCGAACTCGTCAAACGCGGCTGTGAAGTCGTCGTCGTGCCCTACGACGTTAGTGCAACGGAAGTCTTACGCTATCGTCCAGACGGTGTGATGCTGTCGAACGGACCAGGGAATCCAAAGGATGTCCCGACAGCGATTCCGATGATTCAAGAATTGACGGGAAAAGTTGTCATCTTCGGCATCTGTCTCGGTCATCAGTTGATCGCACTAGCGCATGGAGCGGATACGTTCAAACTCCCATTCGGTCACCGAGGGGCGAATCATCCAGTCCAAGATATCCGGACAGGTCGCGTCGATATCACGTCGCAAAATCACGGGTATGCCGTCGACGAACAGTCATTACGTGATACCGTGCTTGAAGTGACGCATCTTGCGATCAACGACGGAACAGTCGAAGGAATTCGTCATACGACAGCAGCGGTCTTCTCGGTCCAGTACCATCCGGAAGCATCACCTGGTCCAATGGATGCGAACGGTCTATTCCAACAGTTTTTAGAAGAAATCACGAAACAACAGGAGGTCTCTCATGCCTAAACGTCAAGATATCCAGAAAATTCTCGTTATCGGATCCGGTCCAATCGTGATCGGACAAGCAGCTGAATTCGACTACGCGGGAACACAAGCGTGTCAAGCCTTGAAGGAAGAAGGATATGAAGTCATCCTCGTCAACTCGAACCCAGCAACGATCATGACGGATCCAACAGTCGCTGATCGTGTCTACATCGAGCCCCTCCAAGCAGAGTTCGTCTCGCGGATCATCCGCAAGGAACGTCCTGATGCCTTGCTTGCGACACTCGGAGGTCAAACGGGTCTGAACTTGGCTGTCGAACTGGATCGTCTCGGTGTCCTTGCTGAGTATGGTGTCGAGTTACTCGGTACGAAATTGTCAGCAATCGAAGAGGCAGAAGATCGTGATTTGTTCCGTCAACTGATGTTTAAACGTGGGCATGGTGTGCCGGACAGTGAAATCGTGCATACGCTTGAAGAGGCACAACAATTCCGGCAACAGATCGGTTTACCGATCATCATCCGTCCGGCGTATACGCTTGGAGGAACGGGCGGTGGAATCGCCAACACACCAGAAGAGTTCACGCGAATCGTCGAAGGGGGACTCAAGGCAAGTCCGGCCACACAAGTACTCCTTGAAAAATCAATTGCCGGGATGAAGGAAGTCGAGTTCGAAGTCATGCGCGATGCGACGAATCAGGCGATCATCGTCTGTGCGATGGAAAACTTCGATCCCGTCGGTGTTCATACTGGAGACTCGATCGTCTTCGCTCCGACACAAACGCTATCGGATCGCGATTATCAATTGCTACGAAACGTCTCGCTCGATATCATTCGTGCACTCGGGATTGAGGGTGGATGTAACATCCAGTTCGCACTGGATCCGACGAGCTTCGACTACTATGTCATCGAAGTCAATCCACGTGTCTCACGCTCGTCTGCACTCGCGTCAAAAGCAACGGGTTACCCAATCGCAAAACTGGCTGCGAAGATTGCCGTCGGGTATGCCTTATCCGAATTAAAGAACCCGATCACCGAGACAAGTTTTGCTTCCTTCGAACCGGCACTCGATTATGTCGTCGCCAAGATTCCGCGCTGGCCGTTCGATAAATTCGAAACGGCAGACCGGACACTCGGCACACAGATGAAAGCAACTGGTGAGGTCATGGCAATGGGACGGACGATGGAAGAGGCCTTACTAAAAGCCGTTCGTTCACTCGAAATCGGTACAGCGGATCTGTATATGCCACGCTTCATCGAAATGGCAGACGATGCCTTACAACAAGCGATTCGCCAAGCGACGGACGATCGACTTTTCGCCTTGTACGCGGGCTTCGTCCGCGGTTACAGCGTCGAACAGATTCATGACTGGACGGCGATTGATTGCCTGTTCCTTGAAAAGTTGCACCATATTTGGCAGCTCGAGCAATCGGTCGCAGCTGGTTTGACACCTAAACTACTCCTGCATGTGAAGCGCTATGGATTCAGTGACCCGATGCTCGCCCGAATCACGGGACAAACGGAAACGGAAATTCGCCGGATGCGTGAAGTACAAGCGATTCATCCGGTCTATAAGATGGTCGATACGTGTGCGGCAGAGTTCGCGTCCGATACGCCGTACTACTACGGAACATACGAACGTGAAAATGAAGCGATCGCGACGAACCGTTCTTCGATTCTCGTCTTAGGATCAGGTCCGATCCGGATTGGTCAAGGAGTCGAGTTCGATTATGCGACAGTCCATTCGATTCAAGCGATTCGACAAGCCGGCTACGAAGCAATCATCGTCAACAACAATCCGGAAACCGTGTCGACCGACTTCTCGATTTCCGATCGTCTTTACTTTGAACCATTGACGACGGAGGATGTACTGGAAGTCATCCGAAATGAACGTCCACTCGGTGTCATCGTCCAGTTCGGTGGACAGACAGCGATCAACTTAGCCGAGTCATTAGCAGCAGAAGGTGTAAAGATTCTCGGGACATCGCTTGAGGATCTTGACCGAGCTGAGGACCGGAAGCAGTTCGAAGCAGCGTTGACGGCGCTCGACATTCCACAGCCACCGGGTAAAACGGCCGTGACAGTCGAAGAAGCGGTCACGGCAGCGGCGTCACTCGGTTACCCAGTCCTCGTTCGTCCATCGTATGTCCTCGGCGGTCGGGCAATGGAAATCGTCTATGCTCAAGAAGAACTCGAACATTACATGAAACACGCGGTCATCGCCTCACCGGAACGACCGGTCCTCGTCGACCGCTACCTGACAGGAATCGAACTCGAAGTCGACGCGATCTGTGACGGAACGGATGTCGTCATTCCAGGCATCATGGAGCATATCGAACGTGCCGGTGTTCACTCGGGTGACTCGATTGGTGTCTATCCGCCACAACGTGTCTCCCAAGACATCAAGGACCGGATCGTCGACTACACGACACGGATCGCGAAAGCATTCGGCATCAAAGGCTTACTCAACATCCAGTTCGTCTACGCGGATGGCGCCCTCTATGTCCTTGAAGTTAATCCGCGTGCCAGCCGGACGGTGCCATTCATCTCGAAAGTGACGGGACTTCCGGTCGCGCGTCTCGCAACGGATATCATTCTCGGTGAGACACTTGCTTCTTATGGGTTAACAAGTGGTGTCCTACCGGAAGAACCACTCGTCTCGGTTAAAGTGCCGGTCTTCTCATTTGCGAAGCTTAAAGAAGTTGATCCGACGCTCGGACCGGAAATGAAATCGACTGGTGAAGTCATCGGAACGGACCGGACGCTCGAAAAAGCGCTCTATAAAGGGTTGCTCGCATCAGGGATGGCGATTCCAGAGCACGGTCGTGTCCTCTTGACAGTCGCAGATCCAGATAAAGCAGAAATGACGGATCTCGCACGACGCTTTGCCTCACTTGGATTCACGTTACTTGCAACGGAAGGAACGGCAGCGTACTTGACGGAGCAAGGATTACCGGTCCAGACGGTCGGCAAAATCGACTCGTCTTCCGAATCGATGCTCGACGTGATTGAAAAAGGGGAGATCGAATACGTCATCAATACGATGAGTCGGGACTCGCAAGTCACGAAAGATGGCTTCATCATTCGCCGGGCAGCAGCCGAGAATCAAGTCGTCTGTCTGACATCACTCGATACAGCGGAAGCAATTCTACGTGTCATCGAAAGTCGCTCGTTTGAAGCCAGTGCAATCCAAGCCTTCACACATGAAAAGAAAGTGGTGATCCAATGAAGCAACTCTTGACGGTCGTCTCTCGACGAACGGTAGCTCAAGGTGCGACAGAACTCGTCTGTCGCCTCGAGCAACCTCAGGTCATCGCGCCAGGGCGATTCATGCATCTTCGCGTCGGGCCACTCTTACGCCGACCGATCTCGATTGCCCGGGTCGACCATGATTTGATCACGTTTCTCTTTAAAGAAATCGGACAAGGAACAGCAGAACTGGCTTCCTTGCGTCCGGATGATACAATCGATGCCCTCGGTCCGCTCGGAAACGGGTTTCCGATCAATGCAATCGATCGAGAGCAAAGGGTCATCCTCGTCGGTGGTGGGATCGGTGTCCCGCCGCTGTATGAGACGATGCGCCAACTTGTCGCCCGGGGCGTGACATGTGAAGCGATTCTAGGATTTGATACGGCAACAAGTGTTTTTTACGAAGCGGAATTCCAAGCGCTCGGAAAGACGACGGTCACGACCGTCGATGGGACGCATGGTACGAAAGGGTTCGTTACGGCAGCCTTACGTCCGGAAAGCTACGATGTCCTACTCGCCTGCGGACCGGAACCGATGTTAAAGTCACTACAGCAACAACCGATCGAGCATAAGTATCTGTCGATTGAAAATCGGATGGGGTGCGGTATCGGAGCATGCTTTGCCTGTGTCTGTCAAACACCGACAGGCGGGTACGTCAAGACGTGTTCCGATGGTCCCGTCTTTCGGGCAGAGGAGGTCGTATTATGACGGAACGATTACGTGTCGAGTTGCCGGGACTTTCTTTAAAAAATCCGATCATGCCAGCATCCGGATGTTTTGGATTCGGTGAGGAATATGCGAAGTTGTATGATTTATCAGAGCTTGGGGCGATCATGATTAAAGCAGCGACGGGGGAAGAACGCTACGGAAACCCGACGCCGCGTGTCGCAGAGAGTGGCATGGGGATGTTGAATGCGATCGGTCTCCAAAACCCGGGTGTCGATGGCATCCTAACGAATAAATTGCCTTTCCTCGAGATGTTCGATACGGCAATTATTGCCAATGTCGCGGGTTCGACACCGGAAGAATATGAGCTCGTCGCAGAAAAAATGAGTCGGCATCCTGGCATTCATGCACTGGAATTAAATATTTCCTGTCCGAACGTCAAATCTGGAGGGATTCAATTCGGAACGGATCCGTTGCTTGCCGCTGAGTTGACCCGACGTGTCAAACGAGTCTCGACTAAACCGGTCTACGTCAAACTATCACCGAACGTCACCTCGATCGTCGAGATGGCACGTGCCGTCGAAGCAGCAGGCGCAGACGGACTGACAATGATCAATACACTCGTCGGGATGCGAATCGATGTCCGGACGGGGCAACCAATCCTTGCCAATCGGATTGGTGGATTATCCGGTCCATCAATCAAACCGGTCGCGATTCGGATGATTCATGATGTCGCGCAAGTCGTTTCGATCCCAATCATCGGCATGGGTGGCGTGATGGAGGTCGATGACGTCTTGGAAATGATTTACGCTGGGGCTTCGGCTGTTGCCGTCGGTACCGCAAACTTCGTCAATCCATATATCTGTCAAGAATTGATTCAGCAGTTACCGGAACGCATGGACGAACTGGGTATCGATCATATTTTAGACATCAGGGGGAAAGCATATGAATCAACTTTACATCGCGCTTGATTTTCCGACCGAAGCAGAAGTCTTTTCGTTTCTCGAACGGTTCGAAACGACACGACCGGCCGTGAAAGTCGGGATGGAATTGTTTTATGCAGCAGGCGGAACGTTCGTCCGTAAACTCGTCGAGCGTGGACACGCGGTATTCCTCGATGTCAAAGTCCACGACATTCCAGAAACGGCGCGCCGGACGATGCGTATCATCGGACAGCTAGGCGTCGAACTGACGAACGTCCATGTTGCCGGTGGGAGAGAGATGATGATCGCAGCCCGAGAAGGACTGCGTGAGACGAACGCCGAGACACAACTAATTGGCGTGACTCAGTTGACATCGACGGATGAAGCGATGTTACGCGATTTAAAGATTGAAGGAGCGATGCCAACAGTCGTTCGTAAGTATGCGCAACTCGCAGAAGCAGCGGGACTAGACGGTATCGTCTGTTCAGCACTCGATCTTCCGGAATTAGTTACAGCCTGCCGAGCAGATTTTCGGTTCGTCACACCCGGCATTCGTCCGACGAACAGTCAAGCGGATGATCAAAAGCGTGTCGCGACCGTTCTTGACGCTCGTCAAAATGGAGCGTCGGATTTAGTGATCGGTCGTCCGATTACACGTGCTGAACATCCAGAACAGGTCTATCAGATGTTACTTGAACAATGGAAGGGGCAATTCTCATGGTAAATCCAATCGCTAGTGCGTTACTCCGTATTGAAGCCGTCACCTTATCGCCAAACGATCCATACACATGGGCGAGTGGACTTCGTTCACCAATCTATTGTGATAATCGTTTGACGCTCTCGTACCCGGAAGTTCGTTCGTTGATTGCGGATGCACTCGCAGAGAAAGTGAAGCGACTTGCAGTCGATGTGATTGCGGGAACCGCGACGGCAGGTATTCCACACGCAGCATTCGTCGCGGAACGATTAGGATTACCGATGGTCTACGTACGTAGTGGCAACAAGAAACACGGTAAAGGGAATCAAATCGAAGGTGTCATTCAGCCTGGACAACGTGTCGTCGTCATCGAAGATTTATTATCGACGGGGATGTCTGCGATCGAGGCAGCGGAAGCCTTGCAAGCGAAAGGGGCAGATGTCGTTCGCATTCAAGCGATCTTCTCATACGGGATGGAGCGCTTATCAAACAATCTCCGCGACGCAAAAATTGAAGCGGATGCATTACTGACGTTTGAAGCGTTACTCGAAACGGCGCAACAACAAGGCGATATTACTATAGAAGAGCAAAAACAGTTGGCGGATTGGTCGAAAGATCCAGTTGCTTGGAGTGAACGTTTTACAGCGAACGTTTAAAATCGATAGATTCCGTCGGACGACCTACGATTTCTCGTGTGAGATTTGGTACACTAGAAAAATAAAGGAGGTCGTCGACTATGGTGACGCATTATCGTGATTATGAACAGTTCAAAAAGGTCGTCCTCCCGTTTTTGCTTGAACGTCCGGATACCCATCAGTTGATTCTTGGCATATTAGAACGTGGGGATGAACCGCTCTTGATGGCAACGGCACAAGAAGGCGATCATCGTCTCGTCATATTGCAAACGATACCCGAGCAAGCCATCGTCGCTGGGGATGTGTTCTCGCAAGAAGGGATCCGAAAGCTTGCTCGAATTCTGGACAGTCCAGGATTCGTCGGAGAACAGGTCATCTTAGCACCGCTTTTACTTCCACATTCCATGTATGAGGTACATATGGAACAGGGGATGTATGCACTGACGAAGGTCAAGATGCCAGATGTTCCGGAAAACGTCGTCTTCCGACCGATTTCGGACGATGAAAGACAACAAGCCTTAGCGTTTGCGTCCGGATTTTTATATGAAGTCGAACCGCGACCTTCTGAGCGACAGCTTACGCAACTCCATCAGTCGATGACGCGCCACATCCATCAAGGAAGCTTGTTCGGACTGTTTAGTGGAGATATGCTTGTCGCAATGGCGGCAGCGACGCGTCCGACACAAACTGGGATTACGATTTCTTACGTCTATACGCCGAAAGAACTGCGTGGAAATGGGTATGCCTCTTATCTCGTCGCCAAACTATCTGAACATCTACTACAGTCTTATCCGGTCGTGACGCTCTATACCGATTGGTCGAACCAGACAGCGAATAAGATCTATCAGCATGTCGGTTTCGAGTTGGTCGGACGATCCTTACATATCAAGAAACAAGAGCGCTACCGGTGAATATCGAGCCGCTTGTATATTGGACATGGCTAGACATTGATATGTACAAAAACAGCCGATCATCCTTTTATCAAATAGGATGATCGGCTGTTTCATGTCAAAATGAAATTAATTGAAGGTAGCAATGATTTTACCACGGACGTGGCGTTCAGATAGACGTTGCAATCCTTTGACGATGTCTGCTGCTGGAATCTCTTCCGTGACGAGTGGATCGAGTTCTTTCGCTGCGACGAGTTTTAATAACTCGCTTGCCATATGACCGAGGTTTCGGATGGCGCGGTCATTTTCGCTGGCATAAGCAGCCGCGAGTGCCACTTCATGGATTGATGGAGAGAGCGTGAACGGTTTGACGACTGACTGATCAGGACCACCGGCGATGAAGGCAAGTTGTCCTGAGAAAGCAAGACGTCCGAGATCTGCTGTTGCTTCGTCACGACCGACTGTATTGAAAATCAAGTCAGCGCCGCGACCGTTCGTCCAGTCTCGAATGACATCCGTGACATTTTCTTTTTTATAGTCAATGGCAAGATCGGCACCGAGTCGCTTGACCCACTCGTGATTTTCCGTCGAAGCAGTCGTTGCGACCGAAAGACCAAGGCGTTTCGCGAGTTGAATGCCGATGCCACCAACACCACCTGCACCAGCATGAATGAGGATCGTCTCTTTTCCTGTCGTGTTCATCTTTTGGACGATAGCTTCATAAGCTGTCATACCTGCGCAAAGAATCGCAGCGGCTTCAGCGAATGAGACGTCTTCCGGAATCAGCGCGAGGGCACGTGTATCGACGAGCGCATATTCAGCAAAAGCACCATCGCGTTGCAGGTTCGTATGAATCGCTACACGATCCCCGACTTTTACTTCTGCGCCTGGTCCGATTTGTTCGACGACACCGGCTAGGTCAACGCCCGGAATATGCGGGAACGTCCAAGCTGGATTGTTGGTCGCCTTATAATCGACGGGATTCAACGCGACGGTCTTGACGCGAATCAAAGCTTGTCCTTCTCCTGGCGTTGGCGTTTCGACCTCTTCGAATGTCCATTGATCAATGGCTGTACCTGAGTGATTTAACCATGCTTTCATGTTTAATACGCTCCTTCCGAATACGTGAGTTCATACGAGTGAGAGTAGATTTCGACGAGGTTACCGAATGGATCCTCACAGTAGACCATCCGATACGGCTTGTCTCCAGGGTAGTATTCGCGGATCGGCATCCGTTGTTTGCCGCCGTGGGCGACGATTTTTTCGACGATTCCTTCGACGTCTGGGTCTTGGATCGCATAATGGAAGATCCCTGTTTTCCAGAATTCGAAATTGTTCTCGGGTTGTTCATTGTTCGGGAACTCGAACAACTCGATTCCGATACGGTCACCTGTCGCCATGTGAGCAATCCGGAATTTGTTCCATCCTGCACCAAAGACATCCGTACACATGACACCGATGGCAGAATCATCTTCGAGGACATCAGATGGTTCCATAATGATATACCAGCCCATCACCTCTTGATAAAAACGGACGGCTTCGTCGAGATTTGGTACAGAAAGACCGATGTGCGAAAAATTACGTGGATACGTCATGCTTAACACTCCTTTTGCAAAATGATTTACGCATACTCTAACTTACGCTACACTCGATTGCATAGTACGCACTTTGAAGTAACTACTCTGGAGGAGAGAACAACATGTCGACAGAACAATTTCCGGTCAATCGGGCGCTCGCCATCATCGGCGGAAAATGGCGTCCACAATTATATTGCACGTTAGAGAACGGTCCGAAACGTTTTTTAGAGTTACAACGTGCCATTCCCGGGATTTCTCGGAAAGTCTTGACTGATCAGTTAAAAGAACTCGAACGTCTCGGAATGATTGAGCGGATTGAGTATGATGAAGCCGTCTTACACGTCGAATACAAATTGACAGAAGCGGCATTTACACTGCAACCAGCCATGAAAGGTTTATGCGCATGGGGGGAAGGGAATCAATTATCCGAATCCTAATCGAGAGGCAGTGAACTAGATGAAGCTAACTTATCATGGACAGTCAACAGTAACGATTGAAACGAATGGTCACCATCTCGTCATCGATCCATTCTTTAGCGGTAATGAAAAAGCGACGACGAATCCGGATGACGTCAAGGCAGATTTTATTTTGTTAACCCATGCCCATGCCGATCATATGCTTGATGCAGAGCGAATCGCGAAAGCCACGGGAGCTACAATCATTGCTACTCATGAACTGGCGACGTATCTGAGTTTCAAAGGGCTTAACGTTCATCCGATGAATCTCGGCGGACAGTTTGAATTCCCATTTGGTAAAGTGAAGATGACACAGGCATTCCACTCGTCGAGCATCATCGATGAGGAAAAACAGACGATTACGTATATGGGGATGCCGGCTGGATTCTTGCTAACGATCGAAGGCAAAGAAATCTATCATGCAGGCGATACGGCACTGTTCGGGGATTTAGCCCTTTATGGCGCCCATCACGAAATCGATTTAGCCTTCTTACCGATCGGTGATAACTTCACGATGGGTCCGGATGATGCATTGATCGCTGCAGATATGTTGCAAGCGAAAGCCGTCGTACCAATCCACTACGATACATTTGATTTAATCAAACAAGATGCGAACGCATTCTGTGAAAAGATTGAAGCGCAAGGTCAAACTGGTCATCCACTCGCAATCGGCGAGTCACTCGAATTATAATCCGTTCTTAAACACAGGAGAGGAAACGTCAATGTTCCTCTCCTTTTTGTCGATTATTCTTCTTGAATGTCAGTGGTTCATCCGATGACGCTTCCTTCTTCCGCCCGATGGCGAAACGGTGAACTTCTTCTATGATAAGAAGGGGGCTGTTGACAGCCGATTCAGATATTCGGAATAATGGTAGACATGAGATGGAGGGGCTGACATGGAAGAGCATAACAGTAGGAGTGTGCGGAAACGAAAACAATCGTCGTTCACACGCTTAAAAAATAAACAAAAACAAAAGATGGATGCACGGTTGAACCGGATTGGAGAAAAAGGACCAGTGAAGCGACCGCTTTATTTATATGGTGGTGTCATTCTCGGACTTGTTGTCATCTATTCGATCACATTGCTCGTCTCAACGGAATTGTTATCGCGCGGCGAAACATTCAAAACGACGAATCGTTATAAATCTCTTGCCATCGAGGCACCGCACGCAACGGTACAATTTGTTCGAAGCACAGACGGAAACGTCCAAATCAAACTCGTCGATAGTGCGTCGAGTGGAAAACGACTGAAAATCAGTACATCGACGAATACGGTGACGGTGACAGGACGAGATGGTTGGCTGTCTCGACTTGGCAATCGTCCGAGCGAAAAAACAGCAGACTACACGATTCAAGTGGGATTACCAAGTTATATGAACCGTGTCGATGTCGATGCCGGTACACTGAAAGGAATGGGCATCTACGCAAAAACGATCGAGATGGACGGAGAAGCGATGAGTCTCGATAAAGTAAAAGGTGATGAGATTACACTGAATGCAACACGTGCGATTACCGTCAAGGAAATGGATGCCGTCCATGCGCAGGTGACAGGCGAGAGTGTCTCTCTATCAGACTACATGGCGAAGTTGAGTCTCGACGTCACAACGATTGACGGCGCGACAAAGCTAAAACCAAACAAAGCAGCCGGTACGATTACGATTGACACGGGAGGCGATGTTAAAGCCTCTGACCGATATACAAAACAAAAGAATAAGGATGAGACGATTTATGAACTGTCGAAACAAGAAAAACCGGAAGTGACAGTCAATAGTGAAGTCGGGCAGGTGACGCTCGAGTGAAATTAAAGTTTCGGATTGGACTTCGGACGATCAAGACCGGCATCGCGGTAGCTCTTGCACTCAGCATCTCTTGGTATGTCTTCGGTATTTATTCAGGCATGGGAGCAGTCGCGGCAATCGTTGCGATGCAACCGACGATTCATCGGTCGTTCAAAATCGTCTTCAATCGGATTTTCGGAACGGTACTTGGACTGATGTGTGGACTCGCCATCGTTGCGACACTTGGCGCCAATCCACTGACGATCGGACTCGCCGTCGTTGTCTCGCTCGTCCTCAATTCGATGATTGGACGAACGGATATGTCGACGTTCGCCGCTTTTGCAATTGTGTTGATGTTCGAGAGCCCGACCGCCGACTACGTCCACTATGCCTTATCACGGTCGTTGCTGACTGTCGTTGGGGTATTATCTGCTGTCCTCGTCAATTACATCGTCTTCCCACCACATTATGAAGACCGCTTACTGTTACTCGTCAAAAAAACGACGCAACAGTTGATGGAAGATTGGCGAAGTCTTGTGCAAGATGATGGACGCTTGCTTGCCGTCCGTAAACAAATCCTCAAACATGAGGAAATGATGTTGATGCTTCAAGAGGATCAAAAATATCCACTAGTGGCGAGCGGTCAAAGTGAAGCGTTCATTCGACTGAAGGAGCTTGTCGATCTTGAAGACAAGTTGCTCGTCTTGCTTGAAAGCATTGCCAGTCACCGGGATATCCCGATGACAGAAGAACAGGAAAAGACGCTCGGTCAGGAAATTGATTTCTTACTCAGCCATCATTACGATGTCATCTTCTCCCACGAACGAAAACAGGCGATGTTCTCATTCGATCAAGAATTAAGCGAAGCGAAGGATATCATCCATGGGCATTTGCTCGATTACCGGGAACAGTTAGAAAAAATGAAGTGAAGATGAAAAAGCGCTGTTTCTCCTAAATAACATTTAGGAAAAACAGCGCTTTTTTGTGTAGCGTCATTGACGTAAGGATTGGACGACATCTGGATCAGGTGTGACGTAAAGCGTCGTTTGATCCGTGTAGATGACGAATCCGGGCTTGGCACCACTCGGTTTTTTGACATAACGTAGTTCCGTGAAGTCGACCGGAACTTGGCTCGACTCACGTGCTTTCGAGAAATAAGCCGCGACAATCGCTGCTTCCTTCAACGTCGTCTCGTCCGGTGCATCACTTTGAATGATGACGTGCGATCCCGGGATATCCTTCGTGTGTAACCACGTATCGGACCGGCGTCCGAACTTGAACGTCGCGTAATCATTTTGTTTATTGTTTTTTCCGACGAAGAATGGAAGACCAGTCGAAGAACGGTATGCTTCGAGTTGTGGGAGCTGCGGTTTCTTTTTCTTCTTTTGTCGTTCGCGCAGATAACCTTCTTCGACGAGTTCCTCGCGCATTTCCCGGATGTCTTCCGGGGATGCGACGTCGAGCTGTGCAAGCAAACCTTCAAAATATGCGATCTCAGCTTGGTTCTTCTCGAGCTGACGCGCGACTTCGACTTTGGCGGTTTTTAATTTGTTATACCGTTTGTAGTAACGTTGTGCGTTCTCATTCGGCGAGAAGCGGGGGTCGAGCGAAATCGTGATCTCAGCACCGTCTGGGTCATAATAATCGACGACTGTCGCTTCCTTCATCCCACGTTCGAGCTGATACAGATAGGTCGTCAGTAATTCCCCTTTATGTTTCCACTCATCCATCCGTAGCGTCGCTTCTAAATCTTTTTCGAGTTTCGAGCGTTTTAGAATATTTTTATCATATTCACTCTTGATGAACCGTTCGAGATCAGCTGCTTGTTGTTTGACGCGATCGCGGTTCGCTTTTTGATGGAAGAAGGCGTCGAGGACTTGACCACTTGTCTCGAACGTCTTCTCATCGATGATGGATCCTTCCGTTAAGCGGACGGGGGCGAAGCGTTCCTTTCCGCCTTCCATTCGTTGCAACACATAAGGACCATCGAGTTCCTTCAGGACATCTTGAAAAGCAGATGCAAGATTCGTTCGGTTCGCAAGACCTGCTCGCGAGACGACTTCCTTTGCAATTTGCGGGGACAGACCACTGAACAGACCAAGTAACTGGCGATCGAGTTTCCCAGCGTTCCAGTCAATCCGGTGAAGCGCCTTTTCGATATCTCCTGTGAGCGGATCCACTTTATCTTGTGCTGGTGGAAGTTGATAGGTCATGCCCGGCATGATCGTCCGGAAGGTATTTTGACTGAGGGGCAAGTGTTTGATCGCATCGAGGATCTTATCTTGTCCATCGGTCAAAATGATGTTCGAGTGACGTCCCATCAACTCGACATAGATTTTTTTCGCTTCCTCATCGCCAAGTTCGTTTCGGGAGCGGACACGTAAGACGATGATCCGGTCGCGTTCGAGTTGTTCGATTGATTCGATGAATCCGCCTTCGACATGTTTGCGTAGCATCATGCAGAAGAGTGGGGGTTCACTCGGGTTGCTGACTGCTTCCGACGTAATGTGCATCCGTGCATACATGGCATTCGCAGAGGCGAGCAACAATACGTTTTTTCGCTCGGCCCGGACTTGGAATACTAAATCCAATGTATACGGTTGGTATACCTTATTGATCCGTCCTCCGACGAGCGGTTGGAGTTCTTCGACGACGCGTGTCGTCATCAATCCGTCAAAAGCCATACGATTACCTTCTTTCTTGATTTCGTTCTCACTTTCTAAAGGTAACAGAAATGGCATCGTTATGGTATGATAAAGCAGTCGAGCTAAAAAAGATGACTTGCGAACTTCCCGTCTCTACTGCTAATATGAAACAATGTGAAGTTTGTGAGATGGAGGGGTTTTGAAGTGATTTTCAAAGAGCGTGGCTTATTACTCGTATTATCTGGTCCAAGTGGTGTCGGAAAGGGAACGGTCTGTCGTGCCTTGCGCGAAGATCAGGATAATGATCTGCATTACTCGGTATCCTGTACGACGCGCCAACCGCGCGAAGGAGAAGTAGATGGTGTTCACTATTTCTTTAAATCGCGTGAAGAATTCGAAGAGATGATTGCGAACAATCAACTCTTGGAATATGCTGAATTCGTAGGGAATTATTATGGAACACCTGTCGAGTGGGTGAACCAGATCCTAGATGAAGGAAAAGATGTCATTCTCGAAATCGAAGTTCAAGGGGCCATGCAGGTCAAAGAACATTTTCCGGAAGCTGTCTTCTTATTCCTTGCACCTCCAAGCCTCCAAGAATTGCGGAACCGCCTCGTAGGGCGTGGAACGGAATCGGAGGAAGTCATCAAGCAACGTCTTCTCGTCGCTAAGGAAGAGATCGAGATGATGGATGCGTATGACTATGTCGTGACGAACGACGAAATTCATAAAGCCTGTGATCGAATTCAAGCGATCGTCACAGCGGAACATTGCAGTCGGGAACGTGTCGCGTCCCTATATAAAAAAGCCATGGAGGTTAAGTGATATGTTATATCCATCAGTTGATAAGCTTCAAAAGAAAGTACCGTCGAAATATACGATCGTTACAGTTGCCGCTAAGCGTGCACGTCAAATCCAAGACGGGAAACGCGTGAAAGTCACGAACCCAAAATCGCATAAACCGGTCGGGAAAGCTTTAGAAGAGCTTTATTTCGAAGAAGTATCCGTCACGAACCAACCGCAAGACTAATTTTGAAGCAGCCACTTGTCATCGTGGCTGTTTTTTTCAATAAGGAGGACACCTACATGTTAACCAACCGAAACATTCTACTGTGTGTCGGCGGTGGAATCGCTTCCTATAAATCAGCAGCACTCGCTTCAAAACTCGTTCAAGCAGGGGCACACGTCCAAGTTGCAATGACGCGTAATGCACAACAATTCGTCGGTAAGACGACGTTTGAAGCACTGACGCGAAAAGCAGTCTATGATGATGTCTTCATCGAGCATGATCCGTCAAAGATCGCCCATATCGATTTAGCGGACGAAGCGGACTTAATCGTCGTTGCACCAGCGACAGCGAACTTGATCGCAAAACTCGCACACGGGATCGCAGATGACTTCATTACGACAACGATCCTCGCGGCAACGTGTCCCGTCATCGTCGCACCGGCGATGAATGTCAACATGCTCGAACATCCGGCGACAGTCCGCAATATCGAACAACTCAAGCAGGATGGTGTCCAGGTGATTGCACCGGGAGTCGGAAATCTCGCATGTGGTTGGGTCGGGAAAGGTCGTTTACCTGAACCGGAAGACTTAGTCGCAACACTCTCAACGTTCTTTGAGGATAAGTATTTAGCCGGGCGAAAAGTCTTGATCAGTGCAGGTCCGACAGTTGAACGGATTGATCCGGTCCGTTACTTGACGAATGACTCTTCAGGAAAGACAGGAATTGCACTTGCGGAAGCAGCGAGAGACGCAGGAGCAGATGTCACGCTCGTCCATGGACCCCTTCGGATCGGATTACCGACCGGCATATCGACGATTGCTGTTGAATCAGGACAAGAGATGCTTGCAGCCATGTTACGTGACTATGAGACGCAAGACATCGTCATCATGTCCGCTGCCGTAGCTGACTATCGACCGTCTGTCCAGTACGATCAGAAGCAAAAGAAAATTCACGGACCATTGCGGATTGAACTCGAGGAGACGACGGATATTCTGAAGACGCTCGGTGAGCAGAAACGACACCAGCTATTAGTCGGATTTGCAGCGGAGACGACGGATGTCGAGACGTTCGCGAAACAGAAACTCATCCGAAAGAAGGCGGATTTCATCGTCGCGAATGATGTCTCTCGTTCTGACATCGGATTTGTCAGCGACGAAAACGAGGTTGTCGTCTTCGGGAAGAATGATTCCGTCACGCGATACGATCAACAATTGAAATCGACGCTCGCTAAATCGCTCATGCGCCAATTTGCGGAGGCATTGGCATGATAGCCGAAGTCATCGTCGATGTCGCAGCAGCAACCGTCGATCGTCCGTTTGATTATGCCGTGCCGGAACTTTGGCAGGAGCTGATCGTTCCCGGGATGCGCGTCGAGGTACCATTTGGTCCACGTGCGTTGCTTGGAATTGTCGTCGGAACGAAAGCTACCTCTGATCTGACGAATGTCAAATCAATCGTTCGTGTCTTAGATGAGACTCCGACTTATACGCAGGAATTGCTCGAGCTGTCGGCTTATCTATCGGAAACGACATTGTGTTTTCAGGCGACGGCATTGCTTGCGATGCTGCCGGCTGCCTTAAAGGTGAGTTATGATAAACTGGTCATAGTCGAGACGGGCCCACTTCGGGCATATCATGGTAAGAAAATGAGTCAATTACCAACAGAAGTCCAACAAATCATCTTAACAGCGGCGAAACACGCTGACGTGACGCTTCAACCGGTCATTCGCGAGAAAAAGACGTCTAAGACGGATAAACGGATTCGTCTCCTAGAGGAACAGGCAACTTTTACGAAACAAGCAAGCCAACAAGCGGCACTGTATGCGTATATCCAAGAATTTCCGAATGCGCTTTGGAGTGAAATCAAGAAGGCGACGGGCGCAACGAGCGCGACGTTGAACGCCCTCGAGAAAAAAAGCATCATTGAAGTCGAGACGATTGATGTACGGCGAAATCCTTACGAACATCTCGTCCAAGACATCTTTGTGCCGTCCTCTTTGACGGAAAAACAACAGGAAGCTGTCTCGGCGATTACGGCTGAAGCTGAGACGGGAACATTTTTGTTACATGGCGTAACAGGAAGTGGTAAGACGGAAGTCTATCTTGAATCGATTCATGCACAACTCGAACGCGGTAGACAAGCGATCTTGCTCGTCCCTGAAATCAGTCTGACGCCGATGATGGTCAAACGGTTCAAACGTCGTTTCGGAGAACGGGTCGCTGTCTTGCATAGCGGTCTATCGCTCGGAGAAAAGTATGATGAGTGGCGCAAAATCGCACAAGGCGAGGTCGATGTCGTCGTCGGTGCACGGTCCGCCGTGTTTGCGCCGCTGACGAATATCGGAATCATCATTCTCGATGAAGAACATGAAACAACTTATAAACAAGAAGAGAATCCGCGCTATCATACGCGCGATGTCGCGAAGTGGCGGGCGGCCTATCACCGTTGTCCTGTCGTGCTCGGAAGTGCAACACCATTACTTGAGACGTATGCACGGGCACAAAAAGGGGTTTATCGGTACTTACCGCTTCGCGAACGATTCGGTGGGGAATTACCGCCTGTCGACATCGTTGATATGCGTAAAGAGCTTGAACGAGGCAATCGTACTCCGTTCAGTCTTGCACTCATCGAAGGCATCAAAGAACGAATCGAGCGCGGCGAACAGACGGTCTTGCTTTTGAACCGTCGTGGGTACACGACATTCGTCTTATGTCGGGATTGCGGTGAGACGTTGCAATGTCCACATTGTGCCGTTAATTTAACGTATCATCAGCACGAAGATCGCTTGAAGTGCCACTATTGTGGATTCGAGGCAGCGATGCCGAAAACTTGTCCGTCCTGTGAATCGACGAAGATTCGTCAGTTCGGAACGGGGACGCAAAAGATCGAGGAAGAGCTGGCGCATTTGATTCCGGAAGCGCGCATTATCCGGATGGATCAGGATACGACGTCTCGTAAAGGTGCACATGAGAAGTTACTCGATGCCTTCGAGCGTAAAGAAGGGAACATTCTTCTCGGGACGCAGATGATCGCCAAAGGTCTCGACTTTCCAAATGTCACGCTCGTAGGAGTAATCGCTGCCGACGCAACACTTGGTATTCCGGACTTTCGAGCAAGTGAGCGAACGTTCCAGTTGATCACGCAAGTGTCCGGTCGTGCCGGGCGGGGGCAACTCGCCGGACAGTCGATCATCCAGACCTATAATCCGGAGCACTACGTCATTCAGACGGCAAAACAGCATGATTTCGAAACGTTCTATAAGCGCGAGATGCAGTTGCGCAAACTCGGGGGACACCCTCCATTCTGGTTCCTTGGTTTAATCACGGTCTCAGCGACACATCCACTCGAAGCACAAGCAGAAGCGCAACAGATTGCTTCCGAGCTGCGGGCTTTCGAATCCGAGGACTTAGTCGTCAATGGACCGTTCGATGCGCCACTTGCCCGACTGAAGAATATGTACCGACAACAGATCTTAATTAAACATAAAGGGCAGGAAGATGTCCGGACACATCTCCGTGATATCTTAGCCCGTCGTCAAAAGTCAAAAACACAAGTCGCGATCGACTTGAATCCATTTGTATTCATGTGAGGTGTCTGTATGTATAAAGTAGTAGAAGTACCTAATGACGTATTACGACAGGTGTGTGAACCTGTCACGAAGTTCGATAAAAAACTTGGTAAGATGATCGACCGGATGTTCGATACGATGTATGAATATGATGGTGTCGGCTTAGCGGCACCGCAAATCAATCAACCGATCCGTGTAGCGGTCGTCCATACGGATGATGAGACAGGACCGATTGAGCTGATCAATCCGGAAATCATCGAAGCCGATGGTTCACAGATTGATGACGAAGGATGTCTCAGCATGCCAGGTGTTTTCGGACCGGTCGAACGGTTCGACCGCATCGTCGTCAAGTCGCAAGATCGTCTTGGACGGACGGTCAAAATCAAAGCAAACGGCTTTTTTGCACGTGCGATCCAGCACGAGATGGATCATTTAGACGGTGTCCTGTTCACGGATAAACTCGTCGAGCAAGAAAAGCCGCGCGTCGTCTTCATGGGGACGCCTGAATTTGCGGCAGGAACGCTACG
The DNA here is from genome assembly GCF_056764755.1 of Exiguobacterium sp. HSB13. NCBI lineage: Bacteria > Bacillati > Bacillota > Bacilli > Caryophanales > Exiguobacterium > Exiguobacterium sp. HSB13. Next base: position 1,355,278 of record NZ_JBUZOM010000001.1, on the reverse strand, counting down.
TGAAGTCATCGATGCCGGGTATGACGTCGTCGGTGTCGTCTCACAACCAGATAAGCCGGTCGGACGAAAACGAGAAGTCAAACCAACACCAGTGAAACTCGTCGCGATGGAACACGATATTCCCGTGTTGCAACCGAAACGGATTCGAGAGGATTACCAAGAGGTTCTCGACTTAAAACCGGATCTCATCATCACGGCAGCTTACGGTCAGATTGTACCGACGGCGATTTTGGAAGCACCACGTTTTGGGGCGATCAACGTCCATGCGTCACTCCTACCGAAATATCGTGGCGGTGCACCGATTCATCAAGCAATCATCGATGGTGAAAAAGAGACAGGCGTGACGATCATGTATATGGTCGATCGACTTGACGCCGGTGATATGTTGTCAAAAATCATCGTTCCGATCGAAGAGAACGATACAGTCGGAACGATGTTCGAAAAATTAGCGGACGCAGGAGCGCGGCTGTTGCTTGAAACGTTGCCGCGTCTGTTAGCAGGTGAATTGACACCGGAAGCGCAAGTCGAGGCAGAAGCGACGTTTGCGCCGAATATCTCACGGGAACGGGAACGGCTTGATTTTACGTTACCGGGTGAGACACTCTATGATCAAATCCGAGGAATGAATCCTTTCCCAAGTACGTATACGATGCTTGGAAATGATCGTTTAAAAGTCTTTTTCGCAACGAAAGTTAAAGGAACGGGACGACCGGGTGAAATCATCGCTTTAGAAGCAGATGGTCCCGTCATCGCAACGGGTTCTGAAACAGCGTTGAAGCTGATCGACTTACAACCGTCCGGTAAAAAACGAATGGATGGTGCCACGTTCATGCGCGGGATCGGTCAATCGCTTGAACTCGGACAACAAGTAGGTGAGAACGCATGAATGTACGCGATGCAGCAGTAACGACACTGATGAAAATCGGTCAAGGTGGTGCCTTCTCGACAATCACCGTTCACCAGATGCTTGAAAAGCGTGCCATCTCAGCGTCAGATGTCGGTTTGTTCACGGAACTCGTCTACGGAACGCTCAGTCGTGAGTTGACGCTTGATTACATTTTGGAGCCATATTTAGCAAAACAGAAAAAACTTGATCCGTTCATGCGTCCGTTGTTACGGATGAGTGTGTATCAGTTGTTTTATCTTGATCGTGTACCGGATCATGCCGTCATCCATGAAGCTGTTGAGATTGCTAAAAAACGTGGAAAAGTCCATGTCTCGAAAGTCGTCAACGGAGTGCTCCGGAATGTATTACGGGCGGGAATGCCTCATTTCGCTGAGATTGAGCCTGTTGCAAAACGGATCAGTATCGAAACGAGTCACCCGCAGTGGCTCGTCGAACGCTGGCTTGAACTGTTTGGTCCGGAAGAAACGCTTCAGATCTGTCAATTGAATAACACGCCTGCACCGGTCACGGTTCGTATCAATCGGACGAAGACGACGCGAGAGGAAGCGATCGAGCTTCTACTCGACCAAGGTGTGACGGCAAAACCATCTACGGTAGCGCCAGACGGTCTCGAAATCGAACGAGGAAGCGTTCAAAAAACCGATTTGATCAATCGCGGATACCTATCTTTGCAGGATGAGAGCTCGATGCTTGTCGCTCGTGCACTTGGTGCAGAAGCATCTGATCATGTACTCGACAGCTGTGCTGCACCTGGTGGGAAAGCGATGCACATTGCTGAAGGTTTGACGACGGGTACACTACAGGCACTTGATCTTCATCCACATAAGATTAAACTGATTGAACAGCAAGCGACACGATTAGGTCTTACGACTGTTCAAGCAGAAGCGTTAGATGCCCGTAAAGCAGGGGAACGCTTCGAAGTAGAATCTTTTGATCGGATTCTTGTTGACGCCCCTTGTTCAGGACTCGGTGTCATTCGGAGAAAACCAGATATCAAATGGACGAAACGTCCGGAACAGCTCGAGCAACTGCCGAAAATTCAACGAGATATTCTGACAGCTGTCTTACCACTCGTTAAAAAGGGTGGAACCTTCGTCTATTCGACTTGTACGATTGATCCGACAGAAAACGAGGAGCAGACAGCGTTCATTCTCGATCAAGGGTTCGATTTTGACACATCCTTCGCGGCACGCATGCCAGAATCCGTGCGACATCTGATCGGGGATCGAGCAGAACTCAAGTTGTTACCGACGACAGTTGGAACGGACGGCTTCTATATTGCCGCGTTTAAAAAACGAGAAGATTGACACGAACGGAGGACTGTCATGGAGTTAGCTCACCTTTCGACTACTGGGAAAGTCAGGACTAAAAATGAGGATACGGTATTACTCGTCGGGAACGCCGAACGTGGTCTTGCCGTCGTTGCGGATGGTATGGGAGGTCATGCTGCTGGCGATATCGCAAGTGCGATCGTTCGCGAGGTATTTGAAGCATCCTTTTCACTCATGCCAAATCGTCCGATGGAATTGTCTGAATGGATAGAACAACGTGTAGCCGAGGCGAATGCCCGGATTCTTCAGTTTTCAAAAGAAGAGCAACTTGCGATCGTCGGAACGACCATTGCCTGTGTCTGCTGGGTCGAGGATTTGCTCGTCATCGGTCATGTTGGAGATAGTAGAGTCTATGCCCTTGAAGGTACGGCGTTAAAACAATTGACGGACGATCATTCTTACGTCAACATGTTACGACAAATGGGGGAGCTTTCGGATGAGGAAGTCGAAAATCATCCACGTAAGAATGTCATCACACGGTCGGTCGGCTCGAACGAAACGGTCGAAGTCGACATTCAAGTCAGAGATGCTCCAGACTATGACCTCGTCCTCGTTTGTAGTGACGGATTGACCGATGAAGTACCAGATGATGTCATCGAACAGATCATCTTACAGGATGAGCCGCTTGATGAGATTGTCGGACGATTGGTGAAAGAAGCGAACGCTCGAGGAGGCGCGGATAATATTACGATTGCCGCCATCCGGTTCAAAGAAAGAAAGAGGGTCTGAATATGCGATACGGAGATCGATTAAATGACCGCTACCGCATAGAACGGCTAGTTGGAAGTGGCGGGATGGCGAATGTCTATCAAGCCTATGATGAGATTTTAAAGCGTCATGTTGCCATTAAGATTTTACGAACTGAATTTTCGCATGACGAACAATTCATTCGTCGATTCGAACGTGAAGCACATGCTGCTACCAGCTTGAATCATCCAAACATCGTTGCCGTCTATGATGTAGGCGAAGAAGATGCCATCTATTACATCGTCATGGAGTATATCGATGGTATGACATTAAAAACATTTTGTGAAAATCAAGCATTACCTGTGCCGCAGGCAGTCGATATCATCGCTCAAATTTGTGATGCAATCGACCATGCCCATGCACACCGGATCATCCATCGCGATATTAAACCGCAAAACATGTTGATCCGAGAAGATGGTACCGTCAAAGTAACGGATTTCGGAATCGCTGTGGCGATGTCGAATGCGACGCTGACGCATACGATGTCCGTTCTTGGGTCCGTGCATTACTTTTCACCGGAACAAGCAAAAGGTAAATTTGCGGATGAGAAGTCGGATATCTATTCACTTGGTGCTGTCTTATACGAACTTGTTACAGGACAAGTGCCGTTCGAAGGGGATTCACCGGTCGCGATTGCGCTGAAGCATCTGCAAGATACACCGCGTCGCCCATCCGTCTTGAATCCGAAAGTGCCACAAGCGCTTGAGAACTGTATCATGCAGGCGCTCGCGAAAGCACCGCATGACCGCCAACAGTCCGTTGCAGCCTTTAAGGCAGATATGGTGACGGCGTTGTCTGACGAACGGGCAAGTGAAGGCATTCGAGGTGCAGAAGAGGATGAGATGGAAAAGACGATGGTCTTGTCACCCGTCCAAGTGCCAGAAGAATCAAAAGTGGAACCAGAATCACCCGCCGTCACGACTGTTCAACCGAAAACACCGGAAAAGAAAAAGAAAAAACGCTGGTGGATCGTTCTCTTATTGCTCGTTTTACTCGGTGGAGCGGCTACGACGTTTGCGATGTGGCCGGATCCAACGGTTACCGTACCATCTGTCGTCAAGACAGATGGAGACGATGCGGAAACGAAGCTTGAGAAACTTGGATTCGTCGTCGAGACGACAGAACGAAATAGCGATACAGTCGATGAAGGCGATGTCATTAGTCAGACACCGCGTGAAAATGCACAAGTCAAAAAGGGTTCGACGGTCAACTTGGTCGTCTCTACAGGTAGTGCTCCGGTCGAAGTACCAGATGTGACAGATGACGCTGAAAAAGAGGCGATTGCAACATTAAAAGAGGCTGGATTCGCAAAAGTCGAGGTCGAACGTGAAAAGTCGGATGAAATTGCGCGAGGTAATGTTATCCGGCAATCGATCTCTGCTGGAACGGAAGTGATTGCAAAAGAACAGACGATTACGATCACTGTCTCGGAAGGAACGTCGTCCTTTGAATTGAAAGACTTGACGAACTTATCGAGTGATGAAGCGAAAGCGTATCTCGATGAAATGGGTCTCGACGGTACGTTTGAACAAGAATTCTCGAGTGATGTCAAGCTCGATCAAGTCATCCGTCAATTCCCACAAGCAGGGGCACAAGTCGAACCAAACGACTCTGTGACCGTCTTCATCTCTAAAGGTGAGGAAGAAAAAACGGTGACGGCAACGTTCCCTGAAAAGGTCGTCTATGATGCGGTCAGCGAGAATGAGGACGAGGAACCGCCGAAACAAGTCATCCGGATTGAGACGGAAGACGCGAAAGGGAAGCGGACCGTCATCGAGGAATCGATTGATCAAGATGAGACATTCGACGTACCGGTGACGATCGATCCGGGAGAAGAAGGAAAAATTACGATTTATAAAGACGATACGGTGTATCGTTCAAAAACCATCACGTACAACCAAGCAAAAGACGCACAATGAATGTGATGAAAAAGGAGTGCATAGGATGACGGAACAACGCATCGAAGAGAATCGAGAAGGAACGATCATACGTTTGCAGGGCGGCTTTTATGATGTCATGACACCAGAAGGAGAGGTTCGTTCACGAGCAAGAGGGAATTTCCGAAAACGCGGCATCAGTCCAGTCGTCGGAGACGAAGTCGTTCTTCATATCGAAAGTGAGACCGGGTATATTCTCGAAGTGAAGGAGCGGGACAACTTTTTAGTACGCCCTCCAGTCGCGAATATCGATCAGGCATTGCTGGTCGTTTCGGCGGCAGAACCTGATTTTTCAGCGCACTTGCTCGACCGATTTCTCGTCTTGATCGAAGCGAAGGAAATTCAACCTGTCATCCTGTTGACGAAGATGGATTTGCTGGACGATGTCAAAGGACCGGCTGTCCGAGACGCCATTGCCGCTTATCGAAAAATTGGATATACAGTCATCGAGACATCAAGTGAGACATTGACGGGTGTTGAGCAAGTCCGTCCGTTACTTGCTGGAAAAACGAGCGTTCTCGCGGGACAATCCGGTGTTGGTAAAAGTTCATTGCTCAATGCACTGGAGCCCTCTCTTGATTTAGAAACGAGTGCGATCTCGAAATCACTGGGACGTGGCCGCCATACGACACGACACGTCACGTTGATGCCGCTTGCGGAAGGATTGATCGCCGATACGCCAGGGTTCTCGAACCTTGATTTTCCGTATGAAATGGAAATCGAGGATGTACGATGGAGTTTCCCAGAATTCGTAGCTGTACAAGATGATTGCAAATACCGAGGTTGTTTGCATTTGAATGAACCCGGTTGTGCCGTCAAAGAAGCTGTCGAAGCACGAGAAATCATGTCCTCTCGTTATGAGAACTATGGTATGTTTATAGACGAAATCAAGAATCGAGCCCGGAGGTATTGAAGATGATTAAAATTGCACCATCTATCTTATCAGCAGATTTTGCGAATCTCGAGCGTGATGTTAAAGCAGTCGAAGCGGCAGGAGCGGACTATATCCATTTTGATGTCATGGATGGTCAGTTCGTACCGAACATCTCATTTGGATTACCTGTGCTTAGCAGTTTACGTCAAAAGACGGATATGGTCCTTGACGTCCATTTGATGATTGATCAACCCGAACGTTTCGTCGAAGATTTCGTCAAGGCAGGGGCAGACATCGTGACATTCCACGTCGAAGCAACGAATCATGTCCATCGCGTCTTGCAACAAATCAAAGCAGCGGGCGCAAAGGCAGGGGTCGTCTTGAATCCGCATACGCCGTTATCAACGATTGAACACGTTCTTGAGGACGTCGACATGGTCTTATTGATGACGGTCAATCCGGGCTTTGGTGGACAGGCATTCATCGAGAGTGTCATGCCGAAACTCGCTTCACTTGCGCAAATGAAGGCAGATCGTGGTCTAACATTCGAAATCGAGATTGATGGTGGCGTCAATCCGGAAACGGCAAAACTTTGTATTGATAACGGTGCGAACGTTCTTGTCGCAGGATCAGCAATCTACAATGCACCAGATTATGCAGAGGCGATCACTAGCATTCGTCAAGGGGCTGCCGTATAATAAAGACGAGAAAACGAAATATGATGACCGCAAGGGGTGTCGCTTGAAAAGCGGCTGAGAGGAGTCTTTTAGACTTTAACCCTTCGAACCTGTTCCGTTCAAACGGACGTAGGGATGTGGCGCACGCAGGCAGTACGGCGTTCGTCGTACTGCCTTTTTGCGTCCTCTCGTACAATGAAGGAGGAAAAATAGCATGAAACGGTTACAAATGATGATGGAAATTGCCATCTTCGCCAGTCTCGGAGTCGTCTTTGATTTACTGATTCCATTCAAAATGCCACAAGGAGGCTCCATTAGCTTAGCGATGCTACCGATCTTCGTCATGGCATTTCGCCACGGTGTCATCGGGGGTGTCGTCACGGGAGCGCTTGTCGGTACGATTCAATTGATGTTCGCTCCACAAGTCTTGACGATCGTTCAACCGATGCTTGACTATACGATTGCGTATGGTGTCGTCGGATTAAGTGGTCTGTTCGCACGTCAAGTCAGACAAGCCGCGCGCAATGGACAAAAGAAAAGCTTAATGGCGTTCGTTCTCCTTGCGACGTTATTAGGAGCAGGGCTCCGCTATATTTGTCATGTCATCAGCGGAATCGTCTTCTTTGCCGAGTATGCTGAAGGTCCAGTCGTACCGTATTCATTGATTTATAACGCAACATACATGGTACCGTCTTACGTTCTTTGTGGTGTCGTTGCGGGTCTTTTATTCACGACTGCGCCACGCTTACTACGTTATTCGGCACGAGGTGTCTGAGATGCGGGCGATTCTCGTCTGTGCCGGTCCGCAAGAAGAAGTGCCGGATTTACGGACGTTTTGTCAGCCGGGTGATTTCATCGTCGGTGTCGATGGCGGTGTTCAGACGGTCGAATCGTTTGGGCTGACCTGTGATATGACAATCGGTGATTTCGATTCACTTGGCTATGTACCTGAAGGGGCAATCGTTCATCCGGCTGAGAAAGATGAGACGGATCTTGAACTTGCCCTTCGTACAGTGTCTGAGAGGGAACAGCATGAGGAGATCATCATCATCGGGGCGACAGGTGGAAGGCTCGACATGACTGTTCAAAATGTCTATTTGTTGAAGCAATATCCAGAGGCGCGACTTGTCACGAAACGAGAAGAGGTGCGATACTTGGCAGCGGGAACGTATGCAGCCGAAGTAGGGAGCTATCATTATCTTTCTTTCATTCCACTTGTGCCGTCGACCTTAAGCTTATCCGGAGTCAAATATCCACTTGATGCCCATCCAATACCCGTTGGAGGTTCTTTGACGGTCAGTAATGAATGGCGTGCGTCAGAAGCGAAAGTAGAGCTCCATCAAGGAGAACTATTGATGATGCGGACGCTTAAGGAATAGAATAATTATACGAAAGAGGCCGTGGATGATTCCGCGGCCTCTTTTTGTATGAAATTATTCTTCGAGTTGAGAAGGGGCGACACGGATGTCGCTTTGGGCAGATAGATGTTTTCCTTTGACGAAAAGATGATAACTTCCCCACATGACAAGGAAGAAAGGAACACCGATGTATAGCGCGATTCGTTGATCCGCTTGAAACGCTAGACTGACGAGGACAACGACGTTTAGCGTCAACGATATCAACGGTAACACTGGATAGAGTGGTGTCTTGAATTTTAATTCGGATAAATCGTGTCCGTTTCGTAAAAACTGACGACGAAATGCGAGCTGAGAAGCAGAGATGGAAATCCAGCCGACTTGAGCGCCAAGTCCGGCTAAGGACAAGAGCCAAATAAAGACGGTATCCTCTGCGAAAAACGCGGTCAGGAGCGATAACATCGCAAACATCATCGTAAAGAGTAAAGCGCGCATTGGCACACCACGTGCATTGACGTAAGATAATTTCTTTGAAATCATCCCTTCTTGCGCCATCGCCCATAACATCCGGGTCGCCGCATATAATCCGGAGTTTCCGACGGATAATAACGCTGTCAAGACGACGATGTTCATCAAATCAGCAGCGTACGGGATACCGATCGCATCAAAGACCATGATGAACGGGCTGCTGATTCCTCCAGCCGTCTCATACGGGATTAATGCACCAACGATCGTAATCGATAAGACGAAGAAGATGAACGTACGCCAGACTGTATTCCGGATGGCTTTTGGAATCGATTTTTCTGGCGTGTCGGACTCCCCAGCCGCAACACCGATCAATTCCGTTCCTTGGAAGGCGAAGTTGACAGCAATCATCGTCGTCAAGACGCCAAGAATCCCGTTTGGAAACCAACCGATTGCCGTAAAGTTCGCGAATAACGAGGTTGGACGATCTGCTTCCATCGGTAACCAGCCGAACCAAGCAGCGCCACCTAGAATGATGAAGAAAAGGATCGCGAGGACCTTCAAACTCGAGAACCAGAATTCGGCTTCACCGAATGCTTTGGCTGAGACGGCATTCAGACCGAACAGTAAGACCGTAAAGACGGTACACCAGACGACGACGGGTACATTCGGGAACCAGCGGTCCATCAAACTGCCAGCTGCCGTGATTTCGAGTGCGACCGTCACGGCCCAGCCGAGCCAATAAATCCAACCGACGGCAAAGCCAATTCCTGGTCCAATGAAGCGGGTCGTATAGGTCTGGAAGGACCCCGAGACCGGCATATAGACCGCTAATTCCCCTAGACACAACATCGTCAGATACATGATGGTCCCACCCACGATGTAACTGAGGACCGCCCCGAGAGGTCCTGCTTGTGAAATTGTTAATCCTGACCCTAAAAATAATCCTGTCCCGATGATTCCCCCGAGTGAGATCATGAACAGGTGTCGACTCGTCATCTCTCGTTTGAGTTGCATGATGACTTCCCCCAATTCTGACAAAATAAAGTACGTTCCTATTGTAAGCGTTTTCAATAAAAGCGACAATTAGTTTATGAGAAAAATAAATGAGGGTATAAAAAAACCGGAAGGGAAGATTCCCATCCGGTGGTTGCGCCTTATACGCGTTCGACTTTACCTGATTTAAGAGCTCGAGCTGAAACCCAAACCTTTTTCGGCTTACCGTCGACGAGGATACGTACTTTTTGTACGTTGACTCCCCAAGTACGTTTTGTTTTGTTCAATGCGTGTGAACGGTTGTTACCCGACTTTGGCGATTTCCCAGTAACGTAGCATTTACGTGCCATGCGTTCCGCCTCCTTTTATGTTGTTTTGCGTTCGTCCTAATAGACACTTTGCTATCTTAGCATGGTGTCAGGGCGGTTGCAACATAAAAAAAGTAGCTGACAAGAAAAAAACTTGACAGACAACCTCGAAATTTAAAATAATGGATGAGGATGATGGTAAAAGTTCATTTGACCGCTACTATTTTTCACTTATTCATTGTATAGTCAGTACGGCGACTTTTCAATAGTAGGTCCTTATAGTAGAATTATGAGAAGAATACAATATTCAAAGGGGGCTACTCAGGTGGCGATCGAGATGAAAACGACCTATGGAAAGATTGATGTAGATAATGATGTCGTCGCGCAACTTGCGGGCGGCGCAGCAATGGAATGTTTTGGTGTCGTTGGTATGGCATCCCAGTCTCAAATCAAGGATGGTCTTGCAGAACTCTTAAAACGCGAGAACTTTGCACGCGGTGTCATCGTTCGACAGGCTTCAGAGCAGGTCCATATCGATATGCATATCATCGTAAGTTATGGAACGAAAATCTCAGAGGTGGCGAATAACGTACAGAGTCGCGTGAAATACACGCTCAGTCAGGCACTAGGTCTTGACGTGACATCTGTGAACATCTTTGTCCAAGGAGTCCGCTTGACGAATGTCTAAGGCGGGAATAGAGGAGGAAACTTTAGTGAGTGTAGATCGTTTAACAGGAGCGCAGTTAGTCAAGATGATTCAAAATGGCGCGGCGAATCTCTATCAAAACGCAGATTTCGTCGATTCATTGAACGTCTTCCCTGTGCCAGATGGTGATACGGGAACGAACATGAATTTGACGATGACTTCAGGTGCAAAAGAAGCAGGTAAATCAACTTCGGATTCTGTATCGGAAGTCGCGAACGTCTTCGCACGTGGATTATTGATGGGAGCACGCGGAAACTCTGGCGTCATCTTAAGCCAATTGTTCCGTGGATTCTCGAAATCAATCGAAGGTAAGACAACGATTGATACGAAGGAATTCGCAGATGCGTTGCAAAAAGGTGTAGATACAGCATACAAAGCAGTCATGAAACCGGTCGAAGGAACAATCTTGACGGTTGCCCGTGAAACAGCTGTCGCTGCTATCGCACAATCTGAGACGACGACGGATTTCTTAGAGTTGATGCGTCAACTCGTCGAAGCGTCGAAAGTATCGCTCGACGGTACACCAGAACTTCTTCCGGTATTAAAAGAAGTAGGCGTCGTTGACTCTGGTGGTCAAGGTCTCGTCTGTATCTATGAAGGATTCCTCGCAACGCTCGAAGGAAAAGAACTCGACAAGCCGCATGCGCCTGTCATGGAAGCACTCGTCGAAGCAGAGCATCACAAAACGGCTCAAAGCTTCATGTCGACGGAGGAAATCCATTACGGTTACTGCACGGAAATCATGGTTCGTTTCCAGGATGACAAACTTGCGAATGCACCGTTCAGCGAAGAAGACTTCCGTAACGAATTAGCGGAATTCGGTGATTCGTTGCTTGTCGTCGCGGATGAAGAACTCCTTAAAGTTCACGTCCACGTCGAAACACCAGGAGAAGTCATCACAAAAGGACAACGTTTCGGTGAACTCGTCGCTGTTAAGATTGAAAACATGCGTCAACAACACTCAACAATCCTTGAAGAAGAAGGCGCGAACCAAGTCACTCCAGTTGCTGCACCGAAGGCAAAAGCGAAAGCAGCCCTCGTGACAGTCGCAATGGGTGAAGGAATCAGTGAACTCTTCAAATCACTCGGTGTCAGTGTCGTCATCGAAGGCGGACAAACGATGAACCCATCAACGGAAGATATCGTTAAGGCGATCGAGGATGCACACGCGGAACACGTTTATGTCTACCCGAACAACTCGAACATCATCATGGCGGCTGAACAAGCAGCATCTGTCGCGAATTGTGGTGTGACGGTCGTGAAATCAAAAACAGTCCCACAAGGTTTAGCAGCAACAATCGTTTATAACCCGGAAGCGACTGTCGAAGAGAACGAAGCGCATATGGCGGATGCGATTGCAGCTGTTAAGTCGGGTCAAGTCACATATGCTGTACGTGATACGAACATCGATGGTGTTGAAATCAAGAAGGACGACCATATGGCGATTGCTGAAAAACAAATCGTCGCTACAGACGGATCAAGTCTTGGTGCTGTCAAGAAACTCGTCGATACACTCGTCACGGAAGATGATGAGATCATCACGGTTCTTTACGGTGAAGGCGTCTCAACAGAAGAAGTTGACGCACTCGTCGCGTACATCGAATCGGTTAATCCGGATGCTGAAGTGGAAGTCCACGACGGTAAACAACCACTTTATTCGTACATTTTAAGCGTCGAATAAAACCATCATACTGAAAAAGGGCGACTAGCCTTTTCACGAATCCCACCATCTGCGATAATAGAGGTGGGATTTCGTTTGTTTCATAGAGAGGGGAAAAGAGATGAAATATCGTAGCGTCTTTGACATCATCGGACCAGTCATGGTTGGTCCATCAAGCTCGCATACAGCGGGAGCTGCACGGATTGGATTGATGGCGGGTAAATTATTCGGGGAAACACCTACTGTCATCCACATCACGTTTTATGGGTCATTTGCTGATACGTATCGCGGACATGGAACGGATGTGGCGATCATTGGCGGGGTTCTCGGATACGACACGTTCGACGACCGGATTCCACAATCGATCGATATCGCGAAGTCGAAAGGGATTGAGATTCATTTCGAGACGAGTGAGGCGTTGACGGATCATCCGAATACGGCACGTGTCCACTTGTCGAATGGATTAGAAGAGTTTGAATTGGTTGGTATTTCAATCGGTGGGGGAACGATTGAGATCACGGAATTAAATGGTGTACCGCTTCGTTTGTCCGGTGGGGGACCGGCACTCGTCGTCTTACACCATGACCGCTTTGGTGCGATTGCAGCCGTGACGAGCATTTTGGCTGATTACGAAATCAACATTGGGCATATGGAAGTGTCACGGCACGAAAAAGGAAAACAAGCACTCATGGCAATTGAGATTGATGACCGGATAACGGCAGAAGTGTTGGAAGAAATCGATCGGTTACCTCAAGTCGAGCGTGCCGTCATGATGGGAGAGTGAAAACATGTTTAAATCCGTAAAAGAACTCGTCGCCATCGCGACGGAACGAAACATTCCGATTTCGGAAGTCATGATCGAGCAAGAGATGACGGTTCGTCACTTAGAGCGGGATGAAGTTTACGCGATGATGGAGCGAAACCTACAAGTCATGGAAGAAGCAGTCGCTCGTTCACTTGATGGTGATGGTGTCCAGTCGGTGACAGGACTAACCGGTGGGGATGCTGTCTTGCTTCAACGGTACCGTGCTTCAGGTAAAGGATTATCCGGTGATTTATTACTGGACGCCGTTAGTAAGGCAATCGGAACGAATGAAGTCAATGCTGCGATGGGAAAAATTTGTGCGACACCAACGGCAGGGAGTGCCGGCGTCGTGCCAGGTACGTTATTTGCGGTCAAAGATCGCTTAAACCCAACGCGTGAGCAGATGTTACGCTTCTTGTTCACATCCGGTGCGTTCGGCTTCGTCGTCGCGAATAATGCGTCGATTTCCGGAGCAGCTGGTGGCTGTCAGGCAGAAGTTGGTTCAGCAACAGCGATGGCAGCAGCTGCGATCGTTGAGATGGCAGGCGGGACGCCGGATCAGTCAGCGCATGCTTTTGCGATCGCGCTGAAGAACATGCTCGGACTCGTCTGTGATCCTGTTGCAGGACTCGTCGAAGTACCGTGCGTCAAACGAAATGCAATGGGTGGGGCGAATGCCGTCGTCGCTGCCGATATGGCACTCGCTGGAATCACGTCACGGATTCCGTGTGATGAAGTCATCTCAGCCATGCATGAGATTGGTCAGATGATGCCATCTGCGCTTCGCGAGACAGCAAAAGGCGGACTCGCGAATACGCCGACGGGTCGCTGGCTCGAAGCGAAAATCTTCGGAGAGTTATCGAATGAATCCATCACGTGACGTCAAGACGCTAAAAGGTGTCGGACGGGATTTGGCGAAAAAACTAGAAGAGATGAATATTCTTACCGTTGCGGACGTGCTCGAGCACGTCCCGTTTCGTTATGACGACTTCGTGACGGGAAGTCTAACGGAAGCGATTCATGAGGATAAAGTCAAGTTCACGGGTCAAGTCCAGTCTGAACCACTTGTGCGCTATTACGGTAAAGGAAAGAATCGTTTAACGTTCCGTCTGCTCGTTGAAGAACGATATAGTGTGACGGTGACGATGTTCAACCGAGCATTCTACAAAGACCAACTACAACTCGGGGCAGAAGTGACGGTCAGTGGCAAATGGGATTTGCACCGAATGACGATCTCTGCGACGGAACTACAATTCGGAGCAATCGAAGGTGAATTGACACCGGTCTATTCGTTACGTGGCGACATGCGGATGAAGACATTTCGACGCGTCGTCGACTTGGCGTTCAAGGAGACTGAGGCATTGGCTGAACGGATACCGGATAGCATCCGGAAGACATACCGGTTACAAGATCGGATGACGATGCTAAAGGCACTTCATTTCCCGACGAATCGAAAAGAGTTAACGGCAGCTCGTCGGAGTTATGTCTATGAGGAGTGTCTTTATTTTCAGCTGAAGTTACAGGCATTACGTCTTGGACGAAGAAAAGGTCAAGGGATTGCCTTGCCTCTGCACGAAGCGGATATAGCGAATTTCATCAAGAGTCTACCGTTTCCACTGACAGGAGCGCAACAGCGCGTGACAAAAGAAATCCTAGACGACATCAGTCGCGGCGAACGAATGAATCGGTTGTTGCAAGGGGACGTTGGAAGCGGGAAGACCGTCATCGCTGCCATCGCCTTGTTCGCGACGGTTCGTGCCGGAAGACAAGGCGCCTTAATGGTGCCGACCGAAATTTTAGCGGAACAGCATGCAGCGTCGCTCGCCCCATTGCTTGAACCACTTGGCATTCGGGTTGGTCTACTGACGAGTTCGGTTAAAGGGAAAGCACGGGTGCATTTACTAGAAGCCCTCGTGACAGGAGAGATTGACGTCTTGGTCGGAACACATGCGCTGATTCAAGACACCGTCCAGTTCAAGGCATTACACCTTGTCATCACCGATGAACAACATCGCTTCGGTGTCGAACAACGGAAACGATTGCGCGCGAAAGCCGAACAGGCAGATGTATTATATATGACAGCGACACCGATTCCGCGTACGCTTGCGATATCGGTCTTTGGAGATATGGATGTTTCGATCATCGATGAGATGCCGGCGGGACGAAAGGAAATCGAGACCTACTGGGCGAAACCACAACAGATGGAGCGCGTTTTCGGGTTCGTCGAGAAAGAATTGTCGCAAGGAAGACAAGCCTACGTCATCACGCCATTGATCGAGGAATCCGAATCACTTGAAGTTCAAAATGCGATTGAATTACATGCGATATTGACCGAGAGGTTCAAGCCCTATCATGTCGGTTTGATGCATGGGCGCTTGACTTCTTCCGAAAAAGACGAAGTCATGCAGGCGTTCAAGGAGAATACCGTTCAAATCCTTGTTTCAACGACTGTTGTCGAGGTCGGCGTGAACGTTCCGAACGCGTCGATCATCGTCATTCATGATGCAGAACGCTTCGGTCTTGCGCAATTACACCAATTAAGAGGACGCGTCGGTCGAGGTGATGCCCAGTCTTATTGTATTCTAATCGCCGATCCCTCTTCCGATACGGGAAAAGAACGGATCAAGACGATGACGGAGACGAACGATGGCTTCAAGCTAGCGGAAAAGGATTTGAAACTGCGCGGAGCCGGAAATTTCTTTGGTACCGAACAAAGTGGTTTACCGCGATTCGTCTTGACTGATCCTGCGCTCGATATACAAGTCATGGAAACCGCGCGACAAGATGCAGTCCGTTTACTGCGATCGGACGCCTTTTGGCAAGCGCCGGAATATGATGTCTTACGTGACTATATCGAACGACAAGGGCTACTTGAAGGAGAAAGAATCGAATAATACTTGAAAGTGAACAACAAGGGATATATACTACTGTTAGTACCAGGTAATAATAGTGGTCATCCTTCTTGTGGGAGGAACATACATGCGGGTACCTAAAAAAGAGAGACAACAAGAATTATTACAGACGATCGAGCAAAATCCGTTCATCACGGATGAAGCGCTGGCGACACGATTCCGTGTCAGTATCCAGACGATTCGTCTCGACCGGATGGAATTAAAGATTCCGGAATTACGGGAGCGAATTAAACACGTCGCGACCGAACGGCTGGATGATGTGCGTACGTTGACTGAAAATGAAGTCATTGGTGATATGATTGACCTGAAACTCGATACATCTGCCATCTCGATCCTTGAGATTTTGCCGGAACATGCATTTAGTCGGAATGCAATCGCCCGCGGACATATTTTGTTCGCGCAGGCAAACTCGCTTGCGATTGCACTCATCGATGATGAACTCGCGTTGACGACACGTGCGAACGTCCAGTTCACACGCTCCGTTCACGTCGGAGAACGCGTCGTTGCGAAGGCGTTCGTCAGTTCCCATCGTCAAGATGGGCGTTCTGACATCACGGTGGAGAGTTATGTCGGTGAAGAATGTGTCTTCATCGGTGAGTTCACGGTGTATCGAAGTAGTAAGGAGGAATCGAAATGATTTTAGCAGTTGACGCTATGGGGGGCGACCACGCACCCCGTGCCATCGTAGAAGGGGTCGTTGCCTATTTGGCAGAACGTCCAAACGAAGACATCGATATCCGACTAGTCGGAGATGAGTTGAAATTACGCTCATACACAATCGAGGATCCGCGCGTGACGATCGTCCACGCGGCATCCGTCATCACCGGAGAAGATGAACCGGTACGTGCGATTCGCCGCAAGAAAGATAGCTCACTCGTTGTGGCTGCAAACCTGGTGAAATCAGGAGAAGCAGATGCCTTGATTTCAGCAGGAAACACGGGAGCGCTCATGACTGCCGGATTGTTCGTCATCGGTCGAATCGAAGGAGTTGACCGTCCTGCACTGGCCCCGACTTTCCCGACACGTAATGGGAAAGGTGTCGTCATCTTAGATGTTGGCGCCAACCCGGATGCGAAGGCAGAGCATTTGCTCGATTATGCCATCATGGGGTCTGTCTACGCAGAACAAGTTCGCGGCATCACACGTCCGAAAGTCGGACTCCTGAATATCGGATCAGAAGCCGGTAAAGGGAATGCACTGACGAAGGAAACGTATCCGCTACTTGAGACAGCACCGATTCATTTCGTTGGGAACGTCGAGGCGAGAGAAGCGATGAGCGGTGACGTCGATGTCATCGTCACGGAAGGTTTTGCCGGCAATACGTTACTTAAGAGTACAGAAGGGGCTGCCAGTATGATCATGGGTGTCATGAAGGAACAGTTCATGAGCTCGTGGACATCAAAGCTCGCCGCTCTCGTACTGAAACCGAAGTTGAAAAAAATGAAGCAGTTGCTCGCTTATGAAGAATATGGCGGTGCTGGACTATTCGGCATTGCGGCTCCGGTCATCAAGGCGCATGGTTCAAGTAATGCCTACGCATTTAGCCGAGCGCTCGTTCAAGCGGAAAAGATGGTCGAACAAGAAGTCGTTGCCAAAATCGTTCAAGCGAAGGCAACAGAAGCACGTTAAGAAGGAGTGAGACGAGATGGGGAAAACAGTTTGGATGTTTCCAGGACAAGGGTCACAGACGCCTGGAATGGGACAGACGCTTATCACGCAAGACGAGACACGCCAAGCACTCGCTGACCTCGGAACGCGAATTGGTCTGGATCTGACGACGCTGATGACGACAGGGACGAAGGATGAATTGAAAGCGACGGACATCGCTCAACCAGCCATCGTCGCACATAGTGCATTACTCGCACAGCAGTACGCAGCACAAGGACATACACCTGATTTCGTACTCGGACACAGTGTTGGAGAATATAGCGCGCTCGTCGCAGCTTCTGTCATCACACCGTCTGAAGCCGTCTATCTCGTCCGCGAACGCGGAAAACTCATGAATCAAGTCACGGGTGGAACGATGGCGGCGGTCATCGGCATGAATGATGTCGAGGCAGCCCATCACGCGGTCGAATCGATTGCGGCGACGGGAGAGATTGTCCAGATAGCGAACTACAACTGTCCTGGGCAATTCGTCATCTCCGGACAAATCGCAGCGGTCGAATCCGCTACAGCGAAGTTAAAAGAGCTCGGAGCAAAACGTGTCTTACCGCTTGATGTCTCAGGTGCGTTCCATTCGTCACTCATGACACCATTCGCACCACGATTCGAAGACATTCTCGTCTCGTCACCGTTTGAAGCGGCGAAGACGAAATTCATCTCGAACGTCGACAGTGCGTTCCACGATCAACCAGACGAATTGATTCGTTTGCTCGTTCAGCAGCTCTACTCACCGGTTCGATTCGAATCATGCGTTGAGCGTCTGATCGAAGAAGGTGCGGATACATTCATCGAGTTTGGTCCATCATCTCCGTTGAGCGGTCTCGTGAAAAGAATCAAAAAAGATGCGAAGATCATCAGCATCACGACACTTGAGCAGTTGGAAGCGGAGGGAATTCGTTGAGTAAAGTAGCACTCGTCACTGGCGCGTCACGCGGCATCGGAGCTGCCATCGCGAAGCGATTGGCAACAGATGGTTTCCGTGTCGTCGTCAACTATGCAGGAAGCACGGACAAGGCGGAAGCAGTCGTCCGTGAAATCAAGGAAGCAGGCGGAGAGGCACTCGCGATTCAAGCGGATGTCGCTGAAGCAGATGCTGTCAAACAGATGATCAAACAGACGATCGACACGTTCGGTCAACTGGATTGTGTCGTCAATAATGCCGGCATCACGCGTGATGGTTTGCTGATGCGTATGAAGGAAGCGGATTTCGATGCTGTCATCGATACGAATCTGAAAGGTGCGTTTCTCGTCACGCAAGCTGCGACACGTCCATTGTTAAAAACAAGCGGTCGTATCATCAACATCGCATCAGTCGTCGGTATTTCCGGAAATCCAGGGCAAGCGAACTATGTCGCAGCGAAAGCGGGTCTGATCGGGCTGACGAAATCCGTCGCACGTGAACTCGCGAGTAAAGGTGTCACAGTCAATGCCATCTGTCCAGGCTTCATCGAGACGGACATGACGGACGAATTGACGGAAGAACAGCGGAACCTGTCACTCGGGCAAATTCCGTTGAAACGCTTCGGTCAAACGGACGATATTGCTTCACTCGTCAGTTTCATCGCTTCAGATGAAGCGCGATACATCACAGGACAAACTCTTGCCGTCGATGGCGGCATGACGATGTAACACAACTAACGGTAGTACTTTGCCAAATCGGCAATCATCTTATATACTCAACTCATGGAGGGATTTTAAAATGACAAAAGAACAAATCTTAGTAGACGTACAAGAAGCAATCGCAGAAAAATTAGGAAAAGAACAAAGTGAAATCACACTTGATAAATCGTTCAAAGACGACCTCGGTGCTGACTCTCTCGAAGTCATGGAACTCGTCATGGACTTAGAAGACAAGTTCGAAATCACGATCGAAGATGAGCAAGCAGAAAACTTGAAGACTGTCGGCGATGTCGTCAACTACATCGAAACACAAGTCTGATCATTGAAGCTGACCCACCGCAATTTGCGGTGGGCTTTAGCTGTTTAGGAGGAACTATGACGAATCAAAAAGGACGTCGTGTCCGAAAAGGACCCTATGTAAAACGACGCAAGGATGCTCGGACGCTCGCTCAAATCGAGCAGAAATTCGAAGCGTTACAAGAGCGCCTGAATATCACGTTTTCTAATGTCGAGCTATTAAAGCAAGCCTTCACGCACTCTTCGTTCGTCAATGAACAACGCGAGTCTGAAGGGGATAACGAACGCCTAGAATTTTTAGGGGATGCTGTCTTAGAGTTGACGGTGTCACGCTATCTATTCGAACACTACCCGGAACGTTCCGAGGGGGAATTAACGAAATTGCGAGCGGCAATCGTCTGTGAACCGTCACTCGTCCAATTTGCGAATCACTATCAGTTTTCCGATATGATTCTGTTAGGTAAGGGGGAAGAACTGACCGGTGGTCGGAATCGTCCAGCCTTACTTGCGGATGTCTTCGAATCCTTCATTGGCGCCTTGTATCTTGACCAAGGCATCGAAGCAGCCGAACGATTCCTCGCCGAAGCGGTTTTTCCGAAAGTGGCGACAGGCTTTTTTGAAGAACAGACAGATTTCAAGAGTCAATTACAGGAAGCGATTCAACGTGTCGGCTTAGGTGTCATCGAGTATGAAATCATCGAGGAGCGCGGTCCGGCGCATAGTCGGGAATTCATCTCGCGTGTCCAAGTCGCGGATGAGCTCGAAGGGATCGGGACAGGCCGATCGAAAAAAGAGGCAGAACAACAGGCGGCAAAACAAGCCTTACTTGAATTAAAGAAACAGTTTTAAGCAACAAAAGGCCGACCATCTCTCGAATGCGTGAGAGATGATCGGCCTTTATCGTGTGAAGTTCGCTTGATTAGACAGTCTTGAGGGATTTCAGTTCGTCGACGATCGCATCGACCTCTGCAAGTGATAACGAGTCGCGCATCATGACGAACTCATAAATCTCTTTTAAGTCCTCGTTTTTTGAGCCATCGAACTGTTCTGCTTTAATGACCCCTTTGTTGATGATGTTCAATTTATCTAAGATTGCTTCAATCATTTGTTCAATCGTCATCGTGTTATTCGCTCCTCTTCTTCTTGTTTCGCGTGATACTACCTTAAAACCTATCATGTTGCTAGCGTTTCGGCTATGGTAAACTGAAAGAAATTCAAAAGAAATTTAAACATACGGGTGATCAAGATGTACTTAAAACGAATTGAAATCAATGGCTTCAAATCATTTGCCAGTCGAACTGAATTAGAATTTCTTCCGGGTGTCACGGCAGTCGTCGGACCGAACGGAAGTGGGAAATCAAATATATCGGACGCTGTCCGTTGGGTGCTCGGAGAACAATCTGCGAAGTCACTGCGCGGGGCGAAGATGGAAGACGTCATTTTTGCCGGCAGTCTGTCTGAACACCGGAAACAATTTGCCGAGGTGACGCTCGTCTTAGACAACGAGTCGGGAACGGTTGCGTTGCCGTATCAGGAAATCAGTGTCACGCGGCGTGTCAGCCGCAACGGAGACAGCGATTATTTTTTAAATAAAAAACCATGTCGCCTGAAGGATGTCCTTGATCTGTTCATGGACACAGGCTTGTCGCGTGATGCTTTTGCAATCATCGGACAAGGGCGAGTTGAACAAGTCATCTCCGGTAAACCGGAAGAACGCCGTGCTGTCATCGAGGAAGCAGCAGGCGTCTTGAAGTATCGTCATCGCAAGAAGCAAGCCGAGCGGAAATTAAGTGATACGGAAGCGAATCTATCGCGTGTCGATGATATTTTATATGAACTTGGCGGACGAATCGAGCCATTACGTGAACAAGCGGCGCTCGCGAAAGAGTATCTCGTCGCTCGAGAACGGCATGATGTCCTCGAGCGTGGTATCTTGGCGCAAGAAATCACGACGTATCAGACGGAGCTCGAAACACTAGCGCGTGACATCGCACAATGTGAAGAACGCCTTGCGTCTCAAAAGACGACTTACGAAGAGACCGTCTTGTCCCGAGAGAATCAAGAATCGACGCTCGAAGAAGAACGACAACAAGAAAACGCGTTGCAGGAGCAACTTCGACATGTCTCGACGCGACTTGTTGAGATCCAAGGTGCCCTTAACCTAGCGAAAGAGCGTGAAAAACACGGGACCGAGACGAAAGAGCGACTCGAACAAGAGGTTGCCGTCGTCGAAGAACGCGTCAAGGAACTGGAACTCGAACTGACCGCTTTACAGGAACGCCAAGCAGAAGTCGATCAGGAAGCAAAACGGATCACGGCTGAACGGGAAAGAGCCGATCAAGCGCTGACACAAACCGATCGTGATTTTGATAAGGAAGCCGAAGTATTACGTTCGGAAGCCTTTGAAGTGGCGAGTCGATTAGCTGCGACGAATAATGCCTATAATCGGGCGAAGCAAGATCTCATGCAGGCAGAAGAACAACAACGTTCATTTACGGCGGACAGCGGTACGAAACAATCGACGCGTCGTCAACTCGAGGAAGACGTCGCTCGACTAGAGGCGGATGTCGCTTCGATTCGGACGAAGTTGGACCAAGCAACGGAAGAAGAGACGACGGCACTTGCAGCACGAAATGAACAACAACAGGCGTTACGACAAGTCGAACAGTCCGTTGCGGATTTAGAGCGACGTCGGCATAAGACGGAAGACCGGATTGAATTCCTTGAATCCGTCAAAGCCGACTATAGCGGCTATTTCGGTGCCGTGAAGACGATTTTAAAACAACGAGATCAGCACCCAGGTATTCACGGAGCGGTCGCGGAGTTGATTTCGGTTCCGGCGCGCTTTGAAGCGGCAATCGAGACAGCGCTTGGTGGGGCAATGCAAAACATCGTCGTCGATACCGATGCGACAGGACGTCGTCTGATCCAGGAGCTTCGGCGATTAAATGCCGGTCGAGCGACGTTCATGCCGCTCGCCTCACTCCAAGCACGCGAAGTCAATCGTTCAGTACGAGAACAAGTCGGTGGAATGTCTGGGTTCGTCGGGATCGCAAGTGATCTCGTGACGACAGACGAGACGTTGACGAAATTAAAGATGAACTTGCTCGGTACGACACTCGTCGTCGAGTCACTTGAACAGGCGAACCAAATCGCCCGTTCGACGGGACATCGCTATCGTCTCGTCACGCTCGAAGGAGATGTCGTCAACGTCGGCGGTACGATGACCGGCGGAAGTCGGAAAAAAGGCACACCATTGTTCAGTCAATCGCGCGAACTTGACGAGTTAAAAGAGGGACTGACGCGCGGACAAGCGGTCATTCGGGAGCAGATGCGCCGCTTGGAAGATCTGAGAGCGGCGATCCAGACTCTTGATGCTACGGCTCGGACACGGACAGAAACGATTCAAACATTACAAGGGCAACTCGAACAATCGCGCGATACGTTAGCAGATGCGAACCGTCATCTCGCTGTCATGACGTCTGAATTGTCGGTTGAAGATCGACAGATGGCACGTGTACTCGAACAAGAACAGGAAGCACGTCGGATCATCGAGACGTCGGAAGTCGAGATCGCAAAATGGACGGAGCGTCAAACAGAGCTCAGACAAGCCTTAGATCGTCTTAAGGATGCGCAAGCCCGTGGTGCCGTCACGATGGACGAACTGAAGAAGGAACAAGCAGAAGCAGTTCTCGAAGAGCGGACGATTCAAATGAAACAAGCGCAACTTTCGCAAGAGATCGAACGCCTGACGGAACAGGTCAGTCACGCGAAGCTTGAACGTGGTCATAAACGCCGTGACTTGCGTCATGTCCTCGAAGGATTCGACGAAGCGAAAATCGATGCCTTGCATGCGGAACAGCGCGAACAGGAACAGGAACAACAACGGGTCGAGACCGAACTCGTCGCGATCGGGCAACGGATTCAAGTACAAGCAGAATCCCTGCGCTTGATCCGGATACGCGAAGCGAAGACGAAGGACGATCAACAAACGACGAAACAGGCACTCGAGCAGCTACGACTCTCGCAAGGGAAAACGAGCACACGTCTTGAGACAAGACAAGAAATGCTGGAAGAGATGGGATTACTGCTCGAACTGATTGCACCTCTTGATCTATCGTATGAAGAGGCAAAAGAGGAAATTCATCTGCTCAAACGCCAACTCGAAGAAATCGGCATCGTCAACATCGGTGCGATTGAGGAATTCGCGGAGGTCGATGAACGGTTTACGTTCCTGTCCGCGCAACGGGATGATCTCGTCGCTGCTAAAACGGATCTCTATGGCGTCATCGAAGAGATGGACCGAGAAGTCATTCGGTTGTTCCGTCAAACGTATGATGCTGTCCGTGAACACTTCCGGGAAACATTCCGAGAGCTATTCGGGGGCGGTGAAGCCGATCTAGTCCTCGTTGACCCGGGTGATTTGTTGACGAGTGGAATTGATATTGTCGCGAAACCTCCTGGTAAGAAGCTGCAAAATTTGTCGCTCTTGTCTGGTGGAGAGCGTGCTTTGACGGCAATCGCCTTATTATTTGCGATTCTTAAGACACGTCCCGTTCCATTCTGTGTCCTCGATGAGGTCGAGGCAGCGCTTGATGAAGCGAACGTCGCGCGATTCGGCGAGTTCGTCCATCAGCTAGCACGCGAGACACAGTTCGTCATCATCACTCATCGTAAAGGGACGATGGAGGCAGCAGACGTCTTATATGGCGTCACGATGCAGCAAAACGGGATATCTGAAGTGTTATCCGTTAAACTAGAAGAGGCACGGCGTACATTAAGTGAAGAACCAAAGGAGATTAAACAATGAGTTTCTTTAAAAAACTGAAAGATCGCTTGACGACTTCGACACAAGAAGTCACGACTAAATTCACGGAAGGCTTGACGAAGACACGTGACGGATTAGCGAGTGCCGTCAATGATCTCGTCTACCGCTTCCGAGAAGTTGATGAAGACTTCTTCGAAGAGTTAGAAGAAGTGTTGATCCAAGCCGACGTCGGTGTGACGACGACGATGGATTTGGTCGAAGAATTAAAGACAGAAGTCAAACGACGTAACGTCAAGGATCCAAAACAAGTCCGAGACGTCCTCGTTGAAGTCGTCGCGAACATGTTAGTCGAAGAAGAAGAGACAGCCCTTGATCTTGATCATGAGCTGAATGTCATCCTCTTCGTTGGTGTCAATGGGGTCGGTAAGACGACGACGATCGGGAAACTTGCGAACCGATTAAAACAAGAAGGCAAGAGCGTCATGTTAGCAGCGGGGGATACGTTCCGGGCTGGTGCGATCGATCAACTGCAAGTCTGGGGCGAACGCTCCGGTGTACCGGTCATCCGCCAAGGCGAAGGCTCCGATCCGGCTGCTGTCGTCTATGACGCCGTCCAAGCAGCAAAAGCACGTAAGGTCGATGTCCTGATTTGTGATACGGCAGGACGCCTTCAAAACAAGGTCAACCTGATGAACGAACTTGAAAAGGTCAAACGCGTCATCGAACGTGAAATTCCTGGTGCCCCCCATGAAGTGTTACTAGCACTTGACGCGACGACAGGGCAAAACGCGATGGTGCAGGCAAAAGCCTTCAAACAAGCGACGAACGTCAGCGGAATCGTCTTGACGAAGCTTGACGGCACAGCAAAAGGCGGGATTGTTCTTGCGATCAAGAACGAGCTGAATCTGCCGGTGAAGTTCGTGGGTCTCGGTGAAAAGATCGATGATTTACAACCGTTTGACGCAGAACAATTCGTGTATGGACTGTTCGGCGATGTCTTTGAAGAAAAAGAAAACGTCGACACGGAAGAAAGCGCGGAATAAGCGACGTTTCATGTAAAGAAAAAAACTTGACAACACACTGCGAGGGCTGTACTATACTATCTGTAAAGGAATTTCACTTAACATTGCGGAGGTGCTCGAATGACACTTGATAAAACGAACCGGATGAATTATCTGATTGACTTTTATCAGGAGCTTTTGACGCCAAAACAACGGAATTACATGTCACTCTATTACTTAGATGACTTTTCCTTAGGTGAGATCGCCGATGAGTTTGAAGTCAGCCGACAAGCAGTCTACGACAACATAAAACGCACGGAAGCCATGCTCGAGCAGTATGAAGAACGACTATCGCTGTTCAAGAAACACGAACGGCGAAAGCAGTTACTCGATCAGCTGAAGCAATGCGACCTTCCGGGTGAAGCCCTAGTGATCATTGAGACATTGGAGCAATTAGAGTAGGAGGCATTCTTAATGGCATTCGAAGGATTATCGGAACGGCTTCAAGCCAGTCTCGCTAAAATGCGAGGTAAAGGTAAGATTTCTGAAGCAGACGTCAAAGAGATGATGCGCGAAGTTCGCTTAGCGCTACTCGAAGCCGACGTCAACTTCAAGGTCGTCAAACAATTCGTAAATGATGTAAAGGAACGCGCCGTCGGACAGGATGTCATGACGTCTTTGACGCCAGGACAACAAGTCGTCAAAATCGTCCACGATGAATTGACGAATCTGATGGGTGCAGAAGTGTCACCATTGACGCTTGCGAACCGTCCTCCGACCGTCATCATGATGACCGGTCTGCAAGGGGCAGGTAAAACAACGACAACGGGTAAACTTGCTAATCATTTACGTAAAAAACATAATCGTAGTCCTTTGCTTGTTGCGGCGGATATTTATCGTCCGGCAGCAATCAAACAATTAGAGACACTCGGAAAACAATTGGAGTTACCGGTCTTCTCGATGGGAGATCAGGTTAGTCCACAAGAAATCGTTACCGGTGCACTCGATTATGCAAAAGAGCATCATCACGATATCGTGTTGATCGATACGGCAGGTCGCTTACACGTCGATGAGGAACTGATGCAGGAACTCGTTGATGTGAAGGAGATCGCCAAACCGCATGAAATCTTCCTAGTCGTCGATTCGATGACGGGTCAGGATGCCGTCAACGTCGCAGAGAGCTTCAACGAGAAGCTTGGCGTAACGGGAGTCGTTCTGACGAAGCTCGACGGAGATACGCGAGGTGGTGCAGCACTCTCCATCAAGGCAGTCACCGGAGCACCGATTAAGTTCGTCGGTCTTGGAGAGAAGCTCGATGCCATCGAACCATTCTATCCCGAGCGGATGGCGTCTCGGATTCTAGGCATGGGAGACATGCTGACACTGATTGAAAAAGCAGAGTCACAAATGGACGCTACGCGTGCCAAAGAGTTAGAAAGCAAAATGCGCGATGCATCGTTTACATTCGATGATTTCATCGAGCAGTTGCAGCAAGTGAAACAGATGGGTCCACTCGACGAACTGTTGGGAATGATCCCTGGGGCAGGTAAAGGGAAGATGAAGGGGTTGAAAAACGCCCAAATCGATGAGAAGCAACTCGTGTATGTCGAAGCGATCATCCAATCGATGACGAAACGAGAGCGGACTGAACCTGAAATCTTGAATGCGAGCCGTCGGAAGCGGATTGCCCGTGGTAGCGGACGCAGTATCCAAGAAGTCAACCGCCTCATTAAACAGTTCGAAGACATGCGGAAAATGATGAAACAATTTTCCGGACAGATGGGCAAAGGGAAAAAGAAAGGCTTTGGCCTTCCATTCTTTTAAAAGTCTTTTCTCTTTTGCTGTAACGTTGTATACTAATGAAGTTGTCAATTTGACTAAACGAAAAAATCATTTATTATTTGGAGGGACTTACGAATGGCAGTTAAAATTCGTCTTAAGCGCATGGGCGCAAAAAAATCACCTTTCTACCGTGTGGTAGTAGCAGACTCACGTGCACCACGTGATGGTCGTTTCATCGAGCAAATCGGATACTACAATCCAGTTGCTAAACCAGAAGCAGAAGTTAAAATCAACGAAGAGCTAGCTCTTAAATGGCTCTCTGAAGGTGCTAAACCTTCGGACACAGTTCGTAACCTCTTCTCACAAGCTGGTATCATGGAGAAATTCCACAACGCGAAACTCGCGAAGTAAGACGTTAGGAGGTGAGCGAAAGCTTACCTCCTTTTTTTAATTCAAGAAAGGAAGTGAAACGAATGGAATGGTTGGAAATTGCGAAAATCGCCAACACGCACGGTCTAAAAGGGGAATTGAAGTTACTCGCAAGCACGGATTTTCCGGAAGAACGCTTTAAGGTCGGAAAAGAAGTCTTTCTCGGCTCTGAAGGCACGTATACACCGGTAACGATCAGTGGCTACCGAAAGCATAAACAATTCATCATGGTGACGTTCAAAGGGATGCATCATATCAATGACGTCGAGAAGTACAAAGGATTGAAACTCTATGTCCATGCAGAAGACTTACAGGACTTAGACGAGCATGAATTTTACTATCATGAGATCATCGGTTGTACGGTTTATGACGGTGAGACGAAAATCGGAGTCGTATCCGACATTCTCGAAACTGGCGCAAATGACGTCTGGACGATCAAACGCGACGGAAAAAAAGATGTCCTGATTCCGTATATCGAGCAAGTCGTCGCTTCCGTCGACGTCGAACAGAAACGCATTCAGATCACGCCGCTTCCGGGACTGATCGAGGAATGAACATCCGTGTATTGACGCTGTTTCCAGAGATGTTTTCAGCGCTTGATCATTCGATCGTCAAGCGAGCGCAAGACGATCAACACGTCATACTCGAAACCATCAATTTTCGAGACTTTTCAACGAATCGACATGGTAAGGTCGATGATTATCCGTATGGTGGAGGAGCCGGCATGCTGTTGACACCTCAACCCGTCTTCGATGCGATGGCAAGTCTACCGGAACGAAAACGACGAATCATCGTCATGACTCCGACCGGTAAACGGTTTTCGCAACGAATGGCAGAAGAATGGGCAAACGAAGAAGAACTTGTCTTCTTATGTGGTCACTATGAGGGGTTTGATCAGCGAATCCATGATCAGTTGGTGACGGATGAGGTCTCGCTCGGAGACTTCGTCTTGACGGGAGGAGAACTCGCTGCGATGACGATGATCGACGCCGTCGTTCGCCTCTTACCGGACGTCCTCGGTGCTTCTGCGAGTCACGAAGATGATTCCTTCTCAACAGGACTTCTCGAATACCCGCACTATACACGTCCGGCAGAATATAAAGGGTATCGAGTACCCGATGTCTTGTTATCAGGCAACCATGCCCGGATTGAAAAATGGCGACGGGAACAGTCGCTGAAGCGGACATATGAGCGACGCCCTGATCTTCTCGTGGATGCATCGTTAACGGATGAAGATCAACGTTATTTAGACTCGATTTCAGGATTGTCAAACGACTGAATCTATGATAAGTTAAAACATGTGGCAAAAGCCACCCATTAACGATGTTCCGCTGTCGGATGCTTGAAGCAAATGAAGATAAGAACATTGGTGAAAAAAGGAGAAATCATTCATGAACACACAACAATTGTTCCGTGAACTTACACAAGAACAAATCAAGTCAGACGTCCCTGCGTTCCGTCCTGGGGATACAGTCCGTGTACACGTTAAAGTCGTCGAGGGTACGCGTGAGCGTATTCAGCTCTTCGAAGGCGTAGTCATCAAACGTCACGGTGGCGGCATCAGTGAAACATTCACAGTCCGTAAAATTTCTTACGGAGTTGGCGTTGAGCGTGCTTTCCCGCTCCACTCACCACGTGTTGCACAAATCGAAGTCGTTCGCTACGGTAAAGTCCGTCGTGCGAAACTTTACTACCTCCGTAACCTTCGTGGTAAAGCGGCGCGTATTAAAGAAATTCGTCGTTAATCATGTGAAAAAGTGGCTTGTCTCCGGACAAGCTTCTTTTTTTTGCAGTTTATGCGTATACTAGTCCTTAGGAAGAAATTGCGTTAATCAAGGGAGTGGAATTCGTGAAGGAGTTATTTAGTTGGGTAAAGGCGCTCGTCGTAGCGCTCGTCATCGCGTTCATCATTCGAACGTTCCTGTTCGTACCCGTCATCGTTGATGGGGAATCGATGATGCCGACCTTACACAATGCGGATCGAATGATTGTCAATAAGGTCCCATACTATTTTAATGAACCAGAAAGAGGCGATATCGTTGTCTTCCATGCAACGGAAACGCGAGACTACATCAAACGGGTCATCGCTGTTCCGGGAGATACGATGTATTACAAAGACGATACGTTGTATGTCAACGATAAGAAAGTCGCCGAACCGTATCTGAAAGAATACAAAGCCCAGATGAGTGGTGTGCCATTGACAGAAGACTTCACGCTTGAAGAGCGAACAGGAGAGACGACTGTTCCAAAAGGGAAAGTATTCGTCATGGGAGACAATCGTCAAAATTCAAAAGATAGTCGTGATATCGGTTTCGTGGATGAAGAACAAATCGTCGGAACGACGAACTTCGTCTTCTATCCATTCAATGATGTACGCTCTGTCGATTAAAACGAAAGAAGATGAGACGCTTGCCGTTAAAAGTAAGCAGCTCATCTTCTTTTCTTGTCTTAAGTTGCGTATACTAGGGAGTGGATGTTTTTTCATGTATCGTATGATCAGCAAGAAGTCCAGGAATATATGAACGAGGTGAAGGATATGACGATTCAATGGTTCCCCGGTCACATGGCCAAAGCACGTCGGGAAGTCACAGAAAAATTAAAGTTGATCGATGTGGTGATCGAACTCGTCGATGCACGTCTTCCGATGTCGAGCCGTAACCCGATGGTCGAACAGATCACGGCAGGTAAGCCGCGACTGATCGTCCTCAACAAGGCGGATATGGCAGACAAACGAGTGACGGAGCAATGGATGCAGGCATTACGAGCAGATGGTGTCGATGTCGTGGCGGTTGATGCGAAGCACAATAAAGGATTGAATCAAATCCATGAGGGCGCTTTACGACTAATGAAAGAAAAACACGCACGGATGCGGGAGAAGGGTCGGAACCCGAGTGCGATCCGTGCCTTGATCATCGGCATTCCGAACGTCGGGAAATCGACGCTCATCAATCGACTTGCCGGTCGAAATATCGCAATCACGGGTGACCGTCCAGGTGTGACGAAACGCCAGCAGTGGATCAAGATGAAGACAGGTGAGATGGAATTACTCGATACACCAGGTATCCTCTGGCCGAAGTTTGACGATCAAGTCGTCGGGTATCGGTTAGCAGCGACAGGAGCGATCAAGGATGATATTTTAAACATCGACGATATCGCGCTATTTGCCCTTCGTGAGCTAAAGACACGGTATCCGGAGCAATTGCGTGAGCGCTATCGTCTCGACGAAGTATCGGGAGAAGCGGTTGATGTACTCGAAGCAATCGGTAAAAAACGGGGTTTCGTCTCAGGTGGCTATGTCGATTTCGAGCGGACGAGCGAAATGCTCCTGCATGAACTACGAACGGAAAAGTTAGGTCGAGTGACGCTTGAAACGGTCGAAGAGTGGGAAACGCATGCATAACGGACTTGGACATCCTTTGATGTCCAAGTTTTTTTCAAAGGAGCAGGATGTATGAAGATAGCAGAATTAAAAGAACGATTGCAAAAAGCAACACTAGAAGAATTTATTCAGTTAAAGCAGGAACTGGCGTCAGATACGCGAAAAGGGGTGCATACACTGTTTCGTCAGACAGAACGACGATTTGCGCACGAAGAGCAGCAACGGATCGATTTCAAGGAACGACTCGCATTTGAAGATGAGTATCGTCAGCAAGGATACGTTCGAATTGCAGGAGTGGACGAAGTCGGGCGAGGTCCACTAGCTGGTCCGGTCGTCGCAGCAGCGGTCATCTTACCAGACGGATTCTATCATCCAGGACTAACGGATTCAAAACAGATGAGTAAAGTACAGCGGCAAGCGGCACTTAAGCATCTGCAAGAAGTTGCTGAGATTGCGATCGGCATCATCGAACCGGCTGAAATCGACGAAATCAATATCTATCAGGCGTCGAAACGGGCGATGCAAGACGCAGTACACCAATTGCAACCGGATGCCTTACTTGTCGATGCGATGACACTCGACGACGATACACCACAACTCTCTCTTATCAAAGGAGATGCGCGAAGTGTCTCCATTGCTGCTGCAAGTGTCGTTGCGAAAGAGACACGAGATGCGATGATGGAACAATACGCAATCGAGTATCCGGGATATGGATTTGAAACACACGCAGGTTACGGAACACCCATACATTTACAAGCGCTCGATACACTGGGCGTCACACCGATTCACCGGAAAACATTCCGTCCTGTCAAAGAACGTCTTTAGGAGGAATCGAGCATGCAAATCGAACATCGTGCCTTACTTCCATTTAAAATCATCGATCATGCGAACCTACCGTTACGGGAAGGAGCAAACATCGTCGGTAAAGTGTTGAAGCTGTTACCCGACGGATTAATGGAACTCCAAGTCGGTCAACGCGTCTTGACGGCAGGGACGACGGCTGAACTAAAAGAAGGGAACATGTATCGCTTACAAATCGTTTCAGCAGAGGGACAACCGGTTTTAAAAATCATCTCGACCGAGTCTGTTCCGCAAAAGTCGGCTCTCCCCCAGTTACTCGACTCCTTTTTACAACGCCAGATGGTACCGACTGCGGAAACACGGGAACTCCTAAGGCAAATTGGTCAACCAGTGACGGAAGGAGAAGCGAAGCAGTTAAAACACGCCCTTACCGAACTCGTTCAACTGGCAAAGGGTGACGAGACAGGTCGAACGCTTGATCGAAAGACGAGTGATCAGATTTTAGCGCAACAACTCGTCCAAGCAACGAACGAAACAGGGAAAGGAGTCTATTTATTTCAATTACCTCAATTTGGACCATTCGAAGATGTTGATCTCATGATGGAAGCACCGTTCGAACGGACGTTTGATCCGAATCATGCCCGTGTCGTCTTATATCTTCAATTACCGACGCTCGGTGAGGTCGCTGTCGACGTCTTGATCGCAGACCGAAATGTTTCGATTTCCGTCTTTCATCCAAATGCGCACGTCAATACGTTCATGCAAGCCTACACACCGCAAATTCAGACTCGTCTTGAGGAACAAGGCTATGCATTGACGCGATTCGATTGGGTTGAACAGACGAAAGAGCGCGTACCGCATGATATCTCAACGCGTAACGGAAGGGTGGATCTTCATATATGAAAAAAGCAATAGCTCTATCATACGAAGAACAGATGCATGCTCCAAAAGTCGTTGCTAAGGGATCGGAACACATCGCAGAACGGATTTTAGAAGAGGCATTAAAACATGATATTCCGATCCGGCAGGACGAAACGTTGATGACGTTACTAGATGCTGTTCAAGTATCGGAACAGATTCCGGAAGAATTATACGGTGTCATCGCTGAGTTATTTGCCTTTTTATATCGTCTCGATCAAGATGAACTTCTGAAAAAATAAAGCTTTCGGTCGATAACGATAGACAGCGCTTCCAATTTTAACTACAATGAAAGAGCCGAAACTAAAGGGGTTAAGGGGGATTTTTTCATGAATGTACATGAGTATCAGGCAAAAGAATTACTTCGTTCGTACGGTGTACCCGTACCAAACGGAATCGCAGCCTTCACCGTCGAAGAGGCGGTCGATGCATCAGAACAATTGTCAGGCCCGATCAAAGTCGTCAAAGCTCAAATTCACGCGGGGGGACGCGGTAAAGCAGGTGGCGTCAAGCTTGCGAAATCGCAAGAAGAAGTGAAGGAATATGCGACGGAGTTACTCGGCAAAACGCTCGTCACGCACCAAACAGGTCCAGAAGGAAAAGTCGTTCAACGTCTTCTCGTCGAAGAAGGGTGTGCGATTGACAAAGAATACTATCTTGGAATCGTACTTGATCGTGTGACAGGACGTGTCGTCATCATGGGATCAAGTGAAGGTGGTATGGACATCGAAGAGGTGGCGGAAGCGACACCAGAAAAAATCATCAAAGAAGTCATTGATCCTGCGGTTGGTCTTCAAGGATTCCAAGCGCGTAAACTTGCGTTCGCAATGGGTGTTCCAGTGAAGCTCGTCAACAAGTTCGTCGGTATGGTCACAAAACTCTACAACTTCTTCGTCGACAAGGATTGTTCGATCGCAGAAATCAACCCACTCGTTACGACGAAGGATGGCGAAGTCCTTGCATTAGATGCGAAGTTGAACTTCGATTCAAACGCGTTGTATCGTCATGCGGATATCGTAGCGTTACGTGATGAAACAGAAGAAGATCCACGTGAAGTCGAAGCGTCGAAAAGTGATTTGAACTACATCGCGCTCGATGGAAACATCGGTTGCCTCGTCAATGGTGCGGGTCTTGCCATGGCAACGATGGATATCATCAAACACTTCAGCGGTGATCCTGCAAACTTCCTCGATGTCGGTGGTGGTGCGACAAAAGAGAAAGTTACAGAAGCATTCAAACTGATCCTATCAGATGAGAACGTCAAAGGGATTTTCGTCAACATCTTCGGTGGAATCATGAAATGTGACGTCATCGCAGAAGGTATCGTTGCGGCGACAAAAGAAGTCGGTCTCGAATTGCCACTCGTCGTTCGTCTTGAAGGGACGAACGTTGATGCAGGGAAACAAATTCTCAAAGATTCAGGTCTAGCGATTACAGCAGCTACATCAATGGCAGACGGCGCAGAAAAAATCGCTGCGCTCGTGAAGTAAGGGGGAGCTAAAGATGAGTATTTGGGTGAACGAATCGACGAAAGTCATTATTCAAGGGATTACTGGTAACCAAGGGATGTTCCACGGTGAACAGATGATCGACTACGGCACAAACCTCGTAGGCGGTGTTACACCAGGAAAAGGCGGTACGGAAGTACTCGGTGGTGTTCCTGTCTTTGATACGGTCGCGCAAGCGGTCGAAAAAACGGGTG
Organism: Exiguobacterium sp. HSB13; assembly: GCF_056764755.1. Taxonomy (NCBI): domain Bacteria; kingdom Bacillati; phylum Bacillota; class Bacilli; order Caryophanales; genus Exiguobacterium; species Exiguobacterium sp. HSB13. The sequence goes on along the minus strand of NZ_JBUZOM010000001.1, from coordinate 1,321,236 downwards.
CGAACGCATCGATCATCTACGTACCACCAGCATTCGCAGCGGATGCAATCATGGAAGCAGCAGATGCGAACATCGCGTTGATCATCTGTATCACGGAAGGTATTCCAGTTCTTGATATGGTCAAAGTAAAACGTTACCTCGAAGGAAAACCAGTTCGTCTCATCGGACCGAACTGCCCGGGCGTCATCACTCCAGGTGTCGCGAAACTTGGTATCATGCCAGGATACATCCATACACCAGGTCATGTCGGTATCGTCTCACGTTCTGGGACTTTGACATATGAAGCTGTCCATCAATTAACGACGGCTGGCATCGGTCAATCGACAGCTGTTGGTATCGGGGGCGACCCGGTCAATGGAACGGACTTCATCGATACGTTAAAAGCATTCAATGAAGATCCAGAAACAAAAGCCGTTATCATGTTAGGGGAAATCGGTGGAACAGCTGAAGAAGAAGCAGCTGAGTGGGTCAAAGCGAACATGACGAAACCAGTCATTGGTTTCATCGGTGGTCAAACAGCTCCTGCCGGCAAACGGATGGGTCACGCAGGTGCGATCATCTCTGGCGGTAAAGGAACAGCTGCTGAAAAAATCAAGACACTCCGTGCAAACGGAATCGAAGTGGCAGAAACACCAGCTGTCATTGGTGAGACGTTAATCCGTGTCATCAAAGAAGCAGGGATCTATGACGAGTGCGTGACGAACAGCACAGTCAAATAAATCAAAAAAAAGAAGCTGTCCTGATCAAATCAGGACGGCTTTCTTCTATATAAATAAGAAGCTTAAATAAGGAGCGCTGATCTCATGAAACGTGAACTGTATGTCCGCTTCGCCATGTGTCAGGTACCGTACACGATCGTCCGATTGATTGAGCAATTCGGAATCGTTCCAAGTCATGAATTACCCGTTTCGACGCGTCTTCGAAAACGGTATGAACAAGCATTACAGCTTGATTGGATCGAAGAGTCGATTCTAGTCAAAGGAGATCCACTGTTTCCGACTGTGTTACTGACGATCCCTCAACCGGTCTATGCCCTCTTTTACCGCGGTGATCCGTCCCGCCTAACACTTCCACGCGTCAGTATCATCGGTAGTCGAACCCCCTCAGCGCACCATCTTTCCCGCATGCGTTTCTTGCAACCCTTCTTTCATCCAGATCTCGCCACCGTTTCCGGAGGTGCCTATGGTATCGATGCCCTCGTCCATCGCTTGTCCTTAAAACATCAGCAGACAACGATTGCGGTTCTCGCAGGAGGACTTGATCGTCTATATCCTACTTCCCATGCTTCTCTTTTTAAACGCATCCTCTCGAACGGTCTTCTTCTCTCTGAATATCCACCTGGAACTCCTATTCAAAAATTTCAATTTCTAGAACGGAACCGGATCATTGCTGGATTATCTTCATCATTGATCATCGTCGAAGCGGCGAAACGAAGCGGTACGATGAATACTGCCAGTCATGCGCTTGACCAAGGAAAAGATGTCTATTGTTTGCCGGGTTGTCCCACGGAATCGTTCTTTACCGGAACGAATCAATTGATCGCAGAAGGAGCGATTCCACTCCTTGATCCGGAAGAAGTTTCAAAAAGTATTCGGCTGAACGTTGACAAATGGGAATCGAGACTACTATGATAAGTGAGATTAAAATACGAGTACGCCTCTAATAGGGAGCGATTGCAATGGCAAAATATCTAGTAATCGTCGAGTCACCCGCTAAGGCAAAAACCATTAAACGTTATCTCGGATCCAACTATACCGTGAAAGCGTCGATGGGGCACGTCATTGACTTGCCGAAAAGCCAAATGGGAGTCGACGTCGAACATGACTATGAACCGAAATATATCACGATCCGTGGTAAAGGTCCGGTCTTAAAAGAACTCAAGACAGCTGCGAAAAAAGCACAAAAAATCTATCTCGCAGCCGACCCCGACCGTGAAGGGGAAGCGATCGCATGGCATTTAGCTAAAGCATTAGGCGTTGATGAATCAACGGAGTGCCGCGTCGTCTTCAATGAAATCACGAAAGATGCCATCAAGGATTCGTTCAAGCGACCACGCAAGCTCAACTATGATCTTGTCGATGCGCAGCAAGCCCGTCGTATCTTGGACCGCCTTGTTGGTTACAGCATGAGTCCGTTATTATGGAAGAAGATTAAAAAAGGGTTATCTGCGGGACGCGTTCAATCCGTTGCCGTCAAGATGATCATCGATCGTGAACAAGAAATCAATGCGTTCATGCCTGAAGAATACTGGACGATCAAACTCGAACTCGATGCAAACGGTGAAAAGCTCGAAGCGAACTTCTACGGAGTCGATGGCAAGAAGCGTGAACTTCATTCGCAAGAAGAAGTCGATCAAATCTTGAATCAACTCTCAGAAGACTTTACAGTTGATTCCGTCACGAAAAAAGAGCGTAAACGGAATCCAGCGTTACCGTTTACGACGAGTTCTTTGCAACAGGAAGCAGCACGTAAGCTGAACTTCCGAGCGAAGAAGACGATGATGATCGCACAACAGCTATACGAAGGAATCGAAATTGGAAAAGAAGGTACAGTCGGTTTGATCACGTATATGCGTACCGATTCGACACGGACGTCAGATTCGGCGAATCTCGAAGCACACGGGTTCATTGAGCAGGCGTACGGAAAAGAATACATCGCAAGCGAAAAACGTAAAGAAAAGAAATCAGCGAACTCACAAGATGCACACGAAGCGGTTCGTCCGACTTCGACGATGCGCGAGCCACAACTCGTCAAATCGTATTTATCGCGTGATCAGTTCCGCTTATATAAACTAATTTGGGAACGGTTCGTCGCAAGCCAGATGGCGCCAGCGATTCTCGATACTGTCAAAATCGATCTCGTCTCGAACGACGTCACGTTCCGTGCGAACGGGTCGACCGTTAAATTCCCGGGCTTCATGAAGGTCTACATCGAAGATACGGACGATGAGGCGGTTTCAGACGTCAAGGAAGGACTACTTCCTCCACTCGATGAAGGGGAAGAGTTGAAACAATCAGCAATCGAACCGAAACAACACTTCACACAACCACCGCCACGTTATACGGAAGCACGTCTTGTCCGGGCGATGGAAGAGCTCGGTATCGGTCGTCCGTCAACGTATGCGCCGACGCTCGATACGATTCAAAAACGGGGTTACGTGACGCTTGAAGAGAAGAAATTCTTACCAACGGAACTTGGTGAACTCGTCATCGATATGATCAGCGACTATTTCCAAGAGTTCATCACTGTCCAGTTCACGGCAGACATGGAAGCTTTACTCGATGCGATCGAAAAAGGTGACATGCAGTGGACGGAAGTCGTCGATCCAATCTATAAGTCCTTTGCAAAGCGTCTGACACGAGCAGAAGCAGAAATCGAGAAGATTGAAATCAAAGATGAACCGGCTGGAGAAGATTGTGAAGTCTGTGGTCATCCGATGGTCATCAAGATGGGGCGTTATGGCAAGTTCATGGCGTGCTCGAACTTCCCAGAGTGTCGTAACACTAAACCGATCCAAGTCGAGATCGGTGTGAAGTGTCCGACATGTGGAACGGGCGACATCGTCGAACGTCGTAGTAAAAAAGGACGTTTGTTCTACGGTTGTTCGAACTATCCGGAGTGTGAGTTCGTCTCATGGGATAAACCGGTCGAAGAACCATGTCCGGTATGTAGTAGTATGATGGTACAAAAGAAAATCAAGAACGGTGTGAAAGTAGAATGTACATCTTGTGGACATCATGAAACACGCATCGATCAGGAGCAAGAGGAGGAATGACCGTTGAAACGTGTAACGGTAATCGGCGCGGGACTTGCAGGTTCTGAAGCAGCATGGCAACTTGCAAAACGCGGCGTACAAGTAGATTTATATGAAATGCGGCCTGTCAAACAGACACCCGCGCACCATACAGACCAATTCGCTGAACTCGTCTGTTCGAACTCACTTCGAGCGAACCAGTTAACGAACGCAGTCGGTGTCTTAAAGGAAGAGATGCGTCAGCTCGATTCCTTGATCATGAAAGCAGCAGACTTAGCGAGCGTTCCAGCAGGTGGAGCACTTGCTGTCGATCGGCATGACTTCGCAGGATATGTGACGGAAACGTTGAAAAACCACCCGAACGTTACCGTCCATCATGAAGAAATCGAAGCGATTCCAGATGGTCCGACGATCGTCGCGACGGGTCCGTTGACGAGTGCGGCATTATCGGAATCACTTAAACAATTCACAGGTGAAGATTACCTATACTTCTTCGATGCAGCGGCACCGATTCTCGATGGAGACACGATCGATCGTGAGAAGGTTTACCTGAAATCACGATATGATAAAGGCGAAGCTGCCTACTTGAATTGTCCAATGACGGAAGAAGAATTCCAGCTCTTCTATGATGAGCTGATCAATGCGGAAGTCGTTCCATTGAAGGAATTTGAAAAAGAGATTTACTTCGAGGGCTGTATGCCATTTGAAGTTCTCGCTTCTCGCGGACCGAAAACACTCTTGTTTGGACCGATGAAGCCAGTCGGACTGGAAGATCCGAAGACAGGCAAACGACCATATGCTGTCGTTCAATTGCGTCAGGATAACTCAGCTGGAACATTGTTCAACCTTGTCGGCTTCCAGACACATTTGAAATGGGGCGAACAAAAGCGGATCATTCGCTTGATTCCTGGTCTTGAGAATGCAGAAATCGTCCGTTATGGTGTCATGCACCGTAACACGTTCGTCAACTCACCGAATTTGCTGAAACCAACGTATCAGACACGTACACGTGACGACTTGTTCTTTGCTGGTCAAATGACAGGTGTCGAAGGGTACGTCGAGTCAGCAGCGTCCGGCTTAACGGCAGGAATCAATGCAGCACGTCTCATCAATGAGGCAGAACCGGTTACGTTCCCGCAGGAAACGATGATGGGTGCGATGTCGCACTATATCACGACGACGGAAGGGAAGAACTTCCAGCCAATGAATGCCAACTTCGGATTGGTACCAGCACTCGTCGGTCATCCGGTTCGGATGAAAAAACCTGAGAAGTATGCGCTCTACGCAGAGCGAGCACTTGAAGCAATCAAAGATTTCACGGATATGTGATTTTTGATGGGGAGAAAGGCGTGATTTAGCGCTCTTTCTCCCCATTTCTTAATTTGTCATAAAAGCGTGATAATTTCGTTAATTTTTCGGTTTTTGGTCTATTGTCAGACTACTTGGTCTGTGCTATGCTAAGGGCGATTCGAGAATGAAATGGTCAGAAGGGGGCGCATTCATGGGGATAGACACTGCTTTTGAGCGACTGCTAGAAGATTTTATGCGGTATGTTCATATTGAACGTCAATTATCTCCGAATACAGGTCGCTCTTATGATCAAACACTTCGACAATACGCCGCTTTTTGCCGCGATCATCAGTTACGATCGATTGAATTGGCAAGTGCACGGCGTTATTTGTATGCTCTTTACGATCAGGAGCTGGCGCGGGCGACGATTGCACAAAAAGTTTCCTGCCTCAAACAATTTGGTCGTTTTTTGACACGTGACACCGATGAGCCTAATCCATTCGATGGATTAAAAGCACCAAAACGACAACAAGGACTTCCGACATTCCTCGTCCCAACGGAATATGAACGTTTCCTCAATGCCTTTCGATCGAGTGATACGCTTGGCAACCGGAATGTGGCGTTAGTAGAACTTTTATATGCGACGGGTATGCGGGTCAGCGAGGTCGTTCAACTAGATCTTCGTGATCTCGCGACTGATCACTCCTACGTCCATGTGTATGGAAAAGGTGGGAAGGAACGCATCGCACCAATCGGAACCTTTGCTAAAGATGCATTAGAACTGTACTTACCATCACGAGATCCAATCGCAGGTCATGAGCAAGCGTTGTTCTTGTCTCATTCAGGGCGTCGATTGACGACGGATGCGATTCGGAAAATCATGAAAAAAGGGGAACAACTCGTTGGGAAACATGTGACACCACATGCGCTTCGTCATAGTTTCGCGACAGATTTACTGGAAAGAGGCGCCGATTTGCGAGCGGTCCAGGAGTTACTTGGACACGCATCGCTGTCGACGACTGGTCAGTATACACACGTAACGACGGAACGATTACGACATGTTTATCAACAAGCACATCCTCGTGCCTAAGGGAGGAAACATTGATGTTTCATGCAACGACGATTTTTGCGATTCAACATAACGGACAATCCGCGATGAGCGGAGACGGACAGGTGACTTTCGGAAACCAAGTCATCATGAAGAAAAGTGCGAAAAAAGTACGGCGCCTCTATGGTGGCAAAGTCATTGCCGGATTTGCTGGAAGTGTCGCGGACGCGTTCACACTCTTTGAAAAATTCGAAGCGAAGCTTGAAATGTATAACGGGAACTTACAACGGGCAGCAGTTGAGCTGGCAAAGGAATGGCGAGGCGATAAGATGTTGCGTCAACTAGAAGCACTCTTACTCGTCATGGATGGAACACATCTCTTACTTGTATCCGGAAACGGGGAAGTCATCGAACCGGATGACGGCATTCTCGCAATCGGTTCAGGTGGTAATTATGCGCTTGCAGCAGGTCGCGCTTTAGCTCGACATGCAAGTCATCTCACAGCAGAGGAGATCGCCCGCGCAGCTCTTGAGACGGCTGGTGAACTCTGTGTCTTTACGAACGATCAAATCATCCTAGAAACGATCGGAGGCAATGACCATGCATGAATTGACGCCAAGACAAATCGTCGAGAAGTTAAATGAACATGTCATCGGACAAGCGGATGCTAAACGTGCGGTGGCGATTGCTTTACGTAATCGGTACCGTCGACAATTACTCGATGCATCGATGCGGGATGAAGTCACACCGAAGAATATCCTGATGATCGGACCGACCGGAGTCGGAAAGACTGAAATTGCGCGACGCCTCGCGAAACTCGTCCGTGCGCCGTTCGTCAAAATCGAAGCGACGAAGTTCACGGAAGTAGGGTACGTCGGTCGTGATGTGGAGTCAATGGTGCGGGATCTCGTGGAAGCGTCTCTACGTCTTGTCAAAGATGAGAAAAAAGAAGCGCTCAAGGATCGAGCGGAAGCAGTGGCGAACGAACGAATCGTCGATGCGTTATCTGGTAAAAAAGCATCATCTGGTCTAGGTGGTGGAACGAATCCGTTTGAGATGTTGTTCGGCGGGAACCAGAAGCAACAAGAGCCGGATACATCGGAAGCGACAGCCGACCGTTCGTTACTTCGTCAGCAATTACTGACAGGGCAACTCGAGGATCGAATGATTGAGGTCGATGTCGAAGAACGTCAAGTGGATTTATTCTCTGGGCAACAAGGTATGGAGGGGCTCGCAAATCTTCAGGATATGCTCGGACAAGTCATGCCGAAGAAAACGAAGAAGCGTCAGCTCACAGTCAAGGAAGCGCGTCCGATTTTGACAGCGGAAGAAGCGGAACGGTTGCTTGACTTGAACGAAGTCCATGACGAAGCGGTCCGTCGCGCAGAACAGATGGGTATCATTTTCGTCGATGAGATCGATAAGATCGCGACAAAGGGACATGATTCAGCTGGTGTTTCACGAGAAGGTGTTCAACGAGACATCTTACCGATTGTTGAAGGATCGACGATCGTTACGAAATATGGTCCAGTCAAGACGGATCATATCCTATTCATCGCTGCAGGTGCATTCCATATGGCGAAACCATCTGATCTGATTCCTGAGCTCCAAGGTCGTTTTCCGATCCGTGTCGAACTCGACAGTTTGACGGAAGATGACTTTGTTAAAATTTTAACTGAACCGAACCAAGCATTACTCAAACAATATAAAGCATTACTAGGGGCAGAGCACGTTCATGTCACCTTTACAGAAGAAGCCATTCGTGAAATCGCACGGATTGCTGCACAGGTAAACGATGAGACGGATAATATTGGAGCACGACGCTTGTATACGATCATGGAGCGCGTCCTTGAAGAATTATCCTTCGAAGCAGCAGACATGCCGGAGACGGATGTAACGATCACGCCACAATACGTGACGGATCGAGTTGGAAAAGTAGCAGATGATCGAGACTTAAGTCAGTTCATCTTATAAAGTGGAGGAAGAAAAAATGAATTTATTGGCGAAAACGCGGAAGCTGAATACGATGTTACAACAAGAAGCGAGCACACATGTTGATTTCAAGGTCATGGCTGATCGACTCAGCGAAGTCATGGAATCGAACACATTCATCGTAAGTCGGCGCGGTAAGTTACTAGGTATCGCAATCAAGCAACAAATCGAAAATGACCGGGTCCGTGGTTTCTTAGAAGAACGTCAATTCCCGGAAGATTACACGAAAAAATTATTTAACGTCACGGAAACGACAGCAAACATTGCCATCGATAGTGAACATACGGCATTTCCGGTCGACAACCGTGATACGTTCGAAACGTCGAAAACGACGATCGTACCGATCATCGGTGGTGGAGAACGCCTTGGGACACTTGTACTCGGTCGTATGGTGGAAGACTTCAATGAAGAAGATCTCGTGCTTGCGGAGTATGGTGCGACAGTCGTCGGGATGGAGATCCTTCGTGAAAAGGCTCATGAGGCGGAAGATAAAGCACGGAAGAAAGCGGTCGTTCAGATGGCGATCAATTCACTGTCTTATTCGGAACTCGAAGCGATTGAGCATATCTTCGAAGAGCTTGAAGGAAATGAAGGGTTACTCGTCGCTTCAAAGATTGCGGATCGGGTCGGTATTACTCGTTCCGTCATCGTCAATGCGCTTCGTAAGCTCGAAAGTGCAGGAGTCATCGAGTCACGTTCGCTCGGGATGAAGGGAACATACATCAAAATCTTAAACGATAATTTCCTATATGAATTAGAACGAATTAAATCGAACTAAAAAGGGAATTGCTGCTTATAGAGAGAAGACCTAGTTAAGCACTAGGTCTTTTTTGTTTGACTAGGTATTATTTATCATTTTTATAAGAAAAGGGAATAAAAAACAGATTATTAACATCTCATTACCCTATTTTTCAAAAAACTTCTTTTCAAACATTGACCTATTTGTTTCAATTATTTCAGATATGTTACTAACGACTTACTTTTTGTCGTGAATTTGAATATAGTTTCCATGAGTGGAGGAAAGAAGATGAATTGGTTAGGGTCTGACTATAACGTAATGACACAAGCTGTCAATCGAACGGTTATGGCACAGGAAGTTATCGCTAAGAACATCTCGAATGTCGATACGCCTGGGTATAAGGCAAAGCGTGTCACTTTTGGAGATGTGCTCGATTCAGAGATGAAAATGAGTTTAAAGCGACACGCAACAATCGGAACTTCTGGTAGCATCGTCGATCGACCAAATACGATGCGTAACGATGGAAATGGTGTCGATATCGATCTTGAGATGTCTGAATTATCACGCAATCAAATTGAGTACGAGGCGTTGGTAGAACAGTTGAATCGCAAATTCTCGGGCATTCAGTCTGTTATCCGAGGAGGAAAGTAATCGATGAGTATGTTCAACGGATTTCATACGTCTGCGTCCGGGTTGACTGCCCAGCGTTTGCGGCTTGATACGGTCTCAGCAAACATTGCGAATGCTCAAACGACACGAGGTGAGCTCGTCAATGGACAGTGGCAACCGTACGCGAGAAAACTCGCTGTGTTGAAAGAGACTGCCAATGGTGTCACGGTCAGTGAATTGAAGAAGGATCCTGAACCATTCAAATTAGAATATAATCCGACGCATCCAGATGCGGATGAACTCGGGTACGTCAAGATGCCTAATGTCGATATCTTAAAAGAAATGGTCGACATGATGGGCGCGACACGCTCTTACGAAGCGAACGTAACGGCTTTGAACGCGACAAAAGCGATGCTCGTCAAAGCGATGGAGATTGGTAAATAAGTAGAGGAGATGACGAGATGGCAATTCAACCAATTCAAAACATGCAGATGGTACTACCCACGCAGACAGTCGCTAAGACGACACCAAGTGATTTTAGTGAGGTGCTCAGCGAAGCGATGAACGGACTGAATGCAACGCAACATGCCTCATCTCAAGCGCGCGTCGATCTCGCGACAGGAAAGACGACGGATCTACATAACATCATGATTAAAACAGAAGAGGCATCGCTTTCTATGCAACTCGCCCTTGAAGTCCGTAACAAAGGCATCGAAGCATACCAAGAAATGATGCGTATGCAACTGTGACTGTTAAGGAAAGCGTGGGAGATGTTGAATGAACGAACGTTTAAAAGCTCGATTGGGAGCAATGAATACAACATGGAAAGAATGGTCACTTGCGAAAAAGGCGACGATTTTAGGAATCATCGTCGTCGTTTTAGCGGCGTTGATTGTTGCGATCATCTGGTTATCTAAACCAACAATGACGCCTCTTTATTCGAAGCTATCCCCTCAAGAGGCGGGGCAAGTGACGGAAAAGCTAAATGAAGATGGAATCGCATCGGAAGTCGTCAGCTCAGCGAACGGTGTGACGATACTTGTTCCAGAAGCAAACGTTGAAAACTTAAAAGTCGAATTAGCGACGGCTGGTATACCAAAATCCGGTCAAATCGACTATTCCTTCTTCAGTGAAAACGCTGGATTCGGAACGACGGATAAAGAGATGAACATTCTCGAACGCGATACGATGCAGACGGAACTTGAAAACTTGATCACACAAGTTAATGGGATCGAGTCAGCAAAAGTCATGATCACTCTGCCGGAGAAGAGTGTTTTTCTATCTGATGAAAAGGAATCTTCAACGGTTTCTGTCGTCTTGACTTCTAGCGCGGGTAGTAATCTTAACAATCAGACGGTTCAAGGGTTGTATCATTTGATTGCAAAGAGTATTCCGAACCTTAAAGAAGAAAACATTACGATCATGGATCAGTATTTTACGTATTACGAGCCAGGATCTGCTACGAAAACAGCGGGTGGAACCGATCCGATGGCGCTGAAGAAAACGACGGAAAACGATTTACGCAAGCAGATTCAGCAGATGCTATCTGTCGTTCTCGGTCCACAAAAAGCGCTCGTTTCAGTCACGGCAGATGTCGATGTCACGAAACGTCAGGAAGAACAAAAGCTTGTTGAGCCAGTAGATCCCGATAAAATCGAAGGGATCGTCACGTCTGCTGAAAAAGTAGCAGAAGCGTACACAGGCTCTGCAAATGCTGGTACAGCAGGTACGGGGCAAAATGAGACGACGAATTTCCCAGCGGGTACTGGAACGACGGGTGATACGAGTGAGAAAACACACGATATCATCAACTATGAAGTCAATCGAATCACAAAACAAATCACAGGAGCTCCTTACGAGATTCGTGATTTAGGAATTCAAATCATCGTCGAGCCACCAAAAGGTCAGAATCAGATCGACCCACAACTACAAACGGACTTACAGACGATGATGTACTCCATCATCCGGACGTCATTAACGAAGACAGATGCGAAAGCAACGCTGACAGATGCAGAACTTGCCAATAAGGTCGTTGTCATGTCTCGACCATTCGCGGAAACGACGGCAGCGACGAAAACGACGACGGCAACACCGATGTGGGTTTGGTTCGCCCTTGGTGGAGCGGCAATCCTCGTCATTGGAGCAGTCATCCTCCTCATGCGTCGACGGAGAGCGAATGAAATCGAAGAACTTGAGGAATGGACACCGATTGAGACGGAAATTCCGGAATTATCAACAGAAGATACGAGCGATGGTGCAGTTAAACGGAAACAGCTTGAAAAACTCGCTGAATCCAATCCGGATGAGTTTGCGAAATTATTACGTACTTGGTTAGCGGAGGATTGATGAGATGAAGAAGCTAGAAATGAACAGTCGGGAAAAGGCTGCGATTCTCATGATTTCGTTAGGTCCTGAAGTCGCTGCCAGTGTATATAAACATTTATCGGAAGAAGAGATGGAATGGTTGACCCTTCAAATCTCAAGTATGAAACGAGTCGATCCGGAAGATAAGTTAGTCGTTCTCGATGAGTTTCATGAACTAGCGATGGCGCAAAACTACATCACTCAAGGTGGAATTGGGTTTGCTAAATCGGTTCTTGAGAAGGCGCTTGGTGAAGAAAAGGCGATGGAACTCATCTATCGCCTGACATCGACGTTACAAGTCCGACCGTTTGAGTTTGCACGAAAGGCAGACCCAAAACAGCTATTGAACTTCATTCAAAATGAACATCCGCAAACAATCGCGCTTGTTCTTGCCCATCTTGATCCTGCCAAATCAGGACAGATTCTCTCGGAGCTACCGGCAGAAGCACAATCCGATGTAGCACGGCGGATTGCGACGATGGACAGAATGAACCCGGAGATCATTAGCGAAGTAGAGCAAATTCTCGAACGGAATTTGTCACAAGCAGGCATGCAAGATTTTGCGCAGTCTGGCGGTATCGAGGCGGTCGTTCAAGTATTGAACGGGGTCGACCGGACAACGGAACGAACGATTCTCGATACGCTCGAGATTCAGGATCCAGAACTCGCAGAAGAGATCAAAAAACGGATGTTCGTCTTCGAAGATATCGTCACGCTCGATGCACGGGCGATTCAGCGCATCATTCGCGAAGTATCGAACGAAGATCTACTGTTGGCACTCAAAGTATCGTCAGACGACGTCAAGGATATGGTCTACCGCAACATGTCACAACGGATGGTCGAATCGTTCAAAGAGGATATGGAATTCATGGGTCCTGTTCGTCTCCGAGACGTCGAAGAAGCACAAAGTCGAATCGTCGGAATCATCCGCCGCTTAGAAGACATGGGTGAGATCGTCGTGGCTCGTGGTGGAGGAGATGATATTGTTGTCTAACGTCATCAAAAGACAAGCTGTGATTGAACGACAGGAACGAACACTCGTTCAAGTCCGAAATGCTCAGGAAGAATCGGCAATCGTTCCAGATACGTTCTATGAAGAGCGGATGGCAGAAGGTCACGCTGAACTAGAACGTCTTCGCCAGGTGATGGTTCTAGAGTTTGAACAGCGTCAGCGTGAGTTTGAACAAGAACGTCTTCAGGCATTAGAGGAAGCACGTCAACGAGGATATGAAGAAGGACACCAGGCTGGATTTGAAACAGGACGTGCGGAAGGACAAGCAACGTTCGAAGAGCAAATCGCAACGACAAATACGTTTACTGCACGAATCGAAGAGCAAAATCAAGAGCGATTGATGCGATTGGAACATGAATTGTGTGTGCTTGGACTCCAGGTGACGCATCAGTTTCTAGAGCAGTTACATGATGAAGAAGAAGAGGCATTATACCAATTATTACATCAGTTGATCATTCAGTTCCGAGATCGTGAAAAGATCATTATCTACGCTTCACCAGCGGATTTTGAACGGGTCGTTCTGCTTGAAGAGCAGCTCCAAGGTGTTCTAGGTGCTAATGCGACGATTCAATTACGATTTGATCCAGCGCTTAAAGCACGCGATTATCGGATCGACTCGGAGAATGGAGCAATCACAGGTGGTTTGACAAGTGGCTTTGAAGCCCTACAAACCAAAATCAAAGAGGTTTTACATCATGTTTAACGTAAATGCGATTCAAGCCGCAGTTCGAGAAATTCGTCCGGAAGAACTCGTACAGCATTCCGGAAAGGTCGTACAAGTGATTGGATTGATGATTGAATCACGCGGACCAACGGCTGTCGCAATCGGCGAGCGTTGTTTGATCCAAATTCAACAACGGCAGACGATTGAAGCGGAAGTCGTCGGTTTTAGAGAAGGTCACGTCCTACTCATGCCGTATGGTGAAACGACATCGATTGCTCCAGGCTCGATTGTTCTTGCGACAGGAAAACCACTCCACGTCCCTGTAGGCGATGAACTGATCGGTAAGGTGCTCGATGGTCTAGGGAGACCACTGGGCGGGGAATCATTAGAAAATTTACGTACGACATCAATCGTTCGTAAACCACCTAGTCCATTGGAGCGACCTCGTATCAGTGATGTTCTCTCGACGGGCATCCGTGCCATCGATGGGCTACTAACAGTCGGTCAAGGGCAACGCGTTGGTTTGTTTGCAGGATCAGGAGTTGGGAAGTCGACATTACTCGGGATGATTGCAAAACGATCGACAGCAGACATCAACGTCATTGCCTTGATTGGTGAACGAGGACGCGAAGTCAAGGAATTCGTGGAGGCAGAACTCGGTGAAGAAGGAATGAAACGCTCCATCTTGGTCGTAGCGACAAGTGATCAACCCCCACTTGTTCGTCTAAAAGGCGCCTATACGGCAACAGCCATCGCTGAACATTTTCGGGATCAAGGTAAGAATGTGGTCTTGATGATGGACTCTGTCACACGTTTTGCGATGGCACAACGAGAAATTGGTCTTGCGACAGGTGAACCGCCTGCGTCAAAAGGGTATACACCAAGCGTTTTTGCTCTTCTTCCTCAGTTACTCGAACGTAGCGGGAAAACGCAAGATGGCTCGATTACGGCTTTTTATACTGTGCTCGTCGATGGAGACGACATGAATGAACCGATTGCTGACGCTGTACGAGGGATCTTAGACGGTCATTTCGTTCTTGATCGTAATCTTGCGAACAAAGGACAGTTTCCAGCGATTCATGTCTTACGATCCATCAGTCGTGTCATGAATCAAATCACGACTGCTGAACAAAAGACAGCTGCCGTCGCATTTCGACAGCTGTTATCGACGTATCTTGATTCGGAAGACTTAATCAATATCGGCGCCTACAAAAAAGGGACGAACCCAGAAATTGATCGTGCCGTTGATAAATATCCGGAGCTGATCCGTTTCTTAAAACAACAAATCCATGAAGACAGTGACTTCGAGAAAGCTTGTCAGCAACTCATGGCAACGATTCAGTAAGGAGGACGGAAGATGAAGACGATTTATGAACGAATCATTCCTTTGGCTGAAGCAGAGAAAGATCGCGTCGCAAAAGAATTGAGCCTTCATAAAAAACAATATGAAATCGAAGTCGAAAAACTATACCATCTGCTCGTCCGATATGAATCCTTTCTGAAAGCGCAAGATGAGATTGGCATCGTCGAATTAACATCTTCGCAATATCGGGAGCGGGCTCGAGATGTCGTAAAGCAAGAAATCGAACGGCAACAACTGTACGTGACACAATCGAAAAATCGCTATGAACGCGCACAGGAAACACTCGAACGAGCATTGATCGAGGAGAAGAAGTTCAGTCGTCTGCAAGAGAATCATACAGTTGAAACAAAACGAATCGAAGCATTGACGGAACAGAATCAATTAGATGAACTGGCATTGTTACAGTTTGGAAGAGGACGGATGATATGAGTGAAAATAAAACGTCAAAAGGATGGATCTTACCTTTATTGATCATCCCTTTGATTTTAATCTTGCTGACGGCTTATTTCGTATTAAATTATGCGAATGGACGTCCACTGCTATCCTTACCGTTCGCAACCGAAAAAACGACTACGAATCAAGCGAATCCGTCAGCAGAACTTGAACGACGCCTGAAAGTAGCGAATCAAGAAATCAAGAAACTACGCAATCAAAGCAAAGAACAATCGGATACATTAAAAGCGAAAGAGCAGGAAGTCGAACGTTTGATTGCAGAGCGGGATCGTTTAAAACAAACACCGATGCCCGCGACGACGGATCAAACGAAGACGACGAAGAAAAAAGCTGCATCTGTGACAGATGTATATGCTGAAATGGCACCAAAGGATGCTGCGCTCATCTTAAACGAACTTAGTCCGACAGAAGTCGTACCGATCATCGAGGACATCGATGCGGAACAACAGGCGGCGATCATTGCCAAGATGGATGCTAAAAAAGCGGCGGCCTTAACACAGCTACTCGCGACGAAGTAAGGAGGGAAGCCAGATGAACATGACGGAAGTAATACAATCATCCTCCCCGAACTTGAATACTGGAACAGGGAAAAAAGGAGAGATGACCACGGTTGGTGGTCAATTTGCTTCGTTACTGGATTATCTGACGAAGTTACCAACAACGTCATCGTCACCGGTCTCAGCTGATTTGACAGCACTCGAGACGAAAGTGGAGACACCACTATTACCGGATTGGATACAAGAACTCGTAGATCAACCGGACGAGCTTCTCTCTTTACTGAAACAACCGGAAGTAGAGGCGTTAAAACAAGAACCAAAGAAAATGGAACAACTACTAGCGTTCGTCAAACAATTGCTTGAGGGAAATGTCGAGCAGGCGAAAAATCAGTTCGATCAATTGCCACCATTGCTTCAGCAAGTCGTCTTGCAGACAGTAACGAACGATACGATCAAAATGAAAGATCATCATACGAACAACTTAAAACAACCATTACTTCCTACGATTGAAGGAGACATTTCCGCGTTGCCTGTGAAACAGACGCTTCCGCAAACTGGTCCTATTGTCGAAACGCTCAAGTCGGACACTGTAGCTGTAGCTGAGCAGGCAAAAGGAAAGACACCGCTTCCGTTGGCATTCGCTTCACTCATGCGAAAAGCGACCATGCCCGTTGATCCAGAAGGAAAAGCCGCGCCGACTCCAATGAGCATGCCGATTTACAAAGGTACTCCGTTGCAAACGATTCGTCCAGTACCGCTACCCGTACCAGAACAGATTCAACAACGGATTGAAGCCGCACTTCAGCAAGCACCGTTCTTAAAAGGTGCTGACGGGTCAACGCGATTGTCGATTCGTCTTTATCCAGAGCAGCTTGGAGAGGTCGTCGTTCAACTCGATCGTAAGGAGGGGGCATTGACCGTCAAACTGTTTGCAAGTACTGAGCAAGCGAAACAATCGATTGAGCAACAACTTGGAAAATTGCAGACAGCCTTACACCAGCAGACGCCGGTCGTGAAGATCGAGACGGGGATGATTGCTTCTAGTGCACGGGAGTTTCAACAGTCGTTCACACGTGATCAGCAGGAGCATGAGTCCCCTTATCAAGAAACACCCACTCCAGTAGAGGAAGAAGAGGAGGAAGACGATGACTGATGCAATCAAAACAGATGGTACTTCATACCAGCTTCCTGAAAAGTCACAAGTACCGACGAATAAAGCAATGGATAAAGATATGTTCATGAAAATTCTGATTGCCCAGCTGTCGAATCAGGACCCGACGGCACCAATGGAAGATAAGGATTTCATTGCTCAGATGGCGCAGTTTTCTTCACTTGAACAGATGCAAGCAATCGGGAAAACGATGGACACGATGGTCTTGAACCAACATGCGACGGCGTTATTATCCTACAGCAATCTAATTGGGAAGAACGTCAGTTATGAAGCAGAGTCAAAGACGACCGATGCTTCTGGAGCGGAACAGACGACGACCGTCGAAGAGACAGCCAGTGTCGTTAGTGTAAAACGGGATGGGCTGGATATCATGGCCGAACTATCGAACGGAAAACAGATCAGTGTATACGAGTTGACGCAGATTCAATCAAAGGAGGAAAAATAATGTTACGTTCAATGTATTCAGGAATCAGTGGGCTTAAGAACTTCCAGACGAAACTGGATGTCGTCGGGAATAACATCGCGAACGTCAACACGTTCGGTTATAAAAAAGGACGGGTGACGTTTAAGGATCTCGTCAGCCAATCGGTCGGTTCATCATCCGGTGCAGGCGGCAATGTCGGTGGGACGAACCCGAAACAGGTCGGTCTTGGAGCATCGATGTCAACAGTCGATAATGTGTATAACCAAGGTGCACTTCAAAATACGGGTCGCGTTCTCGATGTCGGGATCTCTGGTGAAGGATTCTTTCAAGTCGTCACAGCGGAAGGGATTCGTTATACGCGTTCTGGTAACTTCTATACGGATCTTGATGGAAACTTAGTTACCGGCGACGGAAACTATTTAATTGGTAGTGACTCTCAAGCAATTGCAGATGGCGAGACACCACCGGTACCCCTTCCGGAAGCAGGTGGTGCAGGATTCCAAAAACTAAAAGTACCAACGGATGCACGTAACTTATCAATCGGTAAAGACGGTCTCGTCACTTACGTCGATACGACAGGAGCATTACAAAACGTCGGTTATATCACGATCGCGAACTTTGCTAACCCAGGTGGTTTAGAAAAATCAGGTGTCAACGTGTTCGCAGCGTCGCAAAACTCAGGTGAGCCAGTACTTGGAACACCGAGCTTAAACGGAATGGGTCAATTGACATCTGGAACGCTCGAAATGTCAAACGTCGATTTATCAGAAGAATTCACGGAGATGATCATTGCCCAACGTGGTTTCCAAGCGAATACGCGAATCATTACGACTTCTGACCAAGTTCTTGAGGAATTGGTCAACCTGAAACGATGATTACGCTAACGACATTACGTAATGCACCACTCGTACTAAACGCTATTCTGATTGAATCTGTCCGTTCCACTCCGGATACGACGATTCAACTCGTTGGCGGACAGATTTATGTCGTGAAGGAATCAATAGAAGAGGTCAAGGCAATCGCAATCGCTTTTTATCAACAAATCGGATTAGCGGGCTTGAACAGTGTAAGGAGGCTCGAAGATGGCCGAGGAAAAGAAGAAGAGTAAACTAAAAATCCCTTTAATCATGATCATTGTCGCAGCACTGATGGTTGGGGCAGGTTATATGATCATGAATTACTTTTTAGCTAATGATACGACAGAAGCAAAAGTCGAACAGCCGACGGGTGAAGAACTTGATGCACGAAGTCTTCAGACAGACGACTTGACGACGAACATCGCTGATGAACGTTTTTTGAATGTCCAATTTACGATCGTTACAGACGATCAAGCAACACGTGATGATTTAGAATTACGAAAGTTTCAAATCAATAACATCATCTTAGGTGATTTATCTGCGATGAAAAAGTCGGACTTAGACTCAAAAGCGGATATGGAGAAGCTCGAAGAACGATTACGGATGCAGTTCAAGAAGCTCATTCAAGAAGGTGATGTCCAGCGTGTCTATACGACGAAAAAAATCATCCAGTGAGGTGGCAGCATGAGCGAAGTATTATCCCAACATGAAATCGATGCCTTGCTATCAGCCATTTCAAGCGGAGATATGGAAGTCGAGGAAATCCGAAGTCAAGAGGAGCAGCGCCGTGTCAAAGTCTATGACTTTAAACGAGCGCTTCGCTTCTCAAAAGATCAATTACGGAATTTGACGCGTATCCATGAACAGTTCGCCCGAGTGTTGACGACGCATTTTTCTGCACAACTTCGGACGTACGTCCAGTTCACGGTCAATACAGTCGAGCAACTCCCGTACGATGAATTCATTCATTCTATTCCGAACATGACATTGATCAATCTTGTGAACCTTCATCCGCTTGATGGAAAAGTCTTGTTCGAAGTAAATCCGAACATTGCTTATGCGATGCTCGATCGATTACTTGGAGGACCGGGTGAAGGGATGAACAAGATTGAAAATTTGACGGAAATCGAGACGCGTATTCTGACACAATTGTTCAAACGTGCCTTCGTCCAATATGGCGCCGCTTGGGAATCGGTGACGGAAGTCGAGGCCGAGTACGACGATTTAGAAATCAATCCGCAGTTTCTACAGCTCGTTTCTCCGAATGAGACGGTCATCCTCGTATCGATTTACGTAACGGTTGGAGAAGTGAGCGGTACGTTGAATGTCTGTTTGCCATTCGTGACCCTTGAATCCGTTCTTCCGAAATTATCAAGTCATTATTGGATGCAACAAGAAAAGCGAACGACAGCAGATAATCAAGAGTCTGAACACAT
The DNA here is from genome assembly GCF_056764755.1 of Exiguobacterium sp. HSB13. Classification (NCBI taxonomy): domain Bacteria; kingdom Bacillati; phylum Bacillota; class Bacilli; order Caryophanales; genus Exiguobacterium; species Exiguobacterium sp. HSB13. The sequence goes on along the minus strand of NZ_JBUZOM010000001.1, from coordinate 1,301,563 downwards.
GCAAACGCAGTTGATGAGTTCCGTCGTCGATTTAAAAGCAGTGCTCGGCCAAACAGAGCTATCGTTTGGTGAATTGTTACACCTCGAAGTAGGCGATTGTTTATCCCTGAAGACGCGAGCCTCAGATGCCGTCGATGTATTCGTCGATGACCGGAAGATGTTCAAAGCCCGACCGGGACTAAACGGGAAACACCTCGCTTTGCAAGTCTTACAACGAATTGAGGAGGAATAACATGAGCGATATGCTTTCGCAAGATGAAATCGATGCGTTGTTACGCGGAACGCCATCAAACGATGAACCGCAAGATTCGGACGCAGAGGAAATATTAGATGATATGGAAATCGATGCGCTAGGGGAAGTCGGAAACATCTCACTCGGGAATTCAGCAACGGCCTTATCGGCATTGTTGAATCAAAAAGTAGAAATCACGACACCACATGTTCGGATGATTTCGATGGAAGAATTACGAAGTCGTTATCCGATTCCGCACGTCGCGTTGCGTGTCGGCTATACAGAAGGATTTAAAGGAGAAAATGTCCTGATCCTGACACAGCGAGATGCTTCTGTCATCGCGAACCTGATGATGGGAGGCGATGGTGTCATTGATGAATCGCTTGAGATGGATCCGATTGCTCTATCTGCTGTACAGGAAGCGATGAATCAGATGATGGGAGCTGCTGCGACATCGATGTCGACAGTGTTCTCCATGCGAATCGATATCTCACCACCTGCTGTTGAAATTTTTGATTTTTCACAAGATAAGAGCATCGTCGATAGCTTTTCTCTTTGGGAGAACATGGTCATCATCGAGTTTGATCTGAAGATTGGCACGATGATCGATTCAAAAATCGTTCAATTAGCACCACTGGATTTCTCGAAACAATTGATTCAAAAACTCTTTAGCGCGAGTACGACCCAACAAGCAGAACCTGCACCACAAGCAACGGCACAAGCGCAACCAGAACAACCACAACCACAAGCGCAACCGACACCGGCACCAGCGATGGAACAACGAACGGTCGTCCCACCACCTGAACCGAAAGCAACGCCAGTCGGTGTCAGTCCGGTTCAATTTAGTCAGTTAGGTGAGATGGAAGTAGAGGGCACGCCAGGAAATATCGGAATGTTATATGATGTTCCGTTGAACGTCACGGTTGAGTTAGGACGGACACGCCGCTCCGTTCGTGACATATTGGAATTAACACAAGGTTCTGTCATCGAGCTAGATAAACTGGCAGGGGAACCAGTTGACGTTCTTGTCAACAATACATTGATCGCAACGGGTGAAGTGGTCGTCATCGAAGAGAACTTCGGTGTACGCATTACGGAAATCGTAAATACAAAAGAACGTCTTCGGATGTTCTAAGGAGGAACTAATATGAGTGCAAAAGTATTAATCGTAGACGACGCCGCTTTCATGCGGATGATGATCAAGGAAATCCTATCGAAGAACGGCTATGATGTCGTCGGTGAAGCAGAAAACGGACGCGAAGCGGTCACGAAGTATAAAGAATTGACACCGGACCTCGTCACGCTAGACATTACGATGCCTGAGATGGACGGAATCTCTGCGCTTAAAGAAATCAAAGCATTCAATCCTGCCGCTAAAGTCATCATGTGTTCAGCGATGGGGCAACAGTCGATGGTCATCGACGCGATTCAAGCAGGTGCAAAAGATTTCATCGTCAAACCGTTCCAAGCGGATCGTGTGCTTGAAGCGGTCTCGAAAACTGTCTCGTCATGAAAAAAGTGACTTTGCTGATTTGTCTTCTGTTTCTGCTGACACTTCCTGTACAGGCTGAAACGGTCGAAGAAAAATTAAATCCAACCAAGAACGATGCACCGACGACTCAGCAAGTCGATGAGAGTCCTTCCATGGCATTGACCATCTTTAAAGGAGTCGTCGTTCTCGTCGTCTTGATCGGCGGATTCATCCTCGTGACACGTTTTATTCACGAGCGGACGCGAGGCGTCAGACATTCCGGACGATTGACCCATCTAGGTGGTGTACCACTTGGTAAGGATCGATCGGTTCAGTTAGTGAAAGTGCAGGATAAGATTTATGTCGTCGGTGTTGGTGAGAACGTGCAACTCTTAGACACGCTGGACGATTTAGAGGGATACGAACCGACGGATCTTGAAGAGACATCTTCGAAATCAGCACCTTCACCATTTCTTGAGACGTTCAAACAACAACTCGAGCAACTGCAGAAGAATCGAGGGCGCTCATGAATACGATTGAAAACCTGATTTCACTCGATACTCCGTCAGGAACAGCAACATCGATTAAACTGCTCGTATTACTGACGTTGTTATCACTGGCGCCCTCGTTACTAATTTTAATGACTTGTTTCACGCGTGTCGTCGTCGTGTTGTCGTTCGTCCGTTCGGCTCTCGGAACACAACAGACGCCGCCGAACCAGCTACTCGTCGGACTGGCGCTGTTCATTACGCTTTTCGTCATGTCGCCCGTTTTATCTGAATTAAACACAACGGCTTTAAAACCATATATGGCTGATAAAATTAGTCAAGATGAAGCGTTTGATAAAGCAGGAGATACGATGAAACGCTTCATGTCGAAGCACACGCGAACGAATGATTTAGAACTATTCTTAAAATACGGTAATTATGAAAAACCGGAAAAGATTGAAGATATTCCACTCGTCGCACTCGTTCCAGCATATGCGATTAGTGAACTGAAGACGGCCTTTCAAATCGGTTTCATGATTTTCATACCTTTCCTTGTCATCGACATGGTCGTCTCGAGTGTTTTGATGTCGATGGGGATGATGATGTTACCGCCGGTCATGATTGCGTTACCGTTTAAGTTATTGTTATTTATTCTAGTTGACGGCTGGCACCTGATCGTTGAATCACTGCTCGTCAGTATGCGTTAGGGGGAGAAAAGATGACTCAAGAAATGATTATTCAGTTGGCAAGCTCCGCTGTCTGGACATTACTCAAAGTATCGGCCCCCTTGTTACTCGTCTCGCTCGTCGTCGGTCTGCTCGTCAGTATTTTGCAGGCGACGACGCAGATTCAGGAACAGACGTTATCGTTTGTTCCAAAGATCGTTGCCGTGTTTTTAGCACTCGTCTTCTTTGGACCTTGGATCATGCAGGAGTTACAGACCTTTACGATTGATCTATTCAAACAAATCGCTGAGGTTTCCCGAAAATGACACTACTTTCTTTCCTGAGTGTTTTTTTGCTCGTCTTTGGACGGATCGTCGGTTTTCTCGTTGCGGCGCCTTTGTTTTCATCAAGACAATTACCAGCGCAACATAAATTAGCGCTTGCTGCGGGACTTGCTTACTTTGCAAGTTACGCCGTGAAGACGGACGTTCGTGTAGAAGACTTCGATTTTTTCTTTCGGATGGGAACGGAAGTCTTAGTGGGGCTAGCTCTTGGCTTACTTGCCAGTTTTTTATTATACGCCCCACAAATTGCGGGTTCGATCATTGATTTACAGATGGGTCTTGCGATGGCTTCCGCTTATGATCCGATGTTTGGCGGTCAGTCACCAATCGTCGGACGATTTTATTACATGCTGACGTTACTCGTCCTGCTCGCTTCTGATATGCATCTCATTCTACTGGACGGCATCTATACGAGCTTTCAGATCTTTCCGCCGGGCAGTCTGATTGCGGTATCAGGCGACGCAGGAATGAGTTTGGTCATCCGTGTCGTCGGACTTGCGATGTTGACTGCCTTACAAATGGCGATGCCACTTGTTGTTTCACTCTTTTTAGTGGATCTCGCACTTGGTTTCTTAGCGAAAACGGCACCCCAGTTCAACATTTTTGCGATTGGTTTTTCCGTCAAACTGTTAATGGGATACGCGATTCTGTTTTTATTAGCAGGAGCGACGATCACAGGAATCGGTCGATTCGTTCCATTGTTGCAAGATGTACTTGCAGACGCCATTCGATTACTAGGAGGTTAAGGACATGCATTCATATCGATTACGCCTTGATCTTCAGTACTTCGCTGGTGAGAAGACGGAAAAAGCGACACCTCGAAAGCGGGATGACTCGCGTAAAAAGGGACAGGTCGCAAAATCAGCAGATTTAACGAGCAGTTTTATGTTATTCGCGATGTTTCTTGTTCTCTATTTTTTCGGTCCATTTCTAGGACGGCGATTCGTACTCGTCCTACAAGATGGTCTCAGTGCAAGTCAAGTTCTGCAAGCCGTCGAAGAGGGACGAATTGAACAGATTTTAGTCGAGATGCTGATACAAATGGGGATTTTAGTCGCCCCCTTCTTTTTAACAGCGGTCGTCATTGGTGTTCTCGGGAACTTCGTTCAAATTGGAGTGCTCTTAAGTGGTGAGGCGATCCAGCCGAAACTGGACCGGATCAATCCGCTTCAAGGCGTCAAACGGATCGTTAGCGTTAAAGCACTCGTCGAGTTTTTGAAATCCGTTTTTAAACTGCTCGTCATCGGTGTCACGAGTGGCACGGTTCTATGGAACAACAAAGTCGAGATTTCGAGGCTGACCTCGGAACCAATCGGCGATGCGTTAGCTATCATTGGTCATTTAACATTTTTACTCGGTTTGTCGGTCAGTATCGCCTTGATCGCGTTAGCCATTCTTGACTTCGCTTATCAAAAATTTGATTTTGAAAAGTCGATTCGAATGAGTAAACAGGATTTAAAGGATGAGCATAAGAACACGGAAGGTGACCCTCAAATCAAAGGAAAGATTAAACAACAACAACGGGAGATGGCGATGCGGCGGATGATGCAAGAAATACCGAATGCCGACGTCGTCATCACGAACCCGACCCATTATGCGGTAGCGATTCAATACGATGACGGAAAACATATGGCACCGATCGTCGTTGCAAAAGGCGTAGATGCTGTCGCGTTCCGGATTCGGGAGAAGGCGACAGCAGCTGATGTCCCGATTGTTGAAAACCGTCCGCTCGCACGGGCGTTGTTCGCTCAATCAGAAATTGGTATGGCAGTGGATGAAACGTTCTATCAGGCGCTCGCTGAAACACTCGCCTTTGTCTATCAACTGAAACAAGCAAAATGAAAGGATGAAGCATCATGAGTATATCAACACGAGATTTAACGGTTCTGCTAGGCGTCATCATGATCGTCTTCATGCTCGTCATTCCACTGCCCGCTATCATGCTCGATTTTTTAATCATCATCAATATCTTAATTGCTTTGATGGTATTACTCGTTGCGATGAATGCCAAAGAGGCACTTGAGTTTTCTGTATTTCCGACGTTGTTATTGATCGTGACTCTATTTCGTCTGGCACTTAACGTCTCGACGACACGGGCGATCCTATCAAACGGAAATGGTGGCGAAGTTATTGAAGCATTCGGTGACTTCGTCGTCGGCGGAAATGCGCTCGTCGGTTTCGTCGTTTTCTTGATTCTCGTCTTGATCCAGTTTCTCGTCATCACGAAGGGTTCAGAACGAGTCTCGGAAGTGTCGGCACGTTTTACGCTTGATGCGATGCCCGGAAAACAGATGGCAATCGACGCCGACCTGAACTCCGGAATGATTGACGAAGTGCAAGCCCGGACCCGCCGCCAAAAAATCCAATCGGAAGCAGACTTTTATGGGGCGATGGACGGGGCCTCGAAGTTCGTTAAAGGAGATGCGATCGCAGGTATCATCATCGTCATCATTAACTTGATCTTCGGAATGATCATCGGTGTCGTCCAGCAAGGCTTACCGATAGCGGAGTCAGTCGAACTATATACGTTACTGACAGTCGGGGACGGTCTCGTCAGTCAGATTCCAGCACTTTTGATTTCGGTTGCGACCGGGATCATCGTCACGCGCTCGACATCCGACGGAAACCTTGGTGAGGATGTCATCGGTCAATTGACACGCACACCATTACTTGTCGGAATCGCGGCTGGAGCAATCTTCTTACTCGGACTATTCACAGCGATTCCCGATTACGTCACGATGCCGATTGCAGCGTTATTTGGCTTCTTCGCTTGGCGAATGAAGCAGACGACGAAGACGATGCAAGAAGAGGTCGCCGTTGAGGAAGCGCCGAGCGAAAACTTGCGTTCGAGTGAATCGGTCATTTCCTTACTGAATGTCGATACGATTGAATTTGAATTCGGTTACGGTTTGATTCCACTCGCTGATGAAGCGCAAGGTGGCGATTTACTCGATCGTGTCGTCATGATTCGTCGGCAGCTAGCACTCGAACTTGGATTCGTTCTACCGACCGTTCGGATTCGTGATCATCTGCAGTTATCACCAAACCAGTACCGAATCAAGATTCGCGGAAGTGAGATGGCAAGTGGTGAACTGTTACTCGATCATTATTTAGCGATGAGCCCGGGTGTCGATGATCCAGAAATTCGAGGCATCGATACGGTTGAACCGGCATTCGGTATGCCGGCACTCTGGATCGATGAACAGACACGTAGTCGAGCAGAGATGTCAGGCTATACGGTCGTTGATCCACCATCCGTCGTTGCGACACATTTAACGGAGCTCTTGAAGAAGCATGCCGCTGAGTTACTCGGTCGAGAAGAGACGAAACAGTTGGTTGATCATTTGAAGGAATCGCATCCGATTTTGGTCGAGGAAGTAACACCACAACTGTTATCAATCGGGGAACTTCAAAAAGTATTCGTTCAATTATTAAAAGAAAAAGTCTCGATTCGAAATCTACCATTGATTTTCGAAACGCTTGCGGACTATGCAGCTGTGACGAAAGACAGCGAACTGCTTGCTGAATATGTCCGTCAATCCTTATCGCGTCAAATTACGGAACAAGTCATGCAAGGAGATGTCTTACATGTCGTGACGGTCTCGAGTGAGATGGAACTGGATATCCAGTCGGCCATCCAAAAGACGGAGTTCGGAAATTATTTAGCGCTTGATCCCGAAAAGGCGACACGTTTCATCGAGACGTTACAGGAGCGAGCAACGGAATTCGAACGGTACGGGGCGCATCCGATCATCCTGACTTCTCCAAGTATCCGGATGTTCGTCCGTCAATTGACAGAACGGTATTTTCCAGATATTCCGATTTTGTCTTATAACGAATTAATGCCGTCGATTGAAGTTAAGAGTATTGGGGTGATTTAAGCGATGATAGTCAAAAAAGTCACGGCGGATTCCGTTAGCGAAGCCATGGAACGCATCAAACGCGAACTCGGTAACGATGCCATCATATTAAATACTCGCCATGTCAAAGTGGGCGGATTCTTTGGTTTGTTTGCGAAGAAAAAAGTGGAACTGGTTGCATCGGTGGATGAACATGTGTCGAACGAACCGATCGTCTCAAAGCAAGCAACGAGTCGGAAGGACATTGTGGAAACCATCCAACCGATCCCAGTGCGTCCGACGATCGTTACGGTCGGCGAACGACCATTGCCAAAAGAATTGCGACATTATGCGCCGCTGTTGGCAGAACCAGCGTTACAACAAGTGTCTGAACGATTGCATGAGCGGTTACTGACTGCGTACTATCAAACGCAGCAAACGGACTTAACGGATCTTTTAACTGAAGAAGTAAAAACGGCATTACGTGTAACAACATCGACTGCACGTTATGTCATGCTAACAGGACCGACTGGTGTCGGAAAGACGACGACCATCGCTAAACTCGCTGCGCATCATACGCTCATTAAAAATCAACGAGTCGGTCTCATCACAACCGATACATACCGGATCTCAGCGATTGAACAACTGAAGACATATGCCGACATATTAGATATTCCAATTCATGTCGCGTATGATTTGGAAGATTTCGAACGAGCGAAGCAGGCGCTAGCTTCATGCGATATCGTACTTGTCGATACAGCGGGACGGAATTTCCTTGACGAAGAATATGTAGAGCAATTACGAAGTCGTCATGACTTTGAAGATACGGATGTGTTTTTAGTTCTTAGTTTGACATCGAAATATCGAGATTTATTACAGATCCACGATCGTTTCAGCAAGATTCCCTTATCAGGGATCGTTTTTTCGAAAGCAGATGAAACAAGTGAACTGTGGTCGATGTTTGGACTTATGACAGAGACGGAGTTACCAATCTATTGCGTGACAACGGGTCAAGAAGTGCCAGAAGACATCACGTTCGCTACGGCGGATGAGTTATCCCGAATGATCGTCGAGAGAGGGATGAGATGATGCGAGAAGATCAAGCACGTGTCTTACGATCAAAAGTGACCGTCAAGGAAACGAAGACGATTGCCATCGTGAGTGGAAAAGGTGGCGTCGGAAAAACGAATGTCGCGGTGAATCTTGGCGTGGCATTATCGTTACAAGAAAAACGAGTACTCTTGATTGATCTTGATATCGGGATGGCGAACATCGGTATTCTATTCGGTAAATCATCGAAGTCATCCTTGATGGAATGCGTCAAACGACGAGAATCACTCCAGCACGCAATCGTTGAACAGTCGCCATCCCTTCATTTCATTCATGGCGGGAGTGGATTTGCGGAACTGACGAATCTGACGAAGGAGGATGTCGTGTTCCTACTGCGGGAATTCCAATTTTTCTATGAGTATGATTTTGTGTTGCTCGATTTAGGAGCCGGCGCCAATCATCAGACGTTCGATTTTATCAGTAGTGCAGACGAAGCCTGGTTGATCGTCACGCCAGAGCCGACTTCAATCATGGACGGTTATGCGTTCGTCAAACTGGCACACCATCATGCGGCGGATCTTCCGATTTCCGTAGTCGTCAATCGGGCGACGAATGGTGGAGAAGCACTTGAAACGTTTGATCGACTAGCGCTCGTCAGCCAACAATTTTTACAAAAGCCACTGCGCTTTACCGGTTTTTTGCCGGAAGATCCGACAGTCGTCAAAGCAGTCAAGGCACAGATGCCATTTTACTTGATGGATCGAACGAGTGACGTCAGTTGGCGACTCGATCATATCACGACGTCTCTAACAGGTGTACAAGTCAAAGAACGGAAGTTTTTAGATCGATTGTTACATCGTCTGAAAAAACGAAAAGATCATGTCCGTTAAGATTAAAGGAGGGTATCAGTCATGGACTTAAATGAATATGTGGGGTTGTTCCTCGATGAGTCGATGGAGCATTTACAAGCTATTAACACAAGCTTATTGGTTTTTGAAGAACGATTAGACGATGAAGCGGTCATCGATCAAATTTTCCGTTCTGCCCATACGCTAAAAGGGATGGCAGGAACGATGGGATATGATGCGATCGCTGATTTGACGCATGAGATGGAGAGCGCCCTTGATTTAGTCAGATCAAAGAAACAACCCGCTACAGCTGAGTTGATCGATGTCCTATTCGTTGCTGCTGAGCAACTGGAAACGATGGTAGAAGACATCAGTCGCGGTGGAAAAGGGAAACTTGACGTTACGGAAACAGTGAGACGATTACAGCAGTTCATTCGTCCCGAACAAGAAGAGATCATTTCGGTTACGCCATCAACTGCACCATCAACATTCGAATGTGATGTCTATTCGGAAGCGGTCGTCAAACAATCGATTGCGTCCGGTTATCAAGCCTATATCGTCCAAGTCGAACTTTCAGCAGACGTCATCTTAAAAGCGGCACGTGTCTACATGGTCTTTGATCGTTTACAACAGCTCGGAGATGTCATTTTGTCGAATCCGACATCTGATGAACTGGAGCAAGAACATTTTGAGACGTCATTCTCTGTTTTATTCGTGACGCAACAAGAGCAATCGGTCATTCAAGAGGCGGTTGCCTCGGTTTCTGAAGTCGCAACAGTAACGATGGACGTGTTCGAAGCAACACCAGAAGCAGAGGTGGCGACATCCACCCTTCCACAGGAAATGCCGGTTGCGACATCAGTACCTGCACCAACAGCTTCACCGGAATCACCAGAACAGACAGATCTATCTGTGCCTGTCGCTTCGAAAACGATTCGTGTCAATCTCGAGCGAATCGATCGTTTGATGAATCTGTTCGAAGAGTTCATCATCGACCGCGGACGTTTGGAGCGTATTGCAGCAGAAGTCAGCTCACCGGAATTGACAGATACGGTCGAACGGATCAAACGGGGCACGAACGAATTACAATCACTCGTTTTAACGTTACGAATGATGCCGATCGAACAAGTATTCAACCGCTTCCCACGAATGGTGCGTTCCGTTTCGAAGGATGTCGGAAAACATATCAAACTACACATTACGGGTGCTGAGACGGAACTTGATCGCACAGTCATCGATGAGATTGGTGATCCACTCGTTCACTTGATCCGTAATGCGATCGATCATGGAATTGAAAACAAAGCGGAACGGATTTTAGCGAATAAACCGGTCGAAGGAAATCTTTCGCTACGTGCTTATCATTCAGGAAACCGAGTCTTCATCGAGATTGAAGATGATGGAGCAGGTATCAATCACGAACGTGTCACACGGATTGCGATTGAAAAAGGATTGATCACGGAAGAAGAAGCGATGCAATTAACGATCGAAGAGGCTTCGATGCTGTTATTCGCACCTGGTTTCTCGACGGCAGAAGAAGTCACGGACTTGTCTGGTCGTGGTGTTGGTCTCGATGTCGTCAAATCGAAGATCGAATCATTAGGTGGAGAAGTATTCGTTGAGACGCGCCGCGGAGAAGGAACGATTTTCCGTATCAGTTTACCATTGACGCTTTCGATCATCTCAGCCATGCTCGTTGAGCTCGGACAAGAGACGTATGCGATTCCACTGACTGCCATCATCGAGACGACATCCTTACGTAAATCAGCGATCCTGCAAGCACACCGGGAAAAAGTATTTGATTTCCGTGGACAATTGGTGCCACTTATTTCGCTGAATGAAGTTTACGGATTGCCGCAACATGAGGCAGAAGCCTATTCGGTCGTCGTCGTCCGGAGTGGCGAAAAATTAGCAGGGTTGATCGTATCCGAATTGATTGGTCAACAGGAGATCGTCATGAAGCCACTCGGTAGTTATCTAGAAGGTATCCGTGCCATTTCTGGCGCGACGATTCTTGGAGACGGACAGGTCGCATTGATCATTGACAGCAATGCACTATTACGGAAGTGAGGGGAACGAAGATGGAACAAAAATGGGTTGTTTTTCAATTAGAAGATAATGCATACGGTATTGATGTACAGTCTGTTCGTTCAATCGAACGGCTCATCCCGATCACACGGATTCCGAACGCTGCATCCTATGTCAAAGGAGTCATCAATTTGCGAGGCGTCGTCACACCCGTGATTGATTTGCGCGCCCGTCTTGGATTCGAATTAATGGAAGAGACGGAAGAAACACGCATCATCATCGCCACTTTGGAACATGGGGACGCTGGATTCATCGTCGACCGGGCAAACGAAGTCGTCGAATCAACGGATGTTCGGATTGAACCACTCAGTGAACAAAAGCAGGAGGATGCCTCGTATTTGACTGCAGTCGCAAAAGGCGATCAGCAATTGTTTTCGTTGATTGAACCGAATCGCTTATTTGAGGACATCGTTCATGCTTAATCCAAACGAACGGGACATTTTACGGGAAGTCGGCAACATTGGAGCTGGTCACGCAGCGACAGCACTTTCGACATTACTTGGACAACCGATTGAGATCGAGGTACCTTCCGCTGAACTTGAGGATTTCACGACGATCATCGAGCGAAGTGGAGGAGCGGAAACGTATACCGCTGGTGCATTGTTACGTTTTTCTGGCGATATTCAAGCAACGTTACTTTTTTTGATGCCACTTCGTGATGCGGAGAAGCTTGTGAGCCAATTGATGCAGACTGAATTCCACTTTTTTTCCGATTCCCACGAAATGGGGGTTTCTGCTTGGGAAGAAATTGGGAATATTTTAATAGGAGCATATGCTCGGGCTATCTCCGATTGGCTTGATTTATCGTTACATGTCAGTGTTCCTGCATCAGCGTTTGATATGGTTGGTGCGTTACTTGAAGTAGCCTTACTTGAATCTACGACTCCAGGCAATATGGCTGTCTATATCGACACGCACTTGTCTAGTGCAGGAAACGATTTGACCGGACATTTACTTTTGTTGCCTGAAGCGAACGCCTTTCAGACGGTCTTCGAACGATTGGGTGTGGACTTGAATGGATGAAATCGTACGGATTGGGATTGCGGAGTACGCCATCAGTAAACGCCCCGTCATTTTACGGACAGCGGGTCTTGGATCGTGCGTAGGCGTCGTCATCTATGACCAGGAAAGAGGGTTATCGAGTATGGCGCATGTCATGTTGCCTGATTCAGCGATCAGTCGGAATCGGGAGCTTGAAGTCGGAAAGTTCGCGGATACGGCAATTCTAGAGGTAGCCCGCGAATTACGAGCAAGTGGAGCCATCCGATTACGTGCGAAGATTGCGGGAGGGGCTCAGATGTTTCAATTTAAGTATGAACATGAATCAATGCGGATTGGTGAGCGAAACATCGCTGCGGTCAAAGCAATGCTTCAACAAGTCAAAATTCCACTCGTTGCCGAAGATGTTGGCGGCACGAATGGACGAACGATCGAGTTCCACTCACAATCAGGGCGTCTCGTCATCCGGACGGTGAATGTCGGGACGCTGGAAATCTAGAGGAGGAATGGTCATGCGTGAGGAATTACAACAACTTTGGGATCGATGGCTGACCACACGCGATATTGCGGTGGCAGACCTGTTACTTCACAATTATGAACCACTTGTTCAATACCACGTTCAGCGTTTAAGTGCGACGTTGCCTAAAAGTGTCGATCGAGACGAGTTGAAAAGTTTAGGGATGATGGGATTGTACGATGCGCTTCAAAAATTCGATCAAAATCATAATAATAAATTCGACACGTATGCCGCCTTTCGGATTCGAGGAGCTATTTTAGATGGGCTTCGTAAAATCGATTGGTTACCACGTTCCTTACGGGAAAAAGCAAAACGGGTCGAGGCAGCCGTCGAGATCCTTGAACAATCTTTGCAACGGACGCCGACGTTAGACGAGGTCTCTTCCATTGTCGACATGACACCTGACGAGGTCAAGGGTGCTTTAGCAGAAAGCTATTTTGCGAATGTATTATCGATCGATGAAGCAGTCACGCTACAGGATGAGGGGAAGGCGATGACCGTCTCCTATTTAGATCCAGATACTGCTACACCGGAAGATATGTTATTAATGCGGGAGTTGATCGCTAAACTGGCAGAGGAAGTCGAAGGGTTATCCGAAAAAGAACAACTTGTCGTCTCGTTGTTCTATTATGAAGAATTGACGCTTACGGAAATTGGTGAAGTCCTCGGGCTCTCGACTTCCCGTATTTCACAAATCCATTCAAAAGCGCTTCGTAAGTTGAAGAATGCGCTCGGAAGTGCCTACTTAGCAGATCGTGTCGCCATGTGAAAGGAAGAATTATGACTGTCGTTTATATTTTATTAGCTGCTTTAGTTTGTTATGCGCTGCTGGTGTTATTTCGCCAGCAGGCAGCGCTCAAAGACCGAATCATCCGGTTGGAACGTGAAAAGAATGAGACGGAACAAGTTTTATTACATTTCATGGAGAACGTCAACGCCATGACAGAGACATCCGTAAATGTAGCGAACGAACAGGTTGATCAAGTACCGGATGCGTCTCCACAAATGGTGGAGGCGGCTACTTACGAGAAATCGGAAACCGTCGAAATCGAGCGAACCATTTCAAAAGAACCACCATTAACGGATGTCAAGCAGGCGCTACGAGAAGGAGCGGATCTTGAGACGCTTGCACGGTCTTTGAATCGGGGGACGGGCGAGGTTGCTTTGATTGCTAAACTTTCTCATCAAACGAAGGTTGCCCCTCGGTAATCTTTATGCTATATTAGTCTACGGTGTTAATTACGCACGCATGTATCGCCAGCTGCGGTGCCTTTAATAGGTTAGCTGGACAGACGATCATCGCGGAGGACATCCAAAACCCAAAAGGAGGAATTCATCATGGCAGTAATCTCGATGAAACAATTGTTAGAAGCTGGTGTACACTTCGGTCACCAAACACGCCGTTGGAACCCAAAAATGGCAAAATACATCTTCACAGAACGGAACGGAATCTACATCATCGACCTTCAAAAAACGGTCAAAAAAGTAGACGAAGCATACAACTTCATCCGTGAAGTAGCGTCTGAAGGCGGAAACGTTCTTTTCGTTGGTACGAAAAAACAAGCTCAAGACACTGTGAAAGAAGAAGCGATCCGTGCAGGTCAATACTTCATCAACGAACGTTGGTTGGGTGGAACTCTCACGAACTTCTCTACAATCAAAAAACGTATCAACCGTTTGAAACAACTCGAAAAAATGGAAGAGAACGGTACATTCGAAGTTCTTCCTAAAAAAGAAGTCATCATTCTTAAAAAAGAAATGACTCGTCTTGAGAAATTCCTCGGCGGTATCAAAGATATGCCAGGCGTTCCGGATGCACTCTTCATCGTTGACCCACGCAAAGAGCGTATCGCGATTGCAGAAGCACACAAACTCAACATCCCAATCGTTGCGATTGTTGATACTAACTGTGATCCAGACGAAATCGACTACGTCATCCCAGCGAACGACGATGCGATCCGTGCAGTCAAATTGCTCACTGGTAAAATGGCTGACGCAATCCTCGAAGTTAAACAAGGCGAAGATAACGTAGCACCTGAAACTACTGAAGAAGTAGTAGCAGACGCTGAGTAATTCGTGATGCCAGGTGATAAAGGGAATCGACCTTTTATCACCTTTTTTTTGAAACTAAGGATGTTATAAGGAGGAATATCGAATGGCTATTACAGCAGCAATGGTTAAAGAACTTCGTGAAAAAACAGGTGCAGGGATGCTCGACTGCAAAAAAGCACTCGTTGAAACTGACGGTGACATGAACGCAGCAGTAGATTTCTTGCGTGAAAAAGGGATCGCTAAAGCAGCAGCAAAAGGCGATCGTATTGCAGCTGAAGGGTTGACTGCAGTTGCAGTTGACGGCAACAAAGCGGCACTCGTCGAAATCAACTCAGAAACAGACTTCGTTGCGAAAAACGAACGTTTCCAAACACTCGTTCAAAACATCGCAGACGCTGTTCTTCGTAACGGTTCTGAGACAGCAGAAGCTGCTCTTGCTTCTGAATACGAAGCGGGTAAAACAATCGACACATACATCTCAGAAGAAGCTTCAACAATCGGAGAGAAAATCTCACTCCGTCGCGTAGCGCTCTTCACAAAAGCAGATGATGCAGTCTTCGGTTCTTACCTCCACATGGGTGGACGCATCGGTTCAGTCGTCGTTATCGAAGGTACGACAGACGAAACAGTTGCAAAAGACGTTGCAATGCACATCGCAGCAGCACGTCCACTTTACGTTGACCGTACTTCTGTCACAGAAGAAGAAAAAGCACGTGAAGAAAAAGTCCTCACTGAGCAAGCGTTGAACGAAGGAAAACCAGCTAACATCGTTGAAAAAATGATCGTTGGTCGTATGAACAAGTTCTTCGAGGAAATCTGCCTCGTCGATCAAACGTTCGTCAAGGACCCAGACTTCAAAGTTGGTAAATATGTAGAATCTAAAGGCGGTAAAGTCGTGTCATTCGTACGCTTCGAAGTTGGAGAAGGTATGGAAAAACGCGAAGAGAACTTCGCTGAAGAAGTTATGAACCAACTTAAAAAATAAGAATCGGGATCATCCTGATGACAAGAGAAGGAACACGTATGCTTCAATCCACTTTCGTGTGGAAGTGGTTCGTGTTCCTTTTTTACGGAATTTAGCAAGGGGGACATAGTCATGCAACCGAAATATAACCGGATTGTGTTAAAATTGAGCGGAGAAGCGCTCGCAGGAGATCAAGGGTTTGGGATCAATCCTGTCATCGTCAAATCTATCTCGGAACAGATTCGCGAATTAGTTGAATTGAACGTTGAAGTAGCGGTCGTCGTCGGAGCTGGAAACATTTGGCGTGGCAAAACAGGTGCAGAACTTGGGATGGACCGGGCCAACGCCGATTATATGGGGATGTTAGCGACAGTCATGAACTCGCTTGCGCTTCAAGACAGCTTAGAAGATGTAGGTGTTGAAACACGTGTTCAAACATCAATCGAGATGCGCCAAGTAGCAGAACCGTACATTCGCCGCCGTGCGATGCGTCACCTCGAAAAAGGACGCGTCGTCATCTTTGCAGCAGGTACAGGGAACCCGTACTTCTCGACAGATACGACAGCTGCTCTTCGTGCAGCTGAAATTGAAGCAGAGGTCATCTTGATGGCGAAAAACAACGTCGATGGTGTCTACTCAGCTGACCCGAATGTTGATCCAGAAGCGAAGAAATTCGAGACGCTCTCTTACTTGGATGTCTTAAAGGATGGACTTCAAGTCATGGATTCTACAGCAACTTCACTTTGTATGGACAATGACATCCCGCTCATCGTCTTCTCGTTGATGGAAGAAGGTAACATCAAACGTGTCGTCATCGGTGACGAAATCGGGACAATCGTAAGGGGGAAATAATATGTCAAAAGAAATTTTAAAACAAGCCGAAGAACGGATGGAAAAAGCACATCTTTCACTTAAGAAAGAACTTGCGACACTCCGCGCCGGTCGTGCGAACGTTGCGATTTTAGATCCCGTTCAAGTCGAATACTACGGTGCACCGACACCGCTCAATCAAGTAGCGAACGTCAACACACCAGAAGCACGTCTGATCTTGATCACTCCATGGGATAAATCAATGGTCAGCGAGATTGAAAAAGCGATTCAACGTGCTGATCTTGGTCTTGCGCCATCATCTGATGGTACGGTCATCCGTCTTGCGATTCCACCACTAACGGAAGAGCGCCGGAAGGAACTCGTCAAACTCGTCAAGAAGTATACGGAAGAAGGTAAGGTTGCCCTCCGTAACATTCGTCGTGATACGAACGAGCAGTTAAAGAAACAAGAAAAAGATGGTGCATTGACAGAAGATGATTTGCGTGGATATACAGAAGATGTTCAAACGTTGACAGACAAGTTCGTTAAACAACTTGATCAGACAGCAACGGAAAAAGAACAAGAAATCATGGAAGTATGACGCGACGGATCGTCATGGGGGGGACTCTTTGTCACACGAAGAGTCCCTTTCTTCATAATTGAGAGAGGAGGAAGTACGGATGTTTCAATGGTTGAATCAGACGAAAGAAACCGAAACCTATGACCGGGTGCCTGAGCACGTCGCTATCATCATGGATGGAAACGGTAGATGGGCACAAAAACGCGGACTTCCGCGTATCATGGGACATCGCGAAGGCATGAAATCGATTCGTGAGGTCGTTCGGGTTGCAAATGAACTCGGCGTTAAGAGTCTGACATTATACGCCTTCTCGACGGAGAATTGGACGCGTCCGGAAGAAGAAGTGAGTTTTCTCATGAAGCTACCGGCACAATTTTTAGAGTCGGATTTAAAAGAGTTAGACGCGCAAAATGTCAAAGTCGAGGTAGCAGGAGAAGTGTCACGCCTCCCTCATTTCACACGTGAGGCAGTGGAACAAGCGAAACTGGATACGCAACACAATACAGGACTTCGTCTGATTTTCGCTCTGAATTATGGAGGACGCGATGAGCTCGTACAAGTCATGCAAAAACTGGGCGCACAGGTTCAGGCAGGAACATTGTCACCAGATGCGATTACACCGGAGACGATCGAGCGCGAGCTAATGACAGGATCCGTAACCGATGTCGATTTCGTGATTCGAACGAGTGGCGAACAACGGTTATCGAACTTCTTACTTTGGCAAGCGGCGTACGCAGAGTTTTATTTTACAGATGTCTTGTGGCCAGAGTTTCGTCGGGATGCTTTCTTGGAAGCAATTGAAGATTACAATCAACGGACACGCCGATTTGGCGGCGTCTGATTAAATGAGGAACTAGCTTATGAAAACTCGGATTATCACAGGGATATGGGCAGGCGCCATCTTTTTGGCGCTTTTGTACATCGGTGGACTTCCCTTTTTAGCGTTTATGGCAGTACTAACGATTCTCGGTTATACCGAGCTTGTCCGGATGCGACAATGGAGCGGCTCACGGATTCCACGGATTTTATTCGGGATCGGCACATTATTACCATTCGTCGGTATCTATGAAGAGGCAGTCGATCGGACACTCCCAATCGGACTTTCACCAATCGCTTGGGCAATGATCATTTTATTGATCGGTCTCTTTTGGAACGTGTTTTCGAAAAATGTCTTTACGTTCGATGATGTCGCCTTTTTACTGCTGACTGCGGTTTATGTTGGTGTCGGTTTTGCATCGTTCGCCTATATCCGTTTACTCGAACATGGATTAACGTGGTCGCTCTTGATCATTCTCTTGATCTGGTTTACGGATTCAGGGGCGTACTTCGTCGGGAAGCGATTTGGTAAGAATAAACTGTGGCCGTCAATCAGCCCGAACAAGACGATTGAAGGGGCGGTCGGTGGCGTGTTACTTGCCATCTTACTCGGTGTCGTGTTCGAAAGTATCGAACCGACAGTCGGTTTTGGGAAAGTCATTGTCCTTGCCATCATCGTTGCCGTTGTTGGGCAACTTGGTGACTTGGTCCAGTCCGCTTACAAACGCCATTATGGTGTGAAGGATTCTGGAACGTTACTACCGGGTCATGGTGGTATTCTTGATCGGTTCGACAGCATGATGATCGTCTTTACGGTCCTCGTCGTACTCGATATCTTTGCTTGAGGAGGCGCTTCATTATGAAGAAAATCAGTATCATCGGTGGAACGGGATCGATTGGTACGCAGACGCTTGATGTCATTGCGGCTAATCCAGATCTTTTTGAATTGACGAGTTTTGCATTTGGTCGCAACACGACGGTTGCTGTACCGTGGTTGAATCGTTTGCAACCGATGCTTGTCGGAGTCCAAGATGAGGAAACACGTCAAGAACTCGAGCAACTGTTGACTTATCAGCCAACAATCGTCATCGGTGAAGAAGGATTGCTTGATATCGTGACGCATCCTGATGTTGATACGGTCATTACAGCGGTCGTAGGAGCTGTTGGCTTACGTCCAACGCTTGCCGCGATTGAGGCAGGTAAGACGATTGGTCTTGCGAATAAGGAGACACTCGTTACGGCAGGTCATCTCGTCATGAAGCTCGCGCGTGAAAAAAACGTGACGATTTTACCCGTCGATAGTGAGCATGCGGCGATTTTCCAATGTTTGAACGGTGAGCGGCGAGAAGATGTGCGTCAAATCATCTTGACGGCGTCAGGCGGAAGCTTCCGTGATCAATCACGTGAAGAACTGGCAGACGTGACGGTCGAACAAGCCCTTGCGCATCCGAACTGGTCGATGGGAGCAAAAATCACGATTGATTCCGCAACGATGATGAACAAAGGATTCGAAGTCATTGAAGCGCACTGGTTATTTGATGTCGACTATGCGGACATCGATGTCGTCATTCATCGTGAATCCATCATTCACTCGATGGTCGAATTCAACGATGGAGCTGTCATGGCTCAGCTTGGTATGCCTGACATGCGAGAACCGATTCAGTACGCTCTTACATATCCGTCCCGCCTTGAAATCCAAGGGGGAGAACGGTTAAACTTAAAGGAAATCGGACGCTTACACTTTGCTGATGCATCATTTGATCGTTATCCCTTGTTACGACTTGCTTTTGAAGCGGGTCAAGCCGGTGGGTCGATGCCATCAGTACTCAATGCTGCGAACGAACAAGCGGTGGACCGTTTCTTAAAAGGGGACATTCGCTTTTTAGAAATCGAAGCGAGCGTCGAGGCGGCGCTTCAAGCTCATGAGCTTATCGACGAGCCTTCTTTGGATCAAATCCTTGAAGCTGATCGATGGGCGCGTGAGTTCGTATCGTCTCTTACATTCGCTAACTAAGGATGGGATAAGTAATGACGACCTTTATTTCAATCGTGCTGATGTTCGGTGTACTCGTCGCCGTCCATGAATGGGGTCATCTCGTAATGGCGAAGCGGGCAGGTATTCTCTGTCGGGAATTCGCGATTGGATTTGGACCGAAGATCTTTTCAGTGTTTAAGAATGAGACGTTGTATACGGTGCGTCTGTTGCCGATTGGCGGTTACGTCAAGATGGCGGGTGAAGAGCCGGAACTCGTTGAGATCAAATCAGGTCAAACTGTTGGATTACAGTTAAAGGACGGCGTCATCGAGACGATTTATTTCGATGCGGATCAGCCACAAGTCGATCAAGTCGTTACTGTCGAGCGGATTGACTTGTTGCGTCAACTCGAACTCGTTGGATTACAAGACGAGACATCGGTTCGCTATCCGGTTTCACCGACAGCATTTCTCGTCGAAGGTCAGACACGGACACAAATTGCGCCGTATGACCGCACATTCGGTTCGAAATCCGTATGGAAACGCGTCCTTGCGATCGCTGCAGGACCGTTCATGAACTTTGTCCTCGCGTTTGTCATTTTATTCGGTCTTGCCTTATATAATGGCTCTCCAACGGGAGAAAGCGTCATCGGAACAGTACAAAAAGGTTCACCTGCCGATCAAGCAGGACTTGTTGAAGGTGACCGGATTGTCTCGGTCAACGGACAGGATACAGCCAAATGGACTGATTTACGTGCTGGATTCCAAGACCGCGCTGGGAAAGCAACAGAAGTGAAATATGAGCGTGATGGGAAAGAGACGACAACTGAAATCACGCCTAAAGTGCAACAACAAGGAGAACAGAAGGTCGGCATCATCGGTGTTACGAATGAGACAGAAAAATCATTCGGAACAGCACTACAAACCGGTGTCTCTGAGACATGGCGGATGTCGACGCTTATCGTTGGTGCCGTCGGAGATCTCGTGACTGGTGTCGTTGGCGTCGATCAATTATCAGGACCAGTCGGGATCGTCAAGATGACCGATCAGGTCGCAGATAGCGGGTTCTCGATGCTATTGACATGGACAGCATTGTTGTCCGTTAA
This sequence comes from Exiguobacterium sp. HSB13, assembly GCF_056764755.1. Lineage (NCBI taxonomy): Bacteria > Bacillati > Bacillota > Bacilli > Caryophanales > Exiguobacterium > Exiguobacterium sp. HSB13. The sequence continues at coordinate 1,280,723 of NZ_JBUZOM010000001.1, read as the reverse complement.
CTTAGCAGTCTTCAACTTGTTGCCACTTCCGGCACTTGACGGAGGGCGACTGCTGTTCCTCTTCCTTGAAGCCTTACGCGGTAAACCGGTCGACCCTCAAAAAGAAGGATTGGTTCACTTCGTCGGTTTTGCGCTTTTAATGCTACTCATGCTCGTCGTCACTTGGAACGACATTCAAAAATTCTTTTAATTAATCACTCAGTCAAAGGAGTTCGTGACTCATTATGAAACAATCAAAACTATTCATGCCAACGTTGCGTGAAGTACCATCTGATGCAGAAGCCATCAGTCACCAACTCTTGCTTCGTGCAGGATTCATGCGTCAAAATGCTGCTGGAATCTATTCGTATCTCCCACTCGCAAAACGAGTTCTCGCAAACATCGAGACAATCATCCGCGAGGAATTAGAAGCAGCGGGTGCGCAAGAATTACTGATGCCAGCGATTCAACCGGCTGAACTATGGGAAGAAACAGGGCGATGGGATATTTATGGACCTGAATTGATGCGTTTGACGGATCGTCATGATCGCCGGTTCGCGCTCGGAGCGACGCACGAGGAACTGATCACTTCGATCGTTCGTGATGAATTGAACTCGTATAAAAAGTTACCGGTCAATCTCTTCCAGATTCAAATGAAGTACCGTGACGAACGTCGTCCACGTTTTGGTTTATTACGCGGTCGTGAGTTCATCATGAAAGATGCTTATTCGTTCCATTCGTCACAAGAGAGTTTAGACGAAGAGTATCAAAACATGTTTGATACGTATTCGCGGATTTTCACACGTGTTGGTCTTGAGTTCCGTCCAGTCGTCGCTGACTCAGGTGCGATTGGTGGTAGTGGAACACATGAGTTCCATGCGTTAGCAGCAATTGGTGAAGATACAATCGTCTATTCAGACCAGTCGGATTATGCAGCGAACTTAGAGATGGCAGAGTCAATCGATGCCTATCCGAAGCAAGACAAAGCACCAGAAGCGCTTGAAGAAGTGCATACGGCAGATGCGAAGACGATCGAAGCGGTCAGCGCACATCTGAACTTACCAGCTAACGAATCGATCAAGACTGTCATCTTCAAAACGGAACAAGGGCTTGTCATGGCACTCGTCCGGGGTGATCACGAAGTCAACGACATCAAGTTGAAAAACTACCTGGGTGCTCTCGACATCACGATGGCAAGCGACGAAGAGATTGAAGCAGCGCTTCACTCAACGCCTGGAACACTCGGACCGATCGGAGCAGACATGAAGATCGTCGCCGATTACGCGGTACGTGCCTTGACGAACGCTGTTTGTGGTGCGAACAAAGCGGAAACGCATTATATTCATGTCGACCCAAGCCGTGATTTCGAAGCCGACTATACGGATTTACGTTTCGTTGAAGAAGGTGACGCGTCACCAGACGGCAACGGCAACGTCAAATTCGCACGTGGTATCGAAGTCGGTCAAGTCTTCAAACTCGGCACACGTTACTCTGAAGGAATGGGAGCGACGTTCCTCGATGAAGGCGGTAAAGCGCAACCACTCATCATGGGTTGTTACGGCATCGGTGTCTCGCGGACATTGTCGGCAGTCGTCGAACAACATTACGATGAGCGTGGAATCATTTGGCCAAAAGCGATCGCACCATACGATGTCCATTTGATCGTCGTCAATGGTAAAAATGCGGAACAGCTTGAACTCGGAGAGACGCTATATCGTGAGTTGACAGCTGCAGGATTCAGCGTCTTACTTGACGACCGGAAAGAACGAGCAGGCGTCAAGTTCGCCGATGCTGATTTGATCGGTCTACCGGTTCGTTTGAACGTCGGGAAAAAAGCGGCAGAAGGAATCGTCGAATTAAAAGCCCGTCGTGGTGGCGATGCAGAAGAAATTGGACAAGAACAAGTCGTTGAGGCTGTTCGTTCACTCTATGAAGGTTTAGAATAAAGTATGGAGACGGTCACTTTTCATAAAGTGACTGTTTTCTTGTCTCACACCCATTCGCCCCTTGGGCAATCCGCAAGAGGAGGAGGAGTTGCTGTCACGGTGTGAAGCGATCAGACAGCACAATTGCGAGTGGATACACAACAACGCATGTCACTGTTACTCAGTGACTTGGAATTACCGAACGGTATCATTGAAGAATACTTTAACGAAGCAGTCCTTGAGAAGCTTCGCGTTAATAAAGCAAAAGCAACCTGGACATTTGAGATCCGCTTGCCACATGTTTTACCCCAAAACGTTTATCAACTCTTTACGAGTCGATTGACAAGCCGGTATCAGCAATTCGCCGAAGTCAAAATCATTCTACATGCGGATAGTCGACCAGACGAACGCATGTATCATGATTACTGGCCATATGTCGTACAAGATCTCGCGGATGTCTCATCCGCGATGCGGACACAACTCGGGCGTGTCTTACCAGAGTTCAAAGAACAGAAATTATTCATTCCGGTCCGAAGTGAACCGGAAGCAGGCTTCTTAAAAAGCAGCTTATGTGGTGAGTTACAGTTACTCTATAGTGCTTATGGATTCCCGAAATTCAACTGTGAACCGATTGTTCAAATCAACGAATCGAAACAAGAAGCGTTGCGCAATCAGGTGAAACAGGAAGACATGGAAGAAGCAAAACGAATGCTCGAGTTGCAATTCAAGCGGGAACAATCGCGAGATGACGATGAAGGACCGGTTGAGATCCGGATCGGGAAACCGATTCAAGATGAGATTGTCCCAATCAAGACAATCCAAGACGAGGAACGACGGATCGCGATTCGTGGTCTCGTTTTCTCAGCTGAAAGTCGTGAACTGCGAAGCGGAAAAACGATCTTTACGTTCAAGATGACGGACTATACGGACTCCCTCGTCGTCAAGATGTTTGCGCGTGACGAAACAGACGTCAAGATCCTCTCAGCGATCAAAAAAGGGATGTGGATTCAGGCGGCAGGTCGCGTTGAGTTCGATACATTCCTACGCGATCTCTGTATGATGATTGCCCAACTGTCAGAAGTGAAGATGGAAGCACCGGCTGACCCTTGGGCAGGCGAGAAGCGTGTCGAGTTACATGCGCACTCGCAAATGAGTCAGATGGACGCTGTCATGAACGTGACGAAATACGTCGAACGCGCAGCAAAATGGGGTCATCCTGCTGTTGCGATCACGGATCACGCTGGTGCCCAAAGTTTCCCGGATGCCTACTATGCCGGAAAGAAAAACGATATCAAGGTACTATACGGAATCGAAGCGAATGTCGTCGATGACGGGGTGCAAGTCGCCTATCATCCGGTGGAACGTAACTTAGATGACGCGACATTCGTCGTCTTTGACGTCGAGACGACTGGTTTATCGGCGATGTACAACAAAATCATTGAACTCGCAGCTGTCAAGATCCACGACGGTGATATCATCGATAAGTTCGAAGCATTCGCGGATCCGAAACACCTGTTGTCGGCGACGACGATTGATTTGACAGGGATCACCGATGATATGGTCCGCGGAAAACCAGACCCGGAACAAGTCGTCAAGGAGTTCATGGACTGGGTCGGCGACTCGATTCTCGTTGCCCATAATGCTTCGTTTGATATCGGATTCTTGAATGCGACACTCCGGTCTGGTGGACACGATGAATCGGTCTTGCCGGTCATTGATACACTTGAGCTAGCCCGTGTCTTGATGCCGACGCTAAAAAATCACCGATTGAACACACTCGCGAAACGATTTGATATCGAATTGACGCAACATCACCGCGCCATCTATGACGCGGAAGCGACGGGATATTTGATGGTCAAGTTGCTTCAAATGGCAGATGAGATGTTCGACATGAAGACACACGCCTCACTCAACCGGGAGATGGGGAAAGATATCTCGCGGGCACGACCATACCACGCGACGGTCTATGCGAAGAACCGGACGGGCTTGAAGAATTTGTACCAATTGATTTCGATTGCTCATACGAAACACGTGCACCGTGTCGTCCGCACACCGCGCTCGCAACTCGTCGCGCACCGGGATGGTTTGATCATCGGATCAGCTTGCGATAATGGCGAAGTGTTTGATGCCGCTTTGAACAAGTCAGACGAAGATTTAGCGAAAGTGATGCAGTTCTATGATTTCATCGAGATTCAGCCACCCGCGATGTATGGTCATTTGATCGAGCGGGAAATCGTTCAGAATGAACTCGAACTGCGCGAACTGATCAAAAAAATCATCCGTGTCGCGGAAGAACATGATATCTTACCAGTTGCGACAGGGAACGTGCATTACCTCGATCAACATGACGCCACGTACCGGGAGATTTTGATCCGGACGCAAGGTGGAGCGAACATGCTGAACATGCGAAAACAACTGCCACCGGCACACTTCCGGACGACGAAGGAAATGATGGATGACTTCAAGTTCCTCGGGCCAGATGTATCGGAACGTCTCGTCATCACGAACAGTCAAGCCGTCGCGGAACAGTTCGAGAACATCGACATCATTCCAAAAGATCTCTATACACCAAAGATCGAAGGGGCGGATGAAGAAGTTCGGAACTTGTCGTACGATATGGCGCACCGGATTTACGGCGATACGTTACCGGAAATCGTCGAAGCACGACTCGAAAAAGAGTTGAAGTCAATCATCGGTCACGGATTCGCCGTCATCTATCTGATTTCCCATAAACTCGTTAAAAAATCACTCGACGACGGCTATTTGGTCGGTTCACGGGGGTCGGTCGGATCAAGTCTCGTTGCGACGATGACCGAGATCACCGAAGTCAATCCCTTGCCGCCACACTATGTCTGTCCGAATTGTAAGGAATCGGAGTTCTTCGATGACGGTTCTGTCGGTTCGGGATTCGATTTACCGGATAAATACTGTTCGAAATGTGATATCCCGTTATTTAAAGACGGTCACGATATTCCGTTTGAAACGTTCCTTGGATTTAAAGGGGATAAAGTACCAGATATCGATTTGAACTTTAGTGGAGAATACCAACCGCAAGCACACGCCTATACGAAAGTCTTGTTCGGTGACGATTACGTCTACCGTGCCGGAACAATCGGAACGATTGCCGAGAAGACGGCGTATGGCTATGTCAAAGGGTATCAGTCGGAGAATGAGCTGACGTATCGGAATGCGGAAGTCGATCGTCTCGTCAGTGGTGTCACCGGCGTCAAACGAACGACTGGGCAACACCCAGGTGGGATCATCGTCGTACCGGACTATATGGATATTTATGATATTAGTCCGATTCAATATCCGGCAGATGATATGGGTTCTGAATGGAAGACGACACACTTTGACTTCCACTCGATTCACGATAACTTACTCAAACTCGATATCCTCGGTCACGATGACCCGACCATGATTCGGATGCTACAGGATTTATCAGGACGAGATCCGAAGACGATTCCGGTCGATGACCCGGAAGTCATGAAAATTTTCAGTTCGACGGAATCGATCGGCGTGACGCCGGAGCAAATCGATTCAAAAACGGGAACGCTCGGTATTCCCGAGTTTGGAACAAAGTTCGTCCGCCAAATGTTAGAAGAGACGAAACCGACGACGTTCTCGGAGCTCGTCCAGATTTCAGGACTCTCGCACGGAACGGATGTCTGGCTCGGAAACGCCAGCGAATTGATCTACAACGGAACATGTGAATTAAAAGACGTCATCGGTTGTCGAGATGACATCATGGTCTACTTGATCTATGCCGGTCTTGAACCGTCACTTGCTTTTAAAATCATGGAGTCGGTCCGAAAAGGGAAAGGACTCTCGATTGACATGGAAGAGGCGATGATCGAGAACGATGTGCCGCTCTGGTATATCGATTCTTGTAAGAAAATCAAGTACATGTTCCCGAAAGCCCATGCTGCTGCCTATGTCTTAATGGCTGTTCGGATCGCCTACTATAAAGTCCATCATCCAATGTATTACTACGCTTCGTACTTTACGGTACGTGCGGGTGACTTTGATATCGGTGCGATGAATAAAGGCTCTGCAGCCGTCCGGAAAGTCTTGCAAGACATCAAGGATAAAGGATTCGAGGCAACGGCGAAGGACAAGGGATTGTACACGGTTCTTGAAATCGCGCTTGAGATGATCGAACGGGGCTTCACGTTCCAAAAGGTCGATCTCTACCGCTCAAGTGCAACGGAATTCCTCATTGACGGGGATACGTTGTTACCACCGTTTAATGCCGTGACAGGTCTCGGGACGAATGCAGCGAAGCAGATCGTCGAAGCACGTAAAGGTGGCGAATTCCTCTCGAAGGAAGACCTCCAAAAACGTGCCAAATTATCGAAAACGATCATCGAGACGCTCGATAACCTAGGCTGTCTCGAAGGGTTACCGGACGAGAATCAGCTATCCTTGTTCGACTTGTAAGCCCTTAGGAACACTTGCTTTGAGCGCTTTCCTATGCTATATTGAGTGAGGAAATGTTTTTTATACTACGACTTGGAAGGAGTAGGGGGACCTGCTCCTTTCTTGTTTGTTTTTTGAAGGAGGATGAAGATGACGAACGTAACGGAAAAGGTCGAAGCGCTCGCAAAACCAATCGTCGAACGAGAGGGGATGGAGCTAGTCGACGTTGAATTCGTCAAAGAAGGGGCGGATTGGTTCCTACGTGTCTCCATCGACAAAGAGGGTGGCGTGGATCTTGAAGACTGCGTCAAAATCAATGAACAGTTATCGGAAGCATTGAATGACAATGATCCGATCGACGAGCCGTATTACCTCGACGTCGCTAGTCCAGGAGCGGAACGTCCACTGAAGAAAGACGAGGACTTCGAAAAGGCGATTGGGAAACATGTGTATATCAAAACGCACGATCCAGTAAAGAATGCGGTTGAATTCGAAGGAACGTTGCTCGCGTACACACCTGAGATGCTTGAAATCGAAGTGCGTGTCAAAACAAGAAAATTGAAAATTGAGATACCGGTCGACAAGATTTCACTTGCGCGACTTGCGGTAATGTTCTGACGGAAAGGAAGAGAACGATGGGACCACAGTTACTCGAGGCGATCAATCAAATCGCGAAAGAGAAGGAAATTGACAAGAACATCATCATCGATGCGCTCGAACAGGCATTGATTTCAGCGTACCGACGCAACTTCGGAAAAGAATCGGAGGCTGTAAAGGTCGAATTCGACCAGCAGACAGGAGACATCCGTGTCTTCGCACTCAAGGAAGTCGTCGAACGATTGACACAACCAGAAGAGCAACTTTCGCTTGAAGAAGCACACGAGATCGATCCGACATATGAACTCGGCGATTTCCATAAAGTCGAAGTGACGCCAGGCGACTTCGGTCGTGTTGCGGCACAAACGGCGAAGCAGATCGTCACTCAAAAAATGCGTGAAGCAGAACGTGAACGCATCTACAATCACTTCGCGGATCGTGAAGATGAGATCATGACAGGTATCGTTGAGCGTCAAGATGCACGCAACTTGTACGTCAACCTAGAAGGTATCGAAGCTGTCTTGACGACACACGAGCAAATGCCGAACGAGCGTTTCGGGATTCGTGATCGCATCAAGGTGTACGTCACGAAGGTTGATCCGATGGTCAAAGGATCAGGGGCATCGATTCTCGTATCACGGACACATCCAGGTCTCTTAAAACGTCTCTTCGAAATCGAAGTACCAGAGATTTCAAGTGGCGAAGTCGAAGTTAAGTCTGTGGCGCGTGAAGCGGGCGACCGTTCGAAAATCGCAGTCGCAGCGGACGACATCGATCCAGTCGGTGCATGTGTCGGGCAAAAAGGGGCACGTGTTCAACGCATCGTCAATGATTTGAACGGGGAAAAAATCGATATCGTCCGTTACTCGGATGATCCGAAAGAATATGTTGCGAATGCACTCAGCCCAGCTCAAGTCGTTGCGGTCTACGTCAACGAACCAGCGAAAGCGACGATTGTCGTCGTTCCGGATTTCCAATTGTCACTTGCAATCGGGAAACGTGGTCAAAACGCCCGTCTCGCAGCGAAGTTAACAGGATGGAAAATCGACATCAAGAGCGAGTCTGAAGCGGAAGCGATGGATCTCGAAGATGTCTTCGCGACGGAAGAGCCGGCAGTAGAAGCGGTCCAAGTCGAAGGCGAGGAATAATTCGTGCAAAAAAAGGTACCATTACGCAAGTGTGTCATCACACAAGAAATGAAGCCGAAAAAAGAATTAATTCGTGTCGTCCGAACACCTGAACAAGAGGTCGTCATCGATTTAAATGGTAAGATGAATGGGCGGGGTGCCTATTTATCGAAAGATGCGGCAGTCATTGCGACGGCGAAGAAAAAACGGACGCTTGATCATCATTTGAAGGTCAAGACGACAGATGCCTTATACGATGAATTGCTTGAAATCGCGGGAGGTACAAATGAGTAAATGGGAATCCCTTCTCGGTCTCGCGAATCGAGCTAGAAAAGTGACGACGGGAGAAGAACTCGTACTGAAAGAAGTACGAGGAGGACAAGCGAAGCTTGTTCTCTTAGCAGCAGATGCGGGGGCTGCCACGCGTAAGAAAGTCACAGATAAATGTACGAGTTATCAGGTTCCTTACCTAGAAGTCGCCGACCGGACGATTCTCGGTCAAGCATTAGGAAAGGATGCGCGTGTTGTCGTGTCAGTCAATGAAGCCGGATTTGCGAAAAAGCTAACTGAACTCCTCTCGAACGACTAATTGGAGGTGGATCCTTTGGGTAAACGTGTATACGAATTCGCCAAGGAACAAAACGTAACAAGTAAGCAGGTCATCACCCAGCTCGAAAAGCTGGAGAAACCAGTCAAGAATCATATGGCAGTATTAGATGAACAGACAGTACAGCAACTCGATCAAGTATTTAATCCCGAAAAATATCGGGCTCAAAAGACGGAGGCTCCAAAACAAGTGAAATCAGATAATAAACCGAACCGACCAGGAAGTACAAACAAACCAGCAGGTAACCAATCACGTAACAGCAAAGGTGGACGCCCAGAATTCGGCAACCGTAACAACCGTGGCGGCAAACGTCGTCCGAACCAAAAGAAAGCAGAACCGCGTAAACTCGAAGTAGCGGATCCGAACTCGAAGTCGAGTCAACGGAAAGCAGCTCGCCGGGCGCAAGAAGAGGCGATGGCAAACGTCGTTCAATACTCTGATAACTTGACAGTCGGTGAACTCGCTGAAAAAATGGCGAAAAAACCAAATGAATTGATCATGAAATTGATGGGTCTCGGTGTCATGGCGACAATCAACCAAGATCTTGATGACGAGACAGTCGAACTGCTCGCGACAGAGTTTGGTTTTGAAGTCGAAAAGACAGTCCAAGTCGATGAGACGGACTTTGATCAATATGAATTGAACCTTGACAAGTACGAATTGTCTGAGCGTCCACCGGTCGTTACGATCATGGGACACGTCGACCACGGTAAAACGACATTGCTCGACTCGATCCGTAACACGAAGGTCACTGCAGACGAAGCCGGCGGGATCACGCAGCACATCGGTGCTTACCAAGTTGAGATCGACGGCAAGAAGATCACGTTCCTCGATACACCAGGTCACGCGGCGTTCACGACGATGCGTGCACGTGGAGCAGATGTCACGGATATCGCGATTATCGTCGTTGCAGCCGATGACGGTGTCATGCCGCAGACGGAAGAAGCGATCAGCCACGCGAAAGCAGCTGGCGTTCCAATCATCGTCGCGGTCAACAAGATGGATAAAGAGGGTGCGAACCCTGACCGTGTCAAACAAGAATTGACAGAGTTCGAACTCGTTGCAGAAGACTGGGGCGGCGATACGATCTTCGTACCGGTTTCAGCTCTTAAAGGAGACGGCATCGACGAATTGCTCGAGATGATCCTTCTCGTTTCAGAAGTTCAAGAATACAAATCAACACCAGATATGAACGGTCGCGGAACAGTCATCGAGGCGAAACTCGATAAAGGACGCGGTCCAGTCGCTACACTTCTCGTTCAACACGGAACACTTCGTGTTGGTGACCCGATCGTCGTCGGTCACACGTTCGGTCGTATCCGGGCAATGGTCAACGATATCGGTCGTCGTGTCAAAGAAGTCGGACCATCGACGCCAATCGAAATCACAGGTTTAAACGATGTTCCGAAAGCGGGCGATCAATTCTTCGCATTCGAAGATGAGAAAAAAGCACGTCAAATCGGTGAAGCACGTTACCAACGTGAAATCGAAGCACAACGTCGCGATTCAGCGAAAGTTAGCTTAGAAGATCTCTTCGACCGCATCAAAGAAGGCGAAGTTAAGGACCTCAACATCATCATCAAAGGTGACGTTCAAGGTTCAGTTGAAGCCTTAGCCGGTTCATTGAAGAAAATTGATGTCGAAGGTGTTAAAATTAACATCGTACACTCAGGTGTTGGTGCGATCACAGAAGGTGACGTTATCCTCGCCTCAGCAGCAAATGCGATCATCATCGGATTCAACGTTCGTCCGGATGGTAACGCGAAATCAATGGCAGATCAGGAGAAAGTCGAAATTCGTCTTCACCGGATCATCTACAATGCGATTGAAGAAATCGAGCAAGCGATGAAAGGTCTCCTTGATCCTGAGTTCGTCGAGAAAATCATCGGTCAAGCTGAAGTCCGCGATGTCATCAAAGTATCGAAAGTCGGTACGATCGCAGGTGGATATGTCACGGAAGGTAAGTTAACGCGTGATGCAGGTGTCCGTGTCGTTCGTGATAGTATCGTCATCTACGAAGGAAAACTCGATACACTTCGCCGCTTCAAAGATGATGTCAAAGAAGTCGCTGCTGGTTACGAGTGTGGTATTAAGATCGAACGTTATGATGATGTGAAAGTTGATGATGTCATCGAAGCGTTCATTATGGAAGAAGTCAAACGGAAGTAACAGAACGGAATCCATTCTTCCGAACTGGAGGGAACAAACATGAGTTTACGCTCGAATCGTGTCGCCGAACAGGTGCGTAAGGAAATTACGCAACTGCTCATCAAAGATGTCAAGGATCCACGCGTCAAGCCGATTACCGTCACAGGTGTCGAAGTGACAGGAGACTTGCAACAAGCGACGATCTTCTATTCGGTCCTCGGTGACGAAAAAGCACGTGAGGATGCGCGCATCGGTCTTGAAAAATCAAAAGGCTTCATGCGTAAGGAAATCGGATCGCGGATTCGTCTACGGAAAACACCTGAACTGTTGTTCGAGGTCGATTCTTCTGTCGAATACGGATCACGCATTGATGAGTTGCTTCGGAATTTGAACAAAGATTAACACCTAAGGCAACCACGCGTGTGGTTGCCTTTTTTTCAAGGAGGACATCACGTGGAACCCATCGGAGTATTACCACTAGATAAACCAGCCGGAATGACCAGTCATGACTGTGTCTTTCGTCTACGTCGCTTGTTTCAGACGAAAAAAGTCGGGCATACAGGGACACTTGACCCGGAAGTAACAGGTGTCTTACCGATCTGTCTCGGTCGAGCGACGAAGCTTGCCCGGTTCATCACGGATGAAGGAAAACGTTACGCAGCGGAAGTGACGATAGGCTTCGCAACGACGACGGAAGATGCACACGGGGAGACGGTTCGTGAAACACCGGTCGAGCCCGGAAGTATTACTGAAGAGGCAATCGCTGATATTCTGAGCGCATTGACAGGGGAGATCGAGCAGACGCCACCGTATTATTCAGCAGTCAAAGTGAACGGGAAGAAACTATACGAATATGCACGAAAAGGCATTGAAGTCGAGCGACCGACACGGATCGTCCGTATCGATCGATTGGAACGGACATCGGACCTTGTGTTCGAAGATGGTCTTTGTCGCTTCCGCCTCGATATCGCCTGTGGAAAAGGGACGTATATCCGGACGCTAGCAGTCGAAATCGGAGAACGCCTCGGTTATGCCGCACACATGAGCGACTTACGTCGGACAGGTTCTGGTGCGATTGCTGAGACGGACACCGTTACACTCGAGACGCTCGAATCATACGAGACAGTCGAAGAACGGATGCAACACGTCCTACCGATCGAACACGTCATCCAAAAATGGCCACGATTGACGGTCGACGCAGTAACAGCGCAGCGTGTCTTGAACGGAGCAAAGCTGACAAGCATTCCAGTCGAATTCGAGCTGTTTACTGTCTATAATGAAGAAGACGTACCTTTAGCACTATATCGACGTCTTCCAGAAGAACAGGTAGCACGCGTCGAGGTCATGCTACAAATCGATTAAGATCGGAGAGAGCATCATGGACATCATACATTTGACATATCCGGAACAGCCTCAAAAAGCCCCTGCTGTCATCGCACTTGGCTTTTTTGACGGTGTACATCTCGGACATCAGCAAGTCATCGCAGCAGCACGGAAAGAAGCTGAGGCTCGTCGTCTGCCTTTGGCTGTCATGACCTTTGATCCACATCCGAAACAAGTACTTGGTAAAGGGGATGAACCGGTCCGCTACATCACGCCGCTTGAACGCAAACTAGAGAAAATCGAACGCCTTGGTGTCGATCGTGTTTATGTAATTGAGTTCACGATTCCTTTCTCGGAGTTGTCACCGCAAGCTTTCGTCGATGAATATCTGATTGCGTCTGGAGCAGAGCATGTCGTCGCTGGATTTGATTATTCCTACGGTCGCTTCGGAGCCGGCAAAATGACGACGCTCGATTTTCACAGTCGAGGAACGTTTACGCATACTGTCGTAGCAGAGTTTCAAGAAGAAGCAGAAAAAATTAGTTCGACCCGGATTCGTCGTTTACTCGCTGCAGGAGAAGTCGAACCGGCTGCACGTTTGCTTGGAGAACCCTACCAAATCAAAGGCACAGTCATTCATGGGGACGCTCGCGGTCGACAAATTGGCTTCCCGACAGCCAACATGCGTCCGGAATTCGCCTATGTCATACCGAAACTCGGTGTGTATGCGACATTCGTTCGCTTAGCGGACGGTCGTCGATTCAAGGCGATGACGAACGTCGGCAGACGCCCGACGTTCTATGAGACGGGAGAGGTTAGCATCGAGACACATCTTCTTGACTTTGATGAGGATCTTTATGGTCAAGAACTGACGCTTGAATGGATTGCTTACTTACGCGATGAAAAAGCCTTCAACGGTATCGATCAATTAAAAGAACAATTGGCACGGGACCGTGAAGAGGCAAATACACGATTAAGCGTTTGACAGTACGGACAGGGTTCGTTATGATAGGTCAGTACGATCACGTACAGCCGATTCACTTGGCATCTGGTCTCACCATCCGATGCTCGGGAATACGGTCATTTATAAGATGGAGGTGGAGTGACAATGGCACTCACAAAAGAACGTAAAAACGAAATCATCGAAGCATATGCTACGAAACAAGGCGATACTGGTTCGCCGGAAGTACAAGTTGCTGTTTTAACTGAACAGATCACAACTTTGAACGATCACTTACGTACACACAAAAAGGATCACCACTCACGTCGTGGTCTCTTGAAAATGGTCGGTCGTCGCCGTAACTTGCTCACATACCTTCGTAACAAGGATGTTGCACGTTACCGTTCGTTGATCGAGCGTCTTGGTCTCCGTCGCTAATCCCGACGAGAACGAGGTAGGGAAGCAGGAGCATCGTCTCCTGTTTCTTTTTTTTGCCGATTCATGGACTTTTTGCGCAAGAACCTACATAATTAGATTTGAATGAAAAAACGGATAGCAGTGAGAGGAGATTTGTGCATGTCACAAACAAAACAGACGTTTTCGACCGAACTCGGTGGACGTCCATTAACGATTGAAATCGGTCAATTAGCAAAACAAGCGAACGGAGCAGCATTGATTCGCTACGGCGATACAGCCGTTCTTGCTACGGTCGTTGCATCAAAACAACCGAAGGACTTAGATTTCTTCCCATTAACAGTGAACTATGAAGAAAAATTATATGCGGCAGGGAAAATCCCAGGTGGATTCCTTAAACGTGAAGGACGTCCTGGAGAGAGTGCGATCTTGACTTCGCGTCTGATCGACCGTCCAATCCGTCCATTATTCCCGGATGGTTTCCGTCACGACGTACAAGTGGCGACGACGGTTCTTTCGTCAGATGCTGACAATTCACCAGAAGTCGCTGCGATGATCGGGGCTTCGATTGCGCTTTCGATCTCGGATATTCCGTTCGATGGTCCAATCGCAGGCGTGACGATCGGTCGCGTCGACGGAGAATTTGTCGTGAACCCGACTTCAGCGCAAATGGAAGTTAGCGACATCGACCTTCAAGTTGCCGGAACGAAACATGCCGTCAACATGGTTGAAGCAGGTGCGAAGGAAGTATCGGAACAAGCAATGCTTGAAGCGATCTTACTTGGACACGATGTCATCAAGGAAATGATCACGTTCCAAGAAGAAATCGTCGCACAAGTCGGTAAAGAGAAGTTCGAATATACGGTATCAAGCTTCGATGAGACAATCGTCAATCGCCTAAAAGCAGAAGCATTGGCAGAAGTCACACAAGCGGTTCAAGTCGAAGAAAAACAAGCGCGTGACGTTGCCATCAACGAAGTCATCGCAAAATACATCGAATTGTATGCTGCTGACGAGTCAGTCACAGCAGAACAACTGGCAGAAGTATCAGGCGTGCTCAACAAGTTCGTCAAAGACGAAGTCCGTCGTCTCATCACAGAAGACAAAGTCCGTCCAGATGGTCGTGGTCTTGCTGAGATCCGTCCACTCGATTCAGAAGTCGGTCTCTTGCCACGTGCACACGGTTCAGGTTTGTTCACACGCGGTCAGACACAAGTCTTGTCTGTAGCGACACTCGGTGTTGCAGGGGACGCTCAAATCATCGATGGTCTTGGTCTGAAAGAAGAGAAACGCTTCATGCACCACTACAACTTCCCGCCATTCTCAGTCGGGGAAGCACGTCCGATGCGCGCACCAGGTCGTCGTGAAATTGGTCACGGGGCACTCGGAGAACGCGCACTCTTACCAGTTCTTCCGAATGAAGTTGATTTCCCGTACACGATCCGTCTCGTGTCAGAAGTGCTTGAATCGAACGGTTCTTCATCACAGGCTTCAATCTGTGGTTCGATCCTTGCCATGATGGATGCGGGTGTTCCACTCAAAGCACCTGTCGCTGGTATCGCGATGGGCTTGATCATGGAAGGTGAAAATTACTCGATCTTGACAGATATCCAAGGGATGGAAGATCATCTCGGCGATATGGACTTTAAAGTCGCTGGAACTCACGAAGGTGTAACAGCTCTACAAATGGATATGAAAATTGGCGGAATCACGCGTCAAATCCTAGAAGAAGCACTCGAACAAGCACGTCTTGGTCGTTTGCACATTCTTGAGCACATGCAAACGGTCATCGCTGAACCACGTGTCGAATTGTCACAATACGCACCAAAAATCGTCACACTTAAAATCAATCCAGATAAAATCCGTGATGTCATCGGACCTGGTGGTAAAGTCATCAACGGTATCATCGATGAGACAGGCGTTAAGATCGACATCGATCAAGACGGAACCGTCTTCATCGCTTCGACGGATCAAGCTGGCATTGATCGTGCCCGTCAATTGGTCGAAGATATCGTCCGTGAAGTCGTCGTCGGCGAAGAGTTCGACGGAACAGTCCGTCGTGTTGAGAAATTCGGTGCATTCGTCGAATTGTTCAAAGGAAAAGACGCACTCGTCCACATTTCGGAACTCGCACTTAACCGTGTCGGTCAAACGGAAGATGTCGTCAAACTTGGTGATAAGCTAAAAGTCCGTGTCACGGAAATCGATGACAAGGGACGCGTCAACGCTTCGCATAAAGTCCTGCTCGTCGAAGGCTTAAGCGAAGAAGACCGTGCCGCATACGAAGAAAAGAAAAAGACAGAGCGTGAGAACCGCCCGCCACGCCGGGATCAGGGTTCACGCCCACCACGTGACGGACAACGTCCACCACGTCGTAACTAATGAATCCAAGGTGGCTCGACGGTGCAGAGAATGCAACGAGAGCCACCTTGTTTCCTATATTTGGAGGAATTACTATGATCGAACGGATACAATTAGAAAACGGAGTTCGACTGATCGTTGAACGGATGCCGGAAGCACGCAGCGTCGCAACCGGAATCTTCATTCAAGCAGGAAGTCGGACGGAACAAATCGAGGAGCATGGGATCAGTCATCTCATCGAGCATATGATGTTTAAAGGAACAAAACGCCATACGGCAAAAGAGATTGCGGTTTATTTTGATCGACTTGGTGGAAATATTAATGCGTTCACGAGTAAGGATCAAACGTGTTATTACGTCAAGACATTAGATGAACATGCAGGCGAAGCCTTTCACGTATTGGCGGACATGTTCCTCGAATCGACGTTTGACGCGGATGAACTGGAAAAAGAGAAAAAGGTCGTCATTGAAGAGATTAAAATGTACGATGACACACCGGATGATCTCGTCCATGAGTTATTAGCTGTTGCAGCTTACGGAGAGGATGTCATGGCTCGACCGATTCTTGGAACGGAAGAGAGTGTGCTTCGGATTGATCGTGCGATGATCGGGCGATATCTCGAAGAAGCGTATGCTCCGGATCAAATCGTCATTTCCGTTGCTGGAAACGTCTCAGACGAGTTGATTGCGCAGATTCAAGAGCGGATGTCGATCCTCGAATCAAGATCGAAGACACGCGAGACGATAGAGCCAAGGTTACAAAATGGTGTGATTCGTAAGGAAAAGGATACGGAGCAGGCTCATATTTGTTATAATTTCCGTGCGATTCCTTCTGCTGACCCACGTTTGCCTGCCCTCGCCTTACTCAATAATGCATTCGGTGCGACGATGTCGAGTCGCTTGTTCCAATCGATTCGAGAGGAACGCGGTCTTGCTTATTCAGTCTTTTCCTATTACACGACGTTTGACGATCATGGAACGTTCACGATCTATGTCGGCACGTCACCGGAATCGGTTGAAGAGGTCGAACAGGTCCTCGCTGCTGAAATCGATCGCTTAAAGCGAGATGGATTGTCGACGAAGGAACTCGAAGATGGGATTGAACAGCTGAAAGGTTCTTTGATTCTCGGGAACGAAGGCACATCGAGCCATATGAATCGAAATGCCCGAAATGAGTTGCATCTGCATCGCCATCCATCACTTGAAGAAGTGTTAGCGGATGTCGAACGGATTCGTCCATCGGACATCGAAGAGCTGATTGAGCACATCTTTTCGGAGGAACCGGCAAAGGCCTATATTCTTCCGGCAGACGAAGAAGAGGAAGCATGATAGCAGAACGGAATAGATGAAACATATGAAATGACGATGTCGAGAAAGAAGGAATACCGTTGAATTTAGCTGAATTGATTCAAGTCATACAGACGCAAAAAATCGAACGAATGGTAGAAGTGGACGTTACGTCCATTACGACCGATTCACGGGATGTTAAACCGGGAACATTGTTCGTCGCCATCAAAGGATATACTGTTGATGGACACGACTATGCTAAACAGGCGGAAGCACAAGGAGCGGTCGCCATCGTTGCGGAACAGCCGGTCGACGTGTCGATTCCTGTCATTCTTGTTCGTAGTACATCACGTGCCATTGCCGAGTTGGCTGGCAAATTCTATAATTATCCTTCTGAAAAGATGCGGATGATTGGTATTACGGGAACGAATGGGAAAACGACGACGACGACGATCGTCCGTGATATATTAGTGCACCTCGGTCGGAAGACAGGCATCATCGGTACGGTGGAAGTTAAGATTGGTGACCGCGTCGTGCCAAGTCGCAATACGACCCCACAAAGCTCCGAGTTACAAGCCTTTCTGCATCAGATGCATGAAGAAGACGTCCAAGATGTCATCATGGAGGTCTCTTCGCATGGATTAGAGCTGGGTCGAGTAACGGGTGTCGATTACGACGTTGCAGGATTCACGAATCTGACGCATGATCACCTTGATTTTCACAAAACGTTTGAGAACTATGCGCGTGCGAAAGGATTATTGTTCGCCCAACTCGGTCAACGGCTGTCGACAG
The DNA here is from genome assembly GCF_056764755.1 of Exiguobacterium sp. HSB13. NCBI lineage: Bacteria > Bacillati > Bacillota > Bacilli > Caryophanales > Exiguobacterium > Exiguobacterium sp. HSB13. The sequence continues at coordinate 1,262,805 of NZ_JBUZOM010000001.1, read as the reverse complement.
AGAAAGTCGCGGTCTTGAATGCCGATGATCCGACGAGTGAACTGTATGAGATGATGACAGGTGCTCGTGTCATGACGTACGGCATCGACAACGCAGCTGATCTCCGAGCAACAGCGATTGAACAGTCGCTTCAACAAACGACGTTCACGATGCTATACAAAGAAGAACAAGTCGATGTCACGGCGAATTTCATCGGTCGCTTCAACGTCTACAATCTGTTGCTTGCGACAGGAATCCTCTTGTCTTGCGGATACGATCTAGCGACGATTGCAGGAGCAATTTCAGCAATCCGTCCGGCAAAAGGTCGGATGCAACGCTTGCCGATTGAAGGATATAACGTGTATGTCGATTACGCGCATACTCCTGACGGCATCGAACAGTGTCTGAAAGCACTCGTTGACGTACCGAAGGAAAAGATCGTCTTTCTGATTGGGACAGGTGGAAACCGTGACGTGACGAAACGACCGAAGATGGGCGAACTCGCTTCGACCTACGCAGGCACCGTCGTCATCACGACGGATGATCCACGATATGAAGCATATGAGTCGATTACATCCGGCATCGCCAAAGGGATGACACACGATCAGTTCGTTGAAATCGGTGATCGGGAAGAGGCCGTGCGTTATGCAGCACGACTCGCACGACCAGATAATATCGTCATCTTAGCCGGTAAAGGCCATGAAAAATATCAAATCATTGGGGATGAGAAAATCCCTCTCGATGAGGAAGTCATCGTCAAAGAGATGATACGGCAAATGGAGGAACAGAAGTGACTTATCAACCAATCGTTGTAACCATAGATCAATTTGAAACATTCGTAAAAACACACCCAAAAGGCGACTTGCTCCAGCTTCCGGCATGGGGAGAAGTCAAAAGCGCGACAGGGTGGACACATGAACGTATCGCGGTCGGAACAACTTCCGGTGAGATTGCCGGAGTTGGTCTGCTCTTATTCAAGAAAGTACCGAAATTACCGTTCACGCTTTGTTATGCACCCCGTGGTTTCGTCGTCGATTATACGGATTCGGACGCACTTTGCGCTCTCCGTGACGAAGCGATACGTGTCGCAAAACAACAGAAGGCGATTGCGATTAAATTCGATCCGAACGTCGAACGGGAAGAATATCCGGGTCTGTTACAGGAGATGCAAGGACTTGGCTTCAAACATAACGGATTTGGTGGCGGTTTTGACTACGCGCAACCACGCTTTACGATGGAGACGAGTCTTGAAGGAACAGAAAAAGAGATCTTTGACGGTTTCCATTCGAAGTTCCGCTATAACGTCCGCCTTGCTGAACGCAAAGGGATCGTATGCGAACAAGCAGATCGTGAAGGGCTAAAGACATTTGCAAAGCTGATGGTCGAGACGGGCGAACGGGATGGATTCTCGATCCGCGGTCTGGATTATTTCGAGAATCTGTATGATCATCTCCATCCAAAGGGTGATGCGGTCTTGTTTTTGACGAAACTCGATGTCGTACGTGCTCTTGAGAATACGGAAGCCTTATTGCTTCAAGCCGATAAGGAACTCTCGAAGATTCATCGTCAGCTTGAGAAAGAGACGGTCGAGAAGAAGTTGAAAAGCTTAAACAATCGCTTGGAGCAGACGACAGCACAAATCGAAAAAGCAGAGAAGTCGAAAACGGAACTGATGACGATTGCTGCCAAACATCCAAACGGTGTCATCCTGTCTGGTGGTCTTTTGACGCTTGCTGGTCGCCGCTCGTATTACTTATATGGCGCTTCATCAAACGAGTACCGGGAATTCATGCCGAACCACTTGATGCAATGGACGATGATGCAATATGCGAAAGAACAGGGTGCGCTCTCATATGACTTCGGTGGAGTCAGTGGTTCGACCGATCCGGATGATCATTACGCGGGACTCTATGCCTTTAAATCTGGGTGGGGCAGCCGGATGATTGAAAAAATCGGTGAGTTTGATTATGTACTCAATCGTCCGCTCTATCTGTTGCTTGAGACTGGTTTACCGATTCTACAAAAACTTCGGAAGAAGCTTCGCCGCTGATGAAACGGGGAACAATCTTCGGTTGGATCGTATTTTTATTGACGATGTTTGCGATTGGATTGTTTCTTGCGGCATCCATGAACCGGATGCCGACGATTTTAATGGATCAACCGGAGCTCGGGATTGATAGTTGTCCACGAGACGTAGCGGGAGAAGATCGCTTAATCAATGCAAGTGAGCCAAACCTGAAGCGTCTCCACCCAGCTGTCGAGGCAGGGGCAAAGGACCTGATCCGTGTGGCGCATTCTTGCTACAATATCGATATCAAGATTACGCAAGGATACCGCTCGATTCAGCAACAGAATGCGCTTTATGAACAAGGACGTTCTAAGGCAGGTGAAGTCGTCACGAATGCTCGTGGTGGTGAATCGATGCACAATTATGGACTCGCCGTCGATTTCGTTCAGCTCGTAAATGGACAGATTTCGTATGATCTTGAGTATGATGGGAATCGGTCTGGAAAAAGTGATTGGCGTGAAGTCGCTGATATCGGAAAAGCACTCGGTTTCGAATGGGGAGGGGATTGGAAACGATTCGTCGACTATCCTCATTTTGAGATGACGTTCGGGTATTCGCTCGACGAACTGAAGGCTGGTGAACGTCCAAGCCGTTCGGAAAAAGCAAAACGAACGGAAGAAGTCGAAGACTTGTTGAATACGTGATCAACGTCATTCCTGGAGTAATGTGGCAGGAATGACGTTTTTTTTAGATTTCCTAGTCCGGTTGTTGGCAGATTGTGAAAATTCGGCTAGAATAGTGATAGTGATAAGTGGACGGCTCACGAAAAGTGAATATGAATTATAGGAGGTCATGTCGTGTCAAAGAAGAAGACGGAAAAAGTAAGCGTCTTTGCTCTTGGTGGCGCCGGTGAGATCGGGAAGAACATGTACGTCGTCGAACTCGACGAGGACATCTTCGTCATCGATGCCGGGTTAATGTTCCCAGGAGACGAGATGCTTGGAATTGATAAAGTCATTCCAGACATCAGTTATTTAAAAGAAAACAAAGAGCGGATTCAGGGGATTTTCATTACCCATGGTCACGAGGACCATATCGGGGCACTCAGTTACGTCTTGCGTGACTTGAAGGTACCGGTTTACGGAACACGTTTGACGCTCGGTTTGATTGAACACAAGTTAAAAGAAGCCGGTTTATTGAAAAAGGCAGATCTTCGTCCAATTGATGCCAAGACGAAATTAACCGTTGCAGGTCATTTCATTACGTTCTTCCGGGTCAACCATTCGATTCCGGATGCAGTCGGGGTTTGTATTCAAACGTCTCAAGGTGCCATCGTCCATACGGGGGATTTCAAGTTCGATTACACACCGGTCGATGGAAAACAGGCAGACTTCGGGAAAATTGCAGCAATTGGTCAACGGGGAGTACTTTGTTTACTGTCTGACTCAACGAATGCAGAGCGACCAGGGATGTCTGGATCAGAATCAATCGTCGGTTCTGAACTGAACGACGTCATCTATGAGGCACCAGGTCGTGTCATCGTTGCTTCATTCGCTTCAAACATCCATCGTCTACAACAAGTATTTGCAGCAGCAGAAGCGAACAATCGAAAAGTAGCGGTCGTTGGTCGTAGCATGGTCAATAACGTCGAAGTGGCACAGCGTTTGAATTACTTACGCTTCAAACAGAAAACATTGATTGATCTATCTGACATCAACCGCCTCGACGATAACCAAGTCGTCATCTTGACGACAGGATCGCAAGGTGAGCCGATGGCAGCCTTGACACGAATGGCGCGTAACGCACATAAGCAAGTCAATATTCGCTTGAACGATACGGTTGTCGTTGCGGCTTCGCCGATTCCAGGTAACGAAAAATCGGTTTCGAAAACGATCGATCTCTTGTTCCGTGCTGGTGCAAATGTCATTTACAACCAAAGGAAAGTACACGTGTCCGGTCACGGTCATGCGGAAGATCTGAAGCTGATGCTCAACTTGATCAAACCAAAATTCTTCCTACCGATTCACGGAGAATTCCGGATGCAAAAGGCACACAGTCGTCTCGCACAGACGGTTGGCGTCAATGCGAACAACATCTTCATCATCGAGAATGGGGATGTCGTTGAGTTCGAGAAGCGTAAAGCACGGATGTCACGCAAAGTGAACGCTGGGAACGTCTTGATCGACGGAATCGGTGTGGGTGATGTTGGAAACATCGTTCTTCGTGATCGTCGCTTGTTATCGCAAGACGGTGTCGTCCTTTGTGTCATTACGATCAGTCGGAAAAACAAGACGATCGTCTCAGGACCGGAAATCATCTCTCGCGGATTCGTCTACATGCGTGAATCAGAAGATATGATCAACGAAGCGAACCGAATCGTTGCGAAACAACTACAAGGTAAATTAAATGGAGAATTGGATTGGACGGAGATGAAGTCGTTGATTCGAGATAAACTGAGTGCTTATCTCTATGAACAGACGAAACGCCGCCCGATGATTCTTCCGATCATCATGGAGATTTAACAAACGAGCGGCTCAGATTGACCAATACCTGGTCCACTGAGCCGCTTTTTTATCAGGAGGGATGACGTATGGCGACGACGAAACGAAAACCCGTACGAAAAAAAACGCCGCCACGGAAACGACCGGCAGCGAAGAAACAACGTCAGCCGATTGCGTATCGTACATACGCGACCATCATCGCGATCGTCTCACTGCTTGCCTTTGTTCTCGCTTTCGGAGAGTTTGGTAAAGTCGGACTGACGCTAGCTGATGGAGGAGAGCACTTAATCGGTCAGTTCGGTTCCTTATTATACGGAGGAATTGGTGCCGTACTGCTCTTGTTACTATCGAATGCGTCACGTGCTCAGAAATGGGCATGGTCGTTGCTATTGATTGGCGCAGTCGTCTGGATCGATTTAATACTCGGTGCACCTCGCGGTATCTTAAACGGATGGCTCTATCAAAACGCAGCATATTATATTTCGAGCGCGGGTGCCTTCTTGATTGGTCTGTTCTTTATCGGAACGGCCGTTCATATACTGCGCCCCTCATTTTATGGTGAGCTGTGGCTTGGGCTTCGAGAACGTATCGAAGAATTTCGCAATCGTGAACGGACATCACGTCCTCATGTTGAAAAAGAGTTAAAACCGAAACCGGTGCGTGAGAAAAAACCAAAGACGTTGCGACCAGCAACTGTCGAGGAACCAATCGAAACGGAACAGGAAGCAGAAGATCCTTCCGTTAACATTCAAGATGTTCCGATTATTGGTTTCACGGATCATGTTGAACCGCAAGCAGCGGAGACACAAGGGCCGTTGACGATGACAGAGACACCAGACGGATATCAATTGCCGTCGCTTGATTTGTTGGCAGAACCGACATCAAAAGATTTGTCCGGTGAGAACAAACGACTGAAGGACAATGCAACGAAATTAATCGCGACCTTAAAGTCGTTCGGGATTGGAGCAAAAGTCTTAAAGATTCATCTCGGACCAAGTGTTACGAAGTACGAGATTGAACCAAAACAAGGAATCAAGCTGAGTCGAATCACGGGACTGGCTGATGACTTAGCGTTAGCGTTAGCCGCAAAAGATATCCGGATCGAAGCACCGATTCCAGGTAAAGCGGCTGTCGGGATCGAAGTGCCGAACCGTGAAGTCGCGATGGTCTCCCTTCGAGAAGTGCTAGGAGCGGAGAGTGTTCAATCGGATAGTGATCGTTTACTCGTCGCGCTCGGTCGAAGTATTTCTGGTGAGACGGTGACAGCGAAGTTGAATAAGATGCCACACGTCTTAGTTGCCGGGTCGACCGGTTCCGGTAAATCGGTCTGTATCAACGGAATGATCGTCTCGATATTGATGCGTGCACGACCGGATGAAGTCCGCTTAATGATGATTGACCCGAAAATGGTCGAATTGAACGTCTACAACGGCATTCCGCATCTCTTAGCACCGGTCGTCACTGATCCGAAAAAAGCAGCGCAGGCGTTAAAACAGGTCGTCTCAGAAATGGAACGCCGTTATGAGATCTTTAGTCAAAACGGAGCGCGTAACATCGAAGGCTATAATGCATTGATCGATAAGATGAATGCTGAGGAAAAAGTGCATCAACGATTACCGTACATCGTCGTCATCGTCGATGAGTTAGCTGACTTGATGATGGTTGCGTCAAACGAAGTCGAAGATGCGATCATGCGACTTGCACAAATGGCGCGAGCAGCAGGAATTCATATGGTCATCGCGACGCAGCGTCCGAGTGTTGATATCATCACCGGTGTCATCAAAGCGAATATCCCGTCGCGCATCGCATTCAGTGTATCGAGCGCGACCGACTCGCGGACGATTCTTGATACGGGAGGCGCCGATAAATTGCTTGGACGAGGAGATATGTTGTTACTTGGTAACGGCATGAACAAACCGGTCCGTGTACAAGGTGCCTTTTTATCGGACGAAGAAGTTGAGAAGGTCGTCAATCATGTCATCAGTCAGCAAAAGGCACAGTATGTTGAAGCGATGATTCCAAAAGATGTACCAGAGGGCGAAACAGAGGTCGACGATCCACTTTACGATGAGGTCGTCCAGTTCATTCTGACACAAGAGACAGCATCAACGTCGATGATTCAACGAAAGTACCGCATCGGTTACAACCGAGCTGCCCGTCTTATTGATGCGTTAGAAGAAAACGGTCTAATTGGTCCATCTGAAGGATCTAAACCCCGTCGCGTCATGGGACGTTAATCGAGTAGAAAGGAAGTCGTGGAATATTCCGGGGCTTCCTTTTCTTTTCTAGAAAAATGTATAGAGAAGTCTTGGTATCTCGAAAAAAGAAAAGACATATGAAAAAAGAGATGATGATTTTGTATAAATAGAAATGATTGGAAAATTTAATGTATGCATCAAAAATAAAATCGCTTTCATGAAAATAGTTGTCAGACGTCTGTTGATTTTCAGTAATGTTTTTGGCATACTCAGTCATATGAGTGACCGACCTTCAACACGAGGGCTGGGGGCGACTTTTTCACAAATAGATAATGAAAGCGCTCTCATAATTGCAGAGGAGATGGATGAAATGAAGAAGAAACAGGTAATCGTATCGATGATGTCAGTAGCGACGGTTGGTCTTGCTGCTTGTGGTGGTTCAGGTGAGAAAGCCGATCAAAAAGATCAATTCTCTGTTGCGATGGTAGCCGATAAGGGTGGTATCGATGATAAATCGTTCAACCAATCCGCTTGGGAAGGTCTGCAAGCATACGGTAAAGACAACAAACTTCAAAAGAATGAAGGGTTCTCTTATCTACAATCTAAATCGCAACAAGATTATCAACCGAATCTATCGCGTCTCGCTCGTGGGGGAGAAGATTTAGTTTTCGGAATTGGTAACACGTTTAATGAAGATATTAAAACAGTTGCTGATCAATTCAAAGACACACAATTTGCAATCATCGACAACGTTGTTGAAGGAAAGAACGTCACGTCGATCACATTCAAGGAAAATGAAGGAGCATATCTTGCAGGGATCATTGCTGCAATGGAGACGAAAAAAGATCATATCGGTTTCGTTGGTGGGATGAAGATGGACGTCATCGAGCGTTTCCGCGCTGGTTTCGAAGCCGGAGCTAAATCCGTCAATCCGAAGATTAAAATCGATGTCCAATATGCGGAAGACTTCGCAGCTCCAGAAAAAGGTCAAGCGATCGCAGCTGGAATGTATGGTAAAGGAGCAGATATCATCTTCCCAGCAGCAGGTGGTACAGGAAATGGTGTCTTCACAGAGGCGAAGAACCGTAAGAAAAACGGTGAAAATGTTTCAGTCATCGGTGTCGACCGAGACCAAAAAGAAGAGGGTATGCCGGAAGATGTTACGATGACTTCTGTTATCAAACGTGTCGACCGTGCAGTCGAAGATACAGCAAACGCGGCGAAGGACGGTAAACTCGAGGGTGGCAAAACGATTCGCTATGGTCTGAAAGAAGACGGCGTTGATATCGTACCATCTGAAAAGATTTCGAAGAAGACGTTGACTGCGCTTGAGAAAGCAAAAGCAGATGTCGTTTCTGGGAAAATCGAAGTACCTGAGCAATAAGCGTTGAAAAAAGAAGGGGCATTCTTAGGTAGAATGCCCTATTTTCTTCCATTATTGATTGCGTTATGAAAAGGGTTACAAAAGCGCCAGAAGTCAGACTTCTAACCTGTTACAAAATGATTGCAGGATTGTGTTGGGCGTCATATACTTATCTTGGCTGGAGTTCTCATACGTCAGAAGTCTGAGCACTGGTTACAACTAGATAGAGGATGGAGATGCGTCATGTCGATTAAATTAGATCATCGTTTGCTTTATTTACGTGTGATTGAAAAGATCAAGTCTGACATCGATGACGGCGTTTATAAGGAAGGCGAGAAGCTCCCTTCAGAGTTTGAACTTTCAAAGCAACTTGGCGTCAGTCGAGCTACTCTTCGAGAGGCATTACGAATTCTTGAAGATGAGAACATCGTCATCCGTAAACACGGTGTCGGTACGTTTATCAATGCAAGACCACCGTTTACTTCTGGAATCGAAGAATTGTACAGCGTAACAGAAATGATTGCGCGCGCAGGTATGGTTCCGACATCAGAAGTGTTATCATCCGAGATGGTCCAACCGACTGAGCGCGACCGAGAACGTTTTCAACTTGGTCCGGATGAATTGGTTTATCGAATCGAACGAATCCGACTCGCAGGAGATGTTCCTGTCGTCTATTGCGTCGATAAGATTCCTAGCCATTATATTAAAAATGAAGAGCAGTTCACCTCTTCGACATCATTGTTTGATGCTCTAGAAAAAGAACTCGGACGACGTGTCACACATGCTGTGACGCACATCGAGCCACGCATTGATCCGAAAATCGCTGAACAATTACATACGGACCAACCTTTGCTCGCATTGCGTCAAACGCATTATGATGAGCTCGACCGTTCCGTTCTTTTTTCAGCGAACTATTTCCGAGCAGATAAGTTTGATTTCCACGTCATCCGTAAACGTGTGTGAGCCATTGTTTTAGGATGAATACTGAAAGCGCTTTCCGTCAAAACCTACGTAACGCTCCTCATCGCCAGCCTCGGGTGCTAGACGTAGTCTTGAACTTTGTATGACCATATTCGAAAGGGGATTTTTCCAGATGAAAAAGAAGTCACTTCTCGCATTAGCAGCAACAGGTTTAGCAATGAGTTCGGTCCTTGCAGCATGTGGTGGCAACGACGATTCGAAAGATTCAGGTAGCGGCAGCAAATCAGAAGGCTTTAAAGTAGGTATGGTTACAGATACAGGCGGTGTTGATGATAAATCATTCAACCAATCTGCTTGGGAAGGTATCCAAAAGTTCGGAAAAGAAAACGACTTAAAAGAAGGTACTGGCTACAAATATCTTCAATCTGCAAAACAATCGGATTATCAACCAAACCTTCAGCAATTAGCTCGTGCTAAATATGACTTGATCCTCGGTATCGGATTCTTGATGGGTGAAGATATCGGTAAAGTAGCGGATCAGTTCAAAAAGAGCAACTTTGCACTCGTCGACATGGTCGTTGACAAGCCTAACGTCGCGTCAATCGTCTTCAAAGAAAACGAAGGATCATTCCTCGTTGGTGTTGTTGCTGGTTTGACGACGAAATCAGATAAAGTCGGATTCGTCGGCGGCGTTAACTCTGACTTGATCAAGAAGTTCGAAAGTGGATTCAAAGCAGGTGTTAAAGCAGTTAACCCAGACGCTGACATCGAAGTTCAATATGCAGAAGACTTCAATGCTGCTGAAAAAGGACAAGCAATCGCTTCAGGTATGTATGGTAAAAAAGTCGACGTCATCTATCACGCAGCTGGTGGTACAGGACAAGGGGTATTCACTGAAGCGAAAAACCGTAAGAAAAACGGTGAAGATGTTTGGGTCATCGGTGTAGACCGTGACCAAGTCGAAGAAGGAATGCCAGAAAACGTCACATTGACGTCAATGGTCAAACGTGTTGATACAGCTGTTGAGCAAGTCGCTAAAGATACGAAAGACGGCAACTTCCCAGCAGGTAAAGTTGTTGAGTTCGGTCTAAAAGACGGCGGTGTTGATATCGCACCTTCGAAAGACAACGTTTCGAAAGAAGCGCTCGACAAAGTCGAAGAGTACAAAAAACAAATCATCGATGGCGACGTTAAAGTCCCAGCGACAGACGACGAGTACAAAGAATACGAAGCGTCACTGAAATAATAATGAAAGCGGGGGTCGCTAGCATTGCGGCTCCCCCTTTTAAACTAAACATGGGAGTGGATTTTCTTGGAATACGTCATTGAGATGCTGAACATTAGAAAAGAGTTTGGCAGTTTCGTCGCAAATGATAATATCACGCTCCAGCTTCGGAAAGGTGAGATTCACGCTTTACTTGGTGAAAACGGTGCCGGAAAATCGACGCTGATGAACGTCTTATTTGGTTTGTATCAGCCTGAGGCTGGAGAAATTCGTGTACGTGGTGAAAAAGTCAATATTACGAGTCCGAACGTCGCGAACGATCTTGGAATCGGGATGGTGCATCAACACTTCATGCTCGTTCAAAATTTCACTGTTACTGAAAACATCATTTTAGGTGCAGAGCCACGTGCCGGAATTAAGATTGACCGTGCAACTGCACGTGAGAAGGTACGCCAGATTTCTGAACAGTATGGTCTTGCTGTTGATCCTGATGCAAAAATCGAGGATATCTCAGTCGGAATGCAGCAACGTGTTGAAATCTTGAAGACGTTGTACCGTGGTGCAGACATTTTGATCTTTGATGAACCATCTGCTGTCTTGACACCGCAAGAGATCAAGGAACTGATTCAAATCATGAATCGCTTGATCGCTGAAGGAAAGTCAATCATCCTCATCACGCATAAACTGAAAGAAATCATGGAAGTAGCTGATCGCTGTACGACGATTCGCCGTGGTAAATATATCGGTACAGTCGATATCGATGAGACGATGACACAGTCACGTCTTGCTGAAATGATGGTAGGTCGTGAAGTCAACTTTAATGCGGAGTATTCCAAGGCAACTCCACAAGAACTCGTTCTCGACATCAAGGACTTAGTCGTCAAGGACAGTCGCGGCATCAAAGCCGTCGATGGATTAAATCTCGACATTCGTGCCGGAGAGATCGTCGGTATTGCCGGAATCGACGGGAACGGGCAAACAGAATTGATTGAAGCCATCACTGGTCTTCGTAAAGCGGATAGTGGCGAAATCTTCCTCAACAATAAATCAATCAAAAACTTGAAGCCACGTAAAGTAACGGAATCAGGTGTCGGTCACATTCCGCAAGACCGTCATAAACATGGACTTGTCCTCGATTATTCAATCGGACATAACATGGTCTTACAAACCTACTACAAACAACCATATTCAAAAGCAGGCATCATGAACTATAAACAAGTCATGGAAAAAGCGAAAACGCTCATCGAGAAGTTCGACGTCCGAACTCCAAGTCCAGAGACGTTTGCTCGTGCCTTGTCAGGTGGTAACCAACAGAAAGCGATCATCGCGCGTGAAGTCGATCGTTCACCAGACCTATTGATTGCAGCGCAACCGACACGTGGTCTTGATGTCGGAGCAATTGAGTTCATTCATGAACAGTTGGTTCTTGAACGCGAAAAAGGTCGCGCTGTCTTGTTGATTTCATTCGAACTCGAAGAAATTCTTCAAGTATCAGACCGGATTGCCGTTCTTTATGAAGGAAAAACAGTTGCCTTCTTGGATCCAAAAGAAACGAATGAGATCGAGCTTGGCTTCTTGATGGCCGGCGGTAAGAAAGAGGAGGTAGGTCATTCATGAAGTTAGAGCGTTTTTACGGCATCCTCATTCCGATTCTTTCCATCATCCTTGGAATGGTCGTCGGGGCGATCGTCATGGTCATCGGCGGGTATGATCCGATTGCCGGTTTTGATCAGTTATTCTATGGTATTTTTGGCGAACCATACAGCATCGGTGAAACATTGCGAGCAGCAGCTCCGTTGATCTTTGCCGGTCTTGCTGTCGCGTTTGCTTTCCGAACTGGACTCTTTAACATCGGGGTTGAAGGTCAGGTTCTCGTCGGGTGGATGGTCGCAGTTTGGATCGGGATCGAATTTGATCTACCAATGGCGATTCATTTACCGCTTGCTCTAATTGGAGCAGGTTTAGCAGGTGCACTTTGGGCTTCGATTCCTGGTATCTTAAAAGCGAAGTTCCACGTGCATGAAGTCATCACGTCAATCATGATGAACTACATCGCATTGTATGTGACGAACGATATTTTACGTCACGTCATCGGTATTACGAACGAGCGGACGGAGTCAGTCAAGGAATCAGCATCCCTTGCGTCACCGTTCTTACAAGAGATCACGGATTTTTCGCGTTTGCATAACGGGATTTTCATCGCAGTCATCGCCGCCCTCGTCTTCTGGTTCATTTTGTGGAAAACAACGCTTGGTTATGAACTCCGAGCAGTTGGATTCAACAAAAATGCTGCAGAGTATGCAGGTATGGGCGTTAACCGAAACATCATCCTATCGTTCGTTATCTCAGGTGTGTTTGCAGGTCTCGCTGGAGCGATGGAGGGTCTTGGAACGTTCCAAAACATGACATTGAATGCCTCCTTCACTGGGGTAGGATTCGACGGAATCGCGGTCGCCTTGTTAGGTGCGAATAACCCGATCGGTGTCGTTCTCGCGGCGTTACTGTTTGCGGGACTTAACATCGGTGGTCTGTCGATGCAACAGATCGGTATTCCGCCTGAACTGATCAAAATCATCATCGCATTCATCATCATCTTCGTGGCTTCGGGTTACGCGATTCGTCTCGTCATCGAGAAGTTCACAGTTAAGAAAGAATCTAAAAAAGCGAAAGGAGCCGGTCAATAATGGGCTTTCTTGAAGTACTTTATATCATCGTGCCAATCGCACTCGCCTATTCGGCTCCGTTGATCATTGCAGCACTTGGCGGCATTTTCAGTGAGCGTTCTGGCGTCGTCAACATTGCGTTAGAAGGTTTAATGGTCATGGGTGCCTTCACGGGTGTCGTCACGGCATTGACTCTATCAAAAATGGGTTTGGGTGCTGCGAGTCCGTGGCTTGCGATGCTCATTGCGATCGTCGTTGGAGCGGTCTTCTCACTGTTCCTTGCGATTCCAGCAATCCTCTTCCGGGCAGATCAAACGGTTCTTGGAGTAGCGATTAACTTGCTTGCAGTAGGTCTTGCGATCTTCCTCGTCCGTGCGCTTTACAGTAAAGGGCAGACAGATTCGATTCCAAACCGAATCTCAAAAGAGAATGTACCATTCTTGTCTGATATTCCGGTCTTGAAGATGTTCTTCGCAAACGTCTACTACACATCGTATATCGCGATCGTTCTTGCCTTCGTCGCATGGTATATCATCTTCAAGACACCATTCGGTCTTCGCTTACGTTCCGTCGGAGAACACCCGATGGCAGCGGACACGATGGGAATCAACGTCACGAAGATGCGTTTCATTGGCGTCATGATCTCTGGTGGTTTCGGTGGTCTTGCTGGTGCTGTCTACGCGACGTCGATTTCATTGAACTTCAGTGTGACGACGATTCTCGGTCAAGGCTTCCTCGCGATTGCAGCGATGATTTTCGGGAAATGGAACCCACTCGGTGCCATGGGGGCAGCCCTCTTCTTCGGGTTCGCTCAAGCGATTTCGATCATCGGTCAGCAATTGCCGTTACTGGATCAAATTCCACAAGTGTATCTCTTGATTGCGCCGTATTTATTGACGATCTTAGCACTTGCTGGTGTCGTTGGTCGTGCGGATGCACCAAAAGCTGTCGGTGTACCGTACATCAAAGGAAAACGCTAAATATTTACTAATCATAGACCGGATGTTGCCAATTGGTGACATCCGGTTTTTTAGATGATCGATCGATTGAATGAGAAAAAGTCCAATAAAAAAAGATGCTTCGCGAGGAAACATCTTTTTTTATTCACTTATTCGAATTTTAACGCATCGCCCTCGAACGATTCATCTGCTACTTTGATTGAATCCGTCGGGCAGCCTTCGAATGCATCAATCATATCGTCGAATAATGCTTCTGGAATTTCGGCAGTACCATTGTTATCATCAAGAATGACATACGCCAAACCCTCATCATCATAATCATAGATATCTGGTGCCGCTGCTCCACAAGCACCACAAGCGATGCAAGTATCTTTGTCGACAATCGTAAATTTAGCCATTGAACGGTCTCCTCTCTATACGAAAACATTATTGAAACACGCTGTTCTCATCTATATGTCATTGTATCGGACTCATCGTTGCATTTCAATGACGAAGCATAAGTGACAGCAGAAAATGTATATATCATCACATGCCCGCAAACGACCGCTCTAAAACGTAACGATGAAACAGGAATAGCATATCATCTTTGATTTGGAAACGACATACAACAGGGGGGAGTGTGACATATGGAAATTTCTTTACTCGAGCGTATTTTCTTGGAATCGATTGAGCGCCTTCGAAATGAACGATCTGACCGGAGTCTTTATCATGTTTTTCAAGGGAAGAAGTCAGCAACTTCTCTGCAAGATGCTCATTTTTATGATTTAGAGTCGGTATTCGGTACTGTATTAGTCAGTAAACAACGATTCGAAACAATTCTGACTGAACTCGCTCAGAAGAATTGGATTGAGCGGCAAGAGACATTGCGACTGACGCACGAAGGCACACGACTTGTAAATCAAACGGATCGTGCGATCATTGATCAACTAGGTGGTGAACTTCGTGGATATGCTGAGATGATGTGGAAACGACTCAGCCTTTTGGTTCAAACGATAATTTGCTTGGAAGCAAAACAGCCGTTCATTCCTGTACAACAGGAAACTATCGTCCGTGAATGGGTAAAAAGTGTTCTTCCGACCATCTCGAATCGAGCAGAATGGTTACATGATATGTATCAAGAGTTGATATTTCTCCTTGACCGCTTGTCAGAACGAGATGCGACATTGATAAGTTACCGCTTGTCTGGCGTACAAGCAGGATGGTCTTATCCGCAATTAGCTCAAATGATGAAAACGGATGTGGAGACTGTCCAATACGAATTTATGATCGCTTGGCGAAAGTGCATCGATGACTTGGAAAACTCACCACTCCTCAAGCAAATAGGAATGGATCTACACACATCAAAAATGACGCAGTCTGCTCAAACGACATGGGAGTTGTTGCAACAGGGACTAACCGTTGAAGAGGTTGCGATTCGAAGGCGGCTAAAAAATAGTACGATGGAAGATCATCTTGTTGAGATCGCGATGTATGCTCCTTCTTTTCCGCTGAATCATTTTGTCACGCCATCTCAGCAAGAAGAGGTACAACAGATTGCACAGCGACTCGGAACTTACGCGCTGAAGCGGATCAAGAGTGAGATGCAATCCGATATATCTTATTTTCAAATTCGATTGGTGTTAGCACGTAGTAAATGGGAGGGAATGTAATGGAAGCGTTATTGCATCGTCATTTTGGATACGAAGCATTTCGACCTGGACAACGCCAAATCATCGATTCCATCCTAGACGGAACAGATACATTAGCGATTTTGCCGACAGGCGGAGGAAAATCTGTCTGTTATCAATTTCCTTCTTATGTACAAAATGAAGGACTGACGTTGATTTTGTCTCCGTTACTCTCGTTGATTGAAGATCAGGTCATGCAAATCAAGCGCAGAGGAGAGCGATCTGTCGCTAAATTAACATCAGTCGAGACACGAGAAGAGAAAGAGCAGATCTTATCTGTACTCGAACATCTACGATATCTTTACTTATCGCCGGAACAACTCGCGCTACCACAGATTCGGGCTCGGCTAAAACAGGTCAATATTGCTCTCTTCGTCGTCGATGAAGCGCATTGTATCTCACAATGGGGACACGAATTTCGACCGGAGTACGCAAGACTCGGTCAAATTCGACAAGAACTAGGCCTTCCACCATGTCTCGCCTTAACCGCAACAGCGACTCCTGCTGTTGAGCAAGATATTCGAACACAACTGCGTATGCGCGAACCACAAATCATCCGTCGTTCTGTCAACCGACCAGAAATCCAATATGTTGTCGATCGCGTTGATCGAGAAGAAAAAGATGCGGCAGTTGATCGGTGGATGGAACGCATCGTTCGCCCATGCGTCATCTATACGACGACCCGTAAAGAAGCGGAACGAATTGCTGGAATCATTGACGGCGCGACCTATTATCATGCTGGGTTGACGATAGAAGATCGCCAGCTTGTCCAACAACAGTTTCTTCATGATGAGATTGATTGTCTCGTGTGTACGAGTGCGTTCGGAATGGGTGTCGATAAAGGCAACGTGCGTACGGTCATTCATTATACGATGCCTGCGACGATCGAAGCCTATATGCAGGAAGTCGGACGTGCCGGACGTGACGGTAAAGAGGCGACCGCAATCTTACTCTACGCTGCTCAAGATGAACAATTACAGAGGTACTTGATCGACACGCAATATGCACCCGTCTTGTGGATCGATCAATTGCGACAAGGGATGAATCAAGGCGAATCCTATGCCAAGATGGAAAGTCGTTTTCGTTTTAACCCGGAAGATCCGGCATACCGGTTACTCAAATCACAACTCGAAAATGGGTGGTCGAAGGAACGAATCATCCAGTGGCAAACGGAACGTAAACAATTAAAACGACAAGAGATCAACCAGATGATGGACTACGTTCACCGGAACGAATGTCGCCGTTCGATGTTGTTGCATCATTTTGATGAGCAGGCAATCGTACAACCACGTTGTTGTGATATATGTGGAACGATTGAGTGGGAAAATCCATTGCAGAGAAGGACGCATCAACCGGTAGATTGGAAATTGCGTTTAGAACAAGTCTTTTTTTCATCACCAGATTCGGTGTAAACTAGACAATATCCTTATATTTTTCAAGAAAAGGTGATGAACATTGAGTAAACAAGATCAGCGACGGTTGCATCAGAACGAAGAGGGTCAGTCACTGCCACCGCGTTCTTCGCGTATCGAACACGTTCGAAACGAGCGATTAAAACAACCATTTCGAAAAAATCCGTTAGCCATCACGCTGACGGTGCTCATGATCACGATCATCATCGCCTTCGTCTCCATTGGTTTCATGATGTAAGGGCACATTGTGAACGGAGATTTTTTTCCTTTCAGCGTATACTAGAAAGGAAGGGGAAGGAGGCACGATGCATGGATCGTGGGAAATATAATATCAAAGCAGTCGCTGCGTTAGTGGGACTCAACCCGACGACCATTCGTGCTTGGGAGCGGAGATATCAGGTGCTTGATCCGGATCGAAGTGAATCCGGACATCGCATCTATAGTGATAACGATGTCGCGAAATTGCGATGGATCGTCGATAAACAAAAAGAGGGATTGTCTGTCTCTAAAGCAATCCAGTTGTATGAAATGCCGGTCAATCGGGCTGAAGTACCGCACGATTACGGAGTCGAACTGCGAGATCAATTATTCCGGGCATTGACGAACTTCGAAGAGCGTCACGCGCATGATATTATGAATAAAGCATTTTCGATGTTTAGCTTCGATAAAGTCATTCAGGACATCGTCGGTCCACTTTTGCATGAGATTGGAGTGAAGTGGGAGTCGGGTGAGATTACGATTGCGCATGAGCATTTTGCGACGGCATTTCTGAGAGCTCGTCTTTCGACATTGTCGTTACAGATGCCGATCAATCCGTTCTTACCACGAATCGTCTGTGTTTGTGCGCCGGAAGAAGAACACGAACTCGGACTACTTTTCTTTACACTTTATTTACGACAATCTGGATTTGATGTCATTTTCCTCGGTTCCGGTATACCGGTTCAGGACTTGGTGACGGTTACGCATCAGCTGCAACCGAAAGCCGTTATTCTTTCCTGCACGTTATCCGATCATTTACCGTTGCTCGATGAAGCGCTAGCGCGTTTGATGAATGATTTTCCGGATCTTGAGATTGGTCTTGGTGGTTATGCGGTCGATCAACTGCCGGAACGCTATGGTCCACATTTACTTGGTGCAGACGATCAATCTTGGAAAAGTTGGTTAAGTCGACTCACTCCGACAACTGGTGTATAGTATGGTTCATAACGAACGGAGACATCTGTGTTTCCGGTTTTGACTGGAGGAGTCTATTATGAGGTTTGAACAAATGAAACAAGGACACCTTCGTGTCTTCATCACTAAGCAGGAGTTATCGCTTCACGACGTCCGACCAGAAACGTTAGCTGTCGGGAAGGGACAAGCTTTATTGCGTAATCTATTAGAAGAAGCCGAATCGAATTTTGGTTTTCAAGCAGCAGGAACACTTGAATTTTTCGTCACATTCTTTCCGAATGACGGGATGCTCGTTGATGTACGTCGTGAAGGAGAGTTGCCAGAAGAGATGAATGAGGAGTTCGATCAAGTCGAAATCCGCATGACAGTCGATATCGTCCATCACGTCTTATATGCTCTACATTCGCTCGAAGACGTCATTCAAGCGAGTCATGGATTATTGCGACATATGCCTCTTACAGAGACAGGTGGTAGCCTCTACTTCTTCGAGGGAAGCTATTATCTCTATTTCCAAGAACGAATGAACGAGTCGCTCGAGCAGACGGTGACGACGATTTTGTCTGAATACGGTGAACCAAGCCCGAAAAGTCCACTCGTCATGGCGGAGTATGGGAAAACGATTCAGGCTGAACATGCTGTCGCAACGATAGCTGAACAGTTTAATATATAAAACATCAGGTGCGACGTTCCCTCATAGGGGATGCCGCACCTTTTTGTCTTCTGCTGGAAGTGGCACCATTTTGTATTTTTTCATCGTCAGAAGGATGGTATGATAATCATTGAACGTAAGAAGAAGGAGTGAAGTAGGATGAAAGTGGCAGTATTATACGGTGGGACTTCAGGAGAACGGGAGGTTTCATTAAACAGTGGAAAGTCGATCATGGAAGCACTAAACAGTAAAGGGCATGAGGTCACGGCTGTTGATTTCCACCCTGATCAAGCGCATGAACTCTTCCAGCTGGATGTAGATGTGGCTGTCATCGCTCTTCACGGGAAAATTGGTGAAGATGGACGCGTACAGGCATTGCTTGAACTGGCAGACATTCCATATACAGGTTCAGGAGTTTTAGCGTCAGCGCTTGCGATGGATAAGGCACGTTCGAAAGTTCACTTTGATAAAGCAGGCATTACGATCGCCCGTGATGTGCTGTTAGAGCGTGGAGATGATGTCGAAGCAAAAATCGCAGAGTGGAATGGTCAATTTCCTTGTGTCGTCAAACCAGCACAAGAAGGCTCATCAAACGGATTGACGATTGCTCAAGACGAGACGATGTTACGTGAAGGAATCGCGAAAGCCTTTGAAGCGGACGATGCAGTGCTTGTCGAACAGTTTATTAAAGGGCGTGAAGTGACAGTGCCTGTCGTCGGACATAAAGGTGCAGAAAAAGCACTGCCGGTCATCGAGATCATTCCGAAGAACGCTTTTTATGACTATGAATCCAAATATGCCATCGGAGGTTCGGAGCATATTTGTCCTGCTGAACTGGATGAAGCAACGACAGAAAAACTTCAAGAATGGGCTGTTAAAGCGCACCAAGTACTTGGCTGTGCAGGATACTCGCGATCTGATTTCCTTGTGCCGGAATCCGGGAATCCAGTCATCTTGGAGACGAATACACTTCCTGGTATGACCTCGACCAGTTTATTCCCGGACGGTGCACGAGCAGTGGGAATTGAATATCCGGAATTGGTCGAATATTTCATGGAACTGGCGATCGAACGACATCGTCAAACAAAACAACCAAATCAATGATATCCTAGGAAAAGAAGTGAGAAAGCGCTTACAAATATAGGCGTAACCCCTTTCATTACGTTCGAGAAAAGAGTATACTTTATCCGAACAAGGAAACGGCATAGGGGATGCCACTTATGGGGAGGAACGTTGGAATGATCACTGACCAACAACATGCGAATCACCGCAAGAACGTACTGGAAGCAACACAAGAAATCGTCAAGGAGGCACTAGGGAAACTTGGTTATCCAGACGAGATGTACGAATTACTTAAAGAACCACTCCGGATGTTGACAGTCCGGATTCCGGTACGGATGGATGATGGTTCGACGAAAATCTTCACAGGATATCGTGCGCAACATAACGATGCCGTTGGACCGACGAAAGGTGGAATCCGTTTCCACCCAAACGTGACGGAAGTCGAAGTTAAAGCATTATCCGTCTGGATGAGTCTGAAAGCTGGTATCGTTGACTTACCATACGGCGGCGGTAAAGGCGGAATCATCTGTGATCCACGTGAGATGAGCTTCCGTGAAATCGAACGTCTCAGCCGTGGATATGTCCGTGCCATTAGTCAAATCGTTGGACCGACGAAGGATATTCCAGCACCTGACGTTTTTACGAACTCACAAATCATGGCATGGATGATGGACGAATATAGTCGAATCGATGAATTCAACTCACCTGGTTTCATTACAGGGAAACCACTTGTCCTCGGTGGCTCACACGGTCGTGAGACAGCAACGGCGAAAGGTGTCGCCATTATGATCCGGGAAGCGGCTGCTAAAAAGGGAATCTCGCTTGAAGGCGCACGTGTCGTCGTTCAAGGGTTCGGCAACGCCGGAAGTTTCTTATCGAAATTCATGTATGACTTAGGTGCAAAAGTCATCGCGATCAGCGATGCATACGGAGCACTTCATGATCCAAACGGTCTCGATATTCCATATCTACTCGACCGTCGTGATTCGTTCGGTACCGTGACGACATTGTTCAAAAATACGATCTCGAATAAAGAGTTGCTTGAACTTGAATGTGATATTCTTGTTCCGGCAGCAATCGAGAATCAAATCACAGAAGACAATGCGCACGATATCAAAGCAGCGATCGTCGTTGAAGCGGCTAACGGTCCGACGACGAACGAAGCGACGAAAATTCTTGCTGAACGTGACATCCTGATCGTTCCGGATGTTCTTGCTTCGAGTGGTGGCGTAACGGTTTCTTACTTCGAATGGGTACAGAACAACCAAGGATATTACTGGACGGAAGAGGAGGTACACGAAAAACTTGAAAAAGTACTCGTGAATTCGTTCAATCAAGTCTATCAGACAGCGCAGACGCGAAATGTCGACATGCGACTTGCCGCCTATATGGTCGGTGTCCGGAAGATGGCGGAAGCATCTCGATTCCGTGGCTGGGTCTAATACTAGGATGAACGTCCGCTTCTTCTTTACGAAGAGCGGACGTTTTGCATTGCAATTTCTTTCGTCTATTGTAGAGATTTGCTAAGATATAAAAAAAGCAACCGGAAGAGGAGATATTCGAATGTTAGATTGTATCGTAATCGGTGCAGGACCGTGTGGGTTATCTGCAGCGATCGAAATGCAAGATCGAGGACTAGACGTCAAAGTGCTCGAAAAGGGAAATATCGTCGAAGCGATCTATCGTTATCCGACGCATCAAACGTTCTTTTCAAGTAGTGAAAAATTAGAAATCGGTGGTGTACCGTTCATCAATAAGGAATTAAAACCGCGACGTCTCGATGCTCTCGTCTATTACCGAGAAGTCGTCAAACGAAAACAGTTGACGATTCGTCCGTTTGAGACGGTCGAGCGGATTGAACGTCAAGCGGATCATTTCATCATCCATTCGGAGCGTTCCGGGCAAAAAAGAATCCGAGAAGCTCGCTCCGTCGTACTTGCGACAGGCTATTATGGTTTACCGAACCGCATGGACGTTCCTGGAGAGGAATTACCTCATGTCTCGCACTACTTTACGGAAGGACATCCTTATTTTGATCAAGATGTCGTTGTTATCGGTGGGAAAAACTCAAGCGTCGATGCAGCGATCGAACTTGAAAAAGCGGGGGCACGTGTGACCGTTCTTTACCGAGGACCGGCCTATAGTCCATCAATTAAGCCATGGGTGTTGCCGAACTTCGAATCTCTCGTTCGTTCGGAAAAGGTCAAGATGATTTTTGAGGCGACGATTGAAGAAATCACGGAACAAGAGGTCGTTTATCAAATAGATGGAGACAAACGAACCGTCCGTGCTGATTTTGTATTTGCGATGACCGGATACACGCCAGACGTCGGTTTGTTCGCTGACACAGGCATCACGATTGATCGCGAGACCGGTATTCCGAGTCATGACGAAGAGACGATGGAATCGAATGTACCGGGCATCTATATCGCAGGTGTCGTGGCAGCAGGATATGACGCCAATAAAATATTCATTGAAAATGGACGTTTTCACGGTGCGAACATTGCAAACCATCTCGTTGAACGGTTACGTGGTGCATCGATACAAGCCTAAACAAAACCTCTTGATTTGGAAGATAAATTTCCGAATCAAGAGGTTTTTTTCATTTATTCAACGCGAAATGATTCTTCGAGTTCTAGTTGTGAAGCATTGATTTCGAGTTCGACCATCAGTTTAAGCCGCGCTTTTTGTGAATTCAGTCCATTTGAGAAAATGACGCCGAGTTCTTTTAATTGTTGTCCGCCACCCGTATATCCGTAGACGTCTTGAACGATTCCGTTGAAACAGCGACTGACGATGACGATCGGCATGACGGTAATCAATTCAGCGATGGCATCCACGATACTCGGTGGTACGTTCCCTTGACCAAGGACTTCAAGGACGAGTCCATCATAACCGAGCTGTTTCACAGCAAGTAATAAGTCGGGTTCCATACCGGCATAGACTTTGAGAACGGCGACCCGTTTGGAGAGCAAAGTCACCATGTGTGTTTGTTTTAAAAGCGGTGTATTGAATAAGTAGACATGATCCTTCGTCACCATCCCGAGATTTCCAAAATGAACGGATTTGAACGTATCAACGGATGACGTATGCGTTTTTGTGACATTGAATGCCGAATGGATTTCCCCGTTGAAGACGACGAGGACACCTTTTCCGCGCGCAGCTTCACTGACAGCAACACGAAGTGCCGTAATCAGATTAAACTCACCATCTGATCCGACCTCATTGGATGAACGCATGGCCCCTGTCAAAACGATCGGAACTGGAGCACCAAGCGTCAAATGTAAGAAGTAAGCCGTCTCTTCGAGCGTATCCGTACCGTGAGTGATGACGACGCCATCGTAATGTTCCTTCTTTAGCTCGCTCTCTATGAAATGGGCTAGACGCAACATGATGTCTGGTGTCATATGAGGAGAAGGCAAATTGGCGAAGTGACGCGTCGTGATGTTGGCGATATCTGTTGCTCGTGGAAGTGAAGCATCGAGGGGGTTGATATCATTTGGTAAGACATGACCAGAATGATCCTGTGCCATCGCAATCGTTCCACCCGTATGGATGAGTAATAATGATTTCATGCTAAAGGGTCCTTGTCTACAGACAGAAGACCTTCACCTACTTTCTATAACAGATTCAATTTGTTCTTCCATATTGTAACCTTTTTTTCTCCTGAGACAACGAGGACGTTTTCTTTTTTCCAAGAAACCTTTATTCTTATTAAGAGGAAGAAAGGGGGAGAGGAAGCGTGGTTCAAATCGTTTTCTCCGGAGTTGCCCCAGGCATCGCACTCCTAACTTATTTTTACCTACGGCACGAACACGAATCGGAGCCGGTCGGATATATTCTCCGAAGCTTCATTTTCGGCATTTTACTCGTCTTTCCATTAATGTTCATCGATTACATCGTCCAGACAGAGTTTGGCGGTCGTGAAGAGGTACAATTGATCCGAACAGGAGTGACAGAAGAATTCGCTAAATGGTTCGTCGTTTTCTATACGGTCTACATCCATCAACGTTTTAATGACTATTACGACGGGATTATCTATGCGGTAGCCTGTTCGCTTGGGTTTGCAACGCTAGAGAATATTCTGTATCTGATGGTGAATGGAACAGTCGAACATATGCTATTCCGGGCGCTCTTGCCGGTATCCGGTCATGCTTTGTTTGCGGTCATCATGGGATTCTTCATGGGGATGGCGAAATTCTCGCCTCATCCTTATCGGTGGTTATCGCTGTCCATAGCACTTCCGGTATTTGCGCATATCTTATTTAATTTGTTAATATTGGAAAATGGTGGTATATCTTTTTTGCCAATCGTCTTCATGGTCATCCTATGGACGATCGGATTATTTCAAGTACGAGGTGCCAATCGTCTAAACCGGCGATTTAAACGAAAAAAACAACATTCAGATGGCATCGAATAGAGAGTAGGAGCGAAGTAGTATGATGGAAATCGGGGATTTGGTAATGCTTTCGAATAGTGAGGATCGACAAGGACGCTCAAAGGTGACGGCCGTGACGAATCGATTGATTTGGATCGAAGCACCTAGTGAGGTCGCGACACTGAAGACATTCATCTTGTCAGAGCAAGAAGAAGTGTCCTTTTATTTCTTTAAGGAGAAGGGTAAATTATTTGGGTTTGATACGGTCGTCGTTGAACGACAAAATGATCCACTTCGCGGTCAACGATATGCTCTGAGACGACCGAAGGATGATCAAATCGAGCGCATCCAACGACGTCAGTTCGTCCGAGTACCGCAAATACTTGATGTCGCCGTACACCCACATAAAACACAATTCGACCCGTTTACGACGGTGACGCTCGATTTGTCGGCTGGTGGAATGATGATCTTGTCGGATCAATTACCGATTGCTAAAGATGAAGAGGTGGAAATGACATTCATTCTGCCTACTGGTGAAGGTGTATCAAGCACGCTAGACGTCGTCGCTGAACTCGTCCGAATTGATCGGCGCGAAGAACGATACGAATTAGCTTTCCAATTTACGATGATTCCCGACCGAAGTCGTGAGCTTGTATTGCGTCACTGTTATCAAATGCAAATGAAAAGTTCAAGAAGGGGCATGAATCCATTCACCTGACCGCATTTTTTTGCTATGATAACGTTCGGAAGAATGAATCCCTATTAATCATAGGGAAGATGGAAGGACAGGATGGATGATGAAAAAGATTCAAATTGCTTTAGATGGACCAGCGGGTGCTGGGAAAAGTACGATCGCAAAACAATTGGCAGCGCGCCTTGACTATGTATACATCGATACAGGAGCCATGTACCGAGCTGTGACGCTGGCAGCACTTGAACAATCGCTTGACCTCAACGATGGTGAAGTGCTCGGAGAATTAATGAAATCGCTTGATATTCGTTTAACACCAGGTGAAAACGGGCAACGTGTCTTTATTGGTGATCGCGAAGTGACGGATGCGATTCGTTCCATCGAAATCACGAATAATGTCTCGTTCGTCGCTCGTCAAAAAGAAGTCCGGGCTGCACTCGTCACGGCACAGCGGAAATTAGCTGAACGCGGTGGGATCGTCATGGATGGGCGTGATATCGGCACAGTCGTATTGCCGGATGCAGAATTAAAAGTCTTTTTGACGGCAACTGTGGAAGAACGTGCTGCTCGAAGACACCGCGAAAACATCGCGCGTGGGATGGACAGTGACATCACGGTTCTTCAAGAAGAGATCGCACTACGCGATAAGCGCGACAGTGAGCGTGAAGTCTCGCCATTGCGTCAAGCTGACGATGCGCTATATCTCGATACGACAGAGATGACGATCGATGAAGTCGTTGTCCGCTTGATGGAACTAGCAGAGGGTGTCCTAAAATGAAACGTCAAGATACCGTTTACCGGATTGCGCGGTTTGTCGTCTGGGTCATTGCGAAAACTGTCTTCCGATTGAAAGTGACAGGGCAAGAAAATATTCCAAAAGACGGTTCCTTACTCGTCTGTGCCAATCACAGCTCGAACTGGGACCCGGTTTTCCTCGTCAGCGCGATTCCGCCAAAACGTGCAGTTCGTTACATGGCAAAAGAAGAACTGTTCAAAGTTCCTGCCTTGAAACAATTAATGATTGCAGCAGGAACATATCCTGTCGGTCGCGGTCAAGGAGATCGTCAAGCTTTAAAACGGACGATTGAACTATTGAATTCAGATGAGACGGTCGGTATTTTCCCAGAAGGAACACGTTCCGCACCAGGTGAATTTACAGCAGCACAACCAGGAGTTGGGTTCTTTGCGTTACGATCGAATGCTCAGATTTTACCGATTGCCATCATCGGATCTTATCGTCCGTTTAAACGGATGCACGTCGCGGTCGGAAAACCGGTTGATATTTCGGATTTACGTGACCAGCGGGGTGCAGCGAAAGCGATTTCTGACCGAATCATGGACGAAATCAAATCCGTCTACTTCAATCACGCTTAATACCTTGACAAATAGTCAGAATTGTAAGAAGTTAGAAGCAGGATAAACGCATTGACATGTGTCAGGCGTTTCTTGTACTCATCGTGAGGAGGTTGTTTTGGAATGGTCGAAGAAATGAAAGATATGCCTGATTTTGAAATTCATCGGGACCAGGTAGTTACCGGAATGGTCGTGAAAATTGAAGACAAGCAAGCACTCATTGATATCGGATATAAAACAGAAGCCATCTTACCGATCAGCGAAGTATCGAGTCTTCATCTCGATGATATTCGCGGCGTGCTGAACGTCGGAGATGAACTACAAGTGAAGGTCAAGAAAATCACGGATGAAGAGGTCGTCGTCTCGAAACGAGAAATCGACGCGCTCAAAGCGTGGGAGCAAGTAGAAGAAAAGTATAAATCAGGTGAGATCTTTGAAGTTGTCGTCAAGGACATCGTCAAAGGTGGACTCGTCGTTGATATCGGTGTCCGCGGATTCATTCCGGCGTCACTCGTCGAACGGCATTATGTCGAAGATTTCTCGGATTACATCGGTCGTTCGATCGAAGTCAAGGTCGTTGAACTCGATCAAGAGAAGAACCGTGTCATTCTCTCGCACAAAGCTGTCGTTGAAGGCGAATTGAACGCGAAGAAAAAAGAGACACTCGAAAATTTAGAAGTAGGTCAAATACTCGAAGGTACAGTCCAACGTTTAACGGACTTTGGTGCTTTCGTTGATATCGGTGGCGTCGACGGTCTCGTTCATATCTCGGAGATGGCACACCACCGTGTCGAACGTCCTTCGGATATCGTCACGGAAGGTCAAAAAGTCGAAGTCAAAGTACTTGGTGTCGACCGTGATACGGAAAAAGTCAAGTTATCGATCAAGGAAACACAACCTGGTCCATGGCAACAGATGGAAGGGAAGATCGAAGCTGGCGATATCGTCAAAGGACGTGTGCGTCGTCTCGTCCAGTTCGGGGCCTTCATCGAACTTGCGCCGCAAGTAGAAGGACTTTTGCACATTTCGCAAATCGCGAACCGTCATATCGGTTCACCTTCGGAAGTACTCGAAGAAGGGCAGGAAATCGAGGCGAAAGTACTAGAAGTGCGTCTTGACGAGCATAAGATTTCGCTATCAACACGTGTTCTTGAAGAGGAAGAATCATCCGCTGACGATTACTCGGATTATACGAATCAATCAGAAGGATTCTCGGTCGCTGACTTGACTGAGGACGATTCTGATCAGAAAGAATAAGCAATGACACAAAGCGGACACAAGCGTGTCCGCTTTTTATATGCGGTTTGTTATGGTATATGACAGTTTGATTTGATACAATAGAACGGCTATGAAGCGAGAGAAGAGAAAGAAGGTGTTGGGATGGCAATTCCAGTCGTGGCGATCGTAGGTCGCCCAAATATCGGAAAGTCGACGATTTTTAACCGGGTGATTGGAGATCGGGTTTCAATCGTAGAAGACAAGCCAGGCGTTACCCGCGACCGTATTTACGGAACTGGAGAATGGCTGAATCGTCATTTTCATTTGATTGATACAGGTGGAATCGAAGTCGGGGATGAGCCCCTACTTCAAATGATGCGTCATCAGGCGGAGCTCGCCATTGATGAAGCGGATGTCATCATTTTCATGGTGAACGGACGCGAAGGAATCACAGCAGCGGATGAGGAAGTCGCGAACATGTTGTTCCGTTCGAACAAACCAGTCGTCGTAGCTGTCAACAAAGTCGATAACTTTGAAATGCGTGATTTAATGTATGAATTTTACTCCCTTGGATTCGGAGACTTGTTCCCGATTTCTGGTACGCATGGTCTTGGTCTAGGTGACTTACTCGACCGTGTCCTTGAACTCGCACCAGATAAAGAAGAATTAGAATATGACGAAAGCACGATCAAGTTTGCCTTGATTGGTCGTCCGAACGTCGGGAAATCAAGTATGACGAACTCGATTCTCGGTGAAGAACGCGTCATCGTTTCAAACATCGCCGGTACGACACGCGATGCAATCGATACACCGTTTACGCGAGATGAGCAAGAATACGTCATCATCGATACGGCAGGGATGCGAAAACGCGGGAAAGTCTATGAATCAACAGAACGTTTCAGCGTCATGCGTGCTCAAAAAGCAATCGAACGGGCAGACGTCGTCTGTGTCGTGCTTGATGGCGAAGAAGGCATCATCGAGCAAGATAAAAAAGTGGCGGGATATGCGCACGAAGCAGGTCGCGCGGTCATCATTGTCGTCAATAAATGGGATGCTGTCGAAAAAGATGATAAGACGATGAAAAAGATGCAAGAAGAGATTCGGGAAGAATTCCGTTTCCTTGACTACGCACCAATCGTCTTCGTCTCAGCGAAAACAAAACGTCGTTTGCAGACGTTGTTACCGGTCATTCAACAAGCAGCGCACAGTCATGCGCAACGGATTCAGACAAGCGTCTTGAACGATGTCATCGTTGACGCTGTTGCGATGAACCCGGCGCCGACGGATAAAGGGGTTCGTCTTCGGATCAACTATGCGACTCAAGTCGCGTCACGTCCGCCAACGTTCGTCTTGTTCGTCAATGATCCAGAATTGCTGCACTTCTCTTATAAACGATATCTTGAGAATCGGATTCGGGAAGCATTTGATTTTACAGGTACACCAATCCGGATTTTAGCTCGTCAAAAACAATAATGAGGTGAGTCAGTATGACCAAAATCGCTGTCATCGGAGCGGGAAGCTGGGGAACAGCGCTCTCGCTCGTTCTAGCCGATAATGATCAGGAAGTCATGCTTTACGGTCGTGAACAAACAAACGTCGACCGCATCAATGAACATCATGAAAATGCGCAATTTTTGCCGGGGGTCATGTTACCACAATCATTGAAGGCGACGACGGATCTTAAAGTGGCGGTTGAAGGTGCAACACATATCTTGATTGTCACACCGTCCTCTGCGATTCGTTCGGTTTCCCGACAATTGAATGACTTGTTGACGGAACCAGTCGTTCTGATTCATGCATCAAAAGGAATTGAGCCAAAGACCCATCTTCGGTTGTCAGAATTAATCGAAGAAGAGGTCGATCCTGCGAAACGCAAGGCGGTTTGTGTCTTGACGGGTCCTTCGCATGCCGAAGAGGTCGCGTTACGTAAACCAACGACAGTGACCATTGCATCGGATGATTTAGAAGAGGCTGGTCGTGTACAGGAGCTGTTTACGAATGAAAACTTCCGCGTCTATCTAAATGCGGATATCATTGGAGCTGAACTTGGTGGGGCGCTCAAAAATATCATTGCGCTTGCCGCAGGTATGACGGATGGTCTCGGTTACGGGGACAATGCCAAAGCAGCATTGATTACGCGTGGAATGGTTGAAATTGCACGTCTCGGTACGATGCTTGGAGCTAACCCAATGACGTTCACTGGATTGACGGGAATGGGTGACTTGATTGTTACTTGTACATCGGTTCATAGTCGAAATTGGCGTGCGGGGAATGCCATCGGTCGCGGTGAAAAGTTAGAGACGGTGCTAGAAAACATGGGAATGGTCGTCGAAGGTGTTCGTGCAACCCAAGCGGCATATGATTTGGCGGAGACGAAACAGTGTGAACTCCCAATCACTTCTGCCCTCTACCATGTTCTCTTTGACGGTCATACACCGGAAGAAGAAGTCAAAAAGTTGATGCAACGACCACAGAAAAATGAGATCGAGCATCTCTTCACGACGAAAGATTAACGGAGTGGGGTGGAAACCTTGAGTCCAGGATTAATAAAAATGTGGATCTCGTTCGCTGGCATTGGACTCTTTGCGATCAGTGTCTTGCTGGTCACAGTCAGTCGGACGAAGTTGAAAGGGATATGGCAGGTTCTCGTATCGACTTTGGCATTCGTATGTTTCATCGTTGCGTCGATCATCATGGTGTTCATCGTCATGGCGGGGCCAAGCGCATGAAGAAGTGGTTCGTCATCCTCATGCTCATTCCGGTGACGTTGTTATCGGGTTGTCTGTTTCCAGACAGTCAGAAACCGTCGAACCGCGTACCGTATCCGCAACAGTTACGTACCGTACAGGATGCTGTCGATGCGTATCAAAAAGACACGGGTGTTTTGCCAATCAAGACGATGGAAGCAGATACTCCGCTCATGGAGCGTTATCAAATCGAATTAGGGCGGCTCATTCCGCGTTATATGAGTGATCCACCATCAAACAGTTTTGAAGGTGGCGGAACATTCATCTACTTGTTAGTTGATGTCGATACGAAACCGACTGTTAAGTTGATGGACTTACTTGTTGCAGAAGAGTTACAGAAGCTCCAAGTCCGGATTGATGCGTATCGGAAGAAGAACGAAAAGTATCCGTTTAAAGGATCGTTCGGAAAAAACCAGTTTACGCTTGACTATAAAAAACTATTCATCAAAAAAGAACCGACCGTTCCAAGTCCGTATTCAGATGAAAAGTTGTCGATCTATGTCGATGGTCAAGGACGCCTGTTCATCAACTATTTACCTGAGTTGAAGAAAGCTGTTCAAACTGCGAAGAAAAAGCCGAAAGTCGGTCAGGATATTCGGTATTTGCTCTATGAAGATCAACCTTTTGTTCCTGCCTATTCTCAAAGCTACACGATAAACGAAAAAGGCGAACCTGTGTTTTCAGAGGAATCGAGCGAAGAATCTGAAAATTGAACGTTATTTACACGAAAATGTTGTAATAGCAACGTTTATGGGGTATGATTACCCTCGAAGAAGTGATTGGGAGGGGGTGAAAGTAATGAACAAAACTGAACTCATTCAAGCAGTCGTCGAAAAATCAGGTCTTACAAAAAAAGACGTGACGAAAGTTGTTGAATCAACATTCGAATCGATCACTGAGACACTTCAGTCTGGAGAGAAAGTCCAATTGATTGGATTTGGTAACTTCGAAGTCCGTGAGCGTGCAGCCCGTAAAGGTCGCAACCCACGTACAAAAGAAGATATCGAGATTCCAGCAAGCAAAGTACCTGCCTTCAAACCAGGTAAAGCATTGAAAGATGCTGTGAAGTAATCCGGCTACATAGTCGCCCGAGATTTTCTCGGGCGGCTTTTTTGTGGACATTCAGAAGCGTGAAAGCCCGCCGATTATGGTATATTAAAAAAGAAGAACGTCCATCAACGAGATGGCACTGGAGATCGGGGGGTAAAAGCATGGAACAACATGAGCTGCGCGTGGATGAAATCATCACTGCACTCACCACTAAACAAACGACACGATTGGCTCGACATGTGGATTTCCCTTCCATCGATCGTGAACAGATCAGTTGGTTGATTGATGTCGCTCAACATGACACGCTGGATACGGAAGCACTCGTCAAAGCGATACATTTCGCACAAGTAGCGCTACGTCTGCATGAGCGTGTCAATGAAACGCTACGCGGTTCGAAGGAGCGACAGTTGCTTGTATTAGCGGGGGATTTATTCTCGAGCTACTTTTTCGAACAGCTAGCTGGGTTACCAAAAGAGGTTCTCGTTTCACTCGGACGGACAATTCAACGGGTCAACGAGGCAAAGTGTGCCCTTCACGAAATGAATTATGCATCGACGGAAGAACGGGTTCTCTTATGGTTAACAGCAGAGTTCGGATTAATGCAAGGACTCGCGGCAATCACGAAACGAGAATGGCTGACACGACAGGGGCGACAGATCATTCAACAACAGGCAGAACAATTGGATCTGGTCGCACAGAAATTACTGTTATCGCATCTCGAGCAGATGGCGGTAGCATAAGATCTTGGAAAGGGTGAGCGGTGTGCAGGCAAAAGATAAAGAAAAAAAAGTATATGAAGTGTTTCAATCGATATCAACGAACTATGATCAAATGAATTCAGTCATCAGCTTCCGACTGCATAAACTATGGAGACGCGAAACGATGCGCCGGATGCAAGTCTTCCCAGGCGCTAAATGTCTCGATCTTTGCTGTGGGACAGCGGACTGGACGATTCAACTGGCGAAAGCAGCCGGTCCGACAGGGGTCATCAAAGGACTTGATTTTTCAGAAAACATGCTGAGAGTCGGCGTCGAGAAGGTAGAATCGCTCGATATGAAAAACATCGAATTGATTCACGGAAATGCGATGGATCTACCGTTCGGTGATAACTCGTTCGATTATGTGACGATCGGTTTTGGTCTACGCAACGTACCTGATTATCTACAAGTCATCAAAGAGATGCATCGTGTCTTAAAACCAGGTGGAACGGTCGTCTGTCTCGAGACGAGTCAACCGACTGCGCCACTTTTCCGCGAAGCATATTCATTGTACTTCGGGAAAATCATGCCTCAGGTCGGGCGATTGCTTGCGAAATCATACGATCAATACAACTGGCTACAAGAATCGACGGAAGTGTTCCTCGACCGCGTCGAACTGAAACAACTCTTCGAACAGGCAGGCTTCATGCAAGTGGAAGTCAAGGCATTCGCGGGTGGGGCTGCTGCAATGCACCTTGGGAAGAAGTGGTGAGATGTCACTGCATTCCATATACCGTGATGTCACGAAGGAAGTTAATTTAGTCGATCGTTTTCTGATCAGTCATATCGCCTCTGAGGAACCAACGATCGATGCGGCCGGAAAACAATTGTTGAAGGCTGGTGGAAAACGGATTCGACCAGCGTTCGTATTGTTAGCGTCTAAATTCGGTGAGGCAGATCGAGATGAACTGATTCGTGTGGCAGCAAGTCTTGAACTTGTCCATATGGCGTCACTTGTTCATGACGATGTCATTGATGATGCGGAACTACGACGAGGAAAACCGACCGTCATGCAATATTTCGATGAAGAAGTAGCATTGTATTCCGGGAATTATTTGTTTGGAGAGGCGATTCGGTTGATTGGTGAAGTCGGAAAGCCGGAACTTGTCCAAGTGATGGTCCATACGATGCGTGAAATTTGTGAAGGTGAGATTGAACAAATCTACGACCAATATGATTGGGAACAGTCGATTAAGCGCTATATCAAACGGATTGAACGAAAAACAGCCATTCTTATCGAAGCGAGTTGCCATCTTGGTGCAATTGTTGCGAACTGTTCTGCAGCCGATACGAAAGCGTTACGGTTGTTTGGACGAGATATCGGACTCGCTTTTCAAATTGCTGACGATTTGCTTGATTTCACCGCAAATCGCACAGAACTTGGTAAGCCAGTAGCAGAGGATTTGCGTCATGGACACAAAACGTTACCTGTCTTTTATGGTGCAGAAGATGCTGTCTTTTATGAACGTCTTTCGAAAATCGAGAGTATGCCAACGCATGAAGAAGTCGCACCGTTATTGTCGTTTCTTCAAACTTCCGGTGCTCTCGAACGAACGCAACAAACAGTCGATCATTATATCCATCGTGCCATCAAACGTCTTGAACCCTTACCTAAATCCTCAGCTAAGCGTTCACTTGAAGAAGTCGCACGCTACGTTGGAAAACGAAAAGGATGAAGATTGTCAAAAATTTCTTGCTGTTCTTCTCAAAAGCCAGTAAACTGACTATGTAAGCGCTTTTCTAAAAGCATTTCATAGGGGGAACTAGAGATGGAACAGACATTTTTGATGGTCAAACCGGATGGCGTAGAACGTGGATTGATTGGGGAAATCATTGGACGGATCGAACGCAAAGGATTCATCATTCGTGAAATGAAAATGATGAACGTCACAGAAGAGCTCGCA
Source organism: Exiguobacterium sp. HSB13 (assembly GCF_056764755.1). Lineage (NCBI taxonomy): Bacteria > Bacillati > Bacillota > Bacilli > Caryophanales > Exiguobacterium > Exiguobacterium sp. HSB13. The sequence goes on along the minus strand of NZ_JBUZOM010000001.1, from coordinate 1,228,926 downwards.
AAAGCACATTACGAAGAGCATGCGGAAAAACCGTTCTTTGGAGAGTTGGTCACTTTCCTCACATCGGGTCCTGTCGTTGCACTTCGTGTCGAGGGTGCAGACGTCGTCGCTGTTTCTCGTTTGATGATCGGGAAAACAAAACCACTTGAAGCAGCACCTGGAACGATTCGTGGTGATTTCGCGAACACGATGAGTGAAAACGTCATCCATGGTTCAGATAGTGTCGAGAGTGCGGAGCGTGAGCTTTCCCTCTGGTTTCAAGGACAGCCAGTCAACGCGTAATAAATGAATGGAAAGACAACGGGGAGGGGATTCGATTTGATCGAATCCCTTTTGTCGTGTTCTTGTAAAACGGAATGACCCAATTGTCTAATTGCTTTTTGGAATGCCTATAGCTTTATGCTACTATAGAAAATAAGTTGAACCGGTCATGGAGATGACCATTCGATATCGAGAGTGAGTGAGGTGTGCCAATTGCAAGATTATGAACTTTTTATTCAACGATTCAAGACCAAATCAGGGATTGACCTCGGTCAGTATAAAGAAGCACAGATGAAACGGCGATTGACGGCGTTACGTGATAAAAAAGGATACAGTACATTTGCTTCTTATATGCAGGCAATGGATAAGGACACATCGTTATACGACGAATTTTTAGATCGGATGACGATCAATGTCAGTGAATTTTTCCGTAATCCGATTCGTTGGCAACAATTGGAACAAGATATCTTACCGATCCTAGAGTCGCGAGCACATGGACGAATCCGGACGTGGAGCGCAGCTTGTTCGACCGGAGAAGAACCGTACTCCCTCGCGATGATTTTAAGTGAACGGCTCGATCCGTCCGCCTTTACGATTCAAGCAACAGATTTGGATGAACTCGTCCTTGAAAAAGCCAAGCTTGGTCGATACGGAGCTTCTGCATTGAATGAAGTCGTCGAAGCCCGTAAAAAGCAATACTTCATCGAGCAAGAGCAAACGTTCGAAGTCGTTCCGGAAATCAAACGACTCGTTCGTTTCAGTAAACATAATCTGTTAGGAGACCGGTACGATACGGGGTTTGATTTAATCATCTGCCGCAACGTACTAATTTATTTTACAGAAGAAGCAAAAGCACACGTCTATCGTTCGTTCGTCGAGGCCTTAAAGCCAGGCGGAATCCTATTCGTTGGTGGAACGGAACAAATTTTCCAACCCGAACGGTTTGGATTAAAGATGAAACAGAGCTTCTTTTACGAAAAAATCGGTTGAACAGGAAGGGATGAAGCGAATGCGTTACATGACAGCAGGAGAATCACACGGAAAAGGGTTGACCGTCATCATCGATGGGATGCCGGCAGGACTCACGATTGATTTTGAAGCCATCCAGCGTGAAATGACACGTCGCCAAGGGGGATACGGACGCGGACGACGGATGCAAATCGAACAAGATCAAATCGATGCACGTGGCGGGATTCGTCACGGGTACACGACGGGATCACCGATCAGTTTGTTCATCGAGAATAAGGATCATACGCACTGGACACAAGTCATGCAAGCAGAACCGCTCGAAGAACAGTTGGAGCGCCCGCGAACGTTGACGCGTCCACGTCCCGGACATGCGGATCTCGTTGGTGGATTGAAGTACGGTCATCGCGACTTACGCGATGTGCTAGAACGTTCTTCCGCTCGTGAGACAGCAGCACGTGTAGCGGTCGGTGCCTTCGCTAAACAATTACTGAATGAACTCGGAATTGAAGTGTTCTCGCACGTACGGTCGATTGGTGGAATCGATGCACCGTGGAAGGATCCCGTCGAACATCAGGAAACGATTGATGCTTCACCCGTTCGTTGTGCAGATGAGATGGCTGGACAACGGATGATGGAGGAAATCGATGCGGCTAAAAAAGAAGGGGATACACTCGGCGGTGAAATCGAAGTCGTCGTGACGGGCATGATGCCTGGCGTCGGGTCCTTCACCCAAAACGATCTAAAGCTCGACAGCCGGATTGCACAAGCTGTCATCAGTGTCAACGCGATGAAATCAGTCGGTTTTGGTGACGGATATGAACTTGGTCGTCGCAAGGGAAGTACCGTCCAAGATGAAATCGTTCATGATGCATCCGGATATCATCGGCGGACGAATCATCTAGGCGGAATCGAAGGTGGGATGTCGACAGGCATGCCGATTCGCGTCCAAATCGCGATGAAGCCGATTCCGACACTCTATCGTCCACTGCAATCAGTCGATATCGAGACGAAGGAAGCATTCACGGCTCAAATCGAGCGAAGTGATGCCTGTGCCGTTCCAGCCGCATCGGTTGTCCTAGAAGCCGTCGTCGCGTTTGAGATTGCGGTTGCTATCCTTGAAATGTTCGGGACATCGACACTCGATCGTCTTCAGGCTGCCGTCGCTGCTTATAAAGAGGAGGTTCGGACGTTTTGATCGAATTTGATATCCGGTTGAAAACGTCATATCCCGTATTTGTCGGAAATGGGGCATTAGCCCGGTTATCGCATCTTTCAGCGCTAAACAAGGCGGACCGCATCTGGGTCATCACGGATGAAACGGTACATCATTTGCAGATGAATCGATTGCAGGCTGCGTTAGCGGATATATCGCCGTCGATCGATGTTCACATCAGTACCGTTGCGCCTGGTGAGAACAGTAAGTCGCTTGCCGTATACGGCGCTCTACTTGAAGAAGGAATTCGGTATGGGATGACACGCCATAGCCTTATCCTTGCGTTCGGTGGTGGTATGATTGGGGATTTAGCGGGATTCGTCGCGGCAACCTTTTTACGCGGCATCCCGTTCATTCAAATTCCGACGACACTGTTAGCGCATGATTCAAGTGTTGGTGGAAAGGTTGGTCTCAACCTCTCCCTTGGTAAAAACTTAGTCGGTGCATTTTATCAGCCGAGTGGTGTCGTGTATGATTTAACGCTCCTTCAGACATTACCAGACCGGGAATGGAGAAGTGGCTTCTTTGAGTTAGTCAAGCATGGGTTCCTTTCGCGACCATCATTTGCGGATTCGTTACTCGATGTTTCGCTGGATACTGTTAAAGGACTCGATTTAGAAGACTGGCTCGCACGAGGGATTAATGTGAAACGGGATATCGTCGAACAAGATGAGACGGAGCAAGGGATGCGTGCCTTCTTGAATTATGGACATACATTCGGTCATGCCGTTGAATATGCGAGTCTGGGTCTGTCGCATGGCGAGGCCGTAGGAATCGGACTCGTCTTCGTCAAGTTCTTGGAAGGAAATGACGGACAGGCGAAGCAGCTCGGGCAATTGCTCCACCGTCTCGGAACGGAATTGCCAGATCGACAATCGTTCGAGACCTATCTCGAACTGATGCGTCGCGACAAGAAGAACCACCAAGCAACGATTCGATTCGTCCTTGAAAAAGAAGGACGCTTCATTTTAGAAGCGATGAGCGAAGAACGATTGCGCCAAGCATTCAATCAAACAGTGAGGTGTTTAGAATGGGCTTAAGAGGAACTGTACAAGTACCAGGCGATAAATCAATGACGCACCGTGCTTTCCTGTTCGGTGGAATTGCCGAGGGAACAACACGTGTCAGAAATGCGCTTGAAGGAGCTGATTGTCTCGCTTCACTAGAAGCGATGCAGGCGCTTGGTGCGCAGATCGATCGAACACCAGAGGAAATTCGGATCACCGGAACGGATACGTTCCAAGAAGCGACGATCGATTGCGGAAACTCGGGGACGACGATTCGTCTCTTGAGCGGTATCCTAGCAGGCGGTCAAGCGGCGTATGCGCTCGATGGCGATGCTTCCTTGCGAAGACGTCCGATGAAACGGATCACGGAACCGCTTGCCTTATTTGGAGCGAACATCACAGGTGAGACGGCACCACTTCATATCACAGGAACGCCGCTTGTCGGAACGACGTATACATTGCCAGTTGCAAGTGCGCAAGTGAAAAGTGCCGTGTTGCTCGCAGGTCTGCATGCGACGGGTGAGACGACTGTCATTGAGCCGGTCCTGTCACGCGATCATACAGAACGGATGCTGCCACAGTTCGGCGTTGACGTAACAATCGATGAACGCGAGGATGGTCGGCACATTCGTGTACAGGGTCCTGTACGCTTACACGCGACGTCACTGGACATTCCAGGGGATCCATCGTCAGCAGCGTTTTGGTGGACGGCAGCAGCAATCGGTCAGGATAGTCGCATCACGACGACCCACGTCTTGATGAATCCGACACGGATCGGTTTTTTACAGACGTTACGACAGATGGGTGCAAGTGTCGAAATCAATCATCGCTCAGAAGACGGTGGAGAGGAGACGGCAGATGTGACCGTCGAGACGACATCGTTACAAGCGATCACCGTCGAAGGGGATCAGATTCCATCCTTGATTGATGAGATCCCGTTACTCGCTTTACTTGCGACGCAAGCGGAAGGACGAACGATCATTCGCGATGCACAAGAGCTTCGTATCAAGGAAACGGACCGGATCGAGACGGTCGTGACGGCATTACAGCGTCTTGGGGCGAACATCGAGGCGACGGATGACGGCATGATCATCGAAGGACCGACATCTTTGCAAGCAGCGGAAGTCGACAGTGCAGGTGATCACCGGCTCGCGATGATGTTAACGATCGCAGCGACGATCAATCCGGAAATTATGGTTCATGGACGCGAAGTAGTTGAAGTCAGCTATCCAACGTTCTATGATGATTTAAAGAAACTTCAATCCGACCAATCTGAGTAAGCAATAGGCGGATGACAGAAAGTGGGGCGTTTGCCTTGAATGAACAACTATTGAATGGCATCATCGAAGAATTAGAACATGGTCACACCTCAGAAGCGTTAGCAGCATTAGAAAAACTCGAAAAGACAGGAACGGATGAGGACCGCCTCGCCGTTGCCGATCTCTATATCGAACTCGGATTGTCTGACCGGGCGGTCGATCTCTTGGCACCACTTTACGTTGAATATGCGGGTAACGCGGGAGTTGCCTTGTTACTTGCAGAATGTTATATCGATTTGGATCGCGAAGAAGAAGCGATCTCGGTCCTCGAGCAGGTTGATACGTCGGACATGGAATATGGTCCCCGGTCTCTTGTTTTACTTGCGGACCTTTATCAGTCGCAAGGTCTTGACGAAGTAGCGTTAGCGAAGCTGAAGGAAGCACGTAATCTTGCGCCGGACGAACCGTTACTTGCATACGGTTTGGCTGAGCTCTACATGACGCTCGGCGCGTTTGATCAGGCGGTACCGTTATTCGCTGAAATCGCGGAGCGTCCAGAGTTACGTGCTGAATTGCCGCTCGATGCCCTTTATGCGGAATCGCTCGCGATGACAGGACAATTTGAAGATGCGATTCCACTGTACGAACGTGCTGTCGCAGAACGCTCCGACCTGCATACGCTGTTTGGTCTTGCGATGACGGCTCACCGTGTTGGTCAACATCAAAAAGCGGTCGAGACATTCCAGCAATTGATTGCACAGGATCCAGACTATACGTCGGCGTACGTACCATATGCGGAAAGCCAAGCCGAACTTGGTTTGACGAAAGAAGCGCTGAACGTCATCAAACAAGGAATGGAGCGCGACGATTACAATGATGAGTTGCGGACGATGGAAGCCTTGTTCCTTCTAAAACTCGGTGATCGCGCAGGAAGCGTCCAAGCGTTGCGTGAAGCACTTGCCTTGAATCCGGAATCAATCGTCGCAGCGGAACGTTTGCTTTCGTTACTAGCTGAAGACGAGGACCACGAAGCGATGATCGAGACGATCTCTGCCATCGAAGAACACGTCACGGCTCCGATTCTGACATGGTACCGGGCACGCGCTTTGTATGCCTTAGAGGAATACACACAAGCGATGGAGAATTATGCGATAGTCGAAGGTGCATTCACGGAAGATGCGCTCTTCTTGAAAGAGTATGGATTTGCACTCGTCGAGGAAGGACGGCGTGAAGAGGGGCAACGTCTCCTCCGTCGCGCTGCCCAGTTGACACCAGAAGATAACGAACTCGTCGACTATGTTGAACGAATGGATGGATGACTTCACGGGAGAAGGGAGTAGGATTGAGATGATAGAGAGAAAGCAGCGATTCTTACGCCGCATCTTGACCTATTACACGTTAAAGCGACGGGAAGCGAAATGGATCATCGATTATTGGCTGCGTAATGAGGCAAAACTCGAGCAAGTACACTTCGTCCAAAATGCGACCTTCGCACCGAAGGCAATCATCATGACGACATACGGATTCGATGCAGAACCGTTTCTCTTCAAAAAAGGGGATGTCACGACGTTAGATCCAGAAAAAGCGTATCATGACATCCGCCTGACCTCGGAAGATATCTATATCGAGTTGAACTTCCAAGGTATGATGATGGATGACGAGTATTTGTCTTTACTAGAAGAAAATCCGTTTCGCCCAGAAGTTGCTGTTGAACCGCGTTTAGCGGATGAAGCGACACATTTCATCGCGGTCACGGTCAATCGGCAGGAAGAAGAACGGTTAGTCCGCTTGATTGATGAAGCGCTAGATGCACGCGATCAACATCGGTTCCACTCCCTTTCCGAACAGTTACGGCTCGTTCGAAGTCAACTTCCTTAACAGAAGGACTCTATTGCCCAGTGCAGGCGATAGGGTCCTTTCGTATGTGAAGATTTGTGCAAAATATGAAGAAAAATAGAGTGGAATTTCATAAAACGTTCACATTAAGAGAGTAGGAGGAAATGCGGATATGATACATTAAATGTGACGAATTGTAAGTACGAAGAAAGGGGGAAATGACTTGCGTTTCAAACCATCCGACGTACAGCGGACACGAAGCGAGCAAGCGTACATCGATACGCTGATCGTGCCTTTGCTTCCGGTCGGTTTCGATGAGGCGATGCATGCTTACGCGGAATGCGCAGACATGACATTGACGGTGGCGTCCGAAGTCGAACGCCAGCTATCCGGACGGGCGTTGCTCGTTCCGGCTCTGACCTACATCGATGCACCGTCGATCGAACAGTTGGAAGGATGGCGTCAAGCGGCTGCTTCCGGGCAATTCCGTTTCATCACCTTCATCACCGCTGATTTAAGGTGGAAGGAGACTGCCGCCGAAGAGATTATCTACGTGCCACGTCTAGCTCTTGAGACGATGAGTCGTGACCAACAAGGTCAGATGGTCGGGAATTTTGTTGGACAAGTTCTCGAACAGTTAGGAAACCGTTGGACCGCGCTATGAAGCGGTTGACGCAATGATTTTATTAAGATACTATTACCATGTGAGAAATTTGTGTGAAGTACTGTCGTCTTGGGGCACAGCGTACATCACAAGGGGGGATCGAGATGGCTCAAAACGGGTCTAACGTAACACGTCGTCAGTTCTTGACGTATACATTGACAGGCGTCGGCGGTTTCATGGCGGCGACGATGGTCATGCCGATGGTCAACTTCGCAGTTGATCCAGTCCTGAAGAAATCAGGAGCAGGCGATAAAGTAAAAGTAATGAAGTTGTCGGATATCACGACAGAACCAAAACGGGTCGACTTCAAGAAACAAACGCAAGATGCATGGTATGAGTTCGAAGAAACGTTGTCAGCTTGGGTGTTCAAAGATGATAAGGGAGAAATTCTAGCCCTCTCACCAATTTGTAAACACTTAGGTTGCCAAGTCAGCTTCGGTTCAGATCCGACGCACCCGGAGCAATTCTATTGCCCATGTCACTTCGGTCGGTACACGAAGGATGGCGTCAACGTTCCAGGAACGCCTCCGACGAAACCACTCGATGGTTATGAAATGCAGCAGAAAGATGGTTTCCTCTACCTTGGTAAACCAGTCGAAAGAGGTGCGTAAGCGATGATGCAAAAAATCTATGATTGGATCGATGAGCGCGTTGACATTACGCCGCTCTGGCGAGATATCGCCGACCATGAAGTACCGGAGCACGTCAACCCGGCACATAACTTTTCAGCTTTCGTTTATTGTTTTGGCGGATTGACGTTCTTTACGATCGTCATCCAGATTCTTTCGGGGATGTTCTTGACGATGTATTATGTACCGGACATCATCAACGCACACGCGTCCGTCTACTATCTTCAAAATGAAGTCGCACACGGACAAATCGTTCGTGGTATGCACCACTGGGGTGCGTCGGTCGTTATCGTAATGTTGTTCCTACATACATTACGTGTCTTCTTCACTGGTTCATACAAGAAACCACGTGAATTGAACTGGGTCGTCGGAGTTCTCTTGTTCTTCGTCGTCTTAGCTCTCGGTCTGACAGGATACCTATTGCCTTGGGACATGAAAGCGTTGTTCGCGACAAAAGTTACGATTCAGATTGCTGAAAGTATTCCGGTCATCGGTGGTATCGCGAAGACCCTCCTTGCGGGTGGAGAAATCGTCGGCGCAAGTACAATCGCTCGATTCTTTGCGATTCACGTCTTCTTCCTTCCTGCAGCATTGTTCGTCTTGCTCGGGGCCCACTTCATGATGATCCGTAAACAAGGGATCTCTGGACCACTTTAAACCGACTATCATCTAGACAACAAAAAAGGGGGAGAACACGATGCATCGTGGTAAAGGAATGAAATTCGTCACCGATTCACGGGTGTCGATCAACAACCGGATGCCGAACAAGTCGAAAGACTACTCGGAATATCCAGGTCGAACGGAAGCGTTCTGGCCAAACTTCTTACTTCGCGAATGGATGGTTGGAGCGGTCTTCTTGATCGGCTTCATGACACTGACAATCGTAGAAGCAGCACCACTTCAAAACATTGCCGATCCGACGAATACGTCGTACATTCCACTTCCGGACTGGTACTTCCTATTCCTCTATCAGCTCTTGAAATACCAATTCGCTGCAGGTCCATACATCTTGATGGGGACGGTCATCCTTCCAGGTCTTGCGTTCACAGCACTTCTCGTCGCGCCATGGCTCGACCAAGGTCTTGAACGTCGTCCTGCGAAACGTCCGATCGCAGTCAGCATGATGCTCCTCGCAGTCGTCTCGATCGTCTTCTTGACATGGGAATCTGTTCAAACGACTCACTGGGATACAATCCATAAACAAGGTGAGTTGACGATGAACGAAGGACCAAAAATTGATACTTCGGCAAAAGGATACGAAATTTATTCGAACCAGTCATGTGTCAACTGTCACGGTAAAAACCTCGAGGGTGGAGCAGCAGCTCCGGCACTCGTTGGTACGAAGAAGACAGAAGAAGAGATTTATGAGATCGCAGATAAAGGTGTCGGTTCGATGCCTGCTGGTCAGTACAAAGGATCAGATGCGGATCGTAAAGAACTCGCGAAATTCATCGCTTCATACGGTGAAGGCGGCGAAAACAATAAATAAGCCAAAAGCCGGGGGAGCAATCCTCCGGCTTTTGTCGATGATGAGGTGAAACAATTGCAAGGTATTTTGACATTACTCCGCCATAAAGCAGTACTCTGGATCGTCGGATTGATCAACTTAGCAGGAACGATCTACGGCTACATCTGGTATGAACCGCAACTTGCGACATCGAAGTGGTATTACTATCCGTTCATTCCGGATAGCCCGACCGCCTCCCTCTTCTTTACGATCATCGTCTTTCTCTGGATCTTTGGACGACGTTCCCGACTGTTTGAAGCGCTCGCGTTCGTGACATTGATCAAATATGGCGTCTGGGCAGTCGTCATGAATGCGTTGATGTTGAATCAACTCGGAACGGAGAATGCGACCTTAACGGCAATGGCACTGATGTTGATGGTGTCGCACGGAGCGATGGCGTTCCAGGCATTGTTATACAGTCCGCTAATGACGTTTCGCGTCAAGGAGCTCGTCCTCGTCGCCATCTGGGTCATCCACAACGATGTCGTCGATTACGTCCTCGGACAATGGCCGCGCTATCCGGCGCTTGCGGAGCACATTCAGTGGATCGGATACGGCTCCTTCTGGTTGACCGGATTATGTCTTTTGATGGGATATCTGCTTGTCGCACGCGATTCAATTGACAATAAGATCACTTGAACATAAAATAGACCTATAATCAAAAAAAGAAAGGAACGATGTCTCGTGGCAAACTATTTGATCTATCTCGCGATCATCATCATCGTCCCGATTTGGGCTCAGATGCGGGTGCGGAGCACCTATAAAAAATATCAAGATGTTCCGATTCAAAGTGGGGTGACAGGGGCACAGGTCGCCGACTTCATCATGAAGCAGAACGGGATCACGAACGTCCGTCTCGAGCCGATTGGTGGAACGATGTCCGACCATTATGACCCGACGAACAAAGTCGTTCGTTTGTCGGAAGACGTCTATTACGGTTCGACGGTCTCAGCCGTTTCGATCGCAGCACACGAAATCGGTCACGTCATTCAAGATGCGACGGATTACAATATGATGCGTGTCCGTCACCGGATCGCACCTGTCGCGTCGATCACGTCGAATTTATCGTTCCCACTGTTGTTGATTGGTCTGTTTGCCGGTTTCAGTGGTCTTGCGATGCTTGGTGTCGTCTTGATGCTCGGTGCCGTCATTTTCCAACTCGTCACGTTACCGGTTGAGTTTGATGCCTCGAATCGAGCGATGGCGCAGTTGACGGAGCATGGTATCATTGATGCCGAAGAAGAACGTGGTTCACGTCGTGTCTTGAACGCAGCGGCTTGGACGTACGTCGCAGCAACACTCGTTGCCGTCGCCGAGTTTCTTCGTCTTGCACTGCTCGTCTTCAACCCATCAAGTGATGACTAAAACGAAAAACACGGATTGCTCGTTTGAGCGATCCGTGTTTTTTGTCTGTTTAGGTTTCTTTGATCGGAACCCGGTTTTCGTCGAACGTGAATCCTTCTCCCGTTACTTCATAGACATCATGCAACGTGATGAAGGCGTGCTGATCGACACTCTTTACAAGTGTCTTCAAGCGATTGATTTCATTACGAGCGACGACGACGTACAATACTTCGAGATCTCGTCCGGAGTAACCGCCTTTCGCGATCAGACGGGTCGTGCCACGATTCATTGTCGCATGAATGCCGTCTGCAATCTCCGTCCGGTGATCACTGATGATCATCGCTGCTTTACCAGCATAAGTGCCCTCTTGCATCCAATCGATGACACGGGCGCCGACGTAGACGGCAAGTAACGTATACATCGCTTGTTTGTAATCGAGATACGTCAAGGATGCGACTATGACGAAGAAATCGAAAATCAAGAAAGTTCGACCGATCGACCAACCGAAGTAGCGTTTCGTCAAACGCGCGATGATATCGACGCCACCTGTCGTACCACCATTGTTGAAGATGATACCAAGACCTACGCCGATGAAGACACCGGCAAAGAGCGCAGCAAGCACCATATCGTCGCGCAGGTCGATGACAAGAGGTGAATATTTGGCAATTAATCCATACCAGAAGGAAAAACTGAATGTACCGACCAACGTGTAGACGAAGGTCGTCCGTCCCAAAATTTTATAACTGACGAAAAAAAGTGGGACATTCAACACTAAGTTCGTGATCGATGGAGATAATCCGAACAATCCTTTTAAAATTAAGGTAATCCCTGTAAAGCCGCCTTCTGCCAATTCATTTTGGACGTTAAAATGATAAATACCAAAAGCAAAGATAAATGATCCGACTAAAATCCAGAGGATGTTCTGAATCCGGATCGGAAACTGGAATGGAGGTGCCATTTCCGTATGCTCCTTTCAAATCAAGACTCTTTCTCTAGGGTAACGGCACAGTCGGAAAAAGACTAGCTTTTCCTCTGAAAATCAGTCGAAAAGTGATCAGTATGGTCATTCCGATCGATATTGCTTAGAATAGAGACGAATAGAAGTCATAAAGAGAGTGTGGTCTTATCATGAAAAAAGCAATTGGGATTCTTTGTTATCCATCCGTCGGCGGGAGTGGGGTCGTCGCAACAGAGCTCGGTATGAAACTGGCGGATCGTGGACATGACGTTCACTTCATCACGTCAAGCATGCCGTTTCGGCTGACAGAATATCGTCCAAACATCACGGTCCACTTGGTTGAGGTCAACCAGTACTCCGTCTTTAAATATCCACCATACGACATTACGTTGGCGTCAAAAGTCGCAGAGATCATTGATTTATTCGATCTCGATGTCATCCATGCGCATTACGCCGTTCCGCATGCTGTCTGTGCAGAACTTGGGCGAAATATGGCGAAGAAAAAAGGCGTTGCCGTCGTCACGACGTTACACGGAACAGACATTACCGTCATCGGGCAAGACTTAGAGATGCAACCGGCCATCCGGTACGGCATCGAACAATCGGATGCGGTCACAGCTGTTTCCGAGAGTCTAGCGCTTGAGACGAATGCGACACTTAACGCCCATTACGCGATTGATGTCATTCCGAACTCGATTGATGAGAGCGTCTATTATCCGATGCGGGATGAACGCTTGAAGCGGCATTACGGCATCGAAGCGGACGAAGTCGTCGTCATTCACATCTCGAACTTCCGACCGGTCAAACGAATCGATGATACGCTTGCGGCGTTCGCCATTGCAGCGAAAGACCGGAAGATGCGTCTCTTACTTGTCGGGGATGGTCCAGAGATGGGACAAACGAGACGTCGTGCAAAGGAACTCGGCATTTACGACAAAGTGATCTTTGCTGGTAAACAGGAACACGTCGCGCAATTGCTCGCCATCAGTGATATTCATGTCCTGTTGTCGGAAAAAGAAGCGTTCGGGCTCGTCGTCCTTGAGGCGATGGCAATTGGGGTCCCGAGTGTCGTCTCGACAGCAGGTGGCTTACCGGAAGTCATACAGGACGGCGTAACCGGGTATATCGTTCCAACCTACGACGTCAAAGTAGCTGCGGCACGAATCGGTGAACTCGCAGATGATCCGATGTTACGGGAACGGATGGCAGAGGAAGGCATTCGTGATACCCGTCGTCGTTTTGATTCAAATGAGATCGTCCGTCGTTATGAACAAGTCTATGAACGGGTGTGTGCACGTCATGAACTTGCTTGAAGGGGCACATCACATCATTCAGACGATCGAGGAAGCTGGTGGTGAAGCGTATATCGTCGGTGGTGCCGTTCGTGACATGTTACTCGATAGGACACCTGGAGACTACGATTTAGCGAGCTCGATGTTACCGGAACAAATCATCGACTTATTCCCTGTCGTCATTCCGACAGGACTCGAGCATGGAACCGTGACGGTCGTTCTCAACCACGTGCCGTACGAGATCACGACGTTTCGCTCGGAAGCAACGTATAGCGATCGCCGGCGACCGGATGCGGTAACGCTTGGTGTCAGTTTGGAAGAGGATTTGACCCGACGCGACTTTACGATCAACGCGATGGCACTCAGACCAACGGGTCGCGTCGATCTATTCGGAGGAGTGCGTGACATCGAAGAGCGGATCATCCGGACGGTCGGCAAACCGACCGAACGTTTTAATGAAGATGCGCTTCGGATGATGCGGGCGTTCCGCTTCATGAGCCAACTGGATTTCTCGCTTGACGAGGCGACGGAACAAGCAATTGTCGAACTCGCTCCGCATCTAGCGGCCGTTGCGATTGAGCGGATCGCGATTGAGTTCGAGAAGCTCTTACTTGGTCCGGGAAAACAGCGGGCGTTACAGGCGATGCTACGCACTGGCATCGAACGCTATTTACCCGGCATGACTTCAGAAATCGTCAAAGGACTTGCGCAGCAGTCGCTTCGGGGTGTTTCAAAAGATGCCGTCTGGACACTCGTGCTCGATGCGGGTCTTGCGCGAGACCAATTGACGCGCTGGAAACGATCGAAACATCAAGTCCAGCTCGCTACACGTTTGGCACCCCTGTTGCATCGACCGTTACAGGACTGGGATCGTTATCAGTTGTCGGACTCAGAACTGACGACTCTTCGGGAAATGACGGGAAAGCATTATCCGGATCGTTCGGATTTACCGATTCGTGGTCGCAAAGAGCTCGCTGTCGACGGAAAAGATATGATCCGCCTCGGTCTTCAAAAGCAACAGATCAAGGAAGCGCTCTTGCACTTGGAGAATAGCGTCGTCATGCGATCTTGTCCAAACGACCGAACGGCATTAATGGAGGAGGTAGAGCGATGGCACACTCAGTCCGAGAACAAATCTTGATCGCACTTCGTCAGCGGACGTGGTATTCCGGACAAGAATTAGCAGAGACGTTAAATATTTCACGTACCGCTATTTGGAAGCATATGCAAATTTTAAAAGAAGAAGGATACCAGATCATCTCGAATAAAAAACAAGGTTATCAATTAGTCGATGAAGGCGATTTGCTAACGCCGATTGCCATTGAACAATGGTTGACGACAGCGCGTCTTGGTCGCCACCTCCTTCATTTCGAAGAACTGGATACAACGCAACGGATTGCACATGAACAAGCGCAACAGCATGCACCAGAAGGAACACTCGTCGTATGCGATCACCAAACGAATGGACGCGGACAGCTAGGGAGAACGTGGCATGAGGCGAAAAATGAAGGCATCGCGATGAGTCTACTCGTCCGACCAGATGTACCGATGCATCAAGCAGGTCAATTAACACTTGTAGCAGGTATTGCACTTGCACAGTCTCTCCGGACATTCGATGTTCCGGTTACGATTAAATGGCCGAACGACATCTTGATCAACGGTCGTAAGGTAGCAGGCATCTTGACGGAAATGCAGACCGAGGCGGACCGGATCAGTTCGGTCATCATCGGCATCGGCATCAATGTCCATCACGAACGGTTTCCCGAAGGCATCAAAGATCGTGCTACCTCGCTTGTCCGAGAATCAGGAAGAACTTTCCGACGTGCGGAAGTCGTCGCGACGTTTTTGAATCGATTTGAACGACTATACAAGCAGTGGCTCGAGCTAGGGTTCGGATCTTTCGTCTCCGAGTGGGAAACACTCGCTGACCGCTTACATGAACAAGTGACACTGCGGACACGTCAGATGACCGCTTCCGGAACATTGCTCGGTATTGACGAGACGGGTACGATTCGGATTAAGACGGAAACAGGTGAGACCCGTTTCCATTCAGCAGAGCTGATTTACTGGGAAAAAGAATAAGGGTTTGAATCAGACGGTTTGCAGAGAGCTTTTCCCGTCATGTATAATAAAGCCACGGATGGTATCCGCTCATCGGAACCATACCAAATTGACAGGTGCCAGTTTTAGCTGTTTCAACTGCCTTGATCTTAACGGACAGGGACAGAAGGACGATATTCAATTATTCCGCCTTCTTTTCCGCATGCATTTATTTTGGAGAAGAAGGCGTTTTCCTTTTGTCCTCCCTACACACGTAAGGAGAGAACACAATGCACACAATGGGTCCATTACTGAAAAAACAACAAGCTGGAGAAAAGCTCGTCATGTTGACGGCGTATGATTATCCTTCAGCAAAACTATCGGAGGCAGCAGGGGTTGATATGTTGCTCGTCGGCGATTCCCTCGGGAACGTCATCCTCGGCTATGATTCAACGATTGCCGTCACGGTCGACGACATGGTTCATCATGCGCGTGCCGTTCGCCGCGGCGCACCACAGACGTTCATGATCGTCGATATGCCGTTCGCAAGCTATCATGGTTCATTTGATCGCACGCTTGAATCAGCAGCCCGCATCTTCCAAGAATCACAGGCAGATGCCTTGAAACTAGAAGGGGCAGGGGAAATCTTAAAGACGATTCGTCGTTTGACGGATGCTGGGATGCCTTGCGTCGCGCATCTCGGATTAACACCACAATCCGTTGGCGTTCTTGAAGGATTCAAGGTCCAGGGGAAATCACTAGAAGCAGCCGAACAACTGATTGCAGACAGTTTGGAAGCAGAGCGTGCCGGAGCGAAGATGCTCGTGCTCGAGTGTGTGCCGCATCCGCTCGCGAAACGGATTCAAGAGCTCCTCTCGATTCCCGTCATCGGAATCGGTGCCGGCGCAGAAGTCGCCGGTCAAGTACTTGTCTATCATGACATCTTGACGTATGGCGTCGGTCGTTTACCGAAGTTTGTTAAAGCGTACACGGACTGGAATACTTCAGGAACGGAAGCAATCGCAGCTTACGTCAAAGACGTCAAAGCCGGTGCCTTCCCTGAACTAGCACATTCGTTCCAGATGGACGAAGAACTGATTGGTGCGCTTTATGGAGGGAACAAGGAATGAAGATTATCGAGGACGTCCAGACGTTACGCGAACATTTAGCGGGAGCCGGTTCAATCGGTTTTGTACCGACGATGGGATTCTTGCATGAAGGGCATGCTTCCTTGCTCAAACAAGCACGACAAGAAAATGATGTCGTCGTCTTGAGTATTTTCGTCAACCCGACGCAATTCGGACCAAACGAGGATTTGGATCGTTATCCACGAGACGCAGAACGGGATCAGAAAATCGCGGAGGCAGAAGGAGTCGATTATCTGTTCTATCCGACGAACGAGACGATGTATCCGCTGGATATGGCCCGTGTTACGGTCCGCTCCGGTGATGATGTCTTATGCGGCGCATCACGACCAGGGCATTTTGACGGTGTCTTGACGGTCGTCAGTAAACTGTTGAACGTCGTCCGTCCAACCCGTGCGTATTTCGGTCTGAAGGATGCACAACAGCTCGCATTGATCGAAGCGTATGTCGCTGATTACTTTGTTCCGGTTGAGATTGTCCGTTGCCCAATCATTCGCGAAGCAGATGGTCTAGCGAAATCGTCACGTAATGTCTATCTATCGGAAACAGAACGTGCGCAAGCACCGGGAATCCAGCAGGCGTTACAACAAGCGAAACAAGCACTCGATCAAGGGGTGCCAGTTGAAACGGTTCTCGAGCAGACTCGCGAAGCACTTCAATTCGAGGGAACCACGATCGATTACGTCGAAGCTGTCGACTATCCATCACTACGATCTGTCACTGAACAAACGACTACGATTCTCTTAGCTGTCGCCGTGCAGTTCGCATCGGCACGGTTGATCGATAATTTACTATATACGAGAGGAGCATGACGATGTTACGCACATTCATGCACGCTAAACTACACAAGGCCCGGGTCACCGAGGCAAACTTACACTATGTTGGTTCGATTACGATTGATGAAGATTTACTCGATGCTGTCGGAATTCTTGAAAATGAAAAAGTCCAAGTGACGAACAACCAGAACGGTGCGCGGATTGAAACGTATGCGATCAAAGGTGCGCGCGGTTCAGGTGTCATCTGTTTAAACGGTGCGGCAGCACGTCATTTCCAAGTCGGGGATGAGGTCATCATCATGGCGTATGCGCAATTGTCGACGGAAGAAATCGCGACACATGTCCCAAAAGTGGCTGTTCTAAATGAGCAGAACGACATCAAACAAATGTTGTCTCAAGAAATCGCCCACACGATCTTATGAAATTTTAGAGACCCGATCATGTCAGCGGGTCTCTTTTTTTGTTAAGATGAAAAATGAGATGCCGTCCGATCATGGAGAGGATGGATAAAAGGTGGAGGATCAGTGTTGAAGAAAAAGTACGTCGTAGTCGACCTGGAAACGACAGGTCATTCCATAAAGGCTGGCGATGAGATGATTGAGATCGGCATGGCGGTCATTGAAGATGGACAGTTGACAGAACAATTGTCTGCCTTCGTGCGTCCGACCCAACCGATTCCTCCGTTCATTTCCCAGTTGACGGGCATCACGGATGAGGATGTCAAAGAGGCCGAGACATTCGATGTCATCGCACCGCGTGTCTTATCATTGCTCGATGGTGGTGTCTTCGTCGCACATAATGTGCAGTTCGATTTAAACTTCTTAAACGATGCGTTAGAAGAGGAAGGATACTTGCCGTACACAGGTCCTGTCATTGATACGGTCGAACTCGCACGAATCTTACTTCCGACAGCAGAAAGCCACGCGCTGTCGCATCTGTCAGAGTCATTACACCTTGCCCATCAAGAGGCGCACCGGGCAGGGAGTGACGCTTCGGCGACGGCTGAATTGTTGCTTGAACTACTCAAACGACTACATACGTTGCCGCTTGAGACATTAAAGCACTTAAGACGTTTATCACCGCGCCTGTTCAGTGCCATCGAAGAGGAAATCGACCATGCGATTCGTTTAGTCGGTATCGAAGAGGATGAGCGATTCGATCGTTTTCGAAAAATCGCTTTGAAAAAACGCCAGACGATAGAGCGGTTGGCACATCCACCCGTCCTTGAACCGTTTGGACCATTCGTTGATGAATTGAATGCCGTGACGTTCCCTCGTCTATTCGAAGGATATGAAGAGCGACGTGGGCAGCTCGAGATGATGCGTCATGTCTATCAATCGCTCGATCAAGAAACACCGTTACTCGTCGAAGCAGGGACGGGAACAGGAAAATCGCTCGGTTATCTTGTGCCTGCAGCGCATTACGCACTCGAACATGAAGTACCAATCGTTGTCAGTACGCACACGATTCAATTGCAGGAGCAATTGTTCGCGCGTGATTTACCGCTCTTGCGTCAGCTGTTCGAGGCACCGGTCCAGATTGCATTACTTAAGGGACGAAGTAACTACATTGATTTACGGAAATTCGAATTTTTCTTGAATGATCAAGAGGATGCTTATAACTTCACGCTCGCAAAAGCGATTCTGCTCGTCTGGTTGACGGAAACAGAAACGGGAGATTTAGAAGAAGTCAGCTTACCAGGCGGTGCTGCGCAAGGCAATATCGGCATCAAACAGTTGATCCAGTCTGATAGCCAATCGCAGCTTGGACGGTTTGACCCATGGTACAGCCGGGACTTCTTCCAACACGCGATTCGCCAGGCAAAGGATGCGACGATTATCGTTACGAACCACGCCTTGTTGTTTAGTGACCTTCAATTCGAGGCAGGGGTCTTACCGAAAGGAAGTCCGTTGATTCTTGATGAGGCGCACCAAATCGAAGAAGTCGCGAGTCATCATTTTGGTCTCGTCTTTGATGGACATACGTTTGATCGTTTGTTCCGACAACTCGGATATTCGTCCGACAAAAAATTGTTACACCGCTTGCTCGATCTGTCGGAAGAATGGGACATCGCCGAGATGGTCGAAGCCCATAGTGAGACAGTCGATGAGGCGTTGACGACATTGCTCGAAGAGGCGGACGGGCTGTTGATGATCATTCAAGCGTACGGGCTCGAACTGGCTTCCCGCAAAGCACGTCGGGAAGGGATGGTCAGCATTCGCTTCAAGCGACTCGACCGTTCGATGCGTGCTGTTCAAGAGAGTGCCAAGCGGGTTGAATTAGTGTTGCGTCGTTTGCGTCAAGCAATCCGTGCGATTCATAAACTATTCCACGAACACCGTGAGCAGATGAGTTATCGGGAGCGTTCACTCGTCGCGGATTTAAAAGCGATTACGTCTCAAATCGAAGAAGCGGAGCTCGCCATCTTCGAGACAATGCTTGCTCCGCACGACGATACGGTATCTTGGATCGAAACGTCCGTTAAGAATCGAAAACTGACACGCGTGTATACACAACCAATCGACATTTCAGAGCGACTACGTCGCGATGTCTTTTCGAAACGGACGTGTATCCTGACGTCTGCGACGTTGACCGTCTCGAACAAGTTCCAATTCATTGAGAACCGATTAGGACTTGATGCGTTTGAGACACGTCGATTCGTCGTTCCGTCACCATTCGGATATGCCGATAACGTACGATTGATGATTCCGACGGATCTTCCGCTCCTACAGGATGTGCCATTGCCGGAATTCGCAGAGACGATTGCAGAAGCCATCTTACAAATCGCAGAGGTGACGGAAGGGCGGATGCTCGTCTTATTTACGTCAAACGATTTACTTCGACTGACGCATGAAGCGACGAAGCCGTTACTACCTGACCGGTTTACGTTACTCTCGCAAGGGGTCACGCAAGGTTCACGGCAACGACTGATGAAACAATTCAAACAACTCGACGCCTGTATCTTGTTCGGAACAGCTAGTTTTTGGGAAGGGGTCGATATCCCAGGAGATGACCTCAGTTGTCTCGTCATCGTCCGGTTGCCGTTTGCACCACCGGATCAACCGATTGTCCAGGCACGTTCGGAACGGATCGAAAAACTCGGGAAATCATCATTTTTCGAATACAGTTTACCGCAAGCCATCATTCGCTTTAAGCAAGGATTTGGTCGCTTGATCCGGACGACGAACGACCGAGGTGTCGTCTTCGTACTCGATCGACGGATCGAGACGACACGTTATGGAAAACGGTTCGTGACGAGTCTGCCGAAAGTGCCTGTTTTATCAAAACCACTTGATGAACTAACGGCAGAACTAGAATTGTTCTTGAATGATGGCGATTGAGTCTATTCAGATAAACCCTATCGCATTATAATAGATAGAGAAAAATGAGGGAGGACATACAGATGGATTCAAAAATTGAAACACTTGCGACCGTCAAAGTGAACCGCCATGAGGATACGTATAAAATCGTCGACTTGTTGAATCGGACACTGAAAACGGAAGATTTAATGTTCGGTCTTGCTCTCGATGAAAAAGACAAGGAGCAGATGGTCTTCACCATCTACCGCACATGAAGTGGAAAATCACGCTCGGTCTGCTGAGTGCACTCATCCTTTTGACTGTGCTTGGCACCGCCGTTTATCAGGTGACGATCGCTGAGGCAAAAGACCGGGAACAGAGCGTCGCCGAGCAAGCAGAGGCACGTCTGAAAAAAGAACTCAAACCGACGGACGTCCGGTTCGAGTCTGTCTTTAACGGGAAACGTCAATATGTCGTTTTTACGATGAAGCAGAACGGACAGGCGGTACGGGCGTTCGTTCCGAAAAAAGGAACGATTGAGACACGACCGGTTGCTGATGGTATTGCTATCAAAACGGTCATCGCGGATCATCCAGAACTCGGAGACATCGTGTCTGCTAAGTACGGCTTTGAGGAGCGTGCCGTCATCGAGATCGTTTCAAAGACGACGACAGGTTATGATTATTCGTATTACACGTATCAAGAAGGTTCTTTCATCAAACGATTACGAATCAAGTAAAGGGAGTGGGCGACATGTTATCGAAACGCGTACGACAATTGACACCATCTACAACGCTAGCCATCACAGCGAAAGCCAAGGCACTACGTGAAGAAGGTCAAGACATCATCGGTTTAGGTGCGGGAGAGCCCGACTTCAATACACCGGAATTCATCATCCAAGCAGCATTCGAGGCAGCAGAAGCGGGCGATACGAAGTATACGCCGTCTGGCGGAACGGTTGCCTTGAAGGATGCGATCATCGAAAAGACACGCCGTGACTTATGGATGCCATACGAACGCTCAGAAGTCATGGTTGCTTCAGGAGCAAAGCATGCACTATCAACGTTGTTCCAAGCGATTCTTGATCCAGGCGATGAAGTCATCGTCCCAGCACCATACTGGGTCAGTTACCCGGAGCAAATTAAACTCAGTGACGGTGTACCGGTCATTTTAGAAACGGACGAATCGTCTCGCTTCAAAGTGACACGGGAATTGCTCGAGCAACACATTACTCCAAAAACGAAAGCACTCGTCTTGAATTCACCATCGAATCCGACAGGAATGGTCTATTCGAAAGAAGAGCTCGAGATGGTAGCAGATGTTGCGATCAAGCATGATCTACTCGTCATCAGTGATGAGATTTATGAAAAGTTGCTCTATAACGGTGCGACACATATCTCGATCGCGTCCTTGCCAGAGATGCGCGAACGGACGGTCATCATCAATGGTGTCTCGAAGTCCCATGCGATGACAGGCTGGCGGATCGGGTATGCAATCGGACCGAAGGAAATCATCTCAGCGATGACAAACTTAGCGAGCCATTCGACGTCGAACCCGACATCGATTGCGCAAGCAGCATCAGTTGCTGCGTATGCAGAAGGCGATGCACCGGTCGAAGCGATGCGTGTCATCTTTGAAGAACGACTTGAGAAAATTTATGCACGACTCAATGAAATCAAAGGATTGACGTGCTTGAAGCCGGAAGGGGCATTCTATTTGTTCCCACATGCAAA
This sequence comes from Exiguobacterium sp. HSB13, assembly GCF_056764755.1. NCBI lineage: Bacteria > Bacillati > Bacillota > Bacilli > Caryophanales > Exiguobacterium > Exiguobacterium sp. HSB13. The sequence continues at coordinate 1,206,994 of NZ_JBUZOM010000001.1, read as the reverse complement.
GCAAGCTGCTGAGATGTGTGGATTCGATAATGTCGACGACTGGTGTACAGCTGTTTTATCTGAAGCGAAGGTCGCCTTGATTCCAGGTTCAGGATTTGGTGCACCGGACTATGTCCGCCTATCTTACGCGACGGACCCGGCACGTGTCTTAGAAGCACTCGACCGGATTGAAGGATTCATCACGGCACATACAGCCGTTTAATAGAGAGAGGATGTTGACTGTTGAAAGCAATGATTCGAGAAGTAAACAAATATGTAGGAGAAGAAGTGACGATCGGGTGTTGGTTAGCAAACAAACGCTCAAGCGGTAAGATCGCTTTTCTCCAGCTTCGGGATGGCTCTGGATTCATGCAGGGTGTCGTCGTCAAAGAAACCGTCGGCGAAGACTTATTCAAACAAGCAAAAGGCTTAACGCAGGAATCGTCACTTTGGGTGACAGGTGTAATCAAATCAGACGGCGGTCGGACAGCGATCGGTCACGAAATGGAAATCTCTAAGATTGAGCTCATCCATGAAGCAGTCGATTATCCGATCACTCCAAAAGCACACGGAACGGATTTCTTGATGGACAACCGTCACCTCTGGTTGCGTTCAAAGCGCCAGCATGCGGTCATGGTCGTTCGGAACGAATTGATTCGAGCGACGTACGAATTCTTCAACCAAGAAGGATTCATTAAAGTGGATCCGCCAATCCTGACAGGTAGCGCGCCAGAAGGAACGACAGAATTGTTCCACACGAAATATTTCGATGAAGATGCGTACCTTTCACAATCTGGTCAGCTCTACATGGAAGCGGCAGCAATGGCACTTGGAAAGGTCTTCTCGTTCGGTCCAACGTTCCGTGCTGAAAAATCAAAAACACGTCGTCACTTGATCGAATTCTGGATGATGGAGCCTGAGATGGCATTCCACGACCACGAGATGAACCTCGAAGTCCAAGAAAACTACGTTTCGCACCTTGTGCAATCGGCACTCAAAAACTGTCGTGCGGAACTCGAATTGCTTGGTCGTGACTTGACGGTCCTTGAGAATATCAACGCACCGTTCCCACGCGTCAAGTACACGGAAGCAATTGACATGCTCAAGGAGCAAGGATTCGACGATATCGAATTCGGCGATGACTTTGGTGCACCACACGAGACAGCGATCGCGAACAGCTTCGCACGTCCTGTCTTCATCACGCACTGGCCAAAAGCGATCAAACCGTTCTACATGAAAGAAGATCCGGAAAACCCAGACTTCGTTTTATGTGATGATTTGATTGCCCCAGAAGGATACGGGGAAATCGTCGGTGGTTCACAACGTGAAGAAGATCATGAGAAACTTCTCGCGGAGATGAAGAAACACGGTCTTGACGAGACGGGTGCCTATAAATGGTATCTTGAAACACGTCAATACGGTTCTGTGCCACACAGTGGTTTCGGTCTTGGTTTAGAGCGGACAGTCGCTTGGATCACAGGCGTCGAGCACGTTCGGGAAACGATTCCGTTCCCACGTCTGCTGAACCGTCTCTATCCTTAAGCAGTAAAGAAAAACATCGACCCATCGTCTCGACGGGTCGATTTCTTGTTTAGACTAGAGAATCGAGGAAATACGATGAATCATAATTTAGTGCAATTATTTGAAGAAGGGACCGTCGTCTTACCAAAACGATTGTTCACCGAGGCAAAACGGTTAGGCATCAGTTTTGTCGAGTTCACGTTGATTGGACAACTGTTTGCTTGTCGGGCGGAAGGCATGGAGATGCCGTCACCGGAAGAGTTAAGCAATCGACTCGGACTATCAGAGACGGAAACGATCGAGACGACTCTCGGTCTATTGCAAAAAGGATTACTGGCAATGGAAAACGTCAACGGGTCAGAACGTTATTCGCTTGTTCCGTTGTACGAAAAGCTGATGGCACCACCGGAACAGGAAACACCGAACTTTGATACGATCAATCCGTCCGTCTTCCAACAATTCGAACGGGAACTCGGGATGATGTCACCGTTTCAGATGGAGCAGATCATTCAGTGGTTGACGATCGAGAACATTTCGGAAGAACTGGTGCTTGCCGCACTTCGAGAAGCGGTCTATCATAATGTCCGTAAAATGACTTATATCAATCAAATTTTACGGACGTGGGAACGTGAAGGGATCAAGACGCTCGAGGATCTCGCAGGGCGGGGAGGTTGAGTAGATGTTACGAAAAGCAGAAATCGATCGGATTGAAGCAACGCTAGAAGAGATGTTTCCAGATGCATTTTGTGAGTTGATTCACCGTAATCCGTTTGAACTTGTCGTCGCGGTCGCACTCAGTGCACAAGCGACCGATGTGCTCGTCAATCAGGTGACGCCTGGATTATTCGCGGCGTATCCGGATCCTGCTTCGCTTGCTACGGCACCGGTCGAGGAAATCGAGGACAAAATCAAACGACTTGGATTATACCGGAATAAAGCAAAAAACATCAAGGCGCTTGCGGCACAACTCCTTACGCAACACGATGGAGAAGTCCCGACGGAACGCGCCGGGCTCGAAGCATTACCTGGCGTTGGACGTAAGACGGCGAACGTCGTCTTGTCTGTCGCCTTTGATGTCCCGGCATTTGCGGTCGATACACATGTCGAACGTGTCTCAAAACGCCTCGGGATCTGTCGCTGGAAGGATAATGTCACGCAGGTCGAAGCGACACTCATGCGTCGTTTCAAACGGGAGCGGTGGTCAAAGCTCCATCACCAATTCATCTTCTTTGGACGGTATCACTGCAAGGCACAACGTCCGAACTGTGAAGCGTGCCCGTTACTTGATATGTGTCGAGAGGGAAAAAAGCGGACAAAAGGACTAGCTACACTATAAAAAAAGTGGATCCAATGGGGATCCACTTTTTTTTTGCATATCATCCATTCCAAGGAGTATCGGACCATTCACGACGCTTTTTCGTGATCGGTACTTTTTTGAATCCCCAGTTTCGGAAATCTTGGTCCGGACTATCGCGTCGAATGTAAATCTTATCTTTGATGGCTTTAAAAATCCGGTTTTCGTCCCCATAATGGACAAACCGTGGTTTTACCTCGATGACACCACGACGGACGCGAGATAAAGGTAAGCAGACCAAGTCGGCAATCTCAAGACCAGATTGGTAGAGGTCGCTGTCTTTTTCAGCAAAGATGAAGCCTTTGATTTTTTGACGGCTTTTTTCGACGTCGAGATGGACCGTTCCCGAATTGAAGATATCGAAGAACGCCTTTTGAATGAGCAAGTTTTGATAATCATCACGGCTCTCAAGGACGACACGCGCACTCGTTGCTTCTGTCTCATCGAGGAAGGAATAAAACGACTTCATCAGATGGGCGAAAGCAACGACATACGGATCCTTCGGTGTCGAGAAGAAGTCTTGCAGCTTCTGTTTATCGACTTCGACGCTGACGATCGTACAATCGATATCAACTAAAAATTCCGGCAAGGCGATCCAGAAATGTCGTAACATATCGATCGTGATGCCATCTTCTTTACCGTACGGATGCTCAGCTTTTAAAATCTCTTTCAAATGAAGGGGAATATGTGGATCTTCAAAAACTTTTGCCTTAAAATCCATCAAACGTTGACGAAGCGGACTTGGTTCACCGGTCTCATCCGAATCGATGGCATATTTATATTCCATCAAGACACCCGTTAAGTTGAATTGTGTATTCCCTTTCGGTGTCCCAGTTTCGTCGACGAACATGATGTATTTCTTCGGGGCAGGGGTTGAATTCTTAGGAAATCCTTTGACGTCAACGCCTTTGACGTTCGATTGTACCCGTTTGTTCAAATGAATCTCCTCCAGTTGCACAATAATTACACAGTCTTTTCGAAAGAAATGCTCTTGATGCCACTTTACACGCTAGGCGGTTGAAAAGCTATAGCCTGATAAGTGAAACCGTAGAAACATTCCCTCGTATGATTAGGTGTTCGACTTAAGGAAGATAATTCCTGTTTTTTAATCGTTATTCTTCACCATTCATCAAGCGATCGATATATCGAACGGATTTAATTGTTTCATTGAAGCGCTTCAGACTCGTTTTTGGCTGAAATGCTTGGACGGAAATTTGCTTCAGTTGATCAACGGCGCTTTCGACCATGCTAGGTCGTAAGTAAGGACTATCTTGGGCATTCGTTTGCCACTGTGCAATCAGTTGATCCGCTCGTTCAACGAACGGTACGACGTCTCGATTGAAGTCATATTCGGTTCCGGCACGTCCTTCTTGATAAATACGTTCAATCTCTTGTAATAACGGTTCAATTGTCATTGGTTTTTAACTACTCCTCTCGGCCGATACGGTACAATCACATATCATGGTACAATAAACGCGATAGGAGGGGAATCGTTTTGAATTACCCGAATGGGAAAAAATTTCAAAAGCCACTCGAGTCGCATGGAACCCGAATCAAGAAGGCGCGATCAACCGATTCAACCTTTTCAAATCGAGGGATGACGCTCGAAAAATTATTGAATGAAAGTAATACGTTTTACTTGACCCATAATCGGGCAATCATTCACAAGAAACCCACTCCGTTACAAATCGTTCAAGTGGATTATCCGAAGCGGTCGGCAGCTGTCGTCAAGGAAGCCTATTTTAAGCAACCATCGACGACCGATTATAATGGTGTCTACCGTGGAAAATATATTGATTTCGAAGCGAAGGAGACGACGAACAAAACGTCCTTCCCGATAAAAAATTTTCACCCCCATCAAATCGCACACATGCGCCAATGTGTCGAACATGGAGGAATTTGTTTTGTCATCATTCGTTTCAGTCTGTATAATGTGCAATATGTGCTTTCAGTCGAGCACGTGTTCCCCTGGTGGGATCAGCTAGAAAGCGGACGAAAATCAATTCCGCTGACGGTCATTGAACGAGACGGTATCAAAGTCGAGACTGGCGCGTACCCTGCCATCGATTATTTAAAGGCAGTGGACGAACTATATTTCAATTCAGACACTTTTTGATTGAAGGAGAAGGATAGCATATGGAAAGAAGTCGTGTCGCACGTCGTGAAGAGACGAAGTCATCTGAGAAAAAGATGAAACGGACGAAACGTCCCCAAAAGAAAAAGTCAGGTGGAGGTTCCGGTGGAAAAGGACCACTTTGGAAAAAGTTATTGCTGATTGCTACTGGACTATTCATCGTCATGATGTTGGTCGGAGGCGGATTTGCCGCTTACGCGATTGCTACGGCACCTGAGCTCGATGAGACAGAACTTCGAGATGCTTTGCCATTGAAAATCTATGCGAGCAATAAGGAAGAGATTACGAAAGGCGGAACGAGTCGAGAATACGTATCAATCGATGAAGTACCGGAAGTCGTTAAAGACGCATTCATCTCGATTGAGGACCGTCGTTTCTATCAGCACAACGGAATCGATTTCCGTCGTCTGGGCGGAGCCATCATCGCGAACGTGACGGATGGTTTCGGATCGGAAGGAGCGTCGACGATCACACAACAGGTCGTCAAACAATCATTCCTTAGCTTCGATAAAACAGTCACGCGGAAAGTCCAAGAACAATGGCTCGCAATCCGCTTAGAGCAGGACTATACAAAAGATCAAATTTTAGAGATGTACTTGAACAAAAACTACTATGGTCAAAATTCGTTTGGGATTCAGACGGCTTCAAAAGCTTATTTCAATAAATCAGTTGATAAGTTGAATTATGCGGAAGCTGCGATGCTTGCAGGACTGCCACAACGTCCGACCGCATACGATCCAATTAAAGGAGATCCAAAACTTACGAAATGGCGTCAAACACAAGTTCTTGATGCGATGTTGACGACAGGCGTCATCTCACAAGCGCAACGCGACAAAGCGGTCAAACAACCGATCTCAAAATTAATCAATCCGGCGCCGAAGTCGACGAAGGATGAATCGTACGACAGCGTCATCTTCGATATGGTATCAAAAGAGTTAGAAGATGATTTTGGTTTAGAAGGAAAAGACATTTATGGTCAAGGGTTGAAGATCTATACATCGATCGATAAACCGATGCACGACTACATGAATGAAGCCATTAAAAAAGACCAAATCGTTCAGTTACCGGAATATGCGGAAACAGCTGCGACAGCGGTCAACACGCAATCAGGAGAAATCCTTGCGGTCGTGGATGGTAAAAATCCAGGTAAAGGAACGGCACGACGAAACTTTGCGAATGAACCGCATCAACCGGGATCGTCTGCAAAACCATTCTTCGCTTACGGACCAGCGATTGAAAATGATAAGTGGTCGACTGCGAAACAATTAACGGATAAACCAACAGAAGTCAACGGAAAAGAGATTGGAAACTACTATGATGGATACCGTGGCACGAATACGATTCGCCACTGGTTGAAAATATCAGCAAACACACCGGCCATCCAAACGTATCAAGAAATCGGCGGTGATTCAGTCGAGGCGTTCGCTGAAAAATCTGGCTTGAAAATGAAAGACGATGAGTCGATTTCGCCTGCGTATGCGATTGGTGGGATGAAACACGGTTTCAATACGACTCAGATGGCTGGAGCTTATGCCACACTCGGTAACGGTGGCGATTACATTAAACCACACGTTATCAAATCGATTGAGTACAGTGATGGATCGAAAATCAAATCACCGATCAAATCGAAAAAAGCGATGGAAGACTATACAGCGTATATGTTGACGGATATGCTACGTGACGTCTTAAAACCAGGTGGTACGTTCCCGAGTGCTGGATTGTCATTTGATGCAGCCGGTAAGACAGGAACAACGAATGCCTATAAAGATGTCTGGTTCGCAGGATATACATCTGATGTCTCAATCAGTGTCTGGACAGGAACGACGAAATCCGGAAACAACAACGGAGCCGGACTTAGCGGTCCGTATAACAGTACGATGGCACAGCAAATCTGGAAAGATTTCATCACGAAGACTCGTGATCGTACGCCGGCACCGTTTGAACAACCAAGTTCTGTCCTTAGTATCGGAAATGAATTGTACGTGAAAGGGACGAAGGAACCTGTCGTTGAAAAAAAGACAGTACCCGCTCCGACTGGATTACAAGCATCTTACGATGAAGACACAAAGAGCGGTGAACTGACTTGGAACTATAATGACGCCGCGCTTCGTGCCAATGGGTATGACGATGTATCGTTTGAAGTGACGATGACAGATGCTGACGGTGAAACATCAACGATTGGTACGAGCACGACGAATCGAATTGGCATCAATGGTTTGAAACCAGGACGGTCAACGTTCCAAGTCGTAGCGAAAGCGTCTGGCGAGGAATCTGGTCCGGTCTCGACGACGGTAACGGTTACCGATCCTGAAGCAGAAGAACCGACGACGGATGAACCAACGACGGATGAACCGACGACGGACGAACCAGCAACGGACGAACCGACGACGGACGAACCGACGACGGACGAACCGACGACGGACGAACCGACGACGGATGAACCAGCAACGGACGAACCGACGACGGATGAACCAGCGACGGACGAACCGACGACGGATGAACCAGCGACGGACGAACCGACAACGGATGAACCAACGACGGACGAACCAGCAACAGATGCACCGAATTCGAATGATGGAGCAAATACGCAAAACAATTCGAATGGTTCGACGGAACGAAACAACAATCCGAACAATCCGAATAACAGTGGAGATGACTCTGAAGATTAATAAAGGAGCATCACTTGTAAAGTAGACAAGACCAAAGGCGAGTAGTTCGTTCTTTGGTCTTGCCTCTTTTTTTGTATAATGAGAAGTGGAAGGAAGTGAAGGCATGCAAGCGAAACAAACGCTCGTTGCATTTCTCGAAGAATTGAAACAGGACCGCTCGTTCACGGAGCGGATTACGTATATGAAAACGATGGAAGCGACAGCTGGGCGCTATGTCGATTTTCCAGAACGACTACCGGAGCGTTTACGGCAAGCCCTTCGCACACGTGGGATTACGCAATTGTACCGTCATCAAGGGTTAGCGTTTGAACGTGTACAAGCGGGAGAGTCGACGGTCATCGTCACACCGACTGCCTCCGGAAAGACCTATTGTTTTAACTTACCGGTCTTATCGCACCTGCTTGAGCATCCGAATGCACGAGCATTGTATCTCTATCCGACAAAAGCCCTCGCACAAGATCAAAATAGTGAGTTACTTGAAATGATTGATCAATTAGAGGCGCCGATCCGATGTTTTACCTATGACGGAGATACGTCGCCGACGATTCGAACAAAAGTAAGAAAAGCCGGTAATATCGTCATCACGAATCCGGATATGCTACATTCCGGCATTTTGCCACACCATACGAAATGGATCGAACTATTTGAGAACTTAAAATATATCGTGATCGATGAGCTTCACACGTACCGCGGTGTCTTCGGCAGCCATGTCGCGAATGTCATTCGGCGATTACGACGGATTTGTCGGTATTACGGCAGTGATCCGGTCTTCATCATGACGAGTGCGACAATTGCCAATCCGCAGGAGCTGGCTGAACGGTTAACGGAGAAAAAAGTCGGTTTGATTGATGAGAACGGTGCGCCGACTGGTCGCAAACATTTTCTCGTCTATCAACCACCGATTGTCAACGCACAACTCGGCATTCGGCGTTCAGCGACGCTTGAGACAAAACAACTGGCGATGCGCTTCATCAAGAAAAAGTTCCAAACGATCGTCTTTGCGCGCTCCCGCGTCCGCGTTGAAGTCTTACTGACGTATCTACGTAGCATCTATCCGCATGAGCTTGGTCCTCGATCGATCGAAGGATACCGGGGCGGTTATTTGCCAAGTGAACGTCGCGATATCGAACGACGGTTACGTCAAGGAGAGATCACCGGTATCGTCTCGACGAACGCTCTCGAACTGGGTGTCGACATCGGTCAACTGCAAGTCTGTATCATGAATGGTTATCCGGGAACGATTGCTTCGCTATGGCAACAAGCAGGGCGCGCAGGGCGCCGTCAAGATGATGCGTTAATCATTCTTGTCGCTTCTTCCGGTATGCTCGATCAATATGTTGCAGAACGACCTGAGTTGTTCTTGAATCAATCCCCAGAGGCAGCCCGACTGGATCCGGATAATCTGATCATTGCCGTCGATCACGTCAAATGTGCAGCGTTTGAACTGCCTTTTACGAAAGGAGAATCATTTGGAACACTCGAGACGGAAGATATCCTCGAATACTTAGTCGAAGAGCGTGTCCTGCACGAACGCGGCGATCGGTTTTATTGGATGAACGATGCGTTTCCGGCTCATGGAATATCGCTTCGGTCGAGTGATCAAGAGAACGTCATCATCGTCGATCAGACCGAGGTACCGAATCGAGTCATCGGTGAAATGGATACGTTTAGTGCGATGACGTTGTTACATGACGAGGCCATTTATCTTCACGGAGCCGATCAATACCAAGTTGAGCATTTGGATTTTGAAGAGAAAAAAGCGTTCGTCCGTGCCGTGGACGTCGATTATTATACGGATGCTAATTTTTCAGTCGACCTTTCTGTGCTCGAAGAAGATGAACGATACGCAGAGGGAGAATATAGTGTTGCCCGTGGCGATGTCAGCGTTCGTGGGATGGCGACGATGTTCAAGAAAATTAAGTTCGGAACTCATGAGAATATCGGATCGGGTCCGATTCACCTACCGGAACGAGAAATTCATACGACGGGTGTCTGGTTCACTTTACCTGACCATGCACGCTCTTCGACAGAGCTCGAGCAAGTGTTAGAAGGGGTCGCGAATAGTCTACGGCGTGTTGCACCGCTTTATTTGATGTGTGATGCCAGTGATGTCTTCGTCGTGCCGCAAGTCAAAGCGACACACACACAACAACCTACCGTCTATCTGTATGATCGTTACCCTGGTGGAGTTGGACTTGCGCAGTCGATCTACAAGCAACGCGGTGTCATGTTACGTGCAGCACGGGATTCGATCGTTACGTGTCCTTGTCAGGACGGCTGTCCTGCTTGCATCGGTATGGTAGGTGTCGCAGATGAAAAAGAACGAACGATTCAGTTATTAGCAGAAATGGAGAAGGAACTATCATGAAAAATCGTCTTAGACGAATGCTGAAATCTACATCAGACGTCGCACCAGATGCTCCTGCGTCCTCCGCTTCTGAAGCGGAAATAGCGGAGACCACAGTCGGATGGACCGACGAGCAGCAGGCTTGGATTGATCGAGGGGCCGACATCTTGACGTTTGAAGAAGAGTGGATTGTTCGGATCGACAAACGGTATGCGTTAACGGACCGACATGGAGACCGAAGCTTTGCTGAAGTGTATGAGTCCTTACAGCTTCCTCATCCGCCACTTGCACTGGATGTTCCACTTGAGCAAGTCATTTTCTTTGATACGGAAACGACAGGATTACGAGGAACCGGAACGACGATCTTTTTACTCGGGTTCGCGCGCTTTGAGCAGGGTGGATTGCTGATGCGGCAATATTTCTTACCGCATCCGCACTTTGAAGCTGCCTTTTACCATCACTTCCTGCATGATATCGGAGATGATGTCCGCTTCGTGACCTATAACGGGAAAAGCTTTGATTGGCCGCAAATCAAGACACGTCATGTCTTCGTTCGGGAACGTGTTCCTCGTTTGCCGAAAGTCGGTCATCTTGATTTACTTCATGTTGCGCGACGGATCTTTAAAGGAATGTATGATTCCTATCGGTTGACAGCGATGGAAGAGCGGATCGGATTCGAACGGGAAGGGGATTTACCTGGATTTTTGGCACCCATGCATTACTTCCAGTACATCGAACACCAGCATCCGGATATCATGACAGGGGTCTTGCAACATCATCTGGATGATTGTTTGACGCTTGTCGGACTCTATGATGCATGCAACCGACTCGTCACACATCGAGCGGAGGCACCTTCTCCGATTCAAGAAAACATCGCGATTTGGCTGGCAGATCTCGGAATTCATGAAGGATCACACGCTCATTTTCAACAAGTCAAAGAACTATCCGCAGAAGGATGGTTGCGTCAAGGTTATTTGCATAAAAAAATGAAGAACTATGAACTAGCTCGAGATTGTTTCTTGAAGAGTAACAGTTATTTAGGGTATGTCGAACTTGCGAAGTGGGCAGAGCACATTGCAAAAGATCCAGTGCTTGCTTATGATTATACGGAACGAGCACGACAACACGTCGAGCGACATCATTGGTTGATTACTAAAAAAGAACGAATCTTGGCAGAGCTAGATCATCGAGGACGTCGGTTAAAAAGGAAGTGTGACGCGTGAAAGTTATCGCCATCACAGGTTACAAACCCAATGAACTAGGTATCTTTGATCAAAAACATCCTGGTATCCGGGTCTTAAAGGCAGCATATCGAGAGCGGATGATTCGCTTAATTGAGGATCGAGGTACAGAGTGGTTTATCACGAATGCCTCACCGGGTTGCGAAATCTGGGCATGCGAGGTCGTGCTTGAATTAAAGGAAGAGTATCCACATATTCGTCTCGGTATTCTTTTGCCGTTCTTGGAACAGGAAGCACGCTGGAAAGAGCCAGTTCAAGCGCAGTACCTCTCCATTCTTGAACAAGCTGACTTCGTCGAAGCAATCAGTCAGAAACCGTATACGGATCCATCGCAGTTACGCAATAAAACCGAGTTCATGATTCAAAAAAGCCAAGGATTATTGTCGGTTTTTGATGAAGAACATGGAGGATCGGCGAAATTTTTAGTAGAGCGTGCTAGAATAGAAATGGAACAATCCGATTATCAGTTGTTTTTAATTACACAAGATGATTTATCTTGGCTCGAACAAGAATTACAATACAATGATCAGTGGGAGTGAAGAGGATGTATAAGCCATTGTTGACAGCGGACGATATTTACAAAAAGGAATTCAAAACCGGCCTCCGTGGCTATGTCATCGAGGATGTCGATGGATACTTGGATCAAATCATTAAGGATTATGAAGGATTCGAACGTGAGATCGAACGTCTGAAGAAAGAGAACGAGGCGTTAAAACAAGCACCAGCACAACCGGTAAAACGTGAAGAACGCCGCGTCGAACAAGCGGAGCCACAAGTATCAAGTTCATCGAACTATGACATGTTACGTCGTATTTCGAATCTAGAGAAGGCCGTTTTCGGACGTCCGCACCAAGATTGACGCATCAAAAAAGACATTTCTGTCAAATCAGAAGTGTCTTTTTTATTTCCTTCTTTTTGAAAGAATCGTCATCTGAACGAAAACGGTGTTAAGATAACTAATAATACATACTACAAAGGATGATGAACCATGTTACAAGTCATGACTGCTTCTGTTCCTGAACCACCGCGCCGTCGTTTTTTTGCAAATAAACAAGTGAGTACGACGACGAGTGAAACGGATGCACTCTGTAATGAAATCCGTCATGTTTGTCGTTTTGATTGGATGTTGTTTGATCGGATTCGTCTTTCTGACACGATTGTCATTCCTTTTGCACTGATTGGTCCAAAAGGATTGTTCCTCGTGTTACAAAACGATGCGGTCGTAGAATGGATGACGGAGGAATCTTGTCATATCATGGATTCTGAGCATGGAAGAAAAGTGTTTGAACCTCATCCAATCAATCAGTCGAAAAAAATCGTTCAAGCGGTTCGAAAAACGCTAAAAGAACAAGGGATCATCATTCCGATTCATGGCATCACACTTTTTCCGAATGCACCACAGATGCGAACGGAACGAATTAAATTCCCGACGGGGCATAGCTTCAAGGATGTGCGGGCGTTCATCGTCTCAAAAAAATCCTCCCCTGTTCTAGAGCAAGAACGAAAACAAGTTGCATTTTATCTTGCACAGCAGCAGGAATGAACAAAGGCAGTGAAGCGCTCGCTTCACTGCCTTTTCATTTGAATTCATCGTCTTGGTCGAGAAGCAAGAATGTCTTCAGCTTGATCCAAGTCTTCTTTCAAGACATACACCGCTACGCGATCATCCAAGTCTTTACTGAAACGCCGGAATAAAAACGAAGTCTTGACGCCGCGTTCGACTCGAATGTCTAAGTCAGCTGCTTCAAGTCGAGCAGCATCCTTTAATAAATCTTCTCCTTTTTCACCAAATGCTTCCCCAATCAGTGACCATCGAAGATTTTCCTTCGTTCGTCTACTGACGATGACGAGAAATGCAATGACTAAAAGAATGATTAAAACCGTTCGTACTAGCTGTATATCCATCTTTGCCTTCACCTCACCTACTATCATACCGAGTTAACGCGCATAAAGTAAACGTTCAACATAGCGGGCGAATGATTTACTTTTCAAACCTTGTTGGCGATACGCGATATAACCGTCAGGGCGAATCAAATATAATCCGGATTGCTTGATGCCAAAGCGTCGTGCAAGTTCACCGCCTTGATCGACGACACCATCCTCTTTAAGGGATTGATGGATCGGTACCGTCTCAAATAGATCGGGATAGGTATAGGCGAGTTCCTTGAATGGCTCAAGAAGATCATCGGTTGCGTTTTTTGGTAAGAACAGCAGCAATAAGAAATTCCGATCGGCACGACGTAACAATAGTTCGTTCTTTTTGGTCCGCGGGTGGACGACTTCACTGTAAGGCATCGGTTCACCTGGTTTTGGTGTCAATGGACTAAAGTGTCCTTGTGTGACGAAGGTCGAACTCGCTGGGTAGTGGCTGTTGAGCTGAGCAATCCGGTTCGTCACGAAATGATGTAAGGGTGCGATTTTGAGACTATTCCGAATGACTTTTTCCTGCAAGGGTAATAAAAAGGGAATGTTGATTTGCAGGAGTTCCGTCGCAAGATTTGTTGATCGTAAGATCCCTTGTGCCGCTTCTCGACGTTCGACGCTGTAAGAATCAAGTAATGGAAAACTCGCCTTGAACTGATGGACACACCATAGTTTCCAAGCGAGGTTCATCGCATCAGCAATTCCGGTGTTCATTCCTTGACCACCGACGGGTGAATTAATGTGTGCGGCATCCCCAATCAAATAAATCCGATGGTGACCAAATTTCTCGATAATCCGGTTATGGACACGGAACATCGAATACCAATGGACTTTTTTTAGCTCAAACGGTACTTTGGCTCGATTTTGTAAAAAATCATCAATCGCTTTATGGTCGGTCGGAACAGGTCCGCTCGTTAGATTACCAGTAATACGGAACAAGTTCGACTGGAGAGGAAACGACTCGATGACGCCATGATCAGAGAAGAAGATATGAACCTCTTCAGAAGAGAGTGGCCAGTCGACCTCGATGTCAGCCAGTGCCCACGATTCTTTAAACGACTTCCCGCTGAATGGAAGCCCGAGCTCACGACGGACGAAACTGTTCGCACCATCTGCTCCGATGATGAAGGAAGCATCGACCGTCTCTGTTTCCCCTTTATGTTGTAAGGAAGCAGTAACAAAAGTCGGGAATTGAGCAAACCCCGTCAATTCCGTCTCTCGTTCCACTGCATGACCGTAAGTGGCGAGTTGCGCTTCAAGAATCCGTTCTGTCTCACTTTGAGGTAACAGCGTGACGAACGGAAAGGGTGTATTCAAATCAGTAAAATCAAGTTTTGCCTGCCATGCACCATTGACATAGAGGTTTCCTTGATTGATTTTAATCGCATTCTCCATCAAGTCTTCTGCGACACCAAGCCTTGCGAACAACTCTAGAGAACGCGCTTGAATCCCGATTGCTTTTGAGACGACGGATGGTCCGCTTGCACGTTCGACGATGCGAAAGGATAATCCATAGCGTGAGAGTGCGAGTGCGAGTGTTAAACCGGTTGGTCCGGCACCGATAATGAGGACATCTAATTTTTTATTCACGGATAACCCCCCTTAATTTACATCTTAGCCAAAACTCGTTACCATTAAACTATTGATGACACGCTTGACGTGTGAAAGGATGAAATTTGTGAACGAACAACTTTTTACGACAGAACGATTGATTGCGAATTTTAAGGAATATATCCGTCAGAATGAGGCACATCTGACGAAACGACATGCGTTAAACGCCTATTACAAGACGGTAGCAGGATCGATTTTATCGGACCGGATTGCTAAAAATGCGGATCTCATCGTTCGTATGCGCCATCTGGAAGAGGCGTACCAACACGTTGCACAAGAAGGGCGATGAAACAGGTGAACTTAGCCGATATCCGAAAGCATTACGTAGATTCTGAAGAACGTTTACCTCGTCATGCGGCAGCTGTACTCGTTCCGTTAGTCGAGCAGGATGACGAAGTCTATTTGTTATTTCAAGTACGCGCCAAGACATTACGTTCGCAACCAGGTGAAATCGCTTTTCCGGGTGGTCGGATCGATGGCGGTGAATTACCGAAAGCAGCAGCCGTCCGCGAAACGGTCGAAGAATTAAATGTCAGTGCTTCTGAGATCGAAGTGATTGGAACGCTTGAACCACTCGTGACACCGAACCGGTCGATCATTTACCCGTATCTTGGTATTCTCCATGCGACAGACTTTAATCCTTCGCCGGCCGAAGTCGATCATGTCTTTCTCGTGTCATTAACGGAATTGATGACTTCGAAGCCGATCAAAGGAGATATGGAGTGGCGGATTCGCCCTGGTAAGGAAGTGCCAACCGAACGCATGGCGAATCGAGAAGCCTATCTGGATCGTACGTATACAGTCACGGAGCACTTTTATGAGCACGGGGATTATCTGATTTGGGGATTAACCGCTAAAATCTTGCGCCAGTTCTTAGCTCAATTGACGCGTGACTAGCTTTTTCGGTCGTTATTTTATATGATTAACTGTAATTGAACGTGTCAGGAGATGAGTCAAATGGAAGAAACAGAAGAGTTATTCGATTATATCGTTGGCGATATGGTAAAAACGAAAGAAGGCTGGGTAGCGGAAGTAACGGCAGTATTGACAAATACGGTCGTTGGTGATGTATCCCACACGAAAAACTTTGAGGCACTCGGCTTAGAGTTTGAAAAACAAGTCTTATTAAAGTCAGAGATCGAATTGTTAGAACGTAAAACAAAATAATACATGAAAGCACACCACATAATTGGTTTGCTCAGACTTAAGACAAAGCGTAATTTTTCTCTTAACGAGAAAGATTGCGCTTTTTTGTTCATCTCGAATCGTTTTCCTGGGACAAGCATTGCGCCGCTTCATTTCGTTGCAGGGTCGCTCCTGCTTGTTTTTCCCTAGGAAGCGATTTCGAGTGAACAAAACGCTTCTCCCCTCTTTCTTTCGGTATAAAAAAGTAGAAACGAAGAAGGAGGAGGACTTTCAATGATGGGTAAGAAAGATCACCATCATATTGGAACAACTGGTTCCGCAGGACCATCTTGTTTGCAAACTCAGCACACCACATGTGGGTGTGTTTTTTTATGTTCATTCAGCGATCTGAATAATAATAAAATCCTATATTCTTATATTCTTTAAAAAATTGGACAAAATGACTGAAAACATCGAAAAGATACATTTATTACAAAAGAGTAACAAGAGTTAATTCGTAACAGAACGGTTACAAAATATAAAAACGTTGATACACAACGATTGAGAGCGTTTTTTGTAAGCGTGTAACCATTTCGTTACTTTTTGACAGATATATTTCAATTCATAGTGTTCGCTTTTCAAACTATTTGTCACCGTGATACGTTGTGCGGGTCGTAAAACGGCGAGAAAGGTTGGCATCAACATGAAACGAACATCATTCCTTTTATCCCTTTGTTTAGCGGGATTCATATTTATTCTTTTGCCGCATCATGAAGCGTCGGCAGCACAAATCGGGATCGGTACGGAGAAAACAATCGTACAAAATCCATTAGAGATGAAACGTCAAGCTGCTCAAGAGAAGCGTGAACAAGCAGAGGCGAAAAAACAAGCGCGTCTAAAAGCCTTGGCTAAGCAAAAA
This sequence comes from Exiguobacterium sp. HSB13, assembly GCF_056764755.1. Classification (NCBI taxonomy): domain Bacteria; kingdom Bacillati; phylum Bacillota; class Bacilli; order Caryophanales; genus Exiguobacterium; species Exiguobacterium sp. HSB13. The sequence goes on along the minus strand of NZ_JBUZOM010000001.1, from coordinate 1,190,171 downwards.
GCAGAAGCAGAGCAAAAAGCAAAAGCAGCGCAAGAAGCCAAAAAGGAAGCACAACAGGTAAAGAAACACAGTCGAACACAAGCAAACGCTGACCGTTCCACAAAGCGTACGGAAACATTTGAGACGACAGCGTATACGACGAATCCAGAAAACAATGGAAGCCGCTTGTATAATGGTCGTGCCTTAACGGCATCAGGTTATGACGTCACAAATACGATTACATACGAAGGACGTCGCATTGTTGCTGTCGATCCATCGGTCGTACCGCTTGGAACTAAGGTACATGTAGAAGGTTTCGGCGATGCGATTGCGCTCGATACAGGTGGTGCGATTCGCGGAAAAATCATGGATCTTCTTGTCGGTTCAAAACAAGAAGCCTTAGAATGGGGTCGCCGTCAAGTCACGGTGACGTTCGAATAAGAGAAGTATACGATTAGGCGGTGGATAGTTTCCATCGTCTTTTTTGTTTTGATAAAGAATTAAAAACTTGCCTGTTCGATAATGGATTTAGAAAACAGGGAAAAGAGTGGATGGAATAGGTTTTGGAATGTCCAAGAAAGGGGAATTTTACAAAGATAATAAACCGGGAAACGAGGGATGGTTCGTGATTGAATTCAAGGATGTCGGCAAAACGTATGCAGACGGAACAAAGGCAGTGCAACATGTGAATTTTACAGTTGAACAAGGCGAGATTTTTTGTTTGATTGGTCCTTCAGGATGCGGTAAAACTACAACGATGAAAATGGTCAATCGATTGATTGATCATACGGAAGGGCAAATTTGGATTGATGGTGAACCGATCATGTCGATCAATGAACATGAACTGCGTCGGCGAATTGGCTATGTCTTACAACAGATTGCCCTTTTTCCACACATGACGATTGAGGAGAACGTTAGCGTCGTACCTGAGTTATTAAAGTGGGATAAAGAGAAAGTGGTACAACGAGTCGATGAATTATTTCGGTTAACTGGGTTGAACACCTCACTTAAGAAAAAATATCCAAGCGAACTCTCTGGGGGACAACAACAACGGGTCGGGGTTATGCGGGCACTCGCAGCAGAACAAGACGTCATCTTGATGGATGAACCATTTTCTGCTCTTGATCCCATTTCACGGGAACAATTACAAAATGATTTGTTGCATCTAAACGAAGAGCTTGGTAAAACAATTTTGTTCGTCACGCACGATATGAACGAAGCGTTAAAACTAGGCAGTCGCATCTGTCTGATGAACGCTGGAGAGATCGCTTTCATCGGTACGAAGGAAGAGGTACTAGCAAGTAACGATCCGTTCGTTCAAGAATTCATGCGTCAAGTCAGGGGGAATATCGAATGAACGGATTGCTTGAGACGTATCAGGACCGAAAAAGCGAACTGCTTCAAGCGTTGATCGAACATATCCAATTATCTGTCATCTCCTTGCTCATTGCATGTGTTATCGCTATTCCGCTTGGGATTTACTTATCACGTAACAAACGTCTGAGTGAGTGGTCGATTGGTGTGACCTCAGTCATCCAAACGATTCCATCACTCGCATTACTTGGTTTGATGATACCGCTTGTCGGGATTGGTACAGTACCGTCGATCATTGCACTTGTCTTATATTCTTTATTACCGATTGTTCGAAACACTTATACAGGGCTTGCCGAAGTCGATCCCTCGATTAAGGAAGCGGCACGCGCATGTGGGATGACTCCGATGCAAAGTTTATGGAAAGTCGAACTTCCATTAGCACTACCTGTCATGATGGCGGGTATACGGACCGCGATGGTACTGATCATTGGTACAGCAACGATTGCGGCCTTGATTGGTGCTGGAGGATTAGGCTCCATCATTCTCCTTGGAATCGACCGTAACGATAACTATCTATTGTTGCTTGGTGCGATTCCAGCAGCACTGCTCGCCCTTCTATTTGATGGCTTATTACGTCAAACGGAAGTCGCAACTCGTAAACGACAAACAGCCCGTCTCGTAACAGCAGTCGTATTGATGGTCGCGATTGTCGCCGCACCTTTTGCCTTTGGTCGCAGTGAACGACCGGATCTCGTCGTTGCTGGAAAATTAGGTGTAGAACCTGAAATCCTGATGAATATGTATAAAATCGTCATTGAAGATGAAACAGATTTGATGGTTCAAGTTAAACCAAACTTTGGGAAGACGACATTCGTCTACAAGGCACTCGAGTCAGGTGATATCGACGCATATCCTGAATTTACGGGAACGGTACTCGCTAGTTTGACGAATGAAAAACCGAAGTCAAACGATGCAAAAGAAGTGTATGAACAAGCCAAAGCCGGTCTTGAAAAACAAGAATTAGCCTTGCTACCACCTATGAACTATAACAACACTTATGCTGTAGCCGTTCCGAAGAAATTAGCTGAACGATATGATCTGAAGACGATTTCTGACTTGAAACAGGTCGCGAATCAGTTAACAGCCGGCTTCACGTTAGAATTCAAGGATCGCCAAGATGGGTATAAAGGCATTCAAGAAAAATATGACGTCAATTTCAAAGAAGTCGTTACGATGGAACCGAAGTTGCGCTATAAAGCAATCGAATCAGGTGAAATCGATGTCATTGATGCTTACTCAACGGATCCAGAAATCGCGAAATACGACATGGTGGTCCTAAAAGACGACCAGCAATTATTCCCACCGTACGAAGGGGCTCCTCTTCTGCGTCAAGAGACGATTGAAGAATATCCAGAAGTAAAACAGGCACTCGAACAATTATCAGGTAAAATTTCTGATGAAGAGATGTCCAAAATGAATGAAGCGGTCGCATATGGTGGGAAAACAGCGAATGAAGTCGCTCGTGATTATCTGAAGAAAGAAGGCATCATTCAATGAAGCTATTACTGATCAGTAATCCAACAGCGGGCACGAATGGTACGGGATTACTTGGAGAAGTCATCGAACCGTTAAGTACATTGTTCGATGAAATCGTCATTAAAAATACGAAACAAGCCGGCGATGCGATGCATTTTGCGGAAGAATCATCTTCGTTTGATGCCGTCGTCGTCATTGGTGGAGATGGAACGGTCTTTGAAACAATCAACGGCGTCGCAAAACTAGACGAGCGACCAATTCTTGGGATCATTCCTGGAGGTACTTGTAATGATTTCGCACGAACACTCGGGTTGCCGATGGCTCCGCGCCTTGCCGCGGAAGCGATTGCGATGCAACATGTCGTTCAAGTCGATCTCGGACAAGTCGAAGATAGCTATTTCTTGAATTTCCTTGGCGTCGGTCTTGTCGCAGAAGCATCAATTGGAATCGATACGGAAGAAAAAGCACGTCTTGGTAAGATGGGTTATTATCTATCGACGATTCGTTCGAGTCTAGAAGCAAAACCATTTGAATATGAATTAATCTTAGACGAAGGTCGTCATATGACAGGCGAAGCGGTACTAATTCTTGCGGCAAATGGAGAATCGCTCGGTGGAATCGAAACAAACTTGTCAGATGGAGCATATAACGATGGGAAACTTGATTTAGTCATCGTCGACGAAGTAAACTTGACGACTATTCGTGATGTGATCCTTCAAAAAATCGGTCTTGCCAATGATCCTTCCTTTACGCATATCTTGACAAGTGGTTTTAAGTTGAAAACGAAAGATGCAAAAGTCATTGATACAGATGGTGAAAAAGCGATTCATACACCAGTGACAGTCAAAGTATTACCAGAGTATCTCCGAATGTATGGAGGAACTCTATAATAAAATTGGAAGGAAGAGAAGGTCGTAAAAGTATACGATCTTCTCTTTTTTGATGCTTATTCAACACACGTATGCGGTTATGCTTTGACGCTTTAAAGAAAATATTTGATAAAGGATGACTTTCACGGATTCTTTCTGTACAATGAAAAAGTATTTTGAAAAGGAGGTGGAGCACCATGAAAGGAAACGCATGGGCTTCAAAAGTTGGATTTATTTTAGCAGCAGCGGGATCCGCCATTGGTCTGGGGGCCATTTGGAAATTTCCGTACACGACTGGAACGAACGGAGGAGGCGCGTTTTTACTCTTATTCCTCGTGTTTACCTTACTGCTTGGACTGCCTGTCTTGATTGCCGAATTTTTAATCGGTCGAACGAGCGGGAAAACAGCACTTCGAGCATTCTCGGAGCTTGGCCATAAGAAGTTCACGTTCATTGGTGTCCTTGGTGTCATCGCATGTTTCTTGTTGCTCTCTTTCTACAGCGTCATTGGTGGATGGGTATTGATTTATACCATTCTAGGGTTTACTGGTCGTTTAACGACGATGGACAGTGGTGCGCTTGGTGAACTGTTCGGCACGATTTCTGCCTCACCGCTCTATGTCATTTCAGGACAATTGATTTTCCTCGCATTGACGTGTTGGATCGTCTTACGCGGAGTTCAATCTGGTATTGAAAAAATGAGTAAAATCATGATGCCTTTATTATTTGTTTGTTTCATTGTTCTTGTTGTCCGTTCTTTGACACTCGATGGTGCAATGGAAGGTGTTAAATTCTTCATACAGCCTGATTTCTCGGTCCTGAATCGAACATCAGTGCTCAGTGCACTCGGTCAAGCGTTCTTCTCACTATCGCTCGGTGTATCAGCGATGCTGACATACGCTTCCTATATGAAGGAACGTGGAGAGATTAATCGTTCTGCAGCTTGGATCGTTACAATGAATGTCGCTGTCTCGTTACTCGCAGGATTTGCGATTTTCCCAGCAGTTTTTGCTTCAGGTCTTGATCCAGCAGAAGGACCAGCGTTACTCTTTATCGTCTTACCAACAGTCTTCAGCCAAATTCAGTTTGGTTCAGTCTTCTTGACGTTGTTTTTCCTTTTATTCGCTTTCGCATCGATCACGTCATCGATCGCGATGCTTGAAGTCGTTGTTGCTTCCTTAACGGATCGTAAAGAAAACGCGACGATGCGTGATAAAAAACGGACGACATGGCTTGCGACACTAGCGATTGCAATCGTCGGGATTCCGTCCGCGCTTTCGTTCGGAATCTTAGGTGATGCACAGTTCATGGGAAAAACGTTCTTTGATAGCGTTGATTTCCTAGTCTCGAATATTTTAATGCCAATCGGTGCATTATTAATTTCGATTTTTGCTGGCTTTAAGTTAGACCGTGCACTTGTCGAACAAGAATTGGTTACTAGCCCAATGATGAAAAAAATGGTCCCAATCTGGCGACTGAGTGTATGTTACCTAAGTCCAATCGCGATCCTCATTATTCTTGTTTGGCCGTTGTTCGGATAATAAATGAAGTATTCTCCATAAGGTAGTCGACTAAAATTGTCGACTACCTTATTTGTCATGAAAGGATATCAAACAGAAAAGCCTGAACAGTTCATTCTTCAGCCTGATGTCATTCGTTAAAAAGTATGGTGAAATATGAATACATGAGGCGTAACATTTCGCAAAAACGGGAAACTTTTTGTTAGACCATACGTAATGTTAAAATAAAGACACGTAAACCTGATAGAAGAATCAGCACGAAGGAAGAGGGGATGACATGAAGTCTTCATGGTGGATATTTGGTTCCATCGGTATGATGTTCGTATTTCTACAATTAGCCGATACGTTTAACTTCTCGGGAATCTTCATCGCTCTTGGTTTGTGGTTCATTTGGAGCGGTTACCGGACAAAACCAGGTCGACGATATCGGACAGAACGGAAGTCGACTGAAATCAAGCGGAAAAATGTGAAAAAGAAATTACTTCTTGACGATGAAGAGGAATTCGTCGGAAGTGTCATTTTAAAACCAGAACGGGCGACACGCCGTTTTGAAGAGACGGATGATTTGGAGCTTCAAGTGTTGCAGCGGACAATCGAAGAAGGATTTGCGAAAATCCAGACGTACGATCAAATCGTTCCGTCCATTCGAGATAGCGAAATTAGAAGCGAGATGCGAATCGTCTCTCGTGAAGCGCATGTATTGTTCGAGGAATTATATGAAAGTCCACGCGACGTCAAAAAAGTTCGGGACTTCTTTACATTCTACTTGGATTCCTTATTGTCGATTTCAGAAAAATATGCCGATTTGGAACGCCGTGGTGCCCAAGTTCAATTGGATACGAAAAATCAATTGATTTCGAACTTAAAGATGATCGGTCAAAAGCTGAAACAGCAACAAACCTTGTTGCTTGAAGGAGACACCGTTGATTTAGAACGGGAACTTTTGACGATTGAAAAGGTACTGGCGCAAGAGACTGAACAACGAAAACAGGAGGAGAGTTACCGACATGACCCATTCTGATAAAGATACATGGCAACAATGGCCTGATGAGCAAGAGCAACCGACGATTTCTGATCCATCGGTCGATCTGAATGTAGCAGAGACACCACCTAAAATGCCGGCACGTCCGGTCGAAGAGATGATTCCTTCAGATGTTCCGTCAGAACAACGACAAAAGATCGAACGTCTACTACAGGTGATTGATCTTCAGAAAACAGATGCTGTCATGCAGTTTGGCGCGCCTGTTCAACGTGAGTTATCCCAATTCTCTGATCAAGTCTTAAGTGAAGTGAAGATGAAGGATGGCGGCGAAGCGGGAAAATTGTTGAGTGATTTAATGCAACGTGTCCGCCAAATGGATCCAGACACGCTCCAAGAAAAAAAGAGTTTCTGGTCGAACGTACCGGTCATTGGTCGGGCGAAGAAAAAAGCGGAAACGTACTTCTTGCAATACGAGAAAATGAGTGCGTATCTGGAAGAAGTCGTACACAATCTTGATCGATCGAAATTTGGTTTAATGAAGGATATTACGCTACTTGATCAAATGTATCAAAAGAACAAGCGTTATTTCGAAGAATTGAACGTCTATATTGCAGCCGGCGAAACGAAAATTGCTCACGTTCGTCAACATGAAATCGAACCGTTACGAACAGAAGTCGAGGTATCGCGGGATCAAACGAAGTTACAGGAATTAAATGACTTGATTCAATTGACGGATCGTTTTGAAAAGAAAATCCATGATTTAAAATTATCTCGAACGATTAGCTTGCAGATGGCACCGCAAATTCGTGTCATTCAACAAAACAACCAAATTCTAGCGGAAAAAATTGAATCAGCCGTCGTCAATACGATTCCACTTTGGAAGAACCAAGTTGTCCTATCTTTGAGTCTGTCGCGTCAAAAGGCAGCGCTTGAAATGCAGAAGGATGTCACCAATACGACGAACCAGTTACTTGAGCAAAATTCGAAGCTGTTGAAGGAATCGTCAATTGAAATTGCGGAAGAAAACGAAAAAGGTATCGTATCTGTTGAATCGTTAAAGGTTGCACATCAAAACTTGATTGAGACACTCGATGAAACATTACGCATCCAACAAGAAGGAAAACAAAAGCGTCGTGATGCGGAGCATGAGTTAGAACGAATGGAGAACGAACTGAAACAAAAAGTCATCGAAGTCGCTTCAAAAAGCAGAGAATTACCGAATCGACCATACTAAGGAACACGATTTTTCGTGTTCCTTTCCTTCATGAAAGGAAGGATTAGGAATGAAAAGTGAAGAGAAACAGCTGCAATGGGATACGACATGGTTATTATTCGCACGGATGATGGCAGATCGTCATTCTAAATGTGCCTCGAAATCTGTTGCCTGTGTCATCGTCAAAGATGAAAAACCGATTTCGATTGGGATAAATGGAACACCTAGTCAGCATGTGAACTGCAATGAAATCTACTTAAAGCAAGAGGGTATTCTCTATACATCACGACCTGACCACCCGATGGTTGAAGAATCGATTGAGCGAAACGGTATTCTTTTTTATCGGTGCGAAAATCAAGAAGAACACCATGAATGGTCGAAACAACACGAGATTCATGCTGAAATCAACGCTCTCGGTAAGCTAGCAGCCGATTCGACGAGTGCGCGTCATGCGACCGCTTATGTGACTCATAGTCCGTGTCATGCATGTAGTTTGGCGCTGATTGCCTCTAAAATCGATCGGGTCGTCTATTCGACAGGTTATGAATACGGGGACGGTTTGAACCTGATGAGGCAGAGTGGGATCGAAGCCATTCACTTGCCACTCGCAAACGAATATTTTCTTGAAAAAATTTAACGGAAAAGGGTTGTAAACGCTTCCATTGCATTGTATGATGAAATCAAGCATTGCCATGGTAATTATTCACTCTTCCATTCGGACTGATTTTCAATCGAAAATCGGTCCACTTTTTTTTAGAAAAGAATTGACAGGAATTGAATAGTTTGTCATGATGACTATAGAATATGACGAAGCGGAACGCCGCATTTTCATACAAAACCAATCAAGGAGCTGGAATGCCAGGTCGTTGAATGAAAAAATCCTGACTCACATGAGTCAGGATTTTTTTTATGGATGAACAAGTGTCGCTTCCTTGAAGCGTTTAGCACGGATTGCGCATTTCGTGGCGACCGCACCTGAAAGAATCGTCATGAATCGCTGACAGAGGATGTCTGGTTGCGATTGATGTAAAAACAGTTGATGCAATAGTCGGTTAAAGGCAGCGTCTAGCGAGGATAAGTGTCGTTTGATTGCAGTGGGAGACATATCTTGAATTTCTTCTGCTTGATAGCCCGCATCACTTTGGAAGGCAGAGAGAATGAGAAGCTCTGTTTGCGCATCAGCCAACGTTAGCCCTTGTTCTTGGACATGCTGACAAGCCTCACGCAATTCATGAATCAACAATTGTTCCAAAGCATACGACGTATGCATTTGATATGGATCGTACAACTGAACAGCTTGCCGAATTTGATCGCGTGTCACGATTTCGGATAACGTCCATTGATCGAGTGTGCCAACAGCTTCACTGTATAGTTGAGTAAGTGGTCGAATCATCGTTTCTCCTCCTTAAGCATAAAATGGACTTCCAATTTCATCATAATTCATTTAGAAAACGCTTACAATATCTGTTTAATAGTAGTCGTGATGAAATCGTGTCTGCTATGATATGAATGAAGAAAAAGGAGTGAGATGACGTGATTCAATTATTTAAGGCACTTCCAGAAGTGACGATGCCTCCTTATGAAAATGTTGATTTTTCCATTAATCAGTCGAATCAACCGATTGGATTTTCGATTGATACATGTGCTCCCGGTGAACGAGTGGAAGAGGTCCTACTTGTTGCCTCTGGTGAAATCCGTACTGGTCAAACCGGACGAGAATGGTTACAATTCACGTTCAATTCGCCCGCTGGATCTTGTAAGGGAAAACAATGGATCAATCAAGGAACGGCAGAAGAAGCACTTCGTCCCTATCTCGAAACACGAATCGTTCGGGTCGAGGCAAAGGTAGAGGAATATCCGCCGCAATCCGGAAACAAATCATTGACCGTTCAGCGTGTCACTCCGATTCATGAGGCCTCACCGACGCAGTTCTTGCCACAGTTACCGGCAGGTGAATCGCTTGAAACATACCGTGATCAGTTGCTTGGATTAGTCGGTCAGCTTGATTCTCCTCATCAAGAAATCGCGCTCTCGATTTTGCGACAGTACTGGGCAGATTTTTCGACACGACCGGCTGCTCTTTTTCATCACCATGCCTATATCGGTGGGTTGCTGAAACACACTGCTTGTATGATGACGATTGGTCGAGGAATTTGTGATAGTGAACAACCATACTTGACGCTACTCAAATGTATTCAAGAAGCAGAAGCCGATCATAAAAATGAACTATTCCAAGCAGCTGAACGAGAGATACGTCAATTTTCTTGGGATGATAGTTTTGATGCTCTCTATCAAGCGGCAAAAGGGGTTGCACTGTTAGATCAACGTCCAAATCCGAACGAATTGTTACTCGGCATTTTATTGCATGACATCGGAAAGCTATGGGAGTATACACATGCAGGGGCTTCGGCAGATCGTTTTTCAAGACTGCTGCACGTAACAGAGGAAGAGGAAGAACTGGCGGGCATTGCGCTTGATCCGGACGGCGTGTTGATGGGGCATATGCCATATGGATGTTTTGTTCTCGAACAAACACTTCGAGAAGAAGATATCCGATTACCGCGTGCTGTTTATCACCGTCTCATGCATATGGTATTATCACACCATGGTAAACGCGAGTGGGGATCAAGTGTTACGCCGCAAACGACAGATGCTTGGTATCTCCATGCGATCGATCTACTCGATGCACGAAAAGAAAAATGGCGTCAGCAACAAGGACGCTAAGGAGTGAAATCATGCAAGACAAAATACGTACGACTGTCATTACTGGTTTTTTAGGTGCCGGTAAAACTACGCTACTCAATCATCTCGTTTCTCAACCGACAGAAAAGTTTGCGTTGCTCGTCAATGAAGTAGGTTCTGTTCATATTGATGAAGCATTGATTGAACGAAGTGACGAAGAGATGATCGAATTGACGAATGGCTGCATTTGTTGTTCGATTCGCGGTGATTTACGGGATGCGTTGTTACGGATCGCAAAACGCCGTCGAGATGGGGAGCTATCGTTTGATCGATTATTGATTGAGACGACAGGCGTCGCTGATCCAGGACCGATTCTACAGACATTCTATTTTGAGCCGGCTGTTGAACAGTCCTATCAGATTTCCAGTGTCGTCACAGTCATCGATGCATATCATTTAGAACGTCAACTGACGTTCCAAGAAAATGTGAAACAAATCGGTTTTGCTGATGTCCTTATCTTAAATAAGATGGATTTAGTTGATGTATCAGAGCGCGAAACGTTGACCGCTTTACTGCGCGAACGAAATCCTTCTGCAGCCATCATTGAAACGGAACAAGGTCAACTCGAATCAGATCGACTGTTTGAAACGTTCCATTTTCCAAAAGAAGAGCAAGTACGACTTAGTCAACAAACGGATCAGATTCATCAATCGGTTGAGGATTTCACGGCATTGACGATTGTCGAGGAACGACCGTTGAACCGGAATCGATTCGGAATGGTCCTACGTGAGGTGTTAGAGGCCTATGCGGAAGACCTGTATCGCTATAAAGGGATCATTCATTTTGCAGATACGGATCGAAAGGTCATTTTACAAGGTACTGGCATGATTTACGGAACAGCGATTAGAGAACCATTTAGCGAACAACCAAAGACGACGCTCGTCTTCATTGGGAAAGGGCTAGATGAACAAGCGATACGAAAAGGAATCGAGGCGGCAATTGAACATGGTTGAACTTTATTTTGACGGTACGGTCCGTCCTTCGAATGATGAAGCGGCGGTTGGACTTTTTAGTAAAAATTCCGAGGGCGAAGTCACGGAAAAAATGTATCAAATTCAAGCAATCAATAATCATGAGGCAGAATTTATTGCTTTTGCAAAAGCTGTCGAGTGGGCGCACGAACTCATCGCACAAGGCGAGAGTGTCATTTCGTTTCGGACGGATTCAGAAGCAGTTGCACTCGCGGTCGAACGCGAATTCGTCAAGAATAAACGAACGCAGACGATCTTTGATCCTGCCTTTGCGCGTTATCAACTCTTACCACTCGCTTTTGTGAAGTGGATTCCACGGTCGGAGAATAAAGCAGATCGTGTCGCACGAGAGGCGTTACGATTATACGAAGCATGATTGACGACAAACACCCCTATCCTCACGGTAGGGGTGTTTGTTTATGTTCGATGCGCTCAATCAAAATTTGGTCGACGCGTCGTCCGTCTAAATCGACGACTTCAAACCGATACGGTCCAATTTCGACAGTACTCCCACGGGAGGGTACATCACCTAACGTATATAAAATTAAACCAGCAACCGTATGATAGGCGTTCAACTGTTCTCCAGGTAAGTCATCTGTATAACCGAGCGTTCGTTTCAAATCATCGATGTGCAATAATCCATCAGCGAGGAACGACCCATCTTTCCGCATGACGAGTTCCGGTTCTTCCTCGACGCTTGAAATCTCACCGACAAATGCTTCGAGAATATCAAATAAAGTAATCATACCGAGGAACCCCCCGTACTCGTCTAAAACGAAAGCAATTGATACAGTTTCCTTCCGCATCCGTTCGAGTAAAACGGTTGCTTTTAATTGACGGGGAACAATCAGCGGTGACTGAATCAGTCGTTCCAGTTCCTGAACAGGTCGTTCCGTTGATAGCACTTCTTTCGCATCAATGAAACCGACGAAGTGATCCAAGTCACCATGACCAACCGGTAAGTTTCGATGTCGCGCTTGCCGAAGCTCTTGTAAGATCGTGTCGGAGTCATCCGCTAAGTCAATCCATTCGGTAACGGTACGCGGCTCCATCAGTTCGTAAGCGTACAAATCATGAAAATCAAACACACGAGAGACTTGCTCCGCTTCAGACCGGTTGAAGGTTCCCTCTTGCGTACCACGAATCAGTAATTGCCGGACTTCGTCTTCCGTCTCGTCTTCTGTCTGTAGGCGATCCAAACCAATCAAACGGAAGATGGAACTCGTCGACTTACTTAGAACCCAAATGAATGGTCGAAGCACGATTGAGAAAAAACGCATCGGTGGGGCAAGCCACATCGTAACCCGTTCAGGACTGACAAGGGCGATACGCTTAGGAACAAGTTCACCGATGACAAGCGAAATGTAGGTAATGATCGTTACGACGAGAATATAGCCAATTGTACTGGCATAAGGAGCCATCCATTCAAATTGAGCGAGCCAGTTGATGACAGGACCAGATAATGCGGCACCACCAAATGCACCATTGACGATTCCGATCAACGTGATGCCGACTTGTACGGTCGATAACAGATCGGTCGGGCGATCGAGTAACTCTAACGCGACATGGGCTGACTTCTTACCATTATTCGCTGCTTTTTCCAATTTCGAACGTTTTGAGGAAAGCAAAGCGAGTTCGGTCATCGCAAAAATGCCGTTTGCCAGAATCAATAACAAAACAATCATTAAATTTATCAACCACATAAAATCTTCACTCCTTTTTCGATAATAAACTATTCCCCAAAACTGTCTCCCTCATTCCCATTCCGCAAGCTTTCCGGTAAACTAGAAGAGAAGTAATCAAAAGGGGGAATTTGTTTATGGAATACCGTGTAGAACGTGACACGATGGGGGAAATTCGTGTACCAGAAGCGCAGGAATGGGGCGCACAAACACAACGTAGTCTAGAAAACTTTAAGATCGGAACGGAAAAAATGCCGATTGAAGTCATTCGTGCCTTTGCAGTCCTGAAAAAAGGAGCAGCACTTGCGAACCGTGACTTAGGCGTGCTTGAGGCAGAAAAAGCGGGTGTCATCGCTGAAGTATGTGACGAAATCATCGCGGGGAAATTCGATGATGAGTTTCCGCTTGTCGTTTGGCAAACGGGTTCAGGTACACAATCCAATATGAACGTCAACGAAGTGATCGCTCGGGTCGCGACACGCAAGTTAAAAGAACAAGGTAGTGAGACGACAATTCATCCGAATGATGACGTCAACAAATCACAAAGTTCAAATGATACATATCCGACAGCAATGCATTTAGCGGCAAAAACAGTCTTGCTGGAATCACTATTCCCAGCGATTGATGCTCTGCATGCGACACTTGACGAAAAAGCGAACGCGTTTGCGGATATCGTCAAAATTGGACGGACACACTTGCAAGATGCTACACCGATCACACTCGGTCAAGAAATCAGTGGTTGGGTCCGGATGCTTGCACTTTCGAAGCAAATGATCGAACGGACGCTTGATCCGTTAACGGAATTAGCAATCGGCGGTACGGCAGTCGGAACCGGCATCAACGCTCATCCTGAGTTCGGTGATTTGGCTGCGAAAAAGATGAGTGAAGAAACGGGATATGAATTCACAAGCGCGGAAAACAAATTCCATGCCTTAACGAGCCACGATCAACTCGTCTTCACACATGGAGCGGTCAAAGCGCTAGCGATGGACGCGATGAAGATCGCGAACGATGTCCGCTGGCTCGCATCAGGTCCACGAGCAGGAATCGGTGAAATCACGATTCCAGAAAATGAGCCGGGAAGCTCAATCATGCCGGGGAAAGTCAATCCGACTCAAAGTGAAGCGTTGACGATGGTCGCAGCGCAAGTTCTTGGAAACGATGCAACGATTGGTTTTGCTGCAAGTCAAGGGAATTTCGAACTAAACGTCTTTAAACCGGTCATCATGTATAACTTCATTCAATCCGTTCGTTTATTGACAGACGCCTTGCATTCGTTCAATGACCATTGTGCGATCGGAATCGAACCAGAACAGTCCGTCATCGCTGAAAACGTCGAACGTTCGTTGATGCTCGTCACTGCACTCAACCCGCACATCGGATATGAGAATGCGGCGAAAATTGCGAAAGCGGCGCATCAGTCAGGATCCACTCTAAAAGAAGCAGCACTTGCGACAGGTTTACTAACAGAAGAACAATATGATCAATGGATCGTACCAGCAGATATGGTCCGTCCGAACTTAAAAGCGTGAGTTGAAAAAGCGGGGGAATTCCCTCGCTTTCTCTTTATCCGAGGACGGTTTTTCGGATCTATAGAAAGAGAGGGAATTGGATGGAACGGAGTCGAAAACGGGCAGAAAAACAACTGCAACAAACGATTGTCATGGTAGAGACATTACTTCGAATGCCGAACGTACCACGGACAGAATTGCTAGCTTTAGCCAGCTGGCTCGAAGGACTCGGGAGAGAAGAGCTCTTTAAGGGACTCGCTGATCAAGTCAGCCGTGAAAAAGTGACGTGGGAACAAATGGACGCTGTCATTTCGCAGTCAAGCGTCAAAGAATTGCTGCAACCCATCGTCGATCAGTTGTCGGAACGTTCACGCGCCAATCGAATTCGAAAAGAATTGGTGGTCACTGTGACAAGACGTTTTCTTGAAAATATCAAATGGAAGAAATCGCTCGAACAGGAGCGCTATATGTCACGATTCTTCAGTTCGGTCGAAGACACGATGTCGATATCACATGATATTGCTATGGATGCTGTCATCATCGACCATGCCTTTATCGTGGATTCATTAGAGTTGTTCAAAAAACTCATTAAACAACTGGAGTCGGCATTCGTTCCCGTCATCATCGTAGGTCCGAACCGGTCTGACATTCGTCAAGTCAGCTACGAGTTGGGAGCTGATGACTACTGGGATGAAACGGTGACGCATGAAGAACGGCATGTTCGTCTAGCGAGACTCTTACGAAAATTAAGAGTCGTATCTTC
The DNA here is from genome assembly GCF_056764755.1 of Exiguobacterium sp. HSB13. Taxonomy (NCBI): domain Bacteria; kingdom Bacillati; phylum Bacillota; class Bacilli; order Caryophanales; genus Exiguobacterium; species Exiguobacterium sp. HSB13. The sequence goes on along the minus strand of NZ_JBUZOM010000001.1, from coordinate 1,175,089 downwards.
GACGATTTTGGTCGATGAATTGACAGGTGCTTATAACCGAAAATACCTTCAAAATGCGTTTGATCGTCGCTTAGCACGTCTCGAGCGTGAACATCGGACATTTGGGCTAGCGATTTTTGATATCGATCATTTTAAGAGGATTAATGATTTACATGGACATCCAACGGGGGATTTGGTCCTTTCCGAATTAGCTACCGTCGTTCAACAAGCCGCTCGTCTCGACGACGAATTCATTCGTTTCGGTGGTGAGGAATTCATGTTGTTGTTCTCAGCGGAGACATTGCCACAAGCAATCGCTAGTATGAATAAAGTACGTGAACGCGTCGAACGACATATTTTTGCGAATGGATTAAAAGTTACCGTTTCGATTGGTCTATCCTTTTCATTTAATATACATACGACGCTTGCGCAAGCAACAGCGGAGGCAGATGAAGCTCTGTATCAAGCGAAACGTAACGGACGTAATCAAGTGGTGTCTTATTCCACAGCGATATCCATTGAAAAAATACCGGTCTATATCCGTGTCGAGCCAGGATTACTCAAACAGGTACATACGCTTGATATGCCAGATCATCCGAAATATCATATTGAGGTGATTCCACTAGACGATTGTCGGACGACCACATTACAATTGGCGATTCTTTCACTTGATCAATTAGCAAGAGAGAACTTTGTACGATTAGAGGAGTGGAGACAACAACGGGAATCAATCATTGATATTTTGATCGTGACGGATCAAGAAGACGATCGTTTAGCCAATGCGCTATCATGCGGTGCGACAGACTACATCATAACCTCACAGATCGATTCTGATATGGAGGAATGGATTGCTGAATGGATCATGCAAATCCCTTAAAAAAAACAGCCACATTCGTCCGTTATTCGGAGCAATGTGGCTGTTTTTTAGTTACTGATCATATCGACGAATGATGAACGGATAATCGTTTCCCTCGACCGCATCATAACGTGTTTCGGAAGTGATCTGAAATGAAGACGGGATTTCGGGATAATGTACATCTCCAGAAAGAACCGCATCAATTTCAGTTACATACAAGCGGCGAGCAAGAGGAAGCGTTTGAGCAAACAACTCTCCACCACCAATTAAAAAGACTTCTTCTTCTGAATCGACGTATGGTTGTAAAGCGGATAGATCATGCCATACCGTTACCCCTTCGGCTACAAACGCTTGATCGCGCGTAATGACGATGTTCTCTCGACCGGGCAATGGTCGTCCGATGGATTCGAACGTCTTTCGTCCCATGATGATTGGTTTGCCAATCGTTGTACGCTTGAAGTGAGCCAAATCAGCTGGAAGATGCCAAGGCATTGCATTGTCACGACCGATGACATGATTTTTCGTATACGCTACGATATGTGTGATCATACGGCTACCACACCTTTAATGTGCGGATCAGGATCATATCCTTCAATGATGATGTCTTCGAAGCGGAAGTCTTCGATACGATCGACTGTTCGAGCGAAGCGCAGCGTCGGTAATTTTTTAGGGGTACGCGTCAACTGAAGATTGACTTGTTCCACATGATTCGAATAGATGTGGGCGTCACCGAGCGTATGAACGAAGTCACCAACTTCAAGTCCACATACATGTGCAATCATATGTGTCAGTAACGCATATGATGCAATATTGAATGGTACGCCTAGGAAAACATCAGCTGAACGTTGATACAATTGGCATGATAGTTTTCCGTCAGCGACATAAAATTGGAACAAGAGATGACAGGGCGGTAAAGCCATCTCATCGACTTGTCCAGGATTCCAAGCACTGACGATCAAACGACGAGAATCCGGATTCGTCTTGATCTGTTCAATGACTTGTGCCAGCTGATCGACTGTCGTGCCATCTGGACGTGGAAAAGAGCGCCATTGAGCTCCATATACAGGACCTAGATTTCCGTTCTCATCGGCCCATTCGTTCCAAATCCGCACACCATTTTCCTGTAGATAACGAATATTCGTATCACCCGAGATGAACCAAATCAACTCATGGATGATCGACTTCATATGTAACTTTTTCGTCGTGATGAGAGGAAAGCCATCTTGAAGGGAGAAGCGCATTTGGTGACCAAACACGCTGAGCGTCCCCGTTCCCGTCCGGTCTTCCTTTTTTGTTCCATGTTCCAAAATGTGTTCGCAAAGTGCATGATATTGTTCCATCGGATGACAGCTCCTTTTCAAAAAATCCAAATTTCATTGTACCATAAATTAAGATTTTGAGGATGTCGGTAAATGTCTTGCGAATAGATAACGGAATAAGCCAAAGAGTGGGATCACGTCTTGCCACTTTAATGACTGTGCATTCCGAAGACGAATGCGACGGAGCAAATAGACTTGCAAAATGTAGAATAATAACAAATCGACGGTCATCGTTCGAACGAATTGATTGGTCTCAAAGTAGATGCGGAATATACTCCAATCAGATCGAGCAAGAGCAATCCAAAGCAACAATGTCGTCACAACGCTAAGTAAGGCGACGACGGTCGGAATCCATCCTCGACGACGAAAAGGAAGAAAAGTTTTCCTTGGAATGGCAAGTGCGACATAAGGCATCAACACGAAGGCACCTAAGAAAAACGATCCAATACTTGCGACGAGCGGTCCTGGCCGCATGAATCGCTTCTCATCTAGAAATAGTAAAAAGAAAGCGAACGGATAAATACCGAGTAAGGCAAATAAACTTAACGCGGATGTATCAAATTGACTTTGGTCGAAACGTAAAAACGAAATCAAGAAACCGTCTGGAAAAACACGATTATTTCCAAATAATAAGATGAAGACAATAGCAATCGCCCAGACAAGGAAGAGCAAATATCGACGATACATTTGTCCACACTCCTTTCTCATACCTTTCTTTCCCATCATCTTGGATGTAGTAAACACTTGTATTTCATATTTCATGATATCAAATATGTTGAGGTTCTTGCTTGAGCACCTCTCATGGACATGTTAAGATGACGTTGTGATAATTGAAAGCGCTTTTACAAATTGATGCAATCGTTTGCTCAATATGTAGCACGATACGTACATAAAAGAGGAGAGTGTTGAGGATGGAACGTAAATGGTGGCATGATAGTGTCGTGTATCAAATTTACCCACGTAGTTATAATGATTCGAATGGGGATGGAATCGGTGACTTGAATGGGATTATCGAAAAGTTGGATTATTTGAAGACACTTGGCATCGACGTCATCTGGCTAAGTCCTGTCTATGATTCACCGAACGACGATAATGGCTATGATATCCGTGATTATGAAGCCATCATGAAGGAATTCGGAACGATGGATGATTTTGATCGTCTTCTAGATGAGGCACATGCACGAGATATCAAAATCGTCATGGACCTCGTCATCAATCATTCGTCAGATGAACATCAGTGGTTCGCGGAATCGCGTCAAAGCAAAGACAATTCGTATCGGGATTATTACATGTGGCGCCCAGCAAATCCAGACGGTTCGCTACCTAACAACTGGGGTTCGATTTTCTCCGGACCTGCCTGGGAATATGATGAAACAACGAATGAGTATTACTTACACTTATTCTCGAAGAAGCAGCCTGACTTGAACTGGGAAAATGAACAGATGCGTCACGATGTGTACGGAATGATTCGTCGTTGGTTGGATCGAGGAATTGATGGTTTCCGAATGGACGTCATCAACTTGATTTCGAAGACACCCGGCTTACCAGATGCGACGGTCCATCCAGGGGCACTGTATGGAGATGGTGGAGAACATTATATCAATGGACCACGTGTTCATGAGTTTTTACACGAGATGAACGAAGCCTCCTTCGGTAAATACGATGTCCTGACAGTCGGTGAGATGCCAGGAGCGACAACGGATGATGCCATTCTATACACAGATCCGGCACGTAAAGAGGTCAACATGGTCTTTACGTTCGAACACATGGATCTCGATTCAGGTCCGAACGGGAAATGGGACGTCATTCCGTTTGATTTACTCAAACTCAAGCAGAACTTCACGAAATGGCAGACGGCGTTACATGAGACGGGCTGGAACTCGCTCTATTGGAACAACCACGATCAACCCCGCGTCGTCAGTCGATTCGGAAATGACACGACGTACCGCGTCGAATCAGCTAAAATGCTTGCTACACTGTTGCACTTGTTAAAAGGAACGCCATATATCTATCAAGGTGAGGAAATCGGCATGACGAACGTCGCTTTTGAAGATATCGTGGACTATGAAGATATCGAAATTCGGAACATGTGGAAAGAACGTACGGAACAAGGGGCATCACCGGCTGAACTACTACGTTCTATCCATATCAAAGGACGCGACAATGCGCGGACACCGATGCAGTGGGATGCGTCGGAGAACGCTGGGTTCTCGACGGGTACACCATGGTTGAAGGTCAATCCGAACTATCCGGAAATCAACGTCGAACAGGCGCTTGCAGATGAGCAATCTATCTTTTATTACTATCAACAGTTGATTCGTCTACGACATGATCATGAACTCGTCGTCTATGGTCGCTATCAACTCTTACTCGAAGATCATCCGGAAGTATACGCCTACTCACGGACGCTTGAAGGTGAGACATGGTATGTCTACTGTTCGTTTGCGGACCATGATGTAACTGTTCCGTTTACGCATGATACGTCAGACCGCGTCATCGGAAACTACGAGGGGTCCGTCATTACTGACGAACTCACGCTTCGACCTTACGAAGCCGTCGTCTTCCGAACGTTTGAAGGATAATTCATCTAGGCATAAAACAGAGGACTGACTCAAAAAAAGAATGACACATCTTTTCACGCACTTTCCTCAGGCGAGACACAAGCCAGTTTTCCTGCTTTATTGAAGCAGGAAAGCGGGTCTTGTTTGTCTCTGAAGCGCATAAATGTGCTTTTTCCTGTAGGAGTTGCGTGTGATGCGTCATTTTTTACAAAAAATGGTACAAGAAGAGGGTGGCAGATCATCAATCTGCCACCCTCTTCTTTGTAGAGACTGACTTTTGAGTCAGCTCCTTATTCATCTGAATAAATTATCGCTCCAATTGAGCAACTTGTTTAACCTGAGCGATGATTGTATCGCGGTCAGTCGTTGACGGATTGAGGCGGATGCCATACAGTCTCTCGGGACCGACTGGCTTCTCATGCAGTAGTTGCCCTTCGATGCATAAGGGTTCCTGCCCTTCGATCAATGAGAACTCAACAACGATCTTCATCGATTTCAGAAGCGGGAGTTTTAGTTCTGTGCTGATTGCTAACCCATTCGGTGAGACATTATGAATTTTCATCAGTCCATTAGGTGTACGCTGTTCATTTTTCATGAGATAAAATTCGCCTGTTATTGGCGTCTTCAGCGTATATCGAAATGGTTCGTTGCGTTTGATTTTCATGCAGGCACCTCCTCTCCCATTATCCGACAATTCCGTCAAGTCTTCTACATTTTTTTAGGTTAAGCGGCTGCCTCTGTCGATTGTTTCGTCGGATGGATACGCTTTGCTAAATACATGAATGGTGTCGCGAACCAAGCGACGACGAATTTCGCGAGATACGTCGTAATGAAGATTTGCCACCAGATGGAGAAGGGCATATCGTGAAAAGCGATCGCACAAAATGTCAACGTATCAAGCAACTGACTTAATACGGTTGATCCTGTCGTCCGTAACCAAAGTTTACGTTCGCCTGTCTTCTGACGGATTTTTGAATAAATAAAGACATCGAATAGTTGCGAGACGAGATAAGCGGCAAGACTACCAACAGCAATCCATGGTAAGAGTCCAAACAATAAATGCAAGGAATCGGATGTCTCGAGTGCAGCCTTATCAGCAAGTGGTGTATATAAGAGACTGAACTGCATAAGAACGGTCGTCGTGATCAGGGAGAAGAACCCCATATAGACGCCTTTACGAGCGACCTGTTTTCCGTATTTTTCATTGAGGATATCCGTCGCTAGATAACAACTGCCATACACGACGTTCCCTAACGTAAAGACGAAACCAAAAATATCGACGGTTTGTGTAACTTGGATGTTTGCAATGATTGTTGCGATGGCAATCCACATCAACAATCCTGTCTTACCAAATAAATAATAACTAAAAATCAATAATCCCATCGTTAAAAAGATGGAAGGGATCCATAACCATTCGTTCATGAGGTGTGCTCCTTTCTGTTCATACAGATGAAAATTGTACGCTGAAATCGATCGCCTGTCAAAGGTGATAGAGCGATAGCGATGAGGGGCAATAAAAAAAGACCATGAGGTTCATGGTCTTTCGATAGTCTTTAGCCCATTCGTTGCAGAGAGTACCGACGACGTCTTCCTTTGACGTAATAGTTCTCTGTTGATGTAAAATCATTCGCTTCTAAAATGCGTTTTGCATACGAAGCGTGCGGTGATTGATCAAGGACACGTGCGCGTACTTCGTGGCGATCTAGTACCTTAGAATACGTCAATGCTTCTCCAACTGCTTGAGTAGCTAGACCCCGACGCGTATAGGGATCAAACACCATAAAGTCGAGTTGGAAGTAATGACCCATTTTTAAGAGCAGAACCCGCCCCACGATCGTATCCGTTTCAACGATATCAAAGTAATAATCTTCAGGATAACTGTGCTCGACGGAATCAAAAGCCCGCTCTTCTCCAAGCTCATGGTCATACCCTTTGATTTCTTGCGGAGTCAGTCCATATGCTTGCTCGCCATACTTCAAGAAATGATCGTACTCAGCTTGATCGACATGACGTAATGTTCGACGTCTTAATTCCATCACAAAATCCTCCCTCATCCCAATTGATGCTTCGTTTACATTATAGCGATACCCTTCGTGCAATTGCAAAAATTAACTGGAATCGATCCGCAGGAAGAAATCTAAAAAAAGTCATTCTGTAATCATCTTGTGATTGTTTTAATTACCTCGGAATATGGTAAAGTAATGATGTAGACAACTGCATACTGGAAGGGGCTGGAAAACGTGTTCACAGAACGTGACGGAATCAAATTGCGTCTAGAGCAAATCGAACGATTGTATTCGGACTTGAATCGTGAAGCGAAACAATTGACGGAACGCTTACGCCAATTAGATGAACAAGGGGATGAAGTTCAACATGATCTTTCCCTTAATAAAGAAGACCGAGATCATTTGAAGTCAAGCATCGATGAGACGCTACAAGCACTCATGAAGCGGACGACGGTCGATGCAAAAGTCGAACAGGAAAAGCAAGAAGACCTGATTTCGAAAAAAGCATTGATTGAAGACATCGAAGGATTATTGAAGAAAAAGAAATGAGCTAGCTCCGGCTAGCTTATTTTTTTATGGAGGAACACATTATGAAACCAACCATTGGACTGACGACATGTCTTCGTCCGACTGACGACGTACATGATCGTGTGAAGCAGTTGTTAGCGGATGAAACGATACATTTCGTTTACGTCGTACGTCAGAAAAAAAGCATAGAATACTTGCAACAGGAGACAGGATTACCGGTGCTTGTCGTCGATAAACAGCGGCTTGAGTTATATCCACTAGGCGAGACGACATCGTTCTTTTTCCATCCTTCAAGTGCGGTGTTTCGCATCAAACAAATTGATGCAGGTGGAGGAGATCCACTAGTTTCAATCGGACGCTTATCGGAAGGGATGCATGTGTTAGATTGTACGCTTGGACTCGGGGCAGATGCGATCGTCATGAGTCATGCCATCGGAGAGCGGGGGCGGATCATCGGTTTAGAGAGCCGGATTGAGACAGCATTTGTCGTCAAGAACGGATTAAAACGGTGGGAAGAATCCTACGAACCGATCAATCAAGCAATGCGACGAATCGAAGTGAAAGTCAAACACCATCTCGCCTATTTGAAAGAATGTCCGGATTATTCTTTTGATGTCATCTACTTTGATCCCATGTTCGAACAGACCGTCGAAGAATCGACGCACCTCGACGCTTTACGAACGCTTGCGAATTATGAAGCCTTATCCGAAGAAGCGATGATGGAGGCGAAGCGTGTGGCACGTCAGCGCATCGTTTTAAAAGCACATTATGAGAGCCCATTGTTTGAACGGTTTGGGTTCGAACGAACAAAGCGGAAGACGTCGAAGTTGCATTATGGTGTGATTGAACTGTAAGTCAAAAAAGACCTCTGCCAATTTTCCGGCAGAGGTCTTACTCGTTATTCGCTGATTATTGAACAGCGTCTTTTAATTCGTCTTCCATCTCTTCAAACGTTTCCTGAACGGCATTGACCGGTTGTTTCGTCATCAAGCTGACAACGACCGTAAAGATCAAGCTTGTGAAGAATCCAGGTACCATTTCGTAAAGCGTCGTACTAAGTCCAAGTTGAACCCAGATGATGACTGTCAAGGCACCTGAGATGATACCAGCCAGTGCACCTTGTTTCGTCATCCGTTTCCAGTAGAGAGAAAGCAAGATGATCGGACCAAAGGCAGAACCGAATCCAGCCCATGCATAACCGACAAGTGCAAGAATCGTCGCTGATGGATTCCACGCGAGTACACTTGCGATGATCGCAACGACAAGAACGGCAATTCGACCTGTTAAGACGAGTTCTTTATCTGATGCATCTTTTTTCAAGAACGTCTTATAAAAATCTTCTGTCAACGCACTTGAAGTAACAAGCAATTGTGATGAAATCGTCGACATGATTGCTGCAAGAATCGCAGCCATTAAGAATCCTGTGATATACGGGTGGAATAGTACATCCGAGAAACGAATGAAGACTGTTTCCGGATCACCCAGTCCATTGCCTTGTCCTTCGAAATAGGCAATCCCGACAAGACCAGTCATCATCGCACCGATGATTGAGACGAACATCCAACCGATCCCGATACGACGGGCACTTTTTAAATCTTTAACGGAACGAATCGCCATAAAGCGGACGATGATGTGTGGTTGACCGAAGTAACCAAGTCCCCAGGCAAGGAATCCGATGATTCCAAGTGCAGTTGTTCCTTTGAGTGGATCAAACAACGAAGGGTCTAAGTTTTCAGCGTAATTGTACGCACCATCGATTCCACCGACGTCCGTTAATGCGACGATCGGTACAAGAACGAGTGCGATGAACATGATACAGCCCTGGACGAAATCGGTCCAACTAACTGCGAGAAAACCGCCAAAAAGTGTGTAGGCGATTACGACCGCAATCGTCAAGAGCATACCATAGTGGTAATCAAATCCAAATGAACTGACGAATAATTTTCCGCCAGAAACGATTCCAGCTGATGTATAGAACGTGAAGAAGATGATGATGACGAGTGCTGATACAGTACGAAGCACGCGTGATTTGTCTTCAAAACGATTCTCTAAGAAATCAGGAATCGTAATCGAGTCGTTCGCCATTTCCGTATAGAGACGGAAACGTGGTGCGAGTACGATATAGTTTACGTAACATCCAATCAATAAACCGAGTGCGAGCCAAAGTGCTGATACACCTGTTGCATACATGGCGCCGGGAAGTCCCATGAGCATCCATCCACTCATATCCGATGCACCAGCAGAAAGTGCTGTGACACCTGGACCGAGATCGCGTCCGCCTAACATGTAATCTTCTGTATTCGTCGTTCGCTTGTAGGCAAAATAACCGATTGCCAACATGAGAACAAGATACAGGATGATCGAAATCCATTCTTGCGTCATAAAGTTAAATCCTCCAAATGCAATAGTTTTTTCAGCGATCAAGTACGTATTGACCAGTTCGCCAAATGATATGTTCCCCACCTTACAGGGGATAAAACGACTTTGCAAGTCACTTCAATTTCATAAAAAGTGCCGCCACGCCTAGTGCCTTAAGGGGTTGGGACGGTTTTAGTCCCTGTTGAAGTTCATCAATTTAAAATATTCAGAATAATTCAACAAAAAATAAATGACCCTAATGAATTAGGATCATTCGTGTCATGTTAATTGGTCCAAAACCGTTGGTATGCAGCGCTTAAGCGGTCTAGTGCCTGATCTAATTGTGCACGAGGACACCCGATATTTAAACGTTCAAATGTTTCTCCACCAGATCCGAACGAAGAACCATGCGTTAGGGCAATTTTGACCTCCTTGACGAGCCAATTTGCTCGTGTTTTACTATCTAGTTTGAGTGCTTTGAAGTCGATCCACAACAGGAAAGTTGCTTCTGGAATGACAACGTCTAATTTTGGCATCTCTTGGCGAATCCGACGAATGGCGTGGTCACGATTTCCTTCTAAATAAACAAGTAATTGTGAAAGCCATTGTTCACTCGCAACATCACCATACGCTGCTGTAATCGCAGTCGAAGCTAATGCATTCGGGTGAACGAAATGACGTTGCTGGATACGCTCGATCTGTTGTCGAATCGAAATGTCAGGTACGATCAAATACGACGCGTATAGACCCGGAATATTGAACGTTTTGGATGGTGCACTCACTAAAATGAGTTTTTCATAATCCAAACCAAGAATAGGCGTGTGGACGGAACCTGTATAGACGAGGTCCGCATGAATCTCATCGGATACAAGATAAACATCATGGCGCTTCGCGAGTTCGACGATTTGTTCTAATTCTTCTTTCGGATAGACTTTACCACTTGGATTATGCGGGCTACAGAGAATCATCATACGTGCTGTTCGCATTTGCCGTTCGAGAAGTGAAAAGTCGGTCTGATACGTCTCACCGTCTAAAAGAAGCGGGCTTTCAATGATTTGTCGTTGGTTAGACTGAATGATTTGATGAAATGGAGGATAGACCGGTGTCTGAATGATGATTTCATCACTCGGTTCAGTCAATGCGAGGACAGTATGCGCAAGTCCTGGAACGACACCGCTTGAGTAGAGAATGGAATCCGTAGTGATTGTTACGTCATATCGCTTTTGAAACCATCGCTGAATCGCTCGTTTTGCTTCGTCTTCAAACATCGAGTAACCGAAATGACCTGTAGCAGCACGTCTTGTCAATCGTTCTGTCAAATGGTGTGGTGGACGGACATCCATGTCGGCGACCCACATCGGAATCAGCTCATCTGATCCATACAGCGAAGGGAGCCCATCCCACTTGACGGATCCTGTATTTCGTTTCTCGATCGTTTCGTCAAAATTGATTTGTTCCATCAGACTTCACTCCTGTTCTTCCATAGTTGAATGACTCCATTTCACCATAGCGGATAGGGAGAGAATGGGGCAAGTCGAAAAAATAAAGGTTTAACTTTTATTCGATAAGGAAATTACTAAATTCGAACCTACCATAACGGAACGGAGTGATGATCATGTTGCATTCTAAAGTAGTTGTCGGGCGATCGCCTGAAGAATTAGAGGAAAGACTAAATGAATTTTTTGAGAATAATGGGGTCGGGTCAAACGCCATCATTACATTAAAATTCTCAACATTCGTTGCGTCTAAAGCGGATGAACATTATTCAGTTTTAGTCGTTTATGATAACTCGCTAACGAAAACTACATTGTAAATTAGTGACAAGAAGTTGAGCTGAAAAAGCGTCGACTTCTTGTTTTGTCTTTTTTTATAAGTTATACTAGAATCAGGTTTTGCAAGCTTCCGTAGGTTAATGGCAGACCTCAGCAATGGTAATGCTGCAGTGCGAGTTCGATTCTCGCCGGAAGCATAGACACGTCTTCCGTCTCAAGTGATATATACTTGAAACGGAAGACTTTTTTCATGAGTTCGATATTTTTGATTTGAGGAGTGACCTCCATGCATCCAGTCATTCATTCTGTTGGTGATAAGATCAAGCAGGAACGAAAAAAACAAGGAATGACACAAAAAGCACTTTGTGAAGGAATTTGTAGTCAGGCTGAAATCAGTAAAATCGAAAATGGTCGAAATTCCCCAACGATTGATTTGTTACAGCAGATTTGTCGAAGACTACGCATCCCGATTTCATTGTTTTTTGAAGATGAAATCGTCTCGCAAAAATTAAATGAAATAGACCAACGAATGATTCGGCATTTACGTGAAAAAACTTACTCAGATATGGCAAAAGACTTAGCGATATATGAGAAAGTCAACAATGCGGTCGAAACTCAAATTTTAATTCGCTACCATCAAGAATTACTAGAATATGAAAGAGGAAATATTGATTTTCGGACATGTATCGCTTCCTTATTACAAGTTGTCAGACAGGAACAGGTCAAAGAAAAATCATTTCTTCTCTATACACGAATTCAGATGGTGATTGCTGTTCTGTATACGAACCACGAAGAATATAGTCGTGCCCATCAAATTTATAAGGAACTATTAGACTTACCTTATCAAACAAGAGAGTATAAAAAAATCCGAATGAAAATCATGTATAATTTTATACGTAATTTAGTAGAGTTTGAACGATTCGAAGAAGGGCTTCAGGAAGTTGAGAAGGTCATTGAAGAGACAAAACAATTACAGGATTTAACATATCTTGGACAGTTTTATTTTCAAAAAGGAATTTTATTAGAGGCGTTACAAGCATCTGAATCAGAAACAAAGGAAGCATATACGACCGCTTATTCCTTTTTCATTGCTACTCAGAATCACTCTTATCTAAAAATCCTTGAAACCTATTTTTCCGAACACCTCTTATTTCCGATTAATGAAAGTGAGTGAATAAACGATGGAGATGAATACTTTAACTTCATCGAATGGTACAAAAATTAAACAATTTCGTATCGAAAAGCAAATGACTCAAAAAGAACTATGTGAGGGTATTTGTAGCCAAGCTGAGATTAGTAGAATCGAGAACGGCTTAAATTCACCAACCGTAGAATTATTGCAAAAAATTGCGGCTCGTTTAAATAGTCCGATTACACTTTTATTCGAGAATCCTCAAGTTAATGAGGAAATAGATTTTTTTGATAAATTTATTTCAGATCAACTTCGAGAAGAAAATTTTGATCAAATCACACAAGTCATTTCAACGTATGATTTCAAAGAGAATAGGAATTTAATTATATTAAGTGCTTACTTTCAGATCATCGTGGATATGAAACAAAATCGGTTTGATTTTAGAACAGTTACTTCCTCATTAAGTAACCTTTTAAACGAGTATGATGTTTGGAACGAATCCATTTCTTTATTCATTCGGATTAAAACGGCAATTGCCAATATATATGCTGAACATGAGTTATACCATTTAACTACAGATACTTATTCCGACATCGAAACACTATTAGAACAACTCAAAAGTTCCTTATATATTACTTCTTTGATTAAAATCTATTTTAATCATGCTCAAATTCTGTTGTATCAAGATTTATTTGAAGAAGCGAATGTGTTTATTCAAAAAGGAATTAATCTATGCTTAAAATCTCAAAAGACTTTTCTTTTAGGGCATTTTTATTTTCAATTAGGAAATTATCAAGAAGCTGTCGGTAATGCTTTATTTCAAAAGACATATACGATAGCTTATACATTGTTACACGCATTTGAATTTCAAACGACGAAACAGTTAGTCGTTGACTTAAAGAAAGAATATTTATTGTTTACATTTGAGTCTACCTCTATACACGAAGCATGATTCATAACACAAGGTGATGTTTTAAGATATTTGGAGGATTTGATAAGATGGTTAAAGCTAATCCAATTGGAGAAAACTTAAAACGATTTCGTGTTAAAAAGGGATATTCTCAAAAAGAACTATGTGCTGATTTATGTAGTCAAGCTGAAATTAGTAAAATTGAGAACGGCTTAAATTCTCCGACTGTTGATTTATTACAACAACTGGCTATAAGGTTGCAAGTTCCTATCTCTTTGTTGTTTCAAGAACATAGCGATGAGGAAAAATTCTTTCAACTAGATCGATTCTTATCTGATTTGCTTCGAGAAGAGAAATATAAAGAGGCGTTAGAGCGAATTCACCAGCAAGAAAAGGTTAGCATCGTCGAAATCGACATTTTAAAAAGCTATATCAAGACGATCATTGAACTAAAGCAAAATCGAATCGATTTTCGAACAGCTGCAAGTCTGCTCACCAACTTGTTGATTGAAAAGGAAGTACAATTTCAGTCTATTGATTTGTTCATTCGAATCAAAATGGCGATTGCGAATATGTATTCAGAACAGGACCTATTTCATTTGACGGAATCCGTGTATCGGGAATTAGAGAATGAAATTGAAGTCTTTCAGTCAACCACTCATCTAAATGCGCTATTAAAAGTTTACTTCAATCATTGTCAGATTCTTGAGTACCAAGGGAAGTCTGAGGAAAGCATCGTCATCGTCAAAAAAGGATATGAGTTATGCTTGAAATATAATCATACATTTTTATTTGGGCATTTTTATTATCAACTCGCTCACTATGATGAATACTCAGGTGAGGAAAAGAAGTCACTCCAAAAACAGTATTCAGTCGCCTATGCATTATTTCATGCGTTTGAGCACGACATGAGGAAAAAGATGATTCTTCGTATGAAGGAACCGTATATGTTGTTTACCTTTGAGAATTAATAAAAAGGATACGTAATCTTCTTGGTAAACAAGAAGGTTTTTTCATGAAAAGTGCAACTTGTTTATTTTAAAGAGGTGATTAGATGAAGGACGAACATCCAATTGGTAAAAAACTAAAATTTTTTCGACAATTGAATGGTTTATCTCAAAAAGAACTGAGTGCAGGGATTTGTAGTCAAGCTGAAATTAGTAAGATCGAGAACGGGAAGACGATGCCGACTGTGGAATTATTACAACTCATCGCAAAAGTACTTCGTGTTCCGATATCAGAACTATTAAAGAGCGATTCTGAACATAAATTGGAGCAAGTAAATATCCTTGATCAAAAACTTAGTACCTTACTACGCGAGAATGCTTTTGATGAATGTTTTCATGAAATGAAAAAAATCTCAGTAAGTGAGTCTTCTGATGAAATAAGAAGATTAATGACCTATTATGAAATTGTGATTGCTTATCGGAAAAAACAAGTTGATTATCGAACGACCTCCGTTTTATTTGCGCGATGGATGGATCAAGAGGATTTATGGGTGAAAGATCCGATGCTTTACTTTCGAATCAAGATGGCATTATCCATTCTATATGCGGAATGCGGACAGTACCAACAGGCAGAAAAAATATATGATGACGTGCTACGCATCACTACAGAAATCAGCGGTCTGAAGGAGGAACGACTAAAGATCCTTTATAACTATGCAAAATTATTATATAAAATGAATCAGTCTCAAAAGGGTCTTCGTATCATCGAGGAAGGCATACAGCTCAGTCGACAATTGAGACAGACTTCCTACTTAGCGCACTTGTATTATCAACGTGGCGAGTTTCATGAACGGATGGATACGGATTTTATGCAGATGAAACAGGATTATACGATGGCGTATGAATTATTTTCTGCTTTTCAGATGAAACAATACGCTACCATCGTTCTAAGGACGAAACGTTCTTTTCTACAATCTGTACTGGACTAAGATTACTACAAAAAAATACAAGAAAGGGGAAGGAAGGTTGCGTATCGAGTCATTTGGTAAACAAATAAAACAACTACGAATCGAAAAAAATTTAACACAAAAAGAATTGGCAAAAGATGTATGTAGTCAGGCGGAATTAAGTAAGATTGAAAATGGAAAAATAATGCCAACCATCGATCTTATTCAAGGTTTGTCTCAAAAATTACATATTTCAATGGGACAAATCTTCATCGATTCAAATGAAGTAAAGCTATTTCATGACTATGACGTACAACTGTCGGACTTTTCTAGGCAACGTCGTTATGATGAAATGCTAGAATTTATGAAACGTTTACCACCTAGTCTTCCTCCTTCCGTTCAATTATTGATTCATTATTTTGAATGGGTTGCTCGCGAAGGTAAAAAAGATATCGATTACCGGACATGTATCTCCCAATTGCTTCGCTTATCGGATGAACATCAAATGGAAATAGAGTATCCTGTTCTTTATTTACGTATTCGAATGTCGGTCGCGAACTATTATTACTTGAACGGTCAATATCCATATGCGCGAAAAATATATGAAGGGTTATTATCGTATGATTATTCGACACATGCACTTAAAAAATTACAGTGTAAAATCATATATAATCATGCGCAACAGTTGTATTTTCAAAATGACTTTAAAACAGGACTACAGGTTGCTGAACAAGGGATTTGTTTATCCATCGAACGAAAAGATACAGCGATGTTAGGACATTTCTTTTATCAAAGAGGATGTTTCTATGAAGAATTGAATTATCGAAAGTGTGATATCCGTGATGCGTTTACTCATGCCTATTCTCTTTTTACTGCCTTTGGCAATGAGAATCATGCCGCGTTAGTCTTAAAAGGTAAAAAACAATTTCTCCACTTTCAAATGTGATGATGGAAGTGAAAGAAAGGAAGATATAATGGATCACTTACCCGTCTCGATTGGTTATGAAATCAAGAGAATTCGAAAAGAAAAAAAGATTACACAATCAGAATTGTGTGAAGGTATTTGTAGCCAAGCTGAAATTAGTAAAATCGAAAATGGTAAAAACTCACCCACCATCGATTTGCTACAACAAGTCGCAAAACGATTAAAGGTACCATTGTCGATGTTGTTTCAAGATCATTTACGAAGTGATGTTTTTCAATCGTATGACAAGCAATTAGGAGAACTATTGCGCACTATTCAATACGTCGATGCTTTAAAGATGATCGAACATATTCTTTCAACAGTAGATTTTGAGGAAGTTCGTGACTTAGCAGCATATTATCAAGTCATCGTTCAAGAAAAAAGTGGTCAACTTCACTACCAAAAAGCCATTCAATCGCTCGAACGATTACTCAATAAAGAACACCTTTGGTTTGAATCAGCTACTCTGTATTTAAGAATTCAGATGGCGATAGCAAATTTGTATGTTGAACATGGTGACTTCGATTTAGCGGAGGCTATCTTTCAAACATTGATTCAATCGAATTACCCATCCATCGAATTGAAAAAAGTTCGAATCAAGATTTTATATAATTATGGACAACAACTATTAATGCAAAAAAAATACCTTGCCGGTCTAAAAATCACCGAACAAGGTATTCAAGAGAGTCTTCAAATAGAAGATGGTCTTTTTTTAGGTCACTTTTATTATCAGCGAGGATATTTCACTCAACAACTGAATGGCGATCTTTCAGCTATCCAACGCGATTTTACGATGGCCTATTCCGTCTTTCGAGCATTTGATATGCCACTTCATGAAAAAATACTTCTGGAAGAACATGCAGAGTACGTTCTCTTCCCCACTTAAAACTCACGACCGAATTGTCGGCACTCTTGAAGCGCTTGATTGATTAATTCAGAGGCACGTTCCGGGTATTGCTGATGTCCTTCGAGAATGACAGTCGATACATCTTCAATGCCAAAGAATGCTAATAAATCTAGCATGTAGCGAACAGCGTGCTCACTCGATGCTTTCTCTTTCGTCGAATAATCACCACCGCGTGAATGAATCAACAGCACTTGTTTGTCTTCAACAAGTCCGATTGAACCTTCTGCCGTATAACGAAACGTTTGACCAGCTTGGGCAAGGTAATCCATATAATTGTGCAGTGGTGCCGGAACCGTCAAGTTCCACATCGGAAATGAGAAGACGACCTTGTCGGCGTCTAAAAACCCGTTTAAATACTCTCGAAGTCGATGAGCATGAGTCGCGTCATCTCCAGTTAATTCTTCGCCTTTAAAGAGACGACCTGCTGCGCTCGCAAGTTTCAAATCAAAAAAGGGAAGACGTTCTTCAAATAAATTCAAAACCGTAACTGCATCATCCGGATGTGATTCGCGATACGCGTTCAAAAAGGCATCGTTCAATTCAGAGCTAATGCCTTTTTTTTGATGTGTGCTATCGTTCGCTTCAATGAATAGTAAATGTGACATAAACATTACTCCTTTCTATACTTATCTATTCCCATTCTGCTCAAAATCATGACTTCCCATTATTTTATTATTTTTAGAAAATTCAGGTTTTATTTTGGTTCTGATAAGGAAAATAAACGACAGGAACTAGAAAGAGGGGATGGCGGTGAATACACAGCGACGTTCTTCCAATAGTCTGCAATATCATCGAGAAATTCGGGCAAATTATCAGTTGTTCGGGATGATCATTTTTGTGTTGACGAGTTGTGGTGCCGTTTTATACATCGTGGCGAATACATTTAGTCGCTCCGGTTTAGATGGTGACGATTGGGTGCGAGCGACCGTCATTGCAAGTGCTGGAATCGCGCAGTATTTCATCGGTAAAAGCTCGTTGTCAGATCGTTTAAAACCCCATATGATGTCGAGTATTTTTTTATTGATTCCTTATATTTATTATCCATTCATTGATCGAGGTGTTCAGTCCGTTTGGGCATGCGCATTACTGTTTATTTTAGCGTCTCTCGTCGTTATTAACCGAACGATGTTGTTATACGCGACGAGCATCACGACGATCTCTCTCCTCTATATTTGGTATCAGACTCCCTCACTAGAAGGTGTTACGCTGTTTGCATCCGATCATATTGCGCGAATCGGACTTATCTTGATTGCGACGATCATAAGTTTATTGATCCATAATCAATACGTCACTCGTCTTGAGCGTAATATTGACTACTTAGCCCGTTTACAAGAACAAGCATTTACGGATTCTGTGACAGGTTTGTCAAACCGTTCTTCTTTTGTCATAGAAGTGGACAAGAAGAAGCGAGAAGGCGACATGATTTGTCTGGTTGATCTGGATGATTTTAAAACCGTCAATGATGCTTTTGGTTACCGGACAGGTGACCGCACTTTGCATATTATTGGTCGTCGGTTGATGAATCGCTTTCCGGATTGTACGATTGCGAAAGCGAGTGGAAGTGCTTTTTTACTACATGCACCAAACCATTACGATGCGCGAACTCTTTGTGACGATATTTTATCGAGTGTATCAGAGCGCGTCCAAATTGATTTTAAACAGATTAACGTCACTGCAAGTATCGGTGTTTCCTATGTGAATGACGAAACGACGGACCATGTCATTAATGATGCGGAGATTGCCTTGTTCACTGCTAAATCTAATCGGAAAAATACGTATGCGATTACAGATTTAGCGACACAAAATGAACGAAAGCGGGCGCTTCAGTTAACACGCGACTTGTACGATGCAGAACTGGATCGCGACTTTTTTATTTTATTTCAACCTCAGGTCAATGCACGAACTCGTCAAATTACAGGAGTCGAAGCATTAATTCGATGGAATCATCCGGAATATGGTCTTGTTCCACCAAACGAGTTCATTCCACTCGCGGAGCGGACACGTTTCATTGAGACATTAGGAGTTTGGGTCATGCGTCAAGCTTGTTTCCAAGGAAAAGCATGGTTGGAAGAAGGCAAGGAGCCGTTAACGATTTCTGTGAATGTCTCGCCGTGGGAATTACGCCAATCTGATTTTACGGATCGCGTATTGGCGATCTTAAAACAGTCTGGCTTTCCTCCGTCATTACTCGAAATCGAAATGACAGAACACATCTTCATTGAAGGAACAGAGCAAATCATCGAGACATTAAACGCACTCCATTTGTATGGGATCCGGATTGCGCTCGATGACTTCGGAACGGGCTTTTCATCGATGCAATCCTTAGTGGAGTTACCGTTCGATCAATTGAAGATTCCAAAAGAAATCGTTCAAGAAGCCATTCATTCTGAGAAGAAACGAGCGATGATCGAAACGATCATTCAGTTAGGGAAGCGATTAGATATGACAATCGTAGCTGAAGGGATTGAATTAGAAGAAGAGGCGGCATTGCTCGAGAGATTAGGGTGTCATACATTGCAAGGATATCTCTTCCATCGCCCGTTACAACCAAGACAATTAGAACACTTTTTAACGATGTATCGAGAAGGCTGACGATATGATATATCAAAAAAGAAAGTAAACAGGCGGTGGACTATGTCCATCGCCTGTTCGTATAACTGTTTATTAATGAATCACAGATACCGCGCAAAACGTCGTTCGAGAATCTCTTGAATGACTGCGATACAAGAACAGATACCCCAGTAAATGAACGCAACAACAAAATAGACGGTCATATAATCGAATTCGCGCCCACCAACGATTTTTGCTTTTTGAAAAATCTCAGGAACTGTAATCATGGCAGCAAGCGATGAAGCTTTAACCAGATCAAGCAAGACGTTTGAAAGCGGTGGGATAGCAATTCGAATCGCTTGTGGCAAAATGATGCCAACAAATGTCCGGTATCTGGATAAACCGAGTGACGCCGCCGCCTCTTCCTGACCACGATCAATCGATAGCAAGGAAGAACGAATGATCTCCGCCATGTACGCAGCACTGTTCAAACTAAAACCGGTAATTGCTGCGGTTAACGCGTTCAGTTGAATATTGATGACCGGCAGCCCGAAATACAACATGAACAGCAATACGAGAATCGGGACACCTCGCATGAACGAGATGTAGGCGCTCGCTCCGAGACGTAAAAGTCGAAGGCGAGACAGACGACAAAGGGCAAGGATTAACCCGATTCCGAGACCAATGGCCATGCTAAGCAAGGAAATCCATAACGTCTGCCCTAGTCCACTCAAAATATAAGGAAACGATTCGACCGCCAATTCCGGATTGAAGACGGACCGCCAATCAATCGAAGACATCGTTACTTCACATCGACGATCGTCGTTTTGACGTCAGGCATTTGGGAGACATCTTTTCCGGCATAGAATTGCTTGGAAATTTCCTTTAACGTGCCGTCTTCCTTCATCTTATCGAGTTGTTCGTTAATATTGGATTGAAGTTCCTTGTTATCTAAATCCATGATTAAACCAACCTGACTTGGATTATAAGCGATATCAGGATGAATCGTAATATCAAAGTCCTTGAAGAAATCGACAGCGAGTGTTTGCAAGTAATAATCATTCAAGATGACGTCTGTGCGACCATTTGAGACATCTCGAAGATATTGATCGTTCGTCGCGTTATCGTACGTGACTTCTTTTGCACCGTATTTTTTAGCAATCTGCATATACGTCGTCGTTGCTTCTCCGGCAGCTTTTTTTCCTTTTAGATCTTCGAGAGATTTGATGCCTGACAAATCACTTTTACGGACGATTGCCGTACCATACGTATATTTATATGGTTTTGAGAACGCAAATTTTTCTTTACGATCATCGGTGATCGTAATGTCGTTAGCGGCAAGATCGACTTGACCTGTATTGACGCTTGTCAACATACCGTCGAATGACATCTCTTTGAATTTCACTTTCAAATCAAGGCGTTTTGCTACTTCTTTAACGACTTCGACGTCAAATCCAGTCAACTTATTGTTCTTCTCTTCATGGTAAGATGTCGGAAAAAGTGTACCAGCTGTAGCGACGACGATCGTTCCTTCTTTTTGAATCTTGTCATATGCGGTTGCCTTCTCCTCTTGCTGACCACATGCGCTTAATAAGATCGAGCTTCCTGCGATCAAGAGACCCGTAAATTGCATTGTTTTTTTCATCGTATTATTCCTCTCTTTATTTCCATGATCAAATAACTCTTTTCATAGTTAAAAATACCACGGAATCATATGTTCGGGCAAAGTAATACGCGCACAAAGTGTAGAAATCAGCCAAAAAAAATGTTGAATGAATATCCAAGTTTATGTAAGCGTTATCAATGTTGATATATGGTAATTATGGCTTCAGAGGTTGCGCGAAATGGTGATTATGCATAGTAGCGAATAAACATAAAAGGGTGTAAAGTATAATTTAACTGAATATACAGAAAATTAAGAAGGCAAGGAGAGTGCTACTATGACATTTCATCAATACCCTGAACAGCAGGGATTATACGACCCTCGTATGGAACATGATGCGTGCGGGATCGGGGTTTACGCACATCAAACAGGACGAGCGAGTCATGAAATCGTTGAACATGCATTGGCCATGCTTTGTCAAATGGAACACCGTGGTGGACAAGGAAGCGATGCGAAGACGGGAGACGGAGCGGGTATTTTAACGCAATTACCAGATCGGTTGTTTCGTGAAACAGTTCGTCACATTTCCTTCCCTAAAAAAGGGGATTATGGCGTTTTCATGATGTTCTTACCACGTGAGGAACGGGAACGGATGCGACTCGAGCGAACGTTAGAGTCAATCATTTTGACGGAAGGACAAGACGTATTGGGATGGCGGACCGTACCTGTTCAGTCCGAAGTGCTTGGATCGGGTGCACGCAGCACGGAGCCAGTCATTCGTCAATGCTTCATTGGTGCACAGGCGATGGAAGGATTGACATTCGAACGAACGCTCTTTTTGATTCGACGAGCGTTTGAACGTGAATCAGAACAACTCGGTCTTGAACAATACGTCCTCAGTAGCTCAAGTGAAACAATCGTTTACAAAGGACTTGTGACGACGGATCAATTGCGCGCGTATTTCGATGACTTACGAGACGAGCGCTATCAATCAGGATTTGGTATCGTGCATTCGCGTTTTAGTACGAATACGTTCCCAAGCTGGAAACGTGCCCATCCGAACCGTTATTTGATTCACAATGGCGAAATCAATACATTACAAGGGAACATCCGGGCAATGCGCGGTCGCGAACGTCGACTGGCTGAGACGACATACGGCAATCGGGCAGAAGAAGTGTTACCGATTCTAGATGAGACGGGTAGCGACTCATCGATGCTTGATAATGCGTTTGAGTTTCTCCATCTGTCAGGTCTATCGCTTGCTGAGACAGCACTGATGCTCGTACCGGAACCATTCGAACATGCCGAAATCAGACCGGCGAAGCGCGCGTATTATGAGTACCACAGCAGCATGATGGAACCATGGGATGGTCCGTCTGCCATCGTCTTTACGAACGGGAAACAGATTGGTGCGACGCTTGACCGAAATGGTCTACGCCCGGCGCGATATGTTCTATTACGCGATGGTCACTTCATGTTGTCGTCAGAAGCAGGAGTACTCCCTCTTCGTGAACAAGACATTCTGTACAAAAAACGATTAGCACCGGGTGAACTGCTTTTACTCGATTTTGCGTCCGGTCAGTTGATTGCAGATGAAGAAATCAAACGGGAGCTAGCGACACGGCACCCCTACGCGGAGTGGCTCGCTCAAGAAGTCGTGACCCTCTCAAGTAACGACTTTAAGGAAACGCTCGTCGATCTTGGTACGAAACAACGACACTTCGGGTATACCCGTGAAGATATCGATCAATACCTGATACCGCTCGTCGAAGAACAAAAGGATCCGTTAGGCGCGATGGGGACGGATATACCGCTAGCGGTCTTAAGTGAACGCCCTCAATCCTTGTTCCGTTATTTCAAACAGCTGTTCGCTCAAGTCACGAATCCACCGATCGACGCGTTACGCGAAGAGATCGTCACCTCGACGCTAACATGGTTAGGTCGACAAGGGGAGCTGCTGACGCCGAACCGTGCGAACTGTCATCGTGTTCGCTTAGAGACGCCGATTCTAAGACCAGACGAAGCCCATGCGCTGAAACATTGTGGGCTCAAGCAAAAAACGATTTCGGCGACGTTCACCGATTCACTTGAAGAAGCGCTCGGCATGATCGTTGATGAGGCTGTGACCGCTGCACGAAACGGATATGAATTATTGACGTTATCGGATCGCCTCGTACGCCCTGGCACATTGCCGATGCCGATCCTCTTAGTGACGAGTGCGATTCATCATGCTCTGATCCGTAAGGGATTACGCACAAATCTCAGCTTAATCGTTGAAGGTGGAGAAATTCGTGAAGTTCACCATGTTGCGACGTTGATCGGATACGGTGCGGATGCGATTTATCCGTACCTGGCGTATGCGACGCTTGAAGAAGCGGTAGGGGATCGTTTTATGGATGTAGACAAACGTTACCAAAAAGCAGTCACGGAAGGCGTCGTCAAAGTCATGTCGAAGATGGGCATTTCGACGGTCTTCAGCTACCGGGGGGCGCAAATCTTTGAAGCAGTCGGAATCGACCGCGCCGTCATCGAGCAGCATTTCACTGGTACGGTCTCTCAATTGAGCGGGATGACGCTTGAACTGATGGAAGAAGAAGTCCGACGGGCACAACGGATTGCAGATGAACGGATTCATTTAGAATCCGGCAGTGTCTTCCGGTACCGTCAAGCGGGAGAACATCATGCCTTTAACCCGGCAACGATTCATTTGTTGCAACACGCATGCCGGACGAATGATTACCGGCTCTATCAAAAGTATGCACAACGCATTCAGGAGGAACCGGCAACGGTGCTACGACATCTGTTGACATTCAAGGAGACGACGGCAATCCCAATCGAAGAAGTCGAGCCTGTCAGCGAAATCGTCAAATACTTTAAGACGGGTGCGATGTCATACGGTTCCTTATCAAAAGAAGCACACGAGACGCTTGCGATCGCGATGAACCGCTTAGGTGGTAAGAGTAATAGTGGTGAAGGCGGGGAAGAGGAGGAACGATACGAACGGGATGAAAATGGTGACTTCCGGATGAGCCGGATCAAACAGATCGCCTCTGGTCGTTTTGGGGTGACGAGTCATTACCTCGTTCACGCGGACGAATTACAAATCAAGGTGGCACAAGGTGCGAAACCTGGCGAAGGCGGTCAATTACCTGGTGAAAAAGTCTATCCGTGGATTGCGCGTGTACGTGCATCGACACCGGGTGTTGGATTAATTTCCCCACCTCCACACCATGATATCTATTCGATTGAAGATTTGGCCCAGTTGATTCATGACTTAAAACGTGCCAACGATCAAGCCCGGATTAGCGTCAAACTTGTCGCAAAAGGTGGCGTTGGGACAATCGCGGCTGGAGTTGCGAAGGGACTTGCGGACGTCATCGTCATCAGTGGGCATGATGGCGGCACGGGTGCCTCGCCGAAGACGAGTATTCAACATGCCGGACTGCCATGGGAACTTGGTCTTGCTGAAACCCACCAAACGTTGACATTAAACGGGTTGCGCGAGCGTGTCGTCCTTGAAACCGACGGAAAGCTATTGACTGGTCGCGACGTTATCCTCGCCGCAATGTTAGGAGCGAATGAGTATGGGTTTGCGACAGCTCCGCTTATCGCCGTCGGATGTATCATGATGCGTGCTTGTCATCTCGATACGTGTCCTGTTGGTGTCGCGACACAGGATCCAGAGCTCCGTAAGAAATTCACGGGATCTGCCGATGACGTCGTCCATTTCATGACGTTCATCGCAGAGGAAGTACGAGAACATTTAGCGAAACTCGGTGTAAGACGACTACAAGATCTCGTAGGGCGAACGGATTTACTCGAACCATCAGAGCGACAACGGACGCATTGGAAGGCGAAGAGTCTTGATTTTTCGCGTCTCCTCGTCCATGTGACACACGGTCCGGCTGAACAACAACAGCATCATGTCGAGCGTTCCTTTGATGCTCGTGAAATCTCGCCGTATTTGGAGGCGGCAGATTTCAGTCAGCCTCAGACACTACGTTTAACGATTCAAAATACAGACCGTGCGATCGGAACACAGACCGGTGCCATGCTGACAAGACGGTTTGGGGCACTTGGTCTTCCGACGGACCGATTAAAACTCGAACTGAATGGATCTGCCGGACAAAGTTTAGGCGCTTATTTACCACGTGGCGTAACGCTTGATGTCACGGGAGAAGCGAATGATTACGTTGGGAAAGGATTGTCCGGAGGTATCATCGCCGTGCATCCTCCACGTTCGATTTCGTTCGTCTCGTCCGATCAGTCGATCATTGGTAACGTCGCACTTTACGGGGCGACAAGTGGAGAACTCTATGTCAACGGTCAGGCAGGTGAGCGATTTGCTGTTCGAAACAGTGGAGCCGTCGCCGTCGTCGAAGGAATTGGCAACCATGGACTCGAGTATATGACCGGTGGATCTGTCGTCGTCCTTGGAGATGTCGGAAAAAACTTTGCTGCTGGTATGTCAGGTGGTGTCGCCTATGTCTTGCCGCGTAATCCTGAACAATTTTTACAACGTGTCAACCGCGAACTCGTTTCGACGGGACCTGTCACGCATGTCGAAGAGATTGCGCGACTGAAGACGTTCATCGAACGTCACGTCGCACGGACTGGTAGTGAACAGGGCGATGCGATTCTAGCGAACTGGGATCATGTCATTCATTCGTTCATCCGCGTCATTCCTTCGACGTATGAGAAAGTGACGACGTTGATGGCTGATTTTGCAAAACAAGGACATAACACCGAAGAAGCGATGTTGCTCGCATTTGAGACACATTTAGGGCGCAGAACAGGAGGGGTACGATGAAACGACGCGATCAATTCATGACAGTTGCTCGTTCGGGTGGGACGGAACGACATCCAAGCGAACGGGTGGGTGATTTTAAGGAATATAAGACGGCTTTGACGGAAGCGGAAGCGAGTCAGCAAGCAAGTCGATGTATGGATTGTGGCACCCCGTTTTGCCATGTAGGGGAAGTATTTGATCAAGTGAAGATCGGCTGTCCAGTCTATAACTTGATTCCAGAATGGAACTTGCTCGTAGAAGAAGGACGTTTTCAAGAGGCACTCGATCGCCTTCTTGAGACGAACAATTTCCCGGAATTCACGGGTCGTGTCTGCCCAGCGCCATGCGAAGGGTCCTGTACGTTGTCGATTCATGAACCCGCGGTCGCGATCAAAGATATCGAACGGACGATCATCGACATCGGCTTTGAAAAAGGATGGGTCGTGCCCCGAATTCCAGCAATACGATCGACACGCTCGATTGCCATCGTTGGATCTGGTCCTGCCGGTCTTGCGGCTGCCGATCAGCTGAATCAAGCCGGTCACCAAGTGACGGTCTTTGAGCGGGAAGATCGTATTGGCGGTCTATTGACGTACGGTATACCAGCCATGAAACTCGATAAAGAGGTCGTACAGCGCCGTGTCGATTTGCTTGAAGCGGAAGGGATCCACTTCCGGACGAACGTCACGATTGGCGCAGATATCACTCTTGAGACACTTGAAGCGGAGTATGACGCCGTCATCTTATGTGTCGGTGCGACGGAACCGCGCAAATTGACTGATGCACCAACGCGTGGAGTTGGTTATGCGATGGATTATCTGACAGGGGTGACACGTCACGTGCTCTCGCAAGAACCGTTGTCTCCTGATCACGATGCGAAAGATAAAGATATTCTCGTCATCGGTGGAGGCGATACAGGAGCGGACTGTGTGGCAACAGCACTCCGTCAACGTTGCCGCTCCGTCGTCCAATTTGGTAAACATGAACAACCGGGTATGACGCGTGCAACAGGAAATATGTGGCCGGATACACCGTTACTCTACTCCATCGATTATGGGTACGCAGAAGCGTTGCAACAATTCGGTCGGGATCCTCGTGAATACTTGATCGCCATCAAGCGATTCACAACAAGTGAATCGGGTCAAGTCACCGGTGTCTGGACGATTCAGACGACGAAAACAAAAAATGAATCGGGGGCAGTGATCTTTGAGGAAATCGAAGGGAGCGATCGTTACTTCCCGGTCGATCAAGTCTGGATCGCCATTGGATTCAGTGGTGTGGAAGAGAATGTACTCGAACATTTAGCGGTCGCATCAGAACGCGGGAAAATCAAGACGACGCGTTACGCGACGAACCGGCAAGGCGTATTTGCCGCAGGTGACGCAAGACGGGGGCAATCACTGATCGTCTGGGCGATTCGAGAAGGTCGTGAAGTGGCGGAAGCCGTCGGTCAGTATTTAAGAACGATGCAACAAACCGGCTAAATCACATGGTCTGGATTTTCTGATACTTTCAGAAATCCAGGCTTTTTTACGTTTGGCAAAGGAATCTGCCAGTTCAAAAATAACTATTGATTTTATTTCAAGGTGAAACACCGAAAATATTTCTGCTATTCTTATAAAATGAAGAGGAGGTATGACAGATGAATCCAGAAATCATCTATTTCGTATGCGAGAGTGGAATGGCGAGTAGTATCATGGGGGCTACGATTTTAAGAAAGCGCTTACTTGAATGCGGTATTACGACAGACGTCAAGACATGTCGCATCGCAGAACTACCTGATCAGGCATCTTTTATCGTCGGAGAAACGCAACTCGTCCATCGACACGTATGGAAAGCACATTGTTCTGTTCATCCAGTCGATCAGATTCTTGATCCGACTGCATATGATGTCATCCTCGAATCTTGGCAGAAAAGAGTGAGGCTGCATGACTGAATTTACACCACGGGAACATGATATCTTATTTTTCCTCTTATCACGCGAAGAACCTGTTCAAATCCAAGAGATCGCGGAAACGCTCGAGACATCGGAACGAACGATTCAACGTGAACGCGATCGTCTTGCCCAGTCTTTAGAAGATCATGACTTGCGTTTGACATATGTCCGCGGCAGAGGTCTATTAATTGAAGGAACAGACGAAGCTAAACATGCATTACGAGACCAATTATTGTTGTCACATAAACAATTACCGAACGCTGAAGATCGCCAAGTCGAGTTAGCGTATCGGCTACTGCAAGAAGAAGGGATGGTCAAATTACAGGCGATCGCCCATGCGATGTATGTGGCTCCGAGCACGGTCAGCCAGGATTTAGAGCGGATTGATGAGTGGTTTCTGCAATATGACCTTGAAATCAAGCGCAAAAAAGGTATTGGTGCAGAAGTCATCGGCGAAGAAATCAATAAACGCCGTTTACTGATTTCATTGATTTTTACGCAATGGGATGTTCTCGCTTTCTATCGGTTGTTACAAGGCGACGCCGGGCAATTACCTCATCTGTTACGCATGAATCGAACATCCTGGCTTGAGATGATCAATCAAGCGTACGCGGTCATTGCGCCATTGACGAAAGAAGGGCGTCTCAATGACCGACAAATCATGCGCGCGACACTCAGCTTAGCTTTACAAGCGTTGCGCAAAGATCAGTTTCCGATGCGTTACGAGTTAAAAGCGTATCCGGTCGAAATCCTCAAATGGGTAGAACGCGTGGAAGAGCGATTACCTGACACATTGTCGATTGCCGAACGCCAATGGTTATCAGAAGAGTTGCGTGCTTTCTTTCAATCGGACGCAGGAGATACGGAAGAACTCGTCACGCGCCTTCGTGTGAAACGATTGATTGAACATGTTTCCTTATTGTATGGAACGAACTTCACGAAGGATCATGCGTTAGAACGCGGACTCGTTTCGCATATTCAATCGTACACGCGTCAAAATAGCGTCAATCCGTCCTATGTCATTAAACAAATCGAACGGGAATATCCGCGCTTGTTTGATGCGGTCAAACAAGCAGCGCTGTCAATCTTCACCGATGCGACATTTGAAGACGTCGATTTAGCTTTTTGGGTCATGCATTTCGGTGCCGTTCTCAGCAAACCGACACCAAAACTACCCTATCGCGTTTTAGTCGTCTGCTCTGCAGGACTCGGTTCCTCGAAGTTACTGATGAATCGGTTGCGGCAAGAATTCGCTGAACTCGAGCACATCGATAACTCGTCCCTGTTTGGCATCGAACGGTTACCAATCGACTCGTACGACTTCGTTTTATCGACCGTACCGTTGCCTGACATCCGCCCACCACATCTTCTCGTTAACCCGTTACTTCCTCAGGATGAGGTCGAACGGATCCGGAAATTAATTCTCGCATTGCCTAAATCCTTTCAGCCGGCACCGCGAAGGAAGAAAACGGAATGGCTTGATCTTGAGCAATTGCATCGGCTCGTTGCGTCGTCAATTCAAGTATCGGACGGATTCCGAATGGAACGGTTAGAGCGAGTAGGCGATGGGATTGAATCGCTATTGTTTGAGATCAGTACGCGCATGGTCGAGCAAGGATTAGCAAAGTCAGCTGTTTCGCTCTCTGGACAATTGCTTCGTCGTCATGAGATGTCAGGTCTCGGTATTCCGGGAACGCGGCTCGCACTGTTCCACGGACGCGATGCGACGATCCAAAGAGGGGGATTTCTTATCTTTGAATTACCTGAACCGATCGACTTACTCGGGATGGATCAACAGTTGCAATCCGTCGAACGGCTCCTCGTCTTGGTCGCACCGGAAGAAACATCGAATGAACTGCTTGAATTACTCAGTTCAATCAGTGCTGCGATCATCGAGAGTCCCGAACAAATGGATCAATTCGAGTTCGGTGAGGAACAGACGATTCGTCTGCTTTTGAATCGAACGTTTCGAACGGTCATTGATCAATTTCTAGGTCACACTTGAAAAATCCCTGTCACTCAATTCCTGAAGTGACAGGGATTTTTTTAGGTCAGGCAGGCTTCTTTCCAGTCTGTCCAACTTCTTGGACAAAGACTGAACTAGGAAAGATTGAGTAAGCGCTTGCAGTGCACTTACAATAAGAGCATAGCAAAGCAATCATCTTATCAACTCATACACGAAATGGAGGCTAACGCAATGGCGACAGCTCAAAATGGAGCACGGGGCATCCGTGTACAAGTTCAACGGTTCGGAAGCTTTTTAAGCGGAATGGTCATGCCGAACATCGGTGCATTTATCGCCTGGGGGATCATCACGGCACTGTTCATCCCAACTGGATGGGCACCAAATAAGGAACTCGGTGAACTCGTCGGTCCGACAATCACCTATCTTTTACCGTTGCTGATCGGATACACAGGCGGAAAATTAATGCATGACGTCAGAGGGGGCGTCGTCGGGACGCTCGCGACGATGGGGGTCATCGTCGGAACAGAGATTCCGATGTTCCTCGGTGCCATGATCATGGGACCACTTGGCGGATACGTCATCAAAAAGTTCGATCAGTTGATCGAAGGAAAAATCAAACCAGGTCTCGAAATGCTCGTCAACAATTTCTCGGTCGGAATCATCGGAGGTTTGTTGATGCTCGGTGGATTCAAAGTATTCGGACCACTCATGACAGGTCTTGACGACATCATGGCTGCAGCAGTTGGTGCGATTGTCAGTGCACACTTATTACCGCTTGCCAGTTTGTTCATCGAACCAGCGAAAATTTTATTCTTAAACAACGCAATCAACCACGGTATCTTAAGCCCTCTTGGTCTCGATCAAGTAAACGAGGCGGGCAAATCAGTTCTATTCCTACTCGAAGCCAACCCAGGTCCGGGTCTCGGATTGTTACTCGCTTACTCGTTCTTCGGTTCTGGTGCAGCGAAGAAAACGGCACCGGGGGCAGCATTCATTCAGTTCATTGGTGGGATTCACGAAATCTACTTCCCTTATGTCTTAATGAAACCGGTCCTATTACTTGCGATGATCGCAGGCGGTATGAGTGGGATCCTCACATTCGTCCTATTTGATGTCGGTTTAGTCGCACCTGCTTCACCAGGTAGTATCATCGCTGTCCTTGCGATGGCATCCCGCGGCTCTTACGTTGGATTGATTGCCGGTGTCCTTGTGTCAGCGTCCGTGACATTCGTTGTATCAACTGTCCTGCTGAAGACAAGCAAAGCAAAAGAGACATCACTTGAAGAAGCAAGCGCGAACGTCAGTGCGATGAAAGGAAAACAATCGATTGCTTCGACACTCGTTTCAGCTGATGCAAAACCACTTGCGGAAGTCGAACATATCATTTTCGCTTGTGACGCTGGGATGGGATCGAGTGCGATGGGAGCATCCGTCCTTCGCAATAAAATCAATAAGGCGGGGTTACCGATCAAGGTAACGAATACGTCGATCAGCCAACTGCCGCAAAACGCTGAATTGATCATTACGCATCGAGATTTGACGGAGCGGGCTATGGAACAGGTACCAACGGCAGAACATCGGTCAGTCGATAACTTCTTGAATGCCGGTTATTATGACCAACTCGTCCATGAGATCGAAACAGCACGGAATAAGATTTCTTAAAGATAAAGATAGAGACACTCAAGGAGGAATAAACATGACAACGACAATGAACCTTTCACCGGAACTCGTATTACTTGACCAACAATTCGCAGACGAGACGGCAGCCATTACGGCTGCCGGTCAACTCCTCGTCGATCACGGATATGTCGAAGCCGGTTACATCGACTCAATGCAGGAGCGTCATGCTTTATCGACGGTCTATATTGGCAACCATGTCGCGATTCCCCACGGAACAGAGTCGGCTAAATCGCAGGTCAAGAAGACAGGACTTTCGATTCTACAAGTACCGCAAGGCGTAGCGTTCGGAACGGAACAAGCACGACTCGTCATCGGCATCGCTGGCGTCGGTGACGAACACCTCGAGTTGCTATCGAATATCGCGGTCATTTGCTCCGATGAGGAGAACGTCGAGCGTATTGTGAAAGCGACATCAAAAGAAGAAATCATTGCCTTATTGACAGCGGAGGTGTAAGCATGAAAGCCATCCATTTTGGTGCCGGTAACATCGGACGTGGGTTCATCGGCTTACAACTCGTCAAGACGGGTTACGAAGTCTGTTTCGTCGATGTCAATACGACGGTCGTCGATGCATTGAAAGCACGACATACCTATGAGGTCGGTTATGCCTCTGAACAAGGAGGGCGTGAACGGGTCGACGGCGTGACAGCGCTCAACAGCTTGTCTGAACCGGATCAGGTCATTGCAGCGATTCGCGATGCAGATGTGATTACAACAGCTGTCGGACCGAGCTTGTTGTCGAAAGTCGCTCCTTTGATCGCGGAAGGATTACGTCAACGTGATCAGCAGACACCTGTCTACGTCATTGCGTGTGAAAACATGATTGGTGGGTCAAAACACTTGCAAGCAGAGGTGGCGAAACATCAGCCGATAGAAGAGAACTGGTATTTTCCGAATGCAGCGGTTGACCGAATCGTACCGCTTCAACATCACGAAGACCCGTTATACGTCGAAGTGGAAGAATTCTTCGAATGGGTGATCGAGACGACTGGATTACCGGAAGCCTATCCACGAATCGAAGGCGTCACCTATGTCGAGAACATCGAACCGTTCATTGAGCGGAAGCTGTTCACCGTCAACACAGGACATGCGATCGCTTCGTACCTCGGAGCACTATTCCATAAAGAAACGATCGCTGAAAGTCTAACGGATCCACGCATTCGTCGTGGTGTCCAGACAGCACTTTACGAAACAGGGTGGTTGTTACTTGAAAAGTACGGCTTTAACCCAGTCGACCATAGTGCGTATATCCAAAAGAATATGAAACGCTTTGAAAATCCGCGGATTCATGATGAGATCATTCGTGTCGCCCGCTCACCGATTCGAAAACTGAGTCCAAGTGATCGACTCGTCAAACCGGCGAAGGAACTGATGGAGCGTGGGATTGAAGCAGATGGATTAGCGCGCGGGATCGCAGCAGCCCTGACCTATTTCGATCCAAATGATTCAGAATCTTCTGAATTAAATGCGTATATCACGAAACATGGAATTGAAGACGCATTGAGCGAATATCTCCAATTGTCAGCATCGGATCCACTGGGATCTCGGATTGTTGAACATTATGAAGCGATGCAACAACAAGTCAATTCGATTGCTTAATAATAAATGTGCGCACCACCCTTCACATCACGCGAAGGGTGGTTTTGTATTTCAAATAACATGTAGCGCATCGTCATCGAAATAACCAGTTTTTGAAATTCTTCTATCACAATTTGATTACAATTTGTATATTAAATTTGGAATATTCGAAAACGAATATTTAGCGATTAAAATACATTGTACGCTATATGAACGGAACATCTCTATTCCGATTTTTCAGGTAAGAGAAGGTGATCATATGTTGAATTATAAAGTGAACGTATATAGATTAAACGGAGCACGACCAAAAACTACAAAAGGAACCGGACCAAAACATTTGATTTATTCGAGTCAATTTTCTTCACGTACACCAGTCCATTTATTGCATCAACTCATCTTGAATCGACTATTGGTTGAACAAGAAAAAAACCTTGATTTGACGTACACGATCGAAGTAAATGCGGTACTTGATCAATTCGTGATCGACGTTCGTGTCTTTTCGACAGATACGGTCAGTGTCCAAGTTGAGCGTGACTTGATTGAAATCATTGAACGCGAAGAAGTCCGTCATATCCCGGCGCTTGAAATCGGGAAACCTGATTTTGCTGAATTCGCCCACATCGTCTTAAAGGTGAAGGAAGGTGGACTACGCCTTTCACAAGAGGATACGCAACGAATTTTCAATGAGTCTGGTGTTCGAGGACGAATCATCCTGCACAAGGAGCGCATCGATAGTCATGAGCCCTCCCATTCGATTCAGTTGTTGATTGGTGGGGCCGAGAAGTGTTTGTATAGTCTTTCGCAATATCAGCTTGATCCACTCTTCCGTAAACATGGGTTGACGATTCAATCCTTGAATCTGTTACCGTTTGATTTATTCATGATTCGTGACAAAATTGCGATGCTGTCTTCGGCAGATGCTTCGCAATTGTGGATCGATGACATCACGACATCCAAGAACGGACGATCACATCAGATTTGTTTTAACGATGGGAATGAATGCATGACGGTCATCTGTGATCTGCATGGATCAATTCGTTCTTATAAATGTTCGTGATGGTTTAACTCTTCTTCGAATAGGCTACATTCTTAACAGAGGTTATAACGAAGGGGAGTCGAACAATCATGTTATCTAAACAACAGACGGAAGAATTCAAGCAACGATTATTAAAGGAAAAAGAAAAGACGACATCAAACATCGAACAACGCGATACGGATTACGATGAAGGTGAATTGTCGAGTTACGATAATCATCCTGCTGATTCCGGCGATGAATTGTTCTTGCGCGAACGCGATCAAGCGATCACGGATATGCAAGAAGACATGCTGTCGGATGTTGATCGTGCATTAAAAGCGATCGAGGACGGAACGTATGGCATTTGTAAGGTCTGTGGAAAAGAGATTGAGATTGAACGTCTTGATATCATTCCGGAGACGTTATTATGCATCGAGCATGCAAAAGAAGAAGCAGAACAAAACGAGAACGATCCGAATTCGCGACCAAGCGAAGAAGACGTACTGGATCCATCTGTCACAGCCCGCGGGAAAGACATCGACGGTGATACGGACGGTTTCTCGAAAGTGAGTGACTTTGGTAGTTCCGATACACCGTCTGACCAAGAAGACGGGATTGACCCGACACGGTCTTGATCGTAAAACATCTCCTGAAAACGGAGATGTTTTTTTTCGAAAAAAATCACAGATATTTACCGGAATTTTTTGACTTTTCATATAATTTTGGTACGATGGTATCGAGAGGGCTGTTTTAGCCTATATTAAAATGTAAGCGCATACAAGCATCCATCTCACTGCTTGACCATTTTAGTTGAGGGAGGAAATAACGCATGATTTATGACATTCCGAACAAGCAAGGGTCAAAAGTACAGTACAAGGAACGGTATGAAAATTACATCAATGGAAAGTGGACGGCACCTGTCGGGGGAGAATATTTTGATAATGTAACACCTGTCACCGGTAAAGTATTGTGCCAAGTTGCTCGTTCCGGTAAGGAAGACATCGAACTGGCTCTTGACGCAGCACATGCCGCAAAAGAAGCATGGGGGAAGACGTCTGTAACGGAACGTTCAAACATTTTAAATAAAATCGCGAATCGGATGGAAGAAAACCTTGAGATGCTCGCTTATGCAGAGACACTGGAGAACGGGAAAGCGGTCCGTGAGACACTCAACGCGGATTTACCGCTTGCAATTGATCACTTCCGCTATTTCGCCGGCGTCATCCGTGCCCAAGAAGGTTCGGTCGGTGAACTTGACCAAGATACGGTCGCGTATCACTTCCATGAGCCACTTGGCGTCGTCGGTCAAATCATTCCGTGGAACTTCCCGCTCCTGATGGCTGTCTGGAAATTAGCACCAGCTCTCGCGGCAGGAAACTGTGTCGTCTTAAAACCAGCAGAACAAACACCAGCGAGCATCATGGTACTCGTTGAACTCATCGAAGACTTACTTCCACCAGGTGTTCTTAACATCGTTAATGGATTCGGTCTCGAGGCAGGGAAACCACTCGCTTCAAGCAAACGAATCGCCAAAATCGCCTTTACAGGTGAGACGACGACAGGACGTTTGATCATGCAGTACGCATCACAGAACCTGATTCCGGTCACACTCGAGCTTGGTGGGAAATCACCGAACATCTTCTTCGAAGATATCATGCAGGCAGATGATGCCTTCTTCGATAAAGCAATCGAAGGATTACTGATGTTTGCATTGAACCAAGGAGAAGTCTGTAAGTGTCCGTCGCGTGCCTTGATTCAAGAATCAATTTACGAGCCGTTCATGGAACGTGTTCTTGAGCGCGTCAAAGCCATCAAGATCGGAAATCCTCTTGATTCGGACGTCATGATGGGGGCTCAAGCTTCGAACGAACAGATGGAGAAAATCCTTTCATATCTTGAAATCGGGAAATC
Source organism: Exiguobacterium sp. HSB13 (assembly GCF_056764755.1). Taxonomy (NCBI): domain Bacteria; kingdom Bacillati; phylum Bacillota; class Bacilli; order Caryophanales; genus Exiguobacterium; species Exiguobacterium sp. HSB13. Next base: position 1,138,875 of record NZ_JBUZOM010000001.1, on the reverse strand, counting down.
TGAAGGCGCAGAGTGTCTCGTCGGTGGAGAGCGTAACATGCTCGAAGGGGATCTCGCAGAAGGATATTACATCCAACCAACGATCTTTAAAGGGCATAACAAGATGCGAATCTTCCAAGAAGAAATTTTCGGACCGGTCTTGTCGGTCACGACATTCAAGACGGAAGAAGAAGCGCTCGAAATTGCGAATGATACGTTGTACGGTCTTGGTGCCGGTGTTTGGACGCGCGATATGAACCGTGCGTACCGGTTTGGTCGTGCGATCGAAGCAGGACGCGTCTGGACGAACTGTTATCACCAATATCCAGCTCACGCGGCATTTGGTGGTTACAAAATGTCGGGTATCGGACGCGAAAACCATAAGATGATGCTTAACCATTACCAACGGACGAAAAACCTACTCGTTAGCTATAACCCGAATAAACTCGGTTTCTTCTAAGGCGGAAAGGACGTGGATGCAAATGGTGGAACGTGTTCAGGCGACAGCAGCTTGTTTAGAGTTAATCGACCAGTTGAGAGAAAAGCACGGTCCGTTGATGTTTCATCAATCTGGTGGTTGTTGCGATGGCAGTTCCCCGATGTGTTTTGCGCAGGGTGATCTATTTCTAGGGGATCAGGATAAAAAACTAGGAGAGATCGGTGGTTGTCCGTTTTATATTCATGAAGATCAATATGAGTACTGGAAACATACGCAACTCATCATTGATGTCGTGGATGGTCGAGGCGGAATGTTCTCTCTTGAGGGTGTCGAAGGAAAACGTTTTTTGACACGCTCCCGTGCGTTCACGCAAGAGGAATACGCTGAACTATCAGCATCAAGCTAATGAAGGAATCAAACACGGTTTCGTCGATGCGACTTGTTCATTCGGGTCGCTTGTACGGAATCGTGTTTTTTGTTCGTATCACGACGTTCGAACAGGATAAAAGTTGGTAATGCGGCATAAGAACGGTATAATGAACTCATATTTTGACGAGAAGATAGTTTCACACTATGACATTATAGGGGGTCACCATGAAATATCCATTTTTAGGTTGGACAGGTCAAACGATCGGAGTGACGGCGCCCTCCTCCGGATTACGTGAACAGCAACAGGAATGGGTCGAACGAGCAGTTGAACAGGTACAAGCACGGCAAATGAACGTCCGTTTAGGTGAAACGATTTGGTCGCATCAACTTGCTGAGAGTGCACCGGTCAAACAACGGGCTGAGGAATTGAATCACATGATGACGGATGAGACGGTTGATGCCGTCATCCCGCCATTTGGTGGAGAACGTGCCATTGATCTTTTACCCGAGTTGACGCTAGCTACTTACCAAACAAAATGGTTGCTTGGTTATTCCGATATCAGTACGTTATTGCTCAGTCTGACGCTTCAGACGGGAATTGCAACAGCACATGGTCCGAATTTCGTTGAGCTTCGAAGTGAAGAATGGGATGAGACGACAAGTGCCTGGCGACGGGTGCTCGCGACGCAACCAGGTGGAACCGTCACACAGTGGGCTTCCGATCGTTATCAACCCGAGTGGACTGATGAAGAACGTCCAGCAGGTTCGTTATTTCAGCTGACGAAAGCGACCGAATGGAAAGCACTTGATGAGCGAACCGAGGTAACAGGACGTTTACTTGGTGGGTGTCTGGAGACGATTCGCCATCTGATTGGGACACCGTATGGAGATGTGCAACGTTTCCAGCATGAAGAGATCAACGGAGAACCGATCCTCTGGTACTTCGAGGTGTCTGAAGCGAATTCTGCAGAGGTGCACCGGACGTTACGACAAATGGCGTACGCTGGGTGGTTCGACCATGCGGCTGGCTTTTTATTCGGGCGCACGTCTGCAAGGATTACAGAAGACCTGACATGGCTAGACGTGTATCAGTATCTAGCGGATGAGACGGGCTTACCAGTCTTATACGATCTTGACATCGGTCATCAGCCGCCACAGTTGACGTTAATCAATGGAGCGACGGGTACGGTTCGTATTCAAGGAAAAGATTCACGAATCGATCTGACGTTCAACTAAAAAGGAGAGCACGCAATGGCACGTCGTAAGTTTCAAGCATTAGGCGTTTATAAACGCGTCCATATCAATCCGGAGACACGTCGAATGACGTTACCGGAACCATTTTACGATGCACTTCGTCTAGAAGATGAATTGCTGATTGCACAAGTCGGAGATGTTCTCGTCATGCGACGTCCGGGCGAGGTCGTCGAGACAGAAACGGATTTATTGAGCGAACTCGTAGAAGATGGGTTCACGGGTACAGAGCTTGTCCAAGAGTTTGCCTACCGGCGTCAGCAACAAGAACAACGATTACGTCAACAAGTCTTGCAGGATGAAGAGGATGACCATGCTGCTCAACTGAAGATCGAGCTATAACGGAAAGAAGGAGTGGGGCAGATGCGTCGCAGAACAAAAATTGGAATCGGAGTCATCGGATCCGGATTAGTAGCAGCGAGTTATTATTTTTATGAGATGGCAATCGCCACGAATCCGAAGCCTTTCTTATCGAATAATCGGGATTTGAGTGATGAGATGGTCCGATTGATGCAACCTGGACAGACCTGGATCAAGGAGCAGCCGCTCGAGCGGATCGAGATTGAAGCGAAAGATGGTTTGACGTTACGCGGGCATTTCCTTCCGTCTCCTGTTCCATCAGATCGGATTGTCATTCTCGTGCACGGATACGGAGGCGTCGGAACGGATTTAGCCGGATTCGCCTATCTGTACCATCAGGCCGGTTTCCATGTCATGATGCCGGATAATCGAGGACACGGAATGAGTGACGGTCACTATATCGGATTCGGATGGCATGATCGGGAAGATTGTCTCAGTTGGTCGAACTATCTGATTGAACGGATCGGACAGGATGCGAAACTGTTCCTGCATGGGGTATCGATGGGAGGGGCGACCGTATTGATGACGAGTGGCGAACAACTCCCACCACAAATCAAAGGAATCATTTCTGATTGTGCCTATACGTCCGTCAATGCTGTCCTTGCGTATCAGATGAAGCGGATGTACCGTTTACCTCACTTCCCGTTTTTAGGGATGACGAGTGTATTGACGAAGCTAAAGGCAGGTTATACGTTCCGTGAAGCATCAGCGCTGAAACAAGTCAAAAAGGCACAAGTACCGATTTTGTTCATCCATGGTGGGGCGGATACATTCGTACCGACAGACATGGTGTATGAGCTGTATGAAGCTTGTCCGACGGAAAAAGAGCTCGTCGTCATTCCGAATGCCGCTCACGCGATGGCCTATTTTGAGGATCCGGCATTGTATGATGATGTCGTCGAGAAGTTCGTTCGCAACATCTTGCGAAATGATTGACAACTCTGTTCGTTACCCGCTATATTAATATCATAAATCAACGTCGTCGTGGCGGAACTGGTAGACGCGCTAGACTCAGAATCTAGTGGTGGCAACACCGTGGAGGTTCAAGTCCTCTCGGCGGCATAAATGATTGAAGGAGGCAATCCCAGCAAGGGATGACCTCCTTTTTTGATGATGAATAGAAAACGGTTTCAACGAATAAAAATTCAGAAAAGTTTATCTTTTTAGAATTTTTCTGGTAAAATACGTTTTAAAGAGGGTACTCTTCAGGGAAAGTACTAAGTAGAGTTAACAATCTTTAACACATAGGAGAGGGGAAACAAACATGAAAAAAGGGAGTATCTTGCTAGCGCTCTTGATGAGCTGTGTTCTCGTGCTTGGTGCATGTAGCATCGGTTCAAAAGAAGAAGAGTCGTCAGAAGGAAAGACGTATAAGGTCGGTATCGACGTCACGTATCCGCCATTTGAGTACAAAGATGGCGATACGTACAAGGGAATCGACATCGATCTCATGAAAGCGATCGCCAAGGATCAGAACTTCAAGATTCAATTTGAAGCGATGGACTTTAGTGGTATCATTCCGGCACTTCAAGCAAATCAATTGGACGTTGCCATTGCCGGTATGAGTATTACACCAGAACGAAAGAAAGTCGTTACATTCTCAGATCCATACTTCAAAGCTGGTCTTATTTTAGTCGTCAAAGAAGATGAGAATGGTATTAAATCTGTTAACGATCTTAAAGGGAAAAAAGTAGCCGTCAAAAAGGGAACGACGGGTGCAAAATATGCAACGGATAACGCAGATAAGCTTGGCTTCACAGTCACACAGTTCAATGACAGCCCAGCGATGTTCCAAGAAGTGAAGAATGGTAACGCTGCTGCTTTGATTGAAGATTATCCTGTCATCTCATATGCCAACAAACAACAAAACCTTGGATTAAAACTTGTCGGAGACCGTCTCAACGGGGACAACTACGGAATCGCTGTCTTAAAAGGTGAGAACGAGGATCTGATGAAGAAAATCAACAAAGGACTTGCGAATCTGAAAGAAAACGGTGAATACGATAAAATCGTTGATACGTATCTGAAATAAGTCGCAAGGCGATAAGGGAGTGGGATAGCCAATGGAAGTGGTCAAAACCGCATTTCCATTTTTCTTGGAAGGGCTTCAAGTCACATTGTATATTTTCATCATCGCGGTCATCGTCGGCTTTCTGATTGGCTTAGTCGTCGCATTGATGCGGTTATCACCATCAAAAATCTTAAACGGGATCGCGATCGTCTATATCGATGTCATTCGCGGAACGCCGTTCATCGTTCAGTTATTCTTCATCTATTTTGGACTCAATTCGCTCGAATGGTTATCGATGGACCGGATGTATGCAGGGATACTGACGGTCGCAATCAATGCCGGTGCTTATTTTGCAGAGATCATTCGAGCGGGTATCCAGTCGATTGATAAAGGACAAACAGAAGCTGCACGTTCACTCGGGATGACAGGGCGTCAAACGATGGTACAGATCATCTTACCGCAAGCATTCCGGCGGATGTTACCAACGATTACGAACCAATCGATCATTAGCTTAAAAGATACATCGTTGTTGTCGATTATCGGGATCGCTGACTTGACGCAACAAGGTCAAGTACAGCAGTCAACGACGTTTGAACCATTCATCGTCTGGTCCGTCGTCGGATTGATGTACTTCGTCATCATTTATCTCTTGTCCCTAGTGGCGAAGTTCTTGGAACGGAGGTTTACATTACGATGAGTATCATTGAAGTAAAGAATCTAAAGAAATCCTTCGGTTCGAATGAAGTCTTAAAAGACATCAACGTCTCGATCGCTGAAAAAGAAGTTGTCTGTGTCATCGGTCCATCGGGATCTGGGAAAAGTACGTTTTTACGCTGTTTGAATCGATTGGAAGAGATTACAGGTGGCACGGTCATCGTCGATGATTTCGACATTACGAGTCCAAAGGTCGATATCAACAAGGTCCGGGAAGAAGTAGGAATGGTTTTTCAACATTTTAATCTTTTCCCGCATAAGACCGTATTAGAAAACGTCACGCTTGCACCAATCAAAGTGCGTAAATCGGATAAAGAACAGGCGAAACAGCGGGCACTTGAACTCCTTGATAAAGTTGGATTACGTGAAAAAGCGGATAATTACCCAAGTGAATTATCTGGGGGTCAAAAACAGCGGGTCGCGATTGCCCGCGCGCTTGCAATGAATCCGAAAATCATGTTGTTTGATGAACCAACGTCAGCACTTGACCCGGAAATGGTCGGTGACGTGCTTGCCGTCATGAAACAACTTGCTCTTGAAGGCATGACGATGGTCGTCGTGACCCATGAGATGGGATTTGCTCGTGAGGTTGGAGATCGCGTCTTATTCATGGATGGTGGCTATATCGTCGAAGAGAACGTACCACAAGCATTGTTTGATTCTCCACAACACGAACGGACGCAATCGTTCCTTAGTAAAGTCTTATGATGAGACCGGCGTATCTAAATGCGGATACGCCGGTTTTTTGACGAATCATAAATAACTGGCTAAGCGCTCATAAGAAAAACTTATACATTTAAGCGTGAGAATTTGGGAATTCGAAATGCACACATAGGAAAAGAGTAGTAATATAGTAACGAAGGCACTTTCATGGAAGAATGACACGATCATTCCTTCTCATGACGTTCAGCGTTTCATCCATGCAATTCCTTTTGAAAGCGCTAACAGGTAGAGGGCTGGAAACACATTTAGTATCCACTGGATGTGTGGGGAGAAATATAGAAACGGGGGGAACCGTACATGGCAGGCCACGAGCAAGATCAACAAGCATTTTATGGACCAAACCTTGGCTACATCATTGAATTGTACGAGCGTTTTTTAGAAGATAAGACATCCGTTGATGAGGAGACACGTGCTTATTTCGAAGAGCATGGTGCACCCGTGACGGAACCAGTCGTACCGATGCAAGTCGAGACAGGAGATTTCGAAAAATATCTTGCGGCGAATCGTTTAGCGGAACAAATTCGTGCAAAAGGACATCTTGCGGCGGATATCTATCCGCTGAAGGACCATCCGCGAGAAACAGGGTTATTCGAATTGAGTCAGTACGGATTGACAGAGGCAGATCTTCGAAAAATGCCAGTGTCACTCATTTGCCCTGAACCACCAACTGGTGTACAGGACGCGTTTGAAGGCATCGAACATTTAAAAGCGCAGTACACGGGAGCAGCCGCAGTTGAGTTTCAGCATGTCGATGATCTCGATGAAAAGAAATGGCTCCGTCAAAAAATCGAGCAAGGTGCTTTGACAGCGACGCTAGATGCTGAACAAAAGAAACAGTTGTTCAAACGCTTAGCTGAAACGGACCTCTTCGAAAAATACTTGCATAAAACATATGTCGGTCAAAAACGCTTCTCGATTGAAGGACTAGATGCGATGGTGCCATTGCTCGACACGATCGTCGGACACCTCATCTCGAACGGGTCGGAGACGATCAATATCGGAATGGCACACCGTGGACGGTTGAACGTTTTGGCGCACGTACTCGGGAAGCCATATGAAATGATCTTTGCTGAGTTCCAACATGCACCAAACCACGACCTCGTACCATCTGAAGGCTCGATTGGAATCACGTACGGTTGGACGGGCGACGTGAAGTATCACCTCGGTTTAAACCGAAAACTCGAGCAAGAGACACGTAACGTGCGGATGACGCTTGCGAACAATCCGTCGCACCTTGAGTTCGTCGACCCAGTCGTTGAAGGCTTCACACGTGCGGCACAAGATGATCGCTCACAAAAAGGTGCGCCACGCCAAGAGCAAGCGGCTGCTGCTGCAATCCTGATCCACGGTGATGCAGCGTTCCCAGGCCAAGGAATCGTGGCTGAAACATTAAATTTAGCGAATCTCAAAGGATATAACACCGGCGGAACGATTCATATCATCGCGAACAACACGATCGGCTTCACGACGGAGCCGACGGACTCCCGTTCGACGCGTTACTCGAGTGATCTTGCCAAAGGGTATGAGATCCCAGTTTTCCACGTCAACGCGGATGAGCCGGAAAGCTGTCTCGCTGTCGCGTTGCTCGCGAGCGAGTACCGGGCAACGTTCAAGAAGGATGTCATGATTGATTTGATCGGATACCGTCGTTTTGGTCATAACGAAATGGATGAACCGATGAATACGAACCCGGTCTTATACGATTTGATTCATAAACATGATCCAATTCGTGTCTTGTACGGGAAAACACTTGTCGCGAACGGGGATGCGACAGCTGACGAAATTCAATCGATTGAAACATCCATCAATGACCAAATGAAAGCGGCGCGCGAAAAAGTACCGAACGTCGAGAAAGAGTATGGTGGGGTCATGCCGGACGTCGTCTTTAAAGGCGTTCCGACAATCGAGACAGGGGTCTCGATCGAAACACTAACAGTGTACAACGAAGAATTATTACAGTGGCCGGATGGCTTCCAGGTGTTCCATAAACTTGAGAAGGTCCTGAAGCGCCGGACGGATGCGTTCTCGACAAAGAACGGAATTGACTGGGGACATGCCGAAACATTGGCGTTCGCTTCGATTCTCTCAGATGGAACACCAATCCGCTTGAGCGGTCAAGATTCTGAACGAGGAACGTTCGCACAACGGAACATTAATCTTCATGATGTGAAAACAGGAGAAGGCTTCTCGCCACTCCATGCCTTATCAACGGCAACTGCATCATTCTCGGTCTACAACAGCCCGTTGTCTGAAGCAGGTGTACTTGGTTTTGAATACGGTTATAACGTCTTCGCTCCGGAAACGCTCGTATTATGGGAAGCGCAATATGGGGACTTTGCGAACTCAGGTCAAGTCATCTTCGACCAGTTCATCTCAGCTAGCCGAGCGAAATGGGGACAAACGTCAGGTCTCGTCATGTTGCTTCCGCATGGTTATGAAGGGCAAGGACCAGAACACTCGAGTGGTCGTTTAGAACGCTTCTTGACGTTATCGGGTGAGAAAAACTGGACAGTCGCGAACGTATCGAGCGCAGCCCAGTATTTCCACCTATTGCGCCGACAAGCAGCGATTCTCGGTAAAGAGGAAGTCCGACCGCTCGTCGTCATGACACCGAAGAGTCTCTTGCGTCATCCGCTTGCGACATCCGATGTTTCTGAGTTGACGGAAGGTAGTTTCCAACGTGTCATCGAACAATCAGGGCTCGGAGAAGCACCAGATCGTGTTAAACGTCTTGTGTTCTGTTCTGGTAAGATGGCAATCGATCTAGCGGAAGCCGTTTCGAAATCAGATGAGAATCTCGATTGGCTACAGATCGTCCGGGTCGAGGAGTTGTATCCGTTCCCGGCGAAAGCCTTACAAGAAGTCATCGCGCGCTATGAAGCCGTCGAAGAGATGGTCTGGGTGCAAGAAGAACCGAAAAACATGGGTGCGTGGTCCTTCATGGAACCGCGTCTTGAGACAGTTGCACCGAACGGCATTCAAACCGTCCGTTACATCGGTCGTCGTCGCCGTTCAAGTACAGCAGAAGGTGACCCGTCAGGTCATAAAGTAGAGCAGGCACGTATCATCAATGATGCACTCACAGCGACTGCTTCTACTCCAACAGCACCATCACACGTATCAAATCACACATTATAACTTAAGATAGAATCGAGTCATAGGGGGAGAATACGATGGAAATCAAAGTACCAGAACTTGCCGAATCAATTACAGAAGGAACGGTGGCGTCTTGGTTAAAACAACCAGGTGATCACGTAGAAAAAGGGGAAGCCATCGTTGAACTCGAGACAGATAAAGTCAACATCGAAGTACCGTCAGATGAAGCGGGTACGTTGACGGAAGTGATGGCTGCTGAAGGAGATACAGTTCGCGTCGGGGAAACGATTGCTGTCATCTCTGCTGGTGGCGAGGCTCCAAAACCGGCTGCGGCAGAACCAGTACAAGAAACTCCAAAAGAGACACCAAAAGCAGAAGAAAAAGCGGAACAACCAGTGGCTGTGGCAGCGACTGAAAGTACATCTGTTGCGGATCGTCCGATTGCTTCACCTGCTGCCCGTAAACTGGCTCGTGAAAAAGGAATCGATTTAGCACAAGTGGCGACGCAAGATCCACTTGGTCGCATCCGCGTCCAAGACGTCGCGACGTTTGAAGTAGCACCACGTGAGCAAGCAAAACCGGCTCCTACGAAACCCGCTACACCGGCACCAGCACCTGCAGCCGCTCCTGGGAAACCGGAAGAGCGAATCAAGATGTCACGTCGTCGCAAAACGATTGCGAACCGACTCGTTGAAGTTCAGCAAACGGCAGCAATGTTGACAACATTCAATGAAATCGATATGTCAGCGGTCATGGCACTGCGTAAACGTCGCCAAGAGAAATTCGTGAAAGAAAACGAAGTCAAACTCGGCTTCATGTCATTCTTTACGAAAGCAGCAGTTGCAGCACTTAAAAAGATGCCATACTTGAATGCTGAGATTCAAGGCGACGAAATCGTCCTGAAGAAATTCTACGATATCGGTATTGCCGTTTCAGCACCAGATGGTCTCGTCGTTCCAGTCGTGCGTGATGCGGACAAAAAGAACTTCGCTGAGATTGAAAAAGACATCATTCAATTAGCGGTCAAGGCGCGCGATAACAAACTCGGTCTTTCTGACTTGACGGGTGGTACGTTCACGATCACGAACGGTGGTACGTTCGGTTCACTCATGTCGACACCAATCTTAAACGGTCCACAAGTCGCGATTCTCGGAATGCACGCAATCAACTTGCGCCCTGTAGCAATCGATGCTGAACGCATGGAAAACCGTCCGATGATGTACGTCGCACTCTCATACGATCACCGAATCGTTGATGGAAAAGAAGCGGTTACGTTCCTGAAACACATTAAAGATCTCCTCGAAGATCCAGAGTCATTGATTTTCGAAGCGTAATCATAAAAAGACCCGTTTTAGATGCGGGTCTTTTTTTGTTGATATCACTTTGTCATCAAAACACGAAACGACATTTACATCATCTCTATATCAGCTTCATACATACGATTTAGGATAAGTGTTGTAGGAATATTTCAAGGGGGAATTGATTATGTTGAAACAAATTGGGTTGACGATGGTAGCAGGAGCCGTATTAAGCACTGGTCTTCCGACAGAAGATGTCAGCGCACATTCAAAAGGAAAATCGTTACTCGATCCAAATCGAATCATCAATGTTGCCCACCGCGGAGCTTCAGGATACGCGCCAGAGCATACGATGCCAGCTTATGAAATGGGACATAAGACATTCAAGGCAGATTACATCGAAATTGATTTACAGATGACAAAAGACGGTCAATTGATTGCGATGCACGATGAAACGGTCGATCGGACGACGAACGGAACAGGTGCCGTCAAAGATAAAACGCTTGCTGAGATCAAGAAACTTGATGCCGGTAGCTGGTTCAATGAAGCGAACCCAACGCTTGCGAAAAAGTCATATGTCGGTCTGAAAGTACCGACGCTTCAAGAAGTCTTGAGTAAGTATGGGAAGCATGCGAATTACTATATCGAGACGAAATCACCGGAAGTGTATCCCGGAATGGAACAGAAATTGCTCGACGTACTAAAGCAGAACGGATTGTCGAGTAACAAGGTCAAACCAGGACAAGTATTGATTCAGTCATTTAGTGAAGCGAGTCTTCAAAAAATCAGAGCCATCGATCCGAACGTCCCATTGATTCAATTAATGGAAGCAAATGAAGTCAAGGCTTTGACGGATGATCGATTAAATGCAATTCGCCAGTATGCAGTCGGCGTTGGTCCTTCCTTTAAAGCCTTGACACGTGAAAACGTCTCAGCAATTCGCGCGCATGATTTGTTAGTTCATCCTTATACTGTGAATGAAAAGGCAGATATGGTTCGTATGCTCGACTATGGTGTCACGGGAGTCTTCACGAACTATGCCGATCGTTTTAATGATGTCGTAAAAGGGTTGTACAAAAAATAAAGTAAGTACGAAACTGTGCTATTCCTTCTTTCGAACAGGAAAGGAGGAATAGTTTTTTTTGTTTTAAAACTCGTATTTTAAATCCAATATTTCATTCCATACGTAAACCGAATAGAGGTTTATCAGAATTTCGAATCATGAGACAAAACAATGTAGTCAGTTTCGTATTTCATGGTACGATAACAGTGCAGTTTTGGGAAGGAATGGAGTGAGGATCGTGAGAATTACACAGTATACGGATTATGGATTACGTGTGTTGATGTATCTCGGGGTGCACCGGGATGTCATCACACCAATGCCGCAGATTGCCAATCATTATGGCATCTCATCTAACCATTTAATGAAGGTGACACAACAATTAGCGAAACTTGGCTATGTCGAATCAACAAGAGGTCGGTCAGGCGGCCTTCGTTTGATTCGTGATCCAAAAGACATCAACATCGGGAAAGTCGTTCGGGAGATGGAACCGATGGATATCGTCGAGTGTTTTGGAAGCAACGGTCATTGTGTCATCGAACCAGGGTGTCGTCTAAAAGGCGTACTCGGACGAGCGCTTCGAGCTTTTATCCGGGAACTGGAACAACATACATTAGAAGAATTGCTAGATAATCGTGATGAATTAGCCCTCTTGTTCGCTGCCGCACCTTTACAGCGAACCTAATCAAAAACCCTCGTTTCCGTGAATGGAAGCGAGGGTTTTCTCATGTTTCTTAAACTTCATCTTGGCGTTTCTTTGGTTCCACATGTTCTTTATTCTGGGATAAGTCGTCCCGGACGGATGATTTCCATAATGGAACATTGCTGTAATATGCAGCACGAGCGATTAGATGTCCTCCAATCGGTGCCGTGATGAGCACAAATAAGATACCCAATAAAACACGAGAGGAGAAGAAGCCATCTTCAGTGACGAAATAGATGATGACACCGATTAAAATCGACATGACACCTAACGTCGCACTTTTAGATGCGGCATGCGCACGCGTATAGACATCTGGTAAGCGGATCAAACCAAGCGCGGTGACGAGACTAAATCCCATCCCGAGCAAGGCAAAGATCGCGACGATCCATTCATTGATTGCGGTCACGTTCGATGATCTCTCCTTTCTCAATATATTTCGAAAAGGCAACCGTACCGATGAAGGCGAGTATACCAATCAACAGGATGACTTCGAGGTAGTCGCTCGTCCGTAAGATGATCGAGACAAGACCAACGATTGAAATCAAGCTGATACCAATTGAATCAAGAGCGATGACACGATCCGCAACACTTGGTCCTTTAATAACACGATAAAACAGACCGAGCATCGAGAGAAAGACGCCTCCGAGTGCGATATAGATTAAAATATCGAACATTACCGACTCACCTCCCAAATGGCTTTCTCAAAACTATTACGAATCGATGCGACTGCCTCATCGACTTCTGGCATGTGGAGCGCGTGAATATAGAGTGTCTTATTATCATCCGAGATATCGACGACAAGTGTTCCTGGTGTCAATGTGATCAGCATCGACAGCAACGTGATTTGCCACGGTTGATCGAGTTCGGTCTCATAGGCAAAGATACCAGGCTGAATATCTAACCTCGGCTTTAAGATGATCTTCAAGACATCGATGTTCGCGACGACAAGCTCGTAGAGAAAGCGGAAGAACAATAGAACGAGTGCGACGACAGGTCCGAGATAAAAGCGACCTTTGAAGCCGCGACGGAAAGCGAACATCGCAATCAGCCCCAGCGCGTAACCGATGACAAAACCGGAGGCCGAGAAATTGTTTGAGAGGAACATCCACAAGAATGCAAGAAATAAGTTGAGCAAGACTTGAAATGCCATGAATTAACGACCTCCTTTTAGTACGGCATCGATATAGAGCGTTGGATTCGTCAACGGTTCAACGGCTTGTTGAATCAGTGGACGCATCGCCTCAGCACCTACTCCATAGAGAACGCTGAGCGCAACTAAGGCAATCGTAGGAACGAGCAGCTTTGAAACAAGCGCTTGTTTATCACCAGAGTAGGTTTTCGGTGTTCCCCAAAAGGCACGCATGAACAATTGAACGACCGAATACAAGACGAGTAGACTGGATAGTAGAACGATGATTGGTCCAATCAACTCACCGGCTTCAATACCACCACGAACAATCAGGAATTTCCCAATGAATCCGCTGAGCGGTGGAATCCCGGCAAGTGATAACGCCGCAATAAAGAACGTCCAACCTAATACAGGATAGGCTTTGATCATCCCGCCCATGTCTTTCAGCTTACTCGAGCCGGCAATTCCGACCATGATTCCTACGAGTAGGAATAAAGCAGCTTTAATCAACATATCATGAAGAAGGTAGAAAATCGCACCTTCTAGTGCTTGCGGTGTCATGAGGGAAACCCCGTACAAGATGACTCCGACTGCGACGATGATGTTGTAGATGATGATTTGCTTCGCATCTCGTGTCGCGAGCGCACCGATCACCCCGATGACGATTGTACTGAGCGCAAGGATACTTAAGATTTGATGAATCGTTCCAATCTCATTTGAGAAGAACAAACTATACGTCCGTAAAATCCCGTAGACCCCGACCTTCGTCAACAAGGCACCGAACAAAGCAAGAACAGGCGTCGGTGGTACTTGATAAGAACCAGGCAACCAGAAGTAGAGCGGGAAGATCGCACCTTTTAATCCGAAGACGATCAGGAATAACAAGGCGATGACGTTGAGGATTGCCGGCTGTCCGACCTCTGAAATCTTTTGACTGATATCCGCCATGCTGAGTGATCCGATGATTCCGTACAAGAAGGCGACGGTCATGACGAATAATGCAGACGAGATGACATTAATCAAAAGATACTTCAGCGATTCTCGTAATTGTGCCGGTTTCCCGCCGAGAACGATCAAAACATAAGACGAAATCAGGAAGACTTCGAAGAAGACGAACATGTTAAAGATATCACCTGTCGTAAAGGCACCATTGACACCAACGAGCAGGAATTGGACGGCGATGAAATAGTAGTATCGTTGATAGGAAACGCTCAAGTAGACAATGGCATACCAGATGATACAAAGAACAAGAATGCTTGTCGTCGTGACGAGTAAAGCGGATAGCATGTCAGAGACAAGCGTGATACCAAAAGGTGCTGGCCAGCTACCGAGTGTGACGGTTAAGATGCCGTTTGACCGGACAGTCAGCACGAGATAGATGGAGGCACAGACAGTCAAAATCGTCGAAAAGAGAGAAACGATTCGTTGTCCTTTGAGGTGTCGCGGGAAAAACATCAAGAGGACACCCGTCAACAAAGGGATGATGATTGGTAGTAGCGGTAAGTTAATCATTCGAATCGGTTCCTTTCATCTCTTCGATATTATCGGTTCCGAGCTCTTGATAGGCACGATAAGCAAGTACTAAGAAAAAGGCAGTGACACCAAAGCTGATGACGATGGCGGTCAAGACGAGTGCTTGCGGTAGTGGATCCGTATAGGAAGTCACGCCGTCCTTTAAGACCGGAGCCGCGCCTCGTTTTAATCCCCCCATCGTCATGACGAGCAGATGGGCAGCGTGGCTGAGCAACCCTGTTCCGATGATAATACGAAGAATACTTTTCGAAAGAATGAGATAAATGGCACACATCGTCAGGATGCCTGCGGCGATCGCCATGATGATTTCCATATTAATCACTCTCCCCAATCGTTTGAATAATCGTCATCGTCACACCGACGACGACAAGATACACTCCAAGATCAAACAGCATCGCGGTGTGAAGCGATGTCTTGCCGAACAACGGCAGGTTGAAATAATCATGTGCATGTGTGAAGAACGGTACGTTGAACAGAAGCGCTCCTGACGCCGTCAGTACGGCAATCAACATACCAAGAGCCGTGATCCATTTATAGTCGAATGGCAAAATCCGGCGCAACGTCTTGATGTCGTAAGCAAGTAAAATCAAGACAAGAGCAGACGCTGTCACGAGACCACCAATGAAACCACCACCTGGCGTGTAGTGTCCGGCAAAGAACAAGTAGACAGCAAACAGGAAGATGATGAACGTGATAAAGGAAGTCGCGGACTCTAAGATGACGTCATTCGTATGCTTTTTTGCCTGCTTTTTCATTTATCCATCCCTCCTGTTCGTCTGAATTTAATCATCGTATAAATACCGATTCCGGCAAGTGCGAGAACGGCAATCTCAAACAACGTATCGAAGCCACGGAAGTCGACGAGAATGACGTTGACCATATTGCCGCCAGCGGCAAGATCAGCGACGTTATCGATGTAATACTTGGCGATTGAAGTAAACGATCGTTGGCTGAGAGAAGCAAGGGCGACGAGTGTCACCGTCAATCCGACGAGTGCCGAAATCAAGGCATTGCCGAGCTTGAATGGAATACGTTCTTCTTTCCGGCTGATTTCCGGTAAACGATAGAAAACGAGCAGGAACAAAGCGACCGATACTGTCTCGATGACGAGTTGCGTTAAAGCAAGGTCTGGCGCTCGGAATAAGACGAAGAACAGAGCGACCGTATAACCTGTCACACCGAGCAAGATGATCGATGTCAGTCGTGAACGCGCAAAGGTGATCGAGAGTGCACTCGAAACGAGAACGAGTGCAAGGATGATCTCATACGCGTCAATCGTGCTGATTGGATCAACCGCGAAGCGGAAGGCATCAAACCCGTATAATGCCGTCAAAATCAAGATGACGATGAATCCGAAGATGTAGACGAGATACGACCGCATGTATCCGGTCATGACCGTATCATGGATTTTTGTCGAGGTCTGTTCACCTCGGCGTAACAAAGCGTCATATTGATGATTCAAGGAGACGGCACGAGGCATCCGGTTATAGAGCGATTGCCAGCGTGGCAGTGTCTTATACAAGATGAACCCGACTGTAAAGATGAGTAACGTCAGGAAAAATTCTGGTTGGAATCCATGCCACATCGTAATATGCACATCAATCTTCCCACCCGCATCAACGACTTGCGGTAAGATCGCTTCGACTGCCGGTCGAATCAACGTATCCGATAATATATTCGGGAAGAGTCCGATGATGACGACGAGCGAGACGAGGACGAGTGGTGGAATCAACATGCCAATCGGTGCCTCGTGTGGTGTTTTCGGCAACTTGTCGTCTTGGCGTTTACCGAAGAACGTTCTGCGAACAATTAAGATACTGTAGACGAATGTAAAGATACTTCCAACGACGGCGAGTACAGGAATGATCCAACCGTAAGACGGTAAGTGGAACAAGTCAGATCCTGAAACTTCAAGTACACCTGTCAAGAACATCTCTTTACTTAAGAACCCGTTGAACGGTGGAATCCCCGCCATCGAAAGGGTCCCGATCATCGCAATCGTCATCGAAATCGGCATGAGTTGTGCAAGACCACCGAGCTTCCGAATATCGCGAGTACCAGTCTCGTGATCGACGATTCCCGCCATCATGAAGAGACTGCCTTTAAACGTCGCGTGGTTGATCAGGTGGAAGATCGCAGCAACTGTAGCAATCGTATATAATCCGTCATCTAACGCATCGACGTGCAAGGCGGCGGCTCCGAGTCCAAGTAAGGACATGATCAATCCAAGCTGAGAAATCGTCGAGTAAGCAAGGATTCCCTTTAAATCATGTTGTTTCACCGCATTGAGTGAACCCCAGAATAAGGTGAATATTCCGACAGATGAGACGAGATAGAACCAAAGCGACTCATCCGCAAAAATCGGACTAAAACGAGCGACGAGATACAACCCTGCCTTGACCATCGTTGCCGAGTGCAAGTAGGCACTGACAGGGGTCGGTGCTTCCATCGCATCCGGTAACCAGATGTGGAACGGAAATTGAGCCGATTTCGTGAAGGCAGCCAGCAAGAATAAAACAAGGGCGACCGTAAAGAAAGGTTCACCTTGAATCGATTCAAGTGACGCATACGTCTCACGAATACTTAACGATCCGCTAAGTGTAGAGAGAATCGCAATTCCCCCAAGCATCGCTAGTCCACCAAAGACGGTGATCAACATCGATTTTTGAGCGCCATAACGAGAACGTTCTCGCTCGTACCAGTAGGCAATCAATAAGAACGACGAAATCGACGTTAATTCCCAGAACAGATAGAGGACGATCATGTTATCTGACAGTACGACCCCAAGCATGGCGGTCATGAACATCAACAGATAGACATAAAATGTTCCGAGTGATTCTTTTTTCGCATCTAGATAAAAAATCGAATAAAGAACTACGAGTGATCCGATTCCTGTGATTAATAGTGCGAACAATAAGCCGAGTCCGTCAAGATACGTGACGAAATCGATATCGAGCGATGGTATCCACGGCATGCGTGCCGTAAAGGTCTCACCTGACATCGTACCAGGGAGAAAGCGGCTGAAATACGAAACGAGCAGTACAGGTACGACAAGTACAAACCAACCGGTATGAATGTTCGGAAGGCGTTTCGCTAGAAGCGGAATGAAAAGACTGATCAATATGGGCAGTAAAATAGCCCCGTGCATCACGGACACGAAATTCCCTCCTTTGTGACATCGACGACCAAAAATGAAAAAGGGACGCGAACGCAAGCTGTTGAAGCTCGGAACTGTCCAGTAGAAGACACGATTCATTTTGTTCGTCGAAGATGTTTCTGAATCAAGTATAGCGTACTTTTTTCCTTCTTGCATGACGTGAAGCGTTGAAGCATAAGGGATAGAGCCATTTTTTCTCTTGATTATTAAATATGTAGGAACACGGCAGAAATAGGCTGAAAATTTTTTTGATTTTTTTCAAAAAACACGTGGATCCATGAGAAGAATGATTCAAAATCAAGTAACGCGGGTACATCTATCTAGAGCACAATTAATGACCTTAGAGGGGGAACTTTTATGCGAGCAACATTCAAGACAGGTGTCATTTTAGGTGGTCTAGCAGCGATTGCGACAATCGCTTACCAACAATACCAACAACGAAAATCGACTTCAAACGATATTGACCATCGTCCAAGTGTCGACGCGAAACGCGATCCGGCTGAAGTCGGACTGACACAACTTGATTCCATTCATCGGGCAGATTGGCAAGCGAATGGATTCCCACAAACACACGCAGAACTCGAACGCCTCGAGCGAGAAGAAAATTAAAAAAGCACGTCTCTCGAATGAGAGGCGTGTTTTATGGTCATTAAGCACTTGTTGTGACTAGGGCACGTGTCCGTTCACTATGTGCAGTATAAGAAGAGAGATGTTCGAATTGATAAAGCGTTAAGGTCGCTGTGCGACGTTGACCGGTACTCGATTCAAGCATTAAATAAGCTTCATTGAAGTCCGTACCACCACCATCATAGCGGATGTGAGCCGTAATCGTTCGTCCATCTGTTGTCTGCATATAAATATCGTAACCTCCGAAATCAACGCGCTTAAAGCTAGTTGCCTCGCTTACGATGTGTTTGAATGTTTCAATTAAAGAATATGTCATCGTTCGTTCCTCCTTTTATTTCTTCAAAGCAAAATAAGTTATAATCAACTCCGAATATTACTATTCCCATTAAATACAAGAAATAAACATCACAAATGAATCTTTTTTTGTTCTTGTTATGAAACGCGTTTCATACTTTATGATAAAACAGACGGTGCGTGACCGATTTCGGGCGTTAACCGATACAGAAACTATAATCAAAAAGACAAGGGGATGGTCGTGACCATCCCCTTGTCTTTTTGATTATAGTTCTACGTTATGGTAGACCTGTTGTACATCCTCAAGATCTTCCAGTGCGTCGATCATTTTCTCGAATTGTGCGATGTCGTCCTCAGACAACGCAACTTCGTTTTGAGCGAGCATGACGAGTTCAGCAAGTGAGAACTCGGTAATCCCTGCAGCTTTCAATGCTTCTTGCACAGCATGGAATTGTTCCGGCTCAGCGTAGATGATGACAGAGTCATCTTCTTCAAGGATATCGCGCACATCAATATCTGCTTCCATCATCAATTCGAGAACGTCATCCGCAGTTTTACCTTCGAAGGCAAAGATTGCCGTCGCATCGAACATATAAGCGACGGATCCGCTCACGCCCATGTTCCCGCCATTCTTACCGAATGCAGCACGTACGTCAGAAGCCGTCCGGTTTACATTGTTCGTCAACGTTTCGACGATGACCATTGAACCGCTTGGTCCGAATCCTTCATAACGAAGCACATCATAGTTCTCTTCCGCTCCACCTTTTGCTTTTTCAATCGCCCGATCGACGATAGCGCGAGGTACGTTGTATGTCTTCGCTCGTTCAAGAACGACCTTTAATGCTTGATTTGATTCCGGATCGGGTTCACCTTGTTTTGCCGCTACATAAATCTCACGACCGAACTTTGCGTAAATCCGACTCGTATTTTTGTCTTTTGAAGCTTTTTTTTCCTTGATGTTATTCCATTTACGACCCATTGCGTATCCACTCTCTTTCCGTAATATCAGAAATCCTTGATTTCCTATGCGTTATCAGTATACCTTAAACTACCTGACAGACTGAACTAAAATGTCGGTGGAACCGTTGAATTTCCACTAAAAACGTTTAAGGAATACGGAAGAAAGGAACTTTACCGAATAGAGAAATATCAATCTAAGGGAGAGTGGCAGAATTTGAACCAGGCTGGAGTAGTTCACCGCGCATTATCACCATTCGTTTATGCATATGATCAAGAGACTGTCCATGTTCGACTCATGACGGCTAAGGATGACGTACGTGAAGTAATGTTGATTCATGGTGATCCATATGAATGGGAAGCGGAACGGGAAGAAGACCGCGACTGGAACTTTGATCCGGAGAAAGAAAAATCGTGGAAAGTAGAGCGGACACCGATGCAACACAATGGAAGTGATGCGACGTATGATTATTGGTTCATCGCGATCCGTCCGGAACGAAAGCGAGTACGATATGGGTTTGAGGTGCATAGCGATATGTCAGCCGTTTTAACCGAACGTGGCTGGTATGATGAAGCGCCACTCGATCACCCAGGCTATTACTTTTCCGTCCCGTATGTTCATGCGACAGATGTTTTCGATACACCAGACTGGGTGAAAGATACGGTCTGGTATCAAATTTTCCCGGAACGATTCGCGAATGGCGATTCGGCAAACGATCCATCGGGAACGAAGGAGTGGGGGAGTGAGGAACCGGCATTTCAGAATTTCTTTGGTGGAGATTTTCAGGGAGTCATCAATCACATCGATCATTTAAAACGACTTGGTGTCACGGGGGTCTATTTCTGCCCAGTCTTCCAGGCACCATCGAATCATAAATACGATACATTGGATTACTTAAAGCTCGATCCCGCGTTTGGTGACGAGGAAACGTTCCGAAAGATGATCGATGTCTTACACGAAAACGGTATCCGCGTATTACTCGATGCCGTCTTTAATCATATTAGTGAAGAGCACCCAGCATTCCAAGATGTCTTAGCAAAGGGACAAGACTCAAAATATGCTAGCTGGTTCACGATCGATTCCTTCCCGATTGATCCATCGATTCCAAACTATGAAGTGTTTGCCTTTGAACGGAATATGCCAAAGCTGAATACCGCTCATCCGGATGTCAAAGACTATTTACTTCACGTCGGACGTTACTGGGTCGAGGAATTCGGAATCGATGGCTGGCGTCTGGATGTTGCAAGTGAAGTCGATCATGCATTTTGGCGTGAGTTTCGAAAGGAAGTCCGAGCTGCGAACGGAACATGTTATATCGTTGGCGAATGCTGGACGGATTCGCAACCATGGCTCCTCGGCGATCAATTTGATGCCGTCATGAATTACGGTTTGACAGAGAGCTTTTTGACTTGTTTTGCGACGGGTGAGACAACGGTCCGTGACTTCTCGAACGCAGTCAGTCGAAATTTAAACTGGCACTCTCAAAATGTCAACGAGGTCATGTTCAATTTGATTGATTCGCATGATACGCCGCGTGCATTAACACGTGCGAAAGGAAATATTGATCGGATGAAATTGCTCTTCACTACACTGTTGACGTTTCCAGGTTCACCCGTCATCTATTATGGTGATGAGATCGGAATGAAGGGTGGGCAAGATCCGGCCAACCGTGCGTGTATGGAATGGGACGAGACGAAGCAGAACCTTGAGTTGTTCGATCACGTTGCGCAGTTGATCGCCCTTCGAAAACAGCATCCGGTTTTAGCAAATGCCGGAACGTATCATTTCCAAAGGATCGATGATACAAGACAGACATTTATTGTCGAGCGACGTCAGGGCGAACAGGTTTACTTGCTCGTCGTCAACGTCAGTGAAGAGGTACAATCTCTTTCGCTTGAAGGAACGTATGAAAGTCTGTTAGATGGAACGACATTATCGGAAACTATTCAAGTAGAAGCTGTGTCAGCTCTTCTTTTGCGACACGTATAACAAAAAGCAAGTCGTGGATATCTCATCCGCGACTTGCTTTTTTAGTGTGCATTACGAATCAAACGGATGGATCAGTAAACCGCTCCGAAGTTTCGGTTCGAACCAAGTCGATTTTGGTGGCATCACTTCTCCGGCATCAGCCACAGCCATCAAATCTTCGATCGAAGTCGGATGCAAGTGAAAAGCAACAGCGGCATGCCCAGAGTCCACGATTTGCTCAAGACCGGCATACCCCTTATGACCACCGACGAACTGGATCCGTGCGTCCGTCCGTGGATCTTCAATACCGAGTAACGGTGTCAACAACTCTTCTTGTAAAATCGAGACATCGAGATTCGCTTTCGTCCCTGTTCGTTCAGAATCGTACGAAAGGGTATACCATTGCCGGTTGAGATACATCTCGATTTGGTGAGGCTTCGTTTGTTCGGCACGTCCTTTTATAATCGTGAAGCGATGGGCTAATCGCTCGAGGAAATCAACGACGGATTGACCATACAAATCTTCAACGACACGATGGTAGCCGAGGATTCGTAATTGATCTTGCGGGAAGGAAACACCAAGAAAACGTTGGGCTTCCTCCTGGTCCGTCCGACTGGCAGCGATGGCGGCCGCCGCCGCACGATGATGACCATCAGCGATATAGAGAGCATCGTGACGGGCGAACTGGCTTCCGATCGTCAACAGGTGATTACGATCGGCGATTTTAAAAATTCGATGTGTCACTCCATCGACGGTGAAATCATATAGGGGGTCGCCGGCAGTAATCGTCGTGACGATTGCTTCGAGTTGAGCATCCGTCTGATGCGCCAGTAAAATCGGTCCCGTATGTGCTTGTAACTGTTCGACGTGCCGAACACGGTCACGTTCTTTATCAGGACGTGTGAATTCATGTTTACGAATTTGATTCGTCTCGTAATCGCTGACGGCAACACATCCGACGAAACCAGATTGTGTATGTGCCCCATCTGACAATTGATAGATGTAATATGTCTCGTCCGGATCGAGTTGCAAGATGCCGTTTGTTTGACTCTCTTCGAAGGCAAGCGCCGCTTGCTGATAAACGCGTGGGTCATCTTCAGCGATCAATGACGGAAGGGTGGCTTCTGCTTTATCGATCCGTAAAAAAGACAGCGGATGACGTCGAATCTCGGAACGTGCTTCTTCGCGCGAATAAACATCATACGGTAAAGCGGCAAATTCTGCCGCATATTTTGAGTCCGGTCGTAACGCTGCAAAAGGTTCGAAAGTTGGCATGGGGTTCACTCCTTTAGAGTAGGCGTGTTTTCAAGACGCCAGGAATCTGATTCAGTCGATCGAGCGAAATCATCTCGTCTGCATGGTTATCGATATCGATGATCGTATAGGCAATCGCATCTTTACTACCATTGATCATATTCGCGATATTGATCGACTCTTGCGCTAACACCGAGGCGATTTGACCGACCATGTTCGGAATATTGTGGTGAGCAATCGTAATTCGTCGTTTTCCAGTGAACGGTAACTCGACGGCTGGGAAATTGACAGCATTGCGGATGTTTCCTGTCTCAAGGAACAGACGCAGTTGATCGACCGCCATGATGGCACAGTTTTCTTCGGCTTCACTTGTTGATGCCCCGATATGTGGTAAAGCAATGACGCGGGGGAGGGATAAGATGAAGGCGTTCGGGAAATCTGTCACATAGTTCGCCAGGCGACCCGACCGGAGCACGTCAGCTAATGCTTGTTCATCGACGAGTTCACCACGCGAGAAGTTGAGCAGTGTCGCACCGTGTTTCATCTTCGAGAAGAGTGAGGCATCGAGTAAACCTGTCGTCGCGTCAACGAGTGGGAGATGCAACGTGATGTAGTCACTTGTCGCGAGGAGATCCTCAAGCTGTGTTGCCCGCTGAATCTGATTTGAGACGCGCCAAGCGGACTCGACGGACATGTGTGGATCATAGCCTGTGACGGTCATGCCAAGCTCGTGGAGGGTGTTGGCTAAATTCGCACCAATCGCCCCAAGTCCAACGATTCCGATTCGTTTCCCTAGTAGTTCTGTTCCGACAAATTGCTTTTTGTTCGCTTCGATCCGCTCCGGGATATCCGGTCCGCGTAAGTTGTTCGTCCAAAGCAGACTCGGAACGAGTTTTCGCGCCGTCAGGAATAAACTACCGATGACAAGTTCCTTGACGGCATTCGCATTAGCACCTGGCGTCGAGAAGACGGGAATCCCGCGGTTCGCGAGTTGATCGAGTGGAATCGTATTGACACCGACACCAGCTCGCGCGACGGCTTTGAGACTGTCCGGAAAGCGCATGTCATGTAAATCCTTGCTACGGACGAGAAAAGCATCCGGTTGTTCCGTTTCCCGCTGGACATGATAGTCGTCTGTGAATCGTTTTAATCCTTTATCCGATAGATCATTCCATAGTTGGACTTGATACATTTAACGTTCCCCCTGTTCAAAACGGTGCATGATATGAATCAGTGCCGTAACCCCTTCGGTCGGCATCGCATTGTAAAGACTCGCGCGCATTCCACCAATCGAACGGTGACCGGCAAGGTTGATTAGATCGTGACGTGCAGCGAAGTTCAAGAAAGCAGCGTCCTCCGATTCACTTCCGGTCGAGAATGGAATGTTCATCCGGCTCCGATCTTTGACGGCAACATGGTTATGAAAGAGATTGGATTGATCAATTGCTTCATATAACATACATGCTTGTGAGATGTTTCGTGCCGCGATCGTCTCGAGTCCCGTCTCTTCAATCCATTCGAGCACTAATTTCGTCATATAAAGACTGAACGTCGGCGGCGTGTTATACAGAGATCGCTGTTTTGCATGGATGTCATACCGTAAGTAGGCACCAATCGTATCAGGAACACGATCTAGCAACTCGTTCTTCACGATGACGACCGTTAAACCAGCGACGCCAAGATTTTTTTGAGCACCAGCATACAACACATCGAATGACTCGATCGGCAATGGCTCAGATAGGATTGATGATGAGACATCAGCGACAAGTGGCACATCGACGTCAGGTGGTGTCTGATACGTTGTCCCTTCGAGCGTGTTATTCCAAGTAATATGCAGATAGTCGGCCGTTGACGTAAACGGACCTTCTGGAATGTAACGATACCCGTGATCAGCGGAAGAGGCGAGCACTTGTACTGTGGCATACAGTTTGGCGTCTGCGATCGCTTTCGTCGACCAGCCGCCGGTATCGATGAAATCAATCCGTCCGGTCTTCGCCGCTAGATTTTGCGGTAACATTGCGAACTGAAGTGTAGCTCCTCCTTGAAGAAACAATACGGAGTACGAATCGGGAATTGACATGAGTCTCCGCAATGATTGTTCGGCTGCATCCCGAATCGATTCGAAGATTGGCGAGCGATGACTCATTTCAAGAACGGATTGTCCTGAATTTTCATAATCGAGTAACTCGGATTGAGCCTTCAATAAGACCGGGGCAGGAAGGACTGCAGGACCGGCAGAGAAGTTATAGACCGTCATGATGAAACACTCCTTCTTGAATTTTCAGAAAATATGTACCATTCAAGTGTAACGGAATGAAAAATGAGAAGCAATTCCAACTGACAATGAATGGAGCATGAAAAGAAAAACATCCCTTGAATCCGTCACGACGGATCAAGAGATGTCAATTGACCAAAGTGCCATTTCCAACCATCCGGCGTAGCGCGATAAACCGATACGACTCGAAAACGACCAACGTATTGAGTAGGTCCATATTCAAATCGATCTTCTATCAAACTATATTGGATCGCCGTATCGTCAAAGTGATCGATGTATGAAAAATCAGCAGTCCGGGATAACCAGTGAATGTTCGCAGGATCGACGTAATGATCGAGATACGTTTCGGCATCGAATGATCGACCTAACGCATCGATGAACGTGAATTCGGTAGATAACAAATGAGAAACTTGTTTCACGTCTCCCTTTAACATAGCATCTTCAAGGTGTTGCAATGTTTGTTCGAGTGTCATGTTACATCTCCTTTCTTCCTGAATCGCTAGTGTAGCATATATAAACAAAAAAAAAGACCCTGCGTGAGCAGGGTCTAAAGGAAATTAAAGTTTTACAACGTTAGTTGCTTGTGGTCCACGTTGACCTTCTTCAACTTCGAAAGAAACCTCTTGACCTTCGTCAAGTGATTTGAAACCTTCAGATTGGATTGCTGAGAAGTGTACGAATACGTCGTCTCCGCTTTCGCGCTCGATGAAGCCGAATCCTTTTTCTGCGTTAAACCATTTTACTTTACCTTGTTCCATGTGTATTGCCTCCTGCGTGTGACTGGCACACTGATTATTACTACCGTGATCAATTTCATCGAATATAAAGTGAAACACTTCGTATCTCCACCGAACAACAATAATTACTTAATAATATAGCATGCCTCAAACAAAAAAGAAAGGACAAAACAAAAAAAGAACAAACGAAGCTGTTCTTCTCTGAATAAATCATGCAATTAAAAGGGTTCATTCTACTCATGTCGAAAGAATATAACTGATTCTTTCAGCGAGTCGGGATATGTTCTCTTTTGCTACTGAGTTGTCGTAATGTATGCAGAATGAATCCTTGAAAGTTCGGATAACGTGTCGGTTGTTCCCAAACTGTGCGGAATAACTGAGTCATCGCGGAATGAATGAGTGCTTCCTCGACTTGCGTGCGACGGAATAGAAGAAATAGTGTTTTTTCGTAACGATCGTATAATCGTTCGAGCGCGACAGGATCGCGTCGTTTGATTTGATTAAGCAAATCATTGTCTGAATACATAGGTCACTCCTTCTTCGACAGTTTTCTCTATAGTATGCTGTCACAGTAATGTAATGAAACTATTATGTAGATTCCCGCTGGATGAATTATGAAACACCCAAACTTCTTGAACTAAAGATATTGATGAAAGAGGAGGAATAATTATGTTACCTGTTTACATTCGTCCTTATACATTAGAGGATGCAGCGGCGGTCCTTGAGGTGAATTTGCGAAATCGTGATCACTTTGAATACTGGATGCCAATCAAACCGTCTCCTGAACAATACACGATCGAAGGACAACGAGAACGAATTTACCGCCATCAAGAGTTGATGCGCCAAGATGCTTATTATGCGTATGGCGTCTTTTTAACTGAGACAGACCAATTGATTGGGGATGTCTCGGCGATGTTCGTTCAGCGTGGACCAGCCGAGACATGCATGATCGGTTATCAACTGGATGCCACCTTTTCTGGTCGAGGATATATGGCTCAAGCAGTCGGATTATTCATAGATCATTTATTTGATGTCCATCAGTTCCACAGGATCCGTGCTGAAGTCATGCCAGAGAATATCGGTTCGATCCGAGTCCTTGAAAAAGTCGGATTTCGTAAAGAAGGAATCGCGAAACAAAATCTTTTTATCAACGATGCCTGGGAAGACTTTATTTTGTTTGCTTTATTAAAAGAAGACCGGAAGGAGACAAAACATGCCAATCTCTGATTATTATGCTAATCTACGCCAGCTGGTCGGAACACAGCGTCTTTTTACACCATGCGTCGCAGCGATTATTCGAAACGAGGCAGGTCATATCCTCTTTCAGGATCCAGGAGGTCCGTTTTGGAGTTTGCCTGCCGGGGCGATTGAACTAGGAGAATCGCCGGCACAAGCAGTCATTCGCGAAGTCTATGAAGAAACGGGTCTATTCGTCCGACCGGTTCGTCTGATTGCAACATTCGGTGGAGAGGCGTTCCGTTTGACGTACCCAGACGGAAACGAAGTTGAATACGTAGCGACGGTCTTCGAGTGTGAAGTAGTCGAGGGAACGCTTGAAGCCATTGATGGGGAGTCTAAACAGCTGACTTATTTTCCAAAACAGGATCGGCCTCCTCTAGCACTCCCTTATCCGGATCTTGTATTTGAAGAATTCGAAGCAACGAGCTATTTTGACTGGGAAGAGCACTGGTTGACAGATTTACAACATCAAAATCAGTAAAATCCGAACGTTTAAACGGATATATCTGAATAAAGTTCTTGAAAAACCTTAAAAACGCGAAAATTTCTTTGACACTATGAGGACAGTTCGTTATAGTAGTCAAGGGGCGAATGATTATCGCCAATATATTAAAAAATATTCGTAATTAGAGGTGTTATTCATGGATGTAGTATTCGATTATGAAGATATTCAATTAATTCCAGCAAAATCAATCGTTGGTAGTCGTTCGGAATGTGATACGTCAGTCGAGTTCGGTGGTCGTCGTTTCAAGCTTCCGGTCGTACCGGCAAACATGCAAACGATCATTGATGAATCGATCGCTTTGTTCTTAGCAGAAGGCGATTATTTCTATATCATGCATCGATTCGAACCGGCTCGTCGTTTGGCATTCGTTCGCATGATGCAAGAGCGTCAACTGTTCGCTTCAATTAGCGTCGGTGTCAAGGAAGAGGAATATCAGCTGATCGAACAGCTCGCAGCAGAAAAGCTGACTCCGGAATACATCACGATTGATATCGCACACGGTCATTCGGAAGCCGTCATTCAGATGATTCGCCACATCAAGTCGCTTCTACCAGCAAGTTTCGTCATCGCTGGTAACGTTGGTACACCGGAAGCGGTGCGCGAACTTGAGAATGCGGGAGCCGATGCAACGAAGGTCGGGATCGGACCAGGTAAAGTATGTATCACGAAGATTAAGACAGGATTCGGAACAGGTGGTTGGCAACTTGCGGCACTTCGTTGGTGTGCAAAAGCAGCAAGTAAACCGATTATCGCCGATGGCGGGATTCGGACACATGGCGATATCGCGAAGTCGGTCCGGTTCGGTGCTTCAATGGTCATGATCGGTTCACTCTTCGCAGGGCATGAAGAATCGCCTGGTGAGACACACGAAGTGGACGGAGTGCTCGTCAAGGAATACTTCGGTTCTGCTTCTGAGTTCCAAAAAGGGGAACGCAAGAACGTCGAAGGAAAGAAAATGTTCGTCGAGCATAAAGGAAGTCTAGCGGATACATTGATCGAGATGGAGCAAGATTTGCAATCGGCAATCTCGTACGCTGGTGGGAACAAATTGCAGGCGATTCGGACGGTCGACTACGTTGTCGTCAAGAACTCGATCTTCAACGGCGATAAAGTATATTAAAGTGATCAGTTCGCTCTTAACGGAGCGGACTTTTTTTGTTTCTTTAGCATAACTCTTCCATCGAAGGGGTATACATCAAATGGACCAAAAGATTCGGAATATTTTGGATAGGGAGTGATTGACATGCTATTTGAAACGACATCGTACTTAATTGAAAAATTTGCCACTGTTCGTAACCAAACGATCGCCTTGATCGAACCACTCGAAGCGGAGGATTTCGTCATTCAGGCAAGTTCCGACGTGAGTCCACCGAAATGGCATATCGCCCATACGACATGGTTTTTTGAACGAATGATACTACAGGAATATAGTGAAGGCTATCGCGTCTTCCATCCGAAGTACAATTATCTATTCAACTCGTACTATAACTCGATCGGTCCTTACCAACCTCGTCAACAACGAGGAATGTTGTCGCGACCGACCGTCGAAGACATCATTGCTTACCGGTCATATGTCGATGGACAAATGGTCGAGTTCTTGAAAAAAGAACGGACTCCAGAAGACCAACGGAAAATCGAAGCATTAGTCGAGATGGGACTACAACACGAACAACAACATCAGGAATTGATCTTGATGGACGTAAAGTATAACTTTTTCACGAATCCGTTGTTACCTGCCTATCAGTCAAAGTCGCGAGCAACAGATGTGCCTGAAAATGCAGTCAAGGAAACATCTTTTATCCAATTCGAGGAAGGACTCGTCGAGATCGGTCATACAGGAGACGGTTTTGCGTTTGACAACGAGAGTCCACGTCATAAAACGTGGCTGTATCCGTTTGAATTAGCGACGCGTCCTGTCACGAATGGAGAGTATTTGGCGTTCATTGAAGCAGGAGGCTATGAAAAATCAGAGTACTGGTTGTCCGACGGCTTTGCGACGGTTCAAAAAGAAGGCTGGAAAGCACCGTTATATTGGATGAAGGATGAAGCGGGGGAGTGGACGATCTTTACGATGAATGGTGTCGAACCACTTCGTCTCGATGAACCGGTCTGTCACGTCAGTTTTTATGAGGCGGACGCTTATAGTCGCTATATAGGGAAACGGTTGCCAACAGAAGCAGAGTGGGAATGGGCTTCTCGCCAAGTCGATTCTGTCACGAAGCGTAATATGATGGGAAGCGGGACCTTCCATCCGGTAGCTGTCGAAGAGTCAGAGACGACGCTTGCGAGCATGTTCGGAAACGTCTGGGAATGGACGTCGAGCGCTTATAGTTCATACCCAGGCAGTAAACCGCTCGAAGGAGCACTTGGAGAATACAACGCGAAGTTCATGTGTAATCAAATGGTACTGCGTGGAGGCGCGTGTGTGACGCCTGACGATCATATTCGCGAAACATACCGCAACTTCTTCCCGCCTGATAAACGTTGGTTATTTGGCGGCTTCCGATTGGCAGGTGACATGTGATGCGGGAAACAGTCATAGGTTACGATTTATATACGCCGCAACAAAACATGCGTTTAGAAGTCATCGAAGGTCTGTTACAAGAACAAAAGGTCTTACCGGCAAAATATTTTTATGATCACATCGGATCCCAGCTGTTCGAACAGATTACGCAACAACCGGAATATTATCCGACACGGACGGAACTCGCCATCTTGGAGCAACATCGAGCGGAAATCGCACGAAGTATCGGGGATGTGCATACACTGATTGAATATGGAAGTGGAAGCAGCCGTAAAATCCAAATGTTACTGGAGACATTTACACATTTAGACACGTATATGCCCATCGATATTTCAAAAGATTTCTTAATGGAATCTGCACGCCAATTGTCGGAACGGTATCCTGCGCTGCATATTAAAGCGGTCTGTGGGGATTACTCACAATCGATTTCTTTACCGGTCGAGGAGTCTCAAAAACGAGTCATCTTTTTCCCGGGATCGACGATCGGAAACTTTGAACCTGAGGAAGCGATGCGCTTCTTACGTCATTCCTCACGAATTCTTGAAACGGGAGATGGATTCTTGATCGGGGTCGATCTGAAAAAGTCTGTTGATGTGCTTGAACGGGCTTATAATGATGCAGCCGGCGTCACAGCAGCATTCAATTTGAACATGTTGACGCATTTGAATCAGATGCTCGAGGGAACGTTTGATGTGACACGATTTGAACATTATGCTTTTTATAATGAAGAAAAAGGACGAATCGAAATGCATCTTCGGAGTCAACTCGATCAACTCGTGCAAGTCGGAGATGTGACGGTTCCGTTTAAACAAGGCGAAACGATTCATACGGAAAACTCCTATAAATACAGTAAAGAAGAGTTTGAGACACTTGCCCGTCAAAGTGGTTTTCATTCAGTTAATTGTTGGATCGATGACGATGAACGATTCAGTGTGCATTATTTAGAAAAAATGTAACGGCGAAAAAACTAAAAATACTCCCGCTTGTAAGCTTCTGTGTAGAAGCGATGAAGGGGAGTATTTTTGTGAGTGAAGCGTTTATTCGATCCGAGCGCCTTCTGGAATCGGATGTTCCGGTACGACGAGGATCGGCATCCATTGTTCCGAACGTCCGATTTCAAGCAACCGCCCTGACTCTTTAGGCGTACGACCAGGTACATTCAACACGGCAATCGCTTGTTTTCCAAGCAATTCATGGACATCGGGTCGCCGTGATTCCCAGTCGATTGAAAATGAACGTGTAAATCCGTCGAATTGTAGTTCAAGCTGAATCAAGCCGTCTGTACGATTTGAAATCGACTGGATCGTACCAACGCGTATATCTAAAGCATCGAATAATTCAAGAGGAACGATAGGTTTCATGGACAATGGTGTACTTCCTTTCAAAGTGAAGCATAGAGTTGGTCAGGAGTCGAGAGTGACGTAGGTCGGCTCATAAGTCGTCCATTCGATATCAGGCGTTTGATGACGTGCAAGCTTCGCTAATTGGCTACCGAGATAAGGTCCGATCGTTAGACCGGATGCACCGAGTCCATTCGCTAGGAACACGTTCGGATGATTTTGAAGCGGTCCGATCACCGGTAGGGAGTTTTTCGTATACGGGCGTAAGCCGATACGCAGTTCATCGATCGTCGTTTCTTCTAAACTTGGTAAGACAGGTAAGGCGCGATTCAATAAAGCGTGCATCCCCTTGACGGTCGGTTTCAAGTCATAGTCGGTCTGCTTTTCGTGTGTCGAACCGACGATCAGTTTCTTTTCGTGGATTGAGACCAGATATAATCCGCGTTGTCCCATGATGACCGGCCACGTCGTTGATGTAGAATCCGTCAAGTCGAGTTGTAGGATTTGTCCCTTCTCCGGATGCAAATCAATTTTAAGCGCAAGCGGGCGGAGAAGATCATTCAACCAGACACCTGCCGTTAAAATGAACTGTTCTGCCGCATACTCCTCACGCCCCAATTTGATTCCAGTGACGCTCCCGTCCTCTACGATCAGAGAAGCGTCTCCTTCGATCACGGTGGCTCCATGTTCGACAGCACCACGGATCATAGCGGCACATAAGGCACGTCCATCAACACGGGCACCGCCAGAGACGAACAACGCATCTTCAATTTGTTCGACGAGCGGAAAGAGCGTTTTGACACGATCTTGATCGAGTCGCTCGATGCGCTCGATGGCAGGAGCTTCCGGAAAACGATTATGTGCAATCGTCTCCATCTTATCGATTTTTGACGTTTCGTGTAAAGCAATCGTACCAACTTGCTGATAACCCGTACTGGTTTCACCGAGTGCTTCCAGTTCAGGAATCAATGTCTTGTAAAAATGAGCCCCATTATTCGCTAATTGGTACCATGCCTTATTTCGTCGCTGTGTCATCCATGGACAGATAATGCCGGCTGCAGCATGAGAGGCTCGACCAGGTTCCTTCCGATCGACGAGTAAGACGCGTTCACCAGCCTTCGATAAATGATAGGCCGTCGAGGCACCGAGAATGCCGGCGCCGATGATGATATGAGTGTACATGAGAGATTCAACTCGATTCTGTTCAATTGGAATATCTTATATTGTAGCAGTAGAAGATCCGGACGACTAGCAAGAGCGGGTTTCCAATCTGTAGCACATCGAATGATGGGAAATGATGGGGAAAGTGAACCATTTGGCGCGTCATGACGTATACTAAATATACAGTTTCTAAAAACTGTGAATTAGACGATTAGAAACAGCTGAATTCGGAAACATACCCTTATAGGCATCATGTCCTGTCATCATCGACTTTGAAACGGTCCATCATGAAGGAGGGGAAGGCAATGAATATGAGTCAAGCCATCGTACGCAGACGCTACACGGATCATACTTTATTTTATTCCGCCATCCTAATCTGGAAATTGCTATTCTTCCTGCCACTGCTCATGTTCGTCAACAGCGGCACGGACCATGTGTTTCAAATGTACTTCGTACCGTACCTCACGGTCATCTTCCTATTTCGTGTGATGACCTACTTCGCGACCTATAAAGCATCTTTCATGGAGATGACGGAAATGGGTCTCTCGTTATCCTTGCTGATCGCAGATGTATATTTGATTGCGTTGTTCGACATTCCACTTCCGTTTGCTTTAATTATTCTTGCGCTCGCTTTACTCCACTTCAGTGCGGCATTCAGTCGTTTTCGTTGGTTCCGCCGTCGTCTTTGGTTGAATCGGCATCTCGAGATTCTCAATTATTTGACGGATCACGGTGAAGTACCCATTAAAATCGCTGTCATGGCAGAAGATGAGATGCTTGTAACGACGAAAAGCGGTAAAGAATTTACGTATCGTCAAGTATATTGGAGCGGCTTTTATATTGAACATGGTTGATTGCTATATAAAACGGATTTCTCTTCGGAGGAGTCCTTTTTTTGTTGCATACGAAAAAATATAGTACGCTTACATAATCAAAGGGGGAGAAAAAGTTGATTCGTTGTATACTGATCGATGCGAATGACACAATCATTTTGACCGCTGATGTAAGTCGGACACAGGAGTCAGGTATTAAACGTTATTTCGTTGATTTCGATCAACCGACAGACGCAGAGAAGCAAAAATTGATTGAGGTTTTTGATTTCCATCCACTTGCGGTTGAAGATTGTTTCCATTACTTACAACGCCCGAAGCTTGAATATTATACAGAACATAGCTTTTTTGTCCTTCATGCGCTCGATGAAGGAACGTTGACGAGTCGCGAAATTAATTTGTTCGCAAGCGACCGGCATCTCGTCAGCTACCATGAGCAATCTTCGCGAGAAATTGATATCGTGTTCGAACAGTGTACACAACGCCTTGACAAACAAGAGACGGTCGACCTCGTCCACAAAATCATGGACAAAATCGTCGATGGTTATTTTCCGATCGTTCATGCGACGGAAGATGAGTTGTTTGCGCTTGAGGAACGTTACCGGACGCGTGGAAACGATCGTCGGTTGATGGAAGAAATTTTCGAACTACGGGCGCGGTTACTTCGAATCTCGCGGACGGTCATGCCGATGCGGGACTTATTGTACCGTGTCGTCGAATCGAAGCGGTTATCGATTCATCCGAAGAAACAGGCATTTTTTCGCGATTTGTACGATCACTTACTGAAGTTATCGGAAATGATTGAATACAATCGATTGATGACATCTGAATTTCGGGACAATTTCATTTCCCTCAACTCGTACCGGATGAATAGTATCATGAAGACATTGACAATCTTCACGACGATTTTCATGCCGTTGACGTTCATTGCCGGTATATACGGTATGAACTTCGAACATATGCCAGAACTGACCACTCGGTACGGTTATTTCGTGACATTAGGGGCAATGGCGCTCCTTGCTTTAGGAATGATTCTGTTCTTCAAAAAAAATCGCTGGTTTGATGAATAAGGGGAGATAGAAGTGGATATTCGACAGTTACTTTTTTTTACGACGATCGTCGAGCAAGGCTATAACTTAACGCGTGCTTCGAAGCACTTGTCGATTTCGCAACCAGCGCTTAGTCAGATGATTCGCGACTTCGAACAGCTGGAGCAAGTGGAACTATTCATTCGAAAGCACGGACGGTTGACAGGATTATCGGAAACGGGACGTCAATTATATGAAGATGCGAAGATCGTTCTGACACGTCATCAAGCATTGATGGGTCATCTGCGCGAACGCTCGAACGTCGTCCGAGGGAAAGTCCGTCTTGGCATCCCACCCGTTATCCTCCCTGTCTTATTTTCACAGTTGATTCCGAAGTTCATGGCGGAACACCCTGGGATTGAACTCGAAATCATCGAGGAGGGGGCGTTTGAACTCAAACGTCGACTGTTACTTGAAGAACTCGACTTGGCCATCTTGATCGAACCAGGTGAATCCTATGGCATCGAACGTTTTCGATTGATTGAAGATGAGGTCGTCGTCGCCGTGCGTCCGAATCATCCATTTCAATCAAAAGAAGCCCTATCGTATCGTGATATCGGAAATGAACCACTCGTCATCTTGAACGACCGATTCATGTTGCACCATCAGATACTATCGGAGTTTCGTAAGGTGCAACAAGAACCGAATATCTTCTTCATGTCAGGGGCATGGGACTTGTTGATCGGGATGGTCCAAGAACTTGACGTCATCTCAATCCTACCGGAGCCGATACTACGGTTTCATCATGCGGATGACATTAAAATCATCCCGTTCGACCCACCGATGTTATGGGATGTCTCGTTGAACCGTCTCGTTGGGACGGAATTACGTCCTGTTGTCCGGCACGTCCACCAATACATCGTCCACTATTTTCAGTCGTATTGGCCAACGCCTGCGCGGTGAAGAAAAAAGACCGGAACGCATCGCGCTCCGGTCTTTTGTGCTGAACGATCGTATCTCATGAAGTGACGTGTTGCGTCAGACTGCGAATCTGCTTAGCTGCTTGTTTATAAGGGGTCAGCGTCTCTTGTGCCTGTAACGTCGCGCGTTCACTCTCAAGTTGCTCGAGTGTTTGACGTAACAGGTGCTCTGAAACGGCTGTCAAAGAAACATCTAGATGTGCCGCCGCGACTGCCAGCAAGCGTTTTTCTTGAGTGGCAGTATACGCGAGTGCTTCTTGTTTGGTTAATGTCGCAAGCTCCTCCTTCAGCTGCTCCTTCTCATTTTTCTCGAAGAAGGCTTTCGCATTTCGGAAGTGACGTTTGACGCCGACATAAGGCGTTGCATCTTCGAAGGGACCGTCGAACGTCATTTCGTTTAATCGAGAGACCGTGACAGGCGCGAGCTGGAAAGATTCGTTCCATTGCTCTAGCAACTGTTGCTCCTCTTGTTGACGCCGGATCAAGGCCGCTTCGAGCCATTGGTCGACACGGAAATGCGTGACCCGGAGCTCTTGTTCAAAATCAAAACGGAGGAACGTCAACAGTTCCGTTAGCGCATCCTGTAATGCCGCTCCTTTGCCAGTTTGAGCAAAACGAACAGGATTATAGGCTTCCTTGAAGAAGTCAGGGAAACGGTAATAAATACGTTGTACGACATGGTGCAACAGTTCATGGATCTCTGCTTTGAGCGCAGGTTCGATCAAAGCAGCGCGATTATCTTCGAACCGATCTGTGACCTGCTGTTCTAGAGCAGATAGCTCAGCCAACCGCTCTTCTTTTCGCAACAGATTCGCTTCAGTCGCAATGATGAATCGTTCGAGTCGCTGAACGGTCTTTTCTGTCTGCTCAGACAAGGATACTTTGGCAAGACCGGTCAAGTCCTCTGCTAGGAAGTGATGGAATGCCTCTTCGAATACAGGTAAACCGGAAGTTGAATCTGCTAGCTCTTGTTGCTTTTCAGCGAGTCCTTGTAAGCTCGAGACGCCATACAGTCGGGGTGATCGAATCCCGAACCGTTGCAATTCCGTCGCGACATAGTTCAAGACATCTTGACGTTCGCTATCTGAAGCAGCGAGATCAATTGCGTTGACGAGGAAGAACATCTTGTCGAGTTCGAATGCATCTTTGACACGACCGAGTTGAATCAAGAATTCACGGTCAGCGCGGGCGAAGGCATGATTGAAGTACGTGACGAATAAGATTGCATCCGCATTCTTGATGTAATCAAAAGCGACATCGGTATGACGGGCATTGATTGAATCTGCTCCCGGCGTATCAACGAGTGTCACGCCGAGACGCGTCAACGGGCTATCGTAATAGAAATCGATGACATCGACGAAACAGCTTCGTTCTTCCTGCGCGACATACTGTTTAAAAGCTTCTTGATCGACCGTCTGAACGGTACCGATGAAGGATTGAACGGCAGGGAATCCTTTCAAGAAAGCACGCAAGAACGGGTCCGCCAGTGACGCGGTACGAGGTAAGAGCGTATCGTATGCCTGTTTCGTGGACTCAAACGTCATCGTTTCGACCATCGCTTCATTTAAGTCTTCAAGCATCGCTGCTTCCGACTTGAACGTGACTTCTGCCACGCCGTGCGGGTGTGCAGCGTCAACAGGGTGAATCCGGTTGATTGATGCGGTTGTCGGATTCGGAGAGACTGGAAGGACCTTATCTCCGAGTAAGGCATTGCAAAACGATGATTTTCCGGCACTGAAGGCACCGAATAAGGCAATCGTGAACGATTGGTGTGTCAGTCGATCCAATTTGTCATTCAAATAAGCGACGGCATCTTCAAAACCTTGAAGACCATTCAGATGCTGACGGATTTGAGCGACGTCTTCTGGTGCATAACGGACGGCTTGTTGCTCACTGACCGTCGTCGCAAGTTCAAACGCAGTTGTCTCTGTCATCGACTCAAACCCGGTAAAGGAGACGATCGCCGCTTCTTGCTGAATCAATTGCTCCTCCCAGACCGAAACTTGCGTCCGAGCTCGTTCGAGTTGTTGATCAGATGGATCGGCAACACCATGCTCATAACGCTCAAGTGCTACAGTAGCCTGTTGCCATGCTTGAACATTGTCCCATTTGTGCTGTAGCGACGACTGTCGTTGCAATAGCTCAGCTTGCTCTTTCGGGAAAGTCACCGTTAACTCTTGGCGCACATGCTCTCGCCACGCGTTCGTTTCCTTGACGAACCACGCTTGTGTCTGCTCAGCGACACGATTCGTGAACTGGAGCACCGATTCACCGGTAATCGTAATACCGGTCGGCAAGGCACTTTCGAGAACGGAAAGCGGCGGGTCGAGTGAGAGCTGATCGATTGCGACGATGTGTGTATCCTGCAGGAGATCAAGGTCGCGCAACGATTGTTTCATCAAGTTACGTAAATGAAGCGAAATTTCAGAAGCGGTCACCGTCTGATAGGCACGTAGCACGTCTTGCGCGATCTCTGCTTGAGCCGCTTCCGTCTTTTTCGTACTACGGAATAGTCCAACCTTGAAGTCACGTTGGCGTGACTCAAGAAAACGGCGCATCTTCTCACGTAACTCAAACGGCATCAAGGTTGCATTTTTCAAGAGTTGATCCCGATGCAACGAAAACGTCTGTACCCAACGGTCCGGTTGGCGTGCTTCTAATTGCTGCGAGATGCGGACTAGTTCGGCTTCGATCGTCGCCGGATCGCGTCGTTCAGCGTCACTCAATTGCTCAGTCATCGTCTCATGGGCTTCTGAAACGAGACGTGTGAGATACCGTGTATGCTCCTGGTGAAGACTTTCAAGTGTCAAAGCGGCAGACGTCAAGAACTTCGGTTGAGCGTCGCGAATGCTTTGCTTAACGAGCTGTTCGACTTCCATGAAATCGTTATGCGGATGATCTGGATTCCTTAAGCTCGTAAAGAAAATGCCTTTTGGCACGACACCATGTTCGGCGAAGGACGCATGGACCGAGCGGCGGAATGCGTCGAATGATAATTCATCGTCACGATGTTTATCAATTTGATTGACGATTAAATATAACTCAGGTACGGCAGCTTGTAATTCATCCGTTACCATGAAGTTCAATTCGGATTGGACATGGTTGTAGTCCATGACGTAAAACAAGATGTCTGCTAAGTGAAGTGCGGATTCCGTTGATACACGGTGGGCATCATCGACCGAGTCAACGCCAGGTGTATCCATTAGGACAAGACCAGGTGGCAGCTTGGACGCGGCATGCGTCAAGTCGATTTGTCGGACATCGCCACTCTTCCCAAGCGTTTGAAGATGCTCCTCTTGCTCTTTCGCTGTCAGGCGAACAGACGGTTGTTCGTGAAAGTGAACGATCGCTGAATCCGTGTCACCTTGCTGAAGCGTCACGATGTTCGCACTCGTTGGAATCGGGCTCGTCGGCAAGACCGATTCTCCTGTCAAGGCATTAATCATACTCGACTTCCCAGCCGAGAAATGACCAGCAAATGCAATCGTGAACTCTCGTTTTAATAGTTTCATGGCGAATTTATCTAGTTTATCTAAACGAAGTTGATCCGTTGAAGGTTGAATCAATGTGACGAGTGAGGCCGTCGCCTCGAGTTGGTTCGATAATCGTTCTTCAAATGAGCGCATGCGATGAAACCCCTTTCTTTCAGTCACCGTTCAGTGTATCACGATTTTTTCAGTTTCGTCATCCTTCTAAAAGCGACAAAAAACGATCCGCCCGGGAAGAGGCGGATCGTGTGATCGTGATTAAGACGACGGAACGATTTCGTCTGCGCGTGTCGATTCTTGCTCCGTCGAATGAATCCGACGCAACAAGTGTAATTTAAAGAGGTACATCACGAGCAAGTGAACGTTCGCCTGCGTTGCTTTATAGAGTACCCAAGGCAACGCAGGTACGAATTCATGGATGGCGATGATACATTCCTGTGTATCAGGAATTTGTCGGAATTCAATTCGACCACGACTATCTTGCTCGACTTTCGCGAACAGTCCACCAGTAATCCGGTACGTCGCCATTTGTCGGTCGTGGACCGGTTCCTTCGTCAATTCAAGTAGTGGTTGTTCGTAAAATGGAATGTGGATTCCGACGACTTGATCCTGCACAGTTGACGATAGGAAGGGACGGGCAAACGAAGACAGCCAATTCATATAATCATCGGCTGCCCAATCGGCGTCACGATCCTTCGGTAGAAGGACACGTTGGACTGAACGAACGTCTAGGACGTCTGGTGTCGAAGACGACGAGGAGGAAGAGCCTTTTTGTTCTTCTTCCTCTTTTAACGCATCCCGAACCGATTGTTCGAAAGTGATTTTACCGTCACTGATGCCGGGAACCATTTTTTCTGGATCTGCGACCATCTCATGCACCATGCTTTCAACAAGTGGATAGACGGTTTCTTTTGGTTCCCCGGACACGAGCGTCACCCAGAGGCGGGATAATTTAACGGTCAGTAAAGGAATATCAATCGTCGGTCGTCGTTTTCCCATGATATCTGCCGTTTTAAGAATCATCTCTTTGTAAGTCATCGCTTCCGGACCACCGATATCGATTGCCCGGTCTTTCACGTCGTCACGATCAACACTTTCGCCAAGTGCATGAATGACGTCGGGCAAGGCGACCGGATGCGTTTTGTTGCGCGTCCAGCGGGGAAGTGCCATGACGGGAAGGCGTTTGACGAGCTTTGATAAGATTGGGAACGATGAGCCTTTTGGACCGACGATCAACGCGGCACGGATTGTCGTCACCGGAGTACCGTAAGCACCGAGGACACGTTCGACTTCCAATCGGCTCTTTAAGTGACGTGATAGATCTTCTGTTTCCTCAGGGATGATACCACTTAAGTAGATAATCTGGCGGATACCATTTTCTTTTGCGGCACGGGCGAAGTTATCAGCTAACAGTAAATCCATGTTCTCAAACGATCCTTGTGTCAATTTGGCAGAAGGCATCATCGAATGGACGAGATAGACAGCGATGTCCGCTCCTTTCATCCCTTCGATCGTATCGTTTAAAGAAAAGAGATCGCACGATCGCCATTCGACGCGTTCCTCATTGTCCTTATCATCACCGTTTCGTGAAAGGGCGATAACGTCATATTTTTTCTTTAATTCATTCAGTAGGTTGTGACCAATGTATCCGGTGGCTCCGGCTAAAGCTAAACGCGTTGGCATGGATGTAAACTCCTCTCTTATATCTGTTGTAATGTACCCCCAATCGAGTCGGTTCAATCGCAAGAGATTATGCTAAGACGATTCAGGTGAACGGAATAGGGAATAGATGAATATAGAGAACCAACAGGAAGAATGAAAATAAAGGGGGCTTCAACCATGCAGACGATACAATTCATGCAAGAGGGACATGAACGACGATTCGATCTGTTGTGGAGACGCTTAAAGCCGAAACACCGGGAAGATGCAGCGATGGTCTCGATGCTGTACCTTGCGACAGGACAGCCACAAGTGCTCGAACGATTTTCGGATTACTTTTTCCCGGATAGTGGCGAGTTTTTTGACCGTGAATTTCTAGCTGAACCCTATCCGAATCCAGCGTTAGAAGCAATCATTCACTTGATCGTTCAACTGTATAATGGACGAACGACGATCACGATCATCGAGCTGATTGAACGATTAGATCAGCAACAGATGTCGCTCGTACTCGAAGCGATAAAATTGCGGGCTTACGGATGTCAAATGTTACAAAAAGTCGCAAAATCGTAATGACCCTAGTATGAATCCGATTGATGAAGGAACTTCTCTTCGTCGATCGGATTTTTTGTGAAGGAAGAAAAGTTGTAAGTTCAAGAATCGGTAAGAAGATGTTCGTGAATTAGAGTTCATTAAAATAAATCGCCATGAAAATAAAAGCTAAGTTTATTCACGAAGAACTAATTGAGATGGGCAGCGACTGGAAATAAGATGAAAGTATCAGTAAAAGGTGGTCTAACTATGGAAGGAGTGACATCATGCAGCTTAAAGAATCGATCTACTTTCACTCACCAATCTTCATTCAAAACTTATTGACGACGTTACAAGGACGCCGTCTGTTCCACGAACGATACGGTGCAACTTACCAGCAACGCTTACAAGAACTGAAACAGAAGTTAGGACGACCGATTGACGTTCGAGCAGAACAGTTGCATCGATTAAACGACTTCCTTTCTTTTTGCCAAACGCATAGTCCATACTATCAGGAATTGTTTTCTTCTATCAGATTAGAGCTCCCTTTCCAATCGATTGACGAGCTAAAGCAGATTCCCCCTTTAACGAAAGAAATCTTACGGCAACAAAATGAAGATGTCCATGCGCACGTCCATGCCCCGATTCTCGGAAAAACGGGCGGGACGA
Source organism: Exiguobacterium sp. HSB13 (assembly GCF_056764755.1). NCBI lineage: Bacteria > Bacillati > Bacillota > Bacilli > Caryophanales > Exiguobacterium > Exiguobacterium sp. HSB13. The sequence goes on along the minus strand of NZ_JBUZOM010000001.1, from coordinate 1,096,989 downwards.
CTGGTAAATCGATTCAAGTGCATTATACAAAGGAAGATATGCAAATCCGGATGGCACACCTCGATTTCTTCAAGTGGACCCATGGAGTCGATCAAGGAATGCGCCGTGCAAGTTTTACCGGTCAAACGCTCGCTTCGCCGCAACAAAAGGCACCGGTCTACTGGCGGACGAACAAAGTCATCAATCAGATGCTGTTCTCGATCAAAAATATCAATCCGAAAACCGCTGCTGCGTACATTGAACAACTGAATCGGTTTCAGCCGGAATCGATTGATGGTTTACCTTCAGGAATGATTGAAGTCGCACGATATGCTAAAAAATATGGGATGACCTGTACGTTCCGACCGAAAGCGATTTTCCCGACGGCAGAGATGATGACAGCAGAAGAACGAGCACTCGTCGAAGACGTCTTCCATGCACCGATCTATGACCAGTATGCGTCTTCAGAAGGGGCACCGATCGTCGCCGAATGTCCGTATGGGAAAAAACATTTACATTATGAGATGGGAATCATTGAACGCGATGAGGATGGAGAAATTCTCGTGACGAGTTTTGATACACACGGGACACCACTCGTCCGTTACCGCGTCGGCGATCGGATGACGCTCAGTCAGGAAACGTGTCCGTGCGGTCATCAAGGTCCAATCATCGCTTCGATTGATGGTCGAGGGAGAAGCTTCATTCAACTCAGAAACGGACATCGTGTTTTTGAAGGGGAGCTCGCGGGAATCGTTCGAGCGTTCCCGAACTGTATCGAACGCGTGCAATACATTCAAGAGACGCGGGACGAGATTGTATTATTGTATGTTCCGGATGAACGATGTTTTGAAAAAGAACATGAGAAAAAACTCTTTTTCGTTCTGGACCGACTGTTTGACGGACAATTGAATGTCGTCATGCGCGCGGTACCCGAAATTCCGAAAGAAATCAGTGGCAAAACGTTACTGATTAAACAACAGTATGCATGACGTACAACGTAAAAGGCGAGACCACCAATGATCTCGCCTTTTCGTATGTCCTGAAATTATCAGTCGCGCGGACGCACCGGAATCCAGATGGCAGATTGGTAATCGGCGGCAGACGGGTCGCCTGCCGAATACACTTCGAGTTCAGCGTGAGGCAGAGGATCATATCCATGCGATGGGAGCCACTCTTGATAGATACGCTGCCACATCTCTTGAATGGCATGCGGCATCGGACCAACGACCGGAAACGTCGCCCAAAGACTCGCCGGAATCGTCATCGTTTCTTGACCGGGTAGAATTTCCGTTGTTGTCGTCGCAATCCAATAATCCATTGATTCTTCAGTGAAATTGGAACAGACACCAATCACACCTTCAATTTGACCATCATTTTGTTTGAACAAAATCGCGTCTTGACCAGAACGATTCACATCATTCCAAAACAACGGAATCAGTTGCTGTTGGGCGCCATCTTGCGTCGGGAAATGTTTTCGCCATCCTGAAATCTGTAAAGCCGGTCGTTCGATGAGTTGGTAATCCATTTGCTCCAGTCCTTTCAAGGTCACCTGAATACTCAGGCGGTTATAGGCGTGAATCGGACGTCGCTCGTTTCGCATCAACGTTGGCGAACAACCATGCTGACGTTTAAACGCTTTTGTGAAAGCTTCCGGCGTCTCATAACCAAAACGTAAGGCGAGATCGATGATTTTTTCGTCCGTCTGTGTCAATTGTTGGGCAGCGAGCGTCAGACGTCGCCCTCGGATGTATTCCGGTAAGGTCATCATCGCAAGTAACGAAAACGTCCGTTGTAAAGGATACGTTTGCATCTTCGCCACCCTTGTCAAAACGTTGAGATCGAGCGAGTCTTCTAAATGATCTTCGATATAGTCAATGACGCGTTGAATCGATTCGAGCCACATCTTGTCACCTCCTTGTCTTCAGTATAGTAGAGCGATGTTCGTCGGACCTGTCCAAGGCGATAGTAATTTGTCAGGATGCGTTTCCCCTTAATTTTGTCATATTCCTGTCAGATACATAGGCTATCGTAGAGACATCGAAACCGTTACTTCCCTTGCGAAAGGACGTGATGACATGGGTATCAAAGAGCAAATCTACAATCGCTCTCCTCTATTTCTCCAGCATCTCTTCACAACCCTCTATGGGTATCAATTGCATCGCGAACGTTATGGACCGGTCTATCAAGAACGGTTCCGGATGCTCCTCGAACGAGAACATTCGACGATCGACGTCAAAGCGGAACAACTTGATCGATTAAATGACTTCCTTCGCTTCTGTACGGAACATAGCCTCTATTACCATCAGCTCTTCACTTCACATGGCATTCGCCTACCGTTAACGGACTTATCAGAACTAAAAAACATCCCTGTATTATCAAAAGAAACATTACGAACGAAGATGGCGGAAATTCAAACGGACATTCCTGCACCGATTGTTGGAAAAACCGGTGGAACGACGGGCACGTCACTTCAAGTGCGATATACCGTACCGGATATGCAAATTCGCATGGCACATCTCGACTACTTTAAAGCGACGCATGGAGTGCGACGCGGGATGCGGCGTGCTAGTTTTACAGCGCAAGATTTAGTACCTGAGCGGCAACAGACAGATGTATATTGGCGGATGAACCGAGCTGCGAATCAACTCTTATTTACGGTGAAACGATTGTCTCCACGAACGATGGCAGCGTATCTCGAAGCCATTGAGCGTTTTCAACCAGAAACAATTGATGGGCTTCCGTCAGCGATGATTGAGCTCGCCCGGTTTGCGAAGCGAGAAGGGATCCGCTTAACGTGTCGACCGATTGCGATTTTTCCAACTGCTGAACGAATCGATGCGGAGGAGCGCCAAGTCATCGAAGACGTGTTTCACGGACCAGTTTTTGATCAATATGCATCGTCTGAAGGGGCACCAATCGTCTCAGAGTGTCGATTTGGTCAAAAACATCTGCATCATGAGATGGGGATCATCGAACTCGATACAGACGGGGAGATTCTTGTGACGAGTTTTGATACACACGGAACCCCCCTAATTCGCTACCGTGTCGGCGATCGGATGACGCTGAGTCAACGCACCTGTTCGTGCGGTCATCCAGGACCAATCATTGATTCAATTGACGGAAGAGGACGCGCCTTCATCCAAAAACCGGATGGGCAAAAGATTTTTGAGGCGCAACTGTCGAGTCTCGTCAAACACTTACCAAACAGTATCGAGCGTATTCAATATGTTCAAATGACGCCGGATAGCGTATTGATCTACTACGTTCCGGACGCAGAGCGGTTCAGTCAATCAGACGAACGACTTCTGATGGAACGGCTGTACCGTTTGTTCGGTCGTGATATCCTTCTCGATGTGCAAGCCGTTTCTTATATCGATGCAGAGGAAAGCGGTAAGATTTTGCTCGTCAAATCAAGCTTAACAGGATGAAAGAAAGAGGCTGACTCAAAAAAAGAATGACGCGTCTTTTCGCGCCCTTTCCTCAGGCGAGACACAAGCCAGTTTTCCTGCTTCATTCAAGCAGGAAAGCGGGTCTTGTTTGTCTCTGACAGCGCAGCAATGCGCTTTTCCCTGTAGGAGTGTCGTGAAATGCGTCATTCTTTTTGTTATGAGATAAGGGTAGCAGATCATCATTCTGGCATCCTTATCTTTGCGGAAACTGACTTTTGAGTCAGCCCCTTTCTAATGTCTTCTCACTCTACTTCGTGTAAAAGTACAAAACATCTCCGCTGATCGTATTTCTATAGATGCACCACGTTAAAGGTGTTAAAGTGCCTCATTGATTTAGAGTGTTTTCGATATCCCTTACCTTTTGTAAAAGCCATTTTTTATTTTCTTTATCTTTTACAATGATAAAATCTTCTGTTCCTTTAACAGAATAGATGGTGGATCCGACTGAAAAGAGATTCGATTGACTGTTCGCTTGAGGCATTTCATATGCTTTTGTTTTCTTTAGTATCGTGCTAATTTTTTCTCCTTGTTGCTTAGATGCATCCAATTCTGCTTCTGTTCCACTATATTCTTTGTTGTTCACAATGACGATCATGGCATAGCTACCATGTTCCTCTGTACTAGACTGACTGCATCCGAATAAACATCCAATGAACATAATGACGAATATCCTTTTCATCGGAACCTCCTTATATGACTATTTGTTAAATGGTAACGTAAATTCATGATAGGTAAAGGTCGCTTCCTCTACCGAGTATAAGGTAAAATCAGGAAAAGGAGGGGGATAGATGAAACCTCAGATTTTACTGATGGGCATGTTCCATCTTGACCGACCAGCAAATGGTGATCTGATTCGTCCGGCAATTTTTGATGTCGCGTCAGAAAGACGGCAACGAGAAATTCAAGAAGTCGTTGCTCGATTGAACGTATTTCGACCGACAGGCGTAGCTCTTGAGACATCACCTGAACGCATGAGTGACTTGCAATATACATATGAAAACTATCAATCTGAGAGCGACTTAACCGATAATGAACGGCAACAAATCGGCTTTCGCTTAGCTCAGATGGCAGGTTTAGCAGATCTCCATGGGGTCGATTGGAACGAAACCGTACCCGGCGTACCGGATTTAGGAATCGTCCGTTCACATCATCCGGAAGCCTTTGAGACGATCGTCACGGCTGAGATGAAGCGGATTGAACAGTTAGAGCACGCGATGGAGCAGTTATCCTTCTCCGAATGGCTCGATCAATTGCACACTGAAGAGACGATTGCAGCGTCGGCTAGGATCTATGATCAAATCGAACGACTAGAGAGCGGGCGGATTTGGATCGAAGGCTACTGGCATGTTCGCAATCAAAAAATTGCGAATCATCTACTGCAACTCGCTCAGGCGAACGAGCGAATCGTCTGTTTGTATGGAGCTGCGCACCTCCCGTTATTACGACAATACTTGAATGATTCGAAGCAAGTCGACGTGATGACGTGGAACGATTGGAATAATTAAAAGGAGTGTATGTAAATGCTATTTCACTACCATATTTGGACACCACACTTGGAAGAAACAGAAGCCTGGTACACGGTACGCGGGTTTCACGTTTCCCAGCGCATCGGGAAGAAGGACGGAGAATTTTCGTCGTTTAATCCACCCCTGACGTGGGATGATTTTCGAACAGATCACATTTTATTTCGAATCATCGAAATGAAACGGGGAGCGGTCAACGTGACGATTGGATTCGGGAAAACGGTTCGCTTCGATCATATCGGATTTTTGATTCAATCAGATGACGTGCAAACGATTCTCGACCGTGCAGAAACGTTATCGTTCACGATCCAAGCGAACGAGCGGCGGACGTTCTTACAGACACCATACGGGTTACGGATTGAACTGCAAATTCATGAAGATGCGATTGCGGACGCTGACGGAACGATTCTTGAGCGTCTGATTCTAGCAACGCCACGCGAAGGATTAGAGGAAGATTTAGCGAAGCTGTTCGATCAACCGATGTCACAAATTCAAACCGTCCGCGGGGAGAAGAACGTCTTACAAGAAGCAGTCTTTTCCGACGCATCGCTCGTAGGTAAGGATCCGAACGGCGTTCAGCTCGTCTTATCGTAATCGACGAACACTTTGATTGGGAGATCTGGTGTTTCCATTAAGGCTGCGAAGCAACTGGCGAGCTCCGAAAACGAAGTCTCTTGTTCGAACAAAGCGGGTAAAGTCACGTGACGATCGTTTGCAAAGAGCCAGTCTGCATGCTTGCGGTAGTCCCAGCCGTCACTCGATGCAATGATCCGAAGTTCTTTTGCGTGAAACGCGGGCGTCAACGTCAAGGCTTCCCGGTTACCGTCCGATAAGACACAAATCGTACCATGAGGACGGATGGCAGACTGAAGCTCGGCAAAGGCCGCTTGGCGTCCGGAACATTCGATGGCGGCGTCATACATACTTGAGTCCGGTGTGACAACACATGCACCTAATTGATGGGCTAACTCCGCTCGGGACGTAAGCGGCTCGATGATATCAATCTGACGAACATTAAAGTAATGCCGTAAGTAATGCACCGTCAGCAAACCGATCGTTCCCATTCCGGAAACTAAGACGCTAGAATCGGGCGTCAATGCCAGCTTTCGGACACCTTTTGCCGCGTCGCAAGACAGGATCAGAAGTAAAGCTTCACGCGGTGAAATGTGAGCAGGAACCGGGATGACCTTCGATTCAGGAACGATCGCTTGATCTTGATGTCCATAGAAGCTGACGATCCGATCACCCGGCTTGACGATTTGGACCGCGTCACCAACAGCAAGCACTTCGCCGTAACTTTCATATCCGGTCTCGAGTGGATAATCATAAACGGTTTCGGTCATATCCTGTTCCAGCCATCGGGGAAGTTCGGCACCGATACTGATGGCACCGGCTAGAGTGCGGACATGGACGTCATGGATGCCGAGCGGCGGCAGTTCCCGATTGAGATAACCGGGCGTTTTCGACTCAACAAGACAGCAAATCGTTGTAGTGTTCAACATGTAAACCTCATTTCATTGTTGGATTGATTACATATGGATCAAGCATATACTAACTTACTTGTAAAATATAACAATTAGAGACTAGATATGAGGTAGAATAAGAAAGAAAAGGGGGGAATCAAATGGAACCATTATTGATTTTGGCATTGCTCGTGTTCGCATTCTTGACGTATCGGTATAGTAAAATCCTCGTCCGAAAGGATATCTCTGCCGCAAACAAACGACTCGCAATCGTCTTTTATTTGATTGCTGTCAGTGGACTCGGCGCTGTCGTCTATTTCAACGTATAAGGAGGATCATTCATGCACTCAACGACAAAACGACGAATCGGTGCGTATATCATCAACCAAGCTGTTTATCTTGGACTTTCCGTCGTCATCGAAAAAACGGTATTACGGCGTGTGAAGTCAGAAGTCGTGCACGCCTTCGTCACACAACCGACGATCAGTTTTCTAGGAGAAGTCGCGCAATTAAAACTGTTGAACGGAAAATCGATTGGTGGTCAGATCTGTGGCATTCAGGTTGAAAGCGAGAACGGATTACCGTTGACGACAAAACAAGTCATTCGTCGAACAGTTTACCGCGATACGGTCTCGTTATTTAAGATCCGACCGTACTGGAAACCGTTTCTTGAGAACGGACAACGGTTACCGGAAGATGACTTCGCGAGAACGATTGTCCGCTTAAACCAGGAGAAGCTAAAAAATGAAGCTTGATTTTCATGTCCACATCGTCCGAGCCTCTCAACCAAAAGGAGCCATCCTGCTCTATCATGGTTGGGGTGGGACAGCTGTTTCTTATCTAGCGTTTGCTGAACAACTCGCTGACGAAGGATACGATGTCTTCATTCCGGAACTCGTTCGACATGATCAACGTGAACCGTTTGATGACCCTTACGATAAAGAAGTAATGACGACCTATTTTTGGTCCGTCGTCGAACAATCGATTAAGGAAGCGACCGATCTCATCGAACAATCAGGCTGGCATGCTTCAGACGTGATGGCGGTGGGCGTCTCGATGGGTGGGTTCATTGCCCACGGGATCATGGCGCGTCTGCCGATTAAAGCACTTGTTGCGATCAATGGGGGCGGTGCCTATCTTGAAGCAGAACGCTTATTCCGCGCGCGCGACGGGCGACCTGTTATCAAAGAGACGGATGTACCATGGAAGCTTGATCCAATCAGTGTGATGGATGAGCGTCCACGATTGCTCCTGCACGGGGATGCCGATGACATCATTCCATTATCGACCCAACAGTTCTATCACGCGTCAGCAGTTCGAGCGGGGATGGCGCAAACGACTGTATTAGACGTTTTCCCGGGTGTCAATCATACCGTGACCGATGCAATGATCAAGCAACTCATCGCCTGGCTGAAGCACGTCAAACTTCAAGGGGCGACAGATGGACTACATACGTTTTCTTCGCAGTAAGGTTGGTCAAGAAAAAGTGATGTTGAACTTTGCCGGTGGCATCGTCTTCGACGAGGAGGGGCGCATTCTTCTTCAAAAACGACGGGAGCAACAAGCATGGGGCTTTCCGGGCGGTGCACTGGAACTGGGAGAGTCAATCGTAGAAGCAGCAAAGCGTGAGATTTTCGAAGAGACCGGTTTTCATGTCACGATTGAACGGTTAAGTGGTGTCTATTCGAAGTACGAAGAGATGTATCCGAACGGAGATGTCGCCCAACCGATCGTCCATTTTTTCGTTTGCCGAATCAATGGGGGACAATTGACGATTGACTCCGATGAATCACTCGATGTTGCTTTTTTTGAAAGAGATCAAATGCCACAACTCTATAGCGATCTGCATCAAACAGCCTGGAACGATTTTTTGACGGAACCGGATCCAGTTTTTCGATAATGCAAAACATCCTTCTGATTTTAGCGTCAGAGGGATGTTTTTGCATGTGACATGTTCATCGTTCAAAACCACCTTCGGAATGAATGACTTGTCCGGTCACCCAGCCACCATCTGGACTCACGAGAAATTGAATCAAGCGTGCGACGTCTTCTGGCGCACCGATTCGTCCGAACGGAAAACTAGGTTTAAGCGCTGTTCGTGTTGCTTCATCCATCCAAGTCGAGTCAGTCGGACCTGGATTGACGGCGTTGACGGTGATGCCAAGCGGTGCTACGGCTGCTGCATAAGTTTTCGTAAACGTCGATAAGGCACCTTTTGTCGTAGCGTAAGCAATCTCGTCTGGCATCGGACCGAGGTCCTGTCCCGATGTCAGTTGAATGATACGACCGGACGTTAGATTCGATTCAGTGAATCGTTTCGTAAAACGTGTCGCAAGCAACAGCGGCGCCCGGAGATTGACGGCATAGTGTTGGTCGAGGTTTGCTGCATCGAGCGTTTGCCAATCCGTCATCGTCGAGTGGGCAGCATTGTTGATCAGGATGCTGGGTGTTCCAAAGTCTTCTACCTGAGCGAATAAATCGTCTGCGGCATCTGCTTGACCCAAATCAAGCTCGATCGCAAGAACGCGGGCACCTTGACTTTCAAGATCGGTCGTAAAACTAGCCGCCCAATCCGCTGTTGCTTTAAAATAAGTGAAGACCAGGTCATGTCCGGACGAGGCAAGCTGGCGGCAAATCGCAGCTCCGATGTCGCGTGTCTGACTGGCACCGGTCACGATGGCAATCGGTCGTTTCGTCATATGTACGCTCCTTTACATGGATACATTCAAATAAATGAACGGTTCCAAATGTTTACAAAAACAGTATAGCCTAAGAAAGACAATGAACGGAAGCGTTATCATGATTTAACATACTGATTAAATGCATGTTTTGACCTAAAGTGTGGTAAAGAAAAAGTGTACGAAATCGTTCGTTAAACAGATAGGGAAGGATGAATCGATCATGAAAGCAATCGTCTTATTTGACGGGGAATGTAATCTCTGTGACGCGAGTGTCCAGTTCATCTTAAAGCGAGATCAAGGGTACCATGACTTTGCTTCATTGCAAGGGGAGACGGGGCAAGAACTCGTAAGGCGCCATCATCTCCCGGAAACGATCGACAGTGTCGTTGTGATTGACCGAGGTGTACCGTATATTAAATCCGATGCTGCGTTACGGATTGCCGGTCATTTAAGAGGTGGGTGGCATCTGTTAAGTATACTTCGGATTGTTCCACGTCGACTTCGGGATCACGTCTATGACTTCGTTGCAAACAATCGTCATCGTTGGTTTGGGCAAAAACAGCAGTGTGCACTGCCGTCTCCTGAGACACGAGCTCGATTTCACGACTAAATATGAAAAGCCGCGACGAATCGGTCGCGGCTTTCTCTCTGTTCATTGATTCATCACATGTAACCAGTGACAACTCGGCAGCGGATCGCCGAGAAAACTTAAACCTAAATCATGGGCTTGGTGAATCGTCTCGAAACAATCGTCCCCTTCATCCAAGTACACTTCATGATGCGGTGATTGGAGATGTGTTCCTGCGATACGCCAAAGATTTGAACGATGTGCCACCTTGATCTCGTAGTCGATGTTAGGTGAGATGACGAGCGGATTACCGACAGAATGGTGGAGTGTATACCCAGTTGGTGATTGATTTGATAAATAGACCCGCTGTGTCGAGGCAACATCTTCTCGATATAGCTGATGACGAGCATCGAAGGAGCGGGTAGGATTTGCTTGTTTTGATAGTTGATGAGTAGTTTCACCATCACAAGTTAGGACTTCTGTAAAGGTGCGATACTCTTTTGAAAAAGGGGAATACTGTCGCGCATCGCCTTCAAAATATCGATGCGGAGAAAACGGATTCGGATTCACGAGAATCGGCGGAGCAATGAACGTCAGTACACGCAATCGGTATGAAGCCACCTTCGTATGTGAAGCCGATAGCGGGTACAAAGAAAAATAGAGCACGAACTGTTCAAATTCTCGTTCCCGGTCTTGTTCCTGTTTTATTTGATTCGTAACGCGGGCAAACGTCTCGATCATTTTTGCAAGCGACATCAATTTTCTGGAAATGGGACGGAGCACCCGGATTTCAAAACGTGTAAACTGTTCAGAGTCAATCGTTCCTTTCCATTCAGGTATCGTAGTTTGACCTAATCGATACCCATCTTGAAATACCGTATAATGTGATACCTCTGGAATTTCACCCCACAACAGTCGGACAGCATGATCTTGTTGGATCAAGACAGTCATTTTTCGATTCCAGAACAAATCATCCGTACTTGAAACAAGCGCGGTGACGATACGTGTCTTCGAATCTGAATCGATCAGTTCGAACGAGAGAGGTTCAAATAAAGGAAGTGTCTCCGTTTGATAGGTATTCGAGTTCTGAATGAAACAGGGTCTACCATTTAATAAGAGACGGACGTTACTTGTCCCTTCCCAGGTGAGGCAAACGGTTTCTCCACTTTGTTTGATTTGAATGTGATTGATGTCAATCATGGGACTGATCGCTCCTTACACGAATTATGAAAGAAAACCCCTTCCGCTTCAGGATCAGAAGGGAAGGGGAAACGTCATAGCAATCCTTTTGCGACTTCTAGTTTTTCTTGATCGTGTTTTAATTGTTTTTTCAAGTCATGCGCGTGATACATATCGTGATCAATCATGTATCCGGCGATCGCAGCGTGAGTCTGAATGGCTTTATTCAGTTGTTCGGTCAAGACTTTCCGCACATCAGGAGAAGCCGTTTCCGTAATCGCGACAGCATAAGCGCGGACAAGTGATTTGCTGCTGATCAAGAAGTCCGTCGCAATCAACTCGTCGCGTTTTTTACTAGGACGGTTGATGGATTGGAGAGCTTCATTCATGAGAATTGCCTCCTTCATGATCTGCCAAGAGCTTTTGTAAATCGTTTAATGCTTGTTCGCTATCTTTAATGTCTTGAGCAATCAATTTTTCAAGCGTCTCATCCTTGACGAAGGAACGAACGGCAACAGCTTTAACGAGACAGGCTTGTTTCATCGTCATGATTTCATGGATTTCGAGTGTTTCATGGATTGCAAGTGATGATTTCGCCATCGGTCTCACTCCTTATCATGTAACATCCGTTTGACAGTATCTTTAACGTTTTGCATTCCTGTTTTTTCTGCTAGATCGTGGTGAAGCTTGTGTGCTGGTACCTTCATCTTCGGAATGTTTCCTTGCGGTGCAGGATTTTCTAGATGAACGAATTCACCGGTTCCATCTTGTGCTTCCCCTTGAGCCCAACGACCTTCTTTGGAAGCTGTGCCTTCCGATAGGTCCCAGAACTCATAAGCATGCGGTTGCGCTTCCATCTCATCTTCCGGTGCGAAAGTAGCCGGCACGACGACTCCGTTTTTCGTCTCCAGTTCTTCGATCGCAGCCATCCATTGATACTGGTGATATCGGTCGCGAGCGAGCATCTTACGGAAGGTAGCACGAACGCCTTCATCTGTCGTCATATGATAGAGGCGGGCGACCTGAAGGCGACCTTGTGATTCAGCATGTAGGTTCGATCGCATGTCTGCCAATAAGTTACCACTGGCGACGATATAGGATCCGTTCCATGGAATGCCGTTTGCGTTCGATGGCAATCCACCGAGACCGCTGACAAGTAGGTGCTGAGGATTCATTCCCCCGAGAATTGCTGCCGTCGCCGGATCTTTGGCAGCTTCTGCCTGATCATCCGGTGACGCCCCGTCGAGCAATTGAGAAATGAGGGAACACAGCATCTCAACGTGTCCGATTTCTTCCGTCCCGATATCCATCAGCATATCCTTGTACTTTTCTTCGCCACGGCAATTGAAGCCTTGGAAGAGATATTGCATCATGACCGTCATTTCACCGAATTGTCCACCGAGTACCTCTTGCACGGCCCGAGCAAGTTTTGGATCGGGTCGATCTACCTTGACTTCGAATTGTAATTCCTTTTGATGACGAAACATGAAAAGACCCCCTTTAAGTTTTAAACATATGCAAGTTACACATGTTATATACCTTAATCGATTTCTTTCAAACCTGTTTAGTCATATTTTTTGAATGATCCGAGCGAACGTTTCATCATAGGATAGTTTTTGGGTTCACTCATCCACTTGGTGATACTGGTGAAGATGAACGCCGTCTCGTTCAATATGGATTGTCGCCATTGTTTATTTTTAGGAATGTAAAGTGCGTCGAACCGCTCCATGATTCGTCGAGGAGCGACCGCTTGATCGAAGAAGAGACGATTTTCGTCAATCGTTGCTTTTAACGTTCGGAGTAAGGCAATAGGATGTTTCCCAAGCGTTCCGCACTCAAGGGTTAAACCTAAAAAACCGATCTTTCGTTTTTTTGTTTCTTGATACAGATAGTTTAGCCATTCCCCTTCAATCGCATAGAACTGTTGATCTCGTGGTTGATCGACAATCGGGTAATGTGTGTATGCTTCTACTTCCTTTGCGTGCCGTGGATCATCCGACGACATGACGAGTTGGACTTGCCCCGCTGGTCCATAACCAGTATGACAGTCGAGCATCACGACGTGTCGGTAAGTAGATAGGGTATCGACGAGACGACTTAATACGTCAGAGAAGTAAGCGTCTTGCGTACGTCCGCCATAATAGAATCCGGTCGGATGTTTGAATTGTCCTAGTGTCGCAGCCTTTAAAAAAGCATGTGGACCTAGACGAATCAAGTCGTATAAGACATGTAACGTAAATGGCACATAATCCAGACGACGCCCTGATCCTGACCGTTTTATGAACAAAGACTGTAAGTCATCAAAACCTAAATTACGTAAATCTGCCTGCGAAAAATCGTGAATGGCATTTCGGTTTAAATTAAGGTTATGCTGTGTTTCTTTACGATGATGTTTCATCCCATACGCATTAATACCATGAATCAGCAAAATATCGACTTCTCCCGTATTTAGCTGTTTCATATGGTCTGATAAAAATTGAAGTTGCATGGCGCTGCCTGCATATCCTTCAATTCCATGCAGCCCACTCGTTAAGATGAACAACGTTGAATTATTACCTGACTGACCATGCCACCAATCAGAATAAAGTGACGCCTGTTGTTCAAGTGAATCATGAGTAAGCTGCGGATAATACCGAGAGAGCATTTGCTGAGCAGTCTCATTGAAACGTTGACGTGCTGTTTCATACGTACCAGAAAAATAGTGAAGCATGGGTCATTCCTCCTTCATCAAGTGTGAACTTAAGGAGCAATTAAGAGATAATGTCGAACTGAGAATTTCCAAGGCGTGATCTTTAGCAACAGCTGTTTTTGCTGCCGTACAGTCTGCTGGGACATGAATGGCATATTCTCGCATATAAGCGTCGTTTGCAGTAAATAAGATACACATATCTGTCGTGAGACCAGTGATAATGAGTCGTGAGACATCCAAATGCTTCAATAAAATATCGAGTTGGGTCCCGAAAAAGCCTGAGTGTTTTGGTTTGATGATGAAGTAATCGTCCTCTTCTGGATGCATTGCTTCGATGAGGACATCGCCAAGACCACCGCGGCACTCATCAATGATTTGATTAACATTCTCTTGCCATAGACCAAAATTGTCGTTGACGTAAATCACCGGGATGTTTTGACGTTTACAATGTTGTTTTAATTTTGAGAGTGGTTCGAGGACAGGGAGCGTCTGTTGCAATAACTGCTCAGCTCCTTCGAAATCCATCTTATTGATGACATCGATGATCAACAATGCTGTATTTTCTTGAACAGTCATGGCGGACTCCTCTCATAAAAAGGTGACTAAATAATGATACGGCGAATAGAGATGGGCTTTAGAGATAAAAATCTCGGAAGGGGAGGCTGATTCACGGGCTCCCCGGACATCAATTAAACAACGATAAATGAGTGATTCCAACTCTGCGATGAAATCAGGATATTGATACAAGGCATCCTCCATCCGTCTTTTACGGTGATCTTCCATCAAGACGATGCAGGGGTTGGTCTCTTTCAATGCCATTGCACTGAAGACAGTTTTTTGCTGTTTAAAATCTTGATTTAAACAGCGAACGATTTGGTTTAAATCAGCTTCCACTTTCTTCACTTCCTAGTTGTAGATTATTCATACTGCTCTTATACATGTTATTGGTTGTGTTCCACTCTTCATCACGAGGTAAACGGATAAAAAAGTCGGATCCTTTTCCGATTTCTGAATGAACGGTGATACGTCCGCCGTGCGCCTCAATGATTTCCTTACAAATCGGTAAACCGAGACCTGTTCCTTGAACTTGGAGATGGTCTGCATGTTCGACGCGGTAATACGGATCAAACAGATGGGGAAGATCTTGTTTTGGGATACCATATCCGTCATCGCTAATGGTGATGACGATTTCAGCTTCACAGCACGCTAGCGAGATTTGGATATTTGAATCAATAGGAGAATACTTTATTGCATTATTCAAGATGTTTAATAAGACTCTCCGGATTTTTTCTGGATCAGCCGTGATCAAGCAAGGACCATCGGTTTCGATTTGTATATGATGCGTCGATGTCGCAACGTTCAACCATTCCGTTAACTCAATGAGCATATGCTCGATGCAAAATGATTCTAACTGATACGATTCTTTTTGATGACTGAGTCGCTGATAATCTAGGAATTCGGTTAACAGTTGACTGAGTCGCTGTGTCTCACTCCGCATCGTCTCTAGATATTTGCGCTGTTTTGAAGGAGACAACGTCCGATGTAACATCAGTTCGCTAAACCCTTCAATGGACGCAAGTGGCGTTCGTAGCTCATGAGATAAAACCGAAATGAAATTTTGCTCCTTTTTGGCATAAGTGACTTCAACCGTACGTTCACGAAAAACAAATAAAATCCCTTGCCGATCGGGCAAAAATTCTGTATAAAGTCTTACATGACGATCGTCTGGCATTGAAAAATCCTGAGCAGGAACGACTGTTGCGTGCTCAAAGCCTGCTTTGATTTGTTCGAAATAGGCATATAACGCATCTGTTTCGAGAATCAACGGTTCGAAGGTTTCGATGACGAATGCTAAGTTTTCGGATTGTTTTTCAGAAGGTGACCAGTTCGGGAACAATTGATGGAACATGTGATTCGTAAAGATATTTGTGTTCGTCACATCGACGAATAATATAGCTTCTCGAAGACCATTTAAGATACGTTGAATTAATTGATGATGATCTTTTATACGGATATCATCAAGCAACCGCATCAATCCGATATTCAATAAATGTGTCGTTTTCTGAAGTGCGATAGTCTCGGTGAAACGATGATGAAATTGTAACGTCAATGTACCAATGAATTTTGACGGACTGTGTAATGGAAGAGCACACAACGTCGATTGTTCCTTCTCGATTAGATGGAGCGATGTATCTAACTCAGTCTTCGCTTCTAACTCTAGCCGCTCTTGGTCAAATGTCGGTTCGTCTGATAGTGTGATATGGACAGGTTCAAAACTTTCCGACTGTGGTGAAAAAAAGATATGCGTCGCCCGAAAATGACTACCGATTGCTTGTAGCCACGTGTGAAGACCTGACATTGATTGATGGCGTAAAATTTGAGTAGCTAACTGGTTTTGAAATTGAAGTTGTCGCTCAATTATTTTTTGTTGATAGAAAGACTCTTGAAGTTGTGAATTAACAGCTTGCGTTTGCTGGTGTTCAAAGGCGAGCAACGTCGTCATTTGTTGCATCGATCGTCCAAGTGTACCAATCTCGTCGTGACGGTTCTGAAAATCGTTCTGCTCCAATCGATCAGGTTGTTTCGTTTGATCGACGAGGTCAAGTAAGTCCGTTTGAAAAGACCGCACAAGTCTTAAAATCAAGTAACTGAGAAGGCAAAAAGCGATGATCATCACACCAAAAGCATAGCGTAAAACTTCAACGGTTCTTTGTTGTAGTGACTGTTGCGCTTTTCGCTCTTCATCAAGAATCAATCGAAAATAGTCATTGATAGCGGAGTCAGATTGTTGAACCAGCTTTTGATTATCCGTGAGTACTTGCAATGTGAGTTCGAGTTCCAAAAATCTCGCAAATTGAACGAGTTGATGTATAAAGCGTTTGTCCGCTGGATCTGAGTAGCGTTGACTGAATGATTGAACGTGTTGTTGAAAACGTTCCAACCGTTGATTAACCTGCTTGAGATCGTCCTGATCATTAAAGTCGACTTGTTGGATTTGAAGATTTACTTGCTGTGCTTCATTCCAAAGCGTACGAGCTTTCGTTTTTTGTAATGTTATTTCTTGAGATGAAGCACGGTGTTGCTCTAGCTCTTTTTGAGCAAAGTAAAAGGTTAGGGTGCCGATGCTTGCAAAAATCAAGAAATTTGAGATTAACAAGATATAAAATCGATGAAACATACTTGATGAGAGCCACTTCATGACTAGACCTCTTTCTAAAAAGATATATAAACAAATCGTAATCATACATGTTTAAAGGAATCTTATCATAGACATTCAATAATCTGAATGATTTGATTATTCAATCCAAATATCATTTTGCCTCTTTCCGAAAAAATCCCTAGATTTTGACACTTCATATCCTTTAAGATAAACGATATACATATGTGCAAAATCACTCTAAACGACACTTCAAGCCATACTATTGATTGTGAAAATGAGTAAGCTTCTGTACTATGTTTATATAAAGGAAAGAAAAAGAAGGTGAAATGGATGAAGATGACTCGCTCTACGGACTATGCCATTCGTGTGCTTATTTTTGCAGCGTCGCATCCGAATCGGCTCGTACAAATTCAGGAAGTGGCAACCCATTATGATATTTCTAAAAATCATTTGATGAAGATTGTCCATTCATTGAGCAAGTTTGGTCTCATCATTTCCGTACAAGGTCGTAATGGTGGATTCAAATTAGCGAAATCGCCAGAGACGATTACGTTAGGAGAAATCGTTCATTTATTTGAAGAAGTATCCTATCTTGAAAATGTGACCGTTCCCAATAAAAATGGTAGTTTGCAAAACACACGTCAAGCGTTCGATCAAGCATTCATGTCCTTTACGGACGCGTTGCAGGCATACACGTTACAAGATTTAATCGCGCCAACGATGAACGACTGAAGAAAGAGTCAGAGAGGGATAGATGATCTCTGACTCTTTATCCGTGTACATATTTCAGTCATGTAGATTTTTATCACATGATGATGGTAATTATGATTAAAACTAGTATCTTTTATGTTACTATAAACAAGATTCGGACGCTATTCGAATCTTAATTTTGAAACAAAAACATGTACACTTTGTACTTGTTTTTGTGGTATAACTTTACAGGAGGGAGGTTCTTTTTCCAATTCACCTGCTTGATTTTCATACAGGACTCTTATTGTCCATTCAGATAAAGGATTAGAGGCATTCGTCCATTGATCCACGTAAAAGGGAGGGTTTCGGAATGTCCGAAATGACCATCGAAATGTTCGTTCAATTCATTCAACACCTAGTGAATTCTCCACGATTCATCGTCCAGCGTCAGCATGAACATGAGGATGCCTTCATGTTCGAAATTCGTGAGTTGAATCTATCGCATGTCTCAAAAGCCGTATTACTTCATAAGACGGTTGATCTTCTTCATGAAAAGACGTCAGAAGATATGCGCGAAACGTTGACGAATGAACTGGTCACTCTATCACAAAAGACGTTAATGAAGTCAGATACGATTGCGATGCTTGAAGTGCAGTCCACGATACATGACTCACTGCATCTTACATTTTCACAGAACAAAAAGATCTGGTTTTCTGGCATTCTTGATACTGAAGAAGCGATCAATCGGTTCACAGAACGTTTTCAAAGCGTCATAAATGACGATCGAACGTCTTATTAAACAAAGGCAGGTCGAGCCACATCAGTGGTTCGACCTGCTTTTGTCTTATCCTGTACAGAGCATCAAGACGTTACCGTCGGGATCAGCAAACGTAAAATAAGCAAAGTCATCGAAACGCTCGATGTCGCGGATGATGGGTGCCTGTAACGACAACACAAACTGGTAGGATGCATCGATGTCCGTCGTATAAAAATTAAACAAGGCATGTGGTGAAGGGTGATGTCGGTACGTTGCGTCATTCGTATGATCGTCGAGCGTCAAACTCGTTGGACCTTCGAGCGGGAGATTGTAGACGGGTGATGAGACACGCGACGCATCAAACGGCAACTGTAGTAACTGGTGATACCAAGCCGCGGAACGCTTCACATCCTGAACATGCAAAAAGACAGCGTTCAAGCGGGGGGGAATGAGGTGGGTCGAAATCGACATGATGAATCTCCTCCTTCGTTTTTCACACCTATTTCCTTTCGGTAAACGCCTCTTAATTCCTCTAATCCCTATAAATGGAATATGTTATGATATATCAGGAAAATCATTTACGAATGGGAAAGGAATGATGATATGAAAACCATCATCTGTACGACTTGTGGTGTCGAACAAATCAATCCAGAGCGCGAAACGTGTCCGATTTGCTTAGAGGAGCGACAGTATGTCAATCCAACCGGTCAAACGTGGACAACGCTCGTTGCCATGCAAACGTCAGGAACGTATCAAAACGTCATTAGTGACGACGGAGCAGGCGTCTATGCGATTCAGACGACACCGGCGTTCGGTATCGGTCAGACGGCATATCTTGTCCAAGGAAAATCGTTCAACCTGTTATGGGACTGCATTACATATCTTGATTCAACAACGAAAGAGCAACTTGACGAATTAGGCGGGATTCAGGCGATTGCTTTATCACATCCGCATTATTACGCGACACAAGTCGAATGGGCGGAGACTTTTGACGTACCAATCTATATTCATGAAGATGATGCGTCGTTCGTGACGCGACCAAGCGAACGCATCGTCTTCTGGAGTGGTGAACGCTTGGAGTTAGCAGAAGATTTGATGTTACATCGCATCGGTGGTCACTTCAAAGGAGCAGTCATTTGTGAACGAAAAGACGCGTCAGCGGGGCTATTGTTGACAGGAGACATCATTCGGATCGTTGCCGATCGGACGTGGGTCAGTTTCATGTACAGCTATCCGAATGTGATTCCGCTTCCGGCAAAGACGGTCGCGCGAATGGCAGAAACGTTACGTCCGCTTCACTTTGAAAAATTATATGACGCTTTTCATCGGAAAATCGAAACCGGTGCGTCTGAAGCAGTGGCGCGCTCTGCAGAGCGGTACATTGCTGCCTTAAACGGGGACTGGTTCACGACATGAAGTCGCGCTTGATCGTCATCCGCGGGAATTCTGGTAGTGGAAAAACGACGCTTGCTAAAGCGTTACAATCGGTCTTACCGAATAGCATCCTGTTGTCGCAAGATGTCATCCGCAGGGAAATGTTGAACGTAAAAGATGGGCCAGGAAATCCGACGATTCGCTGGATCGAGGAGTTGGTCGGACTTGCTGACGGACGTTACGCGACGATTCTGCTGGAAGGAATTCTTGCACAAGACTGGTACGGTGAGATGATTGACCGATTGGAACGCCGCTTTACTTCACGGTACGCGGCGTATTATTTTGACGTCTCATTCGAAGAAACCGTCCGTCGCCATGCGATGCGGCAGCCGACGGAGTTTTCTGAGACGGATATGAAACGCTGGTGGATTGAACGAGATTACCGTTCGACGGATCGTCTGATTGCTGAGGATAGATCGATAGCATCCGTGATTCAAACGATTAAACAAGAGCAAAGGGGGAAAATCGAATGACACATTACATTTTTGACATGGATGGAACGTTGTTTCAAACGAATGCTGTGCTTGCGCATGCGCTAGAAGATGTCTTTCATGAGTTGCGTCAGACGGGACACTGGGAAGGAGAGACACCAGTCGCTCTCTATCAGCAAATCATGGGCGTCTCGTTACCGGAAGTCTGGCAGACGTTACTGCCGGATTTTTCAGCAGCGGACCAACAGGCTGCGGATCAAAAGTTTCGAAACAGTCTGGAGCAGGCAGTCAAGGCGGGACACGGGTGCTTATATCCGGGAACGGTCGAGTTGCTCGCTCGTTTGAAACAAGCGGGTCACTTCGTCTATATCGCTAGTAACGGGTGGCCGTCCTACTTGTCAGCAATCGTGACGACGTATGGACTTGAAGCCTATATCGATCATGTCTATAGTATCGAAGACATCCGTTCTGGTGATAAATCCGCACTCGTACGTGAGATTTGTAAGACGCACGCCATCTCGTCAGGCTACGTTGTCGGTGACCGCTTATCTGATTTCAAAGCGGCGCATGCGAACGGACTCGCTGCGATCGGTTGTCAGTTCGATTTTGCGCAAGAGCAGGAACTCGCAGTCGCGGATCGCGTCGTAAATGAGTTGAGTGCTGTCTACTAAAAAGAGCCGTCTTCTGCGGGAGACGGCTCTTACTTATAGGAATTATTCTGCCCACCAGAGAGCATCATCTGGTTTCTTTGCGATCGACGCGACTTCTTTTTCATTTGATACAGTCGGATGCGACCCTTTCAGTGCCTTACCAGCTGTATTCTTAAAGAAGAAGAAGAACGTGACGAAGCCGATGACGCTGACTGCTGTTAGATAGAAAGCAGGAGCGAGCGAGTTTTGTGTCGTATGGACGAGCCACGTTGAAACGAGTGGCGTCGTTCCACCGAAGATCGAGACCGAGACGTTGAACGTCACCGATAGTGTCCGGTAACGGACATCCGTATAGAAGATACTCGGTAGAAGACTTGGCATCGTTCCCTCAAAGATCGCCAAGAAGAAGCCGAGGATGAAGATTCCGATTCCGACGAATAAGAGTGGTTTAAGACCAATCAAGAAGAACGACAGGATCGAAAGCAACGATAGTCCGGCTAACGCGAAGAGGACGATATTGCGATTTCCTCGTTTATCACTGAGCTTCCCGAAGAAGTAAGCGAGCGGAATCATGATCACCATGACACCGGTGATAAGAATCGTACTTGTCGAACTTGACATACCGATGACTTCGTTAAGATACGACGGCATGTAGGACAAGAGCATATAGTTCGTGATGTTGAAGAAGGCGACAGCGATGAAACAAACGATGATATCACGTTTGTGGTCACGTAGGATTTCACGGAACGTCGCAGGTTCTTCTGTATTTTCATTGATCTCATTTTCGAAGATTGGTGACTCATCCAAATGACGACGTAAATAAAGTCCGAATAATCCGAGTGGTGCTCCAAGTATGAACGGAATCCGCCATCCCCAAGATGCCATCTGATCATCCGATAAGGTGACGAAAAGTGTTGTGGCAAGTAATGAGGCGAGAATGTATCCACCAAGCGTTCCGATTTCAAGCCCACTTCCGAGAGCACTCCGTTTGTTATCGGGTGATGATTCAGCAATGTAGACCATGGCGCCGGCATATTCACCGCCAGTCGAGAACCCTTGTAAAATGCGGGCTAACAATAACAAGATCGGTGCCCAAATACCGATTTGATCGTAGGTCGGTAATAATCCGATGATGAGCGTCGAGCCGGCCATCATGACGATCGTCGTCGTTAAAACGACCTTCCGTCCAAGTCGGTCTCCGATGCGTCCAAAGACGATTCCGCCGATTGGTCGCATTAAAAAGGCGATCGCAAAGGTCGCAAACGTAAAGACGAGCTTCAGTTCATCATTTTCAACAGCGCTAAAGAAGTTTTGACTGATGATGATTGCGAGATAGGAATAAAGACCAAAATCGAACCATTCCATCGCATTCCCAATTCCGGTCGCATAGACACTCTTTTTGGTTTGCTGCATGTCAACGACATTGACTTTTTCTTTTCTGAATTTCATAAGTTCTGTTCACTCCCTTTAATAAGTTCGTATCGTACCATAGCAGGAAAAGAAGTCAAGTTGCTAATACGATTAACCACTTGAAAATGACTGAAAATGGCTCTGTGCCGGGAGTTGTCAAATCGTTGAGACTCTAAGGAAGACGTATTGTCGTCAAGACAAATGAAAATATATTAATTTTTTTCATTTATTTTCACGAAAATGACATGCTTATCATTCGTTTTCATTTTGTTTTGCGCTTAACAATCCGTCTTAAGCAGGAGGTGAGAGTAAGGAAATTATTGGTAAAATAAACAGGATATATAAATGTATTTAAAGGGGCAGATTGTGATGAAGACACGACGCATGGGAAAATGGCTGGCAGGTTTATTAGGTATAGCAATCGTCAGTGGAATGGCTTGGTATTATCTGTTTGAAACGTCAAACGTAAACGGTTTTCCTATTCCACGAACGGGGACGGTCGAGGAAAAGCCGGAGGGTTTATTAGTCAAGACGCATCTCGTATCGGAAGTCGAAGGTCCCGGCGTATTATACGAAATGCGGATCCGGCTAGCTGGCTGGAAATGGGTCGACCGGGAAGGACTGGCTGCCTGGTACGAAAAAGACGGCCGGATGATTGAGCTGACGACTTTTGATGATGAACTGTTTCTTGAAGCGGCTGTGCGAGCGGGTATCGAACAGTAAACGGGGCTGACTTAAAAAAGAAACACTCATTCTTTCACGCCCTTTCCTCAGGCGAGACTCAAGCCAGTGTTTCTTTTTTAATGAGAAAAGGGTGTCAGATTCCAATTCTGCCACCCTTTTTTTGTAGAATCTGATTTTTGAGTCAGTCTCGTTTGTGTCGTCAATTCGGATAGAGCAACGTTTGCGTATGTTTGTCGAAGACCCGGTAATTGATTTCGAACGCCTGATTTTGTGTCGTCGTCACCCGGCAATAATACGAAACCTTTTTGTCGTAAACATCAAGATCAGGTGCGTCACGGAAAGAAAACGTATCGTTGGTCTCCGTTAATGTAATGTCGATCGATGTTCCTTTTGACTCAGACGGTTCTAGAATACACGGACCTTCTAATACACGGTAATCCCGAAACACGATCTCGGTAAAACTTGGTATCGTGATTGAGAGACAGAGCAATCCGAGCAACAGGACACCCGTCCACTTAAGTTTGTTGAAGAAAGCATATTGCTTATTACCGAAGTGAAGGACAAGAACATAACTGGCCGGTAAGACAAACGCAACACCTAGTAAGAAGATGAAAACATATCTAATGATCTCGGCATTCATCTGGATACGTCCTTTCAAGAAAAAGTTCATCAATCCGAATTTTCTGTGAGTGTTAATTCCTCGGTCCAAATAAGGTAACAGCTACACCAAGCAAAAAAATCCCACCGCCGAGCAGTGCGAAATAAGCAGGGCGTTCCTCTCGTAACCACAGCCAAATCAAGTGACCACCGCCGATCTCAGCGAGTCCGGCCAGTGAAAAAATAACAATGACATAAACTAAACAGTATTCTTTTTTAAACGTATCAGTTATTCAGACGAATACAATAATTTGTTTGTCTTGAAATTATAAATCCGGTAAGAAATCTCGAACGCCTGATTTTTTGTCGTCGTCACGTGACATGTATACGGAACGTCCGGTCCATAAGCGCCGAGTTCGGCACGATCAAAGAATCTGAAATAGTCGCCTGTTTTATCGTAATAAAGGTCAATCGTCCGCGGTGAGGATTGATCATCGTACTCGACTGTACAGGTTCCTTTAGTCGTCACATAGTCATGATTGACGACGTATTTCAGACTCGGAACCGTATACCAAATAAGTCCGACGCCGAGTAAACACATGAGAACGAGTCGACCGAACGTGGAAAATTCGATCCCAGTATCCTCACGGAGCCAGAAATATAACAAGATACTCAAGATTATACAGAGGATACCGCCTGCGAAAAGTGCGTAATAAAACAATATTTCTTCATTCATGCGATCATTCCCCTCATAAATACAAGCCGTTCGCCTGAACGACGAAATGCGAATGTTCATAGTGGTATGTGATGACGGAATAGTCGAACGGACGACCGTTCGTTAAATGAAATACTGTCTCAATCGTCAATCCAGGATCGCCCTCGATGAGATCCAGATGACGAGCCGACTCAGCGCTTAACTTCCCGATGTGCATATACATATCCGAGAACCCAATCTTCAATTGAAGTGCCGTCTCTAAATATTCAAAGATCGACTGCTCGACGATTTCGCGATTTAAATATGGAACGATCAATTGGCGATAATAAGACTCTTCGAGACAGAGGATCTTGCCGTCGATATAGCGGATTCTCTTGACGTAATAAACCGTCTCACCCGCTTCAATGCCGAGATTCTTCGCAATGTTATCGGTTGCAGCGATTGGTTCGAGTGCGAGAACGATCGACTCAATCGTATGACCAACGAGATTCTGTTTGAATCCTTGGGTCGAAAACAGGCGAATGTAGCCGGTGCGATTTGTCTTCCGGACAAAAATTCCGCTTCCGCGAACTTGAAAAATGATTCCTTTTCGTTCGAGTAATTCGAGTGATTTTGTCATCGTCGTCTTACTGACAGCAAATTGTCGGATCAACTCTTCAAGAATCGGTAGTTTGTCCCCTTGTTTCAACTCATGTTGTTCTATGTACTGTTCGATTTCATCAGCCGTCTGTTGGTATTTCAGCATAGGACACCTTCTTTTCTTACGAACTTTTTTCTTGTTTCAGTATAGCATAAGCAGACTCTTTATTTATAAAGTGTCAAATTAAATTATTTATGTATTGATTAATTGTGCATGTACAATTAAAATGAAAAGGTATTCAACGCGTTTTATTCAGGGGAGGGACACGATATGGGCAAGGTTCGTGATTATCAACAGTTGGCGCATTCGATTTTAGAAGCTGTCGGGGGAGAAGATAACGTCATCAGCGTCGTTCGATGCGCCACACGACTTCGTCTTGTCTTGAAACGATCGGATTCGTCAGCCAAGGAAACAGTCAGTGCATTACCTGGCGTCATTACGGTCGTTGAGTCTGGCGGGCAGTTTCAGGTCGTCATTGGTCAACACGTCGGGGAAGTCCATCAAGAGTTTGTGAAACTTGTCGATCTGGAACAACCGGAAACGGAAGAGGCACCGAAAGGGACGGTCCTCAACCGAATCATAGCGACGATGTCAGCCGTCTTTGCACCATTCGTCTATATCTTAGCTGCAGCGGGGATTCTACAAGGGACTTTGATTTTGACGACACTTGCTTTTCCAGCCTTTGCGAAGACGGGTACGTATGAAGTCTTCAGCTTCATCTCATGGGCACCATTTACGTTCTTGCCGATTTTCATTGCCATCACAGCAGCGAATCATTTTAAGGTCAACGCCTTTATCGCGGTCGCCTGTAGTGCGGCACTGGTCAGTCCGACGTGGGCAGATATCGCAGCACGCATCACTGCCGGTGAATCCATCACGTTCTTAGGAATCGCATTATCCGGAACAACGTATACGTCATCGGTCTTACCGCCATTATTCCTTGTCTGGATTCTGTCTTATGTCGAGCGATTCTTGAACAAGACGATCCATGAAGTCATTCGTCCGTTATTCGTTCCGTTCTTTAGCATGGTGTTGATGGTACCGCTTACGATTCTTTTGATTGGACCAATCACGACACTGGGTGCAGAAGGAATCGCGAACGGGTATAACTACTTAGCAGAGAATGCTCCTGCGGTCGCTGGTCTGATCATCGGTGGCTTTTGGCAAGTCATCGTCATCTTCGGTGTCCACTGGGGTGTCACGCCGATGGTGCTCGCGAACTTTGAGCAATATGGTCGTGACTCCTTCCAGGCGTATCAAACGATTGCCGTCATCGCCCAAATTGGTGCCGTCATCGGTGTCATCTTGAAGGCACGCAACAAAGAAACGAAAAAAGTCGGTGTCTCAGCCGGACTGACGGGCATCTTCGGTATCACGGAACCGGCCATCTATGGGGTGACGCTCCGCTTTAAGAAACCGTTTATCTATGGCTGTATCTCGGGAGCAATCGGTGCTGTCACGGCAAGTTTCTTTAAACCATATTACTTTGCCTACGCCGGATTACCGGGACCATTGACGCTCGTCAACGGCATCGATTCCGACTATCCATCGTCAATCATCGGCTTATTAATCGGAACGGCGATTGCCTTGATTTTACCGATCGTCTTGATTCAAGTGTTCGGTTTCGGGGAGCAGGCTGCTCCAGTCGTAGCACCTGAAAGTACAGCGACACCAGTTGCAAAACAGGAAGTCAGCGCTACACTGACGAACGAAGAGACGCTTCGGGCACCACTTGAAGGAACGATTGTTGCTTTATCGGATGTACCGGATCCCGTCTTTGCTTCCGGAGCGATGGGGCAAGGGATAGCGATTCGTCCGACGAACAACCGGGTCACGGCTCCGTTTGACGGAACCGTCGTCATGGTCGCTCCGTCAAGTCACGCGATCGGATTACGTTCGACGAGTGGTGTCGAAGTTTTGATCCATGTCGGTCTTGAGACGGTGACGCTCGACGGTAAACCATTCACGCTTCACGTCAAAGAAGGCGAAGCCGTGACGACCGGTGATCTACTCGTGACGTTCGATGCGACAGCGATTGAAACGCATGGACTTGAGACGATCACACCAATCATCATCACGAACACGCAGAGTTATGCGCAAATCCTGCCGACAGACGAGACAGTCACGACGGCAAATACAGAAATCTTGACAATCATCAAGTAAGAGAAAAAGAAGGAGGACATGAAGATGAAGACATTACCAAACGATTTCCTATGGGGCGGTGCGTTAGCGGCGCATCAATTCGAAGGTGGCTGGAATGCTGGTGGCAAAGGACCGAGCGTCGTTGATGTATTGACGGCAGGAGCGCACGGTGTCGCTCGTCGCATCACGGATCAAGTAGAGGAAAATGAATTTTATCCGAACCACGAGGCGATTGATTTCTATCACCGTTATAAAGAAGATATTGCTCTGTTCGCTGAGATGGGACTGAAATGTCTCCGGACGTCAATCGGTTGGAGTCGGATTTTCCCGAATGGGGACGAAGCGGAACCGAACGAAGAAGGACTGAAGTTTTATGATGACGTCTTCGATGAATTACTGAAATACGGCATCGAACCAATCATCACGCTGTCGCACTTTGAGATGCCACTCCACCTCGCACGTGAATACGGTGGATTCCGCAACCGGAAAGTAGCGCTGTTCTTCGAAAAATTTGCGGAAGTCTGTTTCACGCGTTACAAAGACAAGGTCAAGTACTGGATGACGTTCAATGAAATTAACAACAAGATGGACGTCAGCAATCCGTTATTCCTCTGGACGAATTCTGGTGTCCTTCTTGATCCGGAAGAGAACGCAATGGAAGTCATGTATCAAACGGGACACCATGAGTTACTCGCGAGTGCACTAGCCGTCGCGAAAGGGAAAGCGATCAACCCGGACTTCGAGATCGGAGCGATGGTTTCCCATGTACCGATCTATCCGTACTCATCGCACCCGGAAGACATTCTGCTTGCTGAGACATCGATGCGTCAGCGTTACTTCTTCCCAGACGTTCAAGTCCGCGGGTATTATCCGTCTTACGCGTTGAATGAGTTCAAACGGGAAGGGTATGACATCCCGATCTTAGAAGGTGACGCAGAGATCCTTCGAAACGGAACGGTCGATTATCTCGGATTCAGTTACTACATGTCGACGACCGTCAAACATGATGCTGTCGTCAATAACACAGGTAACATCGTAAACGGTGGTCTTGCGAATGGCGTCGAGAACCCATACATCCAGTCGAGTGACTGGGGCTGGGCGATTGATCCGGTTGGTCTTCGGTATGCGATGAATCGTCTGTACGACCGCTATCAGATTCCGTTGTTCATCGTCGAGAATGGTTTTGGTGCGATCGACACGATCGAGGATGGTCAGATACATGACACGGCGCGGATCGATTACTTGCGTGCGCACATCGAAGCGTTCAAAGCAGCCGTGCTCGAAGATGGCGTCGAATTGATCGGCTACACGCCGTGGGGCGTCATCGACATCGTCTCCTTTACGACCGGTGAGATGAAAAAACGCTACGGTATGATCTATGTTGACCGGGATAACGAAGGCAATGGATCGATGGAACGGATGAAAAAAGATTCGTTCGATTGGTACCGTCACGTCATCGAGACGAATGGTGCTGCGTTACACGGTTCAGAGACAGCAAAATAAAGAAGCAAGGGGTAACGAAAATTCGTTGCCTCTTTTTTTAAAGAATTAGAATGAAAAAGAAGAGGGGTGTGGCACACTAAAGAAAAAATGGAGGACCGGTAAATGATTAAAAAACGCTATGCCGATCGACGTGACTGGGGTCGCGTCACACAACGACACTATGCTCATGAACAGGTAGACAACGAAGTGTTCAAAGGACATGTGACACTCCTTCAACTCATGGAAGTCACTTCACCATTAGATGTCGAATATAACGACGAGACGATTCGAATCGCTGACGCCGGTTACGTCTGGGTACAACAATTCCCAAGCGGTGCCCAACATGCCGTGACCTCGATGTTTGACGCCACGGGTCAGTTAGTACAGACCTATATCGATATTTGTCTTCGTACCGGAGTAGAGGACGGACGAGTCTACTGGGAGGATCTGTTTCTCGATCTGATCGTTTTGCCATCGGGACAAGTCTTGTTAATCGACACGGACGAACTGGAAGCGGCACGGGAACAAGGAATTGTCTCACAAGCGGAATACGCGCTCGCTTGGGTGGAAGTAAAACAACTGCAGAAACAACTACAAAGCGGAACTTTTCCGCTCGTCGCACATGCCGAAGTAATGAAAAAACGGTTAGAACAGCAACTTAAACAGGGAACACCGCATTGACGGGGTTCCCTGTTTTTTAGGCATGTCGTTCTTCGTTTATCTCGTTCGTTGCAAAATACTGTTGCTTGCGCGGAAGGAGAACCAATCCAAGAAAACAGATCGTCACGATTACGAGGAGACCAGCAAATAGGATCGTACTGAAGCGAATCGACCAGATATCACCAAGCAGACCGATGCCGACGATCGCTAGAATCTGCAGCAGACTGACACCGACTCCGTAAAGACTCGTAAAGCGTCCCATTAAGTGTAGTGGAATATTCGACTGTTGGAACGTTAGGAAACCGGTCCCCGCAAATGCGTGGAAACAACCGAGCAACAAGAAACCGATACAGACGATTGAAAACGAATTCGCACTCGCATACAGCATGTAACCGACGGCGACGAACACATAGCCGATTGTCAGCATCATCCGAACGGAGAGCGTTTTGGCGTAGCGGGCGACGACCCAGCTGCCGGCGACGGAACCAATCCCAGTCAGACTCATCAGTAAACCATAATCGGTTTCCGATAACCCGATGCTTCGTTGCAAAAAGACGACTTCTTGTGTATCAAGCGCAAGTGTCGCGATCATCATCAGCATCGCGAGGATGTATAATCCGGTCACGTAGCGTGCGCTTTTACTGAACTGATAGACAAGCCGCCAATCGGATATAATGTCCTGCAACCGCATTCCTCGTTCGACTGAAGCGGTAAAACGCGGCAAGCGCATCAGCAAGACAGCTGATCCGAGAAACGAGACAGCGTTGAGCCAAATGGCAACGTCAGCAGAAGCAACATAGAGCAGTCCTCCAGCGAGAGCCGGACCGATCAAAAAGGCACCCGAGGTGATCAGACTACGATAGGCATTAAACGACGTCCGATCATTTTGCGGAACAAGCGTCGTGATGTAGGTCAACGTTGCCGGTTCAACGACCGCTTTGATGATAGCTAGGGCAATTAAGTCGATGTAAAGCAATGATAATGGTAGAAAGGGCATGATACCGATTAAAAAAGCACGTAACAGATCGGTCTGAATCAACAGACGACGTAAGTCGGATCGGTCGACAAAACTTCCCGCGAACGACTTGATGACGAGTGAGACGACCGGACTGATGATCCACAGCGCAGCAACGGCTGACGCTGAACCAGTCAGACGATAGATATAAACGTTGATCGCAACGAGATAAATGAAGTCACCAAACTGTGAAATACCGAGCGCGCTTAAGAGCGTTCGTTCCCGAGAAGACATGACAGCATCCTTTCTTACATCATTTTCCAATAGTATACCAGAAAATTCTGATAACGTTTTCGTATATCTCTATACTTTTTGTATAAGAGTGGGTATACTTGGAAAAAATCAAGGGAAGAAGGGTTCAATCATGTTAACAACCATCGATTTATATCAGGCATTGCCTGTACTTGAAACGGAGCGACTCCGTTTGCGACCGGTTCGTATAGAAGATGCAGCAGATATCTATGCCTATACGAAAGATGAAGAGACGGCGCGATATGTCAGCTGGCATGCGCATAAAAGCCTCCCGGACTCTGAGCAATTCGTCGAACATATCCTTCGACAATATGAACAAGGAAATCCGGCACCTTGGGCAATCGAAGACAAAACGAGCGGACGAGTCATCGGAACGATTGATTTCATCAAAGTCTCGTTTGAGCAACAGCAAGCTGAACTCGGCTATGCGCTGTCGCGCGAGTACTGGGGGAAGGGGCTGATGCCGGAAGCAGCAGCGCGTCTCGTGCAGTACGGTTTTGAGACACTCGGACTCGAGCGCATTCAAGCCCGTTGTTTTGTTGCGAATGATGGATCTGCTCGTGTCATGGAAAAGATCGGTATGACGTTTGAAGGGATCTCGCGGAGTGCTTTATTCGTTAAAGAGCGCTTCTGGGACTTAAAGATTTACGCGATCACGCGTAGCGATTACGAAGGGAAGTAAGCGATGGGTTCACGACTAATGCATGCCTACATCGGACAACGATTGATTACGTTACTTCCGGAACTAGACCCCGCTCGATTTCTTCTCGGTACGATCGCTCCTGATGCGCGCTATGACGAGAAGGAGCAAGCCCACTATTATACGGGTGAATTAGCGAACGGGACACGAGCAATTGACTACGAAGCATTTTGGAGAGACTCGACGTCTTGGGATCCATCTTTTCGAAGTGGCTATTACGTCCATCTGATAGCGGACGATATTTGGTTACGCGGATTTTATATGACATGGTTGCGGCAAGCGATCATAGCCGACGCCTCGATCGGTTCAAGATATCATGATGATTTTAGGCGGTACAATACACGCATCGCTCCGTTCGTGAACTGGAATGAACAAGCGATCAACGGAGCGCTTCACGAAGTGAGTGTACAGTCGAGGTGGAAAGCACTTCCACAATTTGTTAGCGAGGTAGAAGAGGACCGACGAACCGTTCTGCCACAAGAATATGATATCTTGTTGCCGTGTCAATTGGACGGATACATCGAAACAGCGATTGAACGTTCCTTCCATCACTTAGGTGAAAAAGGGCTCAAGATTAATCCAGCCAAAGAATCATCTCCGAATCATTGAAATGACCCATTTGACGATCCCGAATAATATGTAACAGCATCCGTTCAACAGACCAATCCACATCAGGTTAATCAGACTTTCTAAACCTTCAAACCAATCCATGACTGGTGTGACGAATAAAGCGAATACAAAAAGTACCATGACGGTCCAACTGACGATTGGAATCAGGAAGAGAATTGTTAAGCCAGCGACTATAGCTGGTACGATTCGTTTATAGACAAGATAAATTGCTGCCACGTTCAACGATAATATATAGATTACAAACGCAATTGAAAATAATTGCGACATAAAGTCACCTCCGAATAACAATAGGACGAAGAACGCATCCATTTAGATTAGGATGCGTCTTTCTATGTTTATTGTAAGATGTCTTGAAAATAATCGTATGAATACGGTTGAACAAAAAGAAAATCGATTTTTAAATTTTAATTCAAAGCAAAACACTCGGAATAAGTGTAGAACTATGCTAAGATGGTAATAAGAAAAGTAAGGAAGTAAGGAATACAAGAAAAAAACAGAAAGAAGGAAGTTCGTGATGGAGCTATCAAAGTTAACGTCAAAAGGACAGATCACCATCCCTAAAAAAATTCGGCAAGCCTTGCAAGTGGAGGAAGGAGATCGCGTGGCATTCATTGAGGAGGACGGGTTTGTCATCATGGCGAAAGCGGATTTGAAACAGCTGCATGACCTTCAAGATATATTAAGTGATGAGGCATTCAAGGCACTCATCCACAAAGCGAATCATCATTTGTAAAATCAAAAAAGGAGGAAATAACAGATGGATATGCGCGAAGTAGATTTACCAGGAATCGGACGGAAGTTCGAAGGCATTACGACACGAGGAGATAAGGTGGTCGTCATCGTCCATGACGACGGACGACGCGAAATGCATCATTATGATGACGATGATTTTGATGAGAGCATCTCGAGCGTGACGTTCAATGATGCAGAAGCTCGTCAGATGGCAGGAATTCTCGGAGGATTATCCTATAAGCCGAAGGATCTTGAGAAAATCGAACTCGCGTTTGATGATCTCGTCATCGAGTGGTTCAAAGTCGGTCAGGATTCAAAGGTCAATAATCGAACGATCGGTGAACTTGATGTCCGTAACCATTACGATATTTCAATCATTGCGGTGCTCAAGCATGACCGTTCGAAATCGCTCAACCCAGGACCGGATACACGCCTTGAAGCCGGTGATACGATCGTCTTATCTGGAGAACGTCAAAATATCCGTCACATCACGAAAGCATTATTCTCAATCGAAGGAGGCGGATAATATATGGATCATCTCATATTTGAAGTCGGTACCGCGCTTATCTTAGTGGCGATCGCGGCAGTGCTCGCGAACAGACTCAATTTCTCGATCATCCCGTTTCTAATCATTCTCGGGATGATTGTTGGACCGCACGCTCCGACAATCGGGATACTAGACTTCAAGTTCATTGAAAGTGCTGAGTTCATCAGCTTCCTCGGACGAATCGGCGTCCTGTTCCTCTTATTCTATCTCGGACTCGAATTCTCGGTCGGTAAGTTGATCCGGTCCGGAAAATCGATTGTCACGAGCGGAACGATTTATTTATCGATTAACTTTACCGGTGGTCTCTTATACGGATTCATCGCCGGCTTCCCACTTTATGAAGTACTCGTCATCGCCGGAATCATTACGATCTCCTCGAGTGCGATCGTGGCGAAAGTCCTCGTTGATCTCCGCCGGACCGGTAACACGGAGACGGAATTGATTCTTGGAATCATCATGTTCGAGGACATTTTCCTCGCGGTCTACTTGTCGGTCTTATCGGGACTGCTTCTCGGCGGTGGGACGACGTTACTTGCGTCCCTTACCTCAATCTTGATCGCCCTCGGCTATATGTTGCTGTTCTTCATCGTCGCTCGGAAAGCAACACCGCTTTTGAATAAGATGCTAAAGATCGCCTCGGATGAAGTTTTCATCATCGTCGTCTTTGCTGCCTTGTTCTTCATCGCCGGATTCTCGGAAACAATTCATGTTGCAGAAGCAATCGGGGCGTTGTTACTCGGTCTCGTCTTCTCGGAAACCGATCAAGGCGAGCGGATCGAACATCTCGTCGTACCATTCCGTGATTTCTTCGGTGCGATCTTCTTCTTCAGTTTCGGGTTGAGTATCGATCCGACGATGTTACTTGACGCCGTCTGGCTCGCACTCGGTGCCGTCGTCATCACGATCATCGGAAACTATGTGGCTGGTATGATTGCGGGACGTAAAGCAGGTTTGTCACACAAAGCATCCTCGAACATCGGCTTGACGATCGTCTCGCGTGGGGAATTCTCGATCATCGTCGCGAATCTCGGAATCGCTGGTGGGTTGATGGACATCTTGTCACCATTCTCAGCCTTGTACGTCTTGATTCTCGCCATCCTCGGACCGTTGATGACGAAGGAATCAAAACGGATTTACAACGTCATGAATAAAATCTTCAAGTGGACGGAACCAAAAGCGAAAAAGACGAAGAAAAATGCCTAATCTGATATAAACGAACAACCGGTTCGCTTTCCCGAACCGGTTGTTGTTGTTTTAAGTCAAGACTTCATACGTCGCCATCAGGAATTGTCCCGAATGGCGACTCGCTGTCAAACGAAGATGCGTTTCATTCGTCCCTTCCGGAAACAGCGAAATGCCTGTTCCGAGGATGACGGGTGCAATCGCCAGTTCAATCGAGCGGATGCGTTTTAAACGCAACGCTTCTTGAATCAATTCGCCACCACCGACAAGCCAGACGTTACCTTCGATTGCTGGCGTGATCCGGTCAAGCAGTTGATCGAGCGGTTCATCCGTATAAGTGACCGTCTCGGACGTTTGTTTTGTTCGGCTATAGATATAACTCGGAATACCTGCGTAAGGGTACGTCTCGCTGAGTTGCAGGACTTCATCATATGTTTTTCGTCCCATGATGACGGCACCGACTTGATCATAGAACGCTTGATATCCATTATCCCCGTCTCCGGCAACGGCAAATAACCAATCAAGTGAACCGTCGAGTCTGGCAATTTTCCCGTCAAGACTACAAGCGATATAAAGAACGGTCGTAGGTTGTGACATCCATAATTCCTCCTTTTGCATCGTGTGACTTCATCTTAGCGTATAATGACGACAAAAGATGTCGTCATTTAAGGAGGAACTGTATGAATACGAGACAGTGGCGTTTAGTACGCTTGTTAAACCGGGGCGAACACTTCTCTGCACGGATGCTCGCGGAAGAATGTCAGGTGTCGATCCGGACAATTCAACGAGACATGACGGTACTTGAAGCAAATGGTTATCCAATCTACAGCGAACCTGGCGTAGCAGGGGGTTACCGGATGTTGCCACATCGGAACATGCCGCCACTCGTTTTGACGGATGAAGAGACGATTGTCTTCTTCATCCTTCTGGAATGGATTAGTCAGATTCCTGATTTTCCATTCGGAACGATTCGTCAGGAAGTCGCTGAACGCTATGCGAACGAGTTACCGAAAATGACGGAGCAACAGATCGTAAAATGGAAAGACCGCTTTCGCTTTCAAGCGGTTGATACACCACCGTCGCCGCAAAATCCTGCGTTACTCGACTTGTTAGAGAGCGGACGGATGGGGAACATTCTCTATGAGACGACAAAAGGACGACGCATGATCGTCGTAGATCCGATTGGTTTATCGTTCGAACAGAATCGCTGGTACTTCTATGGACAGACGAATCGAGGGTATCGCCAGTTCCGTGTTGATCGGATCAAAGACGTGACGCTTCATGAGTTGCCAGCAACCGAGTTAACCTTTTCAGATTTGGAACAAGACATGACACGTCTACCGATGACGACGGTAAAACTGGAAGTATCACCATTAGGCGAACGTTTGCTAGAGGGGATTTTACCAATTCAGGCGGGACGTACGTGGTTGGTTCCGGAAACCGAACTGCCGTATCTCGGACGCCAATTGATGCGGCTGGGTCCGGAAGTTCGAGTCCTTGAACCAATCGAACTCCGGGAGCAGTTAATTCGTCAAGCAGAAGAAATGATTGCTGTGCAACGGTCCGATAAGGCGCTCGGACAGGATTGATTAAAAAACTATGTTAGGATATAGGTAGAAAGAAACAATAGAGGAAGGGGTCTTCCATGGAAACACTATCATTGATTTTATTGATGCTTGCTCTTATTTTATTGACGCAAGTCATCGGACATTACATCCGTTTCATCCCAACGGCTTTGATTCAAATCATTGCCGGAACCGTCGCTGCTCTTCTGATGAGTGGCTTGACGATTGAGGTCGAATCCGAGTGGTTCCTCCTCTTATTCATCGCACCGTTACTTTATAACGATAGCTCTCACTTCCCACGAGAAGATTTATGGCGGATGCGGACAGCAATCTTCGGGAACGCAATCATCCTCGTCTTGTTGACGACGATCGTCGGAGGGTACTTCATCAACTGGTTGATTCCAGTCATTCCAGTCGCTGCTGCGTTTGCTTTAGCTGCGATTTTATCGCCGACCGATCCGATTGCCGTCAACGGGATTGCGAAACGTGTCCAGATTCCAGAACAGATTCTGACGCTCGTTCGCGGAGAATCGCTGATCAATGACGCCTCAGGATTAGTTGCGTTTAGTTATGCGGTGGCTGCTGTCGTCACAGGGTATTTCTCGCTTCAAAGTGCGACGACTGAGTTCTTTTACATGTTCATCGTTGGAGCGGTGATCGGATTGACGATCTCACTCGCCATGAACTTTCTCAAGGTTCGTTTGCGTCGCGCCGGTATTGAAGACGTCGTCTTTTATGCCTTGCTGCAAATTTTGACGCCGTTCATCATCTTCTTCATCGCCGAAGAAGGGTTTCACGCGTCAGGCGTCATCGCCGTCGTCACAGGTGGTATCTTGCATGCCTTGATCAAAGAACGAACAGAAACGTTCTTTGCGCAAGAGCAGACGTTGACGGATAACATCTGGACGATGATTGCGTATACGCTAAACGGGATCATTTTCTTATTGCTTGGTTTGACGTTGCCAGAAGCGACACGCGAGATTTTCGCAGATGACGCAATCAACAACTGGCGTTTGATGTTATATGTCATCGAGATCGGTTCATTCATTCTCGCGATCCGTCTCGTCTGGACGATGTTCTTCAATTGGTTCGATCATCGGTTCTTCAAGAAAGAGGACCGGGAGCACCGTCGACCGTCCTTTAAGCAAGATTTGATTACGACACTGGTCGGTGTTCGCGGAACGATCACGATGGTCGGGGTGTTATCGTTACCGTTCCTGACGGAGTCCGGTGAAGCCTTCCCGGAACGCTCGTTGATCATCTTCCTTGCAGCGGGTGTCATCATCTATACACTTGTTCTTGCGACGATTCTCTTACCGGTCTTGAACCGGGGCGAAGCGTCAACACCGATCGCACTCGACTTGAACGCTCAAAAACAACGAATGATTCGCCGGGCGATCTCAGAAATCAAACAAGTGACGGACGAAGACAATGCAGTCGTTGCGTTTGATCTTCTTAATGAGTATCATGTCATGCTTCGGTTACTGCGAGCGCAGGAGAAAAGTCAGGAAGAACTAAACCAGTTCAATGACCAATTAAAAGCCCTTCGTCTTGAAGCCGTTCAGTGGGAGAAGGAAGAATCAAAACGCTTCGTCGCTGAACATAAGGTGCCGGATCTACTGAAGAAGGACGTTTTCCGCTCAATCGAAAATCGTCGTAAGGCGATCGGCAAGGATTCGCGCTTCCAAATCGTCCAACCGATTCGTAAATTGTGGTGGAAGCGGAAACGATCGAACATGTCGTCTGACGCGTTGATTCAAATGACGCAAGTCGAGCATGAACTGTATGAAAAGGTAATGGGAACGGTCATCGAACGTCTCGAGAATTGCCGCTCATCGTATCCGCCAGACGTCGTTCAAAGCGTGCTGGAGTTCTATAAACGACTTCGCTTCAAACATACGCGGTGGTCGTCACCAATCGGTGGCAAGGACGTCGATCAACAAAAAGAAGAACTTTGCTTGAAAGCGATTGAAGTTCAGCGTCTTGAAATCGCCAATATGTCAAAAGAAGGCGATCTCTCGAACGAAGAGGAGAAGGAACTACGCCGCTTCATTCACTACATCGAGAGTGTCGTCCTCTACGAATACGTCGAATAACAACGAGACTATTTGTTTGTCACATATTTAAAAGGAGCACGTTTTCTCTGAATAAGAGAAACGCGCTCCTTTTGTGCGTCTTGATTTAAATCATGTATAGCGTCTTTTGGACTGCGTAGCGTTGATGTGCGTGAAATAGATGTTCGATTGCTTCAACCGGGTCGATCCATCGTAAGGCATGATCATCCTCAATCGGATCTTGTACTTTCTGCCCAGCATCGCAACGATAGAACTGCCCTTCATTCAAATAATATGTCGTTTCATTTTGTGAATAGAAATGTTGATTGGCTCGTCCGATGAAATCACCGATTTCGACGACCATCCCCGTTTCTTCTAGTACCTCTCTTTTAAGACAGTCTTCATGCGTCTCATAGGTCTCGATACCGCCACCTGGAAGAAACAACTTACCGTCCCTTTTTTGAATAACGGCGATTTTACCTGTTTGAGAGTCGCGCATGACCGCATAAACAGCAGGTCTTGTTATGTAGTGTTGGTTCTGTTCTCGCTGCCCGAAGGTGATGACATCCATTCTTTAATCACTCCTTTTCGTATAATCATTTGAATTCAATCATCCCTTACAAAATGGCATGTAAGAATGCGTCATATAAAAACCCCTCATTTCACTCAAGAAATGAGGGGTGACCTATGAGTAAAGATCGTTTGTTTTAAACGAAATGTTAAATCGATTAACCGAGTGACAAGTATTTGACTTCGAGATAATCTTCGATGCCGTAGACGCCACCTTCACGGCCAAGACCACTCTCTTTATAGCCACCAAATGGAGCTTGTGCAGCAGATGGTGCACCATCGTTCAGCCCAATGATCCCGTATTCGAGTCGTTTTCCGAGCATTAATGCTTCATCGATGCGTTCAGAGAACGCGTAAGCCGCCAGTCCGTAAGGTGTATTGTTCGCCCGTTCGATGACTTCATCAAGCGTCTCAAAGACAGAGATCGGTGCGAGCGGACCAAACGTCTCTTCCTGCATGCAAAGCATATCTTCAGTAACATTCGCAAGCACGGTTGGAGTGACGAAGTAGCCGACAGATTCGTCAATCGTACCACCAGTCAGAATCGTTGCTCCTTTTGCGACAGCGTCATCGATATGTGCTTTGACTTTTGCGACGGCTTTCGCATTGATCAATGGACCAACTGTCGAGTCAGCGTCCATCCCGTTCCCGACTTGTAGTTGTTTAACGGCTGCTGTGAATTTTTCCGTGAATGCGTCAAGAACAGATGCTTGCACGTAGAAGCGGTTTGTCGCGACACACGCTTGACCACCGTTCCGGAATTTCGAGCGCATCGCGCCTTCAACGGCTTTGTCGAGATCCGCATTTTCCGTGACGATGAAAGGTGCGTGCCCACCGAGTTCAAGTGATAGTTTTTTCATCGTATCGGCTGCTTGACGCATGATTAGTTTCCCGACGGCTGTTGAACCTGTAAATGTGATTTTCCGGACGCGGGAATCGGCTTGCCAAACACCACTGATTGTTGCCGCGTCACCTGTTAGGACGTTGATGACCCCTTTAGGAATACCTGCTTCTTCTGCTAGTTCAACGAGACGAAGTGCCGTAAATGGTGTTTCTTCCGATGGTTTGAGGACAATCGTACAACCTGCTGCAAGTGCCGGTGCAAGTTTACGTGTGATCATCGCTGCCGGGAAGTTCCATGGTGTGATCGCTGCGACAACACCGACTGGTTCTTTTTCGA
Organism: Exiguobacterium sp. HSB13; assembly: GCF_056764755.1. Lineage (NCBI taxonomy): Bacteria > Bacillati > Bacillota > Bacilli > Caryophanales > Exiguobacterium > Exiguobacterium sp. HSB13. The sequence continues at coordinate 1,057,579 of NZ_JBUZOM010000001.1, read as the reverse complement.
CGAAGAGTCGTTTCCCTGGAACAGAAGCCGGAATCGTTTCACCGTAAATCCGGCGTGCTTCTTCAGCGTACCAACGGACGTATTGATTGCCGTAATCGACTTCACCGAGTGCTTCGACATACGGTTTCCCTTGTTCCGTCGTCATGATCCGAGCGAGTTCCTCACGGTGTTCGTTGATCAAGCGATACCAGGCATCGACTAAATTCGCACGTGTGTCTGCTGTTTCATTTGACCACTTGACGAATGCTTCGCTCGCTGCGTCAACGGAACGTTGTGCGTCTTCGGCTGAACTTGCCGGAACATGTCCGAGCAATGCTTTCGTTGCTGGGTCGTAGACCGGAATCGTTTCTGTTGTGTCGTACCATTCACCATTAATTAAGTTCTTTTCAATCATCTTGTTGCACCTCCGTGAATTTCATTACGCTCCCTATTAAACACCTCAAGATGAGTGAGCGGAAGTTCCGCTTTGGATGGACCGTCATAACGAAACGGAATGACTCAAAAAAGTAGTTAATCGACTGAACAATCGGGAACAGTTAGAATAGAGGGTAATGAAAACGTCAAAATTGATAAAGGGGTCGAAAGACATGAAACGGAACTGGATCATTAGCGGTGTGACGCTGAGCCTACTACTAAGTGGATGTGGGGAAAAAGAAGTCAGCGAGAAAAAGTGGGAAAAACCAAAAGAGACACAGCAAAAAAGACAAGCGACGCGACAAGCATACATAGAAAAGACGCTGCAGCGTGCGGATCGTTACGCTGCCCAGTACGATTATGACCGAGCTATCAAGGTGTTAAAACCCGTGCGCACAAAAGAGACGAATCTGAAAACGGAAGAATACGAACAGAAAAAGCAGGCGCTCTTACCTATGAAAAAACCTGTACCGCATCTCTTTTTCCATTCACTGATTGCTGATCCAAAACAAGCGTTTGACGGCGACCGAAAGGAAGCGGGATACGACGATTATATGGTGACGCAACAGGAGTTCGAACGAATCTTGGATGCATTGTATAAAAACGATTACGTACTCGTCCGACCGACGGATTTAGCAAAAGAAGCGAACGGAAAGATTGTCGAGACACCGGTTCGTTTACCAAAAGGAAAACATCCGCTCGTTCTCTCGCAGGATGACGTCAATTATTACGAATACATGGAAGGGGATGGATTTGCGAAGAATCTAAAAACGCAGGATGGCAAAATCGTCAACACGATGGTCGGAAAACCGGATGGTGCCTATGATCTCGTACCGATCGTCGATGCGTTCGTCCAGTCTCATCCGGACTTTTCTTATAAAGGGGCAAAAGGATTGCTCGGTATTACAGGTTATAATGGGGTGCTCGGGTATCGTTCCTCCTACAACCAGTACGGACACAATAAACAGGTCGAAACGGCACGAAAACAAGCGAAACAGACCGCCGTCGCATTAAAAAAGGATGGCTGGCAGTTCGCGAGTCATACGTACGGACATATTTGGGTCGGGAAAGAATCAGTCACGACGATTCGCGCGGATCTTAAACGCTACAAACAAGACGTTGCACCGCTGATCGGAAAAACGACGCAATTGATTTATCCGTACGGCAGTGATGTCGGGGATTGGCATGAGTATTCGGGTGAGAAATATCGTTTGCTCATCGATAGCGGGTTCCGGTATTTCTTCAATGTCGATGCGAGTCAACATGCGTGGAAACAAGTTGGTCCCGACTACTTCCGCCAAGCCCGGATCAACGTTGATGGGATTCGTTTACGCCAAGCCGTTGCTGGAAAGACGAGCGTACTCGATCCATTCTTTGATGCGAAAGAGGTCTTTGATTCAGCACGACCGGAACGGAAGTAAGTGATTGAAAACTAGTTTAATCCATCGAGTAAAGCAATTAAAACGGCAGTGGCTGCGTTCCGTCCTGATCCGTAAAGTGATACGTCTTCGCAAGATCAGCGACGAAAACCGCTTGCCCGGAATAACGGCTAACGTCGTCATCCGCCATTAGCGCTGCGACAGCTCGTCCGATATAGGTCGTCGATTCAGTCGCGGCACTCGCGAAACCGGCATCAACGACTCGTTCCGTTCGCATGAAACCGGGGCAGAGCGCGATGACAGAGATATTCGTTTGAGTCAGCTCTTGCGCCATGACGTGCGTCATCCGATTAATTGTTTGCATCGCCAAATCATAGTAGAGGTTTCCTGCAACCTGATTTGGAGCGAATGACGTCAAATTGATGACGAGTGCGGCTCGACTTTGTTGCAGTAATGGCATCGCAGCCCGAATCGTCCACAAATACGCTTTTGGTCCGGCAGACATCATCGCGTCCCAATGCTCCGGTGGTCGCTCCCAAAACCGTCGTCCGGTTCCAGACGGTAAGTGGCTTTCCGAACCACCGAACACACAATTGACAAGGAGATCGATTCGACCATGTTGGTGCTGGATCTGCTGAATGAGACGATCGATATCGTCAAGACTCGTATGGTCACAAACGATGGGGATACCAAGTCCACCACGTGCCGTGACACCGGCAGCCGTCTCTTCGATCGTTTCGCTTCGATGATCCGTTGTCTGTTCGTTCGTACTCCGTCCGGTGACGTAGACGATCATTCCGGCGTCGCCTAAGGCATAGGCAATGCCACGTCCGGCGCCACGGGAGGCACCTGCGATGAGTGCGATACGTGTTAATGTAGTAGGCATGATGAAACTCCTTTCAGATACGAGAAGACGGATGTGCAGATGCGCATCCGTCTTCTTCTGTCTTAAAATCCTTTAATCGTCATCCCACCATCGACATAAAGCGTTTGCCCAGTCACGTAACGGGCAGCGGCAGACGATAAGAAGACAGCTGGTCCAACCAGTTCTTCTAATTCACCGACCCGACCGAGTGGTGTCACGTCAACGATCTCTTGCAGGTATGTAGGGTCTTTCAGCAATGGTTCCGTTAATGGTGTCTTGAAATACCACGGTCCGATCGCATTGACACGAATATTGCGTGGTCCCCATTCAAGCGCCAGTACTTTTGTCATCTGAATCATTGCTGCTTTCGTCGTTGCGTATACGACGCCGGTCCGTAAGGCGACGTGACCAGCAACCGAGGCGATATTTAAAATGCTTCCACCTGTCTCTTGCATCCGTTTCCCGACTTCTTGAGCGAAAAAGAAAGCGGATTTCAGATTAGTCTGTTGGATCGTTTCCCACTCGTCTTCTGTTACATCGAGTGCCTTCGAACGAATGTTCATCCCAGCATTGTTGACGAGCCCGTCGATCTGTGGCACTTGTTCATAAGCCCGAGTCACCGTCTCGACGACTTGTTGCCGGTCAGTGATGTCGCACGGGAATATGTAAGCTGTTCGACCGAGTCGCTCGATTTCTTGTGCCGTCTCCTTCAAATCCGGTTCCGTCCGGGCGACGAGAATGATGTTCGCACCGGCTTCTGCCATTCCGATGGCGAGCGCGCGTCCGATGCCTCGCCCAGCTCCTGTGATGAAAAACGTCTGATCAGTTAACGAAAAACTTGGAAGATACATGATGTCACGTCCTTTTACTAAGAGTCACCACTTACTCTAATGAAAAATTGACTGAAAAGAAAGAAAAATCACTCCGTGACAGAATTGGAATGGTAAAATATTGAAAAGGAGGGATGGGATGAAGCGTGGATTAGTTGTGACATTATGTATAGCAATCGTAAGCCTTGCTGCTATTCAACTGGTCGGTACGGAAGTCTATCGTTATTTCTTTTATGATCCGGCAACCTATCAAGCCCGATTTATGGTTGATGGAGGCGGAAAGGAAGAAGGGAAACCGATCAAACAAAAAATCGACACCCAAAGCGGGGGATTTGCGGATAAGGATGCATTAGGAGTTGTTACCTTTTACGGTGTCGTCGGTCTTGCCATACTACTAATCGTCCTCTTCAGTGTGCGTTACTTCTTGAAGCGTTTGCGAATACGACGCAGACGAGAGAATGTAATCGACGATTTAATGGAGCCGCCGCCGGTCTTTTCCCCAAATCGTTCGACACGACAAACACTTGTTGGTGAAGAATCAGAGTCAGAGATTCGCCGTCTGTTACAAACGTTCGATCGGCAACTGACACGACAAAAACGCCGCCGCTCCGAAGAGACGGTCGGCGAATGGTTACAGCGGATTGATGTCACGCTCGATCCATCGATCTATCATCTTGTCCGGTACGGTGAGACACCGGATTCGGCGATTTCACAAGATCAGGTCGATGATTTGAGACATGAATTACAAGTGCACCTTCAGCGCGACTGACCGAGTAAATCAAGCAGGATCGCATGATGGGAGGCGTCTCGTGAGACGAGTGACAATTCGCGGACGACATCAAACCCGTCGACCGGTAACGTCTTGATTTCAGGGGACAGTCCATCTTGGAAAATCTCCGGCAATAGAGCGATACCAAGTCCTGCACGGATGAAACCGAGGACGCTTGATCCGAATTCCATCTCGTTTTCTGATTGATAGACAGCACCTCGCTCGATGAACGCGTCCTTTAAGATGTTCGTCGAATCGCAATCAATCGGAAGCGATAGGAAAGAGGCATCTCGAATTTGATCAAACGCTACAGACGTACAACTCGTGAATCGTTCATCGTCTCGATGCACGTAAAGTAAAAAGTTCTCCGTATACAAATGTGTCGTATGATACGGATGGACGTGATGTCGATCGTCGAGTAAGACGGCATCGTATCGGCGTTTTTCAAGGCCTTGCATCAAATCGATCGTCGTATGCGCCGTCTTCAACTTGAGATCTGGTGCCGTCGCTTGACGCGAGACGTGACGCGGGAGATAGGTCATCGCGACGCTTGGCCATGATCCGAGCGTTAAGGTCGTCCGTTCGTCGATCGTATCGATCCGTCGTTTCATCTGATCGATCCGATCAAGCAGTTCACGACTCTCTTCAAAGACGATTTCGCCTGCTGGCGTCAACGTGACACCATGTGCCGATCGGTGTAACAAAGAGACATCAAGCGCACTCTCAAGACTTTTGATTTGTTTACTTAACGCCGGTTGCGTCATATGCAATACTTCGCTTGCTTTCGTCAGGCTGCCGGTCTCCGCGGTGACGAGGAATGCTTCCATCCATTCGGTCTTCATTGGTTCACGCTCTTTTCATACAGGTTGTTTAGAACGTACGTCATTTGAACGCATCTGACAATCATTTTGCATTTTTTATATTCTTAGTTTGGAATATTCCAAATTGGGAATATATGAAATAAAGAGGTGAACGGATATGAACGATCGGATACCAATACGATTCTCAGCACTCGGAGACGCGACACGGCTCCAACTGATCGAAGCGTTACGAAACGGTCCTCGCTCCGTCAATGAGTTAGCTGAACAATTACAGTTACGCCAACCGCAAACCTCGAAGCATTTGAAGCTGTTGCTTGACGCGGAACTGATCACTGTCGAACGACAGGCGAATCGTCGCTTGTACAGTCTTCGTCCAGAAGCGTTTCGAGAACTCGTCATATGGAGCAACTCGCTAGCGCAAATGGAGGCCCGCATGCATCGTCTAGACGCACATTTGAAGCAGATTCAGTCGAACGTGAAGGGAGACGGGACGAATGAAAAAGGAATTGAAGACTTCGATTGAGGGGAAGACGCTACGAATGGAATGGACGTGTGAAGCGCCGCGAGATAGCGTCTTTGCCGCATTCACGGAAAAAGAACAGCTTGAAGCGTGGTGGGGACCGGAAGGCTGGGAGACAACGATCAAGACGTTCGAATTTCAACCGGGTGGTATGTGGCATTATTGCATGCGCTGTGTTGATCCGGCGCAAGGTGACTTTTACGGCATGGAGTCGTGGGGAAAAGCGATTTTCAGAAACATCGATGCTCCGAACACGTATAGTCATGCCGATTATTTCTCGGACGCGTCAGGGGCGATCTCTGAACATCTACCAGGAAGTGAGAATGTCACGACATTCCTCGACCACGGGGAGACGACGTTAATTGTCTTCGAGTCGACCTATGAGACAGAAGCAGCCATGCAAGAAGTACTCGGTATGGGGATGAAAGAAGGTTTCACGTCACAATTGTATCGCCTAGATCACCTATTGACGAAACGTTGAGAAGGAGTCGGTGAGGGATGCGGAAGCTCAGTCTTATACTATGTTTGCTTTGTTTAGCCGGTTGCGGAAAGTACACGATGGAGGAAGCAAAGGAGAACGGCGACATCATCGTTCAGAAGGATGTTACGAATAGCGACCGATTTGAATCCTTTTTGAAGAACGCAACGCAAGGGAAATCAGATCAGATTCGCATCACGGCGTTTACGACTGAAGGCGACCCGATTTTGTATGATGTCAAGTATGATGGTAAGTCGTATCAATACACGTCCGATTCATCGCGTGATCAGTTCGGTACGACAGACGATGATCGTAAAAACGAAGTCTGTCAGCAACTCGACAAGACAAGCGAGAAGGAGCAGTCGATCTATACGTTACGTAAATGCGCTGAAGGAGCGGATCATGAGATCCTGCGATTGCCAAAACAATAATCAAAAAGGATCGTGTCCCGTCGAATCAATCAGCGGGCACGATCCTTTTTATTCGATTTCGAGACGACGCAAGGCTTCGCGCCAACTGGAGAAACGTTCAATCAACAACGTCAGTGAAGGTGCTTGGTGCGCACGCGCCCACTTGGCATATTGTTGACTCGTCAGAAGTGGTCCATGTGTGGCTGCAGCTTGTTCAAGAGCGTCTAAGCAGTCTTGATCGGTGAAGAAGCCGTTCGAGGTGAGGTCGAAGTGTGCTAAGGCATTTTTCCATGTACCGAACCGACGAATGATCGTATTGGCACTTAACATCTCCGGATGTAGATCCCGCAATTCCGTGTAGGCGCGAATCGTCATGTTCGTTCCTTTTTGTGCGACATAAAAGGCGACGCTTTCTTCGATCGACCACCGCTTCGTTCGCTTGACCGCAGCGGGACGGTTCAACGTCATGCGTTCTTTTGTCGATAAGTGGGAAGTCTTGACGATTCCCGCTCGTTCTAACAGGTGTGCCCACGAACCGAATCGGGCATTGATCTCTTCAAGCGAAGGATAAGGAAGTTGAGCTGCTAACTTTTGATAATGGGTAGCTTTCATAGGTGAATGGTGCATTTGATGAAGACCTTGAATCAAGCGGATGATCTTCTCATCCGTTGCTAAGGTGGAAGTGGAAGTCGGATGTTGACGCATGCAAGATATCTCCCTTTTGAATGGTTGTTTCAATTACAAGCTAGTGTAGCATGAGAGATTTCAAGAACATACTAACAATATCGTAAGGTAAGAAAAATAGCGCATTTCTATCCGAGAAATACAGGAAAATCAGTAGGGAAACACGAAAATAATATTATAGAAGAAAAGAGGGGGAACTGATCAATGACAGAACCACAGACGATTGATACGATGGAGGATATTTTAAAGATGCTCGACGCGCGATTGCGTGAACCGGAACCATTTTGGGACAAATTTTATGAAGATCGTACGAAACCGGTTCCGTTTTTTTAGAACATCCCGGACGAGAACTTAGTTCGCTATATCGAACAGGGATGGCTCTCACCGGGTGATGCGTTAGATCTCGGAACAGGACCGGGGCGTAACGCAATCTACCTCGCAACACACGGTTTTTCGGTGACGGGACTCGATCTTTCAGCAACCGCGTTAGACTGGGCAACAGAACAAGCACAACAGACTGGAGCGCATGTTGCGTTTCGAAAACAAGATTTTCTAGAGACGACCGAACAGAATACATATGATTTCATTTACGATTCCGGCTGTTTTCACCATATGGCGCCACATCGACGTTTGACCTACGTGACGCGACTGAAGGAGATGTTGCGGCCAGGAGGATATTTCGGATTGACGTGTTTTGTTGCGGGCGGTCCGCTAGGCGGGGCGACGTTGACGGACTGGGAAGTCTATCAAGAAAATAGTCTCCAAGGCGGACTTGGCTATACGAAAGAGCGATTACTCTCCATATTCGATGCATTCGACGTCATCGAACTAACGGAAATGAAACCCGTCGACAATCCAGAGGCATTATTTGGTCACGCCGGACTGTGGACTGGTCTGTTTCGATTAAAGGATTGATTCGTCCGGCATTCGAGACGCGAACCAGTCTACAAAGTAGTGGACATCCTCTAACGAGACGATTTGATTCGTATCGTAAGCGGCGAACAGTGACAAAAAGCGCGGTTCGTCAGGGAAATAATGAAGCAGGATCGGACGGAGTGCCTCTAGGTCGTGCACGAAGCTTTGATCGTCTTCTAGAATAAGGTGATAGGCGCTCCGAACAATCCGTTTCACGATCGAATCGGAATGAAGCAAAGCGACCTGACTTGTTTCTAAGAGAAATAAATCCGTTTTTAACTGCTCACATACACCACTGTTTAACGCGAAGCCAAGAGCGCGTGTCTGACGAAGGGATGGAAATCGACTTTGGAGATTTTCGCCTGCCAAAAACAAGTTGATGGATTTCAACCAGACGCCCCAGCGAAGTGCTTCGTCATCTCGTATGATGTCGACAAGCAGACCGATGTCATAATCGATTTTCGTGACGAATGGATAGTCCTTCAACCAGTGTTCCGTCCGTTCATCTAACTGCATGTGTTCTTCTTCCGTCAACGGTTCTGTCAAAATCAGTGTAAGATCGAGGTCGGATTCAAAGGGACGGGCCGTTCCTTTGGCGACGCTGCCATACAAGTACACGCCATGAAACGCGGATAAGGTTTGTACATAGGCGACGACGTCCTGAATCACGGCACGATAACGGACAGGAATCGCTTCAGCGGAAGTTGGATTGTGGATGTAGCCATTTTTCGTGCCCAATGTCGTTGGATACTGCATCTGTCTTCCTCCTCATCCTTTAGGGATCGATTGATAGCGATACCAGGTCTTGTTTCGCTGCACATATAGAAACATCGTATCATCTTTTTCTTGATAGATGACCGTACCGCTCTTAAGACGAGTTGCCATGCCGTCCTTGAGCGTCTTTTCGGATGCTATTTTTTGAACACGTGGACCAGGAGTCGAGGAGAGATCGGAGACGGTTACGACCTGATCTAGTCGATACATGCGATCGTTCAAGCGGATGACGTCTTGATCTTGTTCAATGGCTTCTGCCGCGATGAGGTCTGTCGTTGTCATCGTCGTCTCCGCTAAGTATCCACTGAGAAAAAGAATGACCAATACGATAGTAGCTAACACTTTTTTCATGAAAATACCTCTTTCTCTGGTTATATATCGTAATTTACGATATATTCGGATTATACGATATAAGGGGGAGCATCATGATTTCAGCTGATTTTGCAAAAATTTATTATCAACTACATCCTAGGTTCGAGGAAAACCTGTCTCACCAAAGCGTCCGCATCCTGCAATACATTCAATTTGCGACGAATCCGACGATCAAGCAGATTGCCGAGGCATTTCGCCTCTCACATAATACGACGTCCGAGCACGTCAAAAAGTTGGAGGGATTAGGCTATATCGAAAAAAAACGGAATCCAGAAGACCAACGCCAAGTGACGATTGGTTTGACAGACTTAGGAGATACAATCGTTCGTCGTCATACGGAACTTGATCCTGAACGGTTAAATCAAGTCCTTGCTACGATGTCAAAAACAGACCAACAGGCGATTGAACAGGCATTTCGATTATTGCGGGAGGCGGCAGATGATTGCTTTTCTCGTTAAGGTGTTTTCGAGCGCACTAGTCATTGGTCTTGTTACCGAAATCGCCCGTCGTTCACCGTCACTAGGTGGCGTGTTGTCTGCGTTGCCCGTCGTCAGTCTGATTAGCTTTGCCTGGCTCGTTAAACAGGGAAGTAAACGGGCAGAACTGAGTACATTCTTAAAGAGTGTGTTACTCGGATTACCAGCGACGTTCTTATTGCTTGCCGTTTTATATGGATTGATCCGCTTAGGTATTCCTATTTTTTACAGGATACTCGGTGCAACAAGTCTTTTTATCGTTTGTTGGTATATCCAACGTTACCTACAACAGTGGTGGCAAACCTAAAAAAGGAGACAAAGTAATGATAACCCTTCAAACAAAGCGATTGACGATTCATCCATGTACAGCGAATGACGTGACACGTTTACAACAACAGCACTACGATAACGGACCGGAAATTCAGCATCATTTGATGTCAATAGCGTCAGATCCCTCGCTATTATACTGGGGCAGCTGGCTCGTCATGACAAAGGATGGTCAAGTAATCGGGGATATCGGATTCAAGGGGAAGCCGGACATACGACAAGCGGTCGAAATCGGTTATGGTCTATTACCAGCTTATCTCAATCAAGGGTTTGCGACGGAAGCAGTTCAAGCATTGATTGAATGGGCGTTCAAACAAACGGAAGTGACTGCAGTACTCGCAAAGACGGAGTCGACGAATCAAGCATCGATCCGAGTGCTCGAAAAAGCGAGATTGATTCAGGTCGGGAGTGATGATCGATATATCATGTGGGAGCGAACAAAGAGGTTGTAAAGGAAACTTGACAGGTAGTGTGTTATTTACATATAGTGGAAGTACGAGGTGGAATCATGAAAAATAAGGTCAAGGAGATGCGCGAAGAACGGGGCTGGTCGCAAGGCGAACTGGCAAAACGATTGAATGTGTCGCGACAGACGGTCATTTCCATTGAAAAAGAGCGGTATAATCCGTCACTCGACCTCGCGTTTACACTAGCTGATCTATTTGAGCGGCGAATCGAAGAAATTTTTACACCGAATCGAACGAGCGAGGAGGGAACAGCATGAAGCGAGTCAATGTGTTCTTAGACATCATTTTAATTGGAGCGGGTCTTTACTTAACAATGACGGATCCAGCGGCTAAAACACTCGGAATCATCCTTGTTTTAGCAGGTGTCACGTCACGTATCACAGGAACGGTATTCTCGCCAACGGAACCGTATGATGAGCGCCAAGGAGCGGTTAAAATCCGCAGTGGACATATCGCTTATCTCGTAAGTATCGGATATCTTTTTTTAATCTTGGTACTCGTTAATCTGTCGATCATTCAAGACATTCAATTTGCTCTGTTACTAGCATTAGGAGGACAACTTTTATTCTTTCCGCTTGTATTGCTGTACGTGAATCGAAAGATGTGAAGAAGTGAATGTTTATAAAAATGATACTTGTAACCGTTATCAATAATGGTATAGAATGTAATGGAATAGGGATTGTTACTGGTCAAGCAGGCGAAACCCAAATCAGCGATCACTGGAACCGTGAGTGACGTTTGATTTGGGTTTTTCTATTTTTCTGATTTGAAAGGAGGTCACCGATGATCATTCACCAAATTTTCAACAACAATGTCATCAGTGTATTTGACAAAGCAGGGCGTGAACGAGTCGTCATGGGGAAGGGAATCGGGTTTAAACGGAATTCAGGACAGAAGATATTAGCCTCCGATGTAGAAAAAGTCTTTTATCTCGATGATGCAGGTAATCATGAACGATTTAAATTACTACTTCAAGAAATTCCTGAAGAAATTATCGTCTTGACTGATGATATCGTAACGATTGCTAAATTGACGCTTGGGAAAAAACTCAATGAACTTGTTTATATCGCTCTTGCCGACCATTTACATTTTGCATTAGAACGTCATGAAAAAGGCTTAGAGATTAAAAATGTATTGCTTTGGGAGATTAAACGTTTATACCAAGATGAGTTTAGTGTTGGTCTGCAAGCGCTTGAACTGGTTGAAGAAAAATTCAATATCATATTACCTGAAGACGAAGCAGCCTATATTGCACTTCATATCGTGAATGCTGAATTAAACGAAGAGATGCCGAACATCGTCTCAATGACAAAAGTCATTCAAGAAGTATTGAATCTCGTAAAATACCACTTTGCACTAGAATGGGATGAGAATGCTCTCGCCTATCATCGTTTTGTTACTCACCTTAAATTTTTTGCACAACGACTCGTGACACGAACGGAATACGAAGGAGATGAGAGTGCGCTTTTCGATCTAGTGAAAATGCAATATCCAAAGTCCTATGTCTGCACTGAAAAAATCGCTAACTTTATTCAGACAAAATATGATTATCGGTTGACGGATGAAGAGAAATTGTACCTAACGGTTCATATCACAAGACTAATTAAAGAAAAAAAGAAGGATTGACATATAAATGTATAATTGTTATTATATGTTTAACAAATATATATAACGGGATTGTTACTGGTCAAGCAGGCGAAACCTAGGTGAAACAATACGTATTTTCATGAAATACGTTACTTGTTCTCATCTGGGTTTCTTTTTGTGTCTATCAACTATGGAGGTGTCTTATGAAATACGATCAATTGGCAAAAGAAATCATTGAATCTGTCGGAGGCGAACAAAACGTTAGTTCACTTGTTCATTGCGCGACCCGACTACGTTTCGTACTTAAAAACAAAGCAAAGGCTGATAAATTAAAACTTGAAAAACTAGAAGGTGTCATTGCAGTAAAAGAGAGCGGAGGGCAATTTCAGGTCGTTGTCGGAAATACAGTACCTGAGGTATATCAAGCAATTGGGAAACAAACAAAGCTGATGGAGGAGTCAACAGACACTAGTGAGATAAATGAAAAAGGAAACATTTTTGGTCGAGCAATCGATATTATTTCAAGCATCTTTACGCCGTTGCTTGGTGTCATGGCGGGAGCTGGTATCTTAAAGGGGTTACTTGCGATTGCGACGAATGCAGGTTGGTTAATTCCTACTGAAACTACGTATATTATCTTAAATGCTACAGCGGATAGTCTCTTTTACTTTTTACCTATTTTGTTAGCGGTTACATCAGCGAGGAAGTTTGGTGCGAATCAATTTGTTGCCATGACAGTAGCAGGTGCCTTGATCTATCCGACAATCATTCAACTGAAGACGGATGCAGTCGCGACGACATTCTTCGGTATACCCGTGACGATGATGTCATATACCTCTACGGTCATTCCGATCATTCTTGCCGTTTGGGTTATGAGTTATGTTGAAAAATTCTTCAATCGACATATCCATGAGAGTGTTAAAAATTTTGTTACACCTTTGATTGCTCTCATTACAATCGTTCCATTGACATTAATCGTTTTTGGACCAATCGGCGTCACGTCAGGCGACTTGATTGCTGCGTTCATTTTAAAGGTATTAGCATTTAACCCAATTTTAGCAGGGGCATTTATTGCTGGTGTATGGCAAGTCCTTGTCATTTTCGGTATTCACTGGGGAGTCGTTCCGATTTTCATCAATAACATTGCGACTAAAGGATATGACTATATCAAACCAGCAACTGCTCCAGCAATTTTTGCACAGGCAGGAGCTTCATTTGGTGTCATGCTTCGTTCAAAAAATAAAAAGTTAAAGACATTAGCAGGATCTACGGGAATTACCGCATTATTCGGTATTACAGAGCCAGCCGTATATGGAGTTACTTTACGCTTAAAGCGCCCTTTCATTGCAGCGGTCATTAGTGCAGCAGTAGGTGGAGGAATTGTAGGATATTTTGGAAGTGTAGCGGTAGCTTCTGGTCCTCCGGGATTATTGACATTACCCGTCTTCATTGGAGATAGTATGACAGCATTTTACGGGTTATTAATTGGTGTCGGTGTCTCATTCTTTTTATCGATGCTCTTAACATACATCCTTGGATTTGAAGATGATCCGATTGAAAAAGAAGCGGAAATAAATGTTCGTCCATCAACAGAGATGACGATTCCAAGCCCGGTATCAGGTCAAATCGTCTCTCTCGAAAAAGTTTCGGATAGTGTGTTTGCGAGTGGAGCGATGGGACAAGGTTTCGCAGTCGTTCCGACTGAAGGAAAAGTCGTTGCCCCAGTGTCAGGTCAAGTAACTGCTATATTTGCAAGCAAACATGCGATTGGTATTCGATCAGAGAACGGAATGGAAATCCTCATTCATGTTGGGATTGATACGGTACGCTTAGATGGAACTTACTTCGAATTACACGTCACACAAGAGCAGAAAATCGAACCAGGAGATGTATTAATCACTTTTGATATGGAATCGATTCAAGCGGAAGGATATGACATCATCACTCCTGTGATTTTCACGAATTTATCAGAAGAACGACAAATTACGATTGACCAAGATCAAATTTCAGTAAGTGAATACAATAAACCTGCTTTTGCATAAGAAAGGATGAGACGATGCAATTTCCAAAAAACTTTTTATGGGGTGGCGCTATTGCGGCCAATCAAGCAGAAGGTGCCTATTTATCCAATGGGAAAGGATTATCTTCCGTTGATTTAATTCCTAATGGGTCAACTCGAAGAGCAGTCATGAAAGGAGACTTATCACATTATGAGCCGCTCCCAGACCTAACTTATCCATCCCATGAGGCGATTGATTTTTATCATCGCTATAAGGAAGATATTGCGTTATTCGCTGAAATGGGATTTAAAGCACTTCGTTTATCGATTTCATGGGCGCGTATCTTTCCGAATGGTGATGAAGAACAACCAAACGAACAAGGATTGAAGTTTTACGATGATGTGTTCGATGAATTATTAAAATATGGAATTGAACCGGTTGTCACGATGGCGCACTTTGATGTCCCCGTTCATTTAATAAAGCATTACGGAAGTTGGCGAAATCGAAAGATGGTTACATTCTTCGAACGATATGTTGAGACGATTGTATCCCGGTATCATTCAAAAGTTCGTTATTGGATGACTTTCAATGAAATAAACATGTTGTTCCATCTTCCTTATATGGGAGCTGGATTAGTATTCGCTGAAGGAGAGGATCGACAACAAATTCAGTATCAAGCAGCACATCACCAATTGGTAGCGAGTGCGCGTGCCGTGGAAATTGCTCATACGATTAAACCGGATCTTCAGGTTGGGTGTATGTTGGCAGCAGCTATGACGTATCCTTATACCTGTAATCCAGATGACGTCGAAAAAGCGATGGAACGAGATCGTGAGAATTTCTTCTTCATTGATGTACAAGCTCGTGGGGCCTATCCTGGTTATGCATTAAGACAATTGAAAGATGCTGGAATTGAAATTCAGATGGAACCAGGTGATATTGAACTATTGCGCAACCACACAGTGGACTTTATTGGCTTTAGTTATTATTCGAGTCGTTGTATCAGTACTGATCCAGAAATACTGGATAAGATGACGGCGGGGAATGTGTTCCCGACTGTTAAAAATCCATATCTGAATCAATCGGAATGGGGATGGACGATTGATCCGAAAGGACTCCGTTTAACGGCAAATCAGCTATACGACCGTTATCAACTTCCTTTATTCATCGTCGAAAATGGCTTAGGGGCATTTGATGAATTGGATGGTGAAGGAAACATTCAAGATGACTATCGAATTGCTTATTTAACAGATCATGTACGTGCAATGTACGAATCGATACAAGACGGTGTAGAACTAATCGGTTACACGAGTTGGGGCTGTATTGACCTCGTCAGTGCTTCTTCTGGAGAATATGCAAAACGGTATGGCTATATTTATGTAGATCTTCATGATGATGGCAGTGGAACGAATCGAAGACAAAAAAAGGCGTCATTTGATTGGTATAAAAAAGTAATTGCATCAAATGGTACCTTTATAGAAAATCAAAAACATATTAAAACTAAATAAAAATAACGCTAACGATGTGGATCTAGAAATGTTTAGATCACAACTCGTTAGCTTTTTAATTATTATTGGGATTCTTTCATAAAAATCATCAATGAAGATGTTTTCAAGCTTCACCCATGAATCGTAAAAGTATCCCGTAGTTCGATGATCGTTCCTTCGGGTGCTTTTAATTTGCTGAGATGACCATCGACGACGAAGTAGATGTTTCCGCCTTGTTTCGGTAAGAAAGGCATCCCGATTCGTTCCAGGCGTGTTACTTCTTCTTGCAAGTCGTCAACGTAGAGGGCGAAATGGACGGGACCAGCTGCTTGTTTCGTATAATCGGTGAACGATTGACCTGATTTTGGTGTTTGCAACTCGATATAGAAGTCACCAAGACGTAACCAGCTGTTAAAGGCACGGTCGTGAAAACCAGGTGACTCTTGGACGAGCGAGAACCCAAGCTGTTCATAAAATCGTTTAGACGCAGCGTAGTCCGTCGTCTGGATACAGATGTGATGAATTTGTTTCATAATAAACCTCTTCTCTTTCATTCTTCATAGTAGGATTTGCCCCTTATCAGTATAAAGGAGAAGGTCTGAAATTGAAAAATGATTAATTCAGGACCGGTAAGGGAAACGGTATCTAACTTACTGAAGTATCAAGAGGAGGAATGATAGTGGCAGAGTATAAAAAAGACAGTATTAGTTTAAAAGGAGCCGTTGGTCTAGGAACCGGCGTCATGATCAGTGCCGGGATATTTGCCTTGCTCGGACAGGTCGCAGAACTCTCAGGATCTTGGTTACCGTATATTTTCATTATTGGCGGTATCGTGACTGGATTTAGTTCTTATTCTTATATCAAATTGAGCAATGCTTTTCCATCAGCTGGAGGAATCGGCATGTTTCTTGTCAAAGCATATGGTAAAGGAACGATTGCTGCCGCAGCAGCCTTGCTGATGGCAATCTCGATGATCATCAATCAGAGTCTCGTAGCGCGCACGTTCGGTACCTACTTGTTACAACTCGTACCAGGAGAACAGGCTAGTTACTGGATTCCAGCACTCGGTGTCGTTTTATTGATCGTTGCATTCATCGTCAACATCTCTGGGAATTCGTTTATCCAAACATTTTCGTTAATCACTTCAGCGCTTAAGATCGGAGCTCTCGTTCTGTTCGGCATTTTGATTTTATCGATTGGTGGATTTGAGCTGGATAGTTCAAACACTACGTCGGATGGGGCGATTACGAATTATGTAGCGGCTGTCGCACTAACGATTCTCTCGTTTAAAGGATTTACGACCATCACGAACAGTGGCTCGGAAATTAAACACCCGAAACGAAACGTCGGCGTAGCCATCATGTTGTCCATCCTGATTAGTTTAATCGTCTATCTCTTGTTAGCCTTTGCCGTCTTATCGACATTGTCGCTTGATCAAATCATTCAAGCGAAAGACTATGTGTTAGCTGAAGCAGCCCGCCCGTTACTTGGAAATAAAGGCGTCTTGTTCACGGTATCTATCGCGCTTCTTGCGACGATTTCTGGCATCATTGCGAGCGTCTTTGCGGTCTCGCGGATGCTTGCGATGTTGACGGACATGCATATGATTCCGCATCGTCATTTCGGAATGCCGGGATCCGTGCAAAAACATACGTTAGTCTATACGATCGTCCTAGCGATGTTGCTAACTGTCTTTTTCGATCTATCTCGGATTGCGTCGATGGGAGCAATTCTGTACTTGGTCATGGATATCATCATTCATGTCGGCGTCTTAAAACATCTTCGTAAGCAGTTGCATGTTCGCGTTTGGGTGGTCACATTGGCGATTTTGTTTGACGCCATCGTGTTGCTGGCATTTCTGTATCTCAAGGGAACGACGGATCCGCTCGTACTGATCGTCTCCCTCATCAGTATCATCTTGATTTTCATCGGTGAATATTATTTTACTCGTCATACGAAACAATCGGATCAATCCGCGTAAGCGTTAAGTAAAAGGAGTTTTCAATGAATGACGAACAAATGAAAAAATTATGCCTAGACTTTCGAATTGGTATGTATCAGCAGGATCTTTCACCACTCTCAGGAGGACTGATGCACGAGATGTTCCGTTTTTCGACGGATACAGGACACTTCGTCGTAAAACGTCTAAATCAACAAATCATGAAGCGGAAGACGGCTCGAGCTAACTTCATTCAATCCGAGGATGTGGCGTCTGCCGCTGCAAAGTTGCTACCTGCGTTGCCGGCACTTCGTCTAGATGGACCGTTGTATGCAGTGGGAGAATCATGCTGTCTCTTGTTCCCGTGGATCGACGGACAAACTTTAAAAACGCAGGACTTATGTCCGATGCATGCAGAAGCCATTGGTAACGTACTAGGTACGTTACATCGAGCGGCGATTGAAACGACGCCGTCGATTCCTTCCGCTTCATCTGAGTATGTTCCGATTGATTGGAATGGTTTTCTTCAACAAGGACAAATGCAGAATAAGCGGTGGTCAAGACAGTTGGGGGAACTGGTGCAGCAACTACGAGCGATCGAAGCGGATGTATGCCGCTCGATCAAGACGTTAGGGAATGACTGTGTCATCAGTCATCGTGATCTTGATCCGAAGAATGTCATTTGGACAACAACCGGACCGGTCGTTATCGACTGGGAGTCTGCCGGACCGATTCATCCGATGCTCGATCTTTTCGAAACCGCCTGTTATTGGTCAAGCCGGGTGGATGGCACACACGATGCAGAACGTTTTTCTTCGTTCTTAAACGGATATGCAACGACGAATCAAGTACTCGATGTCGATTGGCACAGTGTCATCGACCGCAGTGTCCACAGCAAGCTTGACTGGTTAGTCTTCAATCTCGATCGTTCACTGGACAAGACAGGTTCCGGAGCAGAACAGAGACTTGGAACGGAGCAAGTCATTCAGACGCTTACAGAGTTAAGACGGCATGATCGGGAAAAATGGTACGACTGGCTACAAACGATAGTATGAAGAGAGGCTGACTCAAAAAAAGAATGACGCGTCTTTTCACGCCCTTGCCTCTGGCTTGTTTGTCTCTGATAGCGCATAAATGCGCTTATTCCTGTAGGAGTGGCGTGTGACGCGTCATTCTTTTTTTACGAGATAAGGGTGGCAGATCAGGAATCTGCCACCCTTATCTTTGGAGAGACTGACTTTTGAGTCAGCCCCCTTTTCTTGGAGTACATCACGCTTGTTGGGGTGAATTACCAGGTTCGATTTGTCCGCCAGGAAAATTCCAAACGTTTTCTCCTCGCGCTACATACTGTCGTACCATCAGTACGTTTCCGTTTACTAATATAATTGCTTGTGAAATCATGATTTCACTGTAAAGGATTGAATCAACTGTTCGATTGTCTCTTGCGGTGTTCGGAGTGGAACATATCCGAGTTGTTTGATTCGTTCGTTCGAGAAAGTAGCGCGTTCCGCAGAACGCTTCGGTGTTCGGTATGGCGTGCCACTCGCATGGATCAACTTCAACCGAAAATCCGTCTCCGGTAGATTCGCATCGATCGCATTAAAGATGTCCCCATTATGCGCATTTTTTGCTGAGATCATGATCATTTCGACTAGATTATCCGTATGTACCCACGGGACGACATCGTCCGAATGCACCCAGGTAATCACATCTGCTTCTTTCATCCGCTCGACCTGTCGATCCCCCCAGTAGGACTCTTCCTCGGCACAAATTGATCCTGGACGTAAGATGATTAAATCAGAATCGGGTGTATATTCCTGTAACAGGCGTTCGGATTCCTGCTTTGTATGGATGTAGACATGTTCGGACGGTAGGAGCGGTGACGTCTCTGTAAAATGTCCACTCACGTCTTCGCCGTACACGGAAGTCGTCGAGATGTGAATGATGCGCTTGACACGACCTTTTGTCGCAGCATCCGCGAGATGTCGTACACCTGTGACATTTGCTTCCTGTGCTAAAACTGGATCCTCTCCGAGATAGGCAGCACAGTGAATCAACAGATCGACGCCTTGGAGTGCTGCAAGAAGCGAATCCGGATCACCGAGCTCACCGATGACTGCGTGAACACCTTTAAAAGTATGTTGATCCGCTTGTTCCTTGGAGCGATACAACCCGCGCACTTCACGCGCTTCCTTTAGGATGCGTCGCGCAACACGAGACCCAAGCGTTCCGGTCATTCCTGTAATCAAAATTGTGCTCTCTTTCAGGTTCATGGCTGCTTACCCCTTTGACTCTGTCTTTTCAGCGAAACATTTGTCACAAATAAATCGTCCTTCGCTTTTTAGGTACGCCTTCACTTCCGTCATCCCGCGATGTTTTGGATAGCGCATCTGAATGTAAACCTTTTCGTTTCCTTCGATCGTTTTGCCACAATGAATGCATGTCGGTTCTTTACCAAACATCCTATCGCCTCCTATAATCTATTATCTTCTACCTTATCGTAAAGGAAAATTAAGGGTGTTGGAAGAATAAAGTAAAAAAGGAATCCAAAGGAGGATGTCTATGATCTTCATTGCTATTTTTCTCGCCGTCGGTGGAGTCGTCTGGTTCATTTCAGCGCGCAGTCAGTCGAAACATCGTTCGCTCGACGATCAGGAGTATACGCTGAACCAGCACGACGTCCATCAGCAACAAAATCATCGTGATTTTTGAAGGCATGTCAAGGAGCATCCGGTCGATTGACTGGATGCTCCTTTTTAGTGATAAATCAATTATAAGTATGGAATAAAATGTATACTAGAATAAGGTGAAAGGAGATGTGAACGATTTTGAAGAAATCTCAACTGGATACAGATAATGTCTTGCACGTTCAGGACGTGAAGAGTTGGATTCACTCTATTCTCGAATCGGAAGAGTCGTTGATCAAACAAAAAATCACGTATCTCCAAGACGTGACAGACTCGGACGCAACTAATACATACGAACAAGGACGTCAGCAGCTATCAGACAAACTTGATACGTTAAGACGTTCGGTAAAAATGAATTTTATCTCGCGCGGCGATGTCACGCTACGAACGCGAGCACACTTTGAACAATCACTCAGAGCGACGCCCGTGACGGAAGAGGAAGCACGTCTCATCCAAGAGTATCTCCGGATTGAGGCAACGATGATGACACGAGCAGGGGAAGTGGTTTCTGATATCTATGCCGCCTTATTTGATGCAGATGAGCCGACACGGAAACAAGCATTCTTATCGATTGAGAAAGCGTTCCGGACGAATGAATCTGTCATTCAACGATTATTGTCGCAACTCGTCGACTTGCGACAAGCGCGTGCTTCTGCAAGTTATCAGTCGGGATACGAAGAATTGGCTTTTGCGGAGCTCGGACGTATCGATTATACAAGCAAGGATGTCGATCATTACGCCAGCATCATTCAAACATATTTTCTGCCGGTTAAACAGTTATTTCAGCTCGAGCAACAAACGTTTCTTGGCAAACAGGCGCTCCATCCGTGGGACGTCCGGCAATCAGCCTATACGCAGATTGATCATCACGTAACCGGTTCTGACGCTTCATTCTTAGACAAGGCACAAGCAATCCTCGAGAATGTTCATCCGTCTTTTGCTGATCTCCTAAAAGAGATGCGCCAAGCGAATCATCTCGATATCGGAGCCAGGTCGAATAAGGCTGGTGGTGGATTCTGCGAGTATTTACCCGTCGAACGACAATCGTTCTTGTTCATGAATCGCATGCAGACGTTCGATGATCTCGTCATCTTCATGCACGAGATGGGGCATGCCGTCCATCATGATGCGATGAAAGAGACGTATGATGGGCTTCAACTGATTCCGCTCGAAGTAGGCGAATTCGCCGCCATGTCGCTTGAATTGTTGACGATGAACGAGTGGCATCAAGTGATTTCAGATCGAAAAGACGTTGCCCGAGCGAAACTCGAACAAATTCGTTCCATAGTGGAGTTTTTGCCACAAACAATCATCGTTGATCGTTTCCAGTCCTGGCTCTATGCTCACCCGGAACATCTGCCGGAAGAACGACAAGCTTCTTTTGCGCGTCTCCGGGAGACGTATGATACGGACGTCATCGATTGGTCGGAAACGCCTAATTGGAAAGGACTCGAATGGATGAGTGTCATTCATCTCTTTGAGACGCCATTCTATTACATTGAATATGCGATCGCCCAAATTGCTGCTCTTCAGTTGTATCACCGTTTTACAAAAGAGCCTGACCAAACGATGAAGGACTTCCTTGCAGCTTTAGCGCATAGTCAAACCCATTCGGTTCAAGACGTTTATGCGAGAGCGGGTGTGTCATTCTTACCAAGTGATGTGGAAATGAGTGAGTTGCTGGCATTCCTAGAAGGTCAAATCGAAGCTTGGATAAATGAGTTGAATCAATCAGACGACGAAAATGTTAAGAAAAGAAGGTCTTAATCCAGAGCGACAGATGTACAAAACGATAGGAGGATGAACATGAACACACGAAAAAATATCGTTTATGCGACATTATTCAATGCCACAGGCAATCAATTATTGATGGTCGAGAACCGTGGAGAGCACGGTGACTACTATACACTGCCGGGTGGTACAGTCGAACGTGACGAAACGTTACATACGGCAATCACGCGTGAAGTACTAGAAGAGACTGGATTTACTATTATTCCACGTGACATCGTCCATGTGGCAGAAGCATTCTTTCCGCAAGCGGGGGAACATTGTCTCTTTTTCTTCTTCGCGGGAGAAATCACTTCCGGTCAATTGCAGACGAATGTTCCAGAAGAAATTTCCGGACTCGTCTGGATGGACCGTGAAGAAGCGTTCAAACACCTCAATTTACCGGAAGCGTCAAAAGAATCGCTCTTTGCTGGTCGAACGGTACCCTATGATTTTGCCGGAGAGATCATTCATTCGTAAGGAAGTGTTCCCTGACGTACTAAAGCGACTGATTTTCGGGTACAACACTACAGGAGCATTACCCGAAATTTGCAGAAAGTCAGGTGAACACACAGTATGTCGATTCTTACGTTTCACGAAGTCAGCTATCAACACATCTTACACGAAATAACAGGTGAGTTCCGAGAAGGTGTCATCACGACTCTTGTCGGACCAAGTGGTGCCGGGAAATCGACGACCTTGAAGCACATCAATGGACTGATCTCTCCCGATCGCGGCGAAATTTGTTTTCGAGGCGAACCACTTGAACAGATGAATCTGCTCGATGTCCGCAAACGAATCGGGATGGCGTTTCAAAGTGCGCCGATGATTCCCGGTACCGTCTACGATAATATCAATTTGCCGAAATCGATCTTCGGTGAATCGTTGCCGCGCGAAGAAGCAGAACGCTTGCTGCAACAAGTCGAACTATCGGTCGAACTTGAGCGACCGGTCAAAGATTTGTCCGGTGGTGAACGGAGCCGACTCGGAATCGCACGGACACTCGTCAATCGACCGGACGTCCTGTTGCTCGACGAAATCACGGCAAGTCTTGATTACCGCATGGTGCAAGAGATTGAGAAACTGATTCTTGATCTCCAACAGGAGTTACAGACGACGATCATTTGGATTACGCATGACTTAGAGCAAGCCAAGCGGGTCAGCGACGACGTCTGGTTTTTAAAAGACGGTCGATTGATCGAATCCGGTGATTTTAAAGAACTCGCTTCAAGTGGTCAAGCAGAGACACAAGCGTTCTTGAAGGGGGAAACGGTATGAGTTACCTCCAACTGGCAACTTCGCTCATCTTCATTTTGATCCCCCTCGTCTTAGCGAGGACGTTACGGCTTGGTTTAGAAAAGGACATCATCATCGCAACCGTTCGATCGATCGTGCAACTCTTGATCATTGGTTACATTTTGACGTTCGTCTTTGAAAGCGGCAGTCCGATCTTCATGTTATTGATGATTCTGTTGATGATTGGTGCAGCGACACTGAACGTCATCCGTAAAGGGGACGGGATTCCTGGTATTCAGTGGATCATCTTGTTCACACTGATTGCGGTTGAAGCATTGACGATGGGGATTTTGCTCGGGCTACAGATCATTCCGTTCGAAGCCCAGCAAGTCATTCCGATTAGTGGGATGGTCATCGGGAACTGTATGATCTTGTCCTTATTGTTTCTCAATAAGTTCAAGGACGAGGTTGAACGGAGTGACGAGGTCATCGAACTGATTCTTTCACTTGGTGGAGACGCGAAGACAGCGATTGATACGAGCTTAAAAGGTGCGATCCGGACAAGTATGATTCCAACGATTGAAGCGCAAAAAACGATGGGGCTCGTCCAACTGCCAGGGATGATGAGTGGGTTGATCATCGGTGGCGCCGATCCGATGGAAGCCGTCCTCTATCAACTATTGATTCTATTCCTGATCTTGACGACGGCCGCGATGGCATCAGTCCTCGTTGGTTTTCTATCCTACCGGCGACTGTTCAATGAAAAAGCACAATTCATTGGTTTAACCTATAAGAAAAAAGACACATAAGGAGTACGATATGCAGACTTATCCGATTACAGAAGCCGACCTGCAACTGGTCGAACTAGCAACCGAAACGATTCAAAGTCGTTACGCTGACGATAAACATCACGTCGCAGCTGCGTTGCGGACAAAAGATGGCGCAACAAAAACGGGTGTTCATGTCGAAGCGTATATCGGACGGGTGACGGTGTGCGCGGAAGCCATCACGATTGGTTCCGCCATCACGGATGGATTGACGGATTTTGAGACGATCGTCGCGGTCCGACATCCTTATTCGGATGAGACGGACCGAACAATCCGCGTCGTCAGTCCGTGCGGCATGTGTCGCGAATTGATTTCCGATTATGCACCGGGCGCATTTGTCCTCTTGACGATCGACGATCAGTTGACGAAAGTCCGGATCGCGGATTTGATTCCATTGAAATATGTCCGACAGTAACCAGTAACTCCTCATCGTTTTGATGAGGAGTTTTTTTGCATTTACTTCTAAATAATCCTTATTATGGTTATGATAAAGACGGAATAATTAAGGAGGGATGTACGTGTCAGCTTTATTAGAAGTCGAACGATTATCAAAAACCTACATACGTGGAACGGAGACGATCCATGCATTGAAGCAAGTCAGCTTTACGTTAGAGGAAGGAGGGTTCATCGCCATCATGGGCACGAGTGGCTCAGGGAAAAGTACACTGTTGAATATCCTGGGAGCGCTTGACACGCCAACCGGCGGAACGTTGACCTTAAAAGAAAAACGGCAACGCGACATCTTCACTGAACCTGCAGCGACGTTATACCGACAACAGCACATCGGCTTCATCTTTCAATCGTTTCACCTGCTCGATGATTTGACGGTCCAGGAGAATATCGCTTTACCGTTGATGTTGAAGGGAATGGATGACAAAACGATCAATCAAGAAGTAGAGATTTGGCTCAAACGAGTCGGACTGACGAAATGGAAAGGTCATCGACCACAAGAGTTGTCGGGTGGACAACAACAACGTGTCGCGATCGCGCGTGCCTTGATCAGTCGACCACCGATCATCTTAGCGGATGAGCCGACGGGGAACCTCGATTTCAAAACATCTGCTGAAATCATGCAGTTATTGCAGGAACTCAATCGGGAACAACAGACGAGCATCCTGCTCGTGACTCACGATGCAACCGTAGCTGCTCATGCGAAACGTGTACTGTATTTCCATGACGGACAGATCGTTGCTGATCAGCCGTCGACCGGAGACGTGGCGCCGATCTTAGAGACATACGAGCAGTTCGTGGGGGCTGTATGAAACGACGACACCTCTTCCGTCTTTCCCACCGACTGTACCGTAAAAGTCCGATGATTCTAGTGACCTCAATCGGAAGCGTCATGATTTCGATTGGTCTCGTCTTAACGATGGTCATTTTTTTACTACATAATCAAGCCGCAATCGAGACAGATCGTGTACAAAAATATGGTCAAGTCGATCTGACGGTCAAATATACACCAGGAGACGAGCGGACGGATCAGTCCGTGTTTGAGCAACTTGAAAAGAATCAAGGTGTCTCGCGCGCAGCGTCGATCCTACAGACGACAGCGCGCGTTGCTGGTCAAACGATGGCCGACGTGGAGACGATGGGAGTTCATTCGGACGCCCTGACGAAAAGTCGGTATCATTTCACGAATGATTTGAAACAGGGAGAAGCGATCATGTCAGATCGACTCGCGACGGCGCTTAACCGTAGTGTCGGGCAATCGCTTCGCGTCGGAGAAAAGACGTATCGAATCCGTGAGATTTTACCTAGTGCGAAAACATCTGAAGCTTCGCACGATCAAGTCTTGCTTTCGTATGCTGATCTGAAGAAGAATCATCCAATCGAAACGAAAGCAGTCTTGGTTGATCTGAAAGAAAAGACAGATGCCGTTCACTATGCCGATAGACTCGTCAAAGCGAATCCGAAGCTCCGTGTTGAACTTGCGGAAGGACAGGCGCTCTCACCGGCGCTGAACGGCTACATCACAATCCTATCAGTACTGATCCTTGTCGTCTCCGGCTTCATCTTGATAGCGAACTTCGACTTATATTTACGCAAACATGCTGTCCAATTTGCCATCATGCGGACGCTTGGGGCGACGACACGGCAACTGTTTCAGCTGTTCTTCGTTCAATCTGGATTGATTGTATTAGCGGGCACGATGCTTACGATTCTAGGCAGTATTTGCTTACCGTTACTCGGTCAACTCGTATGGCCGACAGAGGGGAAAATGATCGTCCTCCTCATGATTGAACAGGGAGCGTTCTTGATGCTCGTCACGTTCGGTAGTGCCTTGTTGATTTTGATGTTGCTCGCGAGTACGGCTTACCGAAAACGGGATGTGTTACCACTCCACGTCTTACGAGATAATCTGAAAACGGCAGCAAGACCGACCCGACGAAAACGTCTCGCCCTGTTCAGTAGTGGATTGACTGGCAGCTTAGTATTATTTGCTGAAGTGATTGCTAGTACGGGTGGGTCACGGGCGATCGCCTGGCTCGGTGCAACCGTCGCCTTTTTACTGACGATGTATCTCGCGACGCCACTCCTCTTGAAGGAAGTGCTGCATCGAGCGGAACCGATCGTTCGACGGTTAGCGGGACCGACGAGTTTCGTCGCCTTCCGGGGCGTGTTACCGCAACTTCGGAAAAATGCCTGGTTGATGCTGATCGTTCAAGTATTGATGATCATCGTCGTCATCGGCTCGACGTTCCTTGAGACGGTGCAACAAAACGAGCGGAAATACATCATCAGCCAATATAAGACAGAAGTCGTCTTAAAGAGTCGTTTAGATGAAGGATCGCAAGGAGACCCGCTACAATTGATTCGACAAATTGAAACGGAGCTACCTGGCGCAAAAGCGACATTCCTGTCGTCTCGAAATTCACTCGAATATCAATTGCCTCAAGAAGATGTCTCGATCGAATACGAAGTGACGGACTATCGTCGTCTTGACGTTTTAAAGGGAGAACAAACGAGTGACACAGAGGGAATCATCGTCTCACGTACCTTCGCTAAAAAACACAGTCTCGAAAAAGGCGATACGTTGCCGCTCGGGCGATGGGACGGGGAACAAGAACGAAGCGTTTCGGTCGGTCAATTCCGAATCGTTGGAATCGAAAAGAAGATGGCACCAGACGTCCTCGTGGATTGGCGGAACGAGCAGCTGCGGCAACCGAACGATCAGATCTTAAATGTCTTTATCGATGTTTTGTCCGAGTTAAAGAAGGCGCAAGTGACCAAAACATTATCAGAGATCACGCAAAGTTATCCGACCTTGCAAGTGAATCGACTATCTGACGCGCTTCGCGATGCGGAGCAACAAACGACGGAACGCTGGTTTGTCTTCTTGATTGCGCTTGTCGTCATGAGTGGATCCGTCTGGTTCGGACTTGCGAACGCCCTACTTAGTTTCGTGAGTGGAAAACGAGGTGAGTATGCCTTGCTACGAACGATTGCATTGACACGGAATAAGCTCCGGCAGTTGACACTCATTCAAATGCTCTTGTTCATTGGGAGCGGCATCACCTTTGGACTGATCAGTGGTGTCGGGGCGACCTTCTTCGTGACACGGATTGATGACGCAGGATCATTTTACTTCAATGTACCGACGATTGCCGGAACCATTGTCGGTTTGGTAGTACTTATCATAGGCATCGCGTGGTTCGTCACCCGAAGAAAGCAGGAAAACCTCGTTCACGAATTGAAACAGTAAGCAAGGGCAAGTGAACCGGGGGGATCGAAATGCGAAAAACGATCGGGGCGATTCTATTACTCGTAGTGATTAGCGGTGTCGGCTGGTGGATGATTGCAGATGAACGGGATGCGACCTATGAACAGATCATTGAAGTGCAAGTCGTTCGACACGTGACGAAGCAGTTCGGACGCGATGATATCGCGTCGGTCAAACCGTACTTTGTAGCGTCGGAATCATCGAAATCACGACGGCATCAGATTGCCGTTCAGCTGAAGTCGGCACCGACGGGAGAATACCGGATGTATCGTGTACTTCAAAATAAAGTCGAGTACATCGGACGATCACGGACCGTTCGACCGAATTAATAGAAGACGTCATATCCGTTTGGGGGAATATAGGTGAAAACAAAAGCCGAACGCATCGCGTTCATTCAAGAAGAAAAGCGTCAACTCGTCAAATCCCGTTTGTACAGCTCGTTGCTGTACGGCGTCAGCATCTTATTGGTCGTCGCCAATCGGGACGTGTACTGGCCATTGTTCTTTTTACTTGTGGCATCGGTCTGGATTGCGCGGATTCACTCGCAAGAAGTCGAACGTGATATGGCATTAACGGTAGAACCACAGATGAAGAAAATCATTCAATGGCAGTATGTGACCGATTTTTTGTTCGTCATCTTAATGGGACTGTTCTTCCCACTGATCATCGTCTTCGATTTACCGTTTTTCCTAAGTTTTGCCGTCTATGTCGTGCTTGCGATTGTTTTGCTCGTATCTGATATGTTGCTTGAACGAAACGGAAAACGTCTCGATGCTGAGCATCCAACGAAGAAGGAACTGCGGACGTATCCGAAGTCGTGGAAAAACATCTAATCCATGGAGCCGGTCGATGAACCGGCTCCTTTTTGAGCATTCCGATCGCTTCAGCGTGTTTGACTACCGTATGATGGAAGGGCACATGAAGAAGGAGGTCCTCGTATGCTTGCAATCATCATTGGATTCATCATCGGTCTGCTCGTACCGGTTCAAACGAGTGTCAATACACGACTACGGGGCGTCGTGGGGTCGCCGTTCCTCGCTTCGCTGATTTCCTTTTCGATCGGCTCACTCTTCTTACTGATTCTCGTGTTGCTCGTTGATGGGAATCTCACAGGTCTTACGGCTACTGCCGATGAACCGTTCTGGATTTGGGGTGGGGGACTGCTTGGCGTCATCTATTTGACGGGGAACATCCTGCTGTTTCCGCGACTCGGAGGTGTCCAAACGGTCATCATGCCGATTTTCGGTCAAGTCATCATGGGACTGTTGATCGATCATTTCGGATTGTTTGAGTCAACGGTCACTTCACTCTCGCTGACACGAGTCATCGGCGCAGTGCTTGTGTTACTCGGTGTCGTCGGGACGGTCGCGCTAGGTGATTATTTCGCACGACGGCGGAAGAAACAGGGAGCATCATCAGAAAATTCGTTGTTTGTCTGGCGTATTCTCGGGATTCTAACCGGTATGATGAGTGCTGCTCAGACGGCCATCAATGGTCATCTCGGAAGTGTTCTCGGGTCAGCCGTCAAAGGGGCCTTGATTTCGTTCGTCATCGGAACGGTCACCTTGCTGCTCTTGAATCTGATCCTCCGAACGAAGTGGCACATCGATCGTGCGCAACCACTCCCTGCTTGGATCTGGATCGGAGGATTGATCGGTGCACTGTTCGTTGCCGGTAATGCTTTCATCGTTCCACTCGTTGGTACAGGACTCGCCGTCGTCATCGTTACGATTGGTTTATTGACCGGCAGCCTATTGATTGATCGTTTCGGTTGGTTCGGTGCAAAAAAACAACCGATCACCGGTGTGCAAATCGTTAGTCTGCTTGTCATGCTCAGTGGCATCATCCTGATTCGTTTATGAACAAACAGACCGTCTTGCACGTAGGAGAATCTACGCGCAAGACGGTCTGTTTTTAGTCATTCTTTAAATCAAGTTTGACCGTAATCGTTTTCGCGAAGCTATCCCCTGAGACGAACAGCACGAATTCTGTCTCATCTGCCGGTACTTGATAGACGAGGTTGACGTGTGCCTTGCCCGGGGCGACGTATTTGAGTCCTTGTTTCCAGGTTTTTTCGTTCTTATTTTCATAATCAATCGGTTCATAGACTCCACTGACTCCCGTCAGACGGAAACGATTCGGATGGTAGAAGCTTTCTTCACCGATTTCTTGATAAAGTGGGTCTTGATAGAATGTCGGTACCGTGATGTATTGGTAGCCAGCTTTTTCTTTTAATTTCAAGGAGGCGGGCGGTTGCTTCAATAACTTGCCGACCCAAAAACTTGTATCTTTGACGACGGGGTCTCCCGGGAACGTCTTGATGACGCCTTTTGCCATCGTTTCTTCAATCACACCGGAATCTTGTTTTTCTGTTTTCTTGAGCGTTCTCTTCGATCCTGTCACACCATCTGTTATCTTACTACCTGTCGTGATGACCTTTGGTGCTTGAGCAGTCGGTGTCTGTTCAGCCGGCGATTCATTTGTCGCAAATAGGAACAGCGATAAGACACCGACGAATAGCACGGCACCAATCGTTGAGAGGGCCAGTTTGAAGCGACGCTCCGTTTCTTTGGAATTGGCGCTGACACTACTGATCGCTGCGTTCGGAACGATTCGGACAGCGCGCTGAGCCGGTAAGACGGCTCCGATGATTCCGGTCAAGAGCGGAATCAGAATCGTGGTAGTCAAGAACCCGAGTTCTGACGTCGGGAATTGACGGTAGACTTGCCAAATCATCGCCAGTGCAAAGAGAAGACCGACAATCCCGGCGAGTAGTCCCGTCAACAAACCTTCTAGTAAGACAAGTCGACGAATGAGTCTGTCTTGCCAACCTGTCGCCTTTAAGACGGCGAGTTGACTGCGACGTTCATTGACGTTTTGCCAAAGAATTTCCGTCGTTGTCAAGATGGCAATCAAGAGGGCGACGCCCATCGCGACATAATGCATCGTGCCGACTTCTAAGGCGACATATTCACCGAGCCACGTGGCATATAAGACTCCTTTCAGACGGAATGTCACGAACAGGAAGAAGATGAACAGACCCGTCGGTAAGGCAATCGCGATGATGGAAAGAAGCGTTCGTTGCCAGTACGTGAAGAGTTGGTTCATGCTCATGCCAACAATCGATTGCGAACGTACAAATCGCCGCGAACGTGAGACTTCCCCAGAACGCATACTCTCATAGGGTTTGATTCTTCGAATCAACATCATCGGCACGAGCGTACCACCCCAGTAGATGAGTAAACCGGCAAGTCCGATTAGAAGAATCCGACCTAGTGCAATCGGATGGTCCGTCGTCAACCAAAACGTGCCGAGAATCGTCCAGGCGATTAGCGCGACGAGAGAGCCGAGTAGCGTCGCTTCAAGGAATAGCAGTTTCGAGAGCTGACGGGGGCGCCAGCCGAGTGATAAAAGAATCGCGAACTCTTTTTTTCGTGCATACAGCAGGATGATGTTCGAACTAAAGACATAGACGAGTGCGACCGCGATGACGCTAGCGATGACACCAGACATGCCGACTTTCGCTTCCTGGAAAATCGTCATTGAAGAACCGAGCTTAATCCACGGTTGCTGCACCCAGCCGAGTGCTGATTTTTTTTCTAGACCCGGTAAGTAAGTCAATGCGAGTTGCGGTGACGAACCGAGCGTGATGTCCGTGATCAAACCAGTCTTATCCTCGATTTCGCGAGCGACATCTTGGAGTTTTTGTTCACTCGCGGCATTCATCTGATCGACACCTTTGACGTTGACACGAATGACGGAAATCGCTTTTTCACCGCGAATCTTAAAGGCAGCATCGAGCGTCGTCAACATCGAAGGTGGCTTCGTCAAGAAATCATAAGCGTCGTTCGTCGGCTTGACGTCCTTGACCGGATTGATCGGTCGATCGTTTTTGTCCATGACCCATTGCGCTTTTGCTGGGAAGTAGGTTTCCATCGGTAATTCGGTTAACGGATCCTTTGATAAATTCAGTTTTTTCGGATTGAAGACACCGATATAGTTCAAACGAATCCGCGGCCAATCGTCACTTGTATTTCCGAACATCCGTGCCTCCCGATACATCGTCCGTTTCGCAAGTAAGGAATCAGGATTGACTTTTTTCGGTTCGACCTGATAACTGAATGGCCAACGCGAAGCGAAAGGGCTTGAAATCGTTTGGTAACTGATTGGTGACGGTTTGAGGATCAGCCACTCGGAGCTACCAGAGGGTAATGTCGGAAAGGAGTCGGTCATGATTTGCTGGATCAACTTTTTCTGAACGTCTTGTGTCGTGACGGAGTAGGTTTTTCCAGGACGATCCGTCGTCTTTAACGTTTTTAAATATTTTTCGCCGCCCCGTTTCGTTACATCTCGAATCGTCTCCTGAATCGAATCATCAATGAGGGGGAGATCCAGCTTTTCGTACGTATACGTTCGTGATGCGTCGACATACTCGCGCTCGTTCATTAATATCGGAAGCTCGACCGTTCCAAGTTCCGGATCGACGATGTTTGCTGCGTCCTGTTCGTTAAAATAACGGCTATGTTTGCCGTTGACTGTCGCATCATCGAGTCCGATCAAACGGGCTTCTGCCTCGGGATCAATTCCGGCAATCATCGTATCGCTCCCGAATTCGAGCAAAGGTTCTTCGCCGAGCGCAGCAGGTGAGACACCGGCGATGGTGGCGTTCTCATCTGGTGTCCAACCAGCGGCGAGATAGCTGATGGAGGAATATTTTTCGACGTTCAGTCCGGTGTTCTGTTTGTCCGTGATCGTCAACTTATAGACTCCGTAATCATCAAAACGATGCGTCCCGACGTTCGCTCCTGTCGCATGATTTCCAATCATCGCGATTGGAGCGGCGACGTCGACATCTGTAATGGCTTGAATCGTTTTGTATTGTTTCATCGTGATCCCACCGTCAAGACCACTCATATAGTTCGGTTCGAGTAGTTTGAGGTCTTCCGTCACGCTCCGGCTGTTCGGTGGACGAACGACGATATCGTAGGAAGATTTCCAGCGTTTTTGTAACTCGTCAACGACCGTACCGTTGTTCGCTTGCGTCGTGCCGATCAAGTAACTCAGTCCAGTACTGACGACGAGTACGCCGACGAGTAAGAGGATGAATCGTTCTTTATTGCGCCACCAAGAATTCCAAATGAATCGTAGCAAGCTCTTCACGTCCTTTCATAACATCCTATGTAAAAAGCGCTTACACAATCATGCAAGCGCGGCAGTTCATAACTCGATCTTGATCGCATGTGTTTTCGGGAACGCGTCGGAATCTGCGAGTAAGACGAACGTTTTCGATTTGTCCGGTACTTGATAAACGAGGTCGATTTGAGCACGTTGCGGAGCATAATACTGATGACTGTTTCGCCATGCTTTCGGATTATGGCTGACATAGTCGACGATCTTGTATTCGTTACCCTTACCGTCATTTAGAACAAACAAGTTCGGTTTGTAGATGCTGTATCCTCCCACGGTCTCAGTCGTATCATGTAGGACGAGTGGTACGGTTACGTAGCGGTAACCCGTTTGTTCTTTTAGCTGCAATTCTTTTGGGGGAGAAGCTAAAAGTGCTTCAGCACGAAAGGACTTCTTTTTTAGTTGCGGATCCCCGGGATACGTCTTAACAGTTCCTAATTCCATCAATTCTTGAATCGATTGGACACGATCTTCGGTTGTTTCATTGACACCAGCTAATTTCGTTTGCGATGAGACGCTGACGGGCTGATCCTGATGCGAAGACCAGTACCAACCAGCACTACCGACTAGGACAAGAGACGTTACAAGCACAGGAATCGTTTTACGAAAACGCAGCATGAAAACACTCCTTTTCGTTGAATTGTCAGAATAGTTATACAAAATATACTATTTACAAGGAATGGAAACAAGCGGTAAGACAAAAAATGGGATAAAAGCCAGGAAACGATTCCCGATTTGATGAAATGAGGTAAACTATAGAAAACACGCATCCAGCATCATGCTGCGTCGGAGGGAGGAAAATAAATGAATCAAGCTGACATCGAACAGCGATTACGAGAGGACTCAGAAGTGCAGCTCATGCTGACCATCGCGGAACGACTCGATTTACCGGATTGGTGGATTTGTGCCGGTGTCCTTCGTTCGAAGATTTGGGGCATTGATCAAAACGCACAGTCTGACATCGATATCGTCTATTTTGACCCATCGGATATTTCTGAAGCGACGGAAAAAAGACATGAGCGTCAATTGTGTAAATGGCTTGATTTACCGTGGTCGGTCAAGAATCAAGCACGGATGCATCTCGTGAATGAGTTGCCACCGTATGCATCAGCGCAAGATGCAATCTCACAATTCCCTGAGACCGTCACGGCAATCGGCGTAACGAGACGACCCGATTTTGAACTCTATCTTCCATACGGTGCAAGTGACTTTACTCATCGGATCATTCGACCGACCCCTTCTTTTCAAGTTGGTACCGACCGTCATTCGATTTTTCAGCGACGAGTGATCGAAAAAGGATGGCAAGACGACGTAAGTCTACATATATGTCCATGAAACAAGAAGGAGCTTATGTGATGAAACGAATCAGTTATAAAAAAACGATACCGCTTATACTAGTAGGACTCCTCTGTATCAGCGGGTGCGCACCGGAAAAGAATGTCGAGGTGAAAGAAAAGATTCACGTTGATGGTACGAGTTTGTTCGACAGTGGCTCCTATCCGACTGCTGTAGAGACGGCCGAACATCAGTTTAAATATGACTTGAGTGACAAGTCCACCTATACGTTAAAGCAAGACGATTTTCGAGTGGACGCTAAATTCGGTGACTATAATTTACTGCTAGCAAGCGTCATCGATGGACGATTCGATTCGCTGATGATTTATGAAAAGAAGTCGAACTGGATGTTAAGCAGTTCGATGGATCTCATTCGGGATCAATCCACGAAAGGCGAGTCAATCGAAGGGAGTCTAGCGTGGGAAGGAAACAAGAAAAAAATGGCGACGAAACTTGTCACGAATCGTCATTACACGGTGATTGAGACACGACTGAAAAGTGAGCAGATTCCGGCACGATTTGGAAAACGGGTACGTACCATCAACGGATTGAAGGTACACGTTCAAAAGCAAGGGAGACAGCTCAATCTTGCCTACCAAAACGGAACAGACGTGATGTGGATCGTCAGTGATCGACCGGAAGAGACAACCATGCGGTTGATTCGGAAATCACCAGACAGTCCGATTGACTCGCTTCTCACCGAGTAGAAAAAAAGAATGACGCGTCTTTTCACGCCCTTTCCTCAGGCGAGACACAAGACTCGCTTACCTGCTCTATTCAAGCAGGTAAGCGGATCTTGTTTGTCTCTGACAGCGCAAAAATGCGCTTTTTCCTGTAGGAGTGGCGTGGAACGCGTCATTCTTTATTTACGCGATAAGGGTGGCAGATGATTATTCTGCCACCCTTATCTTTGTAGAGACTGACTTTTGAGTCAGCCCCCTTATACTTACGAACGATAGACGGACTTGAGGTAATCCGCGATACGTTGCCAAGCCTGAAGCGCCGCGTCTAAGTCACCGTGGTGTGTAAAGGCATGCGCTTGACCGGCGAATTCCTGGTGTTCAACAGCGACACCTGCCGATTGAAGGCGTTTTGCATACTGCCGCGCCTCCTGCGCCAGCGAGTCGTGCTCCGCCGTCAGGACGAGCGTCTGTGGTAACGCATTGAGTTGAGCCGCATAGAGTGGCGAAGCGAGGTGGTGGTATGCGTCTTCCGATCGCGCGATGTACATCGCATTGAACTGCCGGGCTTGTTCGACCGGAATCGCCTCCTCAAAGAACGGTTTATCCGCTGGATCCGTCGCGAGATCAAGCGGAGGGTAGTCCAGAATTTGAGCGATGAGCGGCACAGGATCTGTCTGCTCAGCGTTCCGTAACGATACGGCAGTCGCAAGATTGCCACCGGCACTATGCCCTCCGATTGCGA
Organism: Exiguobacterium sp. HSB13; assembly: GCF_056764755.1. Classification (NCBI taxonomy): domain Bacteria; kingdom Bacillati; phylum Bacillota; class Bacilli; order Caryophanales; genus Exiguobacterium; species Exiguobacterium sp. HSB13. The sequence continues at coordinate 1,021,880 of NZ_JBUZOM010000001.1, read as the reverse complement.
TGCGTGAAGCATCGAGGCGTAACGTATCAGCATGTTGGAAAATCCACTGAACGACCTCATAGGCGACGTGGACCGGAACAGGAAATGGATGTTCCGGCGCTAACGGATATTCAATATTCAGAACATGACAGTTGGCGGTCTCAGCGAGAAACAGATTCCATGGTTCATCCATCTCTGGCGTTCCGGTGATGAAGCCACCACCATGGAAACTGATGAATCCAGGTAGCGGTTCTACTGCATCAAGCGGTGAGTGGCACAGCACTCGGATATCTCCGACTGAAGTCGGCACGTGTAGCGTAGTCGTGGTCGCTTGCGGTGGATGAGGAGGTGTGACTTGAGGACGTTCCTCATCTGAGCGGATTTGTTTGGCAAGGTCAATCATCTCTTGGCGATTCATCGAATTCCTCCTTTAGGTCTATCTTCATCATACCGAACGGATTGGTGAATTTCTCTTCTGGATTCGTTTTCTCTAGTTGCAGGAAAAAGCAGCCAGAGTTTGATACACTTTTGAAAGAAACTAGAAATCGAAAGGATGGAATAGATGCCAACACTTTACATTACGCGTCATGGCGAGACGGAATGGAACTTAGAAAAACGAATGCAAGGCTGGGAAGACTCTCCTTTGACAGCAAAGGGCAGGCAAAATGCGCGCGATCTTGGTCACCGCTTACGTGAAGTTCATCTGGATCATCTCTACATCAGTCCGATTGGTCGCGTCCGAGAAACAGTTCGAATGATGGATCTTGATCCGGCGATTCCGGTCACCATCGACGATCGATTGCGTGAAATGCACATGGGAGCCTGGGAAGGGCGGACGGCGGCAGAAATTGAAGTCGCGCATCCACTTGCGCATGCTGCATTTTGGCAAACGCCGCATACCTACATACCGGAGAGTGGAGAATCCTTTGACGCGGTCCGCGAGCGCATTCTATCGTTTTTGGAACGACTGGCAGATCATGAAGAAGACGAAAACATCTTAATCGTCACCCACGGTATCTTCCTTAACATCTTGCTGACATGTCTTCAACGTAAGCCGTTCGCGACCTTATGGGATCCGCCGTTCATTCATGGAACGAGTTTGACGATCGTTGAATACAGGGATGGGGAAGCCGTGATTCGATTGGAAGCTGACATGTCGCATGTCAAAGCGGACTAAAAAAACGGCGGACTTTTCTCGGTCCGCCGTTCTCCTTATCGTGATTTCGTCAAATAGATCAAAATTGCGCCTTCTTGTTTTCTGACCTTTAGGTGAGGAGAGGATAACGTGTCGACTGAGCGACCGATGATCGATTCTCCTGTCGTATAGCGTTTGAGGAGTAAGGGATAGAATGAAACATTCGTCTGTTTTTGATCATTGAATTGACCGCTGTCAGTCTGGACGTTTTGAGGTAAGGTATAGACCGTTTTCGTCTCAGGAATACCATTCTTCGCATCAAGCGAATAGGTGAAGGCATGCGAATCGTTAAGTAGGTTCAAATCATACGTCAACTGGAATGGCGTACGATCATATGTACCGGCAGAAATCGATTTGTCGATCAGCACCTCTGGTGGTTCTGTATCGTCAAATTGGACCGCCTTGAGCTCGAGCGGGCGATCGAGTGTACCAGTTAAGAAAAATGTCTGCTGTTGCTGCGACTCGTCCTTTGCGGTAGAGGGTGTGATCGAAAAATGAAGACTTCTTGATCTTGACGGTTTCTTTTGGAAGGATGGTTGCTTCCATTGTGCAACCAGCAAGCAAGAAGGGAAGGGTGAATAGGAGCGCATATTTCATGACGTGTTCCTCTTTTCCGTAGTCATAGTGAATCGGGATGAAATTGAAATATTCAAAAAATTAGAAATGACACCTAGATTATACCAACAATGTTCTTGCTAAATAAAGGAGGAAATCATGAAAGGCAAATGGTTATTAGCAACCGTCCTGCTCGTCGGTTGTGCCTCGACGGGGGAAGAGGCCGAATCGACGGCAAAATCGTTATACGTCGCACCGAACGGCAGTGATAAAAATACTGGCATGTTGAAGCATCCGTTTAAAACGATTCGACAGGCGACACAAAAAGCGACTGCGGGTACGACGGTCTACTTGCGAAAAGGAACGTATCACGAGAAGCTGAACGTTAGACAGAACGGAACGAAAGAACGCCCGATCACCTTCCGAAACTATCAAGACGAGCAGGTCACGTTAAGCGGGAAAAACATCAAAGATCAGGACGCAACCTTACCGATCGTTCAGGTGCAAAATCGAAAATATGTGACAATCCAAGGACTGACGATCGAAGCCGTTCAGTCGAAACGGTCGGATGCGACACCGATCGGCATTTTGGTCACGGGATCAGGATCTAACATCACGTTGAAGAACAATACGGTTCGCCAGATTAAGACGCTCGCGAAAGATGGGGATGCCCACGGCATCGCCGTCTACGGAACGGGAGCGATTCGTCACCTGACGATCACCGGTAACCGAGTCGAGCAGAATCGTCTCGGTTTCAGTGAAGCCCTCGTCTTAAACGGAAACGTTAAACATTTCCGTGTGACGAAGAACGTTTTACGGGATAACGACAACATCGGCATTGATTTAATCGGACACGAAGGGATCGCTCAGTCGAAGAAAGACGACTACGTCCGTGAGGGCGTCGTGTCGGAAAATCGTGTCTACCGGACGTCAAGCTACGGGAATCCTGCTTACGGGAAGGAATACAATGCGGCCGGTATCTATGTCGACGGTGGGAAAAACCTAACGATTGAGAAGAATCTCGTCGAAGCGAGTGATATCGGGATTGAAGTGACGAGTGAACATGCCGGACGGTACGCAGAAGATGTCATCGTGCGCCAGAATGATGTACTGCAAAACGTCTACACCGGAATTGCGATCGGTGGGTATGACACGAAGCGAGGCGGTACAAAACGTGTCCGGATCGAGCAAAATCAGCTGATCGGGAATGATACAAAAGGACTCGAGGGTGGTCAATTGCTCGTCCAGCACGATGTCCATGACAACAAAATCATCGAGAACACGTTCGACGGTTCGTTAAGTGTCGCCCATTACTTCAAGACGAGTTCTGGAAATCAGTTTGAAAAAAATACGTTCAAGCATACAAAACGTTTCATGTGGCGCGACGCCTCCTATAAAACGGAACAAAGCTTTCTGAAAGCGGTCCGAAAGGTGGAGTGAAGATGAAGTTATCGGAGCGACTCCTAGCTTACTGGATCCGGATTCCGAGACGCTGGCGGCTTGCAGCGTTGACCGCCTTAATGTTAACGATTTGGACAGTGGAAGGCGTTCGGTTTTTAACAAGTCCGGCGTTACGACTGCCGACCGTTACCGATGCAATCATCTGTCTCGTTCCAGCAATTATATTGTTTGTGTTATGGAAAACAAAGCGTTCAAAATAACACCTGAATTAATCGATAATAACAAGGAATTCATTTAATCGTCCTCGAAATAGGGAGAGAACTTCAATTGGTAAGGAGGAAGAAAGATGACGAAACTAACGATTCAAGCTGTGATTGACCGTCCGGTCGAGACCGTGTGGGAGATTTGGAACGCACCGGAAGACATCAAACGCTGGAACGCAGCGTCTGACGATTGGCATACGACGGCGTCAACGAATGATTTGACGGTCGGTGGTCAATTCACGAATCGAATGGAAGCAAAAGACGGTAGCATGGGGTTTGATTTCACGGGTACATACGAGACAATCGTTCCTTACGAACGCATTGTGTATGTCCTCGAGGATGGTCGTCAGGTGACGATTGATTTCTCTCGGAACGGGGAACAGACTGAAGTCATCGAATCGTTTGATGCCGACACAAACAACCCGCCTGAGATGCAACAAGCGGGCTGGCAGGCGATCCTTGATCGGTTCAAGGCGTATGCTGAGTCGAAGTAAGTCGTTCGCTTCGTAACTTCCGACCACGGCGATCCGTCAGGGCAGGAATACCGCCGCTCTCATAGCGCCGGACCCAGTTATACAATTGTTGATACGACACATCATGCCGTCCGGCGATGCGTTGGTAGTCCTTTGCGGCCGCCAAACAATCGAGGACGGCATTCATGCGTTGTTCAAGAGTGTTGGTGGACATGAACGTTTTCCTCCTCATTGAATCGCCCTGGATTCGTCCACGGCATTAAACTAGTGCACATACAATCGATGGAAGCCATTGAATCAAAGAAAAATTGACGCGTCTCCTGTTGATTCGTTTTGACGATCAGTCGTTTTTCTAGCGTTGGTAAATGCACGAGAAACGAAATCTGATATTCAATAGGCTGCGAGTGAATGGTGGTAGATCGTTTTTGTAAGTGGATAGCTGCTGAATTTGCAGTGATGTATAAGACGTGTCGATTCCATTCCTCTTCGTTGAAAAGTGAATCCATCATCGTGATAAAAGCTTGACCGGAAATGAAGTTCATCGGACGACCTCCTTTCTTATAATGTGTATATCCTGTACATGTTTTTCGAAAACCTATATTTCAAATATTACAAAAAACCACCTCCAAAAGAGAGGTGGTTAACGTTACCCTGCCAGTGCAAGCATTTGGACGAACGCGACGTCCGGATCCGTCGTCTCGAATCGGTTCAACCAATCCTTGAAGTCGCCTTCATACAAAATACGACCTTGATGAAGGAAGATGACATGGGCATCGGTATGCAATAGATCGTGTAATTGATGCGTCGAGAAGAGGCACGTTTGACCGTTTGCTGTCATCTGCTCGAAGCGTCGCATGATATGGAGGCGGGTTGCCGGATCAACGCCACTTGTCGGCTCGTCAAAAATGTAGAGCGAACGCGGTACTGTCGTCAACAGGGTGACGAATAACCATTTCTTTTCACCAGCGGACATCTTACCGATTTTCATTTCCCACAGATGAGCGAATAGATCGAGTTCTCGCGGTTGTTTCAGATGACGCGTATAGGTCTCTTGTTTGCGATATGCTTTCAGACGGGCGAGCCGACCGACGAAGACGGCGACATCCTTGCCCTTTAATTCATCCGAGTAATAGATGAATTGCGTCAAATAGAGAATGTCCGAGATATCGGGTAAGTCCAGTTCTCCGGACGTGATCGGTAAGGCACCGGTCATGCAATCAAACAGTGTTGTTTTCCCGGCACCGTTCATCCCGATCAAGACGTTCAATTTTCCGGGAATGAGTGAAAAGGAGACATCGTGTAACAGGTCAGGTGATTTCGGATAGTTGAAGCGTATATGTTGGACGTGCATCTGAGTCCTCCTATCGGGTCAGCAATGACATGAGATTAAAGCGTTTGACAGAGAGTAGACCAAGTAACAGATAAACGACGAGTACGACGGTCAAGATAAGTAACGATGCTCCCGTAACGTGCTCAGAGACGGCGAGACCAAGTGTTTTCATGACATAAAAAGGATTCAAGTAACTGTACCAGCGATCCGGTTGGCTATTCGCGAACAAGAACAGGGGATACATGACGATGTTGATCAATGTCGACATGCTCGAAATCTTTGCTGGAAGCATCGTCAAGGCAATGCTTGCAAAAGCAAGCGGGATGCTGAGCAACAAGACGAGATAAGCGAGTAACAACGTCAAAGGTGAGAAGTAGCCGAATACGAGCATCAGGATCGTCGTAAAGACTGTCAAACTAACGGCTGCAAACACGAGCTGAACGAGTACGAGTGCGAGAATACAACCAATCTTACTACCGGAAATCATGATATACGTCTTCATCAAACCATGTTCCCGCATCCGGGCAAGTTGGAGTCCGATGCCATTTACGTAAATCGAAAGTGAGATATAGCCCCAAAAGAGCGCAAGGAACGAGAGGAAACTGTTCTCGGTGAAGTCCAACCGTGACCCGAAGACAAAGGCGAGAATCAACGGGAAAATCAACGACCAAAAGACCGGAATCTTATCCGTCAGCATGATTTTTAAGTAGAGTATGAAGTAGCTAGGAATCGAATACATATGTGCCTCCAATCAGTCTGTCGAATCAAGCTTATATTAAGTATACGTTTAAAAATGGGAAATAGTTCCGTTGAAAAGAGCTTAAGAATCACCTGAAATCAAACGATGTAACGCATCGACAACAATATGGGGGACATCCTGTTGAATGAAGTGCCGGCTGTTTGGAACTTCGATCAACAACCCTTGGATCGACTGTGCAGCAGTTTGTCGTTGCAATTCGTGCCACAATAGTTGCGCCTCACGCGAATAATGATCCTTTTTACCAGCAGACAAAACAACGACTGGAAATGGGTAGAGGATATCAACGTTCGTCGCTTCAATACTCTCTTTAAAATCTTCGTATGTACATTCGAGCGTGAATTGTTTTTTGTATATGGATTGGAACGTGTTTGGCATCACTGGTAAGAAGCGTTGAATATAAGACTCTGGTGTTGCATCGATGAGCAATAGACCTTTTATTTCACTTGGATATTGCGATGCAAATTGTCGAACTAACGTGCCGCCATAGGAATGACCCACAAGAATAAAGGGTGGTTTGAGAGATAAGGTATCGATCAAACGGCGAAGGCGATTCACGCTCTGGCGACTAGTCTCAGAATCATGCTGCATACTACCACCGATGTTCGTACGGTCATACATCAAGATCGTTCCAAGTCCTTCAACTTGATCCATGATTGGTTGCCAGGTTGAAAGATCTTGTCCATATCCATTTTCAAAGATAAACGTCGGTTGATCGGAAGTTCCGAGAATCAGACGATAGTGTAACGTCGTTTCAGGTAACATCATGAAATCGAAAGACATATGATTCCTCCTATTCTAGTGGGAATAAAAGTAAGAATAACAGAAACGCACAAATATTGTAAACTGAAGCAAAGGACAGGAGGTACGATGATGGACTATTTATTAACGTCCGGTGGGATACAGAATCCATCGATTCATAAAGCGTTACGCGAGATGCTCAGAAAACCGATTGAGGAATGCCATGCCATTGCGATCACGACAGCTTCCTACGCATTAGCAAGAGGAACGGACCTCGCTGTCAACTTCATTCAAGGAAAAGATGAGGCACCAATGGTCGATTTAGGATGGAAGTCAGTCGGTTTGTTGGAATTATCAGCGGTTTCGGTGATTGATCCAGCAATTTGGCATCCAGCGGTCGAACAAGCAGATGTCATTCTCGTTAACGGCGGGGATCCGCTATTTCTACATCACTGGTTCGTCGAATCGGGCTTTGATCGACTGTTACCGAATCTGACCGGTGTTTATGTCGGGATGAGTGCCGGTAGCATGGTGCTTACGCCACGAATCGGAACGGATTTCGTTGGGTGGAAAAAGACGCCGGAGCAATCGGACGCAACGCTCGGTCTCGTTGATTTCTCAATCTTCCCGCATCTTGATCATCCGCAATTACCAGACAATCACTTACAAGCTGCCGAATCATGGGCTGAGACATTGACGAATCCAGCGTACGCGATCGACGACGCGACAGCAATCCGTGTCATTGGTGCGAGCGTGGACGTGATTTCTGAAGGAAAGTGGGTGAAATGGCGATGACGACAATCTATTTCGTTCGCCATTGCGAATCAGTCAAAGCAGGCAGTGATCAAAGGCGGGGATTAACGGATGCAGGTCAGGCGCAAGCGCAGGAACTTGTAGCGTTTTTTAAAGAGATGCCGATTGACGCGATTTATTCAAGTCCGATGCGACGGGCGGTAGACTCCGTTCGCCCACTTGCTGAGCAACGAGATTTGCGAATCCACGAGGCAGCGTTTCAGGAACGGAATTTTCAGGAAACAGACGAACGTTTATCGCCTGAACGGCTAGAAGAACTGTTGAAGCGATCATTTCAAAATGATGATTACGCGCAAAGTGGTGGAGAGTCGAATCAAATAGCACGTAATCGTGCTCTTGTAGCCATCGATCAGCTACGTAAAACCCACTCGCACCACCGAGTGGTCGTCGCGACGCATGGTCTCGTGTTGGCATTGGTGCTCGAACACTACACAGGACGATCGGCAAATGAGTGGCTGGACGCGATGACGAGTCCAGCGATCCATCAGCTGACTTTCGATGCAGGCGGAAAAACGTCTCATGAACAACTAGTGTAAAAAGATTAAATCTGCCCGCTGAAGATGAAACCGAGAAAGAGCAGTAGTACCACACCGAGCGGAACGGCACAGGCGAGACTGACGTATTTGAGGACTCCCGGTTCGCATCTTTTGATGGCGACGATCCCGAGTCCGATTCCGAACAGATAAATGGCAAGTCCGATCGGTATCGTAAGCATCGAGTTCGGTCCAAACGACCAGTTGAGCGGCGGGAAAATCATAGAGGCGATGAGCAGACCGATCAAACTAAAGAAGATAGAGGCTTTAGCGTATGTCATGTGAGAACTCCTTTTAATTAAGTATGTGAACAAGAATTCGGATTCAAAATGAGAATTCCTGCTTAATTAGATGATTTTCCCGTTTGTCTTTTGAAAGAACGGGAACTATATCTAAAAGATACTATCTTTTAGATATAGGAGGGACCGATGCCAAAAGAAAACATGACCCGTTATGCGATTCTCGGACTTCTTGCCAGCGGATGTACGTCTGGTTATGAGATGAAACACACGATCGATACGAGCTTGAATCACTTTTGGAAAATCAGCTTCGGACAAGTCTATCCAACGTTGAAACGGTTAGAAGCGGAAGGGTTGATCGTTGAAGAGGTCACGGATGGGGAACGGAAACAATTCGCCCTGACGGAAAACGGGCATGCGGAGCTCGCACGGTGGGTCGCTGAACCGTCCGTCGAGCTGCCGGTGCAACGGAACGAGCTATTGTTGAAGCTGTACTTCGCTCGACATGCTTCAAAAGAAGTCACCTTGCAGAAAATTCAGGAGCACGCGCGATTACTCGAAGAACGGCTTGAGACGTATCAAGCGATCGATGCGATGATTCGTTCCTATCCGGACTCGAATGATGCCGTCTATTGGTTATTGACGCTTGATTATGGCATTCGGAAGACGCGTGCGTTACTCGACTGGTGTGACGCTTCCCTTGAGACCCTTGAAGGAGGAAATTGACATGAAACGGATCATTGCGACTCCGAACAAAGACGTCGTCGTGTTCATCATCGGTTTACGGATCAATCGCCTGCGTTCTGTCCGGCAATGGTTGCCGACGGTCCAAGCGATGGGTCCGATGCTGCAAGAGTGTTATGCAAACGATGTCGGTCTGATTTCACATGAGTCGCTCGTCGGTTGGCGTTCCGTGACGTTGATTCAGTATTGGCGTTCGACGGAAGAATTGATGGCATATGCCCATGGTTCGCGTCATTTGACGGCGTGGAAACGATTCAATCAGAAGGCACGGACATCAGAAGCGGTCGGGATCTTCCATGAGACGTTCGAAGTCAGCAATTACGAGTCGATGTATGTCAATCTTCCGACACGAGGTCTAGCGAAAGCACTCGGGGAGTCGGCGATCAAGCCGCATCAAGAACAAGCAAAAGGGCGCCTAGCCGAGCGGCAGTCACAAGAGACGATCTGAATCGACAAAAGACGGGTGCCGAGGCATCCGTCTTTTTATGTCGCGACTGGCGTGACGGGTTCGAGCATCTCCCCGCAGTTTTGGCAAATATGATCAAGCGTTTTCGTACATGGTTCGCAAAACGTACAAGCGTGCGAGCACCGATAGACCGTCGTTTCAATCGTTTCTTGGCAGCGGACACAGGTTGATTCCATAAGTATCACCTCCTGTTAATAGTATAAGAAATACTACTCGATGAACACAGGAGCAGAATAAAGTAAAAGGCTATATTTTCCTTTGATTCCATGTTAATTTGAAGAAAGTGGTTTTAGTTCGAAAGGGAGATGAAAAATGGACCAAATTGATCAACAGATTGTCCGGATTCTGCAAGACGATGCACGGATTCCGTGGTCGGAACTCGGACGACAGATCGGGTTATCGGCACCTGCCGTCATCGAACGGGTCCGAAAAATGGAGGACGCAGGAATCATCGAAGGCTTTCGTGCCGTCATCAATCCAGAAGCACTTGCGCAAGGGTTACTCGCGATCGTCATGTTCGAAGAGACACGCTGCGCAGGCTTGATTGAATTTTGTAAAGGACATCCAGAAGTCGTCGAATGCCACCGCCTGACTGGGAGCTACAACTTCATGGTCAAGTTGCAAACGGCGTCCGTTGCAACACTGGAACGTTTCCTTGATGACGCATCAGTTTACGGCAAACCGTCGACATGGATTCGACTGTCGACGCCAGTGCCGTTCGCAGGGTATACAATATGAAAAACCCCTGTTTTCGTAAATGTCGTTCCATAGGAGAAAAAAGATGAACCTCATGCTAATCGGAGGCGGTCAATTGATTGCACCGTCGCAGCAGTTCATCAATCGACATGTCGTTCAACTGACGAAACACGCGCCACATATCGTCTTCCTGCCGACGGCAAGTCGGGATGAATCGCTATACCAATACCAATTTCGAGATACATATGAAGCACTTGGCGCGACCGTCTCGGTCATTACACTGTTTGACGACGAACAATCCAAGACGACGCAACGACGATTAATAGAACGTGCCGACATTCTTTATGTCGGGGGTGGCAATTATCCGTTACTCGTTCAGACGCTTGCTGCAAAAGGTATGGATGTATTGCTCAAGCAAGCCGTCGAGCGCGGAACATGGTACGTCGGTGTCAGTGCTGGGGCGATCTATGCGATGGAATACGGCATTCGCACGATGGAAAACGGAACAGACTATTGCCTGGATACAGGGCAAGGCTGGCTGAGTGGTTGTCTCTGTCCGCACTTGAACCAGGAAAAACGGGCAATCCGTTTTCAGGAATACCTGTCTCAAATGAATCACGCCATCGGATTACCTGACAATACAGCGTATATTCAATCTGATACAGATCACTATCTATTAGGAAAAGGATACGTGCTTGGCTCTAAATGATGATGAACGCTTTGAACATCTAAAGTGTTCATCATTATTTAAAGTAATTCAAAACAGTTGACGAACAAAAATCGAGATGGTATATTTATCTCGAATTAAAGATATATGAATTAAAGATACAAAAGAGGTGAACGAAATGACACAACCGAATCCGAACTTGAAAGCATTGACGGTCATGGTGCGCGTAGTCGATGCGTTACATGAAGTCATCAAGAAAGACGTTGCGCAATGGGGATTGAACCCAACGGATTTTTCGGTTCTTGAGTTGCTGTTTCACAGGGGCAGGCAACCCATTCAATTGATCGGGAAAAAAGTCTTGATCACGAGCAGTAGCATCACCTACGTCATCGATAAGCTTGAAAAGAAGAATTACGTTGTCCGCAAAGCATGTCCAGAGGATCGGCGTGTGACATTTGCGGAACTGACCTCTGAAGGACACAAACTGATGGAAACGATTTTTCCGGAGCACGAGCAAGCGATCAATCAAGTATTTCAAGGAATAGCCCCGTCAGATCTCGAAGCATTCATCGAGACAGCCAAAACGATCGGCTATCAAGCAAAAAAACAATAAAATTTTTTTAGACTGATATCTCGAATTCGAGATAATAACCATTAAAGGAGCGATTTTTCATGAATGAATTAAAAGGAATCCACCACGTGACGGCGATTACGAGTAGTGCCGAGAAAAACTATGACTTCTTTACGAACGTCCTAGGAATGCGATTGGTCAAGAAGACCGTCAATCAGGATGACATCCAGACATATCACTTATTCTTTGCCGATGATAAAGGGTCTGCCGGCACGGATATGACGTTCTTTGATTTCCCTGGTATTCAAAAAGGATCACACGGAACGAATGAAATCTTCAAGACCGCGTTCCGTGTTCCAACGGATGCGGCACTCGAATACTGGATCAAACGCTTTGACAAATACGACGTGAAGCACCGTGGTATCAAAGAACAATTCGGCAAGAAGACGCTCTCGTTCGTCGATTTCGATGAGCAACAATACATGTTGATCTCTGACGAGCATAATCAAGGTGTCGCTTCCGGTACACCGTGGCAAAACGGTCCGGTACCCCTCGAGTTCGCGATCACGGGGCTCGGTCCAATTCACATCCGGATCGCGGAATTCGACAACTTAAAAGCGGTACTCGAACAAGCGATGTTGATGCGCGAAGTCGATCAAGCGGGTTCCCTGCACTTGTTCGAGATGGGTGAAGGCGGAAACGGTGCCCAAGTCATCGTCGAGCACAACGTCGTCCTGCCGAGCGGACGTCAAGGATTCGGAACAGTGCACCACGTCGCTTTCCGTGTTGAAGATACGGCTGCCTTACAGGAATGGATCGAGCGGATGCAACAGCTTCGCTTCAACACATCCGGTTACGTTGATCGCTTCTTCTTCGAGTCGCTCTATGCTCGTGTCGCGCGTGGTGTCTTGTTCGAATGGGCAACAGATGGTCCTGGTTTCATGGGGGATGAGCCATACGAAACGGTTGGAGAGAAATTGTCATTACCTCCGTTCCTCGAGCCACAACGCGCACAGATCGAACAAATGGTCCGTCCGATCGATACGGTCCGGAGTACTCGAAAAATCGAAAAAGAATACCTTTAAGAGAACGTTACGCTAACGTAACTAACCGCATCTAAACAAGAGGAGGAAATGAAGATGGAGAAATTAAACATTGGTATCATTTTAGGGTCCACACGTGAAGGACGCCTCAGCCCACAAGTCGGGAACTGGGTCAAACAACTCGCCGACCAACGAGGGGATGCGAACTATACGATTCTCGATATCGCCGACTACAAATTACCGCTCCTAGGTGAAAAGGACGGGGATGCGTCAGGTGCTGCTGATTGGTCGAAGGATGTCGCGGCACAAGACGGATTCGTCTTCATCGTCCAGGAATACAACCACTCCATCGCAGCGTCACTCAAGAACGCGCTCGATTATCTACGCGTCGAGTGGAACAATAAGGCAGCAGGAATTGTCTCTTACGGTTCCGTCGGTGGAGCGCGGGCAGCAGAACACTTGCGCGGCATCCTCGGTGAGTTATTGATTGCCGATGTCCGTGTGCATCCGGCGTTATCCTTGTTCACTGATTTCGAGAACGGATCGGTCTTAAAAGCGGCAGCCGTTCAAGAAACATCGGTCAACCAGATGCTTGATCAAGTCATTCCGTGGGCAACGGCGTTAAAAACGATTCGCTAATTAGTTACTATAAAAACCCCTCATTTCATCTCGAAATGAGGGGTTTTTGGATGGTTATTACGTACAACACGACGTGACGCGGCGCAAATCCTTTTCTTGAATGTAAAGCGTCTGTTGACGGACTTTATAAGGAATGTCAGCCGCTTGAAGCCGTTCGAGATAGTGACCCGTTGGAGCGACCGTCCATTTCACATATGTCGTTGCGGCATTCGGTGAGGCGAGACAGATGAGTAGCAAAAGCGGAAGGATCCATTTTCGAAGTTGCAATCGTATACCTCCTCTATTATTTCAAATACTGTATTTATGATTTTATTGTTTGAGTCAAAAACTAAAAATCACGACTTACGTCAACAAAAAATAACTGACCATCAAACCGACCAACAGACCACTAAAAGCAAGTCGATAGACGGGTGAACGATGCGTTCCTTTGTTTCGTTTGACTTGATAGACGATGAAATAAGCCACACTGGTCACCATGACGAGGATCGCCAGTGTACTGAGGATCGTAGACATCAGCATTCCTCCTTATCGTAGGATTTTAGATAACGCTTTTCCTTTCGCCAGTTCGTCGACGAGTTTGTCGAGAATCCGGATGTTACGAATGAGCGGATCCGTTAGATGTTCCACACGAATCCCGCAGATGACGCCAGTGACTAAAAAGCGACGTTCATTCAGGGCGGGTGCGTGCTCGAAAAAGGCTGCGACGGTTTGGGTTTGTATGGCTTGTTCAAGAGTGGGTTTCGTGTGTCCGGTCAACCAGAACAGCACGTCATCGAGTTCGTCTTGGGTCCGTTGCTTGCGCTCGACTTTTTGACGGTATAGCTGATACAGCTGCAACATCGGCATTTGAAATACTTTTTCGTAACTCATCTGAATCGCCTCCTTTCATGGTAACATATGGGAAAAGGTCTTGTGTCACGGATTTCAATTCGGTTTGGAGGTGCAGGATGAAATGAGACGTCGAATCATTGGAATGACTTTTTTGACGTGCCTAGTGCTATTTTTAGGCGTCGTGGGTGTAAAACTGTCGTATCAGGCATTGATTGATCCTCCGATTGATCAATCGACAGGAAACTGGGTGCATATTCCGAGCACGATCTTACCGACTAAAAAAGTCATTTACGCGAAAAAAGAGCAAATCATCAAACAACCGGATTCTTCAAAAAGTGGAAAAGAAGGATATCGGAAAGAACCCAAAAAGAAAAAACCGATTGAGCTTGGACAAGGCTTCTTGACGGATGCGATCAATCAAATCGCACGTGTGACTCCTTGGATTGTCGCTTTGGTGATCATCTTCTATCTGTATCATCGACAACGATTCAACCGCATGCAGTGGTCATTTCCATCAAGGCATCAACCAAAGCGAACCGCTCTATCGCTTCCGCTTACGCCTGAAGTCCAGTCCTCATCTAAAGACAGTATGCTGGATTCAAAAATTCGCGAAGCGATGCGTACTTTTAATCGGTCACTTGCTCCAGCGCAGCAACGACGGACGCATGAGACGCTGACGGAGTGGTTAACACGCTTAGAAGTCACAGTCCCGCATGAAATCTATCAGCTCGTTCGCTATGCCGACGTAGCAGAACAGACACTCGATCCCTCTCGACGGACTGTTTTCCTCGAACAGCTTAAGCAAAATCAGACACGGCTCGTGTAATCAGCCGTGTCTTTTTTGGTGTCCGCGATACTTGTTAAGGGCGAGCATATTTAAGAGGAACAGTGCTGCTCCATAAAGGAATAGTCCGAGCCAGTAAGGCCAGATGCTCGACCAACCGTTGCCGTAGACGAGTACCTCTTTGATCGCACTCGCTCCGTAGAAAATCGGGGTGATGTATCCGATGTTACCGAGTCCGTATGGGATCAAATCAAGCGGAATCAAGCCTGAGAAGAAAATCTGCGGAATGATCGTAAAAGGAATCAATTGGACGACTTGTAATTCAGACTGGGCGAAAATCGAAATCGTTGCGCCGAACAAGACCGCGACGACGGCAAGTCCAAGCATCGTCAGGAAGACCCAGATGATCGAACCTTCAGACGGTAAGTCAAGAACGGTTGTTGCGTACAGGACGACTAGAATCGCCTGGATGGAGGCGAAGACGCTATAACCGAGCGTATAGCCGAAGATGACGTCGGTTTGGCGAATCGGTGTCATCATTAACCGCTCGAGCGTGCCACCACTGCGTTCTTTGACGAGTGCCATTGCCGATAAGATAAAGACGAAAAAGAACGAGAATAAGGATAAAAAGACGAAACCAAGCGCGTCAAACGTCGATTGATCGACATCACCATAGAGATAGTTTGTCTCAAGTTGCATTGTCGGTTGAAGGGTCGCCAGTCCAGCTTGAATCTCGCGTAGTGCCTTTGAACTTTTCGTCGAAGGTTCGCGGAGGTTCAACGCTAGCTGGTTGTCTTTCATGTCTAAGACGACGTCGACCGTTTCATGGTCCTTGAGATAGGCGTCCGCATCACTGCCGTTATACGCTTTAATCGTTAAATCTTGTTTTTCAATCGTTTGTGAGACCGGTGCCGGTACATCTTGACTGATGGCGACGACAGGCGTGTAGTCATCGTTTCCAAGTAGGAAATAGATCAAGGTAAAGATCAATAAAGGAGCAAGTAAAATGAGTCCGACGCTTCGTTTATCGTTCAACGTTTGACGGATGACCCGTCGTGCGAGTTGCCACATCACGTCACGTCCTTTCCAGCGAGCAGGAATAGTTCCTCGACCTGACCGTTTTCAGTCTGTGCGAGCAAACGGTCGAGCGGATCGTAGGCGATGATCCGACCGTTATAGATCAATGCTGCCCGGTCACATTCATTGATTTCATCCATGACGTGGGTCGAGACGACAATCGTCGTACCTTGCGCACGAATCGCTTGGAATTGATTCCAAATCTGGCGGCGTAACACGGGATCAATCCCGACGGTCGGCTCATCCAGGAATAAGACGGTCGGACGATGCAAGATTGAGATGGCGAGGGACAATCGTTTCTTCATCCCACCGGAATAATGACGAACGAGCTTTTTTTGATCATTCGTTAAATCGACGAGTGTTAACACTTCTTCGATGCGTTTTGCTAAATCCTGACGGGACATGTTGTATAAGGAACCGAAAAATTGCAGGTTCGCAAGCCCCGATAAATCCTCATACAAAGCATCGTTTTGTGGCATGAAACCAATCTGCGATAACATCTTGAAGCTTGGCATCGAAGTGTCACCAATCTGAATCGAACCTGCGTCTGCCTGGATCGCACCAATCATCAAACGAATCAGTGTCGTCTTACCAGAACCTGACGGACCGAGCAAGCCACAAATCTCACCGGACGGAATCAAAAGATCAATCTGTTGGAGGACGTTCTGTTGATGAAACGATTTTGATACACCGTTCAGTCGTAAATCCATCGTATTCTCCCTCCTTTTTATAAAATAATTATTGAACAACGTGTTGATTAATTTCATTATAAAAGGGAGAGAAACTGGGAGCAATGACCAATTGACGTCCATCTGTCGCTTAAGCGACACATCCTTCTAAAATGTTGAAGAAAGAGGCGATTTCAATGAAAAAACAGGATTTACGCGTTATCCGGACCGACCGGAGGATTCGTGAGACGTTCCTTCAGCTGATCGACGAAGTTGGTTTTGATGCTGTGACGATCAAGTTGTTGACGGATCGGGCGGAAGTCAACCGCGGGACGTTCTACCATCATTACGCGGATAAATACGAACTGCTCGAGCGGATGACGAATGAGATTTTTGAAAAGATTGAAGCGACGTTTGAACGCGAGATTCCCTTTGTCCTGATCAACCAAAAGGAGGACTCACCGTACCGACGAATTATTCCGTTTCTGACGTTTCTTTATGAACACCGGACGCTGATGCGGATCCTACTCAGTCCGACGAGTGACGGGATGTTTCGGAACCGGGTCCGTGATTACATGCAACAGATTCTGTTCTCGGGACTACCGG
The DNA here is from genome assembly GCF_056764755.1 of Exiguobacterium sp. HSB13. Classification (NCBI taxonomy): domain Bacteria; kingdom Bacillati; phylum Bacillota; class Bacilli; order Caryophanales; genus Exiguobacterium; species Exiguobacterium sp. HSB13. The sequence continues at coordinate 1,004,809 of NZ_JBUZOM010000001.1, read as the reverse complement.
AACAAGGAGAACGGCTCGTTCCAGAAAATTATCTCATTGCCTATCTCTCGGCCGCTCATCTCGGTGTCATCGAATCCTGGTTGCGCCATCCAAACGAGACATCACCGGAAGAGATTGCCCGGATCATCTTTACGATTTCGATGGAAGGTCCGTTTCGAGCAGCGGGGTTCCGACGATGAGTATTGAGCAAGTGTTAGAAAAAGTCGTCGCGTGTTTGCAGCATGAACAGATTCAGTTTGCGATCGGTGGTTCATTATTGTTACACCATCATGGACTGCCTGTCACTCCGCGCGACATCGATCTCGTCGTCGCGTTAGCGGACGCCGAACGGGCAGTCCTATTGTTATCTGAGATGGGAACTGTCGTTGAACAAGACGAGACGTCACTTTACGCGACGGAAGTATTCCAAGAATTTATGATCGAAGGAATCGATCTCGATCTGATGAGCGGACTTCAGGTTCGCCATGACGAGGGCGTGTTCGTCTATCCGTTTGATGAACAATCGATCGATTCAGCTGGACGTCCGTTCATGGCACTCGTCGATTGGTACGTCATCTATCAACTGATTCCGGGACGGGAACAAAAGGTCACGATGATTGAAGACGTATTTACAAAACAGGAAGTGGACCGTAAGCGTCTCGAACAGCTGAGAAGCCTCGTTCTTCCGCAAGTCGTAAGAAATCGGATAGATCAATGGCTAAATTGACCTATAAGTCGCGTAATAAGACGACTTCGTTCGTTGCTGATAAGTAAGCGTGGTTCGAGTCAAGCAAACCACAAAGAACGTAGTGACATTTTGAGACATCGAACACATAACGCGGTATGAGCAAAAGGTACGGACGTAATGCATTGAAGATGACATCTTGCTGCTCATCCTCGAGCTCCGGTGGAGCAACGGATGCGAGCGCGGTATGGAGTTCCTGATCGTCGGTCAAGCTAATCCAGTCAAGTGTCTTTTCGTCAAGGAGAATCGTGACGCGTCGCTGCTGATCAACATAGGACGTCGGATGCGCGCGTGACAACGTGACAGCAAGGTAAGGGTGTTGCCGGTAAATGTACCGAATCATCCATTGTCCGGAATCGGCAGGGTACTCGTTTTGAATGATGTCTTTGATTACGGTATGACAAGCGTTCACAGTCTCCTGCGAAATCGGGTGAAAATCAGGATGTTCGGTCTGCGTGATCACGTCATTCGCCGTCACGATTTCTCCAGAGTGATCCGGATACCGTTCATACTTCTTAGACGGTAAACCTGTCCAAGATAACACATCATTCACTTCGATAGAGGAAGTGAAATCTAGTTTACTTGGAACAAGGATAGATCTTTCTTGCGTAATGAACGTTTCGGAGACGGTGTGCGCGTACTGATGTCCTGTTTTAGGGTAGGAAAACCATTTTATTTGTTGTTTGGTTAGCAAGTCGATGTCCTCGAGCGTAAAAGCGAAAGCTTCCTGGTTCACATGATGATCAAGCGGATGAGGACCGTATAGGAACAACTCATCGAGTTGACCATTTTCCGTTAATGTCAGATGAATGAAGCAACCGGGAGTCAGCCGAATCCCTTCGTAACAACTCACATAACTGAAAAACGTTTCGTCGTCTTCTTCGAGCATGAAATGCATGTCATGGATCATGCCAGTCTCTGACTCGAGCCAAGCGATCCGAGTGGTTGGATCACGTAAATCGTCAGGCACGGAATGAAGAGAGGTCGGACCATGTAAGGATAACGTCGTCGTTCGTTTCGTGACAGGGTCAATCGAAATCTGCACGGCTCCTTTAGGAAGCATCGTGCTATTCTCTTCCTCGATGACCGATGCACCTCGCGGAATCCAAAACGTCTCAAACGAGTAGACGGTTTGATCGTTCATTTTGTCTCGAGCGTAAGATGAATCATAGAGAATGTAATCATTTAACTGATACTTCTCGATAATGAATTCGACTAATTGGTTAGTTAAGATATGCACTACGTTCACACCTTTCGATAACGATTAGCTGATTTGTAATAACGATTGGTTAAAAATAGGTGTACAAAATTAGCTGATTGTTTAAGGAAAAGAGAAGAATTTTGATGGTTACGTTCTCTTTCTCATACGTTCAGTGTAACGTGAAGTATTGGAAAAAGAATGTGAATTGAAATTTATTACATAATTGTAAGGCAGCGAACGCGGTTTAATGTATTATTCTAGAAGAGTAACTAGAAGTAGTATTAAGCTGTAGGAGGAAACAAAAGTGTCAGATTTTAGTTTAGCAATGAATTTTTTATTTGGAAGTGTCCATCTCATCCTCATGGCGATGGCGGTTCCATCGATCATCTACGCGCTTTATCTATTACGAAAAATCGCTAATAAATGATTTTCAGGGATTTATTGGTAAAAAAAGAAGATAGTTATTGTACCTACGAATCATTTAAAGGAGGCGATAACATGTCATTTTGGACATGGTTTGCAATCTTATTTGTGTTAGCGGTCAGTGTCTACGCATCTTCTCAACCAAAACGTTCGAAGAAATAACAAAGGCGCGACTTCCATTGTGGAAGCGCGCCTTTTTGTTTGTTCAGTATTGCGTATCGAGCCAAGCGATCGCGTCCGTCAAGTCGTCGGCAATATAGTCGACGTTTGCTTGTTTCACCCGGTCAGCGTAATCACGAATGGAACTCTCTCCGGCACCGGTTCGGACTAAGATTTTGATACACCCGGCGTGCGCAGCTGCCACCATATCGCTCCAGCGGTCCCCGATGACGACACATTGATCGAGTCGGAGATCGTGTTTTGCTTGTGCTTGCCTTAATAATTCAGATGATGGTTTGCGACAAGTGCAGTGATCTTCCGCTGCATGCGGACAAATCAGCGTATCATCAAAGCCCAAGCTCAGTAATTCTGTTCGAAAATCCTCTTCACGGGCCAATCCTTTTGAGATACCAGGTTGATTCGTGAACGCAATCAGTAAAATCCCTTGATTACGTAAGCGTTCGATTAACGAAGAAACGTATGGAAATAACGCAAACGTTCCAGGGTAGTGGACGGTGGCATCTCCACCAATCGTTCCGTCTCGATCAAGAAATATTGCCTGAATAGAATTCATGTGTACAACTCCTTTGATTACGAAGCATCTTTCAGTTCTTGGTACGGTTGAACACGTGCGGCCAGTTGTGCTGGGATGAACGCCGCAATGACACCGAACAGAATCGGTAAGGCGAGCGATACGCCAATCAATAACGGCTCATTCCACGGTACGAGATCGTACAAGACATAAATCGTCGTGTAGGCGACAATCAGTCCAAGGACTCCGGAGATGAGACCGACCAGGAAGCCTTCGAGGACGATCAATTGACGGACCGCGCCGTTCGTCCAGCCGAGTGCTTTTAAGACGGCGAGTGAGGCGCGGCGATCGGTGACGTTTTGCCACATAATCTCTCCTGTCGTCAAAATGGCAATCGTGATCGCAACGCCCATCGTCACGTAATGCATCGGACCGACTTGCAGAGCAACGAATTGACCGAGCCATGATGTGTAAAGAACACCTTGTAAATGGAACGTCACGAATAAGAAGAATGTCAAGAGAGCTGTTGGTAAAGCGATTGAGAGAACGGACAAACTATTACGCTTCCATTTCCCAATCAGTTCCTTTAGTGCAAGTGTCATCGTCGAACAAAGCTTCAGTCCGACGCGAGCAGCTTTCGCGTATTCGCCGGTCTTGATCGCTTCGTACGGTGAGATGCGGCGAATCGTCCAAGCTGACCAGGTCGCACCAGCGAGGTAGATGACGAGACTGAACAGCGCGATCCAAAGAAGGCTCCAGCCGTTCATTGCTTCATTACGGACATATGAGAAGATTCCTTCAACAATCAAGGCGACCGTCGAGACGAATCCAGCGAGAATCGCCGCCTCGATCAAGACGATTTTATACAGATCCTTCGTCCGCCAGCCGAGAGCGAGTAAAACAGCGAATTCTTTCCGACGCGCTAACATCGAGACATAGCTTGTCGCGAGGACATAGACGATGGCGACAGCGAGCATCGCGAAGATGACGCCTGAGAAACCGACGCTCGTCTCGCGGAAGATTGTCATCGCGGCACCGATGTGGATCCATGGTTGTTCGATCCAACCGAGCGTCTTGCCGTCATTGACGACCTTCGTGACGACGGGTTGTGGGGAAGAACCTTTGGTGATCGTGGCAATCAATCCAGTTCCTTGTTCAATTTGTTGTTTCACATCTTGTAGCAGTTGTTCTGACTCTTCACTGACAGTATTTGCACCTTTCACTTTCAGACGAATCGAAGAAATAGCTTGTTCGCCATTGACTGCTCGTGCGCTGTCAATCGTCGTTAGGATGTTTGGAGAACTCGTCAACAATCCGACGGGATTACCAGATGTGTCAATCGACTTCGCTGGATTGACGGGTTCGCCCTTCGCATCTAAAACAAGATCGGCAGAAGAGGGACGATAAGTTTCCATCGGTAACTCGTTCAGCGGGTCTTTTGAGACCCTGATGTTATTCGGATCATACAAGCCGACGACTTTAAATGCTAGATAAGGAAACGCAACGTCCACCTCACCTGGTTTTGGTTTTTCTACCTTTCGTCCGACTGACTCAAGGGAACGGAATCCTTTCTTAGGAAAGAACTGTACACCTTCTGACCAATTTTTGATTTTAGTTGATGAAGCAGTTACTTCAAAAGCAGTCTTCCAGCGACTAGGATAGGGACTATTTGCTGGCTTAAATGAGAGTGGTCCAGATTTATAAAGTAGCTGAGATCCCTCGGCACTATTCATATCAGTGTATGTGGAATTTGTCTGTTCTATCAGTGTTTGTAAATAGGCCTCTTCCACTTTAGATGCTGGAATTTCAAGATGCTGTATTTTCTTTGCAGGATAAGTAGATAAAACTGAGTGAAGAACTGAACGTTGCGGCTGCTTTTTTACTAATCCATCAATCAATTTTTGTTGATCCTGTTCTGATTTAAAGGGAGCATCTAATTTTTCAATTGTGTATTCATAACTTCCTTTGTTAAAGGAATTTGGATTTATTAAGACGGGAATAATATGCTCGTCAGGATTATTACCAGATTGGTGTTGATCCGTATTTTTGAAATATCGCGATTTATTATTTGATCGAACACTTTTGTCTAATCCGACAAGCCGAGCTTCCTCAACAGGATCGATTCCGACAATCAGTATGGGATTACGTGCAATTGCATTTTTAAAAGATTCGATGGGTTCATTGAAAAAAGAAGCATTCTTGGGAACAATCACTTTCGTACCTTGAGAGATATGGATGACGGTATGCGATTGACGTTCTCTCGTAAAACCATCTTCGATAAAGTTCGTTTCTGTTAAACGATAAATACCGGGTTCACTTGGAAACTTCAATGCATTTTTAAATGAAGTAGAAGAGTTAACATACCCCATTACAGCAACCGGAGCTGCAATATCAATCGCATTCATTTTTTTGATTTGTTGGTATTGTTCAAAAGAAATTCCACCATTGATACCATTTAAATAGTTCGGTTCGAGTAAGTCGTTCGACTCACTCGCAAGCTGACTGCCTTTCGGTCGTACGACGATATCGTACGCAGACGACCATTTCTTTTGTAACGTCTGTTCGACCGTTCCTTGACTGGAGTCGGTAAGATTGAACATCAGACTGAGCCCGGCACTGATGATGAGGGCACCGACGAGCGTCAGGATGAATTTCCCGCGCTGCCTGCGCCATTGATTTAAGACAAATCGCAACATCGTCATTCCTCCTTTTATGGGGTAAAGGCTACAAAAAATGGATGAGACTGTTCATCTAAGATATGTAAGATTCGTTCGCTGAAGTTCGACCACGTCACACGTCGTAACACTTCTTCGAGCGGGAAAAAACCGACTGCTAAACTTTCGCTGCTCGTCTGCGGTTGACCACCAATCGCTTTTGCAAGCCAACAAGTCGCACAGACATTCGCCTCGAGGTTTTGATAGATGCCACAAAACTTCACGATTTCAATCTCAATTCCAGACTCTTCTTTGACTTCGCGAATTATACCGTCAGCTGCACTTTCCCCAGGCTCGACGATGCCACCCGGAAACTCCCAGCCGCGATCCGGTCCTTGGATCAAAAGAATTTCGTTTTGGTCATTCAAAACGACCGCTCCTGCCGATAACGAATAAATCGATGTTGGTAACATAGACTTCCTCCTGTGAAGAGAGGGACAACGTCTGTTGCCCCTCCGCCAAATATTAAGATGCATCTTTCAGTTCTTGATACGGTTGAACACGAGCGGCCAGTTGTGCTGGGATGAACGCCGCGATAACACCGAACAGAATCGGTAAAGCGAGCGATACGCCAATCAACAACGGTTCATTCCATGGAACAAGGTCATACAAGACATAAATCGTCGTGTAGGCGACAATCAGTCCAATGACTCCGGAAATGAGACCGACCAGGAAGCCTTCAAGGACGATCAATTGTCGGATCGCGCCGTTCGTCCAGCCGAGTGCTTTTAAGACAGCGAGTGACGCACGGCGATCGGTGACGTTTTGCCACATGATCTCTCCCGTCGTTAAAATGGCGATTGTGATCGCAACACCCATCGTCACGTAATGCATCGGACCGACTTGCAGGGCGACGAATTGTCCGAGCCACGACGTGTAAAGGACACCCTGTAAATGGAACGTCACGAACAGGAAGAAGGTCAAGAGAGCTGTCGGTAAAGCAATCGAGAGGACGGATAGGCTATTGCGCTTCCATTTCCCGATCAGTTCCTTTAGTGCGAGTGTCACAGTCGAACGAAGCTTCAGTCCGACACGAGCGGCTTTCGCGTATTCACCGGTCTTAATCGCTTCGTACGGTGAGATGCGACGAATCGTCCACGCTGACCACGTCGCGCCAGCCAGGTAAATGACGAGACTGAACAGCGCAATCCAAAGAAGACTCCAGCCGTTCATCGTTTCATTACGGACATACGAGAAGATCCCTTCGACGATCAAGGCGATTGTTGAGACGAATCCGGCGAGGATCGCTGCCTCGATCAAGACGATTTTATAGAGATCCTTCGTCCGCCAGCCGAGTGCGAGTAAAACAGCGAACTCTTTTCTGCGCGCGAGCATTGAGACATAACTCGTCGCGAGGACATAGACGATCGCGACGGCGAGCATCGCGAAGATGACACCGGAGAACCCGACGCTCGTCTCGCGGAAAATCGTCATCGCAGCACCGATATGAACCCATGGTTGTTCGATCCAACCGAGTGTTTTGCCTTGTTCGACGACTTTCGTGACGACCGGTTGTGGGGAAGAACCCTTAGTGATCGTAGCGATGAGCCCGGTTTCTCGCTCGATTTGTTGCTTCACGTCTTGGAGTAATTGTTCTGACTCTTCACTGACGGTCGAAGCCCCTTTGATTTTTAGACGAATCGATGAGATCGATTTTTCACCATATGTCTCTTTTGCAACATCAAGTGTTGTTAGAATATGTGGTGAGTTTGTAAGTAGTCCAACCGGGTTTCCAGACGATTGAATTTTTCGAGCCGGATTAATCGGTTGTTGTTTTTCGTCAAGAACTAAATCAGCCGTTGATGGTCTGTACGTCTCCATCGGTAACTGGTTTAGCGGATCTTTTGAGACCTGAATGTTATCAGCATCATATTGTCCGATGATGTTCATCGAAAAATAAGGTACGACGTAAGGGAGCATTCCCGGATCTTTCGAGTTAAATTTTTTGCCCGTCGATTGAATCGAGCGATAACCGAATGCAGGGACATTAGTCTCAGAAAAACTCCAATTTTTTAATTTTGTTGGAGCTGTTTCAACGGCATACGCATTCGACCAACGTGTAGGAAAGGGACTTTTAGTAGTCTTGTATTGTAGTGGACTTGTTTTAAAAAATAAACCCGTCACAGTGGAGCCAGAAGCGTCACGATTCATGAATCGTGTCGTTTTTCCATTCAATGAATTTAGAAAAATACGTTGCATGTCCATGACGGAGACTGTTTCCGTCTGTAGAACTTTTGCCGGGTAGTCATTTAAAGATGAATTAAACGACGTTTTGTGAAGGTCTTCTTTTGCAAGACGATTGACAAACGATTGTTGTTCGTTGTCAGTCGAGAAGGGTACCTTTAATTTTTCGACTTTAAATGAAAAATTACCACGACTCACGGCATCAGGATCGATGATGACTGGAATATTATGGAATGAGCCATCACCTCCTCCTTTACGATATTGATCCGTCTCTTCAAAATAGCGTGAATTTTTATCTTTAATAATACTCTTATCCAGTCCGACAAGTTTAGCTTCTGCAACTGGATCGATTGCAACGAGCAATGTCAGGTGATTCATCGTAAAATCTGAAAACTCTTTTATCGGTCTGGTAGAGAATGTATTCTTCTCTGGAGCAGGAATTTTTAATCCTTGGGCAATATGATAGGACTGGTTATAAAGACGCTCTTTTTTAATACCCGAGTCATCGTATTCTTGCGTCGTTACACGATATACGCCGTTTTCTTTTGGGAATTTTAAGACTTGCGGAACGTTAACATTGATGCTTGCATAGCCCATCACGGCGACGGGTGCCGCAATTGCAATGTCGTTCATTTTCTTGATGGTTTCGTATTGTTTGAAGGAAATACCACCACTAATGCCATTCAAATAGTTCGGTTCCAGTAAATCACTCGACTCACTTGCAAGCTGACTGCCTTTCGGTCGGACGACGATATCATACGCAGACGACCATTTCTTTTGTAATGTCTGTTCGACCGTTCCTTGACTCGAATCGGTCAAGTTAAACATCAAACTGAGTCCGGCGCTGATGATGAGGGCGCCGACGAGCGTCAGGATGAATTTCCCACGCTGTCGGCGCCATTGATTGATGACGAAACGAAGCATATGTAGTCTCCTTTGTATGTTATTGGGAGAGCTGCGTCTTTAAATAACGCGTAAGATCTTGTTCGAAATGATGAATCGCTTGTGCATCCAGTGCTTCTACATCTGCTTGTGCCGCGTAGCGAGTGACGAAATAAGGTGAGAGTGGCGTCACCAGATGAATGCGCTCCGTCCAGTCTGTCAATGATTCATGGCTTCGCCGTCTGAGGGCACGTGGTAATCGTTGATTAAAATCAAATAGCATCAGACGCAAAGATTCTTCAGGCGGAGTAAGCACCGATTGAAGGTTTATTTGTTGGACATAACTTTCAGGAGATGGTTGGACCCAATGGTTTGCTTCACTTTCAAATTCTCGTGATTGTGATGAACGTCGCCGACGACGAAGAATCCGGTATGCTACGAAAGCAACGAGTACAAGTACAGCGGTGAAGTATAGAAGTTTATTGGAAGAAGACGAACTTTCTACAACATTCGAAATAGAAAATGGAGGAAGATCCTTTACTTTTCGATCGCGTGGTGTGCCACCCGTATTTTTAATTTGTTCATCGGACTCACCAAAATCGATGCCGTCTTCTCTCTCATCGATTTTGTCATCGAAATTACAACTGTTTTTTGTGAAGAATAAATTGGATAAGTCGTTATGATTACATCCCCGCACGATCGTCGTCTCCTGTTCCGAGAAGTCCGCATTCTGAAACGCTTCATACGCGGACTGCGTCGATACCGATAGCAACAGAAAAACGACAATTGAGCCGATGAAGCTTGTAATTAATTTGGCACGAAACGTGTGCAACGCGAGACACCTCCTCGTTAACAGTACTTAGACACTTTGCACCGTGCGCTTCCGGCGGTCTTCGACGATTCGTCCATCCTGCATGAAGAGAATCCGGTCAGCACGTTCGGCGAGTTCTAGGTCGTGTGTGACAAATAAAACGCCACACTTGGCTTCACGATGCAGCTCTAGTAACAACTCGAAGATTGCGTCACCGGTCACGGAATCGAGATTACCGGTCGGCTCGTCCGCGAGAATCCATTGCGGATGATGAAGCAGGGCACGGGCGATCGCGACCCGTTGTTGTTGTCCACCGGATAATTGAGCCGGTAAAGCATTCCGTTTATCGTCGAGTCCAACCCGTTCGAGCAGCTCGAGAATCCGCTCCTCTTGATTGAAAAGTGTCTTTTGCTTCAACAAGGCGACCTTTAAGTTCTCAGACACCGTCAGTGCCGGTAATAAGTGAAACTGCTGGAAGATGAATCCGATCTCTTGCGAGCGGAACTGCGATAACCGTTTGTTCTTCCAAGACGTGATGTCCTGCCCGTCATAGAGGATCTGACCGGACGTTGGGCGATCAAGCGAACCAAGGAGACTCAGGAACGTTGATTTTCCAGAACCGGATGGACCGACGAGTGCCGTCACCTCACTTTGCGAAAACTGACCGTTTAGTTGATGCAAGACATCGGTCCGGACACCGCTTCGTTCGAATGTATGCGAAATATCTTGAAAGATAATATCCATATGACCACTCCTTTTACATAATTTGGTTATGTTCAGTGTATTATTTTTAGAAAATTTTGTCTATTGCGTTTTTATTTCTGATCCAACCACTTTTTTTACATTTGTTCATAGTTGGTTCATAACTTCTCCCTATGATCGGATTAACACCAATCAAGGGAGGCATTTAACATGAAACGAACACGCAAGAAATGGTTATGGATCAGTGGAGGGGTTATCCTGGCACTCCTGTTAATCGGTTCCACGCTCTTTTTAGGACGAGGAGAGGCACAAGGAACGAAGGAGGTCGTCGAGTCAAAGACATTAAAAACATTCTTCTACTTCTCGGGCACGCTTGAAGCGAAAGATCGACAGACGGTCATCAGTGATCGTGATGTCCGTGTTACCGACGTTCGCTTTGAAGAAGGAGATACCGTTAAGTCGGGTCAAACGATCGTCAGCGTCGAAGGAGGAGAAGATTTCAAGGCACCTCGCTCCGGACAACTCGTCCGTCTTGACGTCACGGAAGGCGAAGTTTATGCCCCGAATACTGTCCTCTTCGTTGTTGCAGACAACAAAGAGTTGATCGCTCGTCTGAAAATTGATGAACAAGATATCGAACGGATTGAAGTTGAAGATACGATTGAACTACAGACGGATGCATCTGATAAAACCATCAAAGGGAAGGTCGAATCGATTAGTCCGGAAGCTGTGACGGAAAATGGAAGTACGTATTTCAATGCAAAGGTATCGGTACCGAGCTCGTCAAACTGGTTACCCGGCATGACGGTCGAGGGACGTTTACCTTATCAACTCGCACAAGATGTACCTGTCTTATCGCTCGATGTCATTTCGTATTCGAAGTCGGATCGTCCGTATGTATATGTGAAAAAAGACGGGGAAATGACTCGTCAATACATCGAAACGGGCGTGACGGACGGACAGGATATTGAAATCAAGGATGGATTGTCCGCAGGAGACGAAGTCTTCCTGCCGAGTGAAGACGGTGGTTCCGGTCTTCTTCCGACTCCACCAGGAGGTGCGTCCTGATGCCGGTCGTTGACTTGCAAGAAATCCAAAAAACTTACGGCGAAGGAACCAATCGTCACATCGTCCTCGATCGAGTATCGCTGACGATCGAGGCTGGTGAATATGTGACGATCCTCGGACCTTCGGGTTCAGGAAAATCAACGCTGATGAATATCATCGGATGCCTCGATGTCGCTTCAAACGGCGTCTATCGTTTGCAGGAGCAGCTCGTCCACGATCTATCCGAGGATCAGCTAGCGACGATTCGCAATGAAGAGATTGGCTTCATCTTTCAACAGTTCCAGTTGCTACCGCGCATGAGCGTCTTACAAAACGTCGAATTACCACTCATCTATGCCGGCGTCTCGCGCAAAGAGCGCCACGCGCGATCGCTTGAGCTCCTGGAACGTGTCGGATTGACAGATAAAGCCGATGCCTTACCGACTCAACTGTCCGGTGGTCAACAACAACGGGTTGCGATTGCCCGGGCGCTCGTGACGCGACCGACGATCTTACTCGCTGATGAGCCGACCGGAGCGCTCGATCAAAAGACAGGGAAACAAATCATGGAGTTGTTCGAGAGCCTCTCAGAGGAAGGGAAGACGATCATCATGATCACACACGATGTCAATATTGCTAAGCAAGCCCGCCGGATCATCCGGATCGAAGATGGTCAGGTGACGGAGGTGACGACATGATTCGCGAAACGTTACGGATGGCATGGTCGAATATCTGGCATCATAAGATGCGGTCGTTCTTGACGACGCTTGGTGTCATCATCGGTGTCGCATCGATCATCGCCTTGATTTCAATCGTCAACGGCGCGACGGCCTCAATCAATGAAGAGGTCGCCTCGTTCGGTGCCAATAAATTAACGGTCCAAACGACAGAGACGCCGTTGAAAGAAGGATTATCACCTGCACAACTGGAAGAGTTAAACACGATTAAAGGAACACGCGGTGTCTCACCGACCGTCTCGACGGTCCGGGACATCCGTGTCGAAAATCACTCACTCGACCAGGTGACGATCGAAGGGCGAAATCACATCTATTACCGGGAATCTGAAGATGTCCCGCAAGGACGCGGCATCGTCATCAGTGATGTGAAACAACAGACGCATGTCGCCGTCGTCAGTCCATCCGTCGCCCGGACGCTCTATCCTGGTCAGGTCGCGATCGGTAAGACGATCAAGCTCGATGGACTCGATTACCGGATCGTCGGTGTCAGTGACGCGGATGGCGATCAAATCGTCATTCCTTATACGACGGCCCTACGAACGCTTGGGGTGACAGCCGTTAAGCAAGTGGATATCTTCAAGACGGACGCAGCTGACGTCGCGACCGTCAAACGGGATGTCACGGCAAAGCTGTACCAGTTCTATAACGGACGCGACGATACGTATGACGTCGTCAGCTTGGATGAAGCCCTCGATTCGATTGACCAAATCAATACGATGCTCTCGCTCTTGTTGACGGGTATTGCGTCGATTTCCTTGATCGTCGGTGGGATCGGCATCATGAACATGATGCTCGTTTCGGTCACGGAACGAACAACGGAGATTGGCTTACGAAAAGCACTCGGTGCGAAACCACGTACGATCCGCCTTCAGTTCCTCTTGGAATCGATTCTACTGTCCTTGATGGGTGGAGTGATCGGGATTCTTGTCGGAGCGATGCTCGCATTTGGCGTCAGTCTGATGATCAGTACACCGTTCACACTCTCCGTGAGCACGATTCTGCTTGCCGCTGGATTCTCGATCGGTGTTGGTGTCTTGTTCGGTTATATGCCAGCGCGAAAGGCATCTCGTTTGAATCCGATCGAAGCCTTACGAAATGTTTAAGTGAAGGAGGAGGACGATGGTAACGATTTTGATTGCCGAAGATGACCGGAATGTCCGTCTACTATTAGGCGAGACACTCCGGTCCGCCGGCTTTACGGTGATTGAATCGAGAGACGGGAAAGACGCACTCGACCAACTAGATCAACAACACGTCGATCTCGTCGTAACGGATGTGATGATGCCGCACGTTTCAGGAATCGAACTGGTTGAGCTGCTGCGTGAATCAGGATACGAACAACCTGTCTTGATGTTGACGGTGCTGGATTCCTTTCAGGATAAGGAAGCCGGGTTCACGACCGGTGCTGATGATTATATGGTCAAGCCGGTTGATTTGGACGAACTGTTACTGCGGATCCGAGCGCTGTTACGCCGGTCAAAGATCGTAGCAGCGCAAGAATTGATCGTGGGTGCCCTGCAACTACGGATGACGGACGCGACGGTCGTAACGCCTCATGGTGAGATACCGTTACCACAAAAGGAGTTTCAACTGCTCTATCGCTTGCTGGCACATCCGAAGCAAATTTTTACACGTCAGCAGTTGATGGACGAAATTTGGGGATATGATGTCGAGAGCGACAGTCGGACGGTCGATGTCCACATCAAGCGGTTGCGTGACAAGTTCAGCGCCTATGATGATTTTACGATCGAGACGGTCTGGGGACTCGGATATAAGGGAGTAATCCAGTGAAACGCTTCGTCCGCTCGATCTCCGGTCGCTTTTTCGTCATCCTCTTCGGTTTATTGTTACTACCACTGCTGTTACCGTTCATCATGACGATCTGGTTCCAGTTCCAAGAAGTCGATCAAGACCTAAATAATCAATTGCAACAACGAACGGATCAGATTGAACGATTGATGCAAGACCAAAATCTGTCGTCCGCTGAGGCGAGTCAGTACATGGATCAGTCTTTGATTCAAACGACACAATACACGTCGCTCAATCAAGTACAATCATTATCGTCGTCAGAACGTGACCAGTTACAGCAAAAGGGTGAAATCACGATCGATGGAACGTGGCTCGAACCGTCGCAATACATTCGCCAGACGGAGACAGGATATCTCGTCTCGACACCGATTGCCGGACAACGCATCCTTGACGGATTACGAACGTCAGCTGGAATCGGTATCGTCATCACGATCGGCGTCGCCTTCATCCTGACCTGGCTTGCTGTCACGCTTGTGACACGACGGATTCGTAGCATCAGTGAAGCGGCGATTGAAGTGACGAACGGGAACTATGATGTCTCGATCAAGGAAGGTGGAAATGATGAGGTCGCACTCCTCGTTGAAAACTTCAACCACATGACCGAAGCACTACGACGAAACGACCATCTCGCAAAAGATCTCGTCGCCTCGATCTCGCATGAGCTGAAGACACCGATTGCTTCGATTCAAGGATTTTCTAGGTTGTTACAGACAGAAGAAAACTCGGATAAACGGCAGCAGTACTTGACAATCATGGAGCAAGAGAGCACCCGTCTATCACGCTTGACGTCGAATCTCGTCCGCTTATCGCGGCTTGATCATCAGACGATCATCGAGCGGAAACGGTATCGCCTTGATGAACAACTTCGGACATGTCTTTTACTACTGGAACGACAGTGGACGGAGAAATCACTTCGACTGGAGCTTGATTTACCAGAAATGTCCGTCGAGTGGGAAGAGGAACTGATGCAGCACGTCTGGCTCAATCTGCTTGAGAACGCGATTCGGTTTTCGCCAGAGTCGGGAGTGTTAGAAGTGACCTTAAGTGAAGGAAAGAACATTCGTGTCACGATCCGCGATGAAGGACCAGGAATCGCAGAACAGGACTTACCGTACGTGTTCGATCGCTTTTATCAAGGCGAACAGTCACGAGCGAATGTAGGACATGGTCTTGGATTATCGATCGTTAAACGAATCATTGATTTACATGACGGTGAGTTGACGATTAGGAATCAGTCGGAGCAAGGCGCAATCGTGACCGTTACGTTAACGGCGAACGAGACGCGTGAATGATGACAGACGAAAAGGAGCGCGGACTTAAACGATTTTATCGTGAAGTGTTGCGCTCCTTTAGTATGTGTTAGCTTAAGTTATTTGCATTGGTAAACCACTTCTCCCCATGTTCCGCGATGAAACGGTATTCCGCTCGATAATGTGTATCGTGACCGTCTTCTTTCATCTTGATGAAGGCAGCATCACCGTCCGCAGCTCTTTGATCAATCAACAGATACAAGGCTTCAACGCGCAACAATAATAGGGATAGCAATTCGGAACGCGATCCTTCATAACTATACGCATCAAGGAATCGACTCACCCGCTCGGAGAAGCGTGCGTCATCTTGCTCCGGTGAATAAGTAAGAACGAATCCGTCAGGTGCTTGTCGTCTGCTGCTGAGCGGAACGAACGTATAGAGCGCATAGACGATATCCCAAGCACGCGGACCGGGTGCCGCGAGGTCAAAGTCAATCACGCCACTCAGTTTTTGATCTTCAAAAATTGTATTGTAGACGGCAAAATCATTGTGGCAGATGACTTCGTGTGGAGTCGGGGTATGAAGCAACGGTTCCCAGTCCGGTGAGACTTCAAAGTCGACTGTTGCGTCATGAAACTGGCGCATCAGACGCGCGACATCGTCTAGCACGTCGTCTTGCCACATGTATGCCTTTAGCGGATAATCTGCCGTTTCGCCAGGGAGGAAGGTTAATATTTCTCGTCCTTTTTCGTCTATGCCGACGAAACGCGGAACGCCGGATAGACGTTTAGTTTCTAAGTGGCGCAATAACCGTTGGACGTTTTTGCTGTTCTCTTTTTGTGAGCGATAAACATGCTCACCTTTTCGATAGACAGCGGAGACATTTCCGCCAGTCAATCGTTGTTCTTCAGACATCATCGTTCCTACTTTCTTTGTTTCATTTGTGATCAGTTACTTATCGGCTCGTCATTATGAATCCGTTTAAAAGAAGCGGATTGTCTTTGCCACGAGACGGGAATCGACTATCAAAAAGCCGAAAGAAGGTCGATTCGCATGCTGGCGTTTTTCATCGTATTTAAGAATATGTACCACGTGCTACGAATCCTCTTTAAGCAACAGGAACAGCAAGCCGTCATGGGGTCCGTCGTCTTTTTACTTGCAATCGGGATGTTCTTTTATCATGGCGTCGAGTCACTCGGGTATCTCGATGCGCTCTATTTGTCGGTCATGACGTTGACGACAGTCGGGTACGGTGATCTACACCCCGTGACACCGCTCGGTAAGATTTTCTCGATGGGATATGTCTTACTTGGGATCGGCATGATCAGCGCCTTGATTGCGAACTTCAACCGCGCGTTACGTCAACATCATGGTGTCGACACACCACCAAAGAAAGAATCAAACGATTGATTCGTGATGTGTTCGAGGAATGCTTCGACGTCTTCCGTCGAACGAAGATGAACGATTTGGTCGGCCTCACGGGGAGCAGGCGGCTCAATCCGTTGCCGTTGATAAATGTCGTGGTACGACGCATTGCCACGAATCTCCCGTCCATCACGTGTCGAATGGGTCAGTCGGTCTGTAAGGGTTGTTTCAGGTAAATCGAACCAGACGAGGATCGAGCGGAACGTCGAACGGGGAAATTGATCTAACAGTTGCTGACGTCCGGTGCGCAAGGCGTTGGCATTACATAAGATGATCGTCTCGAGGGAAGAAGCGACTGCTTGTTTAATCAACCATCCCGTCAAGTCATGTTTGATCTGATTTGGTCCTTCTGTTGGAACGAGGTCTGGATAATGTTCGAGCAAAAAACGTGCTTGAAGATCCTGATCGATGACAAGGCTTGTTGGTAGCTGCTGAACAAGCTGTCGGGCGAACGTCGTTTTCCCGGCATGAGTCGGACCGATCGTCAACAGGACCGTCCTCATGACGTCAGTTGTTCTTCCGGTAAGCGATTGGCAAGAATCTGCGCGAGCCAGTCTTCCTTCGTTCCGAAGCAGAGAGTCGTTTGGCCAATATGATAAAACGTACTCGCTAACGGTCCAGTGAAGTAGGTCGCGTCTGGCATACATAAGTAGATGGGGCGATTCGTCGCGAGCGCAATTCCAAGTTCGACATGGCTACTTTTTCCTGCCGGCAACACGAGGACAAAGACATCTGCTTGCTGCACGGCTTCGAACTCCGCAAGACCGATTTGACGAAGTGCTTTAGGATCCTCTGCCCGATCATTCATCGTCCAGTCATATGTTAAGTCGTGACCACGCAATCGGAGTTCATCCCGGAGCCAGCGGACGGTCAACGTGTGGTCGAAGCGAGAAGCGATATAGAGTTTCATTCTTCGTACAGCCTCCTTTTTTTATCTCTCTGCTTCCCATCCTATCGAATTCATTCATGCAATAAAAGGGAATTATAAGAAAAATTTGAAAAAATGAAACTTTTTAAACGTGTCGCGTATCTAATAAAGGAGTGATTGCAAAAAGGAGGATGCCGATGTGTTTCGAAAGTCAGGTGTAGCATTATCGGACGCTGCTTTTGAAGCAGCTTTGTTCGCAGAAGAGGACTATGTATACCGCATCTCCTTCATTTATCTAAAAGAGGAGGCGGCAGCACTCGAGAACGTGCAAGAGGTCGCGTACCGGGCATGGCGCGCGCGAAAGAGTCTACGGGATGCTGCGTATTTTAAGACATGGTTGACGCGCATCACGATGAATTGCGCTTTCAAGCAACATCGAGCGTCGTTTCAACCGCACGCGATCGAACCCAGTCCAACGACGTCGTTTGAAGAGCGTCTCATTGATCGCTTGTACCTGGACGATTTACTGGAAGTGCTCGAGCCGACCGAGCGTTCGATCGTTTACTTCCGGTATCAAGAAGATTTGTCATTGCAAGAGATTGCGCAAACCTTCAATGTGCCACTTAGTACGGTCAAAAGTACGTTGTACCGCGCGCTCGAGAAAGTACGACGACAGAAGGGGATGAGTCTATGAATCACGAGCCAAAATTCTTGATCGACGTACCGTCATCCGTCAGGCAACGGACAATTCAGGGCATCCGTAAAGCAAAACGGCGCCGGCGCTCGGTACAAGCTGTTTGCCTTGCTGCCGGTCTGACGATCATCGGCTTTAGTTCCTTGCATGAGACCGTTCCCGAGCAATCATCGCAATCGATGAGGGTCGGCATGTATTATGATGAACAGTTTTACGCAGTAGCAAAAGAGATGACGAATTTAGACTGGCAACAGCTGAAAGGGAAGCGACTCGGCGTCACGGATGATGTCTTGACTGATACGCAACTAGAACAGGACACATCTGATTTTGCGTCGAACCTCGATGCGTTTACCGTCTATCAAATCAAGGATGATCCGGTATCTGAGCACGTGTTAGTCGTCGGTGAGGAAGAGGGTCGAGAACGGGTGATGATTCTGTCACCAGAACAGTAAAAGGGGGAAAGGGAGATGAACGTTCGGTCCTGGATAACTAGCGATTTGCCGCAATTGGTCGGTTTAATGGCGCAGCTCGGGTATCCGACAAGCGAGAACGTCTTACGCGAACGGTTTACACGGGTCACGCGTCATCCAGATTATGATTTGTTTGTATTAGAAGAAGATGGGATACTTCTCGGCTGCGTCGGTCTATTTCAGGCGCAAGCGTTCGAGCATGATACGACCTATGTCCGAATCGTGGCTTTCGTCGTCAATGCGATGTATCGTCGGCGAGGAATCGGTCGCCGCTTGATCCAAGCAGCGGATGACTGGGCACACGAAAGAGGAGCGACTGCTGTCTTGCTGAACAGTGGCAATCGACCGGAACGCGAAGCAGCCCATCACTTTTATCAAGCGATGGGCTACAGCGTAACGAGCACGAGTTATTCGAAATCACTCGCTTCATCGTGATTTACGGAAACCATGGAAAGCACGAAATCCTTGTTGTTCATAAAAGGAAGCAGATTGACGGGTTGCCAGGAGATCGATCCGTGTCGGATAGGTGAGTTGCAAGTGATTGAGTAACTGTTGTCCGTACCCATGCTTGCGTGCGTTTCGGCTGACGAGGAGCTCACAGACGAACGTCGTCACTGAACCGTCCGTTAAAGCGCGGACATAGGCAAGGATTTCTCCGTCAGACTCAAGGACAAAAGCGGCATTTGTATTCATCCACGCGTTGCGGGTCCGCTCTTGATCAGCAACGAGATCCTGCCACCCTTCTAATGCGTTCAATCGATGAATTTGCTCAAAATCGTCGGGTTGGAAACGGCGAATCTGTTCCGTCATGGCTGGTTCTCCTTTCGTATCAGGTCTTGGAGTGGAGCAGGTAACTGGCGCCAGTCCGAAAATTGCGTGTCGGTCAACGGAATATCGCCTGTGCGCTTCCAAATCGCCTGCATGCCGAGGGCGCGCGCCGGTAAGATGTCGTGGTCGTAATGGTCGCCGACATAAAGGACTTCGTCCGGGCGAACACCTAAACGGTCCGTTAAGCGCAAGAAAAATGCCGGATCCGGTTTACGGACGCCTTCTTGTTCCGAAATCCCAATCTGCGTAAAGGAGGGAGACAGTCCGATTGCGTCACAGACGGCACGTTGGAACGTCGTCCGACCGTTCGATAGTAAGCCGATGGGTAGCTCAGACGGTAATTGCGCAAAAAAGGTGTCGACCCCCTGAAAGCTCCGTGCGAAGATCGGATAACGCGTCACGTAGTCGTATAGCAGTACTTCAATAGAAAGCGACAATTCGAAGCGACGAATCATTTCGGCATAGACGACGTCCTTCCAGACGCGTCCTTCTTGATCAAGCGCCAAGAACGTCGTGATATAGTCGTCGATCGGAACATGCGCAACTTCACGAAAACGTTGATGCTGATCCCGAAGGAAATAGGGAAGCGAACCGGACCGGTCATGTAACGTCTCGTCTAAATCAAACAATAAAGCACGAATCAAGGTAAACACCATCTTTCAAAGTATAGAGGAGTGATTATAATGGAACGAATTATGCAACATCAGGGAAAACAAGTGACGTATTATGACGACGGTTCGACAGGTCGACCGTTGTTACTATTGCCATCCCTCGGTGGGACATACCAGGACTGGTCAGACATTCTGACGAAACTAACGCCGGACTACCGGGTCGTCAGCTTTCATCCACACGAATGGTCGGACGATTACATCGACGGGACGACCGGCATCTTACGGCAAATCAATCAGTTTCTTAACGCGACGAATATTACGACTCCGGTCACACTCGTCGGTCATTCCTACGGTGGTCTTGTCGCGCAAGCTTTTGCTCTACATCATCCAGAACGTGTCGCCGGTCTCGTTCTCGTGGATGCGACGTCCGTTGATTTAGCAGAACTCGATCAGCTCGATACACCGATGCTCGACCGGGAAGGGGATGACGCAGTCTGGATCGACCGTTTCGCGGAACTAGCGAAAGCAACCGACTTGCGCGACCGTTTCCCGGACGGGGATGACCGCACGGATTGGAACCCGGCGTATTACCAGTCGATGCATGCGATCATCTCGCAGTGGAAAGCTGATGCGAAAGATCTTCAACCACGCATGCGCGATCTCGGTGTTCCGTTGACCGTTCTTGGACGGGACAAAGCGCAGTCGATCGAAACGATGATGGCTGCTGGTTTTCCAAAAGACGAATTGGAGCAGATGGAAGAAAAATGGCAGGAATTGATTCAGCGACAGGCGAATCTATCCTATCAGGCGAACGTGACGTTCGTTCCGGGAACATCACACCTGATGCATCGCGATCGTCCGGACGTCATCGCAGAAGCGATATTGACACTACATCAATTTAAGGAGTTTACCGTATGACACGTATGTACGTATTACATGGACTAATGGGAACGGCAGCGACGCACTTTGCACCACAGCTATCTGCTTTAGCGGATGAGTTTACATTTATTCCGATTGATCTGCCTGGTCACGGAATGACGACGGAGCCAGCAACAGAGGATTACTTATCACAAGCAACACGTGCCATCCGCGAACGAATGGCACAGGAAGGTCCAGGATGGATTCTCGGGTTGTCGCTTGGCGCAACTCTTGCGATGCAACTGGCACTCGATGCACCGGACGAACTTGAAGGTGTATGTATCACAGGTTTTTCACCATTCATTCCTAAAGCGATGGAACCGCTGATGCGCGAACAACGAGAGTTTTTCCTCCATCTCGAACAGCAGGCACCGGAAATTGCCGAACAGTTCGAACAGTTGCACGGTCCTGCCTGGAAAACGACAGCGCGGGCGGTGCTTGATTTGATGACATTCCGTTTCCCGGCACTGACGGAAACGATGCTGCAGTCGATCACCTTACCGGTCGTTATCCTAAACGGAACAAATGAAACATACGAAGTCGACGCAACCGCGTTCGTTGCGGCACACGTGCCGAACGTCATCGTCTTACCGGTCGAGGGAGCCGGGCATACAGCGAATCTCGATCAACCGGAACGCTTCAACGCCTTACTGCTTCGGGCTCACCAATCAATGCTGACGACTTAAGCGATCATTCATCTTTTCTTGATACATCTGCTCATCTGCCTCATGCAGGACGTCGTCGATACGGCGTCCTGTTGTCGTATGAACAGCGCCGATTGCAAGGCCAATCTCGTGCGTCGCGAACGTTGAGCGAACGTGTTCGACGAACGCTTCAAACGTCTCAATAGTCGGACTCTCATCAATCAAGACGAATTCATCGCCACCGATTCGGTAGCCCTGATTCGTTAAACGGCGGATGCAAAGCCCTGTTTGTTCAAGCAAGGCATCACCGACCGCGTGACCGAAACGGTCGTTGAGCTCTTTTAGTTCATTCAAGTCAAGCAGAATCAGACCATATGTCGATTCCGCTTGATCAAATTTGCGAACAGCCTCATTGAAGGCGTGTCGATTACCGAGCCGCGTTAAGGAATCAATCCGGTATTGATCGAGCAATGCCTGTTGTGATTTCAACTGCTCGTCAATGTTACGGATCACTCCTTGGATGGCAACGACCTGTCCATTTTCACAAATCGGCGTCGCATATTCTTCGAACCAGATGTACGTCCCGTCATTCGTCCGCCAGCGTTGCTGAAACGGCTGATCGTAGTCACAATCGCCCGAAATCTTCGACATCAAGACTTCGACGTCTTCCGGATGAATGCGTGCGAAACACTCGTCTGGATCCATGTAGCTGGCTGCTGCCACGCCTTTCCCCATATGGTCATCGAGGGAAGGACTGATATAACGAAACCGATATTCCGGCTGCACTTCGAACACGTAGAAGATGTCTTTACACAATGCGATCGTATCCGGCTGTTGCTGGCGGAATAACCGGAAACTGATCAACATTAGAAGACCACCTACAATCAATCCCAATACAAATATGACGTCCACCTCCTCTACTCATCGACCATCATATCATAATTGGGTTTTATTACCTATAATTTACAAAAAACACGCTACTCCAATCGTAGCGTGTTTTTTGATTAGTCTAGCTCGATGAAGACACGAAATCCTCGGCTTGCATAATAGGAATCCGCCCCGTTGTGATAGATGAACGTTGTCTCATAACGACGGTCTCCGAACAAGGCGCCGCCTTTATGACGAATTGCGTCCGGTGTCGCAAGCCAACTGGAGGTTTTTTCGTCAAACGAAAACTGCGTCTGCAATTCTTGATACTGCTCTGGTGTTAAGAGGTGCACCTCTAGCTTCTCAATCATCGACTCGACACTTGCTGCAGGCGCATTTTTCTTTCGACCGAGTCGAGCGGACTCATCTAAACAGACACTTCGGCGACCTGAGGGACTTTCTTTGACAGTGTCGATGATGACGAATCTTCCTTCCATTTTTAAGACGTTCGGCTCGCCGCCCGTCTCTTCCATCCAAGCAAGTGCTGCTCGTTTCGATGACGTCAGACGTGATTCGACCTCGTCATACGAAGGACCATCGTGCAGGTCAGAAGTAGCTTCAAAGCGGTCACGAAACATCGTTAATGGTTCCTCCATCGGTAAAACCTCACTTTCCTAGTTCCTTTTTTCGATTATTCAATGAATTCGCTTCCAATGCAATCGTACAGAGACTGAATAAGTCAATCTGAAGACAATTGACAAATGAAATCGGACTGCCTACACTAATTGTACATATCCGGTTTCTGTCGCGATCGCGCGCACAGGAATGACATTTAGGAGAGGAGCCAACCGTATGCGCTGGATCAGTTATGCGGCTGTCGTGACGATTCTTTCGTTCTTAGCGTTCACGGCGTATTCGTTCTTGACGACGATCGATTTTGAAATCGTCTATCAGTTCGGAACGTTTGCGATGACGTTATCCTATTTTATCTTTGGTTTACCGATGTTATGGATTGTTCGCCACTATCCATTAACTCTTCGTCTACTCATTTACGTGACGACGAGTAGTGTCGTCTTGTTTCTATTCATCGGTCTATATGAAGCGTGGCACGAAGCTTCGCTATCTCCCTTACCACCAATCGGCAGCATGATTCAGTTCACGGCTCTTGCTTGTCTGTTGTTCGTCTTACCGTACGAGATCGTCTATCGCAAAAATTTCGTTTCCATTCAACCACATGTTTCGTGACAGTATTCTTGTTCCTCAAGAATACTGTTTTTTATTTCCTTTCATTTTGAAGGAATTCCCAATAAATTCTTGAATAGTACGTTATCACGAATAAATGGAGGGTTACATATGGAGGGAACATTTCAATGTAAACAGATGGGAAAATCATTTTCAGGAGACGGTGTCGAGACACATGCGTTACAAGATATCGACGTGACACTCGAAGCGGGTGATTTTATCTCGATTATCGGACCATCTGGTTCTGGAAAGTCGACGTTACTCAGTCTGATCGGGACGCTCGATCGTCCGACGAGCGGGGAGTTGCACTATGACGGGAAACCGATCAACAAATTAAACAGCAAAGAATTATCCGACTTCCGGTTCGAAAACATCGGCTTCATCTTCCAGCAGTTTCATTTGATTCCGACGCTGACGGCGCTTGAGAATGTCATGGCGCCACTGTTCGGTCGAAAAGTACCATACGATAAAAAAGAACGCGCCGAGCAGTTACTCGCGCAAGTGGGTCTCGCCGATAAAGCGGGCAGTTTGCCGTCGCAACTCTCTGGTGGACAACAACAACGGGTTGCTGTTGCCCGCGCACTTGTCCATGAACCGAAATGGTTACTTGCCGATGAGCCGACAGGGAACCTCGATACGGATACGGGGGAAATCATCTTCAATCTCTTACGGTCGTTGAACGAAGAGAAGGGCTGCGGCGTCTTGTTCGTCACCCACGATCCGGCACTTGCGGAACGAGCGAACCGGACGATTGAGATGCGAGATGGCGTCATCATCGAAGATCGTCTCGTTCGTGTCTGAGCCTCGTTTTTGAACTCCTTTCCATCACCCTTTACACTAATAGGGTAGAGGAGGAATGTGTGATGCGACTTGGAATACTCGATCAAGTACCGTTACATGAAGGCGATACGGTCGAAGCGACGATGGAAGCGACGGAACGACTCGTCTCAGAAGCCGAGCGACTCGGTTATGAACGGTACTGGTTCGCAGAACATCATAATACGAACGGGTTGCTCAGTGCGGCACCGGAACTGTTCATCGCCCGAATGGGTGCGCAGACCGAGACAATCAAGCTTGGATCAGGAGGGATACTGTTACCGCAATATCATCCGCTGAAAGTCGCCGAGAGTTTTGCGACACTTGATGCGTTTTATCCGGGACGGATTGAACTTGGGATCGGCAACTCGCCAGGTGGAAGTGAGCGGACACGACTTGCCTTGACGGATGGAGAAGAAAACCGAGCGGCTGAGTTTAGTCGACTTGTCAATGAAACGGCGGGCTTCTTGACAGACAGTCTATCGAATCGACACCCGTACCGGATCGTCAAGACGACACCGCGTGACCGACAACCGTCGCCAATCTCGATCCTGGGTCTGTCGCCACGTAGTGCGCGGATTGCAGCCGAACAAGACCGTGGTCTCGTGTTTGGTCACTTCATTAATCCGGATCGTTGGGAAGAGACGCTTTCGACATATCGCGAAGCAGGCGGGAAGAACGTCATCGTCTGTGTCTTCGTCATCTGTGCCCCGACACAAGAAGAAGCAGAGCGTCTCGCTCGGACACAAGATGCCTGGATTCAAGGCGTCCGACTCGGGAATTCAATCGTTCCGTCGTTTACGACGACAGAAGCAAAGGTCTGGAATGATGTGCAAACGGAGCGGATTCGCAAAGATCGCCGGCGAGCAATTATTGGGACACAAGACGTCGTTGTGCGAGAACTTGAGGCATTAGCAACCCGATATCAAACGGATCAATTTTTACTGATCAATAATGCCTTTGATCAAGAAAAACGATTGCAGTCGTACCAGCTCATCGCGGAACGACTACTCTAAACACAACAGGACCCCTCATTAGCCAAACGGCTAACAAGGGGTCCTGTCTACAAATCTAGATTTAATTAACGTTGAGCGGTTGGGCGGATCAAAATCTCGTTAATCGCGACATCCTCTGGTTCGTTGACGGCATAGGCGATGGCACGCGCAATCGCGCTCGCATCGATGGCTTTTAAGTCACCGATTCCTTGTTTGATCTCTTCATCCGAGATATGGTCCTTCAGTTCTGTATCGACCGCTCCCGGTGAGATGATTGTTGCGCGGATATGATTGTCGACCGATTCTTCTTTACGAAGACCTTCCGTGATCGCGCGAACAGCGAATTTCGTACCACTATAGACGGCGCTTGACGGCATGACTTCATGACCTGCGACGGACGAGATGTTGATGACGTGTCCGCTTTTTTGCTCACGCATATACGGGAGGACTGCTCCGATCCCGTGAAGGACACCTTTGATGTTGACGTCGACCATCGTGTTCCATTCGTCTTGCTGATTTTTATGGAGGTGTGACAGTGGCATCAATCCAGCATTGTTGATAATGACATCAACAGAACCGAACTTGTCTTTTGCAAGTTTAGCGAGTGCATCGACTTGCTCGCGATCAGTGACGTCCGTCACTTGATAGACGGCTTGACCACCTTCTGCTTCAACGGCTTTGACGAGTTCTTGCAAACGATCTTCCCGGCGTGCAGCAAGAACGAGTTTTGCGCCTTGTTTTGCAAGTTCTTTTGCCGTTGCTTCCCCAATCCCGCTTGATGCTCCTGTAATGATGACGACTTTATCCTGAATCATCTGAACTCCTCCTTTTGAATAACGTACTCCTTGAGAGGTATTGCCGCTTTTATTGATTTGAAAACATTGTGTAGGAGGTTGCCTTGTGAAACAACAGACGTTTATTGGTATAGTGCTGATTAGTTTAGGGTTACTCTTCTCGCTGGATCCTTTCCGCCATCAACCGCCAGCACCTGACGTGACGATTGAAAATCGTGAAGCAAAGGTGTACTTAGGAACGTATACGTGGACGGGAATTTTTTTAGGGGAGACGGCTGATACAAAGATCGGACCAGTTGAGCAAGTAGAGGATAAACAAGGTGAACGCGTTGCACCGGAAGAACAGATGTCAATTCTTTTTCAAAGTGGTCCCTATCCGAAATCTGTCGCCGTTGAACTGTGGTCGATTACAGATGGAAAAAAGCTTGAGACGTTTCAGGACGTCGAAAATATCACTTTGCCAACGACCCCTGGAAAATATGTCTACAGATCAAAGCGGGGTGGGAAGAAGGAAACGGTTATTTTACCGTTCCGATCGAAGTAGAGTGATCATTTTCAAAAAAACGTATTGACGAAATATACGAGAGATGATAAATGAATTAGATTATTGACTTCTTTTTAGTTGAAAGAGGTCTTTTTTCGTTAAATATAGTAAATAATCCACTTGTTTCGTTAATTATAGTCTGAATAATCAGAATATATGAACATTTTAACAAAAGTGTATGTAAATGTTTCGGGTTCGAATGAACGGGAATAAACACATCATACACATAATAGTTCATGTGTTGAATCACCTAGGTGAAAGAAATTAACAATCGTAAAGGAGAGTTGCAGATGAATGGGTTCAATCGATTCTTACTCGTCATCATAGGCATACTCGGACTCGTCAGTGTCGGGCTGCTTGTGCTCGGTGTGTATGATGTTCCACGGCTCAGTTCATTGATTGAGCAGTGGCAGGATCAGCAATGGTATAGCTATACCGTTCTATCCATTGGAGGATTTTTAGCATTCGTATTCGTCATTCTATTATTCACTGGATTATTCAGCCGCTCGAAAGGTCAACGTCTGTTGATCCAAACGGGTGACGGGACGATCACGATTTCGAAGGAAACGATCGAACGGACGGCGTTAGAGTCGATTCGTGGGATTGGTGGCGTACGGACACCGCGTGTTCACGCCGATATCCATTCGAAAAAAGAGACGGTCGCCTTGAAAGTCGACTGCTCGGTCTTCGGACAAGAAGGATTACCAACGATTGCGAAGGATATTCAAGAACGTGCTAAACAAGCCGTCGAATCCTTACTTGAGTTGCCGGTAACGAGTACGAAAGTCACGATCAGTGACACGAAAACGAAAACATCGGAACGTGTCGTCTAAAGGAGGAGAGGGAACATGAAGACAAGAGAAGCACTCTATCCGTATCGGTTCCGACTGATCGGAGGACTTGCCGGTCTGATCCTCGCCGTCTTATTCTTGACGATCGGCTTCGGTCCGACGATCCTCATCGTAGCATTCGCGGCGATCGGATTCTTGATTGGAAAATGGCGCGATGGCGCGCTCGATATCGAAGGGTGGATTCAGTTCTTTCAACGGGACTGATTCATATATAACTTACTAAACATTCAATTCAAAGGAGAGATTTCAAATGGCAAACGAAGTAAACACAACAACTCAAAACGAAGTGGTACGCGAGAATAAATTGACGTTCGAAGATCAAGTCATCAAAAAAATCGCTGGGATTGCGTCAAACGAAGTGACGGGCATCTTGTCAATGAGTGGCGGTTTCATGAGTGGACTGACGGATCGTCTCCGGAGCACCGAAGACATCACGAAAGGAATCGGCGCTGAAGTCGGGGAACGCCAAGTCGCACTTGATTTAAAAGTCATTGTTGAATACGGCAAAAACATTCCGTCGATCTTCCAAGAGACGGTCGCTAAAATCAAAAAATCAATCAGCGACATGACTGGTCTTGAAGTCGTAGAAGTCAATATGCACGTCGAGGACGTCATGACTCGTGCTGAATTTGACGCAAAAAATAAATCAAATAATGAACAAGAAGAAAAGAACCGCGAATTGCAATAAGCAAGTCAAAAGATCCGACAAACTCGTTGGGTCTTTTTTCATGTATTCATCAACTAACGTAATTCTCATAAGGAACGGTTAGATGGGATACGATCGATATAGGAATGATCATTTATTTAAGGAGGCATCACATCTTTGAATCAAAACGAATCGTATTATATTTGTCCTGTATGTGGATGGGATAAACTCGAAATCCCGCCATATTATGAACACTTTGCGGGGAGTAATGAAATTTGTTCATGTTGTGGTTTTGAGTTCGGTGTAGATGATTTCGACTGCGTAGAAATAGACATGGAACAGTTGTCAGACGAAGACATCGTAAAAAAAGCACACGAAATCTATCGACGCAACTGGATCAATCATCATTTTAAATTATTTAATCCGAGCATGTTCCGAGAGTCGGTGAAAACCGGGCAGCGATTAAACGCTGACGTCGCGATGAACCAATTACAACGTACGAGCTATAGGACCTGACGAATTCGTTGGGTCTTTTTTCATGGAATCGACACGTCGTTTGACTAAATTAGAGCCTTTTTCGGGAATAGATTAGTATCACGATGAATGAAAGGATGATGCACGATGAGACTAACAGGAAAAACGATCATCGTCACCGGTGCCGGCTCAGGAATGGGGGAAGCAATGGCAAAATTGTTTGCACAAGAAGGTGCGCGAATCGTCGCAGCGGACATTCGGTTGGAAACCGTCGAACGGGTCGTCTCTGACATCAAGGCAGCAGGTGGAGAAGCGATAGCTGTTGTAAGTGATATCGCCGAGTCTAGCGCGGCAAGAGAACTGATCAAACAAACAATCGATGCGTACGGAAAATTGGACGTTCTCGTTAACAATGCCGGTATCATGGACGGAATGGAGGGAGTGGAAGACATCTCGGATGAGCGCTGGGATCACGTCTTTGCGGTCAATACGACAGGAACGATGCGTCTGATGCGTGAGGCAGTCAAGCATTTCAAGGAAGTAAAAGGCGGCGTCATTCTGAATAACATCTCGATCGGCGGTCTGAACGGTGCCCGGGCAGGAGCAGCCTATACGGCTTCTAAACATGCCGTCATCGGTCTGACGAAAAATACTGCCTTCTTTTATGCCGGAGAAGGGATCCGGTGTAACGGGATCGCACCCGGAGCCGTCGAGACGAATATCGGACAATCGATGACGAATCTAAATGAATTCGGGATGGGCCGGGCAATGCTTGGTATGGGTCTGAATCCACGCACTGGTCAGCCGAATGAGATCGCAAAATTGGCATTGTTCCTCGTGTCTGACGAGGCGAGTTTTGTTAACGGGGCGATCGTCGTCGCGGACGGCGGATGGAGCGCCTATTAAAAATCATATCTTATTTACTGGATTACAGTTTAAAATGGCAGGAACTTGTCGATATAAGGGATAATATGACAATAGGGGTATTATGACCTTGAGTTTGAATCCAGGGAGGAATCGGCATGTCGATGCAGGAACAGGCAGCACACGTCACCGACACACAAGTCATTCGAGCAATCGAACAAAATCTAGCAATCATCCGCTTTGACGATCGACGGAAAGTTGCATATGTCAATGAGCTGTTTGCCCAGAC
Organism: Exiguobacterium sp. HSB13; assembly: GCF_056764755.1. Taxonomy (NCBI): domain Bacteria; kingdom Bacillati; phylum Bacillota; class Bacilli; order Caryophanales; genus Exiguobacterium; species Exiguobacterium sp. HSB13. Next base: position 974,793 of record NZ_JBUZOM010000001.1, on the reverse strand, counting down.
GATGGGGTACGAGGTAAACGAACTAATCGGTAAATACCACCGTGATCTTTGTTTTCCAGCGTATGTCAACAGTCCGGATTACGAGTTGTTTTGGCGCAAATTGATGCAAGGAATCACGTATCAGGACAAGATTGAACGCCGGGCTGCCGATGGGCAACAGAAATGGCTCGAAGCAACGTATATGCCGATCTACTCGGATGACGGACGCCGGGTCGTCGGGGTTTCGAAAATTGCATCGGACATTACAATTCGCCAACAGGACGTTTTACGGATGGCAGCTGAACTCAACGAGACATCCGCGTTCTTGACGGTCAAATCGGAGAGTGGTCGTCAGGACGGTCTGAACGTGCTGGCGACGGTCCAACAAGTCGAAGCAGAGTCCGTCGAGAACTTGTCGAGCCTTGTTGCCTTGCGGAAGGATGCGAATTCGATCACCGACATCGTCAAGACGATCCGTGATATTGCGGCGCAGACGAATCTACTCGCCTTGAATGCGGCAATCGAGGCGGCACGTGCCGGTGAACATGGGCGCGGGTTCGATGTCGTCGCGACCGAAGTCCGAAACCTGTCGAACAAAGTGTCGCACTCAATCGGGGAGATCAAGAACAACATTGAAGGGATCGTCGAACGAATCGAGGACGTTTCGCACAGCATCGAGCGGATTTCGTCCAAGGTCAAGGACAGTACGGGTCAACTCGAGCATACGGTCAGTGAGTTCGATCAGTTGGCTGATTCAGCGAAACAACTCGAGCGTCAGGCAAAACAATTCGTCAATGTCTTATGACACGCATCGATACCGGATCACACGAGCTGTTCGCTTGTTGTTGGTTCGGTATTTTTTTGATGGGGAATTCAATATAGAGGAATAGAAAAGACGCTTGTTAAATCGGAATCATTACGATATGATGTAAAACGTAATTATTCCGAATTAAAGGTGGAGAACAATGTCTACATATAAAACAGCGAGCCTCATCGGTAGTGTCTTCCTCGGATTGACACTTGCCGGTTGTGCCTCCTCTGATACGCCACAAGAGCAAAACCATTTGACGTTCGTCTATAACTTCGCGACACAATCACTCGATCCGCATCGGGACAGCAGTTATGTTCCGCTTCGCGCGGGGGTAACGGAGACGCTCGTCCGTCTTGATGATGAACGATTGACAGTCGAGCCGTGGCTTGCGAAGAAATGGTCCTATGAAGGAAAGCGAACGTGGCGGATCGTCTTACAGAAAGACGTGACGTTCCATAACGGGAAACAACTTGATGCTGCGGCCGTCAAATCGTCTCTCGAACGCTCGATCGACGAAAATCCAGGTGTCAAGAATGCTTTGAACATCGAGACGATCAAAACGGACGGACCCGATTTGCTCATCCAAACGAAGACGACGTATCCGGAGTTCGTCTCGGAACTCGTCAATCCAAACACAGCAATCATTGACACGAAGGCGAGCGGGGTGACGAAAGAACCGATGGGAACAGGTCCGTTCCAAGTCGAGCGGTTCGCTCCGGGAACAAAAGTCGAGTTAAAACGTTTTAAGTCCTATTGGCAAGAACAAGCGAAACTTGATTCCGTTGATTTTGTTTTCAACGATGACGCTGGCGCACGGACGAACGCTTTGCGTGCCGGACAGGCAGACATCGTCTATCGTCCGGAAATCGAGAGTGTCAAGCAATTGAAGTCTGAAGGGTTGACAGTCCAAGCGACGGATACGTTCCGTGTCCATCAGTTGACAATGAATGTCGCGAACGGTCCGATGCAATCGCTTGAAGTCCGACAGGCAATGGATGCTTTAATCAATCGAAAGCAACTCGTCGATCACGTCCTCCAAGGATATGCGGTGCCAGCGCGTGGTCCATTCCTCTCGTCATTCCCATTTGCTCCGGATTACCCGCAACAAGAACAGAAATCGCCTGAGGAATGGCTCAAACAAGCCGGTTATACAAAACAAAACGGACGGATGCAAAAGGACGGTCGTCCTTTAAAACTGACGTTATTGACGTATGCGGCTCGACCAGACCTGCCATTGATCGCCCAAGTCATTCAAGATGACGCGAAAAAGATCGGCGTGACGATCACGATTAAACAGATTGATGTCCCGGAAGAATACATGGCGAGCAACCGGGACTGGGATATCGCGACGTACAGTAATCTGACAGCTCCGCGTGGGGATGCTGGTTACTATTTGAACGCGACCTATCATCCGAACGGGGGACTGAACTTCAGTCGTGTCGCGGATCCGAAGTTGACGAAACAGATCGGGACATTGAATAAAACGATTCAGATCGAGGAACGTTCACGGCTTGCGGAGCAGATCGCGCGATATGTCGACGAGAAACGCTACAATAGCTTCTTGCTCCATCCTTCAACACTCGTCGCCTATGACAGCAAACGCGTCAAAGGATGGAAAACGGAAAAGAGTGAATACTACATGATCACGAACACGTTGCAGGTGACCGATTGATGCGTTCGATCGTCAGACGACTGCTATCGCTGAGTCTATTCACTCTACTCATCACGTTCAGTTGTTTTGTCTTGTTACGGTTACTGCCGGGTGATCCGGTCTTGACGTTATTGAATATCGATGAATTATCAGCAACGCCCGAACAAATCGAGGCCGCGCGCCGTGAATTAGGATACGATCAGCCGATGCTCGTTCAATACATTCGTTGGCTGCAAGACATACTCACTTTGCGTCTCGGAAACTCGTTACAGACGGGGCGACCGGTCATCGAGATGTTGTTAGAGAGTTATCTTGTGACGGCGGAGCTGGCACTTGGTGGTCTTACGATCGCCTTATTGATCGCCTTACCCCTTGGAATCGGTAGCGCCTTGACGACGCGCCGAAGTATCGTTCGTCTTGCGCACCTTGTCAGCATGAGTGGAGCGGCCGTGCCTGGTTTTTGGATCGGTCTGTTGCTCGTCGACCTGTTTGCCGTCCGTCTCGGATGGTTACCTGTAATGGGAAGGGAGGGGATGACGTCACTCGTCCTCCCGGCTCTATCACTCGGCTTTCCACTTGCGAGCGTCTATATTCCATTGATTCGACTGAATTTACGCCGTGAACTGAGCCAACCGTACATCGAGTTGGCACGGATGCGTGGCATATCCGAGCAGACGATCCTTTGGCGTTATGCGTTACGCGGCAGTTTGCCGCCGGTTCTGTCCGTTTTCGGTCTGACGCTCGGCAGTCTTGCCGGAGGTGTCGTCGTCCTCGAAGTCCTGTTCGCGTATCCAGGTGTCGGAAAGTTAATGGTCGATGCGATTTTGCAACGCGATTACCCACTGATCCAAGGCTACATCTTGCTGACGACAGGCATCATTCTTGTCTTGCATCAAGGTATCCGATCGTTAAACCGGGCGTTACGACCGGATTGGCAGAAGGGAATACACACATGAAAAAAACATGGCTCATTTTCGGAGGATGTCTCCTACTATTTATTTCATATACCGTATTTAGTAATCCGTTTGATACAAACGTGGCAAAGAGACTTGAGCCTGCTTCATTCGAACATTGGCTCGGAACAGACGGTTTGGGACGAGATTTCGCAGCTCGTCTTTTTTTAGCTGGTTTGATATCCTTAGGTTTCAGCTTACTTACAGTATTGCTCACAGCATGCGTCGGGACCTGCCTTGGCTGTCTAGCCGGTTTTTATGATGGACGTCTCAAGCGAGTGATTCATCGATTAGAAGATGGGCTCGTCATTTTCCCGGACACTGTTCTAGCACTCGTCATCGCCGGACTATTGGGTGCCAGTCCACAAAGTTTAATCTTTGCGATTCTGCTCATTAAATGGATTTCCTACGCGCGATTAAGTGAGACACTTGTGACCGAGGCGATGCAAAAGCCATACGTCAGCATGGCACGCATCAATGGGTTAACAGACAGGATGATCCTACGACGCCACATTCTTCCGCCTATCATCCGGCAAGTCGTCGTCTTAATGAGTTTGGATGTCGGCAAAGTCATCTTATTCTTATCAGCGTTCTCTTATATCGGACTTGGTGTCCAAGCTCCACTGCCAGAGTGGGGAGCGATGTTGAACGAAGGACGTCCTTATTTCAGTTCGGCACCTCGGCTCATGCTTTTGCCAGGTGCGTGCATCGTCTTGACCGTCGTTGCAACGATGGGATGGACGCGTTGGATGAAGAAAAAAGGAGGACACGTAAATGATTCAAATTCGGAGCTTACACGTTCGGGCGAAACACGTCCTTCTGCATGACGTGAATCTATCGTTACCAGCTCATCGATTCATCTGTCTCGTCGGAGCGAGCGGGAGTGGTAAGACGCTCTTGCTGAAACGATTACTGGATCGATTGCCGGACGGGATGTCGTCGAGTGGGGAGGTCATCTCGGACGAACCCCTGCGACGTGGTCTCGATATCGGATACATACCCCAGCAGTATAATGATGCGTTCCTTCCGTTTTTGACAATGCGTCAGATGTTACGGGATACGTACCGGGCGCATGGACACAAGATTGATCATCCTCACATCGCTGACGTCTTGCGAACGCTTGAGTTGGACCCGACCTGGTTGGACCGGTATCCAGCAGAGTTGAGTGGTGGGCAATTACAACGCTTCGCGATCCTGTTTGCCGTCGCCTTAAAACCACGGTTAATTTTAGCGGATGAATTAACGACGGCACTCGATCCCGTCTTGACACGTCGTTTACTCGACTGGTTGACTGAGTACCAACACCAGTACGGGGCAACGATTGTGTTCGTTACCCACGAATTAGGACCAGCCTTACATTACGGGGAGCAACTTGTCTTGATGCAGGATGGACGAATCGTCGAGACGGGAACACCACAGATGATCGAGCAAAGTCGTCATCCATTTACGCTTGCCTTGATGCAGGCGCATCGTACGTCACTGGAAGAAAGGAAGAGTTCATGTCACCAGTCTTATCCGTAACAGATCTTACTTATCAGATAAAGGGTCAGTCCATCTTGTCGAATATCTCTTTTCACGTGATGAAAAAATCGTCCATTGGCATCATTGGGGAGAGTGGGAGTGGCAAGACGACTCTCGGACGATTGATTCTCGGTCTACTTAAACCCTCGCATGGTTTGATTTCCTTACATGGAAAGGCATTTCCGAGTGGTCAACGAAACGAACGACGATCTATTCAAGCCGTCTTTCAACATCCTCTCGCTTCTTTTAATCCGGAATGGACGGTGCGGGAATCGATTCTTGAGCCGTTTCGTCGGCATTGTCCGATCCTGCGGCATTTTCCGGTGACGTCAGAAGAAGATCTCATCGCAGCACTCGCCCTTGCTGTCGGGGTCGAGAAGCGGTTATTCGATCGATTGCCCCATCAATTGAGTGGGGGACAAATTCAGCGTGCCGCGATTGCCCGCGCGATTTCGATTGAACCCGACATCATCGTGATGGATGAACCGACGACGGGACTTGATGTCGTCTCGCGGGCGCACATCATCGAACTCCTAGAACGCTTGCAACAGACACTCGGTGTCAGTCTTGTATTGATCTCGCACGATATCGATTTTATCCGGTGCTTGTGTTCAGAAATACTCGTCTTACGTGACGGTCGTGCTGTTGATTTAATTGATCGATTGGAATCAGGTGGTACGTATACCCAACGGTTCGTCGAGGCCGGAACATGGTGAACGCACAACCGACTCACAAAACGTACTGGTTACTCGCTTATCCGCTGATTCTCTCAAGTATTGCGACACCCTTGCTTGGTGTGACCGATACCGTCGTCATCGGTCAATCCGGTGATCCGCGGGCGATCGGTGGTATTGCCGTCGGAGCCGTCTTCTTTAATACGATCTATTGGTTGTTCGGTTTCTTGAAAGTGAGTACGACAGGATTCAGTGCCCAAGCAAGTGGAGCGAATGATGGACACGCCTTACGGACGTCACTTTACCGTCCGTTGTTTTTAGCAGCCTGTATCGGTCTGCTCATCTTGCTGTTCCGACAGCCGCTCGAGCAAATCGGACTGTACTTACTTGCACCCCCCGCCGACTTGCTCGATGCCGTCAAGACGTACATCTCGTACCGAATGATTGGCGCACCGTTCGTGTTGATGGGCTATGCGTTACTTGGCTGGTTGATTGGTACCGGGCAGGTCAAGCACGCCTTGTTCGTCCAATTGTTCAGTACAGGAGTCAATGTCGTTCTCGATATCGGATTCGTCTACGGATTGGATGCCGGTGTTGCTGGAATCGCGGTTGCGACCGTCATTGCGGAGATTAGCATCGTCGTCTGTAGTCTGTACCTGATCCGTGGTCATTTATCGATGACGCGTGATGAATGGCGCGCCTTGACGGCATGGCAAGCGTACCGTCAATTCTTTCAAGTCAATCGGGATTTATTCATTCGCACGATTTTCCTGCTACTCGTCACCGGCTGGTTCACACGTGCTGGTGGACAATTCGGACCGGATATCCTCGCGGCCAACGCGATCCTGCTACAAATCCAGTATTTGATTTCTTACTGGTTCGGTGGACTCGGTCATGCGTCAACCGTTCTCGTCGGTCGGGCGAGAGGGAATCAGGATCAAACAGCATACCGGACGAGTGTCCGTTTGGCACGGATGTTCGGATTCTACTCGGTCGTCTTCTGGTCACTTGTGCTGCTATTCCTTGAGACACCGCTTCTTCAGTTATTCACTTCAGAAGAGGCGATCCTAAGCGCGGCACGCGATTATTACTTCTGGATTATCATCCTACCGCTCCTCGCCGGTTGGGCGATGATATATGAAGGAATCTTTGCCGGGCGGGTTGAAGCAACACCGGTCCGGAACTCGATGATTCAAGCAGGGATCGGTTTTGCGATTGTCCTTCTGTTGACACCGAGTTTTGGAAATCAGGGCGTCTGGGCAGCATTTCTGACATTCTTCTTGATTCGTTCCGTATCGTTGATTCTCATAGAAGCAAGACGATGAAAAACCCGCTGTTTCCCTCTCGATTGAAGGAAGCAGCGGGTTATTTGCCGTCGATCGCTAAAGGACGGACGAAGAGGGCGTTCAAGTGATGGACGAGCACATGACGCAGGCGTTCTTTTGGCAGACGTTCCGGTCTAAACAGGGCATGAAAGGCCAACCCGTCAACGAGTGCTGCGAGCCGTTCACTTTCAAGCGCAATGTCTAAACCCGCTCGAAGTGTACCGTCCGGGATCTGCGTCAACAGTACCTGAACCATATGATAGATATCATCCGGATTTTCCGTCGCCTGCGACGTATACGCGGACATCATGAATTGAAACCAAACCTGCATCTCGAGCTGATACTCGGGTGCGTAAGGTAAGACCTCAAGTAAGACGTCACATAACGTTTCTTCCGGAGTTCCTCCTTTCTCGAAAATGGTTGTGATGCGTCCCTGGACCCGCTCTTGGACGAGGTCCATCGAGAAGCGGAGCAACTCGTCCTGGGTCGTGAAGTAATACCGCAAGGCACCCAGCGAGAGTCCCGCTTCCTTGGCGATCGTCCGGACACTGGCTTGTTCAATACCGACTTGAGAAATCGTGCGCCACGTCGCTTCCGCGATGAGGCGTTTGCGTTCTTCGTGATTGACTTGTTTTGGCATACATTGAGTATAACATCTTTTTTAGCACGAATGTATTAAAAAGACTAGTCAAACTATGAAAGAGGTGTTATCTTTATGATACAGTCGTATTAAAAAGGAGAGGATTGATATGCAACTTGTCGCGTGGGCAATCGTCTGTTGTGAGATTTTATTTTGGGTATTCATCGTCGCTGGACTAATCGTGCGTTATGGATTCAGACGAGAGAAGCTTGGTTTTCGATTGATGGCGATGTCACCGGTCATTGATCTTGTCTTACTGGTCTTAACGGTGTTTGACTTGAGTCGCGGCAGCACAGCGACGATCGCGCACGGACTTGCTGCGATCTATATCGGCGTCTCACTCGCCTTCGGGAAACAGATGATTGCCTGGGCGGACGGGATGTATCGCCGGTTCATCCTGCGAGAACAAGTATCACGGGAGCGAATTTCAAAGGCACGTAAAGAGCGAAACGGGTTCTATCGGCACGTGCTGGCCTTTTTGATTGGTGGGACGTTACTCGGTGCGATGATTTTGTGGCTGGGAGATGCTGAGCAGACGGAGAGTCTCTTACGGACGTTACAATTGTGGGGACTCGTCCTCGTGATCGACGGGGTCATCTCAATGAGTTATACGGTCTTTCCGGCTCGATCCAAATGAAAAACGAACCTTGTCTGTCAGCGGTCGACAGTGAAGGTTCGTTCCCGAATCGTATTCGTATGGACTTGTTTGCGGGCGTCGATCGAATCCCGAATGTGGATGATGTAGCGACGTCCTTTTTTGTATCCCGTGCGCGGCGGTTTGATTCGGATTTCTTTGCCGTCAAGGACTTCAATCTCCGTTTGCATCCGCTCACCGTTCGAATCCGTCACGGTGACTGTTCGGTTCGAGACTTGCTCCTTCCGTAATCCTTTGGCATATTCGATGTCGAAGGTATGGTACGAGGAGATGGAGCGGGCACGCGATTTGAAGTGTGGCTCGTCCGTCCGTTCGTCGAGAGTGCAGTAGCAACCTGTGAACAAAAGACTCGCCGAGAGGAGTATCGAAAATAGATGTTTCACGAAAACGCTCCTTTATGTATTTGGTAATTTTAGTATAAGACAAATTTTAGGTTACGACAATCCTTCTTGAGACCGAGTCGTTGACAGCTATTAAAATCGAGCAGGTCCATGCTATAATCGACCGAGAGAAAGGAAGCGATACACCATGCCAGTACAACCAGACCAACGCGAGATCATCGTCTCGATCCGGACGAGTTATGATTTTAAAGCGGATACCGGTCGCGCGATCCGCGTCATCGAGTTTCACGGACGCCGGACGACGCTGTTCGATACGTTCGAAGCGTCGTCACCGAAACGGATGATCTTGATCGAGATGATTCGTGCCGTCCAATCGTTCAAGGAACCCTTCCACATCATCTTCAACGTCGAATGTAACTTCGGTTTCAAGTATTTGACGGATCAGCGGAAATGGGAAAACCGGGACGTCGGGAATACGTTCCTCGACCTGATCGAACAAGGCGGTCATACGTATGAATTACGAGACAGCTCGTTCTATGAAGGCGGAAAAGCCCTCCAAAAATGGCTCGGCAACACCTTAAAACAAAATAGCTGAAAAAAGGCTGATTCCATGATGGAGTCAGCCTTTATCTGTATCGATTGTCTCGCTTTCGAGATATCGGTACAGCGTACTTTTACTAATACCGGTCTGTTCTCGGATATCAGCGAGCGAATAGTTTTTACTTTGATACATCGCGATCGCGCGGCGGACATTTTCATCCGGCTTCCGCGGTCGACCGGTCTGCTTTCCTTGTTCTTTTGCTTTTGAGAGTCCGGCACGCGTCGACATGCTGATGACATCACTTTGCAGCTGGACCAGGTGGCGTGCCGTTTCAAGAAACGACAAGGAGGCACACTCGCTCGTCCGAATCTGTTCGCGGAGTGACCACAGCGTCGCACCGCGCGTCTCCATGTGCTCGAGCATCTCGATCAAGTGCCGCGTCGAGTCTGCTAAGATGTAGAGATGCGTGACGATGACTTCGTCTCCCGTCTGAAGGGTCTCGAGCATCTGTTCTAATTCCGTCCGTCGTTTCGCTGAATCATGCGTCTCGATGACACGTGTCGTCACATTCATCTTGTCGGCTTCCGCTTGTTGCGTAGAACAGTCTGGATCATCCGGATAGGGTCTCATGTAGAAATATTGCATGGATGGAGCTCCTCTCTGTCGATCACGATCGACGTCAGTTCCTCATCAGTATACCGTATTCTCACCTCCGTGCCGCAGAAAACCGAAAACATGCCTTTCTTCTCATGTTCGTATCGACTAATTTGTGGTAAATTGAGTGGAAGTAAGTTTCTCGGACTCATCCCGATACCATTCATTCTTTTTAAATGAGGTGCTCATCATGAACAAAGAAGATCATCAACTCGCCCGTCAGCTTTTGACGACCTATTTCATCGGCACACAGTTAGCGACGGTCCATGTCGCAGGCTACGTCACGCTCGAATTCATCAATTTGTTTGATACGACAGCGCCTGAACTACGACTAAGGATTGAGACGGACCGTCTGTTTTACGGCGATGTCGAGACGACACAGGACTGGGTCGTCCGCCATGCGACAAAAGAAGAGATGTTACACTTGATCGTCTCGCTTCACGCGGAACGCATCACCGGTGTGCGGATCGGAAAGACGGCACCCCACTTATTCCTAACGTTTAGCAACGGACAAACGCTCGTCTTGAACGGATCGGATACATATTATGAATCGTGGGCGATTGATATTGGTCTCGCGCCACACAGAGCCGACGCGACGATCGTTGCTGTACCGGGTAACGAACTGGCTGTTTTCTCCGGAATTGGTGAACAAGTTGAAGACTAAGACACGTGTCGAGTGGCAAGACTGGATCATGCCGCTCGTTGCGTCACGTTATCCGAATCACTGTGCCGTTTTACTTGTCGGCAGTCATACGCGAGGGCAAGCGACCGCTCAATCAGATGTCGATGTGATCATCTTTGAAGTGAGTCGAGGTCAGGCATACCGGGAATCGTTCATTCATGATGGTGTCCCGGTCGAAGCATTCGTCCATTCCTTTGAGACGATTCAGCCGTTTTTCGAGAGTGACCGGAAACGTGGTCGCCCGTCCCTGCAACGAATGATTGCTGACAGTTGGACGATCGAGGATCATCCGCGACTTGCATCTATCCGTCAGGAAGCCATTCAACAATTGGTAGACGGACCGATTGCGTGGACGAATTCGGAACAAGAGCGCGCACGTTATTTTTTAAGTGATTTGCTCGACGACTTCGAGAGTGTGACGAACCGCGCAGAAGGTCTAGCGATTGCGTCACGTTTATATGAACAGAGCATCGAATTCATCCTTCGTGCCAATCGTCGTTATATCGGGCAAGGTAAGTGGGCGATTCGCGCTCTTGCGGAGTTTGACGAAGACTATGCCAGCCGACATACAATGGCATTCGAGTTGTATTATCAATCGGATGACCGACGAGAAGTGATCGCATTAGTCGACGATTATCTCGCACCATTCGGCGGGCGTTATTTTGACGGCTTTACGCTCGGTAAACGATAACAAGCATTCAAAAGGAGGCGCGCTTTCGGATCAATCGACCGAAAACGTGCCTCTTTATCGTTCACTTCTGTTTAACGCCAATGGGATGGACGGAGCAAACGATTTGGTAACTGTGTCGCCGCATTGCCGATCGCTGCATTGATTTGTGCCTGTGTCAAAAAGAGCGTATTCGTCAAATCCGCGCCTTTGACGTTACAGTCTCGTAAATCAGCCCCGAGAAAGTGGACCCCGCGCAAACGGCAATTTGACAAGTTCGTTGCGAGCAACCACTGGTTCTGAACACTGGCACCTGAAAAATTACGTCCTTGTAGCTGTTTTCCAACCCAGTCGCGTGGTGTCTGGTCGCGTCTTCCGCTATACTGAGCTTGAACACGTGACGCAATCATTTCAAGGAGTGGTCGGACGGTGTGACGAACGGATATCACATCAAGTCGTTCAAATTGATTGGCTGGTAATGCCGCGTACCGAGTCAGTGCGGCAAGCGTCTCATCGAGTTGATCGTGAATGTCACGCGTGACATCGCGTTTCCCGTCGGTTATGTACCACATCATCTCAAATAAATGAACCATCTTCGGGAAAGCAGCATAGATCGCTCGGCGTCGCTTAGGCGCATCATCGCCTTGAAACGTCTGTTGTGACAGATGCTGTCCAGCACCGAAACAATCATAGACGGTACAGCCTTTGTAGCCGCTGTCGCGTAACCGGTCATGAATACGACAGCTGTAATCCGTATCAAGATTACGACACGGTGTCGCTTCCGGTTTGTCATGACCAAAATCACTGGATTTCGAAAAAGCGAGTGCTGTACAACATAAACCAAAACACTTCGTACAATCAATCTGGAACGTGGGTTCCATCGGATTCACCTCCATTACTACTATAACAAGAAAGGAGTTTGGACATGCTGCAATTTCAACTCAAAGAAAATGAGGACGGACAGGACTGGCTTCGACAACAAGTGCGTCAATACAATGTCGAGCATTCACCATTTCATGCGACGAAACGCTCCGAGGGAACACAAGCCGTCACATTATTTGCGACGCGTGACGATCAACCGATCGGTGGCATCTCAGGGGAAATGTACTGGGGCTGGTTACATATTGAATGGTTCTTCGTCGTCGAAGAGGAACGGGGAAGTGGGCTCGGTACTCAGTTACTCCGTCAACTGGAGGAATGGGCACGAGTAGCGGGTATTCAGCGCATCCGCGTCGAGACGTTTTCGTTTCAAGCGCTTCCGTTTTATGAGCGACAGGGATTCGTTGAAGTCGGACGGATTGATGACTATCCACCAGGGATGAGCTATCATCTGCTTGTCAAACAGGTCGACCGATGAAACGTCGTCTTTTCCTCATCTTATTGTTCGGTCTCGTGCTCGGGACGCTGACAGGGATACAACCACGTCAAGAGACCGCTTCCTTTACGGCGAAACAAGTCGCCCAGTTATATACACAGATGACGAACACACCGGTCGAAGCGCGCGACGTCTATTTCGTTGAACGACTGTCTCGGCATTATGCCGTCGCGTATCTTGAAGCGAAACACGACCGCTTGTTTCTGCTCCTGCACCAAACCGACGAATCCGAGCGGATTGACCGCATCATTCGCTCGAAACAGACGATGGAGACCGATTGGTTCGAAGGTCGCTTATTGACGACGGACGAAGGGCGATATCTTGTTGCCTACGGCATGAATGGTTCAAAACGAATGAAATCGATTCGGTTCGAGCCGTATAAGACGACGGCTGATGGCGAAGCGCCACTCCGTCCGATGCAACGTTCATTGTCGGTAGCGAATCAGGAGCGTTTCCATACCGTCCAACCGTTACCGGATGCCTTCCCGCATTCGCTCTATTTCGAGATGATCGCGACAAGCGTAGATGGAAAAGAGACGATCCAACGCTTGACGTTACCAAGCGATAACGCATCCGTGTTTTCTACGACCCGTGACTTCTAGTATACTGAAGACGAAAAAAGGGGGAAAAGAACATGTGGATCGTCATGAACCAGTTACACGTCGTCAAAGGTGCAGCAGATCAAGTCGCAGCACGTTTTAAGACGACGAAAGGAATTGAACGGATGGAAGGATTCCACCGGATGCAAGTCCTCGTCGATATCAGTCAGGAAGAAGAAGACATCGTCACGATCATGACGACGTGGTCGAATCAAGCAGCATTCCATGCGTGGCAAGAGAGTCAAGCGTACAAAGGCGTGCACCATAAACGGGATAATGGAACGTCCGAAGTCAAACCGCTCGTGACGTCGAATACCGTCACGGAATATGCAATCGTCGCTGATCACAGTGCTGCAACAGAATGAACACAACACCCCTTGGGAGGACGCCTCTCAAGGGGTGTTGTCTAGTACATTAAAATAGATTGTTTTACCGTAATTTGGGTATATTTTAACAAACTAGATGAAACGAGGTGGCACCGCATGGTCTATCGTAAACCTGTCGTCTCTAGCTTGTCCGTCCTCGGTGGTATGATCCTGCTCTTCGGTTTCTTGACGAGTGGCGGGTTCATTTATCTCTACTTCTTCGTCTTACTGTTTGCCTGCGTCTCTTTCTTACGGGAACCGTTGACACGAAAAGAGTGGTTGCGCGAAGGGATTGTCTTCATTTTCTGGTGTTCCTTGATTTACTTACTCCAACATCTCGTCTTCATGGCGTGAGTCATTTTTCATACTGCTCGAACAAAGGAAGGAGGATGTCACGACCTGTTGCTGAAAGATGAATCGACACGTCACGTTTCGGATCTTTTAAATAGACATCGGTCTTTTTGACGCGCTTGTCGAGATAGACTTCATATTGTTGTCCTTTCACTCCATCTCGGAACGTCAAGTATTTCCACTTCGCCCGTTTTCCCCTTACGTCAGCCTGTTCACTTGCCTTGATCGCTTTTTTTAATTTCCCGGATTCATCACTCGTCATCATGATCATTTTGTCCCAATCGAAGCCTTTTTCCGAAGTAAAATCATCTTCTTCAAAACGGATATGCTGGAACTGTTCTTGATGGAATAACGTCACTTCCGAGTTATCCGCTACGATGTCGTCTGCTGTCTGTTCCGGCTCTTGAAGTTCAGATGGTCGTTCCATCGTATGTCGAATCGATAATTCATAGCGAAATTCGCGTCCGTTTTTCTCCGTTACGATAAGCGTTCCGTAATGTTCCGGTGTCCCGTCACCCGGAATGAACCGGACCTTTCCCGGTTGTTTCATCGAATGGATCGGGCGTTCGGCATGGCGTCCACCGTATAACTCAGGCAAGCGCACCATCACGTCATAAGTTGAATCGAATTGTTGATTGTAGACGAGATAGAGTTTGACATCACGTGTAAATGGTGTGAGTGAATGCGTATACGTAAAGATTGTCGTCCGTGCATCTTTTTTCGTGACATCCGTCGCGTCGATGACAAGGTAACCTGAGCCTGGGAGCTCTAATGTTCGAGCGGAGTGCTCTGCAATCTTTTCATCAGGGATGAACCGATCGTCTTTTTTTAGTACAGTAGGCTTCATGCTAAAGTCCTGTCGTTGTGGAGTCAGAGCGGTTTTCTTGAAGACATCGTCTTTCTTTGCTAGCGGATAATATCCACTTTTTAACGGTGTCTCACAATATAAATAGGTTTTCTTTCCGGATTTGACATAGCGGGCAGTTTGACCTGTATAGTCATCGAATGGGTTCGTCATCATGACGGAATAGATGCCGCCGACCGAGTAATCTTTGGGTGCATCACTCGCTTTCGTTGCGCACGTTTCTTGGATGACGGTTCGTTCCTTGGCTGACAATGTCCGCGAACCTTGATCACTAAACTGCCCTCCATCATACATTTGCGATAAGTAACCCCATTTGAAATTCGGCGCATCACTTTGACAACCGCTTAATGCTAGTGTCGCTCCAAGTGTGAGTCCGATCCAGTAACGTTTGTTCATTGATTAAGCACCTCACTAAGTGCTTCACTGGTCGTACCTGACAGCTTCGCACCGTTCTTTGATCCTTTTTTTACGACATAGATTTCAAGTTTTTTGGCGCGTTTGCGTTCATACAGCTCGAACATCTGGCTTTTCCCTTCGCGCATCAACGTCAATTTTTTCTGCTTTAGTTTTGTGCCTTGCGGCTCCATCACTTCGGTCTCTTTTAATTCCTGAGCGATTTTTTTGGCTAGTTTATCCGGTATTGCCGAGACGAACTTATAATCGCTATCAACAAGCTGTTTTGGTGATTGATGGATGAAACCGACATAATTGCTTGAGGATGCTTGAAGGAATCCATAATCGAAATTCACAGGTTTTTTATAAGTTTTATTAAAACGCAAATAAATCGATGTTTCTTGGACGACTTTTCCGTCCTCTTGTTTCTGAACGGTCGCGAACTGGACGGTCTGACCCGTCGCAAGACTATCCGGAAGTTGCTTTCGCTCAATCTGATAAGTTTGTCCATTCGTATATTCTTGAATCGTCGAAGGGAATCCGTTACGGTCACTACTGAACATCAGCTCAATCGACGATTGTTGGAAACCACCAGTCGGACTAACGCGAAAAGCTAAATTCAATTCGGAACCGGATAGTGACTCGGTCGTCTCAAAGAGTGTTTGTTCTTTATCTTTGCCTTTCTCTTTCATGTAGACGACGAGTTGTCCTTCTGGTGGCAAAGATAGTTGATAGGACGGGAAGAGGTACCGTCCGAGCTCTTTTATTTCTTTCTGATCTTCGTTTTCTTGTTTTTGTTGATCTGTCACTTCTTGTGGGACAGGTTTAAAGCGAACGACTGTCGATTTAGCTTTAACCGGTTGTTTTGACCAATCGACGAATGGATA
Organism: Exiguobacterium sp. HSB13; assembly: GCF_056764755.1. Taxonomy (NCBI): domain Bacteria; kingdom Bacillati; phylum Bacillota; class Bacilli; order Caryophanales; genus Exiguobacterium; species Exiguobacterium sp. HSB13. The sequence continues at coordinate 958,864 of NZ_JBUZOM010000001.1, read as the reverse complement.
ATCACTTCGCTTAATCTGATGGACCGCATAATCCGCGTGGCGAATCGGCTGACACGCCAGATAGTCCTTTTTTTTGTCTGACAAGAAACGAACGTGTTGGAATTCGCGCCCTTGGACATTCGGAGGCAGGAAGTATAAGTCAAACCCTTCGTGTTGCACGTATCGGTCAGGTAAGCGCGTCAAGTCCGGTTTTTGCTGACAAATTTTCAATAAAGCAGCCGTTTGTTTTTTAGGAAGATCCGGTATCTCTTGCCCATCAAAAGTAGTCGAAATACCGCCCCAGTAATTGGCATCATATGTAAGGTCTAAGTATTGTTCTTTACCGCATCCAGCAAGTAGGACTGCGCCTGCGAGAATACCGGTATGTATATAGCGTCTCATGAAAAACCTCCTTCATCCTAATGACTATATTTTACCATAATTTCTAGAATAGACAGAATTTTCTATAATGCTTTAACATCAAGATGTTTGATATCTCTTGACTCGGGAATAATAGATGCATGCACGGTCAATCTATTACTATGGGGGTTTTATGATGAGTACATTCATTCAAGCAGTTGATGGCACGAAGATTTACGTCGAGGACGTCGGATCGGGTCAACCAGTCGTCTTTCTACACGGCTGGCCGGCAAACAACAATATGTTCGAGTATCAAAAGAACCTGCTCGTCGAAGAAGGATACCGTTACGTCGGAATTGATTATCGCGGTTATGGTCAATCAGATGCACCGGCAACGGGATACGATTACAAGACGATGGCGTCCGATATCAATGAAGTCATCGAACAGCTGAAATTATCGAACGTCACGTTGCTTGGCTTCTCGATGGGAGGAGGAATCGCCTTGTCCTATCTCTTGCAATACGGGGATTCAAAAGTCAGTAAGCTCGTTCTCGCAGGAGCTGCAGCACCTGTCTTTACACAGCGAGACGGTTATCCATACGGAATGACAAAAGAAGAAGTCGATGCGTTGATTGCCGACACGAAACAGGATCGTCCGTCAATGCTCAAAGGATTCGGGGAAATCTTCTTCGCGAAGGAACATCCAGAACCACTCCAACAATGGTTCCACGGTCTTAGCATCGCCGCTTCGTCCCACGGTACGATTCAGTCAGCAATCGCATTGCGTGATGAAGACTTACGTGGAAAACTCGAGAACATCAAAGTCGATACGTTGATCATCCACGGTAAAAAAGACCAAGTTTGTCCGTTCGAGTTCGCGGAACAAATGCAAAAGGAAATTCCACATGCACGACTCGAAGTCTTTGAAGAGAGTGGGCACGGCATGTTGCTTGATGAACAAGAGAAGTTCAACGAGACATTACTGTCGTACGTCAAAGGAAATCAAACCGTCTAATCCAACAAGCCATGGACACCCGTCCATGGCTTGTTTTTGTGTACAGAAAAAAGCGTGCGCCGGCGCACGCTTTTAAGGGCGATACTTCCGCATGAACCGTTGATCAATCCAACGCTTCAGGTACCAACCGAACGGGTGAGTCGAATACTGATTGCCATACAGGGAAACCGCATGACGTGGTCCCATCGATAAAATCGTCAAATAGTTCGTTTGCGGACGATAGGATCGCAACGTTTCTTCTTTGACATACCGTAAGAGGTTCGCTAGTAAGATCGGTGCTTGCCGGACAGCTGTGACACCGTTCTTCGGAATGTCGGGATAGGCGACGAGGGTCGCCGCGTCACCCGCAGCAAACAGACTCGGATGATCGAGCGCTTGCAGCTGTTCAGTGACGAGTAGGAATCCGTCTTCCGTGAAGAGCTTGCTGTCCGCAAACAATGCTGGAGCTTTCGCACCCGTCAAGCGAATGATCGCATCCGAATCAATTGGTTGATGATGTGAAAAGCGGAGGGGAGACACCTCGTTCAGTGGCCGTTCCCGAATCCAATGAACATCGAGTTCTTGTAAGCGTCGTGTAATGGCTTCCGCTGCTGGGTGCCCTGAAAGTAACTCTGGATCCGTGATCAGGGTGATCGGTACGCCCGCTGCTTTTAAGGACGCCGCCATCTCGACAGCAGCTGCTCCGCTCCCGATCAAGACCGGACGCTTTGCTTGTTGCAGGCGCTTTAATGTACCCGGTAACCGGTAGTTCGGTTTGATCGATAATCGCGTCGTGTCTTCCGTCCAATCGAACGAGCCGATATTCGTCGAGACGACGTCATAGGTATAGTGTCTGCCGGATGCACCGAAGACGACCTTTTCGACAGGGTCGATTTTGATGACAGTCTCCTCGATGAATTGTTTATCATAGGCGCGACATAAGGCGGCAACGTCGACACGGATCTCATCGATATCGTATGTTCCGTCAGCAAGACCGGAATACATGCCCGAGTAATATTGATACGTCGAGGCATTCAGAACCAGCCACTCGACGTCTTCTGTGGGTCCGTGTGTAATGCAATGCAGGTGAGCGTGTCCCGCACCAATCAAGAGGATTCGTTTCATGTTGTTCTCCTTCAATCTGTCTTGCTAAAATGTACCCGGATACGGGTGGCGGTAATCATAGCCAAAAGACAAGACTGATAAACAGGAGGATGACCACAAGGTAGATCATATCCTGACGCTGAACGACCGGTACCTCGTAATACGTCCGCTTTGCTGAAAAATGACGGGCTTCAATGGCAATCGCCATCCGTTCTGCTCGCTGAATCGACCGTGAGAAGAGTGGTAAGCCGATTGAAAGAAATCCATCACCAGGAAAACGACTCTGCACATTGCGAATCATCCGGACTTGCCGCAAGACGCGGACTTCTTCGACCAGTTGTGGCAGAAAGCGGATCCCGGCAAGGAATCCATAGGCGAAGCGAGGAGATACCTTCGCCTGATGGATCAAGCTCATCACAAATCGGGTCGCATCGGTCGTCGTGACGAAAGCGAGACTTAAACAGACGAACGCTGCCATTCGTAAGGCAAGTAACCAGCCGTGCATGACGCTTTCCGACGTGACATGAAACCAACCGAACGACCAGAGGGTATTCGTACCTTTGCCGAAAGCCGCCATCATCCAAAACGTTAGCAGGAACAACAGACTGTACGGCGCAAGGCGTTTTAAGAAATCCATCGGTGTCCATCCAGAGAGGAGTAGCAACGCGATAGCAAAACTTAGGAATACCAACGTCTTGATCCAGTCGTTCGTTGCGATTAGGGCAAACATGATCAAAAACAATCCGCTCCCCTTGATGACAGGATTGAGTTTAGCGAACGGTGACGCGTTCGTCTGCATTGCGCTTCACCTCCTGGAATTGGTACGAAAGCGGACGTTGTAGCTGACAGCGTTCGAGTAACGGAACGTCAGCGAACAACTCGTTCGGATACCCGTCAAAAGCAATCCGTCCTTGCTCCATGACGAGGACACGATTTGCGTACCGGGCGACGAGTTCCATATCATGCGTTGCCATGACGAGTGTCGTTCCGTTTTGTTGCTCCGTCAACAACTGCTCCATTAAACGCCGCGTCGTCAACCCGTCCTGTCCGAACGTCGGTTCATCGAGCAGTAACAAATCCTTCGTCTGCCCGAGTATCGTCGCGACGCTGAGTCGTCGTTGCTGCCCCGTACTGAGTGCTAGCGGTGACTGTTGTTTGACGGATGCAAGTTCCAGCCGTTCGAGCAATTTTGCGCGCTCATCACTCGTCGCTGCTCGGTGACTCCAGTCGATTTCCGCTTCGACTGTCAGCTTGAGAAACTGCAGATCCGGTTGTTGAAAGACATAGCCGACGTGCTCATAAAAGCGTCGCCGGGAGTAACGATGAGCCGGACGTTCCTGGAATCGATATGTTCCACGATGGGGGAGCAATCGACCGAGTGTTGCAAGTAACGTACTTTTTCCGGAGCCGTTTGCCCCGAGCAACATCACCCATTCTCCTGTCTGTAAGGAAAACGTCGCATCGGTCAGCGGATATGGTTGTTTCGATGACAATTCGTGAACACTTAACAAAGGAAGTCCCGTTGTAGTGATAGGAGGCGTGACATAGAGTCGTGCTGCTTGCGGTCCATCCGCTGGTAACGTCTCTAGCGTATACGGATACAAAGAGGGAACAGCGATGCCTTTTGATTGAAGCTCCGTATAAGCCTGTGGAAACAAATCCCGTGGGTGCGCGGTCTCAGTCACGGACCCGTCCTCGAGTAAGACGATCTGGTCGACGTATGGTAAACAGACATCGAGTTGGTGCTCAATCAAGACAATCGTTAAATCGTGTTCTTTCTGAATTCGAAAAATCAATTCCATCAACTCGTGTTGTCCGATCGGATCAATCTGAGCCGTTGGTTCATCAAGTAATAAGATTGTCGGCTCAAGTGCAAGGACCGCGGCAAGCGCTAGGCGCTGTTTCATCCCACCCGATAGACTTGCGATCGCTGTCGAGAAGGGGAGGGGGAGACCGACAAGTGTGAGTAAGCGTTCCATTCGTTCATCCATCTCCGCGTGTGGAATCGACCGGTTTTCTAAACTAAAGGCGATTTCCCGTCCGATCGTTTCCATGCAGAACTGTTCTTCTGGATTTTGGAATAAGACTCCGACCGAACCGGACCGGGTAACGGTTCCAGTTTGTTCGACTTCAATCGTCTCCGGTGTCAGTCCGGCTAAGGCATGAAGTAGTGTCGTCTTGCCACTCCCGCTTCGTCCAAGCAGAAGGGTCGTACCTTGCTCGATCGTTAGCGATACATGATCGAGCACCGGCTTCATCTGACCCGGATAGCGGATGCTGAGGTCGTCGACAGTAATCATGCGACTTCCCGTTTCGCACGTCCTGCTGCAAACCCGTTCAAGACACCGGTCGCAACAAGACGACGGACGAGAATCGCTGCGAGCAAGCCGCCGAGTAATGCACCACTGATCAATTGTAAGCCAGTTGTCGCAAGCAACGTCGTCGTCGTGTAGTAACCGAATCCGTTCGCGATCAGACTGTAGACGATACTACCAACTGCAGCACCGACGCCCGACAACATCAATGTCCAGGTATCATAACGGCGGTAACGTGTCATGGCGAAGACGAGTTCCGCACCAAGTCCTTGGCAGACCCCGATCAATAGAGCAGATAAGCCGAAGTGGCTTCCCGTAAACAGTTCGACGGTCGCCGCGACGACTTCTGCGATCAGGGCAGCACCTGGTTTTTGAATGATTGCTGCGACAAGCGGACTTGCGATGATCCAGATCCCAAACATCCAGTTGGCACCGACTGGTCCGAAGATTGCAGACATCGGTAACCAGAGTGTTGACCAACCGAGATAGATGACGCCGCAAGCCACGGCGAGCATCATCATGACCATGATTTCTTTCATCTTCCAGTGTTTCATCAAATACGTCCTCCTTTAAATGGGGGAGACGCCAAAAAAGACCGCCCTCCGTAAAAAAGAGAGCGGTCCTCAGAAAAACTGCGCGCAGCAGGAGTCATTGGATGTGATCGCTCCACTTTCCTACGCTAGTATGAACTAGATCAGGTTCGAAGGGTCCGAAGTGAATCGTCTCAGCCAAATGGGCTCCCCTAGTGGATATAGTGAATAGTTGATACGCTGTTCACTTTAGGCAATCCAGCGTCTATTGTCAAGACACAAAAAAACGATACGCCACGAAGGGCGTATCGCTGAACAACTTATTTGTTGTCTTCGTTCTCTTCTGTTGTTTCTTCTGAAGACTCTTCTGTTGCTTCCGCTTCGTTGTCTTCACCAGCTTCAGCTTGCGCCTCTGCTTCCGCTTCTTCGATTTCCTCAAGATCTTGTTCAAGCGTTGATTCGACGACAGCTGCGACTTGAATGTCGCCTTCTGTGACGATACGGAAATCTTTTTGTTCCGGAAGATCAGCTACAGAAATCGAATCACCGATTTCGAGGTTCGTGACGTCGACTTCGACGTTCTCTGGTAATTTATCTGGTGTTGCTGCAACTGTTACTTTAAAGAGTGTTTGTGATAGGAATCCACCGACTTTAGCGCCAGCTGCTTCCCCAACGAGTACGATGTCTGCTTCGACTTCTGTCTCTTCATCCATTTTGACGGCGATGAATTCGACGTGGTCGATTGTTGGTGTGAAGACATCCATATCACGACGGTTGATCAGAACGTTAACGTTCTTGCCATCTAATTTTAGTGAAATCAAGACGTTTTCACCGTTTTCACGGATAATCTTGATGAGTTCTTTTTCTTCGAATGCGATTGGCGTACTTTCCACTTTGTAACCATACACGACACCAAGAGCTTTTCCTTCATGACGTAATTGTTTACGGAGTGAGCGTGGACGTACCTCGCGTTTTTCGACTGTTAATTTAACTGACATGTTCATTTCCCCCTTGAATTTGGTATAGCCCTCAAAAGGTAATGAATGTAGGAGCAGGACAAGTCCTGAACAATTTAAATATGCTAAGACAATCGGTTTCAGACTCGCTTTGAATCTGACGCTTTCGTGACTTTGCATTTCTCTCCCAGGTCATTACGCTGATATTGAGAAACATGTGTGAGTAAGTCACCGGTTTGATGCGGTGCTATTGAGTTTATACCCCTATGTTTTAAATCCTCAAACCTCTTTTTTTATTTTTTTAAAGTCGAAAGACCTCCAAACCGCTTGAAATCAAGGGTTGAGAGGTCTTTCATTTTTCTCGTTTTTTAAGATGATGCGTTGGTTTTCACGGATCAAAACACGGACGAGACGTTCGATTTGCCGCATCGTCGTCTGTCCCATCGTCGAAATTTGAAGCCACTGATTGCGAACGAGATAGTCACTTTCATATTGAACGTGATAGCCCTGGATCCGGAGAGCATCTCCTAAGTCGGTTGCCGACGGATGGACAATCGTCAGGATTCCCGGCGCCTGTGCCTCTTGAGTCGCAAGAAGTTGAAAACCAGTCGCGCGAACGGCTTGTTCGAGATAGGTCATCTTGATTGCGGCTTGATCGAGATCGAGGGCATCCAGTGCTGCCTGACAAGCAAGTAACAGGTTCGAGGAACCGGAGAAAGCGACACCTTCCATATAGAGCCCGAGATCCAGATAACGTGGAATACGCGGAGAAGGTAGGATGCTGTCTGCATGCCCGATGAACGCAAGACCCGGTAATCCGCCAATCGCTTTTCCGGAGACGGTCGTGACGAAGGTACAGCCAGCGTATGAGAAACGTCCGGTCCCGACGGCGCTGATTGCATCGACGATGAGTGCAGTTCGTTGATTCAACAGTGCTTTTAACGCATCGAGATCGTAGAGAACGCCCGTTGACGTCTCACAATGCGTTAACCAAATCCAGTCGTACTCCGTTTGATGCAGTTGGCTCTCGAGTTGTTCTAAGTCGATCGGGTGACCTGGTGAAAGGGTATGGACATCAAAGGACTTTCCGGCACGTGCCGCGTGATCAATCAAACGTTGACCGAACTCGCCACCGTTTAGAATCAACCCATGTCCGCTTAGTTGCTGTGCGACGATATCATTGGCGAGGGTGCCACTGCCGACAGCCATCGAGACGTGTGGTAGATCCAGTAGTTGACGCATCCGACCACGCAAGTCTTGATCGAGTTGGCGCATCGAAGCCGTCCGGTGTGGGCGCGGTGCTTGTTGCGCCGCTTGCCGTACCGTCGGAGCGACCTCGACCGGACCGGCTAGAAAATGCAGAGGACGTAAGACGTCCGCGATGACGGAGCGTTCGTATGTCGCCCGTGACAACAACATTGGTACGAACAGGGCGTCACCACTACCGAGCGTTGCTGCGATTGGCGTGAAGCCGAACCGCGCGTACAGTTTTGCCTCCCGCGTCGTACCGCTGATATAGACGTAATCGATCGTCTCCCGCTCCAAGTAGACCATCAAAAAGCGCATCAATTGCATGAACGTACGACTATTACGGTATTCGGGCCGAACGCTGAGCAAGCGGATTTCCGCCGGATCTGTCAGTGTCTCATCTAGCGTTACACCTTTTTCTTCGAGCGAAAAAGGACGATGCTTCCGAATAGCAATCATCGCGACGAGTCGATCGTCTTCTTTGCCGATCAGATAGGTATTTTGATCATGAAAGCGGTCAATCCGTTTCTGCTCGATGTTTGGTTGGTGTTGCGGAATCTCTTCCGTGAAGGTGAGATAGTTCAATTCATGGATTGCTTCAGCGTCCGCAACGGTAGCAATGGAAAAGTCGATCATGAGACGTCCTCCTTATGTAATGACTGGCTTGTGAAGTGCATCATGAGCCCACAGGACAAGTAGACTTACGGCAACGGTACACAAGATATTGATGGGTCCCGCGCCAAAGTAGACAGGGAGTAACGGGAGCAGCACAACCGGAATCAGCCCCGCTTTGACGCTATCTTTCGTTATGAGATAAGACAGACCGAGTATGCCTAGTCCACCCAGATATGCCCATGGTGTGATGGCAAAGACGATGCCGGAAAATACGGCATACCCTTTACCGCCACGCCGCGGATGAAACAACGGAAACAAGTGACCGATGAGCACGGCGAGGGCGACTGGGTAAAACGCGTCTGTGATCTGCAACACAAGAACCGTCTTCGCAGCATCAAACAGATACACGAATAAAAAGGCCGGGAGCCCACCGGCGCGATGGGCATTGCGGGCACCGATGTTTCCGGAACCGACCTGTGCCAAATCGGTACGACTGATGTACTTCCAGAGCGTACCGCCAAGCATGCTGCCGATGAGATAACCAAGCAGGAGATCAAGGATCACCGATGTTCCTCCTTTGTCGTTACGAGATGGACGAGTTCCTTGACGGTCAAGGCATCACTGTCCGGAGCCGTCAGGACGGCATCGACCATCTGAGCTTTTCGATCTTGTAATTCCGTCATCTTCTCTTCAATCGTCCCGCGTGTCAGCAGTTTGATGACCGTCACGTCAGATTGTTGTCCAAGCCGGTGGGCGCGATCGGCTGCCTGTTGTTCGACGGCCGGATTCCACCAGCTGTCAAACAGGATGACGGTATCAGCAGTTGCGAGATTCAGTCCCGTTCCCCCGGCTTTCAGTGAAATCAAGAAAAGATCGACTTCACCGTCATTGAACCGATCGCATAACGCGACCCGGTCTTCAAGTGGTGTCTCACCCGTCAATAGGAAGTGGGGGAGGTGCCGTTGCGCAAGGTCCGAACGAATGCGCTCGAGCATTTGCGTATACTGCGAGAAAATCAAGATTCGCTTTCCGGCTGCTCGTTTTTCGGCAATCAAAGAGAGCAGACGCGTTCGTTTCGTCGCTTCCCCGGTGTATCCTTCGACGAATAATCCCGGATCGTTGCAAATTTGCCGCAACCGCGTTAATCCTGCTAGTAACTTCATGCGATCTTCGCGTTTCGTCTCGTCTAAATGTTGCAGCGTCTCCAGTTGCAGTTTGGCGAGATACGACGCATATAACCGTTTTTGGTTTGGTCCGAGCTCGACATAGTGATGCTCGATCTGTTTCTTCGGTAAGTCCTGTAAGACATCTTGTTTTTCACGTCGCAATAAAAACGGTTGGATAAACTGTTGCATATCATCAAACGACCATTTCTCAAACGTCATTAGATCCGGCAGTAACTCCGGAAACAGAACATGGAAGATCGACCAGATGTCGCGCGGTCGATTCTCGAGCGGTGTGCCCGTTAAGGCGAAGCGACGTTTTGCTTGCAGATGCCGCAGTTGACTGACCGTTTGTGACTGCGGATTTTTCAAGTGCTGTGCTTCATCAAAGAAGACGACGTCATATACGGGATGGCGGCGGACGTCGGTCCGAAGTGTTGTATAGGAGACAATCCTCACCGTATCTTCAACTAAGTGCTCCAGTTCACGGACTCGGTGAGCTTGAGAGCCTGTCACGACATGAACCGGTCGATTTGGGAGAAAACGCTTCAGCTCCGCCTCCCAGTTGCGAAGCAGTGACGCCGGTGCGACGATAAGCGCACGACGATCTGGGATCGTTGCGATATAACCAATCGCCTGAATCGTCTTCCCGAGCCCCATCTCATCAGCTAAAATCCCGTGACATCCTAACGCGTCTAAATTCTTCAGAAATTGAATGCCCGTCCGTTGATACGGATAGAGTCGTGATTCTAACGAATTCGGCAAGTCGAGCCGGAATCCTTGTCCGGATTTTAATTCAAGCCATTTCTCCAGTAAATCGGCGTGAAGATGGAGGACGGAAGCGCCAATTAGATGCTTCATGTTCCGGACGGCAGGTAAGACGATCCGTCCATCGCGTAAGTCCCGTTCACTCGCTTCCATCTGGGCGAGAACCCGTTGCAACTGCTCGAAGGCACGTGTCTCTAGGGAAACAAATTGACCGGATTTCAAACGGTGATAGCGTTTTTGTAAGACGAGCGACTTCAGGACACGTTTTAGCTCATCTTCCGGAATCCCGTCCATTGAAAAGTTGAAGACAAGCCAGTCGAGGCGGTCCGTCACGTCGACTTCAATCCGCGGATGGAACGGACCTTTTGGTAACGTCGTTCGGATGGCTTGCGTTGCAAATAACTCCAGTTGGCCGAGCGCGACCCGTTCGTCAAGCAGACTCCGCAGAAAAGCATACTGCGCGGCGTCACTCGCGATGACATAATGCGAATTCGAAGATGGTGTCGCTTGAAATTCTCGTAAGAAGCGCAAGACACACTGCTCCGTTACTTGATCCCGCCCAGCGTAGACAGTCTCATCGAGCGGATTGATCTGAATCCCTTGATAATCAAACGACACGCGGATTTCGACTTCCTGAGCCGTTCGGTCGAGATGGAGCTTGACGATCGGCGTTCCGGAAACGATCCGGTCCTGTAAATCAGGACTGAACGAAACATCGGCAACCCGTTGTAAATGCTCCGTCTGTCCAAGTAAACGATCGAAGTAGGGCAGGGACAGTTGATGTTGCTGCTTATCCGTCAATCGTTTGAGCGTCACGACGGATCCAGTCAGTTCGAAGTGGATTGCCACCCGACGATCCGGTGTGAGACTGCGTAAATAGTTGCGCGCGCCAGCGTCATCGACTTGAATCGCCGTGAACGGACGGATCTGCGGCGATAGCGGCGTCGGTGTGCCATGTGCCTGCACATGATGCATCGCGAGTAAAACGGCGACGATATGGCCACAAAATGACGTATCCATCGCAAGCGACGGACAGTTACAGCCAGCATCGACCCCATGCGCTTTGACGCGGACCGTCACTGTAAATCGTTCCTCACCGTCGACACTCGCTTCAATCAGTTCGTCACCCATCCGGTAATTGTGCAACGTGACCTTTCGGGCAGCGACATACTTCTTACCACGTCGAAAGGCATAGGCATCAGACATTTGTTTGATTTTACGTTCACTGAGCCCGTAATTCACGCTATCTCTCCTTTAGTTGACATAATATGATTATCGTTCACCATCGAATAAATCGACGGCGCGTTTTTTCTCGGAATCACCGATGTGGGCATAGACTTGTGTTGTCGCAACGGACTCGTGACCAAGTAGTTGCTGGATCGTCAGGACATCGACTCCACCAGTCGCAAGTCGTGTCGCAAACGTATGCCGAAGTTTATGTGGCGTAATTTTTTTACGTTCCAAAAAGGGGAGAACCGGTTTTAATCGTTCCGTGTGCCGTTGCAAAATATGCTGAACCGCCCGCGGACTGAGTGGTTTCCCGTGTTTTTGGAAGACGGGCACGGCGCCGCTCGTTGGCATCTGATAATGAATCGCGTATTTGCGTAAGGCAATCCGGGCTGGTTTCGCAAGTGGAATTAACCGTTCTTTATTACCTTTCCCGATGACGCGGAGCGTGTTTTCGTGGAAATCGACATCATTCCAGACGAGCTGGGTCATCTCACTTAAACGCATCCCGCTATAGCCAAGCAGTTGGAATAACGTCACGTCGCGGACGCGATCCCGTTCATAATGCGACGCTTCCCGCGCGTTCATCTCAACGTTTGACGGTAACAACTGAATCAATTCATCCCATTCGCGTTTCGTCAGGTAAACGGGTTCCCGCTTCGCTTGTTTCGGTCGATTGACTTTTGCGACCGGGTTTTCCGACAACTGACCTGTATCAACCAAATAACGGAACAACGATTGTAACGCCGATAACTTCCGGTTGATGACGCTCGGTGCATTTTGTTTCGTTAAGGCAAGGTATTCGGCATAAGCTTCGATCCCCGCTGCATCGATCTCGACGAACGCTTCAAGCGGAATCTCGCGCGCCGTCACTTCTTCACCCGACGCCGTTGCAACGAATTGAAAGAACGCTTCATAGTCGTAGACGTAGCGGCGCATCGTTGCTAATGAGAAATGTTTTGCTGCTAACTGATCCAAATAGGACTGAATGAAGCGAGGCATCCGCTCATAACCCGGAATCGCTGGTGATGTAGCCGAAACGGTCGTTTTATGTATCGTTTTTCCTAGGTTTTTAAATAAACTCATCCAACAATCACCCCTCTAGTAGTAGTATACCAAACGTTGGTACGTCAAACACTTGTTTGCGTGAAATAGTTATTTCACGCAACGTTAAATTGTCAGACAGGGAGCGCTCAGTTGCATCGACAACGCATCAGACGGGTCGTTGGTCAACTCGATGCACGTGAGAATTTAACCTATTTTTATCGTTTTTGAACTACGACATTCTCTTAAATGACAATAATAATATTATGTAACCTCAATCATCGAAAAAGAATGAATATTCAATTTCGCTCTCAGTTGCATCGAGAAGTCGTTCGACGGGTCATCGGTCGACTCATTTGATTTCAAGACGATTTCTGAAAAACGTCGAAAACGTGCTCGATTTCGCATACTTCATCTCGGTTCGGGTATAGAGTGTTAGGTAAGAGTTATTTTCATAAGGGGGAGTTCTAGATGATTACCGATCAACAAGCACGTCAATATTTGAAGGATGCCAAACGCATTGCCGTCGTCGGTGTCTCGAGTGATTCCGGAAAGACCGCGAACTGGATTGCGGACTACTTAGTCCAACATGGATACGAAGTCATTCCAGTCAATCCGACGTTAAACGAGTGGAACGGTCAAAAAGTCTATCCGAGCGTCGCAAGCATTCCAGGACACATCGATATCGTCGACGTCTTCCGTCGGTCTGAGTTTTTAGCGGATGTCGCCAAAGATGCTGTTGCTCACGGTGACGTCGGGATGATTTGGAATCAGCTTGGTCTCTCGAGTGTCGAAGCAGAAAGTCTCGCACTCGGTGCTGGTATTCCATATATTGAGAATCGTTGCATCAAAATCGAGCATCAATATCTGTGAGTCATCGCACGATTTTAGGCATCTTCACCCGTTCGTGAAGGTGTCTTTTTTCATGCGCTTTACAGGTTATGCTTGTCAGGAAGCAAGAAGATGCCTACAATTAGAGACAGACTACTTGAAATAACGAACGAACGTTTGTAAAAACGACGTCGTAATTTCGAATTTTGAGGTGAAATGAATGGCGACAGACTTAAATAACTACAATGATGATGCCATACAGGTGCTCGAAGGACTCGAAGCAGTCCGGAAGCGCCCAGGTATGTATATCGGTTCAACCGATCACCGTGGACTTCACCATCTCGTCTACGAGATCGTCGATAACGCAATCGATGAGGCACTCGCAGGATTCGGGGAACAAATTGACGTCACGATTCATAAAGATAATGCAATCACTGTCCGTGACCATGGACGTGGGATGCCAACGGGGATGCACGCATCGGGAAAGCCGACTGCTGAAGTCATCTTCACGGTCCTTCACGCTGGCGGTAAGTTCGGTCAAGGTGGCTATAAGACGTCCGGTGGCTTACACGGCGTCGGGGCGTCGGTCGTTAACGCCTTATCAACGGATTTGAAAGTAACGATCTTCCGTGACGGGAAACAATATGAGCAAATCTTTGAAAACGGTGGGATTCCGAAGACGACGTTGCTTGAAACGGGTACGACGCGTCAAAAAGGAACGAGCGTTTACTTTAAACCAGATGGCTCGATCTTCAGTACGTTGACATACAACTACGATACGCTCGCAGAACGCTTACGCGAATCCGCTTTCTTGCTGAAAGGTCTGAAGATTACGCTGACGGACGAACGGTCCGATAAACAGGACATCTTCCAGTACCAAGACGGTGTCAGCGAATTCGTCCAGTACTTGAACGATGATAAAGACACGCTGCATCCGACGGTTGCGTTCGAAGGTACGGAAAACGAGATCGAAGTCGATATCGCCTTCCAGTTCACGGATGCCTACTCGGAAAACGTCCTGTCGTTCGTCAACAACGTCCGGACACGCGACGGTGGAACACACGAAGTCGGTGCAAAAACGGCAATGACACGGGTTATGAATGAATATGCCCGGAAAAACACGCTCTTGAAGGAAAAGGATAAGAACCTTGACGGAAATGATATCCGCGAAGGGTTGACGATGATCGTCTCAATCCGGATTCCGGAAGAGTTCCTCCAGTTCGAAGGACAAACGAAGTCGAAACTCGGTTCGCCGGAAGCACGGACGAGCTGTGACGCTGTCATCAGTCGTCGTCTCTCGACGTACTTGGAAGAAAACCCGCAAACGGCGACGCTGTTGATCAAAAAAGCGATCCGCGCAGCGCAAGCTCGGGAAGCGGCACGAAAAGCCCGCGAAGAAGCACGAAACGGGAAAAAGAAGAAACGTTCGAGTATCTTGAACGGGAAACTGACGCCTGCTGCTTCGAAGAACGCGGACAAGAATGAACTGTTCCTCGTCGAGGGTGATTCTGCCGGTGGTTCCGCGAAACAAGGACGAAATCGGACGTTCCAAGCGATTCTTCCACTCCGTGGTAAGGTCTTGAACACAGAAAAAGCGAAACTCGCTGACATCATGAAAAATGAAGAGATCAACACGATCATTCACGCGATTGGTGGCGGTGTTGGAGCTGATTTCGACTTGTCAGATTGCAATTTTGATAAAGTCATCATCATGACCGATGCCGATACCGATGGCGCGCATATCCAAGTCTTGCTGTTGACGTTCTTCTTCCGCTACATGCGTCCGTTGATCGACGCTGGGAAGGTTTTCGTTGCCTTACCACCGCTCTATCGTGTCTCCAAAGGAAAAGGCAAATCGGAGAAATTTGAATATGTCTGGGACGAAGAAACACTCAAGAAAACGACGAAGAAATTCGGTAAAGGTTATATGATCCAGCGTTACAAAGGACTTGGGGAGATGAATGCACCACAGCTCTGGGAAACAACGATGGATCCCGAGACACGGACATTGATTCGGGTCACGATCGACGATGCTGCTGTTGCGGAAAAACGTGTCTCGGTCTTAATGGGCGATAACGTTGGTCACCGCCGGACGTGGATCGAGGACAATGTCGCCTTCGGTCTCGCGGAAGACCTCTCGATCATCGAGAATGAGCACGTGACGAAAGAGAGTGTGAACGAACATGTCTAATCTACAAAACATCCTGAACCTGTCGCTCGAGCAAGTTGTCGGCGACCGGTTTGGTCGTTATTCGAAATATATCATCCAAGATCGTGCCTTACCGGATGCCCGGGATGGTCTGAAACCAGTTCAACGCCGAATCTTGTATGCGATGCATACGGAAGGGAACTTGTTCGACCGTGCTTACCGGAAATCGGCGAAGACGGTCGGTGTCGTCATCGGTAACTACCACCCGCACGGTGATTCATCGGTCTATGAAGCAATGGTCCGCTTGAGCCAAGAGTGGAAACTGCGTTACCCGTTGATCGATATGCAAGGGAATAATGGATCAATCGACGGCGATAGCGCGGCAGCGATGCGGTATACGGAAGCCCGTTTATCAAAAGTTTCGAGTCTGATTCTCGACGGGATCAACAAACAAACCGTCGATTACACGCTCAACTTCGATGATACGACGGAAGAACCGCTCGTCTTACCGTCACTACTGCCGAACTTGCTGATGAACGGTTCGACGGGGATTTCCGCTGGTTATGCAACCGAGATTCCACCGCACCACGCGGGAGAAGTCCTCGATGCTGCGATTGGTCGGATTTCCGGTACGGTCCAGAACGTCGATGACTTGTTGACGCACATGCAAGGTCCTGATTTCCCGACTGGTGGTGTTGTTCAAGGGCTTGACGGCATCAAGAAGGCGTTCGAGACAGGACGCGGGAAAGTCATCATCCGCTCGCGCTCAACGATTGAGACACTGCGGGGTGGTCGTCAGCAAATCGTCATCACGGAGCTCCCGTATGAGGTCAATAAAGCGAACCTCGTTAAACGGATGGAAGAACTCCGTCTTGATAAAAAGGTCGAAGGTGTCGCTGAAGTCCGTGATGAGACCGACCGCGACGGCTTACGGGTCGTCATCGAGTTGAAGAAGGAAGCGGACGCAGAAGGTGTCTTACACTTCTACCTCAAACAGACTGACTTACAAATTGCCTATAACTACAACATGGTCGCGATCCATGAACGGACACCACGGCAAATGGGCGTCTTGACACTACTTGATGCGTATCTTGCACACGTCAAGGAAGTCGTCATCCGCCGGACAGCGTTTGATCTCGAACAAGCGAAACGCCGTCAGGAAGTCGTTTCTGCCTTGATGACAGCCATCTCTGTCCTCGATGAGACACTTGCCTTGATCCGATCTGCGTCGAACAAAGCAGACGCGAAGGAGAAGCTGATCACGCGCTTCAACTTTACGGATCGCCAAGCGGAAGCCGTCGTCATGCTCCAGCTGTACCGGTTAACGAATACCGATATCGTCGAGTTGCAGGAAGAAGCTGCGAAACTCGAGAAGGAAATCGCTCGTCTTGAGAAGATCCTTAACGATGAAAAGACACGGAATCGTCTGATCATCAAGGAATTGACAGTCTTGAAGGAACAAGTCGCGGACAAACGTCGCTCGACGATCGAAGCGGAGGTTGAAGAACTGAAGCTGAAGACGGAAGTCATGATCGCTGTCGAAGAAACGATGGTCTTCCTGTCGAAAAACGGTTACGTCAAACGTTCGTCGCTCCGTTCATTCGGTGCCTCGAACGACTTACCGGACTTGAAGGAACAGGATCGTCCGTTGCTCCAAGGGCAAGCGATGACGACGGATCACTTGATCGTCTGGACCGTTCGCGGGAATTACTTGCTGATTCCGGTCCATCAATTGCCGGATACGAAGTGGAAAGATGGCGGTCAACACGTCGCGAACCTCGTTCCACTCGAACCGGGTGACCGGGTTCTCTCAGCGGATCTCGTTCGTTCGTTCGACGAAGCACAGCATTGCTTGTTCGTGACTCGTCAAGGGATGGTCAAACGCTCGAAACTGAGTGACTACAACGCCCAGCGGAAGTCAAAACCACTTCAAGGTGTTCGTTTGAAGGCAGACGATGAAGTCTTGTATGCTCAGGTCTCAACGGGTCAAACGGAGCTGTTCCTTGCAACACAGAACGGTTTCGGTCTCTGGTTCACGGAAGACGACGTTCCTGTCGTTGGTGTCCGGGCTGCCGGTGTTAAAGCGATCAACCTGAAGGATCAAGATGTTGTCGCGGGTGCAATTGGCTTCAAGGAAGCACCACAGATCGTCCTCTTGACGCAACGGGGTGCCTTGAAGAAGATGCGCCTCGCGGATCAGTTCCAAGTCTCGAGCCGTGCGCTCCGTGGCTTACAGTTGCTCCGTGATTTGAAATCGAAACCACACCAAGTCGCAGCATTGATCGACGTCACACAAGCGAAAGAATTGGTCCTCAGCGGGAAAGAGCAAGAGAAAACGATCCAAATTGGTTCGTTATCGTTCCTCGACCGCTTATCGAACGGTTCATTTGCTTACGATGAAGAGAAATTCGGTCCATTGCTCGACTGGTATACACGATAAGATGCGGCTCCTCCGGTTAACGGGGGAGCTTTTTTAGATTTAGCGGGGCAGGAGAAGGGGATTTTGAGACGAATGCTCGGAATTTTGAGATTTATCGCTATAAATATCGTTTACAAATTGAAACACTGACCAATAACGGCTACAATAGAAGAAATAGTCAGGTCACGATTCGTCACGAACAAGCGTCGGGTCACGCGTCTCCGCAGCTTTGCTTATAGCGTCAATTGATCAAGCAGCTACGGGACCGTCCCTTTAGCTGCTTGTTGTGCAATCTGCCGACCTTGGAGAGGTGATGAAGATGAAATTCAGACGTCGCGAAAAAGTAGCAATCTATATCACTCGGGAAAAACCTAACGGATGGGAACTACTTGTTTTTCATCCACAATCGGCTCCTGAGAGTGATTGGCAGATCCCCGCAGGTACGATCGAAGATGCTGAAATCGCCAAGGAAGCGGCTGTCCGTGAGACGCTTGAAGAAAGTGGTCTCTCGTTAGCATCCGTCCAGTACATCGGCGAAGAAGAGATGCGTTATCCGGAACGAATGCGGGTGCATTACACGTATTTCTACCATGCACACATCGAATGCCAAGAGAACCGTTGGACACATTGTGTTGCTGGTGACGGTCAGGATTGCGGTGATTTCTTTGATTTCGCGTGGTTGCCACTTGAACGGATCACGCAACTTGAACGCCGCCATCATATATTCCTAGATCGTTTGATTCATCGATTGGAACGGACACGTCCATATGATTGTCGAAAACACGGTTAATCCCGTGTTTTTTTGTTTTGTCTCACTATCTTAAGTTTACCTTGATTATGAGACGAATTCTTATAACTATTGATAATATGTGTTATGTTAACTTGAATAAAAAATGATCTTTTAGTCAGATTCATCCATCCCCCCTGTCGTGTAAAAATCGGTCTATCGTCCTGTTGGTCTTCTTCTTCATTCTTTGTTACTCTAATAACAGTAACACCGCGAATGTTACCTGTTTAACGGTAACAAATAAAATGTTTCCATGATTGTGGCAACAAATGAACAGGAGGAATCGTCATGCAAGCTGTTGCCTTGTCGTTTGATGTCAAAGGCTCCCGCGATTATCCGAGCAAAGAAGCATTACTTCAAGCGCTCCGAGAACTCGCGAACGATCTGAATACGGCATTTCCTACGAGTATCGTTCCGTTCCAAATCAAATCCGGTGATAGCTTACTGGCGGTATTTGCGGATTATCCGGTTAGTTATCCGGTCATGCTGCACTTATTGAATCAAGAATTGCCAGGTTACATCGGGATTGGATTTGGTCAGTATGAGACGATTTCGACGACCCAAGCTGAAGAAGCCAATGGCAGTGCGATCATTCATGCTTTTGAAGCACAGGAATTGGCGAAGACGCTTCCGTCACGGATTGCGTTTGCTGGACCGCCCTACTTACCGACCGCCCTGCTGAATGGTTATCTTGAGATGCTCTATCCGGCGTATTTCGGGAAGACGGACCGTCAAATTGAGTTGCACCGGTTGATGGATCAATATCCGGATGATACGTATGAAGAGATCGGTCTAAAGATGGGCTTTAAGGAACAAGATGCCCGCGCGAATGTCGCAAAACTCGTCTCTCGCTCGCAGCGTAAGCAACGCAAGCGACTTGAAGCTGCCTTGGCACAGGCACTGGAGCAATTCCAAGTCTGGGAGGCGATTCGGTGACTGTCTTATTGAGTCTTATCCTTGTCCATCTACTTGCTGATTTTCCATTACAGACGAGACGGATGGCGCAACTGAAACATCGACATCGACGCATCTTGGTCCAACATCTTGCCGTCCATGCGGCTCTGATGCTACTTGTCCTTGCGTTCTTCGTCATCCGAGGACAGTTGACCCTCGACATCGCCGGATGGCTTGGAGGGAGCATTCTCGTGTTTCACGCCCTACTCGATGCCTCCCCGCTCAAACGTCGCGTCAAGCAAGCAGCGGCGTACTGGATCGATCAAGCGTTACATATCGTTGCCATCATCGCTTTGACATGGGTGTTTGTTCCGATCGATTGGTCGTTGTCGTTCTCGCGCCCGGAGCAGGTCCTCTGGATTCTGTGTTTTAGTTTAGTGACGACGGAATTACTCGGTCACGGGATTGCTTTGATGCTCGCGCCATTTGCCCCACGGTTGATTGAAGCGCATTTCGAGCGGAAAGTGACACGCAAGGAGCAATTAGACGGTGTTTCACGGACCGTCACACACGAAGTCGAAGATTCTGCCCGCAGTTATACGACGGAATTGAACGGAATCGGACGTTATATCGGTCTCGTCGAACGGGCGATCATCACCCTACTCGTCGTCACGAACGCAACTGGAGCCATTGGCTTCATCATTGCCTTGAAGGCGCTGGCCCGCTTTAAACAGTTTGAAGATCGCCGCTTTGCGGAATATTACATCATCGGGAGCTTGCTGAGTATCTTAGGAGCGATTTTATGTGGACTGGCGATGCGCGTCGCTTTGTAAACGATGAATGAAAGTGAGGGAGACGGTTTGGACCGTCGCACGACATATGAAACAAATTGGATTAGTCAGGCATCACCGGGTGACGGAGGGATACCCGACGAAAGGCTGGATCAGTGCCAGTGACATTGAAAAGTGGATTGAACGGTATGATACGTCAGACATTGATATTCAGCCGGTCGAGCTCGGTCAGATCGACTGGACGGTCTGTTATGCGAGTAGCATGCCGCGTGCCGTCCAGACGGCACAAAGCGTTTACGATAAAGAGATCATTGTGACCGATCTACTACGGGAGGTACCATTTCCTACGATTCGCTCGAATCTCCGCTTGCCATTCCTTGGCTGGGCGGTCCTCGGTCGACTGGCAGCCCCGTTCAGCAAACGGATTCAAGCGGAGATCAAAGATGCGAATGAGCGGATTGAGGTCCTCTTGAATCAATTGATGTTCGAGGATGATGAACGGGTCTTACTCGTCGGGCACGGCGGCATGATGATTCTGATGCGGGCTGCCTTGAAACGGCGCGGTTATCGCGGACCCCGGTTCGGTCATCCGCGCAACGGTATGCTCTATCTGTTCGAGAAAGAGGAACCGACATGTTGAAATGGGGCTCAACGATTCTGTTAGCACTCTGCCTGATCGTCATCTTCTACACGACCCGGGATGAAGAGCCCCCTGCCCCAACAGCAGGACAAATGGAGGTCTATGGTTTTGATGTCGGTCAAGGGGATAGTACGTTCATTCGGACGAAGGAAGACGCGATCTTGATTGACGGTGGGAATAACGGTAAAGGCGAGGATGTCGTCCGCTACCTGCAAGAACTGGGAGTTAAACGCTTAACAGCAGTTATCGCGACACATCCAGACGCCGATCATATCGGTGGACTCGATACCGTCCTCGATGCCTTTCCGGTCGACAGCGTCTATGCCCCTCGTGTCACGCATACGACAGAGACCTATCGCGACTTCCTCCTTGCCGTCAAACGCGAAGGGGTGACGATCAAGTCGGTTAAGGCGGGTCTAGAGATCCCGAGTGAAGCTGCACGCTTTACGTTCCTTGCACCCCTAACGGACGGGACACAGGATCTTAACAGTTGGAGTGCCGTCCTGCGGGTCGAACATGGACAGGATCGGTTCCTCTTCATGGGCGACGCACCGATCCGGACGGAACGACAATTGCTTGAGTCGGACGAAGATCTCCGCGCCGATGTCCTGAAACTTGGACATCACGGGGCAGACACATCGTCCTCCCTGCCTTTCCTACAAGCCGTTAATCCGAAGCGAGCCTTGATTTCAGCCGGGAAAGATAATGCCTATCGTCATCCGCGTCCCTCCGTCTTACAGGAACTGAAAGCAGAACAGATCACGATTGATCGAACCGATCAAAGCGGTACGATCCAGTACATCTCGACCGGTGATGGCATTAAGGAATCGAACCGGACCGATTTACGACCGGAATAATCGAATGCGGAGGTACATCAGATGCGATTGACCCTAGCTGATTTTGAAGACGATCTTGCGATTTGCGAAACCGACGACCGCGAGACGATCACGTTACCGAAAAGTCGTTTGCCGCGTCAGGCGACGATTGGCGACCGACTCGACTGGAGTGGGCGTTCGATTCGCATCTTACGCGATGAGACGAACGCACGTAAAAAAGAGATCACCGATTTGATGGATGATCTCTTTGAAGAATGATGGGACTCCCTCAGAACGCTGAGGGAATCTTTTTTAACCGAGTAGACTGATGACGAGTCCAGCAATGATGCCTGCTATGAATAAGGTACCTAGCGTATAGGTGAGTATTCGTAATCCGATCGGTAGTCGACGAATCGCTGCAAAAGCTCGTCGATTCGGGGGACCTCCGGCAACAGCACGTTGATACGCATCGATCGGACTATGAGCCACGTCGTGTCGTTCGGCTGGAGTAGTATTGGATTCCGTCGTATGTTGTTTCATCTCTCCACCCTCCCTAATCTAATAACTATATCTCATAATATTCGCTAAGTGACTTCATCATCCTGCTTCAATTTTTTTGATATTTCACGAAACTTTTGGATGAAACTGGTAGTATAGATAAGAGACGTATTTCTAGATATTCGTTTTTAGAAAACCACTAGCAGTTTTTTCTGAATTTTCGTACACTTTAGAAATACGATGCATCTTAAAGGGGGAATCATCCATGTTTCAAACGTTACGGACATCACTCAAACAATCTGTCCTTGGTCAGGACGATGTGATTGATCATTTATTGATGGGCTTGCTCGCAGAGGGCCACGTTTTGCTCGAAGACCGTCCGGGGACCGGTAAGACGACATTAGCAAAAGCACTGGCGCAGACACTCGAAGCGAAGTTCTCACGTGTTCAATGTACAGCGGATACGTTACCGACCGATCTACTTGGAATGGAGCTGTTCAATCCGCTGACTGGATCGTTTGAACAACGGTTTGGTCCACTGTTCGCGAATATCGTCCTCGTCGATGAGATTAACCGGACGACTCCACGGACACAGTCAGCATTGCTCGAGGCAATGGCAGAAGGACAAGTGACGATCGGGGATACATCCTATACATTACCGCAACACTTTCTTGTCATCGCGACACAAAATCCATTTGATGGACATGGTACGTTCCCATTACCGCATGCCCAACTCGACCGTTTCTTGTTCAAATTGTCGTTCGCCCCGCTGACACGTCAAGCGGAGAAGGCGTTATTACGTGGAGCACACTTAACAGCAGCTGAACTACAGATTCCGCTTGAACAGCTTAATGACTGGAAAGAAGAGGTCGCCGCCGTCTCGATCGACGATAGCGTCGAAAACTACTTACTCGACGTCTGTGACGCACTCCGCGCCCATCGTGACGTTGAGATCGGACCGAGTCCACGGGCAACGCTCGCTCTCTTGAAAGCGGCGAAAGCACGTGCTTGGATGCAAGAACGGGCATACGTCACACCAGAGGACGTCAAGCATTTGGCGACGCCATTGCTTGCCCACCGTCTCGTCTTAACGCTCGAAGCGACGCTGAAGCTATCGAACGAACGTCTTGTCGAGCAGGTCCTCGATTCTCTCACTGTGCCGACTGAGGTGTAAGCGATGCAATTAATCATACCGAAAGCCTTCAACCTGATCATTCTTACGATGACAGGTGTGAGCGGCGTCATCGTGGCTCTTTATGGGCCTGTCTGGATCGCGGCTTTATTACTCGCCTATACGTTATATGGCTGGGTGATGCCGTATTATCTCGAATACGTTGCGAAGCGGCTTCGCGTCCGCCTTCTTGAGACGGTCCGCGCTTTTCGAGAGGAGACGATCCAGATACCGTTCGAGTTATCAAACCCAACGAAGTTACCACTCGGTCGCATCACGATTTCCGGGTTGCTCGGGGATCAGATTAAGCTTCCTGACGCGAGTAGTCAATTTTGGCGTCAACACCTATATGTCAGTAAACAAACGATCGTGCCGTTTTCAATCGATGTCATTGCCGCTCACCGAGGAACGATTCGGATTCAATCGTTTGACGTCATGATCTCGGATCCATTTCATTTCACAACGATCTATGTGACGCTTGATATCCAAGAGCTAGGTCATGTCTTCCCTGACTTTGCACCAGCATCGGTCGAGTGGAATGAGCGAATGATTCCTGGTGAGACGATTGATCGCTCGAGTCCGTTCACCGATCGCTCAAGTTTCCACTCCGTCGTCCCCTACTCCGGAGATGCGAAATCAATCTACTGGTCCGCTTATGCGAAGACGAATGAGCTGTACTCGTATCAATATGACCGAAAACGTAACCATGATTATGCCGTCATCGTCGATGGCTTATCCGTAGACGGACTCGCGCTCCGCTCGGACTTCGAGAAACTATTATCGCGTGCCGCGACGATCATCCGTGAACTCGAGAAACAAGGGGCTTCCTACAGCCTCTGGATTTCGATGGTCAACCGATCCGGTCAGTGGTACCATGTTCCGTCTGGGACGGGAAAACATCAATTCCTACGGACGATGGAATGCCTTGCTCGGATTTCTGAATACGATCTACCGCTCGAGCGCCGGTACTTCACGAAACGATTGCAACGTAGTGTACCGTCGACGACGGCGGAGATCCATCTCGGTCATCGGCAGAAAGGAGTGAGCGCATGATTCTCTGGTGGATATTCCTTGCGAGTCTGTTACCGGTTCCGTTCTATCTCGCGCTCGCTCTTCCAGCACTTGCCTTCGTGCCGCATCGTTCGCTTCGCATCGGATTACAGCTGCTCGTAGCGGGATCATTCTTTTTCCTCTCTCCCGTAGCTAGTGTCTTAGCTCTCGTCTTCGTCGCCTGGACCGCGTTTCTTGATACGGTCGATTCGACGTGGCGATACGCTACGAGTGCGATGGTCATCGGTGTCGTGATGGTATTGTTCCCAGGAGTGACACCACCGATTGGCGCCTTTTTACTTCTCGTCTTCGTCGTTGCGCATCCCTTCGTCGTCACGTACATGACAGAATGGCGGCGTATCTTCCCGACAATCGCGTTAGTCCTCAGCGTGGGGCTGATCATCGCTGTCGTCTTCCGGCTCACGAAAGAGGCGCTCGTCGGATCCGTCACGAGTGCGATTCGACCGCTATTTGAAGCATTCGGTTCATTGTTCCTTTGGACGGAGCCACTTAGTCGGGAAGCGGACACGATGACGAACCGGGCAATGGGGCTAGAGAACATCAAAGGTGTTCAAGACGTGGAGCAAGCGGCCGTCCAGGCAGGAACACCGGATTGGATTTGGATCGCAACGACGCTTCTGACCGTGATCTTAGTAGCGGTCACGCTTTATGTCATCCGGAAGCGAAAAGTCGTAGCAATCGAAAGAGAACAAACCGTCAAACACTCTAAACAAGTACGAGCGCATGCGCCAAAGCGGCATAGTCACCATCCGCTCTTAAAGATTGCCTCTCAACTCGAGCAAGCTTTCCCGAGACGCCATGAGGAGACGACGCTTGAATGGCTGACGCGGATCGAGTTTCCGGATGCGTCACAAAACGCTCGTCTGATTGACGGGATTGAATTCAGTCCAAGTGAACCAGCCTACGACATCCAGACGTTCCGCCGTCAAGTACGGGAACAAATCGAACGCTAACGAAAGCCCCTGCTCATGGAGCGGGGGCTTCTTCGTCGCATAATGTGCGGATCAATTGATTGCGTGGTGTCGTCGCGAGTCCCCAGTCGCAGATCGCATCAAGCAAGGGAATCAAGGAAATACCTTTTTCGCTCAAGGCATATTCGACGCGTGGGGGGATTTCTGGGTAGACGGTCCGCGTAATCAAGCCATCTTGTTCGAGTTGCTTCAGTTGCTGTGTCAGCGTCTTCGATGAGACGTCCTGGATATAACGCTCCAGTGTATTAAAACGGACCGCACCTTCTTCATGTAGCTCGTACAAGATCATCACTTTCCACTTGCCTTGAATCTGACGCATCGTTGCATCGAACTCATTTAAATACGGCATACCGTTCCCTCCCTTACCAAAAGGTAACCGACTGACCTAAAAGTGCGTACTTCTCGGAATGGTTTCCCTCTGTTATCTTCAATCTATCATATCAAACAATAAGGAGACGATATCATGAAAACAGGATTCATTGCCATCACAGGAGCTACGTCAGGAATCGGGCATGCGATTGCGCGAACATTCATTCAGAAAGGGTACCGTGTCTTATTGCTCGGACGCCGGATTGATCGTCTTACGAGCCTTGCTTCAGACGATGTCTTGATCCGCCAAGTCGCAGCCACCGACCGAGCTGCTCTCGATGCTGCTTTAGCAGACGCGACGGAAACGTTCGGACCGGTCGAAGCGATCATCAACAATGCGGGTCGGATGTTACTCGGTCAAATCGAGACACAAGACGCGGCAGAATGGGAAGAGATGTTTGACGTCAACGCGCTCGGTGTCTTACACGGGATGCAAGCTGTCCTTCCTTCGATGGTGAAACGGAAGACCGGCACGATCATCAACATCAGCTCGATTGCCGGTAAAAAGACGTTCGCAGACCACGCCGCGTACGTCAGCACGAAATTCGCCGTTCATGCGATGAGTGAGAACGTCCGAGGTGAAGTCGCATCTCACGGTGTCCGCGTCATGACGATCGCACCAGGTGTCGTCGAGACGGAATTGCTCGGTCATACGACAAGTGACGCGATCAAGGACGGCTATAACGAATGGAAACAGTCGATTGACGGTGGACTCGATCCGCAAGTCGTCGCGGATACTGTCTTATTCGCCTTCGAGCAACCGCAACATGTCAACATTCGAGAAATCGTCTTGGCCCCGACGAAACAACTCGATTGACGAAGAATAGACCGAAGCGCTCGGAAGTAAGTATATTTCCAAGTACTTCGGTCTGTTTTCATGTCAGCGTTATTTTACTAGGCGACTCTGTTCAATCGTTTGAAAGATTGAGTGATAAATCTGGAGTTGTTCCGAACGATTCGGTCGTTCGATCCCCTCCCCGAACAACCAGGTCGTCTCTTGTGTATCGTCATAGAGCATACCAGCCGCAAACATCGGATTCGGTACCGAGATGCTATCCTCATAGGAGAGACTTGGATCAAGGAACGGTTCGACGGATTTTTGAGAGCCGATAAAGAAAAAGGGAATCTGCGCCTTCCGGTAGACGGAGGCATAGTCACGTCCCGCTGCCTGATGTAAGTACTCCGGCATGATCATGACGGCGTCGTATCGTCGTAAATCTCCTTTGATCTCCTCCAAATCAATCGAGTGGAAGTCCGGAAATTGCGTAAGAACTGGAGCCGTTCCGACGACGGCGATAGTAAGATCGATGGTACTGGCTTTTGGCGTCAACGTTGGTTTTTTCATCATACATACGGTAAGCAATAGACTGAGTGCAAGTAAAGTCATGACGGTTCTCTGTTTCATCGGTCCCTCCATGATTTCCTGATATTAGGTCTTTCGCCTAGTTCCTTTATACCATAGAAATGGATGACGTTATGTTTTTGCACAATAGGGAAATCGCGTGAATAAAGTACCAACAGAAGCCAATAAAAAAAGACTCCCTGATTGGAGTCTCCTTACTTTTCAGCATCGATTTTCGAAGCTTTTTTTGCAATGACGACAATAAAGACGATGGCACCGACAGGAATCACGAGCGGCATCCAGTCGAGGATATACTGTGCGTTCATCGTATCCCCCCTTACCTAGCAAGCTATAAGCGTAGCATATGCCAATTGTTAGGGAGTTGCAAGTCACAGTCGGGGCAGAAGTTCGTTCACGACCGCGTAATAAATCAAGACACTTGTCGAGAACGTGTACCCGACGAATAAAAGGGGTGTGAATTTAGGTTTCATGCGTCGTTCGATCAAGCGTAACGAGCCGATGGTGACGACAAGAGCGACGACCGGACTAAATCCGAACACGACGATATCTAAGGATGTCACGACATCTTCAGAAAACACGAGATGAAAGACAAAAAGTGAGAATAAGTACCACGATGTATAGGATAGACAAACGAAGAAGAGGAAAGCAGCTAGTTTCCGCAT
The DNA here is from genome assembly GCF_056764755.1 of Exiguobacterium sp. HSB13. Classification (NCBI taxonomy): domain Bacteria; kingdom Bacillati; phylum Bacillota; class Bacilli; order Caryophanales; genus Exiguobacterium; species Exiguobacterium sp. HSB13. The sequence continues at coordinate 931,130 of NZ_JBUZOM010000001.1, read as the reverse complement.
CCCGTTTGATTGGCTTTTTTCCATCTGTTGCATGTCGTTCCTCCTACATAAGTATCAGATATCCTTAATAGTAACTGGAACTATTCGCTTAAAATATTCAAATATGAATATCCGACAAAAAACGACAAAAAGTTTTTTTCTCAACAATTAAAAAAAGCAAGATCCACGGTCAAGTGAACCTTGCTTCAGCCCTTAAAGTGCAGGTGTTTCGACTTGGTACATCGTCGCAAGACCTGCCACCTTATTCTTGAATGTCTCCCGACGTTCGACAGGTGCGATGATTTCCGCCTGATTGCCGAACTGAATCAGCCACATCATGAACCCATCTGAAAAGAGCGCATCAACTTTGACCTCGAACCAGAGATCATCGAGGCGACGGCAACGGATATCTGTTCCGAACCGGTCAACGACGGTCGGCATCAGACTCTCCTGGAATTTAAGCGTCAACTGTTCGTTCTCTCCCCCGTACATATTGAACATGTTACTTAAGTAACTCGGCTCGACGTGAACCGGTTCTTCCATCGGTTCGAACGCTTTACAATCGACGATTCGGTCGACCCGGTACGTCCGGATCTCTTTGATCCGCTCATCGCGTCCAATCAAATAGTAATTTCCGTTATCCATCAACAGGTGAGCCGGAGAAACGAGATAATGCTCGCCATCCTTCCGTAACTCGAACTTCCGCGTCCGTTCATTGAACTTTCCTTGGTACTGGAAACTGATGACGAAACCATCGCTGATGGCTTTCTGGATCGTATCGATCGAGCGCGACGTCATTCCTTTTGGTTTTTTGACAGTATGTAGCACCGGTTGGAGTGATTCCGCCATCTTATCACTCGTCAACGACTGAATCGTTTGAACGAGCGACGTCGTCTCACTTTCCGAGATGAACTTCGCACTGGCGATGGCATCGACGAGCAATCGGAGCTGATGATGCTCAAAAGGACGACTGACGAGATGATACGGAATGGCAAGCCCATTCTTCGTCTCTTCCGCCACGACGTCGAAACCTGATTTGGCAAGTGCCGCAATATCATCCTTCAACGATTTTCGGGATAACTTCTCGATCAATCCTCGTTTCGAGAGTTCCATGCTCAATTCCTCAAGCGTCAACGTATGGTCTTCATCCGACTGACGTTCGAAGATTTCTCGTACAGCAAGTAAGCGGTCACGGTTCGTTAATTTTTCGTTTGACACTACGCATCCTCATTTCCTAAGTCACAATGGTTTGGTTATACTTTACAGTATACATGAAAATAAATTCGAGATTAACAATAAAATGGTAATAATTAAGAGATAGGAGAATTTGGATGCATTATATTGCAGAATGGAACGGTCAGCGCTTTGATTACCGGGATAGCGGAAGTGGTCCCGTCATTCTTTTGATTCATGGTACGCAGTCGGATTACCGGGAAGTCTACCATGTCGAAAAATTAATTGCTGCAGGATATCGAGTCATCGTGCCATCGCGTCCGGGATATGGAAGAACACCACTTCAGCTCGCTGATAGTCCGGAGGCGCTTGCAACGTTCTACGCTGGGTGGCTGGCATCCCGCCAGATTAAACAGTACACCGTTTACGGCATCTCTGCCGGTGGACCGACAGCAATCGCGCTTGCTGGAATGGATCCAGGCGTTCATGCTCTCGTCTTAGCGTGTGCAATGACACACCGGATCTCGCTTCCCTATCACCGGCTTCTGATCCAACCGGTCTTACAACGTCCTTTACAGTTCATCCAGTGGGGACTCTGGACGTACGTGAAGGATAAGATTCGTAAGTTTCCTGAAGAAGCAGCGGTTCGGATGGTCGAGATGACGAGTCTTTTACCACGCGAAACAATCCGTACCCACATTAGTGAGACGGATGCATCGTTGTTGTATGAAGTTGGTCTCCAAAATGGTCCTGGGCGAGGTGTCTTGTTTGATATCACACAAGACATCGAACGAGAACGGCTTGAAGCCGTCACGTGTCCCGTCTTGATCGTCCATTCGAAATCAGACCGTGCTGTTCCGTTCGAGCATGCGGATCACGCACGACGGAGCATTCCTCACGCGCAGTTCATTGAATCGAAAAGTCCCGGTCACCTGATCTGGATCGGTCCATCCGCACGTCGGGATGAGCGGATGATCGAACGGTTCATCGCCTTCAATCAGATGACTTGAAGGCGGAGCCGCATTTTTAGCTTTTCATCATCCTCCTCGATCGCAATCAGACCACGACGCGCCAGTTCACCAATCGCACGACGCGTCCGGTCTTGATTAAGTCGGGCACAACGGGCAATCTCAGCGATGCCCATTCGACATGACAATTGGTTCGCTTTGATCTTCGATGAAGGCTTCGCGACGGAACGTTGTAAGAGACGCCAAAAAACATGGCGGGCATCTTCTGATAAAGCATAGGCATTTTTCTCGATCACTGGCGGCATATAACGAACGTCTTCTCGAATCCGGCGAATCAAATAAAGACTGAGCCATTCTTCGAGCTCCGCTTGAATTCGCGAGAATTCGAACCACCAGAGTTGCTCGAGTGCCTCTTCTTCTTTTGTCGCCAGTTGCCAGCTAGCAGGAATCTCATCAAACTCTTCCTCAAGCCAATCTTCGTAATCGAGTGCCGTCTCATACAAGACTTGTGACGGAATCTGCTCGAGTGACGTCCGATGTTTATAGATATCAAAGCTCATCCGTCGAAAATGTTCGACGGATGCAGCCACTTGGCTCAAATGAATCAATTGTTTCGTAATGAGTCGCGCCAGTCCATCCATCTCGAGGTGGATGGCATATAAGTGTTTTTCTAGCGCAATGAGCGTGCTTCTCTCCATTCGACCGTTCCTCCCCTATTTGTTTTTCGTCTTCCTGTCTTTTTCCGCAAAACCCTTATTCAAAACCAATTGTGAGCATATCGGTGTATTGACAGTGCAGTTTGGAATAGAATAGAACAATCGAATTCAAATAGAACAATCGAATTCAAAAGGAGATGCACGTTATGTATACGATTTTTGGTAGCTCACGAAAAGGAAACAGTGAATGGCTCGGGGAACAAGCATTGAAAGACATCCCTCATGTTGCTGTCGATTTGGCGAACGTCTCGATTCAGCCGATTGAAGACCGCCGTCATCACGGAGGCTTTTTGCCGATCGGTGATGACTATCGCCGGATCGTCGAAGAGATGCTTGAACACGATGACATCTTGTTCATTACTCCGATTTACTGGTACTCGATGTCGACGAAGATGAAACTATTCATCGATCGATTCAGCGAGTCACTGCGCGACGAAGAGCTCGACTTCAAACGCCGGATGGCGGGGAAACGATTCCACTTGATCGCGGTCGGAGGAGACAATCCACGCGTTAAAGGACAAGCGCTCGTCACGCAGTTCGAGCATATCGCATCGTTCCTTGGCACGACGCTTGAGACAGCGATTCTTGCCGAAGGGAATGCACCGGGTGAGGTCGAGCGCGATCAAGAAGCGATTGCGGCAATCGAAGCGTTTCGTGAAAAAATATCAGGAGCACGTGTTTAAGCACGGTTCGTGAAGGGAATTATCTGAAGCAGAGCGCACGACTGTTTAGCGTACGACTCAATTCAGGAGGTGGTCAGCCATGTTCGCATCTAAAAAACGATCGAATCGCAAGTGGAAACAACTGACTTCACGCCAGCATATCCTTCATCTTGAGCATCTGTATCAATCACGCGAAGAGACGATTGTCCGTGATCGCCTCTCCTTACAACACATCATGGAACGTGCAGTCCGGACCGGACAGACGGTCCACGTCCGATTAAAACAACTCGATACGGTATCCGGTTCGATCCAAGCGATTTTTCATGACCGCGGAACGATCGAACTCGTTACATCGACAGGCATGCGCCGGATGGTGCGAGCGTCAGACGTCATCGATATCGAGTGGAAGACAACCTAACAGCATTCAACCCCTTCTCGACTAGAGGAGGGGTTTTGGTTTACATGAGCCCTTTGTCGCCACACGGTTGATCTTCCAGTTCGAGCACCGGGCGTGCCGTAGTCGAGCTTGAATCGTAAACGTCGTCCATAACCCGTACATCAAGAGGTACCGGATAACGGACGGACTTCCGCGCGCCACCCGTAAGCTTCCCCTTCTGCGACTTGCGTCGTCGGGTGAAGAGAAGCCAGTTCCATTGCCTGATCCAAATCACGTGCTTCAAAGACAATCAAACTGCCAATCTGCTCTCCATGCGTTCGATCCGGCTCTACTTTCTTCTGTACGACCCCATCCTGCCAGTAAAATGCTTGTGTTGTAAGACCCGGGTGCCAGTCTGATAGGACATCGACTTGTTCATTGAAGGTGTTCATCAACGCATCACAACGCGACATCAAAGCATCGATCTCTTCCTTCGATAAAGCATCCATCCGCTCAGCATCGTAATAACCGACATATAAGAATTGCATTGTCTCTCCTCCTCTCAACTTTCCCATTCCCTTCCATGAGCAGACTAAACAAAAGCCTCCTGTCTCTACGCTGAGAAACAGAAGGCTTATGTATCATTCATCTTTTAACTTGACGTTTTGATCGGCTGGTAACGTCGTCGTCGTTTCCTCGTCTTCGAGTTTCGGTACGCCAGCACCATAATCGGTTGCTTCATCCGTCACGTACGACGCCGCGAACGCTGGATTCAGTAAATCGGATTTCGAACCGACGATGACGATCCGACCGTGTCGGACTTCATCTTCTAGATCCTCAGCGACATCCTTCGTCATGCCAAGCTCGGACAACTGCGCGATCCGGTCATTTCGGTTACTCCGGACGGCTGATAATAACGTCTCAAAGAACGACTTCTTCGTCACGCGGTACGGTAACGTCTGTGTGTCATTCGCGATCCGTTCCGCGAGTTCTTCATCTTTAGCAAAAATGTAAATCTGTTTATTCGAATAGCCACTTGATTTGAGGCTCGTCACTTCTGCGTCGACAGCGGTCATGTTTCGTACGATGCGTGTTTCAAGCATAAAAATCCCTCTCTTTCATGCAGCAAGCTGCTGATAAGAAGTTATACCCGAAACATAATAGTTGAAACCTGAAATTGAAAAATGGATTAAGCAGCAGTCTGGATTGAAGACGCACGCCGCTTTTGCCAGATTGTAAACAACGCAATCAGAATCATCAGAACGATTTGTGGGATGAGCGTCTCGAGCGTCGGATAAAAGCCGATCCACCCGGCAGTCCCGAGTCCATTGATCGGATGAATCGGTAAGACGTTCGTCAGCTGCAACGCATGCAGACTCGTACCAAGAATCTTAAACGCCATCACATAAATCAACCACGAGGCGACTTGGAACAGGCGGTGGATCGGTAAACGGACACCAATCTGGATGACCGCATACGAGACGAGTCCGATGATGATGATCGCAAGACCGATTCCGGATAACAGGGCGGTCTTCGTCATCGCTGGTGCCATTCCGATATAAAACAGTAACGTCTCGGCGCCTTCTCGGAAAATCGTCAAGAAACTGACGAAGAATAAGGACGTCGTCGAAAGCGTCGATAGAAAGTGTTTTCGTTTGGCGACGGCGCTTTTTGAGTGCAACCAGTAGCCGACGAACAACATGACAACGACCGCAACGATGCCCGTGTAGCCTTCAATTTGTTCCCGACCGGTCGCCGCGAACGATGCCTGAAAGACCGTCTGGAGGATGAGCGCTAACAGACCGCTTGCGATCAGACCAAGCCCGGCGCCTGCCCAAACCTTTCCTTCTTGTTTGGAACGGCTTTTGCGAGCGAAAGCCACAAGCGCGCTGACGATCAGTAACGCTTCGAGACCTTCCCGTAGCATGACGAGCATCGCGTCAACGAACGTATAGTGGGTCTTCGTTTGTAATTGTGCGATAGCATTCTCAAACGACTGGAGTTCTTGTGCCGTCGTTTCTCGTGTTTCCGGCGTCAGCTGGGCAAGTAATAGCGGTACGTCGGACTCAAGCTGAGAATAGAGCCCTTCATTACGTGTCCGGACCTCGCCTTCCGCTCGCGGCCATGTCTTCAGAAACGATTCGAGTGCCCGTTTCGCTTGTGGCAGATCATTTGCCGCAAGTGCGGTCTGCGCCTTTTCAAGTGGCGTCAGCAGCGACTGCAGTCCCGTTTTCTTCGCCTGGACCTGCTCCCCGTCGAGGAACGACTGGACGGCCATATCGAACTGATCAAGTGCGGCTTTCCATTCCTTCGTATCCGCGGACTCACGCGCCGCCGCAATCCGGATTGACGCGAGTGCCATCTCGATGTTGCCATAGTGACCGACACTGTCATTGCGAACAAGACTCTCGTGCGTCGTCCATGCGGTCAACAACCGTTGCTCGGCTACCGGACGATCGCTCGCCTTGACTTGCCGCATCTCTTTCGTCAACGAAAGCAATTGCTTCACCTTTGCTTTCGCAACCGGATCCGTCTTCGGTTTCGTTGCTTCTTCCTGCTTCCGGACGGCAGCAGAGAGTGCTGTCAGTTGCTCGCGGACTTCCGGAAACGTTGCCGACCGTTTCGCATCGACCTGTTTGACAGCTTTCATGATTGCCGCTTGCTGTTCCGGTAAGTCTTTGGATGCTTGATTCAGTTCATCGATCGCTTGATTCAGTGCCGCGCGATCTTCACTTGCAACAGCGGACAAGGCTTGTCCGATCGCGACATAGAGATCATCCGTCGAAGCAGCATGGACAGGCACGGCGTGTTGACCGACCATAAGGAGTACAAGTAAAAGGGCGAGATTACGCAAATAACGCATCACCGATATAGCCTCCTTTCGAAATCCCACCGAAGCAGGCGAAGATGGCACTACCACGGTGCGTGATGTATTCATTTAATCGATCCTGCGCTGCAAGACGACGTTGAATCTCGATGAATTGTTTCGGTGAACGCTGATACGATAAAAACAGCAGTCCAGCATCAAGGGCACCCGTCTTTTCATCGATGCCGTCCTGATACGAGTAGGAACGGCGTAAGATGGCTGTCTTCCCGTCTCCATGCGCGACAGCGGTATGCGAGTCAACCGGTAAGTCAGCTTCGCCACGAGCTTGTCGTTTCGCTGGTGTGACGGAAGCGAACTCGTCTGTTGAGCCGAGCGGCGCCCCGGAAGCACGCTCGCGTCCGAAGGTCCGTTCTTGCTCTTTTAGAATCGTCCGGTCCCAGACTTCGAGATGCATCTGAATGCGACGGACGACAAGGAACGAGCCGTTCGTCAACCACGGTGTCCCGTCTTGCCACTGACAAAAGAGCGATTCTTTCCGGACCTGCTTCTTCGAGACGTCAGGATTTCCCGTACCGTCCTTGAAACCAAATAGATTGCGCGGGGTTCCACCAGAGGCATCTGCTGCTTTACTGCGCTGGAAACCAGCTTGGGACCATCGCATCGCGACCGTTCCACGCCCGACACGGACGAGGTTACGGATGGCATGGAAGACGACTTGCGCATCATCACCACAGACTTGGACGACGAGGTCGCCTCCACTCCATTTTTCGTCTAAACGATCGAGGTCGAACGTCGGCAACGCTTGGAGCGCCTCCGGTCGTTTATGACGGATGCCGAAGCGACCGTCAAACAGACTTGGACCGCACCCGAACGTAAACGTCAAGTGACCGGCCGATAATCCATCCGCTTCCCCCGTATCTTCCGGTGGCACGTAACGGGAGTCGGAATCACCGTACGATAAACCAGCAGCAAGTCTGGCACATAACCGCGTCCAGCGTTTTAATAAATCGACCAACTCATCGCGTCGCTCCGTCTTGATATCAAACGCCACGACTTGGACGTGATTTTGTGGGGGTGTCAGAATTCCCGCTTGATACGTTCCGTAGAACGGCTCTTGATCACTGGCTTCGACAGTCAATGTTCGCGGAAGAAACTTCTCAAGACCACTGGCATACAGGGCGGCTCCGAGACTCGTCAAGCCCGCGACCTTCAGGACGTCACGCCGCGTGACACCTTCTTGGATTGGTTTCATGCTTATCCCTCCAGTACGATGCCCATCTTCGAGAGCGGTTCCGCGAGTTCATTGATGGCGACACTCATTTGTTTGACGTCCTGTTTCGAAAGACTCGTATAGAGGACGTAGCCGTCACCCTTTTTCTTGGCGTCGAGTAAAGCGTGGACATCTTTGAAGCGAGCCGCGATTTCTTTAGATAATGCCGCGTCTTGTTTTTTCAGCGCCGGGTTCAACAGTTCATAGATTTTTTCAGCACCTTCGACGTTTGCTGCGAAGTCATATAAATCGGTATGCGAATAACGATCCTCTTCCCCTGTTACTTTTGACGTCGAGACTTCGTTTAGTAAATCTGTCGCCCCCGTGACGAGTAATTCTGGTGTCACCTCGACCGTCTCGACCTTCGCCCGCAGTAAGTGAACGTCCTTCATCAATTGTTTCGCGTATGCTTCATAGCCTTTTGTCGTTCCCTTTTCAAATAACCCTTGTTCGATCCGGTGGTAGCCACCCCACTCCGACGCTTTAACGTCGCCTGCTCGCGCATCGATTTTCGGATCGAGGTCACCGAACACTTCCGCGATTGGTTCTGCACGTTCGTAGTGCATCCGTGTTGGAGCGTACAACGCTTTCGCTTCTTCGAGTTTGCCAGCCTGTACGGCATCGGTGAACTTTTCCGTCTCGCGGACGAACGTATCGATTTCGTTGATCGCATACGTTCGGTAATCCGTGACGACCTGATCAAAATTCGTCTTTTTTGGTGCCGGTGTCTCCGCTTGTTTCGCTTCACTACAACCTGCTAAAACGACGGCGAGCGCCCCTGTCATCAATAATGCTTGTTTCATGTATGGTTCCCCCTGTTACTAATTAAGTCAGTTCCTTAAATAGTATAGACGACAATGATAATCGTTATCAATAAAAATTTTGCGCAATTAAAAAAGCTTGAACCGGTTCATTTCAACCGATTCAAGCGCTTCGTTATGCTTGTTCTTTTCGTTTTTTGAAGTACGTCCGTGAAATGATGAATGTGACGATCCCGAAGCCAATGAAGACGAACGCTTTTTGGAATAAGCTCAGGAACGACAAATCGAACAGTAAAAGCTTGACGGCACTGATCGTCAGCAGCAACAATCCGGACAATCGCCACGTCGACGACGTCCGCATCCGACCGATCGCGACAAGGACGAGTGCGAGGACGATATAGGCAGCGGACAACGTCGTACTACGCGCCGTTTCTTCAAGACCGCTGTAGAACGGTAACTCCATGATAATCAACGTATAGGTCGTAAAGATACCGATCGCAGCTAAGACGAGAACAAGTTGCCATGACCCTTTCCAGACCGGATCACGATGTGTCTGAACGAGGAGCAAGACGAATGCTGTCGAAGCAATGACCATAGCGAGCACCGTCAAGGCGTAAGACAGACCTAAGCTTTGATAGGATTCATAATCAACGACGGCAGAAAAGATGAAGACGACATATAAGCCGACGTTAAACAACCGTTGATGCGGCATCCGCGCCCGCGGAACGAACCAAAATGCGGCAATCAACCCGGCAATCAAGAAGTAGCGTAGTTGATACGTCCAGCTGATGGCATCTGCCGGAATCAAGAGGACGGCGACGAGTAAGGCAACGTGACCGACGCCGTTTTGCGCCGAATCCTTTAATCGATCAGCGAGCACGTAGGCAACGCCAGCAAACAGAATCGCGATTAGCGTCCCGAACGACCAATCAAGAATCAGTAACGTCAGCAAGACGACAACACCAGCAAGCCAGCTTGGGGCGTTTGGCTGAAATTGAATCCGTCGTCCGACGAAAGACGTTGCGCCGTAACCGAAGAATGTCGCAAGTAAGAGAGACCATTCATCGAGTTGCGGAACACCATCGTCGTACCGTGAGAGCGTCAACGACAACAATCCAAACGCGAGTGCAATCGTAAAGATCACCCAAGCGAAGACGAACGCTCTCTTTGCCTTCAGTCGGTCAACGGCAAAGAAGATCGCTGCGAACAAGACGACTTCGTACAATAAGAAGAGCGGTAAGTTCGGCTCGTCCGATAATTGTAGATACGGTAATAAGAAACCGGTGATGGATACGAGGACGAGTAAGGCTTGCGATCGCATCCAGAGCATCAAACCGTACGCGATGAAGACGACGACGAGCTCAAGTAAGAACGCTAAAGATGGTGGATAAAATTGATATAAGGCCATTCCAGCAAACAATGCCGCTAAGGCGACAATCGTTCCGGTCGCGACGAGTCCGACGCCAAGCTCGCGCCGCTTCTTCTCATACTGATATTCTCCGAGGGCGATGACGAGTAGACCAATCAACACCCCACTTCCGATGCGGACAGGCGGACTGATCAGACCGGCAACCGAGGCATAGGAGAAGAGGAACAAAGCCCCGAGTGCAGCAAATATCGCTCCTATCCGGGGTAACCAGACGGTCGCGATGACCTGTTCCCATTCTTCGCGGGAGCGCTTTTCCTTGAACGTTGGTTGAGGAACAACCGGTTTTCGTTTCGTATAGGAAGGACGCGGGGCTGGGCGAGCGACTGTACTTACTTCTGGTTCGCTCGGTTCAGGTGCGACAGACGAAGTGTGCTGTCCTTCAAGGGCAGCTACTCGTTGTCGTAACGCCGCGATCTCCTGCTCGAGACGCGTGATCCGTGGATCTTCCATCTCTTCACTTCCTTTCATGGATACATTGTCATTCTTTTACACACCTAGCAGGTGAACTCCTTCATTTTACAGTAGATTTCGTATCAATATGCCTGAAAATGACAAAAATCCGGTCGCCTAAGAGCGACCGGATGAGGGTTTAACGAACAGATAATGCATATTGTCCCGTCTGATTGAAAACGGATGTGAACTGCGAGCGACTGACACTGTACTTGCCGCGGTATGGATCCGAGACATAGAACGAGCCGCTTGAGACACCTGTCACGAGCATGACGTGATAGTTCCGGTAACCAGTGAAAGTTTTACCGTCCGGTTTGATCCAAGAGAAGTAGCCATATGGATTCTTGAAATCGACCGTTGCCCAGACGATGACCGGGTTACCGCTACGGATTTCACTTTCGATCTTCGAAACGCCTTGTTTTGAGATATCGACGGCGCCACTGCGGTATTTTTTCGCGAGTGGTAAGATTCCTTTCGGGTAAATGCCCCAGTTTTTGTAGTAATCAAGCGTTCCGGCTGGATTCCCCGTGAACATTTTTTCCGGATCTGCCCAGTAATACTTCCCGTTTTTATACGTCGCGTTCTTCATGCTTTTCGGCATTTGATTGTAGAGTGACGCAGCAGAGACCGCTTTTTTCTTGTATTCGAGTGCCATCTTCAACGAGACGAACTCACAGCCAGATGGATACCCGAGTGAATATTGGTTGTAGTACGGAACATTTAACTGTTTCGTCGTCGTCGATGGTTTCGACTTCGAGACGTACTGCGTTGAGATATAACGGTAGCTTCCCTTATAGAGAATCCGTGTCCAGCTTCCTGACGTGCCATATGTCGCAACGGCAACCCCTTTATTCAGTTGCCCTACGACCTTATACTTCGTTCCAGCACCCGTCCGGACGTTGAGTGTGCCGACCGTCGTATACTTCGTCCCTGTCGACGTGTATTTCGACGAGGACGATTTGACGTAGTTCTTGTGTATGTATCCGGTGCGGGATTTGTAGCTGATTTTATACCAGCTGCCTGATGTTCCTTTCGATGTGTAGACGTTCCCTTTGTAGACGTTACCGAGAATCTTACTCGATGTCGACGGTTTTTCGCGGACGCGCAAGACATCCGTCGTCACGGTCAACTTCGTCGCGGCCTCAGCGATCAACGAAGGGCTGAGTACCCCAACGATGACAACCGCTACGAGCAATGCGGATAAGAATCGTTTCATGATAGACCCCCTATGTTTGGATTTGGTGAGACATTCCCCTTTTCCCAACTATTTGAAAAAATAATCAACATTTCTTTAGAAAAATCTGAAAAATCAGGAATGCACTTGTTCTTTATATCAAAAAAACCCGACCATGCCTATGGGCACAGTCGAGTTGTCATCAACCTGCAATCAAATTAAAATTTAATTTTTAATCGTTAAAATATATGGAGATGGTTGCGCGAAGGCTTGTTCAAGCAGATGGGCAACAAACAAGGTATCCTCTTCTTTCACCGGAAGCGGTGCATCTTCGACGATACTGCGGTAAAAGGCGCGATACATTTTACCGTAATCACCAACAGGACTCGGAATCCGGACGTCTTGCAAATGACCGTGTTCATCATGATAGATCAAACGACCATAATCGTCTTCTGAATCCTCACCGAACCCCTCTTCTCCTGGGAAGTAGTTCGCTTTCAGATCGAGCTCTTGCCGATCGACGTGTTGTTTGATGAACGTGCCATTCGTTCCGTGTAACATCCACCGGGGTGCCGGGGCAAGTGCGACATGACTTGTCCGGACGCTGACCTTCAGCTCCGGATAATAGAGATCAATCGCAAATGCGTCGTCTGGATTGTGCGGCAGTCGAACACTGCGCACGTCAAAGGCGACCTTGTCCGGTTTTCCGAACAAGGCGATGATTTGATCGAGCGTATGGACGCCGAGTCCATAGAGCGCACCGTTTTCGTGACGCGCGTCAGCTGACGCTGCTTCCGGGCGGAATAGATCAAATTGCGAGACGACCTCGACGAGTCGTCCAAGTTTTCCGGAACGGATGATTTGCGCGACGACTTGGAAGTCGCTATCGTAACGTCGATTTTGATAGGCGAGAATCTTAACGCCTTGCGCAGCTGCTTCCGCAAATAACCGCTTTGTCTCTTCTTCCGTCACCGTAAATGGCTTTTCGACGAGAACATGCTTTTGATGCTGTAACGCGAGCAATGCGTATTCGAAATGGGTCGCCGGTGGTGTATTGATGACGACGACATCAAGTTCCGGGTCAGCGAGCATCTCGGACACATCCATTGTAAAACGAGCATCCGGCAGTCGATCCTGATAGGATGCGAACAGCTCCGGTTTTTCTTTCCGATTGTAAATCCAGGTGACGTGATAGTTGTCCTCGATCATCACGTACGGTAAATGGTAACGGGTCGTACTTTTGCCAAAGCCGATAAAGCCGATATTCAGTCGCATCCGATCACTCCTTGAACCGTTCTTTTTCTATTACCATACCAAACGAAACGACCGTTGTCTTGATTGAACCGCTTCAGGCAGTCGCTTCGATGCGTTCGTACTCATAAATCGAGAATCCATCCCGTGTTCCTTGATAGACGAATCCGAATGATGCGTAATATGCATTGAGAAACTCGTTCGTCGCGACACAGTCAAGTCGTAGAATTTCTCCTTCATCCTCTGTCACAGCAATCGCGTGTTCGAGTAGTTTTCGACCGACACCCTGTCCTTTTGCACGGTCGCTGACGACGATTCGATGGATATACAGACCTTCTACATCATCCCACAAGGATTGATCCCATTCGAGCGAAGGAAGCAGGGCAACGGAACCAAGCAGCTCGTTCTGATCCTCAAAGACATACAAACGACCTGCTTCTAAATCTCGCGCGACGAGTTGCTCGATGTCTTGCTCCAGATAAGCAGACCACTGGCTACTGCCACTGGCTTTGAGGGAGAGCGCTTTTTGCTCAAGTAGGGTTGCGATGTTTCGAACGTCTTTTGATGTAGCTTGTCGTATCATGTTATTCCTCCTGTTACAAAAAAATTCTTCTCTATCCTAACGAATGTACAGCGTGAAGAAAACCTTTTTGCTTCAAGATTTCACGTTTGCCCATTATTTTGTGATTTTTTTCATATTCCACAATTTTATTTCAATGTAACGTATTCTTTAGGAGTGATCTGACCCCCAGTCGTCACAACGGATAAACGACCGGCTTCCCACGAGCCGGTCGTTTTTTTGTATTTAGACGAGTTCGACCCAACGACGCGACAGATTCCGTACTTGCGCCCGGTACTCGTCGTCTTCAACGATCGGATTGCTGAGACGGGGTGCAGAGTCCGCATAGTAGCCACCGTTGTCAAGCGGCTCGTCGGTTGTTGCGAGGTAGAGTGCCGTCTTTGCACCGTATTCCGGCGTATAGAGTTTTCCGGTCCAGTATCCGACTTGGGCGACTGGTTTGAGTAACGTCTTCATCACTTTGCCGTACTTGCCGCGGTAGAACAGATCCGTGTTGACGATTCCCGGGTGAACGCTGACGAACGTGATCCGGTCGCCATGCTTCTCTGCCAGTTCACGCATATGAATCATTTGCAGGAGCTTTGATTCACGGTAAGAACGCATCGGGCTATAGTGTTCTTTTTTGACGTGGGCGATGGCTTCGAGTTCGACGTCGGTCCGAATCAAGCCGCCTTCACCAGCGAGCGACGAAATCGAGATGACGCGCGGGTCGTTTCCTTTTTCAAGTAACGGCAATAAGCGCTCGATCAAGTAGAAATGACTCAAGTAGTTGACTTGAAATTGTGATTCGAAGCCGTCCTTCGTAACATGATACGGCGGTACCATGACTCCAGCGTTTAAGATCAAGCGGTCGATGCGACCGACTAAATCAAACAGACGATCCGCGAAGCGACGAACGGAGTCCAGTTGATCGAGTTGGACAATTTCGATTTCCAGATGCGTATGCGATACACCATGTTCCCGCATTAATTGCACGAGTGCCGTTGCTTTCTTCTGCGAACGGACGGTAGCGATGACCCGATCTCCTCGCTCCAATAATTCTTGAATCGTGACCATCCCCATGCCGGAGTTGGCACCCGTGACGATACAGATGTTCATCCCTTTTCCTCCTTGTGTTCCATTTTGAACGCAAATAGTTCTGTTTCTAGTTTTCCTTTTTCTTTTCGTTTGTACACCTCGTTTTGACGTTATTTTTCGAAATTTTCAAAAAGTAACGTATACTAAAAGGAGAACATGTTATCACGAAAGAGGTGGTCGGATGGAAGAAGGGACGATTTTATTCGTCGCAGGAACGTTACTACTGATTGCGATCATCACGACGAAGTTCGCCGTCCGGTTAAATGTACCGACGTTGATCCTGTTCGTCGTCGTCGGGATCGTCGCAGGGTCAGATGTCACAGGAATCATCAACTTTGGTGATTTCGAGCAAGCCCGTCTCTTTGGGACGATGGCGCTCGTCCTGATTCTGTTTGACGGTGGCTTGCATACGAAGTGGACACACTTTCGGAAAATCCTCCCTGCCGCTCTGTCGCTTGCGACCGTCGGGGTCCTTGCGACGACGGGGATCATTGCGATCGTCGCGTATCTACTACTTGATTTTTCTTGGCCGGTCGCATTATTGATTGGTGCGCTCGTTGGCTCGACCGATGCGGCCGCTGTCTTTTCCCTGCTTAGTGGACGACCGGTCGATCCAAAAGTCAAACATACGCTCGAAGCGGAGTCCGGAACGAATGATCCGATGGCCGTCTTCCTGACGATTTTGTTCACGTCCTTTGCGTTAGCGCCGGAATCGTTCTCGATCGGTGCGGGTATTCTGTCCTTCATCTACGAGATGGGACTTGGGACGCTAGTTGGTCTCGCAATCGGGTATCTCGTCACGCAACTGCTGAACCGGATCGAGTTGCCCTCGTCCGCCCTTTATCCGACACTTCTGTTCAGTGGGGCGCTCTTCTCGTATGGTCTCGCGACGATTTTGCACGCCAGCGGATTTCTCGCCGTCTATTTGACCGGGATTTGGATCAACAATCATGACATGATCTACCGCGAGACGCTCAAACGCTTCAGTGGCAGCTTGTCGCATTTAGCAGAAATCGGCATGTTCATCATGCTCGGATTGCTCGTCTTCCCAAAACAACTGCTCGATCCCCGGACATTATTCGTCTCGGCCGTCATCGTCTTGACGTTGATCCTGCTCGCTCGCCCACTTGCCGTCGTCTTATCGCTGCTGCCGTTTCGGTATACGGTCAAAGAACAGAGTGTCATCACAGCAGCTGGTCTACGAGGAGCAGTTCCGATCATTCTCGCGACGTATCCCCTCTCCAGTGGTCTCGCGGAAGCACCGCTTCTTTTCAATATCGTCTTCTTTACGGTTATGACGTCTGCCCTTTTGCAAGGAACGGCCTTGCCGTGGATCGTCCGACGGATGGGGCTAGAAACACAGCACGACACGACGGTTGAACCGTTCTTAAAATTCATGACGGTCACTCATCCACAAGCGGAAATCATCGAGGTCAGGGTCTCGACAAACAGTGTGATTGCCGGGAAGACACTGCAGGATATCGAGATGCCGCAAGATGTACTTGTCGTCGCCATCATTCGTGAAGATGAAATTCTGACGCCGCGTGGTCAGACACGTGTCCTCGTAGACGATCAACTGTTGATTTTGACACCTAAACAAGCGGATCAGGACGTTCGACGGCTGATCGCGTCGCTCGGGTTATAGGTCGCTCTTTACACATCCTCTAGTAGGGTGTGTTTTTTGATATAGATTGGTATACTCAAAAAGGAAAATAAAGGAGGAACCTTGATGTTGAAACGATTACTTGCTGTCATCTTGACCACCACCCTCGTCTGTACCGTCCTAGCATACATATCCTATACACCGCTCCGAGATCAGGCATCGGATACGATGTATGAATCATTCGGGTCAACATTTTTGTTTTATGTCTTAGTGGCATTGCCGATCATCCTGCTGTCCGGCTTCTTACTCGACTTTATCATCGGCATGATCATCAACCGATCATCGACGACATTAGCGTATGTGCCGACAGTCCTCGGTTACGGAGTGTACGGCATCGTGATTGCGAGCCTGCTCATCGTACTGACGACGAAGGACGCATTTGATCTGCCACTTTCTTTTGCGATCGCTGGTCTGACAGCCATGATCTATTACAGCCTGTCCGTCGTCTTTAATCGACTGACACCAGCACATTAAAAACGACCAGGTACGTCTGCTCGAGCGCGGACATGCCTGGTCGTTCATTATTCTGCTTCCGTTCGTTCGATCGTGACGACACCCGGCGGACGATGCGGGAAGGTCAACGTCAGACCGGCAAAACGACAGATATCATCTTCGTTCGGCGCCCGGTGCACCCAATCAATCGTCTCTTGTCGTGCTAGCGCGTGGCGAATCCGGTTATCGGCTTGTATACGCGAGATCCCACGGCAGTCGACGTTCGTGATGTACGTCGCTTCGTCCGACTCGATTTGTTGCCAAATCCCGAGGATCAGTTGACCAATCGGACTGACGGATTGACCATCCGGTTCTTCACTACTGACGGCATCGTCGAGCATCTCGATGACAGCGTCACAGGACTCACCGGAAGCAAGCAATCGCGTCGATCCTTGTTGTAGAATCCGGTATCGCGTCACACCGTTCTCGAGCCACAGGCGCTGTGCGAATGGGTTGACCGGAACACCGTGGAAAAACGTCTGTGTCCCGCGCCAAGCAAAACCAAATGATGGGTCGTACGCCCGAATCGTCGCCATGGCGCGATCATGGAATTTAGTGATCGTCTGTCGTTCTGTTTCCAGTAAGGTTCGGATTGCATCTTCATCCTCTAACGGTACCGACTGTGGTGTCACGGTGAATAATTCTGATTCCGGTAAGCGATGTGGGGACAAAATCGTTCCGTCGAAGCGATAATCGTTCGCCGGACGTCCGGTACGCCCGACGGATAAACGCCACATCCGTTCTTCCGGCATGAAGGCATAACTTTGATGGGCGAAAGGTGGCGCGACGAACAGTCCCGGAAACGGATCGAACGTTTCGACTCGTAGGACGTTACCGTCATACCAGCACTCTTCGATCAGACGGACGAGCCGTCCGACGGGTGCATTACGGTCCGTCAGGTAACGACCGGTATTCGCGTGAAACCCGAGCAGGAACTCGCGCTCTTCTTCCTGGAAGGTCACCATCAAGAGTTGGAACAACGAGGCGATCTGTTGCTCGACGAGTTGTGAATCCTCCTCCGTCTCTGCCTCAAAGGCGATCATCTTCCAACCGGACCGCTCATACAGATGGATCGTCACCGGAAAGAACAGGAAGGCACCATGTGTCGCTTCGAGTTTGACCATATCTTGCATCGCTAGGCGTTCTGTCAGTAAGGAAAAGCCCATTCGTTCGAAATGATCTTGCAGCCGTCGTTTCCAATGTGTGAACTCCACGCAATCCTCTCCTCTCGCGAATTATGCGCCGCGTTTTCGTAACGGATTCTTTGACCAGTAGATATAGAGACCAACGAGTCCCGCGATGCCGATGATATAAGACGGCGTTCCGCTGACTTGAATCAAGACGTCCGGTGCCGGGAAGACCGTCACGAGCAGTGCCTTGTAGGTTGAAAAAAGAATGAAGCTGATGACGAATTGAATCCACACCCGCGGTTTGACTTGTTTAAGCTTCGGTGCCGTGATGACTTGTGACATCGCGTCGATCAAGAACAGAGCGATGATCGAGAAGAATAAGTAATCAATCAGGGCGAATTGGAACAATCCATCGATCCCTTCGATGAAGATGAACATCAGGATCGACGAGACATAGTTTCGCGTCCAGCGTTTTTGTGTCTCCATCCGGTGCCGCTGCGGTAATTCAGCGATCATCTGATCGAGGCGTGCTTCGACCGATAGACCGTGAATCTCTTCGAATGGACGCTGTTTCCGCTGGGCTTCATAGATATCTGCCCGCAGACGGTCTTCAATCTCCGTCCGGTCCGGTTCTGCGACATTCAGGTTCAAGCGTGGTAAAACGGTTTCTAATAGACGTGTGTTGGCTTTCGTTAATTTCAATCGATTTCCCCCTTTTTCATGTTTAAGTATACTGGGTTTTTGGGAAAAATACGTAGTGGAAGTAAAAGATTGCTTGACGAAACGATGAAGAATGTTCAGAATTATTAAAATATAGTGTCGGAATCAGACAGAAAGGACGTGCCGGACCATGCGTCAAACATTGACGAGCGCCGCCTTGATCACCTTGCTGACAAGTGCGGGCATCGCCTTCCCGTTGGCTGAAGCGAAGCCACCCGTGGACCAAGAACCAGTCGAACTCGATCAGCAACAGGAACAAACGCCTGAAACAGAATAACAACAACCCGCGCTCAAAGAGCGCGGGTTGTTTCATGTATCACTAGGTTGGGTGACGCGTTCGTCAATCGTGACGGTCCATGTAACGACCGTCGTGCTGTCACGAACGCCCTGTGCCTCGATCGTCGAGAGAAGTTCTTCGACACCACCTGACTGTAATGCTTTCTCAATCTGCATCGCTTCAGCGTACGGAGTACCCGGGCACTCAAGCAAACCATCCGTCGTCACGAACAATCGGTTGTCCCCCTGCCGCAACTCGCGGACGCCACGCGTATAACTTGGAACCGGTAACGCAAAGGTGTTCGCGCGTCCAATCCATTCATAGAACTGCCGCTCATTCAAGGCAGCTTGTCCCATCTTCATCAAATCGGGGTGAAATAGATACAAGACGACGTCACCGACCGAGAACCACCATATGAACTGTCCTTTGCGGACCGCAATCAGACACGCCGTCTCCCCTTGCAACGTCGCACACGCCGCTAAAAAGTCCGGATCTTGAAATAGATCCAGCAAGGTCGTCTCGATCCGTCGGAATGCGTCCGTAAGTGGTGCATCCAGATCAGTCCGAATGCGCGACTCGTGTTGTGACAACTGCTGTAAGACAAGTACCGCACTATCCGCTGTCTTATGAGCGTCTAAGACGACAGTCATCTCCCAATCGTCGCCGATCAAGATGGCAACTCCGTCTTCGTTTTTATACTGACCGCTTCTTGAACAGCCTCCGAATCGGCCGAGCGCCACCCGACCGATCTGGTCGATCTGCTGCGTGTCGACGAATGGTTCGTCGGACCCGACCCAGTAGTAGGATGGATGTGTCGTTTGCATGCATCAGTCTTCCCTTCTTTACATCTCGCGCAAGTATGGTTGCAAGAATAAGCGTAATCGTTTTTCGTAGTTGTCCGGGTCCATCGTATACGTCTCGTCATGACCGGCACCACGAACCGGATACAATTGTTTTAATCCCGTTTTTGCTTGATACAGTTCATACATCATCCGGACCGGAACGAGGTCGTCCTTCATTCCGTGAATGAACATTGTCGGAATCCGACTCTTCGTTGCTTGGCGCGTCACCGAGACGTCACCATAAAAGAAATCCTGCTCGCCTTTGTTCCACATGCTCGCAACCGTCAGAGACGGCAGTGCCGGGTAACGAATCTGTTCGTCCGCGAGTAGACTGAACCAGTCGTCGAGTCGGGCGTAAGCCCCTTCGACAACGATTGCCCGGACTTGTGTCGGTACGGTCTCGCCAGAAGCGAGTAAGACGGTTGCCCCGCCGACACCAAGTCCGTGATAGACGATCCGTGTATCGTCTCCGTTTTCAGCAAGCAGGCGCTTCGTCCATTCCAAGACATCCAGTCGATCGAGCCAACCGTAGTTCCGGATGCCGCCGGTTCGTTCCTGCCCCCGCCGTTCAATCAAGAGGACGTTAAAATCAGCATCATGGTAATAGCGGGCAAGCGCATAAACACCGGTTTGCGAAAATCCGATTTCGTCCGGTACGAGAAGGACGGTCTGTTTGCTATCGTCATCCGGTAGATAACGCCCGAAACGGACGATTCCGTCCTTCAACCATTGCTGTGTTTCGCTCGTTTGTTTGAACCATGTCTCGTCTTTCGTCACTTGTCCGTCCGTTTTCGTCGTTTTTAGAATCGGAGAAGCATCCGACTGACCAATCAATGTTTCTTGCATCCGGTATCCGTCATAGATGATGAACAGTAGCAGACACGTGACGAGCAACACGATGCCGATTCCCCATTTGCGCATGTGCTTCGCTTCCTTTCCGACAGTGAGTCTTTCCTTATTCGTCGTCGGTTTTCACTTCCCCTGCTAACGGGGTCGAAAGGAATGATTGTTTATACCAGCGCTGTAAGGTATCAATATCCGTTCGTTCGAAATAGAGCGCGTTAAAGGCAGTATTGCCCCGCAGTTGAATCTCAATCCGGGCAATCTCCTTTGCTTCGAGCCAGCGGGAGACGGACCAGGTCAATTCCTCGATCTTCAGTCGTGGCGTATAGACAGTCTCTTTTTGAACCCATTGTTTGCGTAACATCAAGAGATCGTGGCCGGTTCCGAACCGGGTCTTCCGGTAACCGCTGCGCACTGCGAGGTAATAGAACGGTAACCAGATAAATAGAAGCAAGATCAAAAAGCGCCAGGAAGAATCAAGGACGATGATGACGACACTGCTTAGTGCCGTAAACAACAGCGCATAACCGAGTAACGGCCAACGAACCCGGTAGCGAAAGCCGATCGGTGCGACTTCGTGCTGCGGGTGGAACTGACGAAAGCGCGGCAGATATGTCGCTAGGAACGGATCAATCTCGTTCGTCCGGATGAACGGATGGAGCAACAGTCGCTCCTTCTCTCCAGTCGCCGAGATGATGTGCAAGGACAGGCTCGCCCGTCCGATCAACCGCTGAATCCAGCTTTCCTGAATGACGAGGGCTTGAATCTTATCGGCATGAAACGCGACCTCGGTCCGGTTCAACATTCCGTACCCGATCAATAATCGGTTGTGTTGCAAGACGGCACGGTACGAACCGTATTTCAAGATATAGACGATGATCGAGCCGATATAGATGACGAGTAAGACGAGGACGCCAAGCCCCGTCAAGACGAACAGTGATAAATGCGCGAGCTCCGAGAACAGTCGATCGACATAACGTTCAATGAACTGATCGATGAATTGATAGGCGGTTCCGATCCCGACGAGCGCCAGTCCGACGCGTCCTGACAAAGCACCGGCTAATGCCAAATCACGGACCGGGATCGTATAGGCGACTTCCGCCTGTTGTTCTTCGACGACGAGTTGCCCCTCATTTTTGATCGACGACTTTAGTTCTTTCGCAAAATCAAGACGGATTCCCTTTAGTTCGACTTCCGGTGTTCCGCTCTCGGACGACGTCTCGACGGTCAACGTCGCAAGACGCAGCAGTCGTTCGATGACATTTTGCTGGATGCCGATCGACTCGATTCGTTTACGTTGCGTCGTCCGTTCACTTTTTTGGAAAATCCCTTTGCGGACCCGGATCGTCTCGGCATCAATCGTGAACGTATAGAAATACCAGGAGGCGATCCCGTATAAGAGGACGAACACAATCCCGACACTGATCCCGATCCACGTATAGGTGTTGATCTCGCCTTTGCGGATCGCATTTAAAATCAAGGCGGCGAACGGAATCAGAAGCGAGCGGATGATCGAGATACTCGACATCACGATGAACAGCGGGTGGACGCGCCGGGTCATAACGATTCCTCCTCCCGCTCCTCGAGTTTCGCGAAGCGTTCGACTTGTGTGCGTAGCGCGTCTCCTTGCGCACGATCGAGTCGTGACAACGTGACGAAGCCGGATGCCGTTCGAATATCCAGTGTGATCAAATCATAGCGACGCAGGATTGGTCCCGTTTGGCTATCGATCAATTGCACCTTGACGAGCGGCACGGTGACTTCGCGGCGGAAAAAGATCCCGTTGCGGACGACGAGAAATTCCTCATCGATGCGATAACGCATATATTTCAAGCGAAGAACGGGTATGTAGACGATACGGGGAATGAAATAGATCAGCCAAAGCAGACCGACGATGCCCATCCACCAGGGTGTCAGGTCGAGCCACATGACTTGGGTGATCGTCGTTCCGATCAAAATGACGGCGATCAAGCCGTGTAACGGCAACAATCCGAGCCGTTCTGCTCGAATCGATCGTTCTGGCAATGTATGCCATTGTACAGTAGACATCAAAAAACACTTCCTTTCGTTTCCATTTACGGTTAAAAACGTCGCTTGGTTTCAGACAGCGGTTGACATTTTGTTTGATTTCATCGCATATATAGAAGTGAAGAACTGTAACACCAAGGAGGAACCATGTTAACTTTTGAAGAAAAACTACGAATTATCGAGACCTTCCCACAGCTCGTCCGCAAAGATGTCTCGCTGAAGCGCGTCAATTTCCAATTCCCGGACAGTCAGTATGAGAAGAAGAATCTCGTCTATCATTTGCATCCGAACGGAAACGGCTTCGTCTATGCCGCTGGTCTACCAGGTTATGAAACGGACGAAAAAGGATTCGTCAACATCCGTGAATTTTCAGAGCCTGCTTTAATGCTCTTATTAGAAGATGCAATCAAAGCACTCTCGACGGTCCAATCGGTCGAAACACTCGAAGAAACATGGGTCAACGATAATCAGTTCGAATTGACGTTGCTTAATGAAGACATTGACACGTGGCTCGTCTACGCTGGTGATCTTTTAGACGGTGCATTCAACTCGTATAAGGAAGCAGCAAACTATCTTGAAGAAGAAGGCTTCCGCCGTAAATAAGACAATGAGCGATCCGGTTAATCCGGGTCGCTCATTTTCATGACGAGACGATTCAGTGCCGCTTTAACGACGCGTAAGTCTTCTTCGTCGACGTCGAGTGTCCGGACGAGATCAAGCGGAACGGTCTCTGCTTGTTTCCGTAATGCACGACCGGCATCCGTCAAAAAGATCTGGATGTGCCGTTCGTCTTCCGGCTTACGAACGCGTCGCAACAGATCTGCCGCTTCGAGTTTCTTCAGTAACGGCGTCAACGTTCCCGAATCAAGATGGAGCCGTTCACCGATGGCTTTCAGCGATTGTCCCTCCTCCTCCCAGACGACGAGCATGACGAGATATTGCGGATACGTCAGACCAAGTGGTTCAAGTAACGGACGATAACGACGCGTGATCTCACGCGAAATCGCATAAAACGGAAAACAGAGTTGTTCATCTAAAGCTAATGGGTTCATAAAAAAATTCCTCCTATCGTGAGCAAACGAGTTGCATTTCGATTTAAATTGTATACAATCTAATTGTAAGCTACTTATTTGAATCCAACAACGAAAGGGAGTTACACACATGAAACCAATGTTCACATCATCTGCAACAGCTGTCGGAGGTCGCGACGGACGCGTCGTATCGGAGGACGGAATCCTTGACGTCGCTCTCGCAATGCCGGTACCAGGATCGAAAAAACAAGCAACGAACCCAGAACAACTCTTTGCTGCAGGATATTCTGCTTGCTTCGACTCTGCTTTAAACATGGTCGCACGTAAACAAGGCATCAAACATGATGGCAGTGAAGTCACAGCACATGTGACATTAAACGAAGCAGCTGACGGATTCATGCTTTCTGTCGAACTCGATGTTCTCGTCCGCGGGATCTCGGAAGAAGCGGCAGCTGAACTCGCGAAAGTCGCACATACGGTCTGCCCTTATTCGCGTGCAACTGCTGGAAACATCCAAGTCGACGTCTACACACGTACGACTGACGCAGAATAAGTGTAGCATTTCTAGCCAGTCTGGGGTTTACTCTCGACTGGTTTTTATTTTTTGTATTAATTTCGGTAGTTGAAATAATTTTATTTGAGATGATAAACGGTTGCTCTCACGAAAAGAACAACCGCTCTTTTTTTATAGTTGATGGACCGATAAGATAACGAGTTCCCCGGATACGGTGACATAATAGGCATCCTCGAACCGATAGCGTTCATTGTGTTCTGCGTCATAGACGGTGACCATTGGTTCCGCGTCGTCTCCGATCGCTTCGTGTAGATAAAAGCGTCCCCGTAAGACACGTTCGAACGGTTCCTTATCGAGGAATCGGGCACCGTTGCGTAAGTTGATCACTTCATGATGGTGCTCGGACCGGTCATTGACGATGAAGATCGTCGACTCAACGTCATCGTACGTGAAGTCGAGCGGTTCATAGTCACTCCACTGAATCCGGGCAACCTCTTCGACACTCGCTTCCGTATCAATCCGGTAAAAGATTTCTTCGTTCAAACGATCGGTATAGGCACTGAAGATCAGATGCCCTTCTTGTTCTCCGAGATACTGGACGGTATCCCCTTCCCCTTCTAACTTCAACAAGGTTGCGAACGATAAGTGCTCAACACCACGTTCGATTTCCTCAATCAAGGTCGGCAGTGGGGCAATCAACAGACTTTCCGAGTGGTCGATCGGATCTTCTGGTGAGATGACACCACTTTCAAGGGCATCATAGAACGAGAACTCATCGAGCCGAGCATTACAGACGATGTACTCCTTGTCTTCGAGCGTGACGAGAAAGAAATAGAGTTCCCGGTAATTCTCCGTCATCCCGTAGAGCCGTGGATCGCGAATCGTCTGCCGCGATTCAACCTTGACGTCATACAAAAACGCGGACGTCGTATCCGTCGTCTGTAAAAATACGAGATAGTTCTCGTTGAGCACCCAGTAGAGCGTCAAATCCCCTTCGACATAAAACGACGCAATCTGCTCCCGTTTACCGGACAAGAGATCGATGACGAGCACTTCCGTCTCCCCGCCCTGTTCTTGCGTATGTTCATTCAAACAATAGACTCTTCCGTGCCGCACGAACGGTCGGGTTGGTCCGTGATCCGTCAAGGCTTCTGGCGTTAGATCGACCTGTTCCTGATCTTCAAGATCATACCGGCTGATGTGGTAACGGGCGTCATCAAGACGACGTCGAAAATAGATCGACGATGGTGTGACATGCAAGACATCCATATGATCGGCGGGTAAAGCACGGGCATCCACTATTTCCATGATTAATCTCCTCCCGGACACGTACTACTTGTCTTTTTCCCACGAATCGTACTGCTTCAAACAGGGTCTTGCTGTGCGTTTAACGAAGCAGAGTGCTACAATATGGCTAGATGACTACAGGATGAGGAAGGTGCGAAACGGTGCAATCACAAGATTTAAATACGATGATGCTCGAATATGTCAACGATAAGGAAGAATATGATGCCTACGCCGACAAGTTGAAGATGCTCTTGTCCGAGTTGCTCGACGCGGCAGGCATCAAATACCACTCGATCGTCGCTCGGACGAAGGACTCCGAGAGTCTGTATCAAAAAGTCTTACGGCAGCCGAATAAATACCGTTCACTCAAGGACGTCCATGACTTGACCGGGATCCGGATCGTCACTTATTTCCATGACGACGTCCGGGAAGCGGCACGCATCATCGAGAATGAGTTCGCGATCGATCGCGATCAATCGGTCGATAAGTCGACGTTGCTCGATACGACGGAATTCGGTTATCTTTCGGTCCACTTCGTCGCTTCACTGAGCGATCAGCGGCTTGCTCTGAGCGAGTATGGACGTTTTAAGGACTACACGGCAGAGATCCAAATCCGCTCGATCCTGCAACACGCGTGGGCGGAGATCGAACATGATCTTGGATATAAAAACCCGAACAGTGTCCCAGCAGAAGTCCGGCGCAGCTTCAGTCGGGTCGCAGGATTACTCGAGATCGCCGATCAGGAGTTCGTCAACATCAAGAAACAGTTGAAACAATTTGAAGACGAGACCGTCCAACAAATCTTGTCTGACCCGCATCAAGTCCGAATCACGGCAGATAACTTGAACTACTTCATCGATCATTCCCCGGTCATCAACGAGCTCGATAAACGACTCGTTACATCGCAGATGATGCTCGATTCCGATCAACAGTTGATCAACGAACTGATCCGGATGTTCCATTATGTCGATATCCGGACGTACGGAGAGTTGATTGAAGCCGTGACGACGCACAGTCCGCTCGCCTTACGCTGTGCGAAGGTCATGCCGAATCCGTTCCTGCCTCGTCAAGGAATCGGCATCGCCTATATCTGCATGGCGCTGACGATCGCTGGCGAAGATACACACCGGATCGACTACTTCTTCCGCCGCTTCTACCCGGAACTTCGCAACGTCGAAGAGATCGTCGCTCAAGTCGCTCGCGTCGTCGAAACAGATGATTCAAGAGAAAAATATTGATTAAACTAAAATTTTTCACTATACTAAATCACGAGTGAAAGAAACTACGGTATAGAAAGAGTGAACGATACATGGCAACTACACTAGAAGTAGCACAACGCGATCAGTTGATCGTTGATACAGAAAAAGGATTACGGATGAACTACCGCGCGATCAAGAAGGACGTGCGTAGCATGTTCACGACGTACTTGACACGCAATGAGTTCTTCATCTTGAAGTCCCTTTGTGCGAACAGTCCACAAATCGCCTCTGCCCTCTCGCAAGAGTTCCAATTCTCAGCGAGCATGATCACGGCATTAGCAGATGAATTGACGAAAAAAGAGTTGATCTCGCGTGAGCGAAGCGAACTCGATCGTCGCGTCGTCGAACTCCGTGCCACTCCGAAAGGCATCGAGCTCTACGAAAAACTCGAGTCGATGAAGATGGATTACCTCGCAGACGTCTTCGAGGACTTCTCGGATCAGGAACTCGAACTGTTCCGGACGCTCTTGACTAAGCTTGAAAAAACAATCTAAGCTGTTCAATCGAACGGATCCGGTCAGGACGACCGGGTCCGTTTTTTAATTTATTCAGGAGGAGGAAACACGATGTTTGATTTCGAATCGGTGCAACAGTTGCGACAGACAGGGCAATATGAAGCAGCGAAGGCTGTCGTTCGACAGTATGTCGAGACGGCACCTAACGACCCGACCGTTCTCTATCAGATGGCGTGGTGTCATGATAGTCTCGGTGAGGAGCAGGCTGCTGTTCCCTATTACGAACAAGCCCTAGACCTCGGTCTTACAGGCAAGGACCGCTTACAGGCATATATCGGACTCGGTAGTACGTATCGTGTCATCGGTCAGTTCGAGGCAGCGTCAGACGTGTTCCATCGTGCGCTCCGTGAGTTCCCGGACGCCCATGCCCTGCAAGCCTTCCTCGCAATGACGGAGTACAATCTCGGTCAAGCCGATCAGGCAGTCGGTCGGTTGCTAAAGAGTCTTGCTACGACGTCGTCGGACGCCTCGATCCAGACTTTTGACCGAGCAATCCGTTATTATGCCGATCATTTGGACGAGATCGTCAAAGAATGAACGGCAACGGTTGACGAGTGCTCGTTTTGCACAGCATAATGTAACAGCCAAGCGGACTCGCTTTTGGCAGGAAAGGAAGTTAAGAATGTCATCAAAAAAAGTATGGACAGTAGAAGGTTACGAAGAACAAGGGCAAGAAAAACACGGCAAGGCAAGCAAGTCAGAGACATATACGAATGAAGCCGATGCTAAGAAAGCTGCTAAAAAGATGGCGGATCAGAATGATCATCTCGACGTCTACGTCATTTATACGAGTACGGTAAACGGTAAAACAGAAGAACGATTCTTCAATTCGAACGGCAAGTATAGTGAAGAAGGCTTCGAGTGGTAATCTCTATTTTCATCTTAAGATTCACCGATAAAAACAACGGGTTCGTCTCTTCTTAAAAAGAAACGAACCCGTTGTTTTTTAATCATGAATTTGCCCTTCATACCAAAGCGGGATGTCCCGCTGAAAGCCAGCATGATCCTGAATGATTCGCTGAACGCGTCGTTGCATTGCTTGCATTCCGTCTGCATCGAACCGCTTCGACCAGACGAGTGCTGAAAAGACGACCATCGCCATGTAAAGACTATACATTCGCCAAAAGTCGGACGGTACTTCGTTCTCGAAATACCCTTCAATCATGTGCCGGGCAAATAGCGGACTCGTCTCGACCTGAAACAGACCACATTTGACGAAGTCATGCCACGGATCGCCATAATCATGGTTCCCGTAATCAAGGAAGGCGGAAAGATGCCCATCCTCGACAAGGAGATTATCGAGATGAACGTCATCATGTTGCAACCGGTTCGGACGTGTCTGAAGTAACGGAATCCGCTCGCTAATGAATCGATCAAGACGCTTGATCCACGTTGGCTCAAGCAACCCGTCAATCGCCGCGCGATAGCGGTCATGTTTCGCCTGGCAACGTTCGCTCCAAGACGTCATTTCGCTCGGTGCGGTGACGTCATGAATGCGTCTCAACGCTTGCCCTGTCTCCTGACCAAGCTGAGGCGCTAATTCCGGTGACTCCTCGAGCACGCTTCGAACGGTTTTTCCGGGTAGGTACGGATAGATGCCGTAAGCGGTCGTTGCGGTCCGTCCGGTCGCTAGCGGTAAGGCATGAGACAATCCCGCTTGTTTTGGAATCGCTAAAGTGGCTTCTCGTTCAAATTGACGACTAGACGGATCCGTCACGACCTTGACGATGTAGTGCGCTGTTGCCGTCTTGACGGACCAGACGGCTTGGCGCGATCGACCAGATAACTGTCTTTTGCTCTCAACGTGCGTGAGCAAGGGATGCAAAGGTAGCATGAAGACTCCTTTCTGACATCAAAAAGAGGACGCATCTTGCGTCCTCTTCGTCATGCCTGTGGAATGTAGCCAGCAATGATCTCAAGCAGATCGGCATACGCTGTCTCAAAATCGATGTTTTCAATCATATAATCATAATGATCGCGGTCTTTCCACGCTTCCTCGTAATCGACGAGTCGCGCTTCAAGCTCCGGTGTATCCCCGCGCATCAACAGTCGTTCCTTCATCAAGTCGGGTGGAACCGAGACGAAAATCGTGATCACTTGGTCGCCAAACAAACGCTTGAAGTTCGCCGCCCCTTTCGGATCAATGTCCTTGATGACGATTTGATCCTGTTCGAGGACATCGACATACGCTTGACGCGGTGTCCCGTACCACGCCCGGTGGACGTGGGCGTATTCGATGAAGCCGTCGTCTTGGATCAATTGTTGGAACGTCTTGACGTCGACGAAATGATAGCTTGCTCCATCAATCTCCGTCGGTCGTTTCGGTCGGGTCGTGACCGACGGGATGAACCGGACGTGCGCGTATTCCGTCCGCAGACGTTTGATCAGGGAGGACTTTCCGCTGCCCGATCCACCAATCAAGAGAATGATTTTACCTGACATCGTTTTCCCCCTGTTGTTGTGTCGTGAAGTAACCTGTAAAGCGAAGAGCGAACTGTTCGAGTTCACTATCGACGACCGTTCCGTAAATCGGTCGGATGACGATTAAATAGCGTTCGTACGAGATGATCCGGGATGTTTCGTTTCGTGTCATCTGGACTTGTTCTTCCGGATAACTCTCGACGTAATACCAATCGACCGCAATTCGTTCATCGGATGGGGTCTCATAAATCCAGGTCACCGTCGTTCCATCCGCAGGAAGGGTGCTTTTCAAGGTGAAGCGCTGAATCTGCTTCAGTTCCCGTTTCGCTGACGCAAGTCCTGCCTGATAATCGGCAGGGCGCATCGGTGTCGTCGTCACTTGCTTCGGTTTTGGTTCCGGCAAGCGGGCAAAGCCAAGCTGAAGTCCGACGAATAAAGCGACGAGCGACAAACTGATGACGAATACGTATTCCTTGCGCATCCCTTCCTCCTCCTCATCCTTCGAGTGTATCGCGCATCCCTTTTGGATCATTAACGATGACGGCGTCGACGCCGATCCGCTGCATCTGCCGGACATCCTCGACCGTCTTCGGAGTGTAAACCCGGACCGTGACGTCTTGCGCGTGAGCGAACGCGACGTCCGCTTCCGTTACCCGTCGATAATCGGGATGGATACCGGTCGCACCAATTCGGAGGGCTTGTTCTTCCGGATGATAGATCGGATACGGATAGAGAATCGCCGTCTCAACGCTTGGGTCGATCTTCCGGATCAAGGCAACCGAATAATGGTTGAACGAACTGAATAACAATCGGTCGGTCGCGATGCCGTGTGCAGCGCAACGTTCCAGGACATACGCCTCAATCCCGTCATAGCGAATCGTATCCGTCTTCAGCTCGATGTTGAGCCGGAGCGTCGCTGGTGCGAGGATTGCAAGGACTTCGTCAAGCGTCGGAATCTTCGTCTTGATCGGTCCTCCTTTGAATCGTGCTCCAGCATCC
The DNA here is from genome assembly GCF_056764755.1 of Exiguobacterium sp. HSB13. NCBI lineage: Bacteria > Bacillati > Bacillota > Bacilli > Caryophanales > Exiguobacterium > Exiguobacterium sp. HSB13. The sequence goes on along the minus strand of NZ_JBUZOM010000001.1, from coordinate 900,416 downwards.
AGCGCCTGCAATTCGGCTACCGTCATGTCGATGACGCGCCCCTTCCCGTTCGTCGTCCGGTTGACGGTCTCATCGTGAATGATGACACCGACGCCGTCCTTAGAGAAATGGACATCGAATTCGACCCCATCGACGTCGTCTTCGATCGCAGCAGCGATGGCTTCAAGCGTGTTCTCCGGAAAACGGTCACTGACGCCGCGGTGTGCGAACCACAACATCAGAGTGCCTCGACGACACGCGTGTATTTCTTCGTCAAGTAGTTGACGAGTGGTGCGACCGAGATCGATTGACCCGTTGCTGCTTCAATCAGTTCAGCTGGTGTCTTCGATTTCCCGTGACGGTGGATGTTTTCTTTCAGCCAGCCTTTGATCGGGGCAAGTGTACCCGCTGCGATCAGACCATCGACGTTGTCGACGTCACGACGAAGTGCTTCGTTTAGCTGTGCCGCATAGACGAGACCGAGCGCGTAACTTGGGAAGTAACCAAACGAGCCACCTGACCAATGGACGTCTTGTAAGACCCCTTTTGCGTCGCTCGGCACATCGACACCGAGATACTCTTTATAGAGACGGTTCCATTCCTGCGGGAGATCCTTGACTTCGAGTTCTTTCGTCATCAGGCGTTTTTCCAGTTCATAGCGGATGATGATATGCAGGGCATACGTTAATTCATCGGCTTCAATCCGAATCAGTGACGGCTTGACTTCATTGACCGCAGCATAGAAGCGTTCGAACGGAACGTCAGCCAGCGACGGGATTGCTTGTTGTAATCCGTGATAACGGGCTTCTAAGAACCCTTGGTTACGCCCGATGAAGTTCTCAAAGAACAGTGATTGTGATTCGTGAATCCCCATCGAAGCACCATCACCGAGACCGAGTGAATCGAGCTCTGGTTCGATTCCTTGCTCATACGTCGCGTGTCCGGCTTCATGCATCGTGCCGAAGACCGAGTTTCGGTAGTCATTCTCATCATATTTCGTCGTGATCCGGGCATCCTTGCGGTTGATCGTCGTCTGGAACGGATGGACCGTCTCATCCAAGCGACCGGACGTGAAGTCATAGCCGATATCGCGGAGCCACTCTTGGTTCAAGGCGATCTGTGTCTCGCGATCAGCTGACCAATCGAGCGTCGGGAAGTCTTTTCCTTCGAGCTGACCGAGCAAACCGATGATTGCTTGGCGGAGTTCTGCGAACAATGGATCAAGTGTTGCGACCGTCATCCCCGGCTCGTAGTCATGGAGCAGTGCGTCATATGGATGTGCATCATAGCCCCAGTATTCGACGAACTGGCGCTCCATCGCGACGATTTTTTCAAGGTATGGTTCAAACATCGACCAATCGTTCGCGTCCTTCGCCTTTTCCCAGACGCTCTCTGCTTCAGAAATCAACGTGATGAATGTTTGGTACTCGGCTTCTGGAATCTTCGAGTCGCGATCGAATGCTTCTTTTGCTTTCGCGAATGAGATCGCTTCGATGCCCGTCAGCGTCTCTTGCTCCATCGCGGCCAGTAATTGTTGGTACGCAGTACCAGTCCGGCGGCGGAAGCTCTCCGTCGAGAGGAATCCGATCGACGCGGAACGGTTTGCTGCGCCTTGATCCGGCATGTATGTCCGCATATCCCAGTAGAGTAATGCGACGGCTTCTTCGTATGCGCGAAGACCATCGAAATGGTCGCGCCATTGTTGTGTCGTTGACATGATTAAAAACCCCCTTAAAGTATGTAACAGTGTAGCATTTTTAGCATATCACATAATGTTCAAAACTTTCACACACAAGCGATTTTTGAAACTTTTCCTGTCAGATGAGCGTATAATGGGTATAAGAAATGAAGGAGGAAAGGAAGTGACACCATTGAAAACTGACGCTGAGTTAGCGCAATTGATCCAATTGAAAGAAACAGGCTTCGTTTGTACGATCGAGCATCTTCCGAGTGAACTTGACTTAATCGGGACAGGACGAAGTGCGTTCGTCTTTCGCATCCGCGGCACGGATCGCGTCATCAAGAAATTTTACCCGTCGTTTCGAACGCTGGCCGATCTCGAAGGAAGCATCTACGCACAGTTGACTGACTTTCCGACGTACGCACAAGTCTACGAATATGGTGCAGACTATATCGTGCTTGAATACATTGAAGGTCAAACGTTATTCGAATGTCTCGTCAGCGGGACGTTCATCCCGGAATCCGTCTTAACGACTGTCGATACAGCTTTAGCACAAGCGCGGTCCGTCGGTCTGAACCCGTCAGACATTCATTTACGGAACATCCTCTTGACGGCGAACGGAACACGGATCATCGACGTCGCACGGTTCCGTCAAACGGAACCATGTACACAATGGGATGATTTAAAGAAGGCGTATCATTATGTGTATGCAAAACCGTTCTTCCCGAAAAAGTTGAGCGAGACATTTCTCAATACGATTGCCGACGTCTATAAGGGGCGATTGTTCGAATCGATCCGAAAGACCGGTTAACGAAAAGGCGCGCTGATTCTCTTCTGTAGAGATCCAGCGCGCCTTTTTTGTATGTATTCATATAATCATTAGGGGAACGACCTATCTTATTACTTCTTGTGCTTTAAATTTTTAAATCAACATTACGGTCAGTGAAATAAAATCACTTCGAATAAACAAGTCGAAAGACGATCATACTAGCGACGGCTAAGAGACGTTCGTTCGTGTCACAGTTAAAGACGAGTCGCGCCCCGTGTCGTGACCCCGTCGCGATACAATCCCCGTTTTGATAGACGCCGATTTTTCGCGTAAGCGTCGAGGACCGAATCTGATACTCCTGACCGGCATACGAGACGAGTAAGACTTCTTGCAGCTGCAGTTGCTGACGCAGTGCCGCATCGTTACGAATCGTTCCGACATCGCGTCCGTCTTTGCGAATCACGAAATGTGTCGTATTGCGGAGCCACTCCGTTCTCGTCTCTTTAATTTGTAATTGTTCCCCGTCTCCTTCGAACGTCACGTCGAGAAAAAATGATTCGAACTTTTCGAAGCGCGCAAGGATTGCCTGCCACCACGTGGCGTATCGACGTGAGAACGTCAGCCATCGTTCATGCGCGAGAAAGACCGTATTCGTCTTTCGGCTCGCCCGATCTGCCAAGCGAACGGATATCCCCTCTTCTACTCCCCGATAACGTAAATCGCGCCGGATTTGCCACCATTCGACTCCACCGATCACGAAAGCGACGCCCGTTAAACCGAGTAATCCGTACAACTCACGTGGAGCGAGTTCCCCTGTCATCAAATAATGTCCAATCAATGCTAAAAAACATAAAACAATCAGTAGTAGACTCTGAACCATAAACCATTCACACCTCCACTTTCATTTTTCCATAAAACGACAAAAAAATCCTCCTTTCTTTTAGAAAGGAGGATCATATTAGAGAGTCGCTGCGACTTCTTGTAAGTCATCCGCTGTCTCAGCAATCGCTTCTGCGATTTTCCGCATGCCTTCGATCGTTCCAGCGACATCCTTCGTATCCGTCGATAGTTCGTGAATTTGCCGCGAGACCGCATCTGTCTGTTCCGAAATCCGTGAGAAGGCACGGACGACTTGTTGCATCTCTGTCGTCGTCCGAACGACCGCTGTCTCGGTTGTTCCCATTCGTTCGGAAACGACGAGCATCTTTTGCGTGATTTCTTGGGCGATCCGCGACGTCTCCGCTGCCGACTGTTTACTCTCTTCTGCGAGTTTCCGAATTTCTTGCGCGACGACAGTAAACCCGCGCCCCATCTCCCCGGCACGCGCCGCTTCGATGGAGGCGTTCAAGCTGAGTAGGTTCGTCTGATCGGAAATCGTCGTCACCATCCCAGCGATCCGCTCGATTTCCTGCGACAGACGAGACAGTTCAGCGACTTGTTCAGTCGTCCGTGATAAATCTGCAACGACATGTTCAAAGCGACGTGTCTCCTCTTCGACGAGGACGACACCTGCTTCTGCTTCACTGACCGCTTCCGTCAACTGGATCGAAATTGCGTCTGTCGTCGTCGAGACGTGTTTGGCGTGCCGTTCAATCTCCTGGAAGTTCGCTGACGACTCTTCACTCATCGCAGCAAGTTCTTCCGTGGATTTTTGAACGCCATCTCCGACGTGCCGTTTGGCTGTCGCGATCGCTTGGCGCTCCTCATCGATTTGATCCTCATACATCGTCATGACGATTTGTTGCTCGAGGTTGAAGAGTTTCCCCGCTGCCCGCATGATCCGGACACGTTCTACTTCCGGCCAATCACTGCCGTCAATTTGTTCACTGAGGACGTTCCAGACTTTTTGGAAGGCGGCGATATACCATTTATTATGCAGCCCGATTTGAACATGCCGTTCAGCGATCCGGCGCCGGGCTTCGATGTAGTCCATCGTCACCTGACCATCGAACATTTGTAGGATGTGCCGAGCGAGAGTGCCTTTCAATCGTTCGAGCGTCGAATGCTGTTCAATCAAATGCCGGAGTGACGGAACACGAACCAGCTCCTCGTAGAACGCGTCGACCATGCTCGGCATCCAACGGGATACATCTTCGCGGATGACCCGGACAATTTGTAAATCGACTGCTTCTAGACCGATTAAACGTAATTGTTCATGTAAGGATGTCGGAACATTCAACACGACATGAGCGCGTTCGCCTTCGATGCGCGCATCGAAGGACGGTGATGCTGATTTCGCGAACCATTTCATATGCTTCTCTCCCTCATTCATAGATGGACTTCATTTTCTTTATCGTCACCTATAATTGACATTTGAATGGCTATCATTCGAAAATCCAAAATTTTCATATGGAATTTCCCGTCATGATTGGTACTTTTGATGTGCGACACTCGCCCATTTCCTCAAGCATTCTAGGTAAGCACCCTTCAAAAAATGGAAAATTTGACCGATATCTATATAACACTTCTCGCTTTTTAACTTAAGGAGGTCCGTTCAACTCATGTGGCGTTACTTCTCTTTCATCGTCTTTCCTGTATTCCTGGTTTTCTATGGTTGGATTCGTTTTGGACCTGCTGAAGAGTGGGCACACTTGATTGGAATCAACGTCTTTCATATGATGGCGGGTCTGATTGCCGCCTATTGGATGATTCGCGCACGCATTGAACAGCGCAATCCACACCTCCGTTTTCTAAGTTTCTTGTTCGCAGGTCTTCTATTACACGTCCTCGGGAATGGTCTATGGCTGTTCCTTCAATTGACAGACGGACGGGTCGATGCACCGATTGCCTCGACCATTCTTTGGTGTTTGTCTTATTTCAGCTATGTCTTAGCGCTAATCACGAAGATGCGTAGCATCGGATTGAACTTCACGAATAAGAACTACATCTTCAATTTAGTCGTGTTCATGACGACGGCTTTCGTCATGAGCGACTATTATTTATTGCAACCCTATTTTGAGATCCTGAATCCCTCGCTCGAGCGAACGATCTCCACCTTCGGATTTCTCATTGCTGATGTGTTACTCCTCTTTTTCAGTGCGATTTTGTACTACCATGTTCGTTATAACCAAGGAAAACCGCATCACCGTTTTCTCGTCGTTGGTTTTTTGTTTCAAGTGTGCGGTGATGTCATGCTTACCGTCTTTACGTTTAACAACAGTCCGTTTCTCGAACATCTCGTCGATGTTTTCTGGGTCATCGCGCTTCTGTCCATCGGATGGAGTGGTCATTTAGAAGGAAAACAGCATCCGCAACAAGAACGACTCTTTCGTTCTCAGCGAACGGTAACGGAACGCGATTTCATCTTGCCTTATGTCAGCATCGGTTTACTGACAGGGTTCGTCTTATCGACTTATGACTGGTACCTCAATATTCTATCGAGCGGTTGGCTGCTCTTGTTCTCTCTTGTTCTCGGTCGGCAAATCTTTACGTTACGTAGCAACAATCGATTGCTAAACGAAGTCTCATTCATCGCTTACCACGATTCGCTGACACAGCTCGCGAATCGCCAACACTTCATCGAACGGCTTACGAACGACTTACCGCGTTCTTTTGCGGCCGTCTCGCTTGATTTACATCGTTTGACGATCGTCAATGATACTATGGGGCATGCGACGGGAGATCGTGTGTTGGTCGAGACCGCGAATCGACTTCGGCTGTTGCGTCACGATGATCTGGAAATCTACCGAATCGGTGGGGATGAGTTCGCGCTCATCCTTCCGTACGCGACAAATGATTCGTTGACCGCTCTTGAACAGGCTTTATTACACCAATTCGAGCGCCCGTTCCGAATTCGCGGATATTCGATTCAAGTCACCATCCATGCTGGTAGTTGTCTCATCGAAGACACTTCCTTGCACCAGGACATTCTTCCTTGTCTTGATACGGCACTTCTTCAAGCGAAACAACAAGGACCGATGCACTGCGTCCGGTATGATGAACGACTCCACCAATGGTTCAATCGGAAGATCCAGCTGGAAATGGATATCCCCGCAGCGATCGAGAACAATCAATTCCAACTGGTCTATCAGCCAAAAGTCGATCTGATGACAAACCGTCCAATCGGTATGGAAGCACTCGTTCGTTGGCATCATCCAGTCTTTGGTTTGATTTCTCCCGTCGAATTCATCTCGATTGCTGAAGAGAGCGGTCACATCATTGCTCTTGGACGCTGGATTCTAAAGACGGCATGCCGCAGGACATTTGACTGGCATGCGCAAGGCTATCCGCTGATCGTCGCTGTCAATATCTCCGTTCCACAGTTTAAGGATCAACATTTACTAAACATGATTGAAGAGACCTTGTCTGAGACGAACTTATCTCCAGCTTATCTTGAACTCGAAATTACCGAAAGCGTCTTACAAGACGTCTCAGATAGCAGCAAGATGTTACACACGTTGCGCAATCAGGGAATTCACTGTGCCATCGATGACTTCGGAACCGGTTTCTCTTCTTTATCCATCCTGCATCAACTGCCAGTCCATTCACTGAAGATTGATAAATCATTCGTCGATGATTGTCCGGAAACAACAGGGGGAGCTGCTTTACTTCCACATATCATCGCAATGGGACAAACGATTGGTCTGACGATGATCGCAGAAGGTGTCGAAAACGAAGCGCAGCACTTGTATCTTAAATCCATCGGATGCCACATCGGTCAGGGGTATTACTATGCACGTCCTTTATCGGAAGAAGCATTTTCTCTGTATTTGAAGGAACAGTTACCACCAACCGAATCCAATCTCCCCACTGCCCGATAAAAAAGACCCGTCTGCTCAGTAGATTGAACTACTAAGCAAAACGGGTCTTTATTTTAGCTTGACGGCAAGGTCAACTTGACATCCTGAATCTGGTAGTGAGCAGAACGCAAGATCTCAAGCGTAAACGCCTCATCTGTGACGATCGTTCCCTCTTCAAAAGCAGCCGTCCGTGATTGGATATAGCCACCAATCGTGTCGACCGCCTCTGATTCAGTGAACCGAAGACCAAATCGTTCTTCGATCTCAACTAATAGGACAGTACCCGCTAATCGATACGAGCCGTCCGGTAACTGTTCGATCTCGGCTTGCTCCGCTTCATCGAATTCATCGCGGATGTCACCGACGATTTCCTCCAAAATATCCTCCATCGTGATCAAACCGGATGTCCCACCATACTCGTCGATGACGAGAGCGATGTGTGACCGTGTCTGCTTCATCTTCAAGAGTGTTTCTTGCAGCGGTGTCAATTCCGAAACGACCGGCAACGGTTTAAGGAACGAGGCGAGTTCTCGTTCGTCTTGTACCGCGTGATGGGCGAGCACTTCCTTGACGTTGATATAACCACTAATCCGGTCCTTATCCGTTCCTTCACTGACCGGGTAACGTGTATACGGATTGTCAGACATCGTCTGTAATAGATTTTCCCAACTCATCTCGTCCGAAATGACCATCATGTTCATCCGTGGCACCATGATGTCGCGCGTTACACGCTCATCAAACGCAAAGACGTTTTGCATCAAGGCGAGTTCCGATTGATTGATCTCACCACTTTGAAAACTTTGTGCCATGATGATCTTCAACTCTTCTTCGGAATGGGCTTGTTCGTGACCGGCAGGTTTCACACCGAACATCCGCAAGAGGACACGGGCCGAACCGTTCATGATCCAGATGAATGGATACATGACTTTTCCGAATACATAGAGTGAAGGAGCTAGCAGTAACGTCATCCGTTCCGCATACTGGATCGCGAGCGTCTTCGGTGCAAGTTCTCCGATGACGACGTGGAGAAACGTCACGAAGATGAAAGCAATACTGTATGAGAGAATCGTTGAGAGCGCAACGGCGACACCAAGTTCATCAAAGACCGGTGTCAACAATTTCTCGACGGTCGGTTTTCCGAGTGCACCCAGACCAAGTGCAGTGATCGTAATACCGAGCTGACAGGCCGACAAGTAATAATCGAGATCTCCTGCGACCTTCTTCGCAAGTACTGCTCCCTTTTTTCCTTCTTGCACCATCTGGTCGAGACGTGACATCCGGACTTTAACGACAGCAAATTCCGAACCGACGAAAAACGCGGTCAAACCAATCAATACGACGAGCAACAACAAATTCAGTGTTAAGACGATGTCCAACTTGTATCCCCCTAGAAGCGGGGGATCACCTCCTTTTGATTTTAAACTGTACAGTATAACGTGACACTTGATAAGAGTGTACGATGCTTTTTCTTCAAACGCAACCAATATCACTTCGTTGAAGTTCATACGACCGTTAATCATGTACCTGTAATACTAGGTTTCTCTTATTTAGTTACCGGTTATATAAGAGCTATGCGCGTAAGAAACTTGAGGTGAAGCTTTTACATTCATGAACATCTCGAACTTGAAAGACCAATTTGGGGAGAGGTAGTGCTTATTATGGAAAAAACAAACAGAGGCTTTTCATCGCATTTCCGAGCGGAAGCGGACGGAGCAGGTCGTAACATCTCATGGAGTTCGATTTTTGCAGGTGTGGTATCATTTCTATCTTTATTGATCTTATTCAGTTTAATCGGTTCAGCAATTGGACTCGGCGTCACGGACGTCACGTCGAATAACCCGTTCGATGGTGTCGGCACTGGCTTGATCATCTGGGCAATCCTTTCATTGCTCATCTCGCTGTTCGTTGCCGGATTCGTCTCCGGTGTGACGTCGGCACGTGCCGGTCTCGTCCACGGTTTCTTGACATGGTCGACGAGCGTCATCCTCTTGTTCGCTCTTTTGACGTTCACGACGGTCAATACGTTACAATCGGTCGGCTCACTACTCGGGACGGTCGGTGGTGCGGCAGGTAACGGCATCGGATCCGTTGCTTCGACAGCGCAAGACGCTGCGACGAAAGGATTCGATTCGATTACGAAAAACGTTTCACAAATTGATACGAAAGAACTTGAAGGTAACGTTGACGAAATCTTAAAAGACACAGACATCAAAGAATTGCAACCAGGCTACTTGCAAAACGAACTTGACGCTGTGCAAGAAGACGTCACGGCTGCTGGTAAGGAAGCAATCACAAAACCAGAAAACTTCGATACGATCGTCCAGGATCTCGGTGATTCATTGACAGCACGAGCTGAAAAAATCGAGAAATCGGTCGATGAAGATAAAATCGCTGACGCTGTCGCGAAGAACACTGATCTAACAGGTGCTGAAGCGGAAGAAGCGACACAAAACATCGTCGATGGTCTCAATACGGCAACGAAAGAAACGACGCAACAAATCGAAAACGCGAAACAAACGCTTGATGAGACATCAGCTGACCTCAAGAAAACGGTCCAAGATGTCCGTGAGCAAACGGAACAAGCAACACAAACGGCATCAAAAGTTTCAATCTGGGCGTTCGTCGGACTGCTTCTGACACTCATCTTCACGTCATTCGCAGGAATCGTCGGCTCACGCGTCGCAACACGCGGTCGTGTCATGAATAAATAATGATTCCTCACTAACTGATTCCGCCATCGCGGAGTCAGTTTTTTTGTGCGGTAAGACAATCTGATTGACTCTATTTGAAATTTACTGTTACAGTGTTACCTAACGACCGTTAGGAAGGTGATTGATCTGAAAGCCCAACAATTGTTACAGACGAGCATCCATCATTTTGCCGCACATGGCTATGAAGGGGCATCGCTGCAAGAAATTGCGACAGAGGTCGGTATTAAAAAACCATCGATCTATGCGCACTATAAAGGCAAGGATGACTTATTCCTGCAAGCGACGACGTATGCGTTGCAAGAACAAAAACGACGTTTCGCGACGTATTTTACGAACACGCGAAAGCAGCCGCTCGAACAATCGTTGCATGGTTTCTTTGACTGGTTCATTTCGGAACAGCAAGACGATATCCTGATGCGCTTCATTCTTCGGGCTGCCTATTTTCCACCAGAAAAGCTCGAACAAGAGATGACGGACCGTTTCAATCCGTTTTTCGATTCATTGCACGATCTATTGACGCGATTACTACGCGAACGAGACCGAACAGAACAGATTCTCTTTTCGACGGATTACAAAAGTGCCGCACTCGCTTATTTGACGGTTGCTGAAGGTACGCTGACGGAACTCGTCTACAACGGTGTCGACGCGTTTCACGCTCGACAGCAGGCTGTCTGGCCGATCGTCTGGCGCGGTATGTCAAAAACGATTTAATTTTATTGAGGTGAACTATGCAAAACAATACATTGATTTTAAGTACACTCCTGCTCAACTTATTCATTGCCTTTTTAGGCATTGGACTCGTCATTCCCGTCACACCGACGATCATGAACGAGTTGAACATTTCCGGGGCGACAGTCGGTTACATGGTTTCCGCCTTCGCCTTTGCGCAACTGATTCTGTCACCACTCGCAGGACGTGCCGTCGACAAGTACGGTCGTAAACCGATGATCATCATCGGCTTGTTCATCTTCAGTATGTCCGAGCTCTTATTCGGTCTCGGTCAAAGCGTCGAAGTCCTGTTTGCGTCTCGGATTCTCGGTGGTGTCAGTGCGGCTTTCATCATGCCAGCCGTCACGGCATTCATCGCTGACATCACGACGAACGAGACTCGTCCAAAAGCGCTCGGATATATGTCTGCCGCCATCTCGACTGGTTTCATCATCGGACCGGGAATCGGTGGGTTCCTAGCAGATCTCGGAACACGGATGCCGTTCTTCTTTGCTGCTGCCTTCGGACTGACGGCGATGGTGTTATCCGTCTTTACGCTCAAAGAACCTAAGCGTCACTATGAGACAACGACGGTCAAACAACAGACAGGTTTCCGAAAAGTCTTCAGCCCGCTCTATTTCATCGCATTTCTTGTCCTGTTGATCTCATCGTTCGGTCTTGCCTCATTCGAGTCGTTGTTCGCCTTGTTCGTCGACCGCAAGTTTGGCTTCACGGCGAAGGATATCGCCCTTGCGATTTCTCTCGGTGCAATCGTCGGTGTCATCGTCCAAGTCGGATTGTTCGATCGGTTGACGCGCTGGTTCGGTGAGATTCGCTTGATTCGCTATAGTTTGATCGGTTCGACGTTACTCGTCGTCTTAATGACGTTCGTGACGAACTATATCTCGATCATTCTCGTGACGATGGTCGTGTTCGTCGGGTTCGACTTGATGCGACCTGCCGTTACGACCTATCTTTCAAAGATTGCCGGTAACGAACAAGGATTCGTCGGCGGGATGAACTCGATGTTTACGAGCATCGGGAACATCCTTGGACCGATCGTTGGTGGATTATTGTTCGACGTTAATTTGAACTATCCGTTCTATTTTGCGACAGCGATGCTTGCAGTCGGTATTTTACTGACGTACTTCTGGCGCGCACCACGCGCTGAAGCATCCGAAGCAGATCGATTGTCTTCTTAAAAAACAGCCCCGTTTCCAACAGTGGAAGCGGGGCTGTTTTTATGTCAGTAACAGTTCCTTTAATCGATCGATTGACGGTACGGTATACGTCGCAACTGTCTCTCTTGGTCGATTGCTTATCAAGCACGTCTTGATACCGGCACGATGTCCGGTTAAGACGTCAAGTTCCCGGTCGCCGATCATGATCGTCTCGTCTGGAGTCATCTGGTGACGGTCGATCAAGTACACGACAGCTTCCGGATCCGGCTTGCGAGCGAATCCATCCGGTGCCGTCAACACGTCTTGGAAATAATGGGTCACCCTGTGTTTTGCAAGCAACGCGTGGATTGATGTTCCGCGATGGGTGACGATATGGTGCGTCGCACCTCTCGTCGATAACGCCTCTAGCAGTTCACGGATTCCGGGAAACGGTTCAGATCGTTCTTGTTCGATGATCATCTTTTGTTGCTTGTAGTTCAGAATGAATGGTTCGGACACACCAAACGCCTCATACGTCGTTTTTGCCGAGATCGCCATTAGCTCTGCTACTTGCTCACGTTCGACCGTTTGCCCCTCACTCTCAAGCAAGTTCGCGAACACATCGACCAATACGGGATACGTATCAAACAACGTGCCGTCAAAATCCCAAATGAAATGTTTCAACATCTGCCTCTTCCTCTCCCATGCGCTTTACTCCGACAAAAACGGCTTGCCCATCCATCTCGACTTTCCATTTGTTATGATCAAGACCTTCGCCAGAAATACGGATTCCGACCTGACCGGGTCGTCCCATCTCGTGTCCTTGTTCGACGATGATCGCTGTTTCCGTTTCAAGTGGCTGGATGAATTTTCGGTAATAGACACCCATCACACCACTCGCTGTTCCCGTAACCGGATCTTCGACACTACCTGCTCCCGTTGCTGAGAAGTGACGTCCGTGAATCGTCGCTTGTCGGTCATATGTATCGAGACAAATCAGATGAATCGAGGCTTGTGGGAAGTCGGTCAGAACAGTGGCAAAGCGTTGGTTATCCGGCATCATCCGGTGAAAGTCCTCAAGTCGATGAATCGGTAGGAGCAGTGTCCAGTTCCCAGTACTGCCGTATACAATTGGCCACCGTTCATCGAGATGTTTCAATTCGAGACCAATCGCGGCTAGAACGTGCTTTGCGTCACCGTCAAACCGTTGTAATCGAGGTTGTCCTTGTTGCAAGCGAAACAATCCGTTCGCTATACGCATCACAGGCAAGATGCCTGACTTTGTCTCGATCTGACATGATGGAGATACACTGATCTTTGAATCGAGTGCCGTCAGTGCAGCAATCGTACCATGGCCGCATAAGTCCATTTCCTGTTCTGGTGCAAAGTAGCGCATGCGGTAATCCGCTTGCTCGGAAGTCAGGACAAACGTCGTCTCGGTAAAGCCATTCGTACGAGCGATTCGTTGCATTTCTGACTCAGTCAATTGATCGGCGTCTAAGACGACCCCAGCTGGATTACCTGCTCCAGGCGTCGTCGTGAACACATCATAATGTAGCGTCTCGATCATTTTTCTCCTCCTCGCTTTTCTAGATAGCGTTCAACGGATCGTAAGGCACCTTCTAAGTGTCCACCATGACTTGGATTGGTTTCTGTCCCAATCAGTGAAATCGCTGCATGCTCCACTCCGAGATTGATGGCGTGATACGCCGGGAAATCCACGAGCGGTGCTGCATCAGCTCGTGTTGCTGTCCAACTATCCGTCGACCAATCTTTATAAGCCCAACCAATCGACTGACGCGCTTGTTCACCGAACAAACGAACCAGCTGCGCGAGAACCGTTTCCTTGATTTCCGCCTCGGTCAATACCTGTCGTTCACGTGCCGGTGTCCGGAAAAAACCGAACAACGCTCCTGGTCCGTCTTGTGGGGAAGCGTCATGAATCTCTTGCACCATACCAGTCCAGCTGATTGCCTGACCGGACCAGCCCGAATCACGCCAAAACGGTCTTTCGTAAAGAACAAGACATTTCGCTTGCTGCGCCATCCAGGTTGGTAATGCTTCGAGTTCATCCAGAACTACTTCAGGTAAAGCTGGCACATACGATAACGTTGTCGCTAGACGTGGTGGTAGTGCGAGAACGATCTCATCGAACGGTTGACTCTTCCTTCCTGAACTGACAACAATCCGATTCATGACATCAATCTGGCTGATGGGAGACTTGAGTCGAATCGTTCCCGGTGTGAGTCGTGCAGCAAGTGCCGTAGCAACGGAGCGGATTCCGTCACGAAGGCGAAGCGCCGTCGGTTGATTCGCAACCAGATGCGACTCGATTCCGTCAGCCCGTTCGAGTCGAAGTGCTCCCGTCGCATATTGTTCGAGTGTCGGTAAGTCTAATCGATGGATCAAATCGACCATCAATGGTTCGCTGTCCGGCCAAAACCAAGTCGGTCCAAGATCAAACGCATATGTTCGACTATCAACTTCGAAATCGACCGTCTCGATTCTCCCGCCGATTCGGTCACGTGCTTCATAGATTGTCACGTCGTGTCCCAGTTCCTGCAAACGCGTCGCAAGATACAAACCACTGATTCCTGCTCCAATGATGGCCACGTTCATTTCACTTCATCCTCTCTATTTGAGATGCTTGTTTTAGTATACCGGAACACGTGAAAAAACAAGGACGAGACGTCCTTGCCTTAGGATGATTGCATTTGCTGCCAGTCGTCTTCTTCATAAATCGATTGAACCCATTCGATCGGAACATACAAGGATTGGGCAATCGCTTCGTCTGTTTTGCCCAGTTTTCGCAACAGGTGGACAATCCGAATCCTTCGTTCGAGCTCCCGGTCATCCGGTATCAGTTCAGGCATCATCTTCTCTTCTCCTTTCCACTGAATCGGCGATGGCGTTTTCAAAAGAATACCCGATAATTATCTGAATATTCCGATTGATGTGCAGATGCGAGGATTTTTGATAAAGTTCAGGGATAGATAACAGAAAGGAATCCATCGCTTTTTGTAGAATCATTTTTAATAAGTGCAATAGTAGGATTTCCTGCATCAAACTAACAGATTAGGAGGATACATATGATTAAACGTCAAGCACTGTTTCGTCTGTCGATTGGCTTACTGCTAATTGGTGTCTTTGGTGGTATCCTTTTAGATGCCATCGGCTTCTTTCCACATGCGACAGCTTATTTATTGAGTATTCCGATTGCTTCGAACGGCAAGGAGTTTTTAGTAGGATGGATCTTATCCGGCGTGACGATCATCGGGCTGGTCACGCTCTTCTTATCTTTACGTCATCACCAAGTCGTGACGACGTTCGCCTGTCTCTTAGCCGTCATAATAACACCACACATCCTGTGATTATTACACGGTAATATCACTTTTATACGATGAGTTACAACCGATCATGAAAAACCACTGAATCGAATCGATTCAGTGGTTTTTCATGATCAATAAGTAAAGTTGACTTTACAAATTGTAAAATGGACTTTACAATGTAAACAACTGGAAAGGAGGTCGTCAGATGAAACTGACGAACCATGTCCGCCTGTATCGTCAACAGCACAAGTGGACGCAAGAGCAATTCGCGGAAAGAATCGGTGTGACGCGCCAGACCGTCATCTCACTTGAAAAAGGGAGCTATACGCCGTCGCTCTTACTCGCGATGCAGATTGCCCGTGTATTCGATCGTCCGATCGAAGAACTATTTCAATTAGAGGAGGAATCCCGATGAAACGTGTCGTCACTCAATCCTTACTTAATTGTTGTCTCTACTTTTTAGCTGCTTATCTCATTAGTGCCATTCATGCTAATCTGCAGTTGTTTCAAGACGACCCTGTATCCGGTATGGGATTGTCGCTGGAATTGAATCTAATGAGCGTCCTTCCAGTACTAGTGGTTGCGATTGTCCTTTCGATCGTCAGTTATTTCTTACGAGAAGACCGTTCGCGTTCGTTTGCAACAGCAGAATTCTCTGACTCGGACGAACGTGAGGCACTAATCACCGGTAAAGCGACGCGCGCTGCGTACGTTGCTTTTATGATCAGCCTCCCCATCCTGATGATTGCCTTTTTATTCGAGCAACCGTTACTTCAACTCTATCCAGCGTTTCCGTTTTATGCGATTGCTCTTGTCTTATCGATCGGAACACTTACGTACATGTCAGCTTGGATCCTGCACGTCCGGCGTTAAAGTCGCTTGACGAAGAAATATTGAGTTTGTCCAATCGATGGATGATCGGTCAGGCGTCCATATTCTTCATAACCATGCTTGCGGTAAAAGTCTGGTGCTTGAAAATCAAACGTATCCAAAAGGATTTTCGTACACCTTGCTTCCTTTGCATATCCTTCGATTGCTTGCAGCAGGCGGGTTCCGACACCTGCCTGTCGTGCTGTATCGCTCACCCAAAGAAACTGGACATGAATGTGTTGCCAACCGTAAGACGCGGTAATTCCTCCGATGCATTCGCCCTTCTCATTATATGCTGTAAAACAAAGTTCTTCCGATTTTTCATATAAGGCTACAGGAACATGTTGCCGATTGTAGGCAATCAATTGCTCGCGGATGAACGTCCCATCTTCCTTCGTTCCAGTTTGAATTTTCATTTCTTCTCTCCTTAAATTTACAAATGATACCATTCCTGCCATAATGATAGCATATTCCATCTAGAACGGAGGATTACATATGCAGACGATGCACCACTCGTTCGATACACAACGGTACCAGATTCGACCGGCTCGACTTAGTGACGCTAAAGCCCTCGCTGAACTCCGCCAAACACTCGATGCGGAAACTGAATTCTTCGACCGAATGCCTGGTGAGGACGTGATGACGGCGAGCGATTTCGCGGATCAATTACGCGATGCCTCGGTTCCGGATCGTATCCTCGTCGTCGAGCGAGATGGACGACTCATCGCCTACGCTCGGTGTCGTGGGTTTCATTTAAAACGTTTCAAGCACAAGGCATCATTTGGACTAGGTGTACTTCAATCCGACTGGGGACAAGGAATCGGTACGCAACTGATCGAACGGATTGTTGCTTGGGCAAAAGCGCAATCCCTGCAAAAAATACAGCTCGAAGTCGTTGAGACCAATCTCGGCGCCATTCGCCTCTATCAGCGACATGGATTTCAAGAAGAAGGACGACTGCGTCATGACCGGTTACTATCGGACGGTTGCTTTTACGATACGGTGTTGATGGGCTTACAGCTATGAGTCTCTCGTTATCGATTGCGACCTATAACATCTGGCATCACCCATACGAACGACAAGAACGGTTCGAGGCGTTATGCGCGGAGATCAAGCAACACCAACCGGATATTCTCCTGCTACAAGAAGTCATGTCGACGTTTCATCCGGATGAACCATTCATTTCGATCGCCGAGCACCTCGCAGAGGCGACCGGTTATCCGTATATGATGATGGATCCTTACATGGATTCACCGGATGAAGGACTTGCCATTCTATCGAAATTACCGTTCGAACGAACGGATTCGAGTGCCGCTGCGACAGCAAATATCAACCACCATTGTGCGATTCGGATCCCGTTTTCGATTGACGGTGTGCGTTTTGCCATGACGAACATTCATTTCAATTGGCGTGCTTCAGACATTCGACTCGATCAACTTCGATTCGTCAACGAATGGATCGCCTCACAGACGGATGACACGACGATTGAGTTCTTAGGTGGTGACTTTAATGATGGTCCAAACTCTACTCTGCATCAAGCTACGCTTAAGGAGTGGGTCGATCTCGCTGACAGTTTTGCCGCTCGTACAGGACAAATTGCCGCCGCTACGCTTGATTCCGTGACGAATCCGTACGCAAGGAAAAATGACGGCGTCACAAGTCCCGTTCGATATGATTGGTTACTCTGTCAGCGTTCGCTTTCACCCGTGACCTTACAGCACGTTCAGCTGATCGGAAACCATCGACTGCCGCATCACCTTGTACCGAGCGATCATTACGGTGTCCTCGCTCATGTGTCGCTGCACTAAGACAACAGGTCTACACCCGTCACGGGCGCAGACCTGTTGTTTATTTTTTATATTCTTTTTCGTTTCCGTCTGAGAATTCGATTTCAACCTCTAAGCGGGAAGCATCTTGAATCGCAAACACACGCTCAACCTCACTGATGACCTCTTTTTCAGATGTATTCTCATCAATCTTTAAGTTCTTGAACTTCGCGTCGAGTTCCGCCATCGCGTCGTCTCCTTGCTTTTGCTCACCTTTATAGCGATATTCCGCTTCCGTTCCGTCATTATCTCGGTCATAACTAATATCGATGGCATCGTTATCCCCTTCAACATCCGCTTCAATCGACAGACTGTTAAAGCCATAATCCGTATCGGCATTTTTCGTCACCGTATCCTTGTCCTTCATCGTGTCGTCGGTCGTGTTCGAGTTCGTTGATCCTTCTTCGACCTTGTCCGTCGACGTTTCGTCGTTTCCGCAACCCGCAAGCATTAAACTCATGGCGAACAACGTGGCGACACCGTATCCTGTTAAACGTTGTTTTTTCATTCCATCACATTCCCTTCTGCTGGAATCGGATGCTCCTTTAACATCTTAGCAAAATGGTATAGGTTGGCAGCTAAAAACTGTGCGTGTCGCTTCGTAAAGTCATTGTCCCGTCCTGCTTCGATGTACGACGGTCCTGGTCCCGCTTCACCGACCCAGTAAGCATCGACGTTCGGCGGAATCGTAAAACCGATATGCGACAGACCGTACAAGATGGAAGCAGACGCATGTTTAGCTCCATCTTCATTCCCCGTGACGATGACGCCACCGACCTTGTTATAGTAGATGGCTTGTCCAAGATCGTTCGTCAGACCGCTCCCTCCGTACAATCGTTCAATGACTTGCGTCGCAACACTACTTTTTTCACCCAGCCAGAGCGGTGTTCCGATGACAACGATGTCGGCTCGTTTCACCTTTTCGAAAATCACTGGCCATTCATCTCCGTTGCCTTCGTCTTCCGTGACGCCGAACGCGACTTGGTGATCGACGATGCGGACAATTTCTGAAGTGACATTCTCCTCTTTCCAATATGCGATCATGTCACGGATCAGCGCCTCCGTATTCGATGGTTCACGTGATGCTTTTAAGGTACAGTTCAAGAATAAGGCATGCAACATCCATCCATCCTCCTTCGTCATTTTAAGTAACATCATTCGTCTTTAGTACTTTCCTTCTTCCATCGACGGATAAACTAAAAAACCCTCGCTTCAGCGAAGGCGGGTCATGACGGAATGTCTGAATCGATTTAGAGTTCATTTTGTTAAGCCCTATGACATCGAGGCTGATAGTGTGTCATCGATTGTTCCTCTCTAGGTGTGTCGAAATATTGTCAAACCGTTGATATGCGGCACATCAAGAGAATTCCGACATGACGTTCGACTGCTTCGTTCTCTATAAAATAGAAGTATGAAAGGTCGTGTCCACTTACGAAAAGGAGTCGAAACAACATGGAAGACGTTAACCTTCTCGTTCTTGCGACCCAGTATATGTTCTGGGTCGGATTCGTCGGAATGGCCGCCGGTACGCTATATTTTCTTGTCGAACGAAATTCCCTGGCCCCGGAATACCGCTCGACCGCAACAGTCGCTGCACTCGTCACGTTCGTCGCCGCGATTCATTATTATTTCATGAAGCAAGCTGTCGGGGAATCTGGTTTATTGTCGGAGATCGATGGCTTTCCGACTGAAATCCGCTACATCGATTGGCTCGTCACGACACCGCTATTGCTGATCAAGTTTCCGCTGTTACTCGGTTTAAAAGGTGGGAAAGGACGTTCCCTTCTAACGAAACTCGTCATCGCCGACATCATCATGATCATCGGTGGTTACATCGGAGAGTCGTCGATCAATCTAGCGGGTGGCTTCACACAACTCGGTCTTTGGGCATATGTCGTTGGTTGCATCGCATGGTTTTATATTATTTATCTGCTGTTTACGAACGTTACGAAAGCCGCTGAAGATAAACCTGCCCCGATTCGTAAAGCTTTGCTCCAGATGCGCTTGTTCATCTTGATCGGATGGGCGATCTATCCAGTTGGTTACGCGGTCACCTTGTTTGCTCCCGGCATCGAAGTGCAGCTCGTCCGCGAATTGATCTATAACTTCGCTGACTTGATCAACAAGGTCGGATTCGGTCTGATTGCCTTCTTCGCCGTTAAGACGATGTCCGCAACGCAAAAATTGAAATCCACTTAATCAAAAGACCGGATGCTCAAAACATCCGGTCTTTATCTGAATTGATGTTGTTGTTCATAAGAAATGTCTTCATTTTTGATGACATAACCCGCTAACTCGATATCATTTTCACGGAATTGCAACATATAAATCATATTCGGTTCATTCGCGAATTCGACTTCAATCATATACGGATTTGCTGAAGATTCATATGAAAACTTCTGTGATCTCATCGTGTATGCTTCTCCTGGAAACTGGCGGGCTAGCTCTACTTTTGCGCGCTTCGTATTCTCAGCAATCTGCTGATTGACAAGCGTCGGTCGGATGTACCAAAAGGAACTGCACCCGATTGCCACCAAACCAAGCAAAATCAAGCCATACCGCTTCCATCGTTTCGGGAGACACATCACGCCACAGCCGATTACGAGTAGTGTAAAAACGATCGTCATCCCTTCGATTATGAAATTTGGTACCATCTCATTCACTCCTTTCGTTCTATCCTCGACTAAAAAACCGTGGTATGATCAATTCCTATGACAAAAAATAGGAGGTATTGCATGCGAAAAATCATCTTGATCGGTTCCGGTGGATCCGGTAAATCGATGCTTGCCCGCGAGATGGGCAAAAAACTCAACTATCCCGTTGATCACCTCGACAGCTTATTGTGGCGTCCGAACTGGGAGGCGGTTTCGCGTGAGGAACAACGCCAGATTCAACAAACACTCATATCGCGAGACACGTGGATTATCGACGGTAATTACGGTGGAACGCTTGACTTACGAATCAATGCCGCGGATACGGTCATCTTCCTTGATTTACCGCGGACACTCTGTCTTTACCGGGCACTCAAACGGACGTGGCGCTACCGCAAGACCGGTCGACCGGATATGGCGGTAGACTGCCCGGAGAAATTATCGTTTGATTTTCTGAAGTGGATTTGGCGTTTCCCGATTGATAAACGACCGAGTATCCTTTTGACGCTTAAAGCGACGTCCGATAAACAAATCATTCATTTGACGTCCCGCCGCGCCGTCAAACAGTTTCTTCAATCACTTTCATAATATCCATCCATTGCCTTTCGTCATCCTTACTTCACCTGTACATACGACGAAACACGCTTACTTCCCTGCTTATTTTCCAGTCATTCCCACAAATAAAAAAACGACCATGACGGTTGCCCTTCATGGTCGCAGTTTTAAATTACTTAGACAGTAAACCTGCCTGTGACTTGTTTTAAATCATCCGCCATCGTCGCAAGCGACTGGGACGCAGACGAAATTTCTTCCATCGATGCCATCTGCTCCTCGGTCGAAGCGGAGATGTTTTGGGTTCCGGCAGCCGTTCCTTCCGTCACCGCTTGAATTGTTCGCATGACGGAGGCGATCTGCTCACTCGCTGCCGCCATTTCCTGTACGGCACCGGACACTTCTTCGACGTGCCCTGTCACGTCGGTGATGGCTGTCTCGATTTCTGAGAATGAGGCACCGGCTTGATCGACAACGGCAATTCCACTCGTCATCTCGGTCGAAACCTTCTCCATCGAGGCGACCGATGCTTCCGTCTCTTGTTGGATGACCCGAATCAACGACTCGATCTGTTTTGCCGAGACCGCCGACTGCTCCGCGAGCGTCTTGACTTCCGCTGCGACGACAGCGAATCCGCGTCCTTGTTCTCCAGCACGCGCTGCCTCGATTGCTGCGTTTAACGCGAGTAAGTTCGTCTGCGCCGCGACACCTTTGATCGAATCCGTGATTTGTCCGATTTCCTGTGATCGGTTACCAAGACCGTCAATGACGTGGCTCAGTCGAGAGACATCTTCTTGAATCCGTCCCATTTGGGTACCGAGTGTTCCGACGACTTGACCACCGAGAGCGACTTTTTCCATCGCATCCGCAGTGCGTTCCGTCATTTGTTGGGCATTACCGGCGACATAACGGACCGAGGTCGTCAACTCTTCGATCGTCCGTGAGGCATCCGATACTTGATGCAATTGTTGACTAGCACCGCTTGCCATCTCTTCCATCGTCACGGCGACCATTTCCGTTGCTTTCGTCGTCGATTCCGCGTTGACGCTGAGTTCGTCCGACGCAACAGCGACACGGTCAGCCGTACCGGTTAGTTCAAGCACGACTTGTTGCTGTGACGCAATCATTTCATTGAAGGACGTCGTCAACTGTCCAAGCTCGTCTTTTGAGTCGTATGTTCCACGGACGGTCAAGTCCCCGTTCCCCGATTGATCCATCCATCCCTGCAATTGACGAATCGGACGCGTGATGAGACGTGTAATGTACATTGCAAGTCCTGCAAACAAGAGAACCGCGAGTAAAAAGATGCCGAGCATTAAGTAAAAGGCCGTTTGTTTTTCTGCTTGATTCTGAGCGTCTAGCGTCTTTGCTTGTTTTGTCATCGAAGCCATCAACGACTTCGCTGAATTCGCGACGTTATCCCGGACTTGTTCCAGACCTTGCGTGTATGCCGTATAGGCTTCTTCGGTTTCGTTGCGCGTCGCCGCATCCTGGACGATCGTCATCGAATTATCATAGGCGAGGACATTATCCTTTAATTCTTCGAGCTGCTTCTTCTCTTGCGCATTAAAGTGTCCTGCTTTTTCGATTTTCGTGACTGATGCGCGAATCTGTTCCTGACGCGTATCGATGTCAGCTTGCAGCTCAGCGACTCGCGTCTCATCCTTCGTCAACATCATCTCGACTAAAAAAGAATCGAGTGCGCGAGTATCAACTCGGATTTGAGCCACTTCCTGGATCGGTATTAAGTTTTCCTGATACATCGCTCGGGAAGCGTTCGACATCTGATTCAAGAAATAGAGTCCTGCTCCCGCAATTAAAAGCATCGCAACGACGGCTGTTGCGATCAAAGCTTGTATCTTCCGTCTGACTGACATGTGTTTCATTCCATCCCCTCCCGTTTTTGTTATCGGTTTAAGAATGAAAAAGTTGACTATTTTTTCAATATTCCCATACTTTAGATGTGCTTAATTAAAGACTTGCCATACGACATTCTCCCTAACGTTCGATATAATCAGCATACAGCAGTTGAAGAAAGGATGATTGTATGCAACGTGTAGCCAATGAGATCACACAATTCCGCGGCAGTCATTATGAATTCGGTCGCGAACAAGGGCGTTACGTCAAACGAAACCAGTTGCTCCATAACCGGGAGGACAACTGGAAGATCCGTGTTCCGCGCTTTCAAGTCGATCCGGTCGAAACGAAGGAGATGTTTCTCCGCTACGCCCCGCATATTTGGGACGAGTTACTCGGACTTCAGGACGAACTTGAACTATCATTGCCAGATACGTTACTGCATTTCGGGCATTACCGGGTTGAAGGACCGAAAAGTGGTTGTTCGATCATGACCGGTGATAATTTCCTCGTCCGCAACTATGATTACCATCCGATGACATATGATGGTCGATTTTCTGTCTTTCAACCGAATGATGGCGGATCAGCAATCATCGGTCCGGCATCACGGGTAACAGGTCGGATGGACGGGATGAATGAACATGGGCTTGCAATGGGCTATAACTTCATCAACCGTCGCCGTCCGGGAGACGGGTTCGTCAGTTTCATGATCGGGCGGATCATCCTCGAGATATGCACGTCGGTCGACGATGCAATCTCACTCGTCAAGGAGATTCCGCATCGCGGATCGTTCACGTACGTCGTCCATGATAAATCCGCGCGTTCGTTCGTCATCGAGGCGACGGCACGAGACGTTCAGGTGCGCGAGACAAACATGTGCACGAATCACTTTGATTTGCTACAGCACGAAAACCGCTATCACCTCGATGACTCGAAACGTCGAATGATGGAGTTAAAGACGCATCAACACATGATTCAAGATGCGGAGTCCGCTTTTCGACTACTCAACGATACTGATAAAGGCGTCTTCGCTGATTTATATGCGCAGTGGGCGGGAACGATCCATACGTCTGCCTACTTCCCCGAAGAGTTGAAGGTCTGGTTCGCGCTTGGTGGTGATCAGGAGCCGGTCACGTTCGACTTTGCCGACTGGCTCGCTGGTAATGACTTTACAGCAAGCGAGATCACGGGTGAACTGGAGACAAACATTCAGTTCGCGAATACATTACAGACATGGCGTTAAACGAAAAAGCTTCCTCCTGCTCGCGCAAGAGGAAGCTTTTTAATGGCTGTCATCGAGACGTTTCGACATATGATAATCCGTCGTCTCGTAGCCAAGCGAGTGATACACATGAATCGCCCGTTCGTTATGGGCAAAGACGTGTAAAGAAATCTTCTTGACGTTCATCCGCTTTAGCATCACTTCGAGCAAGCGGAGTGCTTCCTTGCCGTAGCCTTGGTTTTGTTTATCAGACGTAATCTTGACGTCGAAGATGAACGCTTCACGTCCAAGCGGTCCCTTTATCACATGGACCCAGACCATTCCGACATCACTACCTGTCTCGTCACGAAACGTAAATAAATAATGATCCTTCGTCTTCAGACCTTCTGGCAACAATGTTGCGAACTCTCCTGTCGCCTTATCATGCGCCTCGTTCTCTGACCACGTACCGGCGCGACACTTATCTGCCGCATACTCCTCGATTGCGACCGGTAAGTAAGCATCATACGTCGCTTGATTCATTTGCTCGATGCGCATGCTGCCACCTCCTGCGTTTTCGTCCAGTCCCGTCGTAACATCGCATAGACCTGGAGGTCATGATAAGTCCCGTACAATTTCTCAGCGTCCCGTAAGACGCCTTCTTCCGTGAACCCGAGTCGTTCCGGGATCCGTCTACTCCGGACGTTTCCAGTCGCACACTCGATGACGACACGGTTTAAGCCGAGCGTCTCGAAACAGTAGTTTGTCACGAACCGGACGACGTCCGTCATGACGCCTTTTCGAAGTCCCTTTTCTCCTAAATAATAGCCGAGCGACGTTTGTCCGAGGTGTTGATTAATCTCATGCAAACCGATCGTTCCAACGAGCTCGTCCTCAAGATAAATGCCACATGTAAAGCCGTTGCCATCGGCGAATTGTTGCAGCCATGCTGGAATGACGATCTCCTGATATGTATTTGCCTCTGTTGCACCATCGACCCAACCGAGCCATTCGCGGAGATGTGCGCGATTGGCATCGACGAGTGCGAATAATCCTTCCGCATGGTGCCGTTCGATCAATTGAAGCGCTACGTGATCGGATACTTGTAACCTGAACATGACCTCTCCCCTTTCTAATATCTGTTGTTTGACGTCACGTCGTCGTTTCCCTGCTTGGTGTTACGTTCCATTCCATTCGTCTCGAGCGGACAGCCATTCCGAGTGCCTCGTAAAAGGCAATCGCTTCCTGATTGGCGTCATCGACGCCGAGTTCGATTTTGTCACAGCCAATCGTTTCCGCGTGCGCGTAAGCGGCTTGCATCAATCGTTTGCCGACGCCTTGTTTTTGATGCGTATCCGCAACGACGAGACTGATGACGCGTAAGTAATGTTTATCGAAGACGAAGCCGCTTCCTTCGACGATATCTTCCTTGAGGACGATTAAACCGGCAAGCCCGTCGTGTTCCGCAACGAGTAATGCATAATCCGGATTCTCGAGTTGCGACAGAAATAAGTCTTCCGGAACCGGCATCTCGTGCGGACGGTAATGGTCGGGTCGTAAGGCGACGTGTTGATCATGGATTTGCTGGAACAATGGAATCAATGCCTGAAAATCGTCAGGACGAGCAGTGCGGATATTCATCAGAAGTTCGCTCCTTTTTCGTTTTGTAGTATATTAACATATTATTCCATCAGATGGTTGGACTTTTTAAAATAAAAACGACATTCCATTTGATTGGAATGCCGTCTATCACGTGCCTGTTTTATATCGCTCGGGTAAAGTCTCGCGCTGTCTCCGTTAACGACGATGCTGCACTCTGAACGTCATGGAAGCGATCGACCGTTTCCGCGACGACCGTGACGCTTGCTTGCGCATCCGACGTTGCTTGCGTCATCGCACGGGCAATCCGCTGCAGTTCATCATTCATTCGCTGTGTCGTTTGCCGGACATCGACGACGGCTTGTTCGACGAGCTTTGAGAGATTTCGGACTTCCGTCGCGACGACATTGAATCCTTTGCCGTGTTCGCCAGCTCGCGCTGCCTCGATCGATGCATTCAGTGACAAGAGATTCGTCTGTGACGCAATTGTTTTGATCGTCTCGGTCACTTGAGCGATGTCCTGCGCTTGGTGTTGAAGCCGTTCAATCGTCTGATGGTTATCACGGGTCGTCTCGGCCATCTGTTCGATCGTTCGCCGTAACGCTTCGCTTTCCTGCTCGCCATGCGTCGACCGCGTATTTAAATCACTAGCAATCGTGTCAAACGAAGTCGCGAACTTTTGAATCGTCTGCTGACGATCCGTAATATCGGAGGCAATTTTCAAAACACCGGTCACTTCCGTTCCATCGTAAATCGGCATATAGGTTGCTTCTAGCCAAATCGATTGACCATGCGCATCGATGCGTTCAATTTTATCTGCCGTACTGAAGCCACTAAACAGCTTCTGCCAAAATGCTTGGTAACTGTCACTCATTGCAAACTCCGTCGTGCAGAAGAGGTGATGTTGCATCCCGATCATCTCTTCTCGTTTATATTTCATCGTCTTAGCAAATAAACCATTGACGTCGACGACACGACGTTGCCGGTCGAATCGAATCATTGCGACATTATCTCGCAGGGAGGCTAAAATATCTTGGGATCCTAGGTCGGTTGAAAGTTGGGTGGTCATGATTACAAGCTCCTCTCGCCATCTACCTCCTGTTACAGGCTATCCAAGATATTACAAATCGGAATAGTATGAATTAAAGATATATGACTAAAATTTTTTATCTTCTTTTTATATATCCAGACAACGATAGGATGAAACGTTATTTCTCTAAATATTCTTATCCTACACCTCTTTTTTAAACTTGTCTTTTTCTTCCGACCTGCTATACTCAAATCAAAACTTATTAAACTTTTTTAATAAGTGATTTAGATTGGAGGTCTTTGTTTGACTGAACTCATTTCACGTACACGTCACGCTTTTTTAGTCGACCATCTGGATACGATCCCTGCGATTCGTCAAGTCTTGGATGTCAGTTTTCCGACTGCAAGCAAACAGATCGATCAGATGATCGCTGCACAGGAAATTGAAGAGACACCACTTGAATTGGTTCGCGGAGGACGTCCGGCAAAACGGTATCGCTACCGCGCGGATCGCTTCCACGGACTCGCTCTATATCTCGAACGCACGTATCTGCAGTATCGCATACACGACGTCGGTGGACATCTGATCGCAACGGATCGCCTGAACTTCGATTCGTCGGATCATGAATCTGTTTTATCGAAAACACTGACAACATTACTCGACGATCATCCATCTATTCAAACGCTTGCGATTGGTGTCGCTGGTGCCGTTGATACAACCGGCACGATCCTATTCGCCCCAGATTATCCGACGCTTGACAGTCGCCCCTTGCAACAAGA
Organism: Exiguobacterium sp. HSB13; assembly: GCF_056764755.1. Classification (NCBI taxonomy): domain Bacteria; kingdom Bacillati; phylum Bacillota; class Bacilli; order Caryophanales; genus Exiguobacterium; species Exiguobacterium sp. HSB13. Next base: position 872,975 of record NZ_JBUZOM010000001.1, on the reverse strand, counting down.
ACTGACGGAACGGTTCGAGCGGCCCGTCATCGTCGAAAATGATATGAACGCTGCAGTCCGTGCACAAGCTCCTGATAACGAGACGACTGTCTATGTGTATCTCGGGACGAACGGACCGGGCGCTGGCGTCGCCGTTTCCGGTCATGTCGTCCGCGGAGCGCATCACTTCGCTGGAGAGATCTCGTTCATCCCGTTTGACGACAAGCGAAATGTCGGTCAAGTCCTCGCGACGACTGCACCACACTCTGACGACTGGTATGAGGCGTTGAGCCGGATCATCCTCTCGTTTAGCGTCACCTTGAACCCAGATGTCATCTTGTTTACAGCGTCAGATGTCTCGGATGACGGATTAGCACGGTTGACGGAACGATGTGCCAAGCGCTTTCCGCTCGATAAATTACCTCAGTTGCGGCAAGGCGACTGGGAAACCGATTATTTAGATGGTTTGATGCAACTGAGCATCCAGTCATTTATTGAACAAATTCCGTTAGGAGGTCTCGCCCGATGACCCGTCTACTATTACCTTTGATTTATCTCGCTTTTATCAGCCTTGGTCTTCCAGATGCGTTACTCGGTACGGCGTGGCCTGTGATGCGGCTCGATCTCGACGCACCGCTCGACATGGCAGGTTGGCTCTTTATGACGATTGCTGCCGGAACGATCGTCTCGAGTCTGTTTAGCGGTCGTCTGATCGAACGTTATTCAACAGGTCCGATCACGGCAGCTTCTGCCGGTTTGACGGCACTGGCATTGATTGGTTTTTACGTTGCTCCGTCCTTGATTTGGCTCTTCGTCCTTGCGATCCCGCTTGGACTCGGTGCTGGAGTCGTTGACGCCGCACTTAATCATTTTGTCGCCACGCATTATCAAGCGCATCATATGAACTGGCTCCATTGCTTCTGGGGCATCGGTGCGACGGCCGGTCCGCTCATCATGGCTGGTGTATTGCTCGATTCCGGTTGGCGTGTTGGTTACCTCGTCGTCGGTGCATTGCAACTCGTCTTGATGATTGTCTTAATCGTCAGCTTACCGCTCTGGAAGCGGGCTCCAAAACAGGTGTCCGAACAGGTTCAGTCCGTAAGTACAGCGTCCGGAAAACCACGTGGATTGATTGCCGCTCTCGCAGCGTTTTGCTTTTATTGCGGAGCCGAGGCGGTCGTCGGGCTGTGGGGCAGTAGTTATCTCGTCCAAGTCCGGTCCTTTTCCGTAACATCAGCAGCGACGTGGATTTCCGTCTACTACGGAAGTATCACCGCGGGGCGTTTCATCAGTGGTTTTCTATCGCTGCGCTGGTCGAATCGTCGTTTGATTCGTGTCGGTCAATGGACGGCACTCGTTGGTGCTGCTTGTTTCATCCTCGCACCCGCTGCCTGGATGCCGCTTGGTTTCGTACTTGTCGGGCTTGGTCTCGCACCGATTTACCCGGCAATGCTCCATGAGACGCCGGTTCGCTTCGGGGAGGCTGCGGCGCAACGGCTGATGGGGGTGCAAATGGCATTCGCCTATACCGGTAGTACCTTCATGCCGCCATTATTCGGATGGCTGGCGACGTCCTATTCCTTATCGTTGTTCCATTGGTTTACGATCAGTCTCATCTTCTTGATGCTGGTCGCTACGGAAGGGTTGAACCGGATGTTATTCAGACAGCGATTGGCAAAAGCGTCTTGAAAAAAGGAGGAATGGAGATGAAGATTGAACATATCGCCCTCTGGGTGGCAGACTTGGAAGGAATGCGTCAATTCTACGAAACACATTTTGATGCAACGGCAGGCGAGCGGTATCATAATCCGGCGAAAGGGTTCATGTCGTATTTCCTGACGTTCTCGAGTGGTGCGCGTCTTGAGTTGATGCATCGGACGGATATCACGGAACGGACGATGAATGCGCTCGGGTATGCCCACTTCGCCTTTTCGCTCGGCAGCAAACAAGCGGTCGACGACTGGACGGCTCGGTTACAGGATGCCGGTGTACAACATCTTGACGGTCCCCGGACAACGGGTGACGGGTATTATGAAAGTACGATCACGGACCCGGAAGGTAATGTGATCGAGTTGACGGTCTAATGATGAAACGAAACAATCCCTCATTCTGATTAGAGTGAGGGATTGTTTGTTGCTCGATGACTGCTCAATGGTTTCCTGCTTGTTGGTATGTTTCGTGACGAGTAGGTGTATGACACGCATTTCAATCAGGCTATCTTTAGACGACTTATTTAAAAAACTCTTCCACTGTAAACATTTGTAATGATACGCTTAAAAAAACCAAATTATGACTATGTGTATTCATTTTACGAGGAGGTAGTTTATGCGAAGGCATTTGGGATGGATCTCGATCGGCATCGTCGTTTTCACTTTCCTTACTGTTAAGCTCTTACCGTTCAATGGTTTTTGGGGTACGAACTATATGTTAGCTGGACTATTGCTTGCGCTAGTGTGCGCCATCATAAGTCTTAGAAATACGGGAAAAATCCTCGCGTTAACATTGCTCACCTCTCTATTGGTTCTTTTTATTTTTTCAGTGATCGGCTTCTTGGCACTGGCTTGAGTATTTCTAAAAGCGATTAAAATCGATTAGCTGATATCATGACGATATTTCTTCTTAAACACGTCATACGTTGCTGAATCACCGAACAGAAGGAAACAGCCGCGATCATCATAGATATTCATGACGATATTTCGATCTACGTTCACGAAAAAGACTTCCGGATAATATGTATACGTTTGATGAAATCTTGGTTGTAGCGGTGGGAAGTCCTGATGGCAAATCGCTTTGATTACACGCTGATAATTTAACGTCTGTTTGTTCGGTAATAACACGGCATATTCGATCACTTGCTCTTCTTCATCCATCACTTTCTCTACAAACTTTATGTTGTATTTGTCTGCTCTACGTCTTAACTGATGAAACACTTTCGTCGCTGACTGTTGATACTTACCGCGCTCACTTCTCACATGCACAATTAAATAAAGGGACTCCTCTTCTCGGAATACATCTTCAAACAGTTCGTTTGATTTTTTGTATACCTGTTTGAAGTATTCCTCGTTGACTTCATCTGAATTATCCTTTAGCTGATAAAGATCCTTCACTAAGTCTACGTGGAATACTAAATCCTTCTCGACAAAGGAACGATCAAATAAGTTCACCTTCCCAAAATGTTGTTGCAAGTATTGTTCGAAGTTCATTCCAAAGCTCCTTTATTCTGATGAGGACAGATGTATTGTTTTGAATAACTGTTGCAGGACGGATCGATATAACAATTGTAGAAAGGAGGATGAGAAGATGATCATTGATACATTATCGAATCATCCTAAACAATTAGAAGTGGTTGCCACAATGATTCATACCGAATTCGTTCAAAAGAAAAATCGGACGACACCGTACGAACAAGTAAAAGCATTTTTAGACAAAAAACCAAGAGAACCCTATCCTGTGACGTTCGTTGCCTTAGATGATGTCACGTGTGTAGGAACTGTCTCCTTATTTGAAAATGACTTGATTGAACGACCAGCCTATACACCTTGGCTCGCTTCTTTATTCGTTGAAAAAGTCTATCGGAATCAAGGAATCGCGCAGCAACTCATCAATCAATTAATCGTTTACGCCAAGTCACGACAGGTTTCTACAATCTACTTAAAAACAGATAACGCTGCAGCATATTATAAAAAATTGGGATGGACCTTGGTCGAAACGATCAAGACGACGGAGTTACCCATACACATTTTTTCATACACGATTGATGAGGGTTGATATCTTCATATGAACGACGAAAGTCATTTCGATGTTAATCGTCTTAAGGGATTTCTCATTATGGTTTAAATGATGGAGGTCTTGCTGACGTGAACAAAATTATCTCTTTTTCTTGAATCGGTCATTCGTGTTGGAATAGACGATTGCAAATACAATAAGAAAGAATAATAGCAGGACGCCCAAAGTAAACAAAGAGTGATATCCAAACAGCTCGCTCCCAGCAATCAACAGGATGCTAAAACAAACGCCGTACATGATCTTACCCATAAATTGACATAGGGCGACTTCGTCATAGTCTTGTTTCTTGCTTTCAGACAACGTATTATATCCTGCAAGCAATGATGCGCCTTTTCCTTTCGATAGAACGGTAGCAAACACCAGCAGAGGAACAAGGATTATAAAATAAACAATGGATTCGCTCACGACCATCCGCTCCTTTCTCTCGTTTTAATGTATGACGCGTGTCAATTCATTAACGCTTTTATACTCCTTCAGGTTTCATAACCTTTTTGAATTAATCACATAAATCGAATGATGTGGATTTTTTCCTATCATGAGCACATGATAATCTATTCGTCCCCTTCAATGTCATTCTTAAGTTGAATGATTGACTCATTTTTCTGATTTTTCTGTTTTTATACCCCGCTTTCTCAACCTTCGATTATAATTAGGTAATGATTGGATTTTTTACTTACATATGGAATAAGAGGTATTCATTCAAAGGAGGGTTCATCCATGACTGAATCGGTACATATCGTCAGCCACACGTCACTTCAGTCGACTGTTGATGCAAGGTCCATCATAAGACAGGACATTTTACCACTGGAGGAGTTTGCCGATGCTTAAGTTCATCTGGAATTCCTGGTGGCGCAATAAAGAGCGATTCATCCTGCTACTTGTCGGCGTTCTGATCGTCAGTACTGGACTGAGCTATTTGATCGGAACGACGCAAGCCAATAACGGAACCGTCGTCGATGAACTGCAAAAGCGCTGGGGCTCCTCTTACGACATCGTCGTCCGACCGGAAGGCAGCCGGAGCGTAACGGAAGACTTAAAGTTACTCGAGCCAAACTATATGAGTGGGCTCGATGGGGGGATTACGCGTAAACAATACGAGACGATCAAAAAAATGACTGACGTCGAGGTCGCTGCCCCGATTGCGATGATCGGCTACAATCAAACAGTTTCAAGTGTGGGTACGCATACGATCGACCAAGAAGGCATTTATAAACTAACGATCAAAGATACGCAAAATACCGGATTACAGAACGAATCCTCGAGTGGAGTCACCTTCTTAGCAGCAGGATGGGAACCGACAGAAAATGCAGTAAAATCAGGTGTGTCCCCCCTCCCCCTTGGAAAACAACCGTTATACGAGTATGGAAGTCAAGTCATGATTGCGGGGGTTGATCCCGAAGCGGAAGCCGCACTCGTCGGCTTGGACCAAGCGACGACAAAAGGAACCTACAGTAACTATTTTTCAAAAGATGATCAAGTCACCTCGTTTGGTGAAGACGGTGTCCAAATTCCGATCCTGTTGAACAATCGTGAATACGTGGACGCGTCACGCATCTACACGTACGAAAAAGTGGAGCTGCCGTCGAAAGAAACATCCATTAACGATCTGGTACAACAGGTCGAACAAAAAGGCGGAAAAAAATACTTAGACTCCTTACCGACAAGTGGTGCGAAACGTTATACGATCACGACACAAGATGTCCAGAAAAAACTCGTCAATGATATTTTGAAACATACGTTACCGACTGCTGAAGAGACGAACAGTAATTCCTTTACGTGGATTGCCTTAAAACCGTCTCCGATCGACTACCGCTCAATCAAAAGTCCGTACGCATCACGTTGGCCGTTCACCTACCAAGTCCAACCGAAACAAGTCGAGCAAGATTCCTTACTCGCTAAACGCAGCATGTACCGGGAAGCGCGCATGTTCGGAAAAGAAAGCACGGACTGGCCAAAGGTCAACTTGAACTACATCGGGGTCTTCGATCCGAAAAAATTGAACATCTCGAAAGACCCGCTGACAGAACTGCCGATGGAGACGTACTTCCCGTCAAAAGCCCAGTGGGTGATGGATAAGAATGAACGTCCCGTCAATCCGGTTCGAGACGTTAAACCGACGAATGATCCATATGATTTCCTGACGAAACCACCGTCGATGCTGACGACGCTCGATGCTGCGTTTAAAATTCGTGGTGCCAAAGCGATTTCTGCCATCCGCGTCAACGTCAAAGGTGTCGAGACGATGAATGCTGCTAGCGAGAAAAAGCTCCAACAGGTGGCAACAGAAATCGAACAGAAGACAGGTCTAATCACGGACGTGACCCTCGGCTCGTCACCGCAGCTCGCCTTGACCTATTTACCGGGTCTAAAAGACGAATCAGCGCTCGGCTGGGTTCAACAACCGTGGATTAAGCTCGGCTCGTCGATTGCGATCTTCCAGGAAGCAAAAGTCGGGATGAGCGGCATCATCGCAAGTGTCATCGCTGTTGCGCTCGTCTATGTCTTCAGCTCGAACATCATCCTGCTGTATGCACGAAAGAAAGAATTCGCGATTTTATTATCACTCGGTTGGCGTCCGCGTCAGCTGTCAAAACTACTGTTCCTCGAAGCCACGCTGCTCGGAACACTGGTCGTCTTGATTGCCTGGACTATTCTTGGTTCGTTCTGGGTCACGACGGACAACCCGATTGCAATCAGTCGAATTTTATTGATTGGTCTTGCTGGTTTACTTATTTACTGGGGTGGAGCGCTCGTGCCGATGACGCTCATCCGTCGGATCAAACCGTACGAAAGCATGCGTTCCGGTGAAGTCTCAAAAGGTCGCCGTTTCGTTCGTGCACGTAGCGTGCTTGGGATGAGCATCAACCAGCTCGTCACCTACTGGCAACGGACATTTCTTTCGGTCGTCGCGATCGCTTTACCCACGAGTCTGTTCATCTTCTTCCTCTTCATCACGTTCCGACTAAAAGGCGTCTTGTACGCAACGTGGCTCGGCGAATATGTCGCGCTCGAAGTCGGAACGATGCACTACGTCGCGATGGGTGTCGCTCTACTGATTGCCATTCTGACGACGACCGAAATCATGTGGCAAAACGTCAATGAACGGAAAAGTCAGCTCGCCGTCCTTAAAGCAACGGGGTGGCAAGACAAACAAGTTCGTTTACTCGTACTAAGCGAAGGCATGATGACAGGACTCTGTGCTGGTGTGATCGGTCTCTTGACAGCACTTGGAATGATTGGCTTCGTTTACGGACAATTTCCGGTCCAAGAGCTTGGTTTCCTCAGCATCATGCTCTTGATTCCAGTGATCACGGGTCTGTTAGGTGCCTTGCTCCCTGCCGAGCGTGCCGTCCGCATCACACCGAATGCTGCACTCGGCAGTATCGTCGAAAATACGCAAGCGACAGAACGGCGTTTTAAATGGGCGCTCGGATCCATCGCCGTTTCCTTGTGTATCGGAGTGGCAAGCCTGTTCTTGTTCGCCTCAACGGAATCCTCAACGACTACAACACAGAGTGCTCCTCAGCAACAGACGAGCGGACAAAAATTAAAGGATTTGACCACTGATCCAAAAACATCTGCTGACAAGAAAACAGGTGATCAAACAGCACTAAAAAAACTGATGAAGAAAGGAGTCATCCAAACGTATCCGGGCGATCCGGAAGCAACTTCTGAACTGTTCTATGCTAAATCACTCATTCCAACACCGAAAGAACTCGATTTAAAGGAAAAGAGCGGTTATCGGTATGTTACGGTTCCTGTTGTCATGTACGATCCCGATAATAGAGTAAAAGGCGCTTATGCTATTTACCGACCTGGCACCTTTACATTGACGTCGCTCGACGGAAAAGAATATGAAACCGTTGATTACGTCAATCATAATAAGAAAGCATTCAGAAACAGTTATCAGTATCTCCCACCATATAAGTCAACCGTTGATTTAGTCTATCAAGTTCCTGATGACCAGAAGGTATTCGTTCTCTTTGCGGCGGATGATGCGTTTCCAAAGGATACGACAGTGAAGATTGAACTCGATTAATATGCCGTAATATGAATCTAACCCGGAACACGTAAATGAGAGTCGCCTCGGTTTCATCATCGAAACCGAGGCGACTCTCATTTTTCACTAAAAAACGCTATGTATCGTTGTAACTCACAATGTATCGTGCACGCGCATCCGTTCTAATTCTTTTTCTTGATTCTCTTTAAGCTTCTTTCGACCACGCGACCATTGTTCCCACAGTGAAATCATGCCGACTCCTAAAATCAATACATAGGCTAAAAAACTATTGTATCTACCATCAAAGTAACGCCATGTCAGGAAAATCACTAAAACGATTGGCATGATGATACCGAGATACGGATTATGACGACTCGATAAAAAATATTGTATTCCTAAACAGATGCTGATAATTAGAGCAGAAATGAAAAAGTTCATTCGCTGTTACCCCTCTCAAGTCGATATTTTTCGATGATTTTTTTGGCATCTTCAATCGTGATGCGGTCCTCGATAGCCATTTGTTTAATGTATGCGATGAACGGTTCATTCTCGATTTTCTCATTCACTTCGATTTTTTGAATGATACGATCGACGCGAATCCGGACTGTGGGATAGGAGACATCATAATGTTTCGCCAGTTCTTTTAAGGAACCCGAGCTTACGATGAATTTTTTAACAAATTCTATCTCTTCCAATTCTAGAGATAAAACCCAATCTGGAACATCATCTTTTTTCATTTACCATTTCCCTCCCATGTCACTATAGTAGCATCTATTTAAACAAAGTTAAAGTATTTTTAATATTAATTAAACATTTAACCAATAAATAATTAAAATATATTCATTAATTCGCTTGTCATAGTGATTGGAGTCATGGTAGTTTAGGATTGTCAAATCGGAAAAATAAGGAAAAGGAGTGTTTTACTTGAAAAGAAAAACGGAATACATTTTTGCTGTCATCGGTATCGTCTTGTTCGGTTCATTGTGTTTAGGAGGTTTCTTGTTATCTGGATCGATTGCGGATCATGCTGGGATGAAGGACTTGGTCGACCAATTTATCCGCGATGAGAACATCACGGATGTCACGGCGAATCAGATCCTCACATCCTTCCAACAATTCTTCTTGTATCTTGGTGCTGTCTCACTCTTATGTACATTAGGAGGTATCGTTTCAATCGTCCGGATCCGTAAAAACGGTTCTGCTGGAAAGATGCTCATCATTACTGCGATTCTCGGTGGGATCTTCACATTACTCGCTGGCGTCTTTGGTTCAATCGCTTACTTGATCGCCGGTATCACCAACGTATCGAAGAATAAAAAGCTAGCACGGCAATATTAATTTTACTTACAGAAAGGTGCGTCTACATATGTTTGCCATAACACTTCGCGAATTTAAATCGCTTTTTCAAAGCATCCGTGCCATCCTGATCATCGTCGTGTTGTTCGGTGTGACAATCGGTTCCGCTAAACTCGTCAGCCAGTTCAAAGGACAACTCAGTGATCTCGGTTTAGGTAACAATGCCTATATCATCGGTTTGATGCTACTTCTGTTCTTAGCTGCTCCTTTGTTCGTAACAAGTATTTCTCATAGTAGCGTCAATAAGGAGATAGAGTCGAAGACGATTCGTTTTCTTGCGACGAAAACGTCTCGTGAGAACATCATTTTCGGCAAATTTTTAGGCAACGTCTCATTTTGGGTGCTTTGTCTGACAGTTGCCCTCTTATTGATCGTTCCATTTTCAAAGTCGTTTCACTTCGTCGATTTGATCCAAACCATCATCTTCGTCTCTTATTTCATCGGTCTGTCGTTATTTCTTTCAACAGTCGTCAATAACTCCTCGATGACGATGTTCATCGGGATTTTCATCTCGATTGCGCTACCAGTCATCGGGATGTGGAGTCTTTTTTCAAAGAATGTCATCGTCGATACGATCTCTTACCTGACACCGTACTACTATTACACACAAGAAAATACTGCCTATACCTATCTTGTCTTGATTCATATCGCTGTTTTCATCATGACGAGTCTGGTTATCTTTAAAAGGAGAGATCTGTGATGTTAGCCCTTCGCGCAACTAACTTAACGAAACAATATGGCAACAAGACCGTCGTCAATCAGCTGAATCTCGAGATCAAACAAGGGTCCATCTTCGGCTTCCTTGGTCAAAATGGCGCCGGTAAATCCACATTCATCAATATGATTACAGGACTTGTCCGCCCGACGTCCGGAACGTTCGAATTACTTGGAGCAACGAATGATTCCTTGAAGAACATTCGGACACGGATTGGTGTCCTACCGGATTACTCAACTTTCTATGAGAATTTCACAGCACTCGATCACTTGAAGTACTTCAGTAAAGTCCTTGGTCTTAAGATAACGACGGACGAGTTAAAACAACTTCTTCGCGATGTGCAACTTGAAGACGCGATCGATATGAAAACGAAGAACTACTCGTTCGGGATGAAAAAAAAGCTCGGGATTGCCCAAGCGTTGATCAATCGACCGGATATCTTGTTTTTGGATGAACCGACGTCAGGCGTTGATGCCAACTCGATTCTCGGTATCCATTCCTTGATTCGCAAGATCGCAGCAGACGGAACGACGATTTTTCTGACGTCCCACAACTTGGACGAGGTCGAAAAACTGTGTACGGAGATCGCAATCATGCAGGATGGATCGATTCAGACACAAGGCACGATGGAGGAGTTGCGGGAACAACATGAGAAGAACATCACTGTTCATATCAAACATGCGTCGCTCGACAATGAGATGCAACTACACTTACAGACCAAGTTGTCGACGCTTGCGAAAGATGTCAACGTCTCCTCTACTCACTCGACGTTGATCGTCCAAAGTGAACACGATATCGCTACAATCAATAGCTACCTCGTCTCGCAACACGTCAACGTGTATCGACTCGAAGTAGAGGAAGCTTCTTTGGAAGAGATTTTCTTGAACTTAGGTTCAGAAATCCGCTCGGCATAAAGTGAAAAACATGTCTCGTGATGCATCTAATAAAAACTTCTATACAATAATCCCCCCATTCCAATTATGAAATGAGGGGGATTGTTTTGTTTTGTTTCATCCGTTTAAGCCGTCCGTTCTCTTCGTAAGAGATACAAGAAGTACGGCACACCGATGATTGCTGTGATCAATCCAGCCGGTACTTCAAGCGGCGGATGAATCCCGCGACCGAGCGCATCGGCGACGACGAGTAACCCACCGCCGAGTAATAGCGCCATCGGTAAGACTGCGAGATGTTTATGTCCGACGAGGCGCCGTGCCATATGCGGGGCAATCAGACCGATGAAGCCGATTGCACCAACCGTCGCGACGGCAACACCGGCTAGGACGACAGCGAGCGCCAAGAAGACGTGACGCGTCCGTTGAATCGGTAACCCGAGACCAATGCTGACCTCTTCACTGAGTGATAAGACATCAAGTTGACGGTGTCGATAGAAGAGGATCGCACCGATTACGACGAGGACAGGCACTAAGATCAACACTTCCTGCCACCCTTTTCCGAACAGACTACCGGCGAGCCAGACGAGTGAATCGTTCGTCTGAAGTGGAAATTTGATCAACAGATATTCTGTTCCCGAGGCACAAATCGCACTGACGGCGATACCAAGTAACGCAAACGAACTGCGGGAGACGTTGCCTCCCCGCTCAAGCATCATCAACGCCAGCATGACGAGCGCTGCTCCGATGAAGGCGGCGATCGGTGTCAACAAGAGCGGACCATCCGGCACGAGGGCAATCGTCAAGACAGCAAACAGAGATGCTCCGTTCGTCACCCCGATCACGTCCGGTGAGATCAATGGATTGCGGATGACACTTTGTAAAATCACTCCAGCAAGAGCGAAACTCGCACCTGCTAAAAAGGCGAGAACCGTTCGCGGCAAGCGGTAATTTTGAACGATGAAGGCATCCTTTCCACCAAAGAATGACTGCCATAGTTCCGATAACGATAATTGAATCGAACCGACCGACAGTAAGGCGAAGCTCGTGACAAAAACGACTAACGCGACAAGTAGAATCCGACGCATCTCTCTCATCGTAATCCCCCTTTCATCTGGCGGCGTGCCAGCAGAAGAAAGAAGGGTGCACCGAGCAATGACGTCACGATGCCGACCGGTGATTCATACGGATAGGCGATGAAGCGCGCCAGGACATCAGCATACGTCAACAACAGACCACCGATGACGGCAGAGACGGGTAAGACGATTCGGTAGTCCTCGCCAACGAGTCGGCGCGTAATGTGCGGCACCATCAGACCGATGAAGCCGATTGCTCCGGCGACAGCAACCGTCACCCCTGCGAGTAAGACGACACTGATGCCGGCAAGCAAACGGATTCGCGTCACTTTTTGCCCGAGACCGACCGCGACGTCTTGCCCGAGTTGAAAAACAGCGAGCGATTTCGCGAGACTCGCAGCGAGAAGCAAACCCGCGAGCGACCACGGTAAGACGATCCGGAGTTCGAGCCAGCTTGCATCACTGAGCGAACCGGACAGCCAGTACAAGACGTTCGTGATCCGGTCGTTGAACAAGATCAAGCCTTTCGTCAGTGACGTCAGTAAGAGATGAATCGCCATCCCGACGAGGGCGAGTTTTAATGCCGTCATTCCGCGAATCGAAGCGAACGAGAAGACGAGCACACCACCGAGCAAGGCACCGGCAAAGGCGAAGTAAAGCAGGTTCGCCGTTCCAAGCGATGGAAAGACGAGCAGACTTAAGACGACGAGAAACGACGCACCGGCGTTGACCCCGAACACTTGCGGTGAAGCGAGCGGGTTCCGCGTCACGGCTTGCATGATTGCTCCGGCGACGGCAAGATTCGCTCCGAGCAACAACCCGAGTAAGAGCCGTGGCAAGCGCAGATTCGTCAGAACGAGCCCTGCTTTAGAGGTCGTGCCACTGATCCACTCGTGCACTAAGTGAACCGGATTCATTTGTGTGATGCCAAAGAACAAGCTACTATAAACGGCCAAGCAACTGAGTAAGATAAGTATGAAGACCAGACGTTTCCGCTGCACCGGATGTTTCCCCTTTCTAAGACGAAAAGCCAGATTGCTCCGGCTTTTTGTCGTTCGTTATTTCTGTTGTAGTAATTGAATCGCTTCATCGACGATTTGTTCAGCAGCGTCAAGACCACGATAACGCGTCCAGAGGTCACGATTGACTTCATAGACTTCCCCATTTTTGACCGCCGTGATTTGATTCCAGAGCGGATTGTTTTTCCACTCCTTCAGCAGCTTCGGATCGGCTTCCGCCATGAAGATGACGTCTGGGTCCCACTTGACCATCTGCTCTAACGTAATCGTCACAGTCGGTTCCGCTGTTTTCGTGACAGCATTCTCGATCCCGATCTTCTCGAGCAATTCACCGTCAAACGACGTCTCACCGTGTGCTGTCAGTGAATCGGCACGGAATACACCGACCATGACTTTCCGGTCATCTTTTGGGTCAACCTTCTTTTTCGCTGCCTCTAAGCGCTCCTCATGCAGCGCAAGGCGATCGTCCATCTGTTTCGTTTTACCGACTGCTTCCGCAATCGTCTTGAACGAATCGATGTTCTCTTCATACGTTGCATTGCGACTCTTTAAGATGATTGTCGGTGCGATTTCTTGTAATTGCTTGTAAATCCCTTTGTGACGATTAAAGTCGCCGATGATCAAGTCCGGTTGCAAGGAACTGATCACTTCAAGATTCGGTTGTTGGCGTGTACCGACTTCCGTGAACGAGATGTCTTTTCCGAGTAATCCGGAGACATCCGTCTTATTTTCTTGTGCGATCCCGACTGGTGTGATCCCGAGTTCATCTAAGGCATCAACGAATGAAAATTCGAGCGCGACGACCTTCTTCGGCTTTTCCGGTACCTTCGTTTTTCCTGCTTCATGCGTGATCGTCCGCGTCTTTTCGCTCGATTGCTCTGCTTGACCTGAACAAGCTGCAAGCATCAAACTGCTCAACACGAGGAGCGTCAACGCTGTCATCCAAGTTTTCCGTCTCATGGTGAGACCCCCTTTAATTCGTGATTCGACATTGAGAATCATTCTTAATTAATCCTGTCTCAGCATATCAAAGATTTCCATCGAACAAAAGGGAAATCCTTATTTTCAGATAATATAGACTGAAAGCCACATTTTCTGAAGGAATATGGGATAATCAGGTAGTGAACAAAGGAGGAATGAGAAATGGATTGGATGAAAGACTTAGGACAGCGGATTGAGTTTCCGCTCGATTCGATTACGTTTAATCAATTACCTGGCTTACTCGAAGCCTTCGCCTACCATTTACCGTTCGAGAATACGACCGTGCTTGAGAAAAGACTCCGTCCGTTTAGCGACGAGCGCTTCATCGAGACGTTTCTGACAGAACGCCGCGGTGGTGTCTGTTATGACTTAAACGGACTGTTGCACCGGGTCCTGCAGGAACTGAATTATCCCGTTCGACTTGTGCGAGCGACGGTTTACGATACGAAGTCAGATGCCTGGTCAGCGACCGGACCGACCCATGTCGCGATCATTTGGAATGAGACACATCTGCTTGATACCGGCTTCGGTGTCAACTTACCGCTCGTTCCGATTCCGTTAAGTGGGGAAACCGTTAATTCCGCTAGCGGCAGTTACCGGATAATCAATGACGATACGCTCGAGATGAAGCGAACGGGACAAGCAGAGTTTGTGACTGGATACCGGTTCGACCGTGAGACAGCCATTACGATGGACGACTTATCGAAGATGGAACAGATCATCCAGCAGAGTGATGCTTCCCCGTTCAATAAAGGCCGCCTCGTCGCGATGCGGACGCCGCGCGGACAAAAGACGTTGACTGAGCGGACGTTACGGATTGAAGAGGCGACGACGACCGAGTTACCGGTCGCAGGTCCTACCCAATTCGAGATGCTGTACAATACACACTTTTTAGGACGGGAGTCGTAAATCATGGATCGTTACACACTTTGTTTAATCCGCCATGCGGACCACTTTTTACTCGTCAATCGGCAAAAACGTCCGGCGATGGGCATGTGGAACGGTGTCGGTGGTAAGATCGAACCGGGCGAAACACCGGAAGCCGCCGTCATCCGCGAGACGTTTGAAGAGACGGGCATCACGCTCACCTCAGTGACATCAAAAGGCATCGTCCGCTTACACGGGGAAGAAACGTCTGGCATGTACCTCTACCTGGCTGAATTAGAAAATCGTCCGTTTGCGACACCGGTCATGACGGTCGAAGGGATCCTCGATTGGAAACCACTCGACTGGATTCTAAACGACGATAACATGGGAGTCATTAGCAATCTCCGGCATTACTTACCGGTCGCTTTGACAACGGAGCAACCGTTGTTGCACGATTTCCATTACGATGGACATACGATCACTGTTTACGAGACGCACGAATTAATTGAGACATAACACAACATCCCCGCTTGTCCTCTCGGACAGGCGGGGATGTCTCATTAGAATAGATGTAGACCTGTCACGATGACAGCGACGATGACGATGCCCGGTAGCAAGTTCGCGACGCGGATCTTCGTGATGCCGGCGAGATTGAGACCAATCGCCGCAATCATCACCCCACCGGTCGCCGTCATCTCCAAGATGAATTCTTGCAGCGCGGCGTCGGGAATGAACTTCGTGATGGCAACGGCACACAGTGCAATCGCCCCTTGATAGAGAAAGACGGGAATTGCCGAGAACATGACACCGATACCGAGTGTTGAACTAAGGACGAGCGCCGTAAAACCGTCAATCAACCCCTTCGTATAGAGGACGTCGTGATCCTGACGCAGTCCACCGTCTAGTGCACCGAGGACACCCATCGCTCCGATGACGAAAATCAACGTCGCGGTGACGAACCCTTCGGCGATATTCGACGGACGCCCGCGACTGATCTTGCGTTCGAGCCACGCTCCCATCCGATCGAGCTTCTCGTCGAGGCGGAACCACTCTCCAATCGCTCCCCCGAGGACAAGACTACCGATAACAATCAAAAAGTTCGTGCTTTTCATCCCCATCTGAATCCCGAGGACGACGACGGCTAGACCAATCGCTTGCAGGACCGTCTCCTTCATCCGTTCCGGAATCCGGTGGAACATCAATCCGAGCAATGTCCCGATGATGATCAGGACGGTATTGACGAGTGTACCTGTTAAAACCATCTGACAGCCTACTTTCTCAATTGATTTTTCGTTTCGCAGGACGGACGACCGTCCGCTCCGCCTGATTCAAGCTATGCAACGTCATCCCGAGCATGACAAGGATGATCCCGAGTGTCGCGAGTCCCGTCGGAAGTCCCGCGTGGAGAAACAAAATCTCGCCGAGAACGGTAAAGATGATCTCAAACGACTGCGTCGCTTCGATCGCAGCTAACCGGACCGGTTCCGTCCGGACGAGCGACGTTGCGTAGAAAAAGAGCGATGTCGCGATGACGCCTGAGAATAAGGCGACGAAGCCGGACTGGGTCACTTGACTGACACTCGGTAAGCCGACTTGTATGTAAGCAATCACCGAGAGCACGATCCAAAACGGTAGACTCGCGATCGTCATCCCAAGGATCCGTTCAAAGACGTCGAGCTCGTTTCCATACCGTTCCATCATCTTGCGGTTCCCGAGCGGATAGGCAATCGCAGCGACGAGCACCGGCAAGGCACCGAACAACAGCGACTGCAGCGACAGACTTCCTGCGACGGATACTTGCATGACGACGACCCCAAGGACGATCAAGGCGGAATACTTGAGTGCCGACCATGGAATCCGTTGTTTGAACAAGGGTGCAAGCAGTGGTCCGGCTAAAATCGTCAATTGCCACGTTCCGGCAATCAGCCAGCCCGGTGCATGATCGGCAGCGAGACAGATACTACCGTAAAACAGCCCAAAACCAATCGTTCCGTACAGTAACCAAAAGCCGATATCTGCTCGCAGTGCTTGCATGACGCGCCCGATGCCTCGGCGCATCAAGACGATGACGATAAAGAACGGCAACATCAAGAAGAAGCGAAGCGACGCACTGTAGATCCAGTGCCCCCCTGCTCCTTGCATCGATTGATTCAAGATGAAGGTGACGGCAAAGAACATCGCCGCTAAGATGCCATACATGATCGGTCGCATCAGCGCTCCTCCTTTAGTGTTGAGACGAGTAGACGTCCGAGTCCGTTCCAGTTGTGTTCCGTCGCTTGGACGAGCTGTTCGATATCCCGTTGTTCACACGCAACTAAAATCGCGGCATGATCGGCAATTGACTGACGTCCGAGTCGATCGAACTGGGCGTATTCGAGCCGGCGGATTAGCGGTGTCAATCGGCGAATCGTTTCTCGTAGCTGAGCGTTCTGACTCCGCTGCACGAAGACATCGTGAAAAGCATCGTCAAGCGTCAGTGCCGTCTCCGTATCCTGCTGATCAATCGCCGTCGTGAACTGTTGATGAATCGTTTGAAGTTCCGTCACGTCGTCTTTTGTCAGCACTGGTCCCGCCAGGCGCGCTGCTAGTCCATGCAATGTCGCGATGATCGGATAGGTTTGCTGTGCCTGTTCAGCATCGAGCTCCGTCACGATCGTCCGCGAACCCCGTTTCGCAAAAATCAATCCCTCCTCCTCGAGTCGTTTCAAGGCTTCGCGAACCGGCGTCCGACTGACACCGAACATTTCCGCGAGCGCTTGATCGTTCACCTTCTCACCTGGGGCAAGGCGTAAGGTGATAATGTGATGTTGCAAACGTCGATACACTTCCTCACTGAGAGGAAGTCGTGCAATCGCTAAATCATCTGTAGGTTTCATACAAGTAATATATTACATATTAATCATCGTTACTACCTTTATTCAAAATTAAAACTCCCCGTCACATGACGGAGAGTCGGCTATTCAAACATTTCGCGGATTCATCGGTCCATTCAAGTGACTGAGATCATGTCGTTTTAACAAGATCAATTGAATGACGATCGCAACTAAAAGATAGACTTGCGTTAATAGCGAGGTAATCCCTAAATTGACGTTGACGACATCCGCAGCGATGCTCGCGAAATCCCATAAGGCATGGAAGATGATCAACGGCCATAGATTATTCAACTTCAGTGCGATGATCGCAAAGAATACACCAAATACGAACGTGTTCGCGAGTTGGAACAGCATCGCTGCCGGTGGAATCAAGGCAATCAGATTCAGCAGATGAAACGACGAGAACAGAAGCGCACTGATGAGGACGGCACGATACGGATGTTCATTCGGTCGAAGGTAACGCAGGATGATGCCTCGAAACAGAACTTCTTCGTTGAAGCCGACGAATAAGGTCGTCACGAAGACAATTCCTACGAGTTGAAGCACCGACGACGAAGGTGACGTGGTGAACAGGGCGTTGACGATCAGACCGACTTGAAAGAGAACGATCAACAGTAACGGAATGTACCAGACGAGTCCTCTTGCTTGCAGTTTCGAAAAACCAACGGCAGCAAACGTGGCATGACGACGAATGTACCAAACGAGAAAGAGTGCTGACGCTACTTCACCAAAAATCGCGATCCGTAACAACTCTGGATCACCGTAACGAATGCCGAAGCCAAATGCCGAGACAGCCATGACGATACCCATGATGACGAAGATGACGGTTGCCGAGACGATGGTGTTCCGCTTATCCACGATCAGGACCTCCTTTTCAAACGAGCGACCTTCCTTCTGTATCATTGATTTACCTTTTTTTCAGAGAAATGAACCTTTTTTTCTTCACTACCTTGCAATACAAAATAGCTTAGCGTATCATTACCTTGTAATACCAAGTAGCGAAAGGAAGATGCGGATGTCTTCGACACAAATGTTAAAAGGGATTCTTGACGGCTGTTTACTTGCGTTGATCGCGGAAGACGAGATTTATGGCTATGAACTGGCGTCCAAACTCAAAGCATACGGTTTTGCTGACATCAGCGAAGGAACAATCTATCCCTTATTGATCCGGATGCAAAAACTGGGCTGGATCGAAGCGACTTCACGCGTTTCCCCGTCTGGTCCGAAGCGAAAGTATTATTCGATCACGACGAGCGGTATGGAAGAACTTGTTGCTTTTACGAAACGATGGCATCACCTTTCGATGAGTGTCGAAAGCATTTTAAAGGAGGATGATTGAGATGACCCTATCGACGGAATCAACACGATTTTTAGAAGACTTAAAGGTATACCTACTTGCTTCCGGAAAAAATGAACAGGCAACGAACGAGATTGTTCATGAACTCGAAGACCATCTGATTGAAGCGGAATCGGACGGGAAATCGGTTCGTGCGATTACTGGCGAGAGTCCTGCTGCCTATATCCAGTCGATATCGAAAGAGATGGCGTTTGATCCGAAAGAAGTATTTTGGAACGTATTGCAAGTTTTTCTCGGTGCATCGATTTTTCTCTATCTCCAAAATCTCCTGAATGGAACAACGACGTTCAGCATGCTGCTCGTTGGCGGATTTTTACTAATTAGTATTGTGTATTTGACGACACTGGCGCTTCTATTCCGTCAAGATGCTTTACGGGATAGCGCGCGCCCTCGTATCATGCTTTACGGGATTCATGGGAGTGTTCATATTTTACTCATCATCGGACTATTGATCGTCAATGGACTTATCGATTCGCCAAAGATCACGTTATCCCTAAGCGTCGGCTGGATGATTGGTGCCCTATTGATTGTTTGGATTCTCGTCACAGCATGGAAGACAAAGACATGGATTTTGCCGATTGCATTACTCGTCTATTTTGCTCCTCAAATCATTCTCCGTTCTGTATTTGATTGGTCGGAATTGACTTCTGGACTCGTCGGATATGCTGTTGCTGCTATTACAATCACAGTTGCTTTTATTCGAGAATCTAAACAAGATCAGTCAAAATCGTCGAGTCACTGAAAAATCTGCTTTCGTTCTGATAGTAAAAAACGACCTCAGCGATGAGGTCGTTTTGTGTATTACGTATTCTTTATCCCGTACTCTGCCTCATACCGCTCACGCGTCCAGTTGTAGACATGGCTCGTCACGGTCCGTCCGTCGATTCGTTCTAAGACGAATGGTCGGTCAAGGACATGCGTAAAGCCAACTTTTTCAACGACACGGCGTGACTGGTCATTAAAATCAAAGTGACCACACCAAACGACATCGATCGGTAACTCCCTAAAGATGAAATCAAGCATTGCTTCGACGATTTCCGGCATCCGCCCTTCTCCCCAGTAATCAGGTGCGAGGACATAGCCGATCTCGACTTGACGGTCATGGGTGATCGAATCGTCCGGTCGACGATTAAAGTGAAATCCGAAGCTCCCGATGACTGCCCCCGTCTCCTTATCGGTCACGGCATATTCACCAGGTGACTCTTGGAAAATGACAATCACTTCGCGGCTTTCGTCAAGTGACGCGTGCGGCGCCCAGCCTGCTTTCGGTCCAACATTCGGATCCTTGGCGTAAGCATACAATGCGGCTGCATCGTTTTCTTGCCAACGGCGTAACAGGTGCCGTGGTGTTTCGATAGTATCTGGTAAGTTCATCTGTATTCCCCCTTATTAAGATACGTTTCGCTCTCGTTGAACAGATTCCTTCACGAACAGACTCGTATAAACTAATCCAAAGCCCGTTAGGAGGATCAATCCGAGGTAAACACTCATCATCGACGGAATCAAGAAGGTTCCGACGAGAATCGTCGACCGAGAAAGTAAATCCGCTCCAGCAAACGACGTTCCCGCGAACGCAGAGTACGCCCCACGTTGATCAGCTGGCATCATATTCGCTTTTTGTGTGTTCAAGACCGGAGAGTAGAGCAACTCGCCAATCGTTGCGATGAAGATGAAGACCATCAGTGCCGTCATGCTATTGGCACTCGTCACGACAACATAACCGATCGTGTACAGCATGAGACCCGCAGCGAGCGTCCGGCGCGGAGACAAACGCTTCGCTAGTCGCTGGACGATGAACGTCAACGTGACGACGAGCAACGTATTTTCGATGTTGATGATACTCATCATCCGGACCCCGTTGATCGACCACCCGGCAAATGATAGCGGTTCGAACGAATCGGCGAGTCGGACTGCGACGTAACTGCCCATCGAAAACTCAGCCGCTAAGATACACATCGAACCGAAAACGACCTTGACGAACGGGCGGTCCCGCCAAGCAAGTTGATAGCTCGTGAAGATATCCGTGAGGACACCACGTAGTTTTTGGCGCTGCCACGTCCGTGGCGTGTCGTCGAGAAACAGGTAGTACGCAATCGGTAAAACGGACGACGTGAAGCTCAAAATCCAGAACAACAGCAGTTGATTACTGACGTAGAGCCAGCCCCCGAGCGCCGTTCCGATGGCGATCGAGAGATTGATCAACCAGTAGTCAAGCGCATAAACCGCTTGGCGATTTTCCTTCGTCGTTGCATCGATGATAATTGCGCTCATTGCCGGTCGACCAAGATTACTTGTCACCGAGAAGACAGCGTAGATGACCATGAACAACAGCATCCAGTCGAATGTCAATGAGATCGTCATCGTGATGAACGTCAACGCTGTGAGCGCAGAAGTCGTGACGAGCAGACGTTTGCGGGAAAAACGATCGGCAAGATATCCGCCGAGTAGATTCGTGATGAAGCTGACGAAGACCATCGCGATCAAAAATGCACCGGCAATGACTTCGTTGAATGCCTGGACGAACAAGAGGGCCATGAACGGCATGATGGAGAACGAGACAGCCCGGTTGAAAAACGATGTGATGAGACGTACTTTAATTGGTTTCGGTATTTCTTTCCATTTCATATTGTCACCTTCCATTCTCTACCTGTATCATAAACAAGACAAGACACAGGAAAAATGGACGTCATTAAAAAAAGATGTCCCCTTTTAAGGAGGAGAAGTATGATGGATGCTTATCTTTTTATGTTATGGAAGACTTGCCGAAATGGACATTACTCGATTGCGACGCTTGCCGACGCCATCCATCTCAGTCCTAAACAAACGAAACGATATCTCAATAAATGGCAGGAAGACGGTTGGATTGGTTACACGAGTGGTCGCGGACGAGGCAACTTAAGTGAACTCGTCTGGTTGCGCCACGTTGAACGGGAATATGCGAAACGGATGCTCGAGCGGATTGACCGTGACTCGATCGAATCGGTGACGGAGGAATTGACGTGGGACTGGTCGCCGGCGCAAGCCGGACGCTTCATGCGGCAACTGGAACGAAAATTCGGCTATACACAGACGATGTCTGATGCGTTACTGATTCCGCGAAAACGAAACTTCCTGACGACCCACCCGTTAGAAGCAGCCGATATCCATAGTGCCCACCTCGTCCAGAACGTCTTCAACCGGCTGTTTACGATCGACAGCGACGGCAACATTCAGGGTGAACTCGCCCATCATTATATTTGGAACGGGACGACGCTCAGTCTCTTCTTACGGAAGGACGTCCGCTTTCATGACGGCTCGCTCCTGACGAGTAAGGAAGTGACGAAGAGCCTGCGTGCCTTGATTGCCTATCCGGCTTACGCTTATTCCTACCGGCACGTGAAAAAGATCGTCTCGAACGGTCCGTACCGGGTCGACCTCACACTCGATCAGCGCCGGAGTTCGATTTTTCCGCAACTTGCCTCGATACATACGAGCATCATCAAGGATGGCATTGGGACAGGACCGTTCCAACTGACGCAACATGACGACAAGAAAACCGTTCTGACAGCGTTCCCGAATTACTTTGGCATCCGTGCCCTGCTCGACCGGATTGAGTTCATCCAGATGCCGGAGCAATATGACCCGGTCTACCGGACATCGGCTTCTGATTCCAGTCCGATTGATACGATCGCAACGCAATCCGGATTTGGTCTTGTCTTGCTCCATCCACGCGCCGGTGGTCCGTTTGAATCAAAAGCCGCGCGTCATTATATCCACCGGCTCGTCGCGGAAGTCCGTGGTGGCATTCATGACTTCCATGAACGGGCACAACCGAACGATTGTGGTTTTCTTGAGTCCTATAGTCAACCGTATACCGTCCCGGATGGTCCTGCCGTTTTGTTCACGCAACCGATCCGAATCAAGCTGACTGATTTTACGGACAAAGTGACACGCTGGCTCTGTCAGCGATTTGATCAAGACGGGATTCCGTATGAGTTCGTCGAGGTCGGATTTGAAGAGAGCATCACGGATTTTCATGTCTACGATACGATCGATCTCGCCATCCATGCCGAAGTGTTCGAGCGAAATATCCAGTACGCTTTTTATCAGTTCATGACGAACACGTTCTCACCACCGATCCGACTGTTTCAGCAGATGCCAGAGATGCTGACCTGGATCGAACAATACGATGCTACACCGTTCGAAAAATGGCTCCCGATCCACCAAGCAATCGAACGCCACTTGATCGACGAATCGTATTTCATCCCGTTCTATCACGATACGCGGCTGATTCCGTATCCGATCGAACTGCAAAACATCACGATCGACTCGTTCGGTTACTTTGATTTCTCGAAGCTCTGGATTTCCAATCAATCGTGACGAATCGTTGTCGAAATCTTGACCTGCTTGTGACAAAAGACACGATATTCATTAATCTAGTATTTTAAATGTTGTATTAAAGATGAGACTACGAAATACTAAGACTGTCTTCATTACTTAACAAAAAGGAAGTGGTCTTATGTTATCAACCTCTACCATTCAAATCGTTCAATCGACTGTTCCAGTCCTCGCGTCGCACGGTGCCGCGATCACGAAAGTCTTTTATCAGCGTTTGTTTCAAGCTCATCCGGAACTGAAACATGTCTTCAATCAATCGAATCAGCGGAGCGACCGGCAATCGCAAGCACTCGCGACAGCCGTGTATGCCGCTGCTGCTCACATCGATCGACTCGAGACGTTAAAGCCAGTCTTATTACCAGTGCTCCATAAGCACCGCAGTCTACAAATCAAACCGGAGATGTATCCTATCGTCGGACAACAATTACTCGGAGCGATGCAAGATGTCTTAGGAGAAGCCGCAACGCCAGAAATCTTGCACGCGTGGGGAGAAGCATACGGAGAGATTGCCAATCTGTTCATCACGCTCGAAGCCGAACTCTACGCGCAGGATGAACAAGCGAAAGATTTTTCCGGTTATCAGACAGTCGAGATTTCGAATGTCGAAGAACAAGCGGATGGGATTCGCGCCTTGACCTTCCGCATGGACGGTCCACTCCCCGCTTATCAAGCCGGACAATACATCACGGTGCGGATTCAAGACAAAGACGGCTTATGGCATAATCGTCAATACAGTCTGACGACGGCATCAAACACGGAGACATATACGATTGGTGTCAAACGAGAAGGCATCGTCTCGGACTATTTACATGCAGCGCAAGTCGGTGACACGGTATTGATCAGTGCGCCAGCAGGTGCTTTTACACTCGATGCTTCCGACGAACCCGTCGTGCTGATTGCTGGTGGTATCGGGATTACACCGATGCTTGCGATGGCTGACGAAGCGTTAGCTGCTGGTCGCCACGTAACGTTACATCATGCCGTCCAAGACGAACGCAATCGTCCATTTAACGAGCAACTTGCCTTGCTTGAGGAGCGCGGCGCGCGAGTCATTCGTTACGCGGAGCATCAGGCGACGGATCAAGCGGGTCGCCTGCCGAAAGACGTTATCGCAAGCATCACAGATCCGACATACGTCTGCGGTCCGGAAGCGATGATTCAATATGTGATCGAACACTTCAAGGCGTCACCAGACAAACTGCATTACGAAATCTTCGGACCAACGCTTGCCTTTTCAGCAGAAACTCCAGTTGCTCAATAAAAAACATCCCGTTCACTTTGACACGCGTCAAGGAGAGCGGGATGTTTGTTTGATTAGAGGGGCAATCGTTCTGACAACGGACGAACCAAGACGACGTCCGTCGCCATCCGGTTATCGCGGCGTGGTTCATCGACCGGTTCGATCGTCCAGTTTTTTGCATGAAGCGTATTCAAGGCACGCGCTAAGTCGTACATCGAATAGCGATCGTTACCGTTCAACTGATAGAGACCTGCTTCGTGTTCAAGTAAAATCGTAACGAGTGCTTCAGCCGTATCTTCAAGCACCGAACTCGACGGATACCAGTTCCGACTCGCCCGAATGACGCCGTGCTGCTCCATCTCGTTCGTGAAGAAGTCAACCATATTGTTTGAACCAGCTTCCGTCCCGATCTGCCAGCCGATCCGGACGATCTTCGCTTGTGGATCGAGTGCTTGAATTGCTTGCTCGCAGGCAATCTTATAGGCACCATACTCATCGGTCGCATCCGGTACTGCGTCCTTTTCGATCGGTGCCGGCACGTCGTCTGAGAAGACAGACACCGTACTCGTGAAGAAGAACGGAATCTCGTATTCCTGGCACAAGCGGACGAGCGCTTCCGTCCAACTGACAGACCCCATCCCGATATGTAAGAAATAATCTGGTCGTTCCGTTTCTAAAAACGTGCGCATCGCGGATTCGTCAGTCGTCGAGACTTTCGTCCGATCCCAAGCGACTGTCTCGATGTTGTGCTTTGCTAAGACATCCGCAACGACGGGTGCTACCGTACCGTTCATACCTGTAATGATTGCTTTCATGTTGATGCTTCCCCCTTATCTTCGATCGAAAATCATAAAACCGCTTGCTACTTCAGTTTACACGGGAAGTATTGATTTAACGAATCTGAGGTCATTCTTTTACGACCATTTATGCCTCAAATGAAAAAAAAACGTCCGCTGTCCAATCTAAAATTGGTAAGCAGACGCACTATTTAGTTCATGATTACTCCGAAACGCCTTCCGTCTCCATTCGACGCCACAGTACATTCAAAAAGACCGTCATCCCACTGATCGGAATCAAAAACAATAACGCTGTGATCCATAAACTCTCCATCGACTCCACTCCTCATCGTTCATTTCTATCTCTAGTGTATAAGAGTGCGAAACCGCTTACCTCCACCTCAAGGCGGATATTTCATCCGACCTTGTCCTGTCGTACCTCAGCAAAGGAAACGGTACGATGAAGAAGCAACCAGATACTGGTCATCACAAGACCACTCAAGGCAAAGAACAAGAAAACGAATGAGATACTGAAGAACGACGTCAAGTACGACGACAATCCGTAACAGAACGCGGAACATGCCGTTGATGCTGCGACCATCGCCGTCCGGACCCGGCCGAGCAAATGCGCAGGCGTCGAGCGCTGCAACAAGGTCGCAAATGGAATCCCGAATAACGTCAGCGCCATCCCGAGCAAGACGAACCCACCAACAGCCACTGGGACGGATGAGACATAGGCGACGATCGCAATCGCGAGACCTTGCAAGACGACGGCAAAACGAAACAGCTTATCCTGTCGTACGGAGGCGACCCATTTTCCGTAAAGGAGCGACATCGCGATTCCCCCGATCACCGTCGCTAGTTCGAGTGCAGAAAACGTCTGGGCATTTCCCGATAAGACATTCTTGGCATATGGTGCAAGTAAAGTATTCATCGGTGTGATCATCCAGTTCGCGAGGACCGCACAACCAAGGATCCATTTCAGGCGACCGTCACGGACGACGTGACCGATCCCTTCGAGCAACGCTTCGCGGTACGATCCTTGACGCGCCCCTTCTGCGACTTGCCCTGTCATATGTCGAACGAGTAACCAGGCGACGAGATGCAATCCAAGGTCAAGCCATAAGATACTCGCGATCGAGAAATGGGCGATCATCATTCCACCGAGTAAAAATCCGCTTAGCGTACCGATTCGTTCAATCGTAGCGAGATAGGCATTTGCTTGCGGCAATTGGTCATCTTCGACTAAATCAACGACCCACGTGAAGACGGCATTGCCACCAATGATTTGTAAAATCGTCTGCACGACGAGTAAGCCGAGTAACCACGGAAGGACGACGTCCGTCAGACCGATTCCCGCTAACGCGATCCCAAGCGCAAGCAACCGAATGAGTAATGATGTTTGATACAACGATGCACTGACGAATCGGTCGATCCATGGTCCGACGAACGTTGAGACAAGAAAACGAATCAAAAAGACACCGGTCGCAAGTAAGGCGACGCCAGAAGCACTGATCTCTTCCGCGCTCAACCAGTAGATCGCGATATAAACGAAACTCGTCCCGACGGTCGATAACAAATCCGAGACATACATAAAACGAAACGCACGTGACATGATGCTTTATTCCTTTCCTAAAACGACTTCTTGTCTATCTTACAATTTTTCTCAATTGCTGCCCATTCTTTTTTCGTCATCACATCGTCATCGTCTGTTAAGGCATTCTTACCCGTCTGTAACAGAGCCGACATGTTCATTCGCTATACTAATAACGCATAGGGAGGTGAAGATCCATGAAAACGCAAACGCGTTATGACTATGAAACCGAACAGGAACAGGTCGACGTCCCATCCGAGGCACGTCTAGGCTACTACTTTCTTTTGATCGTCCTGCCGCTTGGTCTCGCGCATCTTGTCCAGTCGCTTGCTCCTTCGCCGGATCAACACCACTCGTCCGTATTGACGGGTTTGACGTTCTTATCCATCGTCTTTTTCATGTACTTAGGTAACCGAGCGGCTGGAAATGCCAAAACGACCTTTTTCGGATACTCGATGTTCTTGAGTATCAGTCTGTTCGCGACGCTGTTTCTACCAACGGTGCCGATCATTTGAGCATAAGCAAACGAGCACCCGTCCGACTTGGACGCGTGCTCGTTTTTTTAATGCGTATGCGATTCGTGTTTACCGTCACAATACAACGTATTGCCGTGCGCATGCTGATCCGTTTCGACCTGGATGGTTGCATGGTTAATACCGACGTGTTTCAAATCGTGATCAATCTGTTCGCGAATCGACTCTGACTCCCGGACAGTCATGTCCTCCTTGACGACGACGTGACACGATAATGCGTTATAACCACTCGTGATCGACCAGATGTGTAGATCATGCAGACCGAGGACGGCTTCGTTCGTCTGAATCGTCGAAACGACCTCATCAATGTCGACATCACTCGGCGTTCCTTCCATCAAGACGTGAACGGATGCCTTCGTCACGTAATAGCCGCTCCGTAAGACGAGGATCGCAACGATGACACTTGCCAATGGATCCGCCCATCCCCAACCGAAGAACATGATCAGAAGAGCAGCTGCAATCGCACCGACCGATCCAAGCATGTCACTTAAAACGTGCAGATAGGCACCACGCATGTTGAGGTTATGTTCATGCCCACCGCCGCGTGTCATGATCCAGGCAACGAGAATGTTGACGAGCAAGCCAAGGACACTGATGATCAGCATCCCGGTCGTTGCGACAGCGGGTGGATCGATGAAGCGCTGGATGGCTTCAATGAAAATATAGAGGGCGATGACGATCAGCGTCACTCCATTTATGATAGCGGCTAAGATTTCAAAGCGTTTTGAACCGAACGTCTTACTCGCATCCGGTGCTTGACTCGAGAACTGGAAGGCTAACAAAGCAATCGCAAGTGAAATCGAATCACTTAACATGTGCCCTGCGTCCGATAACAACGCGAGACTGTTCGTCCAAATCCCGCCGATGACCTCGACGATCATGAACGCGGTGATGATCAGGAACGACAGGCCTAGTACCTTTTTATTGTCGGTATGATGATGGTGGTGATGATGATCATGTGCCATGACGTTGCCTCCTTTTACCTTACATTCAAATGTCTATTTGAATTATAACGTGCCTCCGTTCTGTGGTCAACGGGCTCATCTGTTATATCCCACGCCTTTACTCTTCCAAAACGACTCATCTGACTAAACAAAAAAACGATGCCCACTGCCATCGCTTTTTCCATATCCTTTTCAAATAAACGACCGGAAATCCTCTGTTTGCTGCTCGAGTTGTCGTGCGACCTCTTCGATTGCGGTAAAGCGTTGCATCGTTTCTTTTACCGTCGCAAGGCTCGACGCGACTTCGAGATGGGACGCTTCAATCTTTTTCATCATCGCCATGATTTGACGGTTCATCGTTTCCGTATTCGTGCGTACTTCGACAACTGCACTGCCGACTAAATCCGATAAGTTTTTGACTTCACTGGCAACGACGGTAAAGCCTTTACCGTGTTCCCCAGCCCGTGCCGCTTCGATTGCCGCATTCAGAGACAACAGGTTCGTCCGGGCCGCAATCTCCTTGATCGTATCAGCAATCTTCGTGATCTCGATGGCTTGGTCATACAGTGTTTCGAATGTCTGTTGGTTTTCTGCCGTTTCACTCGCGATCGTGGTCATCGTCTCTTGAAGCTGGGTGCCCTCTTTCGATCCTTGAACCGATTGCAGATTCAGTCCTTCAGCAAGCGTCTGGAAGCTTTTCGCATATCCTTGTACACGATCGATCCGGTCCGTGATGTTACTGGCGATTTTGACGACACCGACGACTTCTTCTCCTTCAAAAATCGGCATGTAGGTTGCTTCAAGCCATAAGATGTCGCCCCGGGCATCAACCCGTTTGATTTTATCCGCTGTACTGAAGCCCGAAAACAGGCGTGTCCAAAAGTCCTGATACTCACGGCTGTTCGCGAATTCTGGTGTACAAAACGTATGGTGCTGTAAGCCAATCATCTCGTCTCGTTTATATTTCATCGTTTTCGCAAACAAGTCATTGACGTCGACGACGCGTCGTTGACGATCAAAACAAATCATCGCGACGTTTGCTTCCAGGCTCGATAAAATCGCTGGAGAGCGTAATGGTCTCGGTAAGGTTTCATTCATGGTGTCATTAACTCCTTCTATGTATCGTTCATGTACTAAGACAGTTTTTCAAAAGAACAATCTGTACCTATCTATCGTCATCGATTGATCTTTTTTATAGCTGAATCGGCGATTATTCAAGTTGTTTTTCACGAAAACGAAATCACTTCGATAAAAATATTGTGACAGTTAAAATCGATACACCATGGCATTGTCAAAAAGCGTAGTAGATGCTACATTTATTTATGTAGTAAATACTACATCTTTAAGGAGGAAATACAAATGACACATGATAAGCCCCCTCTATTCTCGAAAGGACAAGCTATCGTCTTGGTCGTACTTGGTGCAGCATTTTGGTTCGTCGGTGCCCTGTCAGTCAGATTCGGATCTGGAATCGGCATGTTCGAAAATGTTGGAAACGTGATTGCCTTCCTGATTGGTTTACCGGTTTCGTGGATTTCCGTCATCATCATAAAAAAAGTTGCATGCTTGAATGCTGAACAGATGGTGCCGGGTGTCAGTCTCGGACTGTTAGTGGCTACATTTTTAGACGGAATCGTTCTAACGTGGGGCACATCTCTGTATGGAACGGATCCCTTACTCGTTGGACGTGGGGCAGCATGGATCCTTTGGGGGGTCTTCGCCTTTCTTGCTGCTGCTTTCATCGAGGCGAGACGAATGGGATATAAAATGATCTAAGGCGATGAAATGTGTTCTACAGGACGACAAATAACACAAATAGACCATTGGACTCGTCACTCGTCCAACGGTCTATTTGTGTA
This sequence comes from Exiguobacterium sp. HSB13, assembly GCF_056764755.1. NCBI lineage: Bacteria > Bacillati > Bacillota > Bacilli > Caryophanales > Exiguobacterium > Exiguobacterium sp. HSB13. The sequence goes on along the minus strand of NZ_JBUZOM010000001.1, from coordinate 842,753 downwards.
AAAGCAGGTGAATTCCAGTGCGTCGGTGAAAAAGATAATAATCGGAATCGTATCGTGATTATCTCGACGATTTAGTTCGGTGGGGTCATATTTAAACAGAACGATTGACTTCAAATGAAATCAATCGTTCTTCGTCTCTGCTTCAGCCTTTTCGATTTGGGCTGATTTGAAGTTGAGATATATGGTATACCCTACTGTTACTATTAAAAAAATGATGCCATACCCGAGTTCCCAATCGAATCCAAAATACAAGATTGACGATGTGATGACGACAATGAGAACTAACCGAATGCTCGATAAATGATACTTACTCATGATTTCGCTCCTTTTCTACCGCCACCGAAGTAGATGTATGTCACGAAAAGAATCAACGTCCACGTAAAGACCGCGAATATGATTTTAAATAAACCGTCAGGCAGTATTTTTGAGATATATAACAGGGTCATTAGGATTGAAAACGTTAAATGGTTATTTCTCATTTGTGTCGAGAGCTTATCCCAATTGAGCAGTACAAGTAATACTGCTACCGGTGCGAGGAGTGCTGCGAGAATGAAAAACGGTACGTTTCTCATATAGTACGTTATCTCATCTTTGTTATTTTCCATTATCAATCGCTCCTCATCCACATACGTATAGAACACCATCTTCTCACTCAATTCATCGAAACGGATGTGATTGTATGAAAAAAGAAGTACGTCCACTCATCTATACACTTATCGTTCTCGTCATCTTGATAGCTGCCTATCCGGCTTACCTCTTCGTTTCTAAAACGATGACTGAAATCAAGATTGAACGAATGTTAGTTGAATCAGGATACGACCAAGATATTTCAAAAAAAGAAACGGTCTTTGAGTTGAAAACCGGAAGATACGTGCTGGAAATCAAATACACGAATGAACCAGACTATATATATAACTATGAAATCGTTGAAGATCATGTGCTGACGACTGTATACGACCAGCATCATGTTCAAGTGACCGGCTCCATTCAACATGAATTAAAGTAGACATCATACTTTAAATAACAATCGAGTCCATTCAGCAATCTCACGAATGGACTCGATTTATGTACCTCTTAACATTCTTCTTTCATGTTCAATGATTCTGCCGAGCGAATCGTAATTTGTTTTGTAGCATCATTGATGGAAATGACACAATCCCATGTCGGCTTTAACTGAAGGATATCATTTCGATCCAACCACAAGACCGCAGTCAGTTCGATGAAGTCCCTCATCACTACCATTTTTCTCGCCTTCTCATCAATCACAGCATACAGTTCATCCTGTAAATTAATTTTCCAGTCAAAAAATTCATTGACGCTCATTCTCTCTCCCAATTCTTCATACGTTCTTTAGATCATTCCGCCGTAGAGAACGTAATCTTCCATTTTTTCCGCGCAATCAATACTACGATCAGTGAAGCCAACAAAGATATTTTCAGCGTCGTATCACTGATGAGCTGTAGCCCGTAATGCAGTGAAAAGAGCGTCGTGAGTAAGAGAACGACGAGTCCTAAGAACATCATGTTTTTCATTCGATCACCTCTTTTCCAATGGTCATTTGACGTTACTTTCAATGTTTTGACATGTTTCGTACAACTTGATTCCCCGTGTTTTAAAATCCGCGATATGTTTAAACTAATACAATAACACAAAAAAAGGAAGTCATTCATGATAAAAAAATCCATAAAATACTTTTTATTGTCATTGATGTTGATTGTTATCATCTTGAATCTATTGAATGGTCGAGTGATTGAAAATGAGCGATTAACGTTAGCCGTGAACATCGCTATCGTGCTGATGGCGTTATTTTTTATCAGTTTGAGGTTTTCAAAGCGAAAACGTAAATAGAATGCTTATCGCTCCAAAAAAAGTATGTAAAGGTGGTTAACTCGTGGGACAATTCATGATTTTTGGTGCCTTGATGAATCTTCTGATCATTGGCGCAGTCGTCTATGTCGTATGGAAATTAGCAAAAAAAGTCTTTAAAAATAAGTGATGGACGTCCTTTTTTGATCCATTCATGAAACTTGTTTGAATTATGCTTACATAAGCAAGGTCCCTTTCTCATTCGAAAAAGGGACCTTGTTCCATTTTATCCTGCGTAGTTGAACAACGGACCACGCAATTCGAACTCATACGTCTCGCCGTCGACGATGCCGACGATCGCGTCACTTTCGATCAACTGATGCAGGAAGCCTGCCATCTCAGCCGCCGTATGGTACTTTTTGACGTTCTTGCTGTAGTCGAAACCTGCTTCTCCGCGCGAACGATCCGCAAACTCTGTCTCAGTCGCAGCTGGTGCCAGTACTTTCGCCCGGAGTTTTGCCCCACCTTTTTGCAGTTCTTGCGCGAGCCCTTCTGTATAGGCACTGACATAGAACTTCGTCGCGCAATACGTGACCGCGTTCGGAACGATCCGGTAGCCACCTGCTGACGAGATATTGACGAGCGTCGTTCCTTCAACGTCATGATGATCGCGGACGAACAGACTCGATAGAATCGTCAGCGCCTCGATGTTCAAGCGAAGCATTTTCTCGATTTTCCCGAGCTCAATGTCCTGGACGAGATCAAAATCGCCGAATCCAGCATTGTTGATCCACGTCTCGATGTCGAGTTCCTTTAGTCCCTCATATAAATTATGGACATTTTGGTTATCTGCGAGATCGACCGACTTGAGGATGACATCACTATCTGGTGAGATTTGTTTGACTTCATCCCGAAGTTTTTCGAGCTCAGACGTCCGTCGCGCGACGAGAACGAGTGATTTCCCTTTTCCTGCGAGTAGTTTTGCCGTCTCATATCCAATTCCTGAACTTGCTCCTGTAATGACCGTGTACTTCATATAGCATATCCCCTTTTTGATTTGGTATAGTGAGAGTCTAGTCCTTAGAGTGAACTCTAAGTCAAGCAGAAAGGTGAGATGTATGTATACGATTTCTGAAATCAGTCGATTGACCGATACGAGTGCCCATACGATCCGCTATTACGAAAAGGAAGGGCTACTGTTTCCGAAGCGTCAGAACGGTCAACGTCGATACGACGACCAAGATGTGACATGGTTTCGGTTCGTCCTTCGCTTGCGCGAAACGCATATGCCGATCGAGCAAATCCGTTCTTACGTGACGCTGTTCCTTGCTCAAGGCGAGCAGGATACGACGCAAGAACGGCTCGCATTGCTTGAAGCACACCATGCGAGCGTCTTAGCGCAACTGGCAGCATTACAAGAAACGGAGCGAATGATTGCAGAAAAAGTCGACACCTATCGTCGCCTCCATCCTACGATTCCCGCTCCTGATGTTGTTCAATCCTCTGAGAACGCCTCCGTCAATTGACGATAGACTGTTTCACGCTCGTCAGGCGTCAACGTAAGAAAACTGTCGCCGATGTTGATTTCCGTCGCACAGCCGCTATCTTTATCAACTAGATAACCAGCGATACCCACTTTTCCGTTCGACTGGATTTCAATCAATTTTTCTTCGACGACTGCTTTTTCTGCCTTGAAGTAGAGATGAAACATGTTCGAGACTGGCTCTAGGGGACGAGTCGAGATGCCCGAAATCGCATTCAAACTGCTCGCAAGCTCCTTTGCAGCTGCATGGTACTCTGCCATGCGGTCTTTTCGTTGTTCATAATAAAAATCGGCAGACAGAATATACGGATATAGACTGATCAAGTCGCCGCCGTAGCGACGTTTCCAGATTCGTGCCTCTTGGCAAAACGTTTCTGGTCCAGCTAAGATTGCTCCTGCGACGCCGCCGAGTCCCTTATAAAAAGAGATATAGACACTGTCAAACAGTTGCGCGATGTCCTTTGCTTCTGCCTCATAATACGGTAAGACCTCAAGTAAACGGGCACCGTCCAAGTGAAGACGGATTCCTCGATCACGGGCATACGCACAGATCACTTCGAGTTCTTCACGCGACGGAAGCAATCCGCCGAGTTCGCGTTGCGGTAGTTCGAGTAACAGACAACTGACGTCCTGCAAAGCTTTGACGTCGTCTATCGTCATCAATCGATCGGCTTCTCCGACTAGTATCGGTTCGATCTCGTGCAATTTTTTTAAACCGTCCTGTTCATGGATTTCGAGATGACAGAGAGGGTGGTACGCGACCTTACGATTGTTCTGTTCATCCGACCAGATACGTAACGCAATCTGTTGCGCCATCGTACCACTCGGGAAAAAGACCGCATCGTCGTGCCCGAGTAAGTCTATCATCTTACGCTCGAACGTCTTGATTAATTCGCCGTTGCCATAAATATCACTTGGTTGATCAGCCGAGACAGTTTGGAGCGCCTCTTGTAACACGCCGACCGTCCGACTACCATGTCCATCTAAACGTTTCGTCGTTTCTTGGTAACTCGATCGTAAATCCATCTCTTTCATTCCCTTCTAAATCAATGACTATTTTTTGAAAAAATCAAAATATTCCCTCTCCACTTTTGCTATACTGTGTAGCGAAAGTCTGTTAAACGTACTCGTCAAAGGAGGTGTCCCTATCGTGAAAACGCTTCGCACTCGCCTATTGCTTCTTATTCCACTTGTCTGTCTACTACTACTTACCGTGCAACAATTCGTCCCGTCGCTATATACGTCACTTCTTGGACGAATTGATCCAGCAACGAATACATATTGCGTCGACCGTTGCGGTCCAAAGGAATCAATCTTCGATACGATCGAAGAAGGAACGTCTTATGGTGAAAGCACGGTCACGATGAGCGAAGTCGATCCACCAGCTCCATGGTTCCGGACAGGGTTCGATTCTTCGGTGACGACACCTCCTTATCTTCTCATACTATGTCTCATTCTCCTGTTTTGTAGCTGGTTTTTCTGGCATTATCTCCAGTGGTTGCGTCGACCTCGTATCGATCCATCAGGGTATGTGCTTCCGCCACGATTTCCAATCTTCATTTATGAGACAAAAGACCTGCCTGCTGACTCGATTCGAAAACAACTCGCTCACTTTAATGCACAATTGCCGCTGTCCTTACAACGCCGGACCCACGAGACAGTAACGGAATGGTTCGACCGAATTGCGTTCCCTTCTCCTGTTGATCCGCTCTACTTCGAAGTGCGATACGGGAAGGTGCCTGTCATCTCGACGCATCAATTGACCTTCTTCGTTCAAGCGATGGAGCAGTATCTTCGAAAATGCCAAGTCCAGTCATCGATCTCTTGAATTCTTCCGCCCTGCTCAGTGAAGCTTGGCGGTTTTTTTATTGAAATCAGTAAGGATAACGTCTTGAAAGAAGGTTTCAAGTGTTTTTGAAATTTGGATTGACTATTTTTCAAAATCAGACGATTAGTTGCCAGAAAACTGGGTAATATAGACTATAGTAGAGAAAAAGTCGTTCAACCAGGAGAGTGAGGTGAGAGAAGATGATTAGTGCACAAGAAGCCTATTACATCAAGAAGGAATTGAATGAAAGATTCGAGGATCCGCGGATTTCCTGTGATTTTTCAATCTTTTCACTTGAACCGTTCCAACTTCTCTTGCACGTCCAAGAAGATGTCGATGAGCTTAGTACTGAAACACGCTATGGCTTAAGCCGCAAGATTCGGTCTCAGCTCAAACAACTCGATGCACGTGTCGGTGGTGTTCCCGTCAAAGCGGTCTATGTCATATCGGCGCCTCTCATTTCCGATCGATCGTATTGCGTCATCTTACAATGAACATAAAAATACCCCGCATGAGAAGTACACTCTCATGAGGGGTATTTTTGTCGAATTCATATTTTCAGCCTGCCATGTCACCGATTTGATTCCGACCATTTTCTTTCGCCCGGTACAACGCTTGATCGGCTTGATCGATCACCTCTTTTTCCGTCGTCTCTGCTCCGGGTACGAGCGACGTCAAGCCAAGACTGACACTGACCCGGCAAAGTGGTTCATAGCGCTCATGTACGATATTCAAATCGAGAATGTCCTGACGGATTCGTTCTGCAATGCGCCGGGTTTCTTCTGCTCCACGCGGCAACAAGACTGTGAATTCCTCTCCACCGTACCGTGCGACTTGTCCATGCCGTGCTTGACGCTTCAAGACGCGGGCGACTTCTTTTAAACATTCATCCCCTTTTAAATGACCATACGTATCATTGTACGACTTAAAGGCATCGACATCGATCAAAATCAGGGAGAGCGGTGTCTGGTGGTGTTTGGCTTCTTCGAGGAGTTGCTCCAATCGTTCATCGAACGCTCGTCGATTCGGGATGCCGGTCAAGGCGTCGTGAAGCGAACGATGAATCAAGGCTTGTTTGCTACGTTCCATCCGAAACGTCTGGATGAAGGCAATCAAGACTATGACAGCGATGCTTGCAACGACGACGATGACCCATTTCGCAGCACTCGATGCTTGTTCGGAACGATTTGTTGCTTCGGCAATGATTCGGTTGACGTCCGTCCGTAGACGGGCATCGATCGGGCGAAACGTCTCGATGAACTGCATCCCTTGATAACGCTTTGCCTCAGCAGCTGCTTGATCCCCGTTTCGAACGAGTGCCAGTTGGGCATCATAAAATCGGATGGCCGTCTCGATCCGGGGAATCGCTTCCGTCCGGACGAGCTTTCGCATGATCGGATGATTCTCATCGAGTTGATTGAGTCGCTTGACCGTTTGATCAAGCCGATCAATCGTCCGATCATACTGCGCTAGATCCGCCTCGTTCGGTGAGAGGATGTAACTGCGAACGACCAGTTCAAGATTTAGTAACGCCGGAAACAACTCCGCTGCTTCCGTCGAGATCGGAATCGCCTCGTTTAAGATGCGTGCATTCTCTCGTTCGATTTTCAGGAAAGCTTGATAGCTCCAAACGCTTGTAAATAAAAGCGCACAGAGTGCCAAAAACAAATAGCGCTGCAACGTTGACCATTTCACAAAAAGACCGACCTTTCTTTCTCTTTCTAATTGACTAAAGTCTATCCCTTATATCGGTGTCTTGAAATCAAACTGTTAGTCGTTTGTATGAAATAATGCCCGTTGCTAGCACATTCCAAACGCTTCCAGACTTCTTAATCGGTCAGGGATGTGTTTTCCAGCTGTTCCTGTGCCTGCCTTCGTCTCATTGTCCGCTCAGTCACGTCATTGTTCTTCCACCACGCGACGAGTAGACCAACTAGTCCGATCAGACCCGTCACGAATCGCTCGATGTCACTTGACGATACTGGCAATGCTGTAAAACCGAGCGTCGGTAAGAGTAACTCAAGAAAAACATAGAGCGGAATCAAGAGACGGATCCACGCCTGCAGTCTTATCATGGCGACACCGGAAAGAGGCGACGCCATGTTTGCGGACCAACGATTCCGTCAGCGACTAGACGACATGTCTGTTGGAACGTTCGAACAGCGTGTGTCAATCGGGCATCAAAGATTCCTGTCACCACAAGACCTAAGCGTTTTTCAAGGACTCGGACGAGTTCCGGTGCTTGAATTCGTTCCCGGAGATAGCGACCTTGTTTTGGCACGTGATGGCGCGCTAGACTGACATGATCGTACAGTTCAAAGTGTGGGTAGTCGGGAAAACGAGACCAATCGCCTCCCCAGTCCATTCCGCGTCGTTTCATCGCTGCAACGATCCGCCGGAGTCGCGCATCTGGCGGAGAAAGGAACAATGCTCCATCCTGATAGAGAAAGACGTCGATTGCGACACCGAAGTTATGGTTTGATTGTCCGCCGCGGGCTTGCGTCACGATGGGTCCTGGTGTCGTCCGTCCTTTTGCATACAACGCATTCTGTTCCGCGATGCTTCGAAAGCTTTGTGCTATACCGAGCTTGATTCCATGCGGATAAAGCTCTCGAATCACGTCACGCGCGATCCCGACGACAGACGGATGCATGCCCGGAACGGATAGTTTTTGATTGGCACGTCGGAGTAATTCTTCCAGTTGCATCAGGCTCCCTCCCTTGTCAGTCCTTGTAATAGTTCAGCAATTTCGGCGTCGTCAGGAATGCTTTGTATCTTCTTCTGGTGTGCTTCATATGCTCGTTGTGCTGCTTTATCTTGTTCCACCCAATTCGGTAATTGAAATAATGAAGTGTCTCTCCTTGAACGTTTGGTTATTCGTTTCTGCCGTTCAGCTGGTAATCCAGTCGCGAGACGCTTGACGACTTGCTCGATGTAACCGAAATGACGACTATTCGCCCGCGCTGCCTCTTCGATCGCGTATTGAATCCGTTCGATCGGATGATCTGTTGCCAGCTGAAGCAATTCTTGCTCGATTCGGGGTGTCGCCTTGCCGAGGTTCGTCTCGTACTGCTCCACCAGTTCCTTTTTTAAAGTCGTTTTCTTCAAGACTTCTTCTTCGGAGGCATCAGAAACCTCGGGGGTAGTCGTCTCTTGACTCGCCGGGGACGGTGTGTCGACACGGGGCAGGACACGGTAAGCATTTGAGGTCTGTCCTCCGTGTTTCGTGAACCGTTCAACTTTTTCGATCCGACCGCTTGCAATCAACGACTGAATACACGACTTGACCGTGGATTTACTGCACGGGACAGCATCGGCGATCGTCTGATAGGACGGAAACGCTTGACCGTCTTGACCACTGAAGCTTTCAAGGATCAGGTAGATCATCTTTTCATGGACGGACGCAAATGCCGTCCCGCTCCGTAAGAGCGTATGGGGAACCGGAAGATAAGGGTCTTGCATGGTGATTCCTCCTTTCTAGGAAATATGACAGGAAGAAGTCGCGGATTGTTCGAAAAGAGTAAGGAGAAGTTTTTTGAGAGGAGTGACGAAATGAACGATCTATTTACGTTTTTCTTACAGGAACTGGATCACTATCGTCCCGATGAATTAATCCATCATCTCAATCATGACACATGGTCGATCAGTCAGATGTACGATCATCTGATTGTCGTCAGTCATGAGTATTTGTATGAGGTCGAGTCGTGCCAGTTCGCACTCATGACCACGTCCGGGAAGTCACCGTTTGGCGAGGTACTGTTTGCTGCCGGTGCGTTTCCGGCGACACCGATTCGGTTACCGGATGCGATGAACGCACCACCGGACGAGACGGCTCACGTCGACCGATTGCGGACGCGTTGGCTGCAACTGATCGATCGTCACACTGCACTTGCTTCCATCGCAGAGTCGGCACCCGCTGACCAAAAGACGCACCACGGTGGGATGGGCTGGTTGAATGCCGCCGAGTGGTATGCTCTCGTCACGTATCATCTCGCCCACCATCGCCATCAAAAACGACGGCTTGATGCTGCGTTAGCGAATCGCCCATAAGAAAAAGCGCTCTCCGTTAACGAAGAGCGCTCCTGTTCATTTTAAGACGTCCCAATTCGAGAAGTGTCGTGCCTCGAGATCGAGTTGCTGTTCCTCGATCCAGCGAAACGCTTCGAGTACGAGCGGAGACGCGTTATCAATCGAGACGTCACTCGCCTTGACCCAGCGCGCACCGAGCGAGTCTTGTCCGACAAATTGTTCAGGGATACTAAGTGTTCCACCCGTCTGTCGGACGAGATAAAAGACGGCGATGTGATGGACTTCTTCGAACTCGCGCCAATCCCACGGAAGCTTGAAGTCCGCGACGCCGATTTGCCGTTCGAGTGCCACCTCGAGCCCTGTCTCTTCCGTGAATTCACGACGCATCGCCGTAGCGAGCGTCTCCCCTTCTTCAAGGTTCCCCCCTGGTAGGTCATAGCGATTGATATACGGTCCACCATTCTTGTCGATGACGAGTAAGGTATCCTCCTTCATCAATAATCCATAGACACCGAATGCCCGGTGGCAACGAATCGTCTTCATGTGTCATTCCCCCTTCTCTTCATCTGCAGGACGGTCGGGATGAATGGATCCAAAAAGCCGTCAAACGGAAACTGCTGCTGCACGATTCGCTGTTGTAGGTTCAGTAACGATGTACGGGCTCGTTCAATCACATCAGGCGGATAGTCGTACAATTGTTGGTTCTCTAAAAATTCGTCCTCGTCGACGACCGTCCACACTCCCTCGCGATGGACGAGATCGAGATCCAGATCAATGAACGATAAGCTATTTCCTTGAAGAACCGGCGGTAAACAAATGTTACAGTAGTACGTCACCTCTCCCGTCCGCTCTAAATCGAGACCGACCGTAAAATCCGCATCAAGCGGATAGAATTCCAGACTATAATTGTCGTATGTATAAACGGCTTCGCGACGATGATGTAAAAGTGTCCGTCCGGGCGTATTCGCGACGAGTAGATACGCTTCCGTCTGTTCAAGGACATACCCATCCCACGAATAGTGCGGACGTCCATCAAATTTTCGCGCTTCTATCGTTACATGCTTCAGTTCCATTCTCATCCCACCCCTTCCCTAAAGCTCTCTAATTTTACCAAATAAATCTGTTTGAGCAAGTCTTTACCTGAATCTTTAAAATTTTGAGAGTCTCTCGTTGACATCCTTTATCAAACTGCTATCGTGAAAGTATCATACTCAAGGATGTGGAACCGATGTTCATTGCCGAGTTGTTATTGAATGCTTGCATCGCCTTCACCGGCTTTTATTTGATTGCTAAAATCATCTATAGTCAACGTCTTGCGTCAAGTAGCTTGAAATCCCTCATCGTCGGTCTCGCGACCGGGCTGCTCGGGGTGCTATTGATGTTTAAGGGAATCGCCGTCAACGAGTCGTTACGAATGGATTTGCGTCATTTACCACTCGTTCTGCTCGCTTTTTATGGCGTCCGCTCGCCACTGATCATCGCAACGCTGATCATCGGCTGCTCCCGGTTCTATTTCGGTTGGACACCCCAAGCGGTCGTCGCCTTTCTCGCAGTCCTTGGCATCAGCTCCGGGATGTACTTCATCCATAAACGGTTGCTCCATCGACCATTCTTGCAAAATCTCATCATGAACGTTTGGGCCTTGTTCATGATCTCGATTGCTGTCTCGATTAATCTCGGTTTTAGTGATGCCGCCCTTCGTTTGCTCGCTTCGACATGGACGATTGGACTGGCGGTCGGGCTGTTATCGAGTCTATTGACGATTGATTTTCAGTTGCTCAACGAACAGGTGCAGCGCTACAAACAATCAGCGGAACTTGATCATTTGACAGGACTGTACAATCGCCGTGTTTGGGACGAACGGACGGCGTTGCTCGAAGAAGAAGGACGTGTCTACAATGTGCTCGCACTCGACATCGACCACTTCAAGCATGTCAACGATACATACGGGCATGCGAACGGTGATCTCGTCTTACAACAATTCGCACGGATCTTACAGGAAGAAACGCGTCCGCACGATATCACGGCGCGCATCGGGGGAGAGGAATTCATGGTCCTCGTCTATGATTTGACGCCTTCGAAAGTCGCGAAGGTCGCTAACCGAATCCGGGAGCGAATCGCGAACACGCGCTTTCAGCTCGACGGTTTTCCCGCCATCTCGATCACAGCATCCGTCGGCATCGCCCATGGGAAACACGTTGCTGCCCAGCGGATGAATATCCTTGCCGACGAAGCGTTATATGCCGCCAAGGAACAAGGGCGGAACCGTGTCATTCTGTACGAGGTCGATGCTGAGGCAGCCATGACGACACAAGACCGCGAACCGGTCCGTTCTTAATCTTTATCATACGCATTCGATTATTGAGTAGATTGCGCTAGATGATGCAAAAACAGATCATCCATCCATAAGGAGTGAAGCAATGAAATCCGATTTTGAGTTCATGACGACATCAGAAGCGATTCTATTCGTCAGTTCCTTGTTCATGTGGCTGTACATTGGGCGTCATTTCGTCATGATCACGACGTTTGATGACTTATTTTTAACACAATCGTGGTGGTTACTACTTCCGCTCATCACCTTCATCTTATTCTTACGCTCGTTCGTCGTACGACGCTTGATCCTCCATCATAGTCAAGCAGACGAGGACGACATGTCACGCAATGCTTAATCCATGCAAAAGAGGACTTACCATGAAACCGGTAAGTCCTCTTTCTTTATGCTTGATCGATTCGCCGAAACTGTAAGCCGCGTGCTTTCCACTCCGGCAAGAGTTCTTTCAGCGCCGCAATCGTCTGCACGGGTGCTTGTGGATCTGCACCGAACGTATCCCCATTATCATGGAGCAAGATGATGTCTCCTTCTGACACATTTGATAGCAGCCGTTTGATTTTTGCCTTTCCGCCCTCTAGCTTCCAGTCCTCTGCCATCTTCGACCAGAGAATCATGTTGTAAGAAGGAGGACAAAGGACATCTCCAGCATTAAGCGCACCCCACGGTGGACGATAGACCGTCGGACGTTCGCCCGTGATCCGTTCAATGATTGTAGCCGTCCGCTCGATGCCTGTCCGGACGGTCGACGGTCGCATCGACCAGTTCGGACGATGGATATAATTGTGGATACCGACTTGATGCCCTTCTTCGTGCATCCGGCGAATGAGGTCCGGATGTGCTTCTGCTTTATGACCCACGACGAAAAACGTCGCATGAATGCTTTCTTGTTGTAAGAGATCAAGAAGTTCTGCCGTATAGACAGGATCTGGACCATCATCGAACGTCAAGGCGACGGATCGTGAGTCCAGTGATTTCGTCACGCGCCATCCAAAGACGCGTGACGCCATATACGGAACGACCGTATAGGCGAGTGTCGCGAGAACTCCCGCTGTGACAAGACGTGAACGCATGTAAACTAACTCCCTTATTATCCATTTACTTTTTGACGACGATCTTGCAGGCAACCCGCAATCCGTTCAGCGAAAAATCGCTGATCGGCCATGACGCGATCATTTTGATACTGTGTGACCGCTTGTTGCCAAGCGTGCATGACGTCCGGATTCTCAAGCGTCCGACGGATGACGTCCGCGAGTGTATCCGTTTGATTAAAGGAGAACGCAAGCCCTTTCTCCATCAAATACGTGCGATTGATTTCTTCTTGCCCCGGTAGGACGTGTTGAATGAACAGCGGTATACGTTTTTCGAACGCTTCGCTAACCGTCACGCCACCCGGCTTCGTGACGATCGCATCCATCCGTTCATACAGTTGATTCATCTCATCTCGTGAATCGATATAGGCGAGCGGATGAATATGTGGATGGCGTCGCGAGGCTAGTCGTTTATAGAGCGTTTGATTGTTCCCGCACAAGACATGAAAATCGGCTTCTGCACACTGTTCGATTTGCGTCAGCAACGTCTCGAGTTGACCGAGTCCACCGTTTCCGCCCGCAACCAGAATTTGTTTGCGCGACTGCGTCGAGCGAATGATCGAACCACCAGAAATTGCTGGATGGACAGGGATTCCTGTTACGAACAACCTATCTTCTGGTACAGCATGGTGCGCGTGTAATTCCCGCCTCGCCTCACGATTAGGCAACAGATGATACTCGATATGCGTCTTTCCCCAGACGCGACTGACGAATAGATCGGTATAGGCATTGATGACGGGTACATCACAAAGGTTTCGTTCCTTTAATTGATTCAAGAGATAGGACGGAAACGCATGCGTACAGATGATGACATCCGGTTGTTCCGTCCGGATGATCCGTAACATCTGTTGTTGGAAATAATGCGACGTCCATCCCCTTGAGCGCGCGTTACTCGAGCGCCCGGCAATATGCCGATGATAAAAACGACTATAACCGTTCGAGAAATGTCGGATCCAGTTCAGATAAAACTTCGATGTCACCCATTCCGCGAACGGGCTGATCGTACTGAGTAACTCTACTTCCTTGACTTCAACATCTGGTCCCTGCAGTCGTTCGGCGATGGCTTCCGCGACGAGATGATGACCGGATCGCATCCTTAAAAAAGGAAAGATCACTATTTTTTGCATCGTATGTCCACTCCTTCAAACTATCCGCAAAAATCCTTTAAAAAGAAGTATCGCTTAGTCTTCTTTTCCCGCTTGGTTTTTTCCTGAAACGACGCGTTTTTCAAGCCGTCTACGCTTGAGCCATTTGACGAGTACACCGAGCAGGAACAATACGAGTAAGGCAAGTCCGAAATACGGTACGACTTCCGGCTTGATATGAAACGTCTTTCCGGCAAAGTGACCGAGTAAGACGAAAGGAACGACCCATAGCGCGGAACCAAGTGCCGACACCCAGAAATAACGACCGAACGGAATCCGCTTCATCCCCGCAAAATACGGATTGATTTGCCTCACGCCTGGAATATAAAGACCCGCGATGATCGTCCGATTGATGCGTCCCATGTAGCCGTTTGACACCCGCTCCCAGCGCTCCCTCGTCAATCCGATAAAACGACCGTATCGTAAGACGGTCGGTCCAAAGAAACGTCCTGCGCCATATGCCGTCAGCATGCCGACGAACGTTCCGGCATATGCCGTCAAGATCGAATAAATCAAACGTTCTTCGTTCTGACCACTTAAGATACCAATCAGGACGAGTAGTGATTCTTCCGGTGCCGGGATCCCGACGATGCCAAAAAATAAAAAGATGAAAATAACGCCATATCCATAGGCATCGAGATACTGGTTGACCGTATCCATGTTCATGTTGTCACGTCCTCTACTGCTGTCTCTCTGTACTGTTTCATCGTCTTCTGACTATGTATTCGTTCCTGTTCATGCAATTCCTTTTTTAGAAAAATTAAAACCCGTTTTCAGCTAAAAATTGACCTGTTCTCGTATCTCTCCTCGTGACAGTCCTCAGCATTTAGGCGATGATGAAGAGAGTGAACTACATCTTTAAAGATAGAAGGAGGATGACGATGAAAGAGACTGAACAATTGAAAATTCGCCCTCTCTCGATCGAGAGTATTCCACTCGTCAATGATGCCAACGATCCGTTTCCAATCATCGGACGCATCGTTCCGCAGTTTTCCGGTACCACCTGGTCCTACACGGAAGAACTTTATGAGACAGCTACCGAAACCCATTTCCCGGACGACCGTCTCGATTGGTCTACTTATATTGATCATCAAGATCGTATCGTCCTACTCGCCTTCTCCGGCACTTCTTGTATCGGTCAGATTCGTCTCGTACGTGACTGGAACCGTTTCGCCTACATCGAGAACATCGCCGTCAAACAATCGTTTCGTAAACTAGGCGTCGGACACCAACTGCTCGCCGCTGCGACGAAGTGGGCACAGCAACGTGAGTTGATCGGTCTGTCCCTTGAAGCACAGGACGATAATCTGATGGCTTGCCGGTTTTACGCGCGAGAAGGCTTCGTGCTCGGTGGTGTCGATAGCCTAAAACAAGTCGCCAATCCCCACATCGATCTGACGCTGTATTGGTACAAATTATTTTGAGCAACAAACGGAAAGGACTTATTTCTATGGCATCAATCGTAAAGAACAGTTTCATTTCCGCGATATTGTTCGCTTTCTTGTACGCACTGATTGCTGGGCTTGAGATGGGGAATCCAGCAATCTACGGCACGTCCTTCACCGACTTCTTCCTGATTGGTCTACTGTTTGCCGGTCCAGTCATCCTAATCGGCGCACTCTTGACAGAAGGGCTGCCGCGCCTGTTATTCCGTTCGACTATTTCATTCGCACAACGAATCATCCTCAATCAAGTCATCGCGTTGTTCGCAAGCATCGTCCTCTATCTACTTGTGCAACCACATTCGTTTTCACTCGTTCTGATCGTATTCTGTTCTGGTGTAGCGTTGATGTATCTTATCGTCTCCGAGTCGGCACGGAAGTATCCGTCATTCCTACCCTATCTGTTCGGGTGGCTCGGTCGGACCGTCCTTAGCTTTTTTCTATTTCTACATTTATTTGGATCGATGACGATGATGGTACCGTTTATGTCCTACACGGTGCAGTTGGTCAATGACCACTTGGACGCAGTCATGCTGTTGTACTTCAGCAGCATCGCGCTAGCTGACATGCTGTTAGCTGTTCGTTTTACGAAGCGTTCGCTACCGTGGACGACACATCTCCTCGTTCATCAAGGCACGGTCTTCGTGTTTGCTGGCGCGTTCATTTTGTTGACTTCGCTTCCTGCGGTATTTTTCACCGGAAACGTAGTCGCTGCCTTTTTATATGTGATGGTCACCCGTCTATTCATCGTCATGAAAACCGGGAAGGAGGAACACCATGATCCGTCTGTCATTTCGACTACTGATGACTAACTGGATTTTTTTAATGCTGTATCAACATCTCCCGTCGTCACCACGCCTTATGGCCAAGGCGGACGCTGGGTATTATTCAGGTGTTTTTGAGACATTGCTGTCGTTTATGATTGTCATCACGGTCGGCGGCATCCTGACTGACGCGATTCGTTACTTCAGCTTCCGAACGCGACCACTTTCCTTTACATCACATCTCTTCCTGAATCAAGGCATCGCCTTCCTTATTGGTGGCATCTTATTAATCGTCTTCAATGGTCTGTTTCAACCGCTCTATTTTCAGGCAATCGCGAGTAGCGCCGCTTTTCTCTATTTTTTGATGACACGTTTGACATTACTATACAAGAACGATTCAGCTGTTTGAAATCAGCCACATTCTTACATTTTTGTTAGGTAAGAATGACAAGCTGGGCATTATACTGAATGTATCGTTCAGTAAAGGAGACATGCCGCATGTTTCGTCAAAAATCACTTTTGTACTTACTGATATTCTTGTCCTTCGGTTTCGCTTTTGACACGATCACGGGAGCGTCTCTCATTCCGTTCGTTGAACCCCTTCATCAATTGATCGCCTCACTTACGCTAACGATCACGACTGTCTGTTTGACACTGTTCTTTCTGTTCTACCACGGCGTTCGTCCGCATCTTGAATTACTGATCGTCCTCTCCTTTTTGATTTTGACGAGCGGCATTACGTTCTTCTTCGTCTTCTTGAACGCAATGACTGTCATCTAACGTCACCAAAAAGCCCGTCTTCTTCAAGGAGACGGGCTTTGATCGGCAATATGTAGATCACGGTTTGGCGTGAAGTTCCGGCAACGGATCGCTTTCACTCGGCCAATTGATTTGTCCTGCGTAATGATCCTCGATCGTCGCGACGGGTTCCGAACGCTCGAACCGGGACGGTTGCGTCGATGTCGTACAGACGATCAAGACAGCTAACAAACTGATGATACTAAACATTCGTCGCATCATGATTTATACTCCTTTAGTCGTTTCTATTCTCATATTAAACAAACCATGCTTCTATGCCATCCGTCCTCCGCCGTATCTCGTCATCCGCCCATTAAAAAAAACCGACTACATGAGTCGGTCTGACACCATCACCCTTGTTCGCCAACGACCGAGAACCGCTCGTTGAGATGTTGCGCGTTTTCTAGCTCATCGACTACAGCGATAGCGTAATCCGCGTAACTGATGTAGCTTTCCCCTTTTGCGTTTAGAATCATCTGCTCGCCGCCGACTGTATAGGTTCCTGTGCGTTGACCATTCGGATCAAAGAATCCAGCGGGGCTGAGA
Source organism: Exiguobacterium sp. HSB13 (assembly GCF_056764755.1). Taxonomy (NCBI): domain Bacteria; kingdom Bacillati; phylum Bacillota; class Bacilli; order Caryophanales; genus Exiguobacterium; species Exiguobacterium sp. HSB13. The sequence goes on along the minus strand of NZ_JBUZOM010000001.1, from coordinate 825,432 downwards.
TACGTCCACGTCACGTCGTGTTGCCCTTGCAGATCGATCAAGTTTTTTCCCATGTTCGAGGCTGTCGGATAATACGCTTCCGGGAAATCCGGTGTTTCCATGACACGTACTGTATGCTCGGCATCGACGAATAGGCTTCCCGCCCCACCGACGACGAATAGTCGTGTCTTGCTTCCTGCTAACACGTTGATTAAATGACGCCCGACTTCGATATGTTTCGTTTCCTCACCCGGTGCTGCATTAAACGCATTGACGATGGCGTCAAACCCGTTCAAGTCGTCTTTCGTCAGCGCGAGCACATCGCGCTCGAGAATCGTGACGTCTGCCGTCACTTTTGCGGCATTACGGACGATTGCCGTGACGTCATGTCCACGTTTGATTGCTTCTTGTACAATCAACCGCCCTGCTTTTCCTGTTGCGCCGATGATTCCGATGTTCATGATGATTCCTCCTTTTGATATGTAACTAATTTGATTACATGTAACCAATATAGTTACAATTATTTTGTTTGTCAACAGTGTTGTTTCTATTCCCCGTTTCTTGCCAAATGAACAATACGACGTATAATGAGAGAACAATGTTTTTAAGAAGGAGGGTCATCCGTTGGCCATCAGTACTCGTTTTTCCGTCGGCATCCATATTCTCTCGTTGATTGCGACCGACGAGAAGATGACATCCGACTTGATTGCTGGCAGCGTCAATACAAATCCGGTTGTCATTCGTAAAATCATGAGCATGCTGAAAAAAGCTGATTTGATCGCGGTCCGTCCGGGTGTCGCCGGTGCGCGACTTGCCCGTCCGTTATCTAGGATCACGCTGCTTGACGTCTATCACGCCGTCGCTGTCGTGCCGGACAAGGAATTGTTCGGCGTCCATGCCGCACCGAATCCAGATTGCCCGGTCGGACGAAACATCCAATCGACGGTCACACCCATCTTCGAGCTTGCGCAATCTGCTCTTGAGAAGGTACTCGCTCACGTCACACTGGATGATATCGTCAGTGAAATCGAACAAAAAGAAGCATCGTCCTCGTAAGGGCGATGCTTCTTGCTTTAGAAAAACCATTGATACAGTAGATATCCTCCACCGAGGACGACAAGCACCGCGAGCATCTCCAGACCACGCATCCCGTCGTTTTGCCCACGTGGTACGGCACTACCGAGACCTTGATCGACACCATCGCGGAGATGATCAAGTGGTTGTTTCTTTTCTTGTTTGAAGCGAGACATATAAACGCCCCCCTTTTTACATATTGTACCATTCCATCTTCACCTTGCAGTACATTCTGACAAAAAAATACGTGGTAGTGCTTATCTTACATTCAATAAGTTTCTCTATTCATTTCGAAGCAATTTCATGAACCCCATCTTTTCAATGATCAAAACATCCTGCTCGAAGCGTTTGATAGAATGTTTTGATGCTTGTTCGTCAATCACATTCGGATGACCAAAGCATACATTTAGTATCGAATTAAGTTTCTCTGCCTCACCGCCGATGAAGTAGTGAGACATATAGGTGTCGTCTTCTGAAGCGATGACGACGAATGTCGCCATATCAAGCACGCCTTCGACGCTTTCTGCTGTCAGGAGTTTGTCTTTCACAGATGCATTCTGAAAGTCATACGATTCGATGGAGGCAATCCTACTTTTTAACAGATTAAGAATTGATTTTCGGTAAATACAATAGACGCCAACGATCGTTTCAATGGGTGGAACGAACGGATCTTCGAGGATTGTGATCCATCGCTCATCCTGTTGATTCAGGCGGATGGCATGTAAGTGATTGACCAATAATTGATCAATGACGTTCACGTTCGTCGGTTGGATCGATTTAAAATCATATACAGGCAAGTCTTCTCCCCCGTTCGTTTAGTCGATGATCGTATCCTTCCCTTCTGCTCGTAACCGCTGAAGCGATGCTTTCATCGTCTCAATCTCCTCGTCCGTGTGACGTTCCCACGTTCCGAGTTCGGCGATGATTTTCACCGGTTCAGTCGAGCGATACGACCGGGTCGGATTGCCAGGGAACCGTTTGTTCGTCAAGTTCGGATCATCCTCGTACGCTCCGAGTGGCTCGACGAGGTAGATATGCTCCGGAGCGTCACCTTGTGCGAGCTCAGCGCCCCACTTCGCTGCATCAAGTGTTGCCGTGAAATAGACGTGCTGGAGCGGTTGTTCGCGAAAGTTCGACGCGTGTCCCGGCTTCAATTCGTCACCGATTTGCAACGTAGCTTTCGTGCCATGAAAAAACGGACCTTCGACTGGTTTCATATCATCGCCTCCTAACTGGATACATTCAGTATAGACAGTCGACTCATTGAGATGTAGTCTGTTTCAAAATGAAATTTCACGGTATACTTAAAGCAAAGGAAGACGATTTGTCGTCAGATTGTAACTCGTTTTTTGTCTAACCATCAGGCATCATGGGAATAGTCATTTTACATATACTTTAGGAGGTCATCCGTTCAACGTGAAGTTCTTTAAAGCTTTAGCGAAAACCGAAGAGGCTGTCTGGATTCCAGAAGCCGAGTGGCAAACCGTTTGTGAGCAAGAAGGACTGACCGTGCCGAATCATCCGCAGGAGCAAATCGTTGGGCTCGCCTACAATAATCAACGTCAAGTCGTTGAAGTCACGCGTAATTTGCGTCCACCGGCACTCAGTTATTACGTCACGATTCTTGAACCACCAAATAATCGATCCCTCATCTCAAAACGTTCGTTTTTAACCGTGCTTCATGAACGGACGGAGCGCACGTCCCTGACCGAATACGGTACATTTTGTTTGCTTGAGATCAACGTCCGTGAGGAAGGGCTCGGTGAGCGTGGTCTGTTACTTGAGTCGTTAATTCATGACATTGAAACAAAGTATACCCATTACGCGATTCGTGGTGATTATTCAACAATTACCTTGCAAGGACGTGTCTCGGATCAATGTTTTACGAAGTATGGATTCCGATTAATGGATTCTTATCTCACCTTATCAAACGGGCTTCCTTCCTGAACCGACCTGACATATTCAGGTCTTTTTTTGTACAGTTCTTAGACAATGATGGGAAGTGATGGGTTTGCGTTCAAACTAGTAGCACTACATATTTTTAATATGGTATGGTAAAAGTAATTCATCAGCAGTACATTCTACATTTAAGAGGTTCCCCATGACAACAATGACAGAGACATATCCCATGGCATGCTGGCAGACGATTTCAACGTATCATAATCAACAAATCAAGCGCGTCAATGCTTTCTTGAAACAATGGGATCTCTCCCATACGAATCTTGAAGTATTGCGTTGTCTACAGACGACCTCATGCACGAGCCAGAAGGAAATCGCTGAACGGATCCAAGTGACCGATGGCACGATTTCACACGGAATCAAGCGTTTATTCGATCGGCAACTCATCACCCGCAAGCGCAAATGGAAGACGAACTATTTGCTATTGACGGAAAAAGGAACAGCCATTCTGCAAGAAGTGTTGCCCGCTTACGAACGTTTTCAACAAGAACAATTCGCCGCCTTGACGGCTCGACAACAGGAAGAATTAATCCGTTTCTTCGATAAGCTCAACCCTGCATGACAGAAGAGGAGGAAAAAATCATGACCTTCACATTCGAATCTTCAATGCACCACTGGAACGCCATTCAGCGGATCCATGCCCGTTATTCGAAAGAAGTCAACGATGTATTGAAACCAAAAGGACTCTCGAAGTCACAATTTGATTTATTGATGACGTTGTATCATCAAGAGAGTGCGACGCAGAAATCACTTGAACGCACGCTCGAACTCTCAAGCGGTGCCATTTCGCAAACGGTCAAGAAATTGCTTGCGGAACACCTCGTCATTCGAAAACGGATCAACCGGGAAAAACGGATTCTCTTGACGGAAGATGGTGCAGCGCTGATTCAAACATCAGCTCCCGAGATCGAAGAGATTGACGATCGCTATTTCCGTGCTTTCTCGAATAAGGATCATGAAACATTTGATCAATTGCTGCACAAGATGCAAAGCGATCATTTTTAAATGGGCGTGATCATTAAAACAAAAGAGTCCTTCTCTCTTCTGAAAGCACAGGAGAGAGAAGGACTCTTTTATTGTTCAAATGGGAACACATTCCTTTTATCTGAATCCGACAATCCCTCTTTTTTCCGAGTCCACCATGCAATTAAGCTCGCAATTAATAAAATGCTTGCCCAGTAAATCAAGAAAGTATTGCCATTGAAGAACTGACTATTCATATGGGGTGAAGGTACTGACGTAATACTCGTTAAATAACCGTCATCGATCGTTTCATTCTCCGCTATGACTTGTTGTTTGACGAAAACTCGATACTGGCTGAACTGCTCGATTTGATAGAGAATGCCACACACAAGATAGATCATCGTACTGATTGATAGACCAATCAAGGATAAAAAACGTAACTGCGCTGCTCTCATCCATTGCACCACGAGACCGATGCCGAATGGAAAAATGAATAGGAGTAGTAAGAGAGGTAGAAAACCTAGATTTCCATTGCCGCTGCTTGATTGTGGATATACTTCCGTCGAGCGACCTAAGGATACGAGAAGTCCACTAAAGATGCTCAATGCTACTAACAATCGGTCTACTCTTACGACTCTCATCTCACTACACTCCTCCTTTGAATAGAGTTTGTAATCCATATGTCTCCCCTCTTCATTATACAAAATCGAAACGCTAAAAATTTCCTTTTTCAGGAATTAAGGAAACGGATTATTCTTCTTTATTGTATTTTTTAGCATCACTCATTGATTTACACAGATGACATCGCCGATCTCTCAATTACGCAAAATTTACTAACGAGCGGATTTAAAAATATGAGATCACACCGAAAAGAACCTTGAAGCGTAGCAACGCTTTAAGGTTCTCCTTATTTCATGATCCCGTACTCGCAAATGCCTTCAGTCCGAACAACCAGAACCGATAGGCGATCAAACAAGCGATGATCGCGACAAGTGGTGTCGCGACCGCCATTGCGCCGTAACCTCTTCCGTCAAAGAAATACATCGCCGGATAAAAGGCGGTGAAGCCGAACGGGATGATGTAGGTCAAGACGAACATCAACACCTTCGAGTAGATCGTCATCGGGTAACGGGCAAAATCACTCAGACTGAAGACCGCTGAGACGATCGGTAGACTATCGACCATCCAGAATGAGAACGTCGCAAAAAACAGGTTGATCGCGATATAGAGTAATCCGCTCGATAAGACAAGGACAATCAACATCAAGACATCACCAAAGCTCCAGATCATGTTGAGGTGATCGGAAGCAACATAGAGTACCCCACCACCAATCAACAGTTGACCGAATCCGTCTTGTTGAACGCGCTCAGCGACAATTTGAAATAACGGATTGACGGGGCGCATCAACAACCGATCCAGATTCCCGGTCCGGATGTACTGCCAGCCGATTGTCCAGAGATTATCAAAGAAAATATGATGTAAGGCTCGTCCTAAAAAAGCGATCCCGTAAATGAATAGAATCTCGTAAAAGTCCCAGCCGTTTAGCGTCTCGATATGCTGAAAGACGACCGACAGGAAAAAGAGTGAGGCGAACTGTTGACCAAATACCGACAAGACACCGATCAAAAAATCAATCCGGTATTCCATCATGACCTTAAAATGACTTTTGGCATACAACCAGTAGAGTGTTATGTATCGTTTCATCCGCCGAATACCGTCACTTTCCGGATCGCGAGCGCAAACGTGATTCGCAAGATGACGAAGAACCCAATCAACCAGCCGATTTGAATCAGTAACGCCTGCAGAATGCCGCTTGCCCCGATCTCTCCCGTATAAATCGCGACCGGGACATAGACGAGTGAAGCGAACGGTAAGTACAGACTAATCGTCTGAAACCAGTCCGGAAACAGCGTCAACGGAACGATCGCACCGGACATGATCGTGATGACAGCGTCCTGTAAGACGGATAGTCCCCAAATGTTGACGGTGTAGAAGGCGAAGATGCCGACGAGCAGGTCAATCAACGTCGCAAGCAACACGGCACAAAGAACACTGCCTACGAAGGCGAGTCCAGCCAGCCACGACTGTGGTCGATCCACGCCGATGAACAGGATTGAGACGAGAACGAGTGGCAGGATCGAGCGGAACAAGACCGAGACTTTTGAGCCAATATCTTGAGCGAGTAATTTATCGAGCAAGTGATACGGACGGAGCAACTCGATTGCAATCGCCCCTTGTTTGATCATCCGGGCAAGATCACGTCCGGCACCCCCGCGGAACTGATCGATCATCGTCGCAAGCACCGCATAGGTCAGCATCGTCGACAGCGAGATACCGGAGACATCGGTCTTATTGGCATAAACGGCTTGCCAGAAGAAATAGAGGATGAACAAACGCATCATCACGCTGAACATGCTGGCCCAGTACCAGGCTGTGTAGGCGAGATCGACCTTGATTTGGGACCGCATCAACGCAGTATATTTGCGGATTCTCATGCGCTGATCCCCGCTTGGTACAGTTTTCGGATTAACGTCTCCATCTTCGGAACGGACACGGAGACATCCCGAACGACGTAAAGCGAAACGATTTCCTTGATGACTTGTCCGCTCGATAGCTCACGGTCGTCAAAGGCGAGCTCATACGTCAGTTCATCCGTCGTAAATAAGATCACGCGGTTGATCAACGCTGTCGGTAAAGAAAACGGCACCGGTTCTTCAAGCGTAATTCGAAGCGTCCGCTCGTGGCTGAATGATGCCTTTAGTTGATCGATCGTATCGTCATAGATGATCTTGCCGTCGTCGAGGACAATCACCCGGTCACAAACCTCCTCGATGTCCTGCATGTCGTGCGTCGTCAAGATGACAGTCGTTCCCCAACGGTCACTCATCTCGCGGATGAAGTGACGGATTGTCTCCTTGATCTCGATATCAAGCCCGATCGTCGGTTCGTCGAGATAAACGACTTTCGGTCGATGCAGGAAGGCTGCTGCTAACTCGCAACGCATCTTTTGACCGAGCGACAGTTGCCGCACCGGTACGTCAAGGAGCGGTGCAAGCTCGAGCTTTTCCCGAAACCACGTGAGCGTTTCGTCAAACTCTGACTTTGGTACTTGATAGATTTCCTTTAACAGCTCAAACGATTCTTGGACCGGAATGTCCCAGAACAGTTGTGTCCGCTGACCGAAGACGGCTCCGATTTGTGACGCGTTCTTGACGCGATCGGTGTGTGGATCAAGTCCAAATACCCGGACGTTCCCCGCGTCCGGACGAAGGACACCAGCGAGCATCTTGATCGTCGTTGATTTCCCGGCACCGTTGAAACCGATGTAGCCGACGCGTTCTCCAGCTTCAATCGTTAAATCAATCGCTTTGACTGCCTCTTTCGTCCGGTATGTCCTGCGAAAGAGTGCTTTAATTGCCCCGCGTAGTCCTGGTTCCCGTTGGAGGATTTGATAGTGTTTCGTCAGTCCTTTTGCCTCAATGGCATATGTTCGCATATATTCTCCCCCTTTTGTGCAAACGCTTTCCGAAAACGTAGTATACCAGAAAAATCCAAACTTCTTCCATCTCTTTTGAAAATTTTTCTCGATATTCTGACGCCGTCGCGTAATAATAGATGAAAAAGGAGTGGTCTGACCATGATCTTACGTCATATGACACATCGACATCATATGAAATCGATCGTGACACGCGGCGGCTTGTCACCGACATTTCAAATTGACGCACCAACAGGCTGGATTGCCTTTGAAGTGGATCCTCCAAGCGCAACGTATCAAATGCATTTTCATCAATTGAAGAGTGATTGGCAAGATGGAGATGTCGTCACGCTCGAATTCGATGGGGAGCGGATGCAAGCAGCTGGATTTGAGATGCTACAATCGGAAGAGGACGATCGCAGTCAACAGGCAGAGAGATTAGGAGTATCCATCGAGGAAATCGGCTCGTATGTATTCATTCGCAATTTCGTCTCACTTGATTATCTAATCGAGTCTTCACGTGAGAAAGTCTCAGAGTATTATTGATTTTGAAAAAGAAATTTGATCTTTTTAAAAGATTCGGAAATCAAGATATTTTCATACATCTTTAGGGTATCATTGGCTATATAGAATAAATATTCACTGAATGAAACATTTTTTTGTAGTTATTTTTCAGAACTCATTTGAGAGGAACACGAACATGTGGAATACATTGAATCATCTTATCCTCAACGTCGCTCTGACCTTTTTCTTCGTGCTCATCTCTCTGTTCTTTTTTAAACGATTTCAGTTTCGAAATACGCTTGACAGTTGGTTGAAGAAAAATCTGTTAGTACTGATTCTTGCGACAGGTGCCGGCTACTGGGTCATCCATAATGCCATCACCTATGAGGGATTCCGTTTCGATTTGTCGATTACTTTGATCGTCATCGCTTTCATCTATGGAGGCATCAGTAGCGGCTTCATCACGACCCTCGTCTTTGCTTCCCTTCAAACGTTCATTTTTGATTCTGCTCATGCCTATTGGCTGATCGGTACGTATCTGATTGTCAGCGTCATTGTCTTGTACTTGCAAAATGAAGCACCGGATCGATTCATCTCGTTTCCGATCATCTTCACCATTGCACTCATTCTCTGTTTACCATATGTCCAACATGTCCAACCGAATGACATGACGGCGATGACGATCTTTCTCGTCGGGAATGGCTGTGCCGGTCTCCTTTTGCACAGCATTTTGCATCAAGTCCGCTGGCACTTCAATCAAGTCCGGATGCATCGGCGTCTCGCCTTGACGGACACGTTGACAGGGCTTGATAATCGACGTCGTCTAGAAGAGACCGTCCAACGTTACAAATCCCAACAGACAGACTTTTCGATCATGATCATCGATGTCGATCATTTCAAGCAGGTCAATGATACCTACGGTCACGACCGCGGTGATCATATTTTACGGCAAATCAGCTCTTTGCTTGCATCGTACTGCCCCCCAACTTGTGTGCTCGGACGATTCGGTGGTGAAGAGTTCATGATGCTGTTGCCGGAGCATTCGTTGCCGGAGACGCGTCGACTCGCGGAACAAATCTGTGAAGCCAGTGCTAAGCGGTCGTATGAGTTATCAGCGACGGAACCGCTGCAAGTAACGTTATCGATTGGCGTGTCCCGACAAACTCATCAACCGTCTGAGACCCATAATTTTCTGCAGACGATTCAGCAAGCAGACGCCGCTCTCTATCAAGCGAAAAAGAGCGGTCGGAATTGTGTCTTTCATCATGACCCGTTGCGTTGAATATGAAAAGTACCCCCTCTTATGACGATGAGGGGGTACTGCTATCTGGAATGGAGGAACAAACGTGAAAATCACGAACGCCTTACGCTTTACTAATCGCAATGACTTTCGACAGTGGCTGATAAAACACGCGGATCACGCGTCCTTTTGTTGGGTGATTCTCAGTCGAAAACAAGTCGGGAATGGGTTACTTTATCTCGATGCCGTAGAGGAGGCACTTTGCTTCGGCTGGATCGATGGAATTGCGAAGAAGACTCCGGATGGTGAACTCGCGCAACGCTTTACACCGCGTCGAAAGAACAGTAACTGGACCGAATTGAATAAGGAACGAGTCCGTCGCTTAGAACGTCTCGGCTTGATGCAACCGTCCGGACGACAGGTTCTACCAGACATGCGCGCTGATGCGTTCGTCATCGATGACACGATCCAAGCGCGTCTTCAAGAAGACCCGATCGTCTATGAACAGTTTAATGACTTCCCGGAACTCTATCGACGCATTCGGATTGATACGATTCAAAGTGTGCGCAAGGATCCTGTTCTCTATGAAAAACGTCTGCAGACCTTGATCGAAAAAACAAAACTGAACCAGGTGTATGGTCAGTGGAATGACGGAGGTCGTCTCTTACTCGAAGATGTGCCGGTGACAAAATCAGAGGCTGATCGGTCAGACCGCTAAGAAGATCTCTTCTAACGATTGGCGTTCGATCTGTACCTCGTAGACTTTGACGTCTTGTTTTGCAAGCATGACGAGTAACTCTGGAATATCTTCTTCCGTCGTTAGAGTTAGCTGTGTATACTCATCGGTTTGTGACAAAAGTCGAGCGTATGCTGGCAGATGCGATGGCTCTACTCGCGGAACAGTCCGAATACGGATTTGAATCTCCTGCCTCATCGCTTCTTGTAAGGACGCAACGGTTCCGCAGCGGACGATTCTCCCCTCCGCCATGATGGCGAAACGGTCACACATCTTTTCGATCTCATTTAAGTTATGCGAGGTCAAGAAAATCGTTTTCCCTCTCGCTTCTAATTCAAGCGTTCTTTTACTTTTGTGACAACGACTCCAAGTCCGTATAAGGTAACGACTGTTAAGAACATCGTGATGATTGTTTCCATGTGAATTCTCCTCTATGTAAATGACGTGTTATCTTACTCTACGCTACTCCTTAAAGAAAGTTTCCTTATTTTTCAATTCCCAACATTCTCCTCATGGTACAGTAAAAGAAAAAAGGAGACGGCAAATGAAACGTTATACGATCATCTGTCAGCAACAATCCGTCCACATTACGGAATGGGGAAATAAACATCTTCCGACGATCGTCTGCCTCCACGGACTTGGCAGTACGAGTCTCAGCTTCATCGAAATCGCCGAAGCGCTCGCGGACGAATTCCGTCTTATTGCACTCGATTTACCCGGTCACGGCAAAACACCAGCTTTTGCAGATCCCCTACACTATCGCATGAAACCCTTTACGGACTGGATCGACGAAGTCTTACACATCCTTGATGTCAAGCGGTTCTATGCCTTATCGCACTCGTGGGGCAGTGTTCTCTCGCTTTATTATTTGATTGAACATGCAGACCGTGTGCTTGGTACGATCCTAATTGACGGCGGCTATCATAGTAAACGACTTTACGGGCGTTCCGTAGAGGAAGAAGTGGGTTTTTATGAACAAGATTTCGAGGATTCCGTTTCGACATGGGACGAATTTTTGGATGTTGCCGTCTATTCTCCGGATGCACGTCGCTCGCCCTCCCTCGATCTAGCTGGTGCCGATCTCCTTCGGATGGAGGAAGGACGATACCACTGGCATGCGCGAGGAGAGACGGCTGCTGCGATCGTACGCGCGCTGCATCACGAGGATATTCTTGATTTCCTCCCGGACGTTCCACCAGTAAACATTCAGTTGTACGTCGCAACGTTACCGACGGATCAAGCAGCTATTCGTCAGCAAGCAACGAACCGATTACATGAGATGACGCAAGCGACGGTCCATTTCGTCCCGGAGACAGGACATCTATTACACTGGGATCGTCCCGATGTCATCGTTGAGGCGATTCGTCATCATTGGTCGCCTGGAAAAAGATTGTCTTCCGTTTAAAAATTGGTTTATTATGGAATTAAAGTAAAAAGGAGGGGTTCATATGCTAAAACGGTTAACGTTCGTTTGTGTAACCTTATGCGTCGCGATCGTCGCCGTGCTCGTCGCAGCACGCCACTCAACTGGAAACACCATTTCGTTTGAAGAGCCGTTATCGGTTTACCTCGCGATCGGACTAATCATCTTCTTATTCTTACCACCGCTCGTCCTATCATTTTTCGAACATCCTGTCCTGAAGATCATCAATATCGTCTATCAATCCTTGATCGTCTTCAGCTTCGTCGGACTGATTCCCGTCGGCTTCTTGATTCCGAACGGATCCTCGACGATCATTGTCGCTGTCCTTGGAACGGTCGCGAGTCTTGCCAGTGTCATCGTGACAGTGCGAAGTCACTCGATTTTAGCTAACTATTCTTCTGACGTACGTTAATCTATCTTTCAAACTGCTTCCGCCGTCATGGTGGAAGTAGTTTTTATTTTTAAGTATAAATTTATTTATCGATAAGCTCATTTTTATTAATTTGTTTTTTGATTCAAGCGGGCGTATTCTAATCACGTAGCCAATCGGCAAACGAAAAAGGAGGAACATATCATGAGTAAACACATCTTAATGGTCGTCACGAACGCGAAAGAAATGAAGGAAGGTCACGCGACAGGACTTTGGTTGTCGGAGTTCGCAGAAGCATACATTGAGTTCAAGAATGCAGGATATACGGTAACGGTTGCAAGTCCGAACGGCGGCGAATCACCAATCGACGATCGGAGCCTTGAAGACGAAGTCCCAGCTGAGATCCAAGCGACAGCTCCACTCTTGAAAGAGACACTTGATTTAAAAGCAATCCAGGACTTCTCAGCATTCGATGCAATCTTCATGCCAGGTGGACACGGAACGATGTTCGACTTACCACAAAGCGATGCCTTGAACAACGCCCTTCGCACATTGTTTGAAGCGAATAAAACAGTCGCTGCAGTCTGCCACGGACCAGCTGGACTCGTTAGTGCGACACTTTCAGACGGAACACCACTCGTCGCTGGAAAAACAATCGCAACGTTCACGGATGAAGAAGAACGCGCGACAGGTCTTGACGTCTACATGCCATTCTTGCTCGAGACACGTCTTCGTGAACTCGGTGCGAACATCATCACGGCTGACAACTTCACGGAAAATGTCCAAGTCGACGGAAAACTCGTCACGGGTCAAAATCCACAATCAACGATCGCAGTCGCGAAAGCTGTCATTAATACACTCAACTAAACGAAACAAGAGATCCTTTGGATGAAGGGTCTCTTTTCATAGGAGGTTATTCGATGATTCAACTGATTGCCCGGATCGAAGCGCATCCGAATCAAGGCGAACAGCTCGCTTCTATCATCGAAGGTGTGATCGCACCTTCTCGTGCCGAGGCAGGCTGCCTGACGTATCAGACACATCGCGCCATCGACAATCCGAACGTCTTCTACTTTTACGAACAATGGCGTGATCAAGACGCTTTCGATCAGCATGTCGCCTCACCGCACTATCAAACGTACCGTGCGGACAGTGCCAGTCTTGTCGCTGATCGAAACTTGACGTTCTTAGATGACGTATCGAAATAATGTATATTTCGTACAAAAAAGTCCAATCCTCTAAGCAATTGCTTGGGGATTGGACTTTTTTAACTTAATTCAACTTAACGCCTTAATCACCTGTTGCAAAACCGGATCGTGGCGCGAGTCCGTTCGATAGGCGACATATAACTGATTCGTCGCGAATCGTTCCGGTGCAATCCGTTGTACCCGTCCAGCGCTGACCGCTGCTTCGACGAGATAATCGGGCAAAACACTAATCCCGTGTCCTGCTTCGATGGCTTTTAGTATCGCATCGACGTTCGGTAAGATCATTTCCGGACGGATCCCAGGTCGTTCTCCGAACTGCGTCTGATAGTACCGACGAATGATCGGCAACTCGAGTCCGTAACTGATCCAGCGCTGACGGTCCATCCATTCCTTTAGATCCGCTTTCGGAACTTCGTAGCCAGTCGGTGCGATCAAATGAAATCGTTCGTCAGCGATCGGGACGTACTGGACGCCCGGTTCATCGATCCGCTTCGTTGCGATGATGAAGTCGAGCTCATTCGTAAGCAAGCGTTGCAACAAGGGAACCGTCAAATCAAAGACAACCGTGAACTGTGCGACGTCGAGCGGTAGCTTTGGTACGATCCCATGCGTGACGAATTCCGTCGGTCCACCGAACTTCAAGACCGGACGAGATTGCTCCCCTGCTTCGTACTTCATCTCAAGCGATAACTCCTCGAGCCGGTCAATCAATCCGACGACTTGTGTATAGAGGGCTGTTCCCGCGTCCGTCGGAATCATTTGCCGTGGCGCACGGATGAACAAGGACGTCTCCAGTTCTGCTTCTAGTGCCGCGATATGCTGGCTGACCGCCGGTTGCGTCAAAAAACGAATTCTTGCCGCTGCCGAGACGGAACGCTGTTGGTAAACGTGAATGAAACTGCGATACCATTCAAAATCAATCATATGGTTTCTCCTTTTGCTGGGTCTTCTTAAAAAGTATAGATTCATTCAATCCATAAGACAAATAACGAATAATTTAGTAAGTCATAAATTTATTTATCGGATAATGAGAGAGGATTTCCAAAATGTTTCGTTAGAAGTTCCTCTATACAGAACCCAACGATTGCTCCGCGGATCATTGCAAGAAAAGCGCCAAATCTGATTTCATTTCTGCTCTTCTTTCTTTTTCTTCTCCCGGTGATATTGTTTTAATGCCATATTGACGTTCACGATGACGGCACTGAGAACACCGACGCCAAGCATGACGTAAACGATCGAAAACAATTTACCGAACGCTGTTTGGGGGACAAGATCCCCATATCCGACCGTTGCGAGAGTCATGACGGAGAAATAAAAGGCGTCCAGAATACTGAACTGTTCGACATTGTGATAGAAGACCGTTCCAATCAAGAAAAGTGCCCCGACCATGATCATCAATGCTTTCTGTTCTTCTTGCTTGAATAAGATACGGATGACATGAAAAAAATTTCGGATCAAAATAAAGAACGCCAGCATGCTCTCTCCTCCTCAGTTCCGTCATCACGGCACACGTTCATTGAACAATTTCTCTAGTTGGTCAGGATCAAGTTGATTCAAGTCAGAGATCAGGAAACAATCGATTCGTTTTGATGACTGGATTTGTAAGCTTTTATCCGTCCGTAGGAGCTATTTGACACCGAGCAACGTCGCGATCAAAATAAAACTACAGTTGATCAGGAACAGATATCTGCACCGAGCGCATAGTTCATGTTCTGATTCATAATGGCGTAATCGATCGTATAGACCAGTGTCAACAAGGCGGTGGCGATTAAGACACCGGGAACGTCCGCGCAATCAGTTCGTCACTTAAAAACGTGTCATGCCATTTAAGTCATTGGTTTTTATTTACCCGTTTTTAGTGTGTTCGCCTTATTTCACTTATGAAAAATAAAAAATCCCTTAACTGAAAGGTGCATCGTTCATGAAAAAATTCCGCGGCAAACGCCGTTATTTTAAAAATCTCGAACTTGAATTCAACAGTTTTTCTTCTTCAGCCTATATTGATCCAGACGTTTGGTTTAACGACTGGCACGAGCACCCTGACTTTTATGGACATGGCAACGCGAGTCTGCGCATTCGTAAAGCACATCTTCGGATCGCGTTGAGCGCTATGCAGGACATGCGACAAAAACTAGCGGAAAAACAGATTGAACATCAGCTTTACATAACGATTGTCCTCGAGGATGCTTCACAAGACGCACTACATGTCCACACGACGAATCCGGACGGAACCCCATTCCCACTCGAGCGGATTCAGTCGTTCCCTCTCGTTTCACACGTTCCGACCTGGCTAACGGAACTCTTTCCGGGCAACCGGTATACGATTCATCAATCACAGGAGGAATTCATCGATTACGCGGAAGAGGAGCCTGTCAGCTCGATCGTCACGTTTTTTTACATCTTGCCTAGTCCTTAAATTGACACGAAAACGAGCTATCCTTTCCATCACAGGAAGAGGATAGCTCGTTTTATTCGGTTTCTCTTATGGTAGCAAGACGACCTTACCGAATTTGCCAGCTTGTTTAAAGTACGCTTGGGCTTCTCGCGCTTCAGCGAGCGGGAACGTCCGGTCGATGACGGGCTGAATCGTCTGCGTCCGAACGGCCTCCAGTAATTTCTCATAATCATGGCGATTGCCAAGGACGGATCCTTGTAGGCGGATATGTTTTAAATAAAGCGTCCGAAAATCGAGCGACGTCACCTGCCCCCCGGAAGATCCGGAAATACAGTACGTTCCGCCGCGCTTCAGCAGATCCAGTCCTTGTTTAAACACCGCATCGCCGACGACGTCGAGAATCGCATCGACCGGACCGACTTCTTGCATGACCTGCTGATCCCAGTTCTGCTCACGGTAGGAAACGACCAAGTCCGCCCCGAGTTCGTGCAATTGATCCGTCAGCTTCAAGTCACCGACGAGTGCGACGACACGGGCTCCGAAGACCCGTTTCGCAATCTGGACGTTGAGTGAGCCGACACCACCACTTGCCCCTGTTACGAGTACCGTCTGTCCTTCTTGTAAGTCCAATTGTTCGACCATGTGCCATGCCGTCAATCCACTGACCGAGAAGACCGCACTGTCCGTATAGGAAGCAAGCGGCATGTCATAGCAGAGTTCGAGCGGCCAGCAGACATACTCCGCGTATCCGCCGTCGTACTCGGAGCCGATGAACGATAAGTCCTCGGCACTTTGTTCATCAGCGATTTCTCCACTTGCCGTGAACGGGAACAAGACGACGTCGCGCCCGATTACCGTCTCGGCGACACCGTCTCCGACCGCGACAATCCGTCCGCTGATGTCTGAACCGGGAATCCGGGGGAACTTCACCCCTTCTGCTTTCCAGCCTGATTCACTCTCTGCACCATAGGCGCCTTCCCGCATCCAAATTTCTGTATTGTTCAAGGCACAAGCTTTGATTTCAATCAGTACCTCTCCTTGTTTCGGTTGTGGTGTCTCTTGATCGATATAGGCGAGCTGCTCAAGCCCGCCATGCCCCGTTACGGTGACTGCCTTCATGTTTTTGCCTCACTTTCTTTCCCTCATATGATATCTCTCTTCTTTACCCATCTATCCTGATTTTAATATCCTGCTTCCGTAACCCGCTGTCTCCTCCTATAGAACGATTCGTCCTCGTTTAATATCTAGATATAATATGGATACGAATTCACGTCTGGAGGAACAATGCATGAAAAAACGATTAATCTTTATAGGAACATTAGCAACCATCACGGTGTTGGGTATTTCCTGGTCGAGAGGTGGCGCAGATCCCGTCATGAAAGACAACTATTCATCCATCCCAAAAGATACGACGTATCGCGGTCAGGTCGCATGGCCACTAGAAACGCGCGATCGTTCGATTGCCGGCGAAGCAAGCGGTGTCGCTGTTGCTCCGAACGGTGACGTCTACTATTTACACCGGGGTAGTAATTCATACGGCGATGACACCTACATCAAAGAACCAACATTGATCGTGCTCGACGGAAAGACGATGCAGGTGAAGAAGCGGTTAGGCGCTGGTCTATTCAAGTCACCGCACGGTCTTGAAGTCGATGACCAAAACAATATCTGGATTACCGACATCAGCCTGAACCAAGTCTTCAAGCTCGATGCGTCCGGTAAAGTCTTGCAAACGTTCGGAAACGCATATGGTCCGTTCACGGAAGTCGGTCTGCGTATCCGAAACGTCTTGCCAAGCATCCCGCTACAACTGGATGAAAAGACGTTCGCTCGTCCGACAGACGTCACCGTTTTCAAGGACGGCTCGTTCGCTGTATCTGACGGCTACCGGAATAGTCGCATCGTCATGTTCGATCCAAAAGGAACAGTCAAATGGGAAGTCAGTGAACTCGGCAAACAAGACGGACAGTTCAATCTGCCGCATGGGATCAGTAGCGACGATGAGATGAATCTCTATGTGGCGGACCGGGACAACGCCCGGGTCCAAATCTTTAATCGAAACGGCAAACACATCGATACGTGGTCGTCAAAAGAACTCGGTCGACCGTACGGAATCGAAGTCGGTGCGAACGGTAAAGTCTACGTCGCTGATGGCGGAAACTATTTAAATGGACAAAAAAAGAACGCGCAGAGTCAAATCGTCATTTTGAACAAACAAGGAAGGATTGAGAAACGATTCGGTGCGTGGGGCAAAGAAGCGGGACAACTCCGGATTGCGCACGACATCGCGGTCGGTTCGGATGGAACGATTTATGTCGCGGAACTAATGAATGAGCGAATTCAGGTGTTTTCCAAGTGATGAAATATACCTCGCCTTAATACGTCAGCAGCCTGTCTCGTTATTAAATCGAGACAGGCTGCTTCATTTAAGATCCTTCCTGAAAATCACGACGTGCATATCCGACTTGACCGATGACAACAAGTAGACATGCTACTACGAGCAGGACACCGAACAGTAGTCCATCGAAGTCTTCCGTCGGTACTTGCGGAATCAATCCTTGGATCGCCGTATACTCCACCCATTTTGGTAAGTCGATGATTCCACCGAAATACCCAATAGAGAAGGAATAGGTCACGTATACATAGGTTAACTTGCTCCACGTTGGTCGCCACCCGATGAAAAAAGCAGCCACCCCAAGAAACAGGAGAACTGATGGCAGATAGTTGATTCCGGCAATGAAAAAGTCAGTGAACGTCATGGTCGCGTCCGGTCCCATCACTGAAATGGCAGTAAAGCCTAGACTACTGATGACTATGAACATCGAGACGAGAGATGACGCGACGGCCAAACCGATCGTATTCCAGTACAGTTGCTGTCGTGAGATTTTCGTCGCGAACAACGGACTCAAGCGCCGACGGTCCTCTTCGGTGTATAACCGGTTCATGAGCGTAATCGGTAAAATCGCAACGAGGACCATCATGATCATCATGATCGTGCCGGTAAAGGATTCTTCAATCGTAACACCTGAAACCGTGAACATCTGCTGGATGGTTGCATTGCTGTCAATGAATGTCTGCATGTCTCCATAAATCGAACCATATGCAAGAGCCATGATTAGAAAAGCGACCATCCATGCGATGATGCTTCCGCGACTAATCCGAATTAACAGACCACGGATCGATAACAAGGATCGATTGGCTGTAGCACGTCCCTCTTTTTCAGGCAGATACCCAGCGCCCATGTCCCGATGATTTTCAAGAACTAGAGCCACGGTCATCAAAATGAGGCTCACTCCGATCGCCATTACGAGAAACAGCCAATTGTTCTCCGTGAATGGATAGGTCAAATACGTCCATCCCAGCGGATTGAGCACTGATAGTTGGTCATTCGATACATCCGTACCGGCGCGTCCTAAATAAAGAAGACCAATCCATCCCATCACACCTGCCGTCGCACTAGAAGACGACGGCATGATTTGAGCAATCAGTAAGGCAAACGTTGCACCTAAGATCCCTGCAGCCCCAACCGAAAGACCGAATAGAGCTGCACCCGCATTTGAAAACGTCTCGACTTGAAAAGCAATCAACGCACTGCTAATCAGTATCGAAATACTAAGATTGATTAAAATCACTTCAATTAGAATAGCGAGTGAATTGGCTTGTCGTCCGATTTGAAAAGAACGCATCAACTCCGTCAGCCCTAAATCTTCTTCCTTCCGTGTGTGTTGAATGACATGGAGTGACGATAAGACCATCGACAATAATGCACAGAAGATGAGCATTTGATGTGAGAACATGGCGCCTAACGTATAGTCCGCTATTGAAACAGGCGTCGTACCGATCATCGAGATCATCGCTGGATTTTTCAAGGTTTCATATAATCCACGCAGACTATCCCCTTTCGCCATCTCTTCGAATGAAGGAATAAAGCCGACCGTAAATAAGGTCACACCGAGCGTCCATATTATGATTTTTTTGCTATCCCGTCTGAGATACTGAGACAACAGGATCTGCCAACAGGTAAATTGAAATCGCATTCGTCTTCCTCCTCTTTATCATGTGCAGCACGTAGTATATACCGTCGTCATTTTTCGTAATGGCGCATGAACAGATCTTCTAGTGATGGAGGCACTGCTTCTAAATGAACTACTTCCAGTTTTATCGCCTCTGTAAGAACCGCATTTATGCGAGAAGAATCCATTGAAAATACTGCCTGATTTATATTGCGCTGCGTGAAGTCATGAACACCGTCCAAGTTTTTAATCAATGAAAGATCCTGTTTCGTCTCTAACGTGATGACCGATCGTGTCAAATGTCTCAGTTCTTGTAACGTTCCCGTCTCAACGATTTCGCCTTTTCGAATGATGACGACACGATCCGCTAGTCGTTCGACTTCGCTGAGAATGTGCGATGACAATAAAATCGATTTTCCAGCTTGTTTGATTTTTTCTACCTCTTCTTGAAAAACAGATTCCATCAACGGATCAAGACCGGATGTTGGTTCATCAAAGATGTAGAGATCGGAATCGACTGCTAACGCGGCAATCAGACCGACTTTTTGCCGATTTCCTTTCGAATAACTTTTCGCCTTCTTTTTTGGATCAAGTTCAAAGCGATCAATTAGAGCATCACGCTTCGTTTGGTCTCCACCACCGTGTAACTTCATGAATAGATCAATGATTTCTCCACCTGTCAGATTCCCCCATAATGCGACGTCCCCTGGCACATATGAGATTCTTTTATGGATCTCAACACTATCGCGCCAGACATCCTTCCCGAAGATTTCCGCCTTTCCCGCATCTCGTTTGATGATCCCGAGCAACGTCCGAATTGTCGTTGATTTCCCTGCACCGTTCGGACCGATGAAGCCAATCACTTCACCTCGTTGTACCGAGAACGTGACGTCGGATAAAGCTTGAAATTTCGAGAATTTCTTTTTAACTCCTTTTAGTTCAATAATCGGATTCATGTTTCTTCCTTCCTCTCTTCATCTCTAAATTCAGACTTAAAACAAACTAAATCAATAATTGTAGTTTCAAACTAAAGTAATTAGTTTAAATAAAATACTATTTAATCTAATTTAGTTCATTTTATATTTTTTAATTCCATCTGTAAAGATAATAATGTACTAAAATTAATTTGATAGTCCATTTCTAATCCATTACAATAGAAGGAGAAGTATTTTTTATAAGAGGTGAGACAAATGAATGGTTTTGAAAAACGAACAGAAGAAAAGAAAAAACAGATTCTCGATACAGCGTTTCGCTTGATGAATCAACCAGATGGTCACAAGACAATGACAGTCGATGAACTTGCCAAACAGGCAAATGTCGCCAAAACGACGATTTTCAAATACTTCGGTAATAAAGAGGCGTTGGTCCAAGAAGTGTACAAACGGTTCATTACGGAGATGAGTACATCCGTAGAAGTCATCTTATCCAAAAATGAGTCTTTCGAAAAAACCCTTCTTGAGATCAGCTTCAATAAATTACGATTTCTGAAGGATCTCGATGAATCGTTTTATCTTGAGATGATGCAACAAATCACAACGAAACAGGATGATGGTTTGTCAGTATTAATGGAGAAATTCGCAAGTGATAGTCACGCGATGATGCTCGATTTATTTCACCGTGGTCGTAAGGAACAGAAGATCGACTTGAAGTATTCCGATGAGTTTTTGCTACTCTATTTCCAAACACTTGCGGAAGGTCTGTCACATCCCCAGATTTATGAGCAACTCTTACCTTACACGTCAAATTTCTCAGAAGTGATCATCAAAGGAATCTCACCTCGATAAATACGGTTTGACTTGAGAGTGAATAGAACCTGACTAGGAAACGACATCGCCTACGGTTTTTGAAAAAATGAATGACCTCAATTGAAAAGGCAATAATGTTTCCTTTCTATATTTTGGTAAGATAAAGAAAATCCATCGGGGGGTGTCTCATGAAACGTGGTCTAACATTAGCCGTCCTACTGATCCTCGTCGTTTGCATCATCGTTTTCGAACCGTTCCGTGGTGCGCCACCGAATCCCGAAGTCGAGGCAAAAGGAAAGGATGTTCCGACTGTCCAAGGATCTTATTGCTGGGATAGCTTACTCCGCAGTCAATGTGTCGATAAGACGTACCGTGACGGTCTTGACCTAGCAAAAGGGAAAACGCCAGTTACCGTCTCTGCTGGAGCACCCGTCCGTGTCGAATTATCTGGTGATCTTAAAAGCGTAAAACTATCACAGTGGGACGATCAAAAACAGGAATCCCCTGTCGCTTTGAAAAAAGATCAGTTCAACGCCCCGACAGAACCTGGCCTCTATGCGTACGAACTAAACTCGCGCTGGGAACGAGGAGACGGACAATTCGGATTCTTACTGAAAGTGCAGTAAAAACAATAACCCCCTTGACGTACGATGACGTCAAGGGGGTTATTTCATCCTGCTTGGTGATAAAGTTGCAAAATGCCAAAGGCAGTCAAGATCATATACCCTGTCCCGATGAACAGAAAGACCGGGCGAATCAATTGATTCTTCGGTTGGCGCGTGATGCCCTCGAAGAAACAACTGACAATAAAACCGAGGACCAGCATCCCGCCATACATGAAGAGAAATGTTTCGAGAAGACCGACGAGACTGGGGTGCGTCATCGAGGGTGCTATCCAAAATAGACTACCAATGATTATAGCAAGTATGAAGGTACCCAGTATGATCCCGATAAGTGGATGGATCGTGTTCAGTCGTCGGATCACATCATAACGTTTGACGAGACGCTCCACTAATGTCATCGCTGACAGACAGGTCAGTAAAAATAAGATTAAGAAATAGATTGCTTGCTCGACTGGACTTAACGTCGTGAAAAAGACAGCTCCGGTAAGAACAAGGAGTGGAGATATGAAAAAAATCAAACGTTTCATTTCTTTCTCTCCTTTCGTACGACTTTCTTGAAAGTAAACGCGTGACCATGACAATGTATCATACAACCTGTTACATCTTTTAACATTTAGGTCGCTTTTACTAATTCTGATATCTATGTATCATTTTCAATAATTGTAAAAAAATGATAAAATCCTTTACGGTTCATTCTGCATATGCTAGGATGAGACAAATCACATGAATCAAACGCGTTGAAGAGAACAGTACGTCATCTCGGCTTTTCCTAGAGAGCTCCGATTGGTGGAAAGGAGCATCAGCCATTGACCGAACCAAGCCTCTGAGCAGCACGGTGGAACCGAATCGGGGATATCGTGACGGGTGCTCCCGTTATCGAGCTCAGGTATTTGCCGTTTAAAAGCGGTCGTACCGATGAAGGCGGTACCGGTGACGGTCTCGCGAACAGGGGTGGCACCACGACACGCACAGTCTCGTCCCCAAGACCAACGTCTTGGAGGTGGGATTTTTTTATTGGCTTAAAACACAATAAAAAAGGAGTGTGTCGGATGTCGAATTGGAAATACCCTGGATTGCTATTACTTGGTGTCGGTGTCTCGAACATCGGCGCTTGGGTCTACTTCATCGCCTTGAATTTAATTGTCCTCGAACGAACGGGATCAGCGTTCGCCGTCTCCGTTCTCTATATTCTGTTGCCGATCTCCGCGCTGTTGACGAGCCTCTGGTCCGGTAGTGTCGTCGATCGGATCAATCAACGTCGCTTGCTCGTCATGCTTGACGTCGGGCGTGCCGGGCTCGTCTTTTCACTGACACTGATCGATTCACTGTATGTCCTTTATGCGCTCGTCTTTATCCTGAACATCGGGAACACGCTGTTTGAGACATCGTCGTTGATCTACATGACGAAGCTCGTCCCGGAGAACAGCCGCCAACGGTTCAATGCGTTAAAGAACTTTATTCAATCGGCCGGATTCATTCTCGGACCGTCGATTGCCGGGTTCTTGTTTTTGATCGGTTCACCGGAAACGGCGATCATAATGAATGCGGGAGCACTACTGTTTTCTGCTATTCTCCTGTCCTTCTTACCGAACGTTCACATTAAGTCGAAAGAAAAGACAACATTCTCACTTCGAGTGATTCTCACGGACTGGAAAGAGACCCTTCAGTTTGCACGGACGCGGCGGTACATCACGCTCGTCTACGCCTTCTATGCGTTGATGATTGTCCTGATGAGCGGACTTGATTCACTCGAAGCCTCGTTTGCGACGATCGTCCTGCAGCTGGATGAGAGTACGTACGGGTTTCTCGTCAGTATCGCCGGAATCGGTATCATCTGTGGTTCTGCAGTCAATGCGACCTTCACGCATCGCTTGTCGCTCCGCTTCTTGATTCAATTCGGAGCACTGGTGACACCGATCGGTTATTTGATTTTTGCCACAGCGACGTCATTCTTGACGGCAACGATTGGCTTTTTCTTGCTGACGTTCGCCCTTGCGTTTGCGAACACCGGCTTCATGACGTTCGCTCAAACGCACATTCCGGTCGACTTGATGGGACGATTCCTCAGTAGTATCCACGTCGTCCAGTCAGCTGGTATCATTCTCTTGACGGCGTTGATTGGTTTCTATGCTGAGACCTCAATCCGCTTGGCGTATACCGTCTCTTCAGTCAGCTTCCTCCTCATCGGTGGATTGATCGTTTGGATCGTTCAGGATCGAACGAAACGTCATTATTTTACGACGGAAACGGACGAAACAATCAAGCTTTCGTCATGAGAAAGGAAGGTATTCATGAACCTGACCGCAGAACGAATTTTCCTACGCCCGCTTAACGTGACGGATGCACACGTCTTTTTCGAACAAACCCAGGATGAGACATTACGTTACCTGACTGGGACGACGGCGACGTTTTCGCTCGAACAGATTGAACAGCACATTCTTTCCATTCAAACTGATCCGACGCGCTTTGACTTCGCCATTTGTTTGAACTCCGGTGAAATAATTGGCGAGTGTTCGGTTTTAGACATCGATGTAAAGTTGAAACAAGCGGGCTTTCGCATTTCGATGCGCGCCCTCCCCTGGACAGGTCAAGGATACGGGTCAGAAGCGATCGAGTGTATCATTCGCTTTTGTTTCGAGGAACTTCGACTACATCAACTCGAACTTGAAGTGTTTTCGCATAATGAACAAGCCATCGCTACGTATAAGAAAGTCGGCTTTCGCATCGTAGAAACGATTACTGATGCTGTATCCTATGAAGGGCGTTCGTTCGACGAAATCATCATGCAGAAATACAATCCATTCCTTGCTTTAAAGAATCAATCCTAATGTAGCACCTCCTTCGTGAGGTGCTTTTTCTAATCTATTAAAAACTAACAAACCTAATTAACAGATTTTTTAGTCAATTCACTATTATTTGTATATAATGGAAAAATAAAAAGAAATATATGGATATGTATATAAGTGATAAGGAGGTAACATTGCGCGATTTACCTTAAATTAAACGAAAGCGAGGGATAGTACATGCTGAGATTCATCTGGAATTCCTGGTGGCGCAACAAGGAGCGGTTCATCCTGCTCCTCGTCGGCGTCCTGATCGTCAGTACAGGACTGAGTTACTTGATCGGTACGACACAAGCTAATAACGGAACGGTCGTCGATGAACTGCAAAAACGCTGGGGCTCATCGTACGATATCGTCGTCAGGCCGGAAGGCAGCCGGAGCGTCACGGAAGACTTGAACCTGCTCGAACCGAACTATATGAGTGGACTCGACGGCGGGATCACCCGCAAGCAATACGAGACGATCAAGCAGATTGCCGACGTCGAAGTCGCAGCACCAATTGCGATGATTGGTTATACATCGACATCGAGTAGCGTCGGTACCCATACGATTCAAGAAGAAGGGATTTACCGCTTGAAAATCAAGGATTCTCAAAATACGGGACTCCAAAACGAATCTTATACTATGACAACGTTTCTTGCTGCTGGCTGGGAACCAATGGGTGATGCAACGCGCACAGGCGTCTCCCCTTTAAAACTTGGTGAACAACCCCTCTATGACTACGGCTCAGAAGTCATGATTGCCGGAATCGATCCTACTGCTGAAGACCAGCTCGTCGGTTTGAAAAAAGCAACCACTACCGGAACATATAGCCGTTTCTTCAGCGAAACGGATCTTCCCGCTTCGTACGGTGATCAAGCGACGCAGATTCCGATTCTATTGAACTCTCGCGAATACGTCGATGCGATGCGCACCTATACATATGAAAAGGTAGAGCTTCCGTTCACTGCAACAGGCGTTGCAGACATGGTCCAAAAGATTGAACAAAAAGGTGGGAAAACATACCTGAGTAAACTACCAGTAGAAGAGCCTACCTCCTATTCGATCACGACTCAAGACGTCCAAAAAAAGCTGGTGGACGGTATCCTTAAAAACACCTTATCAACAGGCGATGCGAACAATAGTGATTCACTGTCTTCCATTACTTTGAAACCTTCACCGGTTGAATACAAAACGATTAAAAGTCCGTACGGTTCCCGTTGGCCCTTTACCTACCAAGTTCAACCAAAAGAGGTTGCCAAGGAATCCTTACTCTTCAAGCGAAGCATGTATCGCGAAGCACGTGAATTCGAAGGTGGCTTTAAAGGCTGGAAACAAGTCCATCTCAACTATATCGGTGTCTTTAACCCACGTAAGCTCGATGTTTCAAAGGATCCCTTGACTGAGCTTCCGATGGAGACCTACTTCCCGGCAAAAGCGCAATGGGTCATGGATCAAAACGATCGTCCGGTCAATCCAGTCCGTGACGTCAAACCCGCCAACGACTCCTATGACTTCCTGACGAAACCACCATCGATGCTGACGACACTCGATGCTGCCTTTAAGTTGCGTGGCGATAAAGCGATTTCCGCGATTCGCGTCAATGTCAAAGGGGTCGAGACGATGAACGCAACAAGTGAGAAAAAATTACAAGCTGTCGCACAGGAAATCGAGGATAAGACGGGTCTGATCACGGACGTCACACTCGGTTCTTCCCCTCAACTCGCCTTGACGTATTTACCCGGTCTAAAAGGAGAATCGGCACTCGGTTGGGTCCAGCAACCGTGGATCAAACTCGGGTCGTCGATCGCAATTTTCCAAGAGGCGAAAGTCGGAATGAGTGGCATCATCGCGAGCGTCATCGCTGTCGCGCTCGTCTACGTCTTCAGTTCGAACATCATCTTGCTCTATGCTCGAAAAAAAGAATTCGCGATTTTACTCTCGCTCGGATGGCGTTCACGGCAGCTATCGAGACTCCTCTTCCTAGAAGCGACACTTCTTGGAACGCTGGTCGCACTCATCGCCTGGGCGATTCTCGGATCATTTTGGATAACAGCGGATCATCCGATTGCCCTCGGACGCATCATCTTGATCGGATTGTCCGGACTTTTGATCTACTGGGGCGGTACGATTGTTCCGACGTTACTCATCAGACGCATTCAACCATTTGAAAGCATGCGCTCTGGCGAAGTTTCAAAAGGACGTCGTTTCGTCCGAGCACAAAGTGTTCTTGGAATGAGCATCAACCAACTCGCGACTTACTGGCAACGCACGCTTCTGTCTATCATCGCAATTGCCTTACCGACGAGCTTGTTCATCTTCTTCTTGTTCATCACGTTCCGACTGAAAGGCGTCTTATATGCAACCTGGCTCGGTGAATACGTCGCGCTTGAAGTCGGTACGATGCATTATGTCGCAATGGGCGTCGCCTTACTCATCGCCATCCTGACGACGACCGAGATCATGTGGCAAAACGTCAACGAACGAAAGAATCAACTCGCTGTCCTGAAGGCAACCGGTTGGCGCAACGGTCAAATCCGACTTCTCGTCTTAAGCGAGGGAGTGATGACTGGACTCTTCGCTGGAATCGTCGGTCTACTTGTCGCCTTAGGAATGATTGGCTTCGTCTATAATCAGTTCCCATCCAGTGAACTCGGTTTCTTAAGTCTCATGCTCCTGATTCCGGTAACGACTGGTGTGTTTGGTGCCTTGCTTCCTGCACAGCGTGCTGTGCGCATCACGCCGAACGCAGCCATCGGTGGCGTAAACGATAATCAACAATTGACCGAACGTCGCTTCAAATGGGCACTCGGTAGCATCGCTGCTACGCTCGTCATCGGAACGACGAGTTTATTCCTCCTCGCTGCACCTGAAACGAGAACGGCTCAAAAAGAAATAACGACACCAAAAGTACAAACGACTGGACAAAAATTAAAAAATCTCACTCAAGATCCTGACGATAAGAAACATACTGCTGAAGACAACACAGCACTGGAGCAATTGATGAACACAGGCGTTATCCAGACGTACCCGGGTGATCCTTCGGCGAAGAATTATGACTTCTCTGTTAAAAAGCTCGTTTCAACACCAAAAGAGTTAAAGCTCAAGGAGAAGTCAGGATATCGTTTCGTGACGATTCCAGTTTTCCTTCATAACCGGGATGAATTAGCTGCAGATTCGTTTTCGTCGTATCGACCACAAACCTTCTCGTTGATTGCTCTTGACGGAAAAGAGTTCACTCCCGTCGATTATGTCAATCACGATAAAACGGCTTGGATAAATGCATTCAAATACATCAATTCGAAAAAATCATGGGTCGATCTTGTTTACCAAGTACCGGTTGACCAAAAGGTGTTCGTCTTGCTTGCAAAAGATGAGGCCGTCGAAAAAACGACGACCGTCAAGATCACGCTCGACGATATCAAAAAAGCGAATACGTCAGCTACTACTCCTTCAACAGAGGAAACGGAAAAATTAAAAACATTGATGAGGCGTGGTGTCACGCAAACAACTCCCGGGAATCCGAAACATCAATCTGACAGTTTTCATGTCGAGGCGTTGATTGACACACCAAAAGAACTGAATCTAAAGCAACGTGCCGGCTACCGATTCTTAACGATTCCCGTCGTCATGCAAGATACGGGGGATGATATGGGAGGATTCAGTACTTATCGTCCCAGTCGGTATGCCTTGACAGACTTGCAAGGAACCGATTATGAACCGGTCGATTATGTGAATCGCAATGAGAAAGCCTGGAAAAACGGGTTTCAATATTTCGCACCTTACAAGTCACGAGTGGAGTTGGTTTATCAAGTACCAATCGATCAGAAACGATTCGTTCTGTTCGCTTCTGATCCAGCTTTTCCAAAACCAACGACCGTTAAAATCGATCTGACGAAACAATAATTTAATCACTAGGAGGAACTTGACATGGATCGTCCAATCATTGAAAGGAATCGAGGTTTTATCGATGCTTAAATTCATCTGGAATTCCTGGTGGCGCAACAAGGAGCGGTTCATCCTGCTCCTCGTCGGCGTCCTGATCGTCAGTACCGGACTGAGTTACTTGATCGGCACGACACAAGCCAACAACGGAACGGTTGTTGATGAACTGCAAAAACGCTGGGGCTCATCGTACGATATCGTCGTTCGTCCGGAAGGCAGCCGGAGCGTGACAGAAGACTTGAACCTGCTCGAGCCGAACTACATGAGCGGGCTCGACGGCGGGATCACCCGCAAACAATACGAGACGATCAAGCAGATTACTGACGTCGAAGTCGCAGCACCAATCGCGATGATTGGGAACTACAACACGAACGCTGAAACGGATACCTACAATTTCAAAGAACCAGGCATTTACAAAATTTCGTTTACGGATATGCAAGATACTGGGCTAAAAAAAGAAACAGATTCTTATTCGTTCTTTGCCGGAGCCGGTTGGTCCCCTCCTGAGAGTGACGGATTGAATCGAGATATTTCACCGCAAGAATTAGGCGAGTTTCCCATCTACGGTTACGGAAGTGCAGTGATGCTTGCCGGGATTGATCCGGAAGCAGAAGCACAACTCGTTGGACTCGATCAGGCAACCAAAAAGGCTACGCATAGTCGTTATTTCACGAAGGACGATGTCGTGAACGATTATGGCGACGGTGTTTGGGACATCCCATTGATCATGAACAGTCAGGAGTACGTCAATGCTTCGCGGACCTATCGCTACGAGAAAGTCGATATCCCGCTCGTCAAAGATTCAATGGTTGAAACGGTGCGTAGTATCATGAAAAAAGGTGGCGAATCCTATCTCAAGACGCTTCCTGTTAAAGATACGAAGGAATACTATATTTCGACAGAGCAAGCATCAAAGCAACTTATTAAGAACATTCTCGAAGATAAGGTTCCGGAAAAAGCAAGTGGTAGCTTTGACTGGATGTTTTTAAAGCCATCGTCTGTCGAGTATCAAACAATTGCTAGTCCTTTTGCTAAACGTTGGCCGTTCACCTATCAAGTAACACCTCAAGAGGTCGATAAGGACGTCCTCATTTCGAAACGATCGATGTATCGAAAAGCACGTGTCTTCGGTGATAACACGGGTAACCTTGATAAAGTACCGAAAATGCATTTGAACTACATTGGTGTCTTTGATCCGAAGAAATTGAATATCTCGAAGGATCCATTGACGGAACTGCCGATGGAGACCTATTTCCCGGCGAAAGCCCAATGGGTCATGGACAAGAATGAAAAACCGGTCAATCCAGTCCGGGAAGTCAAACCGACGAACGATCCGTATGACTTCTTGACGAAACCACCATCGATGCTGACGACGCTTGACGCCGCCTTTAAGTTACGTGGTGATAAAGCCATCTCCGCCATTCGTGTCAACGTCAAAGGTGTCGAGACGATGAACGCGACGAGTGAGAAAAAGTTGAAAGCTGTTGCTCAAGAGATCGAGGACAAGACCGGTCTGATCACCGACGTCACGCTTGGCTCCTCGCCACAGCTCGCGCTGACATACCTCCCTGGATTAAAAGGTGAATCGGCACTCGGTTGGATCCAGCAACCGTGGATCAAACTCGGTTCATCGATGGCCATCTTCCAAGAAGCGAAAGTCGGAATGAGCGGAATCATCGCCAGCGTCATCGCTGTTGCTCTCGTGTATGTCTTTAGTTCAAACATCATCTTACTCTATGCCCGCAAGAAGGAATTCGCGATCTTACTGTCGCTCGGTTGGCGTCCACGTCAGCTCTCGAAGCTTCTGTTCCTAGAAGCAACGTTACTCGGCACACTCGTCGCCTTGATTTCTTGGACGATCCTCGGTTCGTTCTGGCTGACGACGGATCATCCGATTGCCTTATCACGGATCATCTTGATTGGACTTGCTGGTCTATTGATTTACTGGGGCGGTACGCTCGTCCCGATGACGCTCATCCGCCGGATTCAACCATTCGAAAGTATGCGTTCTGGTGAAGTTTCAAAAGGTCGTCGCTTCGTCCGGGCACAAAGTATCCTTGGGATGAGCATCAACCAACTTGCAACGTATTGGCAACGGACGATCCTCTCGACAATCGCGATCGCCTTGCCGACGAGCCTGTTCATTTTCTTCCTGTTCATCACCTTCCGACTAAAAGGTGTCTTGTATGCGACATGGCTCGGCGAATACGTTGCACTCGAAGTCGGCACGATGCATTATGTTGCGATGGGTGTCGCTTTACTTATCGCAATCCTGACGACGACGGAGATCATGTGGCAAAACGTCAACGAACGAAAGAGTCAGCTTGCCGTCTTGAAGGCAACTGGTTGGCGGAACGGTCAAATCCGGACGCTCGTCTTAAGTGAAGGATTGATGACGGGACTGTTCGCTGGAATCATCGGCTTACTGATCGCTCTTGCGATGATCGGCTTCGTCTATAACCAGTTCCCAACAGGTGAGCTCGGTTTCTTGAGTGTCATGTTGTTGATTCCTGCCATCACGGGAGTTCTCGGTGCCCTCTTACCCGCTCAACGCGCCGTCAGCATTACACCAAATGCTGCGATCGGAAGTGTCGCAACGAATACGAAAGCGACGGAACGACGTTTCCGACTCGCCTTATCCGCAGTTGGTGGTGCCCTTGTCGTTGGTGTCGCTTCCCTTTTCTTCTTTGCTACGACAGAAGAAGGACCTGCGTCCACGAAACCGGTACAAACAGCTGCACCAACGGTCAAGACGACAGGAACGAAATTGGCAGATGTAAAAGACAAGAAAAAGAAAGCGTCCTCTACGAAAAAAGTCAATTCGAGCAAGCTCGATCAACTAATGGAACGTGGAGTCGTTCAAACCTATCCGGGAGATCCTAAAACAAAAAGCAATATTTTCCGCGTTGATAAACTTCTCCTATCACCTCCAAAGGAGTTGAAATTACCAACTCTTGATGATGAACAATATGTTACCGTTCCCGTCATCCTTGAGAACTACAAGGATAAAGACGCAGATGGCGGATATGGTATTTATAAGCCAAATCTATTCACGTTAGAGGATACAAGCGGTAATGTATACGAAGCTGTCGATTATGAGAACCGGAACCCAGACGCTTGGAAGGACGGCTATCGCTATTTCCCACCTTTCGTTTCTCGCGTCGATCTTGTGTTCCGTGTTCCAAGTGATAAAAATACGTATGTTCTTCTCGCGACAAGCGAAGCCATTGCGAAGCCGACGACCGTCAAAATCGAAGTCGATGCTGTAGATGTTACATCAACCACCGTGAAGACCGGACAAAAGAAACAGTCAAAGAAAGCGAATACAGACGCCATCGAAGAACTGATGAATAAAGGTGGTCTTCAGACTTATGCTGGTGATAAAAATTTAATGAAAGAACGTGGGTTCATGGTCAGTTCGGCGAAACGTGTTCCACTTAAGAATCTTCCGAAAGATAAACAAGCCGTATCTGTCAGACTTGAGATGCAGGTAAAGGGTGAAGATTCAGCTGACTCTTATATCGACTACAAACCCTCTTCTTTCCCATTGATTGATCGTCACAAGAAAAGCTACACGCCTGAAGAAACGATCAATCTGAACAAAAAAGCCTATTCAGAAAGCTTAGGTTATTACGCTCCGTTACACTCAAAAATCGACGTCATCTATGTCGTACCGAAAACTGAAAATACCTTCGTCATGAACGTAAAAACAGGATTCACTGGTTTTCTCTACACCGTTAAAATCAAATTATGATTACTACTTAATCACTGGCTGTCATATGACGGTCAGTGATTTTTCTATTTATACCGAAATTAATTTCTTAACGTTCTACTTTTGGTAAGATGAAATACAGGAAAAGATTTGGAAATGAAAATACGTAAACGAGGATTAACCATGACATATTTCATGTATCTATTTTGTTTGATCGTCTGGGGACTGAATTTCATTGCTGTCAAAATCCAAGGAACACCTGTCGCCTTGGAAGTATCCCTGACCTATCGATTAGCGATGACCGCTGTTCTTTTCATTCTATTCGCGCTATTCGTTAAACGAACGAACAAACCTACCGCGTCGGACATGCCTTTCATCGTCGTATTCGGTGTCTGTAACTTCGCTCTGAGTTACTTATGTCTCTATTACGCGACGATGTTAAGCTCTGCCGCCATCGTGACATTGATTTTCTCACTCAAGGTCATTCTGACACCGATCGCTCTGCGCCTGTTTTTAAAAGAGACCCTCCATGCGCGCGTTTGGATTGGCGGATGTTTTGGTATCATCGGCGTCGGTGTCCTGATCGTTCCGAGTCTAAGCAGCATTCATGGACTGACCGATTTAAAAGGTGTCTTGATTGCCTTGGTCGGCACGCTATTGACGTCAGTAGGTGACGCCAGTTCAGCGCGAAACGCCAAGCAACGAATCAACCCGGTTCATGCCAACGCGATCGGATTCACTGTCGCGAGTCTACTGATGGGAGCCATCGTCTGGTTCCAAGGAACACCACTTACGCTCCCGACAACCGTCACGTATCTTTCTGCCTTACTCTATTTAACCGTGATCGCATCATTTCTTGCATGGCTGTTTTATTTGAAACTCGTCGAACTAGTTGGTGGTGCGAAGAGCGGCTATATGGTCGCGCTCTTCCCCGTCATCGGCGGAATCGCATCCGTCATGATCGGCGAATCCACACCCTCTCTGTATTTACTCTTCGGCTGTTTATCGAGTTGTCTTGGAGCAGCTATTGCTTTAGGAATCGGTGTATCGCGCCAACGAAGAAACGCCATACCGGATACGGCGGACAAGATTGGTTAAATCAAATCAGTTTGTATAGTCGACCATCAAAAGGACAGAGGTTCAGCGAATTCGCTCATGAACCACTGTCCTTCTTTTAATTTAAAGAATGAGTCAATAATATCAGACTATCCCGAAACTCCATCCACCAGGAGAAGGGATTCAATTGTTTCTTGTGGAAAAATATGCTAGATACAACCGACTGATCCACTCTACGATACTGATTCTAAGGAGGTGCTCCTATTCTGAAATACATCTTGATTAGTTGTTTAATCGCTATGATTGCTTTTTTCATCTATTTTGAACCGTTTCGAATTGAACCCTATGATCCAAACGTCGAAGTAAACGGTAAAGCGATTCCAACTGTCCAAGGTTCTTATTGCTGGTCCAGTTTGTTCAGTGCTCAATGTGCGGACATGATCTATGTGGATACTTTACACATGACTGAAAAAAGTAAACCCGTCATCGTCTCACCCTCTGACAAAATTCATCTCTCGTTTGATCGTAAACCCGATTCGCTCGAAGTCTTACGTTGGGATTCGAGAACGAAAAGTGAACAGGTTTCATTAAAAAACGACATTCTTATCGCACCTTCTTCTCAAGGTATGTATACCTATGAGGTCGTTGCCGGATGGAACGAACATGGTGACGGTCTATCCGCCTTTTTAATTCAAGTCCGATAAAACCAACCTCACTCAAACAGGAGATGAATAATAATGCGTAAAGGTTTTCGACTCTGGCTACCCTTGCTCTCACTTGTTGTCTGTCTGTTCAATGCCTTCGGCTACGATGACAAAAATATCTTGTTGTTTCTGACGAGCCCTGTTTTCTGGCTTCTTGAATCACGATCCTTTCTTGGAACATGGCTAGATTCCTTCCATGTCCCGCTTTTTCTGATCTACATCCTGACCTTGATCAGTTGGTTTTTGATCGGCTTATTGATTGATGCCATTCTTTCTGTTTTGTTTAGAAGATCGTCTAGACGCATCCATGATTAACTGAGGAGGAGAATACATATGGGACCAACCAATGACATGTGGGTGTGGGTATTATTCTACGCATTCTTTTTCATCACGCTTATCAGTGCAATCTTCGTCGCGTTCAAGCATCCGGCCTTGAGAAAAGCATCGATTCGAGCGGTGGTAGCGTTGCTTTTCCTGTATGCACTATTCATTTGGAACTCTTTGTACCGTCTTGACATTACAGAGTTCAGACATTTTTACGAAGGATTGACGACACTGCGACCGTGGGCATGGATGTGTATCTTCTTATTCGCCTACACATTAAAGTGGTGGTATCTCGTCTTTCTTCATACTCGTCGTCCGAGTCCCTCTTCACATGAGGTACAGCACTGACTTACGTTTCCGAAAACCTTTAAAGGAGCTATCCAATATGAAATTACAACGCTTCGCATCCGTTTTTTGTCTTTCGACCATCGTTTGGACGACAGCGGGTTGTACCATGATGGAAGAACAAGCAACACCGCGTATAGCACAAAAAAATGTCGCGTCACCTGAACAAGTGAATACTTCCTTGAAGAAAGCAACAAACGACTCCAAGAACCAACAAGCAATCGAATTAGAAAAGCAAACGGAGCGCGTCACGTTAGGTCAAACGAAAACGTACGACCTTTCTTCATTACTGAGCAAAAACCGTGCCTCGATTGATCCGCAATATTTCTATCAAAATCAGATCTTCTACTTTGACCTACAAGAAAACAAGAGTGTCATCTATACATACGATACGAAACGACAGCACAACAAAATCGTCCATGCGACGAAGCATGCAATCCCGATGATGACGGGTACAGGTACGTTTTTACTATGGGTCGAAACAGAACAGCCGATAAAATCCGGAGTGAAATGGTCGATTCGTCAACTAAACATTACGACGAATCAGGTGAAAACGCTTGATACTGGAGAAAGTCGCTTTGATACATCTCCTCCGAGAATCGATGTCACGTCAACTCGTGCGTCCTGGATCACGCAAGAAGCAACTGCACAAAAAACGGTCTCTACATTAAAGTCGTATTCGTTAAAAACCGGAAAGATCACACCACTTCAGTCCTTCATCTTAAAAACAGGAAAGGTACGAGACGGTCTATTCACATACGAGCACCGCGATAGCGATGACGGCGTAACCTTATTCACGTCTCACTTTAACAACGGAAAGAACGTCCGTGTGCTTGAGACGCTGGATGGTGCCTACAAAAAAGAGATTTCCGGATTAATTGATTTCAGTCGCAGCGGTACCTATCTCGCTCTTGGAACAGAAGGTGACGCCATATTCCACCCCATCGGATTAGACGAAAAGACGCTGAACTATTCTTCTTCAAGTGCCCAGACGACGATCGACGGCATTCAGTTCCTCTCAAATACACAAGTCATCTTCCGCGAAGGCATCCATCAGTTGATGTATGCGGACTTAAAAGCGAAGACGGTCACTCCTTTGACGGACTTCGAAGAGCTGGTATCCCTTCCTCTATATCATGACGGTGTACTAGCGTATAGCATCACGAATGGAACGAAAACGACGTATCATGTTTTACACTTGAAAGCTTCAAATTAAAAGGACATGACGATAAAAAGCTTTTAGGTCATTTACACCACGATACTTTACGAACTAAAAATAAGCTTAGATCTACTCAATTGAGAGATCTAGGCTTATTTTAGTTCGATGACGTAATAGTAGCGATTTTTTTAAATCCAAATGACATTAGAACATTACGTTAAATATAAATCCAATATATCCGATACTTATTTGAAAGCTATTTAAATATAAGGGAGGCTAAATCTTTGCGTACAACTATAAGTTATCCCTTCCTTCTGTCCATCGGAATTGGTTTATTGTTTTGGTATGGGAACCATTTTTTCGAAGGATCTGAATGGATGCGATTGGTTCTATTAAACACGGTCCAGTTGTTTGTCGGTATTTTAAGTACGAGTTGGATCATAAAAAGTTATCTCAAGAATGAATCCGCTAGACGTTTTTGGATGTTTTTAGGTCTTGGAACAAGTTTTTCTGCCCTTGGCACACTTGTTTGGATCATCTTACTTGTTACGAATCATGTCATAAATACACCGGACTTATCATCTTTAACTTGGGTCTGCTCTTACTTTTTTTACTTTGCTGCCCTGTTAAATCAACTTATGAATCAAACGAGAAAATTTTCAAACTCGGCATTCTTCTTTAATACAATGATTTATATGATAGCCGCGACTTCAATTAGTTATCATTACCTGCTTTATCCGCTTTATCAGATTAATCAGCAGTCTTTGTGGTACATCGCCCACACGTTTCTTTTCCAAATTGCCGATTTAGGAATTCTTTTTTTTATCATCACGCTTTATTATTTAATTCTATTCAACAAACGAAATGCATATTTGACTTATCTCATCATCGGTTTATTTTTACAAGTCATCGGAGATATCACTTTTGCACAATTTACAATTAAGAATAGCTATATATCAGGTGGCAGTGTCGATTTGATTTGGACTATCGCATTACTATTTATCGGTTACACCGCTCGATATCATGAAAAAGAGCCTAGACAAGGAAATATGATTGATCCATTTGCTCTTAATGTCTCAACTAAAAAAGAATTTATCTTTCCTTATTCGAGCATCTTGATCCTCTCCATCCTAATGATGCAAAGTTATGCCTGGAATTTAAATGCCTTAAGTACAGGATGGATCATGATTTTTTTTCTTATCATCATTAGACAAGCTTTTACTGTCATGAAAAATAGTGAATTATTAGCTGAATTAAACCAAATCGCATATATCGATCCATTAACGAGCTTAGGTAATCGTGCATCATTTTTACAAGACACCAAAAATAGCCTCAAAGATGAACACGCACCGCTTGCCTTCATATTGCTTCAAGTAGAACGAGTGCGGATGTACACAGATATTTTCGGGCATCATGTTGGAGAACAGATCATGAAAGAAGTATCTTTCCGCTTAAAACATGTACTGAAAGAGAATTTTAAAATGTATCGGTACAGTGAAGATGAGTTTATGATTGTGCTTCTGAAAACAGAGAGATCTAATATCACTGTTGTGAATGAAAAGATACTTATTCATCTTGCAGCTCCTATCCGTTTGAAGGAGCTAGAATTGAATATTGTAGCGCATGGTGGTGTCAGTGTATTTCCTGACCAAAGTTTGACGATCGAAGAAATACAGGCTCATACAGCTGAAGCTCTTTATCAAGCTAAACAGAATGGAAATTATGCATTTGTTTCCTATGGAACTGAACTTCAATCCAACTTAGTACGAAAGCTTGAAATTGAATCTTATTTACGAAATGCGATACGTGAGCATCAATTGAGCGTCTACTATCAACCTAAAGTCAATCTTCGTTCTGGGAGAATCGTTGGTATGGAAGCATTGCTCCGTTGGCATCATCCAAAGTTAGGGTGGATTTCACCAGCTGAGTTCATCCCAATCGCTGAAGAAGCAGGTCTGATCAATGAAATCGGAGAGTGGGTCCTATTCACTGCGACTTACCAAAGTAAACAACTTCAGCTTTTAGGATTCGAACCCTTACTTCTATCGGTCAACGTTTCTGTTCTTCAATTTCAGAGTCCAAACTTCTGCCGGCGTGTCATCGAGATTCTCGAGGAGACATCTCTTGACTCGCAGTGGCTCGAACTTGAGATTACAGAGAGCATTGTTCAAAACATCAAAGAGAGCGTTTCGATTTTGCAATGTTTGAAGACCTCGCAGATTAAAACATCCATCGATGACTTTGGAACAGGGTATTCGTCCTTGAGTGTACTCGAGCAACTTCCGATTGATACATTGAAAATCGATAAGTCATTTATCGTTCGCCTGCTTTCTAATCAAAAATCGCCTATGGTCAAGACGATCATCGAGCTCGGCTTGAATCTTAATTTAACCGTCGTAGCGGAAGGAATCGAAACGATTGAACAAAAAGAGGTTCTTACTTCTTACGGATGTACGATCGGTCAAGGTTACTTATTCTCTCGTCCAATCGATTTTGACGCATTTGTTACATTGCTTCAAACACAAGATGTTTTGAAGACCACATCTCTCTAAAAATTTTAAAGTGCATGCCGTAGATGACGTTTGATCATTTATGTCATGCACTTTATGATGGCGACTTATTTTTCTATCTTGATCTTAAGGAATAATTTTAAGATGCTCTGCTGATAAACCAGTATAGACCTGTTTTATAAACAAATTCTTTTCAAAAAATAAGCTCATTGTATACTAAGTGAATATGATAAGAAGGAGTATAAGAATAGCATGTTTAAACAACCTAAAAGCTTTATCCTCATCATTCTACTTTATGCTTTAGGCTATTATGGATGGATTGTCACTTTTTCTGATTCTCAATTTCTTGAAGCACTAGGGGGAAATATTTTTTCAATTGCAGGATTGTTGATCGCCCTTCTCTACTTGAGGATTGCTATCAAATGGGCTGATTCAAATGATCGTAAGTTCTGGTTACTTATCACTTTCGGCACCTTTTGTTATTTAATCGCCGAAT
Organism: Exiguobacterium sp. HSB13; assembly: GCF_056764755.1. Classification (NCBI taxonomy): domain Bacteria; kingdom Bacillati; phylum Bacillota; class Bacilli; order Caryophanales; genus Exiguobacterium; species Exiguobacterium sp. HSB13. The sequence continues at coordinate 786,652 of NZ_JBUZOM010000001.1, read as the reverse complement.
TGATTTGGTTTTTCACAGAAAATATTTTTCACAAAAACGTGGCGTTTCCAGGATGGCCAGACGTGTTTTACATTCTACAAGTTATCTTCCTGCTTTACGCTCTGATTTACAAAATTTTGAAGGATGCAGCTATACAGCAACGCATTTCATTTTTATTCGATGTCATGATTATTTTAGTCGTTGCGAGTACCTTCTCTTGGCACTTTTTAATCGAGCCTATTTTGGATACGAGTGGGGCAACCATGAATGCTCTCATTGTCTCCCTAATCTACCCTTTAGGAGACTTGGGCATGTTAGTCGCCGCTTCCTTTTTATTCTTTAACCTTACGAGTAAGGATAAAAGTTTATCTATGTATCTCATTATCGCAGCCGTCACGATACAAGCAATCGCTGACTCTGTTTACTTGTATTTGATTGCTCAAGACACATACATCTCAGGTAGTTTAATTGATCCTCTGTTCATCATAGCAATGATCGTTTTAGCTTTTGCAGGTCTTCAACATCAGCCAAATACTATATGTACAACGTCAACAACTCATCCTGAAAAGTTAAATATTTTTCAAATGCTCACGCCTTATGGAGGAGTCTTGATTCTGTTCGTCTTCATGGGTTTTCATTCGCGTAGTTTCGATATCGTGACAGTTGGTTCAGGACTCTCCATTTTACTCGTCATCACTCGGCAAGTCTTAATCATTGTCGAGAATCATAAGTTAGTCCGGCGCTACTACGATCAAGCACAAACGCTTGAATTAAGTGAAGAACGGTATAAATCCTTGTTCGAATATCATCCAGATCCAGTGTACTCAACTGACCTTAAAGGTCAATTTGATAGTGCGAATACTGCCTGTAGCGATCTTCTCGGCGTCTCTAAGACCGACTTGATGGGTCAAAATAGCCTTCGCTATGTCAAAGATACACATCGGATGACGGTCGCAGAAGAACTAAAGGAAGTATTTAAAGGTATGCCCCGAAGTTATGAGACCGTTATTGAAAATGCATTCGGTTCCAGTATGTATATGAACATCACCAATGTTCCAATCATCGTCCAAAACGAAATTGTTGGAATCTTCGGTATCGGTAAGGATGTGACTGAAATAAAGCGAAATGAACAACGTATTCAATACCTTGCCTATCATGATGCGTTGACAGGATTATTCAATCGCCTTGCGTTCGAAGAACGCCTGTTAAAGCTCATTAAAAGTGATTCTTTTCATCCTCCATCAAATGTGTCTTTATTTTTCATGGATTTAAATCAATTCAAAGCAGTCAACGATACTCTTGGACACGATGTCGGTGACCAATTATTGAAAGCGGTCGCTAGAAGACTACAATCATTCGATGCGGATTTTGACATGATGGCACGGCAAGGCGGTGATGAATTTACATTACTTTTAAAGAATGTTAAATCATACGAACAACTTCATCGTATTGCAAATCAGTTGTTGAGCACGTTACAAGCACCTTATGAGATTGCCAATCATATGATTTCTTGTCCGCCAAGCATCGGTATCTCCTGCTATCCGACGGATGCCTCGAGTATGCTCGAGATGCTACAGCACGCGGATCTCGCCATGTATCGCGCAAAAGACATTCCCTCAGGAAGCTACGTTCTTTATAATGAACTTCAACATATGCCGAGTTAAAAAAACTTATTTGTCTTGGGTATTGACTCTTTACAATATGAAACCAGCACCTGATTATTTATCAGATGCTGGTTTTTATTAAATGATAGTACGTTTAAAGGAAATAAAAATAGTGGTTCGCTAATTAATCTTAAAATGTAAGGAGTATACAGTTATGAATGTAGATATTCATCAATTGTCCATCCATGAGACTCCTCCGATGGAGCTCTTGCTAGCGGCGGACCCGTCTCTGAAGTTAGTCGAAAACTATGTAAAAAGAGGTCATTGTTTCGTTGCTGAAAACAATGAACAATGGATCGGCGTGTATGTACTTCTCCCGACAAGACCGCAAACAATCGAATCGGAATCGACATGAACTTTTTCTTGAGACACTATTAAGAGGAAATCATCGAAAATGGAATCCGGTGTACCGATATGATTCGATTATCCCAAGATATATGAGAATATCAGCATCCTTTTTATGAAAAGCGTGGTACTATCTCTGACAATGCAACTTGAACGATGATGGACAACACATTCATAAGTCATTGCCGTTAAATAAGATTGCAAAAAATGGATCTACACCACATAATATGAACATACGTTCTTATTACAAGGAGGTCCACCATGCAGCACCTTCAAAAAGAAATGACTCATCCTGCACCGTTACACACCATGAACCGGCCGATTTGCCTTTCCATCGATTCATCCATTCATCTTTACCATGATGCTTCTGTTCCTATGACTTACAAAATGGAAGTCATATTATTCATCGCTTTACGGGAGAGATTATCCTTAAAACTGCTTCCTCCCCATCACTCCGGTGGCATTACAGAACTTGTCTACATAGAAGAAGTCGACTTCGAGAGTCGACAGTTGACGCTCTTTCATATGAACGATTCGTCATTGTCCTATCATCGCTACGTCGAAAACGATTATTTACTCTCCCAACAGCCTCAACTATTACTTAGCATGATGTAAGTTGAAACAAAATGATGACGTCAAAAGAGGTTGAATCCATTCCGATGTCTGAATGGATTCAACCTCTTTTCGCGCTTCTCAACAACAGCGCTATTCCATTTAACGATACGAACGTTCAATCACGAAGTTTGTCTTATCGCCGCGGAAGTAGGATCGTGAATACTCGATGATTCGACCTTCCTGATCCTCCGTTACTGTTTCGATGTAGAAACATGGCGCATTGACTGGACATTTCAGATGACTACTGATCGCTTCATCCGCTAGGACGATTTCGAGTGACTCTGTCGTTTTCGCTACCTGAATGTCGAAAACTTTTGCTAATGTATCGAACAACGAATGCTCCGCTTGTTCCTTCGTAATCCCTGGAGCAATCGACCAGGGGATGAATGAGATTTCATATTGTGTCGGTTCACCATCTGCATGACGAATCCGTTCAATCTTCTGAATGGGCGCTTGCTCTTCTACAGGAAAGACTTCCGTTAAGACGTCGGTCGCAGAGACGACGGATAATTGAATCAAAGACACCTCGCCCCGCTTACCTTGCACTGCTAACTGAGCGGCGTAATTGTTCGGTGTATGCGACAATGTCTGCCGCACTTTTTTACCGGCGACGAACGTCCCACGTCCTTGCTGTCGAATCAGATACCCTTCAAGCGTCAACTGGTTCAACGCACCTCGAACGGTCGTCCGACTGACATCGAACTCTTCACAAAGTACATACTCCGTCGGGAACTTCTTCCCTTCTTCGTAATAGCCTCTCTTGATTCGCGACAGTAACTCTTCCTTGATTGCCGTCTGTAACGTCGATTGCGACATACCCCCACCTCTTCCTCTAATCCTTTGTGCCTTTATTGTGATACAGACATCATACAAATGCAAATACAAATCATAATTTGTTTTATTTGTATTTTTATATTGCTCTAAGTTGTATTATTTGTTACATTTGTTACAACAAAAAGAAATCGCTTTCATGAGGAGGAATTCACAACATGCCACTCAAGGTCGTCATCATCGGTGGAGGCTCCAGCTATACACCGGAAATCATCGAAGGCTTCATCTTGCGTCACCATTCCTTTCCGGTCGACGAGGTCGTGCTTGTCGATATCGAAGACGGAAAAGAAAAGCTCGAAACCGTTGGCAAACTCGCACAACGGATGATTGACAAGTCTAACGTGAAGATCGCACTTCGTTGGACACTCGATCGAAGAGAAGCGCTCCGTGGAGCCGACTTCGTTTCGACGCAAATTCGGGTCGGTGGTCTTGCGGCCCGTGCGCTTGATGAGCGCATCCCACTGAAGCACGGCTTCATCGGTCAAGAGACGAATGGCGCTGGCGGTATGTTCAAGGCGTTTCGGACGATTCCCGTCTTACTTGAGCTCGCTGACGAGATGGCGGAACTCTGTCCCGACGCCTGGTTAATTAATTTCACCAATCCTGCAGGGATCGTGACCGAGGCACTTCTAAAACATTCCAAGCATCAGAAGGTGATTGGTGTCTGTAACATCCCGTTCAACATGCGGAACTCCGTCGCTGAAATCCTACATGCCCCCGTCGAGCACGTCTCGATCGAATTTATCGGGTTGAATCACTTCATCTTTGGTCGACAAGTCACGGTGAATGGTGTCGACCGCACAGAAGACGTTCTTTCCGCATTGAGTCAAGGGAACGACTACTCACCAGCGAATATCGTCGGACTTGGTTGGTCCGAGTCGTTTCTGAATTCGATCAAGATGTTGCCGAACCCGTACCATCAATATTATTTCCAAACGCGTGACGTGCTCGCAAAAGATCGACAAGCTTACGAAGAGAACGGGACACGCGCTGAAGTCGTTCAAGAAGTCGAACGCCGACTATTTGAGCAGTACCGAGACGTGTCACTCGACGTGAAACCGAAAGAGCTCGAACAACGCGGTGGAGCCTATTATTCGGATGCAGCGTGTAACTTAATGGACTCGCTCTATAACGACCGTGGTGATATCCAAACCGTCAATACGCTGAATCAAGGAACGATCTGTGACTTACCGGAAGATGCGGTCATCGAGGTCAACGCCGTCATCACAAAAGCTGGGCCACGTCCGCTATCAATCGGTAGCTTACCACTCTCCGTCCGTGGACTGATCACGAACTTAAAGACATTCGAGCAACTGACGATTCAAGCCGCCATTTCCGGGAAGTACGAGGATGCTTACCTCGCTGCCCTGATGAACCCATTGATCCAAGACGAAAAACGGATCGACGCTTTACTTGAAGAGCTGTTTCGCGCGCATCACCCGTACTTACCCCAATTCCAGCTTAAGGAGGTTCTCTCATGAACAAGTTCATTGAAATTGCCGGACGGATCGGTTCCCAGCGCCATCTTGTCGCCATCCGTGACGGCTTTGTCTCTGTCATGCCGCTCATCATCGTCGGTTCACTCGCGATTCTAATCAATAACTTTCCTGCCATCCAGCTCGGTAGCTGGTCGCTCGATTTCGTCGGCTCGATGAACAATGCTTTTGGTGAAGGCAGTTGGCAACGGCTTGGCGGCAACATTTGGAATGCCTCCTTCGCGATTCTCGGTTTATTGGTCGCTTTCTCGATTGCCTATAACTTGGCACGGTCCTACGATATCGATGGTCTCGCCGCTGGTATCCTGTCAATTGCGTCTTACGTCATGCTTGTTCCAGTCACGAAAGACTGGGGACTTAGCTTCGCTTGGCTCGGTGCCCAAGGGTTATTCGTTGCCATCATTGTCTCGCTCCTCGTGACGGAAGCATTCCGCCTTCTCATCCATACGAAGCTGACGATCCGGATGCCGGAGGGTGTGCCCGGTGGTGTCACCCGATCGTTCCAAGCCTTGATTCCTTCGATGATCATCTTGACGGTCGTTGCTGCGATCCAGTTGTTCATCCAAGTGAAACTCGAGCTCAGCATCTTTGAGGTCATCTTCAAGGCAATCCAGCAACCGCTTCAAGGCTTCGGTGATTCGCTTGCCGCTGGTCTGATCATCGCCCTATTGAACCATGTCCTATGGTTTTTTGGATTACACGGCACGAACATCATCGGGTCGGTCATCGAGCCGATCTACCTGCCGCTGATTGAACAAAACTTAGCTGCATTTCAAGCTGGTGCCTCCGCCTATGACGTCCCGTACACGGTAACGAAACCGTTCCTCGATGCGTTCGTCTTCATGGGTGGCTCTGGTACGACGTTGTCACTACTACTTGCGATCTTCATCGTCGTCCGTAAACAACGCAATCATCCCTATCATCAAGTCGCTAAGCTATCTGCTCCAGCCGGGCTGTTCAACATCAACGAACCGGTCATCTTCGGCATGCCGATCGTGCTCAACCCGGTCATGTTGATTCCATTCATTCTCGCACCGGTCGTCTTGACGGTCGTCTCATATGTTGCATTATCAACCGGAATGGTTCCAAAGACGGTCGCTATCGTACCATGGACGACACCACCAATCATCAGCGGGTACCTTGTCACCGGTGGTAGCATCCGCGGTGTCCTACTTCAGGTGTTCAACTTGACGCTCGCGACACTCATTTACATCCCGTTCGTCGTAGCAGGAGCACGCGCCATGACTGCCGAAATCAATCGAAATAAAGTCAGCATCCACGAAGGAGAGAAAATTAGTTGAAAACAGAATCAATCCAACAATTATCGTTCATGATCATCTTACATGCCGGAAATGCACGATCAAGTGCGTTTGAGGCGATCGCCGCTGCCAAACGCAGCGACGCTGCGCTCGTAAAAGAAAAGCTGGAAGAAGCTGAAACCTCGTTTCTTGAAGCACATAAACTCCAAACGGAACTCTTACAAGAAGAAGCACGAGGAACCAGCAACGAGATGAGCGTCCTACTCGTCCACGCTCAAGATCATCTGATGACGGCGATGACGGTCAAGGAACTGGTGACCGAGATGATCGACATGATCACTAAAATCAATCGACTGGAGGAAGCGAAATGAATATCTTACTCGTCTGCTCAGCAGGCATGTCCACTTCAATCTTAGTAGAAAAAATGCGGACGGAAGCCGTAGCACGAGGGCTTGACGCAACGATCGAAGCAGTACCCGAATCGCGACTAAAGGAACATACGACGATGGACGTCATCTTGATCGGTCCGCAAGTCCGCTACCTCGAGAATAAAATCCGTACAGCAGTTAACGTGCCGGTTGCTGTGATTGACAACATGGCATACGGGTTGATGAAGGGCGATCAAGTGCTTGATCAAGCACTCTCGCTGACTGGCACGGCACATGCCTAAGACGCGTGTAATCGTCAATGCTGATGATTTCGGTTTGACGACGGGTATTAACCAAGGCATCATCGAGAGTCATCTTTACGGTCCCGTCAATTCGACGACGCTGATGATGAACGGACATGCGGTCGAAGAAGCTGTTCGACTTTCTCAGCAACACCCGGACCTGCATGTCGGCGTACATCTCGTGCTCTCTTGGGGAAAACCGCTCGCTTCGACAAGTCAGTCGTTAACAAAGGAGGACGGGACGTTTCGTTTCACGAGTCGCTTTTTGAAGGAAGAGCCACCGGATCCTGAAGACGTCTACCTGGAATGGAAAGCCCAGATTGAAGCTTTTCTTGCTACCGGGCTGTCGTTACACCACTTAGACAGTCACCATCATATCCACGGCTGGTCCGCGATCGACTCTGTCATCGTCGAACTCGCTAATGAATATCAAACGACGTTCCGTGCTGCGGGGAACAAGAAGCACCGGGATCTCTGGCTGACGAATCGCTTCGATGAGCGGTTTTATGGAGAGGGCGTTTCGTTTGCGACACTTGATTCAATCACACCCGGTTCATCCGTTGAGGTCATGGTGCACCCTGCCAACATGGATGCGTTACTTCCAAGCGTCACGTCTTATGTGAATCAGCGACTCGTCGAGAAAGATCTTTTAACGAGATATACTCCACCGGATTGGTGGACATGAAAATAACATCCCTACTGCCTTGACAAACCAAGGAGTAGGGATGTTGTCATTTTCTTTATGAAACGTTGCGATAAGAAATTGCGATTTATTTTAGAATTAATTTTACAAATATATAATTTAACTACATGATGAACGCTGCTTACACACTACGCATTATTTGGTGTAATACGAAATTGAGTTTCAGAAAGTATATCTTCCGAATAATCAATCGCAGTTAACTGAGTGAGGTCTGTTAAGACGATGTCAATTAATGGTCCTTCGACTTTATAGTTATTTTCTTGAAGCCATTCTTGTAGAAATGAATATAATTTACGAAATCGTTCCTTCCCCGCCATACCTCTACTCACAATACAAGCATAACTACCACTAGGCAAAGTCGCATTCTGAAACGGGGATGTCATGGAAGGAAGAAGCACGCCTACCTCTAAATCGATTTCTGGAAGATGTCTTTCGAAGTGAGAAAATTCTTCATTTAGTTGGATATGATGATGCTGTAACAAGAGCGATGTAACGGGTACATCCTCAAACGAATTTTCTTTGAGTAACTGTAGAAACGCGTCTTGATAGATATCAATTCCCCCTCTGTCGAAAATCTTTCGCTTCGATAGAATAGGTCGTTCATCAAAATGTTTCACTACTATTTCCCAACTATCCTTTTTCGTGATTGTTGATGAAATTAATTCCTTTTCTATAGATTCGATTCGGCGATGCACTTCCTTCTCAGTCTGAAGAAGTGCCAACCGCTTTAACTTAATTTCTTGTTTCTTCTTATCTAACAATCCAAGTTGAAGATTCACATCTCTTTCGTTTAAAAAAAGTTGAACTTCTTCAAGAGAAAAATTCATTCTGCGCAGATGCTGGACGATTTTCATATGTGTGATGTCGTGTTGTGTGTAATATCGATACTTACTATGTGGATCGATTTGACGCGAACGGATCAGACCAATCTGATCATAATAACGTAGTGTCGATGCAGGTATCCCACTTTGTTTTGCAGCCTCTCCAATTTTAAATAAACTCAAGTTATCTCTCCTTTTAAACTATATTTTATAGAAAGCTTGACCTTAAAGTTACTTGAAGGTTGATAATCAATCAGTGTCATCACAACATTGATTGAAGGAGAACTGAACTATGAAGTCAAGAAGGAAACGTACTCTTTTATTTTTATCTCTAATAGTAATTGGGAGTCTTTTCGTCTATCTTACCCGCCCTTTCGTACAAAACGAAACAGATAATGAAAATATTTTACTTCAAAGTAAAGCAGATACTGAACAGTTGAAGATAAGTCTTCAACAGCAGATGAAACGCAATAAGTCGGACGCATTATATGCAATTCAGGATACCCAACAAGTGGCATCCATCGGCTCTTCGAACGAATTGTATAATGTTGCTTCTATTCGTAAAAGCATCATCAGTGCACTATTTGGGATTGCAGAGGAAAAAAGGTTAGTAGACTTGGATATGACATTGGGACAACTCTCTGTCGATGATTCCAAGCAACCCTTAACGAAACAAGAGAAATCCGCAACAATTCGGGACTTATTACAAGCACGATCAGGTATCTACTTAAACGCATTGGGTGAATCACAACGAATGAAAGATTTACGTCCAAAACGTGAAAGTCATACTCCAGGAAGTTTTTATTACTATAACAATTGGGATTTTAACATGTTGGGGCTTATTCTTGAGAAAGAGACGAAAATGAAAATCGGAGATGCTTTTGAACAATGGATCGCCAAGCCTGTTGGCATGAAAACATTCAGCCCTTCTCATGTCACTTATGAAAAGAATGAAGAAACATCCATTCCGATGTATCGATTTTATATGTCTGCCGAAAACCTTGCCCGATTTGGTGCGCTTTATGCCCAAGATGGTAAGTGGAAAGGACGATCCGTTATTCCAATCAAGTGGGTTGAGGAGAGTACAATGGCTTACTCTAAGATTTCGGACGTCGATCGTTTTTCAGGATATGGATATCTTTGGTGGTTAGAATCAAATGCTAAACATCCTCTGTTATGGGGAGTGGGATCAGGCGGACAGTTTTTAATCGTTGATCGGAAGAATAATTTATCTATCGCTTTATTGAATGACACTGGAACTTCGCCATTATCAACTCTCACTTATCGTTGGTTCGGACAGGAATCGACATATGCTGAGGCAAGGGCGATTCATCGACTATTAATAAAGTAGAATGTAGGAAATATGAAAAATCCCTGCTCTCTTGACAAAACGAGGAGTGGGGATGTTGTCATCTATTCCTAAAATTTTATGATGAAAATCCACGGTTTTAATTGGAATTAATTTTACAGATACATTACTTAATGTCATAATAATGGTAACCCTTTCATAAGGAGGAGATACTTTTGAAAAAACAGCTTGCTTTTGCCGGTTCTTTTGCGCTCTCAGCTATCACGATCATCATCATTCTTAAATTAGTTGGAGTCGATATCTAAAGCAATCACTCAAATGATGTAGATTTTCAAATTAATGATTCAATCGCTGTTATGATGCATCGTCCTCCGATCATCTGTAACAGCTTTTCTAGGTTTAATGCTATGGAACGATCGGAAGTGATGAATTGAAAAAAATCGGAATCAACGTTTTGGTTGTCTTTCTCCTACTAGGTGGACTGCTGTTTTACTTAGACGTCCGATACGATGAACGATTCGAGCAGCACGTCAGCACTAAGGTTGAGACTTATGTCGAGAAAAAATATGGTCCAGCTCATGTCGTCTCACTCCACTCTGCTTATGACGACAAACACCGCGATAAAGAGAAACGCTATCAAATTGCCGTGAAAGTACAGGGGCAAGGACTTCAAAAAGAGGAATATTTCTTGTATCGTCTTCAAGATGATCACGTCGTCGAGATGGGCACGACGACCAGTTTGCCAAAGCGAGACTAAATCACGTGATGCTTTCTAATTTCACACTACATATTAGCAAAGGTCAGAAGATTCTTTTTTACTCGGAATCAACTGACCTTTTCGTTTAACCTTTTTAAGGCTCAGAAATACCGTAAGCCAGTAACAGTAAATATGACATCATGCAGAACGTAATGAGATGGACACCGACGAATCCCCACTTGAGTATTCGGTGCTTCGTTTTGTACCCTGTGTATACGCCGACTAACGGAATGATAAACAGAAGTAAGATATAGACAGTACCAAACCCTTTCAGACTGACTCCGCTCTTCATCACGAAAAAGAAGAAACAAAAGCAGATGAATGCAGATAACGAAAGAATACTGTAACGATTCATAAGCCCTCCTCCACTACAAACACAGCTTAGCGTCTTACCGTCTGAAGATTGAAGTATTCCGATAGCGGCACGATCCGCCCCTGTTCATGCCAGTTCCGATATGCTTCGAAAACACGTAAGACGTCCCCGTCATACCGCTCTTCGATGAGATGGTGGATTGCGAGAAAGCTTCGCCAATAATCAAACATGATACTCGACAGACTACCAGCATAGGAGGCACTCCCAAATTGATCAATCGAGCGCGCTCCATACTCCTCCTGAAAGAGCTCGACCAGCTCTGTCTCGATTGTTGTAATTCGCTTGAATGCTTCGTCCGACAACAAATTCTTTCGGGGCAGGTACTCACACATTCCCTCTTCGAACCAGATCCCGTCTGCTCTCTCATCGTCGAATTCATCAACGAACAAATCTAAGTGATGCGTCAGTTCATGACCAGCAATCGTCAAGACGTGATCTTCCGCGAGCGTTTCGTAGAATGCTCGAATATGCGGTACGTCCTTCCCGTCGAGTTGGGATAAAAATAACGTTCGCCACTCTGTAACATCTGGTGATATGTAGATCAAGTCCTTATTCGTAAATGCTGGAATCGGAATGTCCGAGAACACGGTCGTCGCGAGTTCCGCTGACGTCCAAACGATTCCTTTCGGCACGTCGATCAGTTGATACGTCTCTTGTAAGATCATTTGATACTCGTCTAACCGTGCTTGAAAGCGATGCGTGACCGCTTCGTATTTGTCATAGTCCGTTTTTGTCTCAAACGCATGAATCTGTTTCATCATCGCTATATCCCCCATCCTTAAAAAAGCCTATTTCATTTTAACATATATTGGATAAACATAAAAAAACCACCTGACCCAGGTGGTTCGATGAATCATTCGTTTGCTATTAACACGACGACGTTACCGAATTTTTGCCCGGTATCGACATAACGATGCGCTTCGACGATCTCATCAAGGGAATAGATATGGTCGATGACGGCTTTAAATCGTCCCGCTTCAAACAATTCATTCAAATAGTGTAGATCCTCTTTCCGTTCTTTCGCCACACCTTGTCCCGCGACAGATGCAAAGGCACCGTTTTGTTTGACGTGTCGTTTCGCTTGCGTCTTATTGATCTTTCCGGATGCATCGAAGACGGCATCGTACTTCAGCAACAATCCATCGTAACCGTCCTTTGTATAATCGATGACGTGATCGGCACCGAGCGCTTTGACCCGCTCCGTGTTTCGTCCACTACAGACAGCCGTCACCTGCAGCCCTTTTGCTTTGGCGATCTGAACGGCAGCCGTCCCGACAGCGCCAGACGCACCGTAAATCAAGATTGTCTTCATCTGATCGATTTGGAGTTTCCGGAAGAAATGAAGCGACGTCGTACCACCGAACGGGAGACAGACCGCTTCCGTGTACGATGCGTGCTGCGGCATTTTTGCAATGCAACGTTTCTCAGACACGCACGCATATTCGGCGTATCCACCGAAGCCAAATCCCGTCAAGGCATGGACACGGTCTCCGACTTGAAACTGCTTGACGTCCTGACCGACTTCGACGACTTCACCGGCAAGAACGACGCCAAGGATCGGTTGTCGCGGTCGCTTAAAGCCGACAGCTAGAAGCATTGGAAGTTTCCCTAACAGCGGAACATCGAGCGAACGCATGCGACGATCTCCGGAATGGACAGCAGATGCATGTACTTTAATCAGTAGATCGTTTGATTTTGGAACCGGGCGTGGTACCTCTGTGATGTGCAAGACGTCCGGGGATCCGTAGCGGGTACAGATGGCTGCCTTCATCGTAATGCCTCCTCATATCGAGATGATAGTATTCCCTTAATCATACGCTGATTTCGATCTGAATTCCTGTTATTTTGGAGTAAGAAAGTTTTTTAAATTCGCATCAATCAGTATCACAACTGGTAAAATTTATATAATAATACGATTTCATCTAACCCTATTAACTGACGAAAGCAGGTGCCTGGTTCATGCCGACACGTCGTTGGCTTTTCGCTTTTATTTTATTCCTTAGTATGCCGCTTGGTGCCTGTACACACGAGAACGATGCACGAATCGTCGAGAAAATTACAGGGGATACGTTATTTGTTGCTCCGAGTGAACAACATCCGGACGAGCAGTATGCATTAACAGAAATTCGCGTCACAACGGACACGATCGTCTATGGCAAAACGGATAACACGGCTGCCATTCAGACGGGTGATACGATTCAAGTGACGTTTGCAAAGGACTCGATTGTCGCGACCGAGATCCGTCGAACGAAAAACTAAGAAAGAGGGTTATCCATGATAGTCCAAGTACTTCGCTATCTACGCAATATTTTCATGATTACCACTGCGATTTTTGGTTCATCCTATTTTTTTCAAAAGAATATCGGTAATGATCTCATTGGTTTCCTGTTCATCGGAATCATAGGTGCGATTGGGTTTTTCATTACCCTCGGACTTCTCTTGTATCTTAAACGAAAAGAATCGCACGGTTTTTAATACGTTTGTCAAAGGAGACACGTTTATAATGGGACATACAAAAAAATCACACCTCATTCAGTTGAAAGTACTCTTCGCGCTTCTGATCACGCTTTCGATGATGGGTGCTATTTTCGCACCTCATTCTGTCGATGCAGCGACTAAGGAGTATACATCGTACAAAAAACTAAAACTCGGCATGACCGCGACAGACGTCGCAAAGTCGCTCTACGGAAAATCATATAAGAAATACATAAAGAAAGAACATGGTGTCACGACACTCAATCAAAAGGTAGTATTGAATGAGATCAAAGACGACTATGCTTTATATGCTTTCTCATTTTATCCATACGATGAAAAAAATGATCATTGGTCTTTACAGCGCATGCACCTGATCTTCAAAACGAAACAAAAAGGTCACACGTTATATCTTGTGCAAAAGGAATACACCCCTAAAACGCCTTCGAAAAAACGACTCTTGCCAGGAAAGAAATTTAAACCAGGCATGACGATAGCTGAATTCGATCATATTCTTTCGGGCAAGGGGCTAGGTGTCATGACGGCTCACCGTACAGAAGATTACTCTAAGATCGGAAAAGCCTATAATGACAGTACAGTCGAATATCCAGAAAAACAGACATCACTCTTTTACTCGTATCGGAATCCTACGGGTGATGATTGGATGATCGTTGAATTTAAATATGATTTCAATCAAAAGAGATACATCGCTCAAAAATAACGAGTATTCATCTTCGGATGAATACTTTTTTACTTTTAATTGAAATTGATTGAATCTTTTTACATAAATATTCGTAAAAATCTGTATATACGAAAGGAGCTCGACACACATGTTTGATTTGTTATTGGCCGTTGGTGTTTGTCTCGTTGGCTATTGGTTCTACTATGTCTTCTTACTCGGATTCAAAAAAGGAAACATCGTCATGACGTTTAATGAGCGGTTCATCCATCATGAAGACCATATTCAAGCTGTTAAGCGAAGATTAAAGGATGACGGTCGACACTTCGATTATCTTGGAGATCGCAAATTCATCGTCGATGGAAAACCGTATCTGTTCATGGAACGGACGGTTCCAGGGGACTTTGGTCCCTTGCAGCAGACGATTCTAAAAGGTCAACGCAAAGCGTTCTAACCAAAGCACCGCTCCTTCTGTCGACGACAGAGGGAGCGGTGCTCGTTTCATTCAAATATTATTCAGGTGTATGTGCATACAATTCATCCATGACGCGTCGAATCGCGGGCAACGAATGCTCTAAATCAATCCAGGTTTTAAAATAATACTCGAAAAAGACACCTTGGTTCCGCATCCGTTCTAATGTATTAATCGGATCTCCTTCGGTGACCCAATCTAGGTTCTCAAAATTTGTATAACTATCCGTACACGATACGTCCTCCTCGTGAATGCCTGACTCTAAATAACCATTCGAACAGGTCTCATTTTGTACATCGATTTGTCGATAAAAATCACGAAGTCCTTCCTTTGGACGATTGATATGGTAGGACTCACCCGATTGATAACTCTCCTGGTAATACCATTCCCACAAGATGACCCATTTCCAAACCAACCCATCGATTAGATAATGACCGATTGCCCGGTCCATCCGGCAAAAGTTAAACCGAAACGTCCGTTCACCAAAGTTCGTCTTCAAATCAAGGACAACTTTGATGTCGCTGGTTTCCGGTGGATGACCGAAAAATAAGATGCCATGCTCGAATCCTTGTGCAAACTCATCGATTGACTGGCGTCTACCTGCTTTATCCTCAAAATTAACGGTAATCGAATCAAATTGAACGATTGGTTGCTTCATCTTTTTCTCCCCCTGCATATGATGTACTCAAAAAAGTGAGCCTCAGACGAGACTCACTTTTATTCGTCATGACGAGACGACTTCTCCACCCGTCAAATCGATATGTCCTTCTCCCCATGCACACATCGCGTCAAGAATCGGCTTCAGCGACCAGCCGTACTCGGATAACGAATAGACGACTTTCGGTGGGACTTGTTCAAAGACCGTCCGGATGATGACGCCATCTTCTTCTAACTCCCGCAATTGTTGCGTCAGCATTTTTTGCGTGATCGTCGGCATCAGCTTGCGAAGCTCACTTGTCCGACGCTCGCCTTTAATCAAATGACACATGATGACGACCTTCCACTTACCACCGATAACTTCGAGTGTCGCTTCAACTGGGATATTGTATGGCATGTTCGTTCCATCCTTTCGTGATTCCGTTGAGAGCATAGGCACTTTTTAGTGCCTACCGTACTTGAAAGTGCGTACTTCCCAAGCGGATTGGCTGGCTTTATGATAGCAATTGTTAACGGAAAGTACAACCTCCTTTTAGACCTTGCATCTCAAAGGAGGAGTAGGGTACTTTTAAGTGCCTATCGCACTTTAAAGTACGTACTTCCCGAAAGGAAGCACCCCCGTTATGCTGGGGTCATGTCAATCGGATCACGTTCGGTCGGGCCCACCGGACACGATCCCTACTGAAATCATTTTTAGGAGGAATCCCCATGAATCAATTAAATCAACAGGTCCAGGAGGAACAGGTCCCAAGAAACGGCGGACTTGCCCTACTTGCCTTAGCAATCAGCGCCTTTGGGATCGGTACGACGGAATTCGTTCCCGTCGGACTGCTCGCAGCGATCGCTGGTGACTTAAATATCGGCATCACACTCGCTGGTCTCATCATCTCTGGTTACGCGATCGGTGTCGCCGTCGGTGCTCCGATCTTGACGGCACTGACGAACCGGATGAATCGAAAAATATTACTGATGGCATTGATGGTCGTCTTCATCGTTGGTAACCTCGTCTCAGCGATTTCACCGACATTCGAATTGTTGATCGTCGCCCGTTTCATCACAGCTTTCTCGCACGGTGTTTTCTTCTCAATCGGTGCGACGATTGCCGTCCAGCTCGTACCGGAGCATAAAAAAGCGAGTGCCATCGCCTTAATGTTCACAGGTCTGACGGTCGCAACAGTCACAGGTGTGCCACTCGGGACATTCATCGGTCAATCATTCGGTTGGCGCGCGACGTTCTTCGCAGTTGCTGCACTCGGTATTATTGCGATCATCGCAAGCTTCTTCTTGATTCCAAAAGACTTGAAACAATCACCACCTGCTAAGTTCTCCGACATGTTCAAACTGTTGACGAACGGACGCTTGATGCTCGGCTTCTTAATCACTGCCCTCGGTTACGGTGGAACGTTCGTCGCCTTTACGTATTTAACACCGATCATGCAGGACGTCACGAAAATCAGTCCAAGCTTAATCAGTATCATTCTGCTCGTTTACGGAATCGCGGTTGCAATCGGGAACACGGTCGGCGGAAAACTTGCGAACGGTAATCCGATTAAAGCGTTGTTCTATATGTTCATTCTCCATGCCATCGTCATGATCGCTCTCTCGTTCATGATTCCGTTCAAGGTCGCTGGTATCATCGGCATCATCTTGATGGGACTTCTTGCCTTCATGAACGTGCCTGGACTCCAGCTCTATATCGTCCAGTTGGCTGAAAAATATGTCCCAGCAGCAGTCGATGTTGCATCTGCCTTGAATATCGCAGCCTTCAACATCGGCATCGCACTCGGAGCAACGATTGGTGGTCTCGTCACCGATACGATCGGTCTTGTCCACACGCCATGGGTCGGCGGGATCATGGTTATCCTTGCCGTCATCTTGACTGGTGTCTCACGTCGTCTCGAACATCAATAAGGAGGACTACTATGTTGAACGATCATACAAGTTATCAGCGGATGTACCGCGAGGGCGAGCTCACGCTCGGTCTCCACGTCCCGCTCGAAAATTTCAAGATGCGAACGCCGACGCTCGCCAATCAAGTCGAGCTCGCACAAAAAGCAGAGGATTATGGCTTTACGACGCTCTGGTTACGTGACGTCCTATTGAAGGATCCTTACTTCCTTGATCCTGCTGTCGGACAGATTTATGACATGCTGATATACGGGACACATCTCCTTAGCCAGACGAAACAGATTGCTCTCGGAACGTCAGCACTCGTCTTGCCGCTCCGTCATCCGTTACGCTCTGCGAAGGAAGTCGCGACGATTGATGCGTTGTTCCCGGAACGTTTGATTCTCGGTGTCTCGTCCGGTGACCGGCAAGCCGACTTCCATGGACTTGGTGTCGATCATCCAAGTCGTGGTGCTCAGTTCAAGGAAGCACTGCAAGTGATGGAACAAGCCTTATACGAAGACTATCCGCAAATCGATTCGACGTATGGGGAAGTCCGTGGCGCGACACTCGTGCCACGACCAAAGAAAAAAATCCCGACGATGATCACGGGTTTCGCACAGCAGGATATGGACTGGCTCGCAAAAAACGGCGACGGCTGGATGTATTATCCGCAAGGACCGTTCGAACAAGCACGTGCCATCGAACAATGGCGTGCAGCGAGTCAAGCAGCCGGTGATACAACGTTTCGTCCGTTTTCGATGCCGATGCATCTTGACCTGTCCGCGGATCCGAATGAAGAAGCGACACCGATTCGACTCGGTTTTCGGATCGGGCGCAATCGACTGATCGAGTTGCTGGAATTGTACCGCGAGCTTGGCGTCAATCATTTATTCTTCGCCCTATTCGACGGTGAGCGATCAGCAGAAGACGTCATCGATGAACTCGGAACGTACGTCGTACCGCATTTCCCTCCCTTATCATGATGCCTTAAAAATCACTTTATAATTAAAAGTCACATGCATGAAACCCAGTCCCTTCTCGGAACTGGGTTTCATGTCGTTTCGTTGCACATCACTTCGAATACATTCGTCCACTTTCGGGGATTGTTTTTTAACCAATTGCACATTCCGAACATTTATTACTTTACTTTTAAGTTCTCATGACCTTATAATAAATTCAAGATAACAATTACCTTAAAGGAGGAAGCGCTGTTGACACTACTCATTGCTTTTCTAGCCATCGTTTTCATCATGCTCGCCCTTGACCTTGGAGTCTTCCATCGTAAGGCACATGAAGTTTCGCTTCGGGAGGCCTGGACGTGGACGTTCGTCTGGATCGCGATTGCCGTCGCTTTCGGAGGCTGGCTCTACTTCGACCAAGGTAGCGCCGCTGCTGTCGAATATACGAGCGTTTATTTCATCGAGAAGGCTCTCGCGATCGATAACGTTTTCGTCTTCTCACTTGTCTTCGCGTACTTCGCGATTCCATTGAAGTACCAGCACAAAGTCTTATTCTGGGGTATTCTTGGTGCAATCTTCTTCCGCGTCATCTTTATCGTCGCTGGTGTTTCGTTGCTTGAGAACTTCGCTTGGGTCTACTACATCTTCGGAGCGTTCCTCGTCTACACTGGTTGGATGATGTATAAGAACATCGGTCAAGAGACGTCGCTCGAAGAGAACAAAACGATTCGTTGGTTAGAGAAACGTTTACCGATCACGCAAGACATCTCGTCTGGTAAGTTCGCAAAACGAATTGATGGGAAACTGTTCTTCACGCCGCTCTTGATTGCTCTACTCTTCATTGAAGTATCGGATATCGTCTTCGCCGTCGACTCCGTCGCAGCAAGCTTCGCGTACTCGCGTGATCCGTTCATCATCTTCTATGCGAACATCATGGCGATCCTTGGACTCCGTAGTCTCTACTTCGTCCTCGCGAACTTGATCGATCGTTTCTATTACTTGAAACACGGTCTCAGCTTCATGCTCGTCTTCATCGGAGCGAAGATGATTCTCGGTGATGTCTACAAAATGCCAATCTGGATGTCGCTCGGTACGATCGTCCTCGTCATCTTGATCAGCGTCTTCTACAGCTTCTACAAAACGAAGCCAGGAAAATAATCAATCGTACAGCAACAGGGAGTGGATCGTTGATCCACTCCCTGTTTGTGTTAACTAACCAATTCGAGCCGCCCCTGATTGATGCGGTAGACGGAGTCGCACAGTGCGTCGATGTCCTGTTGATTGTGACTCGTCAAGATGATCGTCTTGCCGTCTTTTTTGAACGACAATAAGAGCTCCCGCAGACGCAAGACACTATCGTGATCGAGTGCATTGAATGCCTCATCCAAAATCAAGATATCCTGCTGTTCCATGATCGCTTGCGCAATCGCGAGCTTTTGTTTCATTCCGAGCGAATACTGTTTGACCTTTTGACGATTGCCGGGCTGTAAGCCGACGGTCCGCATCGCTTGTTCGATGTCAGCATCTGTGATCACTTTTCGGATCGCTGCGAGTTGCTTTAAGTTCTCAAATCCTGAT
This sequence comes from Exiguobacterium sp. HSB13, assembly GCF_056764755.1. NCBI lineage: Bacteria > Bacillati > Bacillota > Bacilli > Caryophanales > Exiguobacterium > Exiguobacterium sp. HSB13. The sequence continues at coordinate 767,123 of NZ_JBUZOM010000001.1, read as the reverse complement.
TTATGGGCGATATAACCTGGTCGATCGATGATGACGCCGACGTTTTCCGGAAAGCGTCGTGCCGGACCAAGCTGTTCATTCCGGACGGTGATCGTTCCCGCGTCTGGATGGATGAAACCGCAAATCATCTTGAATAAGACTGATTTTCCTGAACCGTTCGGTCCCGTGATGCCAACGATGTCTCCTTTTTGAATCGTCAAATCGACGTCTTCGAATAGCGGATTGCCTTGATACCCCTTCGTGACCTGCTCGAGCTTAATCATTTCCATGATACGTCCTCCTTATATCCGAATGCTTTTTTGAAACAGAACATATAACCAGACAAGTGAAAGCCCAACATAGATCAACAAAACGATCAAGAGATGTGTCAGACTAAACGACTGCAACTGGGCGAATCCATTCAATCCGGACGGAAAGATGCCATACTGATTGAAGTTCGGTAGTAAGAAAACCGGTAAGACGCCGAACAAACCGAGCGTCGCGTATCCGTCTGGAAATTGCCACAGTAAGATGAAGCTCAAGAGTGAATAGAGCATCAGTTGGAGCATCGAGATACCGATCAGTTGCAGCAGCAAGTGCATCGGTGAAATTGATAAAAGACTAGTCGAAAGCGACAGCGATACGCCTTGTAATATTCCGATCCCTATCGTTCCGATGATCAGAAACGTCAGCGTCAGTAGATAAAAGCGTCCTTCCTTAGCGAAGACATGGAGCGCCCATTTCTCGAGTCGTTGGTAACGCATCCACGTGTATGGTCCGATTGCCGTCATTTGATCCTGCAGACGCAATTGACTTAAGTAAGCGAGTCCGAAGAAAAGGATCAGATGCGACGCGAGTTGGAGAAACGAACTGTCCTCCGCGCTGACACCGTAAAATACGACGACGAACAAATCACCGATCGTTTGCAGATCCGCCGACGCTCGGCTGCTACTCAGTAAAATGTACAGACTCGCAAGCATCGCATAGACGAGATACGGTAAGAACTCCTTTCGCGAAGTCAATAGTTGACGGAGCGATTGCATCCATTGTGCCAGTAGATAGATCAGCGCGATCACAAGACTGAGGATAACGAGTGCCATCCAGGGTTGCATCCTGAAGGATATAGACCCGACAGAGAAATACGTGGCGGGTGACAAGAACTTCCCGATTCCAAACGATGATTTAAAACTGAAGATACACCAAATCACTACCCCTGCCGCCTGTAGCAACAAGCCATTACGCTTTTCGTGCAACAGAAACATAAGACACATCAATCCATGTAGGACAATGCTCGTAAGCAACCACAGAATCGGTTGTAATAAAATCACTGACAGGGGTGAATGGAAAGTCGCAATGAGATAATGACTGATGTTACCACTCGTTGCAAGTTGACTATATGGACTCCACTGCAACGTAAACGGTTGATCAACGGCACTAAGAAGACTCAGCAACAAGACGAATCCGAACAGTGTCAGGACAGCGCGTACATACCGTTTTGTCGAGTAGTACACCCAGTTCCGAAATGAGCCAACCCGAATCAAAATCGTCGGATCATACTGCTGTTCAATCGTTCGAAACGAGAGGAATAGCAGTAACGGCATCAGGAAAAAGAGGATTAGGTACATATCATTTTGAATCGCAAATGTGATGTCCCACGCGTTGACGTCTTTGCCGAATTCTTGTGCCTCGGACAGAACTTCTTGTCGTCTATACCATGCGACGTAGCTGATCACGAGGATGAATAGACTGTTCAGTACAATCGAAATGTTTCGTGTCCTATTCATGATTGGAAGATCCACTCCGGTTTCGGTCGAATCATCGTCAGATAGAGCGTGATGTTAACGACGATCAAAATAGCAAACGGCACGAACACCGTCCAAAGCGGTTGTTCCGTGATATTAAACGGAAAGACCGTACTGATGGGCGAGAACTGTGGTGCTTGCATGATACCCGCGACAAAATTAAAGATATGATAAGCGACGAACGGTAACGAAATTGCGAGATAGACTTGTTCGAGCGCCAAAATCAACAGATAAGCAAGCGTCGCGTACGCTGCTCCGTTGAGTCCGATCCAAGCACCATAGAGAACGGAATAGAGTAACGGATGAATGTCCGCCAAGAACGAAAATGTATTTGAGGTCTCATACGTCTTTTCGCTGAGCGACCAATAGTCAACGAGACCGATGATTGGTTCGACATAATGAATGAGGACGAACGTCACGATCGTCATAAAAAAGAACACGAGTCCTGTCAGCAGCGCATTGACGAAACCGACCGCAAGCAGATAATCCTTTAGACTCGCACGTGTTCGGACATATGTCAGATAGTTATCCTTGTATTCAGCGATGAAGATTGGTAAGAAAATCAAGATCGCTAGTACCGGAAACAGCATTGGGATCGTTCCTGATAGCGTCTCCTCGAATACTTCGATCGGTAAGAAGAATTGATAGCCTTCATAAATGAAACTGAATTGAAGCGCCGGTAACCCGAGAATGATCAGAAGATATAACGCGCATCGTTTCACCGTGAATGCTTGCGACCAAATGAGATTGATTTGCTGCAACATATAACTCCTCCTATTTTCGTAATGCCCAAAACCAATAACCCAGTACATTAAAGAATACGACTGAGACGATACTTAATAGATGCAATCGTCCTGCATGATGGAGCTTGATGATGCTCCAAATAACGGATGTCACGAGATAGATCGTCATGCCGATCAACATGAGCACGGCACCAAATTTCGTGACGTCAAAGCTTTCTGTCGTCGTCAGGTGCTGTTCGTCAATCAGATACATGCCGTGTGAAGTGAACAACTCCGGTAACCAAATCCCTTTATGAATGGTGAAGTCTCGCGAGGATACAGCGTCTTGTCCGGAAATCGATACAAGCAATAGATGATCTTCTAGAAGACGTTCATACGCTTCGATCGAGCGTTCATTGCCATAAAAGGCATCCGCATAGGCGAGCGACTGATGCTGGCTCAACATCATCGTGCCGATAAAGAACACTATCGTTGCAGCGGCGATGCTGATTCCGATGCGGAGCAACCACGAAGCGAACGTCCGCTCTTTTCGATAGACCCACGTCAAGAGCTGATCGACATGTTCCTTACTACCGTAGCGATACATTGAAAGCTTCGTCGCTTCTTCTTCCGAATAACCTTGAATCATCAAGTCTCGCACCGATTGTTCAAGATGGCTTCGCGTCTCTTCCATGACGTCGATGATTTCCGGATCCGTCACATCCGCACCTTGATACAAGTCACGGACGAAATGATCGAGTTTATTCAAGCGCACCGTCTCCCTCTTCAAGAAACTTCGGGAGTAGTTGCTTCAGAAAACGCCATTCAAGTCGTTTTTTCGCAAGAAGGATTTTTCCTTCAATCGTCAGCGTATAATATTTACGTCGTCCGCCGCCCGCTGCTTCGTCACTCCAATAGGATGTGACGAAGCCTTTTTTCTCGAGTCGTTTGAGTGACAAATAGAGTGTCGCCTCTTTCAGTTCGAACTGCTCGTCTGACGTTTGCCGGATCGTCTTCGCGATTTCATATCCGTATCGGTCTTGTTCGTTCAGCAACGACAAGATGATCGTGTCGACGTGCCCCTTTAATAATTCTTTATCGATTTCCATCTCGTACAACCCCTTCCTTATTCTGGATGTGTCAGTTCCTTAACGATAAACTGAATTACTCTGTAATGCAAAGTACTTTTTACAACTTATGGGAATGAATCAACAAAAAAGCACACTCCTTTTTAAGAGCGTGCTCGGTCGGTTCAGTTCAATAAGTCGTTTACTTTCTTCGAATCTTCGATAAAAGGCTTGGTGAACGCCTTCAGTGCTTTCTCATTATCGTACGTCGTAAAGTCTTTTCCATACCAATCGCGCAGCTGTTGTTTCGTAAAGTGATACGAAGCATCCTCTATCGTCATGTTGACGCGGTCGACATTCGGAATCAATGTGAACAGTGCTGTTGCATTGTAGATTGCCGTACGATTGCTTTTTTGTTCGACCTGTCCTTCTTCATATCCAGCATAACGTAACGTCAGTTGATACGGCTTATCCTTCGTCGACAGTTCCATTTTCTTCAACTGATCGCCATGAGGTAGCTGTTGGACGATATCTCGTACGTTACTGTTATCTCCTAGGTATGTACCTTGTTGTTCAAATAAATCGGTTTGTGTTGCCGCTATTCCGCAACCTCCGAGTATCAACATGCCGCTCGCTAGAGCAATGGCGCCGATTCTTTTTCTCATCATACCTTCTCCTTTTAGTAGACCGATTATACCTAATAAACGTAATCATTTTTAAAAAGTTTCACATTTCAATGGAAATTCCCCCCTATCTTACAGGAATGCTAGTTCCTTCTTAATGATTGCGATATTTTCTTGATGACATTCTCTTGTAAAGGATGACGGATAGTCCATTTCTTGTCCGATTTTCTCCATCATCAAGGCATCGTCCATCCGTACGGCTTCGATTAATCGCGTTAGATAAGCGCGCCCTTGCTGTGTCCGTTCTCTCATATCGTTCGGATTAGTCGTCCAGGCACCATGCCCGGGAATCAATAAAGTGATGCCATGACGATCAACGATTTCCTCTGCTTGGTCCAGTGTCTTCAGATACGCTTTGGCACTATCAAATAAATAGGGTAGTTCAAAATCCGATAGATAATCACCTGTAATCCAAACACCTGCTGGTTCAATGACAGTAAAGAGCCCATCTTGTGTATGGCCGGGTGCCAAGTAGAACGTCAATGTCGTCTCTCCGATCATCAACTGTTGACCATTCCTTGAAATGACATGATCAATCGTCGGAAACGTGATCGGATACGAGCGATCGATATAATATTCGCGATCGAAGTCAGCAATCAACCCTAACTTATAGTCTTTTTTCGGATGATGCTGCATCTTTTCACTTCCAATGACCTGAGCATCCGGAAAAGCACCGTAGCCGATGATGTGATCAAAGTCGCCGTGCGTGAATAAAAGATACAGCGGTCGTTCTCGGCGGATTCGCTCGACATGGCTGCGAATCTCCTCGACCTCTTGCGGCAACCATGTCGGATCGACAAGCAGAATGAATTGTTCCCCCTCGTAGATCGTGCTCGTCGTTTTCCAAAGTGCGCTCTGGTAAATGGTTACTGCTCCTTGTTCATAAACTTTCATGTTTTATTCCTCCTCTTCATAAGAAAAAGCCCGAGGGACGTCGTGACGACATCTCCCAGGCTTTTCTCCTTCCGTGTATATGATTCGAAAATCATACGTTTTCTCTCGGACCAGTCCAGCTGATAGCTACGGAACCCTAGAAAACCAATTGATATGTAGTTGAACTAAGTATACGAACGAATAACGCCATGTGACAAGGTAAAGATGATGGCATCATGTGTATGTTCGCTTGATTAAAAAGGTTCGGATAAAGAGACTAATCGTGATTGAGATCGTACTTTTCAAGAAGAAGTCCTCTGTTAAGGCTTCCACGACCGTCACATGAATGATCTGCAATACTGTTGCTTCAGGTACCCAATCAATAACGCGTCCGATTCCTAACAGCGAGGGTACACTCAACAGGAGATACACCGTCACGATTGTTCCGATCAGTTTCTTCATTCGCCTCCACCTCACTCATCACTGGTTATTCATGCTTTGTAGGATTCGTTTTCATACTTTTCAGCACTAGGTTATACTACCATTATAAGGAAAAAACCTGATTTGAATACGTCATTTTGTTTAGAAAGGAATGCATTGCACATGTCACTTCCCCTCACTTGGGATTTAACGCCTGTCACCCCTTCAGATGGATTTAACGATGAGTTCGAACAGATGGACGAAATGCTGTATCGACTTGATACATTTGAATTTCATCAATATCCGCTTCTTCGCTGTTCGTTAGTAGGAGATGGACTCGCTCTCTGCTCTGAACTCGATTCGTACATCACATGTGTCGATTCTCCTTCGGTAGAATGGCCGTTACAGAAACTTCATGTCTATAAAAAACGTTTTATGAAAGCTAAAGATGCGTTTCACCGCTACTTACACGAAGCTTCCATCGATGTCTTCGACAAGATCCTACTTGATGTGACGAATGCTTCCCTAAGCGAACTGCTTCAATTTTGGCGGAACACACCAATGCTTGAAGTTGTCGCAGATCTTTTACCATTACGACAACGATACGCAGCTGCAACACAACGATTAAAAGTACATATTGAAGAACGCGAGGAACCACTGTCGCTATCAGAGGCGATTCAATTGAGAAGTCATGCTGATCCAGCGGTTCGTCGAGCTGGATTTGAAGGATTGGAGGAAGCATGTCGACTTCAGCAAGTCGAATTCGAAGAAATCTATCGTGACATCGCTTCGATTCGACTTCAACAGCTCGCACCGACGCCGGAGGGATTGTTGCATGTCGCAGCGACAGCGAATCACTTACAGGTCGAGGATCTACACGAGATGTGGGCGACTGTCCGACAAGAACGTCACTCACTTCACTCTGCCATGCAACAGCTGACGCAAGCGACATCATGGAACAGTTATGATGTGTGGCATCAAAAGAGTTCGGAACGGTTTTCATGGGAAGTCGCCCGTCGCCTCATCATCGATAGTTTTGCTTCTTCGAGTATCGAGATGGCTTCGTTCGCGACATCGTGCTTCGAGAAACAATGGATACAAGTCATTCCAGATCAAGAGCATGGTGTTTCCTTTTGCGCTTCGTTTCCAACTTCCAAAGCATCTCGCATCTTGATCGCCTATGACGAGAGTCTCGTTTCGTTACTTGCGCTCGCCCATGAACTAGGACACGCCTATCACAATCACGTGTTGCACGGTGCTCCATCCCTCTTGCGTAGTTATCCGATGTCAATCGCTGAGACAGCATCGACGTTCGCCGAGATACTTGTCCTTGATCATCTCGATCAGATTGGGGACGCTGCTTTGCAAGAAGATGTTCGGAACCAACGGATTCGCCGCAGCATGATGAACGTTTTGATTCTTGATGTCCGTTATTTATTTGAGCAGCAGCTATATGAGGCGCACCAAAAACAACAGGACATCGATTTCTCTCTTTTGATGGTGAATACCTATGATGAAGTATTCGATGGACTCCAGCTGCACCATCCTCGTAGCGCCTGGATATGGACTCCGCATTATTACGTGACCGATTTACCATTCTATAATTTTCCGTATACGTTCGGATATCTCCTCGCCCTTGGCATCCAGTCGATCGATTCCAAGTCAGTGACGGAATCGGTATTACCTGCGATATTACGCGACGGAGGCACCTTGATGATGGAGCGATTGGTGCGTCGTCATCTCGACTGTTCGTTAACGGAACTCTATCAGCATGCACTTCAAACGGTTCGGTCAGAGTTCCATCTAAATCGCTCATAGGTCTTTCGAACATACCCATTTTTTAGAAAAATCTGCAAAACCGTTATTGTAAAGCGTTTTTTCCATAAATGGTATGTTACCCTAATATCATTCGACTCGCTCGAAAATAATGTTATACCTATTCACGGAGGTCTCCGATGCTACAAATGTCTAACTTACTCATTCTGCTCTTTTTATTCATCTTCCTAACATGCGGATTTGTTTTCGCTTTATTCTGGATCATCAAAAAAATCAAGTCGTAATCATAAGAACCCGGCCTCTCAGACGAGAGAAGCCGGGTTGTTGTTTATTTCATAGAGTTGACGGATGTGACTCACGATGTCGTTCGCTGTTTCCGGTACAGGCGGCATCCAAAGACCCGTCACTGGACCGTAGACGACGGGATTGATTGCCACTTCGTACCCACCATACGGATGTTCTTCCGCTGTCGGCAAATAACCAATGTAACCGTTCGTATAGCCTCCGAAAAAGGCGAGTTCAGTTTGACGGAATCGCTTTATCTGTAGCGCTGTCTCACAGAACGGCTCCATCGGGATGCCTGAGAACGAACCATCATTTAGTTCAAGCAATTGAACTTCGACCGGGATGGTGAGTGTTGTTCCCGATTGCTCTTGGACGTACGCCAACCATCGTGCTGCGCTGACGTTCCAAGTCTGTTCAGCGTAAGTTGCCATGTCTTGCAATTCGTTCGTAGCCGGTACTTCGGTTAAGCGCATCGGATAAATAACCGACTGAATCCGGTGGTGCGTTAACGGTTGAAACGATACGTCTGGAATCGTCGTTAAGACGTGTCCACTTAGAACAAACGCCATCTTCTGTAGACTTGCTAGGTCACCACGATATATCGCATTGATGTTCCCCGTCGCCCCCTGGACGATCACGACTGGACAGCCGAGTGCCTGTTCGAGTATCGTTCGAGCGACACCCGGATAATCACCGGATAAGACGATACTGTCTGATTTCAAGACATTCGGATGCGCTGTACAGAAAACGAAGGCTCCGATGAGACTCGCATTATCGGCACGGCGAACCAACAGTGTTCCGATTCGGTCATCCGTCATCCCAAGCGGATCCGTCCCCATCACCGCGTGACCATTTATTTTCTCTCGTCGATTGACGCCGAGTTTTCCAGACGTCACACCCCAACCCATCTCGACCGACTGCATCGCTTCGCTTGCTTTGACAGCAGAAACGATCGCTTGTTGCGTCAAGATCGTTTTATAGGCGACGGTCAACGGTTCGTTTCCTGCTGTCGCTGGTCCTGAATGTGTATGCGTGTAAACGACCATGATCTGTTCCTTCGACACGTCTAGCTGGTCCGCGATGCCTTCACGGATAGTATCGGTATCTGCGACGAGCAACCCGATGTTATCGATGCTGACGAAAACCGATGTCGTCTGCTCACTTTCAAAGATACTCGCTGTGACAAATAGCGGATCGTGTATGCTTGCGACACCGACTTCTCGGTGATAACCGATGAAGGCGGCACCGAGCGGCGGATTGATTACTTCCTGATGTATTCCAAAACGACTCATGTCTGACGTTCCCCCTTGAATAACACACTATTTCTTCCATATACAAACATTAACTACAGTAGAGGAGGACGTGAAGATGGCGATTCGTTGGAAGGAAGAGATGATTCAGTTCGAGACATCTCGTGAAGCCGAAGTTTGGGCAGACTCGATTGCAAATGAGATCCACGGTCGTTCAATCACCGGATATTGCACCCCTGATTTTAAAGTCGCGACGATTCTTGCCTTTTATTTAGCACAAGTCTCTAAATTTCGAGTTCATACCGCGATTTTCCCACTCGATACAGAGGTATTCTATCAAGTATGGATTGAAATCGAAGATGATTTATGAAATTCATGCTCTTTCGTATAGATCAATCATCGCCTCAACCGCCGCGTCCATCCGCTCTTGTAAGCCGATCTTATTCAAGACGACGAGCCCCTCAGTAAAGACAAAGAGCAAAGCAGTCTGCTGTTCGACATCTTCTCCTTCTGCCGGCACATAAATCTGTTTAATCCAGTTGTCGAATGACTCCCCGATCGTCCGCGTAATCGACGTATACGGTGCCCCCTGACTCGTCGCAAGATGGGTGATCTCGAACCAGAGATTCAAATATGGCTTGATTAGTGGCTCATCGATTGCTTGTCGCAGAAAACGGACGAATGCCGTGAACTCGAGTTTTAGATCCGGTTGCTGTAGTAAATTAATCAGTTCTTGACTGATCGCAGTCAACACGGCGGTCTCGATATCTTGTTTATCCTTGAAATAATGCATCAGCATCCGGTCACTCGTCCCGGCAGCGGTCGCCATCTTCTTCAGACTCATCTCCTTGATGCTTGAAGCTAACGTCGCTTGTGCGATGTGATGCGTATAGTCCTGTCGCTTCTGTTCAAATTTATCCATATCCGATCGACTCCTTCCCTTTCCATCATACTCGATTTTAAGAAACGGGCACTACGCAAAAAAGCATCCACGAAGGATGCTTCATTTTAAAAAGCGATTGATGATCTTCTTGAAAGCAAGATCCAGTCGGGCGTTCTCATCTTTCGTCAGCTGTTTCGCTTCTTCAAAGATAACTGCTGCTTCCTCGAATTTATTCTCGTAAATCAAGATCGTCACTTTCCCACGTTCCGGTCCAACGCGCTCACTCGACGTCTCACGTTCTCGTACCATCGCTTCAGCTGCGCGATCTACGCGCTCTATCCGGTCTTGCTTACTGATTTTTTTCTTGATCAGTTTTCGTTCGAGTTCCTGTACGTATGGAAGTGATTTAATCAACGTCAAAGCCGGATCAATCGGTCCATATTGGGCGACGAATGCTTCCATTTGCTGTCGCTCGTAATCCATGACTTCTTGATACAGTGGTTTGCTTTCCTTCGCTAATGCCTGCTCGACCTTGACGAGTCGTTTGACTTCTTTTTTCATTGCGGCCATTCGTTTATCGAACGCTTTTTTCTCAGACGAGGTATCGACTGCTTTTAAATCGACCCGCATCGCTCTGATTTTTCTTGACTCCTTCACGTTATCTGAATCGTATTTTTCTACTTTCGGATTATACTGCTCGACCGCAGTCCGATATGCTTCATTTTGATAATAAGAAGGAATTTTGATTGGGGATTTGGAGCTAAGATCCGATAAGATGTTGCCGTACTTCGTGATGACCTTCAATTGATCGGCACGGTATTTTTTATAATCGAACGCTTTTTTCGTCTGGACCACTTTTGCTTCGACAAGACTGCTTCCACTTCCGATACTCGCTCCACTCATCAATACGGCTACAGCCGCACTACAGGCGAAGATTGTTCGCAATCGCTTTACCTTCATATGTTCGCTCCATCCCTTCTCATCATCCTATGTTTCTTTTTCCGTATTATACCAAATTTAACAGCATCACATTTTGTTATTTGACGGATCAGGGTAATAACTTTCCTTCTACATATCCTCGATTGACGTTATATTGTAGTACGCGCTACATTTATTTGTAGTAAACACTACACTTACAAGGAGGATCCTTCATGAAAGAATCTCAAGCTTCGTTTGTAGACACCATCCCGAAACCTTTATTGCTCGTCATTACGATCGCGTTCGCTGTTTTAACTGCGTTTTCGATAATTGACTTTGGTGTACTTGGCATTTTTGCTGAAGCGACACAAAACACGGCGACGCTCCAGATTTTCGTCGATCTGATTCTCTGCGCCCTCTTCATCATCGTTTGGCTCCGCCATGATACACGTCGTACCGGACGAAGCTTTCCGCTTTGGGCGATCATCACCCTCGTGATTGGTGCGTTCGGACCTCTACTCTATTTATTATCTCGAAAATCATGACGTTCTGACACGTGCCGCATCTTCGGTACGTGTTTTTCTTAAGACAAACTTAAGAAAACGACTCCGTCTATCAACAGAATTCGACCGGATCCTAAGAGGTAGATTACAACTTAAAGGAGTTTTTACCTCATGAAGAAAGCCATCTTTGATACGATCGTCCACTTAAATGCTCGACCAGTTGTCGCGAACACACTACAACGGTTTGCGATGAGTCGCTTTAGTAAACCGCTCATCCGACCTTTCATTCGCACCTATCACATTCAGACGAATCAAGCGCTGAAGTCCGTCGATTCGTTCACGTCGCTGCACGATTGTTTCGTACGCGAGTTACGTCCCAGTATGCGACCAACCGCATCGGCACCAGATGCTTTCGTCAGTCCGAGTGACGTCGTCCTCTCCATGGTCCCGGCGTTAACTCAAGATAGTCGGTTTACAATCAAAGGACAGGACTATACCGTTGCTGAGCTGATCGGCTCGAGCGAACGCGCCCAGGATTACGCGAACGGAGTCGCCTTGATTTTCTATTTGAGTCCGACCGACTACCACCGTGTCCACTCGCCAGTCACGGGCGAAATCACGACGAGTTATACACTTGGGCGAGAATCGGCACCCGTCAATGACATGGGGCTACGATTCAGCAAACGTCCGCTGACACGCAACTATCGTCGGGTCACGCGTCTGCAAGTCGATCATCGCGCGATCGAGCACGTCATGGTCGGTGCACTGAACGTCAATACGATTGTTCAGACACATCAAGGACGACTGCTGGAGCGTGGTGCAGAGTTCGGCTACTTCTCATTCGGTTCGACCGTCATCCTCGTCTTGCCACCGGACACCGTCGAACTCGCACCAGGCATCGAACGTAGCGTCAAGATGGGTGAGCAGATCGGACGCTGGATATCCTGAAAACGGATTCCCTTTTCTTATAGAATCCTCAGTAGAACAGATATCCGAATTTGCTAGACTAAAGGAAACTGCTGTTCAGAGGTGACCTTCATGTCCAAGCGCTTATTCAAGCGAACCTTATTAATTGCATGCTTACAACTCTTTAAAGCGAGTGACACGTACCATCTCCGAATCAAATGGGATGGCAACCGTGAAGAACAGTTGACGTTAACGTGTGTCGACATGGAATAACTTACAAAACGGGAAAGAGGTTATGTTATGAAAAAAGTCGTTTTATTATGCGCTTTCTCGATTATGGCTGTATGGATATTAGTTGGTTGTAATAATGAAGAGATAATGCAAAGTACTAGTGAAAAACCGACCGCATCCGAAGTATTGAGCGAAGATTCTAAAGCAGACATTTTTCAATTCAATGATACGATCTATAAATCAGATGTAGCATGGGCAGAGAAAACTGAAGTCACTCAGAAAGAAAAAGTCGGAGAAATTAAAAGAAGGAATTCCGATAAAGACGATTTTGAGAATGGGACTGCTACGAAACTCTCTAAGGGTACCGTCCTATACTCTACTAAAGAAAGAAAGGAAATTCTGCTCGTGAGTTTCAAAGGGAAATTAAAAAAGTACGTTGCTTTAGGAGAAGGTTAATTTGTCTATAAGAAAAGGCATCCTCAGCTGGGATGCCTTTTTCTTATTTAGATCATGATGATAGAAAAGCTGATCAGCCGTTGACGACCTTTTCAGAAACAGCTTCATTCATCGACTGACGATTGATTGACAGTTGCTCGCCTTCTTTCAAACGTTTTCTGTAATCAGCTGTCGCCGTAAATAGAACGTCTGTTGACGAGTTGAGCGCTGTCTCAAATGAATCTTGCAATACTCCGATGACGAATCCGACAGCGACGACTTGCATCGCAACGTCATTCGGAATCCCGAATAAGCTACATGCGAGCGGAATCAAGAGCAATGATCCGCCAGCGACACCAGATGCGCCACACGCACAGACAGCAGCAAGGACACTTAAGATAATGGCTGTCGGAATATCTACTTGAATGCCAAGTGTATTGACGGCAGCAAGTGTCAGAACCGTAATCGTAATCGCTGCTCCCGCCATGTTGATTGTTGCACCAAGCGGAATTGAAATCCCGTACGTCTCTTTATCGAGACCGAGCCTCTTAGACAATTCCATGTTGACTGGAATATTCGCTGCAGAACTTCGTGTGAAGAAGGCCGTGATCCCACTCTCACGTAGACATTTGAAGACGAGCGGATATGGGTTTTGACGAACATTGATGTAGACGATCAATGGATTGACGATCAGTGCCATGACAAGCATCGTACCAATCAGTAATCCTAGTAAGCTCACGTAATCAACAAGTGACGAGAGACCGTTCTCCGTAATCGAACCAATGACAAGCCCCATGATACCGAGCGGAGCAAGCTTGATGATCCATCCAACCATTTTCGCAAGTGCATCTGAGAAGTTCGAGATGAACGTTTTCGTTGAATCTGAGGCATTTTTAAGCGCTAGCCCTAAGATGATCGCCCATGTCAGAATGCCGATGTAGTTTGCTTGGACTAATGCATTGACCGGATTATCGACCATGTTGAGGACGAGTGTCTTCAGGACTTCGACTGCGTTACCCGGTGCTGTCAGTTCCTCTGTGCTCTCTTTGAGTGTAATCGTGACCGGGAACAGGAAGCTGATGACGACCGCAATCGCCCCGGCTAAGAACGTACCGAGCAGATATAAAACGATGATCGATTTCATGTTCGTTTGCTGTCCCTTTTTATGTTGCACAATCGAAGCCATAACTAGGAAAAAGACCAAAATCGGCGCGACTGCCTTTAGTGAGGAAACAAATAATGTTCCAAAGATGGTCAAAGAACTCGCTACTTCAGGAATCGTGACGGCTAAAATAATCCCTACGATCAAGCCAATCGCGATTTGTTTCACTAAACTGATTTGGTTCCACATCTTCAACAATTTCATACGTTCCCCTCCAGGCTTACAAAAAATAAGTTATTTAGAATTCGAAAAACGATGACTTCTCTCTTCTACTCAAAAGGATGAATAGTCTAGTCATTCACTTTTCTAAAAATTCTCGCAGTTTGTTGTGTTCTATTTTTGCATAAATCGTGTGAAATAAAAACTAGTTTTTTGCAAGAAATATGATTCCTTTTCCTGAATGTTAAGTGAGCATACGGATGCAATCGATTGCATAATTACAAAAAAAGTAGAAGAAGACGCGTATCTTCCCCCACTTCATTATGTAAACTAACTTTGTTTGAATTTATTGATTGACCTTTATTTTTTCTTCAGCAGTCTTCTCGAATCTCGTGCTGACAGGTGTCGTTAACGCTCTAAGTGTCGGGTGAAGTAAGAAATAGCCAGCAAAGCCAAAATAGCCGATGCCAGAGATCAATAAGATCGCCGTACTAGAAAACCATTCTCCGAACATGCCTCCCGCGAAATATCCGAGTGGACTTAAGGATCCGAGTATAGAAGAGATAAACGAAAAACCTGTTCCCAAATAGTCTGACGGAAGATTGACTTGGATGAGCGTATACAGGTAAATGCTAATCACCCCAATCCCGATCCAAGCGATTCCAAATAAGACGATGGGTAGCACCCCAGCATCATTTATTAAAAACGCACTGACCCAAAAAAGGCCGGATAGAAGCGCCGCAATCGGCATGACACGATTGAGGGCAAATGTCTCTAAACGACTTGATACCAATGTCCCGATCATCGTTCCGAGTGAAATCGCTGCTAACCAAAACCCATACTCCGCTGATGTCTCAGAAATGATCGGTAACACCGCAAGTCCCATCGTCGCAAGAAAATTCATCCCGATGATGCCATATACGATTGCCAAGAGCTTTTTTTGCTTTTGGACGACATAGAACCCTTCCTTGAAGTCATGCTTATACTGTTGCCAAAAGTTTCGTAAAGAAATGGGTTGTTCCTTTTTCGAAGATGGTACTTTGAGTATGAACAAAAATAAGAACCCGATCCCTAGCAGTACGACACTATTCGCAGCGAATACGATTCCAACGCCGACAAACAAAATCACGATACCTGCTAACGCATCGGCAATCAAATCAAGCGTTTGATAAGAAAAGGCGAACACCGAATTGACCTTTGTCAACTGATCTTTTGATGCCAGCCGCTCGATGAGCGTATTTTCGGTTGGATACGAGATTTCCGCTAATGTTAACGCTAAAAACAGTATGACGAACAGCAATGGAATCCAGAGTGCCTCGTTAAAATAAAGTAAGGTGATGGTTCCGACCAAAACAGCTTGCCCGACGCCTGAGAAAAAGAGGATTTTCTGTTTCGAATAGCGATCAATGATCGGACCGTACAAAAATTGAAGCGTCACGGGTAACACAGCAATCGTACTCGTTAATCCGACCAGGAATGGCGAATTCGTCGTCGTCTTGACGAACCAAACGATGGCAATCATATAAAAACTGTCTGATATGTTCATCAGAATTCTACCAAGTAGCAAGAGAAATAGTTGCTTATTCAATCGTCTTCCTCCTTTTTCAATAGTTAAATTTAATTGAACTTTATTGTAGCATAAAGGACTGGAAGAAAAATGTAAAGATATAAGTTCAATATGATTTAACTCCATATATAAAAAAAGCGCTTCTCGTAAATGGGGTTTTTACGAAGAAGCACTTTGCTAATATGTAGATGATGTCCTTGCGTCGTACATAAAACGATTCCTTCTTTGATCTGTTCCGATTCAACACGATATCGCCTCTAATCCTTCTATCGTCTGATTGAATGTCGGATGATTCTCGATTCAATCGGTGAAATTCTGAAATTACACTTCTCAAGAGATCGTTGTTTTATTGCGTTTGACGAACAACAGAACGATCACGAACAGAAACTCAAGGATCGTAAAGATGCCGACAAAGAAAAAGACGAACAACACCTGACTGATCCCATCGACAGCAATCGTGTAAAACCACAGTAATGAAATACCCGTCGTATAGAGAAGATTGATGATTGTTCCACTGATCAAGCTAGCTTTCAAGCTTTTCTTACTCCGTGCCTGACTCACGATGATGACGATGGCGCCGATCACCCAGACGATGAGTATGAGTTCAAGGATAGTCTTATCGTTCCACTGTACTTCCATATCTCTTTTTCCTCTTTTCAATATTTTGTTATGTTCACTTCTTTAACACGGTAATCTATTCTCCATCCCAATTTTGTTTTCCTTTTATTTCCTCATACAAAAACATGCATCCGACTCGAATGTCGAACACATGCTTTCTCAGTTCATTATTTAATTGAGCCATTTGCCATCCCGTCAATGATATGGCGCTGGAAAAAGAGATACACGACGAGGATCGATACGATGCCGACCACATACGACGCGAACGAAGGACCAAAATCACTAAAGTACTGCCCCTGATAGTTGAATTGGAACAAAGGCAAGGTCCAAGTTGACTCGTCGCGGTTCAGCAGAAGCAACGGCAAGAGGAAATCGTTCCAAATCCAGAGTGCATTTAAGATCAACACTGTCGCATGCATCGGTTTCATCATCGGGAAGATGATCTTGAAGTACGTGTTGAACTTCCCGCTCCCGTCAATCGCTGCCGCTTCATCGAGTTCTTTCGGAATGACGGTTTTTACATATCCTGCGTAAAGGAACAACGATTGTGGCACCGCGTACGTCAAATACAACAGGATCAAGCCGAATTTACTAGATAAACCGAGTCCTGACATCATCGAAGTGATCGGAATCATGATGACTTGAAACGGAACGAAAATCCCGATGATTAAAAAGATGTAGATGCCTTGAAACACACGACTTCGATCCATCGTACGTGCCAACGCAAAAGCAGCCATCGGCACAATCAGGATGATCAGCGCGATCGCCGAAGTCGTGATGAGCATCGAGTTCGCGAAGTACTGAACGACACCATCATCCCACAACCGCTGGAAGTTATTGAACGTGAATGGATCTGGCCACTCAAAGAAACCGCCGGTGATTTGACGCGTTTCTTTGAAGGAATTCAAAATCGTCAGATACATCGGTAGAGCAATCAATACGAGTCCGATGGACAAAAATAGATAGGTCGGAATATGAATGCGATCTTTTTTCATGATGCCCTCCTTAAACTTCGAACCGTTTGGACGAATTGATTTGAATGACCGAAACGATTGCGATGATGATGAACAGTACGATCGCAATCGCACTGGCATAACCGAACTGATTATTTTTGAACGCATAGTTGTAGACGAGTAGTCCGAGAGATGTCGTCGAGCCACTTGGTCCTCCACCCGTTAACGCGTAGATTAAATCAAACGCAGTCAAACCCGCCTTCATGGCGAGGATCAAGACGATACTGATCGCTGGCGATAGGAAAGGCAGTTCAATTTTTTTAAATGTCTGCCATGCATTCGCTCCGTCAATGGACGCCGCTTCACGAATCTCGTTCGGAATGCTTTGAAGATTCGCTAAGAAGATGACGACAGGAATCGCGACCCCTTGCCAAAGCGCGACGAAGAGTAGACCCCAGAAGGCCGTTCCTTCGTTTGCGATCAAGCTTTGCGACAGCCATTCGGTCTGTAAGTATTCACCGAGCGGTACGAGCCCGTAGTTGAAGAACTGCTTAAAAATCAAGCCGAGTGTGACGGTGCTGATGACAGCAGGAAAGAAGTAGGCTGTCCGAAACAGCCCGACTCCTTTGATTTTACGGTTCAATAATTTAGCAATCGCGATGCCGAGTACGATTTGACCAGCGACGAGACCGATCGTAAAGAGTAACGTAAAGCCGATGCTATCCCGGAAACGTGTGTCTGATAAAATCGAGATATAATTATCAATCCCGATGAAGTGATAGGAGCTAGTCAAGCCTGTCCAGTCGGTGAAGCTGAAGATGACACCTTGAACCAAGGGAATGAAGAAAAATATAATTTGAAGTAAGAGCGGCACGATAATGAAGAGATAGGGCCAGTAGCGGTTGACGAATCCTTTTTCTTTCATGGAGGCAACTCCCTTTCGATTATTTCATTTCATTGAAGAACGTGTTGAGATCATTCGAAAGCTTCTTCTTATCCCCTTTATTCATATAATCCACCGTCAAATGCCAGAACTCTTCTTCCGACGGCCACTCGGAATGCAACCAGATGATTTGTTTATCCGAGAAGACAAGATCCGAGACAGCTTTTGTTTCTTTGAAGGATCCGTCTGCCTTTACGGCTTTGACGGACGTTGGCGAGCCATCCTTATCATAGTATTTCTGCATGACGTCCCCTTCGGTTAAGTACGACAAGAACTTCTTCGAAGCTGCCTGCTCTTTTTTCGATCCTGACGCTGAGACAGATAACGCTAAATCGGCTGCTCCGACCGTCATCTCTTCTCCCGCTTGTTTTCCTGGGTACGCGAACATGCTGACTTCAAAATCAGGCTGTTGGTCCCGGATGACAGGAAGTGCCCAGATGCCGTTCGGGAAAATCAACGCTTCTTGATTCGCAAACACGGCGACCGCATCGCTGTACGAAGCACCGTTCGCATTCTTTTGCGTATTTCCACTGACGAGACTCAATTCGTTCGCGACCGCTTCAAAGTTCGGATCTCCGACCTTGATGCCATTTTTCGGGCTGTTCTTTAGTGCATCCTGTGTTTGTTTGAATCCACCTGTGACTGTCGCCCAGGCGAGTTGATGATATCCATTCACCGTCCAAGAGTCTTCTGTCGTCAATGCGCTCGCAAACGGTGTCTCGCCAGCGTCTTTGATTTTTGCGACGACTTCCTTCATCTCATCCCACGTTTTTGGTGGCTGTAGACCAAGCTCATCGAATTTCGTCTTATTGTAGAAGAAGCCCCAGGCGTTCGAGTTCAGCGGTAACGAGTAAACTTTTCCATCAACGGCATACGACTCTGCGGCACCATCTTTAAGATTTCCTAAAAACGACTCCTTCGATAAATCAACGAACTTCCCGTCTGCTGCCCACCCTTTGAAATCCGCGTTTTGCGGATAAGTATGAACGATGTCCGGAACATCACCACCAGCAATCCTTGTTTTTAAAACGGTACCGGCATTACTGACACTCGTCAGCTTCACATCGATGTCGGGATTCTTTTTCTCGAAATCCTTGATGATTTGGTCTAACGTCGCTTTCATCTCGACTTTTTGTGAAAAGAACTCAATCTCGGTCTGATCCGAATTTGCTCCCATCGTACAACCTGCTCCAAACAATAATGAAGACGAGAGAATGCCTGCCATTCCTAATTTCATCGACTTATTCAACATGATTGCCTCCTGAATGTTCTTGTATTTTTTTCAAGACATATAACCGGCTGTCAAAATCTCCGTTGACGGTTGGTGGAACATATAATCCGACGTACATGAGCTCATCTCCGCCGTAACGAACTCCTTCTAATTCGTAGATTGCTTGAGGATCGAGACTGCTCAATTTCAGCGTCCGAATCGGTGCCGCAGCTTCACTCAAGATGGTGACATCACAGACGATGATCTCGTCTTGCTTCTGTGAGACGAACATCCAAGCTGGATGATTGCTCGTGAACGCACTCTCCAACCGATAAAACGTTCCGTATTGGAGCGTACGCCGATGCGTTTTGTAAAACGCGATTTGCTGTTTGACGATCGCCTTCTCCTGTTCCGACAACCGTGTCGCATCAAGTTCATATCCGAATACACCCGCCATCGCAACGTGACCTCGCATCTCAAGACTCGTCTTGCGATGCGTTTGATGATTCGGGACCGCAGAGACGTGTGCGCCCATCGACGAGATCGGATAGACCATGCTCGTACCGTGCTGAATCTTCAGACGCGCGACGGCGTCCGTGTTGTCACTCGTCCATGTTTGCGGCATGTAATACAACATCCCTGGATCAAAACGACCGCCGCCACCGGAACAACTCTCGAACAGGATATGCGGATAACGCGCAGTCAAGAACTCCAGTACTTCATAGAGTCCGAGCACATAGCGATGCAGCAGTTCGCCTTGCAACTCGCTTGGTAACGCGGTCGAAAAAACTTCCGTGACGTTCCGGTTGAAGTCCCATTTGATGTAATCAATCTCGACTGCGTCAAGCACAGCTGTCATCTGTTCGATGATATTGTCTCGCACCTCTTTTCGACTGAAATCCAGGACGTACTGATCTCGTCCTTTGGATCGTCCACGACCTGGAATATGGATTGTCCAGTCCGGATGATTTCGAAACAGTTGGCTGTTCCTTGAAATCATTTCCGGCTCGAACCATAACCCGAATTGCATCTTTTGAGCATGGGCATGATCCGCGAGATGTTTCAGACCGTTCGGTATTTTTTCTTGATATTCAAACCAATCTCCGAGTGAGGAATAATCGTCATCTCGTCGTCCGAACCAGCCGTCATCCAGCACGAACAATTCGATGCCAAGAGCCGCGCTTTCCTCCATGATTTGCTTGATTTTCGTTTCATCAAAATCAAAGTACGTTGCTTCCCAGTTATTGATCAGAACCGGACGATCAGCGTCACGGAAGTTTCCGCGCGCCAAGCGCTCGCGATACAGTGCGTGAAAGGCTTGCGACATTTGCATCATGCCGTGTTGGCTGTAGGAGATGTTGACTTCTGGCGTTTGAAAACACTCGCCTGGATTCAGTTGCCACTGGAAACCGAATGGATTGATCCCGAGTTGAATCCGCGTCTGTCCATAGGGATCCTTCTCGACCGTCATTTGATGACTCCCGCTATAGACCAAGCTGAACCCGACGACTTCCCCGCTGTACTCCGTCGCCTCCGGTGAGACGATCGCAAGAAACGGATTCATTTGGTGGCTACTCGAACCACGTTTACTGTCAAACACTTTAATGCCTCGTGTAATCGTCTCTCGTTCCATCATCCGCTCACGCCCCCACGTACCATTCAACGTCAGACATTCTAATTGTTGAGACGGGAGATCCAGTGACAGACTCATCAGTTTTTGGATGTCATGTGTTTTCGTACCGACGTTATGCAACTGAACGGATCGCGATAAGATCGGTCGATCTCGAAAGACGGTATATGCTAGATGCAACTCGAGTTCTTCCTTTGCATCTTCTAATATCAAGACGAGCGTCTCCGCCTCTTCCTCCATTTCGATATAGGTGGCGGGAAGACCATCCAGCTTCGGTTTTCCGTTGATTCGCTCATATGAGCGATAGCGAAAGTCTGTTACATCTGACCCATCTTCGTGTTTGATCTGTTGCGCTGGTGAACGATAATCCCCCGTCCCATAACCGGGATACTCTTGCAGGAGCGTATCGAGCGAGAACAATCGATCCGTAGCATCCGGAAAGTTAGGTGAAAACGATCGATCAATCCGTGGGTATTTTCGCGCTCCATGATACGTTTTGATTGGCTGACCGAAATACTCCTGGGCGACGACCTGTCCTTCTTCGATACGAAGGATATAGCTGTAATGACGATTTGTTAAGTGAAATATACCTTCTGTTTCGTTAACATGAATCAGTTCCAAAACCCAACCCCCTCAATTGATGACGCTTTCATTTTGAGCCAAAATAAAAAAGCGTTTACTAAACATATCTATAATTTAAAGTTTAGTAAACACTTTGTCAACACTATTTTCAATTTTTAGGAGATACACTTTCTCGTTTGATCAGTTGTGCGGGAATCATGAGGCGGATGGGCAGATGACGTTCGCCACGAATTCGTTCCAAAGCCATTTTGATGGCGAACTTTCCTAACTCTTCTGTTTCGACCTTCACTGTCGTTAAGGAAGGTGTTAAAAATTCGGCGATTTCGATATCATCAAAGCTCGAGATGGAGATGTCTTCCGGTATCTGATGACCGTTTCGCTGGAATGCCCGGTACACACCGACTGCCATCGGATCACTGGCGACGAGTACCGCGGTGACATCCCGATGTTCAGTCAGTTGCTCCCCTAGCCGAAGTCCTTCGAGTGTTTTCCATTCCCCAAGCAGACCGTATATATGCTCAGACAATTCTTTTTGTTTCATCCAAGAGACGTACGTCTGATAGCGATCCTCTTCTTCACTCATGAACGACTCACCGTTTTGATTCATGATGACACGATGACCACCGATGAACGCGATCTGTCGATGACCGAGCTCATAAAAGTGCTCGAGACTCGCAATCGTCGCACTTTTAAAATCAGAATAGACGGCATCAAACCGCGCATCTGCTTGGGAGTCATCAATCACGATGATGTTCGGATTTTTTTGATATAAGACTTCTAACATGTCTGGCGCAACGGTACCTAGCACTAAAATCGCTCCTAGATGATTCAATCCTTCGAGGTCCGCCTTTTTCTCAGATAGACGAATGACCTTATTGACACTTACTTTTTGGCGTTCTGCTTCACTTTCGATGCCGCGACGAATTGCCCTGAAATAAGGATCATCAATTTCTTGTATTTCGTTGACCGTCGTCACCAAGCCAACGGTCGCAATCCGCTGGTTATACGATTTTTTTTGCCGCGGACTATAGTTCAATTGTTTTGCCGTTTGCAACACCTTATCTCTGGTTTCTGGACTGACTGATAACTTCTCATCCGCATTCAACACACGCGAAACCGTCGCAATCGACACACCAGCTAATTTTGCCACCTCTCGAATACTTGCCATGTTTCCTCACTCCTCTGAACAGTAGTAAAATGTGAACTCATTTTACTAAACAAATAGACTTGTTTCAACACAAAGAAAAAAGCAGGCGGATCTCTCTGCCTGCTTTCGTTCATTCGACGATCCCTATTTACTCGTGTTCAATCATCTAAACGATCAAGATCGATGTCTTTCATTTTCCTAACCCGAACACTTTCCTCCTGACCGATTTGATCGGTCTCTTTCAAGCGGTGCTGAACGACGAGCAGCACCAATACAATCGCAGATAGCACACAAATTGTCGCATAATATGGTTGTGTAAATCGCTCCAACTCAATCGCTGATAGCACCTGTAAGATCGTCAATCCCGCAAGCATGCCGTGGAAATACCTTTGATAGCTGCGCGGCATTCCCGGCTGTCCGAACGTCTCATACCATACGTATAAGCCGAGTCCGAACGCGAGTCCGTTTAGGATCGGCGAAGGAAGGAGGAAGAGAAGAATGCCGAGACCAAGCATCAACCAAGCGTACCTAATAGCGGGCTTAAAGAAAGCAGGATCGAGCTGCGCTTCCTCTTCCTCGATGATGGGCGCTGCTTTCTCCCCTTCGATCAACGGTCGAAACCCAAGGGCTTCTTTCGCTTCTGCTAACTCAAGCATTCGTTTCTTCATCCCGAAATAAAACGGAAAACGTTCTTTGATGACCTCCCCTTCATCCGTTTGACCATCAGCTTGCTCTTGCACGGATACCTGATACAGCGTGCGCCCCATCTGGTAACTGACCCAGTAGTCGGTCGCTTGACCATTGTCTCGCTTGAGTTCAATCACCTTCGTTTGTTGATTCGTCATGATATGTGATTCCTTTCGTCGCAAGTTCCTTTGACACTCCCACGGCTAAAGCCGCAAGCCCACACCTTTGGTGAGGGTGGGATTCTCAAGTGCTTGGCTGACTCAATCCATTTCTGTTTCGTCCGAGCCTTGAGGTAGGGGTGTGCCATCACCCCTCCTGAGACAGACCGTATAGGTTCTCAGGCTGATGGACTGTTACCATCCATCACAGGTGCGTATCGAATGTTCATCGCACCGACGGCGTCCCGATGTCCTTTAAACCCACATGCACACGTGTAGACCCTATCCCTCACCTTGTTCCTGACGGAACAGGATGGGCAGGTCTGACTCGTGTAGGCGGGGTTCACATACTCAACCTTGATGCCCGACAAGGCAGCTTTGTATTCGATGAAGGACGCGAGACGATAGAACGACCATGAGTGGAGGTTCTGGTTGTTTTTACGGCTTGTTCTTGCCGTCTGTCGGATGTTCGCCAAGAGTTCGAGGCGAATGACAGAGATTTTCTTCTGTCTTGCAAAATCGACGATGGCTCGGCTGACCTTGTGGTCCTTGTCCCGCATCCACCGCTGTTCCTTCTGATTGCGTCGTTTGATAGCCTTCGGCTTCTTCTTTTTACCGAGTGCCTTCCGTTCCGCACGGAACTTGCGTTTCATATACTTGTTCTTACGACCGTTCCCGAAGAAACGGGTCGTGTCGTCATCGGTGACGGCGACCGCCGGCACTTTCAGTCCGAGGTCAACCCCCATCACCCGCACCCCCGTCCGAGGGACGGTCGGGACATGGACGGAAATCTGAGCGATCCACTTCCTTCCCTTCTTCGTGACCCTGAGCGTCCCGAGTTTGTTGGCAAGGAGTCGGGTATTCCGATTGTCCTTGTCAACCATGGCAGCACGGAATCGCATCTTCACGGACTTCCCGTCCATCCAAACGGGGAAGGAGATGCTCTCGAAGTCGAAGGAATAGTTCTGATTGTTCCAGACGCAGACCGGCTTTTTGAGGACAGGGATGCGTTTGAAATCCTCTTTCCTCGCCTTCTTGTAGATGCCGACGGCATCTCCTGCGAGTTGGTTCTTCACGGCGCTCGGAAGGGGGGTGTCGATGTCCTTGCTCGACCACCTCTTCCCGTCCTCGGAGGCGACCATGTTCGCCACGACTCGGTTGGCGGTCTGGATATAGGTCTTGCCCATCCTTTTTAGGATGGCATCCTGACGACGCGTGGCATAGATTCGAACTTCTACCGTGACGACTTGACTCATCTTTGACACCTCCTTCATCATAATAATCAACTCCATTATAGATTTACTATAAATGCATTTCATCAGGAAGAACAGTCGGGGACATGCGGTGTCTGAAGACACCCCGTCCCCGAACTCGCTATCATCCCACCCCTAAAGGAGTGGGCTTTCTCGCTCGTACATTCTGTAATTGTTCTGAGGCATACAGCAGGAGAATGAATCCTGAGATGAGACAGACCGCTCCGTTAATCGAGAGATTGATTGGTGATAGATAGTTTTTCGATGAGCCCGCTAACGCGAACATGAAAAGTGCTCCTGACCAGCGATACATGCGAGGACGTGCAGATTTCCCATCGAGATGCATCGGCCAGAAAATCATCAGAACGACGAGTGTTATGTATCCTGGGATTGGCAAGATATCAGTCAGCGTCAGTAATCCACTGAACAAGATCAATAGAGCGCTTAAAATACGCAACTTTATGATGCGTCGGTCGGCTCGAAAATCCATCGCTTCAGACAGAGCAAAAGGTGACCGGATGTAGCCATCTTCTAATTTTTCACGAACCCACGTTTTTTTCTGACGATACGCGAGAAACGGATTTTTAAAAACAATCCGCTTCGTTGCAGACTCTTCATTCGTTTCCATCATATCCTCGCTATCGATTCCTGCTCTTTTTGGGCAACACCTTCCCGGCAGAATAAAGTGCGCCCCTCTTGGTGAAAGACGATGTGATACACACGATCGTCGATTTGTTTTACTAATTGAATCATGATTTGTGCTCCCTTTATCTTACCTTCTACATTCCTATAGATCTCACCATGCTGCGCTGACGGCGTATAGTATGAACAGTCCACCTAAGACACAGACATAACCATAATGTCTGACGGTCAACGAACAAAATAAGATGACGCCAATTGACAAAATGATACTGAGTACGAATGAATCCACCGTGTCGACGCTATCCCCGTGTCCCGCTAGCGGTGTCTTTTGCGCATGCTTCGAGCGGATGAAATAGATGCCTAACGTCAACAAGAATATCCCGACACCAAGACCAAGAAACGGTACCACCATCGACGTCTCCTCCGACATATGTATTCTTTGAATATGTTTGTTACATGAAGTTATTATACAACTATTAATTACGATATTTTTCTTTATTAAGTTTCATTGAAATTTTTCCTATGTCTGGTCTACATTTATTATGTTTGGCGTATGATTTTTTCTCTCATATCTCGATTTTTCACAAAAGGAGTGCAGAACTAAGTACGCTTCCATCGTACCAGTCTGCACTCCTATTTCGCATGATGTATCCACTTTTCTTATGTAAAATTCTTGTCCGAAAGATCAGGTCATGGACCTGTACCACAAGAGACCGCGTACTTTTCTTCATTCACCTTCTTTGAATAACAGACAAAAGGAGTTCCGCCCGTTTCACTTTTCCAATCAAACCAAAACATGTGGTAACGCTCCGCTTGCGGATCTTGTTCCGTAATGATTGCAAAGTAACTTTGATAGAAATAGCCCTCTTTGTAGAGTTCGTGTCTTAGAGCACCTCTTGGCGAAGCATCCGTAAACAGAATCGGTGATAGAATCGGCATGAGTAGTACGATGATGGCTAGCGTTCCGAAACATATCAGGACTATTTTCTTTCTGTTCTTTTTCTTAGAATTCGATTTACCCATCTTTTTCAACCTTTCCTTTATTGGCTTTTTTTGTTATATAGTAACATTATCCATACAACAGAAAGAGGTTTTGATATTGAAGAAAACTATTTTATTATCACTCTCTTTAGGTGTACTTCTATCTTCTGGCTTTTTGATCAGTAACGCAATAGCGACTTCTAATATTTCACAGGAAAAATCTGAAAGCACGATTTCAAAGGAGCAAGCCTTCACTTTTTTCACGAAAGTCCTGGAGCAACAAAAAGCGGATTTTTTAAACAATACGCCGTTAGCGCATACCAATCAATCCAGATTATCGTCACGCGACGAGGCTGTATTAATTTTTCTATCTAGTACAAAAGTGGATAAGCAACAGCTACATTCATTTAGTTATAAAATTTCTAACGTAAAAGTGTACTCTGAAAATCAACGAAATTATGCTGAAGCTTATGTAACACGAACTTTTAGCTTCGGAAGTGGGCTTGAAACGGGTTTAGGTGATACATTAGTGCTTGAAATCCAATCAAGTCCAGATGATTTAAATGGATTATCTCACACCATTTCCTCGAGTAAATCAACGAGTGAAGTAAATGAGAAGGTCTCTGTTGATGAATTTTTAGATAAATATGAAGCAGAGGCAACAAAATAAAATAACGCATAGCTACGCCTAAGAAAAACTACATCGGATATTTTGCTAACGTCCTGCTTTACAACATGAGTAATGCTCAGTACTAGCTCATTTAGTCATACGAGTTCACTTCTTTTGAATAAAGTACAACTTATGCTATATTTCGTTTTGGTAATTCTTTTAACGAAGGAATCAGTCATTGTATTTTAATTTTATGGATGAAGGAGTTATCGTGTTGAGTAAATTTAGTATCCCTGTCGAAGCTGCTTTAAAAGTGATCGGCGGGAAATGGAAAGTCGTCATCTTGTGCCACTTGTTTAAAGATAAGTACCGGACGAGTGAGTTAAAACGTCGCATGCCGAATGTCTCTCAAAAAATGCTGGTCCAGCAATTAAGAGAATTAGAACAGGACGGTGTCATTCGACGGGTCATCTATCACCAAGCTCCACCTAAGGTCGAATATGAGTTAACGGACTATGGACGATCGTTAAAATCAACCATGGATGTCTTATGTGACTGGGGAGAGCAGCATCTCCAAAATGAACACTTGAAGAATAGCTGTTAATTTTTCCGTACTTCCCTAAACAGCCCTGCATTTTCGAATGCAGGGCTGTTTGCTGTTTGATTTTTTGTACTTCCCTCGTCCCTGTAATTTAGGAAAAGTCACTTTTTGGTGACTATGGAACTTTAAAGTGCCGTCTTCTAATTTCTGATTGCTCCCGATATGATGATGTCACACATACAGCATGATTTTTTTGCTGTAATTTTGATAAAGGAGCTAGATGAATATGAAAATCTCTACAGTACGGTTAAACAATGGTGTGGACATGCCACAAGTCGGATATGGCGTATTTCGTGTCGAGGACGGTGCGGATCTCGAGCAAGCGGTCGTGACAGCGATTCGCGAAGGCTATCGTAGTATCGATACTGCAGCCATCTATGGTAACGAACAAAGTGTCGGCAGAGGCATTGCGAAAGCTATCGAAGAAGGACTCGTAACACGCGAAGAACTATTCGTGACATCAAAAGTCTGGAATGCACATGGATCATATGAAGAAACACTTGCTGCTTACGCAGAATCCTTAGAAAAAATGCAGTTGGAGTACCTTGATCTCTACTTGATCCATTGGCCAGGGAAAGCCAAGTATCAAGCTCCTTGGAAAGCACTTGAAGAGTTGGTTCAAACGGACAAGCTCAGCGCGATTGGTGTGAGTAATTTTCAAATCCACCATCTCAAGGACTTACTGCAACATGCATCCATCATACCTGTCGTCAATCAAATCGAACTCCATCCGAAGCTAACTCAGTCAGAGTTACGTCAATTCTGCAGTGAACATGGGATTCAAATTGAAGCCTGGTCACCGCTCATGAATGCGGAACTTCTAGAAAATGAGGTCATTCAGGAGCTCGCTACACAATACAAAAAATCAGCTGCTCAAATCATTCTACGATGGGATATTCAGCAGGGCATCATCACGATTCCTAAGTCTATGACGCCTTCACGGATGCAAGAAAATCTGCGCATCACTGATTTCGAAATCCTTCCAGAAGATATGGAACGATTAAACCAATTAAATGAAAATCTTCGGAGTGGACCGGATCCAGATACGTTTGATTTCTGATTGCTCTTAATAGTCTTATTTCAAGTTCGAGGATGTAGTAGAAAAAATCAATCGGACGAAGAAAGTTTATTATTCGGGTCTATAAAATAGAAGCACACATCTCTTTTACGATGTGTGCTTCTTTGCAATCATAACTAGATTACGTAAGTGAATAGATTAGTTAGATACATCGCTAGACCAATGAATATCAATCTCATAAAAAGAAGTTGTACTCTCCTCAATTCCTTCCATATCACTCGTATCTAACACTTGAATGTCCTCATGCGATAAGGTAATAGCTTGAGATGGGTTCTCTATTTTTAAGTGATATAGTGTTTCTAGGAGCGCCAGCTGTCGTTCCGTGAGCTCGTAGTACTCTTCCCAATATGCCAGTCCAGCTTCGTAACCCGACGCCTGTATTTCTAATAGACTTGATCCCCGATCCATCATTTCTTCATATCGATGACTTGAAAAAATTTGACGATCATCTCCCCATAAGACGGTACTGACGACCGGAAGAATGACTCCTTCAACATCATCTAGCAGGTATTGAAAAGTATCATCTACAGCCATTTTTTGTACTTTTTCTGGAGCTTCGATTAGCAAGTCATTCGCTTCTATAGTCTCTTCAAAAAATTCTTCGTTCCGAAAGCTCGCCACAAAAAAATCCTGTCCAAATGTTACTGTTCCTCTACAGCCTTGACCATCATTCGTACTGTAATGATCACCATCCCACGAATGCTCATAAGCAAAATCAGGGTTGTTTGCGACAAAGATAGCATGAGCGATTGAAGCGAGTATACATCCCTGCCATATGGTTTGACGATTCCATCCTGAATCCATGATTTGATTCTTATTCATTCATACCTCCTGTTTTTAAAACAGTTATGGAAATTCTTCTAATTCACTTGAGGAGTTCAAGCATCCACTAGATGATTTACTGTCATTGTGCGATATATCAAAACTTTAGTTAAACTTCTTTCTAACCTTCTGATGATCGTTATTCTCGATTTTTTGGAGTTCTTTCACCCAATCACGGATATCTTCCTCACAGTGCAGATATTCGCTAGGGCTATTGAGAAAGTCCATGCCATACACTGTAGTTAAGCCTTGAAAAACTAAAATATCGTAATCTGTAGTCTCCCAACCCTCTTCATTCTCTGATATCATCATCCATTGGTAAGCCCAGTCTGAAGCTTCTTCCCTTGATAGTTGATTTTCTAAAACCAATTCTAATTTTGATATGATGTCAGGTATACGAGGCGTCTTCATTTGATCCTCCATTATTCTCTAAACCTCTAGGATGTTCTATCAGATCGTGTATGATCGATGTTATATCTTTCAAATAGCTATCAATAACCATTTACACGAGTGGTTTACGGTTAAAATCTACTAACTCATCTGTCTCAAATAAAAGATTTTCAAATCGATCCGCTCCGTGTTTTTCAATATATTTTTCCTCAGATTCAAAAATCGGTACGAACCAGACTGGCAATACGGTGTCAGGCTCGTTCCCAACATTAGAATCTGTTTCAAATAGGCAGAAGGATTCATCAAAGTACACAGGACTTGTAACATAAACAGAGGAGAACTGATACTTTTCAAATATTCCTTCAGGGAGTGGATAATACTCTGTTGCATCAAATGCATGTCCTGTTCTCATAGCGTATTCAACCAATTGCCAGAGTAGAAAAATGATCTCATCCTGAACGTCTGGTTGTTCCGCTGACATCATTATTTCTTGATGCATCAGTGAACCGTCTTCCATTTGGAGTGGATGAAAAAGTAATCCAAGGGATGCAATCGTATAGGTCTCCTTGAACGGTGCATCTTTGAATTTCAAGATTTGGACGTTCTTTTGTTCAAGTTTCTCAATTGGGAATGCTTCCGTGAATTCTCCACAATGCTGTTCTAAATGATCAAGATAATTCATTAAATCAACCTCCGTTTGGGTATCATTTTAATACTTCTAAATCAATCTGTGATTCCAACATAAATAGTCATTTCAAATTGTCATTGATTTCTTTTAATCGTTCTTCATATTTGTAAACAGCAGCTATATCCCCACTTGAACCATATGGATTTACGACTGCTTTAGCCTCTTTTTCATCCACAAAAATTTTCACTCCCCATAAGCCTTTCGTGATGAAATACTCTTCATCATTCGATTCTAAAGTGTCAAATAACAACGGAGTTGAAAAGGTTCCTTCTTCTCGATGGCGTCTTCCAAGTACAATCCATTCCCCATTTTTTATACCATAGTAACCCGTTCTAATGACTATACAAGGTCCAGGATTTTTTTTATCTAACTCATGGAGTGAAAGAATTCTTTCTGTTCTAAGATTATAGTATTGGATGTAATCCATAGACTCTAGTTTTCCAGTTTCATGATTCTCATCTTTAGAGATTCTCATTTCTGCATATCCATACCCTCCAAGTCGAGGTAACGGAATCGCATAGACAACTCCAGATGTTAGCTTCCAACGAGTAGGTCTTTTTTTCGTTTGAATGGAGAGCTTTGAAATCATTTGCTGTGTGTCTTCACGTGTGCTCAAAAGACTATTTAATCCGTTCTCCAGAAGGTACCGCCATTCCTCAATCGAAAATTTGCGTTTCATCTTCTTTTCGAATTCATAAAGTGTATTTCTTAATTGATTTACATGCTGCTCTAATTGTTCGGTCGAATCCATCGTTTTTTATCCTCCTCATCCATTACGCTAAACATTGTTACTTGATTAGCAGCATCTTTACTTTTAATTGCTCCGTTCATATTCAAAAATCGCCCACGGAAACCATAAGACCGATTCTGTCGCCTCGCCTAATTCATTACAATAATCCGAGTAACGATCCGCTTCTTCGAACGTATGGATTAAACCATGGCTGTTTAGTGAGAAGTTGAAATGGTGACTGAAATCGCGTTCCAGTCCATTACACAAATACGAATGAAATGATCCCAAATCAAATCCTAAGACTTCGTACCCGATTTTTTCGGCACCTTCCATATCAGGACTGAGATGTTGTGATACGATTTTTTCTACTCCATAAGGCTCAGGATTTTTACTACTAAAAGCCGCTACATCTTCAAGAAAATCCACTTTATACTGTTCTGGTAAGCCGATGCCGATGATGCGTATATCAGGAATATGAGTTAAGAAACGATTTACGAACGTTTTCGCAGCATTTAAGTTAGAGAACACTTGAGGAAACAACATATCTCCTGTCTTCTGATGTTCTTCTATCCATTGTTCAAGTAACTGAAAGGTGGTAAGTGAGAGACCGAGTTGCTCCATATAACGGTCTTTCTTTACTTCCACGTTTCCCCATAAGATACTGATGTCAGGATAGTGTGTACAGATGCATTCACTTACGGATAGAACGGATTCAGGAACAACCGCCTTGTCCATGTATTCTTTTCGAGGAGTTGGCAGAATAAGATAGTATCCCGCAGATAGGTAGCTCATAAATTGGCTCCTTGTCATGTAAAATGAATTCAATGAGTGTATGTAATGGATTCGGTACGATAGATGAAGTAGAAAGGAACTGAAAACATGGATAAAGAACAAGAAAGAGTGCTCGTCCAATCGTTTTTCGTCAAGCGCGTTCAAGAGCGCGTACTGCATGAACTGTTCACGCCAAAAAAACGAGATATGGCGCTTCAGCGGTTAGATCACCGGTATTTAAGCATGCTGAAAAATGATTATTTGATTGAAATCAAACCACCTAATTCATGGCCTGACGATACGTATGATTTGTTGAAACAATATGGTGCACCGGATACGTGCTATTGTCTATCAGAAAACGAGCTGATCAGCGGGAAAACGTTACCTCTCCGTGAGGCACTCGAACACGCCATCGGCTTTGGATTTGCCTCGATCATTTCCTGTATTCCAGGCGAATTGGCATATTTCGAAGCGGAGCAATCTTTCGGTCCACCGCCTCGTTATTTGTTGAAGAAACCAAGCAGTCGGTAAGCATCATCCTTGCATGCTTGGTTTCTGACAACTACGTCATGATCGCTCGCCAAGATTTGCTGAATGCATATCATCATCCTCATGTTCCTCTTAGTCTGCTTCGTATATGCCCTCTCTGAAGTCGTACACTTGACTCCATATCTTGATTTTAGTGCCATTGATCGTCACCGTATCCTTCGTCCACTTCACTTCTTTTATCTCGCGACAAGGATACTCCCAGTACATTCTGCGCTTTTCTCCGTTCTTATTCTCCATAATGCCGAGCATCGCATAATCCACCGTCGCGCCACCATTCGCGCGGTAAAAGCGAATCGTGTAAGCCTGATCGGGCGAGCTACTTTTTGAGATATACTCTTCTTTTGGTACAACATTGATATCAACCAAGAAAAATAGCCGATAGATCGTCCACACGACATATATCGAAAGACTTACACCTGCTATGATTCCCGTTATCTTCAGCTTTTTTCTCACTTTTCAAAACTCCAATTTTTATATATTCTTCAACATTCAATCGTTTAGTCGCCCCAAAAACAAACCAACGTATTCTGATAGACAGACGCGATGCACATCCGCTTCAACACTTCTAAAAATTGATGTAATTCCATCATTAGAGTGTCTGACTGATGCATCATCCACGGCTCACTCGCATAATGATTCGCTTGATTCATCATCCACGCTTCCTTCGGTGTGCAATAGCGTTGAATAAGCAGCTCGCAAATTCCAATCAACTCGTTCACTTCTCTCGCTCCAAACAACTTATCGGTGTAAGGATCGAGATTAATTAAGAGATCGCAACGATTGGACGTACTTGCGAAGTCTTCTTTCAAAAAGCGTTGAACGTGACTCGGAAATGGGAGAATCTCTTTCTCGTTTTCTGGTACTTCTTTTAGATTCGTACTGATCCCAAACATGATCGTCCTCCTTTATATCGTTCCTATGAATGTCAATCGTAGTAGTCGATGCCTTCTCCTTTTGGAAGAAACGCTTTTACCTTGTCCTCAGTATCAAAACAAGCTTCATTTGAAAACAGGTAATAGCCCATGAAATCATGCTCCATCGTGATGAATGACATTTCTTTCATCGCACGAATGACGGGAACAACCACTTCTCTTTTAAAGAACCACCCTTTGACCATTTTTCGCTCAAACGTCAGGAGATTCGTAAAGGATAGGAAATAAAAATCGTTTACTGCCGCATACCAATACGTTTCGTCCAGCAGACGCTCAAGTTCGCTCGCATCGTTCACTTGAACGCTATAAAAAGGACTGCTCTTATCTGGTTGAATCTTTGTGTAGAACAGATTTTCCTTCCGAAAAAACGGTTCCACTTCTTCATTGGTAAAACCACCGCCGAACGTGACGAATAGCGGAAAGCGATTCAGACGCGTCAAAAAATACTTCAGTACATCGTTCGAGTCACGTTGATAGTCTCGTTTCTCATCATTCGGAATACATCCCATCGAATAAATCGACTTAATAGCACCTGGTTGATCAATATCGAGATAACGGTCTTTGATCACTTTTGTATGATTCGTATGTTCTTCGAGATCGATGTATAACATGGAAATCCCTCCACGTATTCTGCTTGATCCATCTACATCATCCAACTGCTTGTTTCATCAATAGAATTCAATGGTACCGTCGTCAGGAAAGATCTCTTTCACCTTGTCCTCGGTATTAAAACAAGGTTCATTCGAAAACAGATAATAGCCCATGAAATCATGTTCCATCGTGATGAACGACATCTCTTTCGTCACATGAATGACGGGAACGATACGTTCTTTTTTGAAAAACCATCCTTTGACCATTATCCGCTCAAACGTCAGGAGATTCGTAAACGATATAAAGAAGTCTTCGTTCACAGCCCCATACCAATAGATCTCATCTAGCAACAACTCCAGTTCGGTCGCGTCATGCACTTGAACGTGATAGTATAGGTTCTTGTTTGGTCGAACCTTTGTATACGATAGATTGTGCTTTTGAAAGTACGGCTCGACCTCCTCGTCCGTAAAACCTCCACCGAACGTGACGAAAATCGGGAACCGATTGAGACGCGTCAAAAATTGTTTCAAGACTCGATTTGAATCGCCTTGGTAGTCGCTTTTAGTTTCCATATCCGGTAGACACCCCATCGAATAGATGAAGTCGATACGTTCTGGTCGATCAATGTACAAGTATCTGTCCTTAAACACTTGTGCGTGATCCATACGCTTCTCAAAATAGACATATAACACGATTCCTTTCCCCTCTTTCAATCACTCCATTACCGCTCGATTTCATCATCTGGAAAGAGTGCTTCTATTTTCTCTAACGCATCGAAATCTGTTTCATTCGAGAAGATCAGGATATTCTCGAAATCAAAGCCGGTTTTAAAAAATGTCGTCGGTTTCTTCATATCGATTACTGGCACTACTCTCTCTTTTTTGATCAGCCACCGTCTTACTCTCCTCGTTTCAAACTTCAATACATCAGTGAAAGCAATCAAATAGTAGCCGTTGTTCCTAGCCACTGAAATGGTCTTCGCTAGTATTTGCAATAAGTCCGTCGGTTGATTCACTTCGACGGTCATATATCTTTCACGCTGAGTGATTGAGGTCTCTGTATACAGTAATTGTTTGTGCTTAACCGTAGACAGCAAATCTTCTTTTTCTAAATCAGTCAGTTCATGGAATCCAAAAGAGAGATAGATTGGAAAACGATTTAACCGCGAGAATAATTGGGTTAACACTTCTTCGTCCGAAATGACTTCATCTTCATTTGAGTCATCACTATAATATTCGAATGAAAAAATGGATGTGATTCGGTCTTGTCCCTTTAGTGTCAGATGATATTCTTTAATCGTCTTCGCATGATTTTGATGTTCTTCAATGTAAATCTGCACGTTAACCCCCTCACTTTCGCTGGATTGTCACGGTCTCCATCGGGATTCTCTACCAACGGGTGTTACACTACAAGTATGCTCTCTTCTAACGTTCGACAACGAGACATACATAACTCAACTTAGAGGTGATTCCAATGAAAAAACTTCTGCCTTGCGCCATCTGTGGCGAACGCCACGACGAACTCCCGACTGAATATGAAACACTCGGACCGGTCTACTACGAACGAATGTCTGAGAAAGAGCAAGAAACGAAAAGCGAGATGCATGATACGTGGTGTGTCTTAGAACTGGACGGTCCGCATTATTTCGTGAAGGGCATTCTTGAACTCCCGATTGCTGGACAAGATGAACCCTTCTGGTGGATTACATGGGTGAGCTTAAGTCCTGACAACTTCGCTCGCTTCATCGAGAAAAAACGTTCTCGGATTGAGGAGCCGATGTTCGGCTGGTTTTCAAGCGATCTACCCGCTTACCCGGATACCGTCAACTTAAAAGTGATGGTCCATGATGAAGGAACTGGTCAACTTCCTTTCTTTGAACTCGAGCCGACGGATCATCCTTTGTCGATCGAATTCTATTCCGAAATGACGCTTGCTCAGGTCCATGCCATCGCAGACATCGTCTATGCACAAGAGTGAACCAAATAAACTGAAGCCGCTGTGGATCAGCGGCTTTTTAGTTTTTACTCTGTTTCGTGATCAAAATATGCGTTCTTTCAGGAATCTCAATGTCTTCTAACTGATCAAGTTTCAAAGATAGTGCCATACTTTTTACTTTTGGATAGTACTCTTCCCCAATCCAACAGGTATACAATTCGAACGATTCACCCTCGTCTAAGAAGTCATTCATGAACGTAAACAGATAACGTAGCTTTTCTTTCGATTCCAGTGCAATTTCGGAATCAAAAGGTTCAACGATCTCGATGCCCCAGTGACTCGAAATTTCATATACATACCATTTATGAAAATGCTTCGTTTTCACTTCATACAGACAGTCTTCATCCGCAAAACAAGGACCGATATATAAAGGAACAGTTTCATCTTTTTCATCTAAATTGAGATACTGTTCAGGAATTTGTCTCTCCATACAGATATATGATGCTAAGCTCATTGTGTTTTCTCCTTATATTTGATGGTTTGATCGTTACTTGAAAGACGTCTCTCCATCGGCTATTTTTCCAAAATGTGCGATCTTTCCATTCGTACAAAAGTGATCGAGCATGCCAAATCGATCCGCTGCATCGCGGGTCACGATGAAGTTATAGGGCATCATTAACGAGAATTCAGACATGAAGTCCTCAAGCGTTTGCGGCGTGGGACGTGCATCTTTCGAAAATAATCCTGATGTCACTTCCTTGCGATTCAGCAAATGCAATACATGTTCTTCCAACACCGCTTGCCAATTGAAATCGTGCAACGTCATCACGTGAATCGAATCATCATTTTCTAAAACATCCCGACCACAAAAAACGACCTCGACCGGAAACGTGACATGCGGTAAGACCGCATCAAAAAAGTTCTCATATTCTGTCCCTATGTCATCAAGCTCCTCATACGCGACTCCATACATCGAGACACAATCGTTCGTGATTCGGACGATTTCTTGTCCTTGTTTTTGGATAATGAGCGTCACTTCTGCTTCAGTCGCCATCTCCTGCTGTTCGATGACAAGATGTTCGAGAAATCTTTCAAGCTGCGAGGCGTCGGTCATGATCATGTGAGATCGGACCGTCCAATCCGAAAAATCACCAATGTTCGGATTCTGCTTAAGTGGTCGTTCCAGAAACTTTACTTCAACCGGATACGAATGCTGACTTACTTGAAGACGGACGAGGTCTTTCCAATCGTCACGTGGCAGCAGTTCCCGGAACACATCGATCCAGTCGTTTCGTTGAAAGGTCATTTTCATCTTACTCACCCTCTTCGGATTTCATTCGAAAAAATCTTTGTTCTTTGGAACGCAGTAATTAGATCTTCTCCAAACATTGTGATGCTATGTTCCCACGGGTGACCGAGGTATCCCCAGCGGAAATCGCGAGCGATGAAAAAGGAATAATCACCATCTGGAACTGCTGGAATCATCCAGTCTCCTTCTTCATTTCGAAGAAACGAACGTCTTGGGTCGATCCAGTATCCTTGATGATTCCAATCGAGTGCCATGACGCGTTCCCCTTCAACGGTCAGCTCAATCAGAATACGTCCTAGTTCTCGCTCGATTTCTTCGCGTTTCTCATAATCCACTTCGTATGAAATGAACGGACTCGGGGCATGGTATGAGGGGAAAACCGTTGTACTGGGTGCGAACTGAAATTGTTGATCAATGACGTGCCATATCTTCTCGTCCTCTGCTTGCGTCATCGGAATCCAGCTCCATGGTTTACCTTCACCAATCAAATCGAACGTCGCTCCTTGAGGATATAGAACGGTGTACGCTGCTCCTTCTTGTACTGCAATTTTTGGTTCGTCTTGTACATCGCGTGCTTTCATTTCTTCAAAAATTAGTGCAATAGCTGCCTCAACATCAAGGACACGATAAAAGATATTCGTCGTACCACTACCGATATCTCCCCCTTCGCAGTAGCCGTTACCCGTATGAAGCAAACCATCATTGATTACTTCTTCCATCATGTGACGGCGCTCGAGCGCTGCTTCTGCCTGACCCTCGTCATAAGAGAACTGGACGACTAGTTCCGTATAATCTGTCTCGTTTACTTCGCGATAGCCTTGACGTTCAAACTTCTCGATCAGCTGCAAAATCTGTACACCTAATCGTTTGAAGCGCGAGACGCGCATTTGCTTTACGTTTTCTGCTTTCACCCACGCTCCAACGATTCCTTGATGTTGAACGATGAGGCGTCCCTCCGTATAGATTGTTTGGTAGAGCGTATCTGAGCCGTTTTGTTTTATCAGTTGGATCATGAGTGGTTCCCGCTCCCTCCTTCACAATGCGTTCAAGTCACGATCTTCTATGTAGCCTAAAAACGTATCTTGCAATGCACCATCTGTCTCTACGGTCTCGACCGGGTCTCCTGCTTCGTCGACTCGGACAAGTGCCAATTTTGCTTCAAGCGCAGATCCACTTAGTCCTGAACTCCCATCGTTGATGCCAAATACATGGGAAACCGTATCGATGATCGTCTGTTCCATCATCTGTCTCATCCGTTTTTGATCCGCTTCGCTCGACTGTTGGTAAAACGCGATGCAGGCCGTATAATCATTGACGTTTGGATCGACTTCTTCTTCATAGATGTCCTTATAGTCTGCCATACCGTCCTGAACGACCGTCAGATGGACCGCTTGAACGAACTCTTCCATCTCTTGATTCATGATTTTTCTCTCCTTTTATCAACACTTCGTAGTTCATAGCTCTCACCTTAAACGCTTATCGTTTACATCTGTTCGTCTGAACAGTGTCTTATTCTGCCCATACCGACAAACGAGTCCGAGGATCATTGTCATCGGTCACCCACTCGATTCCGCTATACCCACGTTTCACGGCGTTCTTATAAAACGCTTCAGATACGTGTTGCTCCTTACAATAGATATCGACGTACGTGCAGTCATACACCAAAATCGCGATTTGACAATTGCTTTCCTGAAACCATTCATACGTCATTCCTACTTCTTCAGTCTGATCACTTTGAAATGCAAACAATTCAGCAAAGATCAGGTAATTGCTAGGTCCCCTTAGCCATTTCGCTAGTTCATGTCCTGTCGCTATCCGATCGATTGAAAACTCTTCTAAACTGTCATACAGGTCCCCATCCATGGTTTGGATCGGAAAATCAAAGTTACGAAGAAACCAATCATACGCTTTCATTTCAATCGCACTTAATATGTCGAGCAAGACACGCCCCGGTTCATTCGGGATTTCAAATGACACACCACGCAGACTCATCGAATTCCCTCTTTCTACATTGTTATAAGAAGGCTGCCGTATAAAAACACTGAAGTTCCTGTTCTTCACTCGAACTTCCCCACGTGCAGACGGCGTAACCTTGTGCGGTCAGTGTCGTGACCATCTCGACGACTGGCAACCCTCCACTCTCTGTTAAGCCGATGTCGAGCACCTGATCAAGTAACTCCTGACAGTGTGACGGTCGATCATGATTCGCACAAATAATGGTATACATAGCTGGAGAATCACTAATCTTCTCGATAGCTGTTGTGAGCTGTTCGATGCCAAATTCAGCAATCCCAACGTAGTACGGTTCTTTGCCCACTTGAACCGGTACTTCCATTCGGGAGGTGAAGCCATCGAGCGTCTCTTCTCGTTCGAGCAAACACCACAGCTTGTAGTAATCAAAGATTCTTTTGGAATGGAACTTATTTCCGACACACACTACTACATAAAAGCGATAGGTACTCAACGCTTGCTTTTGCTTTAGCTCATCACGGAACATCTCACTACTGATTTGTTTGAATTAAACGATGTCTTCTGGAAACAAAAGCATCTCCTTTTTCAATCCCACTGACACGATACGCTTTGATTGGTTTCAAACTGTAAATACACGAGTTGATTCGTACCAAGATGAGTGAGTCCGAGTGATTGTTGTGATGATTGCGTGTAAGGCAATTCGAATCTGACACCTTCGATTTTTCTCAATAAAAAATATGCCCAGTGCTGATTGTATTCATTCTCGGACAGAACATCCCATAACGCATCCTCACAATGATTTGCCTGGTAGATATACAATTTCATGATCGTATTCTCCGCTATCACGGATAACCCTGCGAATACGGGCGGGTTTGGAATTCGCGGTTTCTGAATGACCAATGTATAGCCATCTTTTAGAAGACGATCCAAATGTTCGCGGCTATCCGGAATCTCCTCTTCGATGACGGAAGCCGGAAGTTCTCTGATGCGGATCGGCAGACCCACCTCATATTCAAAGGGATCTTCGAGTGCGAGTAAGTCTTCACGAGAATAGATTATTTTCATGAGATCATCCTCACATTCTTTTATGTAGTGCTTTCAGATTACACGCGCGCCATGCATCACGGATGATATCTTGGAAAGTCGTTGCCTTCGGTTTGAGTTTCAACGTTCTATAGTCGAAGCAATAGACAGCTTCGTCTGGACGCTCTTTTAATACTGCATAGTATTCATCCTGTCTAAACGACGAACCAAAAAAGAAATACTTGTCACGGATTGCATCGAACTCGGTTAACACGTATTCATCGAGACTATCCGAGAGATTGCCTTGGATCTCATGCGATAACCCGTTCCAGCTCGTCAACGGAATACCGTTTAAGTTCAACTCTTCGGAAAAACTCACACCGTTACAGACTCTCAAAATACCTTTATACCACTCCGGAATCGCAAAATGATCAATCTCGAATGCTTGGATGCGGGCTTCTGGACAAGGACTCTCCACGGACACTTGATAGTTTTGGATGGAGGATGAATAATCATACAAATACAGCTTGTGCTCCACCTTCTCACCTTCGATTGGAATACTGTATTTCAAGGATTTTTGATCGTTCACATAAAATAGTCGCATCGCCTGAAGAATATTCGTAAGAAAGACATCGTCTGGTAAAGCAGTGTTTTGATGATTCAGTCGTGGAACTTCGACGTCTTCCAGCGATATTTCTTCCTCGTCATCGTGTTCTTCAAAAGCCTCATGTTCCCCAAGGACGATCGCAATCCCTGTCACGTTATCGTCTTCCCGTCGGACAAGGACTTCATAGTGTCCGTCCCCCATTAACTGAACGGCGACACCGAACGGAAACAGGAAGATTTCGCCTTCCATCATTTCATCTGAGATTGCGATATAGAACGGGTCGATTTCTTCGTCGAACTCTAGCGTATTTCGAATCTCCCAATCGATGGCTTCCCGTCTCCCGTAATCCGCTGTGTTCATGACGACGAGCTGCGCTGAATCGACGACGACTAGATCGGATACCGGCTCGAAATCGGATGGAGCCATCTTCGTTTCTTCATTCATTGTTAGGTAAAGCAAATTAATTGATTCGTACTCATCTTCGTCATAGAAGACCGTCCAAATCGAACCTTGTTCAACTGGAATTGTCACGTTGTATTCTATATCCGGCTCAAGGAAAGCCGGATCCGAGACAATCAGATTCCCTTTGTGACTTGTAAACGTGCCTAGTTTTTTCATGTTAAATACCTCTTTCTTAAATATAACGGAGAGGACATTTCTAACCTGCTAATGTCATGGGATTAATCAAACTCAACCCTTTGATTCTTGTTGCAGACGCCACTCCATGAATCCGTTAGTTTTCTCTTGCTCGAAACGAATCCAATCCGTTAAGGTTTGATTCAGCTTCTGCCATTCGTTAATACATTCCGATTTCAAAACCGCATCTTCGAGTTGCTCGATTAACAACCAAGCCTCTGTTAAGGATGCTGCATCTTACTTTATTTCTCCTAAATACAAATCTTCATCGAGATGGTGGAAAGAATACCAAAGTCCATACAAGTGATGATCAATCATCTTCTCGATCGCTAACTGCTCCCGTCTTCCCCCACGCGTAATCGCCTCTTGTAAGTAGAGGTAACGGTCATCTTCATCAAAGAAAAGACCATACCAGCGATACGGTCGGACGTCATTCGGCAACTCTTTCATCCATTGATTCAAGATTGGTTTTAAGAGGCGTTCTTTTAGCGGATGAATCAAGAGGACTGAAGCGTCCGTCTCTCCTTCACAGGTAGACAATAACCAATTCACAAACGTCCATTGTCGTTCGAAGTTCCACGTATTCACTTCTTCAATGAACTCATCTATATGTACTAACCACGCTTTGCGCAAGCCGCGTTCTTTCGCAAGAAGAGCACTATGTAAACGTGGTACCTCAGAAACGGCAGGGTCTTGTAGTAACTTATC
Organism: Exiguobacterium sp. HSB13; assembly: GCF_056764755.1. Taxonomy (NCBI): domain Bacteria; kingdom Bacillati; phylum Bacillota; class Bacilli; order Caryophanales; genus Exiguobacterium; species Exiguobacterium sp. HSB13. The sequence continues at coordinate 724,747 of NZ_JBUZOM010000001.1, read as the reverse complement.
TAGAAGCGACATGTTGCATCTCCTTTTAAAAATGTCATTGCTCTACTTTCATTTGTTGTCTCGTTTTTCGAAGATGAAACCAGAGGAGTAAACCCGTTCCAATCGACAGAATTGGAAACAGATGCGGAATATACTGCTCTTGCCGAAAACTGATATGCATTAAGAAATAATCGACGAAACAGATGACACGTAACCACATCGGAAACTGATCTTTACTAAGAAACGCTAAGAACATCAGAGTGATACCGATACCTAATACAACAAACGGTAATATAGTGAACGGTGTCACGAACTGGAACAGACCGAGACCCAGAAGAAGATAAGCGAGCCACGACGTCCGGCGGCGAAATTTCTCACGCTCTTTCCGTCCGGGTTGCATCCCGTAAATATCATCCTGCCTGTATCCTTCAGCCTGTTTCTCAGCAATCAATTCCTTCAGTCGTCGTTTAGCTTGACGCCGAAAAGTATACCGTTCTTCAATTGAATCACTGACATCCTGATCGAGTTTCCATTGTTCGGTGACACCGTGATACATCTGGATTGTTCGACCATCCCGGTACATGAGCCAGAAATAGATGATGCCATCCACTTGTTTACTGAGCGTGACAATCATTTAATTATCATCCTTATCAATTGAATTGGTCTTCGGTAGGAGTTTTTTAAATAGAAGCATGGTTCGGCTGTTCCGCCAGAAAATCCGTTTGATTGTATCTGTTTTGGACATAAAACAACAGGAGTGTACCCGTTCCAATCGAGAAACCAGCGTATAACCCCTCTCGGTATTCAACGTTCATGACACAGCAACTGATGAAACAAACCGTGCGTAGCCAGCCCGGTAAATAGTCTTTACTGAAAACGACCATTCCCATTTGAAGTAACGCAAGCACTGCGATGATACTTGGAGAGACGAGAAAAGGCATCACTACCAGAAACAAACCGACACTAATCAGCAGAGACGCGAGTCCGATCATTCGACGCTTGAACGTCTGTCTTTTCTTGTTGTTCGGTGTCAGTCCGAATACGTCTTCGAACATGTAACCTTCTGCCTGTTTCTCCGAAATCCACGTATTTATCCGACGTTTCGCTTGATATCGGAACAAGTAGCGCTCTTCCATCGCTTGTTTCATATTGTCTTGATGAATCTCGTTCATAACACCGTGATACGTATACAATTTTCGTCCATCGCGATAGACGAGCCAGACGGACGTCATTCCACCAACTTGTTTACGAAGCGTCCGAATCATGTTAACCCTCCAGATCTGCTAGGACATCTTCTGGATCTAGCTCAAGTCCGACGAGCTCTGGTCCCCAGTTCAAGCCACAATACAGTCCATCGTCAATCATGTTCGGTAACCAGCCATCCATGAATAGATCCAAATCCAAGCGAATCAAGTAATAGTCCGCCCATTCCTTCGTCTGTAGCGCTTTCGCCGCTGATTTCGACGAAAAGAATAACAATACATCCGATTCCTCTTGATTCGAAGGACAATAGGCCCAACCCGACTGTTCAAATTTTGATAAACCATAGACGGCTCCTATCTCGATGACTGTTTGTACGAAGAGTTCTGCTTGTTCTGCACTGCGATCCATTTGTTGTTCCTTTTCAATGAATATCTTCAACGTTGGTGCTACCGAAAATAATTCTTGTTCCTCATGATCCCATAAGACGATTGTCTCTGTGTCCGGAAGCTGATATCCGAGTTCATCACCTGCTCCGTCACGTGCGATTCGTAAGAAACCGGATGGGTAGTCCTCCGCATCCGTCGTGTTGACACGAACAAGGTCGTCCCATGTCCGCTTGATATACTGCTCGTCCTTGATCGGATGAAACTCCCATTCGCCAACGCTGAACTTGTTTTCGCGCTTGTACCTATTTCGTAGTTCTTTCGGAAGCTTGAAGCCGAGTTCTGCTTCTACCTCTTGTAATCTCTCTTCTGTGACGCCTGGTAAACCGATTTGAACTGTCATCTATGTGACTCCTCCTTATACATTTTGTGTTTAATTTTTTCGGTTAAAGTTCTTGCCTGTGGGATAAAGCCCGGTCAATCGTCTGCCATAATGAACTTTTGCCTGCCCCATTCGGATTTTCTTCAGATTAAACTGGTCCTTAAAATAATCAATGACGGGTTCAACGATATAGGACGGCTCCAAGATATGAAGGACAAATTCGATCGCTTCCGGACCATACTCATCTTCAACAAAATACCCGTTGCCGATTTCAAAAAGAAAACCGTTGAGGTCTTCTTCAATGCTCGAACGATGCTCAAGGATGACGTCATACTCTGTATCCTGACAAAAGATCTCGACGACAACTTCGTGGTAATCTGCTTCTTGAACGACCGAGTATCCGTCCTTTTCTTTCTCAGCTACGAGTTCTCGGATATAGGCATCTAGATTAAAAAAGCGCGAGAACTTTTGCTCGCTCATTGGTTCTTTCAATCTCTCTCCCATGATGCCGTGAAACGTATAGAGTGTCCGTCCATCCTTCTCGAACAGCCAAAAATGATTCTGATCATTAATCTGTTTGATGAGTTGCATATTGTCACACAATCCTTTTATGTAATAAGTCGATGAATCTCATAATTTCTCATCAGTAGTTGTTTTCTTAAAAATCAATTTCTCTACTTCATTATAAAAGCCATAACCATTTATGGGAATTTTTATTTATTTGTGAATAAGTATTCTTTCTCTGCCCATTCGCAAAGGCAAATCTTTCATAACTTAAAATCCAATTCAGTTGATATATTCCATTTTGATTACAATTCAAAATTAAAATACTTTTATGTAAGCGTTATCATTATACTGTAAACGATACTAATTCTTTGTTTAGGAGTTGAATCGAATGGATATGGTCATCAGTCATTATTCGAAATTCAAATGCCCACGTTGTCGTGAGAAATTCAAGGATGAGATTCTCATTGAAGATTTACATAGTGTATCGCACGAGGAGCGGCGCTTAGGTGTTGAAATCCAGTATGACTTCTCTTCGGAAGTCGCTTGCCCGAACTGCCACCACCAATGGCTCATCGAAGGAAACGTCTGGGAGTATCCTGAAGGCGTCATCGATGCGATTGAACTATAATATGCCTATTCTACTCTAAGACACTTCCCTATTTCTCAAGTGCGCTACATATGAAGCGTTGCCTTGATGTACACTATCGTTAAAGCAAAAAGTGTATTTCGGAGGTGTTCGCATTTGAAAGTGAAACTTTTATCGATACTGCTCTTTCTGGTAATCTGCCTAGCAGGATGTAGCGATTACGATCAAGACGGAAATACGACAAGCGAGAAAGCAAAACAGAAATACGATGTAGCTATCAATCAAGTCATTAAATCTGAAAATCAATACTTGAAGCAGCAACAGGTTGATCGACAACTAAAGCGAAATTCTGGAGAAACGGGCGTCATCGTCTATGAGGATCAAGGTCTCATTGAAATCTATTACGACCAATCATCTGGAGGAGAGACAGCCATTTATCAGAAAAAAGGATCTACTTACGCTCGAAAGACGTATTCGAAACAAATCAGCCGTAAAATCGATGACTCTGAAAAAAAATATCTTGAGAACATTGGAATCAAGTAATTCCACTCCTTCCTGACCGCGTTTAAATGGTCGATGGCTCCCTTCTTTAATCGGGTCATCGTCCTTTTTTGTATGTTCTCACCTTTCTTACGCTTGAGAGTATCCTTTTTGTGGTACAGTTCAAATGGTATTTTTTAAAATATTTTCTTTAAGGTGGGAATTACTGTTGGGAAAAATTGTTTCAATTATCATTCCTGTATACAATAAAGCGACGTATCTCTCGACGTGTATCGCGTCGATTCAGGCACTCACGCTTGATCATTCAACGATGGAAGCGATTTTCGTTGATGACGGTTCGACCGACGAGTCGTTATCGATTCTCCACACGGCTGCAGAAACGATGGATTTCATTCGCATCATTGAACTCCCAGAAAATACGGGAAGTCCTGCCCATCCGCGAAACGTCGGAATCGAAGAAGCGACAGGTAGATACGTCACGTTCTTAGATGCTGATGACCGTCTCGATCCGGTCGGATTCCCTCAGCTCGTCGCGCAAGCCGCTTCGAACGATGCCGATATCGCATTCGGTCAAACGATCAAACATACCGACACGTCGATTCAAAAAGTCGGGCGGTTCGCATCGTTCACGACTGCCAATCAGCTCGTGCCGTATGAAATCGATAAAGTATTTCGAGCGGTTGGACCGCCGGGGAAAATCCTGAAGCGCTCCGTCTTGATCGAGCATAACATCCGGTTCAGCCCGATGCAGTTCGGTGAAGATAAACTTTTCTTCTTCGAAGCCATCTCCACATGTCAAACGGCTTCGATGAATCCAGCACCTGTCTACCACGTCAACCGATTCGCGATGAATGATTCGTTAGTCGGACAGACGAGCATCTTCGAGAAGACGACTTTTAATTTACAGGTGCTTGAGAAAACGCTTGAACTGGATATTCCGACAGTCGCCAAGACCCATGCCTTGAGCCGTCTGATCGAGATGGATTTCCTCTCCCGTCTGTTCAACAACAAACGGTTCCTTGAGCATCCGCAACAGCAGACTTTCTTTGATTTATTCGGTGAAATGATCACCATCTTTGAACGTCATGGTGCAGATCCAGCCGATTTCATTTTCGATGACATCTTCCAAAAGCAGTACGCCTTGCTGCAGCAACAAGATTATGACAGCTTCGTCACCTTCATCACGCTACTCGTCCAAAAACATAAAGCCCGGCGCTATGTATCGGAGAACCGTCTTTATTATAGAATGCCGGAATCACTACACCATCTCGGACCTGTCCTTGAGCCGTTCTTTGCTACGTATGCAGGCACGCGTCTCGTTGATGGTACCTTTTATGAAGTCGTACAATTACTCAAAGACGACACGGCTTCGGTCGATCAAGTTCTCTTAATCGCGCCTAACGATGAAGCAACGGAAACCGCCGTTCCGTTCCATATCGAAGGGACTGAATTATTCATTTCGACGGAGGCACTCGAACGATATTCACATCCATTCCAATTGATGCTGATCCATGACGACTATCATCCGTTCGTCGTCCGGATGACGTTACCGAGTAGTGTCAATGGGATGCATCTGCATTACCAGCAACTTAAAGTCGAGTTTCGTCCCGAGGAATCCAGATCACCTGTACAGAAAATCGATGCGGCGAAGTACCATGTCGATGCACCGACGCAAGTCGTTGTACTCGAGAAGGCTTTCTTGTATGACGATTTGGAATTCGAGCATAAGCAGACAGCTCTTGAAGTCGGGCAATTGCTGACGATTTCCGATCTTCAGTTGACAGTGGCCGGCACACCACGACTCGTCACGGTTGATGGTGCTTACGTCACGGCAAACAAAAAATACGTCCATCTTGCGCCTATGATTGATGACGAGACGTACCTGACTGATCTTCCGACAACAGTCCGGATTTTGAAGACATGTAAACAGTATGCTGATCGTGACTTTAAAAACGAACTACCAACGAAAAATACACCGGGTACGGTTCTTTCGATTGAGAAGATCGTTCTGTCATCGAAAGGCACCCCACGCTTGAAAACGACTCAGGATACGTACATCACAGCCAATCGTTCATTCGTTCAACCCATTCATGAGGCTTAACGATACGCCTAGGGATATTTTCATATCATTCCTAGGTTCCTTATTATTCCAACATTGTATGCTATAGTATGGGCAAGGTTCACCAAAGAGATTCACATTTCATGACGCTCATTAAAATTGTAAGCGCTATATAAGGAGATGCCCTATGAAACGAGATTTGTTTTTTACATTGAATACGTTAGCGACCCAGCGTGGCGGTTTATCAAAAGCAGTCATTAAACGAGCGAATGCGATCATCGCGGCTGATCCGGAGCGAAACGTGACGCTCGTGACGTTAGGGATTCAACCGAATCTTGAAACGATTCGTCAAGAGATGGTCGAGGCACGGTTGCTTGATTCTCGCATCCAAGTCGTCAACGTCATTAATTTTTTAGCACGTCGCCAGGCAGACAAACGGTCCGTCGTCTCTTCGAAAGGCGAATTGATTCCACGCTGGGAAAAGCGGTATACGTTGTTCCTCGACGCGAGTCGCGCCGAAAAAGATTCGTATCGGTTGTTCGAAAATGGTACATACGTCCAGTACGCCCGGTTTGACGCGAATGATCAGCTCAGCTTCATCGATTATTTTTCAGAGAATCGTCATCGCCTGCGCCGCGAAGAATACCTGGATAACGGCCAGTTGGTGCAGACGATCCAGTATTCGTTTACGTCGAACAAACCGGTCTCTCGCTCCTTCTTCCATAGTGACGGGACGTGTTATTTAACGATTTGGCATAAAATCAATTCAGCGGACTGGAGTCATCTGTTTTATTTCGAAGCCGGTCAGGAAAAACAGTTCAATGATCCGGCGACCTTTAATACGTTCGTCTTGAATAAGCTGTTAGGTCAGCATGAGGCGGTCTTGATCTCGTCAGAATACCGGGATCGTCTTGCCAACCTACCGAAAAAGAATTTGGACGCGGTCATCTTGGATATCAAGCATCCGAATATCAAAAAAATCGCCTTCGGACACAGCAATCACTTCGTCTCCCCCTTCAACGAGACGGCAACGGTCAGCGGTGTCTGGGATACGTTATTCGGTCGTATCGACGAGTGGGATCGAGTCATCACGGCAACCCCTCGGCAACAAGCACATATGACCGATCAGTTCGGTCATCCGGAGACGTTCCATGCGATTCCTCACGGTGTCGGTGCGGTGCCGGAAGCGGATTATACGGTTCTTCCTGAACCTGATCCAAATCGGTTCATCGTCGTCTCGCGCATTCAAATCAAAAAGGATGTCGCTGCCAGTATCCGTGTCATGCGGAAGATCGTCGACCAGCATCCGAATGCTTTCCTTGATTTCTATGGCTTCGGTTACAACGATCAACTCGAAAAGGATCTTCACGCGTTGATTAAGGAACTGTCACTGACGAAACAGATCCGGTTCAACGGATTCATCACGAACATTCAAGACGCCTATCATGGCGCCGTCGCAACGATCTTCACGTCGCAATCCGAAGGGTTCGGGATGGCGATTCTTGAGAGCATGGGGCACGGTGTTCCGGTCATCGCCTATGACATCTGTTATGGTCCGCGTGAAATCATCGCGCACGGGACGACCGGTTATATCGTTCCACCCGGTGACACGTCAGCTTTTGCAGCAGCAGCGATCCGCTTGATGGAGCAACCGGCTCTACGCCATCAAATGGGAGAAGCCGCCCTGCACTCGATCAATCGGTTTTCTGATGAGCTCTTTACGACAAACTGGTTAACGCTTTTGAGTGAGCTCGACTAATCGATTATTGACCTTCTCCTCTGTGAGAAGGTTTTTTCGTCTACCCACCAAGGTCCGTATTGTTTTTCAAATTTTGGGATGTTTTAGCTATTGATTGTGATAGAATGCTAATGGAAGATAACGCTTTCATAAAATATCACTTAGTAGGAGGTCCCTTGATTCCATGCTGTTTAAATCTGTTCTCCGGGTGCTCCAATTCGGGCACACTGTACTTCCGAAGAAACCAAAGAAACTTAAACGATCGGCGTTAAAAGAGTCGTTACAGATTCAATCCTCTCCGACAGACTATACGCTATCCGGTCAATTGAACGATCCGTTGCTGACGATCACGTCCTTACTCATTCGCGATCGTTTGCAAGAGACGGTCCTTGAAGTACCGAACCAACAGCACGATCATCGCTTCTCTTTCCAACTGCCGCATACGCTCGTCTCTCAGCTGAGTCAACACGCTGCTCAGATGCAGGATGCGGACGTTCCGACGGTTGAAGAGGATGGTCTCGTTGAGATCGAGTCTGTCGAAGCCGATCAAGATACTGCCTATCCAGTCGGTCGTTTTTCACTCTGGCTGACGTTTAAGAAAAAAGTCGAACACCTCACACCAGAACAATTACACAAATGGGAGTCTGACGGCTTACCGAGTCATGCTACGCTCGATGCATCCGTCTTCACCCGTGAGATTTTGTTAGGACGTTTCCTTGACACGCAGATTCCCGCGCCGCTCGCGCCATTGATGGATGAGACGTCCAACGAATTCGTCCAGTTGTATACGGATTTAAAAGGCAACCTGCGTCTATTGTTGAATAAAGAACCGCAGACGAAGCCGAAGATTCAGATTGATGCGGTCCGCAATGAGACGAAAGCGACGACGATCATCAGCGGGAAAGCTTTTACCCGTCACGCGTTCATCAAGACGGGACGATTGCTCCTCGTGCACCGGGAAAGTGGCAATCAAGTTCCGGTCCCGATCGATTGGTTGTACCAAAATGAGACAAGTGCGAAAAAATTCGGATTGTATCGTTATCACTACACGGCGACGATCCATTGGTCGCAACTCTATCAAGCAGCGCAATTACAAGAAGGGGTTTATGACGCCTTCGTCGCACTCGACTTCTATCACCGGTCGGAACCAAAATTACACCGTCTCGGTCGCGCCCGGTACATCACGCGTCAACTGACACCGGAAGCGTTAGGGAAAGATGATACGTCGACGATGCACATCATCCCGTACTACACGGTCGGTCACCGGAATCTATCGTTTGAGATGACCGAGTTTACGAATGAAAATTACGCCTATCTGAATCACCTGATGACGTTCGCCCCGCTCTACCGGCTGTTTGCTGAGAAGAACACGTGGCTCGTCGGAGAACGTCCCTATAAAGCGCAGGACAACGGGTATCACTTCTTCAAGTTTATGCGCGAGACCTATCCGGAGCGACCGGTCTATTACGTCATCGATCCGACGTCGAACGAATACGCGCAAGTTGCTCCGCTCGGAAACGTCTTGCCGATCAAATCGAAGGAACACATCTATCACTCGTTGATGGCGAAGAAGGTCATCGGGACACACCACGCGGAATACTTGTATCCGCTCCGGTCCGAACCGTTCAAACGGAAGATGCGGGCGGATCGTGTCTTCATCCAACACGGGGTACTCGGAACGAAGAACATGAATGACCAGTACGGGAAGTTTGCCGCTGCCTTCGATACGGATCTGTTCCTCGTCAGTTCCGAGCGTGAGAAACGACTCGTCACACAAGACATGGGCTACGCTGAGCGAGAGGTCAAAATCACCGGTTTGTCTCGTTTTGATGCCCTCTTGAACGACGACGTCCCAGTCAAACGTCAGATGCTCGTCATTCCGACGTGGCGCTCGTGGCTACAGACGCCACTCCAGTTCTTCGAATCGGAATATTATCAGCAGTACCAAGCGTTCCTATCGAGTGAGCGTCTGCATGCATACGCAAAACAACATCGTCTCGAGATCGTCCTTTGCCTGCACCCGAACATGCAGCAATACTCGAGTCACTTCGAGAACTTACCAATCACGGTCATCCATCAAGGCGAACGTGATGTCCAAGGGTTGTTAAAAGAGAGCCTCTTGCTCGTCACCGACTACTCGAGTGTCGCCTTTGACTTCAGTTTCTTGAAGCGACCGGTCCATTACCTGCAATTCGATCCGAAACGCTTCATCGGTCCGCTCGGTTCGTATCTCGATCTCGAGAACGAATTACCGGGTCGGATCTCAAAGACGATCGATGACTTGTTCGAGGATCTCGATGCGACAGCACGCCGTCATTTTGAGATGGATGACGAATACAAGAGACGTGCTGACGTCTTCTTGACGAAAACGGATACGACCTATTCCGATCAGGTCTATCAAACGATCGCGAACTATACGAAACAGACGAGTCTTTTAGAGAAGATTCAGACGAACGAAGCGGCGAACATCCTCTTTAAGGTCTATCGTCGGAGCCGGTTCTACTTCCCGACGATGAAGGCAGGATATCGACTCATGCAACGCGTCTTACCGGTCGACCCAAAACTTGTCGTCTTCGAGAGCGGTCTCGGTAAACATTACGCGGACAGCCCGCGTTACATTTACGAAGAACTGAAGAACCAAGCTCTCGGCTATAAAGTCGTCTGGATCTATAACAAAAAGCTCTATCTGAGTGATCCGAATGCAAAAGTCGTCAAACGCCTGTCTCCCGCCTACTTCTATTACATGGCAACGGCGAAGTTTTGGGTCAACAATCAGAACTTCCCGCACTACATGACGCGGCGGAAAGAGACGACGTACATCCAGACGTGGCACGGCACGCCGTTGAAGAAGATGTTGTTTGACTTAGATGAGATCCATGGACGGGATGAAGGCTACGTCGAACGAGTGACGAATTCGATCGCGCAATGGAGCGTCCTCTTGTCTCCGAGTCCTTATGCGACGAACATCTTTAGAAGTGCATTCCAGTATAGCGGTCCTGTCGTCGAATCTGGTTATCCGCGAAATGACCTTTTCTTTACAGCAAATGATGAGGCAACGATCGATCGGATTCGGACACAGTTGCAACTGCCGGAAGGCAAAAAAGTCATCTTGTATGCACCGACCTTCCGCGATCATCAATCGCTCGGGAAAGGGAAGTTCTACTTTGACTATCCGTTTGATTTCGACCGGGTCGCGGAAGCGTTAGGCGATGAGTATGTCTTCTTGATTCGAACGCACGTGCTCGTCACGAAAAAGCCGAAGATTCCAGCACAGCACCGGGAACAATTCATTGATGCGACAGCCTATCCGGATATTCAGGAATTGTATTTGATCACCGATCTGCTGATCACGGACTATTCCTCTGTCTTCTTCGACTTCGCGAACATGAATCGACCGATGATGTTCTATGCGTATGACCTTGACCTCTATCGGGATACGCTGCGCGGATTCTATCTCGATTACTACAACGATCTTCCGGGACCCATCTTAGAGACGGAAGAGGCTTTGCTTCACGCCTTATCGGACATTCCGCGTCTGACGAAAATGTATCAAGCGCAACTCGATACGTTCCGTGCGACGTACGGTCCGATGGAGGACGGCTTCGCCGCTTCCCGTGTCGTCGATGCGTACTTCGGGACGAATCCACAGGTTCGCACGGAAGCACTCGAATTACGTGAGCAACCGGACGGCAGTTATTCCGTTTAATTGTTTCAATCTGTTGAATAAACGCTCCCTCTCAAAACAGACGGTTTCATTCTTTCAACCGTTTATTTTGAAGGGAGTTTTTCTGTGTTTTCGTTTAGCCCTTCTGTATGGTTCATATGTTAAGTGATGCTAAGAATAGGAAAACGGCTTAAGTCCTTTTGAATTCTGGACTCAAGCCGTTTTAATTGTGCTGCTTATTCGTTTGACGAAAAATCGAGCATTTACGTAGTCGATAGGATGTTATCAGCTATTGACCTCAATGGTGTCTTGAATAATGTAGTAGAGAAAATCGGAGAACGATTTGAATGCATCACGATCATCATAGTCTTCTTCCGGGACGTTCACTTCTCGATACACTACTTTAGGCTCACCATTCACTATATTTTTGAAATCAAGACACGCATAAAATTCCTCAAGATCATCAAAATAGACAGCTACTAGATGTTTTGAAAGAGCATGCTCAAATTCTGTTGGATGATACAATTCGAGATTCGTTTTTACTAATTCCTCATTGAACATCGTAAAAAACTGGTTGTCTCCAAAGATACCCCCTCCGAATTCTTTCATGAATGTCACGTAACTTTCAGGTAAGGTGACGTTTAACTCTTTTTCAATTACCTCAACTTCAGCGTCCGAAATCCCTTCTCCAAACTCAGATAACTCTGGATGTGCATGGATCAACGCTTTTGCTTCGAAATAAACATCCTTGTGCTCCGTCTTGATCGCACTCACCTTTTCAATCGTAGTAGAAGATTCGTCCTCTGTATCCTCTAAATACGTTGACACGGCACTATCACACACCTCAAATAATCTTTCCGTGAAGGAATCTGCATAGTAAGGTTCGTCATCACTTGGGTAAAAACATACTTTTGCCTCTTGATCATTGTAGGTCAAGGCTTGTAAGTCTAGACAAATGAGCGACGAACTAAAGTCTTCCATTTGTATTCCGATTAAATGTGAAGGAACTTCACTTTGAGATTTGCTTCGGAGTTCCTTGTTATATTTTTCAAGTCTAAATACAAGATCTAACTGGTTGTTTGATGGACCGATTCCCCAGATCTCTTCATCATGCGTAGCCAGATAACTAAACTGTTTTAGAAATTCTTTGTACATTGGCGGAAACGTGACCTGAAGACGATGTTCGACTTCAAGAATCTCATTTTCCGTTGACCCATTCCCCACTATGAAAGCTTGTGGGTATTTTTCGATTAGTTTTAAACACCGATTAAACTTTGCCTTAACATTTGCCATGGTTTCTTTCATTGCCTCCTCGTTAAGCTTCACGACACGCTCTCAATTTCTATTGGTTCGTGTTAGCTGTTGTACTCGCTAATTTGTCCGCGAGCACTTCGTCGAGCTTTTTCTTGAACATCGGAGCAAAGCTTTCCGCATACGTATTCGTCATATGGCTGTTGTCACGATAGATGACGACATTGCCGATGACAGGGCGATACTCGCCTTTGACGTGGAAGTAACGCGTCAAATCCAGCTTATGAAGCGACTGATTCGTTTTTTCGAACTGTTTCCAGTACGCCTCATCCGTTTGATTCGGTTGCGTATTCATCTGTTTCGTCGTATCCGCGATGCTTGTCGTCTCGAGCGCCTCGAGTACGTTGAAGTCATACCGTGGATTATCCCGGAGTGCTAGACCATCGATCCCATACTCGTCTTTGACGAACTGCATCTGGTCGACCATTTGTTGATGGATGCTGTCTTTTGAAGCATCCGCTGCAGTCACGTGCGAGATGATCAAATCAACATCGGCATCCTTCAAATAGTTCAAGACGTTCTGGTTCCAGATTCCTTTTAAGGAGTCCGGTTCATAACCGGTCGAAAAACGTGTTCCTGACCGCGTCAGATTAAGTAAACGGATGTCCGTTCCTTTGATTGCTTCATGTAATGCACCGAACCATTGCTCCGAATGCGAGCTCCCAACAAGCGCGATTGTCGCTTTATAATCCTTCGTCTTCCCGTATTCACCGACTTTCGCTTCCGTCTTTTGCAGCCCTTGGTTGCTACCATCCGTATGAACGAGCGGTAAGTCATTGAAGACGTTCGCATAAGACGGGAACGGGTCTTGCTTCGGTACAGGCAGCGTTTGTTCGATCGCTAAAGCACCCGGGTATTTATTTTTGCTGACAGCTTGTTTTAGCTCTTGTTCCTCCATATAAGCGAGTCCGAGTAAGGATCCAATCAACAAGACGTTAATCGTCAACAGTGCACCCAGCTTCTTGAACGCTGTCCGATTGACGGTCGAAGTGCGAATCGGTTTTTCAACCCATTCCGTCATCAAGTAGGATAGACCAATCGACGCGACAATGATCAATGTACCGATGAGCAGACCGGGTGTTTGTTGCACGTTGTAGCGATAGAACTCAAGCAACACCCAGTGCCAAAGGTAAATCCCGAACGCAATCCCTCCGAGCTTGACCATCGGCTTTGATCCGAGGAATCGTTTTAATCCGAATCGTGTCTCTTGCGTTCCTGATAACACGATCATCAAAGCACATGTCATCGGCCAGAGTGCGATATAGCCAGGGAACATTTGCGAGACGTTAAACAGAACACCAGTCGTCAGCAAGCCAATCAGACCAACCCAGCCGATGATCGTCGCTATCCACTTCGGAACACGAATCGCCGATAAGTTCACACATAACAGACTACCTAAGGCAAATTCCCATACCCGCGTCGGCGTAATGAAATACGCCCACGGCTGATTGACTTTTGTCAGGTAGATCGAGTACGCGAGTGACGTGACGAATAGGAATCCAAGCAACCCATTTAAAACGGTTTTAATCGATCGAATCTGATACTTGTTCATCATCCATAAGATGAACGAGAACAAGACGAACCAAATCATATAGAACTGCCACTGGATCGATAGCGCCCAAAAATGTTCAACGGGTGACTTCATCTGGGTCGCGTCCAAGTAATCCGTACTCGAGACGGCGAGTTGCCAGTTTTGATAAAAGAACATCGAGGCGACAACTTCACGAATCGTTTTACCGAGAATTGATGCCGGTAATAAAAATGTGCTTAATACTAAGACGACGCCTAAGATGAACAAAACGGATGGCAAGAGGCGTTTCAGCAACTTTGTGACGTACGGCAGGAACTTAAATTCTCCTGTTCGGTTGATCGTCGAGATGATCGATGTCGTGATTAAAAAACCCGAGATGACGAAGAAGACATCGACACCTCCTGAGACACGATTGAACCAAATGTGATAAATCGCGACGAGTAAGGCAGCTACCGTTCGTAGCCCTTCGATTTCTGGACGAAACCGGCTTTCGATATCAATCCGTTTCTGACCCGGTTGACCAGATGCTTTCCATTCCTGCATGCTTCTATGTCCCTCCATCTACTTCTACACTTACGAATCCTGACGATTGCAGCGCATTTCTTGTACAGTTCGGTATGTACTCACCATTTTAAGAAAACGTTTCCATTCACTATGATAGAACATATTTCAAAAAATACAATGCTACTGAACTATATTGCCGCAAGAAACTTGGAAAATATGTAAAAGAAGTACACCGATGAATGATTACGTTAGAAACCGGTATAAGTAGTCGTCAAAGATCCGTTGCATGACTTTTAATTGGTGTATTATAAAGTTAATTCAAAAAATGAGTTTTTGGAGTGATAATAATGGAAGATAAGGAAGAAAAAGTACCTTATTATTTAAGAAGAATCCCCTTCTTTATTATTTCTTATTTATTTGCACCTTTAGCGTACATCTTACTTTTCATCAAATGGCGTACATTAGATTCTTCCGTACGAGATGCACGACTAATTGTCGCATCACTATTTTTACTACTCTTCATCGTCGATTTTTTTCCAACTGGTATTTATCAAAACATCGTACTTGCTACCGCCATCACAGTAGGTTTATTTATTACCTTTGTTGGATTAGGTGGCGGAACAAAATAGCTAGGTAACCGTACATCCGGATTTACGAACATCGTTTTGTTCCGAATCCCATCAATCCATTTCATCTTCTATTTTATATCTCCATTTTACGTGTTCATTATTTGAAGTACTTAAATAAACTATTTACGAGAAAGGATCTTGAGGATGTGGAAGGCACTTTTATTTTCATCCGTCTGGATCGGCATCACAATTCCCCTTGTGTTAGCTATCATCTTTACGGTTTTCGAGTCATTACTTGCTTTTGATACGAGTGGTATCCTCATGTTGATCATGATGGCGATTGGTTCAATCCTTGATCTCTATGTGGCAATTCGCATTTGGACGTGGATTGAACATAAGCTGTACAAACGAAAGCATTATATGTGAAAACGCAGATTGTTCGTTCGATGATGAACGAGATATCTGCGTTTTTTATATGAATCGTACCAAATAATCAGAGAAAATTTTCGTCATGACTTTTGGTGTGTTCTCGATATAAATCCGCATCTGCTCGACGTTTGCCTCGACAGCATCTTCTTTCTTCTCTTCGGTCGGAAAATCGGAGATACCTTTGATGATGATACATTCAACTGCGTTTTTCTGACAGGTGTACGCGATAGCTCCCGCTTCCGTATCGGCAATCGTCAACCCGTTATCCCGCAGTTCGATATAGTCGCGCCACATGACGACAGCGCGGTCTGCTGTTCCGATTGTTCCGAGATGAAAGTCATTGCCATACTTCGACACGTCGAGGTCGACGATGAACGAAGGTTTGATGAGGGGTTCGATCTCTTTGACCGTACAATCATATTGAACGGCACGATCTGGCACGATGATGTCGAGTACGTCGTACCTCGGATTAATCCCGGCACACGTTCCAGCAACGATGACCTTCGTCAATGAGAAGCGGAGGATCATATATTGATTCGCTCCGATGCCATTTACTTTTCGAACGCCCGTGCTGTAAAACAGAAGTGTCTTCCCATTCATCTCACGCGTGAAGTATTCACCAAATGGATAAGTGATTCTTTCTTCAGGCGAGACATCAAAATACGCGAGCGTCGCGTCAAACTCCCATGTGGTGGCGATGCTGATTCCGATCATGTCGTATTCATCCTTTCGCTAGAAACTGCTCTATTTTTTAAACTATTTGATTTAATAAAGAATCCTATCGGTTACATTGCTTGTATTTAATCGAAATCACATTTATATTAGTATCTAGTACTAATACCTAATAATGAAAATTTAAGGAAACATTTTTTTACAGGGAGGAATAATTCATGATTACATCTCGTGCCCGTATCACAGCAATAGGCTCATATGTTCCAAATCGCATCATGACAAACCACGACCTGGAGAAATTAGTAGAAACAAATGATGAATGGATACTTCAACGAACAGGGATCAAGGAACGAAGAATTGCAGACCAAAATGAATCGACAAGTGATCTTGCATATCAAGCGGCCATGAATTTGAAACAGCGCTACAATAAGGATTTTCAAGATGTCGATATGATTATTCTCTGTACGATGACGCCGGACTTTACTACACCAAGTACCGCATCTTTGGTTCAAGCAAAACTCGGTATAAAAAATGCCGGTGCAATTGACCTGAACGCCGCTTGTGCAGGATTTACATACGGATTACACTTGGCGAACGGATTAATTTCATCTGGTCTTCATAAAAAAATTCTAGTTATCGGTGCAGAAACACTTTCTAAAATTACTGACTACGCGGATCGAAACACATGCATTTTATTTGGAGACGGTAGTGGAGCTGTTCTTGTGGAACGTGATGAAGTCCAGTCTGACTTTATTTCCTTCTACGTGAACTCGGAAGGAGAAAAAGGATCGAGTCTATACTGCTCAAACCTGTCAAATCAATTGTTCGAAAATCTTATTATTCATAATAATAAAATCGTCCAAAATGGACGAGAGGTATACAAGTGGGCGGTCAGTACGGTTCCTCAAGGAATGAAATATGTAATGAATCAAGCATCTATGACTTTAGATAAAATCGATTGGTTCATTCCGCATAGCGCAAACCTTCGCATGATTCAATCAATCTGTGAAAAAAGTGGTGTTCCCTTTGATAAGACGCTATACAGTCTAGTCAATTACGGCAACACTTCCTCAGCGACCATCCCCTTATCTTTAGATAAAGGTATATCTGAGGGAAAAATCAAAGCGGGAGATATGCTTCTGTTATATGGATTCGGTGGCGGTTTGACACAAGCTGGATTACTGTTGCAATGGCATCTATGAGAAATGAAAGGAGGAAGTACAGGTGCATCGTACTTCCTCCTTTCTCATTAATTCTGAAGACGACGAACAAGAGTAGCAATATCCAGCCATTCATAGGCCTCGTCTTCCACCGTGACATTCCCGAAACGACTCAAACGGAAATCTGAATAACTGCCTCCTAGACGTTTATAAAATGCTCGTCCCGACCGATTCATTTTCATTACCCAAACCATCATTGAAAAGATATCTTCTTTTAAAAAATGCTTGGAAACAGTCAATATCAATTTTTTTCCGATACCTAAACTTTGCGCTTCTGGTAATACATAAAGAGCATATAATTCTCCTTTATGTACTTCATCAATAGTACGAATCTGACCCGCTGCAAAACCAACTATTTTTCCCTTTTCATCTAACACCACATAAAGGAATGTACGTTGGGAGGAATCAGCTAAAAACTGTGTCCATTTCCGTTCAGCTTCTTGAACAGAAAGTTGTGCCAAATATGCTTCCGGAACTAACCCAATGTAAGTCGTCTTCCAAGTATCGACGTAAATCATCGATACCGCCTTCATATCATTAGATGTTGCTAAACGAATATTCAAGACCTTCACTCCTACTTGACGTACTACTTTAGCCGTTCATACAATTTACTCGCTTGCATCAATCTCTTTTTGTCGTAAAATCTCCGCAATCTGAAGATGTTCATTATCAAGTGCCGCATCACGTGCCGTTCGCCCATCTTCATTTCTGTGAAGTGGATCGGCTCCATATGAGAGCAGTAAACGGACGACGCGTTCATAGCCGTAGGCGCTCGCTAATGCAAGGACTGCCGTATCGCCATCCGCGACGTTTTCCGCTTCGATGTCAGCTCCTGCCTTTAGAAGCACTTTGACTGCTTTCGGATGATTATTACCGACTGCGAGGTACAGCGGTGTGAATCCGTCCAGTCCGACGGCATCGACTTCTGCTCCTGCCTCCAGTAACAGTTGGACTTTTTTCGACTTGCCTTCTTGCGCTGCATAATGCAGCGGTGTCACACCTTCCCCGTCATCGGTCCGTTGATGTAACAACTCGACGTTCTGCGCTAGTTTGCGTAAGACTTTTTTATTACCGGACCGCCCCGCTACTAAATGAAGCGCTGAGAAGCCATATTCATTTAAATCAAGATGAGCGCCTCGCTTGATCAAAAGTAACGCAATGTCCGTCTTTTGATCATATAGCGCTATATGCAACGGTGACATCCCGTCTTGATTCGGCAGGTTAACATCCGCACCGTGATCGAGTAACAATTCGACGATCCGTTGGTATCCTTCCTGAATTGCCCAATGAAGTGCCGCAAACCCTTCTTCATCCAGTTCGTTCAGATCGTCACCACGTTCGATGCAGCGCATTACTTGTTTTCGTTTGCCCAAAAAAGCAGCATCTTGGATCGATCGCTTCGTCATGTCTATTCGCCCCTTACCTGTTCCGTCGTTATCTATCTTATTTTACAACAAGGGCATTGAGAAATGCGCAAAAATGACTTTGAGTATCCGATGTCTTTTGTACTCAGTTCGGTTCGTCATTCATTACATTTATTTATTTTAAGGAAATCGTTAGAATTAAAAGAAAAATAATCATGATCAGAACACGTATAAACATAGTCAAATTATAATGATTTGACTATGTTTATCTATGCTTGAATGCTTTTAAATACGTTATAATAGCGATAAACATAGTCAAAAAGTGTAAAAATGAATATGTTTAATATAAAATGATCTATTTCGTGAAAGGAGTTCAACGAATGCGCGACTATACATATACCTATCTCAAAAGTCTCGCCCTGCCGATGGAGACCGTCCGTTTGATTGGACGGATCAATGAGTACAAAGGAAAGCAGGATCTCTATAAACAGCAAGCGCCTCAAATCCTCAACACCTTACGCGATGTCGCCGTCATCCAGTCGACGAAAGCCTCGAATGCGATTGAAGGAATCATCGTTACGGAGAGTCGTCTTCAAACTATCATGTCAAAGTCAGCTGATCCCGCAGATCGTTCCGAGGCAGAGATTGCTGGTTACCGGGACGTCCTCAACCTGATCCATGCCTCAGCCGAGGACATCCCGGTCAATGCGAACATTCTGTTGCAACTACACAAGGAACTCTATAAGTTTGTTCCCGTCGAAGGTGGGCGGTGGAAGAACGTCGATAACGAGATCAGCGAGACATACCCGGATGGCACGCGCCGGACGCGCTTCATTCCCGTTCCAGCATTCGAAACTCCGGCAGCGATGCAGACGTTATGTGACAGCCTACGTGAGCGTCGGCAACACGAGGACGTCGATCCGCTCATCCTGACGAGTCTGTTCGTTCTCGATTTCCTATCCATTCATCCTTTTAACGACGGGAATGGTCGGATGGCACGATTGTTGACACTCTTGCTTCTCTATCAGTATGGCTTCGAGGTCGGACGCTATATCAGTCTTGAGAAAATCGTCGAATCACGGAAGGAAGATTACTATGAGTCACTCCGTCTCTCTTCTGTTCGTTGGCACCAAAACCAACAAGATCCGTTCCCTTGGATCAATTACTTGTTGAGTACGATTCTTGCTGCCTACAAAGAACTCGAAGATCGCGTTGGATCGGTCACGACGGGTAGTCAAAACAAGAACAGTCGGATTCGTCGTTTCGTCGAAGGACGAATCACACCATTCACGAAGGCAGACGTACGGAAAGCGTGCCCCGACATCAGTGAGGCAACAATCAATCGCGTGTTGCGTGACTTACGTGACGAAGGGATCATTGCCCCATCAGGTCTTGGTCGGAGTGCAAAATGGATGAAGAAATAACCTCGAGTTGGATTGCGATATTGAAGAAAGCCCACACTATGACGCACATGTGGGCTTTCTTCTATCGTGTACTCAGCAATAGAATGAGTACTTTATTGATTTGATGTGTTTTTTTTAAGAGACTTTTTAGAAAAAATACCTTCCGTTATTAGGAAAATGACAGCAATTGCCACAGACTTTATTCCGTATTCGACCCATGTATCAGTCGACTTCGGTATTCCTTCAAAAAACATTAGAAAAATAAGAAAAACATTGCTGCGAAAACACTTTCTAAAATTTGATTTTTCATCTTTCTGTTTCCCCTCTCAATTCCTCATACTTTATTTTACTTTTATAGAAGAAAACTACTTCTCTTTTACTATATTTATATAATTACATTTATTTTTTACCAATTCAACTTAAAAAAGGTTTATCCTATTTTTAATGAGAAGACAATTACTTTCTACGCAAGAAAAATTATGAAAAGAAATCGTTGATATCTCGTTCGATTTGGATGAATTGAGAAAAGGTATCACAAAAGCATTTTTTCGCTCAAAATCGCCTTCTAGAGAAAAACAAGCGGAAGTAACAGTGCAAAGCTTACGCCTGGAAAATGATTCGAAACGAACGAAAAAGCGCAATCTTTCTCCATTAGAGAAAAATTGCACATTGTCTTCAGTCTGAATCGACAAACTTAAGGTGGTCTTCGTGTATCTCTTACTTTTCACTCGACTTATCTTGCAGGGAGCGCTCTACCAAAAGCACGAAAACGACTGCTGTTAGGACGCCAAGCACGCCTGGTAATACGGAAACGATCGGATCACTGAAAAATGCCGTTGGGATAAGTGTTGTCATTCCCCACTTCACACCCTTCAAAATCGCAAGCGATAGAAGTAAGACCAGGAAGATTATTTTCTTTTCGACACCTGTGAAAAATTGTCGCTCTGCTTTTTTATCGGTCTTCACACCGAGCCACGTTAACATATGTAGCACCTCTCTTCTCCTTTTTCTACGTTTCGACTCGACGGATTGGTTTCAGAAATCACAAAAAAACCACCCTGAATCATGTCAGAGTGGTCCATCATGTTAAATGTCTAGGGTCTTGATGAAAGCTTTCAGTTCGTCACGCATCTCTGCATCTTTCAACGCATATTCGATCGTCGTCTTGACGAAACCGAGTTTCTCTCCGACGTCATAACGGTTACCCTCGAAATCATACGCATAGACTTGGCTATCCGCATTCAATCGTTCAATCGCATCCGTCAATTGGATCTCGCCGCCAGCCCCTTCTTCTTGATCCGCTAGGTAGTCAAAGATATCCGGCGTCAGCACATAACGTCCCATGATCGCGAGGTTCGATGGTGCCGTGCCCGAAGCCGGTTTTTCGACGAATTTCTTCACGTCATACAGTCGTCCGTTTTGCGAAACGGGATCGATGATGCCGTAACGATGCGTCTCTTCCGGACGAACTTCTTGTACACCGATGACCGATTTTTCCGTCTGTTCGTAGACGTCCATCAATTGTTTGATTGCCGGATCGTCCGACTCGACGATATCGTCTCCGAGTAAGACTGCGAACGGTTCGTTCCCGATGAATTGTTTTGCCGTCAAAATGGCGTGACCGAGACCTTTTTGTTCTTTTTGGCGGACATAGAAGATGTTCGCAAGGTTCGTCGAGAATTGAACCTTCTCGAGTAATTCCGTCTTCCCAGAGTTCTCGAGCGTGATCTCGAGTTCTTTTTGGTTATCGAAATGATCTTCGATGGCCCGTTTGTGTTTACCTGTGACGATGATGATATCTTCGATGCCGGCTTTTGCCGCTTCTTCGACGATATACTGGATCGTCGGTTTATCGAGAATCGGTAACATCTCTTTTGGCATGGCTTTTGTCGCAGGCAAGAAACGTGTCCCGAGTCCTGCTGCTGGAATAATGGCTTTCGTGATTTTCTTCATAACGTTCATCCTCTTCATCGTTCAAGTAGTAGGTTTAGTTGCTTAATTCTTCTAGTAATCGTCCGTAGTTCTTTACAGCCGTCTCGAGGTAAAGCGATGGCTTCGTCTCAACGCGCGCGAGTGGTCGTTCGACGAGTTGCACCATCGCGGCAGCAAAAGCTTCCATGTCGTTCGCTGGAACAAGGTAGCCGTTCTCGCCGTGAGCGATGATTTCGCGTGGTCCATATTTGACGTCATAAGAAATGACCGGACAGCCGACATTAATACTTTCCATGACCGTCAGTCCAAATCCTTCAAATTCGCTCGTCAACAGTGAGGCTTTCGATTCCCGGAACACTTCCGCCGGATTCGACGTGAAGCCGTGGATTTCGATATCGTCCTGTAAGCCGAGTTCCTCGATCAAACTCTCCATCATCGCCAGTTGCCCTTGTTCGTCCATGCCGTAGAGCACAAGCTTCGTCGCGTGACCGGATTGTTTGAAGATCGCATAACTCTTGATCAAATGATCCATCTGCTTTTGTAGACCGAATCGACCGATGAAACAAAATTGATCCTTGACCTGTTCGCGTCGTTGCGTTTGTTCTGGGACGATGAAGTGCGGAATGATGGAAATCTTCTCTTCCGGGATGTTATACCGTTCCAGGATGTCTTCTTTTTGGTGATTTGTCAGACTGATGAAACGTGTCACTTTATCGGATTCTGAGAACATCGTCGTATATGATCCTTTGACGGTCGTACCATCCAAGTGTGAGTTATGGATGACCATGACCCGTTTGACATCTGCTTTGATGTTGAGAATCGAGCGGTCCAGTAAACGCGCATCGACGAACAAGACATCACCGTCTTTAAACAATCGATTGAAGTAATACTCAAATAAGTCCTTCTCTTTTTTGAATGCTTTGTACATTCTGCCGTTCCGGTATAACTGAATCAAGATGAGCTTCGGGCGCGCCATTTCATTGTAGAACTTCTTACAATAGACATTGCCTTCCGAATCATACAGCTCTTCCATCATCTTTCCATGATGAATCGGTGAATAAATCGTCTTTCGGTGCAATTGACCGTAGACATTATATTCCCAGCGTTCGACTTTTTTACGGGAAGCGTTCGTCATGAAATCCTCGAATTCGACGACTTGCGTTTCAGGGTAAAATTTACGGTAGAGGACATACTCATCTTCCTCATCATAATAACGAACGGCGTCACTGCCTTTTTTCTCGACACTTTTCAATCCTTCGATTTCACGCGCTGTCTCTTTGATGATCGGTTTGTTACGAAAACGAGTCGTTGGAATACTTAACAATTTGTAATCTGATAGCCAATCGTAGATATTTTCAAATTGTACTTTCGGACCGACCTTCTCTTCTGTTCGGAACAATTCGTAAACTTCCATATAGTTTGCATTATAGTTCGTCGTAACGATTGTTGAACCGGCGCCAAGTTCTTGTTCCATGAGCGCAATCCGACTCAATAACGACTTCGTTCTACCACCGTGTTTTGGTGGTAATGTCGATGTTACCGTATACAGCATCTGTCATTACTCCCCTTCACCCTTCAAGATTGATCCCTGTTTTTTTCTGTGAGTTCAACCTCTATATATAGCCGACTTTGCTTTTTCATAAACCTCTTGCGATACCAGTCGCATTTACCAATACAGTTTCTATTTATCTCCTTTTTTACGAACAAAGTCAATCGGTTTTGTATAATATCCAATCATTGTCATGGTTCTGCAACCAATGGTCTGTCGAAGAAGCGGTAACATCTGTCTTTTCCCAATTTCCTTCAGCCAGTAGACTATACTGCAGTGGTTTCCAATCAATCTACATCTTTGCAGAAATCGGAAGATATTGTATGGTAAGTGATGTAGTTTAAGAACGACTGAATCAGAGTATGAAAGGAAGCCATGCACCAATGAAAATCACCTGTCGTGATCATACGTTTTTGATCGAGAATCTTCCGCACCAAAGCCTACAGTTAGCGATCAATGAACAACTGATACCACTCCAAAAAATAGAGACAGCCTTTGTGCTATCGATTGATACATTGCTCGATATCTTCAAAAAAAAGAATCATCCTGTTAAATTCGTCGATGAATCCGGAACACCAATCTCGTTCAAACATCTTTCGGAACCACTAGTCATCGCACCGAATAGCTACATCAAACAAGGGAAACATTCCTATTTCATTTTCATCGACCAAGACGATGAGCTCAGTCTGATCTATAACAAAAAACCGTCCATCATGAATTTTTATGATCAAGACGTCCTATTTGAGGGCATCACTCGTCAAGACGACGTGCTTTTATTGAAGTTTTCGTTTCACTCGAAGTATTTCGAAGTGAAACAGCCACGTTGCTTCATTAAAATCAGACATCAGGAACAAAAAATCGCCCTGCCGATCGAACGCTTTAGCGTCACACCGGTCGATGCCCGACGTTTCAAAACAGAGGTCGAAGCCGTGATCGAACCAGAACTCGTTGAGCAGTTGCTCGGTGACCGGTACAACTACGACGCGTTCAATGCGAACATCTATGACCTCATGTTCGGATTTACGATTCGTGAGATGCCGATCTCCGGATTCACACCCCGGATTCGTCACTTCAAAAACCATCCAGAACTCTTGAACGATGAGCACTGGTTATCGTTAAATGAGCAACATGACGTATTGGTCCGCCCCTATTCAACCGTGTCGGAACGCCTTGCGATGCGTCTAATCCCAGTACCCGTCGAAACGGTCGAGTATTACGCGGATCCTCAACCGTTACTTGGACTGGATCCGACGAAGAAGACGATCATCTGTTTTGAATATCCGGATAAAGCACAAGATAACGGGATGATTTTCTTCAAGTATCTCGTCGACCAGCATCAGAAGCGCTTCAATATCTTCTACATCATCAGTCAGTCGAGTCCGGACCTCAAAAATCTTGTCGGATATGAGAACCATATCGTGTTCTACAAATCACCAGAAAACATCGAGGTCGTCCAAGCAGCAGATATTCTCTGCCATACGCATTCTTCGAGTTATGCCTTACCGTTCGCTACCTATCACACGGAAGCATTGATCCAAACGAAACAAAAGCTGTTCTTGCAACACGGCGTTATCGGGTCAAAAGATGTCAGTCATATTTATGGAAAAAAGATGCCGCATCCATTTACCGACTTATTCGTCGTCTCCTCGGAGCGGGAGAAACAACTCATCGCTCGCGATTACGGTTTTCATCCTGACGAAATCATCGTGACGGGGCTCGCCCGATTTGATCAATTGATCACGGAACGATCACGTTGGCTTAAGCGATATAAGAACCGGAAAAAGCTGTTGATCATGCCGACGTGGCGACCGAAACTCGATACGTATCCAGACGAACAGTTCATCGAAAGCGACTATTATCAGGAGTTTCAATCGTTAATCTCGGACGAACGGTTGAAAAGCTTAGTGATGGACAACAAATACGAAGTCTCGTTCTATCTTCATCGTAACTTCCAAAAATTCAGCCACTTGTTCCACTCGGACTTCGTCGATGTCATCAGTCAGGATGCGTTCACAGTTAAGGAGCTACTTGAAAATCATCATGTGTTGATCACCGACTATTCGAGTGTCGGTCTCGATTTCTCCTTGATGCATAAGAAGGTCATCTACTACCGTCCACCTGTCTTAGTCGGCGAAGATAATGCCGGCGAATCGACGGATTTGTTGCCAGGAGACGTCATCGAAACAAGAGACGCCTTGATGGATTCACTACGCGAATCGAAGATGCCTAAAAAGTTCAAACGTCATCTCAGTCACATCTATGCGTTTGACGATACAAAAGCAAGTAAGCGTATTTTCGAAGCGATGCAACATCATTTTCAGCTGTAACAAATAAGGAGCAACGAGACGGTAGACCGTTTCATTGCTCCTTTTTCATCGACGAAATTCCAATAAGACCCCGTCGACAATCTGTGAGGACTGTTTTAACAACTCCCGCTTGACTGGATCAATCCAGTAATACTGAATCCGCTCACCAAACGCAACGTTAACGCAAAGTGTCTTTACGTGTTCGCCTGACTCGGTCGTCAATAGTTCGTACCGCAAAGGATGCACCTGAATCGGCACCTCACGTCCGGAAACGGCACTAAAACCGCTAAACGAAAGTGTCGAATCGACGGTTAGTGGTAATACTCGCAACAGCAATTCGATTGAAAATAAATCAACACGTTCGGTATGAATCGACAGGACAGACTGCTCATTGCCTCGCGTAATCACGACTTCATCCGCTCGATACAACGCATGCACAGTTTGAACATCATCTTGGTACTCGACGAATTCGAGTGGCGCATAACTTTCTGCATCCATCGTCAGGCGGATCGTTCGATTGCCGATTTTTTCTGAAACCAATTCTTGCTCCCGTACCAAGATGGATTGATGTGCTGTTTTTTCTAACCGAATCGTTTCGTAGGTCTGTCCGATTTGAACCGAATCTCCTTGTTCTATCCAGTAGACCTGTTTTTCGTCTTGTCCCTCGATGAGGGGATACGTCAGCTCTTTCAAGTTCATATTTCGCTCTCCCTTCATCCCTTTTTGACTTCATCACGATCTACTAGGAACGATCCACTGTTTCAGCGAACAACGATTGCGCTGTCTTGATGAATACTTCCGTCGCTTTCGACATCTCTTTTTTATTTCGTACTGCAATCTTAATATCTGGCGTTTCGGTCGTTTCCAGTTGACGAATCAGACTTTCACTCGATAATTCAGCGATACTTTGTCGTGTCGTGATGACTACACCTAGTCCTTCTTCCATCATCTTAAGTCCCGTCTCGAGGTGCTGCATTTCATAACGCACATGTGGTACAAGACCTTGATCCTGAAATAACATCTGCACCTGTTGTTTTGTCTCCGTCTGTTCAATCAAGAGCGATTCTTCTGCCAGATCGAGTAGACTGATTGATACTTGATGTGCTAAACGATGGTGTTCCGGTAACACGACAATCCATTCATCTGATACAAAAGGAAAACGATCAAATTCCTCTTCAATAGATGTGACGATTCCGACATCTACGCAGTCGGTCCGCAACCATTGCTTGATTTGGTCAACGGTTCCTTCCCACAGTTTGACTTCAAGTCCCGGATATCGCTCATCCATCGTTCGAATGATTTTCGGTAAAAAACGTGTATACGCCGTTTTATAAACCCCGACATGGACCTTTCCGATTGCTAATCCTTGTTCCGAGGCAATCAATTCATCCACTTTATGAAATTCACTATTGATGCGTCTTAAAATGATAAGAACCTGCTCGCCGACCTCGGTAAAGAAAAGTCCTTTTTTCTTATCCCGTTTGATTAGTTTCGTTCCAAGTTGTGCCTCGACTGACGCAATCGTCCGACTGACCGCTGGTTGTGTCATGTGTAACTGTTCCCCTGCCGCTGTAAAACTCCCTGTCTCAGCAATTTGAAGAATCAATTCAATTTGTGCTCTGTTCATAACGTTTTTGGTATACCCCCTATGCGAAAGATGCATTTCATTTATCATAATCGCTACTGTACTATGACCAAGTATCACAAATCAACTTGGACAGATGAACCCTCTCAAACGTCTAAATGAAATGGGATACGAATCGAAACAGAAACAGTGAGGTGTAGATATAATGAAACACATGGGAAAAATTTATTTACTTGCCATCATCAGCTTCTTAAACGGGACATCAGAATATGTCATTGCTGGAATATTGGATCGCATCGCGGATTCCAATCAAATATCTGTCTCGTCAGCCGGACAGTTAATCACGGTCTTCTCAATCGCCTTCGGAGCAGGCACTCCTTTTTTAATTGCTTTGACGGCACGACTCGAACGAAAAAAATTACTGGTCTATGCGCTCAGTTTGTTCTCGATCATCAACGTATTAATTACCTTCTTATCCAGTTATGAGCTGCTGATGAGCGCACGAATCTTATCTGCGCTTTGTGCCGGTGTCATTCAAGTCACCCTATTAACGCTTGCCGCTGTCCTTGCCGCACCAGGAAAACAAGGAAACGCCATTGCAACTGTCGTCATGGGTAATAGTACGGCACTAGTCATCGGTGTTCCGATTGGTCGCGTCATCGCTTCTCACTATGAATGGCATGTCATTTTCGCTGGTCTTGGAATCATTGGACTTATCTTGGCGCTCCTGACATTCGTTTGGATTCCTCAAACGGTCGCAGAAGAACCGGTCCCGTTACGCGAACAACTTCACTTCTTCGTACAGCCGCGTATCGCTGCTTATTTATTGATTACGTTCCTATGGTTGGGTTCTTATTCCATCGTCTTTACCTATATTTCACCTTACTTTTTAGATGTCTTTCATAAGAGTGATCAAGCCGTCACAACAGCGCTGTTCCTGTTTGGAATCGCTAGTGCGTTTGGTTCTAAGCTCGGTGGAATCGGTACGGATAAATGGGGCACATTTTGGACGCTTGTTGGTGGGACGGCACTACATGCGATCGTACTGCTGCTGTTCCCACTGATGGGTCACGTCGCATCTGCCTTTTATATCCTCCTCATCCTTTGGGCGTTAGCGGCATGGTCCTCCGGTACACCGATTCAATTACGGATGATTACGTTGGCACCAGCTGCTGCAAGCATCGTTTTGAGCCTGCATAGCGCATTCGGACAAATTGGGATGGCAGCAGGTGCCGGAATCGGCGGCATCGCAGTCACGAATAGTCTATTACAGTACTTGCCCTGGATCGGTGCACTTGCGCTTACGCTTTCAGTCGCTGTTATCGTAACGGATCACCTCTTCGCGAAATCGACTAGTATTCAGGAATCGGAAGAAATGCGGTATGTCGAAAAATAATTGCTCTCTCTCACTTCTTACCTAAAATACGCGACAAGCTCCGGATGCTCGATCAGTTCCTTAATTCGTTCTTGCTCAGCATCCGGTACTTGCTCAAGCGTCCTAAGAATGGCCATGAGTCGTAACCAGTCTGCAAGGTTCGATAGCTGGATTGACGAAACAGCTTGATAGCGGTCGAGGTACTCGCGACAGACGTATCGTCGTATCTCGTCCGGCACCGCTGTTCCACCCGCTGTCCGTAGTAAGAGCAACGTCCGCGCGACATCCGCGATCGGTGGACCTGTCGTCGCATCATGCCAATCAATGACGACGAACCTTTCATCCGCTGTCACGAGGATATTCTGAAAATGAAAGTCCCCGTGGAGCAATCCTTACTGTTGTGGAACGTTAAGTGTTTGTAGCAATCGTTCCGCCTTCAAGCGTAACTGGGGTAAAAGATGACGTATTTTTTGCTGGGCGACATCGTACCATTTAGGCGCTACACGCGAGTGATGCTGATGAATACGTTGATGTAATGTCGCGAAGGCGTTAAGGAAATCCGTTATTCGCTCCGGTTCAAACAGGTCTAGCAATTCGTTGCCGTCGATCCGTTGCATCTCAATGAACGGAGAGTCGTCTAATTCAAGAGCATATACGTTTGGCGTCGGGATGGTCGTCCGCTCAAGTTCTTCAAGCATACGAAATTCCTGTACGATTCGCTGTGTTTCAATCGATTCGCGGAAGTATTTGCGTACTCGTTCGTCAGAGATTGTCATCACGGTAGCGGTAGCACCTGCTTTTTTCTTATTCATCTGTATTACCCCCAATCTCTTATGTCGTTTGTCGAATCATCAAAGAAGGTTCCAGTAAAGAACTAGCGCTTTCACTCTGATTCAGCGCGTCATCCAATAATTGTTCTACTGCCAGTCTGCCAAGCATTACAACCGGTTGTCGGATCGTTGTTATTTCAAGCGCTCTGGCAATTGGTACATCATCAAATCCCGTAATCGCGATATCCTCTGGTACCCGAATGCCATCCTTGCGAAATTGATCGATAAGACCTGCTGCAACTTCGTCGTTGCCAACGATGATGGCGTCTGGCAAGTCTATCATTAGAAGCTGATTTGCTAGTTCTTGTCCGTCTTCGAAAGAATAGCACCGATCCGCGTACCATTGAATTTCATGACTGAGCGTAGACATCTTGAGATATTGGTCGAATGTCTCTCGTCTGACTCTTCCGACTCCGCTATCTGGATTTCCAAGACAGAGACCGACTGTTTTTGCTCCTCGTTCTTCTACATGTTGCAGTAACATCGTCATCGCTTTTCCGTGATTAAAATAGATCGACGGCACGATATCATGATGGTCTTCGCAGGCAACGACTGGTCCAAGCGTCCGCATCGTCTCAAGTAACTGCGGCTGACTGATGGCGCCAATGATCAATCCGTCAATCCGCTTATCGCGAAGGTATTGCATACTCGCTTCTTCTTTTGCTGGATCGTGTTCCGTCTGGATGACAAGAAGTGTGTGGCTTTGTTCCGTGCACACTTGACCGATCCCCTCGATTAATTGGTGAAAAAACGGATGACCGACACGCGGCACGAGGACACCAATTGTATTCGTCTTACCACGTGAGAGGTTGATCGCATTTCCGTTCGGACTATATTCCAATCGCTCCATCACGTCAAAGATGGTCCGTCGCTTTTCTTTTGATACATGCTTATGACCGTTTAAGACACGGGATACCGTCGACTTCGAGACGCCCGCTTGTTTAGCGATGTCCGAGATGTTCGCCATGCTGTTCCTCCTTCTTTTGTTCCCATCGTTCTAAGTCGTTTAATGCCTCCGCTACACCGTCCTCGTCATGATCACCGGTGAGATATGTCGCTCTTCCTATGACAGACGTTTCAGCGTTTCCCATGGCAATCGATGTTCCCGCCACTTCGAACATCGGTAGATCGTTTTGATTGTCACCAATCGCAATGATGTCCTCGGGTGTCATCCCGTACGCTCGCGAAACGTCTTGAAGGGCAGTCCCTTTCGTCACGCCGTTTGCCATGACTTCTAGGTTATAGGCACCTGAACGTGTCACGGAACAGATCTTCAACTGCATAAGTTGTTGCTCGAGGTGTTCGAGCTGCCATGTGTCAAGTGAGACGAACATGAATTTGATGACGTCCAGTTGATCGATTGCGATTTCGTCAACTTCCTCAACACCGTATTGCGTTAATTGAGCCTGAATCGCTTCTTGAAACGCACGATTTCCGCCTTGAAGAGCAGAAAGCGAATATTGAGGTAACAAGATTTGATCCTGTAGATAAATATGTATGAATACGTTTGTAGATCGTACAATTTCCCAAATCGTTCGACTGCTAGAACGGTTCAAAAAATACCGTCTACCTTGTCCTACCTCGATCTCTGCCCCGTTAGCACCAATGACCGGACAATCCAGTCCGTGTTGCGCTAGAATCCGTCGTGCATCAAAGGCAGCTCGCCCGGTGACGATGATGACGATATCTCCTTTATCCTGCCGTTTCTTGATGGCTACCTGATTTCCCGCCGAAATTCCGTGTTCCTTATTCAATAACGTTCCATCTAGATCAATCGCAAAGCATCGCATCACGTTTCCTCCTTTTCATGTCCTCTTGATGCTACAGGCTGAAACGCGTCCCAGTGCAACAAAAAATCTTGAATGAACAGTTCATTCAAGATTTTTGTTTTACCCTTTGCTTCAAATGGAGACGTGATGCGCTGTCCGTTGTTTTTGAACATACTCCATCAAGATCGGTCGTTCCGGTGGATTGAGGTTTTCCGGGAGCTGATCGATAACGAAAAAGCGTAATTCTGCGACTTCTGACGGATCCCGAACGATTTCTCCCGTATACGCCGTACACAGAAATGCCGAGATCACATTATAGACTTCATCCCCGTGCGGATACTTATAGTAAAACGCTTCACCCGAATAGACGTTCAATAATTCGAGGTGCTCTGCTTCAAGACCGGTCTCTTCTTTTAATTCTCGTTTTGCTGTCTCTACGAGCGTCTCCCCAATCTCAAGCGCTCCACCAGCGAGTCCCCAGCAACCGTTATCTTGCCGAAGTTGTAATAAGACTTCTTGTTTATCGTTGACGACAATGACACACGCCCCTGCCATGACGAGCGGTCGTGTGCCGACGAGTTTACGTAATTCTGTGATGTATCCCATGTCATTCAGTCCTTTTCCATTTAAATCACTCTCGTTCGGACGCGCATCCGTTTGAGCCCCGTCAATAAGAGACACAACAAGATGATGCCCGAAACGAACAGTACGTACGTATGAATCGTAAAGAGGGAACGGAAATCGATTACGGCAACATTCTGTTGCACTTCAATCCAACTACTAAGTATGATTCCGCTGATTGCAAGTAAGATGAGTACGCCGACCTGTCGACGTGTCAACGTAACATACGTCAAAACGCGCATGCCTTCACGGATCACGAACGGTAGGAGAACGAGGAGTGCTACGACCGGTAAAATGACCGGGTCTCCGCCTTGCTGAATCGGCATCGACCGGGTCAAATAGCCAAACAGAAAAAAGAAACCACATACGAACAACAATAATCCGAACGCGATACTCGCATTCACCGCTTTGTTCATCTTACTTCCCTCACTTTTTAGAATAATGAATTATGAAGAAACAGTACTTTGATGCCATACACCTGCTGCATCAAGCCGGACCCGATGTCTGCTGTCGAGTTCCATCTCGATCGGACTAACCTTCGCCGTCTTCGGTGAGAACAACCATGTCCGACCTTCTGGGACGAGCAAGATATGCGTTCCATCTGCGACCGGTCCGAGGAAGTTGAGTGACGCTCCGTTGAGCGGACGTTCCCGTCGCTCGAGAACGCCGATCTCTGCTAACTGCTCACCCACTTCAAGCACATCTTTTACCGTCAGACTCATCTCACCGATTCCGAGGATATCGGATACATCAAACGTCAGTTCCGCTTTAGATGGATTGATTTGATGCCGCGCAATCAGTTCCAAGACGTTCTCATCCGGGTCATAAAAGTAACAGGAATGTGAATCCGTGAAGTCAAAATAAATCTCATCCTGTCCGTCTTCGATCAAGAGTGGTGTCCGCTCTACGAGCCACGCTTTACCTTGTTGGAAGACGTTTTCCGGAATGTTGAACGCCATATGGTACTGCGTATCAACATCGTCCGTCTGTTGATATGTCAGCTGATCGGTACCGATTTGCATCGTAAACGACTCATTCGTTTCCGAGACGAGCGGAAATCCGATCTGGTTTATGTAAAAAGCCTTCATCGCCGGTAGATGGCGTGTCACAAGAATGGTTTTTGAAATGTTCATGCTGTTGACCTTCCTTCACTTACGGAAAAATTTATCAAAAAGCGATATGCTTTATTTTACCACTAATGGTAAAATCATGACGAATAGAAAGTCTGATTTTTCAGATATATTTATGCCTGAGAGGATGTTTTGATGAAATTATTAATCGCTCAACCAAAACGCGAGACCGGACTCGAGCAATTCGAACGTGAAATCGCCGCTTATCCTGAAGTCGATCTGATTGTCTACCCGGAAGGCTATTGTACGCTCACGGAACTCGAACGCGTGCAACACCTTGCTAAACAGTTCGAAACAGCCATCGTCCTCGGTTACAAGGATGAAGCGAATCTCGATCGCGCTGTCATCATCGATGCGACAGGGAAGATTCTTCTTGATCGCGCAAAAACACCAGAAGCTGGACCGCTTTATACACCATCAACAGCAAACGACGGGTTATTCCGCTATGGATACGTCCTCTGTCGCGAAATCTTCTTAGGAAAAGACGGACTACGCGAGGAATCCGGACTTGATCTCATCTTCAACCCGATTGGCGTCGGCATGTTCAGTGAAGAACAGTATGCCGAATGGTCCGGTGAAGCGTGCATCATCAGTCAGGCGCAACAAGCACTCATGATCGGAACGAGTCATGCCGATGGTTCGTACCGTAACTGTGGTTTTTCAATTCCGATTGCCTTCATCTATGACGAGACCGGTGAGCCGTTACTGTTGTCTCATAACGATACGCGGACACGTCTGTTTGATACGGTCACGCGTCACGTCGAAGTCGTCGGTACACCGTCTTTATCGTAAACGAACACACGCTTCTTCCGGTCAGAAGAAGCGTGCCATTCCTTCAGGAGGTGCTCTTATGTCTCAAACAGGTCGTACATCGTTCTTTTGGAAACGATACTTCTATGTCTTCTTTCCTTTGTTCATCTTCGGCGTTAGTCACGAATCGTACTTGGTCGATAATCCGCTAGCTAACCTTGAGGACATCGGTGAGTTCGTCTTCTTCTTTTGCCTTTATCTGTTTAACTTTGCCATTCTTGCCGCTCTTTTGACGAATCTGTGGTGGTTCTTCCTTCCGACAAAACCCGCTCATTCCGAAACCGATTTTTGATAGGAAACGAGTGTCGCCCGTTCGTTGAGCGGTTGACTGACACCCGTCAATCGATAACCCATCTTCTCATAGAAGTAACAGTTGCGCGTCTCTTCACGAATCGTCCGCAGTTCCCATGTCGTTGCAGTCGGATACGCTGCTTCAACGAGCTGTAATGCGCGTTGGGCGATTCCTTCACCTTGACGGTCTGGATTTAAGAACATCGGACTGATCGCGTAGCGACTCGGTGCTTTCGCAACGACACAAATCCCGCCGACGACGTTACCGTCGACGATGATTTGATGAAACGCACTACTCGGATGCGTAATCCGGTGAATGACACGATCGATCGATTCGTTCGCCGGATTTGTTGCAAAATCCTGATACCGCTCGAGTGTCTCTGAAAACGCCTCGATTTGAAGCATGTGAAGCTTCGGAGCATCTGCAAGAGACGCTGTCTGTAATTGAATGTCCACTGAACCTCTTCCTCTCTTAACGGAACCACTCCCAAAATGGTGTGCCTTGCGCGACAATCAAGTAGTCGAGCCATCGCTCGAAGCCGAACGGCATTGCATCTTCTTCCCATTCCTCGAAATTAAGAAATTCCCCACTCCAAATCCGATTTCCTGCCGGGCGATTCATCTCGTAGACGATCCACTCCCCGTCTGGTCCTGCGCCGATCGCCAAGAAGTTTTCGGGACATTCCCACATCTCGCTATACGTCAGGCAATCCTCGATTGAAAAGAGTTCGAACCCATCGTTGTAGGATAACGTTTCGTGTTGAAAGAGCTTCGCCCCGTTATGTTGACTTAAGAACGTCTGATAGTCGTCTGCCGTCCACGCAGGTAACAGCGCGAGCTGTTCGTCCGTCGCTCCTCGTTTAAAGATGAAACGTTCTCGGGCTACTTCCCCTTCTTCTTTTTGGACCTCTAACAAACCGTCGACGAGTCGACCTTT
This sequence comes from Exiguobacterium sp. HSB13, assembly GCF_056764755.1. Lineage (NCBI taxonomy): Bacteria > Bacillati > Bacillota > Bacilli > Caryophanales > Exiguobacterium > Exiguobacterium sp. HSB13. Next base: position 689,607 of record NZ_JBUZOM010000001.1, on the reverse strand, counting down.
TAATGCTTCTAATGCAATCATGCTCTTCTCCTTAACAATATTCTTTCGTTGGTGTGAACGAGACACCGACATCGTGTCCGCCTAGCTGAACATCCCCTGCTCCTTGTAGCGGTTCAGTTCGCACGGAGGATAAGGCAAGGTGTTTGAATAACAAAGGCTCAAACGTCTCGACGATCGGTTGGAACGTCGCATCGACCGACAAGACGAGATCGATTCGGGCGTCCCGCGATAATGCTTGTGCCTTCCGTTCCGACTGGATATAACGGACGAGCTCCCGCATCCAGCGTTCTTGCTCCAGTGCTTCCGTGATCCGCGTATCGAGCGTCACGGTGAGTCCACCACTCGTCGCAGCAGCAAAGCCCGTCTGGACGATTGGTTCGACGATGACGTCCGCTTGACGCACTTCGACTTCATCGCCTGATGCGGTCTGATAGATCAATCTTCTGGTCTCGAGCAAGTCGGAAGTCTCCTGTGCAGACAATTGTTGTAGCCATTGGTGGATCGCGTTCGCTTGCTGTGCGAATTTCGCTCCGGCTGCGCGGAAGTTCAGTTTCAGACGGAACCGTGTCGTCGCTTGCGTCGTCGGAACGATTCGGACGTCTTTTACATTCAGTTCCTCTTGAATGATTGCCGTATAGTCCGCCCACAAAAAGGTTTCGCTCGATTGGACGCTTAGGCTAGCAAGCGGTTGTTTGACTTTTAAGGCGTGCGTATTACGTACTTGTCGTCCTAACTCGACGACAGACACGACTTGCATCATCTCGTATTCCAGATCAGGTCGGAGCATCGATCGATCGGCAACCGGATAATCCGCTTCATGTACGCTCATTCCTGTTAATCGCTGATAGACATCATCGGCAAGGTATGGGGTGAACGGAGCGAGTAGTCGTGCCGTCGTCGAAAGTGCGAAGTGAAGCGTCTTGTACGCGGCTTGTTTTTCTTGCGACCAATCAGCTTGCCAGAAACGTTCCCGCGAACGGCGGATGTACCAGTTACTGATCTCATGCACGAGTGTCGCAATGCTCCGCGCTGCTTGAGTCAATTGATAATCGTCCATCGCATCCGTCACGTCTTGCGTCGTCTGATGAACACGCGAGAGCAACCATTCGTCGAGTCGCGTCCGTTTTTGCGGACGTGAGCCATCAAATCCGTCCAGTTCGGCATATGTCAGATAAAACTGGACGGCATGATCCAGCGTATCGACTAGCTTTGATTTTGCTTCTTGGACGATCCGCTCAGCAAACCGTTTCGCACTCCACGGACTGCTGTCGACGAGTAGCGCCCAGCGCAGGCTATCAGCACCATATGCTTCGATTAACGCCACCGGGTCGAGGGCATTTCCACGACTCTTCGACATCTTCTGCCCGTTCTCATCGAGGACGTGCCCGAGTGCAAGGACACGCTTATAGGTAGGCTGTCCCGTGAAGAGTGTCGAGATCGCTTGCAAGCTGTAGAACCAGCCCCGCGTCTGATCGATGCCTTCGATGACGACATCGGCTGGATAGCGGTTAAGCGTCTGCGTCCGTGACGGATAATGCTGTTGCGCGAACGGCATCGCTCCGCTATCAAACCAGACATCGATGACTTCTGGTGTCCGGTGCATCACTCCCTGACACGTCGGACACGAGACCGATAACGCATCAACGTATGATTTATGCAACTCGACAGATTCCGTCGATGTCGTCGTCCGGTGCAACAACTCAGCCTTGTTTTTTGGAACGAACATCGTGTCACACGCTTCACACTCCCAGACGTTCAGTGGTGTACCCCAGTAGCGATTGCGACTGATGTTCCAGTCGACGAGTTGCTCAAGGAACTTCCCGAACCGCCCTTCCTTGACGTGATCAGGGTACCACGTCACAGACGCATTGTTCGCAAGGAGTTGTTCCTTGACGGCCGTCGTCTCGATGAACCAGTTGTCTTGTGCGTAATAGAGCAGTGGCGAGTCACATCGCCAACAATGCGGATAGCTGTGCGTATATCGTTTTTTCGCAAACAAGCGTCCCCGTTCAGCGAGCAGCTGGATGATTGCAACGTCTGACTCCTTGACGAATCGACCAACGAGTGGTGGAACGGCATCCGTGTAACATCCAGCAGCATCGACGACATTAACGAATGACAGACCGTTTTCCCGGACGACCCGGTAATCTTCTTCCCCGTACGCTGGAGCAAGGTGGACAAGTCCGGTTCCGCTCGTCGCTTGGACGAAGGACGCCCCGACGACCGTGTGACCGTTCTCTGGCGTCACGAAATCAAACGGTGGTTCATAACGCAAGCCGACGAGTTTCGCACCGAGCTGTTCGGATACGACCTCGACGGATTCTGAGAACAGTTCAGCGACTAACGCTTTTGCGACAATGAATTGCTCTCCTTCAAACGCTACCGTGACATACGTCAATTCCGGATGAACCGCCACCGCGACGTTTGCAGGTAACGTCCACGGTGTCGTCGTCCATGTAAGTAGAAACGTCTGCTCCATGTCGACGATCGGGAGTTTGACCGTCGCCGATAAGTCCGTCACGTCCTGATAGCCTTGCGCGACTTCATGGGAACTGAGTGACGTCTGACAGCTCGGACAATACGGTGATACACGATGTCCCTTCGTCAACCAGCCTTTGTCATGGATCGTCCCGAGGATGTACCAGACGCTTTCGATATACTCGTCCTCCATCGTCACGTAAGGGTCATCCATATCGACCCAGTAGCCGAGTTTTTCCGTGAAGTAACGCCACTGTGTTTCATAGGAGAAGACACTTTCCTTACAGCGTGCGATGAATGCTTCAACACCATAGTCTTCGATCGCTTGTTTGCCGGAGATCCCGAGTTGTTTCTCGACACCGAGTTCGACCGGTAGTCCATGCGTATCCCAGCCGGCTTTTCGTTCGACCCGGAACCCTTGCATCGTCTTATAGCGGGCGACGGTATCCTTGACGGTTCGTCCGAGTGCATGACCGACGTGGGGTAAGCCGTTCGCAGTCGGCGGTCCTTCGTAGAATACGAATTCCGCTTTCGTGCGTTGCTCAATCGATCGTGCGAAGACTTGGTCTTGTTTCCATCTGTTTCGAACACGTTCCTCGCGTTGTTGTACGGTTTCTGCTTGGTTTAGTGACGTCATCTCTTGTTCTCTCCTTTGTCGGTAACTAAGAGAATACAAAAAAGTCCGCCCCCTTTGACAGGGACGGACTTCACCGCGATACCACCCATATTCCGTCGAGAATGCTTATTCTCGACAGCACTTAGTTGCACACTATCATGTGCATTCCATGTAACGGTGGACACCCGGTCACGCTTACTGAATGGTTCAGCGTGACTTCTCAGAGAGGATCTTCATGATTGATCTGGCTACCGGTTCTCAGCAATCCCGGTTTTCTGTAAGGCAGAGGGACAATCATTACTCTTTCTCGTCAACGAAATGATATGCTCTTGTTGTGGAGAATCTTACCATATGCCTTAAAGACTGCACAACAGCTTTTTACATTTTCTTGCAAAGGAGTTTTTTGAATGTTACATACTTTCCCAACGCTTAAAACGAACCGTCTCGTCTTACGCGAAGTGTTACCCGAAGATGCTACAAGTGTCCTCGCCTATTTATCAGACGAACACGTCGTCAAACAGATGGGACTCGACGCCTTTCAATCAGAAGCAGACGCGCTTGAAGAGATTGACTGGTACGCTTCGATTCGTCGCGATGGCACGGGCATCCGGTTCGGGATCACGTTACAAGAAGACGATGTCATCATCGGCAGTTGCGGATTCTTGAATCAGTCGGCACGCCATCAGCGGGCAGAACTCGGGTTTGAGTTGAGTCCAGCTTATCAGGGACAGGGCATCGCGAAAGAAGCAGCACTTGCGGTCATCACATATGGGTTTGAGGAGCTCTCTTTAAATCGTATCGAAGCACTTGTCTTACCAGCAAACACTGTGTCTCAACGATTGCTCGAACGGCTCGGATTCCAGCGGGAAGGGTTGCTTCGTCAATATGAGAAAACACGTGGTCAGTTCGATGATTTGTATATGTACTCGATTTTGCGGAGTGATTGGTCTGTCTAAAATCTCACTTTAGGTTCTTCGACTCTAACTTTTTGATCCGTCGGTAGACTTCTTCTACTTCTGTTTGCGCAAACCAGGCATCGGGATGCTTTTCAAACATCAACAAATTGATATACCATTCGATGTTATCAGGATCTAATTCGACTGCTTTTTTTGCATGGAATAAAGCGATTACGCAAGCTCCCTCGAGATGGCAAAGTGGATGTAACATCAATGAAGACGTCAAATCATGTATCTCGCTTGATTCATGGTGTTGGAGTAAATAATTCATAAAGGCATATATCGTGAGATGAAACGTATCAAACCCTGCACTCAGGATCATGTTGGATTGCTCTTCTTTTGTTAACTCTAAAAATAATTTCGCTGCTTTCTCGAAATCCATCTCGGCAATATGTTTCCTTAATCGGTACTCTAATTCCGTCACGGTGATTCCCTTCCTCCATAAAAAATCGCTGTTAATTGGCACTTGCACTATTACCCGAGTCGTCTCTCCCAGTAATGTATCTAACATCCGTTGCAGAAGATCGACTGCCATTTCTTTTCATCGATAGGATCGTGCCTTTAGGAATTCAATGATCGGCAACAGTGTCAGTCCGATAGCGAACAAGACGATTAATAACAGATTCGCTGATTCATGTAAAAAGTAATCGAGACAGATGAATCCAAAAATCAGGACAATCAGGATTTTGTAGCTGACGAGATCGCTTTCCGTCGTAATCTTTTTGCCGAGTTCATCTTCTGGCACAGGACGCTCGTCTTCTCCTGATCTTGCCCACGTAAAATACGAGAAGAACATGATCAACAGAATCGCCAATTGAACAATCGAGAAGAACGTTACGTTGTTTTCGATGATCATACTGATGACTGTAAGACTCGCAAGTATCACGAGCGTTACTAAAAATAAAACCGTTTTTTTCTTAGACATCCCATTCCTCCTGTTCTGAAATGAACAGATGATCGACTTTTGTCCGTAAGACTTTGGCGATATTAAACGCTAATTGTAAAGTCGGATCATACTTGTTGTTTTCAATCGCATTAATCGTCTGCCGACTGACCTGACAACGATCAGCCAGTTCTTGTTGCGATAATTTTGCCGCTAGACGTCGCTCCTTGATGTGGTTTCTCATGTTCATTCCTCCACGACGTGTCAAATTCTTTTTACATCTCTACTGTAATGAATTTCCATCATCATGTCAAAAACTTTTGACATAAAAATCATTAAAAAGACACGCTCTCATGATCAGAACGTGTCGTATATGATGGCTCAACCTCGTGGTGGAAATGGATCATGTCCGTAGGAATCTTTTTCCCGAATCTGCCCTTCTTTGTTATGAATGACGAGCTCTGTCTTCTGACTTTTCGCAATGCGACGCCCTTCTGCAATCGCTTCTTTCTGTGTAGCGAATCGTTTGGTTGCTCGAGTCGCACCGGCAGCTTTCACTTGATAGCCACCTTTTGGATGCGGCGTGACATGTTGCTCTCGTTTCATCACGTGACCTCCATTTCCTTAATCTATTTCATCTACATGACACTATTTTAAAGTGCGGTTGCCTCTTCACTTGAATTTTCTACTAGCCTCTCGGGAGATGCAGTATACTAAAAGAAACGTTTGTTGCCTCGAAAGGAGTTGATATCGTGAATCATTTCGTCTGGCAAGTTCGGTTTTTACGCTTTATCGTCTTCGGTATCATCTTCAGTCTGTTCGGTTTAGCTGGTCTTGGTATCCCACTTGTCTGGCATGGTATCACGAAAAACTTGTTACTCGAGCGACCTGGCTACAGTGTTCTATTGACCGCATACCTTATCTTCATCCCGACTCTTTTGATTTTATTCCATGCGCTCCGCATCCTTCGATATATGTCGATGGCTCCTCCGGCTTTTCCACTCATCACAGCTTCCATTCAATCGATGAAATTGTCTTTTTATATCGTCGCCATTTTAACGGCATGTCTCTTTCCCGTCTTTTTCTATATTGGTCAGATTGACGACGCGCCTGGTCTGATTATCATCGGAATCGGTTTGATTCTTGCTCCGTTGACAATCGGAACGCTACTTGCCTGTATCCAACAATTATTATTACGCTATGTGTTGCCTATGAAATTCTAACGTGAACGACCGAAAAACAAGTTCTCATGATTGTTTTTGTCATTCTAGCCGTTGCTTTTCCTACCTATACACTTTGTTCAATCTCGCTCCTAAGAGCGGGATTTTTTAGTTCGCGTCACATTGATGGCTATCCTGATGTCCCTGTTTCAACAGAATCTTCGATTGGCAACGTAGACATGTCATCAATCGAAATGTGGTTTTTTTTGTGCTGACCGCGTGTCTTCGTAATTCATTTTCATATACATGTCTTGCCTTGATTCGATGATCGACTTCACTTTCCATCTCAATCCCTCTTCCCTCAACTTGTATTTTTTTCTATCTAATATGTGCCCTGAATCATTCTTAATAAATCCTTTTTTAAGAAAAAACGGTTTTTCTTACGACCTTTTATAAAAAAATCGTCAAAAGGTCCTGTTTAATATGTATTTTAACGACCGATAAATGAATTACAGATAGAAAATATGAGTTGAAAGGACGGTTGCATGTGAAAAACACAACCAAGAACCATTCCATCCGAACACGTCTTTTAGTAATGATTAGTTTGATTTTGATTGCCTTTTTTGTTTTTAGTAGTCTGGCCTTATACTTCAATACGAAACAAACTGCAGTCTCAACGCTGAAAGCGACCGCCGAAAAGGACGCGCTTCGCATCAGCAAAACATTCGACACAGTGGCTTATAGCGAATTCCTACAATCGCCTGTCGCGTCCGAGCAGTATGAAACCCTACGGAATCAACTTGATACCTTACGTAAACAAAACGGACTCTTGTATACATACACAGCACGCATCGACCAAAACAAGGTCCATTTGCTGATTGACGGTCTCCCTAAGAAAGATGCCGCAAAGATTAATGAACCGGCGAGTGGCGCAAAAGTTACTGACATGAAGGACGTATTAAATGGTGGAACACACGCGACGGACATCATTGATGATCCTGTATATGGACAGTATATGAGTGTCTACGTTCCGTTAAAGGATGCGTCTGGTCAAATCATCGGAATTCTTGGCGTCGACATCGCTGCGAAGGAAATCGATGCCCTCACAACAGAATTATTAAAACAAAATGCACCGATTTTCATTGGACTTTTACTTCTTCTGTTAACGATCACACTCGTCTTGCTCTACTTCGTCCTCGGTCGAAAGTTACGTCCGCTCGAGACGTTACAGAAAGTCGCTGCCTTGATTGCTGAGGGACGACTCGATCAGGCAAAACAGAACTTGACCGATTTGACGATTGTTTCGAAAGACGAGATCTATGCGCTTGCCATCTCGATTCGTGATATGAACGAGATGCTCCGGACGATGATCGTCGATATCAAACAGACTGCTACCCTTGTCTCAACGACAAGTCAATCGATTGACCAAAGTACGTCGGAAGTACTCGACGGTTCCGAACAAATTGCTCATACGATGTCGGAAATCGCGACCGGGACTGAAAGTCAAACACAAGTCACGCTTTCATTGAATGACGAGATGAATCGATTCGCAGCATTGATTGAAACAACGAATCAGTCTGGTATTGAAATCCAAGGAACGACGGAGCAGATGGCAACGCTGACAGGAGTCGGACGGGATCAAATGTCTGCATCAGTCGAACAGATGCGCCACATTCATCAGCATGTCACGCAATCCGCTAAACAGATTGATCTACTGAAACAGCAATCATCAGATATCCAAACTCTCGTCGGCATCATCCGCGGTATTTCCGAACAGACGAATCTACTCGCCCTCAATGCCGCGATCGAAGCGGCACGCGCTGGTGAACAAGGAAAAGGATTCGCCGTCGTCGCGACCGAGGTCAAGAATCTCTCAAGCCACGTCGCTAGCAGTGTCAGTGAAATCGCAACGATTGTCACGTCGATCGAAGCCAGTGCGCAACAGATGCAACACAGCTTCAAGACGACGGTCGAAGCAACAGCAGCTGGTGAACAAATCGTCCTCGATACGGATACGACGTTCGAACGGTTGACCGATCAAGTCACACACGTCTCATCAGCAACACAGCAGATGACGCAACAGATGGAAGACGTCTTGCAGGCAGAACGGTTCATCCGTAATGCTTTGACGGAAATTGCCGCTGTCGCGGAAGAGCATACGGCGAGTAACGAGGAAGTTGCCGCTGCATCTGAACAAATGATCGCGACGATTACGACGCTGCATACGCTCGTCGGTGATTTGAACGACCGGACAGAACACTTAGAACAAGAAGCCCGTCGATTTGAGATTTAATCTTTCATTTGTTCTTTTCTAGTTCTCACTCTATACTGGTGTGAACTTACATATGAAGGAGTCGAACCAGATGTCCCATTATGATGTCATCATCGTCGGTGCCGGATCCATGGGGATGGCAGCCGGCTACTATCTCTCACGAACCGATCAAAACATCTTACTATTAGACGCTCACGATCCACCGCATGATCAAGCGAGCCACCACGGGGAGACTCGGATCATTCGTCATGCCTACGGAGAAGGTGAAGCGTACGTACCACTTGCGTTAGCCGCGCAACGCTTATGGTACGAGTTGGAACAGATCAGCGGTCGGAGCCTGTTTCTGAACACCGGAGTCTTAAACGCTGGTCACCGTTCGTCCCGTTCGATGCAGACGATCATCAGGAGTGCAGCGCAATACGATTTGCCGCTTGAGGTCCTGACGGCTGACGAAATCAGAACCCGCTGGTCCGGTTTAACGATGCCCGACGAGTATATCGGTTGTTTTGAACCAACGTCCGGTGTGTTGAAGTGCGCGGATTGTATTGAAACATACCGCGATCTTGCTGTCGCAAACGGTGTCGACATCCAGACGAATGCGAAAGTGACGACGCTTACCGCCCACGCCACTGGCGTTGACGTAACGGTCGGATCAGACACCTATTCAGCTGATGCATTGATCGTCGCAGCCGGTGCCTGGTCTGGTCCATTGCTCGAACAAACTGGACTCTCCTTACCACTGCGCCCGGTCCGCAAGACATTCGCCTGGTTCGAAGCAGCGGAAGAGGTATTCAATGACGCGGTGTTCCCTGCCTTCGCCTTTGATACACCCGCCGGTTATTATTACGGTTTTCCAAGTATCGCTCAAGCCGGTCTGAAAATTGGGCGTCACGACGGCGGCATTCCCGTTGATCCGAATCAACCACGCCGTCCTTTCGGTCAAGAGACGGGTGATCTGGCTGATTTACAACAGTTCACGAATACGTTCATGCCCTCAATCGATACTTTAGCTCACGGCAAAACGTGTCTTTATACGATGACACCCGACGAGGACTTCATTATCGATTTGCATCCGGACTATCCGCATATCACAATCGCCGCCGGCTTTTCCGGTCACGGATTCAAGTTCAGTAGCTTAGTTGGAAAAGTACTCAGTGAATTGATCATGGAACGATCGACGACTGAACCGATCGAACCGTTCGCGATTAAGCGTTTTGCGAAATAAGGCATATGAAACGACAAAGACCGGCAACGAAAATGCGTTGTCGGTCTTCTTTATCAACGGTATGATGTCACACCGATTCATTCGATTGTTCCTGACTTTGTGCAGCTAGCTTTTCACGTTGCTTTTTCTCATCTTCAGTCCACCAGCCGTGGATAAGTAATACGAGTCCAACGATCAATGCACTAATCGGGAAAAACGATAAACCATACTCTCCAAGGTTTTCTCCTAGAAATTCTGGAGATAATTCAATATACGCTTGGAATAGTTGAACGATGAAGAATAAGAAAAAACTTGTAATGAGGGCATATGTACCGTAGCGATAACTTGTATTTTTCATATGACGACTCCTTTCTAAACATACTCTAATATAAATCATTCAAGGGATGCACTAAATCCCCTCTTTTTACATTATCATTTTTAAGAATGTTTCCAAAAACATGATAAGATAGTTTTAGAATCTCTTTCGTAAAGGAGTGGAACACAACGTGAACTTTAACTTATTCAAAAATCATGTCCGATTTAAGATTGCGCTCGAATTGATCGATCGCGAAGACGGCTTATCCATCATGCAACTGAATCAACGCTTAACGGATGTACCGCAGTCGACCTTATACCGGCAAGTAAATGCGATGATGGACGATCAGTTGTTGAAAATCGTCGCCGTCCAGCGCGTCGGAAAAGTCGAGGAAAAAATCTATGCCTTGAACACGAGCGGTTACCAGATCAGCGAAGCGGACTGGAACAGTGCGACGTACGACGAAAAAGTGAATTTCGTCTCGTTCTACTTCATGTATGTCTTACAGCAGTACCAGACGTACTTCGAACAGACCATTCAAACGCAAGGTCAGGACCACTCGACGTTCTCGATCGCGAAATTGCAACTGACTGATGAAACCTTCAATGATTTTCAACAGGACATGCGGACACTGCTCGAAAAATATCATCACCTAGAGACAGAAGACCAGGCAACTGAACGGACCGTCTCACTCGTCATCTTGCCCTAAACACGCTCCGTTTCTAGAAGCGTATTTTCACCAAACTGAAACGAGACAACATTGTGAGGGAGAGAAAATAGACCCCATGAAACGGATCAAAGAAGATCTTGATGCAATTGTACTGGATACGTTAAACATAAAAGCAGAACAGATTCTAAAGATTGGTGAAGGAGCTTGGCACACTGTATATAAGTTAAAGAGAGTAGATGATCAAGACCTTGTGATTCGCATAAAAAAGAATGAGGCTTATGGGGAGTTGCAACAGATTGATGAACAAGAGCTGACTACAGAGTATGAGTCTACGAAAGCTTACTATTTACACGCCAATACAAGTGACCAAAATGTCTGTCCTGACTTTTATCAGTATTTTATTGAAGATGACACAGTATTTACAGTAGAAACGTTCATGGGTCGTGGAACAGATTTATTGTTACTCGATCAGAATAAAGCCCATTCTTACGGTACGAAATTAGGACAAATTTTTCATCGTATACACAACCAGAAAACCTCTATTGCAGGCTTCGGGGAACTGCACTGGCAAGGTAAAACTTTACGAGGTAACGATTTGAGAAACAGGGATGCATTATGGCAGGAAGAAAATGAACACGTCTTAACCGCCTTAAATACGCTCATTCACTCTAGTCTTTGCTTTGATAAAGAAAAAGTCGGTCAGCATATTCATGCTCTAATTGAGAATAGACGAACTCAGGTTCAAAACATCTCGCTCGTGAATCAAGATGTAACACCAGAAAATTTAATTTTAACTGATGCACACATTGCAATCATTGACCCGTTTCCAAGATTGGATTTTGATTTAAAATATGCGGCTTACTTTGTTTTTTGTTACAAATTTCTGTTACCAGCCTTTTCAAATGCTCCACGATACATAAATCAAGCGTATCAAGAAAAAAGTAATGTTCTAAATAACATAGCTGACGGATTCATAAGTGGATATTGCTTTAACGTAGATGAAGACGAATTTTCAACTCAATCTCGACGGTTACTGGATGAGTATGCATTGTGGGTATTGCAAGAAGCATATGAGCACTACAACGTGTTAAATCAGCCTCATCTCAATCATAAAACAACGCAACAGATGGGGAATCGAGAACTGATAACTGCTCGGTTACATCTATGCCTCGAAGAATTAGAAAAATGGTGTACGGAATCAGAGTAGAGGCTAACGTTTGCGTCAGCCTCTACACAGATAAAAAGAATGACGCTTCACACGCAACTCCTACAGGAAAAAGCGCATTTTCGCGCTGTCAGAGACAAACAAGCCTGAGGAAAGAGCATGAGAAAACGAATCATTCTTTTTTTGAATCAGCCTCTTTATGTATCGCACTTGGTTTCGTCATACGGAAACGAGTGTTGACATATCGAGTTCTTCACTTTCAATCACGATCGCCGTTAAACCCGTATCTGTTTTCGTTTCGTGCCATTCTCCTTGATTCCAAAACACGGCTTCCCCACTCTGTAGTTTTATGTAGTTATCCGTTTCCCCTCTTACCCATCCTTCACCCTCTACGATTAACAAGAGTTGCGGCACGACCGCTTGGTGATAACCGACTACGCCATCCTTCTCTAAATGGATGCATCCGATGTGCGTCACTTTTTTCGTCTGCATGATCCGTGACATCACGAAGTTCGAATCGAATTTCGTGATTTTTTTACCAACCTCTTTTTTGAATTGATAAATCTGCATATAATCCTCCTCGAAATCATGATTCGTTTGATAGTTCGTCTTTCGTCTAAACGATTTGATTCAAATCGCATTTGGAAATTTTTGATAAGAGAAGTTTATCACAGCTCTAACTGATTGAGAACTAACGACGATTCGTCTATGGCATTGACTTTTCTATTTTCATTATTGATAATGGTAATAGAAAAGGAGGGTTTTTATGAATACAGATTTCTCTGCCTTATCACACATCGACTGGGAACGACTTCTGCCCCTATTATTGATTTACCTCTCCATCAATCTGATTCTACTCAGCTGCGCCTGTATCGATTGGTTTAGACGAAAGGACCGGATCGCGACACCGACTACTTGGTTATTGATCATTCTCCTCGTCCAGCCGATTGGCTCAATTCTCTACTTCGTCCTCGGAAGGAGGACGACGATATGATTCAGATTTCTCATCTCCAGCTTTCACTTCAACGACGTCTCATTCTAGACGATATTTCCTTTACGATTCATGAACATGAGTGTCTCGGACTGATTGGTCCGAATGGTGCCGGAAAGACGACACTCCTGAAATGTCTGAGCGGCATGATCGAGAGTGACCGTGGTTCCATCACGATGTCTTCCCGTCCCATCCAACAACAGCAACAATCAATCGGCTACTTATCGCAGCAGACTGACTTCAAGCCTTGGATGACGTGCGAACAAGCAATGCGTTTCTTCGGACGCTTGTCGGGGCTTGATCGCGCAACGTTAAATAAAAGGATTCCAATTGTCTTACAGGAAGTCGGTCTCCACGACCAACAAGCAGAAGTCATCGAGCATTTGTCCGGCGGTATGCGCCAACGTCTCGGGATTGCCCAAGCGATCTTACATGAACCGACATTTCTGATTCTTGACGAACCGGCTTCTGCACTTGATCCGAGTGGTCGACATGATATCAATCAGTTGATTCTCCGCTTAAAGAAACGGATGACGATCATCGTCTCGACTCACTTGTTAGAGGACGCGAAGATGTGTTGCGACCGCTTCCTCGTCATCAAACACGGAAAATTGCTGGGGCCGCTCGATAATCAACGCAACGTGGATCAATACCGGATTCAAGTCGAGACGCTTACAGCTGCCCCGTCTTTTTCTGCGACCCTATTTCCACGAGTCGAGATTGATCGAATCAACCCGTGCTGCTATCAGTTCTCCGCACAGCAACCGCTCAATCTCTCAGAGTTAGCGACCACCTTGATTCAGCTAGGATGGTCGATTACTTCGATTGCCTATCAACCGATTGGACTCGAGGAACGGTTTCTCGACATGGTGGCGGACGTATGAGGACATTTTATACACTGACGCTGACCGAGTGGTTGGAAGCGTGGAAAGAATGGAAGATCGTCTGGTTACCGCTATTCTTCATTGCCCTCGGCGTGACACAACCATTGCTGTTGATGTATATGGATGTCTTGCTCGCACACGTCGGAAACGCGGACGGAATCATCGTTGATCCGAATCGCCCTGCCCCGCAACCGCTTGACGTCTTCAGCGCAACAATCCACGGGCAGTTCAATCAGCTTGGCTTGATCGTCCTTATCATGAGCTTCATGGGACTGCTCGCTTCAGACCGACAAACCGGCATGCAGGATTTCATTCTGACGCGCCCTGTCTCTCGGAATGTCTATCTCCTGTCAAAATGGTTCAGTCACGGGATGATCAGTCTCTTCGGGATTTTGATCGGCGCACTCACGTCCTATGGTCTGACCGTCTATTGGTTCGGATCCCTTTCGCCGCTGCTTGCGCTACGCATCATCCTCGATTTTAGTCTTTGGACGTTATTCGTCGTTAGTCTGACGCTACTGATCAGCACTTTCTTGCGATGCGCTGTTCCAATCGGTATCCTGTCGCTCGTCGTTTCCTTACTACTTGTTGCACTTCCTTCATTAATGCCAGACATTCTATTCTTTATGCCTGGCGCGCTACTGTCGCTCCCATCGCACACGTCGTTTTTTTCTTCGTCCCATCTAATCGGAATCATTTCTTGTCTCATTTGGATTCTTCTCACACTTGGCTGGTCAGCTCTTCGGTTCCGAAAAACGGCTGATTGATCCACCGCTACAACACAAAAAGGATAACGGAGCCGTTCAGCAGTCCGTTATCCTTTGTTTGCTTGTGTCTTTCGAATCGTTCGTTGTCTTGGGTGCACGGCAAGCTTTGCTTGGCGCATCCGTTCGACGGCAGGATCCGTCGCAGCATCGAACGCAACTAGACTCGGATAATGTCCGACGAGTCGTCCCTGCTCTAAAATCGCGAAGCTGTCACAGAGTTGTTCGGCAGCTTTAATGTCATGGGTGATGAAGACATATGTTAAGCCGTGTAGCCGCTTCAAGTCAGCTAACAATGCAAGAATCAATCGTTTGTTGACCATGTCGAGACTGCTGACTGCTTCGTCTAAAACGATCAGTCGCGGTTCAGCAGCAATCGCTCGCGCGATCGCAATCCGCTGCAGTTGCCCGCCACTGAACTGCGCCGGATATTTTTTCAGATCCGTTGCTTTGAGCCCGACTTGTTCAATAAGCGTGACGAGACGCTGTTGCCGCGCTTCGCCCTTTAAACGAATGAAGTTATCAAGCGGTTCGGCGATGATATCGGCCGCTGTCAGCTTTGGATTGACGGCAGCGAACGAATCCTGAAAAACGACTTGGACGTCTCCTTGAAACGGTCGTTTTGTCGCATGCCGGTCGACACCGTTGAACCAAATCGTGCCGCTTGAAGGACGTTCGAGTCCGAGCAACAGTCGTCCGAGCGTACTTTTTCCGGCACCGCTCGACCCGAGTAATCCGAGACACCGCCCCGCTTCGAGCGTCAACGACACATCCTGCAAGACTGTCTGTGCTGGTCGAAACCGGCGTTTATAGACGTGTGAGACTTGATCGATCTGTAGTAAACTCATCCGAACGCCTCCCTTCCTAGATGCTGTGCAAGAAGGGACTGCGTATACGGATGTTGCGGTCGATCGAACAAATCAAAGACATCTGCTTGCTCAACGATTCGTCCTTGCTGCATGACGAGAACATCGTCTGCAAGTTCAGCGATCACACCGAGATCGTGCGAGATAAGTAACATTGCCGTTCCATAGGTCGCCCGCATCCGTTCGAGTAACTCAAGCACCGTCTTCTGATTGAAGACATCAAGTGCCGTCGTCGGTTCGTCAGCAATCAAGACGCTCGGGCGCAGGGCAACGGCTAAGGCGATCATGATTCGTTGCAACATCCCGCCGCTCAGCTCGAACGGATAAGCTTTAAGCAATCGGGCGGCGTCCGTCAGATTGACTTCTTCGAGTGCCGTCATCGCTTGTTGTTTTGCTTCACGTTTTGAACAACGCGTATGGGTCTGAATCGTCTCGATCATCTGGTGTCCGATCGAGTAGACCGGTGTGAAGGCACTCATCGGATTTTGCATGATGAACGCAATCTCACCGCCCCGAATCGTTCGCACAGCGCGTTCTGATAAGGATTGAATTGATGTTCCGTTCAGTCGAATATCGCCAGTGACGTCTGTTGTCTGTGGATTAAGCAGACGCATCAAGGCGAGACTCGTCACCGTTTTTCCGCAGCCACTCTCTCCGACAAGACCAAGAATCTGTCCAGCTTGAATTGAGAACGTCACACCTTCAATCAATGTCACTTGTTGTTTCGTACGGACGGTCAGACCGTCGACAGCTAAGATCGGTACGATACGGGCACCTCCTCTCATTTCATCGTTTTTGACACACCGAATCGTTCTGCTAACTGTTCTCCTACTAGATTAAAGCTGATAATGATGAGCATGATCGCAAGTCCTGGATAAATCATCAATTCCGGATTCGTCCGGATGTACGATTTTCCTTCGTGGATCATTGCGCCCCACTCGGCAGTTGGTGACTGGACACCAAGACCGAGGAATGACATCGCTGAGATATCCATGATCGCCCAGCCCATCTCAAGCGTTCCGATGACAAGCAGTGGCGGTAAGATGTTCGGCAGGATATGCGTTCGGATGATCTTCCACGAAGACGAACCGTTGACGCGAGCAGCGGCGATGAATGCTTCCGTCTTCAGCGTCATGACCATTCCGCGGAACATTCGCGCGTAGTAGACCCACTGGACGAGCATCAAGGCAATGATGACTTGCTTGAGTCCTGGACCGAAAATACCGACGAGACCGAGGACGAGAATCAGACTCGGAAATGCCATCACACCGTCACACAGACGCATCAAGAGTTGATCGACCCAGCCGCCACGGTAACCGGCAAGTGTTCCGACGAACAATCCGATTGCGAGCGAAGCGATGAAGATCAACACGGCACAACCAAGTGAGATCCGCGCGCCGTAAATCAAGCGCGACAAGAGACAGCGCCCGAGCTGGTCGGTTCCGAGCGGATAGGCTGACGACGGACCATGGAGTTTTTGTGTCAAGTCGACGAGGTTCGGATCATGTGGCGCGATCCATGGAGCAAATAAAGCGACACCTGCCATGCCAATCAAGACGAAGGCACAGAGATAAAGAAGCGGCGTATACCGCGACTGGATCATCGTTGCTGGAAGTGGAGTGTTCATACCGTTCCTCCTTTTTTCGCTAGGCGTGGATCGATTACCGCTTGAATGATGTCGACGAGCAAACTGCTACCGATGAAGACGAGTGCCGCAAGAAAGACGTAGCCTTGGATGACCGGCATATCCCGATCAAAGATTGCTTCAATGAAGTAGCGACCGAAGCCTGGCCACGAGAAGACGGTCTCGACGATGATCGTTCCCGTCAGCAACTTCCCAAGGTTCATCCCAAGACCCGTGATCATCGGCGGAATCGCCATCCGAAGGACGTGTTTCCCAAGAATCCGTCCTTCCTTTAATCCACGTGTCCGAGCAAACAAGACGTACGGTTCATTCAATGCTTCAATCACACTGCCACGGAGCAATCGTGTATACAAGGCGATCAACGGAAAAGCGAGCGTCAATGCCGGTAAGATCAAGTGCATCACACTTCCCGTCCCCCCGACCGGGAACCAATCCAGCTTTACGGCAAAGAAGAAGATGAACAGATACCCGAGCCAAAACGACGGGATTGAAGCCCCGATGAAGGCGATTGCCCGACTGAGATGGTCAAAGAATCCATTCTTTTTGATCCCAGCAAGGAATCCGAGCGGGATGCTTATGACGAGTGCGAGCAGTAGACTCGTTAATGCCAGCTCGACCGTCGGTGGTAAGCGGAGCAAGACATCTTCAAGGACCGGTTTTCCGGAAAGATACGATGTTCCGAAATCGAGCTGCGCCAAGCGGATGACAGCATCGAAGTATTGTTGGTAGAACGGTTGATCGAGCCCGAATTCTGCTCGTTTGGCAGCGAGTAGTTCATCCGTCGGTTGGATATGAGCAGCGGACAGATAGGCCTGTGCCGGATCAACCGGTGACAAATGAATCAACCCTGTCAGAATCAAGACCGCCAGTAACAAAATCGGAATGACGGATAATATGCGTTTGACGAGGAAGACCCCCATGTCATCCCTCCTTTACTTAATGCCGATCCGGGCAAATGGACTCTCATCCCGGTTCGCCGGGAACTGGAAGTTCGTCACGTCCGACTGATAGATTGCCATCTTCTTCAAGTACGAAATCGGAATCAATGCCCCTTGATCTTGGAGTGATGGCAGAATGTCAGCGTACATCTTCTGACGTTTCGTCTCGTCCGTTGTCTTCAAAACATCTTTGATTTCTTGCAACAGTTGTTCTTTATTCGGATAAGCCGAAATCGCTTCCTTGAAGCCGAAGCCATCCGTATCAATCAGGTTCACGAACGTATGCGGATCATACGGTGCACCGAAGTTACTGTAGAAGTTGATGTCAAATCGGTTGTCTTTGAAGCGCTGAACTTGATCCGGCAGTTCGACGGCTTCCGTCTTCAGCTCGACGCCGATTTTCGACCATTCCGATTGTAACGTTTCGGCCATCGCCTTTTGGACCTGCTCGGCCGCATCATACATCATACCGATTTGCAGCGGTTGACCATCCTTGACGCGGATCGTTTCACCCTTCGGCAGTTTCCAACCTGCTTCATCAAGGAGACGATTCGCTTCCTTGACGTCATAATCCCGTTGCTTCACTTTCAGGTTCGACGTGTACGGCATGTTCGGTGGCAACAGGTAGTCAGCTGGTGCTTCTATTCCCGACGTGATCCCTTCGACGAGAGCAGCTTTATCAAACCCGTGCTGGAGCGCCTGGCGGACGCGTTCGTCAGACAGACGCTTATTTTTCGTATTCAAGACGAGGAGACGCGTCGCGACTGGTTCGGACATCTCTGTCTTGTAGGATTTATCCGTTTTTAACTGATTGAAGGCATCGATGCTGATCGCCCCTTCACCGTAAATCAGATCAACTTGTCCTTTTTCGAGTGCTAAGACACGTGTTTCCGCATCCGGGATGATGTCGACCTTGATGTGATCGATGTTCGGCTTCGGACCCCAATAGTTCTTGTTGACCTTAAACGTCGCATACTGATCCGGTTTGTATTCGTCGAGCATCCATGGACCTGTCCCGACTTCTTTTTTGACACCCTTCGACGTATCGCCGTTTTCAGGGAATCCCGCTTCTCCGAGGAAACGGACCGGGCGGACGACCGCGAGTTCCTGAATCGTCGGGTAATAGGCTTCGGATAATGTCAGGCGGAACGTCTTCGCATCAACAGCTTCTGTCTTCTCGATTTTCGTGATGAAGCCAAGCCAGCTATGTAAGGCTTTTTGTTTGAGGATCGCGTCAAAGTTCTTTTTGACGATCGCTGCGTCGAACGTCGAACCGTCCGAGAACTTGACGCCGTCACGGAGCGTGAACGTATACGTTTTTCCGTCTTCAGAAATCTTCCAAGACGAGGCTAAGTATGGCTCGAGCTTTCCACCTTCTCCGTAGTGGACGAGTGGTTCATAGATCATCGACTGTGCGAACAGTTGTGATGGGTTGTAGACGTGCGGGTTCATCGTTCCGACGTCGCGTGGCCACGCGAGCGTCAATATATCTTTATCTTTTCGCTCTCCTGTCGACTCGCCCGGGTTCGAGCAGCCGATCAATAATGATGTCAAAGACAGGATCGAGACAGTAGAAATCAGTAATTTTTTACGGTTAACGTTCATGGTAGGCAGAACTCCCAACTTGTATTGATAATCATTTTCAATTGTAAGAGGGAAAGGGAAGGATTGTCAATGGATAATCCAGCTTTTAACTGGACTTAAAGGCGCTTTTTGACAGGATTTCCACGCTTAACTGAGCAACGTTCTGTGTATGCCTCTTGTTTGTCAATAATTGTAATCAGCTGTGTTAAGCGGTATCCTAGTTTGGATGCTGCGTTTCTTGTTTAACGAAATCAATTGCACGGAAAGGATGATAGGATGTCACGACTGGTTTCCTCCGTCTCGCTTGTGTTGCTCAGTCTGCTCTTAGTGCTCCCTTTACTGATGATCGATGGACTGATTTTCTACGTCGGAGATGTGTCCTACGATTCGTTCGTTGGTTGTCTGGTGTTTCTCGTATGTTTCTATCTCGCTAGCCTAGTCGTCAGCGTCGTCTTTGACGGGATGATGCGTGCGCTTGGCGGACTGTTTAAGCGTCGTTTCTCAAACATACTGTTTGCTGTCGTAAACGGTTCCGTCAGTTTGAGCGTCTTGCTCTGGATGGACCTCTACGTTGCGTCGATTACAATCTCGCTTGCGACGAAAGTCGTGCTGGTATCTATACATACGCTATTGTTTTATCTGATTCATCAATCGAGCGACTCCACTGTTAAATCTTCCGAAGTCACCGAACCACATGATCCAGTCGTAAAGGACGCCATCCGCTTGTTAGAGAATGAAGATCCCGTGACATGCGTCGAGACGTTATGTCTCAAATACCCTGAGCTTCCGAAAAAGGACATCATTCGGATCGTCTATCGTCTTCATGGCAACTAAAAGACCTGATCGTTTCTGAAGGGATTCAGAAGCGTCAGGTCTTTTGATATTCGTTCATTTCTTCGCCATCTCATAGAACTGATACGTATTCTTTCCTGACGACTTAGCGGCATATAGCGCAGTATCCGCCTGCTGTAACAAGGCTTGCAACTCTGGACGAAATTCGGCGTCATACATCACGATCCCGATACTCGTCGACACGCGGTAGTCCGTTTCCCACTCACTTAACGCAGTGACGATCCGCTCTGCGAGTCGTTCCCACCTTGCCCTTGAATCCGAATGACCGAAATGGAGGATGAATTCATCACCGCCTAGTCGTACGGCCATCGCATCATCCTGTTCGCGGACGAACTGCCGCAAGCGTTGTGCGACTTCTTGCAGGACGATGTCCCCCGTCTTGTGTCCATAGACGTCATTGACCTGCTTAAAGCTATCGAGATCAAGGAAGAAGACGGCCCCTGTCTGCCCGGGATGCTCCTCGAACTGCTTCGTTAAGTACCGCCGATTGTGCAGTCCTGTCAACGCGTCCTTCCAAGCATGACGCTCAAGCTCCAAATAGTACAAGAAGAGTCGGACGATCCGTTGCAATAGCTGAACATTCTTCTGTTCATACAAGCTGACCCGATTATTGATTGCACATAATGTGCCGAACGTCTCCCCGCTCGTCAAGACGATTGGAATACCCAAGTAGGAGCGGACGTGAGCCTCCTCCAAGCCCTTTCGCCAGTCGCCGAGTTGTTCCGCGTTTGGAATATTTTCAAGAACGACCGGCTGTCTCGTCTCGAAATCAATCAGCTTACATAACGATTGGTTCAGTTCAATCTGCATGCCTTCCATCATCGGGATATCTGCTTTATCGTTCGCGATCTTCAACATCCGTTGTTGCCCTGCTTCGATTGCTGATAAATACAGCATCTGGTCCGGTAGAATCTCTTTTGCGAAATCGAGAACATCATCCGCCAATTCATCAAAATTTTGATACATCTTCAAGTCTTCAAATGGTTGATTCATACAGCACCTCATTTCGAAGTCATCTTCTGTAGCGTCTCTGATTTGAAAAACGAAAATGTTACATTTATTACCATTTTCTCTTTTGACTATCGTTTAAACCTGTTTTCGTTAAAAGCATCCGATAGTCCTATTTTGAGTCTTAATTGAGAAAGATTATCATTTTTTTATTTTCGTATAGTTTATAGAAGGTAAAAATTTGGACAGTCAATTGACTGGAAATTAGCGTTGCGTCTTCCAAAATCGTCTGCTATCATTCTCGGTGAACATGACAATGATAATCATTATCACTTATTGAGAACAGATTAATCGCGTAGATATACATAATCCATCTGCTACTCAATCCGTGATTTATGCGTTATCAATTTAAACAAGAGGAGCTGAATCATCATGGGGAAATGGAAAACACCACTCGTCGTGAGTTCGCTTGCTGTCTTACTGGCGGCATGCGGGAACGCAGGAGAAGCAGACACGAAGAAGGACGCGGAAGCACCGAAGACGGTCAAAATCAAGGACGCACACGGAACGGTAAACGTCCCGGTTGATCCGAAAAAAGTCGTAGCACTCGACAACCGGACGTTCGAGACGCTTGCCGCATGGGACGTCGAACTCGCAGCAGCACCAGTCGGACTACTCCCGGCTGAGTCACCATACGCAAAAGACAAGAATATCGTCGATGTCGGCATGCACTTCGAACCGAATCTCGAAGCAATCGCTGGTGTTAATCCGGACGTCGTCATCGTCGGACAACGTTTCGCTGATCATTATGAAGACATCAAAAAACTCGTTCCGAACGCCGCTGTCATCGACCTTGACATCACTTTACCGGAAGACTCCGGTACACCAGGTGAGTTACTCGTCAAAGGACTTGAAGATACGACAGAGACACTCGGACAAATCTTTGATAAAAAACAAGAAGCGGATCAGCTCGTGACGACGCTTGAGCAATCGATCAAAGACGTTAAAAAATCATATAACGGACAGGACAGCATCATGTCGGTCATCGTCTCAGGTGGCGATATCGGTTTCTCAGCTCCGATGAGTGGACGTGTCTTCGGACCGATGTATGATTTGTTCGACTGGAAACCAGCCCTCGAAGTCAAACAAAAATCGCGCAACGACCAAGGGGATGAAGTCTCGGTCGAAGCGATTGCTCAAAGTAACCCGGACTGGTTACTCGTCCTTGACCGTGACGCACCACTCGGAAACGCAGAAGGTGCCGTACCGGCGCAAGATGTCATCGACCGCGCTCCTGCTCTGCAGAAAACAAAAGCAATCAAAGACGACAACATCGTCTACGCACCAAAAGATACGTACTTGAATGAATCGATTCAGACGTACTCGGAATTCTTCACTGACATCGCGAAAGCGCTCGAGAAGTAATGGCACACGCACAGCAACAAATGAATGGAAGAGTTGAGCCACCCGCTCGACCTTCCTTTTCTGTCGTTTGGACGAAGCCGTTTGTCTTGACCTTATGTCTCGTCTTAGCGCTCGCAACCGCGTCTCTCTTCACGGGTGTCTACGAACTACGGAGTGCCACGAACGATTTCGATATGTTCTGGATCACACGTGTTCCGCGGACACTTGCCTTGATGCTGACGGGTGCTGCGATGGCAATGGCTGGACTCGTCATGCAACTGATCACGCAAAACCGCCTCGTTGAACCGACGACGACGGGAACGATCGAATGGGCGGGACTCGGACTGTTAGCCGTTTACTTACTCGTTCCGGCACCATCGTTGATGATGCGGATGAGCGGTGCCATCGTGTTTGCATTCATCGGAACGATGGTCTTCTTCTGGTTTCTCCGTTCAGTCCGATTGCGGTCATCGTTGATTGTTCCAATCATCGGACTGATGCTCGGAGCCGTCATCTCCGCGATATCGACGTTTCTCGGGTTGTTCTTCCGTGCCAGCCAAGCGATCGAAGGCTGGTTCGTCGGCTCGTTCGCGTCCGTCCAGATCGGTCGCTACGAATACCTCTGGATCATCATCGGTGTCACGGTCTGTATCTTCTTTCTCGCGAGTCGCTTGACGCTCGTCGGACTCGGTGAAGACGTCGCGACGAGTCTTGGCGTCAACTACAATCGACTGATGCTGATCGCGACCGGGCTGATTGCCCTATCAGTCGGTGTCGTCGCGACCGTCATCGGCAATCTGCCCTTCCTTGGCTTGATCGTTCCGAACATCGTCTCGATGTTTCGCGGTGACGATCTCCGTAGTAATCTGCCATGGGTCTGTCTGATTGGGATGACGACGATTCTAATCAGTGATTTGATTTCGCGCACGATCATCCGTCCGTTTGAACTACCGGTCTCGTTGATTCTCGGAACGGTCGGGGCAACCGTCTTCATCATCATTCTGTTACGTCGACGGAAGACTGGAGGTGTCAGATGAGTACCGCGATTAGACAAGAGGAACATACACGAATTCAACCGAGCGTTACACGTGAAACCAATCGCCGGGCCTCTGCGTTTCAGTCGAAACGACTCGAGCGCCGCTACTGGATTCTCCTCATCCTGTTCCTCAGCGGCGGAGTGCTCAGTACAATCGGTCTCTTGCTCTACAACAATCCGGTTCCGTTTGATTCTCCGTCCTTTTGGCCGGTCGTCGAACGCCGGATCACCGCAGTCATCACGATGGCGATTGCGGCAATTTGCCAAAGTCTCGCGACCGTCGCCTTTCATTCGGTCACGAGCAACCGGATCATCACACCATCCCTGCTTGGTTTTGATGCTCTCTACTCGACGATCCAGACATCGATGATCTTTTTCTTCGGTGCGGGAGCACTCGTCGGCTTTACCGGCACAAGCGCCTTTTTGACACAGGTTGCGATCATGCTCGCGATGAGCCTCTTATTATACGGATGGCTCTTATCCGGAAAATACGCGAACCTGCAGCTGATGTTGCTCATCGGAATCATTCTCGGCACTGGTCTCAACTCGCTGTCGTCATTCATGCGAAAGATGCTCGCGCCGTCCGAGTTCGATATCTTACAAGCACGATTATTCGGTTCGGTCACGAATGCCGACGCGGCTTACTTCCCGATCGTCATTCCGGTCGTCCTCATCGTTGGTCTGTTGCTCTACTTCTCGTCAAGACGACTCAACGTCGTCGCACTCGGAAAAGAAGTCGCGACATCGTTTGGCGTCAATCATCGTGGTAGTGTCATCTACTTCTTGATTCTGATTTCACTCCTGATGTCGATGTCGACGGCACTGATTGGACCGTTGACGTTCTTCGGCTTTTTAGTGGCAACTCTCAGTTATCAGGTCGCTGCGACGTACGATCATAAATACGTCTTCCCGATGGCATTCGCAATTGGTTTCTTCGTTTTGACGACTGCCTATTTCTTCATGTATCACATTTTCAACACGCCAAGCGTCGTCTCCATCATCATTGAACTGTTCGGCGGACTGATATTCCTTGTCGTGTTGCTTAGAAAGAGGTCCCTATGATATCACTTGAACAAGTTAAAAAATCGTATACGGATGATGTCCGAATCGGTCCAATTGATTTAACGATCCCAAAAGGTGGATTCACGGCGTTGATTGGTCCAAACGGTGCCGGTAAGTCGACGACGTTGATGATGATCGGACGGTTGCTTGATCTCGATGCCGGGCAGATCGAAGTCGCTGGCATGGATGTGACAAGTAGTAAATCAAAAGACTTAGCGAAGATCATCACCATCTTGCGACAGGAAAATCATTTCGTGACGCGGCTGACGGTACGGCAGCTCGTCGGCTTCGGACGTTTCCCCTACTCACAAGGTCGCTTGACGGCTGACGATGAGACGATCATCTCGAAATACATCGATTTTCTTGAGTTGACGTCGCTTGAGAACCGTTACCTCGACGAATTATCGGGCGGACAGCGGCAACGGGCGTATGTTGCGATGGTGCTCTGTCAGGAAACAGAATACATTCTACTCGACGAACCTCTCAATAACCTCGATATCGCCCGCTCGGTCCAGATGATGGGTTATCTACGACACGTCGCTGATACGTTCGGACGGACGATCATCACCGTCTTGCACGATATCAATTTTGCCGCGAAATATGCCGATCACATTTGTGCGATGAAGGATGGACAAATCGCCGCTTTCGGAACGGTCGCCGAAGTCATGAATGAAGCGCTATTATCCGAGATCTTCGAGACTCATCTTGAGATCATCGAAGGTCCATACGGTCCGATTGCCGTCTATTGATACTTTATATAGAAATGAGGAATGAATGATGCAGATCGATTGGCTACCACTAGAACAGGTAACGCAAGAAGGCGAACACACTTACACGTTTCACTTGAAACGTCCAGATGGTTTCGTTTGGGAAGAGGGCGCCCATACGCATATGGCGCTAGAAGGGTTTAATGCAGGCGAAAAGCCGAACCGCAGTCTGATTCGGCACATGTCGATCTCGACGCTCCCTCATGAAGAAACGATCGGCATCACGACGCGGATCAAACCGGAATGTTCCGTCTTTAAGGAGACACTTCGGCAGCTGAAAATGGGTGAGAAGATTGCTTTGTTTAAGACGCATTCGAACATTCCACTACGTCGGGAAAATCGTACGGTGTACTTACTGTCAGCCGGCGTCGGTTTAGCAACGTTTCGACCAATCATCCTGCAACATCAGGCTGACAGAAGTGGCATTCCGCACATGCACTCGTTAAACGTCGATTCTGCGCGCACTGAACTATTCAAAACTCAGCTTCCTTCGCATGAGCAGTTCAGCCCGGCTTATGTAGAGAGTCGCGCTGCCTACTACGATGCTGTCAAAGCGATGACAGAGGATAAAGAAGGGTTGTTCTACATCGTTGGCAGTGATGAATTTCTCCGAGACACGATTGACGTGTTGCAGACTGCTAACATTCCGGCAGCACAGATCATGATTGATAAACGTCAGGACCAGCGAGATACGTTTTTAGCATAAGGTACCAATGATTAGACTTCAGCATTGACTGGAGTCTTTTTGTTTTCTCAAAATAAAGAATCGGTATGT
This sequence comes from Exiguobacterium sp. HSB13, assembly GCF_056764755.1. NCBI lineage: Bacteria > Bacillati > Bacillota > Bacilli > Caryophanales > Exiguobacterium > Exiguobacterium sp. HSB13. The sequence continues at coordinate 663,371 of NZ_JBUZOM010000001.1, read as the reverse complement.
TATCTGTAAATATTTGTTATGATAAGTGCATCAACTGACTTTTGGAGGGTTGCTTATGAATTTTGTATTTGATCTCGACGGCACAATCTGTTTTAAAGGAAAACCGATGTCTCAAGACATCGTACAGGCGCTTCATGCAGTCGAGGACGACAGACACCGTGTGATTTTTGCTTCAGCACGTCCTATCCGTGACATGCTACCCGTCATTCATCCTTCATTCCACGACCATATCTTAATCGGCGGAAACGGATCGTTGGTCGCATCGGAACAAACAATCGTTCAATCAAAATCGTTCGACGATCGTGAGCTTTCTTTTATCACAGAGTTACTCGACAAGCATAAAGCCACATATTTAATCGATAGTGACTGGAATTATACATATAACGGACCTCAAGACCATCCTATTCTGAACAATCTAGATCCGGGTAATACGGCACAAAATGTTCCGCTAGCTCACCATGATCGAATCATAAAAATCCTCATTTTGAGTGCCAACAATCTGAAATCCTTAGAAAACGAGCTGCTTCGAATGGATGTCGTTGTTCATTATCATGGATCGGAACAAGTATTGGACATTAGTCCGACCACCATCAATAAACGGACTGCTTTACAATCACTCGGGATCGAGAACGAGGGATACATTGCTTTTGGGAATGACGCGAATGATATCGAGCTATTCAAAGGAGCACAGTATGCGGTCATGATCGGAAGCCATAAATCACTCCGTTTTTACGCAGATCACACCATTGACTCCACCAGTCCTTTAGAATCTCACATAGTCGAACAAATCAGGTATCTAAGCCAAAAATACGTCTATTCCACGTCGTATTCCTAAATAACGCCTGGTGAAATTTTCGGATCAATAGTTAAATCTCTATCAATAGTTACTCATCCAAAGAGGAATACGATGGGTAAGAATAATCCGCTCATCAAGAGCATTCCTACTAGGACAGCGATACTCGATTTGAAAACCGACAGCGTTTGTTCCTCTAGTGGCTTGAGCCGTTTCACAGGAATGAGCATGGTCAATGAAGCAACGACTAATGCAAGCGGCTCAAGAATCGTTCGGCTCACTGAAAAGAAAATATCGATCATTAAAAAGACATGTAATACAAAGAAAAATCCCATTAAGCGAATGATCATTGCTTTATTCATATGTACTCCTCATGGCTACTATATATTTGATTTGTTTCATGAAACAGAATGCCCTCTAATTATAGCGCTTCACAGAATAATTTTGGAAACGCATTCAAATAACTGGTGATTTGGTATCGTTGTAAGTCATACTGACAGTAGATATTAGAAAAGGAGTGTTGAAGATGGAATACAAAAAAGGACTCGAAGGCGTCATTGCCGCTGAAACACAAATCGGTTTAGTCGATGGAACGTTAGGTCACCTTATCTATCGCGGACACTGGGCAAAGGAACTCGCATTATCCTATTCATTCGAAGAAGTGGCGTATTTCATCTGGAATGGTGAATTCCCGACTGAATCGGAACTTTTGACATTCAAAGAACAGATGACGAGTTATCGCGAACTTCCTTCTTACGTTAAAACGATTCTCGATACATTGCCGAACGAGATGGATGTCATGAGTACGATGCGAACAGCAATCTCGGCACTTGGTACACCCGCTTTCGCTTGGCCACCGACAATTGATCAAGCGATGCACGTAACAGCACTCTTACCAACAATCATTGCCTATAAATATCAAAAAAATCAAGGTGCTGACTTCATCGAACCGAATCCGGAACTTGATCACGTCGCGAATTACATCTATATGATCAAAGGACAATTGCCAAGTGACGTCGAGATCAAAGCACTGACGGCGTATCTGATCCTAACGATTGAACACGGCATGAATGCTTCAACGTTCGCTTCTCGTGTCGTCGTCTCGACGGAATCGGAAATGATTTCTGGCGTCTGTGCCGCGATCGGATCCATGAAAGGACCGCTTCATGGTGGCGCCCCGTCAGAAGTCATTGAGATGATTGATGAGATCGGAACGATCGACAACATCGAACCGTGGATCCGGAACAAGTTAGAGAAAGGCGAAAAACTGATGGGCTTTGGTCACCGCGTCTATAAAACACGCGATCCGCGTTCAGAAGCCTTAAAAGTCGTCTCAAAGGATCTCGCACAAGAGAGCGATTGGTTCAACCTGATTACACAAATGGAGCAAACAGCGATCGATTTACTCGAGGAATACAAACCGGGTAGAAAACTGTATACGAATGTTGAATTCTTCGCGGCAGCCGTCTTAAAAGGACTCGACATTCCGAAAGAACTGTTCACACCGACGTTCACCTCTAGCCGTATCATCGGCTGGACGGCACACATCCTCGAACAATCGCAAGACAACCGGATCTTCAGACCTCAATCGTCATACACAGGACAGATGCCGGAACAAGCAGCTAAGTTTTGATGACTCATTGATTGGAGGACCTCTTTTGGCGAAAAGTGATCACCTATTAGCAATTCTTTGGATGCTACAATCTGGAAAAAAAGTAACGGCTCAATACATCTCCGAACAACTTGAGATGAACATCCGGACTGTCTATCGATATATTGATACGCTTTCCGCAAGTGGAGTTCCGATTGTTGCCGAAGCAGGTCATCATGGCGGATACAGCTTGTTAACTCAATTCATAGAAGCACCTTTATTCTTCGATGCGGAAGAGCAGCAGTCTTTATATGACGCTGCTCTTTTTGCAGAAGAAGCCGGATACTATGGTAATACAGCTTTAAATCGCGCGATTAAAAAAATAAAACAGCACGCTTTAAAACCATCGACAAGTGCTCCGCTCTTGGATGTAATTCCCTATCAACCCGAAATGTCGTCGAGAGCCGAAATCCTGTTACGAGAAATCGATCAAGCCATTCGCAGTCGAACAACCATACATATTCAATACTGTCGCGCGAACAATGAAGATGTTCAATCACGTCACATCAATCCTCTTAAATTGACTTATTGGAAACACGCTTGGTATGTCACTGCTTTTTGTCAGTTAAGGGGCGCAATTCGTCATTTTAAAATCAATCGCATTAAAAGCTTTGAATTGTTGTTGAAACAATTCGATTTTCCAGATGACTTCGATGTTCAGTCTTCTTTTATGAACTCTTTGCTACCAAAGCAGAGAGAACAACAGGATGAATTAATTCTTACTGGTGACACTTCTACCATCGATTCAATTTGCCAACACTGGTACTTTAAGTATTGTTTGGTTGAACAAGATCGTAATCGAGCCGTCTTTAAGATTGAGACGAGCGTTTTAAACGAACAAGTTCCGAGTCTTCTTATTGCATACGGAACATCGATACGAGTCGTTTCTCCAGTTGAAATCAAAAGCAAAATCATTGATCGGTTAAACGAATTAATCGCTTCGCATCAATGATTTATTTTCACTGACAGTAGTTGTCAAGGTAGCTTTTCTATACTAAATGTATCTCATATAGTAAAGGAAGCGGTTATGTTGACTCAAATTGTCTATTTATATGTATTCGATTCAATTTCAGACTGGGAATATGGTTACGTGATGCCAGAGTTACATTCACGAAGATATTTCAAAACAGATGCTCCACAATTAAATGTCGTTACGGTAGGACCAACGCTACACCCTATCACGACAATGGGAGGACTGCGTATTTTACCAGATATCGCAGTTTCTCAATTAGAGCTTACTTTAAAAGATGCTTTGATCCTTCCCGGTGGACAGACGTGGCAAGAGACTCTTCATGATCCCCTACTGAGTAAAGTAGGCGACGCGCTGAGTAATGGAACGCTCATCGCTGCGATTTGTGGGGCGACAGAGGGATTAGCAAAGAGCGGATTCTTAGATCAGCGGTTTCATACAAGTAACGATTTATCTTACTTACAATCCGTTTGCTCGAATTATTCAGGTACATCTTTTTATCAATATACTCCAGTCGTCCGTGATGATTCGTTGATCACCGCATCAGGAATGGCTGCATTAGAGTTTGCCCATGAGATGATTCGAGCACTCGATGTATTTACACCAGAAACGTTAGAAGCATGGTATGGTCTTCATAATACGAATGAAGCGAAATACTTCTTTGATCTCATGGCTGCAACGTCTATTAATCAGTGAAATTGCTCTTATACAAAAGTGGACTGACGCTAATCGTCGGTCCACTTTTTTGTATCAGTTTATCTCGGAACATTTTCTAAAGCGAAATGCAACACTTCGACTCCACACCCTGCCGCTTCAACATCCGGACTACACGCATACGGTCCAATCTTCAAATCTGTCACATCATGTAAGTGTGCGATTCGGAGTTGCTCTTTGTGCTCTCCTGACACGTGATACAACGTGACGTCTTGATTGAGGTAATGGAGTTCAAAGACAAGTGGTGCATCAAACAGCGTATTGTCGACATCCCGACACGACCAGTCCGAGTACCCGAAGCTCGTCACGACGGCACCAAGATGCGATGGACCATTCGGAATGAACTCAGCCGAGACCTTCACCCAGTGATCGTCGTTCACATAAAGCAAAATCCCCGCTTGATCATATGTCGCATTCGGATTTAACTTTACTTCGATCCGGCACTTGAACTCCCCTTTCGGAGCATCCTGCAACAGTGCATGCCCCGTCAGACGGTTGAACTGGTAATGGGTATTGCGCCAAAAATCCGTATCCGGATCTGTCATGAAGCGTAATGGTGTTTCCTGTTCGATACGTGTCGGTCGATTGATCCACTTCATTGATAATATCCTCCCTCTTAACGTCCTCTTAACTTCCGTAACTTTCGATAGCCACGAATGAGCATATCGAGCATACAATCCCTCCTATTTTCTATGAACCCTTAGACTACTTTACGAAGTCGTTGCATATCCTTATTCAATGCTGATCGTTTCAAACGTCTGTTCCGTATTAAGTATTGCACATCTGACCGGTTATCGTACATAAGTTGGATATGGAAATAATTGATATATTCAAGAATCGCACAGACATATAATAACAAGGCAAGTTGTGTTCCGGAGACGGGAAGCTCAGATCGGAAACGCATCCAATCGATTCCGAACGCACACGCTGTCAGGACGATCAAAGCCAGATTGATGACACGACAGTGACGTAATCGTCGGACGACGGGTTTCGGGGTGACTGACGTTCCTTCCTTCTTCAGACGCCTTGACTTGCTATACCAATACCAAGCTCCCTGAATCAACAACAGCTCAAACAAAAATAGCGACATCCAAAATGCACTGAGTTCAAATAACTGCAGTCGTGGAAAGACACGATTGCCAAACCAACTCAGCGGTAAAATCGTAACGACCGTGAACAACTCCCCTCGATACAGATAAGCGAGTCGTTCCGCAACGAGCTGCTTCATGGCGTCACCCACTCGATACGGAACTTACTTCCTGGACCAAGCTGTGCGATCAATAGTTGATCAGCCTCGATGACGCATCCGAGGACATTGATTCGCTCATCCGCCGGCAGATCACGTTTCGTGATTTGGACCTCGCCTGCGTATCGTCCGTATTTTTCATTATCGATTGTGATCGTTCCAAGCGGACGGGCAGACGGGTCTTGCGGGGTCAAATCGATCGTCGACGGCTTCATCCGCGACTCGACGGACCGAATGACATCCCGCGCTGGATCAAACCGATTCGTTTCCGTCTCCCGTTGTGCTTGCTGTCCGTTCGCGAGTGCCCGCAGTACGATAATTCCGTCTTGCTCTGCTTCGAATTGCCGAATCGTCGCCTCCGTCAATCGTGGATCCCCAACAAGAATTCGATCAACGGTCGATTGTAAGTCGATGTAACTGGCGAACGGTGCCGCATTTCGGTGTTCTTCAAGTGTTGGTAACGTCTCAAACAACGGTCCACGGAGTGTCTCGTCACCCGGTATGAACGCTTGAACCCGTAATCCTTGCGTCTGCAACCAAGCATTCTTTTCATCAAACCATGTCCGGTCGAGTCCCGTTTCCGGTCGCGGATAAAAATTATGCCACGCTTCCGTTTGATCGATTCGCAGCCCGTGTGCCTTCATCTCCGTCAATTCGTCTGCTGTTAACGTACTGGCGTTCAGTGCAACCATCATTTGGTTCGATAACGTCGCGATTTGCTGCGGGCTGATGCCGTAATCAAGACGCAGTCCAGTCACGCCCCAGTCCGTTAACGTCGCTGCCGTCTCCCATGTCTTGCCGAGCGTCGCGAGCGACGCTGGTGCGATGTCCGCCACGAGTTCGAATCCGAGCTCACATGCTAAACGACCGAGCACTTGCAAGCGTTCGACGTACAGTGAAGAATCGTCCTCAGGGATATGCAATGATGTAAAGAGCGACGTAAAGCCAACAGCGCGCATCCGCTGTAGCCACTCGCTCGTCTCGTCTGTGATCGGTTCACTTAAATAGATTGATAATCCTTTCATCGACTCACTCCTTCACTTCTCTACTTAGAGAAAAAGCAGCTGATTCCTTCTTTTTCGAAGGATTCAACTGCTGGTCAACACCTTAAATACCGTCTGCCATCTCTTCTTTGAAACCGAACCAATACGTGAACAGGAATCCTGCCGCGTACGAGATGACAAGACCACCGATGTACGTCAAGTACATTCCGTTGTCGATCAACGGTGTCAATGATAACCCGGATACGCCCACTCCAAGCGCCGTCGTCTTCATCGTTGCTTGGAAGGCACCACCGACTGCTGCGCCGAGACATGCCGTTACGAACGGACGACCGAGCGGCAATGTGACCCCGTATAACAATGGTTCACCGATTCCAAGGAATCCGACCGGAATCGCACCTTTGATGATGTTACGCAGGCGCGGATTGCGCGTCTTGACGAAAATCGCCATTGCCGCCCCGACTTGACCCGCTCCTGCCATTGCAAGAATCGGTAAGAGTGGCGTGTTGCCAATCGTGTTCAAGAACTCGAGATGGATTGGTGTCAGTCCATGATGAAGACCAACCATGACAAGTGGTAGGAAGAAGCCGGCCAGTACGGCTCCGGCGAGTGGTCCACCGACCTCAAGTACGGCATTAATTGCTTTCATGATACCGTCTGACAACAGTCCAGCAACCGGCATGATCGCATAAAGCGAGGCGAATCCGACAATCAGCACCGTCAACAGTGGCGTGAAGATGATGTCGATCGATGCGAACATGAAGCGACGGATGTGTTTCTCAAGATAGGTCATCAGCCAAGCGGCGAAGATGACACCAAACAATCCACCCCTGCCCGCAACGAGCGGTTCTCCGTAAATCGTGATATCCGCAAGCACGGGGTTGAATAGAATTCCACCAGCGATTGCCCCGAGCACCGGCGTGCCGCCGAACTCCTTCGCCGTGTTCCACCCGACGAGGATTGCGAGATATGCAAAGACCGTCCCACCGATCAGTAGTAAAATCTGCATCCATGTCTGCGTTGCATCGACACCCGCATTTTTTGCGAAGTTCGCACCGCCGTTAATGATACCGGAAGCAACAAGACCCGGAATGAGCGGGATGAAGATGTTCCCGATTCGGCGCAAGAAGCGTTTGAACGGTGACTGTTGTTTTGCTTTTACTTTTTGCCGTTCGACGGCAGCTCGTTCTTCTGGCGTCAGATTCGGATCAACGGACTCTTCCCCGATTGCGAGTCCCGTCTCGCGACTTAAGTGGTCGGCTACCCGATTGACCGTTCCCGGACCGACGACGATTTGTAACGTCTCGTCATCGATGACCCCCATGACCCCATCAATCCGCTTTAACGCATCGATATTGGCTTGCGTCGGATCCTTTAGCGATAAACGAACTCGCGTCATACAGTGCGCAAGCTGCCGGAGATTATCTTTTCCACCGACGTGCTCGAGAATCGCGTGTGCCAGCACTTCTTCCTTCTTCATCGTGTTTCCCCCTTAGAGTGCGTCTCGGACAAATCCGTTCGCTTGCTGTAATCGTTCGACGGCTTCCGCATGCGGAACATTCGCGAGAATCATGACGATCGCCGTCTTCACGTGCCCGTGTGCTTCACTAAAGACACGCTCCGCCGTTACGGCATCGACTCCTGTCGCCTCACGGATCATCCGCTTCGCCCGAATCTCCAGTTTTTCGTTCGTTGACTGGACGTCGACCATCAGGTTTTGATAGACCTTGCCGACACCGATCATCGCCGCTGTCGAAACCATGTTCAAGACGAGCTTTTGTGCCGTTCCAGCCTTTAGTCTTGTTGACCCCGTCAAGACTTCCGGACCTGTTTCGACTTCGATCGCATAACGCGCGTGCCCACTGATGACCGCATCCGTGTTGCAAGAAATCGCTGCCGTCACCGCTCCGACTTCCTTCGCGTAATCAAGCCCGCCGATGACATACGGCGTCCGACCGCTTGCTGCGATCCCGATGACCGTATCACGAGCTTCTAGCTGGAGCCCTTTTAAATCGTCGACGGCAAGCGTCCGACTATCCTCTGCTCCCTCGACCGCTTTGATCAACGCGCGTTCGCCGCCAGCAATCAATCCGACGACCATGTCTGGTGAGACCCCGAACGTCGGCACACATTCTGCTGCATCGAGAATCCCGAGCCGCCCACTCGTACCAGCACCGATGTAAATCAAGCGTCCTCCGTTTTTGAATGATGCAATGACGTGTTTGACGACTTCCGCAATGACGGGAATTTGTTCCCGAATGACCGTCGCGACCGTTTGATCCTCAGCGTTCATCACCCGTAAGACATCTTCGACTGACATCTCATCGAGTTGCATCGTCCGTTCATTCCGACGTTCCGTTGCTAATTGTTCTAACATCTGCTTCACCCTTTCTCTTCCCTCCCTTTATTATACAATTAAGAAATTTTAATTCAATATTATTTATTTAATTTTGAAATTAAATTTCGATATATAAAAATAAGGTTTTGTCCTTCTTTTTCAGGCTCGGTCTCTTGATTTCCTGCTTGTCGTAATTTCCTCATCCGCAAAGTCCAGTAACGCAGACATTCGCTCCCGACCAATCATCGCGACAAGTAACGGGATGCGTGGTCCGTAGGATTGATTGATCGTCAGTTGATAGAGTAGCGTCGCATAGTATCATTAGTGAATAAAAAGCTGATTTTCACCCGTTAGATGCCTAACGGATAAAAACCAGCCTCACATGGACCACTTTTGTACGTCTCATGTTACTCATAACATCATTCGTACTGAAACCTGTATGAGGTTCTAAGATATTTATTAAAGAAGTCATTCACCAGAGGCGTAAATCATTTTAATTTCTCTTCCATATCCTCTACTGAACTAGAACTGTCGCTGTACTGTTCTTTCTCCTCAACGAGATATTCGATATCGTATGTACCCGGTTCGATTGTCCCGCCTTGTACCGTTTGTTTGAGAACGACGGTTTCTGATGCTTTGACGCGTTTCTTTTGTTGGCTTGTTTTACTCTGTTGTTTTCTTGAATCGAAGATGACAGTCCTTGATTTGCTCTTACGAACGATGACATTCAACAAATGCCCAGAGCGAGCTACGACATCAAATGTATGGTCTCCTGTGTTCGTCAATTTGTATTCAAAGACGAGTCCCTCTTTCGTAGTCCCTTTGAAGGATGTCTCATTCGTCTCACTCCCACTTTGCGGTTGAATCATACAACCACTCAAACAAAGGATCATGGGGAATAACAACCATTTTTTCATCTGTAAAACTCCGTTCTGTGTGAAGAAATTTCTGAATCATTCCCACCCTGGAAGTGGTCGTGGTTGCTCTTCAACGAAGGCACGATATCCATCGAAGCTCAGTCCTTGACGTTGCGGATTATGGTTACGAATCAACGGATCACCTGTCTCGTCCTCGTTCTGCCAAAACCGATGTTCCGTTTGAAAGACCATGATCGACGAATACTGGAATCGCTCTGCCATTAGATATTCCTGAATCGATTGCATCACTTGTTCAAAGCGCGAATCCGAGTCGTAGCTACTGCCAAGACGTTCTTGTTCTTGTTTCCCTTCGAAAATCTTAACCGAGAAATACGCATCCCTTTTCGCAATCGGATACTCGATTTCAACGCGAACCGAGTCGACGAAGCGAATCGGTCGTGGTTTGCTCACTTCCTCTTCAGAATTGTGATTCTCTACATAATAAGCATCTGTTGCAATCGAGAAGTCCTTGAACTCCCAGAACATATCGCCTTGCGCAATGATCGCATACTCGAGGAACGTGCCGAAGTTCTGTCCGATCGGGTCAGTCTCCTCTGTCGACAACTCATGAAACATCCAGTGCATATACGGTGTCTCATCCGTCTTTGCATCTTCCGTCTGAATCAAGACATATCCTTCGTTCATTTCGCCAATCATCAAGAAGTGATCATAGTCTTCATGGATCAGGTCGTCCTCTTTAGCCTGGATTGTCATTTCAATGACTTTTTCAAGTGGATAGAGTTCGATACCAAGACCTTGGATCATGAACAACTCCACTCCGTCATGTAAACGAAGGAATGTCTTATATTCACTTGGTAACGTTAGCTTGAACTGTTTTTCAAATGACTGAATCGCCTGTTCCGTCACCGGATCATTCAAATTGAATTGAGCGACTCCTGTATCGTATCGCCGCTGAATGAAGGTCGACCCGTGATTGATTTTTTGTGATAAGACGTCAAGTACCGCTTCGATTTGGTTCATTTCTTTCATGGGTCCCATCCTTTTCATTTTCGTATTCGTGAATGATACGACTTCACCCTATACACCATACCATTTTTTCAATTATTTGGTGTATTCCATCCTACTCGTTCTGTGGTATTCTCGTTCTAATATCATTTAAAAAAATTGTATTCGAAGAGGTGACCCATGTCTAAATCATCATCGATGTTGCTCATATTACTTGCTGCGATCTTTTGGGGCACGACGGGGACCTCACAAGCCTTTGCGCCGGAAGATGCACACCCGATTGCAATTGGTGCCGTTCGTCTGGCTGTCGGTGGACTGTTCTTACTCTGTCTCGTTCTCTTCAAAGGAACGCTGACGTTACGCGACTGGCCGTTGCGGACGATTTTACTCGCTGCCGTCAGCATGGCGGCTTACCAACCGCTGTTCTTCTCCGCTGTTTTGATGACCGGTGTCGCCGTCGGTACCGTCGTCGCAATCGGTAGCGCACCGATCTTTTCCGGGTGTATCGAGTGGCTGTTCCTAAAGAAACGTCCAGCGCTGCTGTGGTGGGCATCGACCGGACTATCGATCACCGGCTGTCTGTTGCTATTGAACAATCAAGGAACGGTTGCGATTGATCCAATCGGAATCGTCCTTGCACTCGGTGCCGGACTATCGTTTGCCGGGTATACGTTCGTCAGCCGTGACCTCGTCAAGACACACGCGCCGCTGTCAGTCGTTGCCGTCATTTTCACAACGAGCGCCTTACTGTTGTCACCTCTGCTCTTCTTATTCGATCTCTCCTGGTTGTTCACGTCACGTGGTGCCGGAATCAGCCTCCATCTCGGCGTCGTTGCGACCGGAATCGCTTACTGGTTATTCGCGAAAGGACTATCGAACGTACCATCGTCGACTGCCGTCACACTCTCGCTCGGTGAACCGCTGACCGCCGCCTTGCTTGGTGTGTTCGTCCTCGGTGAAGAATTAAGTGGTACGGCCTGGTTCGGAATCTCGTTATTGTTACTCGGAATCGCCTTATTGATCGGTTCGTCTCACCTAGCAGCGCGCCAAACCGTTTTGACAGAAGAACGACAAACTCGGACTGGAGGCTAAATCATGCAAGAAATCACGCTTGAGAAACTACAATTTCGCGAAGATTATCACATCGGACTCAATCAGTTCTTGATGGATGTCGCAAATGGTAACCGATTGATCTTTCATTTCCGTGGGCATACGGAGGAGACGATGGTCATTGTCGGCGACTACAGCTGTAATTACTTCCGATTGACCTTCGAGGCGGATGCGATTCTACTTCGTTCACCGGACCTCTATGAACTAAAAGAAGATGTCGAGATCAATCCGATTCCACTTCTGACGCTGACCGATTCAAAGCTACTGACATTCGCACGTAAAATGATGAATCTCGATCCTACAAAAGACTGGATCCATTACTGGCTCCGGGCGTTCGAACAAGATTTTCATGTCTTGTCGCCCCGTCCACCGGTCCTGACGGATCTCGGACATAAACGCAGCAATGCAATCGTCACCTATTCATTTGATTCGTTCACCGTTGAATGACCTGAATCATTTTCATACGCAAAAGATCCACGAAACAGACAGTCGTTTCGTGGATCTTTTCTATGAACATTTATAGGAGCAGATTATGGATGGTCAATCGTATATTCCATCATCCAGCACGTATCTTCATTGATTTTTTTTACTTTCTGAAACCCGCATTTTTCATAGGCTTTAATTGCTCTAAGATTTGACACAGCAGGATCTAAAATAATTCGATTTACTTCCATATCTCGAGCGATATCTTCAACGAATAACTTTATCATTTTCGTTCCAATACCTTTATTAAAAAGTTCAGGATAACCAATAAACTGGTCAATTCCAATTATGATAAAATTCGCAGGATATCCAAATGCCTCTTTTTGTTCGTCCGCTATCAAATAACGTTGCATGAATCCAATAGGTTCATCACCTAACTCTACGATGTAGGGAACGACAGGTATCTCTCCATTTACTCTCGGTTCGTATTTATCTATCACTTGTTGTAAGGTAAATGGTGCGTTCATATCTCCATAGAACTCTAATACTTCTTTTGTACTTAACCATTGAGACATGATTTTATAATCGGTATGTTGCATCTTTCTGATTGAGACAGAATTGATTTTCATATGTACCTCTCACATTCATTCGAAACCGTCCGACGACTCACACCGGACGGTTACTTGGATTATAGATACAAGGATAAGGTTTTTTCAACCGACTGGACGGAGTCGACCGGACTGAACCGCTGTACGACACGTCCTTGGCGATCGATTAAAAACTTCGTGTAATTCCATTTAATCTTTGACGACAGTAGACCGGAGCGTTCGCGTTTTAGAAATGTATAAAGCGGATGCTCATTTGGTCCATTGACGTCGATCTTCTGAAATATCGGAAACGTCACGCCATAGTTCAGCTGACAGAACTGCATCGTCTCTTCCTGACTCGCGAACTCCTGCTGATTGAATTGATCGCACGGAAAGCCAAGCACCGTGACTCCTTGCTCGTCATATTTATCGTACAATGCCTGTAGTTCGCCAAGTTGTTTGACGAGCCCACATTTGCTTGCCGTGTTGACGATCACGAGGACACGCCCCGCATAGTCACCTAATGAAACAGTCTCGCCTGCTGCGTTTTGTACGGTTGCATCGTATACGGTTTGCATGTTTCCCAGCTCCTTTGCCCCGAGTATAAGACAAAACGCACACCCTGTCGTTTTCAGGAATGCGCGTAATGCTTTACCAGATCGTCTCTTCTTTGTCGCTCAGTTTGATGACGAACGGTAGGATCAAGACGAACAAGAGACTGACGTATCCGAGCGATAAGTAATGTTGCGAGTCTTTCGAGATGTATTGCTTCACGCCGCAGTTCGGACAGGATTTACCGTGTTTCGCAAATCCGACAGCAAGCACTTCTTTCGTTTTGAACTTATACTGGCAATTCGTACAACGTACCATCTGACCATCTCCTTCTTCCTTATCTACTGGTGGATTCAGGAAAAAGTTTCATGAAATTAAAGGTAACCGACATCTTACCTCATCGATTCTTCCCGGTCGCTCAACCGAATCAGAAACGGCAAGAACAGGACAAACAAGAGACTGATATTCCCGAGTGATAGATAAAATTGCGACTTTCGGGACATGTATTGTTTCACGCCACAGTTCGGACATGATTTGCCTTTCCCATGTATCGCAACACTGACAGCGAGTAATTCTTTTGTGTTGAACTTATACTGACAATTCGTACAGCGTGCCATGACATCATCTCCTTTTCTGTTATCTACTTATAGACTTTGGAAAAGGTTCCGTCGAGTGAATGGGTTGTAAACGCATCTTCAAAAATTCATAGCTTCCACCGTTTGTCGCTTGTTGGAACCGTTCGACTGGAAGGAAGCCACTTTTCGTATACAAGCGAATCGCCCGTTCGTTGAATGTCGCGACAGCTAATTCGATTTGTTTAGGTGCATACCGGTCCATGATGAACGCAAGACCGGCTTCTAAAAATGCCACTCCATTTCCTCGTCCCGTCAAGTCCGGTCGCATGCCAAGTCCGATGTCAACGACGTCTGCGTTTGGTTCGAATACATAATAGCCAATCAATTCTTCCCGATCCAACACAGCAAAATAATGTTCCGTCCGCTTTGCAGGATCGAGAAATTCTGCTAAATCTTCTTCATCGTTCGGCATATCATAAAACGCAAACGCCCCGTCATATTTCCACTCGTAGGCGATCTGTTCCGCCTGTCGTTGCGTCAGCGGTGAAAATGTATAGATCATCATGATTCAGCTCCTCTTCGGTTCGTCAACGCGATCGATTCTTTCGGTAGTCTAACAGTAGCGGCAATACATTTAATCCGATCGAGATGAACGTCAATACCCACAGTGCCCGCTTCATGCCCGGTACGACGTCCTGTAACGCTGCCCAATCCTCCCGCGCCACGAATTCCGCAACGAGTCGGTATTCAGCGCACAAAGTCAGTGCCGTAAAACTCAGTCCGAGCACCATCAGGAAACGATAGTCCTTACCGATCAAATAAAAGATGATATTCAGTGCCGTAAATCCAATCGCCATTAAACCCAGTATGATCCACATCGTAGCGTCTCCTCTCACCTCTCCTTTTTACTATATTTGGAATCCATTAATCGGTATATCCGCCTAGAGTTGGATTTTCTGTCCGCTCAGCGAAATAACGCTCGAGCAGCCGATGATGGAGTAACGTTTCGACCAAACGGACGGTTTCGAGCGTCGCCGCAAAATCAACCTGTTCAAAATCCGTATGCTCGTGCAGATAACCGACGGATAGGTTAACGGACGGAATAGCTCGTAGCGCGAATAGTTTCGCATCACTGCTTCCTCCGTACCGTGTCGTTCGCCAATCTGGCATACCACTCAACAGACCGGCTTGCTCAAAACATGCGCCAAAAGCCTCCTTACAAAAATCAAACTCTCCATAACAGCCCGTAACGATGTCGCGTGTACCGCGGCGGTCAAAGACGATTGCTGCGTCAACGTCCTCTAAAAAGGACGCGTCCATCGCTTCCGCACCGCGACAACCGATTTCTTCTTCGACTGAAAATGCGAGCTGGATCGTTCCGCAGAAGTCAGTCGCTGGGATGCGTTCCATGAGTTCAAGAATCGCAGCGATTCCCGCTCGATCATCTGCCCCGAGAATCCCGTTCGAGCTCGTTAGGACCGTTCCTTCTTGAAACAGCGTTCGGTACGAATCGATGCGTTCGACGGTATCGAGATGTGCCGATAATAAAATGACCGGTCCTTCCCCTTGATGGTAGGTCACGAGCAGGTTCCCTTTTTCATCGACAAAAGAATCGTCAGCAAACCGGCGGACTGCCTGTTGTAAGCGACTACGAACCATCTGTTCCCTTCTGCTTTGTCCAGGAATAGCGAGCCATCTTAGCAGACGCTTTCTAAAGCGTTGCAACTCCAGCTCTTGTATCGTCGATGCGTCTTGTTTGATGCGGTATAAGACTTCCGCTAAATCCAGCAACAGCGAACGTTGGTCTCTCACTTCAAGTTGAATCCACCGACTCTGTAAGGACACAGTCAACCCTGGAACCGTATCTGCCGCTAAACGAAGCAAATACCGTTGCTGGTTCGTCAGCAAATCCTGCGTATAAACCCGAGCAGCTCGTTTACCGTGACCGTCACAACAGGAACTTGTCAAAATCCCAAGTTCGTTCATCATACGAACGATGCCTCGGACATACCCGTCAAACAGGTGATAGGGTAACGCCTGTCTTCTTGGATCAAACAATGCTTCCATCCCATGATCGTCAAGTGGTGCATGACGCTGTTTTGCTTGCTCGATCCAATCGAGGATCTCTTCATCCGTCGCTTCTTGTTGACCCGCTCGGTGCACGACATCTTGTACACAAGCTGACCATGTCGGTTCCTCGATGACTTCCCCGCTTAAAATGCCATATCGGATCCATTTGCTTTCGTTTCTCATCTCACATCGACTCCTTTAGTGTTGGTACCTATAGAGTAGCAACACCACTGTGACAGCTTGTCACACGCGTTGGTCCGCCCTATGATGAAAGAAAAGAGACAGGAAAGGATGAACGGGATGATAACGAGTTATGCACGAGCGCAAGAACTACGCCGCACCATTCGGGAAACGACGGATCGAGATATAAGAAGACAATTAGAAGACGAACTGACGAATCTTTATGTCCGCCAAGCGGAGTACTCGAAATTTTCGGAGACACCGGATTATGACGCAGCTCGTCGCGCATTGACTAAGGCACTTAAATTTCGCCCGACCCACCCGCTTGCGAATTATCGTCTCGGCTATATTCTTTATGTCAAACGCCAGTATGCGGAAGCGATTCGTCATTTCAGCCGAGCGCTCGACGGTACGGTTGACGCTACTCTGAGTGACATCCAAACGACGCTGACGCATATGTTTGTCGTCAACTGCAGCATCTACCTGGCGCGCGAATCACTTGCTGAACTCGAATACCGAGAACACGAGGAGCATCCGGATGAAGCGGCACGACTTAACAAATACCGAAACGAATTACTTGTTGAAGATGAGCACCTGTTTGACCGTCTCTATTACCGGAAAATTCAAGACGGAACGGAGACGTTGATCAATGAACGTTCGTTTCAGGAGTATCAAGCAGGCGGTCAAGAAGTCGTCTTACGGAGCAGTTCAGAGGGTACTTTCGTCGAGTGGAAAAATCAAACCATCTTACTGAATCCGAACGGTTTTTTGACACTCTTCGTGATTCTGACGAACACGACGTCGACGTATCCTGAGCTATCTGAGCGATTGACGGAATTGAGTGGTCAAGCAATCACGTACAATCATGTCCGCCAGTTACTGCGTCGTTTACGAAGTGACCTATTTTTCTTCCAGGACATCATCCAAACGACACCGCTTCGCATGAATGATGGCACGCGTTTGAATGGCTTTTCTGTCGCTGATGGTGTGAAAGTGACGGTTTTATGTCGAGCGGACCATTTGTTGAACTAGAAAGATAAATGGATATCATTTGTAAATGCATGTTTCGAGCGCTATACTCTTACTTTCGCATCCGCTACTTAGGAGGAGATTACGCATGGAATCACTGAAGGAGTCATATGTAAAGCTTGACGGATACGTCGTCGTCAAAAAAGATGGTGGTCATGTACCACACGAGGAATTTCTCGTCGAATTCACCAGCTGGCTAGAGACAAAAGGTCGTGGCTGGACAGGACTTTCTACTCAAGTCGATCAGGACGGCAACGCCATCGACAATATCAAATAACTACATATCGCCAAAGGACCGGTCGAAGGAATGCTCCTTCGACCGGTCTTTTAATTGCTACTCCAAGAAGTTGATTCGTACTCCGATGATTTGTTTATCTCGATTTTTCTTTACTTTCAGATGATAGATGCCGTCTCCATATCCAGACTCGGTCATGATACCCGCTTGAAACAAATGGACGTCCTGTTGACCGTAAAAGAGCTCCTCGGCTAGTTCCTCCTGACGAAACGCAACATCATCACCAATCAGTACAAATCCTGAATCAATCGCGATTTCATGCGAACGCATCCATCTGCCCGTCGGCTGATCAACACCTTCGTATACTGTGAGTAAACGAACCGTTCCATCTGAGTTATATGTGACGGAAGCCGTCCATGCCCCAGACTTCACTTGCTCCAAGACAATCGATGCTACATCTTTTTCATTCGAATCCGTCACGAGCAGCCGATGACCATTAACACTAAAAGTACCAAGGATAATCTTTTTATTAGCCCGGTCACGTAACATTTCAGATTCTACCCATTCGTTGAGTGAGGATGCACAATATTTTTCAAGTCCTTTATGGGGATGCCACGTAAATACAAGTTCTTGCAAAAAACGGCGTCGAATCCGGTAGCATAACCGTCTCCCATCTAAATGTTCACCAAAGCAAATCATATCCTCCGGTAAACCATCTGGACGATTTATGTGATGGTTGATGATATCTTCGACTTCAGAATGACTCGATTCAGTAGGTATCGAATAGAGTTGCCAGTTATGAAAGGCTGCACCATTTGATTCCTGCATGAGTGAAATGTAATCCGTCGGGAATTTTACACCGAGGATTTTTTCTGCACGCTTTAGGTCGATTAGTGATACACCTGGGCGTTTAGATGATGGATTGATCTGTTTGATGGCTGGTTTCATAAAATGCACTTCCTTTAAAAATAAAATATTGATTATAATTATAATATTTTACAATTATTTCTTCGGATCTGTAATATACAATTAAAAGAAGATTTATACTACATCTGTTATTAAAAAAAATAAAACTCATATTTTTTGATAAGGAGTTTAACATTCAAATGCATACAACAAAAGAGATGTTTATTGGTAGAAGAGAAGAAATATCAGTTTTCAATAATTTTTTATGGGATTCAGATTCACAAAAAAATATATTAAATTATCATGGGATACCTGGAATTGGAAAATCCACTTTACTAAATCACCTTTATGATTTAAACTCACAAAACCAAGAAATATTATTTTTTAAATTTGATTTAGATAATTATGATTTTAATAATCTTTCGTCTGCACTTTCGCAAATTAAATATGATTTGGAACTCGAACATGGTATAAACTTTTATCGATTTGATCTTGCATATTTAATTTATCTTCAAAAATTAAGTCCAGGATATATACCAAATCAAAAAATTGAAAAGTATTCTTTTTTCAATACAGATAGTTTTATTTGGGATTTAATAGAAGAATTCGACACTCCTAAAAAAGTCTTTAATATAGCTTCATTAATTTTAAATAAATTTGACGAACTAAAAGCAGGTATGTCACCTTTATCTTTTGAGGCACGTAAAATATCTCTTGACTTATCTGAAAAGAAACCATTAGAAATCGAACAATTACTCTTTTCATATTTAATCAAAGATTTATCAAATTCTAATTTTAATCAATTCATATTCTTCATAGATTCTGTAGTTGTAAATAGTAATTCCTTTAATACAAATTGGTATAAAAAATTTTCACTCAATCAGTGGCTAATCGATTTGCTAAAATACCCTAGTAAAATACAATGGGTGGTTTTTAGTAACGAAAAAATTAAACTAGATAAAGAGTCGAATTTAACTTACATGCAATTAGATAAGTTCTCTTCTAATGAACTCAATAGTTTTTTGATAAAAAAAGGGATTTCTAATAATAAATTAATAAAAGAGATATCAGATTTATCTCTCGGAATTCCATTCTTACTTAATTTAATTTTAGAGGAAATTGTTAAATTTGATTCAAACTCAATTAAGGCTTTAAGCTCTTTAAATTTAGGAATCTCTAAAGAAATCACAAATAAAATCTTTAATACATTAAGTATTAACGAGCAAGAAACACTAAAAATATTGGCTCTCGCAAATGTATGGGATTTCAATATATTTGTATATCTCATGAGAGAATTAAATACTGGTTTTCCAGTAACGAAATTTCCTGATTTACTTGAATCATCTTATGTAAATGAAGTTAGTAAAGGAAAAGATAATTGGACTCTTCATTCAATCGTAAGATCTGATTTAGGTGAACAATTGAAAAATTATCACTTTGGTAAGTATTTCAAACTAGTTCATCATTTAATAAGAATTTACTATCAAAATTCTTTAAATGAATTTCCTAATAACATAAAAAATATTGATACTATATTTGCACTAAGAGAATGTGTGTTTCACGCCATGTATGAAGGGATAGACGAATCCTTTATACATTGGTACTGTGATTTATCCAAAAAAATAATGACTTCATTACCTACAGCTTTAATTATTCAAGAGTTAAATTCAAGTTTGATTAAAAGTATAAATAATCGTGAACTAATTGCTAATATATACTTTCTTAGTGCTGAAATCTTTGAATATCATGGTAGTTATGTGGAGGCTATAAATAAATATCATTGCGCATTAGAAAACACTGATTCAACGTCTCTTGAAATAAAATCACTATTTAGAGAAGCAAATATTTTAAAACATATTTCTGAATATGACTCCTCAAAAATGCTATTTAACGAAGTTATAAAAAAACTAGACTTACAATTAGAAAATTCAAATCACTACGAAAAAATTGCTATTTCATATCAAACTATTGGAAAAATTGAAGAGATGCATTCAGATAGAACTCATGCAATCGAATTTTATCAAAAGGCACTCGAATATTGTGATAAGGGATTAGCGGTTTTTCCGTCATCAAATCAGCTACAAATTGTTAAAGCATCTATTTTCGAAAAACTTGGCGAATCTTATGGTCACTTAGAAAATCTAGATGAGCAGGTAGCTTTCTATCAAAAAGCACATAAAATTTATAACAGTATTTTACCTACTCTTAAGGGTCATGATTTACTTACAGCTTCTGAAGACTTTGGTTTATTAAATAAACGTTTAGCAGAAATCGCTATGGATGATGAAACAAAAAAAGACCTTTTCAACAAAGCAATTAATCATTATGATTTTGTTTTAGAAAAATCTCCTAATCATATTGATTGCCTAGAGAAAAAAGGTCACGCTTTAACAGACTATATAATATTGCTTAATCAGAACAGCGATTTAGATGATATTCACTCGATATACAAAGAAGCATGTTCTGTGTTTGATCAAGTGATACAGCTAACACCCTATCGTTCGAGTGCAAATAATAGATTAGCAAGTTTACACATTCATTACGCCAAATTTTTTTTAAACGAGAACAATTTAGAAAAAGCACGTTATTATGCAAATATCTCGCTTGAAAAGTTTGCACTTGTTCAAATTAATACTCCAGATTATGCTCACTACAATAGTAGTCTATCTTCAGCACTAGAATTCATTGAAAATCTTAACGCAAAAATATAATTATTCGACGACAAAAAAACCGCTCAAACGAGCGGTTTTTTACATTTTAACAAATAATAATTAAAAAAGTGGGAACTAAGTGGGAACTGACGCCCACTCACTTCCCAAAAATCGCTTAAGCCTGCGGTCTTTTGCGACGCAAACCATAATATTGGTAGAACTATAATATACTTTCTTAGTATATACTCACGTGCATTTCAGTAACCGGAGAGGGGTACTTATCTGTATGTCAGTATATCTTGTTTATCAGTGACTGTGCAATGGACTGTGCAATGGCTGTCTAAAATGCACAGTGTGCAATGAACGTGTTTCTAAGTGTCCTCTATGTGGTAAATACCCATAATTTTATGTAAATGTGCAGTTACTCGTCGCGGGAACGGGAGGCAGTGAGAAAATGAAGATACTACTACTTGGAGAAAATCAACTGGCAATCACTGGAGACGTCCTTGAAATCAAACGTGTCGTCGAGACGCTGACGACAGGTAGCCAAGTCGATCTATTGCTCAAGACGTCCTGCATGAAAAAAATTAACGTCATCCTTCCAACTCATCGCCATATCACTATGAATGAACAAGTCACTTTCGTTTTCGATTAAATAACGGGAAAGGGGAGGTCCCCTTTCGCGAATTCCAGTCACCACACCCTCATGACTTCGCCCGACCTCTCCCTGGATTCCCTTGTGGGGAGTCTTCATCATATCATCAATTATCCATATTTACCCATTTTGTTAAATTTTGTATTTTATCTCGTATCTGATATCCTAAAGAAGATTATTTTTATTTAGGAGGACATTATGGATTTGTTAGAAGTAGCAAAAAGCATCGTTTCAAAAACTTCTCTTGAGGTGCTCACAGCATTATCCACAACTGGCGCAACTTTTTTTGCTTGGCGAACTACTGTTACTAACAAAAAACAAGCTAAAGAGCAAATTGAAGAACAACATCGAGTTGAACGTCCGAGATTGGCTCCTCTTAATAAAGACGTTATTGTCGGTAACTTAAATCCTGATCCTAACTCAATGTGGAATATCAGTGATTCTCCAATTGAAGATGATTCACATCGCAGTAGCGAGTTAGATTCTTTTTATTTTACTCTTATTAACACAGGTAAGTCATTTGCACTAAAAATTGAATTAAAGTTTGAATTAATTGGAGGTATTGATTCAATTCATGAATTTGAAGCTTCACCATTTAAATTAATAATAGACAATCCAGAACTAAAACAGCTTAAACCTCCATCATTTACTTTTACAACTTTATACCAAGCATATGGCGGTCGGAAAATAGAGAACTTTACAATTGATTCTTTTCAAAAACGACTCTCTTTACTAAAGAGTAATGAATCCATTGAAATTCGTTTACCTAAGTATTTTATTAAATTAAGTAATTTCTATATTTTTAATTATATTCCTAAAAGCCCTCAGATAAGATTAACAATCGATTATGTGGACCAGTACCATGAAAAACACAGTGATATCTATAAAATAGAGTTAAAACGGCATCCTTTAACATTTACAGAGAGTGATGAGCAAACTAATATTTACGAAGCAAATGAACTTTATTTAGACTTTAATAATATTACTCCTAAAAAGAAAAAAAAACCCATCTTTAAGATGGGTTGATTGGCGATATATCACCTTTCATTTCTACTACACTATATTAAAATAACCAATTCCAAGTTTCTAAACCAACAGCACCATCAATGTCGATCTTCTTTCGTTTCTGATACGCTCTAACTTTAGTTTCTGTCTGATTGTCGTACTTACCTGTGACCGATGCGCCGACCGCGCGTTGAATACGTTCGATGTCCTTCTGTTTCATCCCTTTTGCTCCGATATACAACGGTTTGCCTGGATATGGCACAATGGCTTTCCCGTCACCTTGCGCCGGCTTCGGTTTAGCAGTCGGTTTCGATGCAGGGACAGTTCCGAATGTTTTGTCTGTTCCGTATCCCTTGTATTCATACTGCAGGTGCGGAGAGTCGATGAAGGTCTCATCGCGTTGGTCACCGTCCGAATCCCAGTCTCCGCCCCATGTGAAGCCGAGACGTTGCGCTTCCTTGATCGCCTTCTTGATGTCAGCGCGACCGTAGGCGTTCGACCCACTCCAATAGACTTTACCTTTTTTGTCAGCTGGTACAAAGTCAAGTGCCTGCCCGACTAAGTGGTACGAACGCATCGTCTGTGATGCTCCCGAGTTAACGTTCGCGCGTTGTTCGGCTTCCGTACGACGTGCATCGTATACCAAGATTTCAATCCCATTTTTGACTAGATACTCGTACCATTTGAGTGCGAGTCGTTTCGTATTCGGCGCCAATTCATTCAACGTTGCGCGGTTTCGTTTATCGTAATACAACATTATTTTGCCTCCTTTTGATCTTCAGCACGATGATTATCTGACTTCACTTCTGCAATACTCACTTCACTCGAAATGGGGGTGACTTGCTCTTCCTGCGTAGCTGCCGTCTCGATGATCGTGTCAACGGACCGTGGTTCTTTTTCGCCTTGCAGTTGTGTCAAAGCATCAATCATTTGTTGAGGCATCGGTACATTCAACAAGCCTAGATTTTCCGCAACGGATAATCCTTCACGTGCGATGTAATAGTACAGAGCAAGCGTCCGGACAATCGGTAATCCGCCGTTGATCAATTCATCGAGCAAGACTGCGATAATGACGACGATAAAGACGATGCCTTTTCGAATGCCACCCCAAAACATGACATCACTATTCACTCTCTTATACTTGTACGCCGCTAAAAATCCGGTTACATAATCGACAATCATTAAAAACACTAGAATCTTCAATGCAGCGTCCCAACCTCCAAACAATGCCGTCATTACGGTACCGAAAATCGCAAATGCTCCTTCGATTAAATGGTGTGTCCTCAACTTCTTTCACCTCTACTTTTCTTTTTATTTTTTATAAAAATAATACGAAGACGACATCCAATGAATGCCGCCAGTTAAGTCAACCAATAAACGATGAACGGAAACCCACTGCAGGTGTTGTATTTGTGCGCGGATAATTGAGATCTAAAGAAAATACACCTGCAGCTGAACTATATGACCAATAGCCACCACGGAAAGCAATTCGAGTACCGTAGTTTCGTGCTTCTAAAGCATCTAACCCGTGCGATCCCGGTGTAGGAGCAATCGCTAAATACTTTAATAATTCTGGGATTGTATACCCAGTTTTCACTGACATCGATTCGAACGTTTGAGAGTTAAAAGCATAGTTATTGTCAGTTGTCCCAAGTGTCGTCATTGGATTCGAGCGTTCACCTGCGAACTGCATTGAACCAGGTGCTTTCGTTCCAGTCGTATCCGCTGTACCGGCAATAGTATTATCAATGAAGACACCCGTATCTACCCACGCAGCCAGACTATTCGGGTCCGTACCGAAGTCGTTATCTTTGTGCACACGAATTTTTCCATCCACCAAACGAAGTCCATCTACGTATTCATGGATATTCCCGTTCAAATCATAAATGCCAGATGTTGTACCATCGTGCGCCCATGATGCTGGTCCTGTTCCTGTTAAAATCTTATCGGATGAACCTTGATTCACAAGTCGTCCTGCTTCGTGTGTTGCCGTATGATCCTTCCCAAAATTGTTATTTCCTCTAGGCATAAATCCGTTTTTCTTACACCATAATGCGATGGCTGCCCATTCTGCATTCGTCATCAAGTGCCACCCAGCACCTTTCGCTTTACATGCAGTTGACGCGGCATCGATGCTCATGCTCGTCGCTGGGTTCATGCCCGGGAGACTGTATGCCCGTCCGTCATGAATGATGTTCTGATACTTCGAAATCCAAATTCCGTCCTTGACGACACCATTGACGATGAACGCTGGGTGCGGGGATGCTGGTGCGCCATCGATGACATCCGCTAAATTGAAACGCGGGATAAACACCATGATAGATGGATTGCCTTTGTCGTCATACATGACGGTGTTGCGACCACCGGATGCGGCTTCTACGGCTTGACGATACGTGTCTTTTACTGAGAGTACGAATGGCATTATTCTGCGACCTCCATGGTTTCATTTTGTGATACTTCTTGCTCCTCTTGTTCGGCACGCTTTCGCTCGAGATACACTTGCGGGAGTGGCCACAAGTTCAGGATGACCTTTTGCATATCGAGTGGGAGATCGACGACTTCCCCGCCCTCGTCCGTTTCGATGTATTGCTGTTGACGTGCTGGTACGATAATGGTCGCGACATACCAGGCGCCTAGTCCTTCACGCATCGTCTCTAGACTATTGTCGAGACAGACATCAATCGTTCGGTCGATGTCTCCTTGACGGGATGCTAAATCGATTTCAACTTGATCCTCGAAACGCAAGACGCCGTTCCGGAGCGAAAAGGCAACCGTTTCACCGGCTGCCACTTTTTGAATAATCATTGTTTGTTCCTCCGATCGCTTATGAGATTTGTGGGTTGAGCAGGGTCCAAGTGAACGAGATGGATCGTGACGTACTGGTCGACATGACCTTAAACCCGTTCTGCGTTTTCTCGATGACACTCAACGTTCCAGCATCCGCCGGATCACTCGGCGTCACGATGACTTCATAGTCTGGTGCATTGGCTTGCGGGAATCCAGTCAGGGCGACCATGACGAATGGATCTGCGGAACGGTAATATCCATTGTCTACCGTTGTATTCGTAATCGTCGCTTTCCCTTGCAAGAACTTTTGTTTCTTCAATTTTTGTAATTCGAATTCATTTGACGATGCGATTTGTGCTGCGAGTATGGCGAGTAGACCGATGTCATAATGACCAATCAAGACGCCTGCTTCCAAGTTGTTCATGTTTTCTTCGTCAATCGGCGTTCCTTGTACGAGGACGGAGCCATTCTGATCATCGAGTACTCGGTCTTCCCATTCAGTTGGTTCGTAAAGACGACTGCGATGTAATTGCGACATGATTTATGTCACCTCCAATTTGAATTTGAACTCGAACAATCGACCTTTGAGGGCTTCGTGTTGTACGTTCGGGTTGATTTGGGCATAGACTTGTCCAGCTGCATTGAACAATCGGACGCGTGATACGGTTCCGATGGGTGATCGTGTCGTCAGGTAGACGTGTTTGATTACCGTATCACCGGAAACAATCGACCGACGAACCTTCGCCGGATACGTCGTCGTACCAATCGTGAAATCAGCAGAGACGCAGTTAACGTCCAACGTCTTTGCGAGATCACTGACTGCAATCGGTTGAAGGATGCTCATCTGTTTTCTCCTTTCGTTGTATACGTGACGCCTGAGAACGGCAACGTGGACGAGCCACCTTGGTACGTACTCTGCGTCCTGTTCAAGGCGTCTTCCTGCACCCCGTCGTTATTCGAGCGATAGGATGTCTTGGGCGGACTTGCCGTCCCAGCTTGCTGGACGGATTGCCATTCCACTTCTTCCTGGGTTGCCGTGCCAGTAAATCCGTTCAGAAGTTCGTTTGCGACTTGCGGAACGGATGCTGTCCCTGCAGTAGTTTCTTCCACGACAAACAACGTCGCGTCGTTTTTACGACCGACGTTAATCTGATTCTCTTTTTCACCCGAGAAGATGCTTCCGCTAATCCGAATCGCACCAATACCGTTTTTGAACGAACTGACGGCACGTGACAAAATCAGCGTCGAGCGCCCCGGCATTACAATACCGGAACGTACTGCGATGACCGGGTGGATGTGAATCTTCCCATCCTTATAGATGACGCGGTAGTATACACCTTCTCCCCGTCTAAACCAAACTGCTTCTAAACGAGAACTAAATCGTTTGTTTGCATTAACCGAGCGAAAAACGACAGGTAAATCTTTTTCACTCCGTAACGGTCCATCAATCTCAATCTTGAAAAAGTGCGGCTCACCATTGTAATCAAACCATTCGACGACTTTAGCCCGATCTAGCAGAATCGAGACCACTTCTTCGATGGCAGCAACCGTTCCCTTGCGTTGATGGATTCGCCATGAATTCCGGATCAATTGACGTTTCTGATTCGGTGAGAGTGTTTCGTCATAATAATCGACGTGATTTTCTTTCGCGACGATATCTAACAAACGTTCAGCGAGCGGCATCCTTGGATCAAGAATCGACGTTTCGTCAAATACCTGTTTCAACATCAAAGTGATGGCTTCAGCGAGCGCACGATTTTCTGCGTTGTTCTTGATCGATGCCGGTAGGATGTCATTGAGTGAGAAGTCCTGTAAATCAATCACTGACGAACCCTCCAAACGTCACATGGATCGTGCGCTCGAACGCGACCTGATGTTTTCCAAGAGAAATGAATTGGTTCGGTTCGACGATGACACGTTTCGCACCCGCCTGCTGAATGCGTGAGTACAATTCACCGGGATCGACGCCGCGTCCCATCTTGGAACGCTGCCAGAGATGGTAATCCTGAATCGCATCCGTCACCTGTTGTTGGTAGTACGACTGCAACGAACGTGTGCTCTCTGGCAAGTAATACGACACGGTCAAATCGTATGGAACACGTTCTGCAGCAGCGACCGTGACGAAGTCCGTCAGGGGTCGAATCGATTTATCGTTGCAGGTCTCACTCACCTTTTGTAAGACTTCGGGTGACGGAAGTGCACCTTGCTCCATCAAGACGTACAAGACGACCCGTCCAGGTGATGGCGTGACCGTCGCGACATCGATGATGCCTTGATGAGCGGACTTCGCGTGATAAACATAGGCAAGTTCCGGACCAGCTGTCGAGTAGCCTTCCGGCGACAACCAGATTCGTTCGGCGTACGGGTCATCCTCTTCGCGATCCGTTCCACCAAAACTTTCCGTCACGTTTGCGACGGCTGCCACATACGGAACCGGTTCGATGAGCTGGTTGATTTGTCCTGGTAGATACCCGTTGCCGCTGACGCCGCTCTCGACGCATCGTCCAACGATATCGATTTGCCCAATGTTCGCTGGAACGAGCGTGTCCGACTTGATTTCGAATCGTGTCTCACCGGCACCAATCAAGAAGCCTTGAAAAATCGTGAAGGGCACCGTGTTCGTCACTTCGAACCGGAACGTCGCTTCTGCCGGTTGGGCTTCAAGGCGCGGCACTTCCCGTTCCACACCGATATGGTCTAGATAATCGTCCTGGGCATAGGTCAGACGGGTCTGTTTGCCTGTGAAGTCGATGTTATTCGCAAGCATCGATGCGACGAAGGCGACGGATTGTAACAATTTCCGCCTCGGATCCGCTTCATTCAATGTCGTTCCAATTAACCCTTCGAACGTCGAGACACCTAAGTTCTCTAATTCTTCGACATCACTCGAGATGTATTCGATCTCGGGTAAGTTAAATCTCGCTGTCATTTATAATCACCACCTTCACCGTTGCGGATAGCCTACCTTCTAGCGGCTGGTCTTTAATCAACACGTCGACCACATCGACTTCCGGAATCGATCGTTCTATTTTTTCGATGATCTGTGCCGACAAGGATGCCCGTGCATACGACGTCGGATCATCAATCGGTGGATCCAGTCCGAATTCGCGGTGCAAGGGACAAGAATCGACCAACGTGGATAAAAGGAACGCGATACTTTGCAACGTCGCGAAGGTGCCGGTCGCGCCATAGTCAATCGCTCCATCCACGGAAGACGATACGCTGTATGTGTCCATGCTTTCCCTCCTTCGAATCAAGATTTTTTGAAGTTCGTATACGTCGAGACGGCCGAGACATACTGTCCGTTCCCGAGATAATACCATTTGATGCCACTACCTGAGACAATCTTGTAGACCTTGAATGAGTATCCTTTCCGCAGGACGCGGACGATGCGTGCATTCAAGTTCGGACTAACCCGGCAGTTCAACATCCCGACCTTGACCGTCGCCGTACCGGTCGTCGTCTTTTTGGTCGTTTTTTTCGCGGGTGGCTTCTTCTTCGGTTTCTTCCGGATCGGCTTGTTCTTCGGATATTCCTTCAGCGTCAACGTCGCTTCAATCGTGTGCGACACGCCTTTATTATCGATGTTCCGATGCGTCTCCTGGATGTCCTCCAAGTAAAAGTAACCGCTCGTGACCGGCTTGCTGCCGATGATCAGCGAGGAATACTTCCCAGCATCGCGAAAAGCGCGCAAGGTCTTCATCGTCGATTCCGGATTGACACCGTGCGATCCTTTGAGCAATACCTTGAAGCTGACACTCTCTTGACCGGCTCCGACGAATTCAGGGAGCGGCTTCTGCAGATTGATGTCGTGTACCGCCCACCTCGCACTACTGGAACGCGATAGGTCATCGAAGGTCAATGCCTTCTTGGAAGAGACCTCGAATACGACACCGGCAAAACTTCCAATCCGCATTCGGATTCCTCCTTCTTACTCATTTCGTGACGAATGCATCCGCCTTGATCGTGCCGTTGACGATCAGTTCGCCGGCAGGATGCAGGTTGATTGTCATCTTCTTTGTCTTCTCATCATATTCGACGTATGAGCCATCCTTGAATTGCAGGTGGCGTTTCGTTTTCACGTCCGTCGGCGGGATATCCTCATCATTGTAGGCACTCCCGAGCACGTATCCTCTCTTGGACGTCCCTTCTAAGAAGGCGCACAAGACGAGTTCTCCGATGTCCGGGTACCAGATGTCTTTATCCTTTTGAACCCCGCGGACGAGCATCGATAGTTCACGCGATACGATATCGTCAGACCCTTTGTCTTCGAATTTGACGCGGACCGTCGCACGATCTGGATAGATGGCCGTGACATAACCGTGGTCAAACAGACGCATTAATATCCCTCCAAACATTTACGTAATTCGAGCGAGGTATCCGTTCCTTTGCTGACGCTTGCCGACATCGACGTGACGAGGTATCGTCCATCGAACGATCCGAATTCTTTCAGCGTCACGACTTGCCCCGCGAACACGTTCAGGAAACCTGCAAGTACGACCGAGAAGGTCATCGCGTCCTTGTTGGCTTCACGTAGCTTCTTTCGTGCGAGCGTCGCCGCTGCCGCTGATGATTTCACTTCTTCATTGACGTACAAGACGCGCGATGTCGCGGGAGCCTTTGACGGTGTGAAGACATAACGGTGGGTCTTCTTTTTTTTCGGGTCCGTATACTTGACCGAGCAGGAACGGTACATCGTCGTCAAGGCGTCCTTACCCCCATACGATTTCAATGCTTTATCCTTGCGTGAGATGGTCATGACGCTCGTCCCTTTTTCCAAGCGTTCCTCGTCCAAGATGATGATTTTCTTGTTCGCGACCTTCAAGGACAACCCGGCATCTCCGCACAACTTCATCAGAAATGCCAAATCGGTTTGCCCTTCCTGGTCGATCCGATCATAGGACGGATTTTCGTCTGCTGAGAAGTAGAGCGTCATGCCATTCGCTTTCGCGATGGCTCCCGCCACTGACTTCAAACTACTCTTCTCCCAGGCGTGGGATTTACCCGATTTCCGTAACGAAGAGCTTTCAGGTACGGATAACCCGCGGACGGTCGACGTCATCGGTGGTCCGCTGATGCCGAGCTCGTCAATCTC
Organism: Exiguobacterium sp. HSB13; assembly: GCF_056764755.1. Taxonomy (NCBI): domain Bacteria; kingdom Bacillati; phylum Bacillota; class Bacilli; order Caryophanales; genus Exiguobacterium; species Exiguobacterium sp. HSB13. The sequence goes on along the minus strand of NZ_JBUZOM010000001.1, from coordinate 632,915 downwards.
GAAGATACCGAGGAAACGGGACTTCGCTTTCGGGTCGTCCCAACCTGTCGAGACAAGCAAGGACGCCTTCAAGACCGAACCCTTTTTCGGACGCCATTGATTATTCCAGCGTCCTTCGCGGTCGCTGAGCGTCAAGCTGAGACTATCGGACTCACCTGACAGGTTGTCGCGGAACGACAACGTTTCGATGAAGTCCTCGATCTCTGTCGTGACGTTGACATTGTCATAGATGACATCCGGTCGAATCCGTCTACCGATACCACTCATCCGTAGGCACCTCCCAAGAGCGGAAGCTCCGTCATCTCAGCGTCGCCATCCCCTTCGAGCCACTCCGGTTCATCCGTGTAGACCATTTCTTGCGGTGGTTCCGGGATCTGTAACGATACTCCTGCTGAAAAGATGAGCGTCAGGCGATGCTGCGGATTACTCGCCACGATCTCCGGGAACAAATATTCACTTCCAAGTTCGCGTAGGGCGATCCGATCAAACGTATCACCCGATAGCGTGACATAGGTTTTCATCCCTGCACCTCCTTATGCAAACCGTGTCCGGTTGCGATCTGCTTCATGTTGCCGTAACCAGCGCATGAACTTCGCTTCTAAATCTGCTTCCTTCTCCTCGTCGATCCGTCTGAGCATTGCTTCATCGACATTACCTTTGATGTGGTAGACAGGCGAATAGACGAATTGAGCGGACGCGCTCGTTGTCCCGTTCGTGACGTGAGCGGCATCCGATGTGAACAAGTTCCGAAGTGGATTGGCAGCTTGTTCTTTTTTCATGCCAAGTCGTGAGCCGATCGTCGACAGCAGATGCGCTGCACGTCCTCGTTTGCTTGGAGACAACGGGATGATGGCTTCCGGACCGGCTTCACCGACGAGACCCATGTGCGGACGATTGATGATGCCGCCGTTCTTATACGGCAAGTAAGCGCCGCCACGCATCATGCTCCGGATACCCGGGTGATTCATGATGCCACCGTAGCGACCATCCATGTAGCGGATTGCCGCGAGCGCGGAGTCGAGCGGGTTTCTCCGGTTGTTATGCCCCGGGTACTTCCAGCGCTGGAACGTCGAGTTGATGATTTGGAAGAGTCCGACGGACGGGTCACCACGCTGGGCGTTGATGTCCCAATCATTAATCGCGTTCGGATTGAATCCGGATTCCTTTTGCGCGATCGTCATCATCGGTCCAAGCAGACTAAGCGGTTTGTTCGTCATCATCAACGCTTGTGAGATGGCTTTCTTCGCCATTTCGGCACCTTGTCCGTTGAACTTTGCACCAAGACTGGATCCGGACATGTCCGGTAACTTCCCTTTGAGATACGTCGTCGCATGCTTTTTGATCATCGAAAAGGCACCACTGGCGATGGAATGCAGATTTTTCGGTAAATCGGGTATCCCGACGCCGAAGACTTCTAATGCTTTTGACAGCAACTTCGATGGATTCGAAACGTAATCGTAGACATCAAACGCAATGTCCTTCGCCTTTCCAGCCTTGTCCATCGCGTAATCTTTTGCCGTCGTCGCCTTATCCTTGACGTAGCTACCCGCTGTTTTCAGCGCATCGGTCACTGTGCCGTTTTTATAGGCAGGTATGTTGTATCGCTCCATTAACATCCGTGTATCGCGTGCATTGATGACTTGCGTTCCTTTTGGAAGATTCATCAGCGTGTCGCGTGCTGGACTCATCCCGACGAAACCGCTCGGCGTACGGTACAACTCAGGACCGGCATTCGTACCTCTTCCGTCACCGAGGATCGCTGGACCACCGGGGTGTCCTTTCGTTCCTCGAGCATATTGCGGGACTGCCCATTGTTCGATTGATGATTTCACACCAACTTTACCAAGGGCCCAGTTCAGACCGTTGATGACGCCATTGACCAATTTTCCGATACCCTTTAGTAATTTGTTGCCGAGCGACGTGATACCAGATAACGCTTTACTCGCCATGCTTTTGATACCCTCACCCATTTTCCCAGGCAAGGCACGTGCTCCGGAGACGATGTCATCAAAAATCTTTTTGACACCACTCCACATCGATTTAGCGATTGCGACTGCGGAGTCTTTCGCGTTGCGGAATCCACTGGCGATTTTCGACCCCATATTCGTCACAAAGTTTTGCGCCGATGTTACCCCTGCCGAAAAAGCAGATTTAACACCTGACCACAGTTGGGAGGCTGTATTCAACGCACTCGACTTCAAATTCGCAAAGGCTTTTGTTACTTTCAAGTACAGTGCGTAGGCGTGGTAATACGCGCCACTGACACCATTCGAAAAGTACCCTTTGACGTTATTCCACAGTGAAAGGACGATATTGCCCACTGACGTACGGAAATTTTGGAATCGCGTGACCGCTTTTACGAATAATCCAAGCAAGTCGTTATACACAGCACTTATTCCGGAAACGAAAAGCGATTTGACGCCATTCCACAGAGAGAGCACCGTGTTGACCACGCTCGATTTCAGAGAACTAAAGATTCGAGCTACTTTCAAATACAATCCATAGGCATGCATGTAAGCGCCGCTGACACCATTCACGAAAAATCCTTTTACGCCTGACCATAATTGCGATACCGCATTCAACACATATGTCTTCATATTCAAAAACATACGAGTAAGCTTCAGGTAAAGAGCATAAGCATTCATGTATACGCCCGGAACGCCGTTGGCAAAGAATGTTTTCACATTCGCCCAGAGGTGCATCACTAAGTTGACAACGCCTGATTTAAGTTTGAGGAAAACACCTATGGCTTTCGTGACTAAACCTGCAGCAAAATTGTAGGTCGCACTTGCTCCGGACAAGAAGAAAGATTTCACTGAATTCCAGAGTTGCAACACGATGCCGACGATACTTGATCGGGCGTTTTGGAATCGCGTGATCGTCTTGACGAACATGCTCAGCACGAAATTATACGCACCGGTCACACCCGCGGAGAAGAACGACTTGATACCCGACCACATACCGGAAATCTGCGAAACTGCCCCTGTCTTCAAACGAACCAATGCTTGACCGATTTTCGAGCCCCATCCACTCACCAACAGATACGCATCATCAATTCCGCGGGTGAACCACGCTTTGATCGAGACCCACAACGCCTTGACGCTGGTGACCATGCCGAGACCCATCGCCTTGACGCCACCAATAATTCGACCGAAGAACATCAGGTTGATGTAATTCCAGACAAATTGGATCGCTCCGAAGAAGAGTTGCTTGACGCCTTGCCACATTTTCGAAAAATCACCCGTGAACAATCCAGCAAAAATCCGCACGATTCCCATGATCATGTTGATCGCACCCTGGATGACGCCCTGCACGTTTTTCCAAATCGACATCAAAATCGGGACGATGACCGGTGCCAAAAACTGAATGATTTTTGAAATTCCGGAAAACACATTCTGAACCGCTTGGACAATTTGCGCACCATCCGTCGCCCAGAATGACAAGATTTGGCGTGCGACGCTCATGATGAACGTTCCGATTTGGACAAAAATCGGCTTCAAAACCGACAAAATCGTGCGGACAACGCCAATGATTCCGCCAATGACCGCACCGACCGTTTTAAACACGTTCGATACGGCAGAGACAATCATCGGACCGTTATTTTGCCAAAAAGCATACAGCGTCATAAAGGCTTGCGTCGCGACCGATGCAATGCTTCGGAACGCACTCAACGCTTGCACACCCAGCGCACGGAATGTCGGAGCGATATTTTGGAGAACACTCGTCACGCGAGACCGCAAGGAATCGAACTGTCCGGTCGATTCCGTGACCATTTCTTGGATGACTTGCGCAAAACTCTTGATGGCAATCCCGGCATTCAACGCCTTACTGATCAGCCCGGTCAGGGCATCGAGTCCGGTCAAGACTGCTGGACCGAGTGGCGCGACCTGTTTGATGACGCCACCTAAAATACCGCCTAGATTCCCGAGTAGGCTCAGGAACGTCGGCGTGTTCTGTTTCGCGTATTCGATGAACGTCTTGAATCCTTCCGACTTCGATAAACTCGCTGCCCATTGTGAGAAGCCTCGTGCCGCTCCGACCATTCCGCTTTCAACGGATGCCGTGATCGGCGTAAAGGCTTGCAATAGACTGAACAACCCTTGTGTCGTATGACCGATCGTCTTCATCAACGCGACGAGTGAACCAGCCGCACTTTCCGAAATCCAGTTGAAGATATTCTTCATGTCCTTCGAACCGAGGTTGGTCTGCACGTCCTTCAGCAATCCGTTCACTGCGCCACTGACGTTATGAATCGTCGGTTTCATCAGTTCAAGTCCTTGTTTCGCAATCGAGAGCGACGTCGCAAACCCTTTGAAGATCGGCTCCTCGAAGCTCGTGACGAATCCTTTCCAGTACTTCTTGAAACTCTGCAGGTTCTTCAGTGCGCCTTGTTGCGCTTTGCTCATGTCTGCATAGACGGCTGCCAGTTCTTGCTGGGCTTTCTTCCGCTCTTCCGCTGTATCGGCACTGGCAATCTTGTCTTCTGCTTTTTTCACTTCGTCTGCTGCATCAAATACTTTACGGAGCGCGGCTGTCGCGACAAGACCATACGCAGCGGCACCTGCTCCTGCTGCCGCAAACGATGCTCCGACGGCACCGACACCTGCGACGACCGGGGCGGTCATCGCGGTGACACCACCTAAGGCATTCGTGACCGCTGAAACAGCACTGACGGCTTTCAGCGTCGTAGCGGACATCTTAACCATCTTGTCCCGCGCGTCCTCCGTCTTTTCTTCTAAGCGTGAGATCTGACGTTGCGCAGAGCTGAAAGCGGCGCGCATCGAGGAATTGACCTGCCCTGCTAAGTGGAACGCAATCTCATATACCCGTGGACTAGCCATCCTTGCTCACCTCTTTCATGTCTGTCACGAAGTCACTCAGCTCATGCAAACGTAACTTCAAAAAATACTCGACACTCGTATGCGAGGCAGAAGAAAGACGGATGCATACTTTACGTACGATCCGTCCGGTCACCTTGATATAGTGTCGATAGTTCTGTGTTTCAATGATGCCTAGGCGTTCAAAAAAGTGATCACCGTATTCTTGACGATGATGGCTTCTTTTGCCGGCAGTTTGTCGAAAAACTGTGTTGGTTGCTTCAATACGTTCGCGGCGATGGCAAAAGCATATCCCATCGACAGTTCCGGAATTGGTGACATGTTGCCGCCGGCAGAATAAACGCGATCCGCTTCCAATAGATCCTCTCCTGTCAGGTCTTCGATACCCGATAAGTCGATCGATGTGTACGTATTTCCTTCGAAGACGTATGGCTTTTTGAAGACGATGACGCCTTCCTTCTTTTCGATTGGCTCCTGTGTGGCATCGACTGGTGTTTCTAACGTAGTAGTATCTTTCATCGCAAATCATTCTCCTCTGTCTGGTTAGTTTTTAGATCAGTTTTTTCATGCCGCCGAGCTGGTCTTCTCCATTAAGCTTGTAGACGAAGTTGATTTTGTCGAGCTCAAGCAGGACTTTACCGTTCAGCTCGATTTTCATGTAGATGACTTCAAGGACGCTCGTCGTCTCCGTTTGGACGTTGACACCGATTTTCCCGGGGTTCAATCCCTTCGGTTGCCCTTTGAGTGTGATTTTCAGACCACGGAAAGAAACGACGCCCGATGCGAGGTCATAACTCTGTTGCGCTGCACGCAGGACGATCGAGCGGTTCTTGTTTCGTTGCAGGTCGAATGATTTATCAAGTAATGCCCGGAACTGCAGTTCGATGGACATCGGACCGAAGTGTCCGATAGAGACGCTGTCATACTCCCCGAGAATCCCCGCTCCGGAGACGGTCTCCGTGAGCGGTTCGAGGTTCGGTAACGTGACTTCGCCTGTGACGGCGACGAGTTTGTTCGTGTCATCGTAGACGTTATAGTTGACGATTTTTTCAGGGATTGGATTACTCATTATTGCCCTCCTCCAAATAATGCGTTAGTTAAGATCGTCGGATCGAACTCCAAGATGTTCGTGATTTGTTCCGCTGGTGGGAACGCCGCGAACCGTTGGATGAAGACGATCTTGCCGTTTAGGATGTTCGTGACCGGGTTGAGCTCTTCGCGGAACTCCATGACCGCACCGGCAATCTGACCACGAGCGACATAGCCGTTCGCGCGGACGTTCTCACTGTCGACGATCGATTCGATGAGACGGAAGTTCGTCGGGTCATCGACTTTCTGGAAGTACGTCAGGATGAATGTGTTGCCCCACCAGTTGAACATGCGGCGGATGGCGATGAAGCGGTCTTTCGGGTCGGTCGTGTTCGGGTACGCCGCGGTATTGTTCCCCCACGTCTTCCAGCCGTTCCAGTTCAATGCCGTGACGATGCCGCTACCGTTGAGATGGTTCGCTTCGAGTTGATCGAGGTAGACTTCGACGCCATCTTTTCGGACTGCAGCTGTGATCGGGAAACGCTCATTCGATGGAGATTCGAATGGAACTGAATCGTTCCGGGCATCGACCGATGCGATCGTCGCTGCGTAAACGCTCGAGAAATGCAGTTGTCGGTCACCAATCTTGACCATTGGCCAACAAGCGATCGTGTACTCACTCGTATAACCGTTCGTCTCTTTCCACGCTGACACGTCTTCATACGACTTGACCGCATCGCTGTTCAAGTCACAGATTGCCATCGCCTTGAACGTTCCATTGATGCTCTTCGCTTTCGCGTCGAGGATGATGCCGACTTCCGGGATGTGACTCCAACCCGGTGCGAGGATTAGTCCAGGCAATACGTTGAACATCGGATAGACGGAACGAATCAACTCCGCCCCTTTGTATTTCTTCGTGATGGCGTCATATCCACCGATGATGTCAGTTTTCGTGACGAGTGACGGATCCAGTTTATCGAACGCAAGCGTCAAGGTAGCATTCGCTGGGACGACCGTACTGAGGAGTGTCACCGCTGGTTTGCCGTCTTTATTGAAGGCGATGATGTAATCGACGTTCTTAACAAGCGTCGTCGTGTTCTGTTTGACGACAATCGAACTCAATAGGACACCCTCGACGTCAACGACACCTTTTCCACCGACGAGCGTCAATGGATGCGACGGGACATTGACTTTATGGACTGCTGGGTCCAAGACGTTGATGAAAACGACGGGAGCAACAGAGGCGACCTGGAATGAAGCATAGATCGCTTCACATAACGTGAATGCGCTGAAGTTGTCGCTGTACCCGAGTTTATCGACCGCCGCACTCCGCGTGTACGCGAGAATCGGCTTGTTGACCGCTGCCGTCGGATCCGCTGTCAGGTGGATTGGCGCTGTTCCGATGACGACTTGGATGCTCGAATCCGCTGTGATCGGTGGTGTGACGGACGTCGGGTTTTCCAGTAGGTTAATTCCGTGTTCGTAAGGCATTATTGTTCACTCCCTGCGTATGCTGAAATGGCTTGCGATAAGATGGCTTCTTTCGAGCCCATCTCTTTTGCGGATTGCTCCGATGCCGCTAGTTGGTCGACCGGAATCAAGAGACCGTGGATCTCCGGACATTTCGCAATATGTTCTTCGACATGTAGGGGTAGTCCGTTTTGGAAGACGGAGTACTTTTGAAGCGTCTTCAAGCTCGGGCCGACATAAATCAACGTGACCCCTTGTTCACGCACTTCCGGTACATCCACTGGTGCGACGTCGACTTGCTCGACATCGACTTGTTTGTCTTTTCGTGTGCTCATAAGAGAGATTCCACATCCGTTCTCGTGTGATTTGGTGTTGCAAAGTCTAATTCGAGGACACCGATGAAATACGGGTCGGTATCTTCTTCGTTGATCCGCCATTTTAAGGGCAGTTCCAGTTCGTATTTCCCGTCGATGACTGGGGATTTCGTCAAGTCTTCCTCGATGTCGTTCATGATTCGGACGAGATCGATGTATCCGTTGTTGCTCGAGATGCCTGAGGTATCAAACGCATCGAACGTCCCGACAATCAGCCCGATTTTCGACATCGGTTGGACCTGTTCCGTCTGCCCACTCCCTTCAATCATCTTGACGATGATGAACGGGAACGGTGAATCTTCCTCACTCGTCTTCTCCGGAAGGCGTTGCTTGTGAATCGTGACGGGCGCCGCCTCTCCGCTCGGTGTCGGAAAGAGGATGTCAGCGAACAATCGCCGTAACCGGTCTTCGAGGGTCTTCTGTAAACCAATCGGAATCACTCTTGTAACCCCCTACTCAAGATGCGATCGATTTCATGATCCAACCGGCGATAGAAGGTATTGCGTCCTTCGATGTTGATTTGTCTTCGGTTGACGTCATTGTCGAGCATCTGTGGCACCGACGGTCCGAACAACCGATCAATCGGTAACCGACGATCCGTTTGCCGCTTGAAGACCTTGATGCCATGAACATCAGCGACGAAGGCGCCTTTCAGTTTCTTGGCACCCGTCTTCTTGACGGCTGCCTTGATCGGTGTCTTTCGGTTCGGTGACACTTTCCTCGGGGATACCTTGAATCGGTCGAGTGGAATCAGATTGCCGCGACTGACGACGATGGCATCGATGTTGGCACGTGTCGCACGTGTTTTCGAAATCGTCTTCTTGATGTCCGTCGCCTTGATGTGATAGCTCTTCCGCGTTTCCTTGCTGATGTTCGTCGCGACGTTCGTCATAGCACGGTTCAAAGCAGAGGCGACGACTTGCGGGGCTTTCTTCTCGAAGGCACCCAGTCGCCGCTTCACCTCATCCGTGACGGACTCGTTGACGTTAATGGTCGGTCTCATGACATCATCCCTTCGAGTACGATCGTGTAGACACCAGCGGACTCTCTCAATTCCATGATGGAGTAGCTGACGTTCTTGATGAGCAACCGCTGCCCTCGGAACGGACGTTTCGTAAACAAGGCGCTTGGCGCATAGAAAAGGAGCTCACCACGTGTAAGCCCCTCGCCATCTGCTTTGAAGTTGTATTTTTCTAGTGCATATTCATCAAACACGACCGGGAGGGTATCGACACCGATGATCACTTCGTCTGCGAATTCCTCCGCGTTGAAGAAGGTCCCGAATAAATCCGCTGTGATCTGTTCCTTGAACATACTCATGACGTGACCTTACTCGTCTTCAAGCATCGCAAGGAACGCATCCGCTTTTCCTTCTTCGATGATCTTTTTGATGGCTGCTTTTTTCGACGTCACCTTGTCTAAGTCGACCTCGTGAAGAAGGGCATCCGTCTTTAGTTCTTCGAGCGTCCAGTTCGCGTCGAGTTCTTTCACGAGTGCTTCTTCGTCCACCGGAGAGGCAGATGATTTGCCCGGATTACTTGCACCGTCGTCCGCTTCGGATTCGTTCGGTAGACCGACGACGAACGCAAGTCCACCTGAGACGAGCACTTCCGTCTCCTCTTTCGAGAACCCATCGACGACTGCGTTAACTGGATATCGTTTCCCTTGGAAGCGAACACCTGTCGTGAATTTAAGTTTCGTCATGGTTACACCACCTTCGCTGAGAACCACGCATCGATGTCGTTCGGCTTCGGAATCGGGCGACTCGACAAGCGCATCATGACCGCTTCCGCATTTTCATCTGCCCACATTTTCGGGACGCGTGATCCTTCGTATGTCTTGAACGTTTTGTCTTCGAGTTGGGTGACCGCTCCATAGACGAACGTACCGAGGTTCGGTGTTCCGAGCAGAACGTGATCTTGTGGAACGAATGGCTTCATTACGCCTAATTCATCTTTGTACCACGCATCGTACGTGTACAGGTCGAGACCGAACTCAGCGAGACGACCAATAAACGTCGTACCATCCGCTTGGACACTCGGCTTCAGTTCGCCGAAGTTCATGTTCCGGATGTCGAGGAGCTTCCGCATGTTTTCATCGTTGCGAAGCTTTTGCATCGCTGTACGACCGAGAACCATTACCGTCGGAGCGACACCCGTCTTTTGGATGAGGTCTAGACGCCATTCTTCGATTTGCGCGTAGATGTCGCCACCTGCGCCCCACTGTTCTGCACCGACGAGCTCTTCCTTGTTCGTGAACGAGTAGTCGAGCATCTGTTCGACGAAGCGTTTGTCATCCGAGTCCGTGTATCCTTTGAGGATGGCTTTTCCGTAGAAGAGGATTTGTGCAGCCATCCATTCTTCCCGGCGGCTGATCATCTCATCGAATTCTTGCATGTCCTTCGCGACGATCTCCGATTGACGTTGCGCGGGTGTCTTCGTGCTGATGACGTTCTCTCCGTATCCGCGAGACGAGATGTCATCAATCGTCACCGGACGTTGTGGCGCGATACGTGGTGCTTTGTATTTATCTGTCCGGAATCCTTCACGTTCAATCGTGACTCCACCGACGCGTGGCGCGACGAATGGTGCCATCTTCTGTGATCCTTTTTTAACATCGAGCAATACTTCCTCCGTGACGAATGTCTCGACACCTGGGAAGAACGTGTCTTTCAAGAATGAACGCACGGGTGGCATTTGTTCTGCTGCTTTCAGCAACGTGAGCGTTTTGTACAACGGCATGTTGGTTCCTCCTAATTAAAGTTTATCTTTGAGATAAATTCCGACTTCTCGTAAACGTAGTTCATGATCTTCGACGACGTCACCAGTACCGACGAACATCGCCTTGCGGTTGAAGCTTCCCGATGAATAGGCGACTTCGACGAGTGTGCCTGTCGTGTTCGTATCGACGTCATTCGCAAGTACGCAATCCGCTTTGTTTGATCCGTCTACCGCGTCTTTATCGACCGGTACCGCTTTTCCTGTCGCCGTGACGATACCGAGTACCGTTCCGCGTAACAAGACACCTTGATTCAACTTGAGTTCGACACCCTTGGTTGATAACGGGTGTGTCGTGTCATAGATCAACTCATCTGTATTGGATTGATCGACCGTCTCGATTAATTTCTTCATGCTCGTTTCCCTCCTCCGAATGCCGCGACAAGGTCATTGACTTGTTCGTCGTCTTTCGTTGCATGTTGATTCGAGGCATCGCCGCCTGGTACCTTGTCCATGTCGGATGCATCTTTCGTTACGTTCTCTAAGAAATGGTCTTTCGCTTGTTGCGCATTGAGTGACGCGCTGTTCAGGATCTTCATTGCCGTGTCACCTGCAGTAGCGTTAGACACGAACTTCGCGTCATGAATGATTTCGTTGAAGGCTTCCGCTGAAATGTCTTGTGGTTTCTTCAAACTGTCGATGGCTTCGATACGCTTGCCCTCTGCTGTGACACCTTCCGCTCGTCCAAGTGCGATGACTTGTTCGAATAGTGCTGGGTGTTCATTTTTTAACTCTTCTAATTCCATGTTCGAATTGCCCTCCTTCTGATTCGACGGTGTCGTCGATGCTACTGGTTTATTGGTCTGTGCATCCGGTCGGAACCGGGTATCATTACGAATCTTGTCGATGAATGCTTGAGGCAACGTGATCGAGTCCGTCGAAGCGACGGCTTGAATCGGACTATCGAATAACACTTCATCGACCAAACCATTCTTTAACGCCTGTTCTGCCGTGAACCATGTCTCTTCGTCCATTAATGCCAGCAATTCCTCGTCCGTCTTGCCCGACTTCAACCGGTATGCTGCAGCAATCGTCTTGTTCGTATTCTTCAAGAATTCTGCCGTGTGCTGCATATCGCGATGGTCTCCCATTTGAATCGTCGAAGCGTTATGAATCATCATCTGCGCCGTCGGAGTGATGCGAACGACCTTACCGGCCATCGCAATGACGGATGCCGCACTAGCCGCTAGACCAACGATCGTGACTGTGACCTCCCCAGCATAGCTTTTCAAGGCATGATAGATTTCCGATGCATCAAAGACAGATCCGCCACCACTGTTAATTTCGATATCGAGTGCCTCACCGTTCGCTTGCTCAATCAAATCCGCTACCCGTTTCGGGCTCGTCGCTTCCATCTCGAAGTAATCGTAGATCCATTGACTTGACGTCGGAATGATGGGTCCTTTGATATTAATTTTCATCTTGTTCACCTCCCTTCTCGTCCTCTGTCATCACCAGTTGCCCACTGGCGTCTGTCACGAGATTGCCTTCGCGACGTAAGCGTTCCTCTGCGACCCGCAATTCATGATTACGGAACCAATCCCCGCCACCTAAAGCGACCGTTTCTTGCGTCCGTGTCGTGAAGCCATTGTTGACGCGCTTCTCAGCGGCATTCACTTCTTTCAGGGGATCGAGTTGTCCTTGCGAAGGACCATTCCATTCTGCTTGGGTATATGCTTTGCGAATCAGTGGATCCGTGAAGAATCCAGGAGCATCGATACGCCCTTTGGCGACCGCTTCGGCTAAGAATTCTTCGTAGATCGGCTGACAGAAGGAATCCGCCATCCATTGCCGGCGCATCTTGAACATCTTCCATGCCTCAAGCAATGCCCCACGCGAGGCTGAATAGGACGATGTGAAGTTCTTCATCAGGACTTCATACGGGATTTCGAGAGCCGCGCCGATTTGCCGGCACATCGCCGTGACGAACCCGTCGAAGTTGGCATTCGGTCGTCCCGGACTCGCTTCTTGGACCTTTTCTCCTTCTGCTAGGAAGTTCACTGTTCCGGTACCGAGCTCGATTTGTGTCTCATCGCTTCCAGCAAGTTCGTCTTCCGGAGCGATGCTTCCGAAATCATCGGTCTCGCTATCTCCATCCGTCGTGATGAACACCGAATAGAAGGCATTGATGACCGCTGCCATTAATTCCGCATCACTGTATCGGGCAAGTTGTTTCATCGTCTCGATGACAGGTGCTAAGACTGGAACGCCACGTCGTTGTTCCGGTCGTTCCAGCTCAATCAAATGCAAGACGTTCGCACGTCCTGTCTTCTTGCCGAACTTCTCGATGCGTTTCCACTTATTGATGGCACCTGCAATCGAATTCGGATGGCGATCCGCAATGTGATAGGCGATGACTTCACCGGTTAAATTGATTTCGACCCCATTGACGACTTTAGTATCAATCAAGGAGACGAACTGATTCGGATCACTGACCCGATCCGCTTCAATCAATTGAATACGTAAGTCATATGGCATGTTATTACGTGGAATCAACGGAAGCAGACAAAATGTGTCACCACTCATCATCCATGAGAGGAAGGCGAGTTGTTGCAGTTGATAAAAATTACTCATGCGTTGTGAATCGCAATGAATCGAGTCTGCCCAAAGCGAAAACTCGCGTTCGACCTTCGTTTCCCACTGGTCCGCTTGCTCTCGGGTCATCCCGAGGAAATCAGCATCGATTTGCGCATTCAGCTTCAGTCCGGATCCGATGACGTTTGTCCGTAATGTTTTAAGTGCACCTGTCGCTAATGGTGCTCCCATGTACAAGTCGCGTGACCGTTCCCGTAAGGTGGGAATGTTACGTTCGATGTCTTCGAGTGCTGATCCGCTATTCGTCAACCAACCAATCATGCTGTTCTTTTTCCCGCTAGCGCCATGATTTCCGTAACCTTCGTTCAGAACCGCTTGCTTCTTACGCGCCAACGTTCGTTCCAGTCCAGCACGTGGATTGAAATAACTGATCATATTGTCAATTAGGTTCACCTAACATTCCCTCCTTTCATAAGTCACGTGGAATAAACCGTTTCGCACGTCTTCGCCGGACACCTTGCATCGCACCGACCCGCTTTTCCCAGTACGCAATCTGTCCTCGGATTTCTTTGAGGTTCGCTCGCGTCAACGAACGTGATCCGATCGTATAACTCTGTCCTGTCGAGACAGCTAATTCTGCTTTGTACCACGCATCCAGATGTAACCGGGCTCGTTCTATTGGCATCAATTCTTCCACATCACGTCACTCCTCTCGTCGACTTCCGTCGTTTCTTCTTACGTTTGACCGTCCCGATGGCATATTCTTTCTCCAAGTTCGGGTTCAGGATTTCTAAGGCGGCAATATTATAGACGCGAACGTCGAGTGGTTCGTTTCGGTTTCTGACCTTACGCCATACCTTGTATGGAATCCCTTTTTCGTACCGTGTCTCGAGACGTTCCGCCGTGAGTCCTTTGAAGTATTCCGTTCCGTACCCGCGTCCTTCCGGGAAGTGACAATAGTTCGGACCCGCTTCTTCGAGTTGAAGGTTGGACATGATCCGTGCCTTCCCGTCATCGACACCGAGACTGACAAGGATAGCTTTTGACAACTTCGTGCGCGAATAACCGGCAACGAGTGGGGTGTAGTCACCCGGCTTCGCCGATTTCCCTCTGATGGCATAAATCCGACGGGTTTCACGGGCTTTCGTGAACCGATAGACCTCTTGCGTGAAGTGACCACCGGAGTCCATGCAAGTGCAGCTGATTCCGAACCGTCTACCGTCCTGTTTAGACCATGTCCGCGAAAGGTATTCATCGAGGTCGTTCCAGATCTGGGGCTGATTCAAGTCGCCATAGATGACTTGGTACTCGATGCCCCATGATTCTTTGCCACGTCCCCAACCGACGACTTCGATTTCGAACCGGTCATCCTGCGTATCGACGGCAGCCGTCAAGATACTGACGCCTTCCGGCACTTCCGCAACATACCGTTCACGTCGTCCATCCAGTCCGTCCGCATCGATTGCTTCGCCCTCTTCTTCCCATGTCTCGCCGAGCGACGTATTGACCCATACTTTCATCGCTTCCTGCCCTTTCTTCTTCGCTTCGAGGAATTCTGCGATGATTTCATGCCATTTCTTCCACGGGGAGACAAGTTCGTTCAAATGAAAACCCCGGCTACGTGCGCCAGGGTTCTCTTGCACCCACTTGCCGGGTTGCGATTTCCATTCGTATTCGTTGTGGACCGCTCCGCAATGTTCGCAGGCAGCCGAATGCGACTCGAAGATGATTTGTGCCCATTTCAACGGCTGATATTCTCCGCAAGACGGACATGCTAGATTCCAGCGTTCTTTCGTACTCAGTTCGTACTCGACTTCAATCCGTGATGTTCCTTTGTTGGTCGGAGTCGATACGAAAATCTTTTTCCGGTTGTAGAAGTTGTTCGTCCGTTTCTCGGCAAGCGATAACGGATCTCCCTCCGTCCCTGCCGAAACAGGAAACCGGTCAATCTCATCGGCGAGCAGGATTCGGATCGGTCGTGACGCCAGTCCACTCGGGGCATTGGCTCCGGCCATTGCAACGTAGCCACCTGGAAACGATTTCTGCAACGTTGTGTTCCCACTGTCTCGGCTCTTGGCGTCCGAGACTTTATTTTTGATGGCTGGTGTATCGCGAATCATCGGCGCCAGTCGTTCTTTCGAGAAACTTTGTGCGAGTGCGACAGTTGGCTGCATGATCATGATCGGTGCCGGGTCAAAGTCGATATGGTACCCGAGCGTATTCAGGATCAGTTCTGTCTTTCCGACCTGGGCACTCGACATGATGACAATCTTTTCGAGTTCCGGATCATTGACGGCATCCATGATGGCACGTTGGTACGGTGCTCGATCCGTTCGCCATTGTCCCGGCTCTGCTGAGGATTCCGATGACAACTTACGATAGGCGTCCGCCCATTCAGAAACGGTAAGATCCGGTGGAGGTGGTAGCGTGCCGCGTATGATGTCACGAAACAACGCTTCCGTATTCTTACTTCTTCGTTTGGCGGCCACGAGGCACCGACTCTCCATCCGATTCAATGTCATCTATCTTCGTTTCGATATCCTCGTCATCATCGAGGAGTAGTTTATCCTTGCTCATGTCGTAAAATGCCACCGGATCATATTCCGTCAGTTCCTCGAGCGCTTCGAATGCTGCATTCTTCAATATCGCCTTGATCGGCGGAATTTCCGTCTTTCCGACCAATTGTGGTGCGAATTTAGACGGAATCGACAGGATTCTTGCTCGAAATGCCCCAATCATGTCGTTCATGACTCGTTTTACATCCTCTGAACGGTGTAAATCACCGCGCATAATCTGCAATTCAAGCTCCGTTTTCTGTCGTCTCGCCCGTGTCCACAACGCTTCTTCGGTCGTTTTATCCAGTTCATCGTCCTCTTGTTCCCTCGAAATACGAAATTCAATGTACGATTTGATGGAAGCTTTTAAGTCAAAACTGCCATGCGAAACGCGAACGAGAACACCTTCTTTCGCTAATTGCTGAATTCGACGCGTCGATACGTCGAGAATTTCGCTTATTTGCGCTGTCGTGACGACAGACGCCTGATTGTCTGATTCCTTACGCACCAACGGTTCACCCACTCTCTAAAAATTATTTCCCAAGATTTCAAATGCGAAAGCGAAACGACCTTTTTCAGAATGAAACTAGTGCGTTTTCGGGCTCGTACGCACCCGTAACACTTTTTATACCGTCGGAGGACCCAAAGCACCCCCTCGTCGGCTAAACATGACGTTTCTTTCTGTCTATATGCTCCAAAGCAATCATGAAAGCGGTCCACGTCCGTCACGATCGCTTTGCAACATACAAAAAGACGCCCGAAGGCGTCTTCCCAGAGGTTGGAATGCATGATGCAGGGATAATCCCCTGCTAGAGGCGCATGATACTGATCCGTGTATGATGGTTCGGCCGCCAGACCTGATTGAATGTGTTTGATCCATCATGCGCCATTAGCAAGGGACGAACCGGTCACGACTTGAGCGTCGAACGTGCTCGCTTCATCATGCGTCGGTCTTGGTGTGCTCGATCTCTCTTCTTCATCGCAATGATCGTCGCATGTGGATGCATCATGCGTGACTTCTTCCATGTCTGCTCCCACTTCGCGTCAACGGTACGTCGCATGGATGATGTCGTCATCACTTGCGCTCGCTTGCGTATCCCTTCTAAGATCCAGTGAAGCGCGCGCTTGATGCGACCCCACACTGCCTTGATTACTGCAATGCCACGTTCGAATATATTCTTAATTTCTGTTTGTTCCTGCATGCTCCTCACCTCCTATTAGTTTGATACACATAACTATCCAAGCGAGCATGTAGCAGACGAGCGGGACTGGGGTAAGACCACAGGTATGCTGCACGGATGAGACGGGGACCTCCTCTCGCCAGGATAATTACATGCACCAAAAAACGCCCTGTCCGTTTCAGGGCGTTTCGTTCAATCATTTATGGTAGTAGATCTATCGTAGAACAACGCAACCTCAATCGCGCCCGCTTCATTCCACGTACCTAGCATAGCACCAATCCGTCAAGGAATCGTATCAACACTGTATCAAAAGAGTATTAAAAGTGTATCAACTCTTTTGATACATATTCTCTCTACTTAGCTTTTTCAAATTTATGAATTAATCAATACTTTTAATTGCTGTATAACATAAAAAGGCACCTTTTCAGGTGCCACAGACTATTCACAAGTAGATTTTATCACTTTATTTTTTTATCTTTTACGATAAACAAAGCAAAAAGTGACAAGACAGTTACTCCACCTGCAATGATTACTCCCAAAAGACTAGCTGACCAAAAACTGAATAGAAATCTATCTATCCAAGTATTTAATCCTTTGAACAAAAGAGCAAATAGTCCAACAAAAGAAAAAACAAATGAATAAAGAATAGAGGTCATTAACCATCTAATTATTTTTTTGTCAGTACCTAGTTCAATCGTGATTTGCATAAATCTCGAAAAAGAACCACTCTGCAGTAGGGCAACTGCTGCAACAAAAAAACCTAAACTCGAACTCCCTAAACCAATTGAATAACCCACGATATCGTTATAGTTCTCTATATCGTCAAAATCTAATGGTATAAAAAAGAAAAAGAGAATAAAACAAAGTATCGGAGGAAAAACTTTCCCAGAAAGAAAGACTTTCACTATTTAATCCTCCTTTCATTGTATACAGACAACTTATTGACTACTCATACTCGATCTGTATCGTTGATCAAGAACACCCACATTGTTGTTGAAAATAACTTTTATGGCATCAAGAATTACATATTCTGTTATCTTTTTACCTTTAGTTAATTCAACATCATGGAAATCTGTGAGTCTATCTTTCAGTAGATCTAAAGTTTCTTCAATGTCATCATGCTCAGCGACTGCTTTTGCAGAACTAAGACCTTTTCCAAGCAATTCTTTTAACTGTTCTACCTTTTTAACAACCAGATTTTTATCTAAATCATGGCCTCTGATTTCAATACGAATAAACTCACTATTGAAATCATCTGCCATTAACAAATCTCGTACAATACCATTATCCTGCTGTTCAAGATTACCAACGTTTGTAGGAACCTTGTAAGCAAACGTTAGTTCTTTTACCGCTGGTGCACGCTTGAGTCTATCCAATTTATCTGGATCAGGAAGTACAGAAAGTTGATATTTTTTTGCATCTTTTACTAGATTAGTTTCTTCAAGAAGATCTCTAAGAAATTTCCCTAATCGATCGTAGTTGATTCCACCGATTCGTTTATGCAAGAAAAATACTGAAGTAAGCGGATCGAATACAAATCCTGTATGTGTGACTGGACCTTCTTCTTCACCCTCACCATGCACTTGTCTATTTCCTAGCATATCCGAAGTCACTGTTAGTTCTTTCGTATCTAGTTTCTCAATAATTCCGACCCATACGTCTCTACCTACATTAAGAAAGTTTTCTTTACTTAATTCAACTATCCGAAAATACTCTTCCTTTACTTTAATATTAATGAGTTTTTCTTCCTCATCATCATCAAATTTCTTTTTGAGAGTATCAAATAGCGTATTCATAGTACGAGGCGCTGCTTGTGATAAATAAAAAAAGGTTCCAGTGATTCTTCTAGTAGGCATTTATTTCTTTCCCTTCTAATCATTTTAGTAGACAAACAAAATATACCACAAAAAATTCATATTATTGTATTTTTGTGGTATTTGTCTACTCTGATTAGAGTAACTAAATCATATCACAAACATATGTTCCCAGAAAGCGTTTTACCCGATTATTTTCGATAAATATCTTAATGATGATAACTACAGGTATTTAAAAAAATAAAGAAAATTTTTTAATTTTATTATACATTTGTATAGCCTTTCCTAATCATTTCAGATACCTTTTGAAGCAACACACCAAAAATCTCTTCGAATCCTTTCATATTTCCTTTCACTTCTTTTTTTATAATCTCTTTGTGTAGGGGTTTAAATTGTAAAAGAAACACACCTTCCTCATATTCTCCCCTTAGTGTTTCATGAACCTTTTTATATCTCCCAGCAGATAACTCAATCATTAAATATTCTGAAAAACTGCTAGTTGTCATTGCAAAATGCCCCCAGACAACTTCTCTTACTCTAACTGTTACTTTGAAGATGTCTTCTTTATCATCTGTCACTTCTAAAAATTCATTCTCTGATACAATTTGCTTAATAAACTCTTTATATTCATCGAATTTCGGAGTTAACCCATTGAAAGAAATTTCTTGTGACAATTCCAAAAGTTCTTCTACTGATCTTTCGTATAAAGTTTTTTCTTTCATCCATAATTCCTCCTTTTTGCATATATACATTTAGACTATTTCCATTTTATTCAATCCGAAAACTTGTGTATTTGTTCAAATCAACTTTATACAAAACAGTAGGTTGATATTTTTAAGATCTATACAAGTAATAAAAAAAGCACCCACTGGATGCTTTGCTTAAGTATTTTTAACTGATTATTTCTAATCCATCATTAATCAACTTTACCAAATCTCCAGTGCCACTTGATACTGCAGCTATTGGAACTAAAATGTCTTTTAATAGTTCCTTTTTACTTGTAGCAGTCGTTTGCTCACTATTTATTATTCTTTCCACCATAAATCGAATTATAGCATCACGTTGTTCAATCGCATTTTTACTATCTTTCGCCAACTCCTCAAGTGCCTCAGTCCTGCGATAAGAATACTCTCGATCTTTAGCCTCTTGTTGAATTTGCGTTTCGATTAAACGCAAAATATCTTTAGGAGGATTACTAACCCTTTGTATTACATCGAGAACGTCAAAATTATCATCTAAATTTTTCAATTCTAATCACCCCATCTTGTTTTCATTTTATTATATACAAGTTATCTTTATAAAAAAATTTACAAGCAATTGCTCATTTCAATATTTTGTACATACTAATGAGAGCATTGAATGTCATGCGTGCATCACCCAGCGCACTATGTCGTTGTTCCCGTTCTACACCGAGAGATGTAATCAAGGCATCCAAACCTAGATTGTCCGTCTTGATGTGACCCGATAGATTAAGGAACGC
The DNA here is from genome assembly GCF_056764755.1 of Exiguobacterium sp. HSB13. Classification (NCBI taxonomy): domain Bacteria; kingdom Bacillati; phylum Bacillota; class Bacilli; order Caryophanales; genus Exiguobacterium; species Exiguobacterium sp. HSB13. Next base: position 612,862 of record NZ_JBUZOM010000001.1, on the reverse strand, counting down.
TGTGATACTCATCAGGTCGATGTATCGGTGGCTCACGAGGGAACGATATCGCTTTTCATGTCCGAATTGTTTGACCGCTGCTTCGATAAATTGCTTGTCGAAGATCGTATTCTGACCGAAGAGAACGATCCGCTCCTCTGGTAAGCGATGATGGTTTAGGAAATCGAGCATATCACTGATTGCTTCTACTGCTGGTGTGGCTGCTACATCATGTGCTTCGATATCAATACCATTAATCTCAAGCGCTCGTTCTGTCGTATGATAAACGTCATGCTTGAGGTGCCATTCCTTTGATGCGATGATTTCAAGATTACGTGTCACTATAAACGCAACAGTCAATAGTGAATGCTGCGACGGATCGAGTCCACCCGTTTCTGTGTCGATGACAACTATAATTTCATTTCGCATAGTTGAACCATCCTATAATAGTTCTACTTGTAACGGCTATTCATTGCTTGATTGAGTAACAAAACTTCAAATATTACTTCGAGCACCGGTACGACGATTCTATTCTCCGCAAGCGCATATAATGTTTTGTTTCGTTTTTCAGGCTACATATTGTTTTAACTTTTTCAATCAACTCTGTAAATTTGACGTTTACTCCGTTTTATATTTCAGTCACTTCGACAGAATCGCCCTTGTACTTAACTAGTGCATTGTAAATAGCAGTCAATTCGTTTGAATTAAACATCTGATTATCCCCCTTGAAAATTTACTATTTAGCTGCTGGATAGCTCTCCACGTTCAACAAGATGCCACCCAGCTCTTCAGCCAGCTTCTCGCATTCCGCTTTATTGGCAGCCCAGGTGACGCACGTCTCTTTCGCGCCACCTTTTTCGTAGTAGATCCTGACCCACATCGTCAGTAACCGATCAAGATGCGTTCCAGGTTCGTCTCTGTCTTGGCATCGAAGACGGTGACAATTTCCTCTTCGGTCACATCGAGATGTTCCGCGATCAGTAACAGCGCACCGAAAGATCGCCGAATGTTCTTGGCATCGACTGCAGCATGACAAAGTCGCTTTAGTTCATCATTGTTCCGGATATGATAATCGTGGGCTTTGTGGAACATGGAGTGGTACCAGATTGGTCCGCTACTCGAAGCATCGACCATGGCGATACCGGCAACGAACTTCAATGCATCGATCAGTTCCTCGACGAATCGTTCTCGTTGTGGTTCTTTGACGCTCCACCACTTCCAAGCACCTTTCAATTCGTTGATACATTCCGCTGCTTCGACACGGTATGCCGTCGTCCGTTCCCAGATCGGCACTTCCGTCAATCCGTATTGATCCAATACATGCTGATCAAACTTCGATTGCTTCTCGCACAGCATGACCCATGTAGCGACTGTCAGTATCATGATTGTTTCTCCTTCGCTAATTTTTTTCGTTCTGATGGCGTTTTGAGTTTATGTTGCTTGAACCAGTTATGGACGGTCGCCACGCTACACTTTTTCAGACGACTGATTGCCGCGAGTGACAGTCCTTGCTTTTCGACCAGTCGATCCAGTTCCTCGCGTGGTGGACAAATCACTTTTGGTCGAATGACTGGTGGAGTCGGTTTCTTCGGACGCCACGTTTCAAGCGTCGTCTTTCGTGGTCGTTCTCGAATCGAGATCGGAACAGCAGACGATTCCTCATATCCTGGACACGGTATCCATTCACCGTCGATGTAGTACGCCATGCCATATGGATGATGGAAATACCGTTTCATCTCTTTAGGTTCAGCGGGTTCTGTCCGCTTGTCTAACCGTTGAATCGCTGTATTGTGCGACATGTGATCAATCAGTCGAGTATGACCCATCGCTTGAATCCCCCTGTGAATGGTTAGTGGTGTAATCCTCCGTCTGAATCGGAGGACAGTAGAGTGTTTCTCTCGTGGATGTCGTGCGTGTCGTAATCGGTGTTTGTGCCCGGAACGTCTGCTTGATTTCCGTCCGCTTCGCTTCCGTCTCTTCGCGGAGTCGTGTGAACGTCTCTTCGAACACGCGGTCGTTTGCTGTGTCCTTCTTCGCTTTCCGCTGCTTCTTCTCTTCGATCAGTCCTTTGATCAAACCGATCAGGAGTAAACCGAATAAGAAGACGAGTGTGACGATGAGTAGCCATTGCGATAACATGATTTAATCCCACTTTCTGAACGTTGTAATGAAGAACAGCCAGGACGTCCGCCTGGCATGTTCGGTTGGTAGATGATTTAAGCGATGATTGTGACTTTTTCCGCATCGAGTACGTCACTCAATTCTTCTGCGAGATACCGTTCGATGTTCTTGATGGCTTCGTTTTTCCATGCGCCACCGTCTGCTTCGAACAAGGCGACTCTCGGTCCGGACTGCATCCGGAGAACGAATTTACTCTCTGGTTGCGCGACTTCGATGAACGTCCGGTATGGAGCGAGCGTGACAGGGTTGATGACCTTGGCATCCCCGACAGTCGCGACACCTGTTTTCACCGTGACCGCTTGCGAGATACCGTCATCTCCGATTGTCCGGACATTATCTTCTTTCATCGTGCCGACGATTTTCAGGATGATTTCCTGATCGCGGTTCGGAACGAAGATCGATTGTAGTTTGATGTTGAAATCTTCCGTGTCGTAGTACGAATCGTATCGGAATGACGGGACGTAAGCGTGGGCTTGGATGAAGTGGCTGCGGTTCATATCATCGTTGAGCTTGTTCATGACTGTGACCGTTTCTGGATCCTTGATGTGGATCAGCAGACCTTCACTCGTGTCGAACTCACTTTTGATGTATTCAACAAGTGCCGTCAGTGTATGAACTTTCAACGCGTTTGCTGTCGGTGCAGTGATGGCGTGGAGGTCACGGTCGGAAACCGTGCGACCGTGTACCAGTGCAGTTTGGAATTGACCGTGATCCTTGATCCAGTTGAAAGCGTCTTTGAGTAATGACATGTGTGTATCTCCCTTTGTGTTGGATTTGGTTGATTGATGTATCGGGTGAATCCGTCGTTCGAATCGTGAGTGCAGGTATTACTGCTGTGCGGATGATGGTGCGCGGAAGTCGATGACGTTCCCGTCATGGACCAGCTCGGCATCCGGTAAGTCATGCGCTTGTTCGACCATATCAATCGGTGTTCCGACATCGTTGACGATTTCACCGTCTGGCGAGATCATCATCTGTCCAGGTGAACCCGACTTGAGTTCTTGGCCAACGACCTGACCTGCAGCATTCGTATCGATGATGATCTTCGAGCCGACCGACCGTGCTGGTGTCAACGTCGCCTTGACTTCGATGTCGACCATTGCGAGGTCGCGTTCTTCGTCTGCCGATAAGACCATTGTGATGACGACCTTGCGTTTCTTCGTCGGATCCGTGTTCTGATCCGCAATGTTCGCGTAGACCTCGTTCATAGCGATGTTGACACGTTCAGCGAGTGCGCCGTTCGCGAACTCATTCAGGTTGATTTTAGGTTGTGACATGGTGATTACCTCCGATTAGTTTGAATGGTTGTGGATGATGTCATGGATCAGGAGTCGTCCGATCTGCGTCCATTTCATCGTGACGGTCGCATCCAGTTGCCCGGTCGCATGCATGAAGGGAAACTCATTGATCGTGACGAGTCCGCGTTGTTGATGCGCGGTACACAGTTCCCAGTTCCGATTGACCTTGCGCTGGATGCCGGCTGTCTCGAGTAGCTGGTTCAGCTTTCGAGCAGTCATCCCGTATTCCCGGGCGACGGCTGTCGTCGTCATCGTCTTTCCGCTCGACATGATGTGTTCGAGTTGTAGGTCCTTTGGCATCTTCATGAGCGGCATCCTTCCTTTTTGGGTTGAAAGTACGGTAGTCGAAATATTAGATTGGCGTGTTCAGTGTCGTCGGTGGACTCGGTTGCGTGTTGACCTTGATCCAGTGCTGCCACGTGCCGGTCTTATGCAACTTGTGGCTCATGGAGCGGACGCTGGCGTGGGAGCGATCGTATCGCGCTGCATGGTCGAACAGTGCTCCGCCGGCTGCCTTCCCTGACTTGATGAGATGTGAGAGAGCGACTAGTTCGACGACCGTCCATGCCTTGTATCGTCCCTGTTTCATGCGCTCACCTCTTCACCGTTTGAAATCTGACGCAAGGTGGTGACCAACTGCAGCGTGAACGTCCGATCCTTGTTGAATCGAATGCCGTGCATGTCGTTCAGGAGTTGTTCGAGTCGCTGGATCGCGGATTCGAACTGATCCACGTACTCACTTTCCGTCCGTTCCGTTTCCAGTGCTCGGTCGAGTAACGCCATCGCCTCGACGAGGATCGTGCGTTGTCCGATCGTGCCGCTTACCCCAAGTTCTAGATAGGTGTCCTCGACGTATAGCCGCCCCCGTCGAAGACTCTTTTCTGCTGTGATCATGTGTGTATCCCCGTTTCATGATAAATTTGTTCATTTTCGTCGTGCTGCTGACTGACCCGTGTTCACTCGACTGTGCCTGTCGATTCTCGCGCATCGAACACTCGTTCCTGCTCGGTGCGTAGGTCGATGATGGCTAAGTAGTCTAGAAGGACGTGACGACCTTGCAGGACACGTTTCGTGTGATTTTTGAACCACTCGTAGGGAATCGACTTCCGTTCGGTCTGATTCGCCCAGTCCAAGGCGTCATTGGCAGACAGGTAATATGTCTCGTTGAGTGTCTCGAAGTGGATCAACAGGAAGCTGATGCCTCCGTAGTCCTGCACCCGACGCAGTTCGTCGAATTGATGGACCTCGACGTTCGTGAGTGGGAACGAGGTCTTGCTTTGCGTCGACTTCGCGTCAAAGCTGATGAATCGGTTGGCGTACAGTCCGATGTAATCCAGTCCTCCGGATCGCTCGAACCAGTATTTCCGTACTTGTCCTTTAGGACCGAGTAGGAGTTTCACTTCTGGGAACGTCTTGCGGAAGTGCGCTCGTTTTTGTAAGGCATACGTCCGAATCGTGTTGTCGAGCATCGTCTCGAAACGTTTGCCGCGGTTCTTGTAGTTCACGTGTGCCAGATGCATGCATTCCCTCCTGTGGGTAGAGATACGAGAGATCAGCCAAGTCTTTGGCGCGCTCATTCGATTCACCGAGGACGACCTTACGCCAGAGATATGTTTCGACGTCAATGATCATGAGCGTCGTTCCAGAGGTTGAAGCGATCCGCGATGATGCCAAGTAGTTTGTCCTTCGCCTTGTAGTAGGCGTTCCGGTTGCCGTAGCAGAGACTCGACATGACGACGAGGTCCGTATGCCGGAGACGCGGTCGGTACCGTAAGTCCCAGATGTCGATCAGTTCCGGTGCAATCTCCTCGAGTTCCGTCCGGATCCCGACGAGCAATCGATATTCGGCTTCTGCCAAGCGGATTTGATCGAGCACCATGACCGCCTTCTCGACGTTCGATGTGGGTCGACTGTTGCGCTGGACTTCACTCGCTTGATAGCCTGCCGTTATCGATGTTTCTGACTGCAGTTGCAAGGATGAGATGCGTGCCGGGAGCGAGAAGTAATGTCTTAACTTCGTTTCAGCCGCAGCCCGTTGCACTTTGGTGAGTTTATGCGTGACTAGTGGTTCCATTCTGCGCTCCTTCTTGCTGATGCCCAGCAGTGGTGTAGTTAACGGCCGTCACCGACTTTCTTGTGTGACCGAAGTGATGCATGCGCCGAGTCTTGAAGCAAACCCTCCGCACGGAGTTGCAGGATGACGTCGTGTGTTTCGAGCAGCATGCCATCGTATGTCCATCCCGTAAGATCGGACAGAATCGAGTAGGCGGCGCTGATCGGCTTCACGTCTTCCTCGACATGAGTGATCTGTCCGGCTCGTGTCGTGAAGCGGCGAATCTGATCCGAGATTAGGACGAGTGTTTCTTGCTCCTGTTCTCGCCGCTTGAACACGTAGGTCTTGCTATGCGAAGGTGATGCGTTCGACGGTTGAGTCTGTCCCGTGCTATTCATGTCGTGCCTCCCCAGTTCGTTTGACTTCGTTACCGCGAATTCGTTTAGCAGATCATCACTGCTCCATCCCTTTCAAGTCTTGTAAGATCGCGTTGAGCTCGTCGTCGTCCGGTACCGTGGCTGCGGCTTCCGCTTTTTGCTTCGCCTCGTGCTCCTGCTGTTTCTTCTTCTCGCCTTCGAGCCAAGCTGGTGCTTTCATGCCGGATGAGCCGCCCTGTCTTTTACTGCCACTTCCACGAGTCCTTTGCCGTTCCCTAAACGCATTCGCCTGATGACGGGCTTGTTCGACCGTCTTGACCCCTTCTTGCTCCCAAGTCGTGAGGATGCCGGAGATGTACGAGTACTTCCGGACGTTCGAAAGGGTCGCCGTCTCGATGGCGAACTGGACCAACTCGGTGCCGTAGCTCTCGACGTCATCCAGGATCTTCTCGATCGTGAACGGTGGAGCGAGTGGTTCGATGTTTTGCTTGTAGAACTCAATCAGTTCCGTCGTTGCGTCCTGCTTCGCGCCCGCGTCTACTACTACTTCTTTTTTTAGTTCTTTTGGTTCTTTAGTACCTTTATTACTTAGTAGTGGCGGGTTTTCCAAATCTGGTTTATCCACTTCTGGTTTTTCCAGTTCTGGTTTTCCCGATTCTGGTGGAACCACTTTCGGGTTTTCCGATTCTGGTGCATCAGGTTTCTCCTGTTCAGGTGGATCGTTCGCTTCAGGTTCGTTCGCAGGTTCAGTGTCGAACGTTGGAAGCTCGTAGACGACGAACTCCCATGATTTGAACTTGCCCTTCTCTCGAATAGCGACCCGTTTGATGTATCCCGCCTCGGTCAATTCCTTGATGGCCGATCGTGTACTTTCCTTCCCATCCTTGGAACGTTTGACGAGATCCGTTTCTTGAACTCTCCAATCATCTGGTAAGGACATCAGGTAGCTATGCAACCCTTTCGCCTTCCAGCTGAGCTCCCTGTTGTTCAAGAGCGTCTTGTCGATGACGACATAGTTGTCTTTTTTCTGTATTCGCATGATGGACATGTATTTCACCCCAGTCTTTCAAAAATCAGTTGTTCGGTACGATGATGTGTTCCACGCGACGGACGAGTGGTGGATCCAGCCGGTCCGTCTTCGGAATCTGATGTATGATCTTGATGTGCGTCGATGACTGTTCGATTCGTCTCAGGTCGTGCCGAATCACGTCCAGCATCGCCTGATAGGGCGAGTATTCACCTAGGACATATTCCAGGTCGTCGAGACGCTTCTGGATCACAGTCGACGTGTTATCGATGATGTTCAGTTCTTGCTGCACTGCCTGTACCGGTTCATTTTCCTTCCGGAGGGACAGCAATTGTTTCAGGTGGATCAGTCGTTCTTTCGTGCGCATGGTCTTCCTCCTTCGTCGAAGGCGTGATACACTTAAATTCCTAGGTCTAAGTGTGTCATCGCTCTTTCGAGTGATGGCATTTTTTCATTTCCTGCCGTTTGTCGTAAGCGCGTTCTGTTTTGTGTTCGAACCACATCATCGGAGTCAAGAACACGACGCCGATCACCCAAGCAACTGAAAGCATGTACGTCAGTTCCGGTGACATTTCCTCACCTCCTTTCCCGTCTACTCTTCCGTTCGTCCCACCACCAGCCACCAAATGCAATCGTGCAGGCAAAACATGCCACACCGTAGATCAGGTATGCATTCATTTCAGCAAGAACGGATCCATTCGTAAGGCATGCATCTGGTGCGTACCCGGCATGATGTGCAGCACGTGCTTCTTGTTGACAGCGTCGATGATGAAGACGGGATCTTCTTCAACCATCCGTTCAAAGTAGACCATCGCATCCGGTTCAGCTTCTCCGACCATTTCACGTGTCACATCAGCAAGGATGCTCGATACAGCGTCCTCGACGTTGATCAGAGGTTGCAATGTCGGGTTTTCGTGGAACCGATCCACGAGCGTGTTCGCTAACGTATCTAAATTTTTATAGAGTGCCATCTGACTCATCCTTTCTCGTACCTGTTCACTTCCAGACTTCGCCTCGACCCCAAGCATCCAGGTCGACCGTGTTATACAGTTTCAGCTTCGAATTGCGTGGCGTATGAAACGGAATGCCATCTCGAAGCGTATATTTATCAAGCGTCACAGCATCGATGCCGAGGTAAGATGCTGCAATCGGTCGTTGCAACCAACGGGCTTGCTGATCGGTCATTTTCTGAATGGCGCGATTGGCACTTTCCTCGAGCAAATCTTCGAGTTGCGTTTTCGAGAGTGTGACGATTTCAATCGGGTTCATGTCGAGCCTCCTTTCAGACGAGCGACGGACGCCATGACTTGACGTAAGCGAGTGCTTCTTCGAACTGGCTCTGCTTGATATCCCGGTAAGACGCGACAGCGAACGCACGCTTGATGTCACTTCCGAAGCGACCGTACACTTTCGCTTTCGAAGGATAGAGTTCGGAGTTCGTTTGCGAGATTTCATCCCACAGGGCTTCCGCACGTGATTTCTTCGCACTCTCAATCGCAAGTTGTTGACCGTAGTCCAGTGTCATCCGTTGATCGATCTTTTCGTTGAGTGTCGTAATCGCGACCTCTGTCTCTTGTTGTTTCAAAAGCATCTGCGCCGTTGAAGCAAATAATTCAGCGAATGGGATACCTTTTGGCACTTCGTATGATCCCGTACTACGAATCGACGGAAGAACATCTTCCATGATCCAGTTTTCAAATGCCTGTGCTGCAGGAAGCTTCGAGTTCGTAACAAGTCGATAAACGTCTGGTTCACGGATCACTCGTGTTTCTTGCGTTCTTCCCAAGTTATCGATGACGGGATGAAACATCCCCTCACCTTTGCAGTGTCGATTCACTGCTTTATGAGGCTCTTTGTACCCAAGTGCTTTTGCGACGTCTGAAGCGACAAACAGCGGCGCCTTACTGTCACCGATCATGCGGATAGAATTTCCTTCGAATACCTTAGTGAGTTGATTCATTTTTCCACCTCTTATTTTTTGGGAACTTAATTAAATTCGTTCCGTATTCATATTTGTACAAATCGAACGTGATTTTTAACAATTAATTATTTATAATTCAATTATTAATTGATTTTAAATCCAAAAAAAATCACACTTCATCTTTAAAGAGCTCTTCTACAGTTGATTGGAGTGCATTTGCAAGTGCTATCGCTTGCTTCACATTCACTCCCTGCTTACCTCGCTCAATTTGACTTAATGTACTGAATGAAATACCCGCCTTATTCGCAATGAATTTTTGGCTATGACCTAATTCTTCTCTTCTAAGAATAAGTGCTAGTCTCGGGGTACTTTTCAAGTCTTTCACCTCCTTTACCAATTCCATACCCTTACATTAAATCAATTATTTATTGATGTCAACGATATTTATCATTTATTTATTTATTATTTTCGATTATTAGACGATTGTATCAATTTTAGATAGAATAAAGGGTGCAACTGATACTTCTCACCTTTACTCTATATTAAGGAGAGATTTGCAATGGATACGACTTATGGGGATGAGGTACATCAAATGAATACTATTGGTAAACGGATAAGTGAATTAGAGAGATTAAGTGGAATGACTGGAAAAGCCATTTCTGAAAAGATCGGTGTATCACCGCAACGTTACAGTGCGTGGAAAAAAGGTAAAAACGAACCCAGCTCAGAATATTTAGAAAAAATTGTAGATCTGCATGAGTCAACATTAGATTATGTGTATGGTAGAACAGATAATCCTAAAATGAGTTTACAAGAGTATAAAACTCATGAAATGGCAAAGTTAAATATTTTAAAATTCCATGGTCTTACTCAAGAAGATATCGAATCAATATCTAAAAAAGATTTTGATATGCTCATGGCCATGATAAAAACTATGAAGGAACAAAAGGAAAAAGGCGCTTCCGAATAAGGATGCGCCTTTTGTTATTTTAAATTAATCTTCATTTTACTTTGAGGTAGATCGTCAGCGCTCAAACTAAACGCGACTAGAGTTCCGTCTTCCAACTTTAGACTAACTGCAATTTTCCCTTTTTCTCTCATAATCGATTCTAGAGAACGTGTTTCTGGCTTTTGATGATGAATTGCAACTTCACCCATTAAACTACCTTCTTTCGCTAGTCCGAACAAAAATACGAACATTCATTCTTATTCCTTTCTTTATATTAAGACTATTTTCCAAACCTTACAAGACCTATTTGAAAAATTATATCACCTTGGTAAATATTTTCTCTCGACAAAAATGTCGAAATCTGTCGGACGAATCATTACAATCCTTTACTCTTTCTTAAAAGGAAAGTTATTCCTCTTGTCCTTAAATTGGTAAAATGAGTAAGTGTGACCTTTGGGAGGTGATATTCTTTATCTATTCAGTTTGTTGAGCAAGATGTTTTCTGTTTCTAAAATTGTAGTATCAAACTCAACATTGTTAGTTGGTTTAAACGCAAAAAAGACGTTGCCGTCAGCAACGTCCTACAAAGTATGTTTAAAATTTACCATTACGAAGAGCGTCGAACCAAGGACTTTGAGAAGTGTTATTCGGAAGATTATCTGATTTTTCATTCGCTCGCTGATCAAATTGATTTTGTGCTGCAGTACGAAAATCATTGAATCGCTTGTCGACTGATTCGCTATGTTGTTCAAAAGCTTTCTTCTCTTTCCTATAACGTTTCATCAAATTCATTTAGTTCACCCTTTTCGAAATAAATTGGAGGAAGTCATGTCAAAACCATCTAAGCAAAATTCTACTGGAACGCGTCAAGATCAACATAAACCTATGCAGCATTATCTTTACGCAGATATGGATTTCATTAATTCATTTCTCGCGCAAAACGGTAAAGGGCTGCATCTTACATCTCGTCAAACAAATTCTAACACAAATGGAAAGAAAGAAGATAGAAATAGTTCGCTAATCAAAGCCGAAGGAAATGCTCTAAAAAAAGGTAAGCCTACACTAGAGTTCGGCGCATTTGGTTCAAAATTAGGTGTAGGTGGCGATGAAAAGAGTAATGGGGAAGTGGCAGTTACAATCGAGGGCTTTGAACGAGGTGAAGACTCTCTTGTTTATACGGAGCAAGCAATAGAGGTCGCTTTACATGACTATGCAATTAAAATGTTCATTGAAACCGTCACTGAAATAACGAAAAGCTCTAATGGGCAGAGCGATTATTTCTTGGCGATAGATAGAGAATGGAACTTGCTTGATTACTCAGATACATTGTCAAAAAAACTAGATGCGTACGCTGAACTTTTTGAAACGGGATTAATTCAAGATGACGGTACAGCCTCTGATGTTATTAATACAATCTCACCACAAGCAAAAGCAGTTTTGAAAGTTATGAATTCAACTTTCCCAACACCTTACGCAATTAGAAGAAAGAACAAACACGGAGTACTAGATGAAAAATGGATGAGATATTCGATGAAATTTTTAGTCAATGATTTTGGTATGACACCTAAATTCAACGTTCTAGGAATTAAAACAACAAACAACAAAGTGGTTGTAAGTGATCAAATATTAAGCGACCCAAAAAAACTAATGAATAACGTATCACAATTTTTAGATCAAAGCTTCCTACCAGAAGTTACTGAAACTAATTCGGGAGATAATATGTTTAGACCGATTGTTATCTATAGAACATTAAATTAATTTTTGATTCCAAATCAGAGCATCCGATATCTGGATGCTCTTCTTGTACAATCTGTATTCTAGAGAAATTTAATTATTTTTACTAAGACAAAATAATCTTTTCAACCCTACACATTGACTGTACGAGCTGAGTATTACTACCGTACATTGCAAATGCGAGAAGCAACGGTAAGTAACATCTAATCATTTCGTTTTAAAGGAGCATTCAGATGCCATTAACCGAAGAAGAACGGAGTAGAAGATTTCAAGAAAAGTATGGTGTCCTCGACTTGCACACATCCTATGTGTCACTGTCCCAAACAGCGCCAGAACAGCTTGATGCGTTTAATGTAAGCTTACGAGGAGAAGCCGTATTGAATGTAGCAAAGTATAATGAACCGTTCGAGGTGAACTTCTCTGTCGGATTGAACGGATCGTTTCTGACACTAATCAAACAGATTTACTTCAATGTCGAATACAGAGACTTTAGCAATACGCTAGTCTATAATCAAATCGATCAACAGCGTATTGTTTCTCGAGAAGAAATAAAAGCACCTGTTAGTGCTGATGGAATTTTACAATTGAACGGTGAAATCCCTGAATTGATCGCCCCTACTAGAGGTTTTTTTACCGTTAGTTTTATATTTGAAATTGATGATCCTGAACTGGATGAAGATAATCCGACATTAATCGGATACAACATATGCCGAGTACCTGTTCAAGTTCCACCGAGTGACAAGAATGGTTAAAGCAACGGTACACTATCTCCACACTGCTACTACGAATGTTCCTCGAGAAAAAATGGAAAAACGAGCGCACCGAACTGGTATAAAAGTACGCTATGCGGCTAATAGTTTAGTTGCTTCAGGTCAAGAAGCTGAGCGCTCCACGGTTTCTAATTCTTCGCGAAGCGACTATACTGATATTAGGAGTAAAAGAACAAGAGTTGTCCTTGAACATTATCGTACTGACAACTTTCAACCATTAAGCGAGGCAGGAGGGAATACGACAATGAGTGATCAATTGGATCGGCAGCAAATTCAAGACATGATCGAAAAAAGCATCCAAAGTCAAAATGAAAAAATTGATTTGAAACTTGAAATCCTATCAAATAAATTAGAAGCTGGATTACAGTCTGTCGAAGCGAATTTATCACAAAAAATCGATTCTATGAACTCTGCCTTATCGCAAACACTCTTAGAAATTAAAAGTGAAAACGCCTTGATCAAAAAAGACATTGAATTGCAATCAGTAGATACCCAAGCATTGGTAACGAAAAGCTTTAACGATGCGAAAGATTTAATCAATAAAGAAAAAGAAATAGCCAGAGCTGAGAGAAAGTCCGACCGCAAGTATTTGATCACAACTGCAATTGCTACATGCGGTATTGTTTTGACGTTGTTAGTCAGATTGTTTATTTGATTCAAGCACCTTATGGGTGCTTTTTTTGTACAGCAATACCTTGGTTCACTTAGATCGAGGTTCTAAAGACATTTCGACAAACGTATCGACCTCTTCTATCGGTAGCAACTCACCGATCACATCGTCTCCATCCGTGACGAGGAGTCGCCCGGTCCCGGGTGCGCCGATAGAATATTCAATCCCCTCTTCCTCGTAGAACGAAATCATTCGTTCAAGTGCTGCGTCCATGTCTGTCGTTAAGTCAATTCCTATGATACTCACCTCTTTCTTTCATGTATGCAGTGTGTCTCTTAATGCTCTTCGTTGCTCTTCACTTAAATCATAAGCATCTGAAATCAGTCGTTCCCACGATCCCGGCACAGGTCGCTTCCCGTGCTCGACCGATGAGAGATACGACACTGAGACGTGTAAGGCATCCGACATGTCCTTAAGGATGTGGTCGTGGTCTACCCGCAGTTTCCGACAATATTTTCCGAATGGCGTAAGCAAATCGATCCCTCCATTTTCTGATAGGGTTTCTGTTGATCTGTCCTGATAAAATCATCATATCATTTCATTCGTTTCCCTCCCTAATTTTGTTAAAGATGTATATACTGGTAAAAGAGACGGTTCATTACCGTCTAAATCTTAAAAGTACTGAACGACCATAGAAACGGGTATGATAAGAGCACCCTCTCCGGTGCTTTTTTTGCACGTTAACAATCGAACGTACGTTCTAAAACGAAAAGAACTGGGGGCCATGACGATGGCAAATATCAAGAAGAACGCAAAAACAGGACTTTGGTGGGTCCGCCTCTCACTCGGTACCGACGAGTGCGGGAAACGAATCCAAGCCTACTACTCGAACAAACGGAAACAGGAGGTCGAGTTCTGGATCTCGGAACAAGTTGCTGCACGACGTGACGGTTCCATCCGGAAGATCATCAAGACGCGCACGATGGAAGAGCTCTTCGTCGTCTGGATGGATGATCATGTCCGACTGACGAAGGCGACGACGACCTATCACTCCTACCAATCGATCCTCAACCGCATCCCGAAGTGGTTCATGCAGCTAAAGGTCGACCGAGTTGAACCGACGCATGCCCAACGTCTCCTCGCCGACTGGCACCGAGAAGGCTTGAAGGCATCGACGATCAACTCGCGACGTGCCATCTTCGTCGGCATGTTCAGCTGGGCGATCCGGATGAACAATTACAAGGGAGCGAACCCGTTCTCTGCCGTCGCGAAGCTGAACGAAGGACTGAAAGAGATGGACACGTACGCCGTCGAGGAACTGGCGACGTATCTGCGGACGGCACGTGACGTGATGACGACCGGCAACTATGCTGCGGTCATGTTGATCAGCTATGCCGGACTGCGTGCCCGTGAGGCGACAGCGCTCCGGTGGTCGGACGTCGACTTCGATCGGATGGTCATCATGGTCAAACGGACGGCGATCGAGGTCAAGGGCGGCTATTCTTTCTCGAACACGAAAGGCAAGAAGGTCCGGGTCGTGACGATCTCGGCGCACGTCGCGGAAGAATTACGACGGATCCGGGTCGAGCAACGGTATGACAGTATGCGGATGGGTTGGCGGAACGACGAGGACTTGATCTGTCTCGGTGTCTCCGGTGCCTACCTCTGGCACTCGGGTCTACGAAGACGGCATATCGAGACGATCAAAGCTGCCGAACTCCCGAAGATCACCCTACACGGGCTACGCCATACGCACGCCTCGCTCCTGATGGAGATGGGCGTCCATGCCAAGGTCATCCAGGAACGACTCGGTCATGCCGATGCGACGTTGACGATGGACACGTACGCTCACGTATTGCACACTTTACAATCCGATACGGCGACGCAATTCGAACAGCTTTTGAAACGCAAAAAAACCGCTCAACAGAGCGGTTCGTGAGGAAATTCCCGATTTTCACACCAAGTGTGCAATAAGTGTGCAATGGAATTTCTGTAAGTGCTAGAAATGGCTTAAGACTGCGGTCTTTTACGGCGCAAACCATAATATTGGTAGAACTGAACTTCGATGTTCCCGTTATACAACTTCCGGCGCTTCGTCGCTGGACGACCGTACGCTTTTTCGAACTCAACATACGACGTGATCATATAGACGCTGTAGTATGGGAATTCTTTATACGCCGTACCAATCTTGCGGTACAACTGATGGACTTCACGTGCGTCTTCCAAACGTTCCCCGTACGGTGGGTTTCCGATGATGACACCGAAGTCTTCCTTCGGTTTGAAGTCTGCAGCGTCGCGTTGCATGACGTTGATCGCATCGCGAACGTCTGCAAGTTCTGCGTTCGTTTTCGCGAGCTTGACCATCTCTGGATCGACATCGCTTGCGTAGATCTTCAATGGTTTGTCCCATTCGGCTTTTTCGTTCGCTTCGTTGATCGCATCGAACCACGCCTTCTTCGGAATGCATTTCCATTCCTGTGAGACGAACTCACGGTTGATCCCTGGTGCGATATTACGCCCGATCATTGCTGCTTCGATCGCAAGCGTACCTGAACCGGTGAAGACGTCGTAGAGCGGCATATCCGGCTTCCAGTTCGTCAGCATCAGCATCGCTGCTGCCATCGTTTCTTTGAGTGGGGCTGCTGAGTGGAACTCACGGTATCCGCGTTTGTGCAACGCGTCGCCTGAAGTATCGATCGTCAATGTTGCGATGTCTTTTAACAAAGCGACTTCAATCGGATAACTCGCGCCTGTCTTCGGCAACCATTCCGTCCCTTTGTTGTACGCTTCTTGCATGTGCGAGACGATCGCTTTCTCGGTGATCTTCTGACAGTCACGGATCGAGAAGAGCTTCGACTTGACCGAACGACCGTTGACGATGAAGTTTGCATCCCACGGCATCAATTCGTGCCACGGCAGTGCCTTGACTTGATCGAACAATTTTTCGAATGTCGTCGCGCGGAATTCAGCGACGACGAGTTTGATCCGGTCCGCTGTCCGAAGCCACATGTTCAAACGGGGAATGTCCTCCATCTCACAATCGATGTAGACCTTTCCGTCCTCGACCGTACATTCATATCCTAACGCACGGACTTCTTTTGCGACGAGCGCTTCGATTCCCATCGCCGCTGTCGCGATGACTAAGCGTTTTGCCATATCGCGTTCACTCCTTTATCGTTTCTTCCACTGTATTGTTTCATTGCAATAAAAAAAGAGCCCAGGGTGGACCTGGACTCTCGTTCAACTTAAAAATAACAGCCTATGTGGTCCTGTAAGCCATGTTCTGTTCCTTAGTGTTCCAAACGGTTTGACCCTCACACGCAGGCGACAATCATCTATCTCCGTATTTGCATACGCTCTCCTTCGCGTTCAGTTCCGCTCCGGAAATTCCCCTACCAAATTTGGGTTTCTCGCTCGTGGGGTTTACCTCGTTCCACCTTCATGGTTTCCCATGAAGCTCCGTCACTGTGGCACCTTCAAGAAGTTTCGGCCATATCCGAAGACTTAGGCGTTCCTTCTGCCGTCAGCTTGACGCTGCCTACACTTATCTTTTTGTGTAGCACGATCACTACAGCCATCGCAGGCTGTGCGAGCATGGACTTTCCTCAAAGCACCGAAATGCCCCGCGATTGTCCGAACCAACATAGTCACTGCTTATGAGTGTAGCGTAGATGCCGCTTTCCTGCAAGAGGCAATTCTCGTTTTATAAACGAAAAAGTTGCGTCTCTGCCTCATTTCACGGTATAGTACAAGAGTTCAGAAGGGGGCATGTAGCATGAAAAAACGACGCTCTGGTACGAACCGGCGAACGGTTCGCAAGTTGACATTCCTGATCGAGATCGATGAGATCAAGGCACTTCATCTGCGAAACGGTATCTTCGCCTTCTATCGTCAAGGAGAGCTCATCCACGCGTTCGAGCCGTTCAACGTCAAGGCGCCCGATGCACTCTCAAAACGTAGCTATCATTTCGATCAACACGATATCTTGCTTATGAATGAACGTTTCCCTGAGCAAATCCCGTTGTATGATAATGCGATGACGTTACGCTCTTGGGCCGACCAGGTTGCTTATGGTTTATACCAATTGATCGATTCCAGTCGCCTGTCGTTCGTCCATGAGGATGACACAGGATACAAGATGGAAGCGATGATCACGTGGACTGGAGAGGCATTAACGCCTCCGACGCCCGTCTATAAAAAAGGAAAAGACCCGAAGTAATCTCCGGATCTCGTACAGCGTTTCTCACTAAGTGGGAGGCGCTTTTTTTATTTCACTGTCAGGAGTCGTTCAACGGTCCGCGTATGGCGTCCACCTGTCGTCGTAAAGACGAGCTTGTAAGACCCCTTGTCTTTTAACTTATACGTAAACTTATGCGTCCCGTTCGTTAAATTCGATTGCGTGAACGTCTTGACGACCTTCCCGTCCTTATAGAGACGTGTCGTCGTCTTCGCACTCGCGTACTCATCAAAATAGAATGAAAACAGCTGATTCGGCTTGACCGTTGACGGCAACGAAATCTTCGAGATCGGTGCTGGTAACGTCGCTAAGATTCCGGCGTTCAAGCGACCCGTTCCGTAATGCGACTTCGTATCGCCTGATTTTTTCGTCGCTGCAGCATATAACTTACTGCGCATCGTCGTATTCGAGACAAACGGATTCTTCGATTTCGCGAGCGCCAGTACACCACTGACGACTGGTGTCGCCATCGACGTTCCGTCCAAGTAGCCGTATTTGTTGCCGACGATCGTCGAGTAAACCCCTTCACCCGGCGCCATGATGTTAAGTCCTTTGCCGTAGTTCGAGAATGTCGAAGCGCGACCGAGTGTCCCGACCGATCCAACGGCAACGACTTGACTCATCGAGCCTGGGAAAAGAACTTTCCCTTTCCCGTCGTTTCCGGCTGCACCGACGACGAGGATGTTTTTCGCTTCTGCTTTTTTGATCGCAGACTCCATATATGGATCGTATTCATATTGTCCGAGCGACAGATTGATGACATCTGCACCCTGCTCGATTGCATACAAAATACCGTCGCCGATATCGATTGACCCGGCAAATTCTCCATCAAAGACGTCTGCCCCGATCAGTTTAACACCAGAAGCGACACCGACGATCCCTTGACCGTCTTCACGCGCCCCGACGATCCCCGCGACATGTGTGCCATGATCATCTGGTTTGCGAATCCCTGAAATCGTCGTCGTTTTATAGATGACATCCTTGAACTCGCGGTGTTTCGTATCGATCGCGTCATCGATGATCGCAACGCGAACGTCCGATTTCCCGCGACTATATTTCCAGTAAGCCGGAATCCGTGACTGATCGAGGTACGTTTGCTGGAACTGGGCAGAATCCGTCGCTTTTTTGACGTCCGTGATCGGAATCAAATCGGCGTCGATATCCTCTTCCTCGAGATGTGCAAGTGGCTCGACGAGCGAGAAGCCTTTTTGTTTCAAGGCACGAATCTCGGTCAGCCCCTGATTTGCCAACCATTCTTGTTTTTGTGGTTCTGTAAAGGTTGGGTCGTATTGTACATATTGAGACTGCGCGAAAGCAGACGTTGGCATGGCGACGATTGTCGCTAGCGTGAGTAGTGCAAGTTGCTTTTTCATGGGAACCCTGCCCTTCTCTGTTTACGCGCCGACCGAAGAATCGTTTGGACTAAAGCGGAACCGTACCGTCCGGTTCTTCGCTGACTTCAAAAGGAATGATCTTTCCGATCGTCACGTAAGCATAATAGCGTGCAAGGACCGCACGCCAACGCGTTGCATCGATACCCGTCAAATCTTCACCTAACGGGGAACCATCGAACGTCTCGAACTGTTGGCAAAAGAACGCTTCTTCTTCTTCATGCCACGTTACTTCTTCGCCGATGAACCCGGTCGAAAAGCGGACGAAGTCCGCAATCGAGGGTCCAATCACTTCTGCCGGCAAGCGTTCGCTCATCCGTCCGACCAGTTCATACCGGTCGCGTTGTGCTTGTTCCGCTTCTTCAATCGAATGACACAGCAGCACTTCACGATTTATTTCTACTAACACGACATAGTCACCACTCGGTAAATTGACGTGAATCATCCCTACACCCCTTGGATTGGATTCGTGCGGCTTCTAGGTGTCATTTTTTCTTCGATAATTTATAATGTCCATTTTCGATCAAACGTTAATTCAATCGGCTCGTTATCTTTCGACTTTAACATAACGACCCGTGTCGTTTCAATTTGATCGACGAGATCCGCTTGACGAAGCGACTGGATTTCTTTCGATGAACCGGCTTCAATACGGTCTCTGTACGGGGCAAGCAACTCTTGTTGATTGCTTGCAAGCGCGTACCAGGCAAGACGGGCGAACGGTTCATCCTTTGCTGTCTCGAGCGCATAGCTCTCGAAGATATCTGGAAGATAACTGCTAAATTGATCGAGCGCGTCGATTCGTTCAGCAACGTCGAGAATCGTCAACCAGCTCGGGAGCGACAGCAACGATTCACTTGACCACCAGTCGAGTAAATCGACATGTTCTTTAAGTAATTGCTGCGCTTCTGGTCGATCAATCATATGTTGTAGGGTCTGGATGAGTTCGTTCCAGGCAAGTGACCAGTATTCCTCTGACGGATTAGCTGAGAGGAAGAATTGACGATAGACCGTCAGTAGTTCCGAAACGTCCGTTAATGGTTCGACTTCCAATCGTTGATTAAAACGACTAACTGCTTTTGTAAAATAACTTGGTTCAAGCGTCAATGCCATATAGAGTAATTTCGGTGCATTTTTAATTTCGCCTTGATCGACCGTCTCGAATAATTCTTGGATCCATTCTGGTTGTGGTTGTGTCATAATCTTTTTCCTCCGTCTAGTAAATTTGTTTACTATACCCGAAAAAAGATTAGTTGAATCATGCCCACCTTAAATTGCTCCGATTCGTTTAGCGGTTTCCTCCGAACATAAGACGATCAGCGTTCCGTTTTTCGGAATCGTTTCGTCGAGACGTTGGTTCAAATCCAGCCGCTTCCCGTCGGACAGAATCGTCACCCCTTCTTCTAGCAAGGCATGAAACGCATCGCGGTATGTCGCCCACTCCGGTCGCGTAGGAATCGAGAACATCCCTTCACCGTCTTTCGTCAACAGATTCGTCACGACCTTCGTCACACCAGGATGATGGGACGCGAGGATCGCCATCCGGGCAATCGTCTCGTCACCAAGCAACACCTCATCGACCTTGACCTGTTCGAAGCTGTCGAGGTGTTCTTCAAGCATCATCTCGACGATCGTATAGATGTTCGGGTTCGCCCGTTCGATGCTTGAAGCGATCAACAGTGTCCGTCCGTCAGCATGGACCGGCGGAATCGAATGATCAGCGAGGACGATCGCGCGGACCGCTTTTTCGATGTGAGCTCGCTCAAGCGTCGACGTCAGTGCCGGATCACCACAGACGTAATGGAATCGGGGATGACTGAATGGCTCTCGCTCTAGGTCGTCAACGAGGACGACATCCGTATGTTCGAGCAATGACTCGATGACGTGCTTCGAACGCCGACTGTAACCGAAGACGACCGTATGTCCTGTTTCCTTCACTTGTAACAACCCTCTTTCCTTTTGATTACGAATCAACTGGACACCGTCGACCAGTTTTGAGATCAATCCACCGACGATCCCGATCCCGAAGATGAACACGAAAATCGTCAGAATCCGACCGGTATCCGAGTTCGGGAAGAAGTCACCGTATCCGACCGTGACGACGGTCGTCATCGTCCAGTAGACAGCGCGGAAGTAGGACCCGAACGTCTCCGGCTCAAGCGCATACATGATACCCGCGACACCGAAGACGAAGATCAACGACGCATATCCGAGCGTCCGCATCCGTAGAAACGAGACTTTTCGTAAAAAACGTAACCAGACCATGTTTTTTTCATTCCTTTCGAACAATCCGGTCTCTTCCCCTGTCAATAAGGGCGAAGGAGGTGATACACATGACACAAGCAGAAGAGATCAAGACGAGTCTCGTCATCGTCTTCGAGCGTAAGGACAAGGTGACAGCAAACGGTGATGCCGTCGTCGCTCGCCGCCGCTACAACGGCTTACGTTCGAATCTTCCAGCAGACGTCGTCGCTTCGATCGGGCAATCGATTGGCAGCTTACTCGACGGACGCTACGCGCTGACGGAAATCAGCCGTGACTACGCTTTACTGAAGGCATAACCCATCCTCTACATTTCATGAAAGGAGTGACCATTGATGGAACATACGATCGTCCTGACGTTCGATACGGTGACGAAAAAACCGTATCGCCTACGCATCGCTGGTGCAAAGGAGAATGCGACCGTGGCTGAGATTAAAGCAATCGGTGACTTGTTCGTCGCCCATGACCCGTTCATGAACGGTGTCACACGTCTCGCGTCCGCCGAATTGCAAAACAGTTCGGAATCGGCATTCGTTTTGTAAGCTTTTTCAGTCCATCGTCACGGGATTACGTGACGATGGCTTTTTTTTGGTATACTAGAAACATCAACCAGCTGAAAGGAAGTCAATTTATGGCCAAACGCCCACTCACTCCTCGCGAATGCGAACTCGTCGTCTGTAGTCTCTACGTAATGGAACTCATCCCGTTCGAAGGTATCATGGAACGTCTCGAATCCATTACGTTGCGAGACATCATCGGCCCCGTCGCACGTGGCGAATCGACGCGGGAGCAAGCTGCTGACGCGCTTGACCAGTACATCAAGGTTCGACGTCGCCGGTTCCGTAACGTTCCACCAGAGCATCTCTGGTCGCTTGACGACCGGATTGAACAGGAAGCACTGCGGATGATCCGCAAGCGCTCGCCACTCTCGGCAGGAGAAAAGCTTCAGCCGAAAGCCATTCCCCATGAAATGGGGGATACGGTCGAGATGAAAGTGACTGAAATCCAAGATCGCAACAACAAAGTGACCTTGATCGGAAAAGTCGGTAATGTCACGGCGAAGCTCCCGGTCGCGAACCGTCAAGCTTATAAGGGCAATAAGACGATCTCCGCCTGGATCACGGGTGTCGAGAAAAAACCTGCCTTACTTCATCTGTCGACATCCGACTACGGCAAACATCAGCCGTCAGAAGACGTCAAGGCAGCGTATGCGACTGCCGTCGCCGCGTTACGTCGCTATTTCGAGACGAACGAGCTCCCGACGACCGAAGAAGTCGACCTTGCAAAATCACTGTTCCAACGGATGATCCGCCGCGATCAGAACGATTGGTTCACGGTATACGTCGCGATGGGTCGCCCGCAACTCGATCACGTCCGGCGCTGGGTCAAGGTCATTCAGATGCTCGCCCGCTCCCTGCGCGGGGACGAGGAAGCAACACAACAACTCGCTTCGCAGGAAGATCGTTTCTTTAAGGATGCCTTGTTGCGTGCCTGTAAAGCAGCAGAGAAAAACTTCACGTCTTGATGCTTTCGCCTCACGACGTGTCGATTCCTAGTCAAAACGAAAAAAAGAACGCTTCGCACCGGATAACTTTTTCCGGTGCGAAGCGTTTTTTTAGGCAGACTGACGAGAAACAAGCTTGTAACAACCCCAGCCGAACAAGAAAATCGTCGTGATGCTACTGGCGATGACGACTACTGGTAAGACGATGGGTTGCCCAAATAGCGGTACAGCGAGGTAATCCTTAAACAATACGAACACCATCAATGACTGCCCTTGTGTCAGAAGGAGAAGTGACCGAATCGTTTCGCTAGCCATGATGCCTCCGACGAACTTCTCGAGCACGAACGGACTAATCAACCAGATTGATGCGAGTATCAGAACAGCGAGGACATGTCGGACGAGTAACGAGAACAATGTGAACGTCATGACTAATGAGATGCCGACCAGCCACTGCATCAAGATAGCGAGCAGATACAGTTGCCCGAATGTCAACGGGTATGGAGAATCATGATAGCTAAACTGAATCGGTAACTCCCATCCGCTCGACTGACGGAAAAATAAGAGCCACTGCACGATATTGTAAAAGAGGATGATGCCAGTGACCAGCAAGATCGATAAAGTTATTTTTGCCGTCAGGACATCTTTTCGACCGTGCTTTGAGCTATAGAGCAGTTGCAACACCCCAGTCTGCGCTTCTCGGGAGTAACTTGTTGCGGTCACTAACGTCAAGACAATCGCAAGTAACGCAAATCCACCAATGCCGAGAAACACAATGAATTGATCAAGTGTCTGGAAGTTACCAACCCGTTGATAATCGATCTTCGCAAGCAACGACGCTTCTTGTTCGAGTTTTCGTTTTTTAACGTCAGATATAGTAGAGCGCGCTTCCTGACGCAATTCGTCGATATATTGCGATTGCAATCGATGCGATCGCTCAGCCTTGAGAACCTGCAAATATATCCCGTATTCTTCCTGTTCTGCGTTCGTGATATCGTTCTTCATCAAACGCTTTTTCCCCTCTGTTGCCTGCTTTACGAAATCCCTTGTCAGCTTCCCTTCGAACGGTGCATTCGTCCGTTCCGTTCCAGGCAACCCCATCCGACCGAACGAAAAAATCAGACCGACGCTGAACACGAGGCACAGGAGAACCCACACCATCTTTTGTTGCTTTACCTTTTGCCATTCCACCTTCAATAACTCGCGTCTCATGTCAGCTCCCTCCTTTTAACAGATCGCATCATGAATACGTAAAGGGTGACGATCAGTACCATCCAAACGAGCATCACAAGAATCGGTAAGGCGAACGGTATGTCTGTCTGGAACAGTTCACGCGTCAGCACGCCGCGACTTGGGAAAAAGAAGATCAGCACTTGTACGAACTCTGGGAAGAACACGTCCGGAATGACGTAACCATACGTCAATGGTAAGCCGATCAAAATCATTACGTAAATGAAGGCGTGACTATACTGTTTCGCGAATAACGAGGCACATAAAATAGCTGTCGCTAGCGTCACAATGGCAAGTTCCTGATAAATGAACGTAGACAGTACATATCCACCAATCGATAATGGATACGGTGCTGCAGCAAGTCCGTCCATCGCTTGCATCGGTGCCGACCAATCGATCGGTCCAAGTTGATAACGAACAACCAAGATCGCCGCAAGATACGTCAACAGATGGGTCACCGTCACGTATGTAACGGCAGCTATCCATTTCGCACGTAATAAAGCTTCTCGTCCATTGCGCGACGTCAACTGATACTGCTCGACTCCGGTCATGCGTTCGCGTGTATAACTGATCGACAAGAGCAATAGTCCAATCAGCGGGAATAGGAGACCGGATTGATTAACGAACGTCGCCACGATTTCTGCCGAATCGTGATAACGAATCGATGATAGATTGATACTGCTGACGAACTTCTGCTCTAACGTATCGCTTTTTAAAACGTCGAGGCGTTGCTGCCGTTGAATTTGCGCTTCTTTCATATGTAAGATTCGGGCATAGATTTCATTCTTGTACAAGATGTCGTCTTCTTCTATTCTTGTTTCTGGATCATTGATAATGTTGCTATCCGCCTTAATCATCTGAAATACCTGTTTCGTCGCTGGTCCTTCGAAGGAAGAATAGCGGGACTTGACGACATGATCAATGGGTTCCACTAATGTCGGAAAGAAAAAGAGTCCCATCCCGATCAACAGCAACCAGACTGTCAGCGATTTATATAATTTGTAGGATTCAAATCGGAACATCGACATCAAGCGCCACGCATCCGTTCATCTAGGTGATAAAGATATAAATCTTCTAGTTGCGGCTCTTCCTGAATCGCATCTGGATGCGGTCGATCAGATGAGATGATCCGGACGCGGTTTTTACCAGACCGTGTTTGTTGAATGGCACCGATTTGATACATTTCCTGTAAGACAAGTAATGTCTCGTCTGATACATCGACGGACCAAATCGAAGTCGCGATTTCATCAAGCAAGGTATAGGGATTGGCTTGGCGGATGATCTTCCCTTGCTGCATCAGGATGATTTCCTTTGCAATCGACCCGACATCTGAGACGATGTGAGTCGACAGTAAGACGATTCGTTTTCGCGCGATCGTCGCGATGACGTTGCGAAAATGAATTCGTTCTTTTGGATCAAGTCCCGCTGTTGGTTCATCGATGATCAGAAAGTCCGGATCGTTTAACAATAGTTGTGCGATGCCGACGCGGCGCTTCATTCCACCTGAGAAGCGGCGCAGTTTTTGGTCTTTCTGTTCCAATAAATTCACATCCATCAGGGCTTGTTCGACACGAGATACGATGGCGGATTTAGGAACGCCCTTGACCGTTGCCAAATACGTTAAAAATTGCTTTGCCGTAAAATCACCGTAAATCGGTGTCTCTTGCGGCAAATACCCGATTCGTTCGCGGTACGTCTCTTCTAGCGGTGACACGACGTGACCGTCGACTCGAATCACCCCTTGCGATGGACGTAACAGTCCAGCAAGAATCTTCATCAACGTCGTCTTCCCTGCTCCATTTTCACCAAACAAGGCATACACTCCAGCTTCCAGCGTCAACGTGATCTCCTGCAACGCTTGTTTGCGATTCGAATAGATTTTCGATAACTGATCGATTTCTAGTTTCATATCATTCTGTCCTTTCAAAAAGACGCCATCCGGTTTCGGTATGACGTCTTTATTTCATTGAATCGCAAAATCATAGATTTGCGTTCCTTTTTTATGATTCGCATCTTTGATTTCACCTTGATACATCAGTTGCTCATTCTTCAGATCGATCACGGACACTTGGAATCCAGCGTTCGTCTCGGATGAGAGATAGAGCTGCATCTCGTCCGTCGAGTCTAGCCAATCGATTTTTTTCAAAACAAGCGGACTGCTTACGCTATGCTCGGATAATCGTTTCGTGTCCATGTCGAACATCGACCATTCGATTCGTTTTGTCTCTCCCTCCGGTAGGCGGAAGCCAACTAAATAACGACCGTTCGCATAGGGGGTATAACCGATTTGTTGCTGATTTAACTCCTTGATGGACCGAACGCTCTTCCCGTCATCGAGAAAATAAGATAGTTTGGTGTTCTCTTCATCGCTGTCAGACGGTTGTTCCGTGTAGACGACTTCATTTTGATAAATCGCTAAAAATTGACGAGCGTTTTTAGGCGCTACTGGTTTTTGAAGAACGATCTCTTCGACCCGGTCGCTTGTTAAATCGAGCACAAGTAGTTTTGTTTCCTTTGGCTGATCGACTCGATCGAGTTGGATATAAACCTTCATCGCCTGTTTATCGACGACACTGGCTTGTAAATCCCTCCCTGTCTCAAGTTTTGTATCATACTGAAATGTTTTCTCGAACATCTCCTCCGTCTTAAACGTAAACATTTTAAATTGCAGTTTATTGTGTTTGATCTGAATCGCATACTCCGATTGTTCATCGCCGCTGACATTCGTTTCCATTTGAGTCGTAAATTTATAATATTTGTCTGGTAAGTCCGTTATTTTATCTTCACGGAAAAGTTGCCCGACGTAAGAGTTTGATTGTTTTTCGATGTCTCCCTTGGCATTGACATCATAAACCGTTGAACGCATGCCTTTCGTCTGAAGACGTAAATTAAAATCTTCGATTTGTGAAGGTTTTCCACTGACGGTCTCGAGCGACAAGTCTGCGCCTTGGATCGACAGCGTATAGCCGATGTAGCTCCCGATTGTCATGAGAATGATCAATCCATAGATCAAAAGTTGACGATATCGTTTCATGAGATTTCTCCTTTAGACGGATAGGCGCGTCTGGACTAACCGCAGATTTTTGTACGACACATATAACGTCAAGAGCACGACGTATCCGAAATAAAATTGCATATGCAGCTGACTCAGGTTGCTCGAAATAGCTGACAATGCTACGCCTAAAACGATATAACCGCCAATCAGCGCAACCCCGTGTAATCCGACGAGCAAGAACGCTACTCCTCTTCGAAACGACCGCTCCAGTAATACTGTCATGAAGACGAACGAGATGACGATGAATGTCATCAGTAAAATAAATAAAATGTCAGTTGGGTACATCGTATAGAACAACTTCATGTAGAAGGAGTATTCGTTGATGCTGGCTGTAACTTGTTGAGCATCTGGCAATAGCCATAAGTAAAGATTGCGACTAAGCAACAATAAGACCCACTGAATCCCAATCAGACTAGTGACGACGAGAAGAACGGTCGTCAGTTTTGATGCAATAATCGCCCGGCGTGAACCAGGTAACAATAGCAATCTGTAGATGTATTTCGTCTCGCCCATCCAGTCGCGATACCAAATCCAAAACGCAAACAAGAGGATCATCCCCATCGCTAATACAATGATAGAATCGTAAAAATCCGTTGCCTGTGCGAAGGTCAACGCACCACCTGCTCGTGCAATCGCATCCATTTCTGATATCTGCTCAATCCGCATCGTTTTCTCGATCGTGCTTTGATAATCGTAAATCTGATAGAGCAGTGACGCGATTTCCGCGACGATCAAGCCTGAAATCAACAACACCAATAGTTTTGTACTTCGTTTCAGTTCTTCATTCGTTAATAACAACCAGCGTTTCATCCTTGATATACCTCCCGCATCCGGTCTTGGACCGATTGATGATGACGACCGCGCAGTTCATCCGTCTCTTTGACTTCGACGATCTGTCCGTCCCGTAAGAACAACACTCGGTCAATCACTTGCTCGACTTCAGCGATTTCGTGCGTCGTCATCAGGATGCTCCGTCCTTCCATGAACTCACTTGAGAAAATCCAGGCAATCTGTTCCTTCATGAAGAGATCGATTCCTGCGAGCGGTTCGTCGAGTAATATGTACGGTCGATCGAGGGCGAATCCTAAGACGAGATTGAACTTCGCTTTGTTCCCTTTTGATAAATTCGCCATTTTATCCGTCGCAAACAGTTGGAACGTCTGCAGCAGCCGTTCCGCTGTCTCTGGATTCCAGTCTGGATAATGATCTGCCATATACGCGAGCGCCTGACCAATCGTCATATAGCTCGGCATCGTCTGGAGATCAGGCACGAATGCGATCTGGTCGCGCGACGTTTTGCCGTCGACCGTCACCGTCCCGGCATCCACCGGAATCAGACCGAGAATCGCTTTTAAGATCGTTGACTTTCCTTCCCCGTTCAAGCCAATCAGACATGTCACTTCGTTTAGACCGACAGAGAACGTCACGTCACGTAAGACGTGCTTTTTTCGTCCGTATCGCTTTTGTAACCCCTTCACTTCAAGCACTAGACTTCCCCTCCTCAATTCCCACCATTGTATTAAGACAATAGTACATCTGTTAACTGTATGGTACATGCCATACAGTCTAGCGTCAACCTGTTTTTTCCTGAATATATCCAGAAAATGAAAAAGAATCGGACTACTACGTCCGACTCTCAGAATATAGACAACCTCTTATTTCGACATTGGAGCGACCCTGCAACGAAGTGAAGCGGCGCGATGCTTGTCCCAGGAAAACGATTCGAGATGAACAAAAAAAGTGCACGTTATCCTCACGACGTCTGATTCTTTCGATTTGTTGATCAAAAAAAGAGAGGACGCCCTGATGGACGCCCCCTCTGAACACGTGACTGGTGTTTCAATAAATATCAATCGTTGACTCCAGTGCCCGGCATGTCCGACGCACGGTCGGTAAGAAGTCGGTTCGTTTTGCGACACCGCCTTCAATCTGGACATGCTGAATGCCTTTTGTCCGCTGCATCGCTGTTAAGACGGTGACTAGCTCGATGAACCAATTCGAGATCAGTTCGACGACCTGTTCGTCAAAAGCGGCAGCGCCATACACATCATACCCGTTCTCGCAGAGATGGTTCGGGAAGCGGGCTTTGAACCGATGAATCAAAGTGTCCGTCGTCGGAATCAAAAATTCGTCGTAGACAACACGTTGCTCGGCATCAAGCGTTTGTTCTGTCACACCATCCATCATCAAATGTGGCTGATTGCCGATATTCAATGTCCAACTCGTCTTCTTTCGCTCGCCAGTGGAAGTGATCGTTCGCATGGTTTCATCCATCTCCTTTTGATGTGTAAGCGTTTACCTTCTCATTCTACCTGTCATTTGACCTGTTCTGCAACCGTCAACTTGACCAATTTAAACGATGACTTCGCTTGACATTTAGTCTACCAAATTCAACGCTTTTTGACGATGTCAGGAATTAACATCGTCCTTGTAAACGTAGACGGCAACGAGATCAATTAAGACATGGATGATGATCAGCGGCCAGAGTGTCTCGAGCGCTAGATACAAGTAGCCGAATCCCGCTCCGATCAGTCCTGTCACGAGAATCGCGAACCACCCTTGATAACGATGGGCAATCCCGAACAGGATCGCCCCGATCCAGACGAAGCTGACTTCAGAGAACGGTAAAAATAATCCAAGCGTATGGAAGAGAAACCCGCGATAGATCAACTCTTCCGTCACCCCTGCCATTAGCGCGACCATTTGGAACCCGGTTCGCTCCTCTTTCGTTCGCGGCAGAATCAGTCGCTCCGCCTCACTTTGATAGAGCGGCAATAAACGTTTGCGAAACGCTGGAACGGTCGCTGTCAAAAGCAAGACGATACAGAGAAAGACGATCAGTCCGATCGTCGCGTACCAGACTGGTCCACTTGGGACAAAAAACTTCAAGCCGATTTCCGGCAACATCGTGCCGCTAATCAGCGTTCCGCCGACGAGCAACAGACATAAAATCCCGCTCGACTGGACCATCGAGGGATAAAACTCCTTGCGGGGAACGATTGTCAAATCAACCGGACGGACCGCTGCGATGATCGAAAGGACGACGAGCAATCCGAGTAAAAACCCATTTACGAAGAGATACATGACTTCGACTCCTTTTTTGATTCCACACTCCCGTCACAGAAAGTGCTATTAGACCCTACTAAAATATGATACCATTCAGTGGAATCCTATACAGAGGAGAGAACAATATGCGAAAAGTTTTTCGAATCAGCATCTTGTTCGTACTGTTCGCCCTCATCGTCAGTAGCTTTATTTACTGGCAAAATCGGGAACGTGTTCAAAATGAAATGTATCGTACGTATTATGGACAGCATGGCGTACCTGCCGAGAACATCGACATCTACGAACAAGCCGCGGCACGTTACGGCATCGACTGGAAGCTACTCGCCTCCATTCATCGCGTCGAGACGATCTTCTCGAACTCGTCAGCGATGCAATCGTCCGTTGGCGCCATCGGTCCATTCCAATTCATGCCGAAAACATGGGTCGGTTGGGGATACGAAGGTGGCACGTCGCTCGGTGACATCGAGCATGACGGCATCGACGTCACGGATCCAAAATCTATCGAGAAGTATGGTGGTCTCGGAGTTGACGCGGACGGCGACGGGAAAGCCGATCCGACGAGTCTCGTCGACAGCGCCCACACAGCAGCAAAATATCTGAAACAACACGATGTCACAAAGACATCGGACCGAGACACGCTCGCGACAGCACTGTTTGAATACAATCGCAGTGAACAATATGTCTCTGACGTGCTTGCCCAATATGATCGTTACCAGCAACAAGTCGAGGCAATCGATGCGAACGACCTCGACCTCAAGAAGAAGACACTCGCGTTCTTCCTTCGCATCAGCTCACGTTTGACCAATTAAAAGGAGGCACCACCCATGACACCAGCCGATTCTTCCGAACTCTTGATTGAGGAATCGTCGATCCGCGTCCAGACGACGTTTGATCGAGACAAGACGAAACGCTATTTACGCAGCTATATCTTTGACGACATCGCAGAAGGAACGCACGTCGCCGCTTTAATCTACACACCACGGACGACGGACGCCTTTCTCTCTGGAACGACGACACAACGTGCGTACAATTTGATGAAGAAGTATGTCAGTGATCCTGTTAAACAGTATGACATCATCAGTTTGATGCCGGACCTGCTCGTCAGCGAGGATCTGCCGTTCGCGCAAGCGAGCTTCGATGAGACGAACTATGAGTTCGTTGCGAAGACACTTGCCGATGTCAAAGCGAAAAATGGCGTCGTCCTCTGTGGCTGGGGATCGCCTGGTCGCCTGATGCACCACCTGCCGGCATATGAGGAACTGTTTGATCAGTATGCCGACATCCTCTATTGCTCCGGCATCACGAACAAAGGTGAACCGAACCATCTGCGCTTGACGATGGACGATAGCCAGATGATCACGTACAACGACATGAAACAAAAAGCGAAAAAATTGCGTCGTAAATGACACAATAGACCCTTCCATAACGGAAAGGGTCTTTTTTTGAAACATTTTCCATCAGCTTCACGTATAATCAAAGTCTACATACTACATAGTAAAGAAGGTCATACGATGCCATTTTGGGATGAAGATTTACGAGAAGAAACGATGATTTCAGTCAAAGAAACAGACATCCAACGAATCGAGCAAGCCGTCAACGGTCGACTCCCCGCTCGTTATCTCGAACAAATCCGGGAACAAAACGGTGGGTCTCCAGAAGCTACTGCGGCGATGGTCGAGTTCGAGAATACATGGTCTGACAAAGAAACTGGATTACATCTCCCACTCAGCTCCATGATGGAATTAACATTCGAGCGGTACCTAGACGAATTGTCGGTCCTCCGGGAGTGGGACGTTGAAGGAAACGTCATGATGTTCGCGGACGGAGAAGGCAGTTATTTTTGGTACTTTAACTTTACGGAAGCTGCTGAGCCGACTATCTGGTGCCTCGATATTTCGGATGAGACGACCCATTTCGTCGCGTCGACCTATGATGAGTGGTTAACGAAGCTGAGCAGCGATGTTCCGGAAGAGACCGTCGAGTCAGATGTCGTATTTCTGACGCTACCTGAAATCAAGGATATTCTCCGTGGTGATGACGAAAATGAAAAACTCCTCGCCTACTCCCACTGGATGATTCTCGATGAAGAACAGGAAGAACTGATCGAAGCGTTCATGACACTGATCGAACGAAACGACCAGCCTGATTTCCTTGGCTCCTATGCGTATTACCTCATGGAAGTCTTGACGAACAACCCTGAGTTGTTAGAACAGAAACGAGCCGACGTCACGGCCTTGATTCTCAGCAAAGGTGACGATCTCGATGCAGAAGACTTACTATCTTGGATGGATGAAGAGGTAGACGAAGAGTTCTGACCTCAATCAAAAAGCCAGTATTCCTCGTCCATTCGGATGACGAATACTGGCTTTTTCGCATGCCTATCCAATCGTTTAAGACAACATCAACTCAAGCAGACAGTCGACGAGATCCTTCTCGAGTTCGAGTGCTTGCAATTGGTGCATCATGTTGACCGGGTCGAGTTTTTGTGACAATAGACGGTACAAACGATCTTTCAGGTCATAGCTGATTTCCGCTTGGTCGAGGAATGCATACAACCGGTCCATCTTATTCTCGTTCGTCGAGATCTCGACTTGGAGTGACAACGTGATCGTATCCGTCACTTCACCGAGTTCGACACGAAGGGACTGCGTCGCATGATCATAGACGCCGGTGACACTCTCTCCGTCGCGCTGAACGTATCCTTCACGTACTCCACGTAAGATCAATGTAATCGAGCGGTTTTCAGGTAGCAAGTCACGGTGTCCGGTTGGTGCCGCGATCGTCAGCTCACGTGCTTCCCAGTCGAGTGCAAACGTCGTCTCGACGTTGACACCATCGCGGTGCGCGACACCTGTACTGTCATCTTCAAACAACGTAAAGCGATTCGATGCTCCCGGGAAGACGACGACTTCGAGATCCTCTGGATTATGCAGGGCATTCGACTGTTCGAGATGACGACCGAGTGGCACGATCGCACCGGCTTTTGCGAGTACGCCTTGGTCTTCGAGATAACGGAACAGACGGATTTGTTTGCCGCCACGGTATCGATGCCCGTTGAAGAAATCGAACCATTCGCCTTCCGGCAACCAAGCGGTTGTCGCCGTCATGTGCAGTTTCCGATGCATCGGTGTGACCATCGGTGCGACAATCAGTTCTGTTCCGAAGTAGAACTGGTTCGGGACGTTATACGCTTGATCGTCTTCCGGATGTTCATAATACATCGGTGAGACGAGTGGCAACCCGTCAAAGTGATTGCGGGCATTCATCGTGTAGATATACGGTACGAGCTGGTGCCGGAGCTGCAGGTACTTCTTCATGACGTTCGCCGCATCGGTCGAATAACGCCATGGTTCTTTCCCGTTAAAGATGCTCATCGTACTGTGCAGGCGCATGATTGGACTGAAGACGCCATATTGAAGCCAACGCGTCGATAACTCGTCATCCTTTTCTCCACGCTGGTGTCCCCCAATATCATGGCTCCACCATCCGTAGCCAATGTTTGACGCCGTCGCCGTGAAATATGGCTGGAATTGGAGCGATGCCCACGAGATGATCGTATCGCCCGAGAAACCAACCGGATAACGATGACTTCCGGGTCCCGCGTAACGTGAGAAGATCAGTGGTCGATTGCCATCGCGGGCGATATCAAGTGCGTGGTAATGATTGAGCATCCAAAGTGGATCAAGCCCCTTCATCTTCGAGTTCGCACCCTGTTGCCAGTCGATCCACCAGAAGTCGACGCCATCTGCTTCGTGCGGATGATGCAGCTTCGTGAAGTAGTTCTCGATGAACGTCCGGTCCGAGAAGTCAAACGGAATCCGGACATCTGATTCGGGATCGACGCCCATCGCGACCGCCATCGCCTCGTATGCTTCTTCAAACCCACGCACACCGTCCGCCGGGTGCAAGTTGAGCGTGACCATCCGGTCGTCATCCTTCAACCATTGTAAGAATCCGCGTGGATCCGGGAATAGATCACGGTTCCACGTATAGCCCGTCCAGCCACTTCCGTAGCGTTCTGGGATATCGGTGACGTGCCAGTCCATATCGATGACACTGACCGAGAACGGAATGTCTTCCGTCTTGAAGCGCGTCATCAAATCCTTGTATTCCTTCTCACTATAACGCCAGTAACGACTCCACCAGTTACCGAGCACTTGACGCGGTAACATCGGTGTCGGTCCTGTCAGGTGGTAGAAGTCACGCAATGCCTGTTTGTAGTCGTGACCGTATCCGAAATAATAAATGTCATGTGTACCAGAGCGACGCGGTTCGACGAAGTGGTCCTCCGTCAGGACGAACGCGTTCGAATCGTCGATCGCTGCGTAACCTTGTCGGGAGACGATTCCTTCTTCGAGTGGAATGACACCGTCCGCATGATCAAGCGTCCGTGCCGTTCCTTTTAACGTCCGGAGCGGTCCGCCAAACGTATAGCGGCTGTAGTAGGTACTGAAGTTCCCTAAGACATCGATATAAAGTGTGTTCGCAGCGAACGGTCCCTTCGTATAATGCAGATGGACGTGCTCGGTGATGATTTGCAATTCTTCCTCGTTTTCGACGATTCGGTAAGCAGGTACCGGGAAATCACGATTGAAGACCGTTTGAGTTGGTCGATCCTCGAACTGTCCGTCCGCCGCGTATTCGAGTCGAATCATCCGACTCGTCAAGACCGTGAAACGGTAGACATCTCCTTGGATGATGGCGTCTGGTCGTGCTTGTGGTTTCATGTCGCGCGTGTAGAAATGGGATTCATCAATTGTTCGCATACGGGTTCGGGACTAACGCCCCTTTCACTTCCTTCCAGGCTAAGTAGTGTGCAACCGATTACACATCTAGTGTATAAGAGTTCATGTTCCCACTTCAAGGAAGAATCAACCCAAAAATGTCCCGCACCTGAAAATCGATGCGGGACAGTGCGTCATAATAAGGGTGAAATCAAACGCGAAAGTGACTCAAAAATGCGGAAGCGGAGCGGACGTTTGACGTAATCGTTCGATGATAACTGAATTGAGACGTCAAAATCAGCGATGAAGTCACGCTCGAGTTGCTCGGCACTTTCCGTGTCGTACAGGAACGCCATCAGTTCATAGTTGAGAACAAAACTGCGAATGTCCATGTTTGCCGTTCCGACGGCACCGATCTTCCCGTCGACGAGAAACAACTTCGCATGGATGAAGTGACGGTTGTACGTATAAATTTTGACGCCGTCCTTCAAGAGTGGTCCGAAGTAGGAACGGGTACCGTAATAAGACGTAAAACTATCGCCTTTCCCCGGTGTCAGGATGCGGACGTCGAGCCCGGCACGTGCTGCGAGCCGAAGCAAGGTCATCGTCTCATTGTCCGGAATCAAATACGGTGTCGCAATCCAGATGGAGCGTTGCGCCGAGATGATCGCGGCAATCAAGGCATTACGAATCGCGGGATCCTTCGACGTCGGTCCGCTCGTGACGATTTGAATCGCTCCGTCTGACGCCACGTCATGTTTCGGGAAGTACTGATGGATCGTCTCGTCACCCGCAAACGTTTCCCATGTGTCACCCGATTCGATTTGGGCATAGATCCAGTCGTCGAGGAACGTCGCTTGTAGTTCCTTGACGGCACGTCCTTCAAGCCGTAAATGCGTATCACGCCAAAAGCCGAACTTCTTACTCTTGCCGTCGTACTCATCCCCGACGTTCAATCCACCGGTGAAGCCGACTTTTCCATCAACGACGACGATTTTTCGGTGATTCCGGAAGTTCGCTGTGAAGATGAACAAAGGACTCGAGATCGGATCATAGGCTGCGATATGTGCTCCCGCGTCGCGTAGCGGGCGCAAGAAGTTCTCACCGAGCATATAGCTTCCAAGTCCGTCATACATGAACCGGACCGTCACGCCGGCTTCGAGTCGCTCGATCAATGCTTCCCGGATCGCCTTGCCTGTCTCATCGTTACGATAGATGTAGTACTGGATGTGGACGTGATGCTGTGCTTGACGAATCGCGTCAAGAATCGCCGGGAACGTCTCTTCCCCGTTCGTCAGAATCTCACTTGCCGTATGAACGTCTACCCCGCCACCACCGAAGTTACGAATCGTGTTCGCAAGCTTCAAGTGATTCGGTGGCAACTCACTGACGGCAAGCGACCGGACTGGACGAATTGCTTGTTTGAGCAATTTTCGTTCGTCATGCGAACGACGATTCCGGCGACGACGCCGTGGATTCCGACCGAACATCAACCAAATCACGACACCGAGAATCGGTAGGAAGATCAGGACGAGAAACCAAGCGATCGTTGATTCCGCTGTCCGGTTTTCAATGAAAATGATCATGATGACGGCGAGCGGCACGACTGTCGCTGAAATCGTTAAGACATAAAATAAATAGCCGAGTTGATATAGTCCCCAAATGATGCCCCCGGCGACTAAAAATACGAGTGCGAATTGTAAAATCCGGTTGCGCACAGACCTTCCTCCTTCAATTAACATACCTTCACTAGTATTCTTTCCCCATTTACTATGAAAATATAACAAAAAAGAGAAACCGCAGATACGGTTTCTCGAAAGATTTACCTCTTATAGAAAGTTTTCTTCGTACATCTCGCGACCAGGGATTGGATCATTCAGTGACGCCCAATCCGTTTCGTGTTCCTGGACGAGACACGCATCGAATAGCGCTTCGAGCTTCTCTTGCTCCAGTCCGATTCCGATTAAGACGAGCTCGGTCCGTCGATCTTCGTCTGATGCAAAACGACCAGCGTATTCCATGTTCGACGCATATCCTGCTTGGTGGAACAACAGTGCCATCTCAGGACGTGTCGCGAGGAACAAGAAGCCTTTCGCCCGGACGACTTCTTGCGGCCAGTCTTCAATTAAGGCTAGCAAGCGCTCCGGGTGGAACGGCACGTCGCGCTTGTAGACGAACGAGCTGATCCCGTACTCTTCCGTTTCCGGAATATGTTCTTCCGCATTCAACTCACGGATCCAGCCGGCACTTGCTGCCGCTTGTTCAAAATCAAATAGATCAACGTCTAAAATCTCTGCCGGATCGACTTGAGCATATGTTGTCTCGATCAAACGAGCAACTGGATTTAATGCCTTTAGATAACCGATAACGGTATGGCGTTCTTCCGGTGTCAGGCGATCGACTTTATTCAAGACGATGATGTCTGCGAACTCAACTTGATCGACGAGTAGATCGACGACTTCGCGCACGTCTGTCTCATCGACGGCCTGTTTCCGCTCAATCAACGATTCACCAGACTCAAAGTCCTTTAGGAAACGGTATCCATCGATGACCGTGACCATCGCGTTGATTTTCGTGACTTGTGATAAGTCGATTGCACTGTCCGGATCTTCGTACGTGAAAGTCTGGGCGACCGGAATCGGTTCCGAAATACCACTCGACTCGATGACGATACCGTCAATATCTCCTTGGTCGACGAGGCGTTTGACTTCAAGCAATAAATCATCGCGTAACGTGCAGCAAATGCAGCCGTTCGAGAGTGTGACGAACGACTCTTCCGTCCGCGAGAATCCGCCTTGCTCAATCAATGCCGCGTCAATGTTGACCTCACTCATGTCGTTGACGATGATCGCGAGGCGACGCCCTTCGCGATTATGTAGTAAATGG
The DNA here is from genome assembly GCF_056764755.1 of Exiguobacterium sp. HSB13. Taxonomy (NCBI): domain Bacteria; kingdom Bacillati; phylum Bacillota; class Bacilli; order Caryophanales; genus Exiguobacterium; species Exiguobacterium sp. HSB13. The sequence continues at coordinate 575,614 of NZ_JBUZOM010000001.1, read as the reverse complement.
TTTAGTAATGTCGTTTTACCGGATCCCAAGTAACCGGATAAAACCGTGATCGATATCGGTTGCATCATCATTCATCTCCTAAAACGTAATCGTTACGTTTTATAGAGTAACTGACTTTCCACCTGACGTCAATCGTAATGATTTCGATTTATTTCATTCCATAAAAATAGCCGACAAGTGTCGACTCAAATGATACACATTTCGTTCTCTCGTAATAAGAAGGATGAAGTGTCAGTTATTCCGAAGCACGATAAAAGAAACGTTTTTTCGCTCGGAATCGCTTCCGAGGGGAAAAACAAGCTGGAGCGTTCCTGCAACGAAGTGAAAGGGCACGATGCTTGTCCTAGGAAAACGATTCGAGAGAAATAAAAAAGCGTAACCTTGTCACTGACTTTGAATCGGTAAATCCCATGTCGCCCCGATCAAATCCGTGATCCGCTCCGCTGCCTCATGCGAAAAACCGGCAATCGTGTAATGGTTCGTATCTACAATCACATGATACATCCCATTCGGTAAACTGTCGGCGAACGCAGCGTGAGCCGCATTGATTTGTTCGGTCAATGCCGGGTTCAACCAACTTTCCGGCATACCGCCTGCCCAGTTCGAAGCAGACAAAACGAGAACCGGCTGTGTCACATCTTCAAGCAACGATAGAATCATCTGATTGTTCTCCTCGACCGTTTGCCATTCGTCGAGCGTTCCCCGCCAATGTCCAGGTGCCGCAAAATGCCGCCACATCGGTAATTGATCAGCTTCCGGTAAGACACTGAACATCTTTTTGCCGAGACGATCAGGAATCATCCAAGCAATTGGTCTAACGTGACTAAGGAAATAGAGGAATCGATTCCACTCCTCTTGTGTTCGTTCGTACCAGTTCGGTAATGCTGCATCGACATCCGGGTGCGACGGATCGAGCAAGACGATGCCGCGTGTCTCGTCTGCAAACAGGCGTCCGCTTGCGAGCGAGATATAGGCTCCAAGCGAGTGCCCGATGAAGACATACGGTCCTTTGATGTTTAATATCCGTAAAACATCTGTTAACTCATCCGCTTGATGCGTAAAGAGCCGTTTATTTTTGCCACGACTCGAACGACCATACCCGAGACGCGAATATTCAAAGACCCGTCCCCGTTTTAACAATTCGGTCCGTAACCAGCCCCACTGGTGTCGATTCGACATCATTCCGTGATCGAGGACGAAGGTGACGTCCCCACTTCCTGTCAGTCGGGTATCAAAGCGACCGGCTGATGTTTCAACGATATATTCCATACACTATCCCTACTTCCATTCATTCAAATAGCGAGATCTCTAGCTCGTACCCAAGGATGTTCAAGTAATCAAATAACTGGGATCGATGATGATAGAGATGCACGGCTGCCTCGATCGCCCATCCGTTCATCGAGTCGGTAACCCCCCAGTACGTCGGACGCGTCAAAAATCCGGTCGTGACTTTCTTTTGATAGACAGAAAACGCACGATTGATTCGCTCATTCAACTGATCGCGCGGGACCGGTTCGGCATAAAACGCCTGCATTGCTTCAGCCGTCGCCCCTTCTGCCAGCATCAAATCGGCTTCGAGCAATACAGCGAGATGGACAGCGACTTCACCGACGGTCCGTTTCCCGGGGATTGGTCGCGCGTCCCAGTCCTGCGCCTCGATCTTCTCAAATAATGCTTTCGACGTCTTTACACCAACGCTGACATGGCGGATGAGGGCATGTTCCCAGTCAGTCATGCGCATTCCCCCAAGCAATCGCACGTTTTTCGAGTTCCTTGACGAACGCATCCTTACCAGCGATATAGGCTTCGATATCAAACGGATATGTTGCCGCTAATTGTTCCTTTAATGCCCCGTAAGCAGCGGCTTCTTCTGGATGGGTTCGTAAGTAGTCCCTGAAGACGAGATGACGCTTGATTTCTGGATTTCCCACCGCATAGAGATGGATGTGATGCGTCCGTTCGTCGCCACCTTTTCGATAATAGCGGCGTCCCGGCATCCCGAATTCACCCTTCGCCTCGTAACCGAGCGCTTTCATCTGTGCGTCGAACTGCTCGATTCCGTCGAGCGCATCGACGACGGGTAAGATATCGATGATCGGTTTTGCTGCGAGTCCCGGAACTGATGTGCTCCCCATATGATGGATCTGCTTAAGACGTGCTCCGAACACCTCTCGTAACCGGTCCGCTTCTCGTGTATAGGCACTCGCCCATTCTGATTGATACGGTAACACAATGACTTGTCGCATAGTCGTTTCCCCCTCTCAATTCAGTATGCCAGTTTTTGGGGTAAAACAAAACGACCATCCGCTTTGGAGGTCGTTTCGTTACACATACTGTTTGATGAGAGTTAATCCTTCAGATAATCATACAACTTCGCAGGTCCACCAAGTCGAAGATCAGCGATGATATGCTGGGCATCGACGATCTTTCGAATAGGGAAGTCAGCGAGTGGTGCCATGACATGTTCGAATAACTGGAGTCGAGCCGGTCCACGATATGCTTCTTTCACCTCAAGATCCGTGATTTGACTCCGTGTCAGTTCGGAAATGATCAACTCACCTTGATAGCCGCGATGTTGTTTGAGCATGAACTGCGGCGCACCGACGATCGATTGTGCTTCTTCGACCGCCATCGGAATATACTTGTATCCCATCGTCGCTTGGGCGACACGAAGTGAATGATAGTCAAGCGTACCGACGAGTACATCATTGTCGAGATAAAGCCGGGGTGAACCATACTTCTTCGGAAACGCAGCTACTTCACGACCAGAGGCGATTGCCGGCTGATTGTTGACATACATCGAGAGGTAAAACTCACCGACCTCCCCTTGATACCGAACCGGAATGACTTGTCCGCACTCAAGATAACTCCCAAGACCCGTGCTATCCGGCATATTGATGATCTCAAACTTGATCTGATTACTCAGCACCTCGAGCGGTTCCGGAACGACTGCTTGTAAGGCTTCGATGTCGGTCTCATAGATGATGTTCAAGTATTCCCGATTCCGAAAGAAGATATCGACCGCTGGAAAGACCGGTGCATTGATCGGTGTCGCGACGATATTTTTTACATCTTCCTGTCTCATCTGAATCCCCCCTTTATGCGTTTAACAATGCGGCAAAGCGTGCGACACTTGTTTCAAAATTAGGAACTGTCTTCGCTGCTTGAGCTTCTTCGACGATTTCTTGAATAAGTGAGTTGAATGGTGTTTTGATATCGTACGTGTTGCCATACATCGTGACGATCCCATTGATGAAACGAATTTCGGTCGGTTGCCCTTTTTGTAAGTCCTGCAACATGCTTGCTTCTAAGTCACGCGACCCGTGCATCAATTGTGGCACGGTGCTCAGTTTTTCATCGATATCGTCTAGTGTTGCGTAAGCTGCCGGCTCAAACGTACTCATCGGCGCGAATGTGATGCCGTGGGCGTGACCGACTTCAACGACTTCCTGCATCGTATGAATCGCTGCTCGTAACAAGACAGGATGATCGAGAACGTCACCATACGTACCGTTACAAGCAGCGGATAACCCACTGAACGTACTATTGATGACGAGTTTTGACCATTTCGTTCCCGGTAGATTATCAGAGATCTCCGTCCCACCAATGTGATCAAGGATTTCCTTCAAGTGAATAATCCGATCCGTCTTCTTCCCGTCCAGTTCACCGATTTGCATCGCATACGTCTTGAAGTGCTCGTAATCCGATGTCAGACGTGACTCACCTGGTCCGACGTATGTCGCTCCGAACTCGACGGATCCCGCGATGATACATTCGCGTGGAATCTGTTGTTGAATGAATTCTTCCGGTACACCGTTTTGCAAGGAGACGAGAATACCGTCTTCCTTCAAGATCGTCCGGACTTTCGCCAGGACCGGTTCATTGTAGACCTGCTTCGTTAGCAACAATACGATATCGTACATCTCCTTGATGTCATCCGGATGCATCGCGTGGACGGCTTGCGTCAAATCTGGTCCAATGACATGCGCGCCTGTTGTGTTCAATGCTTCGATATGTGCGCGATTCGTATCGATCAGATCGACATCCGCATACTGTTGACTCAAATAAACTCCCATGATGGTTCCTAGTGATCCTGCTCCGTAAATTCCGATTTTCATTTCTATCACCTCTGGTATTTACGATATACTGGTTTTATCATAAACAGAAATATATATATTTATATGTTTTAATAACCTGTAGGTTATGTTGGGAGGATATTATGGAACTCTTACATTTGAATTATTTTCGTCACGTCGCAGAAGAATTGAACGTGACGCGTGCCGCCGAACGATTATTCATTAGCCAACCTGCCCTCAGTGCGACGATCAAGAAGCTGGAGCGTGAGTTGAACACGACATTGTTTCATCGAAAAGGTAGAACGATTAGCTTGACCGACAATGGACGACTTCTACTGCAGTCGGTCGAAAAAATCGAACACGAGCTGACACGTGTCCAGGAACGCATGGCGCGAAATGATGCCTCTACTGAAACACCACTCAGTCTTGCCAGTTCGCATGGTCGCTTCATCCAATTGATCCTACAGGAATTTCTCTTGCCACAGACGGCACCCTTGTTCAACTCGGACATCCTCTCGAATCGCGACATTTTAAGCGGTCTGCTCCATCAAGAATTCCATTTCTCGATCAGCTTCATGGAACTCAAACATCCGCTCATTACGAGCGAACCAATCGTGGAAGAGGATATCGTCATTACCTACCCTGCTTCCTATTCAGAGAAAGAAGCGATTACGGTGCTCTATGCGGATGCGACCGAGACTGCCTTTTTGTTCCCCTCCCACAATAAGGACTATAACCGTTTCATTCAATTGAGGATGGCGGAACTGAACATCTATGCCGACACCTCGCATTACATCGATGACGTCTCGCTTCAGCTCGCCTTACGCCAACAACGGTATTTCAGCTTCGTTCCCGTCTCCGTCTGCCGCGAAATGGGACTACCCTTCATCACGGACGATGTGTTTACCGTTACGTCACGACTCTACATGTCGCATGCGACGGATCAATTAACGCTCGAGCAAGCAACCCTTTATGAACGCATTAAATTGTTTCTGCTCTCACAACGCACATATCTAGCCAAATAAAAACGGATGTCTGCATATGCAGACATCCGTGTGACAGATTACTTCGTGATGAAGTAACGTGATTGATCGAGATGATCCTTCGCTGTATAAATGTTGAGTTTGTACGAACCGTTCGTCAGTGCTTTACGCATCTTCAAGACATAGTTCCCGTGCTGATCTGCCACGTCTTGAGCGATCAACTGATAACCAGATGCTGTCTTCTGATAGAGACGGACGATTTGACGTTTTTCGACTTTACCTGTCAACGTCTTTTTACCTGACCATTTTTTAACTGGGTATGTGTTCTTAATCGTGAACGACGCTTTTTTCGTGATTTTGTTCGAGATGTCTGTCGACTTGACCGTGTACGTCCCTGTCGTTAGACCGTTCTTGACCGCGATCTTGAAGCCGCTTGCCGTCGTTTTTGCTTTTGCAATCTTCGTTGATCCTTTATAGAGCGTCACGTCAAGACCTTCCGTTGCTTTACCACGGAGGACCGTCGATCCGTAAACTGCTGACTTTTTATCGATCGCTGGTGTCGCAACGACACCTGTTCCGACTGTGACCTTCGTTTCTGTCTTCATGAAGCTGAGTTCCGAGACGATCGTCAACTTGTCACGCAATTTGAGCGGACGTGTCACGACTTCGTATTGACCCGCTTCATTTGCTGTTGCTGTTCCAAGAATTTTTTCGCCAAGTTTGACTGTGACTTTCGCACCTGGAACGGCTTGACCAGTAACGATTTTTGCACCTGGTTTAACTGCTTTTGCTGAGACCGTGAAGTCTTTCATCGGTACGTTCATATTGAATTTGAGGAACGTACCTGTCTCACCTGGACGTGTTTCACCTGTGTTCGTGATGCCTTCATAACGCTTGACGTACGGTGCAGCTGCAGCCGCTGAATCAAAGCTGACCGTCGTCGGTTTGCTTGCGACGAGTGACCAGTTGTCATCGGCTTTATAATCAACCGGTTGTTTCGCTTTGATGAAGTCCGAAATGACGTTACGTGTTTCGTAGGCTGATTTGTAGACGATATTCTTTCCGCCACCAAGACCCGGGAACGTCGCACTGCCTGCGCGGTAGTTGTTCGTCGCGACAAGGAATTCTTGATCGTCTGCGATCGCTTTGCCTTGATACTTGATGTTTTGGACACGATTTGCGTCTTTATTGACGACGACACCGTTAAAGTCGAACTTCGCTGGTTTCGTGATATCGATCTCATACGTCAATCCATCGAGGATATCAAAGTTATAGCTACGGAATTCTTTATTCAACAACTCTGTCTGCTCACCGCCGACTTGGTTAAATTGACCCGCAGACATCTCGAGCCAATCTTTGACGTCAGCACCTGTTACTTTGACGACTTCGAGTGTATTCGGATAAACATAAAGATCGGCGACGTTCTTGAGTGCGATTGGTCCTTTTTTGATCAACGTGTAATCGGATGCGTTAACCTGGTTACGACCACCTGTCTTGAATGGTGCACCTGCTGACAACAATGGAAGATCTTTGTATTTCGCAAGATCGGCATTTTCTTTGAGTTGTTTCTCGACATACCATTTTTGTGCGTTCGTTACGAACTGCACCGAATCATCATCTTGTGCGAGGGCAAAGAAGCTTTGGATATCGTCATTGATCGTCCCGACTTCTTGACGAATGTAAGCGAGTGTTCCTTCATGCGCTTTTTCAATCAACTTAACGGCGCCTGCATCTGCTGTCGTGTCTTTCGTGACGTCCGCTAGTTTAGCGCCTGACGTATCCACGACCCATTTCCCGTCGACTTGCTTCAACTGAAGATCGATGACTCCGACGTTTTTCCCTTGTGTGTTCGCCATGACGACCGGTTTACCGTTGATCAGACCGTTCGTTGCATCAACATTTGGTAGTTTGTTGAACGCTGAATCGGCTGCTGGGAACTTCCCGTGCTGGTGACCCGTCATCAAGACATCGATGTCTGCAACTTTCGTCAACGCGTAGCCGACGTTCTCATCGCCATCTTTTTGATCCGTCGTATCCCCGATACCTGTGTGCGCGAGTGCAACGACGACGTCTGCGCCAGCGTCTTTTAATTTCTTCGCTGTTGCTTTCGCAGTCGGGATGATATCTTCAGCCGTGACTTTCCCCGTCAGATTCCCCGCATCCCATGCCATGATTTGTGGCGTGACGACTCCGAACACACCCACCTTGACTGTTTTCATGTCACCGTTCTGATCCTTGACTTGACGTTCGATGATTTGATAGTCTTTTCCATCTTTGTTGTAGTCCGAGACGATCGGCTTTTTCGTGACCGCATCCAATACGTTCGAGTTGACGAACTTGATTGAACCGCTCGAAGCACTCATCGCTGACTTGAGGAAATCAAGACCGAAGTTGAATTCATGGTTCCCGAGCGTGACTGCGTCATAACCGAGGTATTCCATCAATTCGTACATCGGATGTTTGCCTTTGTTTCCTTTGTCGTACTGGTTCTTGACGTAATCACCGAATGGCGTTCCTTGAAGTGTATCCCCGTTATCGAACAAGAAGCTATTCGTAGCGCCCACTTCAGCTTGTTGCTGTTTGATGACTGTAGCCGCTTTGACGAGACCAATCGTTTCGTCCTGCGCATCCTTGAAGTAATCGTAGTTCATTGAGTTCGTATGTAAATCCGTTGTTTCTAAGAAGCGTAACTTGACGACACTGTTGTCGGCAGCAAGTGTCTTAACTTGGACGACTGGTACGAGCATCGGTGCGATCAACGTCGACGCGATGACGAGTTTCGTAGCTTTTTTCATATGGATTTCCCCCCAGGATGTTTTGACTGCTTCATTAATTTAGCATGGTTCGATTATAGCTAATAGTCCTTTCAAATAGGTCGGACATCCGTCTTATTTAACCTACTTAACTAATCCCAAATACTGGCTTAACATTGTTTGTTTTACCTTTACAATCCAGTTATGAATGGTAAAAAAAGGCGTCTTACATCGTTGTATAATTCATACAAAAAAAACGATACTTTCTCAGACCAAAATCCTGAAAAAGTATCGTTTTAACTAATGTAGAACGTCACTGTTCATTCTCGACTCCTACAGGAAAAGAAAGCATGTTTTTCGCTTTCGTCAGGGTCAGGTGAGACCGGGTAGACGAAACGTAGTTTAGGATACCGCGGCTTACCTCCCGCCTGCGGAAAGCGAGAATGACCAACGTTCGTAGATTGGATTCATGGCATAGGATTTTCACCACTCCACGTCCCCTTACACCATTTTCTCTGGTTTCCGTCGGACGACGTAACCGAGAATTCCAGCAAGTAACGCAAGTCCTGTGGCATAAAGTACTGTCCAGCCTGCGGTTTGTTGAGCGAATTCGAATAAGACGTCACTGCGCCATTTCATCGCGAACTGAACGTATGAAGCCTGACTGACGATGAAGCTGATCACACCAATCGTGATCGCAAAGACGAACGGATCGATGATCGACTTGAAGCTTCGGATACTACAGACGAAGTAGATCGCGAACGTTACAAGCAATAATACCCAATACCCACTCTCACTCGAGACATTCGGTGGCGTCGCTCCTGCCGATTCCGCATCAATTACTTGGATCGTCTGCCGCGCGACACCATAATCAACCGGATCGAGCTTCAATTGTGTTGCTGACAAGTCAGGGCGTTCTCCACCGAGTAACGTCAACAATTGTTCTGTCACCCGGTCCGTATCGATGCCATCGACGACTTTTTGGATCGAGTCATTAAGCTGCTCCGTTGAGGTCTCCCCGTTCAACATCGAGACCGGGATTTCCGCGTTCGCTCCAAGAACGTCTGCTTGATACACGACCTGTCCGCCGTGGATCCAGTCATACATGCCTCCACTTCCGGCGTTTAGACTCGCGACGGTGAGTGCCGTCCGTAGTGAGGAATCACCGTCATACGCCGCTTCGTCCTGTACCGTAAAGACGAGTTGAAGCGTACTTGCGAGCATCAAGATCAGCAAGCTGGCACGTCCGGCAGCTGTCAGACCGGATAACTTTTGCGGGAAAAATGCCATCCAACCAAGTAGACTGACGACGAGAAGCGGTAAGATCCCACTCATCGCATAGCCGTCTTGTAACGAGAGGAATGGCACGTCGTTTCCGCGTCCGGCAAGGATGAACCAGATGATACCGACCGTTAAGAAGAAACTGACCGATCGAATCGTCCACCCGAGTCGACTCGCCTTAATCCGTAACACTAAAAATAACAGGACGATCAAACCGATGCCAAAGACGGAATAAAGTAACGTGCCGTAAGAGACATCGAACGTAAGTGGTGCAAGAACTTGCTTTAAGTCAATCCCAAACAAGGATAAGACGTCGCCAGCAGAACTCGCGTCTAGCACCTGATTGATGATTCCTTCTCGAACTGCGCTCGGCATCGTGATCGACAGCCCGCCGACGAACAGAAGCATCAATGACACCGTGATGTCTGCATCTTTCCAGGAGACATCCGCCTGTTGCATCTGCGTCACGAGATCTTGATAGTCTGAGGATGAGGTAATTTGTGAAGTCAAAAATGCCATCGCGCCATAAATGACACCGAAAAAGATGAGACCGATGAGGACGCCAAACAGGACATCCCAGACGGAAAACCGTCGTTGTTTCCTTTCTTGCCTTGACTCCAACCCATTTCCTCCTTTTTATGTCTAAGTCACGAGCAAAACAAATAATATTAACATTTCATATTTCATAAAAATAATTAATATTGATAATTCACTTAAAATTTTTGTTATTTGTTAATCATAAAAAAACTCTGAATGTGATCTTTTATGAGATATCCATCATTCAGAGTTTTTAAACATATTAATTTGATTATACCTGCTTTAGTCTATCTTCTAAAATTGCGACAATACCTAAAATTGTTATCCCTGTACCAAAGAGTGAAATGAAATTAACTACATATGATTCTTTACTATCATTCACAATGTTTGTATAAAGATATCCTGCGGCAAATAATATAACTCCTAAACTCAGAAAAAAGTAAAAGTAAATCAATGCGTTGATAACTTTTTTATTCTTAGCTATTGAACTCATATTAACCTCTAAACCTCCTAAAATCATTTTGTAAAAACCTTCAAATATTATTTTACACTAACGTTCTTTTTCAATCTGCACTTTATTATAAAAAAAGGTAAATAAAATCCAAATTATCTTTCGATATACAAAATTATAGAAAATAACCGGCTTCTCACAATGAGAAGCCGGTTGAACGATCAGGTGCCATGGTATTTTTTTCTCTATTAGATGCCTTCGTACGCTTGTTCCATGATCGTCCGTAACTCAGCAACAAGCGGCATCTTTGGATTCGCTGTCGTACATTGATCCTCGAAAGCATCAACTGCCATCTTGTCGAGTTTTGCCTCGAAGTCTGCTTTTTGAATGCCTTGCGCCTTGAATGACATCTTGATGTTGAGACGTTGTCCAAGATCAGCAACTGCTTGAATGAGTGATTCGACCCCTTGTTCCGTCGTTGCTGCCGGAAGACCGAGGTAGCGTGCGATGTCGGCATACCGTTCATCGGCGACGAATGATTCATATTTCGGGAATGCTGCTAGTTTTGTTGGGCGTGACGCGTTATAGCGAATGACGTGTGGCATCAGGATCGCGTTCGTCCGTCCGTGTGGTGTGTGGAACTCGCCACCGATTTTGTGTGCGATCGAGTGGTTGATGCCGAGGAAGGCGTTCGCGAATGCCATCCCTGCCATCGTTGACGCATTATGCACTTTTTCGCGTGCTTCGGCGTCTGATCCGTTCGCATATGCTCGTGGCAAGTACTCAAAGATCATCTTGATTGCTTTGAGTGCCAGTCCATCCGTGTAGTCGTTCGCAAGCACCGAGACGTATGCTTCTGTCGCATGCGTCAAGACATCCATTCCGGTATCAGCAGTGATCGAAGCCGGGACGGTCATGACGAATTCTGGATCAACGATTGCGACGTCAGGTGTCAACGCATAGTCAGCAATCGGGTATTTGACGTTTTTCTCTTTATCCGTGATGACGGTGAACGGTGTCACTTCTGAACCCGTACCAGACGTCGTCGGAATCGCGACGAACTTCGCTTGACGACCGAGTGCCGGGAATTGATATGCCCGTTTCCGGATATCGAGGAATTTTTGACGTAGGTTCGAGAACGTTTCGTTCGGTTGTTCGTAGAAGAGCCACATTCCTTTCGCAGCATCCATTGCTGAACCACCACCGAGAGCAATGATCAAGTCGGGTTTGAAGTCACGCATCGCTTGAGCACCCGTCTGAACAGTCGTCACCGATGGATCTGGTTCGACTTGGTCGAAGATCCGGTAACTGACGGACTGTGGCAAGTTTTGAATCACTTTATCGGCATACCCGAACTGTACCATCGTTGGATCGGTCACGATCATGACGCGTGAGACGTCAGTCATCGACCGCAAGTACTGAACGGAGTTCTTTTCGAAGTAGATTTTTTCAGGGACCTTGAACCATTGCATGTTCACGCGTCGTCTCGCCACCTTCTTGACGTTGAGTAAGTGTTTCGCTGTTACGTTTTCAGAAACAGAGTTTTTCCCGTATGATCCGCAACCGAGTGTCAGTGATGGTGTCAACTCGTTGTACAGATCACCGATCCCGCCATGAGCAGATGGACTGTTGACGAGGATCCGGCAGGCTTTCATGCGGAGTCCGAACGCTGTCATCAAGTCGTCGTTCGTCGTATGAATGACGGCTGTATGACCGAGACCACCGATTTCAAGCATCTGTTCAGCAATCGTGAACGCTTCTTCGGTCGAAGCAACACGGTACGCACCAAGGACGGGACTGAGTTTTTCATGAGACAATGGTTCTGCTGCCCCGACTTGCTCGAGTTCCGCGACGAGCATGACCGTTGTTTCCGGAACGTCGATGCCGGCTTTCTCCGCGATCCATGTCGCTGGTTTCCCGACGATGTCCGCATTGACGGCACATGTATCGGTTTTGATGACGAGTGATTCGAGGCGTTGTTTTTCTTCCGGTGTACAGAAGTAACAACCGAGTGCTTCCATTTCCGTACGAACCGTCGCATAAATCTCTTGGTCGACGATGACGGCTTGTTCAGACGCACAAATCATACCGTTATCAAACGTTTTTGAGAGAACGAGATCGCTGACTGCCCGTTTGACTTTTGCTGACTGTTCGATGTAACACGGAACGTTCCCTGGTCCAACACCGAGTGCCGGTTTACCTGTTGAATACGCTGATTTGACCATTCCCGCTCCACCTGTCGCAAGGACCATCGCGATTTTTTCATGGTTCATCAAGACTTTCGTTGCTTCAAGTGATGGTTCTTCGACCCATTGAATACAGTCTTTTGGCGCACCTGCTTTGATGGCTGCGTCGCGGAGTGTTTTCGCTGCTTCAACGGAACAACGTTGTGCCGATGGATGGAATGCGAAGACGATCGGGTTGCGTGTCTTAATTGCAATCAATGCTTTGAACATCGTCGTTGATGTCGGGTTCGTGACCGGTGTGACACCACAGACGACACCGACGGGTTCAGCGATATAGGTGATGCCGTTTTGGACATCTTCTTCAAGAATCCCAACTGTTTTTTCATGACGTAGACTATTGTAGATGTATTCTGTCGCAAAAATGTTTTTAATCATCTTATCTTCAAAGACACCGCGTCCCGTCTCTTCTGCTGCGAGACGAGCGAGTTCGACGTGCCGTTCAAGTCCGGCAAGTGCCATATCCCGGACGATCGTATCGATTTTTTCTTGATCGAATGTCAGTAATTCTTGTAATGCACGTTGCCCTTTTTCAACGATTTGTCCAACTGCTTGTTCGACCGGTGTTGCCGTCGATTTTGTTTTTTCTTTCACAGCCATGAGTGGTTTCCTCCCTGTCGTGGAACGAATCTGAGTTTGATTTGCCAACCATTATGTCAGGAATGCCAAGCTGTTTTTCAATAGTTTGTGCTTTCCTTCACAAATCAATCATAACCCCTTTTTCCTGTTTTGTGCATGACCATCCTGTGAATTCCATCACACTTTTGATAGCGTTTACAACTGTTGTGCGTTCTTCTTTTCCAACGTTTTGCTTCATGTACATAGATGTGTGCGATTTATCACACCTCGCATTTTCCTGACTTGATAGCCGTTTCATCATCTTGTATTCTGATATGGGGTACATATTAAGAGCTACCACTAAAGGAGGACACTTGAATGTCAGTTGTACAGGAAATGCTAGCCTTCAACGAGCGATTCGTCGCCGAAAAACAGTATGAGCAGTTCGTCTCGGATAAGTTCCCAGATAAAAAGGTCGTCATCCTGACGTGTATGGATGCCCGCTTGACGGAGCTTCTCCCACACGCACTTGGTCTTAAGAACGGGGATGCGAAAATCATCAAAAATGCCGGTGCTATCCTATCGCACCCATTCGGCTCCGTCATGCGCTCGATTCTCGTTGCGTTGTATGCTCTCGGCGCTGAAGAAGTCGTCGTCATCGGTCACCACGATTGTGGCATGAGCACGATTGATCCTAACCACATGATCAACGAGATGAAGGATCGGGGAATCGACCAACAGATTCTTCATACACTCGAAGTATCCGGGGTTGATTTGAATCAATGGTTGCGTGGCTTCACGTCAGTTCAAGAAAGCGTCGCTCACTCAGTCAGCCTCGTGAAGAATCACCCATTACTGCCACCTGGGACGAACGTCCACGGACTCGTCATCGATCCAGGTACTGGTAAGCTTGACGTCGTCGATTGCTGATCACTCTTTATAGAAGAAACGCAAATAGACTCGCATATTCTATTCCGTCTTAAACTAAAGAAAACGTGCCATATTTTCTCGTAACGGAGAATTATGGCACGTTTTTTCGTATGAGTCATTCTCAGTGATCAACACGCTTCTCACTTCATGCTCAGGGGTATAACAGAATATATCATCTTGTGGAGAGCTAATAAGCGTACCATTCATCTTTTGATTACGAGGTCAGACTTTTACTCTTGACAGCATTCCAACATGGCTGTAAGATACTTTAGTATAGTGCAGTGATAACAAAAGAAAGTGTGGTTTTACTGAATGATAAACGCCGTATTGTTTGCCGTCTTTTTACTATTCATCTTAGCGATCTTCCGCGTCCACATCGTGCTCGCGATGGTCATCAGTGCGTTTGCCGGCGGTCTCGTCGGTGGTCTTGATTTAACGAAAACAACTGAAGCGTTTGCTGGTGGTCTTGGCGCTGGGGCAGAAATCGCCCTGAGCTATGCGCTGCTTGGCGCCTTTGCTGTTGCCCTCTCGAAAACAGGATTACCGGATGCGCTCGCTCACGCATTGATTGAGCGTTCACGTGGTAACGCAAGTGCTGCTTCCGTCAAAAAATTAAAAGGCTTCATCTTGTTTGCGATTCTGTTACTCGCGATCAGCTCACAAAACGTTCTGCCGATCCACATCGCGTTCATTCCAATCATCATTCCGCCATTGCTCGGTCTGTTTAATCAGTTAAAGATGGATCGACGCCGGATCGCAATCATCATGACGTTCGGACTCGTGACACCTTATATGTTCCTACCGGTCGGATTCGGAGATATCTACCTTAATCAGATTTTGCTGAAAAACCTGGAAGCTAATGGTCTTGATACGACGGGAGCTTCTGTCATCGAAGCCATGGCAATTCCAGCACTTGGGATGGTCGTCGGTCTCTTGATCGGTCTATATTCGTATCGCAAAGAGCGGACGTATGAGATGCGTGATATCGCTCCGGACGATTATGAAATTCCGGTCATCACAAAAACAAAGCTTGCTTTAAGTGGTGTCGTCGTCATTGCAACATTGATTGTTCAACTGCAGACAGAATCGATGATTCTCGCTGCGACGACTGGATTGATCCTCTTCTTGCTGCTCCGTCTTGTCCGTTTCAGCGAAGCAGATGACGTCATTACACGTGGTATGCGCATGATGTCATTCATCGGTTTCGTCATGATTTCAGCAAACGGTTTCTCAAACGTCTTGCGTAAGACGGGCGATATCGAGCCACTCGTCGAGAACTCGAAAGCGTTGATGGGCGATTCCCAACTCGTCGCCGCCTTCGTCATGCTCTTGATCGGTCTTCTCGTCACGATGGGTATCGGTTCAAGTTTCTCAACCGTTCCAATCATTGCTGCCATCTTCGTTCCACTTTGTATCCAGTACGGATTCAGCTTAGAAGCGACGATTGCCATCATCGGGACAGCCGGTGCGCTCGGGGACGCGGGTAGCCCGGCGTCGGACTCGACACTCGGGCCAACAAGTGGTCTAAATGCGGATGGTCAGCACGATCACATGCGTGAAACGGTCATTCCGACGTTCCTGCACTACAACATTCCATTGATCATCTTCGGTACGATCGCTGCGGTCGTGTTATAAAAAGAAGACGGATTCGCTACCATCGCGAATTCGTCTTTTGAATTGTCTCCGTTTTTTTCCTTTTCATTTCGTCCTCGGTTCTCTAAAATAAAGGAATGAACTGATACAAAGGAGTTGTCTAACGTGTTATCTCAAGTCGTCAACCAGATTTTGCTTTCGCTTGCCGATCTCGGATATTTCGGCATCGCCCTTGGGTTGATGATTGAAATCATACCGAGTGAAATCGTCCTCTCTTATGGTGGATTCATGATTTCTCAAGGAACGATTGGCTGGCCGCTCGCCATTGTCGCTGCCGTCATCGGTGGATTATTCTCGCAATTATTCTTATATTGGTTCGCTCGCTACGGCGGTCGTCCCCTTATCCTGAAATACGGAAAGTATGTTTTGATCTCAGAGCATCACTTGGATTTAGCTGAGCGTTGGTTCTTGAAATACGGACAAGGTGTCATCTTTGGCGCTCGTTTTATTCCGGTCGTCCGTCATGCTATCTCAATTCCGGCTGGTCTTGCCAAGATGGATCAAACGAAGTTTTCCCTTTACACGGTGCTTGCCATCATTCCGTGGTCGATTTTGTTCCTGTATCTTGGGGAGACGCTCGGAACGAACTGGCGCTCGATCAAGGAAGTCGCTGCACCATATACGAACGGCGTCCTGATTGCTGCCGTCGTCTTGATCATCTTCTACGTTATTTACAAACGCCGTCAACGAACGGTTTGAACAACTAGCAGTCTGTCTGACGACGGACTGCTTTTTTAAACAAACAGGAGGTCCTGCCATGCTCACATCCCCGCTTGCTCATTTTACATTACGTCGTTTGACTGCATCCTATCGGACGGGTCGTCCTGTCGCGACTGGGATCACCGTCGATGGACATATTTTAATCGTCGAAGAAACCCTCGATGAATCTCGGAATGAACACGTTCTCTCCATTCATCAATTGAAAGATGACTGGCGAAAAACGACAATGATTAAAAGAAGCGAGGTGGACTTTTCACTCATCGACCGCTTTCCGGACGGTCGTCTGTTACTCGTCGCTTCCCGTTGTGACGACGATGTAGATGGAACGTGGTTACCAAATGCCTTTATCTATGATCCTCAAGGGAATTTACTAGACAGCTTTTGTTTAGACGATGGGATTCAGAATATGCAAATTGATGAACAAGGATGGATTTGGGTCAGTTATTTCGACGAAGGAATCTATGCCGATGCTGCAACTAGTTCGAATGGCGCATTTGGTCTCGTCGCTTTTGACGATACAGGTGTAGTCCAGTATAAGAATCGTCAATATCCAATCGATGATTGCTACGCCTTAAATGTCTGTTCGTCGAAGGAAGTCTGGTTTTTCTATTATTCCGATTTTCGCTTCATTCGTATCAATCAAGAGGACGATCTCGTTTGTGAGGCACCTACGATCGCCTTTTCTCAGTTCGCTCGGTACGACGATTTTCTGCTTGCTGCAAACTCTGATGAAGCACATTTACTTGAACGTAAAGGAACGCTTTTTGAGAGTATTCGTTCGATTCGATTCATGACAGAACAGGGAAATACCCTGTCAGGTGACCTTACAATGCGTAACGATTTGATCGTCTTAGCGACTTCAGAACACCTGTATTTCGGGAGACTCGGTCAGCGACTCGTCTCTCTCATAGCAGGCAAATGAAAACAGTTACAAAGTTGTTTCATAATCTTTTCACTTTTGAAAACCTTCAACCCAAATTTTCAAAAAGACTAGCGAGTCCTATCTGAGGATAGTATACTCAGCGTTATAGTTATTCGGACAAGTTGTCTGAACATTATGACGTCACAGAATTTTTTTGGGGGAAATGATGAGTTCGAATTTGAAACGCGATTTAACAGCACGACAGGTACAAATGATTGCACTCGGAGGAACAATCGGGGTCGGTTTGTTCCTTGGGGCATCAAGCACGATCGCTTGGACAGGACCATCGGTTTTGCTTGCGTACATGCTAGCAGGAGTCTTTATCTTTTTCATCATGCGTGCACTTGGTGAGATGGTCTACACCCATCCTCACAGTGGTTCGTACGCAAAGTTCGCAAACGACTATATCCATCCAGCTGCTGGTTTCTTGACAGCAAGCAGTAACATCTTCAACTGGGTCGTCGTCGGGATGAGTGAAGTCATCGCTGTCGGGACATACTTACGCTTCTGGTGGCCGGAACTGCCGACTTGGATTCCAGGTGTCGTCGTCATCGTTCTCTTGACGCTCGCGAACCTCGCTTCCGTCAAGATGTTTGGTGAACTCGAGTTCTGGTTCGCCTCAATCAAAGTGATAACGATTCTTCTGATGATCGTCGCCGGATTCGGGATCATCTTCTTTGGTCTAGGAAATGACGGAAACCCGGTCGGCTTCTCGAATCTGTGGGCGAACGGTGGATTCTTCACGAATGGTTTCACCGGCTTCTTCTTTGCGCTCTCAATCGTCTTCGCCTCTTACATCGGTGTTGAGTTGATCGGCGTGACAGCTGGAGAAACGAAAGATCCAGAGAAGAACATTACGAAGGCGATCAATGGTGTCGTCTGGCGAATTTTGATTTTCTACGTCGGATCGATCTTCATCATCGTCACGGTGTATCCATGGAACGAGTTGTCGGATCTCGGCAGTCCGTTCGTTGCGACATTCGCCAAGGTCGGTGTCACGATTGCTGCTGGGATCATCAACTTCGTTGTCATCACGGCCGCTTTATCTGGTTGTAACTCCGGGATCTTCAGCGCAAGCCGGATGATTTACGCCTTGGCTGAAAAAGGACAAGTGCCTTCCTTCTTTTTAAAGGTCAACAAACGCGGCATTCCATTCTACACGGTCTTCGCAATTTCAATCGGGATTTTCTTCGGTGTCATTCTTGATATCACCTTGCCGCTCGTTCTCGGGAAGGATACGAACATCTTCGTGTATGTCTACAGTGCTTCGGTACTTCCAGGGATGGTACCGTGGTTCGCGATTTTAATCAGTCATATCCGGTATCGTAAACTCGAAAGCGAACGGACAGCCTCACATCCGTTCAAGATGCCAGGTGCACCGGTGACGAACTATCTGTCAATCGTCGCGCTGGTAACAGTCCTCGTCGGGATGTTGTTCAACGATGAGACACGCGTCTCAATCTTAATCGGAGTTGCTTTCTTGATCTTAAGTACGGTCTATTACATCGTAAAAGTACCGAAAATCGAAAAATAATGATATTTCTCTTCCTCTCATGACATCATGGGAGGATTTTTCGTGTTCTTCATTTTTATATTGACATTACATTTTGTTCATGATAGAAAATCAAATGCGAACTAATATGCCTTGGAACGCTAAATCATTCATGATTTTATAATAAATATCGTATTTCATTTACTATTTTTCTAATAAACAGACTAATTTTCAGAATAAATAGTCTTTTTATTCTAAGTGTATTTTTATGTTTCGAGTTCTTTTGAGCGGGAATATTCTCACCATACACATAATATTTCATGTGTAGAACAATCACGTTAAAACAATTTAACGACAGAAAGGAGAGGTGTAACATGAACGGATTCAATCGTTTCCTACTCGTCCTGATCGGCATTCTCGGTTTAGTCAGCGTCGGTCTTCTAGTACTCGGCGTCTATGATGTTCCACGACTCAGTCCTTTGATTGAACAGTGGCAAGATCAACAATGGTATAGCTATACGATTTTATCACTTGGTGGCTTCCTAGCATTCGTATTTGTCATTCTATTATTCACTGGACTACTCAGTCGTTCAAAAGGACAACGTCTCTTGATTCAGACGGGTGACGGGAATATCACGATTTCAAAACAAACGATCGAACGAACGGCACTCGAGTCGATTCGCGGTATCAACGGCGTACGTTCGCCACGAGTGAATGCGGACATTCACTCGAAAAAAGAAACGGTTGCGCTTGAAGTCGACTGCTCGGTCTTCGGTCAAGAAGGTTTGCCGACAATTGGCAAAGACATTCAAGAACGTGCCAAACATGCGGTCGAATCGTTACTTGAACTGCCCGTCACAAAAACACGTGTCCGGATCAGTGACACGAAGACAAAAACGTCTGAACGTGTCGTCTAAGGCATGAGAGGAGGAAGATCATGAAAACGAACGAAGCACTTCGTCCGTATCGCTACCGTCTACTCGGCGGGTTAGCTGGGCTGATCCTCGCCATCTTGTTCTTGACGATCGGTTTTGGACCGACGTTGTTGATCATCGTATTCGCAACAATCGGTTACTTGATCGGTCAGTGGCGGGATAACGCGCTTGATGTCGAAGGGTGGATTCAGTTCTTTCAACGGGATTGAGCCTACAGAAAATATAAAATCATTCAACTCACACTAACATTAAAAGGAGAGATTTCTCATGGCTAACGAAATCAACACGAAACAAAACGAAAACGAAGTAGTACGCGAAAACAAACTCACATTCGAAGATCAAGTCATTAAAAAAATCGCTGGTATCGCATCAAATGATGTCAAAGGCATCCTCTCAATGAGCGGTGGCTTCATGAGTGGTTTGACAGATCGTTTCCGGAGCACGGAAGATATCACAAAAGGCATCGACGCGGAAGTCGGCGAGCGCCAAGTCGCACTCGACCTAAAAGTCATCGTTGAGTACGGCAAAAACATCCCGTCGATCTTCCAAGATGCTGTAACGAAAATCAAAAAATCAGTCCATGATATGACAGGACTCGATGTCATTGAAATCAATATGCATGTCGAAGATGTCATGACACGTTCTGAGTTCGACGCAAAAAGTAAATCGTCGAAAGAAGAGGAAGAAAAACGCGATTTGAAATAAGACCGTCAACTAGATAGCCGCATGAAATGGACCCGTCTAAAAACGGGTCCATTTTTTACTTTTTCAATGCCCCACGTGCGTTCAACGCAGCAAAGATCACCATCGCGATGCTGAGAACAGCAGCAACGATCAAACCTTGCCAATAAACCGACCAATCAATTTCCGGACGAGTCAACACACTACGCATACCTTCCATGATATAGGTCGTTGGATTGATCGTCGCAGCAATCTTGAGCCATTCGGCTTCAATCAAGTCTTTCGGCACAAACGTCGTCGACAGGAAAATCAGCGGGAAGAATAAGAGCGTTCCGGCTTGAGCGGCTTGTGCATTCCGTGTCTTCAAAGCGACTCCAACCGAGTAACCAGCAAAGGCGAGACCAAATCCGAGCGCGAGTAAGATCGTCAAGAAAAAGCCGCTGACACCGACTGGAATCGATAGACCAAGCAAAAAGGCCATCCCGAAGATGAGCAACGTTTGAACGAATAATTGTAACATCCCGGCTAGCATCGGTCCGAGAACGATTGCCGTCCGCGAGACCGGTGTCAGTAAGAGTCGTGCAAAATAACCGCTCTCGATATCTTTGACGAGTGCTTGTCCCGCTCCCCCTGCTCCGCCGACAGCACCCGAGACGATTGAGACAGGCAGAATGAAGTTTAAATAATCGACGCCATCGAATTGAGGTAAATTCGAGATACCAGAAAGACCACTCGTGTAGACGAGCAGGAAAAAGACACTGATGATCAAGTTCGGAATGAAGGAAAACGGATTACGTAACGTAACGAGAAGACTTCGCCGCATCAAAAACCAAGTTTCCCGTAACATATCACGATCCCTCCTTATAAGCTTGTCCGGTTAAACGAATGAAGACATCATCAAGTGACGGTTGTTTGACGACGAGTGACGTCGCAATCATCTTCCGTTCATCGAGAAAACGGACGACCGCGCGTAATGTCTCCGTTCCATGTGAAGGAATGACCAGTTGACCTTTTTCCTGACGTCCTTTAAACGTTTCTAAGACGATCCGCTCGTCCTCTTTTTCAGCAAGTGTCAATTCAATCCGTTCTTCTCCGTTTGCTGCCTTCAGCTCAGCTGCCGTCCCTTCCGCAATCAGTTGCCCTTCGTTGATGATGGCAATTCGGTCCGCCAACTGGTCGGCTTCTTCCAAGTACTGTGTCGTCAAAAAGATCGTCGTGCCGAACTCTTCGTTTAATCGCCGGACCTCGTTCCAGATTTGTACACGACTCGCGGGGTCAAGCCCAGTCGTCGGTTCATCGAGAAACAAAACGGTCGGTTGATGCACGAGCGTCAAGGCGAGATCAAGCCGTCGTTTCATCCCACCGGAGTAAGTGCCCGAACGGCGCTTCCCATCTTGATCGAGTCCGACGAGTCGCAGCAATTCCTCTGCCCGTGTTTTTGCTTCCGTCTGACTTAATCCGAATAATTTTCCTTGTAGGACGAGTAATTCAAGTCCGGTCAAGTCTTCATCGATGCCGGTATCTTGTAAGGCGACCCCAATTTGCAACCGAACCTGTTTTTCCTGTTTGACGACATCAAATTCTTGAATCGTCGCCCGACCACCGGAAATTGGAATCAATGTCGTCAGCATCTGGACGGTCGTCGACTTTCCTGCCCCGTTCGGTCCTAGAAAAGCGAAGATTTCTCCTGCCTCTATATCGAACGAAATCCCTTTGACGACATCCTTTCCATCGTACGTCTTCGTCAAGTTCTCGACATGAATCATCTTCATTCCTTCTTTCTCTGAATTCAAAGTCATGTCCAAGATTTTCCCGTTTTATCTGTTCTTGAATCAAAAAACCTTTATACAGATGGCGTAACACTCTATCATTCCACACGAACTATTCAGCAATTCTTGGCATATAAAAACGCACTCTCAAAAGAGAACGCGAGATTCAAACACATACTTATTTCATACCTGAAATATTGTATCCTTCGATGATGTACTTTTGGAAAATCATGAAGATGATGATAATCGGGATGACCATGAATGTAGCTCCCGCCATTTGCAATCCGTAATTCCCACCATGTTGCCCCTGCAGTAACGCTAAGCCAACAGATAGAGTATACAGTGATTCATCATTCGCGATGATGAGTGGCCATAAGAAACTATTCCATGCTCCAATGAATGTTAAAATTCCCTGTACCGCTAGAATGGGTTTTGACATCGGAAGAACGATTGAGAAGAAAATACGCCATTCACTTGCTCCATCTAGTCGAGATGCTTCTAGCAACTCATCTGGAATCGTCGTCATAAATTGGCGAAATAGGAACACGCCGAACGCACCGACTAATCCAGGTAAAACGATTCCTGTCATCGTATTCGTTAATCCCATTTGATTAAGCATCAAATAGACTGGGATCATCGTTACTTGCCCTGGGATCATCATCGTGGCGAGTACTCCGATGAATAGCAATTTACTCCCTTTAAAACGAAATTTTGCAAAGCCATAACCAGCCATCGCTGTTAAGAGTAGACCAAAAAATGATGCTAATACAATCAAAAGCGTGTTTTTCAAATAGGTCAAAAAGTTTAAATTCACGAATAAATTGACGTAATGTTCAAAAGTTAATTCCTTTGGCCAAACTGTTAACGGAAGTGCTAAAATTTCCGCATCCGTTTTAACAGAAGAAAGAATCATCCAAAAAAACGGTAACAGAAAACAAAGACCTAATAACGTCAATACCGTTGCAAGACCCCATTGAAAAGTAGACTTTTTTCGTCTTTTCTCCGGACGTGCGATTGGCGAAAATCGAGCTTCCTTGCCTGTTACAACTACAGGTTTTTCTTTCGGAATCATCGCCTCGTCCTCCTTCCATTAGTAAGGATTATCATTTTTTTGAACGCGGAATTGGATCAATGTGACGGTAATGATTAAAACGAATAAGACAACGGACCCTGCAGCAGCATATCCAAAGTTGCTCAGTTGGAAACCATTTTGATAGATGAACAGTGCTAATGATGTCGTTGAGTTCAACGGTCCACCTTCTGTCATTATGAACGGTTCCTCGAAAAATTGAATCCATCCAATTAATGTCGTCACCGTAACGAAGAAGACGGCATATCGCAAGAGCGGTATTGTGATTTTAAACATTTGTTGAAACGTACTCGCACCGTCCAGTGCAGCTGCTTCATAGTACGTTCGTGGTATCCCTTGTAATGCCGCAAGGAAGATAATCATGTTGATTCCGACAGCTCGCCATAAGGCTAATAGGATCAAGGATAATTTTGCAACAAGTGGATCTTGTAACCACGGAACATCCGGCAAATGAATTGCATTCAAGATAAAGTTAAAGAGCCCATATTGGGGATTGAATAAGAATCCCCAAACGACGGCGACTGCAACGACGTTCGTAATCGACGGCATGTAAAAGACGACACGAAACCATTCAAATACTTTTCCTCGACCAAAGTTAATCGCAATGGCAATGGAGAGTGAAAGTGTAATGACAAGCGGCACACCCAAGATGACATAAAAGACCGTGTTCGTTAATGCCTTTAAGAAAACCTCATCTTTAAAAATTTCAAGATAATTAGAGATACCGATCCATTCGATGTTTGCATAGTTCGCGATTCCCGCTAAATCCATGTTCGTAAAACTCATTACTACGGCGACGAAAAGCGGTGTGATCGAAAACAGAAACAGTAAAATGATGGTCGGTGCAATGAACAGATAAGGCGCTTGATGGTTGAGCAACCGTCTCATTCAGAGGACTCCTTCCTTGAAGCTTCCGCTTCGATTATTTTAAAATGGTTTCTGCTTTCTTTTGGAACACTTCCACTTCTTTGTCGACCGCTGCATCGCCACGGTACATTTTTTCAAAACTCTGTAAGTAGGTTTGTGACACTTTCTCCCACGATGAGATGAGAGGCATCGGTTGAGCAGCTTGCATTTGTTCACCGAACGTCTTGAGTTTTTCATCATTTTGAAGTGTGTCATTTTCCCATGCTTCTTTTGTTGAAGGGAGTGACTTCGTCATTTCCATCCATTTTGTCTGTGTTTCCGGTTCACTCATATACGCGATAAACTTCGCAGCTTGATCTTTTTTAGAACTGCTTTCAAAGATACTCAGGTTTGCTCCACCGAGGAATGAAATATTATTTTCTTTTTTGGGAAGGACTGCAGTTCCCCATTTCGATTCAATCCCTGGCATCTGATCGTTAATCAGATTGATCATCCACGGTCCACTAATGAACATTGGAACATTCGGATCCTTTGCACCAAATGCTTGTACGATATCCATCCCTAAATCAATCGGAGCATACTTTTGTTTGAAATAACTCGTTAAATATTCAGCACTTTCAATGAATTCCGGCTGATTAAATAACGGTTTGTTATCTTCCGTCAACAGGTCGGATCCATTTTGACGTGCAAACATGAAGTTCAACATCTGGTCGTTCGTATCCAATGTAATCCCGTACATATTCTCACCTGGGCGTTTGGCAAGCTTAGCCGAAGCATCCTCGAGTTCTTCCCATGTCTCTGGTGCTTTTTTATATCCCACATCGGCTAATGCATCTTTTCGGTAATAAAGGACTCGTGTATCTGTATACCAAGGTGCACCATAAACGCCATCTTTTAATTCGACTGTTTCATAAGATCCCTCATAAAAATTATCTTTTGCAAGAGAAGGGTATTTCTCCACATATTTTTTCATGTCTGAAAGAGCACCAGCTTCAACGAATTCCGGCATCCAAGATGTCCCCATCTGAACGACATCTGGTCCGTTCTTCGAAGCAACTGCCGTTAGCAATTTATCATGTGCCGTATCCCACGGTATCGCTTGAACCTTTACTTTGACACCTTTGTTCGCTTTCTCATATTCTTTCACGAGCTTCGGTAATGCCTTTCCTTCTTCACCCATTGCCCATACCGTTAATGTCTTGTCATCTTCTCCGGATCCTGATGAACAAGCTGCTAATGTTGATACCGATAATGCGCTGACCGCAAGTGCTAGTCCGAGTTTTTTCATGGTTCCATTCCTCCATCTCGTATTAATCGAAACGTTTCGATTGTTTTCCAAAAAAATAATGTTTATACAAAGGTTTTTCCTTAAAGCAACAGGTTAAACGTTTCTATAAACATTATAAGCATACATGTATGCGCTTACAACCTATTTTTTTATTTCTTTTGGAGGACAGATCCTGCGATGATGAACTTTGAGTCAATCTTCGCATTCGTTCGCTCTCGTTTATCAATCAATTGAAGTAACGCGCGAGCAGCGGTCTTGCCCCAATCCAACTTAGAATAACTGACGCTTGCGATTTTCGGTTGTGTATAGTTCGTAACCTCGAGCTTATCGAATCCAGTCAGTGATATATCGAGACCAATCCGAAATGATGTATTTTGTAAGACATCGTATACGCCGAGAGCCATGTCATCATTTAAACAAACGATGGCATCCCCGTCTTTCAACTCTTCAAGGATTTCACTTGCAGCACGGATACCAGAACGTTTCGTAAATCCACCTTCCCATTTACGAACCGCAATACCCGCTAAGTCGGCCTGTTCTAGAACGACAGCGCGACGTTCGAAAGCATCATGGTTTTCTTCCGGTCCATCGACGAGATGAATACAGTGTGGTTTAGTAGCGGTTATCGTTCGCATCGCTTGTCGCATACCCATCTCATTATCAAGTAGTACACAACTGATATTCGGATGATCCATGTTTCGATCAAGAATCGTCAGCGGATGTCCCCGATCAGCAAATCCAAGAATTTGTTCTTGGGTGAAACGATGACCTAAAATTATCCCGCCATCGACGATTCGTTCTGCCATGAGGCGATGGGATTCCGGCCCATTACAGACGATCAGCTCATATCCCGTTTCTGACAACTCATGATTAATTCCTTTTAATAATTCGCCGTAAAACGATCCTGAATAATCTCCTAGAAAGGCACCGATGATATGCGTCTTGCGAGTCTTCAGCGTTCTAGCAGCAGCATTCGGAATGTAATTCAACTCTTCCGCGATTTTCATGATACGTTGACGTGTTTTTTCCGTCACTTTCGTACTCCCATTCAACGCGTAGGAAACGGTCGAAATCGAGACGCCTGCTGCCTTTGCAATATCCTTAATTCCTGTCATTTCACTTCACTTCCTTCTTTAAAAAGTATAGCATAGGACCGCCGCGTAAGGACCGAGTTCCTCTTCACAGTAGTCCCCTACACCTATTAATGTCTTGCCCATCTTTATTCGATGTTTGATTGAGTGATTCGACAAATTAATTAAAATACGAAGGGACTGTTCGCCATGAATTCGATCAAATGCGATCATCGTCGATGGCGTCTCCTGCCACCTCATTTCTCCATCCAATAAGGCAGGCTCTGCCTTGCGTATCGAAAGTAAACGTCGATACACCTGCAGGAGACTATCGTCATCCAGTTGTTGATCGTGGACGTTACGATCAACATCGGTCATTCCCCGTAACCAAGCTGTTCCTGTCGAGAATCCCCCTTCTTTCGTCCACATCATCGGAAGACGTGCATGATCACGACCCTTCAGCTGAACGGACTGTATCGCTCCACCTTGCTGTAAATAACGGAGAGTTTCGATATCCTGGTAATCAGATTGCTGAATGTTTCCGTTCGTCATCCCGATCTCATCTCCTTGATAAATGAAAGGAGTTCCTCGTAATGTCAACTGGAGTAATGCTAGCATTTTTGCTGCTCTTATATCATCGTCGTACCATCTGGAAAGAACGCGTGGCTGATCATGATTGTTCCAAAACAAGCTGTTCCAGCCGTCTTCTTCCATCTCATCTTGCCATTTTTTAATCGTCTTTTTTAATTCCGCTGGATCAAACGATTGAAGGTACCATTTGTTTTTACCCACCACCTCGTCTAGAGCGCACGTCTCAAAGTTAAACACCACATCAAGTAATCCCTCTTCTTGAAGTTGACGAATTTCGGATGGAGATAGACCACCTGCTTCGCCGACTAAAAGAAGATTTGAACGATCAACGGATTCCAACATCTCTCGTAATCCCTCCTGTACACGTTCAAAATTCAGCCAGCGATGCGGATGAAATTGTTTTCCGATTAAATCGATGACATCAAAACGGAATCCACGAACTCCTTTTTCAATCCAAAACGATAGAATGCGTGCAAATTCTTTTGCCACTATCGGCTGTTCCCAATTAAGATCCGGTTGTTCCTTCGCAAAAGAGTGGAAATAGTACTGCTGACGTATACTCGAATACGTCCAAGCAGAACCTCCAAAAAAAGATTCCACTTCTGTCGGTTCGTCATGCCAAATATATGTATCGCCGTATGGACCGTCCGGATCATGTTCGGATGCGATGAACCATTCATGGCAGGATGAGGTATGATTCGCGACTATATCCATCATGATCGTGATATCATGCCGACTCGCTTCGTCAATCAAGGCTTCCATCTCGTCCATAGATCCGTATAGAGGATCAATTGAAGTATAATCCGCTACGTCATACCCGTGATCATAACCAGGTGACGTGTACACTGGGCATAACCAAATCATGTCAACCCCTAGCCTCTGCAGATAATCCAATCGTTTCCGAATACCATTCAGATCTCCGACTCCATCTCCATTCGTATCTTGAAAACTTTTCGGATACAGATGATAGACTACTTGATGCCGATGACTTTTTATCATGTCGTTCACTCCATTTCTCATATGCTAAAGGACAGGACGACTTCCATGAAGTCATCCTGTCCTACTTTAGAGCGGAAGCTCGATTTGCAGTTCGTTTCCACTTGGAAGGATCGTTTTTAAAGCCTCGCGTTGCAATAGATAACCACCTTGACGATAACGATTGGATTGATTTGAAAGATTAAGCAGCTCTCCATTCCATAAAATGCGTCGTTGTTCACCCCGTGTGATTCGAATACGACAAGGGATATCGAATAGTTCCACCTGGATAGTTCCGGTTATGACTGGATCAAGAAGTAGCCCGTCTGAACGCTCTCGAATCCCTAAGACATTCGTCATTAATTGATTCAGCCAAATACCTGGTCCACTCGAGTAAATTCGCCATCCCCCTTTAACCGGAATCTTACCTTCTTTTAATTCGTTCCAACGTTCTTGCGCTTCGTAACGCGTCGTAAACGCAGCATCCGAACTACTGAAATAGGCATTTCTCTGACGGTGGACTGCTTTCGGTACTTTTAGATCCACAGGATTAATGACGTCAAATGCTTCCGTTATGCTCTTTTCATCAGCTCCGATTTTCGCCAGTGCTTCAATGTAACGAATATGGGCATGCACGTATTGCAGTCCAATTTCACGACCGACATTAGCTGCTTGTTCTGCCCGCATGAAATGACGACTCACACCACCACGATATTGTGCTGGGCGATCCATCAAACGCACACCGTCCGGGAACTTTAAATGTTCTTCAATGATCTTTAAGTTTTGCATAGCTTGTTCTGGTGTAACGAGTTCTCCGATGATACTACGGGTCAACGGTAGCAATCGATATTTCATTGGTAGTCCATCATCTGAGGGATGAATCATCGGATGATATCCATCTTCTTCGACTCGTAAAAATCCAGGGATGACCCCGTCTAGAATCATGTCTGACTGGAAGGACTGTTCGATGGTAGTAGCTAGTTCCGCTAATCGTATGCTTAATGACGATTGTGGTAACTCGTTTGCTAACGTACGGAATGTTTGGAATGTCAACGCTACCGTCCAAGTACTGATTAACTTTTTCTTTAACGCATCATCTGCTGGTTGTAACGTATCGTCCCAATCTCCTCCGCCGTATGCGGAAAAGACACTGTTCGGTACGAAATCCTTTTCAATCCGTGCACACGCTCGTTCCACATGATGCATGAGCGATTGTTTTAGTGTTTCCTGACCGGTCTCTGTTCGATATGGAAGTAGTTCATCGAGACATGCCCAATCGTGTGTTCGCTGAAGATAATCCGCGCATGCCTTCAGTGGCCAGAGGATCACATCACCATGGCTATCCTCCTGCTGGATACCAGCATATTCATCAAACATGAACCATTGTGGCCAATGTCCTGCCTCGAATTGATGTGAAAAAATCTGAAGCAGTAATGCGCGAGCTTCTTCAAAATGACCGAACGCCAGTAAAAATTCCATCGGACCTTGCGATACGTCGCGTGTTCCCCATGCAGCACCACCGTATTGCTCTAAGCCGTGCGGTGATTGGTAATGGATCCGCATGTTTTGGATGTACCAGTCTACTTGAAACTGTAGAGCATTCGCGTCCTGCCAGACGTCTTCAAATTTGAGGTTTTTTCGATAAGCAGCCTTCCATTGATTGAAGGACTTCCGTTCTTCGTCAGCATTGAATTCACACTGCATTCCTGCACCCATTCTCATGACAAGATGATCGGTTGCTCCGACAGATAACCATACCAAATCATCTACGATTGGCTGAGTTAACCATTCAGATGTGGAGCCTGTTGAAAAAGGCTGATTCATTTCAAGCGTGTATGTCAAATCAGGTAGAATACGTTTACTCAATGATTCTTTTGTTGCCGTAAAATGAAGGCGTGGTCCGATCTGTTCCATTTGAAACGGTACATCATATTCTTGTGTATGCATCGTCACTTGCTGACTGATTTTCATCGCACGCGGATGTCGCGTCTTAACCGTCGTCTCAAGCACAGGTCGCTCAGCACCAATTGATGTTCGGACTTCAATCGTCTCGTCATCTAAGAAGTAATACCAGATCACTTCGTTCCATCCCATTTCAAAAATCGACGGTAACGCTAATAATTGATAGTCTTCCTTTTGTTCGATGTATATGCGTTGCCCAGACGTTTTAGGGATGTTCAAAGGATTTCTGACGTTCGACATCCACTTGTTGTAATTCGTATTCCCATATACGATGTGCGAATTGAAGACACCATTCATATG
This sequence comes from Exiguobacterium sp. HSB13, assembly GCF_056764755.1. Lineage (NCBI taxonomy): Bacteria > Bacillati > Bacillota > Bacilli > Caryophanales > Exiguobacterium > Exiguobacterium sp. HSB13. The sequence continues at coordinate 545,487 of NZ_JBUZOM010000001.1, read as the reverse complement.
GACTGTTGTCGCTAATTTCTTTTCTGTTGGCGCTAAACTCCCCGCATTTAATAAGATGGTTGCATGACTACGTTCAACCAGAAGTTCCTTTTCTTTTAGAACGACATGATGACCACTAGGTGTAAAGAAGGACAACAACTGTGTTCCTTCCCACTCTTCAAGCAACCGTTCCGGATACAAATCGTCGAGTTGTTGTATCGTCGCTGTATTCCCGACAATCGTCTTTGGCGTTTGTAAGAAAGCCGTACGGTGATGTTCCTTCCGTTGCTCTTCACGCTCATATAAAGGTGTAAATTGATCAATCGATTGTTCATCGAGTGCTTCTTCCATAGAAGGAATGAACCGCAGCTCAAATTGGAAAGATAGCTCTCCAGCTGATTCTTTGACAGCTGTTCGAATCGTCGGTAATGCGAACTCATACTGATTTATTCGAGATGGTAAATCTGCATTTAATCCCTCTGCTATATTCGATTGCCGATATGACGCACCATACACATCAAAACCATCCGTCGCAAACTCTTCGATTCGATCGTACGAGAGAATCGCAACGCTCGGAAAGCCCGTCGACTGTCGCTGATTTTGTCGAGCCAATATCCCATGTTCGGTCGCGACGTAGTCAATGTACTGTGCCATATACGCCTCGTTCGTACGTACACCGGCTTCGTCAGCCAGTCCTAAATCCTGTGCATAGGTTACGTCAAATTCTCCTTCCCCAATGAGTGAGACTTTAAAGTGCATGCCAGTCGTGTGAAGACTTGCGACGACCTCGTATCCGAATGTCTCATAGTCACCTTTCCAGCTGATCGTATGCTCAGATATTGCTAATTTACTAGGCGAATGGATACCAAGTAACGGTAAGGCCACACTGGAACCATGACGAACATATAAATTCATCAAGGACTCATCAAACGGATGATGAATCAATTGATTAATCATGATATCTTGGTAACGGATTTGACGAATGTCGCCGCCTTCAGTTAGTGTCACCCTAAATTCATCGTGTCGTAGATGTGGAACGGTCGTTAATGTGTTCATCAAATTGCCCCTTTTCACCGGTCTGTTTCAACCAAAATTTTTCATGTAATGCACAAGTACTATCCGTACCAACATAGAGAATGAATTCACCAGCATCCGCTTTAACCGAACCGTCCGGATGTTGATACATCAGCATCGAAGCATCGATACAGAATGTCACTTCTCGACTGGAACCGGCTTTCACAAGAACGCGTTCATATCCTTTTAATTGACGTAAGGGACGTGACACGTCAGCAACTGGATCTTGCACATACCATTGAACGATTTCTTCCGCATCTAATGCGCCTTCGTTCGTAACAATAACAGATGCTTCCCATGTAGTTCCCTGCGGCTGCTCATGTAGTCTTAACTGTGTATAGGTAAAATGGCTATAACTTAATCCAAAACCAAATGGAAATAACGCTTCATTTGGAGCGTCCAGGTATTTGCTTGTATAGCGTGGATCAGCGCCTTCGATCGTCATCGGTCGACCCGTCGGTAAGGCATCGTAACGTAATGGCAACTGACCGACATGATACGGAAATGAAATCGTCAGTTTTCCAGAAGGAACCGCGTGACCATACAGTAAACGGTGAATCGCTCGTCCTGACTCTGTTCCCGGATACCATGCTTCAAGCACTGCATCGGAATGATCAACGACATCTCTAAGATCGAGTGGTCGCCCGTTGAATAGCACGGTCACGATCGGTTTTCCAAGTGTCGCAAGTCTTGCCAATCCATCGCGTTGTGTTTTCGGCAAACGGATGTCCGTTCGACTTCCGGCTTCTCCACTCATCCAAGACGCTTCCCCTAAAGCTATGAGAATCACTTCTGCTTGCGCCGCTACTTCCATCGCCTGATCCCAGTCAATTTCCGTATCAATCGTTGATCCTTCTGCAAAAACATAATCAATGTTCGCTTCATCAAACGCCTCTCGAATGGAAACCGCTTCTTCACGTTTTCCGTTGCCTGCCCATGGACCAAGTACGTCCGTTGAAGCAGCAAAAGGTCCAATCAACGCAATCCGCTGATCTTCTGCTAATGGCAGGACTTGATCATTTTTCAGTAAGACACAACTTTTTTCAGCTAAACGCCGTGCCGTATTCCGATGACCTTCAGATAAGTGGACTCTTTTCTCAAGTTCGGGATCAATGCCACGATAAGGATCTTCAAACAATCCTAGATCTTGCTTTAACGTAAGGATTCTGAGTACTGCTTCGTCTAATACATCCATCGAAACGACTTGGTCATCAATCTGCTGTTCCAAATGATTTAAGTACGCACCTGACATCATATCGATATCGACACCCGCTTTGATTCCTTTTTCTCCAGCTTCAGCAAGAGAACCCGCCACACCATGCTGGATTAATTCCTTAATAGAAGACCAATCTGAAATCGTGACCCCGTCAAACTGCCACTCTTTACGAAGAATTTGGCGTAACAGATACGTACTAGCTGTTGCGGGAACACCATCAACGACATTGAAGCTTGTCATGATGAGTCGGGCACCCGCTTCGATGGCCCGTAAATAAGCTGGTAAATAAAATTCTCGTAATTCACGATCCGACATATCAACCGTATTGTAATCACGACCACCTTCAGCGGCACCGTAAGCCGCAAAATGCTTCACGCAAGCTGCTAAAGAATCAGCTTGTTTTAAATCCTTTGATTGATATCCACGTACGAAGGCTGCCGCATATTCTCCATTGAGCCAAACATCCTCACCTGTTGATTCCATGACACGCCCCCAACGCGCATCACGTACAAGATCTACCATTGGCGAAAAAGTAACATGCAGTCCCGAAGCTGTTGCTTCGATAGCCGATTGACGCGCCATCATTTCCACTTCGTCACTATCCCACATAGAAGCAAGCGCCAATGGAACTGGATAAATCGTTCGATGACCATGAACGATATCCGCCATGAACAATAACGGGATTCCTAATCGATTATGTTTTAAGTAATTTTGCTGGATGCGAAATGCCTGTTCTGCTTGATGAATCCCGATGACAGATCCTAATTCATATCGATTGCCCTCTGTCAGACCACTTTCCTCCATTAGTTGAGCCACTGGTCCAGTAACTGTATCTGATGTCTGTGGATCATAGACAGAAGGAAGGATTTGAACGAGCTGTCCTATTTTTTCCTGTAGCGTCATTTGCTGTAATAATGATTGAATGTTCATCGATCAGCACCTCATATCCACTAAATTTATCGAAACGTTTCACCTGTTAATCAAAATTATAAGCGCTTTCAAAAAAATCTTCAACCTTTCTTTCGAAACGTTTCGATAAAAAGATAAAAGTAAGAACTCTTCCTTTTCAGAAAAGAGTTCTTACTTTGTTTAGATCCTTTATGACCAAATAAAAATGCCATACACGACACCAGCAGATACTACGAGCGTTGTGACAATCGACACCAGCATCATCGTTAATCCGATTCCTGTTAATCGAACAGTTCGGGCTAACGCGAGACTAAATGAGAGCACTGCACCACTTGTAAATATAAGCGCCCCTCCGAATAACAACGTAGGATTAATCCATGACTCTCCGATGACAATCCATGTGTAAGTGATACCAGCAAAAAGAACGGTCATGATGAGCCATTGTCTCGCTGACACGTTTTTTAACATATTGATTCCTCCTAATTTGCTTCTACATACTTGTTCGCCCTTTCCCACTAGATTCCTGTTACGAAAAAATCGTGCCTCCTGCTGTCAGGAGACACGATCCACTTAAGACGCCACTTGCCATTTTTCTTTTAATTGCTCCATCTCTTCTTGACCTTCGTGCGATTGCATCCAGAGATTGAAGACATCAACAACGTCCCCTTCCGACTCTCGAACAAGATAACTCTTCTCCGCCGGAATCCACTTTTCTTGAATTCTTGGTGCCGCAAGTCGTTGATCGAGTGCTTCATAATGAATCGCCTCGACCGTATCCGTAATCATGACATCGACTTCACCTGAGGCAACCGCGTGCGGGATATCGAGGTTTTGCTCATACATGACGATGTTCGCTTTCGTGAACGTCTTGCGGACGAACTGTTCATTCGTTCCGCCCGGGTTTAGACCAATCGTCACGTCTGGGCGATTGATTTGCTCGATCGAAGCAAGGCGTTTAGCATCTTCTTTACGGACGAGCGGTGTCTTCTGGAACGACAAGTAACTTGACGTGAAGTCGCCGATAATCTCCCGCTCGATGTTCTTTGTCACACCGCCGACGACCATATCGAATTTCCCGCTAGCAAGATCAGCAGACAGCGTCGGCCATGTCGTTGGGACGAATTCGACATCGATACCGGTCTTCTTCGCGAAGGAACGGATCACTTCGATATCGAATCCTTCGTACTCGTTCGTCTTCCGGTTCAAGTACGTGAATGGTTTGTAATCCCCGGTCGTTCCGACGACGATTTTTTTCGTCGCAAAGACGTTCTTCGCTTGCACACGTCGTGGTTGCTCCGTTTGCCACAGCGTCAGTAAGCTCGCAAATAAGACGCCACCTCCGACGACGATCCATCCCCATTTACTCATGTGCTCCCGCTCCTTTCGCTCCGACCGTCTCGCGCGTCGAGACGATGTTCCATTTTTTCTTTAGTTGTTGAATCTGTTCTTGCCCCTCTGCACTTTCAATCCAGACCCGGAAAACGTCTCCAAGCTGCTTTTGTCCGGGTTGCATCAAATACGCCATCTCAGCTGGTTCCCATGCCTCTGTCAGTTTCGGCACCGCAAGATCGAGTTCTGTCGCGTAATGCAACGCTTCGATGTCGTCCGTCACCATGACATCAACTTGTCCGCTTTGAACGGCTTTTGGAATGTCCAAGTTGTTCTCAAAGACGGTCACATCTGCCTTCGGAAAATGCTTCTTCACGAACGCTTCGTTCGTTCCACCCGGATTGACGCCGATTTTAACTGCTGGATCATTGATTGCAGCGAGCGAATTCAAGCGTTCGACATCTTCTTTCTTTACAAGCGGTGCTTTTTGAAAGGAGAAATACGATGATGTAAAGTCTCCGACGACCTCGCGCTCGATTTTCTTCGTGATCCCACCGACAGCGATATCAAACTTTCCTGATTTTGTATCCTCCGATAATGTCGGCCATGTCGTCTTGACGAACGTCACGTCAAGATTTGCTGCTTTGGCGAACGCTCGGATGACATCGATATCAAAACCTTGATAACGATTCCGTTCCTCGTTCCAGTATGTAAAGGGCTTATAATCCCCCGTCGTTCCGACGACCAGCTTGTGGTCTTCGAAGATGTCATGTGCTTCGGCATCCGTCTGTTGATTCCAGATCATCCAAGCGGCAACGCCTGTCAAAACAAGTCCTGCCAGTAGCCATGGTTTCTTTTTCATCGTATCTCTCCTTTCTGTTTCGTCGTTGCCCATTCACCGAATATTGCTACAATTTAATCTAAATGATTTTCGGTGTGGGTAATAGTCATTATCCTACCACACTTACACGTGATTTCAAGATAATTTGACGATTTTATGCATAAAAGCATTAAAAAGATATTTTGATGACGGTTACAGTTCCATAAGTCGTCTGCCTTTACAGAATCGCTTCGTCTTTTCCATACTGAAACAGAATCATCAAATCGTGAAATGGAGGAATGGAACATGAGTCAGATTTTCATCATTGGTGCAAATGGTAAAGTTGGTCGTCACACTGCTCGCTTACTGCAGGATTCGGAGCACGATGTCAAAGTAGGATTACGTTCCAAGGACCAGTTCAGTGATTTTGAGAAACTCGGTCATACACCGGTCCATCTCGATCTTGAAGCGGACGTCGCGACGATTACGGAAGCATTACAAGGATCAGATGTCGTCATCTTTACGGCAGGATCAGGTGGTCACACGGGAGCCGACAAGACGATGCTGATCGACTTCGATGGTGCCGTCAAATCGATTGAAGCAGCAGAAGCAATCAATGCGAAACAGTTTATCATGGTCAGTGCTTTGAATGCCGATTCGCCGGAAACATGGTCTGACAGCATGAAGCCGTATTACATCGCGAAACGCTACGCGGATCGTGTCCTGAAGGAATCGTCACTTAATTACACGATTCTTCGCCCAGGCGGACTATCCGATGAAGCCGGCACAGGAAACGTCACGACGGATCCGTCCGAGCAAGCAACTAAAAAAATTCCACGCGAGGACGTCGCACGCGTCATTCTAGCTGCAATCGGTCACGACAAGGCGTCGAAGCAAGTCGTCACATTACTCGAAGGTGACACACCGATCAACGAGTTATTCTAATACAAAAGCTCACGTCTCCATTTCCGAGACGTGAGCTTTTTTGATCAAATGAATCATTCGTATAGTTGGCGATACATCACAAGCATCGTCTCACCAATGACGGGTAACGACGCCGGAATGTCAATCCAGCGCTGACTATCGTGATCAAAATACAGTCCTTCCGTACGCATCTTCTCTTTTGTGTTGATCTCATCGAACTCGAGAAACATATTTAGCTCATCATTCGCGTCCTGAAAGTCGTCCCACGGTCCGGGACCAAAATAAAAGAGTAGTCCTTCCGCATCGTAGCCAGCAAGCTCGTTCATTGCCCGTTCCAAATACGCTTCAGACTTGGCAGATGTCCTGACGGAGTCAGCGAGTGTTTGATGAATTCCAAATGCGTTTCCACTCATTAAGTGACGTTGCTGAGCCCATTCCCAGATGTTTTTCCAGCGTTGCATGAAAATGCTAAACCGATATGCTTGTGTTGCTTCATCCCGTTCTCGCACGTCATATGACCAGGAAATCTTTTCTCCACTGATCCACATACTTACGTGAAAGTTTCCCTCCCGCGCCTCATCATCTTGTAAAGAAGTCCAATCTGATTGTTGTTGCTCAAGATACGTGAAAAGTGGAAATCGTTCTCCCGCTTTTTTTCAAACTCAAATTCAAATCGCTCGATACGGTTCAAAATATCTTCCTCTCTTTATCTCATTCGATCATAAAGTCGATTCCAATCGGTCCTTCCACCGGAATCTCGTGAAGCAACTCATACTTTTGATTCGTAATGAGCAGTTTCCCTTTATCCGGTTTTTCAGGGTCAAATTCGATGAAATATGATTTTTTCGTCTTGGGATGAATATATACGTACTTGTACCATTTATCAGCTTGCCAAAACTTCGGTTTGATTTCCTGAACTGAGAACGATTGTCCGAACGTCCATTTAACTAGAATTTGATGATCCGCATCTAGGTTATTCTGTGAGAATTGCTGAACGACTTGAATCCCTTGTGTTGCATCAATCATTCGAATCGGATCAGTACTATCAAAATTCGTATTCTGAAGAAACGGATAGTATTGCTCGGTTTGTTGCCCTGCCTCATTGATCCGAATCATCCAGCCATCCGTACTAGCGAAGTATGCCGTATCATCCTTTCCATAAAGTGCTGAGTATGCATATGGTTCATCTCTTTTCCGATATACGACTGGTTTTTCAGTCCGCTTATCCAAAAAAATCATCGCTGCTTTTTCTTCTTGTTCATGATCGCTACCAATACTGGCATACGCTAAATGCTGCTTCAATTCAATCATCATCGAGTTTCCTGGTTCGAATCGCGCAGGCGTCTCATAGTTTTCTTTTGTATCAAAATTAGAAAAGGTGTGCGAGAATCCTGTTCCTTGAGACGATCGTTGCGTACCGGTTTTGTATGAATTCAACGTCTTGAACCATGTATCCGTTCCAAAATGTTTGATAGATTCTATCATGGGATTGTGCTTGAAATACGTCACATGATGTTGAACAAACCGTCGCTTTGTAAAATCGAATGTATAAAAATAATTCGGATAGCCTTGCGCTGATGCATACAACACATTCGGCGTACTCAGTTTTTGCACAAGCGTCATGTTCGTAAAACGTGAATCATGGACCTGTCGTTCGCTTACTACCTTTCCTTTCATGTTGATCGTGACAATCGAACTGTAAGCAAGTTCAGGATCATTCATTTTCCCTTGTCCCTGTCCTGGATAGACCAACATCACGGTGTCTTGTTGAGGACTAAAATCGATGGCTGTAATTGAAGAACGTGGTAGGACAGTTGCGTTTGCTCGATCCTTTTGCACTTTCATCCAGGTCGCTAAAAGGATACTTCCACTGATAAAAAACACTAGACTAAAAAAGATTCGCTTTTTACGGACAGACTTATCCATTCGATTCATGACTCCTTGACTTGTTGATTTAAACAGTTATTTCTACCTAGTTATGCACTGTTTGATTGATGTATTACGTCTTTCTTACAACACTGTTATACGAATTGACCAACTTTACAATATCCTCCTGAACTCTAACCACTAAAAAATTCCCCACGTTTCATTTAGAGACGTGAGGATTTTTGAAATCAGGTTATATACGTTTAATCCTGCTCCGCGATGGCACGCAATCCACGTAATGTTTGAATTTTACGTTCGTGGCGTTGCATTACGAATGAAAGACCCGTCACGATTGCGAGATTGAACCAAATCATCGTGTCGGTAATCGGATTAAACAAATTAATAAGCACTGCAATGATGTTCACGAAAAAAACGACTTTATAGAGTTGCAAAATCCGGTGTTCGTGATGGATCTGTGAATCAAAGTCCGAATACATATGAAACGGTTCATCCGAGGTCCGTTTTCTTAAGAAGACCCAGCGGAACGATGTATCCACGACTTCGATGTCCATCTCTTCCAAAAACGCAAAGTAGTCCTGCGACTTCGGATGCTTTGGCATGTTTTCTAATAACTCGATTCGATACGTGTACATACCAGGTTCACCTTTGATGAATACATAACGTCCGAGTCGAAACTGCTGTAAGTACCAGCCGTTGTTTGCCATCTCGTTTAACCACACTTCTTCTTTTGCATAATCAGCGTAAAAGCGATAGACCGTTTTACTGCTCACCTTGATCCACTCCCATCGTTTCTTGTCCATGTCGCACGAGTTCTTTTAGTCGATCCAGCTCTACCTGTAATCTCTCCCGCCCCTGATTCGTTATGATGTACTCTTTCTTTCGCCCTGTTTCTTGCTCGATCGCTTCAATCCATTCTTTATCGACCAGACTACTGAGTGCGCCGTACAACGTACCAGCAGCTAATTTGACACGATCGTTGCTCAATTCCTGGACGAATTGCATGATGCCATAGCCATGACGGGGTTGTTGAAGTGACAGTAAAATATAATAGACAGCCTCAGTTAATGCCGTCTCTTGACCCGTTCGTACCATTTTCCCACTTCCTTACTACGTCTTCCGTTATATCGTCTCCCGATATACTAAAAATATCCTATTTCGAACGATTTGACAACAAAAAAACGTGATGATTCCTAAATGAATAGGATCATCACGCTACATAGATCAATATTATGAAAAGCATTTTTTGATATGTTGATAGTTCTTGTTCCCACCTGATAAGTTGCATACATCCGTAAATCCAAGGTTTTTCAAGACATTTTGCGCAGCATTACCGGTCACGCCTTTATTGCAGTAGACGATCGTCGGTAACGTTGGATCTAATTCCTTCGCCCGTGTCCGCAGTTCACCAAGCGGGATATGAATCGCTCCATCGACATGGTTTTTTTCGAATTGTGCTGTTGAGCGTGTATCGATGATTTGGAACGACTTCCCACCCGCGACTTGGTCAATCAATTCGTTTGGTGTCATTAGACGTGCTGTTTTTTTGATAGCATTATCGAGTGCCATTCCCGTATAGAGAACAGGATCCTTCGTCGTCGAGAACGGTGGGGCGTAAGCTAAATCGAGATGGAATAAGTCTTCCGCTTTCGCCTTAAAGGTGATCGCCGTCGCTAGGACATCAATCCGTTTATCGACACCTTGCGGACCCACAATTTGCGCTCCAAGAACTCGTCCTGTTGCTCGATCGGCGATCGCTTTGATCGTCATTTCTTTCCCGCCCATATATTCTGGGCGATCTGGTTTGATGTTATGCAGTACTTCAATGTCATACCCTGATTCACGCGCTTCTTTTTCCGTCAAACCTGTCTGAGCGACCGTCAAATCGAATGCCTTAAAGATTCCTGTTCCTAAAATACCACGGTGCTCCGCTTCTTCTCCGGTAATGACCATGCCGGCAATCCGCCCCATCTTGTTCGCGGTTGACCCAAGCGGACGATAAAGTGCTTCACCCGTGATGACGGAGAAACTCTCCGCGACGTCGCCGACTGCGTAGACATCGGCTACATTCGTCTGCATCTTACGATTGACTGCAATTGCCCCTGTTTTACCAAGCTCTACACCGATCTGCTTCGCAAGACCTGTGTTCGGCTTGACGCCAACCGATAGAATGACGAGGTCGGTCTCGATCGTTTTTCCGCTCTCAAGCGCGACCTCAGAAACGCGTCCCTCACCTTTGAACGCTGTCACGGATTCACCAAGCAAGAGGGCTACTCCTTTATCTTTCAAATGATCGGCAACATGTTCTGCCATGTCGCGATCAAGTGGCGGCATGACTTGCGGCAAGCGTTCGACGAGCGTGACTTGAATGCCCCGATACGTCAATTGCTCCGCCATCTCGAGTCCGATGAATCCTCCACCGACGATCGTTGCCGTCTTCGGATCACGGGCGTCGATATAGGACCGAATCGCGTCGGCATTGCGGACGTTTCGAACCGTAAAGACATTCTCATGCTCAACACCCGGAAGTGGTGGAACGATACTTGAAGCACCGGTTGCCAGCACTAACGTGTCATACGTGTCCGTGAAACGATCCCCTGTCAGGAGATTGACGATCGTCGCCGTTTTTGTCGCATGATCGATCGACTCAACTTCGTGTTGTGTATGAATATCGATGTTATACCGTTTTTTAAAGAAAGCGGCATCGCGTGGTGTCAATTCGTCGATATCAGCAATTTCTCCACCAACGAAGTAAGGAATCCCGCAACCTGAGTACGAGATATCCTGATCCCGATCATAAATCGTGATTTCTAGCTCTTCATTGTTGCGTCGTGCTTTAGCTCCTACTGATGTCCCCGCAGCAACTGAACCAATGATCATCAATTTCATCTCTAGTTCCTCCTTAAAAATCAATACAGTATTAAGCTGATATACAAGCCAAGCAATGTGATGACAAGGGTCGGAATCGTCAGGATTGTTCCAATCTTAACGTATTGACCCCAACCAATCTTTACACCTTTCGACCGCAGCACATGCAACCAAAGTAACGTCGCTAAACTACCAATCGGCGTGATCTTCGGTCCAAGATCGGATCCGATGACATTCGCATAGATGAGCGCCTCTCGCATTGTCCCGGTCGCCTGACTCAGGTCGATTGCAAGGGCATCGATCATCACGGTCGGCATGTTATTCATGACGGACGACAAGATAGCGGCCACGAAGCCCATGCCAAATGTTGCAGCTGCTAAATTCGTCGCAAAGCCATCAATGATGTCAGCGAGCACTTGTGTCAATCCAGCATTCTGAAGTCCGTAGACGACGATGTACATGCCAAGTGAGAAGAAGACGATCGCCCACGGTGCACCACCGATGACCTTTTTCGTTGGTACGCTCGGTGAACGGCGCGCCATCAATAAGAAGAACAAGGCGATGATACCTGCAACAAGACTGACGGGAATGCCGATGACGTCACTCGTAAAGTATCCGACGACAAGCAAGACGAGCACGAACCACGATAACTTGAACATCCGTTGATCCTTGATCGCGGTTGCAGGTGCGACAAGCTGCGCAACATCATAATTCTTCGGAATACTTTTTCGGAAATAGAGATACAAGACAATCAGACTACCGCTGACGGAAAAGAGATTGACGAACACCATCCGTGACGCATACTCCGTAAACCCGATGTCAAAGAAATCAGCGGAGACGATGTTGACGAGGTTCGAGATGACGAATGGTAAACTTGCCGTATCGGCAATGAATCCGGAAGCAAATACGTAGGCTAACACGACATAATCCGGTAGTTTTAAGTGACGCACCATCGCGAGAACGATCGGTGTCAGAATCAAGGCTGCTCCATCGTTCGCGAATAGAGCGGAGACGACAGCACCGAGTAATGTCATGTACACAAATAGTTTGACACCACCACCCCGTGCGATCCGTGCCATGTGAAGTGCTGCCCATTCGAAAAATCCGATCTCATCGAGGATCAACGAGATGATGATCAGGGCGATGAACGTAAACGTCGCATTCCAAATGATGCCCCAAACCGTCGACACATCATCGAGGTTAACGGCTCCCGTCAATAGCGCAACGAGCGCCATCCCCATCGCGGAGTAACCAATGCCGAGTCCTTTCGGTTGTTTGATGATTAAGAATAAGGTGATCAGAAAAATTCCGATCGCTAGTAAATGTGTACCGGTCAATGCGTTCACTTCATTTCTGTATTAAATTTCGGGTGGGTCAATTAACGATTCATGATTCTTGAACGTGTCATCCAGAATGGAATATCGTTTTATTCCCCTGCGCTACTCGTGCTAATCCATTTCATCCACAGGGTGTCTTAGCAACTTCTATCCGGGATGTCCGGAGTATCCATTTTTTCTAAAATCGTCAATAACAACTTGTATTGCGGGTGATCTGGATTGATTCGAAAATAAATCCATTGTCGTTCCCGTCGTTCCAAGATGATCTGGGACTGACGCAACAATTTTAGATGCCGACTGACTGCCGGTTGCGAAATATCAAACAGTTCGACGAAATCACAGACACAATGTTCCCGAACGTGTAGTCTTCGTAAAATTTCAAGTCGTGTTCCATCGCTCAACAGCTTCAAGAACTGACTCATCTCTTCTACCTGTTTTGCTGTCTCAATCAATGGAGACCACTCCTTTCTTTAAAACATACTGGTTTATGCATGGTACAAGTGAGAATGTATCTGTTCTCATTTTTCATATAACCATATTATTATATAACGTTTTTGTTATGCAATGATTTTTTCACTCATTTGTCTCCAACAAAAAATCGTCATCTCATTCGATGACGATTCTTCTTTCCAAACTATTATTCTTTTTTCCTTCATGCAACAACGCCTTGTGCTTGTCGTTGCTCTCTCCAACTCACCACTAAACATGTCACGATAAAACTACCGAGACCAATCAGTGATAAATGAAGCACCTGTGTCCCTACTGAACCATCCATGAACAGCAATCGACTGAAGCCGGAGACTGCATTCGGAACCGGTAAGAACGTTCCGAGCGATTGATAAAACGGTGCCAACATCTTCGCTGGGACGATGTTTCCCGCAGTCATCAACTGGAACGGAATCAATGCGACATTGACAAGTGGCGCAATCGGTCCAAATATCGCAAAGTTCATCTGCGTGACGGCGATACAGATCGCGACAACAAGGAGCTCAAACGCCCATAGTTTGATGAACGGTGTCGTAATATCCGTTAATACATGTGCCACAGAAACGAGTAGCAATGGAACGACCAGAAGGACGATTCCGTGTAATAGTTGGCGACTCCAAAATAGGGACCAGATCGAATGACGCTTACTTAAGATCGTGCTGACGAGATTGAACTGAATCCCCATCGTCATTGTTGCGATATAGATGACGAACCCAAGAACGAGTGGCAGCATCGATAAGGCAAAATCTGAGACGGCATGCTCTGTGATGATCGATGTCGTAAACGTCGGCTCACCATTCAACTGTTTACCGATCGTTTCCGTTGCCCGCTCGAGAATCGCATTCGCAAATTCCGCATTCGTCTGGCTGACATGTGCCGTCAGTTGATGCGTTGCATCATCCTTCTGTAGGACGAGATCGACTTCATTGGCATCAAGTGCTTCCAACCCTTTCGCTTTTGTCGCGAGTGCTTGGACCGTGAACGGTGCTTCTTTTAATGATGTGACGAACGGGTCGTTCGCTTCCCCAACGACCCCAACGTTCAATTGATCGAGCCGGTCCGTCGTTCCTTGGTAACCAGTCATCCAGACGACGAGGAACAAGAGTGGGACGACAATCGCGAAGACGAGTCCGACTTTCGTTTGTGTCATTGACCAGACATCTTTCCATGCTTTCATATTACAATCTCCTTTTTATATGCATTACTTATAATATCATGTGCAACTATATGTCCGAAGGAAAACCATTCACGTCACATTCCGGTGAATGGTCTCAAGTGTTTCCTTTAATTGCTCGATTTGCTCCCGCGAGAGTCCTCGGAACGCTTCGAATTGTAGCTGATCGAGCTCTGGTCCGAGACGATCGACGATGTCACGTCCTTCTCGTGTCATCAAGAGCAGAACCGCTCGTCGGTCCCGAGGATCCGGTGTCCGAACAATCAATTCTTTTTTACCGAGTTTATCGAGAATCTTACCGATCGTTGTTTGATCACGTTCCGTCACGAGTGCCAGCTGCTTTTGCGAAATACCATCTTGTTTAGCAAGTTCACTCAGGACAGAAAACTGTTCCGGCGTTAAACCGAACGTCTCCATCCGTTTAGCGGCAGCACGTTTGAACGCATAATAACTACGAGATAATTGCATGCCAAGCGACCATTCCGATTCTTTCATCCTATCATCTCCATATAGTTGCACTACTTATTATTTATCCACTATACCTGAAGGAGAGCCAGTCCGTCAACGCTGTCATTTGGCCTGGCGCTGACGAATCCCATCGATATGCGCCTGTTGGGTGGCACGATCGACTTGTGAATGAACCCCGAGTTTTCCCGCGATCGTATCGACTTGACTTGGTGTCAACGCCTTTTCTGTCGCGAGTTGCTCGATCGTCTTACGTAAGACGTTTCGTTTCAAGACACGGACATGCGCTGAATCGACGGTGATCTTTTTGAGTTCACAGCGTTCGCTGAAGACGATCAAGGAGTGAAAGAGCGTAGGATCCGTTCCTTCTAAGAAGCGTTGCATACTTTTAAGGTGCCCTTCATTTTGTTTAATCGGATTATAGAACCGTTGCTTGAAGCGATTCTGGAACTGTTGTGTCCACTGACGGTCCTGCTCGCGTCCGAAAATCCACCCGCTGTAGTTTTTCGATTCGAGCACATAGATGCCACTTTCATGAATGAACGTCACATCGATCTCCGTCGTGCCTTCTCCACGCGCACGAGGTAAATATGTATTAAACACATACGTGCCGTATCCTGACACTTGATCGAGTTGACGTGTCGTCAAGTACTCGCCCCATTTCCCCTTATCACGGACAATCCGTAAAAACGGTTCACGTGTCAGTCGATAATAACGACTGTTGTGATACGAGCTGCGTTTTACGAAGAAAAACAGACCAAACGTTCCGAAGAAGAACAGCACCATGATCAGTCCGATTTGAATCAAGAATGGCAAAAATGTCACTAATACATTATCCACTAGATTTATCTCCTTTCCATATTAACCCTTTATTTTCCACTATATCAGCATAATCAATTTCCACCTCATTTTCCACTATTTGTTATGAATCATTTCCTATGGTACGGTGGACGAAAGGAAGGTGTTCACTATGGATTCTGTCGTCACGTTCGCACCACTGATTGTCTTATTCTTCATCTGGATGTCCTTATCGCAAAAAGCGGACGAAGCGAAACGCCGCCAACAAACGATTCTAAAAAAATTGCAACGAATCGAGGAACATCTCGGTCTGAACGAAGTGTCTTTAGAAGAAGCAGCATTACAAGTCGAACTGGTTCAGTTGCTTCATGAAGGAAAGACGGTTGAAGCTGTCAAACGCGTTCGAGAGACGCTCGGATCGTCATTGCTCGAGGCAAAACAATATGTCGATCAACTGAAAAGCGAGCACGGAATATGATCAAAAAGACCATCTGACAGCGAAGTTCAGATGGTCTTTTTCAACTATGTATTCATTTATATGCATCAAGTATCAACGAAGGAAATCTCATCTGTTCTGCATTACGGGGATCATATCGTTTCGAACGGAAAATGATACCGTCTGCGCCGTCCCAATCCGCTTGATGGAACACCCCATTCTCATCAAAATATTCGAGAAAACGTACCTGAAACCCAGCTTCTTCGAATACGTTCCGTAACGTTTCGTACGTATAGACGATTTTGTGACTCGCTGCCGGATGGTCAACTGGACCGGGGCCACCGACTTGGACGATTGCTTGGTATGCCTCATCCCGAAAATAACCGTCCGGCACTGCACAACGGACGTATCCTCCTGGTGCAAGGTATGCATAACAATGACGTGCCGCGTCAATCCCTTCTTCGAATGTCAAATGCTCCCAGACATGTTCCGCAAGAATCGCTTGTAACTTTTCGTTCGAACACAATCGTTCCCAATCGGAACGATTGAGCAGATTCAACTCCTCTTCCTGTGTATGATACCATCCGGGATTATTATGGTACGGTCCTGCTCCGATGACGATACGTTCTTTCATGAGAATCACCCCTTCTGATTACGCTATCCCACTATTTCTCGCTTCCGGTAGGTATCCCTGCACATGACAAAAAACAGACGACGTAGAACCCGTCGTCTGTTGCTGTTAATCCCGCGCCGCGAGGCGGTACAAGAGATCAAGTAATTCAATATAGAGCCAGATGATCGTCACGATCAATCCGAATGCTGCGACCCACTCCATCGACTTCGGAGCACCGGCGCGCACTTGTTGTGAGATGAAATCGAAGTCCATTACAAGTGACAAGGATGCCACGATGACGATGACGAACTGAACGCCAATCGCAATCGGTGAGCTACCTGTCATGAATGGGAGGTCGATACTAAATAGCGAAAGAATCAAGTTGACCGCGTACAAGACGAAGATCGAGAGAATCGCCGCTGTGACTGCAGAACGGAAACGCTGCGTTACTTTAATCATCCCTGTCGAGTAGACGAACCACATCGCAAACGCAACGACGAATGTCGCAACGACTGCTTTTCCGACGATACCTGGGTACATACTTTCGAACATTAACGATAACGCTCCGACTGCCACACCTTCAACGATTGCATAAACCGGAGATAGGACCGGAGCTGTTGCTGGTTTGAATGTGATGATCAAGGCAAGGATCAGACCGATGACGAATCCACCGATTAATGCTGGGAATAGGAACGCTTGGTTTTCTGCGAGGAAGAACCAACTGCCCCCTGCTGCTGCCGTGACGAGAGCGAGCATCAAGAAAATCTTGCTCATCGTTCCGCTTTTTGTCATTGGTCGTTCTCCGACACGTGCTGTATCGAATCCGCGACGCAATGCCGGGTTTACTTTAAAACGTGAAGCCATTGCTTTCACTCCTTTTTATGATTCTGTTTTCTACTACGAAGGTTTCCCGAAAAAGTTTCAAAATAACCATTGATCGAGCGCTTTTAATTGCAACATGACGACTGGGATCGAGGCTTTGGCATCGATGCGGTAAGATTTCGCTTGTCCAATCAAACCGGACGTGACGAAATCAGCGCTTTCGAGCGCTTCGCCAATCGGACCAAACGCATCACTATCGATTTGACGATGGCGGTAATGAATGAATCGTTCCGTCGTTCCTTCTTTGACTTTACACCCATCCTCGACGTCCGGACGATTCAATCCGTATTCCGCATAATGCCAGACGGTCGTCGTATCCCAAGGAGAACCGATATGCAGAATTTGACCATCCGCCTCGATGAAGCGCTCGATTGGTGAACCGGGACCGAAGCCATTTTCTAACGTATGATCGGCAACGAATGTCGCCGCATCTTTCCCCCAGGCAGTCACGGACCACATCGGATGATTACTTCGAACGACGCCGGGATACGTCCGGAAGACTTCCGGTACGCGACCAATGCCACGCGTGACCGTTTTTGCTGGGTCATATGCCGGCATTTCCCGACGGATCGTTTCCCACCACTCCTCAGGAACAGCGGGTTGACTCCAGTTTTTCGGATCTGAATTATCGGTACTTTGCGCCGGCATCATGATCAACCCATCCGTCGTGACGACTTCCTGTAAAGCCTCGATCAGCGCCTGCACGCCCCCGGGAATCCAGCCGATTTGTTTGAGTGACGTATGGACGAACAGTTTCATGCCGGGCGACACACCTAATTCGCGTAACGCTTCTTTGATTTGTGATTTCGTGACCATGTTTCGTGTTTCCATCGATCTTATCTCCTTACTCGACGACTAGTGTAATCGTCGACCCCGTTTTTCCTTGTTTGACCTCTATTTTTGCGTCAACACGTGACTTCAGTTCCTGGACGTGACTGATGATCCCGACCATACGACCGCTCGCTTGAATCGAGAGCAATGTCTCGATTGCTTGTTCCAGGGATTCCGGATCAAGTGTTCCAAATCCTTCATCAATGAACATCGTCTCAAGCGATACGCCACCGCTCGCTTCTTGCACGACTTCTGACAGTCCGAGTGCAAGTGCAAGGGACGCCTTGAAGCTTTCTCCACCGGATAACGTCTTGACGTGACGTGTTTGCGACGTGTATGCGTCAAAGACATTTAAATCAAGTCCGTATTTCTTGAGTCCTTTTCCCGCCTCCGTTTTCCGTTCGAGCTGGAAACGACCAGAGGTCATCTCGTGCAGGTGCCGGTTCGCGGCGAACAGAATCTCATCGAAGTATGCCGTCTGAACGTACGTTTCAAACGTCATCCGTTGTGCGTTCTCGCCGACACCGACACGAGCCAGTTCTCCGATGACCCCGTATCTTGCATCCTCGTCCTCAATCTGGCGTTGCAAGCTTTCCCAAGCCGCGATCAATTGATCGATGTGTGCGCGTTCCTTCTCGAGCCCGACACGTCGATCGGTCCGCTCCGTCAGTTCGAGCGACACCGTCTTCACATCCATCCGCAACTGTTCAAGATCCGGACGCACTTGATCTTCCGTCTTCAAGCGAGCTTGTTCCTGTTTCAGTTTCAGTTCCTGCCGCGCTAGACGGTCTTGTTCCAACCGTTCTTGGAGGTGACGGAGTTCGTCACGCGAACGTCTTGCATCGTGGAAGGTTTCGATCGTCGGAAACGCTTCTTCTGCCAAGACTGCGTGTAATGCGTTTTCGCGTTTCGTTAATCGGTCGTTTTGTTCAGCAGATGCCTCAGTCAGTTGACGGAATCGTCCTTGATGTTCCGCGAAGTCACGATCGAGCTGTTCCTTCTCGCGTAACTGTTGCTGTTTGACTTGTTTGAACTGCTCAATACGTGTTTCTGCTTGTTGTTGTTCCTCACGGAGTGCTGGTAGCGATTTTACGGACTCTCCTGATTGACTTAGGCGACCAGACAAGTGTGCCAATTCCGATTCGATGACGGTCCGGTCTTTGATCATTGCATCGATCTTCAGTTGTAGCTGGTCCATGGATTGTTCGAGTTGTTGCAGGCGAGTCTCAAGACGCGCTTTTTCCGTCTGTGCTGATGCTAATCGGGCTTCCGTCTGTTCGACTTCCCGAAGCTGTGCTGAAACATCCGCATGAGAGGACTCGTTTTCACTCGTCTTTTGAATCTCGGTCGTCAGTTGCTGTAGACGTTCGGCAACCGTTCGATAAGAGGCTTGCAATTCTTGATGCGCTTGTTGCGCTTCAAGGAACCGCTGTTGTGCCACATCGACCGGAAGTTCTTGCGCGACGGCGACAGCATGCTGTGGATGCGACGTACTGCCGCAGACAGGGCAAGCCGTCCCCTCCGTCAATCCTTTCGCAAGTTCAGCTGCCAGTTGTTCCCGTTCGTGTTTGCGGGCTTCTTCATACTGGCGCGCTGCTGCCTCTTTTTGATCCCGGACGCTTGTGCCGCGGACGATCAGCTGTTGCCGTTCTGCTTCCAATTTGTCATGTTCCGCTATCTTTGTCGCTAGCTGTTGCAGGATGAAGCGCCGTTCTTGCACCTGTAAGCGTTCGGCTCCGACGTTTTGCAATGGATGCAGTTGTTCTTGAACGTTTTTCCGATCCGTCCGTGCTTGTTCGAGTTGCTTCCGTAATGGCTCTGGGTCCAGAAGCTTCAAACGTTCTACTAGTTGTTGCTGTTGTTGCCGTAAAGCCGTTTCTGCTTCCAACCGTTCGCGCTCTTCTTGAATCTTTTCGAGACGACGACTAAGTTGCTCAATCTGTGGTTCCTCCGCTAGCAATCGATCCACTTTTGCTTGAACGACCTCTTGTTGCTCTTTCAAGCGAGCGATGTGCTGTTCGGTTTCCTGTTTTCGACGTGTGAGTTGTGCCAATTGTTCTTGATCCTGTTGCCACTGGTCATAGATTGGTGCGACAACTTGAGCGCGTTCAGCCGCCGTTGCTTCTTGTTGCATCCGCTTGATTTCCGGTAGGCGGTCTAGTAGCAACTGTTCGGTCTGTTGAAGTCGCTCTTGCTCTTGGAAAACCGCTTCGAGTTGCTCGCCTTGTTGCAATTGCGTCGTTTTCTTCTCAACGATCGCACGAGTCTCTACTTCAGCTTGACGCGCAGCCGTTAACCATTCGTCCCGTTCCGTCGTCAATGCCTCCATCCGTAACCGGATGTCGCCTTCCGTCAGTTCACTCCAGTTCGCTTGCAATGGTAATTCCTCAAGCTTGGCCCATTGTTTCGTCTTCGTTTCCTTGATGCGTGCCGCAAGATCGAGCGCTTGTCGGTGCAAACGTTGCTGGAACTCACCATAGTGTTCCGTCTTAAACAGCTGTTTGAGAATCTGCAGTTTGTCTTTTGACTCTGCCATCAACAGTTCGCGGAACTTATTTTGCGGCAACAGGAGAATTTGCGAAAACTGTTTATGGTCGAGCTGAATCAGCTCTTGAACCCGTTGCTTGATTTCTGGAATTTTGACCGCGAGCGGTTTCCACGTCGTTCCGTCGAACCGAGCGAGCTCGGCTTCATGCGAGTAACCGGTTTTATTGACCGGATGCGGTTGACTCGGTTGGCGGATGATCCGGTACCGTTCTCCTTTCAGCGTAAACTCCAGTTCAACTTCCGTCTTTTGCTCGGGGATAGCAAAATGACTTCGTAGCTCGCTCATTTCCCGCTCACCACCAGACGTCTCACCATACAGGGCGAACGTCAACGCATCAAAGATCGTCGTTTTCCCTGCCCCGGTATTCCCGGAGATGACGAACATCGTCCGTCCAGCAAGTGCCGTGAAATCAATCGTCTCTTCACCAGCAAACGGTCCAAAGGCGCGTAATGTCAGTCGTTCTGGGCGCATGTCGCTTCCTCCTTCAGGACGGCTTGCATCGCTTCCGTCGGTTTCTTCTCACGGACTGCTTCATAAAACTCACTGAACAGATCCGCAACGGATGCGTCTTTGACTTGCTCCCGCGACGCCTTGACCGCCCGCGTACTCTCGCGGACGAATCCGATTCGCTCGAGGTGTAGGATGTTCGGATAGATTTTCTTCAGCTTGCCCATCGGATCCATCAAGGCTTCGCCGTCCGTTAGATTGATCTTTAAGTAATCGTCCGTTGTTTGTGTCGCGACAAACGCCGGGTCTGTCAGTTCACTGAGACTTCCAGTCAGTTCTCGCAAGTCACGTTTTGGTGCAAGCGGTTCGAACCGACGATCGAATGTACCCGCATCATTCAGCGTCAACACATCGACCCCTTTGACATGATGTGCTTCCGAAAACGAATATTTCAAGAGTGATCCGCTGTAACGAACCGTCTCGGATTGAATCGCAAGCGGATTGTGTAAATGCCCGAGTGCCGTATAGGTGAACGGTGCAAACTGGCTCGCACTGACCTGCCCTGCTGTTCCGACGGACAATTGTCGCTCCGAATCCGTCTCGAGTCCACCGATCACAAAGGCATGACCGACGAGGACACTCGGTCCGTCCGGAATACATCCAGCAAGGATCGTCCGCATTGCGTCATCATGTGTTTTGATCGTTTCCTCCTGATGCACGTACCGAACGGTCGCAGGATCGGCAAATGGCACCGGATAAAACGACACTCCTTTGATCGTGACCGGAGTAATGACCGGCGTTAGTTTTCCGACGAGATGCAGACCGGCCCGTTGGAGTAACGTCGTTCCGAAACTCAACCGTTCGGCTGAGTCATGATTCCCGCTAATCGCAACGACCGGAATGTCCCGGTCAAGGATCAAGGCAGCCAGTGTCTCGTCGAGTAGTTCGACGGCTTCCGTTGGCGGTACGGCGCGGTCGTATAAATCACCCGCAATGACGATCGCATCCGGTTGTTCGCGGTCGACGAGTGCCAAAAAATCGGCTAGGACCGCTCGTTGGTTCTCAAGCATCGACTCGCCATGAACGATTTTACCGAGATGCCAATCGGCAGTATGTATCCATTTCATCTTCATCACACTCACTTTTTGAATATAGTAGCTTAAGTGTAGCATGCGAGCGTTCGTTCTGCGACGAACATCCGTTTGCAACACAAAAAGCAGAAGGCGAATGCCTCCTGCTTTTTTCACTCTCACGACGAACGTGTTATTTCGTCCGTTGTTTTCTAAAGCGTTGGACGGAACGAATCACTGACACTGATCCACCGATGATTGCACCGACACCGACAACGATGCCCGTTTTGAATTTCGTCCCCTGTTTTTCGGATGTATGCGTTGCTTGATTGTGTTCAAAAAGTTGTTGGAGGGGCGACGACGTCTCGACTTCGAGAATTTTCGATGCATCCTGATGCACGTCTTCTCTACGTTCGACACTACAAGGTGACAGATAGAATGGGTTCAAGTTCGTCCGGTATCGATCCGGATTCCAGTTGGCTTGCTGAACAACTGCTTGTGCGTCTTCCGTCTGTGCTTGATCCTTGATTGGATCGAAATCTTGTTTCATCTGAATCACTCCTCTTCACGTTCAAAAACTGTAGACCGATTTACGTCTGAAGTCTTATTTACCTGTTTTTTAAACATTTAAAACATATATATTTAAAATTAGTTTTACTGTTTTGTGAACGATTAACCGAAATAGGCGTGATAAAGTCGTTTTGCTTTGACGAGATCGGCCTCGCCATGAATCAGAACACGACCATCCCGAAAAGCGACCATCCGATGTTCGTCCGTCGTAAACGCCAGCAAGTATGGATTATGGGCGGAAATCGAAGCGACCGGCTGGAGACGTTGTTTCAACTGTTCCAGATCCCGCTGTCCGTCTCCCCGGATTTGAACGGCATCGCGACCACAAAGTGCCGTGAAACGAACCGTTCGATCCGCTAAATAAGGATAAGACGGCTCGATACCGCACGACGGGCACTCCGTTTGCTTCAGTGACTGCACGTTAATTTGTTGGAACGTATTTGACCAAACATCAAACGCTAGCAAGCGCGTCCGCATGGCGTCCGTCTGTCCGCTCAGCCACTTCAATGCTTCCGTCACCTGCAAGGAAGCAACCATCTGTACAGCCGGTCCGATGATTCCCGCCGTATCACATGTCTCCTGATCACGTGGTAATTGATCGAGCAGACAATGCAGACATGGCGTCTCCCCGGGACGGACGGTAAACGTGATTCCGTAACTGCCGACGCAACCTCCGTAAATCCACGGAATCGAACGCATCAACGCCATGTCGTTCATCAGCAAACGAATATCGAAATTGTCCGTCGCGTCGATGATCAGATCGATATCATCGAGAAGCCACGTCAGCGCTGCCCGGTCGACGTCTACTACATGCGCTTCGATCGTCACCGTCGAATTGATCGCTTCAAGCCGTGCTTTTGCGGCAATCGCTTTTGGTACGATATGACGCGCATCGTCTTCGGTATAAAGCTGTTGTCGTTGTAGATTACTCCACTCGACATAATCACGGTCGACGATTCGGACGACGCCGACACCGGCGCGGACGAGTTGCTCTGCCGACGCCGTTCCGAGCGCTCCCATGCCGATGATCAGTATCTTCGCTGATGCCAAGCGTGCTTGTCCCGCTTCCCCAATCGGTTGAAATCGAGTTTGCCGTGAGTAACGGTTCATCGAATCAATCCACTCGTTGGACTACTCGCGACCGCATACTGTTTCTTCTCGATACGTCCCGCTTCGTATCCGAGACGCCCCGCTTCGACAGCCAGTCGCATTGCGTGCGCCATCTTGACCGGATCTTGAGCATGGGCGACAGCGGAGTTCAATAAAACACCATCCGCTCCCAGTTCCATCGCATAGGCGACGTCGGTCGGTGAACCGATCCCGGCGTCGACGATAACAGGAACCGTCGTCTGCTCGATGATGAATCGTAGATGAAGTGGGTTGAGAATGCCTTGCCCGGAACCGATCGGTGACGCTGCCGGCATGATGGCGTGACAACCGAGTTCCTCGAGTCGTCGCGCAAGGACGACATCGTCCGACGTATACGGTAAGACGATGAAACCTTCTTTGAGTAATTCTTCAGAAGCCCGTAACGTCTCGATCGGATCAGGTAGTAACGTCTTATCGCAACCGATCACTTCGACCTTAACCATGTCGCACATACCGGATGCCCGCGCAAGCTTCGCCAACCGAACAGCTTCCTCCGCCGTCTTCGCACCGGCCGTGTTCGGCAGTAAATCGTACTTCGCTAAATCAAGCGACTCCAAAAAATTCGCTTGTTGTTTGTCAAAGATGTCGAGCCGACGGACGGCGAACGTCAAGATTTGTGAAGCAGACGCATCGATTGCTTCTTGCTGTACGGTAGCATCCGTATATTTTCCTGTACCGAGTAATAATCGTGATTCAAATGTCTTTTCTCCAATTTTCAGCATGTTTATCCTCCTCCTACGAAATGAACGATTTCAAATGTGTCATTGTTCCGAACGACTGTCTGACCATACGCCGCGCGATCGATGATTTGTCGATTCTGTTCGACGATGACGAGCTTTTCTCCTAAGCCGAGTTGCGTGAGCATGTCTTCAATCGTTTCAATCTGTTCGATCGTGTGGTCATTGCCGTTAATCGTAATGTTCATCGGACTTCCTCCTTCTGAATCAACCGTAATGTATTTACCAAGACTTCCGCTGTCGCCGGTGCGAGTAAGATGCCATGCCGATGATGCCCTGTCGCTAGAAAGATCCGACGGGATGAATCGGCGACTCCGATATATGGTAAGCCGGACGCCGTTTGTGGTCGTACACCGGACCAGACTTCTTCGATGACCGCGTCACGAATCGGTGGATACAGTCGTTCTGCTGCTTGAAGCAGTGACGTGATCCCAGCGACACTGACACCGACCGTCTCGTCGCACGGCAATTCGGTCGCACCGATCAAAATTCGTCCGTCTGCTTTCGGTACGAGATAGACAGCGTCGTCAAACAGGATCGAGCGTAACGGCTGACCCGCGAGACGAACGGCGAGACATTCCCCTTTGACCCCATATGTGGCGATTGAAATACCAGCTGTATCGAGCAAGGCTTGCGACCCGCGTCCGGCAGCGACCGTCACCGTTCGTCCGGTCCATGTTCCCACGTTCGACTCGATCCTGATGAAGTCATCGCTCTCTTCGATGCATGCAACATCTACTTTTTCTTCGATTGGTACCCCACGCTTTCGTAAGGCATATATCAATGCAGTCGTCAGTCGTCGTGGATCGATTTGACCGACCGCCGGAAACAGATGCTCGCGCCCTTTACGTTTCAACAAAAACGGTTGTTCCCGGTACCCACAATCGATGCCAGTCTCACGCTCGAGGCGACGAGCAAGCAGCGGATACAGACGACGACTTCGCGCGGCAAGTACATGCAATTCCTCTCTGAGCTCGATGTCCGTCGCGAGCATACCGGCAGCCGCGCGACTCGTTCCTTGACCACCTGCTCCACGTTCTAGTACGACGACGGATTCATTCTGACAGGCGAGACCGTAAGCAAGCGTCAAACCGATGACTCCACCGCCGATGATGATGTGATCCGTCATACCCGTACCCCCTGGTAACTCAGAATGGCGGCGAGCGGATCCGTTTGACCGAGAATACCCGATAAGACGGCAATTCCGGTTGCACCGGTCGCTGCAATTTCAGGAATACGATCTGGGGTGATCCCACCAATCGCGATGACTGGTTTCGTCGTGAAGGTGACGACTTGCTTCAAGGCGTCAATCCCCCGCGGTGGCACGTCCGGCTTCGACGCTGTCGGATAAATATGACCGTACAGCAGGCGGTCGACTCCTTCCGCTTCTGCTGCCAGTGCCTCTGCTAGTGAATGGACCGATTTCCCGATGACGAGATTCGGAAAATGACGTCGCACATCACGGACACGCAAGGACCGGCGCGTCAACTGCACACCGATGCCTGCGACATGGGCGACATCGACCCGGTCATGGACCGTTAACTGCTCAGGCGAATACCCTTGCGCAAGGAGCGCGTCGATTAGATCAAGCAATTCTGCTGCCGACAAGTTCGATTCTCGTAGATGCAGCTGATCCGTATAAGGTTGAAGGGATTGAAAGGTCTTTATTTCGTCAAGCGGATGGATGGATCCCGTCGAAATCAGATGTAAACGCATCATGTTCTTCCTTTCCATACGAAAAAGGACCACTCCCAATGTTGAAGGGAGTGGTCCGAAAATGCGCTGAAGCGCTAAGGATATCTAGGGTTTCGAGCCACTTCCCTCCGCTAGTACGAACTAGATCAGGTTCAAAGGGTCCGGATACTTCCGTCTCAGTCTGCTGGGAGACTCCCCTAGTGTCTTTTCGTGTTTAATTGGCTTGCCCCATTAGTCTAGCATGAGTCGCTTCGCTTCGCTAGTCCTAGTTGAGCGCTTCCACTTGCTGAATCAGTTCCGATTTCGTTGGTCGCTGTTGCTCTTGGCTGTCGGCATACGTCTGCTTCAGCTTCAGGATGCGCATTACTTTGGCATCGAGCATCTCCGGCGTCAGCGTTTTGTCTTTGACGGCTTGCATCACTTCAGCATGGACCTTTGTGTAAGCACCTGCCTCTGAAAACATCGCCATATCAGCTCCGTTGACGAGCGACTGACGTGCCGCTTCTGCGAGACCATATTGTTTCGTGATCGCCCCCATGACGAGATCATCCGTGATGATGACACCGTTGAATCCGAGTTGTTGACGCAAGAGGTCAGTCAAGATCGGCTTTGAGAGCGAGGACGGATTCATATCGTCATACGCGGGATAGAGAATATGGGCGACCATCACCATCTCGGCGCCCTCTTGAATCGCTTCTTGGAACGGTAACAGCTCCGTCCGCTTCAATTCTTCCTTTGATGCCGTCACTTTCGGTAGCCCGACATGGGAATCGACACTCGTATTGCCGTGACCGGGAAAATGTTTGACGACCGGAATCGTTCCCGTCTCCTGCATCCCGTGCATCAGGGCCGTACCAAGCGTCGCGACGGTATTCGGATCAGCACTTAACGCACGGTCGCCGATGATCGGATTGTTCGGATTACTGTTGACGTCAAGGACCGGCGCGAAGTCCATGTTGAAGCCATAAAAACGTGACAAATGTCCGAGCGTACGTCCGACATCTTCCATTTTCACTTCATCTGCTCCTTGCGCCATCCGTTGACTCGTCGGTAGACGTAATCGTTGATCCGGTACCCGGCTGACGCGTCCGCCTTCTTCATCAATCCCGACGAACGCATACGGTTTTTGGTTCGTCTCTTGAATCGCACGCGTGAACGTCAAGAGTTGCTCTTCCGACGTAATGTTTCCGCCGAGCAATAAGACCCCGCCAATCGCATGCGTCTGTAACAATTTTCGGTCAGCTGCTGAAAGTTCCGTGCCGGCGACTCCGATGTAGAGCAGTTGATCGATCTTTTCTGACGTCGACATCGCTTTAAGTTGCTGCTTTAATCGTGCTTGTTGTCGTTCCTCTTTCGTTGGTTCAGGTTTCGGTTTCTTTTCTTCTGTCGGTTGCTTCGTTTCCGGTTGTGATGGTTTCGTTGGTTCCGTCGTCTCCTGCGCACACCCTGCAAGCAACAGACAACCGATCAGTACGGTTTTCTTCACAAAGGATCCTCGCTTCGCACACCATTGATCGAATAATAAACGGAAATCTCAGCGTTCAGGGATTGCGAGACCGAACAATATTTATCCTTTGATAACGAGATGGCGCGACGGACCTTATCTTCCGGGAGATCACCTTCGAGCCGGTAATGAATCGAGATCGACGTAAAACGCCGCGGATGGTCCTCTGCCCGTTCTCCTTCGATATCCATTTCGAAATGGGTGATCGTCAAGCGCATCTTCTCTAAAATCGAGACGATATCAATTCCTGTACAGCCGGCAACGGCATGTAGCAGCAGTTCAGTCGGTCGTGGCGCTTGGTTTTCGCCACCGTTTTCGGGTG
This sequence comes from Exiguobacterium sp. HSB13, assembly GCF_056764755.1. Taxonomy (NCBI): domain Bacteria; kingdom Bacillati; phylum Bacillota; class Bacilli; order Caryophanales; genus Exiguobacterium; species Exiguobacterium sp. HSB13. Next base: position 517,420 of record NZ_JBUZOM010000001.1, on the reverse strand, counting down.
CTGCGTCCATCGCCAGATGATGCCCTGATTCCGTCTGTCCACTAAACCCCATCTGTTTGTTCCATGTCACTGTCGCTTGCATCGTTTCCACTCCTTTATAAGTAGTCTTCTTCTGTAGTATACGCAAAAAACAGCAAGCCTGGAAATTCACACGCTATTTCGAATAATGGTTCTTTTCCCGAAATCTCGCTTTGCGATACCCGACGAAATCGTTTCATGCTATCCTGTTACTCATAGTTTCGCGCGCAAGCGCTAGAATTGAGGAATCATCCATGTCACCTACTACTCGTTTAAGTCGACGCGATTGGCTCTTGATCGCCACGTTGTCGCTCCTGACGTTCGTTCTCGGAACAAGCGAATTCGTCATCGTCGGGATCCTCGCTGAAATCTCCTCAGCCCTTGATATCACGATCGCAACAGCGGGTACACTCGTCTCAGCCTTTGCCATCTCCTTTGCAATCGGTACACCGATCGTCATGTCGCTAACCGGTCACCTGGAACGGCGTCGCCTGATCCTACGTCTCTTACTCGCCTGGGTCTTACTGAATCTTGCCAGTAGTTTTGCTCCAAGTTACGAAGTATTGCTCGCAACCCGCATTCTGACAGCCATCCTGACTGGTGTCTTGATCTCACTCGCAATGGTCGTCGCCAGTGACGGTGTGCCTGTCGCAAAGCGCGGTGTTGCCGTCTCGTTCATTTTCGGTGGTTTTACACTCGCGAACGTCCTCGGTGTCCCGATCGGAACGTTCATCGGGCAACACGCTGGCTTCGAAGCTACGTTCTGGCTAACGACAGTCATGGGATTGATCGCGTTCCTCGCAGTATGGAAGATCGTTCCGGTCCAGCAATCGACGGGTTCCGGTTCAATTAAGGAACAGCTTGGATTGCTCGCCAACCCACGGATCCTGATCGCCTTCTTTATTCCGTCGTTTGGATTCGGGGCAACTTATGTCGTCTACACATACCTCGTACCGATTTTACAAACAGAACTTGGGATTGCGAAAACGTGGATCAGTCCGATCTTGCTCGCTTACGGCGTCGTCTCGATCTTTAGTAACATCCTTGCCGGTAAAATCGCCAGCAAAAATCCGATGGGACGCTTACGGTTCGTCTTCGTCGTGCAAGCAGTCGTTCTTGCTGCGTTATACTTCACGACAGCATCCCTTCCGCTTGGTCTGTTCAACATCGCTTTGATGTCGTTGATGTCGATTCTACTGACGACTTCGACACAAATCTATTTGATCGACCTCGCTGAAAAGTTCAATCCGGAAGCAAAAGGACTCGCTGCTTCATTGATGCCGGTTGCGAGTAACGTCGGGATTGCTTTTGGTTCGGCACTCGGTGGCATCGTCTATGCGAACGGTCCGATGATGAACACGGCACTCGTCGGTGGACTGGTCGCGCTCGTTGCTGCTTTATTAACTGCAATCAGTCATCGCCTCGATCAACGCTCATGAAACCGTTACCTTATCCTTTTTTGTAACAGGTCGATGACGGTTCGATGACGTTATGATGATAGTCCCCATCTCGCTGATGATTTTTCAGTATGATGGGGACTATGTTGTAGTAGAGGAGTGTCTGAAAGTGAAAGCATTACACATCATCGGTCTCGGTCTGTTGACGATCATCCGACTCTGGCTCGGAATCCAGTGGTTCATCGCTGGAATCGGTAAGTACATTAATGGCTTTGATGCAAAACCGTTTCTCGAAGGAGCGCTCGCGAAGTCAACGGGCGAAGACGCACTCGTCAGTTCCTGGTACGCGACGTGGATTGAGCAACTCGCCTTACCGAACGTCGGGCTGATCAACGCCTTGATTCCGTTCGCGGAACTCGTCGTCGGGATCCTGTTGATTCTTAGTCTGTTGACGGTTCCTGCACTGGTCGTCGGAAGCATCATGAATCTCAATTACTTACTCGCTGGGACGATTGCCTTGAACCCAGTGTTCTTAGCAGCGTCAATTGCCTTACTGGCTGCAGGACGCTTTGCGTATCAAATCGGCATCGATCACTGGATCATCCGCTGGTATCGTTCGTCGCAGCAACCGCATCCCCTTGACCGGATTCCGGTCTAACGAAAAAACTCTCCCGTACGCGGGAGAGTTATTTTTTTTGTTGCTCGAGAATCGTCTGCTGTGTCGGAACCCCGCCGACTGAGACTGTTCGCTCGAGGAACAGATAGGGTTTGCCATCGACTTCGAAACGACGGTCACCGAGATAACGTGCCGAGTGCCCATCCGTTGCGAGCTTTTGTTCGATGGCTGCAACATGTTCGTCGAGTGAATAAAACCGATCGTCGAACGTCAGCGTGATATTTTTCTTACGGTACCCGAGTAAGAAATTGTAGTAGAACCAATACATGGCACCTGCGAAAACGACAAAAATCAAGAATTGCATGTGAGTTCCCCCTCTGTATAGTCTTTATACGTTGGAAGAAAACGGGAGGTTCCAAAAAAATAACTATTTTTTTCCTAACAGTTCAGTTGATGGTCAAGTCGTTAAACTGAAGATCACTCTTATGCATGTCGTATTTGACCGTTCCTTCGTATTGAACTTCTTCGTTCTGTGCATCCAACACAAAAATAGACGTTCCGTTTTTCTTTGTTTCAATGAGAGCATAGACTAGACCATTTTCAATATTTGTCGATGCGTAGCGTTGGACTTCATTGGTATCTCGTTTTGGTAAGTCATAGCGATGTTGCTTGAATTGCTTCGTTCGTAAGTCATACGTCGACCATTTGATTTTCGTTTCAGTCATGTTCTCTGTCATCCCTACAACCGCACCTTCGTCTATTAGACGTATATCCCACATTTCTTCACGCTCAAGAAACTCTAATCGTGTCGATGTTGTGTTGTCTCTGAGATAAACTTTTGTCTTAGCATCATTAGTCATCTTTCGGTATAAGACACGATTCTGATAGATGGCAAGTACCTCATCCTCTTCTGTTAATTGAAATGGTAAGTCCATTAATTGGACTGTTTTTTTCTTTAAATCAATCACATAGATATGATTTGTACCTGGTTTTTGTACAACATCTCCAATTCGTTTGACATATAACTTCTGTTTCGTTCGTTGAAATGGTCGATAGTAGATGCCTTTAGTCTTTGCCGGTTTCGGTAAAGAATAAGTCTCCATCATTTCCGTTCCACGTTTCCAAGATGCTACCTCCCATGACCCATTTCTATTGACGTGTAATCCAAATACTTCTTTATCTTGTTCATATTGTGATATTTCCTCTTGATTCATAAATTGTCGGAATTCATGTGGCGCCTTACTCACTCCTGAGTAGTCCATTGTAAAAGCGGATAAGTAATTCGATTGTTTCTTCTTTACTTCCCCCATCAAGTTAACTTTGTATTTCGTTCTATATGCTTCGGGATCATTAAATTTAAATTGAAGCTGCTTTACAGTTTGATCATTTGGATTTCCTTGTATCGTTTGTACCGTAAATTCAGGTTCTTCCATTGAAGAGGAGTACACAACATACACTCCAAGTGTCAAAGTACAAATGACGCCTAAACTCAAAAGATATTTATAGGTTCGCATAGTTTACTCCTCACACCGTGACTTTTCGTTGCAATAGTCGAAGACTTTTCCAAATGATATACATGAAGTACAGCAAGCTTATCCCAATAGTTAGAATTAACTCTTCTGTTTCCAGTAAAATATGAGTTTCATCTAAAAACGCTAATATACCAATGGTTAAAGCAACAGGAACAAAAATTTCAATTCCAATTCTGATAATGGCTTTTCCTTTACGGAATGATCTTTCAATTAGAATAAGTAAGAAAATAAAACTGACGATGAATAGTGATGTCGCAAGAATGATACCCATATCAATTAGATTTGTTGTATAGAATTCGCTCATCACATTTTGGACTGGACTTAGATTATTTTGGTTTTGGTATTCCGGTTGAATCAACCAATCAAATAGATAAAATCCTAATTGCATTACACACCATTGGATACCAATAAAACTCACGATGATTAAAAAGACTGTCGTCAATTTTGAGAAGAAAATGCTTGCGCGGTTTCCTGGAAGCATTAGTAAACGATAAATATACTTTGTTTCTCCTAACCAATCTCGATACCAAATTTGAATCGCATAGATGACAACAATCGCCATTCCGATCAAAGTCATATAACTAAAGAAGGAGGACGCCTCAGAGTATCCGAGTGTATCAATTTGTTTAAGTGCTTCTGTGACGGAAACTCGATTAAATTCCATGAAGTTTTCGATTCTCCGTTCATGATACATGACTTGCGCAACGATTGATGCTAACTCAATCGCTATCATTGCTAGAACAATGATCATGTATATCTTAAAACTCCGCTTAATCTCTTCATTCGTTAATTGTATGTATTGTTTCATCGCAAATAGACCTCCCGCATCCGGTCCTGAACCGATTTCCCGTACAGTTCCCGCATCTCTTCCGTCTCATGTTCATCGATGATCCGACCGTCCTGCAAGAAGACGACCCGGTCGATCAAGTGCTCGATTCCCTGAATTTCGTGTGTCGTCATCAGGATGCCGCGTCCTTCCATGAAGTGACTCGAGAAAAGTCCTGCAATCTGTTCCTTCGTAAACAGATCGATCCCAGCGAATGGTTCATCGAGTAGTAAGTACGGACGATCGAGAGCGAAACCGAGGATCAAGCTGACCTTCGCCTGGTTCCCTTTTGATAAGTCCGTGATCTTATCTGTCGAGAGTAGCTGGAAGATCCGCATCAGCTCATCCGCTGTCGCCGGGTTCCAGTCGGAATAATAATCCGCCATGTACGTCAGCGCATCACCAACCGTCATGTAGCCTGGCATCGTCTGGATATCCGGAACGAAGGCAATCTTATTTCGATTGACCTCGCCATCGACGAGAACCGTTCCCGCGTTGACTGGGACGAGACCTGCGATTGCCTTCAAGATCGTTGATTTCCCTTCACCATTCAAACCGATCAGACACGTCAGTTGATCCATCGGGACCGAGAACGAGACACCTTGAAGGACTGGTTTTTTTCCGTACTTCTTTTGTAAGCCATGGACTTCAAGCATCGATCTTCCTCCGTTCCGTTTCCTGATAGACGGTCTCGACCTTCGAGACGACCTCATCGAGTGGAATTTGAATTGCCTTTACGGCATCGATGAATTCAGAGACCGCTTCTTCCAGCATCTCGGCCCGTACTTTTTGGACGACTTGTGGATCACGTGTAATCTTACTCGGGACATTCCGTTCTGTCGTAATCAATTGCTGCTCCTCCATCTCTTTGTATGCTTTTTGTGCGGTATTCGGATTGATTCCGAGCTGTGCGGCGATTTCGCGGCGGGACGGGATTTCTTGCCCGCTTTGCAATTCCTCGGTCGCGATTCGTTGTTTGAACCAACGCACGACCTGCAGGTACACCGGGCTTCTTTGATCGAACTGCATCGGTAGACCTCCCTTTCCTGTGTAATGTATTAAAACAATAATACACTTCTCTTCTGTATCATACTCACCATACAGTTTGACTGTCAAGACGGTTTTTTTCTTTCGCCATGAAAAACCACCATCCGATTTTTGGATGGTGGTTACTTCACTCCTTAATATGGATTCGGATCCTCTTGCGGTGTTTCGGGAATTTCAGTCGGTTCTGGGAACGTATCCGGTTCCGGCTGACGAACAGGGTCTTCCTGTGGTGTATCTGGTACCTCGCTCGGTGGTGTCTGTGGTATCTCGTCCGGTTGATGATCCGGTTCGCGTTCAGGCACTTCATTCGGATTCTTCTTCATCTTGTTCTCCCCCTTAAGACGTGATGTAATCGCCGCCATTGATATGAATCGTCTGACCCGTGATATAACTCGAATCGCGAGAAGCCAGGTAGACATAAGCCGGTGCATTTTCTGACGGTTGTCCTCGGCGTTTCATTAACGTATCTTCCCCATGCGACTCGACTTTCTCCTTCGAGAACGTCGCCGGAATGAGTGGCGTCCAAATCGGACCGGGTGCAACGGCATTAACGCGGATTCCCTTCTCGATCAGGCTCGAGGCAAGTGAGCGCGTCAATGTCGTAATTGCCCCTTTTGTCGCTGAGTAATCGATCAACGTCGGTGCCCCACGATAAGCCGTCACCGATGAGGTATTGATGATTGCATCTTCTTTATGCAGATGCGGAAGCGCCGCTTGAATCAAATAGAACATCGAAAAGACATTCGTCTCGAACGTTTCCTTCAATTGATCTGGTGTGATTGATAGGAAATCATCTTGCGGGAATTGCTTGCCGGCATTATTGACGAGAATGTTCAATTGACCGAACTCTGCAATGACCGTATCGATGATCGCTTGTGCACTTTCTGGCTGACTGACATCTTTTGCGATTTTTAAGGCTTTGACCCCGTAGCCTTCAATCAACGATTTCGTCTTTTCCGCGTCTTTCCCCTCATTTAAGTAAACGATCGCGACGTTTGCCCCTTCTTTCGCATAAGCGACAGCAACGGCACGACCGATTCCACTATCCCCGCCCGTGATCAGCGCGACCTTCCCCGTCAGTTTTCCTGAACCGACATAGTCCGGATCATCGTAAATCGGTTCGGGTTTCATGGCGTACTCGACACCGGGTTGTTGTTCCTGCGTCTGCCCTCGTGCTTCTTGATGCATCGCTTCGAACTGTTCTTCTCTCATGAACGATCAGCTCCCTTATCACTGTTGGAATGAACTACATGATTAACCATTCCCTTGCGATACATCTATAAACGTTTTTCTGGAAAAGTCAGATGTCATTCGTCAACAGTGTCGGGAATACATTCGTTTGGAGCATTTTTGATAGTTCGCTTGGATACAATGTATACTGATCCAGTTTATCGAACGGAACGAAGCGATACGTCAATCCTTCGCCTTCTGGACCGTAAAAGTCTTCCGTCGAAAGTGGCAGTGGCTCTCGGCACGTCACTTCATAAAACATTCCTAGTTCATGAAACTGGTGATCGGCGTACTCAAAGAAATTTTCATGCAGGAAACGGAAGACCGGTGGCTTAATCAACTGACCGAGTTCTTCTACTAATTCACGTTCAATCGCTTTGGCACCACTTTCACCGAACTGGACGCGTCCTCCCGGTAATGACCAAAAATCATCTTCTCCTTGACGATGAATCAAAAGATGTCCATCTTGAATCAACAGCGCCACTGCGCGAATGTTAAGCTTTTTTTGATTTACTGTAAACGTCAAATCCATTCCATTACCTACTCTCTTCTTATTAGACTCCCATACTTTCTCATCATTTCCCACGATTGCGTTTTGTCATCAAATTCATCTCGTTGTAACACGGATTCATCTTGATTTTAAGGGATTTTGAAATTGAATATGTATTCAATATTACAACAATTGTTATTAGAATATATTTAAGCAATCAAATTGAAACACAACCGTCTGATGTTTGAATGCTATACTCTCGTTAGTCAAATGACCGCATCACTCACTTCAACACACACTAAACGCATCCACTTCTATAGATGTCATTCCGACGACAACACTAGATATTCAACTTAGGAGGAACATTCATGAAACGAACAATCACGACGTTAGCAATGAGCGCCCTCGTTGTTTCAGGTTTTGCAGCTACGGGTACAGGTAAGGTTGAAGCCGCTTCAGGCTCATCGTATAAAGTAAAGATTAAAGCAGACGGACTACGTGTCCGGACTGGTCCATCGTTAAAACACCGCATCGTCGACGGCGTCAATGCGGGGCAAACATTCAAATATCTCGGTCGGACAGGTAACTGGACGAAGATCATGCATAAAGGCGAAAAACGCTTCGTCTATTCAGGTTACGTCAAGAAGTACAGCGCTTCTAGTAAATCAGCGAAAAAAGCATCTTTCTCTTCGTCGACTGGTTTCATGCGTCCGACGAGCGGACCGATCACGCAAGGTTACGGAAACGCTAGCGGCAAATACGGTTACACGTTCCATAACGGTATCGACTTCGGAGCACCTACTGGAACACCAGTTAAAGCAGCCGCTGCCGGAAAAGTCATCAAGTCGTCATATCAGGGAGCATATGGAAACCATGTCATGGTCGAACATAAAGTGAACGGTATTTCGTACACAACAGTGTATGCTCACCTTAGCAAACGTTCTGTCTTCGTCGGTCAATCAATCCCGAAAGGCGCGAACATCGGAGCTGTCGGTAGTACAGGGAACTCGTTTGGGTCTCACTTACACTTCGAGATCCACCGTGGAAACTATGTCTACAGCGGTTCTTCAGCAGCAAGCAGTGTCAACCCACTCGCCTTCTTATAAGGATTTCAAGGTACCTCATTCGGGGTACCTTTTTTGTTATTCATATGGCATTTTATCTTATCCAATTCCATCCAATCTTGTCAAAGGATTTTAAGTATTATTGGAAAATGAATAAAATTAAGTCCGTTTAATATAATTTATTGAAATAATATCGAAATGTGAATGTAACATTTAAACAAATTCGTAAATGTTATACTCATCTATGAAATTTACATAACGGTTTAGTCACACAGATTACATATTCAGGAGGAATGAATCATGCATGGTTTTTGGAAAGGTGTCTCGGCGACAGCCATCGCTGTCGCAAGTTTTGCATCATTTGCCATCCCACGTGCGGATGCTGCAACGACGTTCTATAAGGTGAAGGTCATGGAGGACGGCTTACGCGCTCGGACGGGTCCTTCGACATCTTACGGCACGGTCACGAGCTTTGAAAAAGGTGATACATACAAGTATCTCGGACGGACAGGGAACTGGACGAAAATCCTCTATGGTTCAAAAAAAGTCTACGTCTCTTCTACATATGTTAAGAAATATTCTGTAACACGTATCTATAAGATTAAAATCAACGTCGACAACCTTCGCGTTCGTAGTAGTAACTCGACGAGCAGCTCAGTCGTCGGAAGTGTTGATAAAGGCGAAACATTCCGCTACCTCGGTCGTACGGGCGATTGGATCAAGTTCCTATACGGTGGCGACAAACGATTCGTTCACGCTGACTACGTCTCGAAATATGCTGTCTTGACACTAACAAACAGCAGTGGCGCATCAAAAGCCTCTACGTCAAAAAGCTTCGCGACACCAACGAGTGGTCCAATCACGCAAGGTTACGGTAAGGCAAGCGGCGCTTACGGCTATACGTTCCATAACGGCATCGATTATGGCACAGCGAAAGGCACTCCAGTCTATGCGACAGCGAGCGGTAAGGTCATCACTTCGCAGTATAAAGGCGCATACGGCAACTACGTCATGGTCTCACACACTGTCAACGGATCGCCGTTCATCAGTCTGTATGCACATATGAATAGCCGCTCCGTCTCAGTCGGTCAAACCGTCGCGCAAGGTCAAAAAGTTGGTACAGTCGGTGAGACAGGTAACGCCTTCGGAACACATTTACATTTTGAACTTCATAAGGGATCGTACGTCTACAGCGCAACATCAGCTGGCAGCAGCGTCAATCCACTCGACTATCTCTAAAAAAAAGCCTCGACCGTATGACTCATCAATGACGTCATACGGTCGAGGCTTTTCCTATCTTTTAGACGGAAACAAGTATGGTCTCCTTGTCTTGAATCGTCGAGGCAATCGCACGTGCTGCGGCTTGTCCCCCGTAAATCGATCGAGCGAATGGTCCAACCGTCAAGTCAGCGAGACTTCCAGTTGCGAATAAGTTCTCTCCCCATTCAAAGGTCGTTTCATCCAGTAACGGTGTCCGGCAAGGCGATAAGGGTAGCTTCAACGCTTGCTGTACGGCTTCAAGCCATGATCCTTCGACGACCATCGGACGGATACCCGTTGCGCAAATAATCGATTCAGCGGTGATGATGCGGCCATCCGTCAGCTTTACTCCGCTTCCGACTTCCTGCTCGACTTCACCAATCACATGACTGATGATTCCTTCTCGAATCAGATGACGGGCACGTTGAATCAAGTCCTGTGTTGCCGTTCCCGGGCGACGCTCCTGTACGATCAACGCTCGTTTTTCACTAGCCGACAAGGACTTGAATGGTGTCAATCCTTTTGGTCCCATGAACTTCCGATCCGCATCGAACGCACTTTTTTCGAGCGGACGTCGTGAAAGGAGGGTCACCTGCCCGGGATAGCGCTCAGCACATTGAATCGTATGATGCAGCGCACTGATCCCACCTCCGATGATGACGACCGGTGGTGTGTCTTGTTTTGATAAGAACAGATGACGCGCCGATTTCGCCCACTCTGGCATGACGTGATGCTCCGATTGCCCGAGAGCGAGAACGACACGGTTTGCCAATAAATCTCTTTCACCTGTCGAGACGATCCACGTTCCACTTTCTCGTCTTAGTCGTGTGACTTCTCCTTGTACCCAGCTCGCCTCCACTTCATTTCGTTGCGCCAATTGAAGGGCATGGTCGTTAAATAGTTCCAAGGATGGTCGCCCGTATGTATCCTTGAAGGCTTGATGTGTGTAATCTTGTTCTTCAGCATGATGTCTGAGACTCGTCGGATTCGTCGAAGTGTGGTGAACACGTGTCGAACGTAGGTAAGGCATGCCAATCCGTTCGGTCTGTTTACGCCAGTTCATAAGTGGCTGCTCATGACGGTCGATGATTCGAATCATCTTTCGGTCTATTCCTTTTTCACGTAAGGCATTAAATACCGTCATCCCATGAATTCCTCCGCCAACAATCACCCATTCATATCGATCCGTCATCACAAAAACTCCTTTACCTGAATTAAATCGTAATCATTACGTTTTATAAAGATAGCGTGTTTTTAAGAAGAATTCAAGGGCAAATCGATATAGACTCATAAAAAATCCGCTTCCTCTCGGTAGAGGAAGCGGATTTGAACGCATCAATCAGGAAGAAGCATGTTTCGCTAGATACGCTTTTGAATAGCGATCGGCTGCGATGATCGCATCCGCGACTTCGTCCGCCGTGACGTTGAAACCGCTGTGGATCGTCTCACCTTCAGCGGTCGCTGCCTCGCCGACCTTGACGATATCTTCACGCGACGCATCCTTTAGCTTGACGTCCTCGAGCGTCACCGGTAGACCAAGATCCGTGTAGAGCGCGATATAACGTTCAATCTCTTCTTGTGGATGTTCTTCGAGCGCCAACTGGACGAGTGTACCAAAGGCGACCTTCTCCCCGTGCGTCAAGTGGTGAATCTCACCGTCAAGCGCCGTAAAACCGTTATGGATCGCATGGGCTGCAGCTAACCCGCCACTCTCGAAACCGAGTCCACTTAAGAGCGTATTCGCCTCAACGACGGCTTCGAGTGCTGGTGTGACGACTTGCGCCTGAACGGATTCATACGCCAGTCGTCCATGCTCGAACAAGACTTCCTCACACCGTTTGGCAATCGCTTGTGCCGCAATTGTCGGTCGCCCTCCTGCCATCGTCTGTCCACCAAAAGCGACGACACTCCGGACCTCGACCCACGTCGCGAGCGCATCGGCAATTCCGGACGCAAAGAAGCGTGCCGGCGCTTGCGCAATCAGCTTCGTATCGACGAGAACGAGATCGGGATTCTTCTTGTAGAAGCGATAACTTTCGAAAATCCCTTCGTCGGAATAGATGACGGACAAGGCACTCGTCGGTGCGTCGGTCGAAGCCAGTGTCGGGACGATGACGACGGATACATTCAACTCATCCGAGACGGCTTTTGCCGTATCGAGTGTCTTTCCGCCCCCAACACCCATGACGAACCGAACATCTGCCGCTTGTGCTTGCTCAGCGATTCGTTTTACTTCATGTCGTGAGGCTTCACCACTGAAGTCCGCTTTCTCGATGCCGACATTTTCGCCGGACAACGATTGCTCGACTCGTTCCTTGACGATTTTCCAGACGACATCATCCGCGATGACAAGCGCTTTTTCACCGAACGGGCTCACATATGTACCGAGCCGGTCAATGACATCCTTTCCTTGGACATACTTTGAGGGACTAATGAAGACACGTTCTGACATGTTTCAACATCCTTTCTGTAAGGGACACGATAGTCAATGACATACAATAGAAGAATTGCCTTTTCTGCTGACGTTTAAACCCCATCAAGTCGAATCATCTTGACAAAACGGGTACTCTTTCAAGAGCTTGTGTGATGAGAATCCGATCTTCTCTTAATCGCTCGTCCGGATCAGGACCAAACCATTCGAGGCTTGCCGTCAAGTGATCGAGATGACCTGAAACGACTTCAAAGAACCGGTGATAATCGACGATACCTTCGAATAATGGAACCATCCCTTCCCGTAATCCGCTTGCCGCGTAGACATTTGCTGGTTCAAATACTGAGAACTGTTCAGCATTTGCCACTGTTTTTAAATGTAGGTGATCCACATACGATGCAAGTCTGAAGTATGCTTCAACGGGATCTGCCTTTGATTCGATGACGTGTAAGACGTCAAAGTTGATCCGACATGCCGGGTGGTTGATCGCTTGTAATAAACGTATCGTTGCTTCTACCGTATCTGTTGCAGTGTTCGGATGAAATTCAAGTAATAATCGCTGTCCTGCAGGATCAAGGACACTGCAAATTCCGTTCAATCGATAAACGAGTTGATCCCATTTAGCATCGGATAAGGTATGGCTTGCCTCATTACCCGCAAAGATGCGGATGCGCTGCGTTCCGATTCGTGTCGCTAATCGCGAGAGTCGTTTCGTCTCCGCAAGTAGTTCTGACATCGGTGCGTTTAAATTTAAATAATGACTCAACATACTGACGTTCAGATGGGATGACTTCAGCCGATCGACTTCTTCCGTCCTTAAATGTTCAGCATGAACACCCCAGATATCAATAGCATCAAAGTGTTCTTCTGAAGCAAAATCGATCAAATCATTAAATGAACGCAGATGATGCCGATAACTGATCGTACAGAGTGCGAGTTTCATGTTCAATCCCCTCCTGTCGTTGATACGCATGGAACGTGTCGACGAGTTGCCGTTTAATTCCACTCTCCCGTGCCCATTGTTCTTGGATCAATCGTTCGATTTCCGAGTACACTTCCGGTTGACGCGTTATAGCATATTTGACAGCTCGATGCTGGATGACAGAGTATTGATTGACTAATGTTTCAACTTCATCCGTCCATTCTTCAAAATCAGATGTCTGCAAGTCGCGTCCAATCGCTTCATATAAATAAGCGAATGCATGCTCATAGGCATATTTTCGAATGGCAATGACAGGTAACTGCTTTAAGGCATTCGGTAGTCCCTCAGGTTGTTCACGATAGTGATGCACAACACGTTTGACTGCCTCAGTCAATGGATGATGTACATTTAGACAACTCATGAAATAGGCACTTACCGTCGTTGCGTCCGGAAGCCGGATATTCGTACCCTGAAACGTAAACCCACCAGCGACAGCAGGATGACGTACCGCTTCCAGAATACGCTCGCGTGCAACATCACCTTCATATCGGAAGTCAGGATCAAGCATGTGCCATATTTCCGGATCTTCTGTCGCCTCTAACATGACGTAGTGGGGAAACACATCATGGTGAAATTTATTTTCGCGCTCAGGTAGACTAGCTAAATCCAACATGACAATCACTGACTCGTCCTTATTTTTCTGTTCAATCCGTTGAATCAGCTGAGCGATGTTTTCGTCTTTTGACTGTTTGTGATCGTACCATTCTTCGACTGGGATTCCGTAAAGACGTTCATACCAAACAAGCATCTCCTGATGGTTAATTGTTTCATCATGATGCGAGAGGACATAATCGGCTGACAAGGAGAACGAAGAGTCCCACACGCCAAAGTAATAGGGACGATGGTCCGCGGCCGATCGTTTGATCGTCTCGCAGACGCAACTGACGAGACAGTGTACTTTAATCATGTGCGACCTCCTGTAAAACAGACATCAACTCTTCTAATCGCATTTTGGGCAGGGCTGACATGTGCTCATCTGGAATCACTAACCCGTGTTCCAATTCAAGGTGAAGCAACAGATGAATCAAGCGCATCGAATCCAGTCCTAGATCATCTCGTAGAGAGTCTGTTGTTGAGACAGCGACAGATGATGACCATTCGAGCTGTTCGGTCAGTATATCTTCGAATTGCGCAATCGTTAAACGGGACATGTTTGTTCCCCCAATCGTTTTCTACTCACTTTCCCATTCGCAGACAGCTCGATTTGCTCAACGATTTGCCACTCCGTCGGTCGTTGATGAGGTGCGAGATGCTTCATACAATGTTGTTTCAGTTCTTCCTCCGATGCCGTCGTCACAAGTTGAGCGCAGACGCGCTCTCCTTGGAACGCATCCATTCGTTTAAAGACGACGACAGCCTCGACGGTTGGAAGCTGATACAAGACATCTTCGACTTCCCCGGGATAGACGGATAAGCCAGACACATTGATCATCTCATCGAGTCGGCTAAGAAAGTGCAGCCCGTCTTCAAAGTACATTAAATCCTTCGTACCAATCCGTACGCCTTGTTGCGAAACGACTAATTCTGCTGGTTTTCCCTTCGTTCCAGTTTCAATTTCAAGGTGTTCTAATGGAAATCCGATCGCTTGCGGACTCGGCGGATTCGGATGAAGTGCGATACAACCGATTTCTGAACAGCCATATTGTTGAAGCAAATGATGTGTCTTCCGTTCAATCGAACGGAACCACTTTTCTGGTAATGTCATCCCGGAAATCATCACTGCGTGAACTGTTTCCGGGAACAAACTCATCGCATACGCCAGTCCCGGTGCCGTATAGATGATCGCGTCAGGATGTAAACGATGGATTGCTAGCACATGACGTGGTGAGAAGTCTTGTAAGATGACTGGTGTTGCTCCGCGTCTTAAAGTCGCGAACACTCCACAAAGTAATCCGAATGAGTGCGTCGTCGGACAAGCAACGATCGTCGCTTTCGTCGTCAGCGGAAAACTGTTCGTATAGGCATTCAGTTCCGTCTCGATCGACTCCCATGTCCGGTGAATGATTTTTGGTTGTCCCGTCGTACCGGAACTGAATTGAATCAATCCACCCGCACGTTTTTCCGCTTTCGGAAGCGGAATGATGGTCTCTTGATAAATCAAATAGCCACATCCGGCTTGTATCGCTAATCGTTTAGCTCCGGAAACAGGCGTATCCGGATGAATGGGAAGGATTGTTCCATTCATTCGCCGCATCGCAAGACAGAGGGCTAACCATGCTTTTGTATCTGACGTACAGATGGCTACGGTCTTCCCTTCCGTTATGAACGATTGCTTCACCAGTTCGTGTGTCGTCAATTCTTCTTCTGTCACCCATTCTTTCTCAATCCATAGCATGATCGTCTTCCTCTCCTCGTTGAACGAGTGAATTCTTTACATCGATTTGATTCGTCAAACTAAACCGTGGTGCCAGTAAGGCTTCTGTTGTTACTCTTTGTTCGTACCATCCGATTCGCTCTAGTCGGTCTCGATCAACCGGCAATCCCTCGATCGTCTTATGCATCCAATCAAAGAACGTCGCTTCACTCAAGTTCTCCGTCTGTTCAAGTTGATATGCTAGTTCCGTCAAATGGTAGACGAATAATGTATCGTACAGCAGCTCGCGTAAGGCAAGCGGGTGTGACATTTCGTAATAGGTGTTGAGCGGTGCATTAAAATCAGGATGTAGCAATTTAAAATCGGGTACATCCGCTGGATCGTCGAGTAACTCGGTGACGAATTCGACGCTATCATGAAAATCGCGGAGAATGATCCGCTCCGGCCATCCGTCTCGTAAGACAAGTAACGTATTCTGGGCATGTGCTTCGACACCGATTCCTTTCTCAGTGACGAGTCGGATGATCGGTTCGAGATAAACGACGAAGAATCGACGAAGCCACCGTTCATGACCGTATCGTTCCAACCACGGTCCTAAAAAATGTCGTCCATCCACCTCGATTTGAGCAAGTGCTGTCAAGGGAATGACCTGTTCACCAGTGTTAACATACGTCAAGACGTTTTCACGAAAGACACAACCGACCCGACCCGCAAGTGGACCGACCGAGCCGACGCATGAAGCAAATTCAGATAACAGCGTCACTGGCAATTCACTCGCCTTTTTTTTCAACCAACCAGATACCGCAGGAGCTGCCACGACATTCGGCACGGCAAAAGTCCGAACGGCTGACGTTTGCTTCAAGTCGAGAGGCAATTTGATATGCGGTAGTTCGGGGTGACCTGGACAAAAAACGGTTCGAATCGACTGCGTCGCTTGTACGAAGACACCACCTTCTCCCAAGTCGACACCTCCGACTTGTGTCACCTCCTGCTTGATACGTAACCATTGCCATGGATGGACAGGAAGAATCTGATAATCGGTTTGATTGAGTTCTTCCAGTTTGACTAAAAACATATGTAGAAGCGGTTCTCCAAGAATCAGTGGAATAGGTAAGATTCCATTCCCTTGAACGAGAGGAGGCGGCAAGGCGACCCAATGCAACTGGAATAGATTGCCCGCTTCAGGTCCATATGCCTCGTGATCGGCACGCGAAAAGCCAATTCTTGATTTGAAGCAAGGATGGTAGGGATGCCCTTCGATGATGGTCTGCTCCAACTTTTCATAATCCAAGCCTGCTCGATGGATTGGTAGACGATGTTGCTGCGACAAGTCATCAAAATCATGTGTACGTCGCAACTCTTCCTGAAAGTCGTCCGAGATCGGCAACTGCGTTAAAAGATGCTCAAACCAGTCGTTGACGCCAGATGACTTCGATGAGCGTAACGTCGAGATGTCGAGTCGAATCCGGTCGAACGGACCACGTTTTCCTTCGACTGTCACTTCACTATCTTTTATGTGGAATGTAAAACGATGCTTCATTCCGACAATCATTTCAGTAAAAGGAAGAATCCGTTCGAATAACAAACTCTCAAGAAGTTGTTTGCAGATGCGTGTTTTGCTGTCGTAAAGCATAGTTGCCCTCCCGTAACGGATTATCCAAGTCGACGAAACAAACCCGTTCCCCCTCAACTTCAAGTTCATCGAGTCCTTGTAGGCGTGTTAGTAAATTTGCCTTGTATGGAAGTGTCGACGATTCTAACAACATTAAAAGCCAAGCTCTGCCTCTCCCTTCTAGATTTTCAACTCGTACCTGACACCATTCACGCAGTAACGCGATAGCAACTTCTTCGTTCAATAATGTGTCTGCTGCCAATCGGTCGATGACACTCGCTAGATGGTTCCAAATCATGTAGTACGTCAAACGCTCAGCAATAACTTCTTCTGGGTAGAACAATGTCGTATGCTTCAACTCCGGTTCTAGCAGGATGAAGGAATCTCGATTCGTGTCTGCTAAGTAATAGCCTTGATTATCCCGGACATGATATTGAACCGGCCATCCATTTTCAAATGTGATGAGACTATTTTGTTGATGTGCCTCGAGCCCGATTCCTTGTTCCTCATATAGTGTAACGATTGCTCCTAACGTCAACTCCAAGTACTGTTTCCACCACCGAGTGACATGTTCCGTTTCGATTGATCCTGACTGTCGGATGATCCGCAACAGGAGAGAATCCGAATTCGGTAATGCCGGTTGGACGAGTGCTGCAACATTTACCGCGTGGGGTGCTGGCTCTCGCAAAATGACTTCGAATCCGGTCTCTTGTTTAGTCCGTATCGCTAAATATGCAGGATCGTGAATGAGGTCAAACGTATCAGGCAGAGACAGATGACGAAACAAGCGATACATCAAATAACCAGCCTCTAATTCATGCCGCTTATTGACGCGTCTTGAGTTCGTCACTTGGACAGGTATGGATAACTTCAACATATGACTTCGGTCGAGTGCTTCGACGGTCCGGATCGACGAAGTTGCGTTATAGAGTGGTCCAGTTGCACCATGATAACGGAGAATACCTTGCTCGATCCACAGCTCGACTGTCGGCTGACGCAACAGATACTCGGCTTGAAGCGGATGAACCGGAACGATTCGCTCTTGTGCTGTCGCCTGAATTGAGTTAGCCAGTTGGTTCTCCATCAGCTGACTAATCGTCTCGTAGCTACCTGAACGCTCCTCGAGCAATGTCTCATGTACCGTAAAATAGTGAAGTTGAAACGGCTGACGGAATTCAGGCGCATACGCTTTTTGTTGCCAGTCGGTCATACCGACTCTACTTTTCGGGGTCGGATGGAACCAATGACCACACCACAAGCGTTGTTCATAATCGATGAACGTCTCTTGCTCTTGTGCATTCAGTTGTTCCTCCAAAATCAATTGGATTGTCCGGTGACTGTCAAGAACACGAAAGAGTAAGTCCGTCTGATCCGGATCTTTTTGTTGAAGCCTGATGCAACAGGTGATGATACAGGACATGGCTGAAACTTCCCGCCATCCGTTTTTTGTCTCTTCACGGATCATTCCAATTTCGTGACGTCCGATGATGGAATGACGTTTGATTTCGATGAGATACGGTTTCATCCAATAAAAAGAGGATATCTCGGATGCATCAAACGGTCTCTCGTTGACCCATTCGCCCGGGTTCACTTCTCTGATGTAGCTATTCATGAACGATTGAAGCGTCACCTCGGTCGCTAATCGCTCGATTTGTTCTTCGCATGTTCGCACGCTCTACTCCTCCTCTTATTGAAAATCATTCTCATTCCATATCAATAGAAAAACGGGTTTCCCCGTTTTCGATGGTGCTTATACGCACTTATGTTAAGTAAAACGTTTTCAAGTTCCTTCAATCCTTTTTCACAATCGATTAAATGCCAGAAGCCACATATCGTCGTGAGATTTATCACAAATCAAACAAACGATCCTTCCTAACATACGTACGATAAAGCGACGACTTTTTAGATTCATTTGTCAGTCTTTTCTGCCTCATCGCGAACTCCATCTGTAATGATAATCATTATCAATGACGAGTGACATGGATTTTCTTTTCATTCTTCATGGACAAACAAAACAGTTACTATCACTGATATATGTATGCAATTGACGTAACATATGCATTCTCCCAAGTGGTCCCCACGGATCCCAGTCTACACTGTCTGGATAAAATATACGCCCTGTCCTAACGGCACGAAGCGTTTGCCACTCCTTCGTTCCTCGAATTCGTTCCACATCTGCAGGTTGACTCCACAGTATGAACAGACCATCTGGATCCAACTGCTGTAATGTTTCTAGGCCGATCGTCATGTAGACGGTATGCGGAAGTCCTTCCACTGCTCGTAGACCGATTTCATTGAACAGAAAATCCAACATCGTATGCCCTGTTCGTCCGTACAGTCTGATTTCTGAGTCTCTGATCCAAATGACGGCCCATGTCACATTCCGATTGAATTCGAATTGTTGCTTCACAACTAATTCAAACGTCTCAACTTCGTTGATGATATCAGTCGCTCGCTCAAGCATATCGGTTGCCGTAGCAACAGCATACAAGAAATTCTTCCAGCAAGTTTGTTTTGGAATATCGATGATCGGACACGACGTCAACATAGGTGGTGATTCACCTCTTATCGGTGTCCGTAAAACGAGATCGAGATTTGATGTCTCGAACCATTCCGGTAAAATCGTTGCTGACGCGTCGTATAGTCGCGTACCTTCGATTTCACTTAAATAGTCTGGGACACCATTCGCACGATATTGTGTCGGAAAAGACGGTGCGATGACAGGTTGAATGCCAAGTGCCAATAAGTGATCTTGCAACAACGCTTGACTCCAGATTCCGACCCTTGGAATCAACCGTCTTCGGAACTGACTTGGTGATAGTCCCTCACGTTTTTTAAAGAGACGACTGAAATAAAATTCATCATTGATTGATACACGTTCTGCGATCTCAGCAATCGTCCAATCTGGACGTGCAATCATCCACTCCTTCGCCCGTTGCATCCGCAATTGATGAACCAGTTCCTTGGGTGATTGATCGTAGTGCTTTTTGAATTGGCGGGAAAACGTCGGTAGTGACATGTTCAACTCACTTGCCAAGTCACTGACTGTTCTTGATTTCCCTAGTTCTTCTAACCACTGGGACGTCACTTCCTCAAACGTCTGCTCATGACGACGTTCACTTAATTGCTCCAGCAGTTGATACAGATAGCGATGCTGTCTAAGAGAACCGGTTATTGTTTCTGGACAACTGTGCATTCGTTCTAAGCACTCCACTAGTTCATTCGTTGGTTGTCGGAAGATTGGAAATGGCGTCAGTTCAACCTCTAACTGATACAAGAGACAATGTCCCTCCTGGACGATGAATCGTTCACCTGATTTCTCGACGAAACAGGCTTCTCCCGCCTCTAGTCGTTTTCTTTCCGTATAGATAATGCCAGCGCCTTGCACGACTACGATCAAACTCGAACGTAACGCCAATTGACCTCCTGTTTGTAACGAATGTTTCCTCACTCGAAATGTATCTAATACTTCTGTCATTTCCAACTCACTCCTAAAAAACATTTGCTACCTGATGTTTTTTTCGTGTATCAACTTTGAATATCCCTAATTGATAATGAATATCATTTTCGTTAACACTATAGCATCACTCTACCGGTTTTTGTCAACAACTGTTGCTAAAGTACGTTCCACCGTCACAACAAAAAAAGTCCCATCACCCAGTGTAATCTGAGTGAAGGGACTTAATTTTTAAGCCACACGCGACGACGAGTGTGTCTCCGCTGTTTTCTTACCAACGACTGCTCCGATCACTCCACCAATGATCGCTGGAACGACCCACCCGAGACTGACGGAAGCAAACGGTAATACTACATCGAACACGTCCGTGACAGCTGAGACGTTGATCCCTGCTGTCTTTAATCCATCAAACAAGCTGATGAGGAATGTCATCCACAGCGCCCCTTGATAGACGGCTGGTTTGCCTTTAAAGAGTGGATGCAAGAACGTCAAGAAGATGAGACAGATCGCCAGTGGATAAAGCGTCATCAAGACTGGTTTTGAGACGGCAAGTAATTGATTGAGACCGATGTTCGCGACGAGTGCGCTGAAGACTGATAGACCAATCGTCCATTTGACGTACGAGATTTTTGGCACGAGTGCCGAGAAGAACGACGCACAGGCCGTGATCAAGCCGACACTTGTCGTCATACAGGCGACTGTGATCATCAGACCGAGTAAAATCGCACCGTATTCACCGAAGTAATGATCGGACACAGCCGACAAGATTTCTGCGCCATTCGCCAGTTGTCCGATTTCCGAGACACTCGAAGCACCCATGAAGGCAAGCGCCGTGTACGTGATTGCTAGCAATGCTGCCGCAATCAATGACGCTTTCGTACAAATCAACAGCAACTGCCGCTTCGATGTGACACCTTTTTCCTTGATCGCTGCGATGATGATGATCCCGAAGACGAAGGCACCGAGCGCATCGAGTGTCATATATCCTTCTTGGAAACCGTTAAAGAAGGCATTCGATTGATATGTCTTCAAAGGATTCTGAAAACTTCCAATCGGATGCAGAACAGCGACGACGATCAACAGACCGATGAACGTGATCTTAATCGGTGTCAGGACTTTCCCGACGACATCGACGATTTTCGTCGGATTTAAGGATAAGAGACACGCAACCGTGTAGAACAAGACCGTGAAGATGAGCAACGGCCAGTGGCTCGTCGATTCGCTGAAGAATGGCTTGATTCCGATCTCATACGAAACCGTTCCGGCACGAGGAATCGCGAAGAATGGTCCGATCGCAAGATACAGAATGACCGAGAACCCGATTCCGAACATAGGATGAACGCGTGACGCCATCGCTTGTAGATCGCGTTCCCCTGAAAACGCGAATGCGAGAATCGCAAGCAATGGTAGACCGACACCGGTGACGAGGAAGCCGGCATTGGCGACCCAGACATGCTCCCCTGCGAGCTGTCCGAGCATCGGCGGAAAGATGAGATTTCCTGCCCCGAAGAATAAGGCGAAGAGCATCATGCCGATGACGATGATAAATGATGTTGGAACAGTTTTAGACATAATAAACCCCCACTGATGATGATCGACTTCATCTCGCTCCC
Organism: Exiguobacterium sp. HSB13; assembly: GCF_056764755.1. Lineage (NCBI taxonomy): Bacteria > Bacillati > Bacillota > Bacilli > Caryophanales > Exiguobacterium > Exiguobacterium sp. HSB13. The sequence continues at coordinate 495,531 of NZ_JBUZOM010000001.1, read as the reverse complement.
TAAGCAGATGAAGTACTTCGTTCGAAAGGATACCATACGTTTAAGAGCTCGTGCTAGGAGTTTATCTGGAGAATATTCTGAAAATTATGCAGGAAGTTTGCTGGAGCTACAGTCTATAGAATTTGTTACGTCTGCGCGTCGAAGCATGAAACCGGATTCATAAGTTCATCTGACGGAGTAGGAGAATTGTATCCTTTAGAGAAAGTAAATATATGGATAATTAGACAGGAGGTATTTTCATGAAATCGATCTATTTTCTTAGCGCCACCCTTTTACTTGCCAGTTGTTCCCCCGCTGCCGAAAAACCGAAGACGTATGACATCTCGTTTACGCATGAGAAGCAAGAGATTCAAATCGTTCCTTTGTATAAGGCGTATGACGATTACATTCAAGCGGTTTCGAAACGTCCAGAGGACAATGAGGCACTATTTAAAAAATATGTATTGGGTGCTAAAAATAGCGTCATCAAAAAAGAACAGCTCCAAGCCATGCCCGTTCCTAGCCTCTATGAACAGCCATCGGAAAACATCAAGGACTTAAAACAGATGAATACATATTTGAAAAAACACCATCAGCGCATCATGAAGCAAATCAAGTCCAGTCTTCTGACTTCGATGAAACAACTTCCACGAGATGAGAAGCTCGTCGTCTTCGTCTCCCCGACGACACCACTCGAGCATGATGATGCCAAACGTTATGGTGGTGTCAGCGGTGTCGCTTAAGGAAACAATTCAATGAGTCTATTCTTCTTGAAGGATTTTTCGGAAAAATCATTACGCAATACGACGGCGCATGAGTACCATCATACCGTTGCCCTCGATGAACCGAATCGTGCAACGATGCTCGATTACATCGTCCTCGAAGGAAAAGCGGAATTCTTTGCCCACAAGCTCTATCCAGTGGAATCATCGGAAGCGATTGCTCCTTTACTTGACCATACTTTAGAGCATGTGATTTCGGAGCTGAATGCGGAACGATTAACGACGGATGATCTATTCTTTGGAAATTACGAAAAACAAATTCCATCATTCACGAAATACAGACTCGGCTATATGATTGTCTCCGACTTCGTGAAACAACATCCCGAGATCTCCTTGAAGGAATGGTCACGGATGTCATCCGTTCAAATTCTCGAAAAAAGCAGTTACAAAGACATGTTAGCGATTCGCTAAAAACATGAAAGCACGAGACAACGGGAGCTTGCATCTCCTTCGTCTCGTGCTTTATTAGTTAACCTTCGTATTTTTTGACGATTGTCGCTACCCCTTGACCGCCCCCGACGCATAACGTCGCAAGACCATGCGTCTCACCCGTCCGCTCGAGTTCATGGATCAGCGTAACGAGAATCCGCGCCCCACTCGCACCGATCGGATGACCGAGCGCAATCGCGCCACCGTTGCGGTTGAGTTTCTCATGCGGGAACTGAAGCTCCGCATCGACCGCGAGAGATTGTGCTGCGAACGCTTCGTTCGCTTCGATGACATCGATCTCCTCAAGCGTCAGTCCCGCTTTATCGAGTGCCTTTTGGACCGCTTGGACGGGACCGATTCCCATGATACTCGGGTCGACACCGGACGTTCCGTTCGCGACGATCTCAACGAGTGGTGTCACCCCGAGTTCTTTTGCCTTTGACGCGGACATGATGACGAGCGCCGCAGCCCCGTCATTGATGCCAGACGCATTGCCTGCCGTGACCGTTCCGTCCTTTTTGAATGCCGGACGCAAACGGCTGAGTGTTTCGACAGACGTGCCCGCGCGCGGAAACTCATCTTGTTCAAAACGAATTGGATCGCCTTTTCGTTGTGGAATCAACACTGGCGTAATTTCCGAGACGAACCGTTCTTCTACCAATGCCGTCTGGGCTTTTTGCTGACTCGTCGCAGCGAACTGGTCCTGCGCTTCGCGGGAAAGTTCGTAGGCGTCGGCTAAATTTTCTGCCGTGATCCCCATGTGATAGTCATTAAACGCACACTCAAGTCCATCCTGGATGATTGTATCGACGAGTGGTTGGTTGCCCATCTTCAGTCCAGACCGTGCGCCTGCAAGGACATACGGCGCCTGACTCATGTTCTCCATCCCACCAGCAACGATGACATCGGCTTCGCCCGACTTGATCGCCTGATACGCAAGATGGACGGCTGAGAGACCGGATCCGCATACTTTATTGACGGTCATCGCTGGGCACGTCTCCGGTAATCCGGCAGCGAATGCCGCTTGCCGTGCTGGATTTTGACCAAGTCCTGCTGAGAGGACGTTACCGAAAAAGACTTCGTCGACGTGATTTCCCGCGACACCAGCTTTTTCGAGTGCTGCGCGGATGACTGTCGCTCCGAGTTCCGTTGCTTTGATGTCCTTCAAACTTCCATTGAAATTTCCGATCGCCGTGCGCGTCGCACTGACGATGACGACTGCTTCACTCATCTGCTCCATCTCCTTATTGAATCGTATATCCACCATCGAGTACGTTCGCTTGTCCGGTGATGCCTTTTGCTTTACGGCTCGCGAGGAACAATGCGTAATCTGCGATTTCTTCGACGGCGAGCAATCGTTTTTGTGGAACGAGCGGATAAATGACTTCTTCCAGTACCTTTTCGAGTTCGACGTGACGCGTCTTTGCCAAGTCTTCCATCTGATTTCGGACGAGCGGTGTATCGACGTACCCCGGGCAAATCGCGTTGACGGTGATTCCGTGCTCCGCTCCTTCAAGGGCTGCGACCTTCGTTAGACCGAGCAATCCATGTTTCGCCGAGTTATACGCCGCCTTCCCAGCAAAGCCAATCAAACCATTGATCGATGCCATGTTGAGAATCCGTCCGTAACCTTGTTCCTTCATGATCGGAAAAGCATGTTTGATGGCGATGAACGGTGCCGTCAACATGATCTTGATCATCAATTCGAATTTCTCCGTCGGAAACTCTTCAATTGGTGAGACGTGCTGAAGACCAGCGTTGTTGATCAAGACGTCGAGTCGTCCGAACTGTTCGACCGTTTGCTTCAAGACCGCTTCGACCTGTGCTTCATCGGTGACGTTGAGCGTCATACCGACCGCTTCATGACCGGCTGCGCGAATCAATGCCGCTGCTTCCTCTGCTGCTTCTGCGCGAACGTCTGTGACGACGACCTTCGCTCCTGCCGCAGCAAACGCCTTCGAAATTTCAAGACCGATGCCACTCCCTGCACCTGTGACGAGTACGATATCTCCTTGGACCATCTGCTTCACTCCCCTACCGTCACGCGCTCGAGTTCCGGACTAACCGTGAATCGTGCTTCCGTGACTTGTTTGACGTCTTCGACCGTATGACCATTCAGCGTCTCGATCAAGACCATCCCGTCCGGTGTGAAATCAAAGACTGCCCGGTCCGTGATCAGACGGTTGACGACAGCGCGTCCTGTCAACGGCAAAGTACACGCCTGTTTGACTTTCGATTCGCCGTGTTTGTTGACATGTTCCATGATGATGACGACACGTTTCGCTCCGTTGACGAGATCCATCGCTCCGCCCATGCCTTTGACCATCTTGCCCGGAATCATCCAGTTCGCAAGGTCACCGTTCTGATCGACTTCCATCCCGCCGAGGATCGCGAGGTCGATGTGCCCACCGCGAATCATCGCGAACGATTCGGCACTGTCGAAGTAAGATGCTCCGGATTGTGCCGTGACCGTTTCTTTGCCGGCATTGATTTCATCAGCATCGACTTCATGATCAAGCGGATACGGTCCGATGCCAAGTAGTCCATTTTCGGATTGCAGCATGACATGCATATCGTCCGGAATCGCATTGGCGATCAATGTCGGAATCCCAATCCCGAGGTTAACGTACATCCCGTCTTCAATTTCCTGAAGTGCGCGTTCAATGATGATTTCTCGTGTCGTTTTCATATCCGTCTCCTCCTCAAGCTTCCCGGACAGTCCGGCGTTCGATGCGTTTTTCATAATCCGTTCCGACGACGATGCGCTGAACGTAGACAGCAGGTGTATGGATCTCATTCGGATCGAGTTCACCGACTTCGACCAGTTCTTCGACTTCGACGATCGTTACTTTTCCGGCTGTCGCGACGATCGGGTTAAAGTTGCGTGACGTCTTTCGGAAAACGAGATTCCCGAGACGATCTGCTTTCCATGCCTTGACGATCGCAAAATCGCCGACGATTCCTTCTTCGAGCAGATACGTCTTCCCGTCGAACTCCTTTTGTTCCTTTCCTTCAGCAATCGGTGTCCCGACGCCTGTTGGTGTATAGAAACCGGGAATGCCAGCTCCACCGGCACGGATACGTTCCGCAAGCGTACCTTGTGGAACGAGATCGACTTCGATCTCGCCACTGAGGTACTGTTGTTCGAACGTTTTGTTTTCCCCGACATACGACGAAATCATCTTCTTGATTTGTCGCGTCTGCAAGAGCAGACCGAGTCCGAAGTCATCGACACCACAGTTGTTACTGACGACCGTCAAATCCTTGACGCCCTTCTCTTGCAACGCGGTAATGGATTTTTCCGGGATTCCGCAGAGTCCGAAGCCCCCTACGACTAGCGTCGCCCCGTCAAAGATGTCTGCTGTTGCTTCCGCGAATGATCCGTATACTTTCCCCTGCTTCATCTGATGATGCCCCCTTTTAAAATCCTTAATACAATCCAGTCAAGCTATACAATCCGATCATCAAGAAGACCGTCACTGTCTTGAGGATCGTAATCATGAAGATGTCCTTGTACGACTGACGATGCGTCAGCCCCGTAACGGCAAGTAACGTGATGACGGCACCGTTATGCGGTAAAGTATCCATTCCGCCGGACGCCATCGAGATGACACGGTGCATGACTTCCGGTGGTACGCCACCCGATGTGATCGCTTGCGTATATTTATCCGACATCGCACTTAACGCGATCCCCATCCCACCCGATGCGGAACCAGTGACGCCGGCAAGCGTCGTCGTCGTAACGGCTCCGTTGACGAGCGGATTCGTAAAGGTCTCCGAGATTCCGCTTGAGACGGACTTGAATCCTGGTAATGCTGCGATGACGCCTCCGAAACCATACTCAGCACCTGTATTCATGACCGCTAGGAGCGCGCCACCGATACTGACATTGAGACCAGCTTGGAAATTCGTCTTGATCTTCGGGAAGTCATACAGCATCGCTGCAAGAATTCCGATCAACAACGCCATTTGCACGGACCAAATCGCAAGAACGGCGGGTGTCTCAATTTTTCCGAATGCCTCTAAACCGATTGCTGAAAAATCAAATCCTTCCGGATACCATTTCGGAATCGAAAGCGTGAAGACTTTGTTCATGACAGCAACGAGGACGAGTGGCACGAAAGCCAGGACTTGCCGATAGACTGGTTGACGATCCGTTTCGAGCGTCATTTCTGGTTCGTTCTTCAACTCCATCTGCGGTGCGGCACTTGCCGCCGTCGCTTCGAATCCAGCATAGCCTTCCCCCGCTTGATGAGCTTTTTTCTTGCGTGACTCGAGGTACCACATCCCGACGACTAAGATGAACAATCCACCAACTGTTCCCATGATCGGGGCAGCGTAGATATCCGTTTTGAAGAACGTCGTTGGGATGACGTTTTGAATCTGCGGTGTTCCTGGTAAGGCATCCATCGTGAACGTGAATGCACCAAGGGCGATGGTTCCCGGGATGAGGCGTTTCGGGATATTCGCTTCGCGGAACAAGTTCGCTGCAAACGGATAAACAGCGAACACGACAACGAACAGGCTGACGCCGCTATATGTAAGAATGGCGCCGAGTAAGACGATGGCAAGAATAGCACGCTTCGCACCAATCATGCGGATGATCGTCTTCGCGATCGACTCCGCGATACCGGACATCTCAACGACTTTTCCGAAAATCGCTCCGAGGAGGAAGACCGGGAAGTATGCTTTGATGAAGCCGACCATCTTTTCCATGAAAATATTCGAGAAGAATGGCAACACCCAGTCCGGGTTCGTCAGTAAGACAGCGAACAAGGCACAGATTGGTGCAAATAGGATGACCGAAAAACCACGATAGGCAACGAACATCAATAAGGATAAGGCAAGAAGAATGATGACGAGTTCCATAAGTAGATCTCCTTCAAATTTAGTAAGCGCTTTCATATCGCTTCTTCATCATTTAACAACGCAGTGTCGAGGAGGTCAATTACATTTCGTAAAACCATAAGTACAGCTTATAGAAATCATAAGTTCACATTATAGACACAATTGCATCAGATAGATTATTTTTTCAAGTAACAGGAGTTAGTCCTTTTATGGCGTATGTCTTTTAAGTAACGTACTTTTATTTGAAAGGATGGACAGTTCATGAAAAGCATCCTTTTTGACGTCTTGCATAACGTGACGCTATTAATGGCTGGTTTCTATCTGCTCGGAAAATTATCACCGCTCCCGATCACCCGTGACTCCCCACGGCTGACCCGCGTGTTGTATGGTCTTGCCTTAAGTGTCATCTCATTACTACTCATGCAGATGACGATCGAAGCAGCGCCTGGCGTCATGGTCGATTTGCGCCATATTCCGGTCGTCGTCGCTGCCTACTTTGGTGGTGCCATCCCGACAACGATCGTGACGATCGCAATCATCATCTATCGCTTCAGTTTGGGAACGAATTTAGCAGCCTTCACCGCATTCGGTTTTATCGTCGCCGTTGCTCTCGGAACGAGTCTGATCGTTCGCGAGATGCCACCCTATGCAAAACGAACATTCACACTCGTGACGATCTACGCGACGGCTTTACACGCTCTTGTCTTATGGATCGTCTTACCGAAACAGATTCTTCTACTTGAAGTGATGACAGTCGTCATTCCTGCATCATTCGTCAGTAGTTGGCTCGCCCTGCTGATCATCCGCGATATTCGGTTGACCAAACAATCACTACGGATGCTTCGTCAGAAAGCGCAACTTGACTTTTTGACGGGATTAAATAATTCACGCGCCTTCAATGAATACTTCACGGATGTCAAACAGCGATTGATCCTGAACAAACAGTCCATCGTATTATTGACGATCGATATCGATCATTTTAAACACGTCAACGATACGTATGGTCATGAAGCGGGCGACGAAGTGCTACGACAGTTTGCCAATCGACTGCGCGACGGAGTGGCAGAAAGCGGGTATTTATCCCGTAACGGCGGCGAGGAGTTCTCTGTCCTGTTTGAGGGCGTGCCACTCGCTGAAGTGATTCCTTTAGCAGAACAATTGCGTGAACGGATCGCTTCCAGCCCGTTTCGATTGGCTTCGATCGATTTGCCACTTACGGCATCGTTTGGTTTAGCGGCTTTTGATGAAACGACATCTCAAATCGACCAGCTCCTTCCGGATGCGGATGCTGCCCTCTATCAGGCGAAGCAACAAGGTCGGAACCAAGTCGTCCTGTTTTCTCCTAATGCAGAATCTGCCGTCAGCTTTCAAGAATAACGATGGACGTCACCTCTGAAATCCGCTACCTTTAAAGAAGAGGTAGGTGATTGGCATGAAGTTAGCAAAAGGTCCCTATATCCTGATCGGCCTCATTTTAGGTCTCTTGTTCGGATTCATTGGTGACAACTTCTATTTGTATGTATCAGCAGGTATTCTCGTCGGAGCATTGCTTGAATTGTATGTTGCATACGAACAACGCAAAAAAAATAAAAAATCATGATGGAGGTACCAGCATGACATTCAGTGATTTATTCCTTTCAACGCTCTCGTATATCGGTGTCGCGACCGTACTCCTTGCCATTGGTGTCGTCCTGTTCGAAGTGACGACGAAATCAAAAGAGCTCGAACTCATCCGTAACGGGAAGAAAGCTGCCGTCTACGCCTTCGGTGGACGTATTCTCGGTCTCGCCATCGTCCTCTATTCGAGTATCTCGAACTCCGTCAGCATTCTCGATATGGTGTTATGGGGTGCACTCGCAATCGTCTTACAAATTGTCTTGTTCTATCTCGCGGATTTACTAATCCCACGCTTAAGCATGACGAAAGAGATTGATGCGAATAACGAAGCAGTCGGCTTATTACTTCTTTTCTTATCGATTTCGATCGGTTTGATCATCGCAGGATCGCTTACATATTAAGAATAGCCCGTAATTCATTTAAAAAGCTCCTACGAAAGAAGAAAATTACTTTCTTTCATAGGAGCTTTTTTATATCCAATTTCTATACTCTTATTTAATAGTTGTAAAAATCTTATCCCATTCCAATAATTTATTGAACTCAGACATCTTAAAGTCCTTCGGAAGATTCGTTACATCGATCCATACCCATGAATGAAATGCTGTAGCCTTCTCGTCATCTGCTCCCATCACGATCACCTTTCCAGCCTTCATCAATCCGTCTTTCATTTTCGTCACTAATTTTGCCAAGTCTTTTTTCACCGTGTGTCTCGCTTCCTTATGTACGTTCACCATGATCTGCACATGTCGCATCGATTCTTCGCTCAATTCTGTATACCGCAATACATTATTTTGTTTTACGTCATCTATGAATAATTCCGGTGGAGAGTTCACCTCGACCCTAATAAAATTGTTTCCGTAAACCTCTTTTGCTTCGTTCGTGACTGCTTTACGAATATCGCGTGACCAAATTTCTTCCCGATATGTATCGTACAATTCATAATCATTATGATACGTTGCATAGAACGAGACATCATCCTTCTTATCCGGTTCATTCGTATGAAAAATTGCCCCATATTCGCTTCTAGTCGCATCGTATCGGGTATATTCTAGGTCGAATTTCGTTTTATACTCTCTCTCTAAATCTACTTCCAATCGTTTTCCGATTTCTTTTTCTTTGATCGGATTGCCATTCATGACTAAAACAAATGAACTGACGATAACAGCGAAACAAGCGATAATCGCAATCCAACCAAACTTCAACCACAAACGCCTCATTTTTCTTAACCACCAATACATACATGTGCCTCCTACTGGTCACTTCGAATCAGTTCAATTCTGCCCAATACTTCAATTGCATATTTGACAGTAAGCGATATTTCATAGAATAAAACTAAACGGCTGAAGTCCATTTACTACTCAGACTCAAGCCGTTTAAGCAATTCGTAGCTGATTTCTACTATTTTTCAAGCTCCTCTAGCTCCGTCCGCGAACGTGGGAAACCATTCGCTTGCCACTCGGCTCGATAGATCGAATCCAGTTTCGTCAATCCGACCTCATCTGGGTCCTTCGCAGCATCTGGACTCGGGTCCTGATCGAGATGCGCTAAATAATCACGTAGCGCATCGGTCTGTGTGCCCTGTTCCCGCTTCCTGAACAACAGTAGACTCGCACCGGCAATGACACCTGCTCCGAATAAATACCGTTTTTTCAAGCCCATACGGTTTCCTTCTTTCTTTCTTAAACCAATCCACCACCGTCACGCAGTCGTGGATGCGCGATACGTTTGACCTTTCCCTCTTCGACCGTCAGGACATGATCGGGCTGTCGCTCGAAGTAACCGGTCTCGAGTACACCCGACCAACTCTTCACTTCTTTTGCGAATACTCGGACGTCCGAGATGGCTGATAATTCAACGTCAAGAATCACGTGACCTCCATCTGTAACGAAGGGACGATCGTCTTTCAGCCGCAACGTTGCGGAGACATGCTTATCACGCAACCGTTGCCGCACATACGGTAAGGCAAACGGATCCAGTTCAACCGGTAACGATCCGCTTAAATGATGGACGAACTTCGAGGAATCGGTCAGATAGAGCAATTCCCGACTCATCAGTGCGACGATTTTCTCGCGAAATAGTGCGCCACCGCCACCTTTGATCGTTTGAAAGCGTCCGTCAATCTGATCAATCCCATCGATCGTCACATCGATTTCCATTCCCTCTTCCAAATCGATCAACGGAATGTGTAACTGTTCCGCGAGTCGGACCGTCGCAAGTGACGTCGCCACACCCTGAATCTGTAGACCCGCCTGCACAAGTGGACCAAGCGCCTCGATGAACCGTTCCGTCGTTGAACCCGTCCCAAGACCCACTATCATCCCATCTTTCACATAAGCCAGTGCTGCTTCAGCGACTAATTGTTTCTCCTGTTCATACATCCGCATCCCTCCCTACATTTCTGTTCCCGTTTCGATTCGTCTTCAATCGACGGAGAGAGAGGATTCCGTTAACGTCAGGTACTGCTCAATTGCCTGGACGAGCGGTTGTTGAGCTTCCATCCAAAACGCGACAGATGTCGGATCAGCATCGAGATGACGGTTAACGATCTCATCGATCGTCGCTTGACCGGAATCATGCATGACCGCTTCAAAGACTGCCGAAAATTGACTCGGATCCGCTTGAACCGTCTGATACAGACTATTGCTGAGCAGATAACCGATCGTGTAGGGAATGTTGTAGAACGCAAGATTTGGATTGAACAAGTGACTGATGTACATCCATTTATATCGTGCCGGTTCAGGCAATACCGGACCATAGGCTAACCGTTCTTCCTCTTGCAGGAGTTCACTTAACCTTTCGGCACTGACCGTCCCTTGCTGACGTTCCGCATAAAAACGTTGCTCGAACCGGAACATGCCGGGAACGATGCTGGCATATTTCAGCCCTTCTCGGATCTTGACCTCTAGGAGAGCGAGCACTTCCTCCCGTTCCGTCGTCTCTTTGATGGCAGCATCGAGCACGAGATTCTCCATGAACGTCGAAGCCGTCTCCGCGATGCTCGTTCCTTTGACTTGATTTAAATACGGTTCGTCTTGTAATAAATAATTATGATAGGCGTGACCGAATTCATGAGCGAGCGTCGCGACGTCCGGATAACTGTCACGGTACGTCATGAAGATCCGGCTCTCCTTGGCAATCGGAAAGGCAGCGCAGAATCCCCCCTCTGCTTTTCCAGGACGATTCTCTGCATCGACCCATCCCTCACTAAACATGTTTTCCGCGAAAGCGCCGAGCTGCGGATTCAATCGTTTGAATTGTGTCGTGACGATGGTCTCTGCCATCTCAAACGGAACGTGACGCGCGGAGCGATAGGTGTTCGTCTCAAAATCATGCCATTCTCCCGTCACCCGCTCCGCCTGGGCAATCTTGCGAGCATAATAGGCGTGAAAGAGATCGCGGTGTTGATCGAGTGCTTCCATCATCGCTGTTAGGCTCGCTTCCGAGATTCGGTTCTGCTCTAGCAACTCAGTCAATGGTTGCTCCCAGTTCCGCATCTTGTAGGATTGCAATCTGAAGCCGGCAATCCGGTTCAGAATCGTCGCAAACAGGTCAGCTTCTTGTGCACACGCGGTGTCAACCGCTGTCGCTGCCGCTAAACGAGCCGAACGGTCAGGTGCGAACATCGCTTCGTGTAGTCCTTGACCGATCGTGACCTGCTTTCCGTCCAAGTCAACGCGTAATGCCATGAAACGCTGTTTGTAAAGCTGTCCCCAGCCTTGGAACCCGTCCACACCGAGATCCTGCAATAAGTGTTCCTGAACCAGTGGTGCACGACGCGACTGGATGTCACGGCGTTCATTCAAGAAAAAGGCGTATGGTGAACCCGTGACGAGCTCCTCCCACTCTTCTTGTGACAGTGCGGCGATCTTCGTATCGAGTGCTGCTGCCTCACTGCGCACCATCGCTTGTACGATTTCAATCTCTTCGAGCAATGGATGGACTTCTGAGCGCGTGACATCTTCAGCGTACAGACAATAAATGAAGTCGCTCCATTCCTCGACGTCGCGCGCGACTTGCTGATAACGCTCGACCTGTTCTGCCACATTAGCCGGATGTTTCGTCAACGCGGCTTGTATCGTAGCAATTCCTGCTTTGACATCATCAATCGTGTAGAGTGTCTCTAATTGCCATCGTGTGTGTTTCATGCTTTTCCTCCTATGCGTGATCTATTCGTTCTTTCATTCGTGAGGACACTCGACTTCTCCTGTATTTTCCATCAGACACAAAAAAACTCCTTCAGCCATTGACTGAAGGAGGACATCCTCATAAGACGAAGAAGTAGACACATAGGAAGTGCGCTAGGCTACCCAGTAGTACGAAGATATGGAAGATTTCATGGAATCCAAGATGTTTGAACGATAAGATCCGTGGCTTCAGCCCATAAATGATGCCACCAATCGTGTAGAAGATACCACCAAGGAACAATAATCCGATGCCGAACGGTGATAAGACTTGTGCGAGTGGCGTGATCGCAAATACCATGATCCAGCCCATTCCGATGTAGAGCGTCGTCGATAACCAGCGTGGACTGTTGAACCAAACCAATTTAAAGGTGATTCCGGAAACAGCAATCAACATGACGATGCTGAACAAGACCCAACCAGTCGGACCGTTCAAACTGACGAGACAAAACGGTGCGTAAGACCCGGCAATCAACAGATAAATCATCGAATGATCCAACCGACGCCAGATTGCGATTGCTCGGTCGCTCGCAAGCACCATATGATAGGTCGCTGAGACGGCATAGAGCGCCATCATACTGACACCAAAAATAATCGCTGCAACGATCGCAAGTGATGCCCCCCGTTCTAACGATGCCTTGATGACAAGTGCCAGTAACCCGACAAAAGCAAAGACAGCCCCTCCAAGATGCGTTAATCCATTAATCGGTTCTCTCATATAAGCTTTCACTTTCGTTCCTCCCCTGATATGTAGTTTCGAATACTACATGGCGTTATATACGTATTCTATCATATGATGGAGAAGTAGAAAGTCCTATTTTAACGATTTTGGAGGTTTTTTTATGACACATTCTGATGACACGAGACACGATCGTCAATTACGGCTCGAAGATATCCCGAATATCGATCTCTATATGGATCAAGTCATTCAACTGTTCGAGCGGACATTCGAGGAAACGACGCGAAGTGCAGACGAGACGATTTTGACGAAGACGATGATCAACAATTATGCCAAAAAGAAATTATTCTTTCCGGTCACGAATAAAAAGTATACGAAGGAGCATTTGATTCTGATCAGCTTGATTTATCAATTGAAAAGTTCGTTTTCGATCAATGATATCAAGACGATTCTCGCGCCCTTGAACGAAGGAATCGAACAGGATCAACTCGATCTTGAAGGTTTTTATCGCAATTACCTCGAACTGACGGAACGAAATACAGCCCGCTTCGTAACGGAACAAGACGCTCTAACCGCCTCGACGACCGACCCACTGGAACAGATCTTAGCGATGGCTCATATGAGTAACTTGTACCGGCGCGCAGCAGAACAATTGATTGACACCCAACTGAAAAAATAAGATAACGCTTTCACTGCGTGATACACTAGAAGAAAAGGCAGAGGAGGAACAGTCATGGAGATCGCGACGACTTTCTTGCGACAGCTTGATCACATCGGACCAGAATTCAGAACCTTTCAGGATGGTATTCTGATCGAACTGGCATTCGACCGAACGATCGGAACGGAGCAGGTTTCCGCAAGTGTGTTGATTGAGACAGCAGATGACTTGAAAATACGCTTGCATACACAAACCACCCAGGCATTATTACTTGCTTCGAAGATTCATGCCTTTGACGCCCACACACCGAGTCGGATTGCTGAGATGATGTCGATTCATGGCTATTTTAAATCGCATCGCTTGTCGCATCCCTTGAATGCCTACTCTACTGCCCTATTCATCAGCCGTCTTACTCCACAGGACGCGGTACTTGACCGAACGGTACAATTATACACACGCCTCAAAAAACAACATCGGTTCATCGTGTCACCGCTATTGATTTCTTTCGTCTACTTTCACGCTACGACACGCGGTGAGTTAGACGAACTCGCCTCGCGTATCGAGAGGGTCTATCAACGACTCAAACGACGATTCGGACGCGCTCAACAGACGTATGTCGTCGCCTTGATATTCGCTTTATTGCCTGAAGACGATTGGGATCGCTATATCGCACAAGTGGAGTCATCCCGTAAGATACATCGTAAACACCATGTTCCGCTCTCGTTCCACGGCATGCTTGCGTTACTCGGTGATCCAAACGTTCACGCTTCGTCACTCGAACGGATGGCAGAGGCGTTACGCTCCGATTTACATTTTAAATACCGGAAGGACTTAGTCTATTTGACAGCAATCCGATTGTATTTAAGTCAACAAACGATCCTGCAACAACTCTTCCCATCTTCGATTCTCCCACCGGACGGCGCCGACGCGATTCCGTTCTTACTCTTCCCTGTTGATTTGACCGACACGTCCCATGCGACGGACGGCGGGATCGACGGAGGATTTGATGGTGGTGGTGACGGCGGGGGCGGGGGCGAGTAATCATTCAAGAACAATACAGCAATAAGGGCAATCGACGCGTGGCATTACTGCCGAACGTCGATTGCCCTTATTTTTAGTCATTCTTTATCTTGCTGGTCTTCATCAGAAGGCTGGACATCGCCATCTTCATCTGAAGCATGGGACAAATCGGGAGCCTCTTCACTTGAAGCTTCTTCACTTGATGTGTCTGCTTCTTGATCTGGATGCTTCGATTCTTTTTCATCCTTCGATTTTTCCGGAACCTTCGCATGGTCCTGCAGATCACGCCCCGCAATCTCATCCTTCGTCATTCGGTTACCTGAAGTAATTGGATCCGTTTCTTTATCGTGTTGATCAGCCATTTGGCATCCCCCTTAAAATGTACTTGTTCTACCTTTTAAGGTATTCCCGACTGAAGAACGGTTAAACCTCAGCACGCCCTCGTATGATGTCCTCGACGAGTAGTTGATCGATGGGTTGAGGATGATGGACCTCGTATCCTTGCACATACAACAACTCATCTAACGTTTGAATATGCTGCAGCTGTGACGGTGTTTCGACTTCCTGAATCACGAGCGCGATGTTCAACGTCGACGTTAAGGAATGGACAGAGCGAATCATCGAGCGTTCCAGCTGATTTTGAACGAGTCGACGGGTAAAGATTGGATCGAGTTTGACCGCTTGAACAGGCAGGCGTAACAACGAATTGAGTGACGCATAATGACTACCGAAATGATCGACGGTCAGACGATAGCCTGCTTGGCGTAACTGTTCCAAGCGTTTGATCGCAAAACGACGACGTGTTTGCAGTACTTCCTCACGAATTTCTAGAATGAGACGCTCATTCGGGAAGTAAGACTCTTCTGTTAATCGAATTAACTCGGAAAAGAGTTGATCCGACTCGAACTGATTTGCCGATAGATTGACAGCGACGGAAATCTTACGACCAAACGTTTCTTCTAGCCGTCTTTGGTCCAAGATGGCCTGACAGATCGTAAATCGACCAATGTCCGGAAAAATCTCCATCTTCTCAGCAATCGGAATGAAATCCGTCGGACTGACGAAGCCAAGCACTGGGTGGTTCCAGCGTAAAAGTGCTTCTACCGCGACATAATGTTCTTGTTTCGCATCGACGATCCATTGGTAATAAAGTTCGAACTGCCCTCGTTCCAGTGCATGCGACAGCTCTGATTCAAGGACCGATGCAAACGGGTGCTGCTCCGCATGTCGGTTCGGATTGACGAACGAGGTTCGACGTTTCCCGTCGTGTTTCACTTGTTGCATCAAGGCTTCCGCCGCGTAGATCTGCGTCTGACGACTCGCCATATCACCGGTCAGGAGACTGACCCCAGACGATGCCGTCACGTGAATCGGTTCGTCCGCAACACCAACGATTGGTTGTTCAATCGCTTCCGTGACGATGCGAGCATACTCTTCTGCATGCTGTTCGAATTCCTGTTCCTGCTCAAGTGCCGCTAAGACGACAAATTCATTACCATCCATTCGTCCGACGACATGATTCGGTAATGGGACATATTTCAGCCGATTCGCAATTTCGCGCAATACTTCGTTCCCGGATCGGTACCCATGCGTCGCATTGATCGCATGGAAACGATCGAGGTTTAGTACCATCAGGAAGGCCGGATGAATCGTCACGCTTGAAATCAGTCGATTCATATAGCGTTCATTATAGACGTCGGTCAGGGCATCCTTAATGACGTACGTTTCGACGTTGATTGATTTACTGATGATATCTGCATATCGTTCGACGAGCGCGATGTCCTGTTCCTTGAAGTCGAATGGTTGATCATCGAAGGCACATAACGTTCCGATTTTCTCGTTCTCCGCGTTTTTGATCGCCACTCCTAAAAAGCTACCGTTTCCAAGAGCTTTCGTGACCGGATGATTGACAGTCAATGGATCATTGAGCAATTCATTGATCGAGACCTTCCCGTCCGTCTCATCGACGACCAACTTACAGAGGACATGTTGGAAGACATGGGTCGAGCCTTCTTCAATCAATTGTCGTTCTTGATTGATTGCCTTCACGACAAAATTGCTATAGGAGTCGTTCAATGCAAAAAATAACGTATTGACGCCGATTCGTTCACTCAGCTTTTCAAGAATTTCTTCGACGAGCGGATGCAATGCTTCATAACGAATGTGTGAGTTATTATTCACCGTGTCTTCCTCCTTTCTCAG
This sequence comes from Exiguobacterium sp. HSB13, assembly GCF_056764755.1. Classification (NCBI taxonomy): domain Bacteria; kingdom Bacillati; phylum Bacillota; class Bacilli; order Caryophanales; genus Exiguobacterium; species Exiguobacterium sp. HSB13. The sequence goes on along the minus strand of NZ_JBUZOM010000001.1, from coordinate 479,136 downwards.
TCGATTGTCGGTCATGCGTCGAGCGGGAGTTGAATGATGAAAGTACTGCCCTCTCCTTCCGTCGATTGGACGGAAATCGCTCCTCCATGATCGAGCACGATCATCCGGCAAATCGCGAGCCCTAAGCCCGTTCCACCGATTTTGCGTGTATCTGAGTTATCTGCGCGGTAAAACTTATCAAAGATGTAAGGGAGCGCTTTTTCTGGAATCCCCAGCCCTTCGTCCGATATCTCAATCCGTAATTGATCCGACTGGTTTGACCCTTTGATCCGGATTGCCCCACCTTCAGGCGAATATTTAATCGCGTTCATGATCAAGTTCGTGAACAGTTGTTTCATCTTTTCGCTGCTTGCTGAAATCGTATAGGAGCCTGGATCGAACTGGACGCTGATGCGATGCGCGCGACTCGCAAGATCAAACATCGGTTTCATCTCGAACATCAGTTGTTTCACATCAAGCGGTTCTTTTTGCGTGCCGTGCGTCGAATCTTCCCCTTTTTGAATTTCCAGGATATCATTGATCAATTCCGCCAATCGAACGGTTTCGGAATGAATCGTCTGCAAATACCGCTTTTGCCGCTTCGGATCGACTTCTCGTTTCATCAATAATTCCGTGAAGCCCATGATGGAAGAGAGCGGTGTCCGCAACTCGTGCGACACGATCGAGACGAATTCTGCCTGCTTGAGATCAAGTTCCTTATCTTTCGTCACGTCACGTAAGACGAGCATCATACCCCACTCGACGTTTGCGATCGCAATCCGCTCGGCGTAAGCACTGAGTAGCAAGTTCCCTCGAAACGCTGATAGTTCGATCGTTTCTCCCGGAATATCTCCATTCATCAGTTGACCGATGTAGTCATGGAGTGCGTCTGGCTGATCGACATGTTCAAACAGCGACGTCGCCCGTTCGTAGGCGTGGCGGAATCCTTGCGCCTGATTGACGAGCTTCGGTGGAAACATGTTCAACAAGGCTTGGTTCGCATAGATTTGTTCCCCACTACTCTCGATGTATAGGACAGCTTCCCGAATCGAGTCGAGTAGCTGATACGTCTTGATTTTTTCATGCTCCATCTGATGAAACAGGAGATGGCGCTCAAGCGTCATTCCGAGTTTTCGTGATAGATCAAGTAAGTCCCCGACTTGCTCTAGATTGAACTGAGGAAAAGCATGACGAATATAAAGTAACCCGACGACTTGTCCATTACTTGGAGTTTGGACGGGGATCGCCGATTCGAACTGATCGCCAATCGGTAATTGAACCGATTTACGCATGACGAACGCCCGACGTAAGACTGAATATTGATCGAGATCTTTTTCAATCAACTCCATCTCGTCGATGCCTTGCGCGACGAAATGATTCAACTGTTCGCGACGGTACAAGAGGATAGCACCTTCTTTTACATCGAGCAGTTGCAACAAGATCGTCAGGACGGTCTCACAGGCCGCTTCGACATTTTGCGTCGCTAACGCTTCCATGATTTCATTGCGTTGCTTCAATTTCAGTTCGACTTCTCGTAAATTCTGTTGTAATCGATTGATTTCACGTTGATCGAGTGATGTGAGTCGTGCCTCATCTGATGCCGGAACCGTTCCTTGGCGCAATCGGTAAGGACGGTCCTTCGAGTGGTCGCGTAAGATTCGTTTCAACGTGTATCCTCCTTTCTGAATGCATTCCTGTTACAAATTATAGCATGGTCCCTATTTGATCGACAGTTCGAGTATTGTCTTCCTTATATGCTGGTTTGCACTAATGCACGAAATGCCTCTTCAAATGCCCGGTCCGCATCGCGCGTCCGTTTTTTCGGTCCTTTCGTCCGTCCACCCGCTCGCCGGATTTGTTGTCCGACATGGCGTGTATGAAGCAATAGATCAATATTCTCGTTCGTGAACTGACGACCATTTTGGTCGATCGCGAGTCCTCCTCGTGCTAAGACAAGTGCTGCTAGACCGTAGTCTTGGGTCACGACGAGATCGCCACGTTTCATCCGATTGACGATCGCGTAATCGACGGCATCTGGTCCTTGTCCGACCGTGATCGTCGTCGCCCCCTCCCGCATCATCTGGTGTGCTGTATCACAAACTAAAAAGACGTCACGTCCCTGTCGGTGTCGAATGACGAGATCGACAACGGGACATCCGTCCGCATCTACGAAAATAGACATCTGCATCCTCCCTTGTTGGTTCCACTATCAGTGTCACAAACCAAAAGATTTCTTGTCAAGTCGCGTTTCCCATTTGACCGTTTCTTCGTTCTTTCGGACAATGGAAAAGAGAGGATGTGTTGAAATGAACGCTGCGACGTTCCAATCTTTTTACCTGTTATTGAAAAAAACGAAACCCCCGGTCGGATTATTATCCGCTGCCGTTTCTGTCTCCGTCATCCAAGCGCTGGCGGCGCTCGCGATTCCTTGGTTCCTAAAGACATTAATTGATGGATTTACAGTCGACCGACTGACGCCACAGCTGATCAGTTTGTTCGTGATCGTCTTCGTCGTCCAAGTCGTCGCGAATGCCCTATCCATCTATTGGTTACAGATCGTCGGTCAACGAATCGTCGCTAATTTACGGACACTTCTATGGAAACACCTGTTGACCTTATCGATTCCATTTTATGATGAGACGAAATCCGGTGAGCTCGTCTCTCGGCTCAATAGTGACGCAACGACACTCCAGCAATTGCTGTCGGAGCAACTCGTCCGCCTGCTGACATCACTCGTCTCGATCATCGGGGCAATCACGATCCTGTTCTTCCTCGACTGGCAGATGACACTCGTCATGGTCATCGCTGTACCCGTGACGTTACTAATCATCATTCCGCTCGTCCGGAAACTGCATAAGATATCTCGTGAGACTCAAAAGGAACTCGCGGGATTATCTGGTTTTTTCGCCGAGATGCTCGGCGAAGTCCGCCTCGTCAAATCGCAAGCAACAGAACCCTATGAGCTTAACCGTGGGAAAACTCGAATTGAGAATCTTTATGGCTATGGTGTGAAAGAAGGACGCATCCAAGCCTTCTTGTTGCCGATCTTTAACGTCACCTTAACGACGATGTTGATTTTGATCATCGGCTTCGGTGCTTACCGGGTCGCGACGAACCAGATCACAGCAGGTGAACTCGTCGCCTTCTCGCTCTATTTGTTCCAAATCATGACGCCACTCGTGACGATGACCGAGTTCATCACGAAGTTACAAAAGGCACGCGGAGCGACAGAGCGAATCATCGAGCTTCTCGATGAGACACCGGAAGCACCTGGTCAAGTTGACGCACCTCGTCCGTTTACGGACGTCACGGTCGATCACCTATCGTTCGGATACAATGAGACGCCAATCTTGCAGGATGTCAGCTTTACGTTACCGCGCGGCAAGACGACAGCAATCGTTGGTCCGAGTGGATCCGGGAAGACGACACTATTCGCGATACTTGAGCGATTCTATCAACCGACGTCCGGGCAGATCCGACTCGGAGATCAATCCATCTCTGATTTAACGTTAGCGTCTTGGCGCCAAGCAATCGGTTACGTCGCGCAAGACTCCCCTGTTTTGTCAGGAACGATCCGTGACAATCTCGTCTACGGTCTTGCGGAAGACGTCAGTGAAGACAAAATTCGTGATGCTGCGCGAATGGCGAATGCCGATACGTTCATCGAAGAGTTTTCCGAAGGATATGAAACGGAGATTGGTGAACGAGGCGTTAAGTTGTCCGGTGGTCAACGCCAACGGATCGCGATCGCACGTGCACTCCTCCGGGATCCAGAAATTCTACTGCTTGACGAAGCAACATCCAGTCTCGACTCCGAGTCGGAACGTGTCGTTCAGGAAGCACTTGAGCGGTTGATGGTCGGACGGACGACGTTCGTCATCGCTCACCGTCTTGCGACCGTCCGTCATGCCGATCAAATCATCGTCCTTGAAAAGGGTCGAATTTCTGGGATTGGAACACATGAAAGTCTTGTCGACGACAATCCATTGTATAATAAGCTCGTAACGCAACAATTCATCGGCACGGAACGTGCAAGGGGGAATCACGTATGAAGACAGTCGGTTTCATCGGATTAGGTGTCATGGGACAAGGCATGGTCCGCAATCTGCGTAAGGCAGGTTTTACAGTCAAAGGGTATAATCGTACGAAAGAGAAAGGACTCGTCCTTGAAGCGGATGGTGTCGAAATCGTCGATACAATCCAAGAAGTCGTCACGGATGTTGACGTCGTCATCTCGATCGTTGGTTATCCGCAAGATGTCGAACAGATCTACTTAGAGAATGGGATTCTCGATCACGCTGCACCTGGGACAATCGTGATTGATATGACGACATCCAGCCCAGCTCTTGCTGAACGGATTGCAAAAGATGCTGCAGCTCGCGGTCTTCAGGCACTTGACGCACCTGTCACAGGTGGTGACCTCGGTGCGAAGAACGGAACACTCGCCATTCTCGTCGGTGGTGAAGAGGCGGCTTTCGCACAAGCGAAGCCATTATTCGAAGCGATGGGAAAATCGATTTCACTCTTCGGTGGTCCAGGTAAAGGACAATCAGCGAAACTCGCGAACCAAATTGCAATCGCCGGCTCGATGATCGGAACTGCAGAGATGCTGTTGTTCGTCACGCGGTCCGGGATTGACCCGACGCAATTTATCGAGACGATCAAGTCTGGTTCCGCCGGTAGCTGGAGTCTTGAGAACTTGATTCCGCGCGTCATCGCTGAAAACTACTCACCTGGTTTCTTCGTCAAGCACTTCATCAAGGATATGCGCCTTGCGCTCGAACGTGGAGCTGAGATGGGCATCACAACACCTGGTCTCGCACTGACGAAGGATTTATATGAACAACTTGCTGAGCTCGGTCACGCCGATTCCGGCACACAAGCGCTTTATCTGTTGCTCGCCGAACGTTCACGCGCTTCGGTGGAATAAGCAAAAGCCTGTACGCTACGTCTACTGACGTAATGTACAGGCTTTTTTCGTTCATCCCTCGACGGAGGATTGACGTGTTGGTTTCAAGCGTTCATAGAAGTGTGCCATCGTCGTATCGAAGTATGGTGTCAAGAAGATGACACCGACAGTACTAAGTAGTGCGAGGATACCCCAGCCGATGAAACTCAAGTAAAGCATGATCAGTTCACGCTTATGCCCTTTCATCATCCGACGACTCTCACCGAGCACTTGCCAAAACGACAATTCCGGTCGGTCGACCAAAATGTACGGAACGAGGCGATACGCTAGATAAAAGTACAATGCCGGTAAAATCAAAAATGATCCGACATACACCAATACCGTCACAATCGCGTAAGCGGCAATCGTCCGGAAAGCACGTCGAAACGAAGAAAATCCTTCGAATAACGTTCCGATGCCGGCAGACTCCCCGCGTGTGAAGCGTAAGTAAGCAATCGTTCGTCCGACCGTCACCGGAGCAAGGACAATCGTTACGACCATGTTCAGTCCGATGAAACGGACCATGCTGTCGATGTCATCTTGGTCAAAGGACATCCGGCTTGCTGCAAGCGCAAAGATCAGGAAGTAGATGATCGAGATGCTTAGCCCGACCAGCCAACGTCCTTTTAGTGTACCAAGGGCGTCTTGTTTTAGTTGTTTAGGATTCATGTCGTACTCCTTCATTTCCACTATTTCCATCTTTGATTCTAGCGTAGTCCCGTTGAAAAACCTAGTTATCGCGCTTTGCTTTTCAAACGCGTCACGGAATCGTCGAAAATCCGTCACGAACGCATACAAAAAAATCCATTTCTCTCCTCTCAACAGATTTGAAAAATGGATTCGTGCGGTATAGGATTAGCCCAGAAGTCGCGTCAATGCTTCAACACGTTCTTTTTGAATGATACCGTCTTGTAAGACAGCGGATCCCACATGTAGTTCTGATGCCTTCGTCGCTTCAAGAAGCGTTTCCGCATTCTCAAGCGTGATTCCGGATCCTGGTAAGACGATCAAGTCCGGATGGTCCTCGATCAAACGCGCGATTGTCTCTTTGCCTTCTAACGCCGTCGCTTGACCACCTGACGTCAAGATTCGGTCGACTTCCGGAAAATCAGCGAGCACTTCTGCCGCTTCGAGAATATCACGACTACTGTCGATTGCCCGGTGGAACGTCAGTGACAGTTCCCCTTTATGTTTGATGATACGACCTAGGAAGCCTTCGTCGACGCGACCGTCTGCGGTCAATGAGCCGACGACGATCCCGGCAGCACCGAGTTCTCGAATCAAGTCGATATCCGTGATGATTGTCTCCTCGTCTGATTTCGAATAGACGAACGACTTACTATGTGGTCGTACGAGGACGTGAACTGGAATCTCGACCGTCGAGACGACTTGACGAATCAGTCCATAGCTCGGCGTCAACCCACCTTCGGATAATGCGGAGACGAGCTCGATTCGGTCCGCTCCGGCTTGTTCTGCTGCGACCGCTTCTTCTACGGTCGATGCGATGATTTCTAACATGATGCATCCCTCCCGCATCAGTGTATCACGAGACGACCATCCAGTTCACGCGTTCGTTGAACAGTTTCATCTCCCAAGAAGGTGGATAAGAGGCTGGACTGAGGACAATCTTCGCACGCCGGAACTCTGCCACCTTATATTTACGATTTCCTTGGAACTCATCATTCGCCAAGAAAGCATAGACGTCCTTCGTACAGCTGATGACGGCTTTTTGAATCAGTGAGGATTCAATATCGTCGCTGACGAAGCCACGCTCGATTTCGGCACCGTCAAACGATAGAAAACAGGCGTCAAAAGCGTAGGCATCGAGCGCCTGCAAGACTTCGACTCCGATTGTCTGCCCATAAGCATCAACCGTTCCACCGAGTAGTCGGATTTCACCTTTGAACGGTCCCGTCTTGCGGCACTGCTCCAAGTGACTGGCGACCACGAGTGAGTTCGTGACGATCGTCGCGTTCCCCGTTAAATACGGCAACAGATGCTCGACCGGCTCGCCTCGACCAAGAAAGATACAGGAATAATCGCTGAGCCATCCTTTCGCATAACGCGCTAAACGGCGAGACAACTGATCCGTCCGACGCGAGATCGGTGTTTCTCGTTTTCCTCCTTGATAGATGGCACCGCCATAGACGCGCTTCAACTGCCGTTCCCGTTCGAGTTCCTCTAAGTAGCGTCGTACCGTTTCTCCCGAGACATCGAGACGTTCGATCAAATCCTTCGTCATGACTTTCCCTTCCTCTTCCAGCCATTCCATGATGCGTGATTTCCGCTCTTCTCCTAATAACGACACGTGCGCTTCCCCCTTCACAGACAAGTTCTAGTTCTAGTGTATCGAACGTCTGTAAAGGTCTTGTAAATCCGATGTAAATAAACGTGTAGTTCCTATGAAATGTCGTTGAATTCGTCCGTTATCCGACTTTTTCCGCAAACCAAAGACGCATCCGCATCTCAATGAACGAGATGGAGATGCGCCTTAATGACTCATTCAGACGGTTTCTTTGCAAAGAGTGGAATCTTAGACTCTGTTCCTTGGCGAATCCGTTGGATATTCTCGCGGTGCTTGAAGATGACGAACAAGGCTAGAACCGTAAAGAACGTCGGAACGATCCAGTCGTTCGTCAAGACACCAATCGTGATGGAGACAACGATTCCGATACTTGCCGCCACGATTGAACTGAGCGACACCATCCGGCTCAGACGAAGTGTCGTCAAAAAGGACACGAGCAGGAAGATGAACAGAACAGGGCTCGTCACGAGCAACATTCCACCTGACGTTGCAACTGCTTTTCCACCTTTGAACTTCGCGAAGATCGGATAGATGTGACCGATGACAGCTGCTAGTCCAGCAAACAACGGATGTATATCTGCTCCCATCAAGATTGGAACGAGGCTTGCGACGGCTCCTTTTCCGAAATCACCGATCAAGACGATGATTCCCGCCTTTTTTCCCAAGACACGGAACGTATTCGTCGTTCCGAGATTCCCGCTACCATGTTGGCGAATATCCATCCCGTGTCCCCACTTCCCGACAAGAAGTGCGAACGGTATCGAACCAAGCAGATAGCCAAGAACTAAAATCCCTATGATTTCAATCATAGTCAACCTCCAACCTCTTAGTGACCGACTTTCATATATTCCTCAAGAGTCTGTCCGTTATTTTTAATTTGTGTCGCGACATCGACACCGACATAACGAATGTGCCATGGCTCATACGTATAGCCTGTCCGTGATTGAAAACCACGATCGTAGCGCACGATGAAACCATATTTCGCTGCGTTATTCGCGATCCATTTTCCTTCTTTCGTATCACCAAGAGCAGCCGTTAACCCGTTACCAACACTTGGTGCTGAAATATCGAAAGTGAGACCCGTCTGGTGCTCACTGTGACCAGGACGTGCTGAATATTGATCAGCAGCTGCCTTGCCATCACGTGCGACATAATTATTATACAATACTTTTTGACGTTCGCCTGAACGGAATCCACTAACTGCGTTCAATGTCACGCCTTCTTTTTTAGCAGCGGCAAACATCTTCTCCATCTGTTTCGCAGCTGGCGCCCGCATGTAGCTCTGCTCAAGTACACCTGAGTATGAGAAGCTGACGTTTGGTACGACGAGATCCGATGGTTTGTAGTCGATCGGCAAGCTGTATTTCTTATTGACGACGACGAGATTACCAAGCGAGAGATCCGCTTTGGCATCTGCTGATTTATCGACGTCCGGTGTCTCATCTTCTGGTTTCGACGGTTTTTCTTGTTCTGGATCCTGAGATGAACTGTCCGGTTTATCCGTCGATTCGTCCTTTTTGTCCTCTGTTTTGTCCTCTGAAGCTGGTGTATCTTCTTTTTGTTCTTCTTCTTTCTTCGTCTCATCAGAAGATTCTTGATTTTCTTGTGCCGTCTCATCAGATGAATTGTCTTCTGATGACTGATCTTCTTGTTTTGTCTCTTCTGACGTATCATCTTTCGTTGTTTCGTCTGTTTTGTTTGTTTCTTCTTTGTTCGTGTCTTTTGCTGTGTCTTCTTTTTTCGTTTCGTCGTTTGATTGTTTTGTCTCATCTGATTTCTGTTCCGTTTTCGTTGTATCATCCGCTTGTTGATCCCCAGGATTACATCCTGCAAGGAGAAGCGCTAACGTACTGACGGTTACGATTTTTTTCATGAGTAAGACCCCTCTTCTTTTTATGCTTCTCTATGTTACCGCTAATCGTTCCATCCGTCGAGTCTACTTCCGACAGATGGAGTAAGTCCCTACCTTACTTCAGCTTCTTTATTTTCGCAAATGATCCTGACTTTGTCATCGGTCGTTAGTACCAAGTGCTAAATTTTACTGTTCAGACTGAAAAATGAAAAAAAGCGGAACCGATTCAAAAATCGATCCCGCTTTTGTTGTATCGCTTCACGCTTCCGTTAAGAGTGCTGCGTCCGTCTCACTCATCTTCTCATAAATTTCGTGCCAGTTCGGGAACACCTTCGGCAAGCGAATCGGTCGGAAGTTTTCCTTCTTGACGACGACGTGTGTCGTCTTCGCCGATACTGCAAGTTTCCCGTCCGGATGTTTGACTGTATAGCCATAAATCGTTCGTAGTCCATCGTAATGATCAATCCAGACTGTGACGACCGCTGTATCGCCGTACGTCAACGAGCGTTTGTAATCGAGATTGACATTCGTGACCGGGGAGACATATCCCGCATCTTCCATCTCCTTGTAATCAAGACCCAAGGACTGGATTAATTCTGTCCGCGCCAATTCCAAATAGACGAGATAGTTCGAATGATAGACGATGCCCATCATGTCCGTCTCGGCGTACCGGACAGGTATTTCAATCGTGTGCATGTAGCTTCCCCCTTAAAAATCCTCTTTTTCAAGATAGGACCATTCTGAACCGGACAAGCTAACTTTGTCAATTAATCGCATCGATTGTTTGGCAATCGCCTGTTCAACGATCGTGATCGCCGCCCGTGCGTTTCCGTTCGGAACGACATCAATCTTCTCAGTAAGCGTCAACCGTGCGTCCTCCGTCAGCTCGTATCCGAAACGTGCCGCGTATCCTTCAATGATTTGAATCAACTCGTCTGGCGAATAATTCGGGAAGTGGAATGATCGCTTGAAGCGTGATTTCAATCCTGGATTACTCGCGAGCAAGGCGTTCATCTGTTGCTCGTAACCAGCAAGGACGACGACGAGATTATCTTGGTGCTTCGTCATCTCATCCACGAGCGTATCAATCGCTTCCTTCCCGAAGTCGTTCGCTCCACCGTTTAGCGCGTAGGCTTCATCGATGAATAAGACACCACCCAGCGCGTCGCGAATCGCGTCACGCGTCTTTTGCGCTGTTTGTCCGACGTAACCGGAGACGAGATCCGCCCGGCTGACGACTTTCAAGTGTCCCCGTTTCAAATAACCGCATTGTCGTAACACATCGGCATAAAGTTGGGCGACGGTCGTCTTTCCGGTTCCGCTATTGCCGCTAAAGACCGCATGCAGTTCGACCGGCAACACTTTATAACCGGCTTCCCGGCGGCGTTTTTGCATCGATAATAAGGCTTCAATTTGTTTGAGTTCATCTTTAAGATCAGACAATCCGACGAGCGAAGCGATCCGCTCCTCAACGGTTGCATCCGGTTCTTGGACCATCTCGAAATCTTCTTGTTCGAGTAAGGCAAAGTCTTCGTGACTGGCACTCTCTCCAAGGCTTGATCCTTTCTTGAAGATGGCATCAAGCACGATATTGCGGACGGCGCGTCCGTTTCCGAAACTGGCGTCGACACGTTCCCGCTCAAGTCGCCCGAGCAACGCTCGCTCTGCTTGTTCCGTCAAAACATAATCGTTCGCGGTCGCGATCGACCGTCCGATGGCGAGCAGCTCCTGATCCGTATAGTCAGCGAGCAGATAATGATTTGATTCCGGGAAACGACTCCGAAGTCCAGGATTCGCCTTCAGGAAATCACGCATCTCTTCTGGGTAACCAGCAAGCACGACCGCAAATCGCCCTGCATATTCTCCACTCGTCATCGCTGCGACGAGCGTATCAATCGCAGCCTGACCATAATCGTTCCCACTTTGTCCGGCACGTTTTAAGGCATAGGCTTCATCGATAAAGAGCACCCCTCCGACGGCTTCGCGGACTTTACTCATGACCTGTTCTTCCGTCTGACCGACGAACGCACCGACAAGCGATGAGCGATCCGTCTCAACGACTTCCGGTCGTTCGAGTAGTCCGAGCTCGTGATAGATCTTTGCCATCAGACGGGCAAGCGTCGTTTTCCCGGTTCCCGGGTTCCCCATGAAGATCATGTGTAGCGATGGTTGATCGCTTGAACGGTAGCCATCTTCCGATCGCTTCTGTTGATACTTCAAGAAGCGATACATATGATGGACCCGTTGTTTGATATCTTCGAGACCAATCATCGCGTCGAGTTCCTCGAGTGCTGAGCGTTCGACTTGTTTGCTTTCGACAGGGAGCAAAGCGACGACACGTTTGAGATCCTGGATCGTCGTCGCTTTCAGTTCCGTCATCTCGCGGAACGCTTCTCGGGAATAGAAGCGCTCTTGTAAACTGTCGACGAATGTCTGCGCTGTCTGTTCGAGCGTTGCACTCGAACGCAGTAATGCCGTTCCAGCCTCGAACAGTTCCGTCCAGCGTCCGGCATCCAATCGACGCAACCGCTCCGTCAGTTCGACGATTTGTTCCGTCTCCTCGACGATTTGGCTTGCTTGGAGGATCAGTTCTTTCGTCGCTGATCGTTTTGCGTTCGCATTGTCCGTCTCGCGAATCGTCGGAAACGTATGCGCGACAAGACGCTGATACGTACTTTGTAATTGTTGTTCCGTCAACAGCTGCTCAAGACGGGCTGGCAAACGACCATGCTGACGGATTTCTTGCATCCAGCTCTCAGCTAAGGCATCCAGTCGTCCCGTCATGATATAGCGATGCTCGACAAGTAATGCCAAGATGCGGACGAGTGCTTCCGTTTCGCCAAGCAACCGGCTACTTTGGGCATAACGTAAGGCGAGCACCTCCTCGACCTTCGCGCCCTCTTCCCACGCTTTGATTTGATTGAACATCTCCTCTTTCGAGAATGCTTCCATGTTGAACCTCCTGCGTCTCGAAAAAACCGACTTTGTCCGCTACCGTTTCGTAGCGTCATCGCCGGTCGTTTCTTGTTTATTTTGCTTTTAACCAATCCGGATCGAACGTATCGATCGTTTCAAAACTCTTCATTTTGACAGAGTAGAACAATTTACCGTTATTGCGTGACTCCGCACCGAGTACTTTCGAACGGTCGGAAGCGACATAATACGTTGCTTGTTCTTGGTTGTTTTCTTTATCGAAGATCGATGGATATTGTTTGATCCATTCTTCTGGTACCGTGCTTGACGGTTCTTTTTTCACATACACGTCCGCTGCCATTCCGGCGATGTCCGCTTCTCCCTCGACTTGTCCAAAGTCACCTTTGTTAATGAAAGCGAGGATCTGTTCGTTGAAGCCACGTGAGAGGAATGGGCGCGGCGCACTGACACTTTTGCCAGCTTTCGTCTCATTGACTAACTTCCCTGTCGCATCATACTCACGGAACATCGTCCCGTTCCAGATCGCAAGCGATCCTTTTGACGGACCGTCTACGACTTCTGTCCGGAAATGACCTTTGTCATTAAAGACGACTTCATACGTGCGTGATTCAAGTTCATCTTTTTTCGTCGCGAGTTTCTTCTCAACATATTGAATGCGTGTCATCGTATAAAACGGTTTGACCGTCGCGGCTTTTTCATCGCTTGCGGTCTGCGTCTTGTTCAAGAGATAAAAATTGTAGGCAAGGAGGATCGCCATTGCCACGATTGCTACTGCAATCCACGTGCTCGTTCGTTTCGTCATGCCATGTACACCTTCCTAGCTCAAGTCTCTATTCTTTATCATCGTATCGGTTTTATAAGGAGAATACAAAGGGTTTGTCCGAGATTTCACGATTTCTGACTAAATTCGTCAGACTTTTGAACAAATCAGAAAACGGTCAGGACGACAAAAAAAGGCGAACCGAATGAATTCGGTCCACCCTTGATTACGTTTATGCTTCCTTTGGCGTCAGCGAGACGATCATCGACTCATCGACCAAGTAATAGCTATGGTGCGGCATTTCACGCAAATAGCCATCCTGAAACAACATCGCACAGTCGACTTGGAACGTCTTGCTATACGGTTTCAACGGGAGTTTCTTCACCCTGTCAAAATAGCGATCTACGGCAACTTGGACATGATCCATCTCATAGACGAGTTCCCGGTCTTTTGCTTCCATGATGGTGAATGTCTCACGCGACATGTAAAACACTTGTGTCGAACGAACCTTTAAATACGGCTCCAACTGCTTTAAGTCGATGCGTTGCTCATTATCTAGAAGCACTGTCCGATTCGTCCCTTTCGGTAGTTCGGATTCAAAGGCATGCGTCGCTTGTTTGACTTCATCAAGCGTCACGTCACGCATCGGCAATGGCTGGTCGTCCTTCGGTTGAAACCACTTCTTGAATCGATTCACCTTTTTCCTCCTCTCGTCAAAAAAAGGTGGGGTTTCCCCCACCTTTGATTAGACAACTTATGCTTGTTGGAGACGCTCACGAAGGACCATTGGAAGGATCCCGCCGTGACGGTAGTAATCGATGTCGACTTCTGAATCGAAACGAGCGATCGCTTCAAACTCAGTGACTTTTCCGTCTGCCGCTGTCGCTGTGACTTTAACGATGTCACGTGGACGAACAGACTCATCGATTGCGATGCTGATCGCTTCTTCACCTGTTAAACCAAGTGTTTCAGCTGTCGTGCCTGCCACGTATTGCAGTGGAAGAACACCCATCATGACGAGGTTTGAACGGTGAATCCGCTCGAAGCTCTCCGCGATGACAGCTTTGACGCCGAGCAAGTTCGTTCCTTTGGCTGCCCAGTCACGTGAAGAACCCATACCGTAGTCTTTACCAGCGAGGATGACGAGACCTGTACCATCTTCTTTGTACTTCATCGCAGCATCGTACATCGCCATTGTTTCGCCTGTTGGCCAGTACGTCGTGAAGCCACCTTCTGTACCTGGTGCGACTTGGTTACGGATCCGGATGTTCGCGAACGTTCCGCGCATCATGATTTCGTGGTTACCACGACGTGAACCGTATGAGTTGAAGTCTTTCGGTGCAACCCCTTTGTTGACGAGGTATTGACCGGCTGGTGTCGTTTTCGAGAATGAACCCGCTGGTGAGATGTGGTCCGTTGTGACTGAATCAGCGAACTTACCGAAGACACGGAGTCCGTTGAGTGCTTCGACTTGACCAGCTTCCTTCGCCAAGTTCTCGAAGAACGGTGGGTTTTGGATGTACGTCGACTCACCGTCGAAGTCGTACTGATCGCCTGTTGGCACGTCAAGGTTGTTCCAACGTTCGTTTCCTGTGAAGACTGAATCGTATTCTGCACGGAAGCTTTCTGGTGTGACGACCGTGTTGATGATCGTTTGGATCTCATCACGTGAAGGCCAGATGTCAGCAAAGAAGACTTCTTGTCCGTCTTTGCCTGTTCCGAGTGACGCGTTCATGATATCGACGTCGACTGTTCCTGCAAGTGCATACGCGACGACGAGTGGCGGTGAAGCCAAGTAGTTCGCTTTGACGAGCGGGTGGACACGACCTTCGAAGTTACGGTTTCCGGAGAGGACAGACGAAACGAGTAAGTCTGAACCGAGGATCGCATCTTCGACAGCGCGGTCGAGTGGACCGGAGTTACCGATACATGTCGTACAGCCGTAACCGACCGTGTTGAAGCCGAGTTCGTCAAGGTACGTTTGGAGTCCTGATTTCTCGAGGTAATCCGTAACGACCTTCGATCCTGGCGCAAGGGATGTCTTGACGTATTTCGGAACCGATAGACCGAGTTCGATCGCTTTTTTCGCGACGAGTCCCGCACCGATCATGACGTATGGGTTTGATGTGTTCGTACAGCTCGTGATCGCAGCGATTGCCACGTCACCCGTACGCATTTCAACTGCTTCGTCTTCGAACTGAACGACAGCGACTTTGTTCGCTTCTTCTTCCGCTAAGCCGAATCCAGCGTTTCCTTGTGGAGCCGTCAACGCTTTTTTGAATGATGTATGCACATCCGTCAAATCGATCCGGTCTTGAGGACGTTTTGGTCCAGCGAGAGCAGGAACGATCGTCGAAAGATCGAGTTCGACTGTTTTCGTGAATGTTGGATCTTCGTTTTGTGGCGTGTAGAACAAACCGTTTGCTTTCGAGTAGTTCTCGACTTTTTCGATCAATTCTTCATCGCGACCTGTCAGACGAAGGTACGTCAATGTTTCTGTGTCGACTGGGAAGAATCCACATGTCGCACCGTATTCTGGCGCCATGTTCGCGATTGTTGCCCGGTCAGAAAGTGACATCAAGTGGAGTGATGGACCGAAGAACTCGACGAATTTACCGACGACGTTCTCTTGACGGAGCATTTCCGTTACACGAAGGGCAACGTCTGTTGCTGTCGTTCCTGGGTGCATCTCACCAGTGATGCGTACACCGATGACTTCTGGTACTGGGAAGAACGATGGCTGTCCGAGCATGCCCGCTTCCGCTTCGATCCCACCGACTCCCCAACCGAGGACGCCAAGACCGTTGATCATCGTCGTGTGTGAGTCCGTTCCGACGAGTGTATCCGGGTACACATCAACTGTACCGTCTGCTGTTTCCTTTTCAAGGACGACAGATGCCAAGTACTCGAGGTTAACTTGGTGGACGATCCCTGTTGCTGGTGGTACGGCACGGTAGTTATCGAATGCCGATGTCGCCCAGCGAAGTAATTTGTAACGCTCTTCGTTACGTTCGAATTCGAGATCCATGTTTTCTGCAAGTGCTCCAGCAAAACCGTAAGCATCGACTTGAACCGAGTGGTCAACGACGAGATCGACTGGTACTTCTGGGTTGATGACCGATGGGTCTCCACCGAGATCTTGCATGGCTTTACGAAGTGACGCGAGGTCAACGACCGTTGGAACACCTGTGAAATCCTGAAGGATGACGCGTGACGGTTTGAACGGAACATCGACATCGTTCGAAACTTGAGCTGTTCCCCATTTCGCCAAGTTCTCGACGTGTTCACGTGTGATCGAACGACCATCTTGTTGACGAAGTACTGACTCGAGTAGGACACGAATCGAGTATGGAAGACGTTTGACTTCCGTCAATCCGAGTTCTTCCAATTTTTCAAGACTATAGTACTGATAATTCTTACCGTTTGCTTCAAACGAACGGCGTGCGCCAAAGACATCTTGCGACACATCTGTTTGCTTCATGGTGATTCCCCCTTTAAGTGTTCACGATATCAAGCCCCTGATACCGCTTACTTGTACAGTTCTATCATAGTATAATATGGATTCCGTTACAATTTGAAAGAACAAAAGACTTTCGATAAGTTTTACTTATTGCCGATATTAGAAAATTATTCTATTGTCCTGTTTTTCTCATATTTCCAGTCTCGCGTTTCCATTTAGAATGTTCAGGGTACTTAAAAAGTGTAGTACGATATCCGATTCTTGTGGAGGCGTTTATTATGGCGAAATATAAAAGCGATGCAACGCACGTCATTACGACAATCATTTTTAGTGATGTAGAAAAAGCAAAAACAGGCTTTGCGATGATTAAGGATCTCGAAGCAATCAAGGAAATCGAGATGGATCAGATGGTTCTCGCAAAACGTGACGAAGCAGAGGGCTTCTCTTTCATCGATGCGATCGACTTCACACAACAGGACCAATCCTTCAAAGGTTCATTGATTGGCATGGCGATCGGTGTCGTCGGTGGTCCGTTCGGTATGCTCGTCGGTTCCGTTGCTGGTTACTTGATCGGAGCGAACCGGGATGAGAAGAATGAACGGGAGTCGTTTGATTTATTCAACCGGACGCTGAATCAAATCGATCCCGACCATTACGGTGTCATCTTGATCAGTGAGGTCAACGAAGATTCAGAAGCCGTCAATGCGATCGCCGCTGAACTCGGAGCGACAATTCGCCGTACAGGTGAGACATTGCCGGATGGTGCAGTCTAATCAAATCAGAGTTGTCTTCTTTACGTTCTCGTTTTAAACGGGAACGTTTTTTAATTCGTGGATCACCTGTTTTGCTGCTTCCTGCGTCGTGTCTGAATCGACTTTCTGTAAAGCATTTTGTTGCACGGTTATGAGGATATTTTTGTAGCTGATGATGAGGAGCTCGCCGTAATCACCGTTTGATTGATACTGAACCAAATCATTACCTATGTATCGATCCGTATACGCAAAATGAATCGCTAACTGCGTATCTTGTTTTTGGTTTTCAAAATAAAGTGTCTCCTGGGTCGACGGCGTGTCAATCGTTCCGTCAACCGTTAACCATCGTCTCTTCCCAAAACTCAAGGATTGGTCGACAGCCGTGAAGTCTGCACCGATAGTACTTCCCTTCAACTGAAACTGATCCATCTTCAAGTGTTCATTCATATGCTTGAACAGCTTTTCATACTGAACTGGATTTAAGATGGGGTGTTTCGTCTGATTCGTCTTCTGATTCGTATGCGTAGTAGTTTTGACTTCTACTTTTTTCTGTTCCGTCGTGACCGCCTCATCCGTGCATCCAGCGATTAAAAACACACTTGAAAACAGAATCAGCATAGTCCCCTTATAGTTCATAAAATATCCTCCCCTATTGATAAAACTCTTCCATCATTTTGCCTTAAAGTTGTACAGCGGTTTAATGATTTCGACGACATCGACCGTTTCTTTCGTGTTACGGATGATTTCGTCCATCGGTTTGTAGACGAACGGCGACTCGTCACGCGTCGATGCGACGACTGAACTTGACCAGACATTAGTCATCGTCTTTTCGAACGCATCCAGTTCAACAGTTTTGAATGCTTTTGACCGCGACATGATGCGTCCTGCTCCATGTGGTGCGGAATAGTTCCAATCGGGATTTCCTTTTCCGACGACGATCAAAGAGCCGTCACGCATGTTCATCGGAATGATTGCCCGCTCACCCGCTTTCGCAGAGATGGCACCTTTTCGTAGAATCATCGCGTCAAGATCGATGTAGTTGTGGATCGTATCGAACTGATCCGCAACCGTCCACCCCATCGCTTCAAAAATAACTTCAGTCATCGCCTGACGGTTCAGTGCAGCGTAGCGTTGCGCAATCTTGAGATCATGCAGGTAGCGCTCCATCGCTTCGCCGGAAACAGATGCTAAGTCTTTGTTAAACATAGAGCGTGTTGCTTTCAATTGCTGTAAAGTCGCTTGAATCTCCGACTCACGCCCCGCTTGCTTTAATTCCCCGATGACTTGATCCGCATCAAATTGGAAGCGTGCCGTTTCCGCTTCTGCCTGATAATGTTCAGCGATCGTTTTCCCGAGATTTCGGCTTCCGGAATGAATCACAAGATAAAGCTCGCCTGCTGCGTCCTGATTCAGTTCGATGAAGTGATTTCCTCCACCGAGCGTACCGATCGATAATCGTGCCCGTGTCTCGTTAAACGGTGCGAGCACTTGATCAAATGGTACCTGTTCTGATAATGGATGGGCTTTTTGACGTACCGACATGCCACTTGGAACGAGACGCTGGATCGTTGCGTCAAGCTCTGCAAAGTCGATTGGTCCCTTTTCAGCGAGTCGTGTACACAACATCCCACAACCAATATCGACTCCGACGAGATTCGGTACGACCTCGTCCGTCACATGCATCGTCGTTCCGATGACAGATCCTTTTCCAGCATGGCAATCCGGTATGATTCGGACGCGACTACCTGTCGCAAATTGTTCCTCTAGCATGGCTGTGACTTGCTTAATCGTCATCTCATCGACGTTATCCGTGAAAATCTTTGCTTCCCCATATGTGCCTTGAATTGTTTTCATACGATCGTTCCTTTCCATCCTATCTATCCTATCCATTTGGTTATTCTGCTGTTTCTTGTATGATTTCAATGAATTGTTTTGTCAGTGTCGTCGGTCCGGTCTCCGTCAACCAGACGAAGGCTGTCGTACTCGCGGCACCTGGTAGGTATGTCTGGTGCAGTCCTGTCATATCCAGTTCCCGCAACGTACTTTCCGGCAAAACGGTCACCGCCTGTCCACTACGGACGAGTCCGATTAGCGTTAAGACATCAGAACATGTCTCTTGCGATACGACACCGAGTCGTTGACTTAACGTCTGAAAGACACCGAGTCCTTCCTGACTCGGAATGATGAGGTCTGCGGTTGGGTGATCCGGGTGCCAGACTTGATGGAACGGTTCTTCCTCCATCCATTCAATCGAGATCCCTTGCGCATCAATCGGCAGACGGACGAACGCTGCGTCAAGCGACCGCTCTTTCAACCGTTCGATGAGCGCACTCGATTCTCCTTGGTGTACTTGTAAAATAATGCCAGGATGTCGTCGTTTCATCTGTTCGATCCATTCGACGAGCCGACTGGCTGATAAGGTGTTGACACCAATTCGCAAAATCCCTGTTCGCCCCGCTTCGATGTCGCTCACTTCCATCCGTGTCTCCTGCTCGAACTGCAACAAAGAAACCGCTCGTTCATATAAGCGGTTGCCGCTTGGGGTAATCCGAATCCCGCGCCCCGCCCGCTCAATCAGACGAACGCCGAGCTCTTCTTCCATTCGCCGGATTTGCTGCGTCAAGGCAGGTTGCGCCATCCGTAAGCGCTCCGCTGCCCGCGTGACGGATTGTTCCTCGACGACCGCACAAAAATAGCGGTACTGGCGTAAATCCATATTCATCATCCCTTTCATATGTTTTCATGTATAAAGATATATGAATCATAACATCAATCATATGCTATGATGCAGGAATATCTGAAGTGAAAGAAAGGAGCTTTTTCATGAAACAAACGACTTCTACCTTCCAGTGGATCGTCTTTTTACTCGCGAACACGATTGCCTTACCAATCGTCGTCGCTAGTCTGTTCGACCTCTCCTCAGTCGAAACAGCCGCCCTTGTCCAACGGTCGTTCTTTGTAGGCGGGATTGCCTGTTTCCTACACGGAGCCTTCGGCCACCGGCTTCCAATCGTATCAGGACCTGCCGGATCATGGGTCAGCATCTTCGTCGTCATCGCCGCATTACCGGTCGATTCAAAAACGGCCTTTACGATCGCGATGGCAGCCGTCGTCATTGCCGGCGTCGTCCTCATCATTCTCGGTTTGACAGGATGGACGAAATATTTATTACCCGTCTTCACACCGCTCGTCAGCGGAACATTTTTGCTCTTATTATGTATTCAATTGACAGGTGTCATGCTTGGTGCCGTCCTCGCCGTCGAAGCAACACGTCTCGCCGGGATCATCACGTTCTTGCTCGTGCTCGGACTCAGCCAATTCGGACCGAGTCGCTTACGCCCGTTTGCCTTGATGATCGGGATCATCGTTGGTTGGCTCGTCAGCCGTCCGTCACTTCCTACGTCGTCAAGTTTGTTTGCACCACCGCAAGCGTTACCGTTCGGATGGCCGCAGTTTGACGGCAGTGCATTCCTTGTCGCGATTCCGTTCGCGATCTTGCTCGTCGTCAATTTGATCGCCGCTTTAAGTGCCGTCGAAGCGACGCTTCAAAAACAAGGTCGTCTGCACCAAGGATTATCAATCGAAGGCGTCATTCATTTACTCGCTGCTACATTCTCGACGCTTGTGCCGGTGCCGTTACCCATCACGAGTGGTTTCATCGCGCAAACCGGTAGCCGGAAACGTCGCCCGTTCTTGATCGCCTCACTCGTCATCGCGTTGATCGGGTTCTTCCCAAGCTTGATCGGGATCATCGCGACATTACCGCGTAGCGTTGCGAGTGCCGCGTTGCTTGCGACATTGCCGCACATGTTCTTGATTGCCTGGCAGTCAGCGGAAAGTAACATGGAGAACAGCCGTCGCCGCCATGCGTTTGCGATCAGTGCCGTCATCGGTATCAGTATCTTATTGCAATCGACGGTCATCGCTGAAGTTCTACCTTTGACGCTTCGCCCATTCCTTAGTAACGGGTTACTCGTCGGAACGATGCTTGTGCTCGGTTTCGAGATCGTCGAAAAAGTACGTTCTCGCCGTGCGAAACAAGCAGATCGATTGGCGAGCTAAATGGTATTGTACGATCGGAAGATGTCAGCATCCTCGATTTTTCTGTAAGAGTCGAGAATGATGACATCGTCTTTTTATTTAACTAAAAAATAGCCTTTCCGGAGCATGTCGGAAAGGCTATTTTTATACACTCGTATTCAATTAAAAACAACAAGCTCCCTCAACGCACTTCCCGCCACCATTTTCGTGTCGTGCTCTCGGGTGTCACACTCTCCCCAATCATTGGTGTCAAAACTGGAATCTCATCGCGTTTTGCTTCCTTGAGCAACCGTTCGACCGGTTCGAACCAGGCATGAAACGCAAGGATGAAGGCAGACCAGTGTATCGGCATCAGGACACGTCCTTTGACATCACGATGTGCTTGAACGGTTTGTTCCGGTAACATGTGCGAATTGGACCATCGAACATCATACTGCCCACATTCCATCATCGTCAGGTCAAACGGACCATATTGTTCACCGATTGCTTTGAAGTGTGGACCATAACCACTGTCGCCACTAAAGAAGACCTTTTGCGAGCCTTCGATCACCCATGACGCCCATAGCGTCGAAAACTGATCGAGACCATTTCGCCCTGAATAATGACGCGACGGAGCGGCTGTCAGTTTGATACTGCCGACCTGCGTCGATTCATGCCAGTCGAGTTCCGTGATTCGCTCAGCCGAGACGCCCCATCCACGGAGACGACTACCGACCCCGAGCGGCACGATGAAACGACCGACTCGATTTTTCAAGGCAAGGACGGATGGATAATCGAGATGATCATAATGATCATGTGAATAGACGACGACATCAATCAACGGCAAGCGTTCGAGATCAACCGTCTGCGTCGTTTGAAAACGTCCTCCACCCAGTTTTGGGAACGGTGATGGTGCGCGCCCGAGCATCGGGTCAAAGAAAATCGTTTGCCCATCAAGTTCAAGTAAAAATGCCGAATGTCCGAACCACGTGACGCGTGGTGCTTCACTATCGTCTTGACGTCGCTGATACGGAAGCGTCGGTAACGCTTTGACAGGACGTAGATTTGGAATATTTCGTCCGTAATCCTTTAAAATGCTTTTCATCGAGTCCCATTCCATCTTCAACTGGAAATCCATCTCATTTTTGAACTTCCCGTCGACAAAACGATCTGATCGTTCGAAACTCCGCTGTTCTGCACGGCTTGGTCGTTTCCCGAACACCGGGTATCGGTTGATGAACCAAGCGCTCGCAAGACCAATTCCTGCTAAAGCTGTCACTATTTTTTTCATGTCTTATCACCTCTTCGATGCTCTCAGTATAGCACCTCGATTCCTCAGACATCTCGCTTTGCGACTCCGGACGCGAGAAAAAAAGTGAAGATCACCGTCATCGGTGCCTTCACTTCTAGGTATTAGTCGAGATCGTCTGCTTTCCATTTCGCCCGGTCGCTCTTCTCACCGTCTTCACGGTGATTGCTCTCGTAGGCATTGTTCCCCGGATTTTCGACCTTGTTATCATCGTGCCGATGGTCGTGGTCATGGTGATGATGGTGCTCATGGTCATGATGGTGATCGTGGTCATGATCATGGTCGTGATCTCGATCCTTGACGAACAATGCAAGACCGCCGCGCTCGACTTCCGCGTAGTGCCGTTCTGCCTCATCATCCGAATGTCCGACACGTTTTAATGTCTCACGGAGCGGTGGTTCTTTAGAAAACGTTGATTTGACTTGATCAATCCAACTCGCACCTGATGCTTCGTCTGCCGCGTCATCCCGACCCACGACAGAAAAATCTGAATCATGATGTCCTTGTTGTTTCAATTCCTCGATTTTTCGTTCCAGACTCGATTGATCCTGATAGATCCCAACAAACCGTTTCGCCATCACATGACACCGTCCTTTTTCATATGAATTCAAACACGCTCTATTTTTACCCTTGTTCGCTTGTCATCAAACGAGATTTCAGGAACGAAAAAACGGACCACTTCGGAAAGTAGTCCGTTAAAAAAACTTAGAGTTGTTGCGGTGAATCGACCAATGTGATCGTTCCTTCGTTTTTCTGAACGAATCGCTCGTAAACGAAATCGTTCGCAAACAGCAATACAGCATTTTCCCAGCGGTCGTAGACGAGAACCGTCCGTGAATCCGTCAATTGTTTGACAGCAGCAACTTCAGCCGGCTTGATCCACTTCGCGACTTGGAAGTTCGCAGCATCCTTCAAGATATCAACGCCATACTCACCTTTGAGCCGGTGCTCGAAGACTTCGAATTGGAGTTGTCCGATTGCTCCGAGGATGATTTCGTTGTATTCCGTTTTGTAGACCTGGATTGCTCCTTCTTGCGCGAGCTGCTCGACACCTTTTTGGAACTGCTTCGACTTCAAGGCGTTTTTCGTATAGACCTTCAAGAAGAGTTCCGGTGCGAACGTTGGGAGTGCTTCATATTGGAGTGATGGATCACCATTCGTGATCGTATCACCGATTTGATAGTTGCCTGAATCGTATAGCCCGATGACGTCTCCCGCGAACGCTTCGTTAACCGTTTCACGCTCATCTGCCATGAATTGTGTCGATTGCGACAACTTCATCTTCTTGCCTGTCCGTGTTAAGACGACATCCATTCCACGATCAAATTTACCCGTACAAATACGGACGAACGCAATTCGGTCACGGTGGTTCGGGTTCATGTTTGCTTGAATCTTGAAGACGAAACCACTGAAGAAGTCTTGCGCCGGTTCGACCTTCCCTTTGTTCGACTCACGTGGTGTCGGTGAAGGAGACAGGTTCAAGTAATGCTCGAGGAGCGGTGTGACACCGAAATCAACGAGTGCTGATCCGAAGAAGACCGGAGTCAATTCGCCTTTTGCAATCAATTCTTCATTGTATTCGTTACCTGCGCCGTCGAGTAAGTCAACTTCATCCATCAACGTCTCGTACATTTCCGAGTTGATCGTCGTCGCGAGTTCTTCGTTCGCGAGACCTTCCTCACCGAGTTCGATCGACTTACGATCGTTCTTGAAACAATGGAATTGTCCTTTGACGCGATCATAGACCCCTTCGAACTGTTGACCTGAACCAGCTGGCCACGTCACAGCAACCGACGGAATGCCGAGGACTTCTTCGAGTTCTTCCATCAATTCGAGTGGATCACGCGCTTGGCGGTCCATCTTGTTGATGAACGTAAAGATTGGAATTCCGCGCATCCGACAGACTTGGAACAGTTTCTTCGTTTGCGACTCGATCCCTTTCGCTGCATCGATGACCATGATTGCTGAGTCAACCGCTGTCAGGATCCGGTACGTATCTTCACCGAAGTCCGAGTGACCTGGTGTATCCATGATGGAAACGATTTTTTTATCGTATTCGAATTGCATGACCGAAGACGTAACAGAGATTCCGCGTTGTTTTTCGATTTCCATCCAGTCCGATTTCGCGAATTTCGAGTTTTTCCGTGCCTTGACAGAACCTGCCTCACGGATTGCCCCTCCGTGTAGGAGGAATTTTTCAGTTAATGTCGTCTTACCCGCATCCGGGTGGGAAATGATGCCGAAAATCCGACGCTTTTCGACTTCCGTTTGTAGAATGTTTGTCATGTATGGTAGTTCCTTTCACCGATATATTCAAAAGTCCGATCAATCTTTTTCGCAACTAGTCTATCATACCGAATTTTCAAGGTCTCGTCCATTTCACTTCATTGACTTAATTTTCAGATTTAATGTTGACAATTCCTCTACTTCTTCTTTACGATGACTAGGAAGTTCACTATTACAGAAGGAGGAGACGTACAATGGTATTCTATCAAGCTCGGACATCTGTCCACACTGTCTTTGTATTGGCTACAACTGTACGTCACCCAATCGTTTAATTTTTAATTAAGCAGGGTGTGCGTATGCGTATACGTACATGCTGCCCTCTTATATTAGGACGGGTATGCCCATATTTGTGCGTATCCGTCTTTTCTATTGTCTAAAAACGGAATATAAGGGGTTTTCACTATGTTTAACGCACTCAAACAGCTTGATCGCAACATCTGGATCCGGTTCGTCGGGGAAACGATCACGGGGGTCATGATGTTCATGATTGCACCATTTTTAGTTCTTTATTATGCGGATCGACTCGATTCCTACTTCTTGGTCGGTGTCATCATGGCGACCGGACCGATCATGTCGCTCGTCGGCGCTGTTCTCGGTGGTCACTTCGCCGATAAATTCGGTCGAAAACCACTGATGGTCCTCTCGATCATCGGTGACGTCATTGCTTTAATCGGTTTTTCGTTCGCCGATTCATTCGGACCGCTTCTCGCGTTGAACGCGCTGCTCGGTTTATCCAGTTCACTGTTCCATCCCGCTGCAAGCGCGATGGTCGCTGACGTCACACCACCAGAACGCCTAAACGAATCGTTCGGTCTGCTCCGGATGGGACATAACGTCGGGGCCGCACTCGGTCCACTTCTCGGAAGTGCCGTCCTGTTCGTCGACCGTTCACTCATCTTCTACTCTGCCGCTTTCGTCTTTTTCCTGTACGGACTCGTTCTCTACTTCTTCATCGAAGAAACGAAACCGGAGTATATCGAAAAGACGGACGAAGTCAAAGTGTCCCCACTCACTGTATTGCGGAAGGATCATGTCTTTTTAATTTTCATCGGGGCGGGTGTCTTCATCTCGATGGGATTTGCCCTCGTCGAGAGTATGTTACCGGTCTTCTTGAAGGAAGCACTACCGGGATTACCGACGAAACAAAATCCGTTCCCTTATCTGATGGCTCTGAACGGGATCATGGTCGTCTTGTTCCAGTTCCCGATTGCTGCTCGCTTGTCCGGCAAAGCATTCGGAAAAGTCATGTTGCTTGGGGCCTCGATTTTCGGAATCGGCATGATTTTCCTCGCATTCGTGCCGTCCTACCTGTTCTCACTCGGAACAGACTATGTCGTGCTCGTAACGGTATTGCTTGCGATTTATGCGTTCTATACGCTTGGTGAGATGATCATGTCCCCTGTCCAGATGACGTTCATCGCTTTGATCGCACCAGAACATCTTCGCGGAACGTATAACGGTGCTGCGAGTCTTCAGTGGTTGATTGGCGGCGTTACCGCACCGCTTCTCGGATCGTTGTTCCTTGATTCCGGAAAAGGTGACTTCGCCTTAGCATTCATCGGATTACTCTGTTGTGTCTCGGGTGGAGTCTATCTCGCACTCGACCGGTCGATTCAACGTGCGAAGCGTTTAACGAAATCAGCTTAAAGCTAAAAATAAAAAAGCGATGTGTCATGCTCCGACTTTAGTCAGAGCGTTACACGTCGCTTTTTTCATTAAGAGGGTAATTGATTTGCCGCTACGAACGGACCAAACAGGACCGGTAACGGATCAAGTCGTTGCTGGATTTCTTCAATGAAATTCGTCGATCCACTGACGAAGACGATCGGATCATTTGCCGTGATCATCGTCAGGAACTCGTGCATCTGCTGTTCCCATCCTTCTTGACGAATGTGGTGGACGACCATCCCTTTCGTCGTCAAGGATAGGACATTCGCTAACATTCGTTCTGCCAGTTCTTCAGCTGAGACATGTAACAAGGTCGTTTTTCGACCACTCAAGAGCGCGTGCCTGGCTTCATCGATGACGGCTCCGAGATGATGTTCTTCTGCAATCAACAAAATATCTTGTTGACGCCAGTTTTCAGCATGGCGGTATTTACAAAAATGCCGGCACGTATCGACGAGTTGATGGTGGACGATACTCCATGCTTGAAGCAACGGTGCATCTTCTTCAAGTGCATATTCGATCTGGATGGCTTTTAAAATTTCATGACTGATGATGTCCGGGTATGTCAGCAGAAACGATTTCGTCTGATTGATTTCGTTCAATAAAATCAATTTAAACAGTTCACTCGATTCATGTTGGTTAGTAATCTGATTCAATAATTGACTCAGGCGTAAAATCCGCAAGGCGCGAGTTCCGTCCTGAGCCCCCGCTTCTCGAAGCGCGCGCAATTCTTCTTCATACGTCGCCTCGAGCGAGTCATAGAAGCGCGTCGCGATCCGCAATCCCTTTTGCTCCATCGATGGACCGAGCTGTTGCAAAAGGTGTAATGCCTGATCGAAATGCATAATTTAACCTACCTTTCACCGTCCATTATGCGATAATCGCCTCATAAAAACAATCTGTAAAATGCATCTTATTTTTTGCACATTGAGAGTTGATAATGCTTGCGTCGCCCCCTAGTATGTGTGTTAAGTAGGTGATGAAAATGCGCATGACACGTTATACGGATTACGCGATTCGGTCCCTGCTGTTCGCAGCAGCTCACCCCGATCGTTTAGTCCGAATCCAGGAAGTAGCGGATTGTTACGACATTTCTAAGAATCATTTAATGAAAGTAGTCTATCGTTTAGGACAGAGTGGTCTGATTGATTCTGTCCGTGGTCGTGGAGGTGGTTTCCGCTTAGCAGGCCCTCCGGATGCAATTCATATCGGTGACGTCGTACAACTGTTTGAACCAACCGTTCATTTTCTCGATCCGCAAGAAGGCATTCACGAGGTCCCTTCGCTCAATCCGGCACGTGATGCCTTCGATGATGCCATTGCGGCGTTCCATCAAGTACTCAATAGTTACACAGTACATGATTTGCTACATCCGACAGCTGATACTCATCCACAAATACTTGAAATGATTCCGAACCGCGATTGAGCCGGTTCGGAATCTTTTTTTATTCCATCCTCGCTCAATTGCGATTTCTCAAAACGCTCGTGGTATACTTATATAAGAAAGGAGGGGTACAGATGAACCCTCAAGAAGAACTCCATCTCTTATATCTTCGCTTAAAGGAAGAAGAACCCTCCGTTGCACGCGGTGAGGCCTTATGGGCCATCTTTGAGGAAACAGCTGATGATTCACTCCGCTTCCTCTCCTTATGGGCATTTTCACAAAATCAATTTGATTTAGGACACTTCCGATCGTTTCTCGTGTCCTTCACGCTCTTGATGGAATGGATCCGAAAAGATGAGATGACACTGACTCCAAAACAAGAACTTGATTTGTACTGGAACTACAAGTCCTATTTGATCTATATGGCAGAACAAGAAGACGTGACGGTCTCGCTTCTCGAAGAAGATCTTGATCGCTTCATCGACTTCTGTGACGCGCATGGCTTTATTCGGACACGTGACTATATCAGCTTCATGGTCTACAGCAAACTCGGTGACGAGGAACAAGCCGATCATTATCTATCGGAATGGGTCGACGCGCCAAGTGACGAACTCAGTGATTGCCCATCTTGCGAGGCCTTCAGCCGGATGACGTATGCGATCGAACGTGGATTCGAAGATCGTGCCTTACTTCTTTATGCAGCACTGCGGCATGAACGGGGTTGCTCGCGGATGCCGGATCAGGCTCATCCATACATTCTACCGTTGTTCCTCAGTCGTAAAAAAGAACGCTTCGATTGGAGCGAACGCTTGATTGAAGAAGTCAAACGGGGCGAAACCCTCTTCACAGGTGGTGACGAGCCGTATCACTTGTATGCGAAGATGTATTACGATACGAACTATACCTGGTCGATGGAAGAGAAAAAACAATTGATTCCGTTCTTGACCGACCGTGGGTATCTTCAGTTCTTACTCGCTCACTATGCATTCGCCCATCGGCAATCGCTTGGTGAGGAAGCGTCGTATCTCGCAGCGCTTCGGACGAATCTCTATGAGATTGCACAATCCCTTGATCGCCGGATCGAAGGTGTCTTCTACTTGAACCTCGTCGAACGTGAATTGAAACGAATCACCCAGTTCGTTGCCTGAATCTCATTCGTAAAGGAAGTGTCTTCATGTTAGATCATGTCCAGCTCGCTATGCCGAAAAACGAAGAAGATCGCGCCCGTGCATTTTATGCCGGGCTTTTACATATGAAGGAAGTCGAAAAACCCTCTGGTGTTCAAGCTAGTGGTGGTGTTTGGTTCGAAGATCATGGTGTAGCACTTCATCTCGGAATCGAGGATCCATTCGTTCCTGCTAAAAAAGCGCACCCTGGATTAACCGTCGCTGCGTTCGAAGCGTTGAGCGATGCTCTTCAAGTTGCCGGTTATCCGGTTGAGCATGACACCCGCCTTGCGCCACGTCGTCGTTTCTTCACAGCTGATCCCTTCGGTAACCGGTTAGAAATCATCGCCGCCCACCTGCCGACGTTAACGCCGAAAAAATTAACGGATGGTTCACATGTTCGTTTAATCGCACCCGCTTCTAGCCTCTCGACGGTCGAGATGAAGATCATCGATGGTGCGATCCAGACGCTCGAATCACTCGGGTTACGTGTTTCGATCAGTCAACATGCACGTGCCATCAATCCGTTCGGTTCCAGTGATCCTGAGTTACGCGTCGCAGACCTTCATGCTGCATTCGCTGATCCAAACGTCGATGCGATTCTGTGCGTTCGTGGTGGGTTCAGTACGAATGAACTTGTCGACTTACTCGACTACGAATTGATTCGGACACATCCGAAGATTCTTTGTGGCTTCTCCGATATCACAGCACTCAGTCATGCTATTCTAACGAATACCGGATTAATCACTTACTCCGGACCGATGTTACGGGCTTTCCGGGATCGTGATGCCTATACGATCGATTACTTCAAGCAAGTATTGTTTGGAACAGAACCCGTTACGATTAAGCCCTCTGTCCATTGGCGGGATTCTGATCGTGGACGCGTCATCACGTTACCGAATAAAGGTCCACTTCTCTTATCGCCGGGACAAGCGAGCGGTCGACTGATTGGTGGAAACCTTTGTACGTTGAACCTTCTGCAAGGCACACCGCACTTCCCTGATTTACGGGATGCGATCTTATTCCTTGAAGACGATTACGAAGTCCATCCAGCGACGTTTGCCCGTGATTTCGCCTCGTTGATGGCGCAACCAGGTGCGGAGACGGTTCGCGGGATCGTCTTCGGGCGCTTCCAACTCGCAACGAAGATGACGGAAGAGCATCTGCGATATCTGATTTCGCTCTATCCATTCCTAGAGCACGTACCAGTGCTTGCGAATGTCGACTTCGGACATACGAGTCCTTTATTCACGTTCCCGATCGGTGGTCAGGTGGAACTGCATGACGAGGTCATCCGACTTCATATTTCCTGAATAATAAAAGAAGGAGACGCGGCAATCCGCATCTCCTTCTTTTTTAGTAGTCGAGCAATCTCGAAGCGTCGATTTGACGTTTCGACCCATCCGCGAACATCTCAAGTGTTGCGAAAATCTGGTCATTTGCCCATTCATAGTGAAGTAACGTGAAGTCTTCGAGTGTCGAGACCGTCTTGAACGTTTTCCCGACCGTAAACGCACGCTTCCGGCTCGCATCTTCTGCCGGAACGGTGACGAAGATGACCGTGATCTCTTCGCCCTTCGTATCATAATAGAATTCAACGATCCGACCGTCCGCTGTTTCAGGTAAGACACCTTTACGGGGCTGTCCGGTCTCGTCCAATTGTACGTATGGTTGCAGCATTCTTTCGCCTCACTTTCTCCGTCATTCATCATAGCACGTCCACCTGATTTATGCTAATCTATATTTGATGTGAAAGGGGGATGAGTCGCGCATGGAATGGTTCATGAACGGGATTCTGCTCTGGGGCTTTATCATGATTACACTCATGGCAATTGGCGGGTTTTTCATGTTCCGGAAGTTCCTCAAAAAGTTACCGAAAGAAGACGGTAAATCGATGATGGACTGGGAAGATGAATACATCGACCAGACACGACATCTTTGGACGGATGAGACGATGGAATTGTTGAACGCTCTCGTCATGCCGGTTCCATCGGCATTTCGCGATGTCGCACGCCGCAAGATTGCCGGGCGGATCGGACAGTT
The DNA here is from genome assembly GCF_056764755.1 of Exiguobacterium sp. HSB13. NCBI lineage: Bacteria > Bacillati > Bacillota > Bacilli > Caryophanales > Exiguobacterium > Exiguobacterium sp. HSB13. Next base: position 448,270 of record NZ_JBUZOM010000001.1, on the reverse strand, counting down.
CGCACTTGAGGAACAAGCGACAGAGATGACATCTGAACTGGTCGTCAAAGGATATATTTCCGCTACGCCAAAACGCGATCATAAATTCTTGAAAAAAGCACTGACGGAGCACGCCATCGACTGGCGAGACTACGCATTATACTTCCAAAATTGAAGGATGCACGAAAAACCGCCGAAGTCGCCTTCAGCGGTTTTTTTAGTGAGGTAAGTGCGCGACCGGCACGGTGCCCGACTTTACTCGTTTGTATTTCAAATACATCGCGAAGCGCCAAGGGACTATCATTCCAAAAGCGACGAGATAAAAAATGCCGCCCGTTTCGAAAATATCAATCTGCCCGCCGATGAAGAACTTCGCAACCGTCCGAATGAATAAGATACCGAATAAGACGATGAAAAACGCTTTCGAACGTTGCAAATAAATCTGCCCTTCTGCTTCATAAAAATTGGATGTCTTGATCAAAAAGATGCTGAAGATGGCTCCAATGAGCAATGCTTCCGCCACTTCCGTCCATGTCAGACGGGATGCCGGGTATAAAAACTGTAGCATCCCCGTCGACATCGCAAAGGGCGGGATCAAGATTTTTTTAGCATTCGTCGGTTTTGCTGATGCCTTCACACGAATGAAGCTGATCAGCAATCCCATGACGAGCGCTACCCCAGTTGATATCCAAATCATCCGATCACTTCCTTGATTAAAATCCAGTGAATCCGACGATGTCACTCATCCATGCTGCGAATTTACTCAAGCCATCAAAATACAGCATGACTCCGAACACCATCATCAAGGCTCCCCCGAATTTCGTTAATTTCAGACTATACTGCACGAACAAGCGCGAACGACCGACGAAGAACGCCATCAATAAGAACGGAATCGAGAAGCCAAGGACATACGCGAGCATGTAGAACATGCCTTGACTCGGATTGGTCGCAGCTAATCCGATGACTCCTGCGAGAATCGGACCTGTACAAGGTGTCCAACCGGCTGCAAAACCGATTCCGACGAGGACCGTCCCGACGTATCCTCCTTTTCGTTCCCCGAGATTCAGTTTCTTTTCACGCATCAAGAACGTCGGTTGCCATAAGCCGACGAGCACGACACCAAATACGAAGATGACGAGTGCCCCAACCATCCGTAACGTATCCCGATATGTGATAAAGACATCTGCGAATAACGATGTCGATAACCCGAGCACAACGAATACCATCGCAAAACCAACGAGGAACGCTAACGTATGAAACAAGGATCGCTTTTCTCGTACGCCCCGTTCCTTTAAATCCGTGACCGACACGCCTGTGATGTATGAGAGAAACACAGGATACAGTGGTAGCGTACATGGAGAGACGAAAGATAATAATCCCGCTCCAAACGCTAACCATAACGAGAGCTCCATCATGAGCATCCCCTTTCCTTTACTACTATAGAAGAAGTTCCTCCTCTATTTTGCCAAACTCCTCTGCATTTAGCACCTATTATCTCACAGAAAGTTGCAAAAGATTCGTGTCCGCCAAAATTACAAAAAATTACATTTCGTCGAATTTACTGAAATCTCGTTGCACCTTGTAAATGGACTTGCTAGAATATGGATACGACACCAATGTAAGGGAGACTGCTATGACGACACAACAACTATTGACGTTAGCGATCGAAGCCAAACGTAGCGAACTATATCATCAAGCTGACCAGTCCAGCTTCACCTCCCCGCGTGTTCTACAACTTAGTCATGAACTCGATGTCCTGCTTTTAGAATATTCACGCACTGTCCAAAACTACACCATTCACGGTTCGAACGAACCGCTTTTATCTTAATGTACGATCTGGTCAGCATTCGAATGCGAATGCTGACTTTTTTATGACTTCTTATTTCTGATGGAGGTGCTGTATGTCCGCTCTTACATTCATTTCTAGTTCTCGTTCTCTTTATATACCTGACGATCTCCCTCAATTATACGTACATGAAGTCGAAGCGAGGAAGATTCACGATGCCTTACTTGTACACGATCGAAGGTGCCGATCAGTGGGAGTTCATGATTTATCTACAGCGTTATATGGAAGAAGGAGATGTCCTCGAGCTGCTCTATATCGAAAATCAAAATGACAGCATGCATGACCATCTACCGTCCACTCCGCTACTAGAGCCGATTGAAATCAATATTCGCCAGCGGACGTACCAAACGATTCACGGCACGTTTCAACTTTCCGCTAACGATTGGATGCAAGAATTGTATCATCGTTCTTACCTGACAGCGTTCGGCGTGACGACGATCGTCAAGTATTGATCTAAGTATCATCCGTTTCACTTTTTCATCATCAAACGATAGAAGGATTCCACACTTTCTATTTTTAAGCCTTTTTTCTGTTGAATTGTGCGAATTTTTTATATTTAGTAAGTCAAAAGACCTATAAACGTCCGTTTTTCATAATCAGTATGTCCTATCGATGACAAAAACTGCTCTTTTGCAATCTTGTTGTCACAAAAGCCCGGTTTGTAACTCGAATGACATTGACCTGTAAACGCACAGGTCAGATTTGCCGTGTAAAGTAGGAACAGTAAACACAGCATATGTCAGGAGGACATCAATAATGAAAAAAGCAGTTTTCGCTGCCGGTCTTGCAGCAACAGCTCTATCAGTAGGATTTGCCCAAGAGACAGAGGCTGCCTCAGAAACGGTAACAGTAAATACACCAGTACTCAACGTACGCACAGCACCTACAACTGCATCAGCAGACGTAGGCAATGTATATAAAGGTCAAACATTAAATGTCGAAGGACGTTCTGGCGCATGGATCAAAACAACAGTTAACGGTCAAAAACGTTATGTCCATGGTGCGTATACGTCTGCAGCAGGCTCATTCGACTTTAAAAAAGCGACAGTTACTACGGCAGTACTAAACGTCCGCACTCAACCAACGACAAGCTCGAAAGATGTCGGTAACCTCTACAAAGGCGAAAAAGTCAACGTAGAAGGTAAAGTTGGTGCATGGATCAAAACAACAATCGATGGTAAAACACGCTACGTACACAGCGACTATACTTCACTCGCTGGCGTATCGAAAGCACCAGCAGCACAAGCACAACCTGCTGCTAAACCAGCTGCGAAGCCAGCACCAAAAGCAGCTGCTAAACCAGCAACTGCAACAAAACAATCGACACCTGCAAAATCAGGTACGAAAGTGACAATGAACGTCAGTGCTTACACGAACGACCCATCTAACAACGGTAGCCAACTTTACAACGGTCGTGCGTTGACAGCAAGCGGTTATGACGTTACAAATACGATCACGTACAATGGTATGCGTATCGTAGCAGCTTCTTCACAATACCCAATCGGTACACGTATGCACATCGAAGGCATTGGTGAAGCAATCGTACTCGACCGTGGTGGCGCAATCCAAGGTAACAAACTTGACCTTCTCGTTGGTTCACAACAAGAAGCACTCAACTGGGGACGCCAAAACGTTACAGTCACAGTCTACTAATCAAAACAAACAACCTGCCGGGCGAGATCGCCTGGCAGGCTTTTTTTATGTCTATTTTTTAAGAAACCGTGACATGACCGGATTGCAACTGATACATCTTTTTATACAAACCATCTTGCGCAATCAATTCTTGGTGATTGCCTTGCTCGATCACTTCTCCTTGATGCAATACAAGAATCAAATCGGCATCTTGAATCGTTGATAGACGGTGCGCGATCGCAATCGTCGTCCGTCCTTGACGCATCCGTTCAAGTGCAACTTGAACTTTTTCTTCCGTCTCCGTATCAATCGAACTCGTCGCTTCATCGAGGATTAGGATTTTCGGATCCCGCGCCATCGTGCGTGCGAAGGAAATCAACTGACGTTCTCCAGCTGAGAACGTCGCGCCCCGTTCCGCAACGGGACTGTCGTATTGCTGGTCCAGTTGATTGATGAATCCGTCGGCTTGTACGAATTTAGCAGCCGCTTCGACACGATCAAAGGAAATCGAACTATCGAATAATCGAATGTTATCAGCGACCGTTCCCGTGAACAAGAATGAATCCTGCAGAACGAGTCCGACGTGCTGTCGTAGTTCTTCTTCCGATAACTGCTCAAGCGGTTGACCATCGATCAAGATCCGACCCGATTGGTACGCGTAAAAGCGCATCAAAATATTGATGATCGAACTTTTTCCACTTCCCGTATGACCAACGAGAGCAATCGTCTGTCCTTTTTTCGCCTCGAACGAAATCCCTTTCAAGACATCTTTCTCTCCGTCATAACTAAAGCGCACGTCTTCAAAGACGATATGTCCTTCCGATACTCGTGCATCCCCTTCGAGTTGTTTCGTTGGTTCTGGCTCATCCGTATCGAGGACCTTGAATACACGGTCTGCTGAGACGACAGCTTGCTGGAACTCGGACAACCGTTGCATGATTTGCTGAACCGGTTGGAAAATCCGCTCCATGTAGCTGATGAAGGCATATACGACACCGACTTGGACCGTTTGCGAGAACGATAGGACACCGAAATACGTCACGAGTGTCGCAATCGAGATAGCTAGTAACAATTCGATGATCGGACGTAGTAACCAACTATCGAGCTTCAAGTTCTTATAACGCCCGTTCTGGTGAGCAACGTTGGTCTCCTCGAACTCTGCCATCAAGCGTTTTTCTTGGCGGAATTGTTGAATGATCGCCATCCCGTTGATGGATTCGTTCAGTTGGGCATTGATTTTCGATAGTAAATCGCGGACTTCCGCGTAATACTTCGTCGAATACTTTCGGTAGATCCAAATGATGAAATAAAACAGCGGTAACAACAGTAATGCAATCGTCGCGAGTCGTGGCTCTAGTAGATAGAGGAAGATATACGTTCCGATCAACTGGACGCCGCTTTGAACGAATGTCGATAAGACACCGATGTAGAGCTCCTTGATCGCTTCCGTGTCGTTCGTGATTCGGGACACGAGCACTCCGGCAGGCGTCCGGTCAAAATAAGCGAGCCGTAAATGCATGACATGACGGAACACATCAATGCGTAAACGCTGAATGACCTGCAAGGCAATCTTTTGGAATTCGAACGCTTGCAAGTAATCGACGATGATCCCTGTCGTATGCAGTAACAAGTACGCTGTAAACAAAAGTGCAACTTCCTGTACCGGATACGTACCCGGTGCGACGTATTCATCGATGAAAATCTTGACGAGATACGGTCCTCCGAGTTTTGCCGCTGTCGTGATGAACAGCAGGATGAAAGCAATGCTGACCTGCTTTTTGAACGGCTTGACGAAATCAAGTAATCGTTTTAGGACGGCTTTTTCGTTGATATCATGATTCATTCGGAACGCCCTCCTTGTTCGACAAGTGATTCTAGTTGCTGGCGATCGTACGTCTCTTTATACCAACCGTCGTGAGCGAGTAATTGTTCATGTGTGCCTCGCTCGATGATCCGACCGTCTTCAAGGACGATGATCTCATCGGTATGTGACACAGCCGATAACCGGTGGGCAACGATGATTTGTGCCTGATCGTGATCCGCCGTGCGGAAGTGATGGATGATCGCTTCCTCGGTTTTAGCATCGACCGCAGACAACGCATCATCGAGCACTAAAATCGGACAGTCTGCTAATAGTGCCCGGGCAATCGAGATCCGTTGTTTTTGACCGCCGGATAACGTCACTCCACGCTCCCCGACCATCGTCGCGTATCCTTCCTTAAAGCCGAGAATATCCTCATGGACTGCTGCAATACGTGCCGCTTCCATGATGTCTTCCATTGATGCATCCGGTTTTGCAAAGGCAATGTTGTCAGCAATCGATGCGGAGAATAGGAAGTGATCCTGTGGAACGATCGCGACTTGACGACGGACGGTGTCACGCGTCAATTGTTTGATGTCTCGTCCACCAATCGTGATGGCGCCTTGTTTAACGTCGTATTCGCGAGACAATAAACGAACGAACGTTGATTTTCCGGCACCTGTCTTCCCGACGATTCCGAGCGATTTACCGGGCTTCAACGTCACATCGATGTCTTGTAAGACCGGTTGTGTGTCATAGATGAAACGCTCAATCCCAACATGGAGTTCTGGGGATGAAACACTCGTTGCTGCTTCCTTCGCGTCTTTAATTTCCGGTTCGATCGCAAGCATCCGCTCGATCCGATCGTAAGAAGCACGCCCCCGTTCGACGATGTTGAACAACCAACCGAAGGCAAGCATCGGCCATGTCAATAAACCAAGATATGTAGTGAATGAGACAATGTCACCGATTCGGATTTCACCTTGTTGTAACAAGTAAGCACCATATCCGACAGCGATGATGTACGATAGACCGACTAATCCAAAAATCGTTGGGTCAAATAAAGCGTCGATTTTTGCGACACGACGGTTCTTTTGGACGACGTCATCCGATAGATCCGTAAACGTCTGTACATCAGACTCGACTTCCCCTGTTGCCTTTAAGACGCGGACACCACTAATGCTTTCCGCGACCTTATCGTTCAAATCGGAAAAGGCTTCCTGCGCGTCATGAAAACGCGAATGCAACATCTTACCGTAACGTGACGTCAAATAGACCATCAGCGGCATCGGTAGGAGTGATACGAGCGTCAACTTCCAACTGATCGTCGTGACCATCGTGATGATGACGAAGCTCCCCATCGTCACCGAGTCGACGAGCGTTAGAATACCGGCACCCGCCGTCATCGATACCGCCTGTACGTCGTTCGTCGCATGCGCCATCAAATCCCCGCTCCGGTATTTCTTATAGAACGATTGATCCAAGTCGGAAAAATGTCCATACAGTTGGCTGCGTAATAATCGACCGAGGCGAATCGATGCTCCAAAGATATAAAAACGCCAAAAATAACGAATGATGTATGTCGCGACCCCAATGAGCAACAACGTACCTGCGAGACGAATCAAATCATCTTTCGTCAAGCTTCCCTCACTCAGACCGTTGACTGTCGTTCCGATGATCTTCGGTGGAATGAGTTCTAATGCTGCCACAAAAATCAAACTAACGACCCCAAGACTATACGCTTTCCATTCTCGTCGGAAAAACCAACCGAGTTTCCTGAAGACTCCCATTCAAGTCTCCCCCCTTTTTTAAATCCTATGATTATTTGAAATAGTCTCACATTTTAGATTAGTTCTCTTTCTAAAAAATAGCAAACAAAAAGGAGACCATTCGGTCCCCTTTCGTACAGCTTATTTTTTAGGTGATTTCATTGAACCACTCATTGAACGCATCACTTGGTTGACTTTCTTTTGTGATGGCTTTTGACCCATTTGCATCATCAATGTCTTAATCATATCTTCGTTGATTGGTGGGTTTTGCTCCAAGTAGTTCATCATGTATCGACGAGCGATATAGAAACCAAGGGCGACACCTGCTACCAAGCAAAGAAGGGCAATTAAAATCCAAATCCATGTAGCCAAGTTGCTTCCTCCTCTAACTTAAAACGTCGCTTTTTACTATACTATAATTCCAATTGTTTGCATAGATGATAATAGATGAAAAACGAGCCCGACGTAAGATCGGACCCGTTTTCTCCGGAAGTGATTATCCGAGTTGCTTGACTGTTGCTAATACGTTTTCAACAGACATGCCGTATTCTTTCAAGAGGAAGTCCCCAGGAGCAGATGCGCCGAAACGATCGATTCCGATGACTTGTCCTTCTGTTCCTACATATTTGTACCAACCGAGTGAAGCGCCTGCTTCGATTGCGACACGCTTCGTGATGTGTTTTGGAAGAACTGATTCTTTGTACTCTGCTGACTGTGCTTCGAATACTTCCCATGATGGAAGAGAAACGACAGCTGCTGATTCACCAAGTTCTTTTTGTGCTTCGACAAGAAGGTGAACTTCTGAACCTGTACCAAGCAAGAGTGTATCAGCTTTCGTCACGTCACCAGCGATGACATAACCACCTTTTTCAGCGCCCTCTGTCGTCGTACCTTCAAGTTCAGGAAGACCTTGACGTGTCAAGACGAGAAGTGTCGGTTTGTCTTTCGCTTGAACCGCTGTTTTCCATGCTGCGATCGTCTCTTTTCCGTCTGCAGGACGGTAAATCGTGACGTTCGGCATTGCACGGAAACTCATCAAGTGTTCGACTGGCTCGTGTGTTGGACCATCTTCACCGACAGCGATCGAATCGTGCGTCAAGACGAAGATTGATGGAAGTCCCATTAACGCAGCAAGACGAACCGCTGGACGGAGGTAATCCGAGAAGACGAAGAATGTCGCGCCGTAAGGAATGACGCCTCCGTGAAGTGCCATACCGTTGACAGCCGCAGCCATTGCGAATTCACGTACACCGAACCAGATGTTACGACCGCTTGGGTCGATATCGAAATCTGCTTCGCCTTTGAGCATCGTGTTGTTCGATCCTGCAAGGTCAGCTGAACCACCGAACAATGTCGGAACGTTCTTCGCAAGACCATTCAAGACTTCACCGCTCGTTTGGCGTGTCGCTTTTTTCGATGACAAGTCGTACGTCGGAAGATCTGCTTCCCAGTTGCTTGGCAATTCGTTTGCGATCGCGCGAACGAGTTCAGCATGCAATTCTGGATGAGCTGCTTCGTATTGTTTCATCGTCTCGTTCCATGCGTCTTCTGCAGAAGCACCACGTTGGACGATCCGCTCGTCAAACAATGACTTAACTTCTTCAGGCACGTAGAACTCTTCGTGATCCCAAATGTAGCTTGCTTTCGTTAATTTGATTTCCGCTTCACCGAGTGGTGCACCGTGAGAAGCCGATTTCCCTGATTTGTTCGGTGAACCGAAACCGATGACTGTCTTGACTTCGATCAATGTTGGTTTTGTCGTCTCTGCTTGTGCCGCCGCGATTGCTTTCGAAATCGAATCGATATCCGTTCCGTCTTCTACGCGAATGACTTGCCAGTTGTACGCTTCGAAGCGCTTCTGGACGTTTTCAGAGAATGATTTATCGAGATCGCCATCAAGTGAGATATCGTTTGAATCATACAATACGACCAATTTACCAAGACCAAGGTGACCTGCGAGTGAAGCTGCTTCTGCTGAGACACCTTCCATCAAGTCTCCGTCTCCACAGATTCCGTATGTGAAGTGATCGACGACGTTGAGATCGTCACGGTTGTATTTTGCTTCAAGATGACGCTCTGCCATCGCCATACCAACTGCCATTGCAATCCCTTGACCAAGTGGACCTGTCGTTGCGTCTACACCAGCCGTGTGACGGTATTCCGGGTGACCTGGTGTTTTTGATCCCCATTGACGGAATGATTTAAGATCATCCATTGATAGATCATATCCCGATAGGTGGAGGAGTGAGTAGAGAAGCATCGAACCGTGTCCGGCTGAAAGTACAAAACGGTCGCGGTTGAACCATTCTGGATTTTTAGGGTTGTGGTTCATATGATCCGCCCAAAGCGAGAATGCCATCGGCGCTGCTCCCATTGGCATACCTGGGTGACCCGAGTTCGCCTTTTGTACGGCATCAATCGATAAGGTACGAATCGTATTAATTGCTAATTGTTCTACTGTCGTCATGTTCGTCAAAACAATCATCCTCTCTCTTTTTCACAAATTCCTACTCATTTTAGCACACTCTCAAATGTGATACAACTTTTCTAAATAGTATGTCACATTAAAATGAATGCGCTATCTATAGCCGTTCTTCCGACTCATACAGGATGCATGAATTGATGAAAGATCGTTATTAAGATGTATTGCTATCGTACAATGTTTCCTCATCTAACAGCTCTAAACAAAAAAGAGGTCCGCTTAACGCGAAACCTCTTTCTTCTATAAGAAGGAACAAACGATTATTAAGAAGAAACAAAACGATTATTGTTTATTCCGTTCTTCTTCTTGTGCTTGTTTTAATTTCTCTGGTGTTACGTCCGTACCTTCTTCATCGACGATTTTCATGCCCATGAGTTGGTTTTTAAACGATCCACGGAATGCTGCGAGATACGCTGCACGTAGCTCTTTTTGCTCTGCTGCTTCTGCTTCCGATAACGGCTCGACTTTTGATTTATTCGCTAATGCATTGATTCGATCTAATTGCTCTTGTGATAACATGGAATCCCTCTTTCTGTACGACTCAAACTTGAGTAGTTCAATTGTATTCTTACTGTAAAAGAGCTTACTAAAAAAAGCAAGTTAACCGCGTCCGTCGACGGGTTACTTGCTTCTCATTCCGAACTAGGCGTCAATTCGCGGTATTCAAGATATCGACGATTGACCGTTGCTTTTGAGATATCATGCCCCATCCCGCGAAGCGTAATCGCGATATCTGAAAACGTCAACCCGAGCTCTCGGAGACGTACGATTTCTTCGATCGGTACGTCTTTTCGACTACGCCCGGCGTTCTCTCCTTGACGATTGAGATTACGCTCCGGACGAAAGCCTTGTTCGACCGCTCGCCGCATGCCGCGCGCGATTTTTGCATTGTGCAGTTTCCGTTGATATTCTTCAACGAGCGAGACGATCTCAAGGACCATTGCTTCTGCATCAGCAAGCTGATATTCTCCATCCGAATCAAGTGTCATCAACCGAACACCGTGCTTCTTAAACGTGTGCAAAATAGCGATTTTCGCATTCCCCCGACCAATTCGTGTGTCATCCGTCACGAGTACCGCATCTACCGCATCACGTGTCACATGGTCAAGAACCGTCAGCATTCCTTCCCGATCAACGTCATATCCACTCTCTTTTTCAGAGACGATGTCTATGACATCAAAGCCCTTTTGAGACGCGACCTTGGAAAGCTCCATCCGTTGGCGTTCAATCGAACTATCTTGTGCTTCTTTTTCGGTCGACACCCGACAATAAATCACGACCTTCATCGTACCTCACATCCCTGTTCGTTCTTTCACAACTTTTCCATTTTGTCATTGTTGTGCGATTGGTACAACGATTTTGCTTTTTGAGATGACGTGTTTTGTCTCGACATCATTATTTTTGATCAACCAGTTGACGTATTCTTCATCTGACATCGAACCATCATTGTAGACTTCAGCAATTTGTTCAACTGTAGCGTTCTCATCGACCGTAACGGAAGCGGTCATCAGTTGCGCTACCTTTTCATCAGGGCGTGGTGTGAGTAAAAAGATCACGAAGGCAATACTTAATGCATAGAAGAGAATTGAAAAAGCATGAGTACGAATCGTATGAATCATCATGAATCCCTCCAAATATGAAATGAATGATTTAGAATAAATGTTCGCGGAACAATTGTTCGCATAACTCATAATAAACACAGAACCCGTGTTCGGTCAACACAAAATGTCGAACAATTGTTTGTACGCTCATTTGTTCTATGTTATAGTGAATCTAGAAACATATATTCTTACATTTCAAACTTCAATCCAGAAAGAGGTGGCAATTCGTATGCGGAAAATGTCTAAGCGCCAACAAGAGATTCTCGACTACATCGTCTCTGAAGTGAAACTGAAGGGGTATCCACCATCAGTTCGTGAAATCGGAGAAGCAGTCGGACTCGCGTCTAGCTCGACGGTACACGGTCATTTGGATCGACTCGAGAAACGGGGAATGATTCGCCGTGACCCGACGAAACCACGTGCGATTGAGATATTGCTTGATAAGCCTGAAGAAATCACGGAAGCCATCGTCCATGTTCCCGTCATCGGGAAAGTCACAGCGGGTCTTCCGATTACAGCGATTGAAAACATCGAAGAACAGTTCCCACTCCCTGCACATTATGTAGGAAACGAAACGGTCTTCATGTTAACGATCGATGGTGAATCGATGATTAACGCAGGTATTCTTGACGGCGATCGTGTCATCGTGCGCCAACAAAACACAGCAGAAAACGGAGAAATCGTCGTAGCTATGACCGAAGATAGCGAAGCGACGGTGAAACGGTTCTTCTTAGAAGATCAACAGGTACGTCTACAACCAGAAAATGACTCGATGGATCCGATGTATTTCGATAATGTCTCCATTCTTGGTAAGGTAATCGGCGTGTATCGGACGATTCATTGACGGAGGGACCAGTTACGACTGGTCTTTTTTCATGCCTTCAGGAAATGTACATGATACCGTTAATACCGTTGCACTGACGGGTTACGTTGCGTATTCGGTCGCAACGCAACAAACGGATTGGTTACCGACCGCCATTGGTATCGCTGTCGGTACGCTTTGGTTGTCACCCGACCTCGATTTAAAGTCAGAACCCTATTATCGCTTCGGACCATTTCGAGTCCTGTGGATGCCTTATGTCAAGATCATGCCCCACCGCTCGATCTGGTCGCATGGATTGATCATCGGAGATATCATCCGACTTCTTTACAGTGCAGCGATTCTGATTCCGCTACTATTTTTAAGTCTATATTTTCAGGTTCTTGATTCTGCTACGATTGATTCGTGGTTTGCTTCCTTGCCTGCCTTCGTCGTTGGTATCATGGTGGCGAGCACGATTCATATCCTACTAGATTATTCCAGCAGTTGGTTTCGACCTAAAAAAAGAAAAAAGCGTCGCCGTTAACACCTCTTTTGCTTGCTCGCAAGTGGAATGAGGTGTTTTCTTATCCACTTTTTCGTATCTTTAAACATCAAAATAAAAAATTTCCATTCCTATATTTCAATTATATGTATTGAAAACGTTCTCAAATCGGAGTAATTTAAAGTAGAAAGGCCATTATCTGCTTTAATCCAAAGGGAGGGTTTTTGCATGAATAACTTTGTACTAGAAATGATCGGTACGATGATCCTCATCCTGCTCGGGGATGGTGTCGTCGCCGGTGTCGTCTTGAAAAAGACGAAGTCGGAAAACAGCGGATGGATTGTCATCACGTTCGCTTGGGGTCTTGCCGTCATGACAGCAGCATTCGTCGCTGCTGAGAGTGGAGCGCACTTGAATCCCGCATTGACGATCGCACTTGCTTTGAACTCTGATCTACCGTGGGCAGACGTTCCGATCTACATTGCCGGACAACTTGTCGGAGCTTTCATCGGCGCCATTCTCGTTTGGCTTCATTACATGAAACATTTTGAAGCGACTGATGATCAAGCAGCAAAACTCGGTGTGTTCGCAACAGGTCCAGCGATTCGCCATACGCCGTCGAACTTGATTTCTGAGATTATCGGGACATTTGTTCTCGTCTTCGGTATCTTGGCACTCGGTCTATCGACATTCGGTGACGGCTTAAAACCACTCATCGTTGGTTTACTCGTCGTCGTCATCGGTCTATCACTTGGTGGTACAACAGGGTACGCCATCAACCCGGCTCGTGACCTTGGACCGCGTATCGCGCACGCTATCCTACCGATTCCGAATAAAGGTTCATCTGACTGGGGCTATTCATGGATTCCTGTCGTTGGTCCAATCATCGGTGGAGCGCTTGCCGTGTTCATCTATCAATTGATCTACTAAGATCACGTCTCACTAACACATACCGCTCAAGGGGGATTTCGAAATGGAAAACAAGTATATCCTAGCACTCGACCAAGGTACGACAAGCTCACGTGCGATCATCTTCGATCACGATGGGAAAATCGTCAACTCGGCACAACGGGAATTCAAACAATACTTCCCGCAACCAGGCTGGGTCGAGCATGATGCAAACGAAATCTGGGGTTCGATTCTTGCTGTCATGGCTGAAGCACTCGGTACAGCAGATATCAAACCGGAGCAAATCGCCGGAATCGGAATCACGAACCAACGTGAAACGACGGTCGTCTGGAACAAAGAAACAGGCAAACCTGTCTATCACGCACTCGTTTGGCAATCGCGTCAAACGTCTAGTATCTGTGACGACTTAAAAGAACAAGGCTTGAACCAGAAGTTCCGTGATAAAACAGGGCTTTTGATTGATGCCTACTTCTCTGGTACGAAAGTCAAATGGATCCTCGACAACGTCGAAGGTGCACGTGAGCAGGCAGAGAACGGTGAATTGCTCTTCGGTACGATCGATACGTGGCTCGTTTGGAAACTGTCTGGTGGAAAAACGCACATCACAGACTACACGAACGCTTCACGAACATTGATGTATAACATCTACGAACAAAAATGGGATGAAGAGTTACTCGATATCCTCGGTGTTCCTGCTTCGATGTTGCCAGAAGTTCGTCAATCGAGTGAAGTCTACGACAAAACGGTACCGTATCACTTCTTCGGTTACGAAGTGCCTATCGCTGGGATTGCGGGTGACCAACAAGCCGCACTCTTCGGTCAAACATGCTTCGAAGCGGGTGAAGGCAAGAACACATATGGAACAGGTTGTTTCATGCTTATGAACACGGGTGAGAAAGCTGTTTCTTCTGATCATGGACTCTTGACGACAATTGCTTGGGGCGTCGATGGAAAAGTGGAATATGCGCTTGAAGGATCGATCTTCGTCGCTGGTTCTGCGATCCAGTGGCTCCGTGATGGACTCCGGATGTTGAAACACGCGAAAGATTCAGAAGGTTACGCAACAAAAGTCGATTCAACAGACGGTGTCTACGTCGTTCCTGCTTTCGTTGGTCTCGGCGCACCATACTGGGATTCAGATGTTCGCGGGGCAATCTTCGGATTAACACGCGGAACAGATAAGGAGCACTTCGTTCGGGCAACGCTTGAATCACTTGCTTATCAAACACGCGACGTGTTAACAGCGATGGAACAAGATTCCGGAATCGAACTGAAGACACTCCGTGTCGACGGTGGTGCTGTAGCCAACAACTTCTTGATGCAGTTCCAATCGGACATCCTAGGCGTTCCTGTCGATCGTCCGCAAATCAATGAAACGACAGCACTCGGCGCAGCCTATCTAGCTGGATTAGCCGTTGGTTACTGGAAAGATAAAGCGGAAATTAAACAACAATGGAAGCTAGATCACCAGTTTAAACCAGAGATGAAAGAAGACGATCGTGAACAACGCTATGCCGGATGGCAAAAAGCAGTCGAAGCGACAATGGTCTTCAAACCATCGAAATAAAATTATTAACCCGGTCCCTTTTGCAGAGGGACCGGGTTTTCACTGTCTTATAAAAACTACAATAAAGTCATTTTTAAAGTCATTTTTCTAACACCAAACTCAAAAGTGTCGCCTCAGCACATACATCATAATTCTTTGTGCTACTCTTTCGCATAGAGGAGTTCACATGTATTCCTTTCCATTTATAATGTGGATCACTCATTTTTCTCTAGCATGATCATGTCGATCGCCTGTATTCCGTTCTCCCAGATTTCCTCTGGATACGACCGAAAAAAATCTTTTTTTATATCGTATAGCCGGAAACCAAGCTTTTGGTAGAAAGCTAAATTATCAATACTCGAATTAGCCGTTCCTACGATGAAATGATGATACTCTTGTTCCTTATATTGTTCGAGCGTTAATGAGATGATCCTCTTTCCTAACCCTTGACCCTGTTGTTCTTTTTTGATGGCGACGTTTTTTATTTCCATTGTATCTTGATTAATTTTGGTCATAACAATAACACCCACTACATTACCAGATGAATCTTCGAGATAATACAGGTCACCGTTAGGTAAGTATTCATAAATCTTATCGATAGATTCATCAGCCAGTAATAATAAGGGGATGAATGTCTGCTTTTTGATTTCAGTGTCTGCTTTCCTTAACGTATAACTCAAGAACTCACCTCATTCTTTACATTATATTACTGTCCTATTTATGTACATGCATTATGATAACAATTTTCATAGCACCATTTCATTCAGATATGAAAGAATCCCCATTGCATTGAAGCAAAGGGGATTTGATCCTTATTTGCTAAACTCTTTTTTCAATCCGTCTTCAATCTCATCAACGGATTTCGACTGCCCGCTAAGAACAGCTGCTAAAAACGCGCCTTCGACGAGTGGTGCGTCGATAAACCGAACCGTCCGTTCGCCACTATATAGTTCAAGTGCCAGTTCCGTGTTCATCGTCGCAGAACCGATATCCGTTAAGACGACTCCATCATCGTCTAGTGTATTTAGTGTTTCTTCGATGCGCGTCGCGTCCGTTCCAATGCTACCGTCCTCAAGACCTGCCGCTACTAAGACTGGCGTATCCGGCGCCATCTCTGCTAACAGTTCCTTTAGTCCAGTCGCAAGTTTTTCACTATGGGAAACGAGTACAAGATTAACCATGAAGCACCTCCGCGATTTCGCCGAGTAACAACGCACTCGATAGACTACCTGGGTCCTGGACGCCTTCCGTCGCTTCACCGAAGTAAGACGCGCGCCCTTTCGTTGCGATGCGCGCTTTCGTATCAGCAAGCGCTTGATCGATTGCCGCTTTCAAATCCCCTTCTTGCGAGAGCGCCTCTTGGAACGGTGTCCAGATATCGACCATCGTCTTTTGACCGAATTCCGATTTCCCACGCGATTTGATGCCTTCCGTCGCTTCATGAAAAGCATCCGCGAGTTCCGCACCTTCGACTTCCGTTTTCCCTTTGAACGCACCAGCGAACTTAACGAAGGCTGTTCCGTATAAAGGACCGGACGCCCCACCGACCGTCTTGATCAGCGTCATCCCGACTTCTTTCGATAGAGCTCCTAAATCCTCATATTCGCCGTGTTCTTCTAACGTCTTTTGGACTGCTTGGAAGCCACGTGACATGTTGATCCCGTGGTCCCCGTCACCGATTTCCCGGTCAAGGTCCGTCAATTCATCCTTGTGCTGTTCAATCTGTTCCGCTGCTTTGATGAGCGCGCTTCGTAACTGTTCCGTCGTCAACTTCATCTTTGTACACCCCGTTTATCTAAATTAGAATCCAATCGCTTTCGTTTCTGCATCGAGATAACCAAGCAGTTCATCATCCACTGGTAAGAGCGTAATTGAGAATCCGTGCATCTCGAGCGACGTCATATAGTTTCCAACGAACGAACGGGCAATCTCGTAACCATGTGCCTGAAGTTCTTCCGCGACGTATTTATATGTGATATACAGTTCGGATTCTGGTGTTCCACCCATCCCATTCACCATGACTGCGACTTTTTTTTCTGGTACCTCTTTTGTCAGACGATCGAGCAACTCTTTAACGATCGCATCAACGGAAGCGACTGCTTTTCGTTCAAGTCCTTTTTCACCATGGATGCCGATTCCGATTTCCATCTCGTCATCATGCAACTCAAAGCCTGGCTTGCCACTCTCTGGCATGTAACATGGTGAGAGTGCCATTCCGATCGAACGAACGCCCTGGATGACTTTTTCCGCGACTGCTTTGACTTCACTCAGTGATTTCCCTTCTGCAGCTGCAGCTCCGGCAATCTTATGGACGAAGACCGTTCCCGCAACCCCACGACGATCCTCTTCCTTTTTGATCGCGATGTCATCATTGACGACGACCGTGTCGACTTCGATGTCCTCGAGTTCAGCAAGTTCCTTCGCCATATCGAAGTTCATGACATCACCCGAGTAGTTCTTGACGACGAGTAAGACACCTTTCCCACCATGGGCTGCCTTAATGCCTTCAAGCACCATGTCCGGTGTCGGTGACGTGAAGACTTCCCCACAAACAGCCGCAGCAAGCATACCGTCACCAACGAATCCCGCGTGCGCCGGTTCATGCCCACTTCCCCCACCAGAGACAAGACCAACTTTTCCGTCAAGCGGCACTTTCCGCGCGACGACATTGACCCCTTCGACCTTTTTATACAAATCAGGGTGAGCTAGTACGAGTCCGTCGACCATGTCTGAAACGAACCGGTTTGAATCTTTCATTAATTTGTGCATGAAAAACGCTCCTTTACCTAACTGATTTTGCCGTACCACTTAGTCTTTACCACCAAATCAAGTCGAATATGTCGAAAAAAATGATGAAAATATTGACCAGTTGGTGACGATATCCCGCATGAATGCTATGCTCTAAAAAAAGAGGAGGATTCGAATGTCATCAGCCTTTCAAGCAGGTGTCCGTGCCTGTCTACCCACTGTCCTCGGATATATCGGCATCGGCTTCTCAGCCGGGATCGTCGGTCGTGCCTCCGGCTTATCCCCTCTTGAAGTCGGATTCATGTCCGTCTTCATCTATGCCGGCGCCGCTCAGTTCATCATCACGAGTCTCTTACTATTGAATAGTCCCGCTTCTGCCATCATTCTGACGACGTTCATCGTTAATCTCAGGCACTTGTTAATGAGTCTGACGCTCGCGCCACATGTCGAGACACGTCATCTCCGCGACCGTCTCGGTACCGGAACGCTTCTGACGGATGAGTCGTTCGCTGTCGCGATGAACACTGCGCAAAAAGGGAAACTCTCTTCGTCTTTCATGCATGGCTTGAATCTGACTGCTTACTTCAGCTGGATCGTCGCAACCGTTCTCGGCGCCCTTGTCGGTAGCTGGTTCCCTGATCCCGAGCGCTTCGGTCTCGATTTTGCTCTGACGGCGATGTTCATCGGCTTATTGTACTTACAGTTTGAAGGGGAACGTTCCCGAATTGCCGTGAATAGTTGCCTTTTACTGATTGTTTTGCTATTGCTTTACATAACCATGCGCTACTTTTCTCCAGAAGTCGCCGTTCTTTGTGCGACGCTTGGTGGTGCAAGTATAGGAGTCGTGATCACACGATGGAAATCCGCCCGGAATTAATCGCTCTATTTTTAGCCTGTGGACTCGTCACTTGGATTCCACGCGTCTTACCGTTCCTTGTCCTTCATGGACTGACGTTACCGCGTCTCGTAACGGAATGGCTCTCCTTCATTCCGGTTTGCTTACTCGGTGCGTTATTTTTTCAAAATCTACTTATCGCGCAAGACGACGCGTTCCCGACGATTTCGACGCTTCACGTCTTCGCCGCCCTACCAACGATGGCGGTCGCGGTTTTCAGTAAAAGTCTATCCTGGACGGTCGTGACTGGTGTCGTGACGATGGCGTTTTTACGATTGTATCTGTAAGCAATTCATTCATCTTTAGACTATTTCGATGAATCTCTTGTGTTATCCTTAAATATAGAAATAAATGGATAGTGAAGGAGGTTTTGATATGGTGAATAAGCGATTGATATCCCTTTTGATATTACTATGCGCCAGTTTCCTAGTTGTAAATCAAATGGATGTCCCTTACATACTAAAGCAAGGACTCGTCGTGTTATACGTCATCGCTTATTTTGTAGCGATCGTTGTTTATCGGAAAAAGACGATTCGACCTCAAAAACAATGACTCAAAAAAATCTCCTCTAGTCTTAAGAGACTGGAGGAGATTTTTGTGTTCACGTATTTGCTTGCACGTCCTGATAATCGGATTGATGTTCAAACTCTTTTTTCGCAAAGGGACATAACGGCAGTAGCTTGACGTTTTCTTCGCGTGCCCAGTTGACGATCTCAGCAACGAGTTGTTCCCCGATCTGTTGATTCCGGTGCGCGGGATCGACGTATGTGTGATCGATGATCCACATGCCGTTGTTCGTATCGCTGTAAGTGATTTCCCCGATCACTGCACCCTCGTGATGGGCTTCGATTTTACGTTCTGCTCGTTTCAGCTCCATTTGTTTCCCTCCGTTCGTAAGATAAGGCGCCGCTCGGACAACCGTCGACGACCCGCATGACGTCTTCCACCGGTGTCCCGTCCGCTTCAATCCACGGACGTCGTTTGACATCAAAGACAGTTGGTAGACTTTGTACACAATGACCAGAGTGAATGCAGACTTCCGAATCAAAATAGACCGTGATTTCTTTGCCTTCATATCCTTTTTTCATGATGTATCGTCTCCCTTTCTTTGTACTCTTGTATCTTTCCACATCCTCGACTCATTCCCTGTCGACGACATGAAAAAAGCACTTCCGGACAGAAGTCCGAAAGTGCTTGAGTTGGATTAGAACAAGACCATGTACTGATCGCGTTCCCATTCCGTGACTTGTGTCCGGAACATATCCCATTCGATTTCTTTTAATTCAACGAAGTGCTCTGCGATGTGATCGCCGAGAGCGTGCATGACGACGTCATCCGCTTTCAAGACTTCGAGTGCGTGGCTGAGTGTTGATGGAAGATCATCAATGCCGTTTGCAACACGTTCCGGTTTGTCCATGACGTAGATGTTGCGGTCGATTGGAGCCGGTGCTTTCAAGTTGTTCTTGATTCCGTCAAGACCTGAAGCGAGCAGTGTCGCAAGCGCAAGGTACGGGTTCGCTGCTGGGTCGACTGAACGAACTTCGATACGAGTCGAGAGTCCACGTGCTGCAGGAACACGGACGAGTGGTGAACGGTTACGTGCTGACCATGCGACGTAGCAAGGTGCTTCGTAGCCAGGAACAAGACGTTTGTATGAGTTGACTGTCGGGTTACAAACCGCTGTGAACGCACGAGCGTGTTTGAGGATACCTGCCGTGAAGGCACGTGCATCATCTGACAATTGCATGTCTTCGTTGCCTTCATCGAAGAAGACGTTCTCGTTGCCTTTGAAGAGCGACATGTTCGCGTGCATTCCTGATCCGTTGACACCGAAGAGTGGTTTTGGCATGAATGTCGCGTGCAAGTTGTGCTTCGCAGCAATCGTCTTGACGACGAGTTTGAACGTTTGGATGTTATCCGCAGTCGTGATCGCATCGGCATATTTGAAATCGATTTCGTGTTGACCTGGTGCGACTTCGTGGTGTGATGCTTCGATTTCAAAGCCCATGTTCTCAAGTTCGATGACGATCTCTTTACGGCAGTTTTCGCCGAGGTCGACTGGTGCGAGGTCGAAGTATCCACCTTGGTCGTTCAATTCAAGTGTCGGACGACCTTTTTCATCTTTCTTGAAGAGGAAGAATTCTGGCTCTGGTCCAACGTTGAATGATGAGAAACCGAGTTCTTCCATCTCTTTAAGTACCCGTTTGAGCTGACCACGTGGGTCTCCTGCGAACGGCGTGCCATCCGGATTGTGGATGTCACAGATTAAACGTGCAACTTTCCCTGTTCCATCTTCTGTCCATGGGAAGACGACCCATGTGTTTAAGTCTGGGAAGAGGTACATATCTGATTCTTCGATTCGGACGAATCCTTCGATCGATGAACCATCGAACATCATTTTGTTATCAAGTGCTTTTTCCAATTGGCTTACTGGAATCTCAACGTTCTTGATCGTTCCGAGGATATCTGTGAACTGTAAGCGAATGAAGCGTACATCCTCAGCTTTAGCGATTTTCAAAATGTCTTCTCGTGTAATGTTGCGACGTGTCATGTGACAAATCCCCTCTCCGATTCGTTTTTATATGGTTACAGGTCCTTACTTGAAGAAACGCCCGAGCTCACCTTGGATGAGCGACGTCTTTCCATGTCGTCCTGCTTCCTTCAATTCATTTTTCAGGAGTTTATACAATTCGCCGTCAGATAGTTCCGGGCGCGTCTCGACGACGCTCTCCGCAACGCGTTCGCGTTTGACGAGATCGTTTTCAAAAATCAATTTGATCCCTGCGATATTCAGTCCCTGATCCAGGTATTCCTTAATCGACAACAGGCGATCGACATCGTTGAACGAATAGAGGCGACGCTTCGTCTCTGTCCGCTCCGGTTTGATCAGTCCCTGTTCTTCGTAGTATCGGATCTGGCGGGCAGATAACGCGGTCAACTCTTGAACGACTCCGATGGGAAATAGTGGCTTGGACTGGCGTGATGAGTCTGCCATGTGGTTCCTCCTTTTTCCTTACTCCATGAGAATAAACCTCTGTCAGGCAACTTGTCAAGCGATGTAAGAAAAGTTAACACAACTTTTTTAATCGCTTTACATGAAGTCGTTCAGAGGTCTTTTCACGAGATATTCTAGTATTAAACGTTTTTTTCTGGAATTAATTGTTTTTCCATCAAATGATTGACGGCTGAGATGATGGCGATCTTGACGTGACTATACGTCAAACCACCTTGGACGTACGCGGTATAGGGCGCACGGATCGGACCGTCCGCTGACAACTCAATCGATGAGCCTTGCACGAACGTCCCTGCTGCCATGATGACATCATCCGCATATCCCGGCATATAATCCGGAATCGGTAGCGCATGCGCATTGACGGGTGAAGCCGCTTGAATCGCCTGACAGAAAGCAATCATCGGCTCCGGTGCATGGAACGAAACCGATTGAATCAAATCCGTCCGTTCTGCAGTATGGTGTGGTGCCGTATGAAAGCCGAACTGACCGAGCATGCTCGACGTGAACATCGCGCCCATCAACGCTTGGCTGACCGTATGCGGTGCCATATAGAAGCCTTGATACATATCTGGAAGTGCTGATAACGATGGACCGGCTTCCGCTCCGATTCCTGGTGTCGTCATCCGGAACGATGCTCGTTCGATCAAGTCGCTCCGCCCAACGAGATAACCGCCGGTCTTCGCAAGACCACCACCTGGGTTCTTGATCAACGATCCTGCCATCAAGTCCGCTCCGACATGCGTCGGTTCGATTGTCTCGACGAACTCTCCGTAACAGTTGTCGACGAAGATCAGTACGTGCGGATGAACAGCCTTGATTGCGGCAATTGCCTCGCCGATCTCGTTAACCGGTAGACTGCGACGTGTCGCATATCCTTTTGAACGCTGGATCCCGACGACCTTCGTCTGTGGTGTGATCCGTTCGAGAACGGCCGGTACGTCAATCGTCTCGGCGTTTTTCATCTCGACGACATCATAGTGGACGCCCAGTTCCTTTAATGAACCGCGTCCATCACCACGAATCCCGACAATCTCTTCAAGCGTGTCGTATGGTTTTCCTGTAATATAAAGCAATTCATCGCCCGGTAACAACAAACCGAACAATGCGATGCCGATTGCGTGCGTTCCACTAATGATTTGCGGACGACAAAGACCGGCTTCCGCACCGAAGACATCGGCATAGATCCGTTCGAGCGTATCGCGCCCTTCATCGTTGTAGCCGTAACCTGTTGACGGCATGAAGTGAAAATCGCTGACCTTGTGACGCCGGAACGCATCGAGGACGCGGAATTGATTGTATTCCGCGACCTCTTGCGCTTTCTTGACGTACGGGGCGATCTGTTCCTCCGCCCGGTCAATGAGCGGACGGAGCGTTTCGTAATGGGTTAATTCTGAAAACATGCTTACACCTCGTATTGTTTCAATGTCGCGTATAGACGCGTATCTTTACGCAAGTAACCTTTTAGAATGACGGAACCATCTTCTTCGAACGATTCCTTCAAATTCATCATGACTTCTTTCGCCGGATTGTAATGGGCAAATCCGTCAACTGGAATGCGAATCTCGAGATACTCGAGAATTTCGCTAATCGAACGTTCGATCTCTTCAATCAAGCGCTCGATATCCTGCGGGTCAAGCGCAGAAATCAGCAGTTTTCCACCTGTGAACAAACGGTTCAGTTGATCCTTCTTGTTATAGACTTCAAGCTGCGGAATGTCACCAGCACCGAGTTCATCGAGAACATCGTTCGTCGTCTGCATCTGATTCAAGTAATGCTCACTCGACGCATCAACGACGTGGAGGATCAAGTCGGCTTCCAGCACTTCCTCGAGGGTCGAGCGAAACGCCGCGATCAACTTCGTCGGCAGATCCTGAATGAACCCGACCGTATCCGTCAGGAGGATTTGACCGCCTTCCGGCAAATCAACTTGACGTGTCAACGGATCAAGCGTCGCGAACAACTCATCCTTCTCGTATGTGTCAGCTTGTGTCAACCGGTTGAAGATCGTTGACTTACCGGCATTCGTATACCCGACGAGCGCGATTTGGAACGTCTGGTTCTCTTTACGACGTTCCCGGTAACGGGCACGGTGGGCGACGGAGGTCTCGAGTTGTTTTGAGATCTCATCAACGCGCCGACGGATGTGACGACGATCCGTCTCGAGTTTCGATTCACCTGGTCCACGCGTCCCGATTCCGCCACCAAGACGCGACAGTTGTGTGCCCTGCCCGGCTAGGCGTGGTAACAAATAACTCATCTGTGCCAGTTCGACCTGCAATTTCCCTTCGCGTGACTGGGCACGTCCAGCGAAGATATCGAGAATCAACTGCGTCCGGTCGATCAATTTGATCGCTTCCGGGTCCGATAAGGCAATCCGGATATTTTTCATCTGACCGGGTGTGACCTCGGCATTGAATATGATTAAATCAGGTTCAAGTTCGTCTGCTAAGGCAACGAGTTCCTCGACCTTTCCTTTTCCGATGAACGTACGGCGGTCAATCGCTTGTCGTTTTTGATCCAAACGACCGACGACGACACCATGCGCAGTCGTTACGAGTGCTTCGAGCTCCGCGACCGATTCTTCATAGACATGGTCCGGGACACCGGGGAGCTGGCAACCAACGACGATGACGCGTTCTGACATAATATCATTCCTTTCACGAGTAAAGACGTACTGCGCCCCTTATCATACCACAGCCACCGGTTCGTCTGAACTTTTTTGGACAGGAAACATCCGTTCGGTTTATGATGGAAGAAACACCATGAGGAAAGGGAGGAAAACGATGGCACGCGAACAGTCGTATACGCTTCCAGAGTTCATTGAACGCTACCTGTTTTATCTAACAACAAGTGGACGGCAACTTTCGACCGTCCGGCGCTATCGCTATGATTTAATCGAAGTCCATCGCTATATGACCGATGTCGACCAACCACTCGAGACGATCGACGATTTCAAGGCGATTTCAATCGAGACGTGGAAGACGTTCATCAATGAGTACTTGATCGAAGAGAAACTCTACCAGCAAGCGACGGTCGCCCGAATCGTCACCGTCATCAATCAAGTCAATTACCAGATCCGGCAAACGAAAGCGAAGCTGATTGAATACGCACAACCGACGCACGAACTGACGGCAAAACATGTCGCTTCCTTCAAGGAATACGAGCAATTGGTGCGGACGAATCAATCCGATCGCGGCTTGACGGAACATCAATTGAAGGCACGTCCGTTTTTAATCGATCGAAACGAACTGATCCTTCGATTGTTTTATCGTTATGGTCTACGTGTTCATCACATCATTGGTTTGAAGATGCATGACCTCAACTTCGCCCAGCAAGAGATGACCGTTCACGACCGGCTCGGTAATCGTTACCTGCTTCATCTCGAGCGGGAAGATCAAGACATCATGTTGCGTTACTTGAAGACGATCCCAGAGCCAGTCCGCCCCCGTTATCACAGCACCGATCCCTTTTTCGTCGCCTTCGACTTCGCTCGGATGACGTTCCGCTGGGTCTACAGCAAAAATGCACCGAAGCAACTGTCGATCGTCATGATCACGAAGATGATGCGTCAGTTGAATGAACGGTCAGATAATGAACGGGTCTTGACACCGTCGATGTTACGCAACAGTTTCATCCTGAAAACGTATCAGGACGAGATGACGAAGGAAGAACGCCTGCAGAAGACGTGCCTTTATAAGGATGTCTCGCTCCGGCGTTATGAAGAGGCGGTCGAGGAACTGACGCCGTTATTGTAAAAAATTCATTAGACTTGGAAGTGACATGCATGACGATTCGAATGACTTATGATCAAGAAGCAAAAATGGGATATCTATATCTCTTCCCAGAAACATTTACTTCCGTAATTGAAGACACAGACGAGCTAGAAGAAAATGCATTCCTTGACGTAGACGTTGATCAAGAGGGACGCATCATCGGGATTGAATGCTTTAATAAGGAAGCAGATCTGAACCGTGATGTTCATGCCGATGCATTCCTTTATGAGGAACAAGCAGATCGTTTCTCACTCCGATTGCGAAACACGATTCCGAAAAGTACGTGTCACCTTCAGGGCGTTACGTTCTACTTTGCTGAACCCGACCATACCGGATTCATCGGACTTGATATCCTCGACTTGGAACGGTACCCTGTCGACGTTCTTCGCACGCTTGCTCAGCCAACCTATAAATAATGAAATGAACAAAAAAAGACGACCCCCCGGTCGTCTTTTTCATTAGCGAGAGACTTCTTGTGTCTCTTCTTGCTCATATAACGTCACGTTGCGCGCTGGTGCGAACGTCGAGATCGCATGTTTGTAGATCAATTGCTGTTTGCCTTCCGACTCCAAGATGACTGTGAAGTTATCGAATGACTTGATCAGCCCCCGTAATTGATACCCGCTGATTAAGAAAACCGTTGTCGGGACTGCATCTTTCCGTAATTGATTTAAAAAGACGTCCTGAATGTTGTATGTCGCTTTCATGATTCCCCGTGCCCCCTCTTTTTATCTGTTTCTGTCTTCGGGCAACTCTTATTTAACCGCTTTCAGAAACTCTACAGTTCTATCATAGATAATTTTGAACGTTTCTTCAAATGAAAACTTTCCCATATCCACCCAAACGCCATCAAATTGATGACGGAACCATGTCAATTGACGTTTCGCGAAGCGTCGTGTGTTCCGTTTCAGCATGTCGACGGCAGGATCGAGTGGTGCCCCGTCAAGGACTGGTAACATCTCTTTGTAACCAATTGCCTGTAAGGCCTTCGTCTGTCGATACCCGGCAGCATCAAGACGCGCCACTTCCTCAAGAAGCCCACTTTCGACCATCAAATCCACACGCTGATCGATCCGGTCATATAAGCGATCCCGGTCTTCCATGTGTAAGACGAACAATAGACTCTCGTAGAGTGCTGGCTTACTGCCGGTCGTTTGTGTCTGACCGGTCCGCGCGACCTCGATCGCCCGAACGACCCGCTGGATATTATTCGGATGAATTGCTTCCGCGCGCACTGGATCAAGTTCCTTTAACTTGTCATGCAATGCATTCGCTCCGTGTGTCACCGCATACGCTTCGAGTTCAGCACGCAAAGCTGGATCTTCCGCCTGCTCGGTGAACTGGTAATCATATAAAATCGAACGGATATATAGCCCTGTTCCGCCGACGATGATTGGTAACTTGCCCCGACTTGCGATCTCATCGATCGTCGCTCGGGCAACCGTCTGAAAACGTGCTACACTCATCTCGTCGTCCGGTGTCACGAGATCAAGCAGATGATGCGGCACCCCTTCCATCTCTTCGGTCGTCACTTTTGCTGATCCAATATCCATGCCTTGATAGACTTGGACGGAGTCTCCCGATAAGACTTCTCCGTTTAGTCGTTTTGCTAATTCAATGCCTGTCTTCGTTTTTCCGACTGCCGTCGGTCCGACAATGACGATAACTGGTTGTTTCTTCATTTTTCTTCACCCATTCTCTAACTTTTCATTCTGATTCGAGTGTACCACAGCCACTTCGATGGATTAAAAAATTCCAAGAAAAAACCGCCCCTCTCGGACGGTCCCACATAAACAAGTCTTATACCCGACGGATGAAATCGTCATAGATGGCACTAAAGATGCACCACCCACAAATGACGACGCCTGTCAGCATGATGCCCCAATCTGCCATGGTCGTTCCTCCTCTAGTCATCGTTATTCTCTCTTTTGACGGTTTGAACGGTTTGTAAACCCTTTCGAGCAGGTTTGACACCAATTCTTGGAATCAGTATGATAAAAGTACGATTGGTACGTAGCGCGGAGGCTGACCTGCATCGGCTTCCCATAGAGGCACTGCCTCTCGATTCCATGTCTTGCGCTTGCGCAAGGCGACATAGGAAGAATTCCTTCTTCCACAGAACAGGTCCGGCATCATGCCCGGGCCTGTTCTGTGTGCCGGTAGTTTATTTCGAAAGGAGCTGATTCTCGTGCGCATTCAAATTATTGGTGGGTCTGGTACTGGAAAAAGTACACTGGGTGCATTCATCGGACAATCGGAACGGATTGCGTGGATCGATACCGATCATTATCTCTGGAAAGACACGAAGTTCACTGAAAAACGTGATGTCTCCGAGCGATTTTCCATGTATGAAGCCGATGTAATGTCTTTCCGCGACTACGTCGTCTCCGGTTCCGTCTTCGCTTGGCATCCGGATGGTTTTATCAATCGAGACTTGCTCGTTTTCCTATCACTCGACGAATCGATACGGATGGAACGGCTCATCGCGCGCGAAGCAGCACGTTACCCGGACTTTTCGGGATCGAATGCATTCCTCGACTGGTGCCGGACGTATCATACGGCGACGGATCCCACGATGATCGGTACATTTGCGGAACACCAGTATCAGATGGATCAATCGATTTCCCCGATTCTCATAGTAGATGCTTCGTTGCCGACACAACTTCAGTATCAAAAAATAATCGAGACATACGATCGATTGTCGCTTTAGAAAAAAACAGCCTCATCTGTTCAAGCGAGCTAATTGTTTCTCGATACTGAGGTATCCATTTTTAAAATTTAAGGCAGTACACGTAAGCATTACTTACATTAAAAAAATCTCCCAGTCCATGAGATCGGAGGCGACGAACAAAAGATTACCCGAAGTTCAATCACTTGTGTATGAATGAGAACTTTTGTCTATTCGATGGGCATCCATATTTCGATAAGATCATCCGCTCCGCCTTGCCCATGGATATAGCGTTCAAAGTCGACCGCATCCCGTAGCGTTACACCTGGAACACGTACCAACTGTTCATACGTAGATGAAATCATCGAGATCCCTCCATCGACTATGGCGACGATATAATTCCCTTTCGTTAGTTCGACACGGCACGTATCTTCCTCCGCTAACAAATCCGTCATCCCAGCGACATAACCGTTTTCCTGTGTGAGACAAACGCCATAGGACTCATCCGTCGTCAGATTTGGTTGAAGCTTCGTCCACAAATATGGAATTTCTTCTAAAGTTCCTGCATATCCGTAGACTGGAATTGCTTCATTCAATGTTTCATATCGAACTTTCATGTCGTTCCCTCCTGATTGCATTAGTCTAATCTGTTTCTCGATTCGATGAAGCTGTTCAATTTCTGATTGAACTTCATCTAATCTTGTTTCAAGTAACATTTCGACCGGTAGACCGGACTGAATTTGTTCTAAACTGAGTCCAATCTGACGCAAGCGTTTGATTTCGCTCAAACGTCGGATATCTTCCATCCCGTACATCCGATATTGATTACCGGACCGTATGGGGTGGACCAACCCACGTTCTTCATAAAATTTGATCGCTTTTACCGACAAACCGGTTACATGTGCGACTCTTCCAATTGGAATCATCTTTTCCCCTCCTCCTCCTTTCACTGTACAGCCGTACCTGAGAGGCAGGTCAAGCCTTACTTTTCTGGAACTTGAATACCGACATATATAGTGGTTGTCGTCTTGCATCGATCCCCCTCTACTTCATAGAGAACAATACCCGGTTTAACTCTGCCGAAATAAGTTCCGTAATTTTTAGCTCGATGAACCGCTCGACGTCGTTTGTTCTACATCACGGACCACGTCAATTCGATTTTTTGGTTTGACAGGGATCCGTTGAAGATCATTTACTTCCGGTAGTTCATAATGGGCACATCTCTTTTGACTGCCTCTCCTCATGTCAATTTTCATAAAAAAAGACCCACTTTCGTGAGTCTTAGAGTCTTAATACATATCTTTTTGTGTGAAGTTCCAAAACGCAACGATTAGCGCCGCGACCGTCCAACAACCGAGAACAGCAAGGGAGAACGGAAGCGTCATCCCTTCGATCGGTGGTGCTTGTCCATCGAGATAGTTGATTAGACCGAAGTTGACGTTGACGAGATATTTCGAGCTCGTCCAACTTGAACCGAGTGTCGTCAGTAACGTACCGGAAATCAAGACTGCCATCATGATCCCGATCCCTGTCGCTGTGTTCTTGACAAGAACAGAGACCATCAAGGCGATCGTTCCGACAACAGCTGTGACGATCCAAGCTAGACCGACCGCCATTAATAGATATTCCCACATCGGTAACGTATGCACGAACTCGGTCGAGAACGTTCCGCTCGGTGAGGCTTGGAATCCGGTCAAAATCGGTGCGGTCCAGCCGTCATAGCCAAGGACGATCCCGGATATCGCATAACAGACGGCGACGGTCAATGCCATCAGCATCGACGTATAGAGTAACACCGTCAACCATTTTGCCATCAGGATCTTCCAGCGCCGGACCGGTCGCGACAGCAGCGTCTTGATCGTTCCGTCATTTTGTTCCCCACTGACGATGTCCGCCATGATGACGATGATGAACAGCGGTAAGATCAGCGTCAATCCTTGCGAGAAGAAGATCCGAATGAACGTCGGGGCTCCCGGATAATTCGGGTTGATATCGTTATCGAGATAGTACTGATTCTGTTTTAGATCAAACTCCAGGAACTGACGGAACTCATCTTGAATACTACTAGATGCAAGACGGTTCTGTGTGTCGACGATGTCTTGTTGTAACTCAACTCGCCAATCAAGCGTTCCCTGCTTTTTAATCTGTTCTTGGATGTCTCGGTACTGTGCGTACGTAAACATCGAGACGAGAACGATCAAGATGATCGCAACGACGGCAAAGCGACGCTTTGAAGCAATTTTCGTGACTTCATTTCGAACGAGACCGACCATGTTCGGATTACGCAATGTGATCGCCTCCCGTTAACGTGATGAACAGATCTTCAAGTGTCTGGACTTTCCGTTCAATCGTCCAGACTTCAACACCTGCTTCAAGCAACTGCTTGTTGAGTGCTGGTGTCTTACTGGCATCCATCAAAGTATGAACCGTATTCGCATCGACGACTTCGGATACTTGGACTAAATCGGATGCCGCTAAAATCTCATTTGCCTTAAAGGCATCGTCGACACGCCAGTCAACGCCTGGTGCGAGCGACTCGACCAGTTCCTTGACCGTTCCGACTTGAACGATTTTGCCATAACTCATGATCGCAACACGATCAGCCAGCATTTCAATCTCAGCCAAGATATGACTCGAGACGAGGACCGACAGTCCCGTTTCCTCGACGAGCCGGCGGATGAATTGACGTAAATCCCGAATCCCCATCGGATCGAGACCATTCGTCGGTTCGTCGAGAATCAAGACGCTTGGTCGTCCGAGTAATGCTTGTGCGATGCCGAGACGCTGCCGCATCCCAAGCGAGTAGGTCCGGACTTGATCGTCAACACGCGCCGTCAAATCGACGAGATCAATGACTTCCTGAATCCGGGCATCATCGACATTCGGTAACATCCGGGCAAAGACTTGTAGATTTTCGCGACCTGTCAAATACTTATACAACTCCGGATTCTCGACGATCGAGCCGATGCGCTCCATCGCTTGGACAAACTGTTTCCGGACGTCAAAGTCACAAACCGTGATTTTTCCGGACGTCGGTTTGATCAATCCGACAAGCATTCGGATCGTCGTCGTTTTACCTGCCCCGTTCGGTCCGAGGAAGCCAAAGACTTCACCAGGCTGAATTTCAAACGAGATATTATCAATGATCGTCTTTTTTCCGATCACCTTTGTTACACCTTCTAATTTCACTGTTGGTTTCACGTCTCTCACCTCTTATTGTCTATTCTAGCGGAATAATGAATCATTTGACTTGTCAGAACACTTCATTTCCGCACATTCTTTCAACTTTTGCTACAATCAGGTTAGAACCTAGAAGGAGGAACGTTCATGAAGCGATTACGCTGGCCCCTGTTTTTAACCGTCTCACTCGTTTTGACGGCAATCTTTGGATACGGCTTCGTCAGTGCCTATAGTGACGTCGTCAACCCACCAAAACGTGCCGTCCTGACGCCTACGAAAGAAGAACCTGTCAAAAAAGGTGGGACGTACGTCGCGCTTGGTGATTCACTGACACGTGGTGTTGGAGCATCAAACGGCAATAGTTATGCCGCAATCGTCGGACGCGATCTTGTCAAAGATAACACCGTCGAGCGTTTCCAGAATCTTGCCGTCAGTGGTGCCCGGACGGAAGATTTACTGAAACAATTAGAACAAAAAGAAGTCTTACGCTCAATCGACCAAGCAAAAGTCATCTCGGTGACGATTGGCGGAAATGACTTATTCAACCGTGGTGAAGGCGTCTCGAACTTCAATGCGAAGAAGACAGCTGAAACCATCACAGCGGCACAAGCGAACTTGAAAAAGACATTCAGTATCCTACGAGAACAAAACCCGGATGCTGTCATTTTCTACGTCGGACTCTATAATCCTTTCCGCGCGACGGAAAACGGTGAAGCCTTCGACGCCATCGTTCAAGATTGGAACGCCAAATCGCGGACGCTCGGTATCGAGTACGATGTCGAAGTCATCGACACGTTCAATCTCGTCCGTGACGTCAAACGTGATTTGTCGAGTGACCAATTCCACCCGAACGATTCTACCTATGAAGAGATTGCAAAAGCATCCTTACTCGCTGTCAATAAACGTTTCTAAAATAAAAGCCGCCACTTGGGCGGCTTTTTGTTCCGATTCATTTCAAACGTTTTGCAAGAGCAACGAGTCCCCATTGAAGCGGTAACCGTGTCCAAAGCAACCATGATGGAAGACGTTTCCCATTGATCGGCTTCGGATTGACTGCCATGTTGACATTCGCCGGTAAGACCGCATATAAGAAGGCAGGAAGTGTCTTGCGAACGAGGTGCACTCCTTTCCCTGTCAACAGCATGACACCGTAAGCAATCTCGATGACACCTGTCACTTGGACGAAGAAGCGTTTGAACGGAATGTACGACGGCATGATGCTGACGAATCCCTTCTCATTGCGGAAATGACCAACTCCCGCAAACAGCAATCCTGCTCCATACACTAAACGTAATAGCATTATGTTTCACACTCTCTTTCTTTTATTTAATGAAATGTATGTTCGAGACAGCTTCAGTGTATCGAAACGACCTGATTATCTCAACTTTTAGAAATTGTCGTCGAATTATGGGGAATGATGAGTCATTTCGGAATGTCTCCCGTAATCAGATGGCAAACTACTTCATTTGCTATGATGAAATCAGAAATCATACAGAGAGGGATGACGACTTATGGCTGGAAAAACAAAAGGATTATTACCCGGATTGACTGGAGGGATCATCGGCGCGGTCCTGACAGCAACGATCGCTTTCCCAATTTTACTCGATCAAGAACAACAGGTCGCAGATACACCGTTATCAAACGGTATGCCTAAACAAGTCTCAACGACGACGAACGATCCGGTGACGAACGCAGTCGCCACGGCTCAAAAATCCGTCGTGACCGTAACGAATTATCAAGCGGGCAACTCGATGTCGCAACAAGAAGCAGCGGCTGGTTCAGGCTCCGGTGTCATCTATAAGAAAGAGGACGGCAAAGCATACATCATTACGAACCATCACGTCGTCGATGGGGCATCTAAGCTTGACGTAACGTTGAATGACGGCAAGACACTTACTGCTAAGTTGCTCGGTAGCGATGAGACCTATGACTTGGCCGTATTAGAAGTCGATGCAAGCGATGTTCCCGGCGTCATCACACTCGGGAAATCAGCCGACTTAAAAGCTGGTCAGACCGTCCTCGCAATCGGTAACCCGCTCGGTGAATTCCAGAATTCCGTCACACGCGGAATCGTGAGTTCAAAAGACCGGACTGTACCGGTCGATACGAACAGTGACGGACAAGACGACTTCAATACGACGGTCATCCAGACCGATGCTGCGATCAACCCTGGTAACTCAGGTGGTGCCTTAATCAACGAACAAGGGCAACTTGTCGGGATCAACTCGATGAAGATTGCTGAATCGGGTGTCGAAGGGGTTGGCTTCAGTATCCCGATCGATGATGCATTGCCAATCCTCAAACAACTCGAGACAAACGGTAAAGTCGAGCATCCGACACTTGGTGTGTCCTTACAAGACGTCGCAGCGTTCCCTGCTGGTTATCTAAAAGATCAAGTCAAACTACCAGACAGTCAGAAAACAGGGGTCGTCGTCATGTCAGTCGAACCGAACAGCCCTGCTGCTGCAGCTAAACTGAAAACAGGTGACGTCATCACGAAAATCAACGACTCTGAGATTAAAGGGTTCGTCGACATCAAAACGGCACTGATCAAATCAGATGGACCGCTCTCCTTGACGATCATCCGTGACGGCAAAACGATGACGGTCGAAACGAAAACGACGACGACCGATCAACTGTAAAGCGTCAGCCTGACGTTTCGTCTGCCTTCCTTTTCGGGTATTGTTTTAGAACAATATCGAATTGGGAGGCTTTTTCTATGTATGACTTAATCGGCATCGGCATTGGTCCGATGAATTTGGGATTGAGTGCACTTGCTCATCCGACAGATTTAAAGACAATATTTTTTGACGAAAGCGAACAATTTTCATGGCATCCCGGCATGATGATTCAGGACTCGATGATGCAAACGAGCTTCATCTCTGATCTCGTCACACTCGCCGATCCGACGAGTGCATTTTCCTACCTCAATTACTTACGATCGATCCATCGTCTTCATACGTTCTACTTCTACGAAAAACTTCTGATTTCAAGACAAGGTTACAACGATTACTTACGTTGGGTTGCAACGCAACTTGAAGATCTCCGATTTTCGACGCGTGTCATTGATGTGCAAGACACCGGCGATAGTTTTGAAGTCCTCGTCGAAGATGTCTCGACCGGCAAACGGGAAACGTTCGAAACGCGGAATGTCGTCATCGGTACCGGATCAAAACCCGCTATCCCGGATACGTTTGACGAACGCGTCATCCACAATACACAATATGTCATGAACAAGGCAGATTTACTGAAACGCAACAAAATCAGCATCGTCGGCTCCGGTCAAAGTGCCGCCGAGATTTTCCTTGATCTCTTGACGACACCTGCTCCAGAGCGTCCTGAACTCGAGTGGATTGCGCGTTCGACACTGTTTGAGACACTCGAGACCGGCAAACTCGGCGAAGAAATTTTTTCACCGAGCTACGTCACGTACTTCAACCAGCTTCCACTCGAAGTACGACAAGAGTCGGTCAAGAAGTTCGCCCGGTCTCAGAACGGCATCAGCCCGGAAACCTTACAATCGATCTATGCTCACCTTTATGATTTGTCAGAAGAGGAACAGCAACAAGTCGCGATTCGAGCAAATCTTGAAGTGAAAGAGATCACCTACGATGAACGGTTTACGATTGCGATGCAACATCAAGAACTTGAGGATGCGCGCTCATCCGAAACCGATGCCGTCATTGCGGCAACTGGTTTTTCACCATCCCTTCCGAGCTTCATCGACCGACTCGATATCGTGTTTGAAGCACCGAATGCTTGGAAAGTCGATGCTGACTACCAAATCGTGCGTTCGGTCGAGACAGACCATCATCTCTACGCAACCGCTAATTTAGAGCTGTCACACGGTCCGGCTGCGGACAATCTCGGCATGTCCGTCTCGCGAAACCAGTTAATCTTGAACGCTGTCGCCGGTACGGAACTGTACCCGGTCGAACGACATGCGACGTTTACGACGTTTGATTAAGTCACTAAACCAAACGAACGAGGAATGGCGCGCGCCACTCCTCGTTCGTTTTTCATTTTACGGTTTTTTCGTTAGTTCTAATGCAGCCAGTAATAATAACGTAGCTTGCACCCGCGTCACCCCTGTTTTAGCGAGCAACAAATGAAAGGCAATCAACCAATTGACCTCGTCTGAAAAACGATTCCGTGCTCGCTCCCGGTCGACGATCCGGGTCACGTAAATCCAGTCGACACGTTCCATTGTAGGCAGTAGCGCAAGAATCGGCATTAAACGATCCCAAATGATGATTTCTCGCCGCTCTAACAGTTCCCGCCAGGAAATGATTCGTTCCTGTTGCGCTGAAGGATCTGGATGTGCCGCTAAGATTTGCGCTGTGATGACGCGTTCACTCGTCCGTTCCATGAATTGTGCGAGCCACTCTTCCGATGTATCGACCCGCTCTAGAAATTCCTCTGGTAATGGCTGTTGTTCAAGCAAGGTCGATGTCACGACGTACTGCTTCGCCGCATTCAAATGAGGTCGTGTCGCGTGCAGGCGTTCCATATAGGGAAACGCATCGATTCCTTGCCGGCGATTTAGTACTTCGTTGAGTGCAAAGAATGGACGCACTCCTTTATCACGAATCAATCGGTGTTTAATCTTCTTTTCGGCAACGATGATTTCTTCGATGAGGACATCAGGATCCGTGCTATTCAGTTGAACATGGGCAACGAGTAGCGGTGTATAACGGCTCCGAAGCGCTGAAAAACGGGATGTTTTGTGTTTGATCGTCCGCATCAGCCGTTCGTAGACAGTTTGTTCAAAGACAGTATCGTGAATCGTGTAGGATAGCGCAAAAAAACGATGGAAATCATGTGACGATTCCTCCCGCAAGACGGGATAACTCTCATCATAGTTCTCACAGAATTGACCGTACATCCTTCCACCTCTCCTTCTTTTCTATGGATGTTTTCCCTAAAATCGACTTGTACAATCTTATTTTTGAACGAACAAAAAAGGCAACGGACCAGGTCCGTTGCCTGTCATTCATTTAAACGCGCTGTCTCTCTAACAGACGGGAGAAGTAACCTCCTTGATTCATCAGTTCATCATGTGAGCCTTCTTCAACGATTCCGTCCTTCGTAACGACGAAAATCTTATCAGCATTTCGGATCGTTGCTAAACGGTGGGCGATGACGAGCGTCGTCCGGTTCTCAGACAACTCGGCAAGCGATTCTTGAATCAGTGCTTCCGTTTCCGTATCAAGAGCAGACGTTGCTTCGTCAAGAATCAGAATCGGCGGATTCTTCAGGAACATCCGCGCGATGGCGAGTCGTTGCTTTTGTCCACCCGACAATTTGAGTCCGCGTTCGCCGATTTGTGTCGCGTAGCCATCAGGTAGATCCGCGATCATCGAGCCGAGATGGGCCCGTTCTGCCGCTTGCACGATGTCTTCTTGCGTCGCATTCAAGTCACCGTAGGCGATGTTTTCAGCGATCGTCCCTGAGAACAAGAAGACATCCTGCTGAACGATCCCGATTTGTTGTCGCAGAGACTCCTTCGTCATCTGCCGGATATCGATTCCGTCAATCGTGATTGCACCATCTAGAACATCGTAAAAACGTGGAATCAATGAACAGATCGTCGTCTTCCCTGCCCCAGATGTTCCGACGAATGCGACTGTCTGTCCCGGTTCGACCGTCAAATTGATGTGTTCTAATATCAGACGATCCGCCTCATAACCGAACGCGACATCCTTGAACGTGATGCCGCCGTTCAAACGATCAACGACGAGTGCGTCTGGCGCATCCGGAATCGATGCATCCTCATCAATCATCGAGAGGAATCGCTTAAAGCCCGCCATCCCCTTCGGATACATCTCAAGTAATGCTGTGATCTTGTCGATCGGCTTCAGCAGGATGTTCATGTAGAGAATGAAGCCGACGAGTTCTCCTGCCGTTAGAGCTTCGCGATACGTCAAGTAGGCACCGACGACTAGGACGGCAAGCGTCATCAAACGGGTCGTCAAGTAAATGCCGGATAGACTCTTACTCATGACCTTGTAGGCATTGATCTTCGACTGACGGAACGTCGCGTTGTCTTTTTCAAAACGTTCGATTTCGTATGCTTCGTTCGTGAATGACTGGACGACACGGACACCGGAAACACTGTCCTCGACACGTGAATTGACTTCCGCGATATTGCCATACATCCGGTCCCACGATTTATTCATCCGAACGTTTGCATAACTGATCAGCCAGATCAGGAATGGTACGGCGATGATTGTCACGAGGGCGAGCGGCACGTTGATCGTCAACATGATCGAGAACGCACCTAGCAATGTCATGACGGCAATGAACGCATCTTCCGGACCATGATGGGCAAGTTCTCCGATATCAAACAAGTCATTCGTAATCCGACTCATGATATGACCCGTCTTCGTATTGTCAAAGAAACGGAACGACTGTTTCTGGACATGACTGAACAACTGACGACGCATGTCGGTCTCGATATTGATCCCGAGCTTGTGTCCAAAATAGTTGACGACAAACTGCATCAACGTACTGATGATGTAGAGCGCTAATAGTCCGACGCTGACGAGAATGATCCAGTTCATCTCACCATTCGGCAACAAGGAATCGATGAACCACTGGACAGCGAGTGGAAAAGCAAGTTCTAAAACCCCGACGAATAAGGCAGATATGAAATCGAGCCAGAATAATCGTTTGTGCGGGATATAATACTGGTAAAAACGGCGTAACATATGTAGCCTCCTTCCGAGTACTTCTAGTGTACTTGAACTTTTTTGAAAATACTCATTCTACCTATTGATTTTTTGAAAAACGGTATTACAGTTTTCCAGACAAAAATTATATTTTTAAATCAGGGGAATCAGCGCTTTTTATGACAAAATGGTAACAACGATTTTCACCCATTTTTGGAAGGAGCTATGTCACGTGAAAAAGACTGTTCTCGCCCTCACGACGCTCGCTTTGATCGGTACCACGGTTCCGGTTTCGGCTGCGTCAACGACACTGACTTTGACGGATAACGTCAACATTCGCACGGCTGCCTCGACTTCCGCGAAGGTCATCACGACGCTAAAAAAAGGTACGAAGCTGACAGCTGTCAAGAAAGTCAACAGCTGGTATGAAATCCGTTATCAGTCGAAACCAGCATTCATCACTTCAGCATACGTCAAAGCAACGACGGAAAAGGCTCCGACAACTACGACTTACATAACGAACACCGATGCCGTCAACGTCCGGCAAAAAGCAACGACGAGTTCGAAATCACTTGGAAAACTGGCAAAGAACACTGTCTTGACCGTTAAGAAACAATCAGGTGACTGGTATCAAATCACCTACAACAAACAAACGGCTTATGTCCATGCGACGTTAGTCAGCAAAAAGACGTCGAACGTCACGACGGATTCCAAACCGCCAGCGACGACTCCCGTCAAAAAAGTCGTTAAAGCGGTTGATCGATCGAAAGTCTACACGGTCAATGCGAAGGAAGGCTTGAACGCACGGACTGCTGCAGCAACGAACGCAAAAATCTACAAGACATTACCGCATCAGACGGTGCTCGATGTCACAGGTGCCGTTGATTCGTGGTACCAAGTCAAGCTCGACGGAAAAGAAGCATATGTCGCTTCGACCTATGTCAAAGCTTCAACAAAAGCTTCACCACCAACAACGCCAACGACTCCCGGAGTCTCTTTGACGCCAGTTGATGCCTCGAAGACGTATCGCGTCAATGCCCCAACTGGGCTGAACGTCCGCACATCGCCTTCGACGTCGTCTAAAGTCTTCACACAAGTCGGACATGGTTCGACAGTCAATGTCACGGGTGAAACGACAGGAAAAGATAGCGGCTGGTACCAGATCAAGATCGGAACGGGTCTCTACTATGTCGCGAAGAGTTACATCACGACGGGATCCGTCACGACGACGCCTCCGGTCACACCGACGACACCTCCTGTGACGACCGTTCCTGGTTCGACATTGATGGAACGTGCCATCTCGATTGGTCAACAATATCTCGGTACACCATACGTCTGGGGATCAAGTAGCCCCGTCAATGGTGGTTTCGACTGCTCTGGATTCGTTAACTATACGTTGAATGCCGCTGGCTATGCAGTCGGACGAACGAACGTCAACGGCTACTGGAACGATGATCGGTACCTCGGAGCGAAGTTATCAAAATTACGTCAACCGAAGCGTGGCGATATCATCTTCTTCGAAAACACATATGCCGCTGGTCCGACGCATATCGGGATCATGCTGAACAACGATCAGTTCATCCATGCCAACACACCGGCACTCGGCATCAGCCGTGTATCGGAACGTTACTGGACGCAAAAACTATTAGGCTTTAAATCACTTTAAACTTTCCTCATCCATCCCTCGGGGTGGATGTTTTTTTGTCTTATCACTTCACTTTGGGATATACTGGATATGGAAAGGATGTGTCTGCATGTCTTATAAAACACTGTATGTCCGTTTACTCTTTCTTGCCTTATTGATTTTTGGTGGCTCGATGCTCTTGCATTACATCCAGACGGGTGACGTCTATATCGGGCACTTGATCGTTTCCGTCCTTGCATGCGTCTTATTGATTTTCAGAAGAACGACATCCTCACACGAACAGGCATGAAGCGCACTCGCTTCATGCCTGTTTTTTCGTCATTGAACATTAACCAATGCTTGTATCTCTCGCTCAAGATCGCCTTTGAGCCGTTCACTTTGAAGTTCATCCTTCAATCGCAAGACATCCTCTAGTCGTTCCTGACCAATCCCTCGTTGCATCGCCAGTACGAGCGTCTGTAACATCATCGCTTGGTCGAATCCACTCGCAGCAAGCCACGCATCTTGCATCTCCCATATCTTATCGACGCTCTGCTGCAGCGTCTGATTCGGTAATTCGATGCCGTTGACAAGGAGATGGACTTCGAGTTGTCCGATGTAATGCTTCGCGTCATCGATCGCCACAGTGATGAGTTTTTCCCACGCCATCTGCATACCGGTCGTATCGTTTTCAAAAATCGCGATGAGTCCTTTCGTCAAATCGACTTCGATTCGTCCGACGGCAGTCGTTTCACTAAATGCAAAAAACTGCTCCAGTCGATCAAACTCTTGCCGTGATTGTTCGATTTCCCCTTCTAGATATAAAAACAATCCGAGGAAACGTTGAAACGAAATGACATGATAATAGACATCTTGCTCTCGCATATACTGAACCCCTTCACGCAATAAGGCGATCGCTTCTGTATAGTGATCATCGAACAAACTTGCTCGAAGTGCACGCAAGATTTGGAAATTTAAATAGGTTTTTGGCGCCAGTGGAATCTCGCGTGGTACATCCATTGCTTCGATCAGCTCATACGCTTCCTTTGTCCGTTTGAGATTGAATAAAAAATAGACTTTCGAGATCTGAACGAGCAACTGCTCATCTTGACGACCGAGCTGTCGAAAAATCCGCTCTGCTTTCTCATAATATATCAAACCAAGTTCTGGATCCGTCGTTCGGAGGGCATCGCCGTATTTATGATAGACCTGCCCTTGCCAATAGGAAGTCGTTTCCGGAACCAAGTAAGGTTCTAGAAGTTCCTGAATTTTTTCGTCTGAAAAATATGGGGTATGCCGCGAACGGATTGTTTCGATGAGTTCCCGCATCTGAACATCCCGCGGATCGAGCATTAATTCTTCGACTGTCACCTGTAATCGCCTAGCAATCGCCTGCAGTGCGGGCACAGACGGTGTCGCTTTCCCGTTCTCGACCATACTGAGCATTGACTTCGTGATAATGCCGGTCGCAACGTCTGTTTGCGTCATTTTTTTCTGTTTTCGGATCTGTTTGATACGTTCCCCTAACACACTGGTCACTCCTCTTATCATAAAAGTTAAATTATATTGAACTTTTTCTTTACATTTTTCTTCCACTCCTTTATTCTACACTAAAGTTCAATAAAATTTAACTCTGAAGGAGTGAACAGGATGTCTTTTAATTTAAAGCGTGTCTTATTCGGAAAGTTTTGTTCATTATTCGCAGCTAGTCTCTTTACGTTCGTCGCTGGACTGACCGTCTTACGGGAAACATCGTCTGGTTTTCAGTTCGCACTTGTCCTGCTTGCAGGATCGGTACCACGGATTTTACTCTCGCCGATTGCTGGTGTCCTCGCTGATCGTTGGAACCGGAAACGAATCATCATCATGACCGAGAGCTTAAGCGCGCTCGTCTTATTTGGACTCTTGCTCTATTCGCTACAAGCCCCTCTACATACCGTTCATTACATCATCGCTAGTGTCCTCTTGACGAGCCTATCGACGTTCCTGTCGGTTACCTTATCAAGCTCATTACCACGACTCGTACAAGAAGAGGAGTTACAACGCGGAAATGCCCTCTTCTCAACGATTCAATCGACCTCAACGATCACCTCTCCACTCGTTGCAGGATTGCTCATCGCCGCTGTCTCCATCACGCAATTCTTGATCTTACCGTTTCTCTTGTTTGCCTCTGCTGCCTGGTGGAATAGCCGCCTTCGCTTTCTTACAGTCGATCCCTCTCCTTCAGCTACTACTGATACTCCATCATTCGTCTCGGAGTTTAAAGAAGGCTACCGCTATCTTTTCCGTCAACCGATATTGACGACACTCGTCCTAATGGCGATCGTCCTGAACTTCTTTTTTGTTGCTTTTGAAATCTTGTTACCGATCATTTTGCTCGATCGACTGCAATTCACACCATTTCGGTTCGGAGTAGTCGAGTCCGCACTAGGTGCCGGTCTTCTTGTCGCTTCGTTGCTACTTGCCTTACCTCGCTTTACAGTGAAACGTCCGTTACGAACGATATTCGAGTCGCTCTTTTTAATCGCCTCTTGTTACGCACTTCCTGCATTTGCTCTACTCGGCTACGTCCCATCTGCTCTACTACTACCTTTCTTCATGATTCTATTATTCATCGACGGCATGCTCGTCTTACGGATGAACATTCCGCTGCAGCTCATCGTTCAAAAGCAGACCGATCCGGCTTACCTCGGACGTGTCATCGGCGTTCTAGAATCAGTCGCGATGGCGATGATGCCGATCGGTACCCTATTGTTTGGTTTACTCAGTGATCATGTGTCTATCATCGTGCTACTTGGAGTCGGTACAGTCGGCTTATTCGGTGCAGCATCGTTCGGATTCCTCCGACTTCGTAAAGACATCTTGTCCGAGAACATTCCTGTAGCAGACACAAAAAACACGTCCTCCCTCACTTCGTGAGAAAGGACGTGCATATCGATTAGACCGTCGCTTTGACTGCGTCCATGATTAATTTTAATGATTGTTGTTTGGCTTCCTTGTCTGCGATCATCGAAGCGATCATTACTTCGTCTGTTCCGTATGAATCGGCAAGCTCTTGCAATTGTTTCGCAACAGATTCCGGGTTACCGACGATCATCCGCTTGCGGTTTTCAGCAATCCGGAACTGATCTTGGAACGTGTACGGATACGCCGCTGCCTCTTCCGGAGTTGGCGTTCCTGTCGACGAGACGCCTTTTTCGAGTAAAAGAAGAGATAGATCAAGGCTTGATGCCAAACGTTCTGCTTCTTCCGTTGTTTCAGCACACGTCACGAAGATCGAAACAAGCGTTTGCGGTGTCTCATTAAACGACGTCGCCATGAAGTTATGACGGTAGTAATCCATCACTTCCTGACCACCTTGTCCATTGATGAAGTGAGCAAATGCAAATCCGAATCCGCGTTGTGCGGCGTTCAAGGCACTACCACCACTTGATCCGAGCAACCAGCCTTCTGGTGTCGTATCGACTTCTGGTGTTGCGACGAGTCCCGCGAACCGGTGTCCGGCAGGTGCCCCGTCTTTCAAGTAATCGACGAGATCATCGAGTTGTTCGCCGTAATCAGCTCCACCAAAACGTGGCGACGATCCTTCTTGCAACGCACGTGTCGCAAGCGGCATACCGCCCGGTGCCCGACCGAGTCCAAGGTCGATCCGGTTTGGTGCAAGCCCTTCAAGGACACGGAAGTTCTCCGCGACTTTATAGGCACTGTAGTGCGGCAAC
This sequence comes from Exiguobacterium sp. HSB13, assembly GCF_056764755.1. Classification (NCBI taxonomy): domain Bacteria; kingdom Bacillati; phylum Bacillota; class Bacilli; order Caryophanales; genus Exiguobacterium; species Exiguobacterium sp. HSB13. The sequence goes on along the minus strand of NZ_JBUZOM010000001.1, from coordinate 405,110 downwards.
ATGACGCCGCCTGAACCGAGACGAATCTGTTTCGTCACCGCCGCCATGTAGGCAATCAAGACTTCCGGGCTCGAACCCGCTAATGTTTTGGCAAAGTGGTGTTCCGATACCCACAGGCGATGATAGCCGAGTTCGTCCGCGATTTTCGCGAGCTCGACCGTTTCGTGTAAGGCATCCGATGGGGATTGTCCTTTAGAGACCGGGGATTGGTCTAAAATACTAAGTTTCATGTATGTCTCTCCTTTTTCTTTCGAATACGTACCTACACTGTACGCCTCCTCGTTGTACGGTGCAACGAAACTGCTTCTTTCCGACATGGGGACGTTTTCATTTTGAAATTCAGGGAACAATGCCTAAGTGAGCATAAAAATCTAACGAATGAGGTGGAGTTACATGTCAACCCATACTACGAATCAAGAAGCAGTCGAAACGGTTAAGAAACTGATTGATAAAATCGAAACAGCGATGCTGACGACAATTTCAGCAGAAGGACTCGTATCGCGTCCAATGCAGACACAGGATATCGAATTTGATGGTGACCTCTGGTTCCTCACTTCAAAAGAGACAGACAAATACCAAGAACTACTTAAGAATCCGAGTGTTAACGTCGCGTACGTCGACAAATCATATGTCTCAATCCGTGGAACAGCGGAACTCGTCGAAGACATCGAACGAAAAAAAGAGCTCTGGAGCCCACGCTACGAAGCATACCTCGGAACGACATACGAAGATCCAAAAGTCGTTCTGATCAAGGTCAACACAGAAGCTGCTGAATACTGGGAAACAGGAAACACGACGAAATCCGTCAAACAAGTATTGAAAAAAGTCGTCGGCAAAGATGATGAGAACGAAATCAATAAAACAGTCGACTTGTCTTAACCTCTTAACCCCCACGCTCTTCGCGTGGGGGTTTTGTGTGCCGGAGTGGTCGTTTTAGAAAAATTAAGTTAACATAAGAAAGTGAACTAATACGTAACTTAATTAAAAGGAGTACAATCACATGGGAGAATTCATTACATTACTACGCCGGGGTAACCGGTCCGCTTTGACAGCAGGCATCGTTAACTCTGTCATCGCCATCATCAAGGCCGTCGCCTATGTCTTGACAGGAAACGTCGCGATGTTCGCGGAGATGATGCATACGCTCGGTGACGCTGCCAATCAATTTTTTGTCTTTATCGGTTCTGCCCTCAGTAAGAAAGCACCGACGAAGCGATTCCCGAACGGCTTCGGTCGTCTCGTCAATCTTGTGTTGCTCGGTGCGATCCTCTTCGTCGGTATCATGGCTTACGAAACGATTCATGAAGGGGTCGCCCACATCATTGAACCAACTGAATCAACTGGCTTTTGGATCACGTTATCGGTTCTGTTCGTAGGTGTCGTCTTAGAGAGTGGCGTTTTTGTCAAAGCGATGCAGGAAATCGCGCATGATGCGAAACTCGACTCGAAAGGACCTCGTTTGATCCTCGACAGCTTCCGCTCATTGAAACAAGCGAAACCCGCCACACGCCTTGTATTTCTGGAAGACTTGGTCGCAACGGCTGGTGGAGTCGTCGCGATGATCGCCGTCATCATCTCGCATGTGACACCGTTCCATCAGGCAGAAGGAATTGCTTCGATTCTGATCGGATTGATGATGTTTTATGTCGTTGGGAATGTCTTCTTACAAAACGCAGCTGGCGCGCTTGGTGAAGCCGATGAGACGATGGCTGCCCGCCTCGGTGGACTGATCATGAAAGACCCTGACGTCAAGGACATCAGTAAGCTTGAAGTCATTAAAGAAGGCGACCACTTCCATGTCGAAGTGGAAATTGAAGTCGACCCGACCTTGACGATTGCTCAAGCGGACGACATCAAGGACCGTCTCGAATTGCAGATTCGTTTGCAACAAGGGATCATTGACGTAACGATTGGTTTTGATGAAGACGATAAGATTCAACAGTACATCGTCGCTTCTGACGAGTCATGACTCCGTTTACGCAAGATGTCTTGACTATCATCCGTTCGATCCCTGCAGGTCGGGTCATGACGTACGGGCAAGTCGCTCGACTCGCCGGTCATCCGCGTAGCGCACGACAAGTAGCGCGGATTCTTCACAGCATGAGTAAGACGGAACGTCTACCTTGGCACCGCGTCCTTGCTGCTGGTGGTAAACTGTCGCTTGAAGGTGATGAACAGCGACTGGCGCTTGAAGCAGAAGGTGTCGAGTTCCTGACCGCCCGTCAACTCGATTTATCGCGTTATCAAGTCAAAAGTGAATAGATACAACAAGAGAGGGATGACCGGTTCTTAGACCAGTCATCCCTCTCCTTTTTATCGTAATGATTCACGCTTTCGACGTACTCGAAGCTACAGCGATTTGTCGACGTACTTCTGCTTCTAATTGTGGTTCCGGTGGTTGCCAGCCTTCCGGTTTCATGACCTTTTGATCAGATTCCCGGAAGATTGGTTTTCCGTCCGGTCCAAGCTTCGCCATGTTCGCACGCTGGACGATTTCGAACAAAGGAGCCGGATCAAGCCCAATCTCAACGAAGCTTCCCATGATGAAGTAGAGGGCGTCCGTCAAGGCATCCCCTTGTCCGACAAGCCGTTCGACGTCCGTTTCGGGTTGTTTCATCTGGAGTGATTTTTCGACCGCTGTATCAAGCCCTGACTTGAAACGTTCGATCGCTTCGAGAAATTCTGCTTCACTCGTCGCTGATTGATGAAGAAACTCAACGACCGCTTCTTCCGCCGTCCAGGTCGAGCGTTTGATCCCACGATCGACCGTCATAGGTGTTGGTGTCGTCGCACCAGGGTGTGAAAACACACGGTGGAATTCCTTTACGTCTTGATAATAATTTGTCATAACCGATCATCCCCTTTTACCGAATGTCTCCATTCTAACAGGTTCAGAACCGGAGTTCGACTCATTGATGAACGACGTCGAGTAAGGCCATCCCACGTGTAATCAATTCATCTCGCTGCTCAGACGTTGCTTTTAAGCGCTCAAGATCTGCAATCAGACGTGGTTGATCGACTTCATCCGCTAACTCGAGTAATTCGAGACGGAGTAACCAGGCGTCCGGTAGCTGGACGAGTGTCTGGTCGATCAGTTGCGGTAACCGTTCCCGTCCGGCACGTCCTTCGCGAATCTCGCGGACGACTTCGAAGATTGGATCAGCCGCTGTCAACGGACGTTCGATTCGTTCGAACTCGACCGTTTCCGGAATCGGCTTCAGTGCTTCAACTTCCGTTCCCGGGAATGCTGACGTGATGTCACCGACGATCAATTCCATCCGGTCCATCATCATCGTTTTCCCGTCATTTGCAAGCGTCGCTGCCTCTAAGACGACGAGCGCCCGGTTTCCATTGATGTTTTGAATTGCTGTGATCTCCCCTGTGACATGAACGTTTCCTTCCGCCCAGTCGAGACGTTCACCGACTTTGACTTGCAGCAACACTTCATTCAATTCCTTACCGTGAAGGAGTGTAAAGCCTTCCGGATGATCTGCCAGTCCTTGACCTGTCAACACTTCGCCGTTTGCAGCAAGCGCTGTCGGACCTGTTAGTTTGACGAGATGCAGCGAATCGTGAATCTCTTGCGTTTCAGGAACACCGACGAGCGAGAGACCACTGTCGAAGACGAGCGTTGACAGGTTACCCGATTCGACCGCTTTTGTTAGTCCGTGGATGCCACCGCGGATGTATGACATGGATTGTGCGAATTCTTCAAGTGCATCGCGGAGTTGTTCGAACGATTCACAGACGAAAAGTTCTTTTTGCATGCTCGTCACGTCATGTTTCGTCGCAAGTGCTTTTTCAAGCGAGAATGGATGTTTGACGACTGCGTCCGTTAAGCAGTGGCGACTTTCACCGACTGATGATAAAAGACCTGCCCCGTAGATTTGTGGGTTGTCGATATCACCAATCAGACCGAATTCAACCGTCCACCAGAACAGACGTGAGATTTCGTTCGCTTCCGAAATCCCTTTGACGTGTGTCCGTGTCTCAGCGAGTTCAATTTCAGCTTGTTCGATATCGGCTGGCGTCGAGAATGGACTCTCTTTGACGATCGTCAATTTCTTCAGTGCCTTGAACACGTCATGCTCGGCTTTATGGTTAAAAGCGTGTGCCCCGATCTCACCGAAGCGTCGAACGAATTCCGCGTAGATCGGATTCATCAAGATTGGCGCGTGTCCCGCTGCTTCATGCAAGATATCCGGTGCTGGTGTGTAAAGAATGTTATCGACCTTCCGGATGTCAGTTGCAATCGGTAAGAGTCCGTGTCCTTGGAAATCAAAGAAGGCGACGCCAGGAATGAGACCATCGACAGCGACTGTTCCCCAGCCTCCACGGCTTAGGTTCGCTGTCATCTCACGTACGTCCGGGATCCGTTCCGGGCTGATGCCTGATGCAGCAAGTCCTTCGAGGTATGCCGGATGTGCTGTATCTTGTAACGTATTTAAATTCAGTCGCATGACGTATCTCCAAACGGCATGATCCGTTGGTGTGTAGTCTTCGTAGTGCTGTGGTGCGACGTGTGGACGTAAGTGACTTGGAATGATTGGTGTAGACATATGAGTTCCCCCTTGAATGAATGTGAGATAACAAAAAAGCCCCTGCCGAACGTATCGTTCGACAGGGGCGACGAAAGCCGCGGTACCACCCTGATTACCCAGTCATCGACTGAGTCACTCATGATCGGGATAACGGTTTGCTCCGCTCGCTTACGCAAGAAGCTCAGAAACTGTAATTCAACACCATCTGTGTACACGTTCGCAGCGCCACGTGCTCTCTGAAACAGGGAGATGGTCTTTACTTCGGTTTCATCATCGCTTATTCTTTCATTCTGTTATGCTGTTATACTGTTATGCTTTTAGCAAGTAAAGTATCGTTAAGGAGGACTATACGCTTACTTTTTACTTTCGTCAATGGCTTTTTTACGTTTAAATCGATTAAATGTTTTATCACGGACTGATTTTTGTTCGATCGTCAGTGAGGTGATATGGCGACGAAGCGCACCATTGAGGCGTTTTTCAAAGGATTCGAGTTCCTGGATCCACTCGTTCATCGAGACAACGATCGGTAAGATTTCCATGATGACTTCTTCCTCGAGCTCATCGCGGTCAAGGAAAGAGTGTTTAACGAAAGCAATGTTCTCTTTGACGAGATCCTCCATCGCGAGTGGTTCTTCCGTCAACAAGAGATCGTATGTCAATAAGACCTTCTCTTGACGCTGAGCGATATGCATCAAGTGATAGAACAACTCGCTCCGAAGATCGTCCGCAATCGAGTCGAGTGCCTTCTCTCGCTCTCTGAAGCGCTCTGCCGTCGCGACACCACGTTCGAGGCACGATTGCATATGTTTGAGGATCAACAGGTTCCGTAAGAGCGAGGCGTGCTTCTGACGCGTTCCCCGAATCTCTTCCTTGTGTAGGTTGAACAAGTTTTGTGTCTCAAGGAGCGAACGTCCCATCTTATCGATTGCCGCACGATACGGGACGACCTTGCCTTCAAAGGCAATCGCTCGCGTGACGACGAGCAGCTTCTCGAAGAGTTTCGTCGCTTTTTGGTAATAGACATTGCCGTAGCGCGGCGGGAAGATCAACGCATTGATGCCGAGCGCACAGCCGATACCAAGCATGACGAGCAAGTAGCGAATCAAGACGACTTGCCAAAGTGGCTCGGTCGCGGTCGCTACACTCTCAAGAATGACGATGATCATCAAGACGACGTGTGGAATCGTCCGCCCAAAACCGAAGGCAAGCAAAATCGAGATTGCTGCCATGATGACGATCCCGATCGCGAGCGGATTCGCCGGGTTATCGCCTAATATCCAAAGGGCGAGTAACGTCAAAAAGGCACCAATCAAGTTGGCCTCTGCTTCCTCGAGAAATTGTTTCCATGTCTGATAGACCGAAGGCAGGAGTGTCGTCGCTGCCGAGATCGCAGGTAGGATCGGGCTGAGGTTGAACAGATTACTGATCAACAGCGCCAGGATGACCGCAAGACCTGTCTTGATGGTCCGTGGTCCGATTTGTAAGGATTGTCCACCCATGTCCATCCCTCCTTCTTATTCAGTATGCCCTCTATTCTTCACCGTTAGCCGTCAAAATTCAACAAAAAATCCCCTCCGTTTGAAAACGGAGAGGATTTAGATGAATTATGATGCTTTCGTACCTGTTCCTTCTGTCATTTCCGCTTTCGCGACCGATTGGTCAACGAGCGGTTTTTTGAGGAAGGAGAGGATTGCCGCACCGACGAGTGATCCGATGAGGATCGCACCCGCGTAACCGACGATTGCCATGACCGTACCTGATGGACCATCAAGGAGCGGGAAGACGAAGATACCGCCGTGTGGTGCTGGGAGCAAGACGCCGAAGACGATTGTCAACGCACCAGCGATCGCTGAACCAATAACGCTTGATGGAATGACGCGGAGTGGATCCGCTGCTGCGAATGGAATCGCACCTTCTGTGACGAACGATGCACCCATTGCGTAAGCAGCGATACCTGCTTCACGTTCTTGTGGCGTGAATTTCTTACGTGCGAACAATGTCGATGAGAAGGCTACGATGAGTGGTGGAACCATCCCACCTGCCATGACGGCTGCCATGACTTCCGTGTTACCTGCTGTAAGAGCAGCTGTACCGAATACATATGCTGTTTTGTTGATTGGACCACCCATGTCGATTGCCATCATACCTGCGACGAGCAGACCGAGAAGGATTGCGTTCCCACCGCTGAGTCCGTTCAACGAATCCGTGAGCCATGTCATGAACTTCGCGATCGGCTCATTGATGACGAGTAACATGATCATCCCTGTGATAAATGAACCAAACAGTGGATAGAGCAAGACCGGTTTGATTCCTTCAAGAGCTGCCGGGAGACCTTTGAAGACTTTGACGAGTAGAAGAACGACGTAACCAGCAAGGAAACCGGCAATCAATCCACCGAGGAAACCAGCATTACCGTTGCTTGCAAGGAAACCAGCGATTAGACCAGGAGCAAGACCTGGTTTATCAGCGATCGACATCGCGATGAATCCAGCGAGAATCGGAATCAAGAGACCAAATGCAGCTTTCCCGATCGACATCAACTGAGCAGCAAACTCATTGTATGACGCATCATCCGGGTTCGCAGAGTTGATCCCCCAGAAGAAGCTGATCGCGATCAAGAGACCACCTGCGACGACGAGTGGCAACATTGCAGATACCCCACTCATCAAGTGTTTGTAGAATCCGCCACGAGCTGGTTTTGAACTTTCGCTTGAACCACTCGCTTTATAGACAGGTGCATCTTGTTTAACGGCACGGTTGATCAATTCTTGTGGTTTACGAATTCCTTGTGCGACCGGTACTTCAACGACGTGTTTCCCATTGAAGCGATCCATCTCAACTGCTTTATCCGCTGCGACGATGATCGCTGTCGCATCGTTGATGTCTTGTTGTGTCAAACCGTTCTTGACGCCTGTCGATCCGTTCGTCTCGACTTTGATGCGGACACCCATCTCTTCCGCTTTTTGACGAAGCGCATCAGCTGCCATATACGTGTGTGCAATCCCTGTTGGACAAGCTGTGACAGCGAGGATATATGGTGCGTCTTGGTCGACGTTGTCGCTTGAGACGTCAACTGGACCTTCTTCTTCGCGTTCCTTCGCTTCGATTGCTGCGATGACTTCGTCTTTCGTTTTAGCCGCAAGGATCGTATCGCGGAAATTCATATCCATTAGATAAACCGATAGTTTCGAAAGTGTTTCGAGGTGCGCATTATCTGCGTTTTCACCCGCTGCGATCATGAAGAACAACCGACTTGGTTGACCATCGAGTGCTTCGTAATCAACACCTGCCGAACGACCGAAGGCGATCGCTGGTGTTTTGACTGCTGCCGTTTTTGCGTGTGGGATAGCAATGCCTTCCCCTAAACCTGTTGTGCTTTGCGCTTCCCGTGCGAGAATCGCTTCTTTATATGCCGAGCGATCGTTCAGTTTTCCTGCCCGATCGAGGACGTTGACGAGTTCGTCGATGACAGCGGTTTTAGATGACGCTTGTAAATCGAGTTGAATCGTATCACGTGTCAAGAGATCAGTAATTTTCATGAGTAGTCACACTCCTTTTAGGATTGAATGAGTTCAACGACGTTGACGTCTTTGATGAGACGATCGATATCTTCCTTCGTACAAAGACCGAAGGAATACGCAGACGCACTACCAGTCGTTACCGCATAGCGGAACGCTTCTTCTGGTGATTTGCCGAGCGCGTGGCTGGCGACGAATCCGGCGACGAGTGAATCTCCGGCACCGACGGAGTTGACGAGCTTCCCTGCCGGTGTGTTTGCCGTATAGGCACCTTGGCGATTGACGAGCAATGCTCCGTCTCCTGCAAATGAGATGACGACGTTCTCGGCACCACGATCAACGAGTTGCTGGGCGTATGGAACGGCCATCTCCTTCGACATAATCTCGACGTCGAAAATTTCACCGAGTTCATGGTGATTCGGCTTGATTAAAAATGGACCGAGCGGTAAGACTTCAAGCATCGCTTCCTTCGTCGTATCAACGGCGAAGTGGACGTTCCGTTCATTCAAGATCGTCGCGATATGACGATAAAGATCATGCGGCAGACTGCTTGGGATACTACCTGCGAAGACGACGATGTCACCGGCTTGCATCGTCTTGAATCGGGATAATAAATGCTCCAGCTCTTCCGGTTGAATCTTCGGTCCCGCTGCATTCAGCTCAGATTCTTGATCGGCGCGAATCTTTACATTGATCCGTGTCTCATCTTGAATCGGTGTGAAGTCCGTCAACACGCCTCGTTTCTCGAGTTCCGTCCGGATGAATTGTCCGGTACTTCCTCCAAGGAATCCGAGTGCTTGTGTTTCCACCTCATAGTTTTTTAGGACGAGAGAGACGTTGATCCCTTTCCCTCCGGCCACTTTTTCCGCCTGTTCGACACGATTGACTTGTCCTGCCTCAAATACCGGTAACGTGACATAATAGTCGATTGATGGGTTGAGTGTCAGTGTATAAATCATTTCGCGTTCACCACCTCTGTGTATTGACTGTATTTCGCTTCTTGCTCACTGGATGTCGTCGTGATGATCGTCGCCGCTTGCAAAGACGCCACCCGACTGAAGCTGATTGCATCCAGCTTCGTCTCATCGACGAGTACATACGATTGTTTTGCTAATTCGATCGCCGTCTTCTTTACGAGTGCCTCTTCCGGATCTGGTGTCGTGAAGCCTTGTGCCGGATGAACACCGTTCATCCCAAGAAACGCGACATCAAAATGGTAAATCAACATTCCTTCACGTGCGTTGTAACCGACGAGTGCCTGCGTTGAATGCTTGAGTTGCCCTCCGACGACGAACGTCGGGATACGGTGATAGAGTAACGTGTTCGCTAGAGGAAGACTGTTCGTTACGACCGTAATCGCCTTCTCTTCGAGATACGGAACGATGGCAAGCGTCGTCGTTCCGGCATCGAGATAGACATACATTCCGTCTTCAATCAGGTCGGCAGCCGCTCGCGCGATCCGTTCCTTCTCTTCGACGTGTTGATCACTCTTCTCGAAATAACTCGGTTCTTCAATTTGCAAATGGTTCGCTGTTGCTCCCCCGTGCACCCGACGCAGATGCCCTGCAGTTTCGAGTTGTGATAAATCCCGACGAATCGTGGATTCACTCGCACCGGTTTGCTCGACGATCTTTTGCATTTTGACGACTTCTTCTCGGGCTAAAAGCTCGAGGATGAGTTGATGGCGTTTTTTGGTTAACATAAGGTTTCCCTCCGCATCTTTAATATAAAGCGTTTACATCTAAAAATCAATCAAAAACGTTCAAAATTTATATAAATTCTTTATAAAACGTTCAAAATACGACTTTTTTCGACATTAAACCATTCTTATAGTTTCATTATACATCAAAAACGGTCATTTGATGACTGTTTTATTGATTAGAATCAATCATTTTTTAAATTTTTGATGATTTTCACAAAATAAAAACCGCTTTCCAATGTAATTTGGAAAGCGGTGAATGAAATTCAAGCAATTCGGTCATCTTCGTTCACTGAACTTCATTTTGCAAGCGACCGATTCCTTCAATCGATACTTCGACGACATCCCCTGTCTGAAGATAGACCGGCGGTTTCATACCGTGCCCGACACCAGCTGGAGTTCCTGTCGCAATGATGTCCCCTGCTTCAAGCGTCATCCCGCGAGACACTTCAACCAAAATCGTCACGACGTCGCGTAACATCAAGGCGGTTGATCCTGATTGACGAAGTTGTCCGTTTACGCGCGTCTCGACGAGGACGTCAAACGGATCAAAGCTGTCCGCTGAGACGATGACCGGTCCGAACGGACAGAACCCATCAAGCGATTTACCACGGAAGAACTGAACGTGTTCTTTTTGTAGATCCCGCGCTGTCACGTCATTGACGATACTATAGCCGAACACATGATCAAGTGCATTTTCAGGTGTCAAATCACGCCCCGTCGTGCCGATGATGATAGCAAGTTCCCCCTCATAATCCAGTTGCTGCGTCAAATCCGCATGCCGTTCGATTGGTTCGAACGGACCGACGATCGATGTCGGTGCTTTCGTGAACAAGACGAATTTCCCTGCTCCCGCCGTATCCATCTCCTTGATGTGATCGGCGTAGTTCTTGCCGACACAGATGACGTTTCGTGCAGGTACATACGGCGCGAGCTGACGAACATCCCCTTTAAGTAGTGGCGCGATATCTAGATCAAGGTCAACATCGAACTCACGTGAAATCACTTCAAACAATGAATCCGTATAGACTTGTGCCGTCACATCATATGTAGAGCCATCCCGTTCAACCCCGATACCTACTTTTCCTTCTTGCTCAAATCGAAACCATTTCATCTTAACTGCCCCCTTTTGTTTTTAGTATAGCGAAACCAATCAAGGGACGCACTTCTCATCGTCAATCAGAAGGAAACAAAAAAGCGGTCGACATCGTGTCGACCACTTCCTCATATCCTCTTCCGTTATGCGATTCGCTGCGCTAATCGATCGACGAGCGCTTGCGACTCTTCATTCAATCCAGTGAGTTCGACTTTTTTGCCGAGACGTTCGTATTTCAAGACGACGTTTTCGATCGCTTCGATAGCGGAATCATCAAACAAGTGACACGCCGAGAAATCGAGCGTGATGACGGACGATGGATCAGCGTCGAGCTGGAATTGTTCCGCAAATGCTGTCGTCGACGCGAAGAACAACGGACCACGAATCGTGTAACGGACTCGATCTGTTTGCTCCTTGCGCTCGACTTGAATGCGCGAAATTTTTGAAGCGAATAATAACGCCGCAAGCAAGATCCCGACAAGAACGCCCATTGATAAATCGTTCGTCAATACAGTGACGAGAACAGTTGCGAGCATGACCGCAGAATCACTTTTTGGTGACGTCTTGAGCATCTTGAATGAACCCCAGTCAAACGTCGCATACGAGACGAAGAACATGACACCGACGAGTGCTCCCATTGGAATCGTCATCAATAGATCATTCATCGTAAACATCAACAGCATTAGGAACACACCTGCTGTCAATGTCGACAATCGACCACGCCCACCCGACGTGACATTGATGACCGATTGACCGATCATCGCACAGCCCGGCATTCCACCGAACATACCCGCGATGATGTTCGCAATTCCTTGTCCACGTGATTCCATTGCTTTGTTCGACGTCGTATCCGTCATCTCGTCGACGATTCGTGCCGTCAGCAACGATTCGATCAAACCGACGAATGCAAGTGACAAAGCATACGGGAAGATGATTTGGAGCGTCTCAAGTGAGAACGGAACATCCGGTAAGAAGAAGTTTGGTAACGCCGCTTCGATTTGTCCCATGTCTCCAATGACTCGTGTATCGAGTGAGAAGACGACCGTCAACACTGTCATGATCGTGATCGCAACGAGTGGTGCCGGGATTGCTTTCGTCACGCGTGGGAAGAATAAGATGATGGCGAGTGATGCGGCGACCATTGCGTACATGATCCAGTTCTGTCCTTCGAACTGCGGCAGTTGTGCCGAGAAAATCAAAATTGCTAACGCATTGACGAATCCGACCATGACGGATCGAGGAATGAATCGTAATAACTTAGCAATTCCTAAAAATCCGAACGCGATTTGTAGAATTCCGGCAAGGATACCGGCAGCTAGTAAATAATCAACACCATGGTCCTTGACGAGCTGGACGACGACGAGTGCCATCGCACCGGTCGCAGCTGAAATCATTCCGGGACGACCGCCGGCAATCGAGATGACGATCGCAATGATGACGGAAGCGTATAACCCGACCATTGGGTTAACGCCAGCGATCAGCGAAAACGCGATTGCTTCCGGAACGAGTGCCAAGGCAACGACGATCCCGGACAGCAAATCCGCTTTTGGTTGCAAGAACCACTCTTTTTTCCATTGAGTAAACATATGATGATTGAGACCCCTTTTCTAACATGAATGGTCTCAGTGTAATTGGCTCAGTTTCAAAAAGCAACCCTTTTAGGAACTTTTGGTCCGGACACGGGCAATTTCATCAACCATCGCTTTGTAGGTCGCCATGATTTCCTGCCCCGCAAAGACCGGATCTTCGTCCATCGTCTCGAGCGCACGACGCAGAAGATGAATTTTTGGTTTCTTCCGTTCGAGTAGTTCTTCATAGATGAAATCAAGAACTTCTTCATGGGCTTCCTTCGATTCATCGGAAATCGATGACAAGGTAATCAAGCGTTTCATATGCGCACTCGTCTTCTCGAACAAATCCTTCCGAATGACGACTTCGTCTTGTGGACGATCGAGCCAAACGGATAGAAAACGCGGCGGAATCAACTGTTCTTCCGTCCGACTGACGTCTTCGACGAGATGCGTCAATCGATTGAATACGTAACGGACGACCCGTTCCGGCTGTGTGTTCGGTTCGGATTGACGGAAGAAGTACATCGCATATTGCAACATTCCTGTATAAATGACCGCTAAATCTAGAAGATACGGTTCTTTCGTCTGACCGAATAAATCACGTAATCGTTCAAATGTCCATTCGATCTCGAGAAGACGGTTATTCTCCATGAATGTCTTTAGTTCTTTTTCATTTGAAGCAATCGCCTCTTCGAACAACGTATACAATTTATATTTTTGCATCAGTTCCAAGTAACAGTTCCCTTGCTGGATGAACGTCTCATAGTCCGAGACATCTCGTCCGACGAGAATTTCCTTGCGCGCCGTCCGCATCTTTTCAAAGACGGTATTAAATACATCGATGAATAATTCATTTTTAGAGGAGAAGTAGTTATAGAACGTCCCTTTGGAAACGTTACTGTGCTCAAGAATGTCCTGGATGGACGTCGATTGGTAACCTTTTTCGACGAATAGCTGATAGGCAGCATCTAGAAGTTGTTTCTTTTTTGGATTCATGGTCTTGTCCTTTTCTGTTCAAATGATTGCAATGGTTTAACAATCACTTATTTTAGTGTATGAAGCAAATAATTTGAATTCATTCGACTTAGCCTGGTAAGATAGCCAAGTTAGTCATAGAATTCAAGTCTAACATTTTAGACTCGTAGTACAAAAGGAGCATAACGAAATGCAATCAAGCAAGCAATCATCACGACTTTATTTAATTTTAACTGTCCTTATGGCAGGTGCGTTCGTTGCGGTCCTAAACTCAACGTTACTTAATATCGCCTTACCGTCAATCATGGGATCGTTCGGTATTCAGGCAAGCACCGCCCAGTGGTTGACGACGGGCTATATGCTCGTCAACGGAATCATGATTCCGACGTCGGCCTTCCTTGTCCAGAAATTCTCGACGCGTCAACTGTTCTTGACGGCGATGACGCTGTTCTCTCTCGGTACGATCATTGCTGGACAAGCACACGTCTTCCCGCTTCTCCTCGGTGCGCGGATGATGCAGGCGTCGGGTTCTGCGATCATGATGCCACTATTAATGAACGTTCTTTTGACCGGTTTCCCAATCGAGAAACGCGGACAAGCAATGGGGATCTTCGGACTTGTCATCACCTTCGCCCCAGCCATCGGACCGACATTGTCCGGCTGGATTCTTGAACACTACGAATGGCGGATGTTGTTCCATCTCGTCACACCGATCGCATTACTCGTGCTCTTCACAGGTGCCTTCTTGTTGAAGAAAGAGACGGTTCGTAGCACACTCAAACTCGATTTATTTTCACTCGTTCTCTCAAGCTTTGGGTTTGGTGGTTTGCTGTATGGGTTCAGTTCCGCTGGTTCAGCTGGATGGGGCTCTTGGACGGTCATCGGATCATTGATCATCGGTGTGATCAGTCTGACTTCCTTCATTATACGTCAATTTATGCTCGAAGAACCGATGCTTGAGTTCGGGATTTTCCGTTATCCGATGTTCGCCTTATCGCAAGGGATTTCGATGGTCTTAAACATGTCGATGTTCTCAGCGATGATCTTGATGCCAATCTACATCCAAACGATTCGCGGTATCTCACCGTTCCACTCTGGTCTCTTGATGTTACCGGGTGCAATCGTCATGGCAATCATGTCACCGATCACGGGTCGTCTGTTCGACCGGTTCGGTGCCCGGATCCTTGCCATCATCGGCTTATCACTGACGGTCTTGACGACGTTCTCGTTCAGTCAATTGGCTGCGGATACGTCATATGCGTTCCTCGTCATCATGTATACGTTGCGTTTCCTTGGAATTTCAATGGTCATGATGCCGGTCATGACAAACGGATTGAACCACATTCCGCAACACTTGACGCCACACGGTACGGCATTGAACAACACATTATCACAAGTATCGGGTGCGATCGGTTCAGGTCTGCTCGTAACGATCATGACATCGCGGACGAAACACCACGTTCCAGAATTCGCTTCACAACCAGAAGCCGCTAATCCGGAATGGTTGCAGATGCAGGCGATGATCGAAGGAATCAACGATACGTTCTTCATTGCAACGTTGCTTGCACTCGCGGCATTGATTTTATCGTTCTTCATCAAAAAACGACGGACGACGACGCTCGCAGTCGTCGAATCCGTCGATCAAGAACAAAAATATGCATGACCTACTTCTCCCCTGTCTGATTAGACGGGGGAGTTTTTGTTTTCGTGTAACACTCTTTTTTGCAACTGCTGTCGATCATAGATTCGTTGATTCGTACTGCCCCGAAAACGTATCGTTCGGTCGAGTTTCGACAGGATGAACGGACCATCGATGAGTCCGTCTAGTCGCAGTACTAATGGACGCCAGCGTTGACGCCGTAAGACTTCTTCTAGTAAATAGCCAGTATATAGAATCACGTCATAGTCTGATCCAAGCTGTTCGAGAAGCTTCACAAGTGTTGCCGCTTGAAGCATTGGCTCCCCGCCTGACAATGTCAAACGACGATTTCCGATTGCTTGAATCCGTTCCACTGTCTCTTCGATCGTCCATTCTACTCCACCTGTCGGGTCCCAAGAGGACGGATTATGACAGCCGATACAGTGGTGTGGACAACCGGCAAGAAATAGCACTGTTCGTAAACCAGGACCGTCGACGACAGAATCAGGAAGAAGGGAAAGAACGCGTAACATCGTGCTTCACCCGATTCTGCTCTTCTGCCCGTTTCGCTTCATTCCAACGATCTAGTGTACCGACGAGATATCCCGTGATGCGTCGAATCCGTTCGATGGATGCACTCCCGCAAACCGGGCACTGCTCCTCGATCGTCTGCTCCGTTCGACAATCAAGACAACGATCGACGGGATGATTGATTGATCCATAGCCGATTCCAGCTTCCGCCATCAAACGAACGATATCTTCAATCGCTTGCGGATTTCCGGCAAGGGCACCATCTGTCTCAACATAGGTGATATGTCCACCATTACATAAGGCATGAAACGGAGCTTCAAGTTGAATCTTCTCACGAATCGTCACGGGCGCATCGACAGGGATATGAAAGGAATTCGTGTAATACGGCTGATCCGTCACTCCTTTGATTTCACCAAAGTCACTAACATCACGGCGTGTGAACTTACCCGACAACCCTTCAGCCGGAGTTGCCAGCAAACTAAAGTTCAATCCCGTCATCTCGCCATAGTTGTCGACGACCGTCCGCATCGCCTGAATCAACGCAAGACCAATCCGGTGCGCGAGTTCGGAGTATCCATGATGACTCCCCGTCAAGACAGTCAAACATTCCGCGAGACCGATGAAGCCGACCGCTAACGTCCCATGCTTGAGGACCGGACCTACGCGATCCGTTCTACGTAACGTCTCGCCATCCTTCCAGACATGTTGATATAAAAATGGAAACGCGTCAGCCGTTTGGCTTGCCTGGAATTCATAACGTGCAATAAGCTGCCGGCATGCCAGTTTTGTCGTGTCTTGAACAGACTCGAACATTTGATCGACCGTTTGACATTGAAGCGCCAAGCGGACGAGATTGATGCTCGTAAACGATAGATTTCCTCTTCCCGTGACAGACGGTACATCACCCCTGTCTTCAAACACACGGGTCCGACACCCCATATACGCGACTTCCGCTCCTCCCGGTTGCTCCTGACGATTAAATGGCGCATCGAGAAACGCAAAGTTCGGAAACAATCGTTTTCCCGTTACGCGGGTTGCCAGTTGAAATAGATCGTAGTTCGGATCCGTCGGTGATAAATTGATCCCCTGTTTGACTTTGAAGATTTGAATCGGAAAGATCGGTGTCTCGCCCTTTCCGAGTCCACGTTCCGTCGCTGTCAGCAAGGCGCGCTGGAAGAGTCGACCGGCCTGCGTCGTGTTTGTTCCATAATTAACGGATAAAAACGGTACTTGTCCCCCACCACGTGAATGCATCGAATTCGTATTATGGATGAACGCCTCGCATGCCTGAAACGTCTTTTCATACGTCTCCTGCCATGCGCGTCGCTCCCGCTTGCGTCGCTTCCAATGCGGGACGAGGTCGTTTAATTTAGTCCATTCGCGTTGGTAGGTCTTTTCGACGAACGGTGCTAGATCATCGTCAAACGTCGCGAAGGCTTGTCCACCATGCTGCATGTTTTGATTCGCCTGAACGATGATTGCCGCGAGGGCGAGGGCGGAACGAATGTCTTGCGCCGGACGAATTGAACCGTGTGTCGTCTGAAATCCGTTTGAGAGTAGCTGACCGAGCGGGATCTGGGCACAAGTCGTCGTTCCGGTCACGTAATAATCGGCGTCATGGATATATAGGATGTTGTCGTCAAGCGCCTGCAAGACCTCCGGTTCGAGTTGTCGCCGCATCATCTGCCGTGCAGCTTCGCCGGCAATCCGTTGTAACTTCGCAAGCGGTGTTTTGCCATCAATGTTTGCATTCTCTTGTTCGATATCTTGCGGTGGTGTAAGTAATGCTTCCAAGCTTTGCATCGATCTCTTCCTCTCACGCTTTTTTTGTAATCACTATAGCGAGAGTTCAGAAACGTTCGCAATCCCTGCATAACTTACGATTTTTTCAACTGTTTCAGCCGTTCTGTCATCAATCTGTTCGATTTATTGTTCAAATGTCTGCATCTTACTCGTTTTAGCCAAAAGCATGAATTTGGACGAATCTCACACGAGGAATGACAAAAAAAGAAGAGGCGCATAATATCGCCTCTTCTTCGTCTCTTCATTCTGCTTCAAGTAACGCGTCCGTCGCACTCGGCAACTTGACCCGGAAAACCGTTCCTTCTCCAAGGATCGATTCGACCTCGATGTTGCCATCATGCGCGCGAACGATTTCCTTACAGATCGATAATCCAAGACCCGTTCCGCCGATCTTTCGGCTATCTGAGTTATCGACGCGGTAGAACTTACTGAATAGATGCGGCATTGAATGGCTTGGAATCCCAATCCCGAAATCACGAACGCTGAGTTCGATCTGATTATGCTGGTGGGTCATCGTGACGACGACATCTCCACCGTCCGGTGAGTATTTCACCGCATTATTCAATAGATTCCCAAGAAGTTGTTTCATGCTGTTCGCATCCGCCTCGACCATGAAGTCCTGTTCGTCATTTAAATCAAGCTGCAGACTATGTTGTTCCGTTGCTGCTTGATAAAACTGGATTTGTTCATTGACGACTTCCTTCAGATCAAAGATTTGTTTATCATACTCTTGTTTTCCTGACTCCATCCGCTGGACGTTCAAAAAGTCGCTGACGAGATCGGTCAACCGTTTCGATTCATCGTGAATCGTCTGCAAATACCGTTTGTTTCGCTCGGGATCCAGATCACGTTTCAACATCAATTCCGTAAAACCATAAATTGATGAAAGTGGTGTTCTAAGTTCATGCGAGACCGTCGAGACGAGTTCAGACTTTACGCGGTCGACTTCTGTCTCTGCCGTGACGTCACGGAAGACAAGGATCGTCCCTTTCGACTGTTCTCCATGAGCAATCGCCTCAGCATAGACTTGAATAAAGTATTCACCCTGATCGATCGATAAGGAGAACATGCCCTCAGGAATCTCACCTGATAAGACTTCTTCAAAGTACGCTTCAAACGCTTCTTTTTGGTCCATCTGCTCGAACATCGTCTCTGGTCGAACCTCAAGAAACGTCATCGAGTCATTATCTTCTTCTATCTGTAATGACTGGAAAATATCAAATAATGCCTGATTGCCTAAGATCGTCTTCTCCTCGTGTTTGATGTAGAGAATCGCTTCGCGAACGGAATTCAACAGCTGTGCCGTTTCTTTTCGTTCGTATTCCATCTGTTCATAGAGTGACATTCGCATTAATGAAATGGCAATCTGTTTTGAGAACGATTCAAGCTCCGCCAAGTCTTTTTGATTGAATGGCGCATCAAAGCGGGCCAGATAGAGACAAGCAATCAATTCTTCCTTCGCCGGGTCCATGATTGGGATGACACCTTCATAGACGTGATACGGATACTTGATGAGATCATCATTCGCGACCTTTTTCGAGGAATGTGCCGTTTCCTTTGAAATCATGACGCGTTTCAGTAGCAATGATTCTGTTTTTAAGCTCTCCTGCTGATCCTCCGTCATTTCTTTTGGAACGACTTGTGCGATCTCATTATTCTTAATCAGTAAGAGGGCACCGAATTCTGTCTTCGTCAACCGCACGATCGTACTGATGACAGAGGAATAATCAAACAAACTCTCTTTTGAAGCAAGCGTTTCGATCAGTTCATTACGATCTTGTAAATGTAGCTCATTCGTCCGTGTTACTTCGAGCGCTCGTTCAAGTTCCTCTTGTTTTTGTTGTAGTACCTCTTGATTGTGTTCCATCTCTTTATTCTTCGCTGAAAGTTCCGCATGTTGGGAAGAGATTGAACGTGCCATCCGGTAAAACGATGCCGTCAATTGACCGACTTCATTATGGCTATCGACGTCATGTTCGAGCGAAATCGACTTACCTTCCGCGAGACGATGGCTTTTGACATTCAATTCGCGGAGCTGTGACGTCACCCGATGAATCAACGGTCGCACGATGAATAATAGACAAAATAAAAAAATCAGCAAGTTCAACGACCAGAACCATTGTGTCTTTTGTAACTGGTCAAGTACTTGTTCCTTCGTCCGTCCCGCGGCGTTATCCACATATAAATAACTGGCAACCGATGTAATGACACTTAGTGCAAAGACACTATAAAAAATCGCCATCAACTGTCTGCCTAGTTTCTCAGTCATCCAGTGTTTCATGTTCATAAATCCTCCTAGCAATAAGTTGCCCTTCATTCAAGATTGTTTCCTCCTCATCCTATATCACCTATTGATTCCCGGAAACATCTTTCTTGAACCCTTTACGGTCGGGCAGGCGAGAGTCCGATTCCGGTCACGAGAGCAATCGCATCAATGACTTGCCCTTTCGTCAGATCATCCGTCTCAATCTGTTGACTGAACAGCGGATCGGATAATTGCCGTAGTCGTTGTTCCGCTTGTTGACCGCCCCATGAGTTCGGACGCTCAAAGCGGCTGATCAGGCGGCGTTTGACGGTCGCCTCCTTCGCCATCAGTGCGATATGACGGACATCATGCCCGTTCTCGCGTAACGTACCGATGATTTCCTGAAAGTACGCCGGGTTCGTTAAGGTCATTGGTACGATGATCCGTGCTTTTTCCGTATCAAGCTGTTCGAGGAGCTGTCGGTTGAACGTGCGCCACAACGGCTCATCCTGAAAATCATCCTTGTTTTCCGGCAGTTGCGCCCGTAAGAAATAGCCTGTCTCCTCTGGATCAAAGATGTGTGATCCGCTCCAGCGTTGTTGTAGCCCTTTGGCTGCCGTCGTTTTCCCGACACCAAACGTACCGTTAATCCAAATGATCATCTTATTCTCCTCCACCCTGTTTTCTGTTGTACTATACTGCAAAAGTGGTCGACAAGTTTCAATCGGTTACAAAAAAACACTCCGTTGAAAAAACAGAGTGTTTACCCATATAACCATGTGATTAAAAACGGTGCGATGACGCTAGCACAGACGGCCGTCAAGACCATCGTCAGCAGACCGACCGCCCCTTCACGTTGGTCAAGACTCATTGATTTCGTCGCGCCCATGACGTGGGCAATCGATGCTAAGCCGACACCACGGCTAACGAAGTGACGAATCTTAAGTCCTGTCATGAGTTTTGGACCGACGATCGATCCGGTTAACCCCGTCAATAAAACGAATGCTGCCGTTAGCGTCGTCGTCCCACCTGCTTTTTGCGAAATCGCCAAGGCAACAGGTAACGTGACTGATTTCGGTAACAGGGCAAGGTTCGTCGTCCGCTCAAGATGGAGCAGCAGACCGAGTAACAGATCTGAACTCATTGCAATACATGTTCCAAGCAAGACACCAAGTCCGATTTCCGGTAGAAAACGGCGAACGTGATGTCGGACGCGGTAGAGCGGAATCGCAAATGCCGTGATCGCTGGACCGAGCATCTTCGACAAGTACTGCCCCCCTTGCATATATTCTGCATGTGAGACCCCACTATAGATGAGGATGATAATCAGGACAGCCGTCACCGTCAGGATCGGTAACGTCCAGACACGAGGATGCCGTTGGTAAATGAACATTGCGCCACTGAATAAAAGAATGGTCAAAATGATCCAGAACAGTGTCTCACTCATGTGGTGTCACCGCCTCTTTCCGGTGTGCTAAGCGGTCGACGATATACGCTGAGCCGACTAACGTCAGGAGGCTGCTGACGACGACGATTAATAGGACTTGAAGACCAGATGTTCGAAGGAATGCTGTATAATCCATGATTCCAGACAGTGCCGGAACAAAGAATAACGGCATGACGAACAGCAGAAAGGTTCCGCCCCGTTCGACAGCGACGAGAGGAAGCAGTCGACTTTTTAACGTCACGTACAGAAGAATCAAGCCGATGATGTTACCGGGTAAGGGTAACTGGAAAGTTTCGCTCACCCAGTCCCCACTGAGTGAAAAACAAAAAATAAGTGCGATTTGAGCAATGATTTGAATGATACGCATGATGCGTGACAACATGATAAAGGTCCCCTTGTTAACAGTTTCGGGTCTTATTATCCGCCTCTTTCCTTCAACAATCAATGAAATCTAGTTAATCAACTGAAGTAACCGTTCTCATGCAAATCCACACCTTTTTTTGTAGTAGCACAAACAAAAACTAGTCAATCGTGTATCAGTACAACAAATGATTCGAGACGAACAAAAAGGAGCTGATTCCAAAAAAGAATGACGCGTCACACGCAACTCCTACAGGAAAAGCGCATTTATACGCTTTAGAGACAAACAAGACCCGCTTTCCTGCTTGAATGAAGCAGGAATACTGGCTTGTGTCTCGCCTGAGGAAAGTGCGTGAAAAGACACGTCATTCTTATTTGTAGAGACTGACTTTAAAGTCAGCTCCCTTTTTAATCTGAGACGATACCTGAATGGGATCGTGATTACATGACCCGTTTGAACAACTTCTCAAGTTCATACGTCGTCCATTCGATGATGACCGGGCGTCCGTGGGGGCACGTAAACGGCATTTCCGTTTTCGCTAGATCGTCAATCAAACGGCGCATCATCTCATCGTTCAACGGATGATTCGCCTTAATCGACTTCTTACATGCCATCATGATGGCGGCATCTTCCCGGTATGTTTCGAGATCGATTTTCCGTTTCATTAATGCTTCATCGAGTAATTCCTGAATCGTCTCTTCCTGCCGATGGGATGGGAACCACGTCGGAACTTCTCGGACGATGAAGCTTTGTGGACCAAATGCTTCGAACTCGATACCGACGTCTTTGAGCAACGGAAGGACTTCCTCCATCCGTTTCATGTCATCCGACGAGATTTCAAACGTATACGGTAAGAGCAATTGCTGTCGTTGTTCCGGTGGTCGACCGAACATGACCTTATACGTCTCGTATTTGATTCGTTCCTGTGCTGCATGTTGATCAATCATATACATCCCGTCTTCCCCGGCACAGACGATATAGGACGAATGGAGTTGACCGATGACGTCGAGATGCGGAAAGCGCGGACGCGCGGGTGATTCCTCAATCGGTTCGACAAAGTCCTGCTTGACCGGTTCGAGAGGTTCGAACAGATCATCCCCGTTGCTAAACGGTAATGATTTCTCTACAGGTGGCCGATCGTCTTCTTGCGGCTTTTTCGGAATCGGATAATTCCAGACCGCTCGCGATGACGTCTCTTCGACTGGTTCCGCGACGTAAGAAAAATCGAGTTTTTCTTGGCTACTCGGATCCTTTTTTGGTTTCGGTGGCGTCACTTTCGGAATCAGTGTCTCCCGGCTGAGCGTCATCTTGATCGTCTCCTGAATCAACTGGCAGAGCTCCATCTCTTTTGAAAGACGGACTTCTCGTTTCGCCGGGTGGACGTTGACATCGATCAGGAGTGGATCCATCGTCACCTCGATGACTGCAATCGGATACCGCCCGATCGGCAAGAGTGTATGGTAACCGTTCAAGACCGCTTGCGTCAGGGCGAAGTTTTTGACCGAACGTCCATTGAGAATCAACGTAATGTAATTCTTCGAGGCACGGGTCACTTCCGGTTTGACGAGATGACACGTCAATTGATAATCGGCATTCGCACCTTTTGCGACCAACGTTCCTTGAATCGTTTGATGACCGTAGACACTCGCCAGCGCTTGCCGGACGTCTCCTGATCCGTTCGTCTGGATCAACGTCTTCCCTTCATGGGTAGCCCGAAGTTTGACGTCTGGATGAGCGAACGCCATCCGGTTCAGCACGTCCGTGATCGCCGCAAGTTCCGTATGCGTCGTCTTCAAATACTTCAGCCTGGCCGGTGTATTGAAGAAGAGATGCTCGACCGTCAATTCCGTTCCCCGGTTCATTGCTGCTGGTGTCCGTTCGACGACCGTCCCGTACTCAAGCGTCACTTGAATCCCTTCCGCGTCCTCACGTTTCGTCTTCAACGTCACTTTACTGACGGACGCGATCGAGGCAAGTGCCTCTCCGCGGAACCCAAGTGTCTTGATTCGGAATAAGTCATGCTCATCCTTAATCTTACTCGTCGCGTGACGGACGAAAGCCAGTTCAGCGTCATCCGGGTAAAACCCGTGTCCGTTGTCGCGGATCGTCATCCGTTTCATTCCAGCTTCTTCGAGTTCGACATCGATTTGTGTCGCACCGGCATCTAGTGCGTTCTCGACCAGTTCCTTGACGACCGATGCCGGGCGTTCGACGACTTCTCCCGCCGCGATCCGGTTCGCTAAACTATCGGATAATTCACGAATGATTCCCACTGCATTCTCCTCACTTTCTCGCTTCGGCTTGTAGGCGGTACAGCGTATTCAATGCTTCGAGTGGCGTCATGTTGATTAAATCAAGACTCGCCATCGTCTCACGCAGCGGATCCGCTTCTGAGAACAGACTGAGTTGATCAAGCGGCTCCTCCTGAACAGGAGCTTTGACAGGTGCTGCGACCGGAACAGGCTCTGCCTGCTCGAACTCGGACAAGAGGACTTGCGCCCGCTCGATCAGACTATCTGGTAAATCAGCTAACCGCGCGACGTGGATTCCGTACGATTGATCGGCTTTTCCATCGCGCACTTCATGCAAGAAGACGACACGCCCGTCTTGTTCAACGGCACGGACGTGAACATTCGCTAACCGCTCAATCGATTCTTCGAGCACCGTCAGTTCATGATAATGCGTCGAAAATAGCGTCTTCGCTCCGACATGACGAGCAATGTGTTCAACGATCGCTTGTGCGAGTGCCATCCCATCGTACGTCGAGGTCCCGCGACCGATTTCGTCAAGCAGGATCAAGGATCGATCTGTTGCACGCGTCAACGCTTCTTGTGTCTCGACCATCTCGACCATGAACGTCGACTGTCCACTGACAAGGTCGTCTGCCGCCCCGATTCGAGTGAAGATTTGATCGAAAATCGGCAGTTCCGCTTGAGCAGCTGGTACGAACGAGCCGATTTGATGCAACAAGGCAATCAAGGCAAACTGTCGCATATAGGTCGATTTACCAGACATGTTTGGTCCAGTGATCAACAGCATCTCGCGTCCTTCGTTTAAGGTGATCCCGTTCGCGACATATTCACCACGTGGTAAGACCGTTTCGATAACCGGGTGACGTCCTTGCTGAATATCAACCGTTCGTCCCGTCGTCGTGATCGGTCGGACGTAGTCATGCGTCTCAGCAATCTCGGCCAGTGCGACGAGGACGTCGAGTTCCGCGATCCGGCGACTGACGCGTTGTAAGCTTTCGATGTGTCCTTTGACTTCATCGCGCACTCCACAGAAGAGATCGTACTCGAGCGTGACACTCTTCTCTTCCGCACCAAGGATCAACGCTTCTTTTTCCTTCAATTCCGGTGTGATATAACGCTCAGCATTGGCAAGTGTCTGCTTCCGTTCATACCGTCCTTCCGGCAACAGCTTGGCATTGGCACGTGATACCTCGATGTAATAGCCGAAGACACGGTTATAACCAATCTTCAACGTCTTGATACCAGTTGCAGCCCGTTCGCTGGCTTCAAGTGTCGCGAGCCACGTCTTGCCGTCTTTTGAGGCGACGAGTAACTCGTCGAGATCTGGTGAATAACCGGACTTGATCATTCCACCCTCTTTCGTTGAGATCGGTGGGGCTTCGACAAATGCACGATCGAGTAGATCGCTCAACTCATCGTGCGGATCAAGTCCGAGACTGAGTTGACCGAGACGTTCGCTCATCATCTCTTCAAGTGCTGATTGGATGCGGGGAATCAGCCGTAACGTCGACTTCAATTGAACGAGATCGCGCGCCGACGCTGTTCCATACCCGACTTTCGCGACGAGTCGCTCGAGATCATAGACTTCGCGTAACGTATCTTTTAGTTGTTGACGCTCGAAATAGTGTTGCAACAATTCCTCGACAGCGTCGAGCCGTTCCGTGATCACGCGTTCCGATAACAACGGTTTTTCTAACCAGCGCTTCAGCATCCGTCCGCCCATCGCTGTGCCCGTCACGTCAAGTAGACCAAGCAAGGAACCCTTTTTATCTCCTGTCCGTGCTGAACGGACGAGTTCGAGATTCTTGACCGTATTCGGCTCGAGTTGCATAAAATCGCTCGCCTCATAGACGACAGCAGGTTGTAGATGTGTCAACGCTCGTTTTTGTGTATCGTGCATGTAGGCATAGAGCACGGCAAAGGCTTCCGCTTGGGCTGTATCAATCGCACGGTCGCCGTGCGGATGCGTCTCGCGCCGTGAACTACGCGTCAGTGGAATCCGTAAGTGTGCGAGTGCTGTCTCATGTTCCTCTGTCGTGACGATGATTTCCCGTGGCAGGATGATGCTCAGTTCCTTGATTACACCGTCGAGTGTCGCGACGCTAGTCAAGGCACTCTCACCTGTCGAGACATCTCCGCGGGCAATCCCAAAACGACCGTCCTGTTCGACGACCGCGACTAAGTACCGATTCTCTTTTTCCGTCAAGGCGGACATCAACGTTCCCGGCGTGATGACTTGGATGACTTCGCGTTTGACGAGTCCTTTCGTCAACTTCGGATCCTCGACTTGATCGCAAAGTGCCACTTTATAACCACGCTCGATCAACTGTTCGATGTAGCCGTTCGCTGCGTGATGGGGCACGCCGCACATCGGAATCGGATGTTCCGCGTTCTTGCCGTTTTTCGCCGTCAACGTCAACTCCAGTTCATGGGCGACTTTCTTGGCATCTTCAAAGAATAATTCGTAAAAATCACCGAGCCGATAAAACAAGAAGGCATCCGGATAATCCGCCTTGATCGAGAAGTATTGTTTCATCATCGGTGTGTTGTGTACTGCTTCCATTCTTCCACCTCATTCGTAGAAAAAGCCGACGGATGTCCGTCGGCTTTTCGTTCATTTCGTGATTAGTAGCCGCAACCGCCGCTTTTGTTTTCTGCTTCCATGCCGCTACCTGTCTTACCAGCGAGAACATCCCCGTCCGTCGCTTCGATGATTTGATCCGTAATCCCGTTCGAGATCGTCACCGTGATGTATTGGAGAAGTCCGTTGACTTCTTCTTGTGTTTCTTGGAACTGTTGGACGACAGGCATCTCATCGAGCTCAGCGAACAATTTATCGAGCTTCGCTTCGACTCGTGCGAGTGCTTCTGTTTTGCCGTAATGCTGGCAGTTGACTGCCTCTTTTTGAAGGAACTTGATTTGTTTCATCATCTTTTGGACTTTTTCATTCCCATTGATGTTGGCTTCTGCCGCTTTAAATCGTTCTACTTCCGGTGTCTCTGAAATCATTTTGGCGATTTCATTGGCTTTTTCGATGATTTGTTCATCTGTATACATCCACATTCGTCCCCTCTATCGTTAGCGAACACGTCGCTTCCCTTAGCATTCTGAACGATTCCTCGTTCTGTCGCATTCATTATACCGTTCTCACGATAGAGTGACAAGAATAGTTCCTTATTCAATCGAACGCCATAATAGATAGGCGGCGTGACTGCGGACAGGAGCAAATTCCTCTGCCAGTCGCGCCGCTTCTTCAACAGTCGGTCGGTAACCGAGTAACCGTTCGAAAGCCCGTAAAATCCCGATGTCCGATGCCGGAAACAAATCCGGACGACCGTATCCGAACATCAGGACGTTTTGGACCGTCCATGGTCCGACGCCTTTCAGTGCAATCAACGTCTCAGCAATTTCTGCGTCAGTCGCTGACGTCAATCCATCATAATCAATCACTGCCGTCGCTACGCCGAGCAAGTAATCGACTTTACGTCCTGATAGTTGCAGAGCGAGCAAGTCCTCACGACGCGCGGTTGCTAATTGACGCGGTGTCGGCGGAAGGATGATTCCGTCCTGGACCGTTCCGAATGTTCGAAAGACACGTTCCGTCAATGTATGGGCAAACGCCAGATTGATTTGTTGATGAATGATCGAACGGATCAAGGCCGTGAATGGTGAATGATCCAGCACAAGTCGTTCGTCGCCGAACCGTTCGACGATCGCGTGTAATGACGTCGCTTTGAGACGCCGCGCAGGATTCGGCTCACTGAGTCGAAAGCGTCGCTTGAGTTGCGTCAGCACCGCTGCTTGTGGTCCTGAACCGTCAATCCGTAATGTGTAACCATCGATGGCTTCTATCGTCGTGATGTACGCCTGATCGTTGATGAAGACTGGAACAACGAGTCGTCCTGCACGCTCGACTTGTAACGGGTCTTCCGTCAAACGAGACATAACACCTTTAAAATCAAATGCTTCCGACAACGTCAGATCATATGTCCAGCGGCTCATCCGACGAATATCTTGATTGCACCAAGAATCAAACCGATGATGAATCCACACAAGGCTCCGTTGACCCGGATCCATTGCAAGTCACTGCCGACTTTATCCTCGATCATATGAATCAATGTCTCGGTATCGAAGCGGTTTAAGTTCTCGCGGACGAGTCCACCGATTTTTTGGTGGTTTTGTTCGACGAAACGAACGAGTTGCTCCTTCATCCACTGATCGCTGCTATCCTTGAACGTCGGATGTTGTTCCCAGTCATCTAAGGCACGGGAGAGCATCGGCATCGCTCGTTCCGTCCAGAAGGCGTCTGACGTCAAGTAGCGTTCGAGTTCAATCAGACCAGCATCGTAAGCACGTTCAATAACCGGAACGAAATCGAGTCGATCGACCTCGCTTGCCTTCCAGGCATCAATTTTTGCTAGACGCTCTTCATCGATCGACAACTGTGCCAGGTTACGGCGCAGATGATCGAGAATCGCTAAGCGATTCGGATGATGGACGTGTCGCATGTCTTGAATGACCGTCAACAAGACACCTTGAATGACCAGACTGAGTTTCTCTTCTGAATAAACTTTTTGAACGGTTCGTGCCGTCACACGTAAGAACGTATTTTTTTCTTGATCGATCATCGCCGTATAGGCAAGGCGACCGATTTGGTCACGAATGATTGGATCTTCAAGTAGACGTTGCCCATAACCGAGTAACTGATCCATCAGCCACTCGTCAAGCCGACGTTCCTCATTCAATTCCATCGCCCGGACTGCCAGTCGTTGCGACGGATACGCTTTGATCGTTTCCGTTAATCGTGTATCTGCAAATTCGAGAATCGCCTCTTTTGGTAGTTTCCGAATTAGACCGACCAATAGTTCGGTGACGGTCGCTCGAAATGCAGGCAGAACCAGAATCGAGCGTAAGATTTTGATGACACGATCCGCGAGTGTCATGTGCTGCAGTTTCGCAACGATACTTTCTTTATTCAGCAAGTCCGTCTCGAGCATATGAACGATTGATTCGATGACCCGTTCCCGATTTTTCGGCAACAAGTTCGTATGGGGAATCTTTAAGCCGAGCGGATGGCGAAACAGCGCCGTGATCGCGAACCAGTCGGCGATCCCACCGACGAGCCCGGCTTCAAAACCGCTCTGGAGCCAAAAGATCCACGCATTTTCTTTAAATGGCAATGAGACGACGAATCCGACCGCCATGAAAATCAACGAGACGGTCGCAAGCCGCCGTGTCGATGTTTTAGGTTGTTCAAGTGATGACACATCGTTTCCTCCTTCAACTGAGACACTTACCTACCTTACGAACGGGATAAGGATTAGGTTTCGACACGAAAGAGCCCCAGTCATCGACTGGGACTCCCTATGTACTTAAAACGTGTATTCACCAAAACGGTCGCCATCCCATGTCGCGGTTGCCGTTGAGACAAAATAGACCAGTCCGTTGCCGAATGTATTTTCCATTAATGAAACGAGTTGTTGTCCATTCGTCTGCTCGACGAACGCCAATCGTACTTCCTCTTTTCCTTGATAAATCCGTTCGTAGACGCTTAAACCGCGTGTATTGAGAAACGTGCGTGCCGACTCGAATTGAATCGGACCGACTTCAGGTCGTCGTTCCTGAATGAACGACTGACATTTTTGCTCGAATGTCTCCATGGTTTTTCACTCCTTCTCTCTTTCTGTTCATGGATATCATGTTCCCGACTCTTCCTCATCATAATCCTCAAATGTGAAAAAAGCGACAGATGCGTCGCTTCTTTCATCATTTTGCGACGATTTTTCATAATCTGACACCAAACTGTCGGGCGGCATGAATCGCAGACGTTGTCGCCCCAATCGTCCCGGCACCCGGAAAAATCGTGTCGCCAATCGCAAAGAAATCGTCGATACCCGTTCGAAACGGAGCCGCGAACAAGAGACTCGTACTCGGACGTTGCGGATATCCTCCGACTCCACCATCCGGACGGAACGTATAGCGGACCCACGCCCCCGGTCCACCTGGATGACGTTCGATCGCCTGTTGTCCGAAGCCCGGAAACTGTTGTTCAAGAATAGCTTCAAAGATCGTCGACATCGTCTCGACTTGTTCGTCGTAGCGTTTCCGGTTCGTCTTATCAAACGTACCGATTGGAACATGACATGACATCGTCAGCGTCCGCTGACCGACTGGTGCACGCAACCGGTCCTCCGAACGGGAGAGGGAGACGAAGGCGTGACCTGAAGGTAAGGACGGATCATGGACTTGACGGAATGCTTCATCAGACAAAATGATCGCCTCCGGAATCGCCGCATAATACGTAAAGGTCGCCCATTGCTGTAGCTTTTCTTGTCGTCGGTACGTCCGTCGTAACGTTCGTCGCATATCCGCGCTGACGACTTCCCGGATGCCTTCAAGCGGAACCGCACAGATGACAGCATCGGCAAGCGTCAAGCGCCCTCGCCGATCCTCGATCAAAAAACCATCCGGCGTCTTGCGAATCGACGTGACTTTTCGCCCAAGCAGACAGGTTGCCCCGTTCGCCTCGGCTGTTTCTTTTAATTGCTCGGCCAGTCGGTACAAGCCGCCCGGAACATAATAGGCACCTTCGTGATAAATCGATAAGGCGACAGCCCCTAGTAAAGCAGATGCTTCCTGCCCTGTCTGCATGCTGTCGAGTAAGATCCCGTCGATCACTTGTGCGAACAACGTATCCGCTAGTCGATGTTTGCGTAACAGATGACCAATCGTCAGAGGAAAATATGGTAAGAGGACGACACTTTTCGCGTGACGGACTAACCGCTGAACATCGGCTAGATCTTGAAGTGGCAATGCCGGCAGTTCTGCCATCAGTGGACGAATCGCCTCATGAATCTGCTTGATTTCAGCAAAGAAAGCACGAATCGACGATGCCTGCTCCGGAAAATGTGACGTCAATTCGATTAGAAAGGCATCGCGATCCTGATAATAATGAATCGTCCGTCCTTCGATGCGAATCGTCATGACGACGTCGAGTGACTCGACACGGTGCGTCACTCCAAGATGATCGAGCACACGGGCATGAATGCCGCCAGCCTCAAATCCCATCCCAAGGGTCGCTCCAACTGGATATGTCAGATCCCGGCGCGTGAACTTCCCGGCTGACCCTCCCCATTCACGGCTCCCCTCAAGGACGGTGACCGTATGCCCTTCTTGTGCGATCAATGCAGCAGCCGTTAGACCGGCAATTCCTCCGCCAACGATGACGACGTGTTTCATGATGATTCCTCCTCCGTGACCCGGTTTTCTTTAAACAGGAAATTGCGGATTTCGCGGAAGACTGGCTCCCGGCGATGAATCGTGAAATGATCATATTTATACGATTTTGTTTGGATGTTATCCGTATAGTTCTCGAGTGCAAATGAACTCTTCAGCGAAATCAGATTGAAGTCGCCCCCTTTTGCACCAAACGAATAGACAAGTACGTCACGTGGCCACGTCTCGAGCCGCTGGGTCAGGTTGTTCATCGCTGGAGAACCTTTCGCCAGATCGCGGATTGCGGGACTGTTCGTATTCGTGCCGAGTGGTGCAAGCGTCAAGCCAAGTTTCGCGTAATCGGAGCCGGCGATCGGTGAGTCGAGCGTCACGACTTTTCGGACGTGATACGGCATCTCTTCTTGAACCGTATAGGCGACGACATCAACACCACCCATGCTGTGCCCAACGAGCTGAATATCGGCAAAGGTCGCTTTTTGTTTCGCATCGTAAGCTGCAATCGCCGCATTTAACCACTTTTGCTGATCGGCAAGGCTCGCCTCATCATCGGCGAAGACGATTCGGACAAGTGGGTAGCCGGTCGGCGAGGGGTTGACGTTACAGGTTGCTTTTCCGGAACGAGTCACGTCACATCGTCCTCCGTCATCGGCGACTTTTTTATTCGTGAAGTTTTGAATCATCGGCACGAACGTCCGCTCCGTCCCGAATAACCCATGGACGAGGAACGTCGGCACGATTTCACTCTTTCCTTGTGTGACGATCTGACGCGTCGGCGGTGGGGCACTCGACGTATCTTCCGCAAATAGCCACCACGCTCCTCCCCCGACAATCAAACAGACGAGAAGTGAGATACTAATCGTTTTCAGCTGTTGACGACGTAGTTTACGGACACGATGAAAGACCCAGTAGAGGAATAATCCGACACCGATCAATAACACGATACCGGTAATGATCCAACCTGTCGGATTCGGTACATACGCAATCAACTGTAGCTGGTTGGCTTTCGTTCCGTATAATTTCCATGACACATCATGGTAATTCGACCAGTCGATCTTTTCTCCATTTTGGAGACCGATCACTTTTGGACCGTGGAGCTTGATCTCGATATCGGCTTGACGAATATAACGATCGGCTAACTTCTTGACCTGACCCGTCGGTTGATACCCTTTGATGTTCAACCGATCGATACTGAGATCAATGTTCGTATCGAGTCGGTACGTATCGAACCAAAATCCGTTCGATTTCTTCATGTCAAACTTCGTATCGGGTGGAATCAGAATCCCACCGATGCCGGTCTTCCATTCGTCCTTGATCGACGTCATATCCTTGAAGTTCGCGAATGTCTTTTGCATCCGGATGCCTTCGTAGTCATCTTTCGTCTTGAACGTCTTCGCCGCATAGCCGTTCTTCTCAGCTTGTTTAACATATCCCTTCCAATTCGGATTCAAATTGAGTAGACGAGCCACCGGATGTTCCTTCGCGGCATATGTCGTCTTTAAGGTGACACTTTGATCGGTATGGATCGTTGCATCGTACTGGATGCGAATACACCCCCCAAGGAGCAGTGTCAGCATCAAAAATGAGAGCAATATCCCTTTCTTCTTCTTACTCATCAGGTCACATCCTTTCTTCATCAGTTATTCCCTATCTTGCAAAAGTAAAAACGGTTGACTTCTCATTCTTCCGCCCGTGACGCACATCAGGCAGCGGGTCGACGACCCACTGCCTGAGAGTATGCGGACGCGTTCGTCCGTGATCAGCATTAACCGATCAAGTTTAATTCACGACCGACTTTTTCGAACGCTGCAAGCGCCGTCGTCAAGTCTTCGCGTGTATGTTCAGCCGTCACGATCGTCCGAACACGTGCTTTTCCTTTTGCGACCGTCGGGAAGGCGATGCCTTGAGCGAAGACGCCTTCTTGACGCAAGCGGTCCGACAACTCGTGGCAACGTGCTTCATCTCCGACGATGACCGGTGTGATTGGCGTCGTCGACGTGCCGATATCAAATCCGAGATCACGGAGTCCTTGTTTAAAGAATTCCGTGTTTTCCCACAGACGATCAAAGAGTTCCGTTTCTTCTTCCATGACGCGGAGCGCTTCCCGGTTCGCTTCGACGACCGCTGGTGGATGTGATGTCGAGAACAAGAACGGACGTCCTTTATGAATCAGGTAATCTTTGACGTGCTGTTCACATGCGACGTATCCGCCAAGGACACCGATGGCTTTTGAGAGCGTACCGACCTGCAGAGCAACACGTCCGTCAAGACCGAAGTGATTGACTGTACCGCGTCCCGCTTTCCCAAGCACACCTGATGCATGGGCATCATCGACCATGACGAGTGCGTCATAGCGTTCTGCTAATTCAACGATCTCAGGGAGTGGCGCGATGTTTCCGTCCATCGAGAAGACACCGTCCGTGACGACGAGGCGTGTCCGCGCGTCTTGTGTTTCTTGTAATGCCGCTTCAAGATCCGCCAAGTCGACGTGTTTATAGATCCGGCGTTTCGCTTTCGTCAGACGAATTCCATCGATGATCGAAGCGTGGTTCAACTCATCCGAGATGACGACGTCTTCCGGACCGAGCAGTGCCGATAAGACACCGAGATTCGTGGCGAATCCAGACTGGAAGACGAGTGCCGCTTCCGTATGCTTGAATGTCGCGAGTTCCCGTTCGAATGCTTGGTGCATCTCGAGTGTTCCGGCAATCGTCCGAACGGATCCTGTTCCGGCACCGAACGTGCGCGCTGCTTCCGCTGCTTGTTCAGCGAGACGTGGATGCGCTGCGAGTCCGAGGTAGTTGTTCGACGACAGTTGGATCAATTCCTTACCGTCGATCGTCACGCGATTATGTTGTGCGCTTTCGAGTGCTACGAGGTTGCGGAACGTGCCCGCCTGTTTCATCTCTTCTAGTTCTGTCCGTAAGTGTTCAAATCCCATTAATTCGTCCCCCTTGGTTGTAATACGACTTTTCCGCATTTCCCTTGACGCATCAATTCAAATCCTTCTTCGAACCGCTCGAGCGGCAACGTGTGTGTGATCAACGGGCGGACATCAACTTTTCCGCTCGACAAGAAAGCAGAAACTTGACTCCATGTCTCATACATCTTCCGACCGGTGATGCCTTGAACCCGGACGCCTTTGAAGACGACGTGGTTCGTCAAATCGATTTCGACCGGTTTGACCGGCAGACTAAGGATATTGACGTCTCCACCGGCTGTCACCATCTCGAACGCTTGACGAATCGCAACCGGATGACCACTCATCTCACAGACGACATCAATCCCGTCGCCGTCCGTCATGCGCTCGATCCGCTCTAAGACATCGTCATGACGTGAATCGATGACGACATCCGCCCCCATCGTCCGCGCGAGTTCGAGACGATACGGATTGACATCGATCGCAACGACTTCCGCCGCACCGGCTGCTTTAGCGACCGAGACCGCCATCAGACCAATTGGACCACAACCGACGATTGCGACCGTTTTCGCACTGACATCACTCGCAAGAACGGTATGGACGGCATTTCCCATCGGCTCTTGAATCGAGGCAATCCCTGCTGGCATGTCTTCCGGGTTGACCCAGAGGTTTTCTTCCGGCATGACGACGTATTCCGCAAAACAACCTTGTGTATCGACACCGATGATCTTCGTGTTCTTACAGATATGGTATTGCCCACGTAGACACTGTTTACATTGAT
This sequence comes from Exiguobacterium sp. HSB13, assembly GCF_056764755.1. Taxonomy (NCBI): domain Bacteria; kingdom Bacillati; phylum Bacillota; class Bacilli; order Caryophanales; genus Exiguobacterium; species Exiguobacterium sp. HSB13. The sequence goes on along the minus strand of NZ_JBUZOM010000001.1, from coordinate 370,498 downwards.
GACAGACGATATGCGTCTCAGCCGAGACACGGTCACCGAGTTTCAAGCGTTTCGTGCCTTCTCCGAGCTCGACGACTTCGCCCGAGAACTCATGACCGAAGACATACGGCGGATTGACACGTGAAGCTGCCCACGCGTCCCACTCATAGATATGCACGTCCGTCCCACAGATTGATGTTGCCTCGACTCGAATCAAGACTTCTCCACGACTCGGTACGGGTACCGGTACTTCTTTCAGTGCCGCACCGAACCCGCGCTCTTCTTTGACGAGTGCACGCATCGTTTTCGTCGTTGTCGTCTCTTCTACCGTCGTTACTAATTTCGTCATCTTTCCCCGACTCCTTCGCGGAAGTTCGCGTTTATTTATATGTTGCGAACTTCCAAATGTTTAGCATCCCCAAAAAACCAAACACATCTTTCCTCTATCTTACATGAATTCTGCCGCTAGTTTACCGAATGTTTCTTCGTTCAGCTCAAGATCCGCATACGCAAGACCCGACTCTTGATAGCCATCGATTTGCGACTGGTAATCAGGACGTGTTTCATCCTGATAGATCAACCCCATGACGAGTCCGTCGTGAGCATGAACGGTCTGTTTCGCAAGATCCAAGTTCGACGGGTCGTATCCTTCGATGTCGGACAGCTTCGTCAAGTTCTGTTTGAACCAATCATACGTATTGACCTTGTTGAACGTGACGCACGGACTGAAGACGTTGATGAAGGCAAACCCTCTATGTGCCGTCGCTTGCTCAATCAATTGCGTCAAGCCCTTCAAATCATTCGAGAAGCTTTGGGCAACAAACGTCGCGCCAGCCGTCAAGGCGAGTTCAACGGGTGAAACACTCTTTTCGATCGACCCTTTTGGAGTCGATTTCGTCTTGAATCCAGGTGCAGAAGTGGGTGACGTCTGCCCTTTCGTCAAGCCGTAAATCTGATTGTCCATGACGATATACGTCATGTCGACATTGCGCTTGAATGCATGAATCGTATGTCCCATGCCGATTGCAAATCCATCACCGTCGCCACCAGATGCGATGACCGTCAATTCGCGGTTCGCCATCTTCACACCTTGGGCGATCGGCAAGGAACGTCCATGAACGCCGTGGAAACCATACGTATTGATATAACCAGAAATTCGACCAGAACAGCCAATCCCGGAAATCAATGCCAACTCTTCTGGTTCGAGACCGACGTTCGCGACAGCACGCTGAATCGCTGCTTGAATCGAGAAGTCTCCGCACCCTGGACACCAGTTTGGTTTGACATCATTTCTAAAATCTTTAAAGGTTGCCATGATATACCCCTCCTACGACCTGCTCGACGACCTCTGCCGGGTAGAACGGATCGCCATTGAATTTCAAGATATGCTCGATCTTCGATGCATGTCCACAGTTCATCTGGATCAGTTTCGCCAGTTGTCCCGTTGCGTTGTACTCGACGACGATGACTCGTTTTGCCCGCTCTAAGTGCGGCGTGACGAGTTCACTTGGGAACGGATGGACTTGACGAATATGCAAGTGATCGACCTTGATTCCTTGTGCTTCGAGTCGTGGCATGATCTCTTCGATCGTTCCACGCGTCGAGTTGAAACCGACGAATAAGATATCCGGTTCTGCATGATGCTCTGTTACGAGAACGGCATCCTGTAAGCGGAATGTGTTCAACTTACGGAGTCGCTTCGTCATCTGATCGACCCGGTTCTTCGTCGCTTCCGACGGACGCCCTTCCTCATTGTGCTCAACACCCGTTACGTGATGAATCCCGTGCTTGACGCCTGGAATGACGCGTGGGCTGATCCCATCTTCCGTCACTTCGTAGCGTTTGAAGTACGCTTTTCCTTCAAGTTCTGGTAAATCTTCTTGAATCAACTTTCCGCGACGGATCTCAACGCGTGACATATCTGGTGGCTCGACCGATTGTTTTCCGAGCGACAGCATCAAATCCGTCAATAGAATGACCGGACACTGATACTCCTCTGCAATATTGAATGCCTCTGCTGCATCGTAGAACGCTTCCTCAACCGTTGACGGTGCCAAAACGACCTTTGGAATCTCACCATGCGTACTGTAGATCATCGCCATCAAGTCCGACTGTTCCTGTTTCGTCGGTAGACCTGTTGACGGACCACCCCGTTGTGTATCAACGATCACGAGCGGTGTTTCCGTCATCCCGGATAACCCGATCGCTTCCGCCATTAATGACAATCCTGGACCAGCTGATGCCGTCAAAGCACGGACACCTGCGTAGTTCGCCCCGATCGCCATCGTGACTGCCGCCAATTCGTCTTCCGTCTGGACGACCGTTCCGCCGAACTGCGGCAATTTCTTGATTAAGTATTCCATGATTTCAGATGATGGTGTGATCGGGTAAGCTGCCATCAGACGTGCTCCACCAGCAATCGCACCAAGGGCAATCGCATCGTTTCCGATCATGAACATCCGTTGTTTTCCGTCTGCCGGTTCCAAGACGAATCGCTCACCATCTCCTGCGAGTGCTTCAAATGCTGCTGCACCTTCACGGATCGCTGCTAAGTTTTTCTCGACCATGTCTGGTCCTTTTCGTCCGAAGATCTGCTCGACGACGGCTTGGAAACGCTCCGGTGCAATCCCGAGAATCGCACTCGATGCACCGATCGCGACCATGTTCTTCATCAAGGCCGTACCGAGATCTGCTGCAATCTCCGTAAATGGAATCGCATACAAGGAAGCTCGTGCTTCGTCTGGATTCGTCGGATTGAATTTCGCATCCGCGATGATGATGGCACCTTGACGCAATTCATGGAAGTTAACATCGATCGTCTCTTGATCGAACGCGACCAAAATATCGAGATCATCGGAAATCGTCCGGACTTCCTGTGTCGCGACACGAATCTTATTGTTCGTGTGCCCTCCCTTGATACGTGACGAAAAGTGACGGTAGCCGTACAGGTAATAGCCGAGTCGATTCAAGGCAATTGCAAAGATTTCGCCTGTTGATTCGATCCCTTCTCCCTGCTGACCGCCAACTTTCCATGATAACTGATTATACATCGACGTTCGCTCCTTCTCTGTCCCCTGAAATGATAGTTCTCTCTATCCTCCCTCATGATACCGATTTACCGGAAGTAGTACAATGCTCCCTCGGTGGAAAGGTGAGAAAATTTCGCAGGCGCAGCAAAAAGACCATCTACTCCAGTCGAGTAAATGGTCTACTTGCAAATAGGACCTATGTCCAATTCGTCATCGTGGTTCAATGATGAGTTTGATGGCGGTTCTCTCTTCTCCATCAATCAAAATGTCTGTGAAGGCTGGGATACAAATCAAGTCGATGCCAGAAGGAGCCACGAATCCACGTGCGATGGCGACGGCTTTGACAGACTGATTGAGCGCTCCCGCACCAATGGCCTGAATCTCGACGGAACCTCTCTCTCGAATGACACCCGCGAGTGCACCTGCTACCGCGTTTGGATTCGACTTAGCTGATACTTTCAGGACGTCCATGCGTGTACCTCCCCATCCAGAAATGGCAATCAGTCGAAGAATACTGACTGATCCGTCAGATGAATCCGTTCAATCTTCGTTGCTTTTTTTGTTGTGTCATCGATATGAATCAAGACTCCATTAAGTTGTTCCCGTCCTTCGGCAACTTCAAACCGTGTTGGGAGCTGTGTCTTGAATTTTCGTAGGACATCTTCCTGACGCATCCCAAGCACACCGTTTAGTGGACCTGTCATCCCGACATCCGTGATGTAAGCCGTTCCTCCGTCAAGGACACGCTCATCTGCTGTCTGGACGTGCGTATGTGTGCCGACGACAGCTTGAACTCGACCGTCAAGGTGATAGCCCATCGCGATTTTCTCACTTGTTGCTTCCGCGTGGACATCAACGAAGATGGCATCGACTTTTCCCTCGACTTCCGCAATCAGTGCATCGACGGTACGGAACGGGTCACCGAGTGGTGGTAAGAAGACCGTTCCTTGGACGTTGATGACGGCAATCTTTTTATTACCTGCCTTGACGATCATCATCCCACGACCTGGTGTGCCTTCCGGATAGTTCGCCGGACGGACGATTCGATCCGCGTCGTCGATCCAGTCAAAGATATCTCGGTTATCAAACGTGTGATTCCCCATCGTGATTCCGTGGAATCCGAGTTCTAGGAATTGATGATAGATTGACTTCGTGATGCCGCGTCCGTGTGCTGCGTTTTCGCCGTTGACGAGCATGACGTTCGGGTTGTACTTCGCTTTCAAGCGTGCTGTGAATTGTTGTAGGATATGTCGACCAGGTGCACCGACGACATCTCCGATGAATAAAATCTTCATTGCTGTTCCTCCGTTCATTAAAAAAAGTGGCGGTCGCCCGCCACTCCACTTATTTCGCGTATTCGACTGCTCGTGTTTCCCGAATGACCGTGACTTTGATGTGTCCCGGATAATCGAGTTCTTCTTCGATTTTTTTCCGGATGTCACTTGCCATCTTGTGAGCCAGTACATCATCGACGACGTCAGGTCGAACGATGATACGAACTTCACGACCCGCTTGGATCGCAAATGATTTTTCGACACCGTCGAACGATTCCGAGATTTCCTCGAGGCGTTCGAGACGGCGAATATAACTTTCGAGTGTCTCTTGACGTGCACCCGGACGAGCAGCAGATAATGCATCTGCGGCTGCGACCAAGACGGAAATGACAGATGTCGCTTCCGTATCCCCGTGGTGGGATGCGATCGCGTTGATGACGGTTGGATGCTCTTTGTACTTCGTACCGAGCTCGACACCGATTTCAACGTGACTGCCTTCGACTTCGTGGTCGATCGCTTTCCCGATATCATGCAGAAGACCCGCACGCTTCGCAAGCGTGACATCTTCTCCAAGTTCAGCTGCCATCATACCCGCAAGGTGGGCAACCTCAAGTGAGTGATACAGGACGTTTTGTCCGTAACTCGTACGGTACTTCAAGCGACCGAGAATTTTGACAAGGTCCGGATGAATGCCGTGGATTCCGACATCATACGTCGCTTCTTCCCCGATTTCTCGAATCCGCTCGTCGACTTCACGACGCGATTTGTCGACCATCTCTTCAATACGGGCCGGGTGAATCCGACCATCCTGAACCAATTTCTCGAGCGCCATTTTAGCGACTTCGCGACGAATTGGGTCAAAACCAGACAAAATGACGGCTTCCGGCGTATCATCGATGATCAAGTCGATCCCAGTCAAGGTCTCGAGCGTACGGATGTTGCGGCCTTCCCGTCCGATGATCCGACCTTTCATCTCATCGTTCGGTAAGTTGACGACCGATACAGTCGTCTCTGCGATATGTTCAGCGGCGAACCGTTGAATCGCAAGTGACAAGATGTTACGTGCTTTCTTGTCGGCTTCTTCTTTTGCTTTTTGTTCGATTTCTTTTTGAAGAATGGCTGCGTCATGTAAAGCAGCCTGTTTCGTCTCATCCATGATGATCGTTCTTGCCTCGTCTTGCGATAAATTCGCGACGCGGACAAGCTCTTGACGTCCCTGTTCATACAGGTCCTCTACTTTGCGCTCTAGTTCTTCAGCTTGATGCTTCCGTTTCGCGATCTCTGCATCACGTGTATTGATTTGATCTTCCTTACGGTCGATGGCATCAACACGGCGATCGAGTGTCTCTTCTTTCTGGAGCAACCGGGCTTCTTGTTTCGCTAGCTCTTGGCGACGTTCACGCAATTCTTTTTCCACTTCGTTACGAAGTTTGAATGCTTCATCTTTCGCTTCGAGTACTGCTTCTTTTTTCGTTGCCTCAGCCGATTCGCGCGCACGTTCGACGATTTTATTCGCTTCCGTTTCTGCGCCTTGAATCTTCGCTTCTGCAATCGATTTCCGCAAGAAGTAGCCTACGATGAATGCGATCAGCAAAGTGAGGAGAAGTATGACAATCCAAGTCAGTGTACTCATGGGTTCACCTCCCCTTTGCAAGGTGTTTCTTAGTTCATTTCGGTATTTCATCGAAGCTGTCTAAAAAACGTACATCTATATTGTAAGGATAGCACTCGTTCATTGTCAACGAACGGACGGGAAAGAATTCCACTGTTTTCCTCTTTTACACTAAAAAAGAGAGGATTCGCATGCGAATCCTCTCTGAAACGGTTTATTCAGCAAATAGATCTTCTGGTTGTTCTGCTTCGAAATCAACCGGCTCTTCGCGATCGACGAGACCGTGGTGTTCACGAATCAAACGTTCGACCTCTGCTGCGACTTCCGGATGCTCGACCATATATTGTTTCGCGTTCTCACGCCCTTGACCGAGACGTTCAGAGTTGTACGAGTACCATGCACCACTCTTTTGAACGATATCAAGATCCGTTCCGATATCGATCAACTCGCCGACTTTCGAAATCCCGAGACCATACATGATGTCGACTTCCGCTTGTTTGAACGGAGGTGCGATCTTGTTTTTGACGACCTTAATCTTTGTCTTGTTACCGACGACGTCCGTACCGTTTTTCAACGCTTCCGCACGACGTACTTCTAAACGAACAGACGAGTAGAATTTAAGTGCACGACCACCTGGAGTCGTTTCCGGGTTACCGAACATGACACCGATTTTTTCACGGATTTGGTTGATGAAGATGACGATCGTCTTCGATTTATTCGTTGCACCAGACAATTTACGAAGCGCTTGGCTCATCAAACGTGCTTGAAGACCAACGTGTGAGTCACCCATCTCGCCTTCGATCTCTGCTTTTGGTACGAGTGCCGCAACAGAGTCGACGACAAGAATATCGACCGCACCAGAACGAACGAGTGCTTCCGCGATTTCAAGTGCTTGTTCCCCAGTGTCCGGTTGTGACAAGAGGAGCTCATCGATGTTGACACCGAGTTTATTTGCATATGCTGGATCAAGCGCATGCTCCGCATCGATGAATGCGGCTTGTCCACCTTGTTTTTGAACTTCTGCGATTGCATGAAGCGCAACCGTCGTTTTACCTGACGATTCAGGTCCGTATACTTCGATGACCCGTCCACGTGGGTATCCACCTGCACCTAGGGCAATATCTAATGTAATCGATCCAGAAGAGATTACTGATACCTTCTGATCCGCATTTTCTCCGAGTTTCATGATAGAACCTTTACCGAACTGTTTCTCTATCTGGCGTAACGCCATCTCAAGTGCTGCTTTACGATCACTCACGTAGCAGGCCTCCTTTTAATTATCTTACTGAGATTATTGTACTTCTTTTGAGACCGAATGACAAGCATTTTACGAACATTTATTCGCATACTTGCACTTTGACCATTTTTCTCACTCTGGTGCTTTTTCGAGATGTTTCAGTAGAAGGAAATAGGTATCCTTGACGGCGCGCAGGCGAATCATGCCTCGATCGAACGATGGATATTGCCATTCGACAATCCGTGTTCCATGTGCGTCCGCAATAGCACAATAGACCGTTCCGACCGCTTTTCCGCTGTTGCTCGTCGGACCCGCTTCCCCCGTCAAGGCAACAGCGATGTCCGATTGATAAAGGCTTCGTGCTCCTTCTGCCATCGCGATCGCCACCTCTTTACTGACTGCCGTATGTTCTTTTAGAAGCTCTTCTGGTACCGACAGTACGGCTTGCTTCGCTGCGTCATCATAGACGACGGCGCTCCCACGCAATACTTGACTCGCACCGCTGACATCAACGAGACCACTTGCGACGGCCCCTCCCGTCAGTGATTCGGCGAGCGAAAGTGTCAATCCTGCTTCTTGATACCGTTTTAGGACGACTTCCGGCAGACTCGTCTCCCCATATCCATAAAAGTACATGCCGACTTCAGCAAGGACGTGTTGTTCGAGTTCATCGAGCATACGATCGGCTTCCTGTTGATCGAGTGCTTTAGCCGTCAGGCGTAACCGGACTTCAGCGAGCTCCGCATACGGTGCGACCGATGGATTCTTCGCCTCCTTGATCAACGTTTCCAGACGGTCATTTAAAGCTGATTCCCCGATTCCGAAGAATCGTAACGTCCGAGAGCGGATCGTTTCTTGACCGAACAGATGACTGAAGTGATCTTTGAGGATTTGCTTCATCTCGCGTGGCACACCAGGTAAGACGATATATTGGTGGTGTTCCGTCTGAACCGACATACCGGGAGCAAGTCCTGCATCATTACGTAAAACCGTCGCTCCTTCGATGACGAGAGCTTGTTTTCGTTCATTGATCGTCATTTCCCGTTGACGTGTCTTTAAGAACCCTTCGATTCGCTCGTACGCCGCTTGATCGAGAACGAGATCACGTCCGAGGAGATTAGCGAGCACTTCTTTCGTCAAATCGTCTTCCGTCGGTCCAAGACCTCCTGTGATGACAAGGAGTTCTGCCCGCTGTTGTGCCTGACGGAATGTCTCTTGCATCCGCTCATGATTGTCACCGACGACTGTATGATAATGAACGTCAATTCCGGCACTCGCTAACCATTCGGAAAGGTACTGTGCATTCGTGTTCGCGATTTCCCCAAGGAGGAGTTCGCTTCCGACTGCGATGATTTCTGCTTTCATGTTGATTCCTCACCTTCTTGAAGTATAAGAAAAGACTGTTCGGTATGACGAACAGTCTAAATTGATCCATCTTACATGGATTTCGTAATTAACTTAATGTTTTTAGCGAAATATTCGACACCTGAGTAGATCGTCAAAATCAAAGCAAGCCACATCGTAATATCTGCGAACGGAATATTCCACATCGCAAAGATGATATCGTGCAGCAAGTATGCCGTAATTGATGTCAGCTGAACCCATGTTTTGGCTTTGCCAGAGTTTCCAGCAGCAAGGACGATCCCTTCGTCAGATGCGACGAGACGAAGACCTGTGACTGCGAACTCTCGACAGAGAATGATGACGACGATCCATGCTGCGACGAACCCAAGTTCCACCAAGTAGACAAGAGCAGCTGCAACTAACATCTTATCGGCAAGTGGATCCATGAATTTTCCAAAGTTCGTCACTAGTTTTTGTTTGCGGGCGATATACCCATCGAGCCAGTCCGTCAGTGAAGCAACAAGGAAGATGATAGCTGCAACGAAGTGTGAGACGGGAAGTTCAGCTCCCAGCACATCCCACTGTCCCCAGTTCGGATCAATCGCAAGTACGATGACGAACACGGGAATTAATAAAACGCGTAATACTGTCAATTGATTCGGTAAGTTCATGTAACGCCCTCCTCCTTCATTTCGTATGTAAATGACATGCCATCTAAAAGAAGGCACGCCGAATTACGGCGTGGCTACTTTCTTTAGATAGATGTTTTGGACGAGAAGCGAACGGTTCAGTTTCAGTTCTTGGTCATTGACGACGATTTTATCAATCCCTTTAATCGAACCGATCCGGATGCGGATCAAGTCCGTCTTCGTGTCCTTCACGACGATCGGATTTGGATCCGATGCGTTGATGTGGTCTGGCGCGAGTGCTTCTCCTTCAAGTGATGTATCACGTACACCAACGAATGGCGACGGAGAGGCATCTTTCTTGATTTGAATCGAGACACTCATCGTATCTTTCGTTGCGACTTCATATGTGACATCTTGACCAGATGTCGACTTCGCAGCAAGTGCCTCTTTTTTAGGTTCTTCTTTTGTTTCTTCTTGTTTCGCCGGTTCTTCCTTCGGCTCTTCTTCGGTCTTCGCAGGCGCATCCGTTTCCTTGCTCGGTGCGTCTCCTTGATCGATCGTCACATCATTTTGTTTCGGCGCGGACGTCTTCGCCTCTTCGTTACCGTCGAGGAACGTCTGCAGACCATAATACAAGGCAGCACCGATTGCAAAGATCAATACGATGATGATGATGTTCGGAATCCAACGTTTCGCAACGCTCTTCTTCGGAGCACTGGATTTCGAATACGTCGCGCGCCGTGACAGTTCGACGACCGGCTGTGCTTCCGGTTCTGGAAGATCACGCTTGTAGGTCGTAAAGACTTCATCAACGTCAAGACCGAGTGCTTCAGCATATGTCTTGATGAAGGCACGGGCATAGAATGCACCCGGTAATTGATCGTAATTGCCTTCTTCAATCGCGACGATATAACGCTTTTGAATCTTCGTCGTCGTTTGAATTTGTTCGAGAGAGACACCAAGTGCCTCCCGTTGTTCCTTTAAGTAGGTTCCGAGCTCGGTCATCGGTAACACACCTTCCATTTTTCATACTTATTCAAAGTTGAACCAATCATTTCCACCATGGGAACGAGGCAGTTCAGTCACAATGATTTCTTCAGTCGTGTTGCGTAATTCAATGATGTAATCAAAATCATCCCACGTATACTCACTTGATTTAACGAAAGCATCTGGATGTTCGACGATCTTCGTCGCTGGTAGTCGCATGACTTCACGCAGGATTTGCCAGTGTCGTTCATCGAAATTTCGTTGTGACACTAACGCATCGATGATGTAGACATAATCACCCGTCCGCTCGTCGTCGAACAACGATGTTCGAACCGTCTGTTTAATCAACGTCGACGATAGGAACAGCCATTTCTTATTCGCACTGACGCTCGCTGCGACGATCGACTCCGTCTTGCCGACGCGTGGCATGCCACGGACACCAATCAACAAGTGACCATCCTGTTTACACAGTTCTGCCATGAAATCGACGAGAATCCCTAAGTCTTCTCGAACGAAGCGGAACGTCTTTCGCTCATCACTACTTTGATCGATATAACGACCGTGTCGAATCGCAATTCGGTCACGGAGCTTTGGTTTTCGTAGTTTGATGACCTCAATGGTTGACATCGTCTTGAGAATAGCGGCGAGTCGTGGAATTTGATCCGGTTGTTTCGTTTGCAGTAACATACCACGTCGTTGATGATCAACACCATTGATCGTCACGATCGAAATATGTAACATTCCCATCAACGAAGCAATGTCCCCGAGTATACCGGGACGGTTGACCTTTAATTCATATTCGAGATACCATTGCTCGAACTCACTCACGCGCCCATCCTCCTCTATCAATACGATTATCCATTCCTCATGTTAAATGATTTTTTGAAAAATGAAAAGCATTCCTGAACTGAAATTCCAATGCTTACATCCACGCACCATCTATTTTCAGGATGGCTCCCGACACATAACTTGACTCGGGTTGCACTAAGTAACAGATGGCAGAAGCCACTTCTTCTACTTTCCCGAATCGACCAGCAGGAATTTCAGCGATTGCTTGTTCCTTTTCATCTTCCGAGAAAATCGCGTTCATCGGTGTGTCGATCCATCCCGGTGTGATCGCATTGATACGTCCGTACATCGGTCCAAGTTCCTTGCTGTATGCTTTGACGAATCCGAGCTGTGCCGCCTTGCACGTCGAATAGACAACCTCACCCGCGACACCTTGTTCCCCTAATACACTACTGATGACGACGATCGCAAGCTTCGACGTAAACGGTTTCGTCCGTGTCACGGTTTGGCTGATGCGCATCAAGGCCTCGACGTGGATTTTCCAAAGTTCGTGCATTGATGTTGCCGATTGATCTAGCAACAAACCGCTATAACTCGTTCCAGCACAATGGACGAAGGCATCAACGACAGGTAATGCCGCACAAAATGCCTGCAAGTCCTCCTCATCCGCTAAATTCGCAGTCAGGATGTGGTGCTCTCCTTGCCACTCCTCTATCATCCGTTCCAAAACAGCGTGCTGTCGATACGTCTGAAGCACCAATTCATGTCCGGCGGCAGCGAGTTGTTTTGCTGCCGCAAGACCAATGGCGCCACTCGCACCGGTAATGAGAATTCGCATCACGCGTACGGTTTGACGATTGAGATCGCCCGGTTTTCAATGGCGAACAACTCGTCGAAACGGGCTTCAATCTCTTCTTTCGTAATCGAAGCAATCATCGTCGGGAGCGTGAATAAATTCGTACCGGCAAGTGCGTGACGCGAGAACTGGTTCGCGATGAATTCTGGTGAATTCAAGGCACGGAGGAACTTCCCTTGCATCATATTCCGCTTGCGCGTGACTTCATCTTCCGTAAAGTCAGGACGTGTTTGCAGGAGTGTCTCATACGCTTGGATGAACTTATCTGGATCTTCTGTCTCCATTCCAAACGTCGCAAAGGCGAACTCTTCCTCACTCGAGTAATCAAAGCTGAACGTATCGTCAATCAGACCGTCTTCATACAGTTCCAAATACGTCGATGATGTCTGATCGAACAAGAGATGTAACAGCAGTTCACTCGTTAACTCACGGCGGACTTGTGCCTCACCGCGAAGCGATTCGTCCTTGTAACCGATCAATACCTTAGGTGTCTTAACGTCGAGCTCGAGTTCAAAGCGTGGACGATGTACGCCGTGCGGCTCTTGACCGTAATCTCGTTCGATTGCCGGGCGATCCGTATAGTCCTTCTTCGCCTGGTTCGCCTTGATCAATGCCAGTGTCTCTTCCGGGTCGATGTTTCCGACGACGAACAACACCATGTTCGATGGATGATAGAACGTACGGTAGCACGTGTACAGGTCATCGGCTGTGATTTGATTGATCGATTCCGGAGTTCCCGCGATATCGATCCGGACTGGATGCGTCGCATACATCGATTCAATCAGACCGAAGAACAAGCGCCATCCCGGATTATCTTGATACATCTGGATTTCCTGCGTGATGATCCCCTTCTCTTTTTCAACGCTTTCCGGCGTGAAGTAAGGATCTTGTACGAAATCAATCAACGTCTCGAGATTTTGTTCGATTAATGACGTCGCTGAGAACAAATACGCCGTCCGCGAGAACGAGGTAAAGGCGTTCGCTGAGGCACCAAGACGACCAAACTCTTGGAAGACATCACCTTTTTCGGATTCGAACATCTTATGCTCAAGGAAATGGGCGATGCCGTCCGGTACCGTGATCCATTCCTCTCCTTTTTTGAATCGTTGATCAATCGAACCATAACGTGTCGTAAACGTCGCATACGTCTTTTCGTATCCTTTTTTTTGCAATAGGTAGACGGAGAGCCCGTTATCAAGCTGCTCGTGGTATACCGTTTCGTCTGTATCGTGATAGGTCAGTTGTTCCATCATGCTTCACCTCGCAATAGATATACGGCATCAAGATCGATTGCCGCTGCTAATCGAACGACGTCTTCACGTGTCGCCGTCTCAATGATATGAATTTCATCTTCAAGTGTTAGTCCACGCATCTTCGAACCATTCAACCAGCCAATCAATTGACCCGGCTGATCAAGGATTTGACGACGCGCATTAATTAACATCGCCTTCGTCTGTGTCAATTCTTCATCCGTGAACTGTCCTGCCTTTAAATCAACGAGTTGTTCTAAGATAATTTTCTCAGCACGTTCCGCTTCTTTCGTGTCGACTCCGGCATAGACATAAAGTGCACTGTTCAATGCCGCATAACGTGAAGCGGCGTAATAGGCGAGACTCTCTTTTTCACGCACATTCATGAACAGCTTCGAGTGCGGGAAGCCACCAAACAGACCGTTGACAATTTGCATACGGATCGAATCAGCAGATGTCGGATCGACCGCTACCCGGTAACCGAGATGCAATTTGCCTTGTTTGATTGGTTGCGTTTCGCTCGACCGTTTCACACCATTGACTGGTTTTTGGGCCGGAATGTAATGGCTGATCTTTTCAGAATGCGATGGCAAGAAGGACAACGCATCTTCCATCTCCTCCTTCGTCACATGTCCGACGACGAAGACATCAATCCGATCGTCTTCGATCATCGAACGGTATGTATCACGCAAGGATGACGGGGTGATCTGTTCGAGTTCTTCGAGTGTTCCAAGCGATGGCAACGCGACGGCTTCACCTGGTGCCATTAGTTCAAGGAGACGTTGCTGGGCGTAGCGCATTTTATCATCATATAGTGAACTGATCCGTAAGGCATGCAGTCGTTTTTCTTGTTTGACGAACTGTTCACGGAAACCACCTTCCGTCAAATCTGGATACAGCACCATTTGTTCGAGCAATTCGAGTGCTTCTTTTAACAATGACGGATGATGAACGAGTTCTCCCCGGACAACATCGAGTTGGAATGAGATGACGTGCTCTTCTCCGAACTTCGACGCGTCCGCATAAAGTCCCGCATCATATAATGTTTCAAGTGGTTCACGTAATGCTTTCATCGACGGATAAGCGGCTGTCGATTTTTCCATGATATACGGTAAGATTGCACGGCTTGTCAGCGTCTTCGCTTCTAACGGTGCTGAAAATGTGACGAGAATCGTCGTCGTCTTGAATTTATCAGTCGGAACGAGATGAAAGCTCGTTCCTTCCTTTTTCCATGTGCTAAATGACTGACTCATTGCTCTCCATCCTTTCGTTTGAACACGTGCGCACTGCGAACATATTCAATATCTGCTTTTTGTTTGACGGCATTCTCGTAACGGGCTGCTGTAAAGAAGAAGTCACTGAGTCGGTTGATGAATGGTAACAAATGAGCCGCTTGAGGAACATCGATCATCGAACGTTCCACACGACGACAGACCGTCCGTGCCACATGTAATGTTGCAGCTGCTTCCGTTCCGCCAGGCAAGATGAACTTATCGAGTGGCGGTGATAACTCCGTTAACGTGTCAATCCAACTTTCTAAATCAACCGTCGCTTCTTGACTCAAGCGTGACGGGCGTGGTTCGACATACATCAAGTCACTACCACAATCGAATAAGGCGTGCTGAATCACTGTCAGTTGTTCCCGCACCTCGATTGATGATGCTTTCGTCCGCGCAAGTCCAACGAAACTGTTCAATTCGTCGAGTTCTCCCATCAAGCTAATCAAACGATCATTTTTTTTGACTCTCCCACCAACGAGGGATGTTTCTCCTTCGTCACCAGACTTCGTGTAAATTTTCATTTTTCATTCACTCCTATAGCGAAAGGAAGCGACTCATAATGTTCGCTTCCCTTGTTTTTTCGGTAATCGGATCCGGAAGGTCGCTCCCTCACCCAAGCGGCTGTCGACTTCGACTTCACCACCATGAGCTCGGACGACATTCGCCACGATTGCAAGACCGATTCCTGTACCTGTCTTGCCACGTGTCCGCGCTTTATCGGCTTTATAAAAGCGGTCAAAGACGAACGGTAGATCTTCTTCTGGGATTCCGTCACCCGAATCAATGACGGATAATGTAATGTTTTCCCTATCTTCATCAATCTTAATCTTGATTTCGCCGTTCTCCGTGTAGCGCAAGGCGTTACCGAGGAGATTCGTCAACACTTGTTCCATCTGATCCGGATCGGCATCAAATATGATGTTCGGACCGGAAACTGAGAACGTGACCTGCTTATCGCGTCCCATCTGTTTGAACTTCTTGATAACTCGTTGTGCGAAGGAAACGGCTTCGACGGCTTCGATCCGTAATTCCTGATACCCCGCTTCCATCCGTGCGAGATCGAGTAGATCATTGACAAGACGTGACAGACGTTGTGATTCATCATAAATGATTGAGGCGAATTCTTTCGTCGCCTCATCACTTTCGGTCATCCCGTCGACGATTGCTTCCGAATATCCTTGTAGCATGACGAGTGGCGTCCGCAGTTCATGACTGACGTTCGCGACGAAGTCGGCGCGCATCTTTTCGAGTTGTTGCGCTTCCGTCATATCACGCAGGACGGCGACCGCTCCAATCTGTTCTTCTTGTTCGAGTAACGGACTGACGATGATGATGTAGAAACGCCCCTCTCGTTCGAAGGACACGGTCATCTCCGTCTCTTCCTGCATGACCGTCTGGAACAGTTCGATCAGTTCGTCTGGTACCGGAGAACCTGCGAGGAATGCCTCTGCCGGTGGATTCGTCGCGAGGAGTTCGCCTGATTTCGAGAACGTCAGCACGCCATCTGCCATACAGCGCAGAATCGAGGAAAGCAAGTGCCGTTCCTTATCGAGATCCGTGACATATTGATTGAGTTGACTACTCATTTCATTGAACGCAAGCGCTAAGTCACCGATCTCATCACGCGAACGTTGCGTCAGGCTCTGATCAAACTTTCCTTCACCGGCCTCAACGACAGCTTGACGAATTGTCCGCAGTGGTGCTGTGATTCGTGTCGAGAGGAAGAAAGCAAAGACGGTCGTTCCAATGATCGCTAACAGGACACAGAGTTGGATGATCTGACGTGCTCCCTCATTCGCCTGTTCGATGTTCGTCAACTGCTCGATCAAGTAGATTGTTCCGTTGCCACTGTCCGTAATGAGCGGTGCCCGATACGCGAGTGCCGCCTTTCCATCGAAGGTCTCATAGTTGCCGATCGCCGTCTCGCCTTCTTCACCGTCAATTGCTTTCCAGTTCTGACGTTCGAGTTCCTTGATGATCCGGTTCGCCTTCGCTTGTGAGATGTTCGCTTCGACGGAATCGTCCTGCGTCTTTGCGATCAGTGTCGCGCCGTAAATATCCGTGATTTCAACAGCAGTACTCGATCCTTCCTCGATGCCGGAATGCGCCTGAAAGACGGTCTCGACTTGTTGACCGAGTTTCGCGAGGTGTCCCCGCTCCTGTTCGATATGGAACGAGTTGAAAAATTCAAGTAACAAGATCGTCAAGGCGATCAAGACGACCGAAACGAGTAATAGAATCGTTCCCCATAGTTTGATGACAACGCTTTGCAACCATTTCATCGTCAGGTCGGACTATTCTCGAACTTGTATCCGACACCCCAGACCGTCGTGATCATTTGAGCGGCGTTCGGAGACAAACGATTCAGCTTTTCACGCAGACGTTTGACGTGTGTATCGACCGTCCGCAGATCCCCGAAGAATTCATAGTTCCAGACTTCCTTGAGTAGTTGTTCCCGCGAGAATACCTTATCCGTTTGTTTTGCTAAGAAATACAGGAGTTCGTATTCTTTTGGTGTTAAATTGACTTCTTGTGATTCAACCGTCACGCGGTGGGCATCATTGTCGATCGTCAAGTGTGGGAAGACGATGACATCTTTTGTTTTCGCATCCGTGTGGAGGAATTTCGTCGCACTTGCCCGACGAAGGATCGCTTTGACACGCAAGACGACTTCGCGTGGGCTGAATGGTTTGACGATATAATCATCTGCCCCCATCTCAAACCCATGGACGCGGTTCGTCTCTTCGCCTTTTGCCGTCAACATGACGATTGGCGTCGCTTTCGTTTTCCGCAGTTCTTCACAGACTTGCATCCCGTCCATCTTTGGCATCATCAAGTCGAGGAGAATGACATCGTATTCTGTCTCAAGCGCCATTTCAAGCGCCGTTTCTCCATTGTCTGCTTCCTCGATCGTGAAATTTTCCCGCTCCAGATACATCTTCAACAGGCGACGAATCCGTTCTTCATCGTCGACGACTAAAATACGTGCTTCTTCTGACATGCTGTCTCCTCCTATGAACTAAACTCTACTCCTCTATCCTACTACTCTTTTAGTATACTATGAAACGAAAAGAATGGCTTGCTCTGGCTGATTTCTCCGAAAAGGCACACTTCGATCGGACGAATACGAAAAAGCAGCGGACCGTTTCCGGATCCGCTGCTTGTTTTTTTTCTTATGCGTAAGAGTGTAATCCTGCTACGACAAGGTTAACGAAGACGAGGTTGAACATGATGACAGCAAATCCGCCAACACATAACCAAGCTGATTTTTTACCAATCCAACCACGCTGGATGCGCATATGGAGATAAAAGACGTAGAAGAGCATCGTAATGAGTGCCCATACCTCTTTCGGATCCCAGCCCCAGTAACGGCTCCATGCCATTTGCGCCCAGATCATCGCGAAGATCAGACCGCCAAGGATGAAGATCGGAAGACCAATCGCAACAGAACGATAGCTGATCTCATCTGCTGTCTCAAGATCGATCTTACGCGCGATCGGCTTCAAGCTCTCAGCAAGACGCTTGCGAAGAATGACGAAGCGAAGCAAGACGTATAAGACGACGCCGCCGATGATCGACCATAAGACCGTGTTGACTTTGTTCGCATTCAAGAAATTCGGTAATTCAATGACGGCACCTGAACCCGATAAGACTTTCCCGCCTTCAGGACCTGTCAAGACTGGCATCGCATAGTCATGCGTCATCGTTGCACCGTTTTTCGCCACGTATTCGATCGTCGACGCAGAACCTGTCGCTTTGAACAACAGCCCAACTAAGATGTAACCGACGACACATGCGAGCGAGAACATGACGACTTCGAGCCACGTCCGTGTTTTCGATTCCTTGCTGAAATCCGTCGCGTGAATCAGATACAATAATCCGGTCGCGAAGCTGACGGCAAGAATCCCTTCGCCGAGCGCTGCCGTCGTGACGTGGATTTTGAGCCAAACACTTTGTAGTGCTGGGATCAACGGTTGGACTTCATCCGGGAACATCGACGCATAAGCGATAACGAGCAACGCAACTGGCATCGCAACCAAACCGAGGACATTGTTTTTGTAGATGGCATAAACGATCAAGAAACCAAGCACCATCATCATGCCGAAGAATGTCGTGTATTCATATAAGTTCGAAACTGGAACGTGCCCAGCTCCAGCCCAGCGCGTGAAGAAATATCCGAGCTGCGCGAGGAAACCGATGATCGCAAGCGTAAAGGCGATTTTACCAGAACGCGTCGGTCCTTTTTTACCACTCGTCGCTACAGCGAAGAATCCTGTACTGACGAGGTAGACGATGAATGATGTAAGGAGCAGGTTACTGCTCAACTGAAGCAAATTCATTTAGCTTCCCCCTCTTCCCGCAACTTTTGTCGATCCTCAAGTTCTGGTAGACCGACTTCCGTCAACGCGAGATTGGCTTCTTTTTGAAGCCCCAATGCATTTTTGTTCGTAAATCCAGCAATCTGGATCCGACCGTTCTTCTCTTTGAGCCAGAGACGGCGGTGCGGCCAGTACATCCCGATCAATAGACCTGCCATGAAGATGATACCACCTGCAAACAGGAACGGTAGCGTCAGATCTTTTTTAATCCGGACACCCGAGATGTTTGAGAGCTCCGTACCGGCGAATGCCATTTTGTACTGGTTCTCATCTCCACCAACGTTAAGTTTGATCCCAATCAAACTCCGCTCACCTTTCGGGTGTTCGGGTGACTTGATACTGAAGACGAAGGCAGGATTGACTGGACGTCCCGAGTTCGTCGTTGGCTGACCATCTTTGACGACGAAGTCCGGAAGGAAGTCCTTCAGTTCGACTTCATATCCATCTTTTAAAGCATATGTTTCTTTCGGATCACGCAAGTCGACCTTGATCGTATCGACGACTTTGTCCGTTTTCTGGTTGACGATATTAAACGACATCGTCTTGAATTCCGGGTCTGCCGCGTACTGTTCCTGGAAGACTTGATAATCATCGAATTCGAATGGACGGTTGACTGCCGTCTCACCTGACTTGATTTCTTCAAGCTTCGGTTTGAAATCGGACGTTTCGCCGACTTTCTTGTACAGCGTCATCTTCGTATCATAGTTCTTCGGTACGTTTCCGCCTGCTGCTTCAAGTGATTTCTTGAACTTCTCATCGACCTTCTCAGGATCATAGAATTCGATGTTGAACGCTTCATTTTTCAAGTAGTACTGGTTGTCCGTCGCCTCGATCGGCAACGTCTCTCCTTCACGGAGCCAAAGCAATTCATCTTCGTGCATGCCTGGTACGACTCGAAGCATCGCACCACCAAAGAATAAGACGAGTCCGATATGATTGATGTATGGACCCCATCGTCCGAAACGTTGCTTTTCCGCTAAGAGTGCTCCGTCTTGACGACGGACTTTATAGCCTTTTTTCTCAAGCAACGGTGCAATCGCATCGATTTTTTTGATATCGCCAGTCGCTTCCGCGCCAAATCGCTGACCGTTCATGAAACGGTCCGACTGGATGACCGGTTGTTTCTTCAGTGCTCGGTAGAGCGGGAAGAATCGGTCAATCGACACGATGATGATCGAGAGTAATAAAAGCGTGATTAATCCGATATACCACCATGATTCAAACAGATTATGGAATCCTAACGTATAGTAGATGTCACCTGCCGTGCCGTATTCCTTTTGATAAAACTCTTCTGGTGGTGTTGCCTGTGGAATATACATCTCCTGCGGGAAGATCGTTCCGACCCCGCTCGCGATGATGATCAAGGCAATCAACCATAACCCGACCTTGACGGACGAAAAGAACGTCCATGCCCGGTCAATCCAAGATGGATTTTTACGTTTCGACCGAAGCTCCGCTTCCTCGTAACGCATGTCCAGTTGTTTAAAATCTTCTTGCTCCTGCATCCTTAAATCCCCCTTCGATGCGTTACTCGTTCGCCTTCTTCACCATCTCTTCGAGCTTCGCTTGATCAATCTCACCTTCATACTTCTCGACGACTTCACCCTTTTTATTGATGATGAACGTCACAGGTAAGTTGTAGATCCCGTAAGCCTTCTCGACCGAACTGTTCGTATCCATGAGAATCGGATAGTCCGTTCCGCCAATATCCTTGATGAAGCTTGAGACACGAACTGGTGTTTCACCGACATTGACCGCTACGAAATTGACGCCCTGGTCTTGCATCATCTGATAGTTGTCATTGATCAATGGCATCTCTTTCTTACATGGTTCACAGAATGTTCCCCAGAAATTGAGTAAAAGTCCTTTTCCTTTATACTCGTCCATCGAGTGCTGTTTCTCACCATATAGATCAACGAGTGCGAAACCAGGGGCATCATCGCCTGCCATGACACGACCGTTTTTATCACGTGTCGCTTGATCGACGAATTGCATGATGACGACTGCTCCGGCGAACAAGACGATCGTCATGATCATTAGACGCCAGAAGGAGCGTTTTTTCTTTTTTTGCTGGGCCGCTGCTAAGCGTTCTTCCGGATTTTGTTTCGTTTTTTTCATATTTTACCGCCTCCACCCATATTGTACTTGAAATCGCTTTACCGTTGACAAAATGTGAAATTCGTTAATCGTTTTGTCACAAAAAAAGAAAACTCAACCCGGAGGATGAGCTTCTCGCTTTACAAATTAACGTTTTTTTGTGTTCTTACGTCTTTTCGTAGGTGGAGCGGCTGGATCCGCTAGCTCACGCAATTGATTGACTTCTTTTTTTGAAAGTTCACGCCACTCGCCAGAAGTAAGACCTGCCAGTGTCAAGAAACCGAACTGTTCACGTTTCAACTTCAAGACTTCCGAACCGAGTGTCTCGAC
The DNA here is from genome assembly GCF_056764755.1 of Exiguobacterium sp. HSB13. Taxonomy (NCBI): domain Bacteria; kingdom Bacillati; phylum Bacillota; class Bacilli; order Caryophanales; genus Exiguobacterium; species Exiguobacterium sp. HSB13. The sequence continues at coordinate 349,426 of NZ_JBUZOM010000001.1, read as the reverse complement.
CATTTGACGGACTTGGCGGTTATGCCCTTCGTAGATGACCATTTCAAGAATCGCCGTATTTTTCTTCTTATCGATATCTCGCATCTCGACACGTGCTTTACCTGTCTTGAAACCATCCGGTAAGACAACACCTTTTTCAAGACCTTTGACGTGGAAGTATTCTGGCACACCTTTGATTTTGACGATGTAGCGCTTCGGTACCTTATATTTCGGATGAAGCAACAGGTTCGAGAATTCACCGTCGTTCGTCATTAAAAGAAGACCGCTCGTATTATAGTCGAGTCGACCGACTGGGAAGACACGGTGTCCGGGTGGTACGAGATCAACGACCGTCTTACGTCCTTTATCGTCTTCAACCGTCGAGACGACACCTGTTGGTTTATAGAGCATGTAATAGACGTGCTCTTCACGCTCAAGCTTCACGCCGTCTACTTCGACTTCTGCACGTGCTCCGACTTTCGTTCCAAGCTCCGTGATGACTTTTCCATTGACCTTGACGCGACCTGCTGTGATCAATTCCTCTGCTTTACGCCGCGAAGCGACACCTGCTTGTGCGATGATTTTTTGTAACCGTTCCATTAATTCACTCTCTCCTCTAATGAAGGATCATTCCGGAAGAAGAGATCTCCATCCGATTCGAACGTTTCTTCGAACTCGAGTGGCGGTAACTCTTCAATACTGTTTAGACCAAAATGGTCCAGGAAATGATCCGTCGTTTTATACAATTTTGCGCGACCGACACCTTTGGCGCGTCCCGCCTCTTCAATTAAACCTTTTGCACTTAACGTATGGATGACACGCTCCGTCTTCACACCACGAACGACTTCGATGTCAGCACGTGTGACAGGTTGTTTGTATGCGATGATGACGAGTGTCTCCATTGCTGCTCGAGACAAGGAATCTTCTGCGAGCGAACCGGCATATGCCTGAATATACGGCGACATTTCTTTTCGTGTCACCATTTTAAAGACACCACCCGACTCCACGATTTGGAGCACACGCTGCTCTGCTTCGAATGTCGTTTGAAGAGCCAGCAACTGTTCACGTGCTGCCGCTTCACTGATCTCTAGCGCTTGACTGAGACCACGTGGATCGATCCCATCGTCTCCGACGACGAATAACAGGCTCTCAATGATTTGTTCATACGCCAATCTGACTCTCCTCCTTCACCATGCTCCGCAATAGGATATCATCGGTCATCTGTTCACAATCAATGACCCGTTGCTTCACAAGCTCAAGAACAGCGAGGAAACTGACGACTAGTTCTTCGACCGTCGGTTGCTCCGCAAAAAAGCCGAAGAATGTCGTACGCTCCCGGGTCGCGACGTAGCGGGCAACGGACTCCATCTGTTGCTCGAGTGAACGTTCTTCTCGTTTGACCGTCTTCGAACGACGTACCTTCCAAGCTTCACGTTGGCGCATTTTTTCATAGGCACGTAATAAATCACTTAGAGATAACGTACCATTATACTCTTGTGCATCCGTGTCGAGATAACGCATCAAATCCTCTGGTTGTTTCGAGAACAGCTCAAGGCGTGCCTCTTCCTTTTCTTTCAGGACGAGTGCCGCTTCCTTATATGCTTTATACTCGATCAACTGTTGAATCAGACCTTCTCGTGTCGGTTCTTCCTCGAAATCAGGAATCTCATCGTATTCCGTCTGTTCGATCGGCAAGAGTTGTTTGCTTTTCAGTTGCAACAGCGTCGCTGCCATGACAAGATATTCACTAGCAACATCTAGTTCAAGATGCTGCATCGCACGGATATAGGACACATATTGATCCGTCACCATGGAAACGGATATATCATAAATATCGATTTCTAATTTACCAACCAAGTGTAACAGCAAGTCCAGCGGGCCTTCAAACGCATCCATCTTTACACTGTATGATTCCATGATTCTCCCTGCCCATCAACGTTTTTTGCGCCTTAGTATACCATACAACTGGTGGGTTCGACTATGTTATATTCAAAGGAAGAGGTGATTCCATGAATCCGATTGAACGATTCGTATTTGAATTCAACATCCGGCACGATTACTTCGAGTGCCATGAAATTTTAGAGGAAGTCTGGCAAGAAGGACAACGTCAGGACGAGGCGCTTGTCGGTCTGATCCAGCTGGCCGTCGCCCGCTATCATCATCGTCGCAATAACCAATCCGGTGCACAACGGACGTACAGTAAGGCATTCGATAAGATCGAACGCCACCGAGCAGCGCTTATCACGTCTGGTATCGATGTCTCACGCCTACTCGATCATCGCGATCACTTCACAGATCCGGTCTATCGACACATCCCGTTACCTGTCTTCTCAGACGTCATCCGAACCGTCGCACTTGAAGCGACAGCACCTGATCTCGATTATGTGACGCATAAACACCGTTTGCGCGATCGTACGGACGTCGTCACTGCACGACAAGAAGCGTTACAAAACCGAAGAGACCGGTCCATCTAAGCCATGGACCGGTCTTTTTATTGATTTTTCCATTTGTCGACGAGGCGTTGCGTTTCTTCGGTCGCACCCGTAATATCCGTTCGAAGAAGCTTAGTTGCTTCATCCAGTAAGAGATACGACATCCGTTCTCCCCGGAATGACGGCGATAAGGCGATATGTTTCAATTCAGCATGGCCATCCATTAATTGAAACCCGATGACACCAACGAAATCCTCATCTTGTTTGTACAAATACAAGCGTTGGTCTTCTTCCTGTTCATAGGCTTGAACCGTTTCAAGCAAATACTTCGGATCCTTCACTTCGCACGAAAAGGCGATCAGCCCCATCGCGGTCCGTTCATTCAACTTCTTATATTTTACTAGCATGTGATTCTACACCTTCCTAATTTCAACAACTCTCAGGAGCATGAACGACTGAGACTCATTCATTCTACACCTTCTCACACAGAATTACTGCATTTTTTTCATAATCCACTAAAAATGCAGGAGTCCGTCTCGTGACGTCCCCTGCATCTGAGTCATGCTTGTTCTTCCATCACTTGAATGAAGGCACGCATGTAGTCTGGTAGATCGGGCGGACGACGACTCGAGACGATATGCCCGTCGACGACGACTGCTTCATCGTGCCAAATCGCACCTGCATTCGTCATATCATCCTTGATTCCTGGCGTACTCGTGACGTTGACACCTTTTAGGATGCCTGCAGAGATCAGCACCCAACCAGCGTGGCAGATTTGACCGATCGGTTGCTTGTTCTGGTCAAAATGACGCACCATATTCAGAACGGAGTCAAAGCGACGTAACAAATCGGGTGACCAACCACCCGGAACAAGAATCGCATCATATTCCGACGGGTTGATCTCATCGAACGTCTTATTTGATTTAATCGGGACACCATACTTCCCAATGTACGTCTCATCCGCCTTCTCTCCGACGATATCGACGATTGCCCCTTCTTCACGTAAGCGATGGACAGGATACCATAATTCTAAATCCTCGAAGTCATTGCTGACGACTTGGATGATTCGTTTTCCTTCTAACCGCATGACAAACACTCCTTTTCGAGTTAACTTCCCTTACTGATTGTACCCGGATCTAAAAAAAGAAAAACTCCTCTTCGAACGTTCGAAGAGGAGCAAGAACTTACGCTTCGACGCGGATTTCTTTGATGCCAGCGCCTTGCTTCATTTTTTGTGCATGTTCGAGACCTGAAGTCACTTGTCCGAAGACCGTGTGTACGCCGTCGAGGTGCGGTTGTGGCTCGTGTACGATGAAGAATTGGCTTGATCCTGTGTTACGACCAGCGTGTGCCATCGAAAGTGAACCCGCTTTGTGTTTGTGTGGGTATGATGTTGACGTTTCGCAAGGAATCGTTTTTCCTGAACCGCCTGTACCGTTTCCGATTGGACATCCGCCTTGTGAGACGAAGCCTGGAATGACACGGTGGAAGTTCAATCCATCGTAGAAGTTCGAATTTGCAAGGTTTTCGAAGTTTTCAGTCGTGATCGGTGCTTCATCGTTGAACAATTCGAATTCGATTTTATTTCCATCTTCTAATAAGATATGACCAGTTTTTTGCATGTTTGACCAACCTTTCGTGCTTTTCAGCAGGAGATTCGTCACGATTCGAGATCGTGATTCCATGGTACAGTGTACCAAATTTCAGGGCGTCGTGCAGACCTTTTTACTCGACAGCTGCCTCTAATATATCGAGTGTGACCGAATCCGTTGCTTCGACACGAATCCGTACTCCATTCGCCAGTGTCGCAACAGGATCCGTATGTCCGAAGTCCGCATCAAGAATGATTGGGAAATCATAGCCCCGCGTCGCGCGTAAAATGATATCTTTCAGCGCAAATTCCGGATCAAAATCGACTTTGCGCGGGAAACGCCCAATGACGAGTGCTGCAATCTTGTCATACGCACCCATGTGTCGTAATTGCGTGAAATAGCGGTCAATCGTTTCCGGTGTCTCACTTTCGTCATCCTCGAGCATCAAGACGACACCATCAAACGATGGCAAGTATGGTGTTCCGGCAAGCAGTAAAAGTGTTCCCGTGTTCCCCGTCAGAATCGGCCCTTCTGCAACGCCTGTCTTAACGATCGTATATCCCGCGTTCGGAAGATGTTCCCGTCTTCGGTCGTCCGCAACATCCCAGCGTAAAATCTCGTCCGTCCACTCTTCAGACGCTTCGATCCGACCGATCGGCTCCGTCTGCATGAACGTACGGTTGAACGACTCTTCCGTATACGGATCAAGACCATCGAATTGACCAAACTGCGTCAGTAGTGCGGGTCCGACGAACGTCGTCAGTCCTGTCTGCTGGTAGATGCTAGCAAACAGTGCTGTGATATCACTGTAGCCTACAAAGATTTTCGGATTGTTCCGAATCAATTCATAATCGAGTTCGTCGAGCAACTGGTGCGAGTTAAACCCACCGATCGTCGAGATGATCGCTTTGATCGATGGATCTGCGAACGCCATATGTAAGTCTTGCAGCCGTTCGCCGATCGTCCCTGCCGTATGACTATGGACAGCCGTTGCGTTCGGCATCAAGACGACTTCGAAGCCCATTTTTTTAAGTGTTGCGATACCGCGGGCAAGACGACGCGGTACGTATGCTGCGACAGCAGACGCCGGCGAGACGATGGCAATCTTATCCCCTTTTTGTAAGCGTGGTGGTTTCACGAAAGTTCCCCCTTTTTCATTACAAGTATTCCCAGTATAACAAATTGAATAGGAACCGCGTACTCTCATTTTTCCATCCATCTTACAACTTCACGAAGAGCGAATCTCCGTTCTCAAGCAATTCTCCTTTTTCCGAAACATAATCGACCTTGACTGTCATATGTTGAAGAATCTTTTGTTCGCGCAACGACTTTGCCCACGCTGTGACCTGCGCATTATCTTGTTCGTGTCGCTTACGTGGAACGTCCACTAAGAGCGTCGGAGCGACTTCCTTCCTTAAATAAGCCTTTGAATCAAAACGCGCGTCACCTAGCCGCTGTATTTTATCGTTGTCATAAAGTACGGTCACGCTCAATTGATTGTTCAGTTGTTCGAGAGTCGGCGACGGGATCCGTCGCTCTAATCGATCTTCCCAAAGTGACGCATGATACGAGTCAACGAACCTCCCCGACTCCTCTTGTTGATAGACGAAAAACTCAGTATTCGTTTTTTCGTCTATCGCGCGTGCGGCATATTCAAATGGAAAATTGCCCATGTTGTCGTAAAGACTACCGGTCACCTTCGCTTCCGGAAGATGCTGTTCTAAGTAAGTTTTTGCTTTCCGCTGTACTTCAGTCTCTTTCGCTCCATCCGAGTTCATGTCCTGTGTAAAAGCGAAAGTCATCAATAAGGCACTACCTCCGATGACTCCAATTAGACTGGCAATCCCGATTATCCAACGTTTCATATACTCCCCTCCCATATTTTTACACTTAAAATTTTACCATAAAAAAAGAGTAGCGGACGAAGTCCACTACTCAGATATTGCTTATCGGATGGATTACTGGATGACAGCGTGAACGAGCGGGCGTTCTGCTGGTTTCGTTTCACTGATATGGTACGCGTGATCCATTTTTTCGATTGCTTGATCGAGTGTTTCTTTGTTTGAACGAAGTGTTGCGATGACATCGCCGACTTCGACACGGTCGCCGACTTTCTTGTGCAACGTGACGCTTGCTGCGTGATCGATCTCATCTGCTTTCGTCGCGCGTCCTGCACCGAGAATCATTGCTGCAACACCGACTTCGTCAGCGATGATTTCAGAGACATAACCTGCTTTTGAAGCGACGAATGTTTTTTCGTATTTCGTTTCAAGTGCTTTTGTCATGTCGTCAACGAGTGACGCGTCGCCACCTTGAGCTGCGATGAACTTCTTAAAGACGTCAAGTGCTGCTCCGTTACCGAGACGTGTTTCGAGATCCGCATATGCTTCGTCGAACGTCGGGTAGAACTCACCGAGGACTGCCATGTGTGATGCAATCGTTAAGGCGATGACTTTCAAGTCTCGGACATCTTTCCCTTGAAGGACTTCGATCGCTTCCTTGACTTCGTTTGCGTTACCGATTTCAAATCCGAGTGGCTGATCCATGTCCGTAATGACAGCAACCGTCTTACGATTGACACTCTTACCGATTGAAACCATCTCTGTCGCGAGTGCTTTTGCATCTTCGAACGATTTCATGAAGGCACCAGAACCTGTCTTAACGTCGAGTACGATGCTGTCTGCTCCTGCTGCAATCTTTTTCGACATGATCGAACTTGCGATCAATGGAATCGAGTTGACTGTCGCCGTAACATCACGAAGGGCGTAAAGTTTTTTGTCTGCAGGCGTCAGGTTACCCGTTTGACCGATGATTGCCATCTTGATGTCGTTGACTTGTGAGACGAACGCTTCTTCTGAAAGCTCAACGTCAAAACCAGGGAACGCTTCGAGTTTGTCGATTGTTCCACCTGTATGACCGAGTCCACGACCGCTCATCTTCGCAACCGGAATACCGATTGACGCAACGAGTGGTGCGACGATTAGACTGATCTTGTCACCAACACCGCCAGTCGAGTGTTTGTCGACTTTTTTACCGTGGATACGCGAAAGGTCGATCACGTCACCCGAGTTGACCATCGCCATCGTCAAATCAGCGATTTCACGATCTGACATTCCTTGATAGAAAATCGCCATCGACATCGCTGACATTTGGTAATCCGGAATCTCTCCGTTCGTGAATCCTTCTACCATTGCTTGAATATCAGCTGTTGCGAGTTCGCCACCGTCTCGTTTTGTTGCAATCAAATCTACCATACGCATAATCTAGTTCCTCCTCAGGAGTGGTTTGTGAGTTTTATAAATAGTCGTTACATTTTTTTGATCGAACCGCGAACGAGTGATAGGAAGTGTGCCCGGACACGTTCAGTCGTTTCGATGACTTCATCATGATGTAACGGTTGATCGAGAATACCTGCTGCCATGTTCGAGACACACGAAATCCCAAGGACCCGCATATCTGAATGACGGGCAACGATGACTTCAGGGACCGTCGACATACCGACGACGTCGCCACCAAGCATCCGTGCCATCTTGACTTCTGCTGGCGTCTCATACGTTGGACCTGTGTTTCCGAAATAGACACCTTGACGGACACGAATTCCGAGTTCGTCCGCTGTTTCTTGTGCAAGACGAAGTAATTCTGCATCATACGGCTTCGACATATCCGGGAAACGTGGTCCCATTTCGTCGACGTTCTTACCGATCAACGGATTCGTACCGAAGAAGTTGATGTGATCCGTAATCAACATCAAATCACCTGGTTCGAACGCTTCGTTACAAGCACCCGCTGCGTTCGTGACGATCAATGTCTCGACACCGATCGCTTTCATGACACGGACTGGGAATGTGACCATATCCATCGAATATCCTTCGTAGAAGTGGAATCGCCCTTGCATCGCAACGACTTGTTTCCCTTCAAGAGTACCGAAGACGAGTTGTCCTGCGTGTCCTTCGACCGTTGATACCGGGAAGTTCGGAATTTCATGATATGGAATCGCGATCGGGTTTTCGATCTCATCCGCGAGGACACCAAGTCCTGAACCGAGAATCAATCCGATTTCCGGTTTTGCCTGCATCTTGCTTTCTAAAAACGAACGTGTTTCATTCCAGTTGACTGTCATCTGAATCGCTCCCTCGAATTATAGTTCTGTTAAAAAGCTTGTTCCATGTGCCGGCATTTTGACGCCGAAGTTTTCTGCGACCGTCGCTCCAAGATCAGCGAACGTCTCACGGATACCGAGCGGTTTTGCGACACCATTTTTATGGTAAGCAAGCAGCGGTACGTATTCCCGAGTATGGTCTGTCCCAGCATGAACCGGATCGTTTCCGTGGTCAGCCGTGATGATCAAGAGATCGTCTTCTTTTAAGCGATCAAACACTTCCGGAAGACGTGCATCGAACTCTTCGAGCGCTTGTCCATAACCTTGTGGATCACGACGGTGTCCGAACAACGCATCGAAATCGACGAGGTTCAAGAAGCAAAGTCCGTTGAAATCACGATCGAGTTGCGTCACGAGTTGATCCATTCCGTCCATGTTCGACTTCGTACGGATCGCATCCGTGACGCCCTCGCCGTCGTAGATATCAGCAATCTTACCGAGTGAGATGACATCAAGTCCTGCTGTCTCGAGCTCGTTCATGACTGTCCGGTCGAATGGTTTAAGTGCATAGTCGTGACGATTCGCCGTCCGAACCCACGCTCCTGCTTCACCAAGGAATGGACGCGCGATGATACGACCGAGCATGTACGGATCATCCCGCGTGATGTCGCGTGCATATTCACAAATCCGGTACAACTCTTCTAACGGCACGACTTCTTCGTGTGCTGCGATCTGAAGGACGGAGTCCGCTGACGTATAGACGATCAACGCCCCCGTCTCGACATGCTCTTGTCCAAGTTCGTCGAGGATTTCCGTACCAGAAGCCGGTTTGTTCCCGATGATCTTCCGTCCTGAGAACTCTTCTAAGCGATGAATCAAATCATCCGGGAACTTTTCAAAGACACGGAATGGTGTATCGATCCGCAGACCCATGATCTCCCAGTGCCCTGTCATCGTATCTTTCCCTGCAGATACTTCCTGCATTTTTCCGTATGCCGCAAGCGGTGCTTCTTCAGCTGAGACACCTTCGATCGGTTCGATATGCGAGAGACCGAGTTTTGCCATATTCGGCATATTGAGTCCGTTGCGTTCACGCGCGATATGACCGAGCGTATGTGAACCAAGATCTCCGAACTGTTCAGCGTCCGGTGCTTCTCCGATTCCTACGGAGTCCATGACGACCAAAAATACACGTTTAAATGATTGAGCCATTTGCTGTTCCTCCTATATACGAGCTGTAGTTGTGCGATTCCCGTTACGATTTTTCCCGTAAAGGGACTAGACAAAACGCATCATTTGTCTGAAGTCAGACCTTTAAAAGACAGAACCATCATGCCCGTGGATGATGTTTCTTATACACGTCATGGAGTCGTGCTTTGTTAACGTGTGTATACATTTGTGTCGTCGACAAATCAGCATGTCCCAGCATCTCTTGCACGACGCGTAAATCGGCACCGTTCTCAAGGAGATGGGTCGCGAACGAATGGCGCAAGACGTGCGGCGTGATCTCTTTTTCGATCCCCGCTTCTTTTGCCCGTCGTTTGATCATCTTCCAAAACCCTTGTCGTGACAACCGATCGCCGCGACTGTTCAAGAAAACGTCATCTGTTTGTTGACCACCAAGACTGTTACGCGCGAGGTCCAGATACGTCCTAACGCTTTCAATCGATGTCGTACTCATCGGGATGATCCGGGATTTGTTCCCTTTCCCAAGACACGACAGATACCCCAGTTCGAGTTGCAAATCGTTCAACTTCAATTGGAGCAGTTCGCTGACGCGCATGCCTGTTCCATAGAGAAGTTCAAGCATTGCTGCATCTCGTCGTGTAAGCGGATCGACACCGACGACCGAATCAAGCAAGCGTTCGACGTCTGTTTGACTCCAGACGACCGGCAACTTTTTCTCCGGCTTCGGTAAATCAAGATGACGAGACGGATCATGTGTTGCAAGTCTCTCTTCGACCAAATATTGATGGAACGAACGGATTGAGCTCGTCGCCCGGCGAACCGTCGATCGTGACTTGCGTGCTTCAAGCAATCGTTCAATATGGTCGACGATATGATGTCGGTGAACCTGTTCGAACGAGGAAACTTCCGCTTTTTCGAGCGTCTGTAAGTATTGATTTAAATCATTTCGATACGCAGCTGCCGTATTCGCGGACATTTGCCGTTCAATCACTAAATAATTGATAAATGCTTCCAGTTGTTCACGCACTGAACTCATCCTCTTCGTTTACGAAATCGCTTACTTTCCCATCATATCAAAGGTGTAAACCGTTGTGAAGAGGTCTGACCTATAAAAATTGAAAAAGAAAAACCATCCGAAATTTCGTCGGACGGTCAGACTGTTTGTGTTTGCGATTGTTCCAACGCTTCCCGAGCATGACGCTCTTGGCAGACACGGCAGACGCCATGGAATGTCAGGCGGTGATCCTTGATTTTAAAGTGGAATCGGGACACGATTTCTTTCTCTACTTCTTCCAGCATATCGTCTAAAATCTCTTCGACGGATCCACATTCGATACAGACGAGATGGTGATGCGAATGACTCGCACCTTCTTGTCGTAAATCAAATCGGGATACGCCATCTCCGAAGTTGACTTTATCAACGACTTCAAGCTCCGTCAATAATTCAAGCGTCCGGTAAACCGTCGCAAGTCCGATGTCGGAGTTCTTTTCTTTTACAAGGAGAAAGACATTTTCGGCACTGAGGTGATCCGACTCATGTTCGAGCAGGACACGCACAGTCGCTTCACGTTGGGGAGTCAGCTTATATCCTTTACCGCTTAGCTGTTTTTTGATGCGTTCTACACGACTTTCCATCATAACGCCCCCTTTGTTCGAACTGATGCTATTATCATAGCTGATAATCAGTCTTTTTTCAAATTAAAATGATTATCAACTGAAAATCATTTAAATGAGAATCATTTTAAAGTACGGATCTGCCAATGCTGGATCGCCATGATCGTCTTCGCATCAACGATCGTTCCATTTGCAACGAGTTCGAGCGCCTCTTCGAGCTTCAATGTCTTATTCTCAAGGAACTCATCCTCATCGAGTTGACGATCACCGGCAGTCAGACCAATCGCTTCATAAATATGTACACGCTCACTACAGAAACCAGGCGCACCGTAAAAATCAAAGACATGTCGTAACTCTTTCGCGACATATCCTGTTTCTTCCTTTAATTCGCGTCCGGCACAATCGAGTGGATCTTCACCTTTCTCGAGCTTGCCTGCTGGGATCTCGATCGATAGACTTTCGAATGCTTTTCGGTACTGTTCCACGACGATCAAGTCACCTTGTTCGTCAAAAGCAATGATCGCGACGGCACCATTATGATAGACCAGTTCACGGACGGACGTATTGCCGTTCGGTAACGTGACGACGTGTTTCTCGACATCAAAGACTTTTCCTTCATAAATCACTTCACGTTCAATCGTTTTTTCTTCCATCATGTATGCCCCATTTCTATTCTAGTTTCGTTCACTGTCATGATTAGTATGCCGTTTCCGACGTATTGCCGCAAGACTTCGAAACCGTCTTTTTCATCAGATATGATACACTAGAATGCAGAAGTTCCAAACTTACAGTTCATACAAGAAAAGAGGGAATTGAACATGTCATTAGGATTAGGTACGATGACGATCTTAAAGCGCGGCCAGGAAGAAGCAACGGCAATCCTGCGGACGGCACTTGATGCTGGAATCACGCACTTCGATACAGCGGACGTCTATGCGAACGGAGCGGTCGAATCCATCATCGGTCAAACCTTCTCACAAGAGGATCGAAGTCGTTTATTCCTTGCCTCAAAAGGTGGGAATCGGATGAACGCGACCGGAACCGGTTGGACATGGGATCCGAGTTATGACTATTTGAAACAAGCCTGTCTTGAAAGTTTGAATCGTCTTGAAACCCCTTATCTCGACCTGTATTACGTCCACGGCGGCACGATTGATGATGATATCGATGCATCAATCCGCGCAATGGAAGATTTAAAAGCAGAGGGGAAAATCAAGGAATATGGTCTGTCGTCACTGCGGCCGAATGTCATCGAATATTGGCTCGAGCATAGTAATTTCTCTTACTTGATGACGCCTTATTCGTTGCTCGATCGTCGCATCGAAGAGTTGTTACCACGCTTAAAAGAGAAAAACATCCAAGTCGTCGCTCGTGGTCCACTAGCAAAAGGCCTCTTGACACATGAGAGTGCTTCACGCCTGCAGTCGGTTGATCGGTTCGAACAATTCGATAAGGAAACGCTTGAGGCAAGTCTACAAAAACTTCAAGATTTCCCGCTTCCGGCGCTTGCATTGCAAGCCATCGATCAACAGGTCGACATCGTCCTTCCTGGTGCATCGAGCGTGTCACAACTTCAGTCAAACGTCCAAGCGATGAAAGAGTCGATCTCGCAATCTCAGATCGATCAGGCGCTTGCTTCACTACCGGTTCATCACTACACAGAACACCGGTGAGGTTTAATAGTTCATCTCTCCGGGAATCTCCTTCTTTGTAACGTTCATACAGAGGAGGAGTTTTATTATGGCACGTATTTTAATCGTATCAACAAGCGCAGACGACATGAATGGTCACAAAACAGGATTATGGTTCGAAGAATTCGCAGCACCTTACAACCTGTTCAAGGATGCAGGACATGACGTGACAGTCACGTCGATCAAAGGTGGCGACGTCCCGATCGATAAAGCATCGATCGTCAAAGAAATCTTGCCGAAATTCCAAGATGCACGCCGTGCGTTGCACGACACGAAAGCACTTTCTGAGGTGGATCCAGCATCATTTGATGCAGTCTACTTCCCAGGTGGTCACGGTGCAGTCGTTGACTTCCCGAATAACCCACAAGTGGCGGGTGCCATTGAAGCCGTTATCAAAAAAGATGGCGTCGTCGCATCAGTTTGTCACGGTCCTGCTGCCTTTGCGCACGTCATGATCGATGGCAAACCATTCGTATCAGGTCGTCAAATCAACGGCTTTACGGATGAAGAGGAAAAATCAACAGGTCTCGAAGATAAAGTACCATTCTTGCTCGAGACGACACTTCGCGGTGAAGGAGCTACTTTCCTGACATCGGATGCAGGTAAAGAATTCGCCGTCATCGACGGCAATGTCGTCACAGGACAAAACCCGGCTTCAAGTGAAGCAGTCGCAAAACTAGTCCTCGCGAAACTCGCGACACAAGCTTAATAGATAGTATTCATACAAAATGGAGCACACGACATCATGTCGCATGCTCCATTTTTTCATACGTTATAGACGGTGAAGTGAATCCAATCGTTCGAGATCAGCTTCTGTCTCACGTGTTTTTTGTTCGAGTCGCTTTAACTCGTCCTCGAGTTTTTGTTGTTGAGCTTGCAATGCAGATCGTTCTTCCTCTGTATAGGAACGTGATACTTCTTTTTCTTTGAGATACCACCACTTTTTGACCTTTTGAGGTGGCGGTCCGAGTTCAATCTGTTGCTCATGTTGTTGAACTTCCTCCATTTGTTCCGCATGCGCCAATTGAAGCTGCTCTAATTCCGCCTCATAGGCAGTTTGTCTAGCTTCAAGAATCGGTGTCAGGTACGCGAGAATATGCGCAGTAAAGTCTCGCTCGACGACTCGTCGTAATACATCTCGACGAAGGGAGGCTTCCGAATTGCCTATGGCATTCTCCCACACGCTCGGATCCGCTTGTTCTAGAATCTCTTCTTCTTCCGCTTCTCCGAGCCAACGTAGTTTCAGTAACAACGGTTCAAGTAGTGCTTCTTCTACATACGCCGTGAATTGCGAATACGACGTTGCTTCTCGTGTCAACGGTTCCTGATGTAAGCGAAATAAGGCTTCCGCTTCTTCTTCAATCCAGTCTTCGTAATCATTAAAATACATCGTTTAGCTCCTTACTTCATATCATCAAAAACAACACTGGCTCGAATCCGCCACTTCCATGACAGTCGAGCCAGTGTTGTTAGACGTTTGCTTCGTTTTTTTTGATTTCCGCGATTGCCCAATCACACCAATCCAAGTAATTCAACATCATACGCAAGCCGTACTCACTCGTCAAGGTCTCGCCTAGTGTTGCACCGTTCTCGAGATGATCGTGACGCCAACTATGCATCATCTCAACAGCAAATTGGTGATGGCGTTTTGATTCCTCTAAATAGGCGATAGCTTCTCCTGGCGGCAGCAGATGTAAGAGCGAAACTCGCATCAAGTTTTCATCCTTCATCTTTGGTTTGAACTCGTTTGGTGTCCGTAGCCATTCGACAAGCTCCGTCCGCCCTTTATCGGTGATGGAATAGACTTTTTTGTCCGGCAGATCTTCTTGAACGATATGGACACTCGTCACGAGTTCTGCTTCTTCCATCTTTAACAACTCTCGGTATATTTGTGTATGATGTGCGGTCCAGAAGTGGATCATCTGTTTTTTAAAAGTCGCGCTTAAATCATAACCGGTCGCTTCCCCTTGGGTCAGCAGCCCGAGTAGTGCAAATCGTAATGCCACTGGCTGCACCTTCTTTCCTTCTTTTGTATATATACTTAATTATCTCAAATATATCTTAATTTCGCTACTCTTGCGTCGAACGAATGTACGATTAAAAAAAGACCTGCGAGCGAATCACATTCGATCGTAGGTCTTCATGCGTTATTGCTTTTCGATTGTTTCTATTTACGTAATTGCTCGATTCCTTGTCGTACATGTCTCCAGTAAGAAGAAGGATGCGGAACGAATTGACGACGATCGAACCATTCGCCTGTCGTGTCCTGAATGCGCTCGATGGACTCGTCAGCGATTCGTTCAAACTGCTCGATTGGAAAAGCAATCAATCGCTTCACTTCTGTTTCCTGGAGGACGTATGCGTCTATCGCTTGATCACTTTGAGCAAGAAAGACATGGCATCGCTCACAGTCCCAAAGCGACGCATCCCGAAACTCCTCTTCCTGGATGCCAAGCGGTATCAATTGATCCAATGTACACGTCAAACCAATCTCTTCCTCGAGTTCCCGGACACCATCCTCGATTGTCTCATTCGCAAGCAAATGACCGGCTGCCGTGATATCGATCATTCCTGGAAAGTCCTTCTTTTGTTCAGACCGTTGCTGGAGCAACACGACGTCCCGCTTTGGATCATAAACGAAACAATGAAACGTTTCGTGCCACAAGCCGTTTGCGTGGACTTCCGAGCGCGGACGAGGTCCGAGCAGGTTGCCCGCTCGATCTACTGTCATGATCATCTCTTGTTCACTCATCGTAACACCTTCGAAGCTTGATGGAATCGCTCTCCGACCGTATAGAGTTCAGCAATCAAAAAGACGATTGCGATCCAAATGATGGCGCTTGGGAACAGAATCATCGCTGTCAGGAATAAAAATCCTTCCGTCCGTTCGACGAGTCCTGGTTGATATTGAAACGACTTGTAGCCGTAATTTTCACTGACCGCTCCGATTGCAAGGAACATCGTCATCCCAATGACGAATGATGCGACGAGCAACAGAATGACGACCTGCGTTTCCGGAAATCGGAGTGCAAGACCAATCAATACTGACAGCTCGACGATTCGGTCGAGAACAAGGTCAAGAATCGTGCCGATCGGAGTCGTCTTCTCTTTTCGTGCCATCGTTCCGTCGATGACATCGAGCATGCCCGAGATCCATAACAAGACAATCGCTGTTCCCATCATGTCGTTATAGACGAAAAAGCCCGTTGCACCACCGATGATACCGGAAATAATCGTCACCTGCGTTGCCGATAATCCGATTTTCTTAAATAAGGTCGCCCCTTGATCAAATAGGGGTTGAACGATTTTACGCGCACGCGTATCTAACATATCACCCCTCCTTTCTAACGATATACCCTTCTTTCACCTGAATCGTCTCGTCTGAAGAGAGCACGAGACGTTCTCCGGACGCCCGTTCTACTTCGTAGAAACGTACACCGTATTGAATGAGTTCTTTTGTAATCGTAACACGTTCATCCGTTTCCTTCGTCGGTCTTGAGACCAAGTTGACTGCCGTCAACGGATGCCATGTTTCTTCAATCTGAATGCCTTCGCCAAAAAACGGACTTGTCTGGCTAAGCGTAATCGGTGTACCATGATCGACGATTCGCCCCTGTTCTAAGACATATACCACATCCGCCATCGCCATTGCCTCTTCCCGGTCGTGTGTGACAAGGAGTGTCGTGACACCTTGTTCCTCGGTCAACTTCCGAATCAATGTCCGAAGTTCCCGTCGTCTCGGTACATCTAGACTCGAGAACGGTTCATCGAGCAACAAGAAGTCCGGTTGACTTGCTAGCGCACGAGCTAAGCTTGCCCGCTGTTGTTCACCCCCTGAGAGTTCGTGGACGGCACTTTTTTCTCTTCCCTCGAGTCCCACGCGATGTAACCAGGATTTGAGCTCGATTGGTGTTAATTGTTTTGCACCGAGACGGATGTTCTGTTCGACGTTCAAATGTGGGAACAATAGAGACCGTTGAAACATCATCGTCACACCACGTTGATTCGGCGAAAGAACAGTGACATCTCGATCCCCGAATTGAATCACTCCACTCGTCACACGTTCAAGACCCGCAATCAGCCGGAGTAGCGTCGTCTTCCCACTACCGCTCGGTCCAACTAATGCCACACATTGTCCAGACGCGATCTTTAAATCGATATCAGATAATACACGCTTCGTTCCAAATCGTTTATTGACTTGTTGTATCGTGACTTCCATTTAAACGCCTCCGTACGATTCGTATCCAACTAGAAAAAATAACGGCTTGCAACGCATAAAAGAGAACGGGCAACCCGATCAACCACAGTGTCGCGAGACGCGCCGCCCCTTGAGAATTACCGGAATACGCCGGGAACACCTCCAGTGCGATCATGCGGACGATCCCACCACCGATTAACGCCACCAGTGCATACTGACTGATCGTGATCACCGTGACGAGCAACGTCACGGATTGTAGCGTCGATCGAAGCATAGGACCCGTCAAATAGAACCAACGTTTGAATCGATTCCCCTCGATCAAAACCATCTGTTCGAGCATCCGTTCCCCGAGCGCTTGAAATCCGTTCGTGTACAAGCGAACTGTATATGGCAAGGTCGGCAGAAGTAACACGAGCAGGACACCGAAAAACCGATCTGCTAGACCAAGACGAATCCATGTCAAATAAAGACCAAAGGACAGCAACAAGACAGGAACAAACAACGGTAAACTGATCAAGAACTCCGCTATACGAACACGTTTCCCCGCTTGAAAGGCAATCGCTTTTCCTGCCATGTATCCGAAGAGATGATTCAACAACACGACGGCACAGATCATCGCGACCGTCGTACCAAGCGTCGCTTCAAGACGCGGATTCCAATTCCACTTCCCCGGAATCAATCCGATCAAGGGGACAATGAATAGGAGCACGACGAATACAGTAGTACTAATTTTTTTCATTCGCTCCGCCCCCTACTAATCTTCGCTGCCAGTGGGCGTGTCAAACCAGTCATGAGCAACAAGAGGAAGAAAAGTCCTCCCGTCAAAACGACACTCATCGCAAAAGCGAGTGGTTGCTCTGATAAATCGCCTTGTGTATATAAATCGAACGCATAGACTCCGAGTAATTTCGGATAGGTCACACCAAGTAATGCAGGGATTTCATATGCGAACAGGATGAAGGCAAGTAAGATAAAAGCTGCTTCTAGCATCGGTACAAGTAAAAATACACCTCGCGCATGCCAAAAACGGCGCACCGGTGACAAACCGAGCATCGTACCGAGCTCTTGATAACGTGGATCAAGACGCCGAACCACCGGTAAGAGATAAAAAAAGACGAACGGAATTTCTTTATACAGATACGTCAGGATGACACTAAAATAATTCCCTTCGTGCGGTCCAATGACAGGCACATCACTGAGATAGAGGATGGCGAGATACGCCGCTCCTAGATGAGGAATGAATAACGGAATCGCAAGTAACGCGGCTAGTCGTGTTCTGCTCAAGAGCCGAGCGAGCACTACACCAATGATCAGCGCGAGCACCGTACTGACAATCGCCACGTAACTACTGACGGCTAGACTTTCTAAAAAGACATCATCCGTCAGTAGCTCGCGGTAATCAGCAGGTGAAGTCATCGAGACACTTACCCATAACCCATATAAGACCATGCCTGCCATCAAGATGGCGGCGGGATATGCGTTACCGCGCCACACGAGACGGCCATTCCTTACGGATCATCTCAAAGATGGACGGGTCGAGTTCCGTCCGGACCTTTCCTTCAAAGACACTCGGTTTCGGTGTTGACGGTGCAGCCGGTACATCAGCGAACTGTTTTTGTTCTGCCGTATCAAGTGTCGATAAATCAAGACTTGAACCGTCTCCCCAGTAAGTTGCATCATATTTTTTCAACTGCGCCTCTGGTGACAACAAGGTGTTGATCGCAACGAGTGCACCTTTCGGGTTCGGTGCATTGAACGGTACAGAAAGGAAATGTGTCGACGCGATTGAGCCTTCCTTCAAGACGATTGGACGTGTTTGTTTCGGGAACGTACCTGACTTCACTTCTTGTTCTGCCCGTCGTTCGTTGAAGCCCATCGTAAAGTCGACGTCTCCTTTTGCGTATAACTGATCAAGTTGCGCAAGCGTTTTTGGATACGTCTTCCCTTTTTTCCAAAGATATGGCTTGATTTCGTTCAAGTAAGCCCATGTCTTCTTAAAATCTGCTTTTGGATCCTTTAACGTTTCATTCGATTCGACACCATACATGACATGGCGGACGAAGGCATTCCCCGTAAAGTCCGTCACTTCCGGATAAGTGAAGCGCCCTGGATTCTCCTTGAGCCAAGACTTCAACGCTTTCAAGTCGGTCGGTGGCGACTTCACATCGGCTGCGTCATAGTGCAACGTGTATTGGACTTTCCCCCACGCGGCTTCCAAACCTTCTGTTTTTGTGCCGCTATCTGAACTTTGCGCGGCAGCATCGACATACTTCATGTTCGGGAGGACTTTCGTGATTTCGCCATACAGTAAATCATCTTTTTTAGCATTTAAAAAATTATCGCCATTGATCCAGACGACATCGATGACACCTTTTTCCTTACCTGCCTGCTTCTCAGCACGCAGTTTTTGAATAATATCCGCCGTCTCGATTGGAACCCGTTCTAAGGTGATGTTGTGTTCCTTCTTCAAACGCGGTGCTACGTACTCATCGATGTAGGCATTGATGCCGTCATCGCCGCCCCACATGTACATCCGAACCGTTGATTTTTCCGCTTCTTTTTCAATCGTCTGATAAGAAGTCCCTAAGACATTTTTCGGTTCCGGTGTTGCATCCGGTGTCCCACATCCTGCAAGCAGGGTACTTAAGGCAAGAAAGCTGATTACTTTTGTTTTCATTCGTTGTTCTCCTCCGTCATCACTTTTTGTCGAAACCTGATTTTCCTAACCACTCAATCAGCTGCGGCATAACGCCGTATCCTTTTGCCGAAAGCTCCATCCACCATGGTGCATTGACTTCTCGCTTGCGGCGCCGCATCGCCCGAACGACGGTCTGTGCAAGTTGTTCTTTTGATAAGACGATCGAAGCGACGTTTTTTTCATACTTTCGGCTAATGTCCGCTCTTACGAAAAATTCCGTCGCGATTGGTCCGGGATTAACCGTCATGACATGGATACCTTTTGGACGTAATTCCAGACGCAATGCATTCGAAAACTGTAACATTGCCGCTTTCGTCATGCAGTAGATCGTTGACTTCGGTGTCGGCAACTTGCCCGCCTGACTTGCAACATTGACGATCATGCCATTTTTTTTGAGTAATGGCAGACATGCTTTCGTTAAGCGAACGGGACTTAAGACATTGATTCGGTGCATCGACTCGATCGTTTCAATCGAGGTATCGTCTAGGAAGCTGAATTCCCCGAAACCTGCGTTATTAATCAAAATATCGATCCGTCCATAACGATTTGCGAGTGTATTCGCAAGAATTTCAGGCGCCTCTTCCAAATCGTAGATCAGGTAGTCTGCCTGCAGTTCAGACGCTAATATTTGTAATCGTTCCTCGCGTCGTGCGACTAAAATCAAGTTCGCACCTTCTTTGTGTAAAGTACGGGCTAGCGCTTCCCCAAGACCACTCGAAGCTCCTGTGATGACGATTGTCCGGTTCATGAGTTGCATTAAACTTCCTCCATTTTCGAATAGTAGAGGATACCTGATCGTTTCTCAACCGTGATCGCACCACGTGCGACGAGCGTATCAAGGCGTGCCTTCATTTCACTCATGACGAGTGGGAAGGATTTTTTTAATCGGTTACCATACGTCACTTGTGCTAATTCGAATAACGTGTGCTCTCCAGAAAAATACTTGAGTAGTTGATCGCCGCGCGCCTTTCGTTGCATCAACCGTTCTTCGACGAGTGCCGCAACATCCCGAATCGGAGCACCATGACCGGTATAGGCGATTCGGATTTGTTCACCTTGTAGTTTTTCTAAGGAGTCGAGGTACGCAAGGACAGGTCGTTTGACGAGCGCATCATCTCCTGGTTGCGGTTGTTCGAGCAACGGGTTCGGTTCGACCCGGTCGAGCAAATGATCGGCTGCGAACAACACACCATCGTCACTTAAAATTCCGATTTGGTCACTTGCATGCCCCGGTAGTTCGATGACACGGTATCGCCCAGACGGCGTAATTGCGTCGCCTTCTTTTAATGTGAAATCAAGTTGACCTTTACCAAGCCATTTCAAGGCAGATTGATAGCTTGGTAACATTTCTTGAATAGCTGACGGAACACCAAACGATGTCGCCAATCGCTGCAAGAACGCATCTCCATTGTTTAAGAACGTCTCATCTTGCTCCAAATACGGGCGTAACCGCGCATGTCCGTAAACCGGAATCCCTTTTTCTGAAAAGCGATGCGCCATCCCAGCGTGATCCGCATGGTGATGTGTCACGATGACACGATCGAGATCCTCGACTTGAAGATCATGTCGTGCCAAAATTTGTTGCATCGCTTGCCACGCTTCAAGTGTATCGGGGCCACAATCAATGAGGATGTTCTCCCCTTCTGTTCGTAATACGTAGCAGTTCACGTCTCCTACCGGAAATGGTGTCGGAATCGGAATCGAAATGATTTCGTCTGATACAGTCATGCCTACACGCCTCTTTTCTCTCGTCCATTTTCTTTCATTATAGAGAGAATGAAGCTATAGCGCCAAACTTTGTGCGTCAACGGATGACATTTGTTGTTTAGCATACGTTAGCGCTTCAAAAACGGATGCACAAAAAACCGACCTTTCCGCAGATTGAAAGGTCGGTTAACAACTTATTTTAAGTTAAGAACTGTTAATTTATCACGCGTCATCGAAGCGAGGCTTCGTCCGACACCTTGTACGCCGAGACCCGATGATTTCACACCGATGAATGGGAAGTGGTCAGGACCACGTTCCGTCCGGCCATTGATTTGAACAGAACCAGTTTCAAGCGCATCTGCTACCGCAAACGCTGCATCGATATTCTCTGTGAAGACACTTGCTTGAAGACCATACTCTGATTCGTTCGAGTACGCGATCATCTCGTCAACCGAGTTAACACGGATGATTGGGAGAACTGGTCCGAACGGCTCTTCCCAAGCAACGCGCATGTCGCGTGTCACATTGTCAAGAAGCGTTGGTTCAATCAAGTTTGCCGTACGTCCACCACCATTGACGAGCGTTGCACCTTTGTCAGTTGCATCCGTGATCAAGCCTTCGACGAAATCCGCTGATTTCGTATCGATGAGTGGTACGACGACACTGTCTTGTTCAGGTGAACCGACTGTCAATTTCGCGATTCGCGTTTTAAGTTCTTCAATGAGTGCATCCGCTTGGTGATCAAGAACGAAGACGCGTTTGATTGCTGTACAACGTTGACCTGAGTAAGAGAACGCACCACTGATGATATGGTCTGCCGCAAGTGACAGGTTTGCATCTTCAAGGACGAGTGCTGGGTCTTTTCCGCCAAGTTCGAGGACGAGTGGAATCATTGCCGATTGACGAGACAAATGTTGCCCTGTTCCTGTACCACCAGTGAATGTAATCATGTTGATTCCTGGGTGAGCTGTCAAGTAATCACCGATGACCGATCCACGACCTGTGACGATGTTGACGAGTCCAGCTGGAAGACCTGCTGCGACGAGTGCCTCGACCATCAAGATACCGCTGATCGAACCTTGTGTTGCTGGTTTGAAGACAACAGCGTTCCCTGTCATGAGTGCAGGTGCAAGTTTTGCTGCTGCCAAGTTGACTGGGTAGTTGAATGGTGAAATCGCAAGCACGACGCCGAGCGGTGCTTTTTTGATAACTGCGATTTTTTTCGCGCTACCGCCAGGGAACGAATCCCCTTGCATCATCTGACCGTCAAAACGAAGACCTTCTTCCGCTGTGTAGCGAATGATTTCAGCTGTCCGTTTGACTTCTTTGACGCCATCCGCACGTCCTTTACCGACTTCGCGCATGATGACTTCACCGATTTCGTCGGCACGTTTCTCGAGTTCCGTTGCCCACGCATGAAGCAATTCAGCCCGTTTGTTTGCCGGTTGCTTTGCCCATTCTGCTTGTGCCGTTTTCGCTGAAGCGATGGCACGATCGACTTCTGGTTTCGTCATCGCTTGAACACGACCGACAAGATCCTCTTTATATGGTGAAGAGATTTCAATCGTCTCTTTTGATTCACTTTCATGCCATTGTCCATCTAGTAAAAATGTGTAGGTTGTTGCTGTAGTCATTCCACTCTACCTCCATTTATTTTTATCTCTCTCATTTCAGTGTGTGGCTGCATAGCTTATTGTAATCAATTGGTCAGACAAATGCCAAACTTTTTGCTTAACATATTATGAAAGCGATTACAACACTTTTTTTGTCAATTCAGAACTAGAATTTTTAGCGTAGCATGCCGATAACTAGTCAGAAGTGAAGTGAAGGTAATGGAAAGGGGCACAATCATATGTACAATCAGCACGATATTTTATTAGAAGCCGGCACGAACGAACTCGAGATCGTCATCTTCCATTGCGGTCCGTATACGTTCGGAATCAACGTCATGAAAGTCCGGGAAATCATCGTTCCGCTCCCGATGACACCACTCCCGGGTACACCGGATGCTGTCAAAGGATTGATCGAGCTCCGCGGTGAGGTCATGACAGTGATCGATTTGCCGACGGTCATCGGCGTCCCCCATGACGAAGCAACCGAGGATCGACTAATCATCTGTGAATTTAACGGAGAAAAGAGTGTCCTGCGCGTGGACTCTGTAACAGAAATCCGTCGCATCTCGTGGGAGCAAATTGATACACCAAACGAACTTGCTCGTGGAATCGAAGGATTGACGAACGGTGTCGTCAAAACGGGTGACAAGATGATCATCTTGCTCGATTACGAAAAAATCGCACTCGAGCTCTCACGCAAGGATATCTTCGCCCGCGAAGAAGGACGTCGCGTCCAGTCCCGTGACCGGTCCGACAAAGTCATCTGGATCGCCGAAGACTCGGAAATGCTCCGGACGTTGATCATCGAAACACTCGAGGAAGCCGGCTATCATGGACTAAAATGGTTCATCAATGGAAAAGAAGCATTCGATGCTTTCGAACAAGGAAGTAACTGTGATCTCCTAATCACCGATATCGAGATGCCGAAGATGGATGGACTACACTTGACGAAACGACTCCGTGAAGATGATCGTTATGCGGAATTGCCAATCATCGTCTTCTCTTCCTTGATTTCCGACGATTTACGCCATAAAGGTGAGTCGGTTGGTGTCAATGCACAAATCACGAAACCGGAAATCGGTCGTTTGATCGAAACGGTCGATTCATACGTCTTATAAGAAAAAAAGCCGACAGCATGTCGGCTTTTTTGATCTATTCGATTGCTCAACGCAGCGCGTCAAGATTTTTTCCAGTAAAGACATCGAGCCAGACGACACGGAATTCCACCATGCATTGCTCAATCCGATCGACGATTTCTTGTGTTCCGGTCATTGAACCAGATTCTGCTTCTTTTTCAAGCAGTTCGAAATCATCAGCTAAATCATCAGCGGCAACGGAATAGGAAGCACCTTTTAGCAAGTGAGCGAGCTTTTCAGTTTGCTCAGCATCTTGCTTGGCG
This sequence comes from Exiguobacterium sp. HSB13, assembly GCF_056764755.1. Classification (NCBI taxonomy): domain Bacteria; kingdom Bacillati; phylum Bacillota; class Bacilli; order Caryophanales; genus Exiguobacterium; species Exiguobacterium sp. HSB13. The sequence continues at coordinate 325,216 of NZ_JBUZOM010000001.1, read as the reverse complement.
ACGGCATCTTTTAGTTCAGGAAACTTTCGATCGAACTGCGCGATATACGTTTCTCCGATTTTTTGAAGGAACGCATGGTCTCCACCTGCGATCGATTGAAGTTCTTCGAGCTTCTTAGCATTAAAAAAAGGCATGTCTTCCCCTCCTCTGTTTTCATCTTATCACTAATCTTCACAAAAAAAAATCGGAGAATCATTTACACGCCGTCGTATCTATTTCTATAATGAGACAGTGAAGAGCAGGAGGGATAGACAATATGTTGACGATTTATCGAAGCGATGTCACCGGGGCAGTCAACGAGATACAGGAGTTCACGAAAGGTTCCTGGATCCATCTTGTCAATCCGACAAAGGACGAAGCCGACCAAGTCATCGCTGCTACGAAAATTCCAGAGGATTTCATTTATGACCCTTTGGACGTGGAAGAAAAACCACGTTTTGAAAAAGATGAAGAAGGCCTGCTGATGATCGTCGACGTTCCCTACATCGAAGAAGAATCATCAGGACGCCGTTATAATACGATTCCACTCGGTATCATCGTGACATCCCGTCATTTCATCACCGTTTGTTCGCAACAACTCGATGTGCTGACCTTATTCTCGAGTGGTAAATTGCGTGGCTTCCGGACGAATTATCGATCGCGATTCGTATTCCAGATTCTCTACAAAGTCAGTTCCTCGTATTTACGTTTCTTGCGTCAAATCGACCGTCGCATGGACGAACTTGAGGAAGAGTTACAACGTTCGATGCGAAATCAAGAAATCTTCCAATTGATGAACCTTCAGAAATCATTGGTCTATTTCATGACTTCCTTAAAATCAAACGATGGTGTACTCGACCGAATCATCAAGACACCGAGTCTTGAGAAACATGAAGACGATGAAGATTTACTTGAAGACGTCTTCGTCGAACACCGACAAGCGATGGAAATGGCTCAAATCTATAAGGATATTATCAGTTCGACGATGGATACATTCGGTTCCGTCATCTCGAACAATGTCAACTTCGTCATGAAGTTCCTTGCCTCGATTACGATCGTCATCTCGATCCCGACGATGATTTCCGGGATGTTCGGGATGAACGTCCACGTACCCTGGGAAGGAGAAGTCATCGGTTTCTGGATCGTCTTCGGTATGATGATTTTCTTCTCTGGTCTTGCTGCGTTCATTTTATGGCGGAGAAGGTTCTTCTAGTTCAAGTAAGTTCAGAGCTTGTATGGCTCAAAAAAGACTCCGCGACGGTGTTTCCGTCGCGGAGTCTTTTCGTTTAAATACTAGTTGATCTCGACCGTCACAAGACAAAGATCGTCCGCTTCATCGCTCTGATCCGGTTGAATCAACTGATGAATGTTCGGTCCTTGTTGTTCAATCAGGTTCTGGATCGCGTGGATCCCTTCATCAATGCCTTTACTGTAGAGTTCCATGAACCCATCCGTATACAAGTACACACATCCGGGTGAGACAATGTCAATCGACTTACTCGAATACGTCGAGTCTTCGAACATACCGACAGGAAGTCCCGTATTCTCAAGCGGAATGATTTGATCATTCATGCGTAACAAACCAGGTGGGTGCCCTGCGTTCGCATAGCTGAGCTTCATCTCATCTAGGTCGATGTAGAGGTAAACGGCAGTGAAATAGATTTCTGTCTCGTCTCCCGGGAACAAACGACTCATCTGCTGATTCAATTCTTCAAGTACTTGTGCTGGATCACCAATCCGGTGCACGAGTTCGAACAAAATCGAACTCATTCCCATCGTGATCAGCGCAGAAGAGACACCGTGTCCCATGACGTCAAACAGGATGATGCCGTATTTATTTTGAGAGATGCGGTACCAGGCGTACATATCTCCTGCTAATTTCTTAGAAGGGATATACGTCGCCATGATGCGGATCTCATCGTCTTCGATATTCGCACTGAGCACACTCTGTTGCAGTTTTTGCGCCAAATCAAAGTCTTCCTGTAATACTTTTTCATATCGTTTTCGCGCATCGATTGCTTGCTTCAGACCAATCGCGTTACGAACTCGCGCGAGCAATTCCGTTTTACGGATCGGTTTCGTCGTATAATCCGATGCTCCTGCATTCAGTCCATCAACGATGTCTTCTTCGTTGGATCGTCCCGAAACGATCAGGATCGGCAGTTCATCGAGACCAAACCGTTTTCGAATCAAACGTGTTGCCTCAATTCCGCTGATCCCTGGCATTTCGACGTCGAGGAGAACAACGTCCAACTGTTCGATGAATAACGGATCTTCCATCAATTCAATGGCTTCTTCCCCGCTCATCGCTTTGACGACGTCATAGCCTTCATTTTCTAACAAGCGCTCTAAGAGCATTAAATTGGTTAACTCATCATCTACGACCAAAATACTCATCCGCCGTCACCTCGTTCCGTTTAACATATTTATCTGAAATTAGTTTAGCACACAACCTACAATTTCGTTTAGACGGAAGCTGCATTTTCCGTCATACTAGAAAGTGAACGAAAGGAGGAGTGGACTATGTGGTTATATGTCGTCTCCATTCTCATCATCGTATTCGTCTTGGTCGCCTCGATCATCGTCATTTCGAAAGGATATGGCTACAAAGGCAACAAAGATGATATCGAAATCGATTATGATGAAATCAACCGAAAACTTCGTCACGAAAATGATGATGATTCATCCAACAAATGAACCTCTTAGACCATCATATCACGATGGTCTTTTTTAGTTCATTTCAAATACATGTTTTTTTTAGATGTTTTTGATTCGGTCACAAGGGTATATCCATATCATGGTTAAATATTATCTCAAGGGAGTGTTCATCATGGAACCGAAGCTTCAACATGATCCACACGCAACACACGCAGAACATCCGAATCGTCAATTTGATCAGGAAGAATCATCAGGTCGTCAAGTCAACCTCGTCACAGGGATGTTGCTCGGTGCCCTTGTCGGCGGTCTATTGACGCTACTTAGTTCTTCGTCCCGTCAGAACACGAAACAAAGCTTACGTGGTGCGAAGGATTCTGTTTCGACGCTCGCGTCTTCTATTAAGGAAGATCCGTCAGGCAAAGCGTCACAAGTCATCAATCAAGTGAAGAGTGCTTCAAGCATCATTCAAGAAGTGGCGTCTGACGTTCAAAATGTCTATGACAAAGTGAACACAGAACTAGAAACGGTCAAATCAGATGCTTCGACAGTAAAAGACACCGTCAATGAGACAAAAGGCGACTTAAATGCCATCAGCAGTAAAGTCGTCGAAGCGAAAGATGTCGCACTCGGCAAAGAAGAACCACCAGCTGAGCATGATGCTTCCGACAAACCAGCAAACAACTCTCAACAATCTGAGGAAAAACATAAAGGCGAAGGTATCTAATCCGATATACTTCTTAAGTTACCCCGACGCGTCAAATACGTCGGGGTTTTTTAACGTAGAAATTGAACGAGAATCGCCACACGTTCGCGCATACCGAATCGAAGAACTCCTGAAAGAGGTGTCGCAGCCGGAATTGCGTCCGTCTGTAAACCAAGTTGTTGTGCTTCTTTTCGAGCTCGATACAAATGGAAATCCGACGTGACGATCGAAACTTGATTAACATCATTTGGCAACAACGCTTTTGAAAATTGTAGATTTTCTGTCGTCGATGTCGAGTTGGATTCAAGGATCAATCGCTCTTCATTAATACCAGACGCTACCATTCCACGTCGCATTGCTTCTGCTTCCGAGATATCCTCATCCGGACCTTGTCCACCACTTAAGATGAAGCGGACATTCGGATGTTGTTTCCCATATGTCGCAGCCGCCTGAATTCGGTTATGTAGGATTTGCGACGGTTTTTCTCCTTTGACACCCGCTCCGAGAACGATGACATACGGTGACGTCCCATCAGCGAGGGGGCGCTCCCCTTTGTTGACGAAAATACCGACACTGTACCAGAAGGCGACACAAGCGACGAGCCCCCCACCAACCATCCATTTGATGTTTCGTTTGTTAAACGTGCGTTTGATCATACCGTACGACCTCTCTACTAAAAAATGGCTTACGGTAGGCAATACGAATGGTTTTCTAAAAAGTTTCAGCACAACAGGTTTGGACTTAATGAAAAGAGGCTGACTCGAAAAAGAATGACGCGTCTTTTCACGCCCTTTCCTCAGGCGAGACACAAGCCAGCTTTCCTGCTTCATTCAAGCAGGAAAGCTGGCTTGTTTGTCTCTGACAGCGCAAAGATGCGCTTTTTCCTGTAGGAGTTGCGTGAAACGCGTCATTCTTTTTGTTATAAGACAGGGGTGGCAGATCATCATTCTGCCACCCCTGTCTTTGTAGAGACTAACTGTTGAGTCAGCCCCTCTCCTATTTATTGACTCGTCATCAATTTCCCCAAATTGATGTTACGTATTCCGGATGATCAATGAATGGATTCCGGTTTTTTTGCCACTTTTCGAAGATGACATCGTTACGACGCATCTCGAAGCTATCGACTGGGTCAAGCTTGTTCCATGCTTTCAGCGTCGACAATTTGCCGTGTAACGGGTTCGTACCATTATTGACGTTTTCTGAGGCTTCGAGATCGATTTCTCCGCCACCTTCATAACGAACCGCCATGTAGAAGATCATCCGCGCGATGTCACCTTTGACACGGTTCGGTGGTTCCCACGAATCACCATCGCGGTAGCAATCGCATCCACTGTACTTCGTACCGCCATTATCGAAGTCAAGATTGCCCCGTGCACTATTGACGACGACATCTTCCGGACGCAAGTGATGCAAGTCTGTTCCAGGACCGTTCGTCGTACCAAAGTCACCGTGCGACTTTGCCCAGACGTGCTCCCGGTTCCACTGACCGACATTCCCACCATTACTGCTCTTTGAAATCGATTTCCCCGTGTATAACTCGATGACGTTATTCGCATTGTTTGGATCTTGATCCGTTTCTTTCAGTGCTGTCCATACCGTGTCGTATGACACTTGTGTATGATTATCGATGATATCGTGCAGCGATGCCTTCAACGCTGCCCCTGTCTTCCCCGCTGCTGGTAAATAGTACGCATCGATCGTCGATTGTGATGTGACCATTTGCGGACCTGCTGAAACTTGTTTTGGATCAACTGTTTTTGCTGTGACCGGTGTAAAGACGATTGACCCGAGTGCAAGTGTTGCGGCAAGCGCACCTGTGACCTTTGACTTCCAGTTCATGTGTGTTCCCCCTTGATTGGTATGTATGAGAGCTGGTGTTACACGCTCATTTTCACACCGAATCCATTCCTGGTGGAAGATGGACGATAGACCTGCTTTTTTAAAGGTGATTCGTCATTCAGAATATCCATCGAAAGGCAACGGTTAGATGGTCCTGATTTTTTTCATTTATGACGTCAATCCCATCAAAATAGTTCTTCAGGAGAAATATTCTAGGGTCAAAAGTCACGAACAAAAGAGACTGACAAATAAGAATCCGGGACGATATTCCTCCTGTCTGAAGCTTCCCTATAATAAATAATGCAAGCGCTTTCACAAATCATAAGGAGGTCTTTACGTGAAACAAAAAAGATGGATTTTAGCAACCGTCGCATCCGCTGCTTTTTTAGCGCCACTTGCGCAACCGATTGCAGTCGGCGCAACGGCAGACAACGGAACGATGATGCAGTATTTCGAATGGTATGTGCCAAATGACGGTAACCACTGGAACCGTCTCGGGAGTGACGCAACAAAGCTCGATCAGCTCGGAATCACATCGGTTTGGATTCCGCCTGCCTACAAAGGGACTTCGCAAAATGATGTCGGGTACGGCGCCTACGATTTGTACGATTTAGGTGAGTTCAACCAAAAAGGAACGGTCCGTACGAAATACGGCACAAAGGCGCAATTAAAAACGGCGATCGGACAATTGCATACCGCCGGAATCGATGTCTATGGCGATGTCGTCATGAACCATAAAGGTGGCGCCGATTTCACGGAAGCCGTCACGGCAGTCGAAGTCAATCCGGGTAACCGTAATCAGGAAGTCTCTGGCGATTATCAAATCCAGGCATGGACGGGCTTCAATTTTGCAGCGCGAAATAACCTCTACTCGAACTTCAAGTGGAAATGGTACCACTTCGACGGCACGGACTGGGATCAATCGCGTTCTAAGAGTGCCATCTATAAGTTCCGCGGTACCGGAAAAGCGTGGGATACAGATGTTTCAGGTGAAAACGGCAACTATGATTACTTGATGTATGCCGATCTCGACTTTGATCATCCAGAAGTCCAACAAGAAATGAAGAACTGGGGCAAGTGGTACGTCAACGAACTGGGTCTTGATGGATTCCGTCTCGATGCCGTCAAGCATATCAAACATGGTTACTTAGCAGACTGGCTTGCGAACGTTCGTCAAACGACGGGCAAACCATTGTTCACAGTCGCAGAGTATTGGCAGAACGATCTCGGCACGTTGCAAAACTACTTAAGCCGGACGAATTATCAACAATCCGTCTTTGATGCGCCGCTTCATTATAAATTCGAGCAAGCAAGTAAAGGCGGCGGGTACTACGACATGCGAACAATCTTTGACGGTACTCTCGTTAAGAGTAATCCAGTTCAAGCTGTCACACTCGTTGAAAACCATGATTCACAACCCGGGCAATCACTTGAATCAACGGTTCAGTCATGGTTCAAACCACTTGCTTACGCGATGATCCTGACACGGGAACAAGGATATCCGTCGGTCTTCTATGGTGACTACTATGGCACAAAAGGCACGTCGAATCGCGAGATTCCAGCACTTGCTTCGAAGATTGATCCATTGCTCAAAGCACGGAAAGACTTCGCGTTTGGGAAACAAAACGATTACCTCGATAACCAAGACGTCATCGGTTGGACACGTGAAGGTGTCTCGGACCGTGCGAAATCTGGTCTTGCGACGATCCTGTCGGACGGTCCTGGCGGTAGCAAATGGATGTATGTCGGTCTTCAGAACAAAGGAGAAGTCTGGACAGACATCACTGGAAACAACACGGCATCAGTTACGATCAACCAAGATGGCTACGGTCAATTCTTCGTCAACGGTGGTTCGGTCTCCGTCTATCGTCAACAATAAGCATTCAAAAAGGGCTCTTCCGTATGACGGGAGAGACCTTTCTTCTTCATTCAGCTAAACCGACACTCGATTTGATATGATCTTCTGTTTCAATCGCTTGTAAGAGGAAATGCGCCACATCTGCGCGATTAATCTGTTTCGCATCTTCCGGTACACCTGTATCCGCTTGACGATAAAGTCCTGTTAACGGACCGTTCAGTAAACGGAGTGGTCGGGCTACCGTATAGTTCAAATCTGCTTGTTGCAAAAGCGCGATCGCTTGGCGGTGATCCTTCAGTGGATTTTTCAGAATCCGCTGAGCGAGCATCCCTTGTACACCCGGTAATTCATCATCAACACCGGCAGACGCGACATAACCGATCCGGTCTACCCCCTGTTTTTTCATCGCTGTCACGATCCGGACGAGACTCCGTTCTAAAAAGCCGCTGTATGCAAGACTCTCTGTGCCAAGAGCCGTCAGGACAGCCTCTTGCCCGGAAACAGCAGCCGTCACCGCTTCTTGATCGAGCACGTCACCCTTAACGACGTGTAACCGTTCATCACGTAGTGTCAGCTTTTCCGGACTGCGGACGAACGCCGTGACCTCATGCCCGTGATCAATCGCTTGCTTGACCAGTTCTTGCCCCGTTTGACCCGTCGCTCCAAAAATAATCAATTTCATACAAAACACCCTTTCTCTTTCAAGAACCACTGATTCCATCATACCCTCACCACTTGAAAATGAATCGTCTCACATCGTCTTTATTTTCAGAAAATTGTTTTTATTTGTTAAGCGTGTATGCTAAAATCTTCCTAAGTACATATGGATATTTTTTCCTTAAATACAGGAAGGAGGATCGCTTGTGTTACGGCAACGCTTCATCATGTCGCTAGGTGTCATTCTAATCGGTCTGTTTTTGTTTCAAACCATCACGACGTACGTCTATACGCATTACATCATGCCGGGTCCTGTTAAAAATCCATCAGACTGGCGATACGTAGATGGAGACATTGATCGTAAAACTGATCCTGGTCACTCTCATGTTAAAACAAGAGACAAGATGCCATTTAGTCCAATCGCACGAATACCTGGTCCAAAGGAACTTTGGAAATCCCTTAAAGCGGATGCGTCTGTCTCCCCTCTTTCTTATCTACAATATGTCATTTTAATCAGCTTGTTTAGTTTCATGGTCTGGAAACTCGTTCAGTCGCGTCGCGTGAAAAAACGGCGCAGGTCTATAGGAGAAGTAACGGATGACGTTCCATTTACTCAGTCGATCTTTCGTCCTGCTTCTTTAAGAAAATCGCCTTATCTGTATGCATCGTATTCGTCTTCACGTGTCCGGGATCTCGTCATCCGCTTTGAGCAACACTTACCGCGCAGTCAGCAACGTCGTCCGAACGAAACGCTTGAAGACTGGTTGCGTCGGATCGAGGTCCCTGTCGATTTTCAGCTGTATCGGAATATCCGCTATGGCGACGTGTCAGAAACGATCGTCACGGACGATGAAATTCTACGCTTTGAACAACAACTAGCACGCTACTCAACCATTTAACCTTGGAGGGATTTCCTATGAAACTACAACAATTAAAAGACCAACTCAATTCGATCTATCTCGGTAAACCGGACGTCATCGATCTCTGTCTGACGGCACTCATCGCAGAAGGGCATATTCTATTAGAAGATGTACCGGGAACAGGGAAAACGATGCTCGCGAAGGCGCTCGCTCAGAGCTTTGAGAGTGCCTTCTCGCGGATCCAGTTCACGGCGGACCTTCTCCCGTCAGACGTCATCGGGTCGGACTTCTTCAACTTAAAGACACAGGAGTTCGAGAATAAACGCGGTCCATTGTTTGCGAACGTCGTCTTGATCGATGAGATCAACCGCGCTGTTCCACGGACACAATCGGCCTTGCTCGAAGCGATGGAGGAACGCCAGGTCTCGATTGGTGGCACGACGTATCAGATGCCAGCCCCGTTCTTCGTCATCGCGACACAAAATCCGATCGAATCTGCCGGAACGTTCCCGCTACCGGACGCACAACTCGACCGGTTCATGGTCGCGATCGAAGTCGGTTACCCGGATTTCGAGAACGAACGTCGCTTATTATCTGAGATTCTGACGAACGTCCGTCGATCAGCCGTCGGCATCGCGTCAGGTGGCGACTTGATTTCCTGGCAGGAAGAGGCACGCCGCGTCCATGCATCGCAAGACGTGCTCGACTATCTATTACACATCGTTCAAGCGACACGAAATCATGAACTCATTGAAGTCGGCGTCAGTCCGCGAGGAGCGATTGCGTTGCTTCGCGCTTCGCAAAGCTTTGCTTTCTTGAATCAGCGCGATTTCATCATTCCGGAAGATATTAAATATCTCGCAAAACATGTCCTATCCCACCGTTTGACGCTGACACTTGAAGGTGGAATCAAGACGACGAAAGCGGCTGTCTTGACACATATTCTGGACGACGTACCAGTTCCGGTCGAGATGGGGTGACAAATCATGCAGATTGAACGGTCCGTCCCGTTTTGGCTTGAACGTCGACTTTTTCCACTGTACGTCACGATGACGTTCATCTTCCTCTTCATTCCGCGTCTTTCCGTCCTCGGTTTCCTGTTCGCAGCTTTGGCGACAATTCATTTTGTCGTCGGTCGAACAGAAAAGCAGCTCCGACGGGACGTGGCAATCGAATGGAAACATTATGAATCATTGATGTTCAATCAAGAACAGACATCACTCCACTTGCAAGTCTTCGGGGTCGAATCCTTGAGTCAGCTCGGACTCGAAGCGACACTTCGTTTGCACACGGATGGTGGGGTCATCTTCCCAGAGATGGACCCGCTACACCCGGCAACATTTCATGCAGTGATTGACTCTGAAGACGCAGTAACGATCCCGATTCAGACGGTTCGCCGCGGACCAGCCGAGTTCGATGAGATCATTTTGACGATTCGCCTGCCTTGGAAGATGGGCGTCTATCTCTTTACGTTCGATACGTATCCGTCGTTTACGGTCTTACCATCCTTGACGGCTCAAGCAACGCCACTTCTTTTACAGCGTTTACGGATCGGTGATCGACCGGACCGCTACTCACCGCTCAAGAACAAACTCGTTCAGCTCGGTGCAAAACCTTACACGGCAGAACCGTCTAAAGAAATCGACTGGTATGCGACAGCAAAGACCGGTCGCCTGCAGGCGAAAGTGTTCGAAACGAGCAATCAGGATACGTTTACGATTTCCTTGAACTTATCGGCTCCGAGCGGTTATGGACTCCATCAACAATTCGAGACGTTCATTGAACAAGCGGCGTTCCTGATCAGTGAATTAATCAAGGAGGGCTGTAAGATCGAACTGTTCTTGAATCGACTCGACGGAGCGAACCGAATGACGCATATCTCGTTGCAAGAAGGACAACCACAATTAAAACATGTCCTGATGACGCTCTCGACGGTCTCGACGCGTGATTCATTCATCGCGACGCAACAGTTCGAACGTTATGTGCTTCGCCGAAAACATATGAATAGTCAGTTGATCCAGATTGGGAATGACCGGATCCTCGCCATCGGCTGAGGATCCAAAGAAAGGAGTTTTTCACCTCATGGTTTTTATCGCCCGAAAATCGATTCAACTCATCGTAGCTTTTTTTGTCTTGATTGCGATCAGCGCCCTTCCGGCGCTCGTCGCGCAAATGAAATTTAACCCAGCAAGCTACTGGGAAGGTCTGAAACAGCAATTTGCTCAATTAACGAAACTTGATGAAATTACCTATTTCAACGTAACCGCTCAAAAGGAATTCTTGTTGCTTCCTACCATCAGTCCATTTATTAAAGAGACGTTGATCATCTTTACGACAGCTATGCTGGTCTCCGCTGTGTGTGCGATTTTTTATGCTTATTTGTTTTATCGGAGTGGTCGCAAAACACGCATGATGCTGAAACAGACAACGCGGACGCTTGAGATGGTTCCGGATCTGTTCTGGATCATTCTTTCACAATTCCTTGTCCTTTATCTGTTTAAAACGACCGGGTATGACAAAATCGAAATTGCGGGATCCTATGCTGAGTACATTCGTTTTTTACCGATTCTTACCCTAACATTGACAACACTATTCTTCTTCATCAAATGGTTGACGACGCAAGTACTCGAACAGGAAGCTGCTCCTTTCCTTGAACTCGCACGGGCTAAAGGCATTCGTCCTGCCGCTCTTTTCTGGAAACACTTGATTCCGACAATGATCTATCGGTTTTATCTTTTTTTCCGAGCGAATATCATTACGGTCTTATCGAGTCTCGTAATCATTGAATACACATTCGAAGTCCAAGGTATGTTCCGGTTCGTCTTTTATAATGGACAAATGCCGATTTTGATGGTCATCTTGTTCTTAATCTATCTGCCGATCTTTATCATTGATTTACTGGCAGAATGGCTAATTCCGAACGCCTGGAAAGGGGGCATTTGATGCGTCGTACTTTGATGCGAGATCCTATCTTCTGGCTATGTTTAGTTTTACTCGCTGGTTTACTGCTGCTTAGTTTTGGAAATACGATCTTCCGTGATGGTCAAGTCGATCAAATATCGAATCGTTATGATGAAGATGGCACATTCATTGCAACTTCTCCTTTAGAACCTTCAAGTGATCAATGGCTCGGTACAGACCGCTCTGGATATGACCTCTTTCAATTGATGATTGAAGGATTTAAATGGACAGCCGGTATTTGTATGATTGTTGCGCTCGGTCGAATGTTTCTTTCGCTAGTGATTGCGATTCCGCTAGCATTTAGAAGTGCTCGCGTCAATCGATACTTAAAACTTATTCTTGATGGATTTTTAGTTTTACCGCTCTCGCTTGTCGCGTTGCTCATTTTGCTTCCATCACTTACGTTCTTTGATTCGACTGCTATCCCACCACTTTTTGATCGTGTATCGTTTGAATTGATCGTCTTGATTTTGCTTGGTCTCCCCTCTTTATCGCTTTATCTGATTGCTGAGACCCGTCAGTTGCTTAGTCAAGAATTCATGATTGTCGCTCAGACGCTCGGTGGCAGTCCATGGCATCGTTTCAGACACCATATTTGGCCACACCTTATTCCGACGTTGACAATCGTCTTTATGCAACAGTTCATTCAAACGTTGATGTTATTAGTGCATTTATCACTTTTCAAAATCTTTTTCGCTGGCACGGTTAATTTACATGTCGGAACTGCCCCAACGATTTTTGAGTGGTCCTCGATGTTCGGTTATTATTTCAACCAGTTTTCAGCGACGTCGTGGCTCAATCATATGTTCCTCGTTCCATTGATTGGACTAGCACTGGTTGTCTTTTTCAGCAATCTATTCATGAGTCGACTCGAACGGGCTTTCCGCTTCCGCCAGCAACTAAAACCAATCAAGCTATCGGTATCTCGTGCTCAAGACGAAGCCGCCGCGACATCGATGGTCGACCCTTTTACACTCGTTGCCCGGAACTCCCGTCACGATTCTGATTGACAATCCATTTTTTTCCTCTTACACTAGAAAAAAAACATGAAATGAGGGCGTCCAATGTAAGTCATTCTGAATTCTCACTCCTAACTAAATACGTACGATATGGAGGTCATTCAGAATGAACCGGTTTACGCTTTTATTGGTCAGTCAATGGATTGCGAATGCGGGAGATGCGCTCTATATCGTCTCCCTGATCGCGATGATCTATCAAACGACAGGGCAAGCGAGTCTCGCTGCCCTGTTTCCCGTTCTCGTTACAGCAGGCATGACGGGAAGCGGCTTCTTATTCGCCCAAGTCGCTCAACGTGTTCCCCATGCCTCCTTGTTGTTCGGCAGTCAACTCCTCAAGACGATTCTATTAGGCGTCATCTGGGGATTTGATTTACCACTGCCACTTATCCTCGCACTCGTTGGGTGTATCGCTTTCTTCGACGGATTTGCTCGTCCGATCGAAAGTGCCTTCATCCCTCGACTGTGTCAGGATGTCCAAAAAGCTAACAGTCTCGTACAAGGTTCGAATCAAGTGATTCAGCTCATCATGTGGCCGCTCGGTGCCATCTTGGTCAGCTGGTTATCGCCTCTTTCCGTCTTGTCCGTCTCGGCTGGTCTCTTTTTAGGTGCGAGTCTCATCAGCTATCTGTTCTACCGAAGCGTCCGCTCTCTACCTGACCCTTCGATGGAAGGGGAAGACGTCTCCTTCCGGTCAAGTATTCGCTATACGCGAACGCATCCTTTCGCGAAAGCCAACACGGTCCTCGTCGGAATCGATGCGTTCGTCAGTACGGCGTGGATTTCTGCTCTGTTCCTTGTCTACATCGACACACATTTCCAGCTATCGGAACGCTGGTGGGGCATTCTAAATGCCTTCTATCTGCTGAGCATGATTGCCGGTAGTTACATGATGTTACGTCGACGCAGAACACGTTCGTTGCTTTATCGTAGTATCGGCTTTTCGATTGGGGCGACCTTCTTGTTTGCCTTCGCTCCAATCGTCACACTTGCCGTGATCGCTTGTCTGTTCCAAGGCTTTGCGAGTCAAGTCCGAGCAATTGAGCTGAATACGTTGTTGCAAACGACGACACCACTCGAGCGATTACCATATGTCTACAGCGTGCAACAAACCGTTTATGCACTCTGCTTCTGTCTCGGTAGTCTATTGTTCGGATGGCTTGCCGATCTGTTTGCGATCGAGCTCGTCTATGCGCTTGCAGGCGTCCTCTCCTTGTTGATGTGGCAACCAGCTCGCCAAGTATTAGCACGTTCCTCTACAGAACAACGACACGTGTCGTAATAAATGACAGTCAAAAGGACAAAGGTCAATGCACCTTTGTCCTTTTTTTGATTCAGTTCTGACGCGTTCGCGTCACACCATACAATAGAAGCAACATAAGTGAGACGAGACTGAGCGCGGCATAGGTCATCTGAAGCGAAAAGACACGTTCGACGAAAACGAATAGTATGCCGGTCCCAAGTACGGATATGCGTTCGATGACCGAAATCAGCGACGCAAACGTCGCACGTCCGCTTTCTGGCGCTACTTTTTGAATAACTGTCGTCACATACGGCTCAGCCCAGCCGTAGCACAAGTACAGCATGCCGAGTAACCCGATACTGACAAGCGGGGAGGCAACCGACAATCCCGCAAGACACACGATATAGATTATCGCCCATCCGACAGGTGACCGGAAACGAGATAAGGACGCACCGATCGCCTGCATGATTTGGAATAACACGAAAACGAGACCCATATAGATCATCGGTATCGTTTGATCCCGTAGATAGAGTTGCCAAAACTCATCGACGAAATCAATCGTCGCCCCGTATAACAAGACAAGACAAAGAATTCGGACGTAGACGCGTCGAAACGAAAAACCGTTTAGCAACGTCTTCAACGAACTCGTCTCTCCGTCTTGTTCTCGCGATGCTTCCTTTAAGAAAAACGTCAGGAGTATTGTTCCGAGCAAAACCCACCAGGACACGTAATAGTGCCAGATCAAGTCTACCGATTGTGCGGCGTAACTCCCGACGAGTGCTGCGAGTCCGGACGTTAACAAACCACCAATCGAGATCTTTCGCCAGACCGTCTCGAATCGCTCCTCTATCCTATGCATTCGCAATGTTTCATAGACGTGGGCTTCAAGCGCTCCACTAAGTGCTGCGCCACCGATCCCGGCAAGGATCATCGCCAAGAGGAAGGCAGATAGTGAGTAGGCTTCAAGCAACACAGTGAATGACAACCACTCGCATACGAAACCAACCAGAATGAACGGCTTTCTCCCCCACCGGTCGGATAACAAACCAAACGGAACCTCACCAATCAGCATGACCCAAGCAAAGACAATCTCTGCGATGACAACGTCGGCAATACTCATTCCCCGGTCTTCCCAGTAAAAGCGCTCAATCACATACGCTGGAATGAACGAACTACTGGCTTCGATCAGGATCCAAAGAATGAGTGATCGTCGGACTTAACAAGGCCATCTGCTTCGCCGCATCTCCTCACTTCCTTTCTGTTTGATAGTAGTTAATTCCCGTTTTGCAGATGAAACCAACAAAAAACGTTCTTTGATTTTTCAATCAAAGAACGTTTTTGACATTAACAATCCTCCACCGGTTCCGTGACCGGTACGACGGACTGGACGATCGGTAGTTCGACGATGAATGCCGAACCGACACCTTCTGTTGATTCGACATGAATCATCCCTTCGTGCGAACGAACAATTTCCTGACAAATCGCAAGACCGAGACCGGTACCACCGATTTTTCGACTATCCGAATTATCGACTCGGTAAAACTTACTAAACAGTTGTGGTAACGCGTGACGCGGAATGCCGATTCCCTCATCTTCGATTTTCAGCTGGACACGATCTTCGACTTGACGCATCGTAATCGTGATTTGACCACCATCCGGTGAATACTTGATCGCATTGTTGATCAGGTTCGTGAACAGCTGACGCATTTTTTGTTCGTCAGCATGAATCCGCCCCGTCGTCGTTTCTTCAAAATCAAGGACTAGCTCGTGATCTTTTGCCGAAGCCGTATGGAACTCGACCGTTTCCTGAATGACTTTCGTCAAATCAAGCGGTTTGAAGTCATATTGTTGCTGACTCGATTCCATCCGTTGGACATCGAGGAAGTCGTTGACGAGGTTCGTCAACCGTTCGGTTTCCGCATGAATCGTCTCGAGATACCGTTGACGTTTTGATTCCTGGACGTCGCGCGCAAGCATCAATTCCGTGTAGCCGTAAATCGAGGCAAGCGGTGTCCGCAACTCATGCGAGACAGTCGAGACGAATTCCGATTTCATCCGGTCGATCGCTGTCTCTGCCGTCACGTCACGTAAGACGAGCATCGTACCGCGGAAACAACCACCGTAATGAATTTCCTCTGCATACAGCGTGACGAATCGCTCTTCCTTGTTCAAGGACAACGCCAAGCTCTCCGTCGGAATTTCCTGACTGCAGACATGATCCATGTAGGTTAAGAACGCCTCATGTTGATCGACTTGCACTGCCAACTCTTCGATTTTGACGTCGAGCGTCATCAATCCTTCTTCCGCCACTTGATCGTGCGCCGGATGATGGAATAAAGCGAGCAATGGTTTATTGGCAAAAATCGTCTCTCCTTCGATATAGATGACCGCTTCCCGAATCGAATGGAGAAGTTTCGACGTCTTTTCCCGTTCTCGTTCGACTTCTTCAAAGACACGCATCCGGAGCAAGGAGAGTGCCAATTGACGGGAGAACGACCAGATTTCGTTCGTCTGCTCTTCCGTAAAGGCATCCCGGTAACGGACGAGATAAATGCTTGCAATCATCGTGTTCGTCGCTGGATCCATCACCGGTACGACGATTTCGTACATTGTGTACGGATATGGGAGCGGATGATGACTCGCGACTTGTTTCGTCGAGCGAACAGCACGCTTGTTAAGACGAGCGCGTTCGAGTAATGACGTCGAAGCATGTAATAACTGGTGCTCCTGAGCTGCCGTCATCCCGTAAGAGACGAGATCCGTATAGCGGTCTTGCTCTAGGAAGACGATTGCTCCGAGCTCCGCATCGGTGATCGTAATCAATTTTTCGATGATCGCCGGATACGCCGTCAACGTCTCGCGAGACGCGAGTGTCTCGGTCAACTCATTGCGATAACGCAAATGGGTCTCGTTACGTAACGTGATGTCGAGTGCTTCTTCGAGCTCTTCCTGTTGCGATTGAAGCTCTTCTTGCTGGGCAATTAATTCTTCTTGTTGACTTTGGAGTTCATCGTTACTTGCGACGAGTTGATGTTTTTGCCCGGAAATGGCGGCTGCCATCTGGTTGAACGTCGTCGTCAATTCACCAATCTCATCTTGACGATTTATGATGACGATCGGTGTCGCATCCTCACCTTTAGCCAGTCGCCCACTTTCCCGGTTCAACTGACGCAACTGACGCGTCATTCGACGAACGAACGGTCGAACGAAAACGAGTGTGATCAACAAGAGGATTGCAATATTGACAGCTCCGAGAATTTGCGACGAGTTGACTTGTTTACCAAGCCGCTCTTGCGCTGCCATCTCTTGATCGTTCAAGGAATTACGATATTTCGTAAAGACCGTCTCCATATCAACGATACTTGAACTCATATCAGCTGCACTCTTCGTCTTGATGTTGAACTTTCGCTGTGGATCAAGTGGTTTTGATTTCGTCACTTTTCCGAGCGTCGGCATCTGCAAGAATGGCTCCGTCACTTTTCCATCTTTTTTCGCTGCGACATAATTGACGAGGCTCGGCATGACACGCTGCGTATACGCTGTATAGAGTTCCCGTGCGTCCGTTGCATACTGTCGTTCTTCTTTGAAGCGTGCATTGCGCTCGAACCATGTCGTTTGTCGATTGATGCCATTTTTCTTTTCTTCAATTTCTTTTAACATCTCTTCGTCACCCAGCAAGACGAAGCCACGCATCTCGTACTGCATGCTTTGCCATGATTCGTATAAATCGGTCGCCCGTGTCCGATGTTCGTTTAACATCTTTAATTCTTGCCGTGATTCATCCACCTGTTGTTTCGTATATAGGTAGACACCACCTGTTGTTAACAGCAGTGTCAGAAAAATCACATAAAACGCAGACATGATTTGCCGTCCAATCGTTCGATTCAGCCATGTTTTCATTGGAGGAATTCAACTCCCTTCCCTTTATCCATATCCAGCAATAAAGGTATTCCCGTCCATTCATTGTAAACTTTTTTCAATCGATACACAGTATTCTGCTCAAAAAGATTTCAATTTCATACAACTTTAATCTAAATCGTTGTATATGACAATTAGATGTCACGATTCAACCGTTTTCAACAAAAGAAGAGTCCCTGAGGACCCTCTTTCAATGATGATGGTGATGGCTATGACTGTGATTACGGACTGGCTGTTCGTCCGCTAGATGATCCGCATCCAAAATGCCGAGCCGTAAGTACTGGGACACGACTTGTTTTTTCGTCGTTTCGGAAATCTGGTCCGTTCCTTGGACGAGTCTTAAGATGCCGGTCGCAATCCGAAACGGTTCGAGATTCGTTTTTTCGACCGGAAAACGTGTTAACGTTTCTAAGTAAGCGACGTAATTCTGTGCATCCGATTCATCCGGACTAACGAGACGCGCCGCATGCTCGCGCAGTTGTTGCGTCAATGAATTTGTTGAGATTCCTTTTGAGGCTGCAGAAATAACTCCAAACAGAATGAAACCGATGATGAGAACGAAAAATCCGACCATAAAAAGCGGCATACCTGAAAAGAAACTGTCGCCTCCCAATTCACCTTCCATGAATGCTAATGTGAACATAGTGAACCCTCCAAATGACTAGAATGATGACGATCACTTATCCTACGTCATTCTCTTCAAGGAAGTTTCACTTAGTTAGGTAGTTTTTGTAAGTCAGCTTGGAACCAGTCTTCGACGAAGAAACGTTCCGTCTCCGTCTCGATTTGATACGAATACAACACTTCGAAGTCACCTTCGGTCAACATCGGTAACGTCAATTCGCGTACGAGTTGGCGTAATTCTTCTGTCAGCTCAGCTTCATAGCGGATGAATCCATCTTCCCGGTGCTCAACTTCCGTCAAATATGGAAGCAGGATATGCTTGCCGAATGATTGTGGATCATCGATCACTTCCGCTGTCACACCAAACAGTTCTTCTGCTTCTTCGACGAGTCCTTCTGCCGACTGCACTTCGATGTGGTCCGGAAACCAGACCGTCAAGCGGCGCCCTTCCTGTAACAGTCGTTCAAAGACGGGACGAAACGTTTGATTTTGAATCAGTTCGTATTGCATCAGTCTTCCCCTTTCGTGAATTCGAATTTTAATTGATCGCGTTCGAGATAGAGCATCGCCTTGAACTGGCGCGCATTTTTTTTCATCTCAAGTGGCTTTGTCTTTTGACCTGCGAGTACTTTTTTGACTTCCGTTTGTGTCAATTTGGCACCAAGGATCGTTTTCGGTAACGTAAAGCCACAGTTGTTCTTCTGATAGCCGCTGCAGCCATAGAACTTCCCACGATCAAGCACTGCTGATTGACACAGCGGGCACGGACCGACCGGACGATTCGTTGCACCCCGCGGGGACTTGCTTTTGACTTGTGTCGGATCAACGGCGAGTTGTTCAATTCGTTGTTTAGCATCGACGACGAGATGCTCCGACAATTTTTTCGCCTGTTCAATGAACTGGGCGGCAGACGCTTCCCCTTTACCGATCTGCTCTAACCGGCTCTCCCACTTCGCTGTCATCTCCGGCGAGGCAAGAATACTCCCCGTCACGGCATCGATCAAGATCCGCCCTTTCGGCGTCGGATGAATCTCTTTTTTGACGAGTTTGATGTATTCCCGCCGTTTTAGTCCATCGATGATCCCGGCACGGGTCGCTTCCGTCCCGAGTCCTTCGACTTCCTTCATGATTGCTTGTAGATCGTCTTCAAGCAACTTACCGGCTGTTTTCATACCGAGGATGAGTGTCCCTTCTGTATAACGTTTCGGTGGCTCCGTTTGTTTCTCAAGCAGACGGCAGCCTTTGATCGGCATCTCTTGTCCTTGTTCGACGGCTGGCAGTTCGACTTCCTTTGATTCGATTTGTAAGACCTGTTTAAAGCCCGGATCAATCGTCCGACTGCCGCGTGTCAAAAAACGGTCCATCTCGCGTGTCGTCACGATTTCAGTCTTCTCCGAGACGGCGTCCGGTGCAAAGGCAGCAAGGAAACGGCGAACGATTAAATCGTAGACTTGCGCATCTCGTCCCGAGAGCTTGGCAACGGCACCCGCCTCTTCTGTTGGAATGATCGCATAGTGATCGCTGACCTTTGCCGGATTGACGTAGCGTTTATCGTTAGCTGGATTGTTCGTCAGGACATCCTTGATTGGACTATATTCCGCTTGCTTCAGTAAGCGATCAAGAATGACTGGGAACTGTCCCGCCTCCTCTTTCGTCACGAACGACGAGTCCGTTCGCGGATAACTGATCCAACCACGGATATAGAGTTTTTGCGCGATATCGAGCGTCTCTTTTGCACCGAGACCAAACCGTCGGCTCGCTTCTGTTTGTAAGAGCGACAAACTGAACCAAAACGGTGGACGTTCCGTCTGCCGCTTTTTCTCGATTGATGCGACGACTCCGGTTCCTTTTGTCCGATCGACGATCGCTTGTGCCTGTTCCCGATCACTCAGCTTCGTCTGTTTTTTGGCATTGATGTATTTCCCTTTGTATCGCGTAAAATCCGCTTCGACTTCGTAGTACGTCTCCGGTCGGAAATTCTCAATCTGTTTTTCCCGTTCGACGATCAGTGCAAGCGTCGGTGTCTGGACCCGTCCGAGGGAAAAGACATCGGCGATGCCCTTTTTCTTCAGTAACGTCGTATAGGCACGTGACGCATTCATCCCGATCAACCAATCAGCGCAAGCGCGACTCATCGCCTCGTGGAAAATGTTCTCCGTTTCCTTACCATCGAGCAAGTTCGCAAACCCATGGTCAACGGCTTGAGGCGTCAGACTCGAAATCCAGAGTCGTTGCAACGGTTTTGCGTTGTTTGCGAGACGTAAGATCAATCGGACGATTGCCTCTCCCTCTCGCTCGGCATCCGATGCTATAATGATGGAAGTCGTCGTCCGCTCATTCAATAATTTCTTGATGACCTGGTATGGTTTACTCTTCCCTTTTGCCAGTCGGTAATCAAATCGTTCCGGGATGATCGGCAGATGATCGTAGTTCCATCGTTTCCATTTGGCGTCATAATGCGCCGGCTCCTGCAGTTCACATAAGTGTCCGACCGCATAAGCGAGTTTTGCTCCTTGCGGAAACCGGTCACATGGTTTGATTTCAATGTAGCCGTCCCGCTTCACGGACGGGTACGGAGCTGCCAGTTTTTCCGCTTGTTTTGGTTTTTCAGCAATGATCAATTGCACACGCTTCACCCTCATTTCCTTACTTCAGACATGTGGAGGTACCCATGCCCTATTTTACGTTATTCATGGCTTTATTCTTTATTTCAACATCGGCAATCTTCGTCAAGTGGGCGGAGACCCCGATTGAGGCTGTCGCCTTTTACCGCATGTTGTTCTCGACCTTGTTGTTGCTCCCACTCATTCGATTGAAGGAACTATTGCAACTCAGTTCGTCGACGATCCGGCATATGCTGTTAAGTGGCATTTTGCTCGCCGGGCATTTTTGGCTGTGGTTCCTCTCTCTTGATTATACGACAGTTGCGAGCTCAACGCTCTTCGTGACCGCGAGTCCGATTTTTGTCCTTGCCGGTAACGCGTTATTCTTCAAACAACACCCGTCGCGCAAGGCACTCCTGTTCGTTGCTGTCGCTTTATTTGGTGGCGGTCTCGTCGCTTACGGAGATATCGCCGTCGGCATGCGCGCCTTGATCGGGGACGGTCTTGCTTTGCTTGCAACGATTTTAGTTGCTGGTTACTGGTTGCTCGGTCAACACGTTCGCACAAGCGTTTCGACGAATCTCTATTCGTTCGGTGTCTACGCCGTCGCATCGCTCGTCTTGCTCTTGTTATCGTTGATTCAATCAACGAATCTCGTTGCTGCGTTTCAACAGGATTGGTGGCTGTATATTCTTCTGGCGGTCTTCCCGACGTTACTCGGGCACAATTTATTTAACTGGGCGCTCGCTCGTGTCAGTGCCAGCATTGTCAGCATCACGATTCTTGGCGAAGCGGTTTGGGGGATGATCTTCGGATACTATCTGTTTGACGAGAAGCTAACATGGATTCAAATCACCGGTGCCGCTTTACTGTTGATCGGAATCGGATTGTTCCTCCGACGCAATGAACGTGACATCCGTGAACAGCTCGCCCAGCGTGAGAGTGCCACTAGTCAATCTACTTAACAACAAAAGCGAACCAAGATGATCATCATCCTGGTTCGCTTTTTCATTACGATCGTGGATCGTCAGGTCGAACTTTTGGTAAACGCCAAGTCATCGCGAACGCAAGAATGGCACAAACGACCCCACCAATGAAGACGTAACGTAATCCATGTGATAACGCGATTTCTGCCGCATACTGCACGTCCTGTCCGAACGTTTTTGCCGTACTCGATTGGAAGAATGGATCAATCGCGTACCCTGACAGCGTGTCCGACGCTGCAAACGAACGAAGGATTGATAGGTTGAAGATCGTACCAAAGATTGCAACACCGAGCGTCTGCCCCGTCGTACTCAAGAACGAGTTGACGGCGGTCGCTGAGCCACGAAGTGACCAATCGACGGAAGTCTGCAAGACGACCATAAAGACCGGTTGTGAGAGACCAAAACCAATTCCAATCAGCGAAACGGCAAGATAGATGAAGACATCACTTGATTCGCGCGTGATCAACGATAAAATCGTCGTACCAACGATCAGCAGTCCCATTCCGGTCATCGTCCGGTACCGGGGTGAAGCCACACCAATCGTCCGTCCACCGATGATGGCGGTCAGCGTCCAAAAAAGCGACAGTGGCATCAACATGAAACCGGCTTCGGTCGGACTCTTCCCGAGTACCCCTTGGGCGAAGATCGGAATATACGCTGACATCGAGACGAGTACCCAGGCGGAAAAGAAGACCGCTAAGTTGATCACGAGAATGACCGGATGGCGAATGACTGCTGGCGGTAAGAGTGGATCGCTCGCCTTTTTCTCGACCCGATAAAATGTGAACAATAAAACGAAACTGATGAAAAAGCTCGCTAGAATGATCGGACGCAAGAACGTCTCCGACTCACTCCCCGACAATAAGCCGTACAGAAACGCACTCATCCCGAGCGCAAACAACAAGGCACCCCGGTAATCGATTTTCCGCTCCGTTTCACGGACCGTCTCTTTGTAGTAAACGACGATCATGAAGAACGACAATAACGCAAACGGTACGTTTAGTAAGAAAATATACCGCCACGAAAGCGATTCGACGAGGAATCCACCAACAAGTGGTCCAGCGACACCTGAGATTCCCCAGACAGCGCTGAGCACTCCTTGGATTTTCCCCCGC
This sequence comes from Exiguobacterium sp. HSB13, assembly GCF_056764755.1. Lineage (NCBI taxonomy): Bacteria > Bacillati > Bacillota > Bacilli > Caryophanales > Exiguobacterium > Exiguobacterium sp. HSB13. Next base: position 302,196 of record NZ_JBUZOM010000001.1, on the reverse strand, counting down.
TCCTCATATGTATACAAATCCCCAATGATCGTCATCGCGATCGGCAATACAGCTCCTGCCCCGATTCCTTGGACGGCGCGGAAAACGATCAACATCTCCATCGATTGAGCGAGTCCACAGGCTAGTGACGCGACGGTGAAGACGCCGATCCCGAATAACAGAACCCGTTTTCGACCATATAAATCTGCCATCTTTCCGTAAATCGGTGTTGATACCGCCATGAACAACAAGAATCCAGCAAAGATCCAACTGACTAATTTCGCCCCGTTCAATTCACTCGCCATGACAGGTGTTGCTGTTGCAACGATCGTCCCCTCGATCGCGGCTAAAAACGTCGCGAGCAACAAGGCGACGGTTACTTTTTTCCTCATTCGTTCCACTTCCCCTCTACTGTTCTATCATACTGGTTGAACCAGTGATAAGAAAAGTAAATGCTTACGAAACAGGATTCGCGGGAACGGTATGGAATGGTATACACTAGACTCAGATTCACGATTTCGAATGGAGGAATGTCCTATGTTACGAAAAACGGCACTGATTACCGGTGCATCGGGTGGAATCGGACTAGATCTCGCTGTCCTCGCGGCGCGAGATGGCTTCGATTGTGTACTCGTTGCCCGCAATGAGAAGAAATTGAAGGAGCTTCAACAGGTCCTTGAAAAACGCTATCAGATCAAAGTCTATGTATTCGCTGCTGATTTATCGCTAAGCGACAGCGTTGATCGTCTCGTGCAATACTTAGAGGAACAAGAATTGACGGTCGATCTATTGTTCAATAATGCCGGCTTCGCCACGTCGGGACGCTTTGCGGAAATCGATCCAACAGAAGACATTAACTCGATCCAGGTCAACGTCGTCGCCTTGACGGATTTGACGAAACGTCTCTTACCGGGAATGGTCGAACGTGGCTTTGGACGCATCTTGAATGTCGCGTCGGTCGCTGCCTTCATGCCAGGACCATACATGAGTGTCTACTACGCAACGAAAGCCTATGTCCTGTCGTTCTCAGAAGCACTTGCGACAGAAGTCGACGGCTCTGGCGTCAGCGTAACCTGCCTCTGCCCAGGACCGACCGATACGAACTTCTTCGACCGGGCGAACATCACGCTACCGTTCAAGAGTATGCCGTCACACCTCGTCGCCTTCGCTGGATACCGTGGCATGCTCAAAGGACGCCGCGTCGTCGTTCCAGGTGCGAGCAACCGCGCCATGGTTTCCTTGTCTCGTCTCTTGCCACGCCGCCTGTTAACAGAAGTGACAGGTCGAATCCAAGATCCTGCTCGCCAGCAAGAATCGTCGACAGAAGAAGACCTCCTGTACGCGAATTCATGAAAAAAACGGAAGGACCAGATAGCTGGTTCTTCCGTTTTTGTATTTATGCCTCGTGATGACGAAAACGCCGTGTCGCATAACGTTTTACGCGATCAAAGGTCGTCGTATAGCGATACAGATAACGAATGACGAGCGCACCCGTGATCGAGACGATGTAGCCCGTCGATAAGACGAGTAACCAGGAGACAATCGCGAGGAACCATGAACTCTCGAATCGTAAATGTTGCCAAAGTAATCCTTCTGACGAGGTAATGAGCATGGCGCTTGGGAAGATGGCGGCAGCAAGTAAGTAACAAGCAGCGTAACGTCCTCTAATCGTACCTTTTATCAACAGAATACTGCCAAACACTAAGCCGACACTCGAGACGATGAGCAACATGACGACATAAGCAAGCGAAATCGACGATTCCAGCATATGCCTTCCCTCCTGTTCGGTATGTTACTATTCTGTACCCCTCTTTTCATCGAATGAATGCATAATTCGTAAAAAAATCGGAAACAATATCCAAATGAAGATCGCGTTACTGAATCCGTGAAGCATATCAAACGTTCCCCCGGCTACAAGCAGTGTCAAAAAAGCTTGCCACGAGAATCCGGTCAATACTAAGAAACCGAGATTGCTCACCCATCCATATAAGAAACCAGCGAGAAATCCATACCCAGTCAATACGATCCGGTAACGAAGAAACGGGATGAATCCTAGACTGGCGATCACCGCATAGGCTAGTGCTTGAAAGAGAACGAACGGACCGCTTCCGAGAAACAAGCTCGTCAACACGACGACAAGCATCCCAGAAATGGCACCGACGATCGGATGGATGAAGACGGCTACTAATAAGATGAGTGCCGTTGCCGGCTGGACGTTCGGCAAACTGGAGAACAACAATCGTCCGACGATTGCCGCTGCCGTGATGATAGCGATGAACCGTAATCGTTGATCCGTCATCGGTAGTTTTTCGAAGATGATCAAGAACAGACCTATAATCAGAATCGTTGCGACGATCATACGAACAACCGGCTTTCACGTAAAAATTGCTCCGTTGGTCCGTCAAACGCTACTTCTCCGTGCACGAGATAGATGATGCGCTGTGCTGCTCGAATCAGAGCTGAGTCATGCGTCGCCATGACAATGAGCGTCGTCGGGTTCGTATTCCACGAATTGATGAAAGTCGTTCGATCTATGTCATCGAGACCCGCTGTCGGCTCATCAAAGTAATAGCTGTCTTTACTCCAATCGATACCGTCCAAGAGACGTTTTTTTTGTGTCGTAAAACTACCGCTTCGATCGTCTAATGGCGCAAGCATCGGATGCGCTGGTACATAATGCGTCTCCCCCGACCGCCGGACTTTTCCATACAGCGGTCGCTCGACACCGAGCGCGAGTCGTAGTAACGTCGATTTCCCACTACCATTCGCACCAATAATCGCAATCCGTTCACCTTGATGAAACGATAATTTTTCTGTTACGAGTGCATAGCGTGTCTGTAACGGATAACGGTGTTGGACGTTTTCGATCCGATTCAGGGTACGACCTGCCAGTTCAGCGGCGCGACTCGTAATCGACAAGTCGGATTGTATCGTCATCGAGCAATGGATCTGACAAACAAACCGTCGTTCGATTTCTTCAAGCAATCCCATCAATCGCTTTCGCCTGACATGATCAAGAAAGAGAAACGGTTCCGACAAGAACAGCGTCTTTGGTGACGAAGACAACGCATGACCGAGTCCGACGAGCTGTTGTTCCCCGGATGAGAGTTCACTCGACTCCGCTTCAAAAAAAGCTTCTAGTCCAAGCAAGGTCGCGAGTTCTCCTGCCCGAAACAAGGAACCCGTCGCCAGAAGATCTCGGACACGTCCATGTAGTAAGCGCTCCGGTGTCAAGACGGGTTGTTCATGTTCGCTCGCCTGTTGACGTAGTCGCTCTTCGCGATCGATGTCGGTATACATGATAGGCATCCCGGATTCCTCCTTTTGTAAATAATAGCGCTATGGGCAAAATCATCGCCGGAATGATTGCCCATGGTGTCAGACAAAGAACCAGTCCTGTCGCAAGCAACAAACCTGTCTGAACATCACGTCGCGTGATCGGTCTTAAACGAGACGGTACCGCTTCAATTGGTAGGATATGATAGGCTGCCATCCGCTCCAAGCGAACAGCAAGCGACGCATCCGGATGACTCATCTTGACTTCCGGCCAGGTTCGTAAGAAAGACGGAATCAGCGCCAGCACCATCCCCGTCAATCGTGTCAGTCGAGGTAAGAAACGAAACAACGGTCCCATCTGATCGAGTCGAACCAACGTAAAAATCCATTGACTCGACGTGATGAATAGCGTCACTTGAACCGTCGTTTCATAAATCGCTACTGTGTCGATACTTGCACCATAAAGAAGCGGGACACACATCATGACGGCATAGAGGGCTGGAAGTAACAGATATCGAAAAATAGTCCGTTCTTGAACGAATAAAAACAACAGCAGATGATAGACGACGATCACGGATTGATCATGTGTGAGGACGAACGGGATCGTAATCATCCCGATGAAAAAGAGAGCGACGTTCACTGGGTGAAGTCGCTCCCGTTCTGGTTTACTCAAAATAAGCCATTGCATCTTTTTCAAATCGCCATTCGAGACGATCTCCTTTTTTCAGTTCATAACTTCCGGCACCGACTTCGCCTGGTTTACCGTTGACTCCGAAGACCCAGCCACTACCTGCTCCGGCGGACTTTTCGCGAATCCCATCAACTGCCGTGACATATGCCATCTCACCTTTACCTGTTTTGACGACATCGAGCGTCGTATCTTCAAGTGCATCCAGTGCTGTATCGTTTTCGTTCAAGCATACGTCTTTATCAAACAACGTCTTATCTTTGACGTGATCCACGACTGATACCTTGACTTCCGCCTCACAAGACGCCGTTTGTTGCTCCTCTTTTGCTTCCGCGCAACCGGCAAGTAACACGATACTTGCAGCAAATAACCATTTTTTCATCGTACGACTCCTTTTCGCCTTGATGTCTCAAAGCTGTAATTATATAACAGAATAGTTTTATCGCGTAAGGATTGACCGTCAGAACGGTAATAGGTCAGACGGACCGCATTCGCTAAGACATCGTCCCCTGTATTGACGTACGGAATCAGTTTCCCTTCGTCATCAATCAAGAAGACCGTTGCATCCTGCAGACTAAACGTTTCATAGAGCCCATCGAGATCCATCTCGACATAGGGTGTTTTGGAATCATGTAAAATCTCATGAATCGAAAGCTTTCGCAACGTCTCAAACGATTGATTCGCATCAATCAGTTTCTGGTAATACGACGTCAACGATTTTGTTGTCAACTCTTCACGTGGTCGATAGGAAATCGTTCCTGTCAGCTCCTGGTAACTCACATCGTAACGAATGAAGCGTTTCGGCGTTTCGACGAGCATCTCAAACGATGCGTTCCTGAGATTCCCGCCCCGATCGAACATCAACTGACTTTGTTCCATCCGCAGTCCCTCTTCACCGACACGTCGTTCGATTTGAGAAAGGAAATTGTCGAATGAGTCATCCGTGATCGTCACACGACCAATCTGTTGTGTTTCTTCCCGCAACATTCCAGCATCAAACGGACCGAGAAAGAGTTGGAACAGGAAGAATAAGAACCCAAAGAGTGCCATGTACCGTTTATAACGCGAGTTCTTTTTTGGGTGCAGGACGATTAGGAAAATAATGATGCCGAGCGGTAACTGAATATCATAGACTGGAAACGACACGGCACCGAGGCACGCATAAAAAATGAACTTCATGTACAAGTATTTTTCTTTTTCCGTCCGACGTTCGAGCAAAAAACCTAATCCGATAGCAGCCAGTAAAAAGAGCGCCCATAGAATGAGAAAGTCCATCGTTTATCCTTTGACCGGGACGGTCCGGTGATCATACATGAGATGGCTGTTCGCGAATACTTCTCGTGCCTCTTGTTCCAGTACTTCTTCCTGATCGACATAACGAGCAGATACATGCGTCAATAGAAGCTTTTTCGCCTGGGCCGTTTCTGCAATGACAGCTGCCTGTCGAGCGGTCGAGTGACCGAAGCGTCCCGCATGTTCGACTTCCCGATCGGCAAACGTCGCTTCATGGACTAATACATCAACATCTCGCGCCAGTTCGATCGAGGCCGCACACGGCATCGTATCGCCAAGAACAGCTAACTTGACACCCGGTTTTGGTGATTCTAAAAAGTCGGACGATGGATAGACTGTTCCTTCGAATTCGAAGGTATCTTCCAGTGTGATTCGGCGATAGATCGGACCAGATGGCACTCCAAGTGTCTTCAGTGCATCCACACGCAAGGCCCCCCGCTCTTCTGGTCCTTCGAGTCGGTACCCGAACGCCGGGAAACGATGCTCAAGCGACCGCGCCGTCACGCGGAATCCGTCCTGTTCATAGGTTTGACCGTCTTCGACTTCAACGATCCGGAGTGGATAACGTAGATATGTTCCTGTGATGCGTAATGTCGCGTCCATCCATTCCTTGATCCCGGTCGGTCCATAGATCGTTAGCGGTGTCGTGCCTTCAAGCGCTGCTCTTGTGCTAATGAATCCTGGTAAACCAAAGATATGATCCCCATGTAAATGGGTAATGAAGATTGCGTTGACTTTTCGTGGTTTGATCGGGCTGTGTAAGATTTGATGTTGCGTTGCTTCTCCACAATCGAACAACCAGGTCATTTTGGGGTGTAACAAGGCAATCGATGTGACGTTTCGTTGTTTCGACGGCATACCGGCTCCTGTCCCTAAAAAATAAAATTCCATCTTTTTCCCCTTTTCGTAAAATTAGCATTTTTTATACACAAAATACACCTTTCTTCTGGTGAAGCATGGTAAACTGTACCTATTCAGATTTGGAAGGTGGTTTTTTCCATGACTAAGATTGAACGGACCTATGCCCGCATCGTCCGGGAAGCCCGCAAACTGAACGAGAGTTATCGGCAAAAATACGGAAAGTCGATTCAAATCGATGAAATCGCTTCGACCTTATTATGTACAGAAGAACTCGTTCTAGAGTCTATGGAATATGTTGATCGTCCTCAAGTAGTTTAATCGTACAATGATAAAGAGTGTACCGCAATGTTGCGGTACACTCTTTTTTGTGTTTCATCAGCTTATTTGTTCGTGATGTAATCAACTAACGTCACGCACAGTTCCGCTGTTTTGACGAGTTCTTCGATCGGCATCTTCTCATTCGTCGTGTGGATATCTTCATATCCGACAGCCAAGTTGACCGTTGGGATACCAAAACCAGCAATGACGTTGGCATCTGATCCACCACCAGAATGTAAGAGGCGTGGTGTGCGTCCGAGTTGTGTGATCGCTGCTTTCGCGACTTCGACGACTTGATCTCCATCCTCGAACTTGAAGCCCGGGTACATGACTTTGACTTCGACTTCAGCACGACCACCAAGCTCTGCTGCCGCTTCTTCGAACGCCGCTTTCATCTTCTCTGTCTGTGCTTCCATCTTCGGAGCGACGAGTGACCGTGCTTCCGCGAAGATTTCGACATAATCACAAACGATGTTCGTTGATGGACCACCACCGCTGAACCGTCCGATGTTAGCTGTCGTCTCTTCATCAATCCGACCGAGCGGCATTTTCGCGATTGCTTTTGACGCAATCGTAATCGCCGAGACACCTTTTTCCGGTGCGACACCAGCGTGAGCTGTTTTCCCGAAAATCTTCGCATTGACTTTTGCTTGCGTTGGAGCAGCTGTAATGATGTCTCCGACTTTACCGTCTGAATCGAGTGCAAAGCCATAATCCGCATCGATTTTTGATGGGTCAAGAACCATCGCCCCGACGAGTCCAGATTCTTCACCGACTGTGATGACGAACTGAATTTTCCCGTGAGGTTGTTTCGTTTCATTCAATACATGCACGAGTTCGATCAGAGATGCGAGACCTGTTTTATCATCTGCCCCAAGAATCGTTGTGCCGTCCGTCTTGACGTAACCGTCCTCGATGATTGGTTTAATGCCTTGCCCCGGAAATACCGTGTCCATATGGGAAGTGAAATAAATTTTGTCGACCCCTTCTTTTGTTGCTGGAAGTGTGACGATCAAGTTATTTCCTTTATGTTCGGTCTTAGATGAAGCGTCATCCTCAAACACATCACATCCGAGATCCTCGAACGTTTTTTTCAAGTGAGCACAAATCCGTGCCTCCTCTTTTGATTCCGAATCAATCTGGACAAGTTCTAAAAACGTATCTAATACGCGTTGTTCATTGACCATGACAAAACCCTCCTCCTAATATGTTTCAATCCATTAGCGCTTTTTTAGTATACCATCCCCATCGTCATTTGCACTTCTGAAAGGTTGTTTGTACAATGGCATTAATCAGTTGATGTAAGAGAGGAGTAGTGGATATGGCAAAACCATCGAAACAACAACGCATCATCAAATGGACGACAATCGGGATTTTAGCAATCTTCCTGATCGGTACGTTCGCTTCGACGATGTTTTATTTCTTTTGATTAACGTAGCGTTGTTTTAAACGTAAATATTGCTCCGCTTCTTGTAGCATGTGCAGTAAGGCAGAGCGGACTTCGAATTCCTCCCGCGTGACGGGTAAGGCAGAGGCACGAAAACGTGTCAATAATGCCTCTAGTTCTGAAATGTACACCATTGCGTCGGCTTCAGGTCGGACATTGTCACCAATCGTCCGAAAGAAGTCGGCGACTTTTTTTCCTTCTTCGACGACGAGGACGAGTTCCTCGGCATGATGGACGATACCGCGTAGTAACTCGAATTGTTGTTCGCGCATCCGGAAGTAGGCATAATCTTCATCATCGTTCCGACGACCGATCGCGTTTCCCATTCGTTTTAAGGCGGCATCCTTCCCTTCACGTAACAGACGTTCTGTCTCGTCAAGCGTCAACGCATGATGATTGACCCGCCCTGTCTCGATCGCAGCGGCGACTTCGAAGAATAAGGCGGCGATTCGTTGGTCGATCTTTTCTCGCCGGTCGTCAATCAATAAATCAAGACTTGGCATGTACATGTTGACAAGCAATCCGACACCAACACCAATGCCAAGCAATAAGGATTCGTTCAATAAGATGTGCGCGTTAAGCTGACGTTCCGTATACAAATGGGTCAAAATGACGACACTCGTGATGAAACCGTCCTGAAGTCGGAGGCGTTGCACGGATGGAAGGAATAAAATGAAATAGATCAATAACGTCACCGGACGATAGCCGATGACTTCGAATAGAATAAATCCGAGCACGATGGCAAGTAATGATGCCATGATGCGCTCGTAAGAAGACCGGAACGTCTTCTTTCGTGTCGACTGGATGCTCAAGATGGCGATGATGGCAGCGAAGACGTAATAGTCGAGCTTGAGTTGTTCTGCGATCCACATCGCGAGCGCAGCAGCGACCGCTGTCTTCAGCGTGCGATAACCGATTTGCAACAGGTTCACCCCCTTTTGTTTTTCTTTGTTAGACTACCTACGTTGGACAGGAATGTCCATTGCTTTTTAAAGGACGTGATTTACTTTGACGACACGCACTATCCGCCCCGGTCGTCCCGTGCGCCGGACCGGTTCGATAAAAGGATTACTTTTTTTCTTCCTCATCGGAGTCCTCTTGTTCTTTTGGCTCCGCGAGGAACCGAAGACTGTCTTAACCCCACCAGCGCCTTATACGGCTGAGCGCTATGAAAAAGGCAAAATCAACGAGCAAGACTTCCAGACGTTCGCCGAAGCGAAGGAGTACGCGGGACAGCGTGGTGCTGTCAAGCGTTCATCGGACGACCGCTACGTCTACCTCGGTGGACCAGGTACTGGGATCGTCGATGATCGTGGTATTCTATCGATTCATCGTGATCCTGAGTTAAAGAAACGGCTCACGTACGTCGCTTCCGGCACACGTGTCCAGTTGCTTGAGTTCGGTGAACAGACAAGTCGTGTCAGCATCGCCGGCGTGACGGGTCATGTCCCAACGGACCGCTTACGTCCGTTCCCGGCAGAACGAGTCTCGAATGCATCGTATTATCAGACGAAAGGAGATCGTCTCCTTCACTACATCGTCGCGGACAGCGGACTTGGTGGACTGATCGTTGCCGGTGAAGCGACGAAAACGACTCCTCGGACGACAAAATATGTTGAATCGAAGACATTAACACGTGATTTGACGAAGCCGACGCGCCTCAGTGCCAAACAACTCGATGCGTTCATCAAGGAGCAAGCACCGGACAGCCCCTTGATCGGTAAAGGAAAAGTCTTTAAGTCCGTTGAAAAGAAATACCGTGTCAACGCGGCCTATCTACTCGCACACGCCATCCACGAATCCGATTATGGACGGTCTGAGATTGCCCGCGAGAAAAATAACTTGTTCGGCGTCAATGCGACCGATTCCGCGCCGGGAGAAGATGCGACAGTCTATAAATCCTTGACGGACTCGATTCAGCAGACCGGTCGTTTCATTGCAAAGGATTATCTCGATCGGGACGGTCGCTATTTCCGTGGCGCGTACCTTGGGAACAAACAAAAAGGGATGAACGTCTTTTACGCGTCAGACCCTTTCTGGAGTGAAAAAATCGCTGGTATCATGGTGAAAATGAACGCTTTCTAAATCCGAGATATGATACACTATAGGGCGAGACAACAATCATTGAGGAGTGAACACGTCATGGAAAAAGTTTTAGTATTTGGTCACAAGAATCCTGATACCGATACGATCACATCGGCAATCGCTTATGCAGAATTAAAGAAAGCACTCGGTGTCAATGCCGAAGCCATCCGCCTCGGTGAAATGAACGATGAAACGTTATTCGCACTTGATACGTTTAAAGTTTCAGCACCACGCCTAGTGACAGAAGTCGCAACAGAAGCATCGCACGTCATTTTAGTTGATCACAACGAACGTCAACAAAGCGCGAACGATATCGATGCTGTGACTGTCACAGAAGTCATCGACCATCACCGGATCGCAAACTTCGAAACATCAGATCCTGTTTACTACCGGGCTGAACCGGTCGGCTGTACAGCAACGATCCTGAACAAGCTCTACAAAGAGCATGGTGTTGCAATCAAACCAGAAATCGCTGGTTTGATGTTATCCGCAATCATTTCCGACTCGCTTCTGTTCAAATCGCCGACTTGCACGGAGCAAGATATCATCGCAGCGCGTGAACTCGCAGAAATCGCTGGTGTCGATGCGAACGTCTACGGTCTTGAGATGCTCAAAGCTGGAGCTGATCTCTCGAAGAAATCGGTCCCTGAATTGATCTCACTTGATGCAAAAGAATTCACGATGGGAACACTCAAAGTCGAAATCGCTCAAGTCAACACGGTCGATACAGCAGAAGTCTTGCTTCGCCAAGAAGAACTCGAAACAGCAATCAATGAAGTCATCCTTGCAAAAGGTCTTGATCTATTCGTCTTCATCGTCACGGATATCTTGACGAACAACTCAGTCGGACTCGTCCTCGGGAAAGAAGCAAATCTCGTTGAGCGTGCTTACGGTCTTGAAGCGACGAACAACCTTGTTTACCTCGAAGGTGTCGTTTCACGTAAGAAACAAGTCGTTCCTGTCTTAACAGATACAGCTCTTGCAACACAATAAGTTCAAAAAAGAAGGAGTTCGCTCCTTCTTTTTTGAATAAAGAATATGAATGGCTGTTCATTCATTACATAAAGGAGGAATCAATATGACACAAACGATCATGGTGACGGGTGGAACAAACGGAATGGGGAAAGCGATGGCGCTCGCCTTAAAGGAAGCCGGCTGGAACGTCGTCGTTACAGGACGCGACGCGGAACGCTTGCAGCTGATGGACGAAGCTTTGAGTCAGGTTCAAGGCGAACATCTGACGATTCAGATGGATGTCCGTGACGCAGACGCTTGTCTGGCTGCTGTCAATCAAGCACGCGAACGGTTCGGTCGTCTCGAGGCATTGATCAACAATGCTGCCGGGAACTTCATTTGCCCGACCGACGAGTTATCACCAAATGGCTGGAAGACGGTCATCGATATCGTCCTCAACGGGACATTCAACTGCTGTCACGCTCTGGTCAAAGGATGGCAGGAAGATCAAGTCGTTGGCGGACAAATCGTCAACATCGTTGCGTCGTATGCGTGGCAGGCTGGCGCTGGTGTCGCTCCGAGCGCCGCTGCGAAAGCCGGTGTCCTGAACTTGACGCGGACGCTTGCCGTCGAATGGGGCTATAAATATCAAGCCCGTATCAACGCGATCAGTCCAGGACCGATCGAACGGACAGGTGGTGCTGACAAACTCGCATTATCACCAGAACACGCGGAACGAATTCGCCGCAACGTCCCGCTCGGTCGGTTCGGGACACCGGAAGAGATCGCAACACTTGCAACGTGGATGGTGTCAGATCAAGCTCTCTACTTAAACGGAGAATGTATCGCTCTTGATGGTGGACATTGGTTAAATAAACAACCGTTCTAATGATTGAGATGTAATGGCTCAAGAAGTCGGTCTCCACAAAGATAAGAATGACGCATTTCACGTCACTCCTACAGGAAAAAGCGCATCTTTGCACTGTCAGAGACGAACAAGCTAGTTTTCTTGCTTGTGTCTCGCCTGAGGAAAGGACGTGAAAAGACGCGTCATTCTTTTTTTGAGTCAGCCCCTTGTATGCGTCTCGAACTATTTTTCTTTCTTTTCGCTATGTTTATGAATTATCTAGAACAGGTAGAAAGGACAAGAAGGAGGCGATCGTATGTGGGAAGCGTTCGGTTGGGGAGCGTTAGCAGGTGGTGCCGTCGTCATCGGTGCCTTGTTTGGATTGTACTTACCCTTAAAACAACGACTGATCGGCTATATCATGTCGTTTGGGACCGGCATCTTGATTGGAGCAGCGACGTTTGAGTTACTCGATGAAGCATTAAAGAAGTCAACAACACTCGTTGTCGCGATTTCCTTCATCGTCGGAGCACTCGTCTTTACAGGATTCGACCTATTCGTTTCGTCACGCGGCGCGAGTAAACGAAAACGCTCATCTGGTGGGAACGAAGGCACGGGAACGGCGATTTTCTTCGGGACGATCCTTGATGCGATCCCTGAATCAATCATGATCGGTGCCAGTCTGTTATCCGGAAATGTCAGCGCGGCACTCGTCGCGGCCATTTTCGTCAGTAACATTCCGGAAGGTTTATCGAGTACGACCGGTTTGCGAAAAGATGGCTTCTCGAAGAATAAAGTATTGCTGATGTGGGGAGTCGTCTGGTTGATCTCCGCTCTCGCTTCTCTCGCTGGCTATACGATTCTTGCAGAACTCCCGGACATGCAGTTTGCCATGATTGGTGGCTTCGCAAGCGGTGGGATCATCGCGATGCTCGCTTCGACGATGATGCCGGAAGCTCACGAGGAAGGTGGTGCGATCGTTGGTCTGTTCGCAGCACTTGGGTTGATTACAGCAATCATCCTCAGTTAATAACAAAAACAATGCGCATTTTCCGTAAGCTTAGTCGGAAACGCGCATTGTTTTTTAGTCATTTCGAAAATCAGTCTTCAGCTGTCTGTCGTACCGTCCCACTCTTGCTTGAACCGAGCAACAAACTCTTGCATATAGCGATGCCGCTCCTCTGCTAAATGAAGTGCTGCTTTCGTATTCATTAAATCTTTTAGTCGGAATAACTTTTCTTCAAAATGATTCAGGGCACTCGTCTCTCCCGTTCGGTCACCGGGCTCTCGTGGTGCTAGTCCAGGCACATGCATCGGCTCTCCGAACCGACCAGCGAACTGAAACGTTCGTGCAATTCCAATTGCACCAATCGCGTCGAGACGATCAGCATCCTGGACGATTTTCCCTTCGATTGTCCGCATTGGTGGGCGTGTACCGTCTTTATAGGACAAGCCCGTGATGATGGCTAGAATCTGTTCCTGTTCTTCTTCCGTCACCTTTCCTTGCAAGAAGGTCGCGACCTTCTCTGCCGTTCCCCCGAGTTTGCTATCTGCTACGTCATGAAGTAAGGCAGATAGTTCGATGATTTTGACGTTTCCGCCTTCTTGTTTGGCAATATGTAACGCTAAACGACGAACCCGTTCGATATGGGCATAATCATGACCTGAAAAGTCCGTCGCGTGAAACGACCGGACGAAGATTTCCGTTTCTTGAATCATTGTCGATTCCTCCATTCTGGTTCGAGTAATCCATAAAGTAACATGTCATGCCGCTCTCCGTCTCGTCGTAAAAAGGCACGGTATCTTCCTTCCTGTACGAATCCAAGGCGTTCGTACAGCTTAACCGCACGTGTATTATACTCAAAGACCGTCAATTGAATCCGGTACAGGTTCAGCTCTAAGAAGGCGTATTCGAGGATTGTCTGTAGCGCATCCGTCGCATACCCTTGCCCTTCACAATCCGGATCGATCCCGATCATCAGCCATGCCGTTCCGTGTGTAAATAGAATATCTTCCAGTGCAACGACGCCAATCATCCGTTCATCTTCAAAATTGCGAATGGCAAAACGGAATGTTTCCGGTGCATCTGTCGCCATCATCTGTTCGACCTTGTCCATCGATAAATGGCGGTATGGCGTCGCACTAAAATGACGGGCAAACGTTACATCGTCAAGCAGACGTTGCATCACTTCGGTATCTTCCCGTTGAAAACGCGTCAGCCGGATGTGGTGACCTTCCAGTAGTTTTTTCAATTTTATCCTCCTCTATACTAAAAAACCGAAAAACGCTAACCCTTTTCAGAGTTAGCGTACTGTGATCATAAAACTTTTTCGAGGAATTTTTTCGCCCGGTCCGTCTTCGGATTGTCGAAGAGTTCAACCGGTGAACCTTCTTCCATCAAAATTCCTTCGTCGAGGAACAGGACACGATCCGCAACTTCTTTCGCGAAGCCCATCTCGTGTGTGACGATGACCATCGTCATCCCACTCTCAGCTAGCTGCTTCATGACGTCAAGAACTTCGTTGACCATCTCCGGGTCAAGAGCGGACGTCGGTTCATCAAACAGCATGACGTTCGGTTCCATCGCAAGCGCACGGGCGATCGCGACCCGTTGTTTTTGCCCACCTGACAACTGGTTCGGATAATTATCACGTTTTTCCGCTAGACCGACACGCTCAAGTAACGTCTCCGCCCGTTTAACTGCCTCATCCTTTGAGATACCAAGTACGTTGATCGGTGCGTACGTCAAGTTATCGAGAACGGACTTATGCGGGAACAAGTTGAACTGTTGGAAAACCATTCCGATGTTCTGACGTGCTTTTGAGATATTTGCTTTTGGTTTCGTCAATTCGAAACCATCGACGATGATTGTTCCACTCGTTGGTTGTTCAAGTAAGTTGATACACCGCAGAAATGTTGATTTACCGGATCCCGACGGTCCGATGACAGCGACGACTTCACCGCGTGTAACCGTCGTCGAGATACCTTTTAATACTTCTAATTTTCCGAACTGCTTATGCAAATCGGTGACTTGGATCATAGGTTCCATCTGATTACCCACTCTTTCTCATAGCTTTTTCGACTTGTTGGCCTATCAAGCTCAATCCCATGACGAGAACAAAATATACGAATCCGGCAAACAATAACGGTTCGAAATAAATCGCCTTTTCTCCTCCGACGATTTGCGCACGACGCATGACATCAAGCACACCGACCGTCGAGACGAGTGCTGATTCCTTCGTCAACGTGATCAATTCGTTCATGATCGCAGGAAGGATATTTTTAAAGGCTTGCGGTAAAATGATCGAACGGAGTTGTTTGAAATACGAAATACCGAGCGCATCCGCCGCTTCCCACTGTCCACGATCAACAGCCTGAATCCCTGCCCGGATGATTTCCGAGATATACGCTCCGGAGTTTAGGGAGAAGGCAATGATTGCCGATTGATATCCTGTTGTGACATACCCTGTCAGTTGCGGTAATCCGAAGTGGACGATCGCCAGTTGCAAGATCAGCGGTGTTCCCCGGAAGATCGCCGTGTAGGCATGACCGATGAAACGGAGAACCCGGCTCTTCGTGATTTTCAGTGCCGCGACGACGATTCCGATCAGCATCCCGGCAATGGCCGCCACGATGACGACTTGGAACAGGACCGGAATCCCCTCGAGAATATATGGAATTGAATCTTGAATCTTTGTAAAGTCTATCATAATCAATCTCCTAACGTCGCACAAAAGGGATGAGGTTACCCCCACCCCCATGCACTTGACTTATTTTGCTTCTTTTTGGAACCATTCTTCTGCCAATTTATCGATTTCACCACTGTCGATCATCTTCTTCAACTCTTTATTGAAATCGTCACGCATCTTGTCCCCTTTTTTGAAGGCGATCGCTGAACCAGCTGGACCATCTTCTTCAATCTGGTACGTTTTCAGGGATGCATCTTGATCCATGTATTTGACGGCTACTGCATCCTCGATGATGAGGGCATCAATCCGACCTGTATTTAATTCTTGAATGATTTCTGGGATTTTGTTTAAAGGAACCGCTTCGCTGTCTTTAAAGCGATCTTTTGCGAGTCCCTCTTGGATGGAACCAAGCTGGACACCGATTTTTTTGCCTTTGAGTTCGTCTTCCGAACTAATGGCTTTATCTTTCGTCATGACTAAGTTTTTTGATTCGAAGTAGATATCCGTGAAGTCAGCGTTTTTCTTCCGCTCTTCTGTTGGTGTCATGCCCGCCATGACGAAGTCGACACGACCTGAGCTGAGGGCACCAAGTAAGCTACCGAACTCCATGTCTTCGATTTTTAAGTCATACCCGAGATTTTTCGTGACTTCTTTGGCGATCGCAACGTCGAATCCGACGATGTCCTCTCCTTTTTTCGTATCGATGTATTCAAATGGGAAGTAATCCGCTGACGTTCCCATCGTCAATACTTTATCACTTTTACTTGATCCACCTGTTGATTCTTCCGACGCGCCACATGCTGCCATCGTGACTGCCAGAATGCCTGCCATTGCCGTTGCTAATAATTTTTTCATTCGAGTTTTCCCCTTCCAACGCTCAATTGTCAGAACTTTAACAATAGTATGACTTATGTGTATGTCCAATTCAATACCGAAAAGCCTGACCTGTTCTATTGCTTTTAGGATATACGAATATTTATTCACTGTAAAGCATAAATATATAAATTTTTTTGACTTTCTATTCATAATTCATGCATAAATGACTTTTTATACAGTTTTGCAAACGCTTTCAAATTTCAAATTTATTATTTTAATCTCATGAATGCGCAAAAAAAGACCCCTTTATCAGGAGTCTTCTTTGTTTATGCGTAGATTTCAATCAATGATTCAAGTTTCTCGACGACCTCTTCTGCCGTGAACGATTCGATGTCGAACCGCTCAACCATCGAGAGGATGTTTCCGTCTTGCATTAATGCAAATGATGGAGATGAAGGTGGATAACCTTCGAAGTATTCACGTGCACGGTCTGTCGCTTCACGATCTTGTCCAGCGAATACCGTAACGAAATGATCGGGCTTGATGCCATCTTTCCGATTGACATACGCTGCAGCAGGACGGGCGATCCCGCCAGCACATCCACAAACAGAATTGACAAGGACAAGTGTTAACCCTTCGCGTTTCATTGCTTCATCCACGCTCTCTGGCGTCGTTAATTCTTCAAATCCAGCAGCTTGCGCTTCTTTGCGGGCTGTTTGGACAACATCTTCAAAATACATTTGGAAATCCATCGTATTGCCTCCTTTGATTCGTTCTCCACCTTATTGTACGAGTTTCGGTGAAATCTGTCCAAGTCTGCCGCTTAATTCACTTTCTAAAAATGGACGGGCATGCAACAAATCACGGAAAGCGATATAACGATCAATCTTTTCTTCTGTTGGTCGTTTATTTTGTTTATAGGCGCGAATCAAGATGTTCTTCGGTGTGTGCTCGAGGTCGATGAATTCGAGAAGTTGCGCTTCATAACCGACGAGCGTCAGTAACTCGGCACGAATCGAATCTGTCGCAAGTGATGCGAATTTTTCTTTAATCAGTCCGTGCTGGAGCATGACATCGAGTGGCGAACAGTCGAGTTGACGGTTCAATTCCTTTTGACAACACGGTACGCTCAGAATGACTGATGCATTCCAGTCGACAGCTCGCGCGAGTGCGACATCGGTTGCGACATCACAAGCATGGAGTGTCACCATCAGGTCGACTTCCGTCTCCCCTGTGTAATCATGAACGTCCCCGACGCGGAACGTTAGATCGGTATAATCCAGATCACGCGCAATTTGTGTACATTCTTCGATGACTTCTTTCTTTAAATCAAGACCTGTCACTTCGAGGTCAAATCCTTTGACGACTTTTAGATAATGATAGAGAGCAAACGTCAAATACGATTTTCCGCAACCGAAGTCCAAGATCCGAAGTTTTTTTCCTTTTGGCAAGGCAGCAATGCTATCCTCGACGAATTCAAGGAAGCGATTGATTTGTTTAAACTTATCGTACTTTTGCTTTTTGACCTGTCCCGCTTCCGTCATGACGCCGAGGCGAATCAGAAACGGAACCGGCACACCGTCTTCTAATAGATAGGTTTTTTTTCGGTCATGCGACAAGAGAGCTTTCATCGGTTCCTTTTTGGATGTCTTGAGCGCGACTTTCATCTTTTTCGAGAGCTGGAACTGCCATTCTTCTTCCTCAAAACGGAATAAGAATTGGCGGAATTCCGTGAACCAGTCATCGAGTCGCCCGACGAAATCGTCCATTAAAATATTTTCATGCTTCATAACGCGTTCAAATTGAAACTCAACCTGCATCATCACCGTATCTCTTAATAGAATCGGTTTTACCTTGATTCGTCGGAGATCATTTGATTTTTGACGCGGATTACTTATCGTTGCATGGATCAGTGTTCCTTGCGTGATTTGCGAGGCAAGGCTCGCTTTTAATTCATGTAGTTCCACTAGTCGTCCCGTCCTTTTCTGATGTTCTTTCGAAACTGTAGCAAATTCGTACCTGTTCGACAAGTTTACACGCTTCATCATTCGCACATAATCAAAAGGAGGAATTCATCATGTTCAAAAAAATTCTCTCACAAATCGGAATCGGTGCCGCAACGGTCGATACACGGTTGACGGATGATCGCTGTGAACCAGGCGGTCAAATCCACGGTGTCGTCCATATCAAGGGCGGAAACGTCGATCAAGAAATTGACCGGATTTATCTTGAATTCAACACGCAGTACAAACAAGAAGTCAATGATAGCACGACATTTACGACCTTTACGCTCGACCGGTTTGCTTTAAATGAAGCAAAGTTCACGATCGAAGCGGGTGTCGAGCGGGAAATTCCCTTTACACTACGCGTGCCACTGAATACGCCACTCTCGGTCAGCCAATCGAAATCGTGGATTGAGACGGGTCTCGACATCGCTCAAGCCGTCGATCCATCGGACCGTGACGCCGTCATCGTCGAAGCAAACCGTTACCAAGCAACAGTCTTAGATGCCATGGAGTCACTTGGCTTCCGATTGAAAAAAGCCGACACGGAAAAATTACCTGGACGATTCCGGAAAGATTTACCGATTGCTCAGGAGCTTGAGTATTCAGCTCGCAATACACACTACGCTCATAAACTGGATGAGATCGAAATCATCATGCTTCAAGACGGATCTGGGATTGATTTAATCGTCCAAGTCGACCGTCGTGCGCACAGTCTCGGATCATTATTCAGTGAAATGGCTGGTGCGGATGAGTCGATGATCAAATTGCGTCTGTCCAATAGTGAATTGCAAGATCAATCGTTCGTCGAACGTCAGCTGACAAACATCGTGGAACGCTATAGCTAATTAATCGATCGAATTTACTTGAAAGTGATTCCTCTTCAGGGGAATCACTTTTTTATTGAATTTTATTTCAATTTGAAATCGTTTACAAATAAAATATTGTTTTAAAATATTCCCCTTGCTATACTGTCCGTATTGAAAAGAATTCCAGTCACGGTTTGACTAAAGGAGGACATACATCATGAAAAAAATCGGACAGTTCACGTTAACAGCAGGACTCGCAGCAGTACTTGTCTCAAGTAGTTTGCCTGTCATGGCAGAGGCAGGGTCTTCAGCCGATCGGATCAGTCAAAAAATCGTCACGATGACACTCGAACAAAAAATCGGACAAATGATCATGCCCGACTTCCGGCAGTGGAATGGTAGCAATCATACGTCGCTTGCCCCAGAAGTCGCGAACATCATCGACCGCTATGATTTAGGTGGCGTCATCTTGTTTGCTGAGAACGTCAGCGAAACCGAACAGACGACAAAACTCGTCCATGATCTGCAAGAAGTCGTCAAACAGGACGTCAGCAACGATATTCCGCTCTTCGTCACGATCGACCAAGAAGGGGGCATCGTCACTCGGCTCGGAACAGGGACGAACTTACCTGGCAACATGGCGTTAGGAGCGACCCGCAGCAGTACATATGCGAGTGATGCCGGTCACATCATCGGTTCCGAACTGCGTGCGCTCGGTATCAATGTTAACTTCGGTCCAGATCTTGATGTCAACAGCAATCCTGGAAATCCCGTCATCGGTGTCCGCTCGTTCTCGAGTGATCCGGAGCTCGTCGGAACGCTCGGTTCCGCTTTGATGAAGGGAATTCAGGATGAAGGCGTTGCGGCGACCGCCAAGCACTTCCCGGGTCACGGCGATACGGCGACCGATTCCCATTATGGCTTGCCGATCGTTGACCGATCCCTGCAGGAGCTAGAACAAGTCGAGCTCGTTCCATTCAAACGAGCCATTGCTGAAGATATCGATATGATCATGACGGGACACATCGGAATGCCACAAATCGAACCTGAAGTCGTCACGTCGAAAAGCGGTACCTTCCCTTTACCTGCTACGTTGTCGGATGACGTCATCACCGGTGTGCTACGCGAAAAACTCGGTTACGATGGCATCGTCATCACGGACGCGTTGAACATGCAGGCGATCGTTGATAACTTCACGGAATCAGAAGCCGTCTTAAAGACGTTTGACGCCGGTGTCGACATCGCGCTCATGCCGACGATTCTTCGTTCCGAGCAAGATGTCGAAAAGCTCGACCAGATTTTCAAGGACGTGATTGCGGCGGTCAAAGACGGTCGCCTTTCAGAGGAACGGATCGATCAGTCGGTTGAACGGATTCTGACGCTGAAGGCAGAGCGCGGAATTTGGAACGGTACGACTGACACGACATCACTAGCTGAAAAAATCGCGCAAGCGAACCAAATCGTCGGTAGTCCAGAGCATAAAGCAAAAGAACGTGCGATGACGGAAGCCGCCGTCACACTCGTGAAAAATGATCAGCGGACATTACCATTCAAACCGAAAAAGAATGCCAACGTCCTTGTGATCGCCCCTGCGGCGGATCAGACGGACAGCATGAAAAAGACGATTGCTTCCCTACCGAAGAATCGGAACTGGCGTGTGACGACAGCGAATTACTCGGCTACTACGCTACCGCTCGACCAAAACCCGACACTACGGGCACAAATTGATGTAGCAGATTACATCATCGTCGGCTCAAACGTCAATACGAGTGCTAAACTACTGCCTACCTCACCAGAACAAGCGATTCCGGCTTCGATCTTCCGCTATGCGAAACAAACAGACACACCATCCGTCCTACTCAGTCTCCGTAATCCATATGATGTCGCCGTTCAACCGGATGCACCGGCACACGTCCTCGTCTATGGTTTTAAAGGGGATCCGAACGGTCCAGACTCTGAAGCAGGCAATCTGAAATCAGCGGGACCGAACCTTCCGGCAGGTATCCGAGCGATCTTCGGAACGTTCAAACCGCAAGGCACTTTACCCGTTGATGTACCAGTCTTTCAGAACGGTGTCTTTACCGATCAACTGCATCTTAAATTCGGTGACGGCTTTAAAAACTGGAAGAAATGATGACGTGATACACCAAAAGACCGAAGCTCCTTAAAGGATGCCTCGGTCTTTTAATGATGGATATGCAGATTCGGCTTCTGCTTTCGCACGCTCGTAGACACGATGAAGTGAATAAGTCAACGAAGCGTAGAGGACGACGACCAGGACAGTCGCGATAGTTCTCCCCGTTGTAAAACCGAACTGAAGCAACCCCTGAAAATTCTGAATCGTAGCATATGTTCCGTACACCGCCATCAAGATGGGAATGATGTACCCAACAAATCTCACTTTTACTTTTCCGAGCACCTGTTGCACGACATAGGCCGCGAGGATCACGAGTGCGATGACGATGATTTCCATTCCAATCCCTACTTTCGCTAGATGGTATTCCTAATTCTACCATCTAGCGATTCAAGAAGATACTGCTCGTGCCGGAATCGTTTCGTAAACCGACGCAAACGTCTCTTCCGTCCACCCCATATGCCAGAAGAGTAACTCATAGTAACAACTCGTCACGAAATGACGTTTCATCCGCTCGCGTTCCGTCGGGCTCGCTTGCTCCGCCAGCGCATCAAGCCTTGCAATCTGTTCAAGGACGACCTTTTCAAACCATTCCGAGCTATACGTGTCGATCCATTGCTGATAGATTTTTTCTTCCGGTGTACATGTCAGTAATTGTTGCCCGACTTCGTAATACAACCAGTAACATGGCAAGATGGCAGCAATCGTCTCACCGAGTGTCCCTTCGCTTGCATGATGCATGTGCGAGACGTACGCATATGCTGTCGGTGCCGGTTCGAATGCTTCAAGGTCTGCTGCCGTAATACCGAGCGGCTCAAAAAATGATTGATGTAAACTTAGTTCTGCCTCGTAAGTTGAAGTCGCGTGCTCGGCAAGCGTCGCGATTGTCGCGAAGTCGTCTGCTTTTGACGCTGCTCTCGCCTGTATCTTCGCAAAGTGTTTTAAGTAGTAGGCATCTTGCATGACGTAATGCCGGAATTTCGAGAGCGGTAACGTCCCCTCTCCGATTCCTTGAACGAATGGGTGCGTAAAACTACTATCCCAATACGCTTGTGCCGCTTGTTTGATTTCTTGTGTAAATGTCATGATCTCATCCTCCTCGTTTGGTATGAAACGAAAAAACACCACCCCGAAACACACGGGCATGGCGCAAGAAGAACAAGACTTGACGCCACTTCCCTCCGTAAGTACGAACTTAATCAGGTTCAAAGGGTCCGAACGTCTTCGTTCGTCTCAGTCAGCCTACTGACTCCCCTAGTGGTCATTATTCGATTCAAATTCACTATAGCATGCTGAAAACGGAAGTCAAGTTGTCCCCTTTTCGCTATACTATGGAGTGTCAGAAGACGGATGCCGTCTCCATCTGCAGACCGATTCCGAACAGACATCGTTCCCGTACACTAACTTTAGTACCTGATACTATAATTCATTCTGTTACTTACAATTGGAGGACTTCATTATGCATACACCAACAAAAATCATGGCATCAGCCGTTATCGCTTCTGCTCTTTTACTTCCGACAGCCGCATCTGCCGAACAAGTCGTCGATCAGACGATCATCACACTCGGGGAGTCGCTCGGGGCAAAGGATAAAGCATGGGTGCTTTCCCGTCTCAATGCACCGGAAGGCATCACGCCGATCATCGCAACTTCTGCAGACGAAGAAAAATATCTCGGGAAAAACATTCCACAGTCGCAAAAAGGTGGCAATATGTATTCGTCGGCTAAGATCGAACTGACGGAAAAAGGCGATGGACTCTCCGTCTCGACGGAGAATATCACATGGGTGACAAAGGATATGTATCTCAACGCTCTCGTCACAGCAGGTGTCAAAGATGCCGACATCACGATCACTTCTCCCTACAAGGTCACCGGGACATCGGCCCTGACGGGAATTATGAAAGCGTACGATCAAACTTCTGCCGAGACCGGAATTAAGTTAAGTGACGAACGCAAGGATCTAGCACAGCAAGAATTATCAGTCACATCAGACGTCGGGAAAACGGTCGGCACGGATAAGGTCGCTGACTTGATGAATGAGATCAAGGCTGAGATCGCCAATCAAAAACCGGAAACCAAAGTCGAGATCGAAAACCTGATCGTCCAAGTCATTCAAAATAACAATATCCAGTTGTCTGACGCACAAATGGACCGGTTGACGAATCTGTTCAATCAAATGGAGCAAGCGAACATCAACTGGGGACAAATCGAGAGTGGATTGAAAAATGCGGGACAAGACATCCACGCGTTCGCAACCTCAGAAGAGACAAAAGGATTCTTCGCTAAATTATTCGATGGGTTAAGTGACTTCTTCAGCTCGATTGCTGGCGTGTTCAAATAATTCAGACTTCCGCAACTGAAAAAATAGTAGTAGACTAGATGTATCTGAAACGAAAGGTGGTGTGAAAAGATGGACTTTGCCGCGTGCAAACACTGGTTGATGGAACAATTGTATCTGTTGCGCGCGATTTTTCATGGAATGGCGTTCTAAGGCACCCGTCTGTCCTTTTTTAGAACTTCATGAATGAAAAATACAGCAAAGCGCATCTTTCACACGTTAGGGAGAGTGCTGTTTGCGCTCTCCTTTTTTTGATGCGCGCGAAAGGAACAATTGATTATGATGATTTGCGACATTCAACACCTGACTAAACAATTCGGAGGCGAGACGATCTTAGCGGACGTTTCCCTCTTCTTAAACGAACACGACCGCGTCGGTCTGATTGGACGAAACGGGAGTGGCAAAACGACATTACTCCGCTTGCTTGCTCGCCTCGAGCAACCGGACGGTGGTGTCATCTATCAAAAGAGCGGTTTGACGATCGGCTACTTGGAACAACTTCCTGTTTATAGTGAGACGATGACCGGACTCGACGTCCTTTGGACAGCGTTTGCAGACATTCTCGCGATTCGTTCTCGGATGCAACAGTTGGAGCAAATGATGGCGACAGCACCAGATGATCTCGATGCACTACTCGTGCGATATGCGGAAGCGACGAATGCGTTCGAACAAAAGGATGGCTACCTGCTCGACTCGAAGATTGAGCGCATGGTGAACGGATTACACTTACGTCCGTTACTCACGCGTCCTTTCCACCAGTTGAGCGGTGGTGAACAGACGAAGATTTGTCTCGGTCGCATGTTACTCATGGAACCAAATCTGCTCATTCTTGACGAACCGACGAACCATCTCGATTTGGCTGCCGTTGAATGGCTTGAGCAGTTCTTGCGGGACTACACAGGGACCATCCTGCTCGTCTCTCACGACCGGGTCTTCTTGGACGCCGTCGTCACTTCGATCGTTGAGCTCGAAGATGGTGAACTGACAGCCTATATAGGGAACTACAGCGCGTTCGTCGTCGAGAGAGAACGCCGTCTGCTCGAACAGTTCCATGCCTATCAAGAACAACAGAAAAAAATCAAAAAGATGAAGGAAGCGATTCGTCGTCTTCGGCAATGGGCAAACGAAGCGTCTCCACCGAGTGAGAAATTATTCCGTAAAGCGAAATCGATGGAGCGGGCACTCGAGCGGATCGAGCGGATTAAACGACCACAACTCGAAGCCAAAACCGCTGATGTCTCCTTCTCCTCCACCGATCACACGAGCCAAGTCGTCTTTCGCGCTGAAGAGCTCTCGTTTGCTTATGGAACCCGTCCTATTTTTGATGGCGTCTCGTTCGAAGTCATGGCACAGGATCGTATCGCGATCGTCGGAACGAATGGGAGCGGGAAATCGACGTTGCTCTCACTGTTGCTTGACGAATTATCACCGGACGCGGGCACACTCACGCGTGGACTATCAAATCATGTCGGTTACTTGTCCCAGCATGCCCATTTCGAGGAGGACGCGCGGTTAATCGACTGGTTTAGACAACGAATTGCCGTTCCGGAAGCAGAGGCACGCCATATCCTTGCCCGGTTCCTATTCTTTGGACCGACTGTATTCCGGTCCATTTTGTCACTGAGCGGAGGCGAACGTGTACGATTGCAACTCGCCGTCCTCGTTCATTCGTCGATCAATGTCTTAATTCTCGACGAGCCGACGAACCATCTCGATATTGAATCCAGAGAGACGCTTGAAGAAGCACTCGAGAATTTTTCTGGTACATTGATTGCCGTCTCACACGACCGCTATTTCTTGAATCGTCTTTTCTCGCAGATCCTGTGGCTCGAAAATGGTCTGACACGCTATCATGGTTCGTATACGTACGCCCAACAGAAGCGTACCGAGTTCGCTACGGCTTCCTCACTCCACGTACCCCCTCGAAAACCAAAGCGCTTGTCGCAACACGAGCTGGAAGTGCAGATTGAGCGACTTGAACAGAAATTAGCAAAACGTGAAAAATCGACTGATACCATTTCTAAAAGCATCCAACAGCAACTCGATGACCTATACGAACAGTTGCTACAATATGGATGATTTAGCTTTCCTTGACTGTCACTCTCGATACCGAGAGCGACAGTTTTTTCGTTCACCTACAAAGTTTTTAACTCCTAAAATTTAGCTAACTTTATTAAGTTTTAAAATTTAATTTTATTTTGTTGTTGCTTATTGTCTGAAAATTCGTATAATTTAGCGTATAGCTTTTATTATTCTTTGGGAGGAATACACCATCATGAACGCCATTCAGCAAGTCATTCAAGGAAGTGTCGATTACGCCAATAACATTTTATGGTCGTATGTATTAATTGCCGTATTGATCGGCGGCGGGATCTACTTCACGATCCGAACTGGCTTCATCCAATTCACTTACTTAAAAGAGATGTTCCGCGTCACGCTCGATAAAAGTGAACAAACAACGGATGATACAGGAGAAAGCATCACTTCCCTCCAATCATTCTTCATCGGGGCTGCGACACGGATCGGTACGGGTAACCTTGCCGGTGTTACGATTGCCGTCACACTTGGTGGACCAGGTGCCGTCTTCTGGATGTGGATGGTCGCGTTACTCGGAGGTGCGACAGCGCTTATCGAGAGTACACTCGCTCAAGTCTACAAAGTGCGGGATACAAAATCGAACGCATACCGTGGTGGTCCTGCCTACTACATCGAAAAAGGCTTAAAGAATCGTGCTCTTGGAATCGTCTTCGCAATCTTGATTGCCGTTACATTCGGACTCATCTTCAACTCCGTTCAATCGAATACGATTGCTGCTGCCTTTGATAATGCGTTTGGCATCAATACAGCTGTCGTCGGTGGTGTGCTCGTCGTCTTGACAGGACTCGTCATCTTTGGTGGTGTCCACCGTGTCGCGAAGTTCTCTGCGATCGTTGTTCCCATCATGGCAGGACTTTACTTGATTGCTGCTCTTTATGTCGTCGTTACGAACCTCACTGAGCTACCTGGTGTCTTCGCAATGATCTTCAAAAGTGCCTTCGGAATCGAACAAGCAGTCGGTGGATCAGTTGGTGCTGCGATCTCACTCGGTGTCAAACGTGGATTGTTCTCGAACGAAGCCGGGATGGGATCTGCTCCGAACGCCGCTGCTGCTGCTGAAGTCTCGCACCCAGCCAAGCAAGGTTTCTTGCAGACACTTGGCGTATTCCTTGATACATTGATTGTTTGTACAGCGACAGCAACGATCATTCTCCTCAGTGACAGTTATGCTGCTGGTAACGGCGAAGGGATCGGCATGTTGCAAAACGCACTTTCTGAGGAATTTGGTGCGATTGCTCCACCATTCATCGCACTCAGTGTCTTCTTGTTCGCCTTCAGTTCAATTGTCGGTAGTTACTACTACGGTGAAACGAACATCGAGTTCATTAAACAAAGTCCGGCTGCCGTCTTCGGTTTCCGTCTTGCGACGATGGGCTTCGTCTTCATCGGATCGGTTCTCAGCCTCGGTATGGTATGGAGCTTTGCCGACCTCTTCATGGCAGGCATGACATTGATCAACATGACGGCAATCCTTCTCTTGAGCGGCATTGCCCTCAAGGTCATCAAAGACTACCAGGAACAACGCAAACAAGGACTTGATCCTGTCTTCTCAGCAAAAGCACTCGGCATCGAAAATACAGAGTGCTGGGATGTTGAAGAAGAAGCACGTCCTGCGGCTGGTGAAGTGCCACCATCACAATAATTTATCTTTGAGTTTAAACTATAGCACCGAGTAAGCCATGCGCTTACTCGGTGTTTTTATTTGTCAAAAAAATTTGGATTATGTTTTCATCGGACAGGGAAAAAGTCAACAGATTGTCCTGAAGGAGGAATTCATCTTGTCTCAAGTCATGCTCATCATCAACCCGTCTTCCGGTAAAGAACTCGGAAAAAAACACGCAACGCTCGCTGAAGAAACGCTTGCTACTCGTTTTGAAACCGTCGACGTTCGGTTCACGGAAAAAGAACACGATGCGACGGAATTCGCGCGTCATGCTGCCCAGTCTAATTATGACGCCGTCATTGCCATGGGAGGTGACGGAACAGTCAATGAAGTCATCACCGGAATCGCGGAGCAACCACATCGCCCAACACTCGGGATCGTCCCACTCGGAACGGTCAATGACTTATCGCGCGCTCTACACATCCCGACTGATCCGGAAGAGGCGATTCAGATCTTAGCTGATGCCCCTGCCCGACCGCTCGATATCGGTAAATATGATGACCATTACTTCATGAACGTCATCGCTGTTGGTCTGATTGCAGAAGCCGTCGAGGAGGTCAGTGTCGAACAAAAAACGTCACTCGGATCGGTTGCCTATTTCATAGAAGGTCTGAAAGCCTTCAAGGATCATAGCCCGTATCCGATCGAAATCGATTCCGCTGAAAAACAATTCGATGGGGAGGCACATTTGTTAATCATCGCTTTGACGAATTCAGTTGGCGGATTCGAATCGTTTGCGGAAGACGCAAGAGTCGATGATGGACTTCTGCACGGTTTCATCATTACGAAGCTCGGATTTTTTGATGCGCTTCAAGCATTACCTAAACTCATCACAGGTGGGTTATCAAAGGCCGATCAAATCGAACACTTCACGACGACACGTGTTGAAATTCGCTCGAAAGAGGAATTGCCGATCAATGCCGATGGAGATACAGCAGGTCACGTTCCCGTGACTGTCGAAGTACTCCCGCAACATTTGACTGTGTTTTCACCCTCTTCTGCTGAATAACAGTATAGGTTCATAGTAAAAAAGAACTGACTCTCCGTCAGTTCTTTTTTACTTATTAATCCATTACAATATATGTTAACAAAGCGTAATTTTGAAACATATTTGAAATATTTTCGTGTTATTGACGATGCTATAATCATCTCAGGCGAAAAATCATTCTTTTAAATAAATAAATATACATAAAATCTTACAATTTTGTAATGATCAGTTCTGTCGCTTCAGATTTTTAAGGAGGAAAAACACTCAATGAAACGTTTACTTACAACAATGACAATGACAGCTTTGGTAGTTTCAGGTTTTGCTACAACGAGTGCTTCGAAAGTTGAAGCTGCAACGACATATAAAGTAAAGGTCATGGCAGACGGACTTCGTGTTCGTACAGGTCCATCAACGGCTTACAAAATCGTAGGTAGCGTCAATACAGGACAGACATTCAATTATCTCGGTGTTTCCGGTTCATGGACAAAAATTTCATACGGTGGCGCATCACGCTATGTTTCTTCTACATATGTTAAAAAATACAGCACAACGACTTCAACAAAAGCAACAACTGGATTCTCGCGTCCAGCAAGTGGCCCGATCACACAAGGATATGGTGCTGCGAGTGGCATTTACGGTTACACGTTCCATAACGGTATCGATATCGGCGCTCCAACAGGTACACCTGTCTATGCATCAGCCGCTGGTAAAGTCATCACGTCTCGTTATTACGGCGCGTATGGCAATCATGTCATGATGACACATACTGTTAACGGCATTCAATATACGACGGTGTATGCACACTTGAACAGTCGCTCTGTCGCAGTCGGACAAACGATTGCAAAAGGATCGAAAATCGGTACGATTGGTGCAACAGGTAACGCGTTCGGTGCGCATCTTCACTTCGAAATGCATCGCGGTCCTTACGTCTACAGCGGAACATCTGCTGCAAACAGTGTTAATCCACTCAATTACTTCAACTAAGCTTGATTCACCGGACTTCTCCCCATGAGAAGTCCGGTTTTGTGTTTCAGATGAAATCTCCTGACAGGAGTGGTACGGTATGATTATGAGTCTAATCCACAACGGAGGCGAAACCCATGAAACGAACGATCCCCCTTCTTTTATCAGCGACGTTTGGTGTGGCGTTACTTGCCGGATGTCAAGATCAACCGACACCAGAAGAACGTCTTGATGCCTACATCAAACTTTGGGAAAAACAAGATTACGATAAGATGTATACGTACGCGAGTACGGCTACTAAAAAAGAATATGGTAAAAAAGAATTCATCGACCGGACAAAACAATTGTCGAAAACGCTTGATATCAAAAAGTTATCCGTCGAACGGAAGAAAGCGAAGGAAGCAACGGATGAAGAAAAAGCGTCTCTTCCCGTGCGGATCTCTTTCGATACGGTTGCAGGAGCCGTTGCTTATGATAAACAAGTTCCGTTAACATTCGAGAAACAAGGAGAAACAGAAAACTGGTTCATTGACTGGGACTCTTCGTTTGTTTTAAAAGACTTTAAGAAAGAAGACAAGGTTCAGTTACAAACCGTTGAAGGGAAACGCGGTGATTTACTCGACGCGAACGATAAACCGCTCGCGACCTCCGGTAAAGGGTATGCTGTCGGAGCAACTGCAGGACAACTTAAAGATGTCGCACAAGTTGCCGAATTGCTCGACCGCCCTACCTCATCGGTCGAAGATTCCTTAAAAGCAAGTTGGGTCAAGGACGGACAATTCGTTCCGCTCAAAACACTGACCGATGAAACAACGGTATCGAAATTGCGTGACATTGCAGGTATCAGCATCAAAGAGACGGAAGTCCGAACATATCCACTCGGAAAGGCCGCTTCACACTTGATCGGTTATATCGGCTCTGCGACAGCAGACGAGATTAAAGAATCGAAAAATAAAATCCAAGCTGGCGAACAGATCGGGAAACGGGGTCTCGAACAAGTCCTTGATGATCGCTTACGCGGTAAAGCCGGAGCTTCGATCATTCTACAAAAGAAAGACGGATCAAGCGTCACCGTCGCTGAAACGAAACCGACGGATGGTGAGGATATCCCGTTGACGATTGATGCTACGCTCCAGAAAAAAACATATGACACGATGAAAGAGGATCCAGGAACGGCATCGGCAATCGATCCGCGGACTGGTGAGACGCGTGTCTTACTCAGCTCCCCAGGCTTTGATCCTTCTGAGTTCATATCAGGTATCTCGCAAGCAAGACTCGATGAACTGACTCAGGATAAGGATCAACCGTTGTTGAACCGATTCACGAGTGCCTTTGCACCCGGTTCGACTCAAAAACCACTGACGGCCGCGGTTGGCTTAAAGAGTGGAACACTCGACCCGGAAAAATCCTATACGATCAATGGACTGAAAAATAAGATCGATGGTTTTAACGTCACACGGATTCACGAGACGCCAGCACCCGTTAATCTGCACAATGCGCTCGTTTATTCCGATAACATCTACTTCGCCCGTTCCACACTCGAACAGGTTGGAACGAAGGCGTTCACGTCTGGACTTGAAGCACTCGGATACGGAGAGAAGCTACCGTTTACGTATCCGTTACGCGCTTCTCAAATCTCAAACGACGGGACGATTGCTTCAGATGGACAGCTGATGGATACGTCGTATGGACAAGGACAGATGCTGACAAACATTCTCCACCTAGCGTCGATGTATGAAATTTTCCTAACTGACGGAACGATTTATCGTCCGACCCTTTTACAAGAGGAAAAAACGAAGCAAGTCTTCAAAAAAGATCTGCTAGATGCGAATGACGCGAAGATGATTCGCGATGATCTCTATGACGTCGTCCATAACGGCTACACACTTCCGGCTGACATCAAGGAAGTCGACGTTGCCGGTAAGACCGGCACGGCAGAATTGAAAAAGGCAGGCGAAACCGATGGAAAAGAGAACGGCTTCTTCGTCGGTTACGACAACGACAAAAAAGATCTTCTCGTTGCCATCATGATTGAATCGGTCGAAAAAGAAGATCGCGGTAGTCCGTATGTTTCTGGACTCGTCGCCGAAGTACTCAAACAAAATCGATGATTGGAGTGATCTCGTAATGATCCGCATGAGCCATGATTCAGACCTCCCTGCCCTGCTTACACTGACGGCTGAGACATTCCTGCATCATCAGCGATTGTCGCCTCACTTTCATCCAGATGTAACGACACCGTACACGCTGGAGTCTTTAAGTCAGATGGTGGAAGCAGAACAACAACTCTGT
Source organism: Exiguobacterium sp. HSB13 (assembly GCF_056764755.1). Lineage (NCBI taxonomy): Bacteria > Bacillati > Bacillota > Bacilli > Caryophanales > Exiguobacterium > Exiguobacterium sp. HSB13. Next base: position 270,656 of record NZ_JBUZOM010000001.1, on the reverse strand, counting down.
CTGACAGCGCTTGACGGAGAAACACTCGTTGGTTACTTGTTCGGCAAGTGGACTGCGCCAGCATCCGATCGATTTACACCAGTCCGGATCTTAAACATCACTGACGTCGGTGTCACCTCATCCCATCGTTCGTCGGGAATCGGTCGCCAGTTGATGCAGGTTGCAGAAGAACTGGCACTCGCGCGAGGTGTCGATGCGGTTCGCTTAAACGTTTGGGCGGTCAACGACCGGGCTGCAACGTTTTATGAGGAACTCGGATTCGAGCCACTGTATACGAGTTTGCAAAAGCCACTCACTCAAAAATGATATTAAATTAGACACCAAAGAGCGGATGATCAAGTGATCATCCGCTCTTTTTATTAATGTGAAGGAGTCGTCGCAAGGCGTGCTGCCATCAACTGTTGAATCGTTTCTCGATCATTCTGATGGAGTAAGTCGACGATCTTACTACCGACGATGACACCCGAGACTGGGCGACTCAATTGTTTGACATGTTCCGGTGTACTGATTCCGAATCCGGCAAGGACCGGTACTGGACTGTTTGCTGCGACGTTTGCTAAGTGGTCTTCGAGCGCCGTATCAAACGTCGTCTGTCCGCCTGTCGTTCCGTTGACCGTGACCGCATAGAGGAAGCCTTCACTTTTATCGGCAATCTTTTGGATCCGCTCCATCGGACTCGTCAAGGAGACGAGTTGAACGAGCGCGATGTCCGATTTGTCTTCTTGTTCGAAAAACTGTTCGCTCTGCTCAAGCGGCAAATCAGGAATGATTAGTCCGTCGACCCCGACTTCGCGGCATGTCGCTAGAAACGCTGTTAATCCGTAGCGGAAAATTGGATTCAGGTACGTCATCAAAACGACCGGAACATCGACGGTCTGACGGGCAACGCGAACTGCCTCAAGGACATCCTTCAGTCCGACGTTCGCTTCTAGCGCACGGAGTCCTGCTTCTTGAATGACCGGACCGTCAGCGACGGGATCCGAAAACGGGACACCAACTTCAATCGCTGTCGCGCCGGATTCAGCGAGAAACGAAAGGATTTCCGGGAGTTGATCAATTCCTCCATCTCCCCCCATCACGTACGGGATGAAGGCTTTCTCCCCTTTGCTCGTAACGGTACGAATGGCTGTTTCTAATCGCATCATGCTTCCCCCTTTAGTGCGTTTCTGACAGTGACGACGTCTTTGTCGCCGCGTCCTGATAGGCAGATGACGAGAATCTCTTCTTTGTCCATCTCTGCCGCGAGTTGAGTCGCATAGGCAATGGCGTGCGCCGACTCAAGTGCCGGGATGATTCCCTCCTTACGGCTCAACAACTGAAGTGCTTCCAGTGCTTGTTCATCGGTCACCGCTTCATACTGAACACGACCAATATCTTTTAGCAAACTATGCTCCGGACCTACACCCGGATAATCGAGTCCAGCTGAGATCGAGTGCGCTTCTTGTACTTGACCATGTGCATCCTGTAAGAGATACATCATCGAGCCGTGCAAGACACCGACCTCTCCTTTTGTCATCGTCGCTGCGTGTTTCTCTGTGTCAATCCCGCTACCCGCTGCTTCGATTCCGTATAATTTTACATCTGTATCATCGATGAACGGATGGAACATGCCGATCGCATTACTGCCACCGCCGACACAAGCGACGATCGCCTCCGGCAGACGCCCTTCTTTTTCGATGATTTGGCGTCGTGTCTCTTTTCCGATGACCGCTTGGAAATCACGGACGAGTTGCGGGAATGGGTGTGGTCCGAGAACAGAACCCATCAAGTAGTGCGTGTCCTCGACATGTTTGACCCAGTAACGGAGTGCTTCATTGACGGCATCTTTGAGTGTCCGACTCCCTTGAGTGACCGGGATGACGGTTGCTCCGAGTAACTCCATCCGGAAGACGTTCAACTCTTGACGACGGACGTCCTCTTCGCCCATGAAGATGACACACTCGAGGTCGAGTAAGGCACAGACCGTCGCTGTCGCGACACCGTGTTGTCCTGCCCCTGTCTCAGCAACGATTTTTCGTTTCCCCATCCGTTCAGCCAGTAACGCTTGACCGATCGTATTGTTGATTTTATGGGCACCGGTATGGTTCAAGTCTTCTCGTTTCAAATAGATCTTTGCGCCACCGATCGTTTGCGTCAAATGTTCGGCAAAATAAAGTGGTGTTTCACGTCCGACGTATTCTTTCAGCAATTCGTCCATCCGTGCTTGAAACGCTGGATCTTCTTTTACCGTTGCATATGCTTCTTCGAGTTCGATTACCGCGTGCATCAATGTTTCCGGGATGTAGCGTCCTCCGTATTTACCATATTGTCCGAGTGTATCCGGTTGTGCGTAGCTCATGCTTCTCTCTCCTTTACGGCATCTGCGAATGCCTGCATTTTGATGGAATCTTTCCGTCCATCCGTCTCGATGCCACTTGAGACATCGACGGCGAACGGGTGATATCGTTTGATTGCTTCTCCTACGTTGTCAGCTGTCAAGCCACCGGCAATGAACAGTGGACGTTCTGCTTGAATATCTCGTGACCAGTCGAATGTCTCGCCACTTCCAGCAACCGGTGCGTCGACGAGTAAATAATCCGTCTGTTGTTCTACTTTTGCGATATCCGTCACCGGAATCGCTTGAATGGTCGGAACCGGTATCTTGCCGTCCGGGATCGTCCCATGAATTTGAACGAGATCCAGTTCGACCTGTTCGACCGCATCAATCACCTGTTGATAGGTCGGGGAGACGAAGACACCGACGACCTGGACTGTACTTGGAATATCGCGTCTAAGACGTGCTGCCTCTTCCAGCGTGACCTGTCGTTTACTTTTAGCAAAGACGAAGCCGATGTAGTCCGCTAAGCGAACTGCTGCTTCGACATGTTCTCTTTCCCGGAGACCACAGAACTTAATCCGTGTCATACGCGCACGCCACTCACTTCTCGGATGAAGACTTGTGGATCGTCTGCCCGCATCAATGTCTCGCCGACGAGAATTCCGTCTGCACCGGCAGCATGTAATCGCTGTGCTTCCTCGACCGTCTTGATGCCACTCTCACTGATGTACCGGACGTCCGGTTGTTTCTGTTCGAGTAATCCAATCGATGTCTGTAAATCAACTTCGAACTTTTTCAAGTTGCGGTTGTTGATGCCGATGATTTGCGCACCGATCGCCTCTGCTCGGCGTAATTCCTCTTCGTCATGGACTTCGACTAAAACCTCAAGTCCTTCCGCGTAAGCATACGCATACAAGTCAGCAAGCGTCTCTTGTTCGAGAGCGGCGACGATCAAGAGAATCAACCGTGCTCCATGTGCTTTTGCGCGGTCAATCTGAATCCGGTCGATCATGAAATCCTTACAAAGCACCGGGATGTCGACTGCTGCAGCGACTGCCGCTAAATCATCCATCGATCCTTTGAAGTATGTCTCGTCCGTCAAGACGGAGATGACGGTCGCCCCACTCGCTTCATATTGTTTCGCCTGAGCGACGACATCGACGTCAAGTGCGATTGCCCCTTTTGATGGCGACGCTCGTTTGATTTCCGCGATGACGGATAACTCCGCTCCCGATAGTCGTTGCTTAATCGACGGCTTCAATGCCTCCCGGTCGATCCGTTCGACGCCAGTTAATTTCAATTGTAGGACTTCTGTCCGTTTCGTTTTGATGATGCGATCTAAGATATTCATCCGATTGCTTCCTCCCGAGTCATTTGTCGTAATTGATTCAATCGTTCCATCGCTCGTCCTGAGTCGATGCTATCTGCTGCTAAAGCGATTCCTTCTTGAATCGTCTTCGCACGGTTCGCTGCAAAGAGGGCAATTCCAGCATTGAGCAGGACCGTGTCACGATAAGCACCATGCTCACCACCAAGGACTTGCAGTAAAATGGCCGCATTTTCTTGTGCACTACCTCCGCGAATCGCTTCAAGCGGTGCGGTCTTCAGTCCGACTTCCTCCGGATGAAGACTGAAGCGGATTAGTTCACCTTCGTCGAGTAAGACGAGTTGGTTCGTTCCGGCAAGGGACGCTTCATCCATTCCGTTCGCACCGTGCAAGACGATTGCCCGCTTCCGACCGAGTCGATGTAAAGTCAATGCCATCGTCTCGAGCATATCCTCGCGGTAAATTCCTAATAGTTGTGTCTTGAGCGGAACTGGGTTCGTCAATGGACCGATCAAGTTAAAGATTGTCGGAATCCGCAAATCGCGTCGGACCTTCATGATTTGCTTGACACGTGGATGCATCCGTTGCGCAAACAAGAAGGCGATTCCGTTTGACTCGAGCTGTTCTGCTAAACGTTCCGGTGTCGTATCGAGCGAAACCCCAAGTGCTTCGAGCACATCAGCGCTGCCCGTTTTACTCGAGACACTCCGGTTCCCGTGTTTTGCGACTTTCATGCCGGCACCTGCTAGAACGAAGGCCGCTGTCGTACTGATGTTGAACGATTGTGAGCCGTCGCCTCCTGTACCGCAGTTATCCATGAACTCACCCGTGACCGGAATGTCGAGGGCGACCTCGCGCATGATCGAAGCGAGACCAGCTAATTCTTCTGCAGTCTCCCCTTTTGCTTTCAATGCAACGAGAAAAGCGGCAATTTCGCTATCGGTCACGTCTTCCGCAAACAGTTCGCGTGCTGCCTGTTGCATCTCTTCATATCGTAAATGTTTTGCTTCCGCTAATTTTAATAACGTCTCTTTCATCGTTTGTCACTCCTTCGTCAATTCAATGAATCGTTTAATCATCTGCTGTCCTTGTGGTGTTCCGACGGATTCCGGATGGAACTGGATTCCGAAGGTTGGATGTGTTTTGTGTTCGAGCGCCATAATCGTTCGGTCATCCGTTTCTGCTGTGATGACGAGCTCCGTCGGTAAGTCGTTTCGAGCGACGATCAGCGAATGATAGCGCATGACTTCTAACGTTTCCGTCATTTCGGCGAAGAGTTGTCCCGATTGTCGAATCATCGATGTCTTCCCGTGCATGATGACCGGTGCTTCGACGACGCTTCCTCCGAATGCTTCGCCGATTGCCTGATGTCCGAGACAGACACCGAGAATCGGTACTTGACCCGATAATTGACGAATCAGATCGATGCAGATGCCAGCGTCAGCCGGGCGACCGGGACCCGGTGAGAGGATGATGCCGTCCGGCTTCATTTCGCGGAGTCCTTCTATGCTGACCGCATCGTTTCGAATGACGTGGACGTCCGTATAAACGGATGCGTATTGGTATAGGTTATAGGTAAAGGAATCATAGTTATCAATCAGGACGATCATTTCCAAACCTCCAGTAGTGATTTCGCTTTGTGTAACGTCTCCTGGTACTCGAGGCGTGGAATCGAGTCGTAGACGATGCCAGCACCTGCTTGCACAGAGGCGACACCATCTTTGATCACCATCGTCCGGATGGCGAGGGCAAAATCCATATTCCCCCGAACATCGAAATAGCCGACAGCCCCGGCATATACTTCTCGTTTCACCTGTTCGTACTGGTCAATCAACTGCATCGCTCGGATTTTCGGAGCTCCCGTGACCGTCCCAGCTGGTAGACAAGAGACGAGTGCGTCTGCTCCGGTCTTTCCGTCTGCTAACGTGCCTTCGACGACGGAGACGAGGTGCATGACGTTCTTGAAGCGCTCGATTTGCATGAAACGTGTCACCTCGACGGTACCAATCTGACAAATCCGACCGAGGTCGTTGCGTCCGAGATCAACGAGCATCCTGTGCTCGGCGCGTTCCTTCTCATCGTGAAGCAACTCCTCTGCCAGCCGTTCGTCCTCCTCTTTCGTCTTCCCCCGGCGGCGTGTGCCGGCAATCGGATTCGTCGTCACGCGATTCCCTTTGACTTGGACCAAACTTTCCGGGGAGGCACCGAGTACGATTGCTTCCCCTAAGTCGATATAGAAGAGATAAGGGCTTGGATTGTCCTTGCGGAGCTTCCGGTAAAACTGGAATGGGTCACCTGAGAACGTCGCATCGAGGCGCTGTGAGAGTACGAGCTGGAAGACGTCGCCTTGGCGGATATGTCTCTTCGCTTGTTCGACGAGTCCTTCAAACGTCTCTTGATCCATCAATGGTTCGTAGACGACATCTCGGAGTGGACGCTCAATATCCGTTCGCTCTCGCGGTTGCTCAAGTTGTACTTTCCGCTCTGCTAGACGTTGACGTAATTCATCACGATCGGTGATGCCACCGAGTGACGTCTGAATCAAATGAACACGATGTTCGAGATGATCGAACAGGATGATTTGGTCGTATACGGCGAGTAGCGCGTCCGGTAGTTGTCTCGTTCGCTCTGGAACCGCTCCGAGTGTTTCATAGGCGCGCATCATGTCGTAACCGACATATCCGATCCCACCTGCTAAAAACGGAAGGTCCTCTTCGACGCCACCTCGGAGGATCATCTGTTGCATCAGCCGTACCGGATCACCCGTTTCCTGCGTCAATTGACCTGTCTTCAACTGTTCCCGTGTCACGGTTTGCCCCTCTGCGCGAATCATCTCCACCGGATCGACACCGATAATTGAATACCGTCCTTGATCCGTATGGGCGGAACTTTCAAGTAAACATTTTTGCGTTCCGCTCAGTTGTTGGAAAATCATGATCGGCGTCATCTCGTCGCCGTTTAATTCAAGTTGTTCGATGATAAGTGTGTCTGTCTGAACCATCCCTGTTCGCCTCCTGGAATATAAAAAAAGTCCTCCACACAGCGTATGCTGCATGGAGGACGATTATCTCGCGGTGCCACCTCTCGATTGGAACGGTTCGACCGTTCCCACTCTGTCTGATGCGTCTACATAAGAGACATCATAGCCTACGATAACGGGGGCATCCGTCGCGACCTACTTCTTCGTTCAGCCACGCTCTCATGAGACCATTCACGAAACCTCGCCGTACGGAAGTCGCACCATTCTTCCGCTCTCTGAAACGCCGATGTTGTCTCGCTACTTAACTCACTCTACGATTTGTTCGATTCGATTGTATACGAAAAGGGTCTTCTCGCCCATTCATGTAGAACATGAAGGACGGGAAGACCCGCGGTACCACCTTCGTTGACGATGCTGACACCGTCCCCTTTGAAACGAACCGGACCGTTGTCCTGATTCGTCGACCCCGATAACGGGAGGAACCCGTCAGAGCCTACTACCCATTGAAGGGATTCGGTCTGAAGCTCAGAAGGCCATTCGCTTGTTGCCCGATACTGATTCGCACCACCCATCAGCTCTCTTGAATCGTTTCACAAGTTACTTCTCTTCGTCTTTGCTATCGTGTGTTGAATTGATTCTTATATTACGATGCTTCTTCTTCCCTGTCAACTGGAAAAACTCAATATAGGGAAAGTTGGTTCGGATCGATCGATTCGAGTGCTTGTTTGACGGTTTGCAGGAACTGTCCGGCAACGAGTCCGTCGAGTACCCGGTGGTCGATCGACATACAGAGGTTGACCATGTCGCGTGCTGCGAACATGCCGTTCACCCAAACTGGACGTTTGACGATTGATTCAACAGATAGAATCGCCGCTTGCGGGAAGTTGAGGATCGGTGCCGATTGGATCGAACCAAACGATCCTGTATTGTTGACCGTAAACGTCCCGCCTTGCATCTCTGCAGACGACAACGTGCCTGCTTGTGCCCGTTTTCCGAAGTCATCAATCGCGCGTGCGATTCCCTTGATGCTTAGTTCATCCGCATTCTTGACGACTGGTACGAACAGAGCGTCCTGCGTCGCGACGGCAAGTGATAGGTTGATCGCTTTCTTTTGAATGATCTTATCTCCCGCCCATGTCGAGTTCATGATTGGATGTTTCTTCAATCCTTCGACCGTCGCCTTCATGAAGAACGGCAAGAACGTCAATTTGACCCCTTCTTGTTTGAAGAACGCATCTTTATGACGATTACGTGCTTCGACCAAGTTCGTGACATCCACTTCAATCATCAACCAGGCATGTGGCGCTTCGTGTTTCGCGCGTACCATGTTCGAAGCGATTGCTTGACGCACACCGGCAGTCGGAATCTCGATGTCGCCCGTTTCCGTCGGTTGTGGTGTGCTGACCGGACGTTTCGGTGCGGATGGTGCTTCTGCCGGAGGCGCTACCGGAGTTGCTTGCGCTTCCGGTTTTGGTTCAGTTGCTTGTGGTGTCGGAATAGAGCCAGACTCGATCAGTTTCAAGAGATCTTTCCGGGTAATCCGGCCACCGGCTCCCGTACCTGTTACTTGTTCGAGATCAATGCCATGTTCCCCCGACAGCTTCAAGACTGCTGGTGAATAACGTTTTTTCATCGATGTATCAGCCGACGTCGTTTCTTCGACAGCCGGTATTTCTTGTTCGGTCGCTGCGACTTCCGTTGATCCGCCGTTGACTTGCATCGTGACGATCGCGTCACCGACTTGTAACGTATCGCCTTCTTCAGCAAGCAGTTTTTCAATCACACCGTCGAACGAAGATGGGACTTCTGCCGTTACCTTATCGGTAATGACTTCCGCAATCGGATCATATTTTTTGACAGTATCGCCCGGTTTGACGAGCCACATCGAAATCGTTCCTTCAGTAACACTTTCCCCAAGTTGTGGCATCGTAAGTGTTTCAGTCTTCATCGGTCAGTTCCCCCTTAGTATGCGTGTAACGTCCGGATCTTATCTTCAATTTTCTCACTTGAGATGTTGAAGAACTTCTCCATCGTCGGAGCGTATGGCATCGCTGGGACGTCTGGACCACAGAGACGCTCGATTGGTGCATCAAGATCGAACAATGCTTCTTCTGCAATGATCGCCGACACTTCACTCATGACGCTACCTTCTTTATTGTCTTCCGTGACGAGTAAGACTTTCCCCGTCTTTTTCGCTGCTTCGACGACGGCTTCGCGATCGATCGGATACACCGTCCGCAAGTCAAGAATGTGGACATCGATTCCGTCTTTTTCAAGGCGTGTTGCCGCCTCGAGTGCCATATGGACACATAGTCCGTAAGTGATGATCGTCACGTCTTCGCCCTCACGCTTGACGTCTGCTTTACCGATTTCAACCGTATAATCGCCTTCAGGGACATCCCCCTTCAACAGACGATAGCCCCGTTTATGTTCGAAGAACAAGACTGGGTCATTCGAACGAATCGCTGCCTTTAGCAATCCTTTTGCGTCATATGGATTCGATGGGATGACGATTTTCAGACCTGGCGTCGAGTTGAACATCGCCTCGACCGACTGAGAATGATAAAGTGCCCCGTGAATACCGCCGCCAAACGGTGCGCGGATGACGATCGGACACGTCCAGTCATTGTTCGAACGGTACCGAATCTTCGCTGCTTCACTGACGATTTGGTTGACCGCTGGCATGATGAAATCAGCGAATTGCATTTCAGCAATCGGACGCATGCCGTACATCGCAGCTCCGATTCCGACACCGGCGATCGCACTTTCAGCGAGTGGCGCATCGATGACACGTTCTTCTCCGAATTGTTCGAGCAATCCTTGTGTCGCCCGGAAGACACCACCACGGACACCGACGTCTTCGCCGAGGATGAAGACGGACTCGTCGCGTTCCATCTCTTCTTTGATTGCACTATTGATCGCTTCGATTAAACTTAACGTCGTCATTTCGTTTCCTCCTCGTCGTACACGTAACGTAATGCATTTTCTGGCGCATCGTAAGCTGCTGCTTCCGCATAAGCCGTTGCTTCGTCGACTTCTTTCTCCATCGCTTGTTCGATTTCAGTCGCTGATTCTTCCGTCAGGACACCCATTTCAATCAAACGCGCACGGAAGAGTTTGATCCCGTCACGTGCTTTTAAGGCATCGAGTTCTTCAGCAGAACGGTACGATTTATCGTCATCATCCGATGAGTGTGGCACGAGGCGTTCGACTTCAACTTCGATCAAGGTCGGACCTTCTCCCCGTAATCCGCGTTCACGCGCTTCCTTGACGACTTTGAAGACAGCGAGTGGATCGATGCCATCTACCGTATAGCCAGGCATTCCGTAACCGATCGCCCGATCAGCGACGTGTTTCGCCGACAACTGTTTCGAAAGTGGTGTCGAGATCGCGTATTTATTGTTTTCACAGAACAAGATGACAGGAAGCTTGTGAATTCCGGCGAAGTTCGCCCCTTCATGGAAGTCTCCTTGGTTTGAAGAGCCCTCTCCGAACGAGACGTACGCGACGAGTGGTTCCTTACGCATCTTCGCAGCAAGTGCGATCCCAACAGCATGTGGTACTTGTGTCGTGACCGGACTTGAACCTGTGACGATGTTCAAGGCACGTGAACCGTAGTGTCCTGGCATTTGGCGACCACCTGAGTTCGGATCTTCTGCCTTTGCAAATGCAGACAGCATGATATCGCGTGATGTTTGACCAAAGTGCAAGACGACGCCTAAATCACGGTAATACGGCAAAATGTAGTCCGTTCCTTTTTCAAGGGCGAACGCTGCACCAACTTGAGCCGCTTCTTGTCCTTGACATGAGACGAGGAAGGGAATTTTACCCGCTCGGTTCAATTTCCACATCCGTTCGTCGATCTTCCGCGCACGGACCATCGTTTCGAACATCTGAATCGCGTCCTGTTCCGTTAATCCGAGTTCTACTAATTCTTTGAATTCTATCTTTTCCATCCGTAATTCCTCCTTAGGCGTGAACCGCAAGTCCATCGACGGCAAGTGCTGCTTCACCGAATGCTTCTGACAAGGCTGGGTGCGGATGCACGAGCTGTCCGACTTCCCATGCCGTTGCATTGAGTACGAGCGCTAATCCACCTTCACTGATCAGTTCCGTTGCTTTTGGTCCGACGATGTGAACGCCGACGAGATCATCTGTCTTCGCATCCGAGACGAGCTTGATGAAGCCTGCTGCCTCTCCTTCGATCCGTGCTTTTCCTAATCCGTTGAACGAGAAGCTCCCTACCTTGACGTCCATTCCGGCACGTTTTGCTTCGTCTTCCGTCAAACCGACCGATGCCGCTTCCGGTACGCTGTAGATACAACGTGGTACGAACGCATATTCAAGTGGTGTCGTCGATCCGTTTACAATCGCTTCAACCGCTTTGACACCTTCTGCTGACGCGACGTGCGCTAGTTGTAAGCGTCCGATGACGTCCCCGATCGCATAGATATGTTGATCCTTCGTCCGGAAATGGTCATCGACTTGGATGAAGCCATTTTCAACGACGATATTCGTGTTTTCGATTCCGATGCCTTCGACGTTCGCCATTCGACCGATCGCGACGAGTAACTTATCCGCTTCAAGTGTCGTCTGTTCTCCGTTACGGTCGATTGCGATCGAAACACCGTCTTCCGACATCCGGAACGTATCGCTTTGTGCAGCTGCACCGGTATGAATCTTGACGCCCCGCTTTTTCAGTTGACGAGCGACTTCACGGCTGACTGCCGCATCTTCCGTTGGTAAAATTCGGTCGCTGAATTCAACGACTGTTACTGCGACGTCGAAATCTGTCAACATCGATGCCCATTCGACACCGATGACGCCGCCGCCGATGATGACGATCGATTTTGGCAAATCTGCCATATCAAGCGCATCATCCGAACTGAGGACATACTCTGAATCAAAAGCAAGTCCGTTCAATGGACGTGGGCGTGACCCTGTCGCGACGATCAATTGACGCGGAAGAATCAATTCGCCTTCGCCTTCTTCCGGCTCGACGCTGATCGTTCCCGGCATCGGTGAAAAGATACTTGGTCCAAGAATCGAACCCCGACCGTGAAAGACTTCAATCTTTCCTTTTTTCATCAGATGCTGAATGCCTGCCTCTAATCCATCTACGATTTCTTGTTTGCGTTGTTTGACCTGTTCGAATCGTAAAAACGATTCCGGTACGTCCACGCCATATGTAGCAGCGTGTTTGACCGTCTGATAGACTGCTGCTGATTTCAAAAAAGCTTTAGATGGGATACAGCCACGATGTAAGCATGTCCCGCCTAATTTTCCTTGTTCTACGATTGCTACCGACTTCCCGGCTTGTGCCGCACGGATCGCGGCGACATATCCACCGGGTCCACCGCCTAGGACAACGACGTCGAATTCTCTAGCCATGTTGGTTCGCCTCCATATTCCTTAACTTCCTCTTCTCCACGTAAGACACGCAACACTCCTTCTGCGAGCGCCTGCAACTCATCTTCACCAGGACTACGTACGACTTGACCGAGGTGGGCGATGCGTTCTTCGATCGCACGCGTTAACCGATCACTATAGGCGAGTCCGCCCGTGAGAATGATCGCGTCGATCTGACCGAACAAGACAGCACTTTGACCAGCGATCTCTTTTGCAATCCGGTACGCTATCGCGTCATATAACAATGCCGCTTTTTCGTCACCTTCTTCAATCCGCCGCTCAATCTCAATCGCGTCAAACGTTCCCAAGTGCGCGACAAGTCCGCCTGACCCAACGACCAGACGCTTCATCTCTTCAAGTTTATACTTGGTACTATAACATAGTTCTACTAGTTGACCAACAGGTAGCGATCCGCTGCGTTCCGGCGAAAACGGGCCTTCTCCATCGAGTCCATTGTTGACATCGATGACACGCCCCTCTTGGTGTACACCGACCGTAATCCCGCCGCCCATGTGTGCGATGATCAGGCGCAGTTCCTCATACGGACGTCCGATTTCCTTCGCGTACCGCTTCGCGACAGCTTTTTGATTCAATGCATGAAAAATACTCTTTCGTTCAAGTTCAGGTAAGCCTGTAATCCGCGCGATCGGCTCGAGCTCGTCAACGACGACCGGATCAACGATGAATGATGGGATGTCGAGTGTCCGAGCAATCTCATCCGCAAGAAGTCCACCGAGGTTTGAGGCATGGACGCCAAAAATACCGCTGAGTAAGTCTTCTCGCATTTCCCGGTTAACTGCGTACGTCCCGCTGACGAGCGGTCGGAGTAACCCACCGCGTCCTACGACAGCAGTAAGCGCTTTCAAATCAATCTGCTCTTCAGCTAATACTTCGAGTAACACATGACGACGCATCTCCAGCTGTGTTGGAAGCGGTCCTCCGACCGCTTCCGCTGGATGGCGCAACGTCTTCGTGAACACCTGGTTCGCCCCTTCGAAGATACCGATCTTCGTCGACGTCGAACCAGGATTGATCGTTAAAATACGTTCGCTCATGGATATCCTCCTCTGATCAGCCGCGTGATCCTAGAATGTTTTTATCACGACGTAGGAACTGACTACGGGCACTACGCATCGTCGCGATACGCTCTTCTGCCATTTTTTCAGCCGCCCGGTACGTTGGTAGGTGGTCGCGTTTTGCGATTTCAAATACTTTCGTGACCGCATCGTAGACGAGTTCGACTTTTTTCATGGCACGATCACGGTTGTATCCGTCGAGTTCGTCAGCAACGTTGATGACACCACCGGCATTGATGACGAAGTCTGGTACGTATAAAATATCGCGTTCTTCGAGCATGTCACCGTGACGGTCTTCTTTGAGTTGGTTATTTGCCGCACCGGCGATGATCTTAACTTTCAATTGTGGAATTGTCTCGTCGTTTAATGTCGCACCGAGGGCACATGGAGCGAAGATATCCGCTTCGACACTGTAGATGTCTTCTGGTGCGACGATCAAGGCACCGAATGCTTCTTCTGCACGTTGAAGTGCTTCTTGGTTGATGTCCGTGACGATCAGTTTCGCCCCTTCTTCATGCAAATGACGGCATAGATTGAAGGCAACGTTACCGACACCTTGGATCGAAATCGTTTTTCCACCAAGTGAATCTGTTCCGTACACTTCTTTTGCCGCTGCTTTCATCCCACGGTAGACACCGTATGCTGTCACTGGTGACGGGTTACCACTTGATCCGAATGCTGGGCTAACACCAGTGACGAAATCTGTCTCCATATGGATGTAATCCATGTCTGCAACCGTCGTATTGACATCTTCTGCTGTGATGTAACGACCATTCAGTGACTGGACGTAGCGTCCGAATGCCCGGAAGAGTGCTTCTGACTTTTGTGTCTTCGCATCGCCGATGATGACAGCTTTACCACCACCGAGGTTCAAACCAGCAGCTGCGTTCTTATACGTCATCCCTTTTGATAAACGGAGCGCATCAATCAATGCTTCTTCGTCTGATGCATAGTTCCACATACGAAGTCCACCGAGTGCCGGTCCGAGTGTCGTGTCATGAATCGCGATGATCGCTTTTAATCCCGATACTTTATCGTGGCAAAAAACGACTTGTTCGTAATCTTCCATCTCCATTGTTTCAAAGATGCTGAAGCGTGATTCTACGTTTGTTTCGACCATTTTAAGTTCCTCCTCAGATTGTTTGTTTTACTTTTTTCGTCTGTTGAGCATTTAAAAGCGCAAAGGCTAGTGAGTACATTTTTGCTTCTGCTGTATCGGCACGGCTTGTTAAGACGACCGGAGCCCGTGCCCCGACGAGAATCGCCGCAACCGAAGCATGTGCGAAATACATGAGTGATTTGTAGATGACGTTCCCGACTTCGATTTGCGGAACGACGAGTAAATCCGCCTGACCTGCTACGTCTCCCGTTAACCCTTTTTGCTGGGCAGCGACGAGATTCACGGCATTGTCAAGCGCGAGTGGTCCGTCTACAAGGCAATCCTTGATTTGACCACGTCGGTTCATCTGTGTTAAAAGTGCGGCATCAATCGTCGCCTGCATCGTCGGATTGACGACTTCGACGGCTGCTAAGACTGCGACTTTCGGTAAGCCGTATCCGAGAGCACGTAAGGCGGAGACACCGTTTTCGATGATCTTCACCTTGTCTTCGAGTGACGGTTGGATATGAATCGCTGCATCTGTTAATCCAATCGCTGATTCACGCCCTGGTACTTCGAACAACGCGACATGCGACAGGACATTTCCTGAACGCAGACCTGTTTCTTTGTTTAAGACGGCTTTCATGAACGTTGCTGTTGGAACAAGTCCTTTCATCAAGACGCTCGCATCCCCTTTGCGAACGGCATGAGCAGCACGTTCTGCCGCTTCTTGTGATGTAGAGGTATGGGTAATCACGAATTGTGACTCCCGTAATGCCCGTTTTTGAATCATCTGCTGAATCCGTGTCGCATCCCCGAACAAATGAAAACGCGCTAAATCGTTCTCAATTGCTAATGCGACAGCATCCATCACTTCTTCGTCATCCGCAGCTGCAATCGCAACGACGGAATCTTCGAGTCGAGCTGCCTGCTCGACCATTTCACTGAATCTCACCGTATTCCCCCCTCACCTGTCATACATAAATAGTAATAGCAATTTTCGTGCCAATTCAAAAGAGACGGTAGGATAAGCAAGAACGTCTTTAATTTTGCACGCTTTTGCATTTTTTGCAATATATTGCACGCAAAAATTTGCGCTTTACGAATAGATGTTAAATCGTTCCACTTTGTAATAAAGTGCCCGGAGAGAAATTCCGAGTTGTTTCGCCGCTTCTGTTTTGTTGCCATTAAAGGCAGTAAGCGCTTCCCGAATTAACCGTTCTTCGACGTGGGACATCTCGTCTGATAAATGTTTGATTTCCTTTTTCTGTCTTGTCGCAACTTTCGTTGTTTGTGGCACGACAAGCTGAAGATGCCCCTTTCGTAAGACCGTTTCTGTTTTATCTGTAAAAATCAACGCGCGACCGATGACATTTTCAAGCTCGCGCACATTTCCTTTCCACGGTTGCTTCTTCATTGCTTCAAGTACATCATCCGAGATCCGTCCGACCGATCGTCCATAACTTTGATTTAATTTACGGAGTAAGTGTAAGGTCAATGGTGCGATGTCATCCGGTCGTTCCCGTAGTGCTGGTATGTGAATCGGTAAACGATTGATCCGGTAGTAGAGATCTTCTCGGAACTCATTCATGATAATCTTTTGCTCCAGATTCGCATTCGTCGCCGCGATGATTCGGACGTCAACCGGAATCGCCTTTGTTCCACCAACGCGAACGACTTCATTCTCCTGTAACACGCGTAACAGTTTGGCTTGGACGTCGAGTGGCAATTCGCCGATCTCATCTAAGAACAGCGAACCGCCGTGCGCTTCTTCGAAGTATCCCCGTTTCCCGCCACGTCGCGCTCCTGAGAACGCGCCTTCCTCGTACCCGAATAGTTCACTTTCGAGTAACGTCGGTGCGATCGCCGCACAGTTGACGCGGACGAATTGTTCATATTTACGTTCGCTCGCTGCATGAATCGCATGTGCGAACAGTTCCTTTCCGGTTCCGGATTCACCGCGAATCAAGACGTTGACAGGCATCGTTGCCGCAAGCTTTGCTTGATCGACGACGAAGCGCATCGCTTCACTCTCAGCGATGATATCATCAAATGTATATTTGGCTTCTAGCGTCCGGATTTTTTGCCGCGCTGCCTTCAATTCTTTGGCCAGTGCCTTCATTTCTGAGATATCCCGAATCACACCGACGGAGCCGCGGACTTGTCCATCGACGATGACAGGTGCCGCATTAACGATGATATCGCGTTGATCTTGTCCAATTTTCATTCGAACATCTCGCACGTTCTCGCCCGTATTCAAGACTTTCAAATGAACGGATTCCTGCATTCCGATATCGGCACTTGCTGGTTTTCCGACGACATCTCGCTCTGTGAAACCGGTCATTCGCGTATAGGCTGGATTGATCAGCATCGTCTGTCCGTCTTGATCAGCAACGGATATCGCTTCACTCGTACAATGAATGATCGCTTCGAGCATTTTCTCTTTTTCAGTCAATCGCTCGAGCAACACTCTGACGAATTCACCCGGTAAGACCGCTGCTCCCGGAAAATCATGGATCAATTGCTCAAGTACACCATGTTCTCCTGTAGCGTCAATAATGAAATCGACGTTCGTTCCTTCAAAAGCTGACCAGTTCGTTTCGATCCGAATGTCCGCACGCCGTGCAAGCGCCACCCCAGGCGCCTCCATATTTGGATCGACGAGACCGATGACCGTTAATAATGGTGAACGTTGAAATGCGTGCAGGACTTCTGTTCCCCCTTGACCAGCCCCGACAACGAGTAGATGATGCATATGAATTCCCCCTTTGAAACTGCTTACATTTATATCGTACTCGGAATAAAATAGGGAAGCAAACCCGATTCGCAGAACGATCGATTTTTTGATACAATACGCTTGGAAAGGAGTGGCGTCCTATGCGTATCATTGGTTTGCTCTCATTATTAATCCCCGGCATCATCGGCGCGATTGGTATTAAGCTCATGCGTGATAGTGTTTTTCTAATTGCACAAGTGCCGTTTAAATACTTAGGCGATGCGGCTTACGTATATGTATTGCAAGGTCTCGTTGGTTTAGTTCTTGCGATGGGTGGCATTGGATTTGTCGCAGGATATGTCTTTTATCGCGATCGAAAACGTGGAAAAGTCTCCGACCGCTATCAAAAAAAATGAACACAGAAAAAGGTCCCCATCTCTTGAACTCATTTCAAGCGCGGGACCTTTTACTCGTATAAAATTGGTTTCACTTACGGATGAACTCCTCTCATAGTTAGAACTATTCGTGTACTCCAAAACCTTAGGTGTTCCTCTTAATGAAGAGGTAGAAAGAAATCAGATCTGGCTATCGGGCTAACGATAGAATGGTGTTTCAGTTCCATCATCTGACTGTACTCGGGACCTAGGTGGAGCGTAATGTCATCCGCTTGAAGCAGTCAAACATTCGGTTGCTAACAATCACTGCTAGACAACACTCCTTTTCACGAACTGTACTTTTTCATTTTAGACGATCCGTTACCTTCCACTTTTCCCTAGCTTCGAAATCATGGAAGCTCCCATTCATTCGAGATTTCCCATCTAGAATGAACAAGATACCTTGGTACGACTTCTACCAAGAGAATGTCGTCCGGCATTCTTGAGCCATTTACAGTTGGCGTTCTGAGATGATATTCATCAACAGGATTTCCGGAGTCCTTGTCGACTCGACGTTCATCTGACGTCTTGCCAAATCATTTGGTACCTTTATTATAACAAACATTTCAGTTTATGCAATATTTATTTGCAAGCGCTTTTATATATTTTTATTTTTACGGTATGCTATAAGCAGATTGTATTCGAAAGGAGACCTTTCATGCGAAAAATCATCGTATTCGAACATCTATCGTTAGACGGTGTCATTCAAGCACCGAGCGATCAGACAGAAGATGTAAGCAATGGTTTTACCCATGGTGGTTGGACTACTTCGTTTCAACATCCTGAGATTGGTCAGGTCATTCGTGGATGGATGCGTGAAGATTGCGCCCTGTTGCTCGGTCGCGCGACTTACGAACAATGGGCAAGTTATTGGCCACTCCATGCAGATATCTGGCCAGTTGCCGATCGTGCCATGAAGTATGTCGCTACGCGTCATACACCACCTATCCTTTGGCAGCCAACGACATATTTGAATCAACCGACTTCTGAACTAACACGCTTGAAACAACAGGACGGATCACCACTTCATGTCTGGGGCAGTAGTGAACTCGTTCATGCACTATATCAAGCGGATCTGATTGATGAACTTCGATTGATCCACTATCCGGTCATCGTTGGTTCTGGTAAACGTCTCTTTCCCGACAACGGAATGACGCCCCTCACTTGGAATGTTACGAAACGACACACGTTTGATAACGGTGTGTTGATCGCTTGCTACGAACGGGATCGGAACTAAAAACACACCGTCTATCCATCAGACGGTGTGTTTCCTTTAACCAGATTGTTCTTGATTCATATGACTGGAAACATACGAGATGAATTCCGAGTTCTTTGGACTTTTCTCCTGTTCGATTCGTCCGTTGAAGAGTTCGTGCTGTTGCATTCCTTCGTTCCAAGCAGACTTGATGGCGTGACGCATCGCTCGTTCGACGCGAGATGCTGTCGTTTGATGTTTTTTCGCAATCGTCGGATAGAGTTCCTTTGTGATCAATCCAAGTAAATCTTCCCGTTCAAGCACCATTAAGACAGCGTCCTTTAAATACGTGAAGCCTTTGATATGCGGAGCAATCCCCACTTCTCGCAGTGTCGTACCGACTCTTAAGTCAATCGTTTCGACGATCGGAGCTTGTCCTTGATGCGTCACGAGACGAATTTTTTGAACGAGCTGATCCATGCTGAACGGTTTAAGTAAGAAGTACGATGCTCCGAGAGTGACCGCCTGTTGTGAGACCTCATCCTTACCGAAAGCACTCAACATGATGACAGCAGGATTCTTCTTTTTCTTCATCAACTCCTCGAGAACACCAAGCCCATCTAAATGAGGCATGATGATGTCGAGAAGCAATACATCCACTTCATGTTCTTTCATACGTTCGAGACAACTCTCGCCATTGTAGGCGACGCAAACGACTTCCATGTCTTCTTGCGCAGAGATATGCTGGCGAATCAGTTCGACCATTTCGCGATTATCATCTGCTATCCCGACTTTAATCAATCCTTACACCCCATTTTTAAGCGATTCTTTCATCGTCTTCGCCTGATCCATCAATTCCTCGGCATGGCGTAACGTCAAATCCGTCATATGCGCACCGGAAATCATCCGTCCCAGTTCGTTTCCTCGATCTGACTGAGACAAGACATTGACCTGTGTCGTCGTACGATCCGTCTCCTCAATCTTCCGAATATAGAGATGTTGATCGGCCATCGAAGCGACTTGCGGTAAGTGCGTAATACAGAGCACTTGTCCCTCTACCGATAAACGATAGATTTTTTCAGCCATCGCTTGTGCGACACGACCCGATACTCCTGTATCGACTTCATCGAAAATGATCGAAGCGACTCCGACCGAGCGCGAGAAGATTGACTTCAGTCCGAGCATGATACGAGATAACTCCCCGCCCGATGCGACTTTTCCGAGCGACTTGAATGGTTCTCCCGCATTCGTCATGATGAAGAACTCGACTTGGTCGATCCCGTTCTTGCGTAGCATCGGTGTCTTCCCGTCTTGAAGAAAACGAATTTCAAATCGTGCTTTCTCCATGTAGAGCTCACGCAACTCTAGATGAATCGCTTCGCTTAATTGAACGGCCGCTTTTCGACGCTGTTGCGAGAGTCGACCACCAATTTCAAACAATTCGCCTTCGAGCTGTTCGACTTCGGCTTTTAATCGTTCAATCCGCTCATCTCGATTCGTCATCGTATCGAGTTCAACTCGAATTTTTTCCCCATACGCGATGACTTCCTCGATCGTCGCCCCGTATTTTCGTTTCAGCTGCTGAAAGACGGATAGACGTTGTTCGATCTCATCGAGTCGATTGGAATCAAACTCAAGTGTTTCAAGTTGATCTCGAATTGCATACCCGACTTCTTCGAGTCCATAAAAAGCGCTTGCGATCGCGTCACTCTGCTGCGAAAACTGTTCGTCGATGCTTGATGCTTGCTGTAGTTCACGCATCGCGTCTCCAACAGAATCGATGCCGCGCATCTCATCGTGTAAAGCATCATACGCTGTCTTTAACGACGCATATAGCTTTTCGAAATTCGCGAGACGATTCCGTTCAACGAGCAACTCATCTTCCTCGTGTGCTCGAAGTTTTGCGCCTTCAATCTCTTCCGTCTGAAAAGATAGTAAATCGATCCGTTGCGCGAGTTCTTGCTCACTTTGCGCGAGCGATTGCAAAGCCGTCCGTTTTTCTTCATACGCTTGGTAACCGGACTGGTAGGCTTGAAGAAGCGGCGCGATTGCCTCTTGCGCGAAGTCATCGAGAATCGCTTGATGATACGTACTGTCCATTAAATGCTGATGTTCATGTTGCCCGTGCATGTCGACGAGGACGCGCCCGAACTCACGTAAGATCGTCAGTGTGACCAGCTTATTGTTGACGCGACAGACACTTTTCCCGGTCGCGAACAGATCACGACGTAAGATGATCAATCCATCTTCGATATCGATACCGTACTCTTCTGCGAGATCATAGACGAGATGGTCGTCTTCAATCAGAAATAATCCTTCTAGTTCCGCCCGATCTTCCCCGTATCGAACGAATTCCGCGGATCCACGTCCACCAATCAATAATCCGATCGCGTCGAGAACGATCGATTTACCGGCACCTGTTTCCCCAGTCAAGACGGTCATTCCTTTTTTTAAGTCGATCTGTAGCTCGTCAATGATCGCAAATTGTTTGATCGATAATTCAGCTAGCATCCTGTCAACTCCTTACAGCATTTCTAAAATTCGTTCCGTCACTTCTTTCGCTTGTTCCTCACTTCGTGCGATCAATAGGATCGTATCGTCCCCACACACCGTGCCAAGCAGTTCGTTCCAGCTCAAGTGGTCCAGTAAGACAGCGACTGCGTTCGCATTTCCCGGCAGGACATGCATGACAATCAGATTTTGAGCAGAATCAATCGAGATGAAGCTGTCCCCGAGCAGACGCCGCAATTTCCCGAGTGGGTTGAAGCGTTGGTCGGCGGGTAAGCTGTATTTATAACGTCCATCATTCAACGGGACCTTAACGAGATGAAGTTCCTTAATATCTCGTGATACCGTTGCCTGTGTCACCTTATATCCTGCATTCCGTAATTCCTCTACCAATTCATCTTGGGTTTCTACTTCCGACTGGGTGATGATCTCCCGAATCTTAATCAACCGTTGCCCCTTTGTCATTCCTGCACCTCACAGTATTCTTCGATGTTACTATTGTAATCCAATAAATCATTAAAAGTCCACGTTTGCCATTTTATTATACGGTTTTCGTCGCTCCGAACAACAACGAAGACGGACCCATGAACCGGATCCGTCCTCGTTTTCATCTGTTCGTTTTAAAGACTAGCGTGTGCTTGCTTGACTGTCTCTGTCGCATCAACAGATGGGTCAAGCCCTGGTTGACCAAGGCGCGCATGCAATAAGAACTCGATGTTCCCCTCTCCACCAGTAATTGGTGAATAGTCGAGCTGTTTTACATAGAATCCTTGTTGAATGAAAAATTCGACCATCTCCTCGAGGACACGGACATGAATCCGTTCATCACGCACGATACCTTTTTTGCCGATATCATCACGTCCCGCTTCGAATTGCGGCTTGACGAGCGCCATGACATCTCCTCCTTCAACGAGGATCGTCTTCAGAGGTGGAAGCATCAATCGTAACGAGATGAATGACACATCGATCGTCGCAAACTGCGGCGCAACAGGGAACATGTCTAGTGTCGCATGCCGGAAGTTCGTTTTCTCCATCACTGTCACACGGTCATCCGAGCGAAGCTTCCAGTCCAGCTGATTGGAACCGACATCGAGCGCATACATATGCGCTGCTCCATTTTGTAAGGAGCAGTCGGTAAAGCCACCTGTCGAAGATCCGATATCGAGACCTGTTTTACCCGTGACATCGAAATCAAATACTTGAAGTGCCTTTTCCATCTTGAAGCCTCCACGACCGACATAAGGCATCAACTGACCTTTGACATGCAGATCGATGTCCGATTTGACCTTCTCACCGGCCTTCTCCAATCGTTCCGTTCCGCTAAAGACCAGTCCAGCCATGATCGACCGCTTCGCTTTCTCACGCGTTTCAAACAAACCGCGCTCGACGAGAAGAACGTCGAGGCGGATTTTCTTTACATTTTCCATGAATCGTCACACACTCTGTTTCTTTCCTTGATTGACGAAAGCGCGTACTTCTTCTGCGATTTGTCCAGGTAATAATCCGATTTCTTCTAGTAATTCGTTCACACCGCCATGCTCGATATACCAATCCGGAATACCAAAGCGTTTGACGCGTGGGAATGCTTCCTGCTCGTTCGCATGTTCAAGGACAGCTGATCCGAATCCACCTTTTAGGACGGCTTCTTCGAGCGTCACGAGTGGAATGCCTTCGGCGTAAAGGGCGTTCAGCATCTTCTCATCAAGCGGTTTGATCGTCCGGGCATTGATGACACGAACCGATAGTTCGTCTGCTAGGAGATCCGCAATTTTGAGCGCATCTTGTACTTGTGGTCCGAATGCAAGGATCGCGACGTCCGTTCCTTCACGTTCGACTTCCCATGTATCAAGAGAAATTTCATGCAATGTCTCGTCCATTGGTACACCGATACCTTCTCCACGTGGGAAACGAACGGCGATTGGCCCTTCATATTTGACGGCTGAATAGAGCAAGTGTTGCAGTTCGTTCTCATCCTTCGCCATGACGATCCGGATGTTCGGTACGTGACGCATGAAGGCAATATCGAAGACGCCTTGGTGTGTTTCACCATCTGCGCCAACGAGACCTGATCGGTCAATCGTAAACGTCACATCTAGATTTTGACGCGCCACGTCGTGAACGAGCTGATCGTATGCACGTTGGAAGAAGGTCGAGTAGATCGATACGACAGGTTTCATGCCTTGCGTCGCTTGACCAGCTGCGAACGTCACAGCATGTTGTTCTGCAATGCCGACGTCAAACATCCGCTCTGGGAATTCTTTTTCAAAACAATCGAGTTTTGAACCGACGCTCATCGCTGGCGTGATCAACGTTAACTTTTCATCGTCGCGTGCCATCTTCGTCAACGTATCCGCTACCGTAAAGGAATAACTAGGTGCTTTTGATTTCCCTTTAATGACTTCGCCAGACTCCATCTTGTATGGTCCAAGACCGTGCCATGTGCCGACGCCATCGAACTCTGCTGGACGATAGCCTTTCCCTTTTTTCGTGATGACATGAAGTAGGACAGGGCCTTCTTCTTTTTTCACGTAATTGAGCTGTTCGATCAAATCATCAAGATCGTGCCCATCGACCGGACCGTAATAGTTGAAGCCGAGCTCTTCGAAGAACATGCCAGGAACAAGTGCGCCTTTAACGGCTTCCTTCAACTTCTCGCTTCCTTTTTCAAGGCGTCCGCCAATGACCGGAATCTTTTTGATCAACGTTTCAAGCTCGTCTTGGGCAAAACGCACTTTACGTGATGAACGAATTCGTCCAAGCATTTGATGCATCGCCCCAACGTTTGGTGCAATCGACATCTCGTTATCGTTCAAGATGACGATGACGTTTTGTTGTTCTGCTCCAATATGATTCAATGCTTCGAGTGCCATCCCACCTGTCAACGCACCATCACCGATGATCGCGACTGCACGATCACTCTTACCGCTTAGTTCATTCGAGACAGCAATCCCCATTGCTGCTGACAAGGACGTCGAGCTGTGTCCTGTCTCCCAGACGTCATGCACACTCTCATTGCGTTTCGGGAACCCACAGAGTCCTTTGTGCTGACGGAGCGTATCAAACTGGCTCGCACGTCCTGTCAAAATCTTATGCACGTATGCTTGGTGCCCGACATCCCAGACGAACTTGTCATTCGGACTGTCGAATTCACGATGCAACGCAAGCGTCAACTCGACGACACCGAGGTTCGGTGCCAAGTGTCCACCTGTCGTCGCTAATTCTTCAATCAAAAAGCGTCGAATATCGCCTGCGAGTACTTCGAGTTCGGAGACCGACATACGCTTTAAAAATGACGGATCCTGTATTTCTGTCAATTTCATACCTTACCGCCTCTTTTCCTTACAATCTTATAGGGTTTGTACCCTACATTGTACTAGAACAATCTATCGAGCGCCATTGTCAGCATAGAAAAAGACGACGCAGATGCGTCGTCCTGCTTAATGGTCGCGCTTGACCACGAAGTCGAGCAGTTCCTTAAGTGTCGTCGCTTCGACTGATAATGCATCAATCGCTTGTTCCGCTGCTTCCACCTGAGCTGTCAGCGCGCGTTTCGCGCCTTCAAGACCCAGTAATTTTGGATACGTTGCTTTTTCGTTCCCTTCGTCGCTACCAACCGGTTTGCCGATTTTTTCAGCATCTCCCGTCACGTCCAAGATGTCATCTTGAATTTGGAATGCGATTCCGAGATGGCGACCGTATTGCTTCAAGTGATCAAGATCGCTCGAGCTGACCGAAGCAAGCAATCCACCCGCTTCGACTGCAAAGACGAGGAGTGCTCCTGTTTTCCGACGGTGAATCGACTCAAGCTCCGCTACGTCATTGATGCCGCCGTGCTCTCCGAGCATATCGTCGAGTTGACCTCCGACCATACCTGTAGCACCTGCTGCTGCTGACAATCGTTCGACAAGGGCAAGCTTCACTTCTGGCGAAGCCGGTGTCTCAAGAAGACAGCTGAAGGCGTTCGTAAGCAAGGCATCTCCTGCTAAAATCGCTGTCGCTTCATCAAAAGCGATATGATTCGTCGGACGCCCTCGACGCAGATCATCATCGTCCATTGCTGGAAGGTCATCATGAATCAGTGAGTATGTATGAATCATCTCGAGTGCCGCAGCAGTCGCGTCACCTTTTGCACGGTCGATCGAAAAAGCATCGAGTACCGCATAAATCAAGGCTGGGCGAATTCGTTTCCCACCCGCATCGAGTGAATACCGCATCGAATCGCGTAAACGATCCGGTGCGTCGAGTCGCTCCATGAACTCTTCCATTTTGTTTTCGACTTGTGTCTTCCACTCATTCAAAGCAATCATTGCGCTCCTCCTTTTTCCCGAAGCGTACCATCTTGCTCCAGGATTTGATCGAGTTTTTTCTCAGCAACGGATAACTTTCCTTGGCAAAGAGCCGTCAGTTTGACGCCTTCTTCATATAGAGCCATCGCCTGTTCAAGAGGAGCTTCGCCCTCTTCGAGTAACGTGACGATTTCTTCTAATCGTTCCAGTGCTTCTTCAAAAGATTGTTCCGTCTCCATTCTTACTCCCCATCCTCTCGTTTAGCACGAATCGTTCCATCATGGAATCGGATATCGAACGAAGACGCTGTCAATGCCTTCGCGGAACGGACGATTTGTCCATCCTGTTCGACATACGTATAGCCGCGCATCAGAACATGCGTCGGACTGACGGAGTCGAGTCGCGCGAGCACATGACGCACCTGTTGTTGCTTCGATTGCAAGAGTCGACGAACGATTTCGAGTCGACGTCGTGATTGTTCAATCGTCGCCCGTTGTTGCACGAAGCGATCCCGCACCGGCACACGCATTAAGCGTGTGTCAAGACGCTCCACCTGTTGCTGGTGTTGCGCTATTACTTGCTTGATCTCCTTTTGGAGTGACATCTCTGCTCGGTCTAGTTGCTCCTGCTTCAGTCCGAGTAGAACGCGTGGTGATTTCAGACCGTAGCTCGCGGCAAGCCGTGTCACTTGCTCCTGTTTACTTTTAAGAAGTTGTGCATAGGTTCGTTCTAAACGACGCTCCACATCCTGCACCCGTCGAGTGAGTGCCTCTGCTTCCGGAGTAACGAGTTCTGCCGCTGCTGTTGGTGTAGCAGCACGAACGTCGGCGACGAAATCACTGATTGTAAAATCCGTTTCGTGACCGACAGCAGAGACGATCGGAATGCGTGATTCAAACACGGCTGTCACGACAGACATCTCATTGAATGCCCACAGCTCCTCAATCGAACCACCACCACGACCAATGATCAACACATCACAGGCAGCATGCTCATTCATCAGCTGAATGGCACGGCTGATTTGTGGTGCCGCATCCACTCCTTGTACAAGGACCGGGGCGAAGACGATGGCCGCTTGCGGATAACGGCGCCGGAGTGTCGTTGCGATGTCATGAAGCGCTGCTCCTTTTGGCGACGTAATGATCCCGATGCGCTCTGGAAAAGCTGGCAACGGCTGTTTGATTGCTGGATCAAACCAGCCACGCTCTTCTAAATCTACCTTCAAGCGTGAGAACGCCTCATACAGCGCTCCTACACCGTCTTCCGTCATCCGTTCGACATAGAGTTGCATCTCTCCAGAAGAGACGTAGACGGATAAGCGTGCCGTAACGACAACACGCATCCCATCGCGAACGTCTGCTTTGACTCGACTGGCATCCCGGGCAAACATGACGGCTTTCATCCGTGATTGCTCATCCTTCAACGTAAAATAAAGGTGACCGGAAGAGTGTCGTTTAAAGTTCGACACTTCTCCCACCACCTGGACTTGTTGCAGAAGGGCGTCGCCTTCTAGTTCACGTTTGACATAGTGGACTAAATCGGAAACGTGAAGAGGTTCGCTCATCGCGCAGCCTCGATCGTGTTATGCAGTAGCATCGTAATCGTCATCGGACCAACGCCACCTGGAACAGGTGTGATCATCGATGCAACATCTTGTACCGTATCAAACTCGACATCACCGACGAGTTTGCCATCAACACGGTTGACACCAACATCAATGACGACAGCATCCGGTTTCACCATATCCGCCGTAATCAGCTTCGGTACGCCGACTGCGACGATCAAGATATCCGCTTGACGCGTCATCGCACCGAGGTCTTTCGTTTTTGAATGACAATAGGAAACGGTAGCCGATTCATTCAAGAACAACATACCGACGGGTTTACCGACGATTTGGCTACGTCCGACGACAACGACGTGTTGACCGGCAATCGGTACGTTCATCTCTTTGACGAGATGAAGAATGCCGTTTGGTGTACACGGTAAAAATGTCGGTTCACCAATCATCATTTTCCCGACAGAGACAGGATGAAAACCATCGACGTCCTTTTCAGGAGAAATCGCAAAAATGACCTTACTCTCATCAATGTGGTCAGGCAACGGCAATTGGACGAGAATCCCATGGACACTCGCATCAACGTTCAGACGGTCGATCAAGTGAAGAAGCTCTGATTCCGTTGTTTCTGCCGGAAGTCGGATCAACTCCGAATCCATGCCGATTTCCTTCGCCGCCTTTTCTTTACCACGTACATAGGACTGACTAGCAGGATCTTCGCCAATCAGGATGACAGTCAATTGCGGTTGAATCCGCTGTTCTTTCAGACGTGCGACTTCTTCTTTCAGCTTCATACGATATGAATGGGCTACCTGTTTTCCATCGATTACTACTGCCATGATTTGTCCACTCCCCCAAAAAGTTCGATTCACTCTTCTGTCTGTTTGTCTCTATTCGGTTTTACAAGTTTATGAATTTTCTTTGACGACGCCTTGTGCGACCTTACCGAGAACACCGTTCACGATTTTTGTCGCTTCTTCATCCGCGAACGCTTTCGTCAATTCAATCGCTTCGTTGATCGTCACTCGAACTGGAATGTTCGTTTCGAATAACAATTCGTAGACGGCTAAGCGAAGAATCGTCCGCTCGATGTTTCCGAGTCGTTCGAATGACCAGTTGACGAGTGCTTCTCGGATGTGTTGGTCAATCGTTGCTTTGTTCGTTTCGACACCGTTCACCAATTGCTCGACGAATGTGTCATATTCCTTACCTTCTACCGCGAATTCAATGGCCTCTTGTGCAGTCAGATCCGAAAGCTCCATTTGGAACAAAGACTGGACTGCGAGTTCGCGTGCCATGTGTCGTTTCATCATGATTTTGCGTGCTCCTTTTTTTGTCGTTCTCAATCAGTTAGTTTAGCACATTCCTCTTTTAAAAAACATAGAGAACGCCAAAAAAAGACGGGAGTTCGTCGCACAAACTCCCGTCCTGATTCAGTTAACGATCGTACCTTTTAGCTCACGCTCTGCGAATTTCGTCGTGAACGTCCCACGCCGGAATACCGGGTGACTGAGAACACGTTCGTGGAACGGGATCGTCGTCTTGACACCTTCGATCCAAAATTCAGCCAGTGCACGTTCCATCTTCGCACATGCTTCTTCCCGTGTTTCCGCATGGACGATCAACTTCGCAACCATCGAATCATAGTACGGTGGAATCATATACCCCGGATAGACCGCACTATCGATGCGCACACCCATTCCGCCTGGTGTCACGTATTGTGTGACGCGTCCAGCAGACGGACGGAAATCATGGTCTGGATCCTCGGCATTGATTCGGCATTCGATCGAATGACCGTGGAACTTGATATCCTTTTGTTTGACGGCAAGCGGATGATCAAGCGCCACTTGCAGTTGCGCTTGAACGAGGTCGAACCCAGTGATCATCTCCGTTACCGGGTGTTCGACTTGAATGCGCGTATTCATCTCCATGAAGAAGAATTCTTCCGTCTCTTCGACGAAAATGAATTCGATCGTCCCTGCTCCTGTATACTGAATCGCTTTTGCGGCTTTTACGGCAGCCTCACCCATCTTCAATCGTGTCGCTTCACTGACCGCAGGTGATGGCGCTTCCTCGATCAGTTTTTGCATCCGACGCTGGACGGTACAATCCCGTTCACCAAGGTGAATGACATTCCCGTGTCGGTCAGCGAGGACTTGTACCTCGACATGGCGGAATTCTTCGATGAAGCGTTCTAAATAGACATCCCCGTTTCCGAAAGCTTGTTTTGCTTCACGACGTGTCTCACTTAGCCCGTTGATCAGCTCTTCTTCCGAACGAGCGACCCGAATCCCTTTACCTCCACCACCGGCTGTTGCTTTGATGATGACTGGATAACCAATTTCTTGCGCCAGTGCGACCGCTTCTTCGTCCGTGACCGTTCCATCCGAACCAGGCACGACAGGCACTCCACACTCGATCATCGTCTTCTTCGCGACGTCCTTGATCCCCATCTGACGGATCGCATCCGACGTCGGACCAACGAACTTGATTCCGCACGCTTCACACATCTCAGCAAAATCAACGTTCTCGGCTAGGAAACCGTAACCCGGGTGGATCATCGTTACTTGACGGTTCGTTGCGATTGCGAGGATATTCGTAACGTTTAAGTAGGATGAAGCAGAACTCGCCTCACCGATGCAGTACGCCTCATCGGCTAAACGAACGTGTAAGGCTTCCTTATCTGCCGTCGAGTAGACAGCAACGGTCTGTATTC
The DNA here is from genome assembly GCF_056764755.1 of Exiguobacterium sp. HSB13. NCBI lineage: Bacteria > Bacillati > Bacillota > Bacilli > Caryophanales > Exiguobacterium > Exiguobacterium sp. HSB13. Next base: position 241,038 of record NZ_JBUZOM010000001.1, on the reverse strand, counting down.
CAAGTTCCTTTGCCGCTCGAATGATACGGACGGCGATTTCTCCACGGTTGGCAATCAATAATTTTTCCATGCTGTTCACCCCCGTTTACGGACGGATCCGGAAGAGTGGTTGACCAAATTCAACGAGATCTCCATCGGCGACAAGAATCTCGACGACCGTTCCAGATACTTCCGAGTTTAAGTTATTGAAGAGCTTCATTGCTTCAAGGACACAAACGATCTGACCTACTTCAATCTGATCACCGACTTTGACGTATGCCGGTTTATCCGGATTCGGACGCGAATAGAACGTTCCGACCATCAAGGCATTGATCGTGACCGTATCATCCGCAGTCGCCTCTTCCTCGACTGGAGCCGTTGCTTGCTTAACTGGAGCAGGAGCCGCTACCGGCGCAGCAGGTGCTTGGTGCGAGACCGTCACTGTTTCTCCTTGTTTCTTCAACTTCAATTTATACGTATCCGTCTCGAGTGAGAGTTCATTTACACTCGACTGATCGAGCATTTCGAGTACTTGTTTCAACTGATCGATTTTCATCTGTCATTCTTCCCCCATCTATGCTGTATTCACAATTATTATACCAGGTGCTAATGCCTACTCAAATACTTATATTAACTGGTCATACCATTGGATGCAAGTCAAGCTGGATGAAAAAAAGACGTCTCTCGACCTGATAGAAGGTGAGAGACGTCTTGTCGTTTCAATATTATCCGTTGTAACGACCTGTGAAATCACCTGTACGTGTATCAACCGTTACTTTTTCGCCTGCTTCGATGAAGAGTGGTACTTGAATGATGTGACCCGTCTCCACTGTCGCGTTTTTCTTGACGTTCGAAGCTGTATCACCCTTAACGCCAGGCTCTGCTTCGACGATCGTCATGACGACTGTGTTCGGTAATTCAAGACCGAGGATTTCGCCGTTGTAAACCGCGATTTGAACTTCCATGTTTTCAAGCAAGTATGGAAGAGCTGCTTCGACTTGTGCCGTCGTCAATTCCAATTGCTCATACGATTCTGTGTCCATGAAGACGTAAGTCTCACCCATTGGGTAAAGGTATTGCATCTTGTTACGCTCGATATGTGCACGCTCGACACGCTCACCACCACGGAATGTCATCTCTTGGATGTTTCCGTTACGGATGTTACGCATTTTCGTCCGAACGAAAGCTGCCCCTTTACCTGGTTTAACATGTTGGAATTCAAGTACTTGCCAAATCATACCGTCTGAAGTTTTAATCGTTAATCCTGTTTTTAAATCGTTTACTGATACCATGAATGGTTCCTCCTAAAATGTCCCGTCACTCTGAATTAGAGAGTGATCAGTTCTTTTGGTGAAGACGAAAGAATTTCTCGACCTGTTTCCGTGATCAAGACGTCATCTTCAATCCGGCATCCGCCAACTTGCGGCACGTAGATACCTGGTTCGACCGTAACGATCATGCCCGGTTCAAGTTTCGTCTCAGAGCGGAACGACAAGCCAGGTCCTTCATGTACTTCTAGACCAATACCGTGTCCCGTCGAGTGACCGAAGTACTCACCGTAACCTGCTTCTTTGATGATATCACGTGTCAACGCGTCCGCTTCGATTCCAGTGATACCTGGTTTTAAGCCATCGACACCCGCTAGTTGCGCTTGTAAGACTGTATCGTAGATCTTCTGCAATTCGGCATTGATCGGACCGACTGCGACAGTCCGTGTGATATCTGAAACATAACCGTTCAAGAGCGCTCCGAAATCAAGCGTCACGAGCTCACCCGTCGCAATGACTTTCGAGCTGGCAACACCGTGCGGCAAGGCAGAACGATGGCCTGACGCCACGATCGTATCGAAAGAAGAAGACGTCGCTCCATGCTTGCGCATGAAGAATTCTAGTTCATTTGATACTTCAAGTTCTGTTCGTCCTGGTTGAATGTACGTCAAGATGTGTTGGAAGGTCGCGTCTGCGAGCTCCACCGCTTCCTTAATCATCTTAATCTCTGACGAATCCTTAATCAAGCGTAGGTTTTCAATGATTCCTGTCGTCGGAACAAGCTCGATTGCCGAAGCTTGATCGTATGCTTCAAAAGCACCGAGTGTCATCGCATCCTTTTCGACACCAACCGCGCGAACACGCGCTCCTGCCATCAATTCGCCCATCGTCTCTGGAATCGAACGTTCGATTTGAACGATCTCCATTCCTTTGACTTGGTCTGCCGCTTGCTCCGTGTAACGGAAATCCGTCACGAAGTACGCTTGCTCTTCTGTTACGAGACATGCACCGCTTGATCCCGTGAAGCCGGAAATGTATCGAATGTTCTCTGCTTTCGTGACGAGTAATCCTGGAAGGTCCCGTTCCTTTAAAGCTGCTTGTAACGCCTCGATCCGTTGTTTCATGATTGATTTCCCCCTTGTTCCGATTGTTGTAAAGCTTGAAGTGCTTCCGTTGCTAGACGATATCCCGTCATGCCAAGTCCAGCAATGACGCCTTGACAGACGGATGCGATCATCGAATGATGACGGAAGGATTCACGTGCATGGACATTCGATAGATGGACCTCGATGACGGGTGCTTCGATCGCAGCGATCGCGTCACGTAACGCGATACTCGTATGCGTATAGGCAGCCGCATTGAAGACGATGCCGTCCGCTCCCCGTTCCTCGTGAAGAACATCAATCAGTCGTCCTTCATGGTTCGATTGTTCAAACCGAAACTGAATGTTCGGAAAATAAGCGCGAAGGTCGTGTTCTAAGTCGGCTAATGTCGCCGTTCCATATGTATCCGGTTCGCGTGTTCCGAGTAAATTCAAGTTTGGTCCGTTTAATATCAAGACACGCAAAAAAACACCTCCTCGAATTCCTTTTCATTGTATCATAACCCGATTTCCGACTCCTAAAGATTACCTCGTTTTGACGAGTCGAACATAGTTTTTTTAGCGTAAATCAAGTACACTGACGATACACCTAATTTTAATGAAGACGGGATGCGTTCTATTATGAAAACGACTAATCCGCCAGTCGGTGGTCAAGCCATCGTCGAAGGCGTCATGTTCCAAAATGCGACCCATGCAGTCTCCGCGATTCGTCGAAATGATGATTCGATCGAGACGTTTGCCCAGCAAAAACCGGTTCGACCACGAATCGCCAAAGGAAAACGAATTCCACTTTTGCGTGGTCTCTTTGCTTTGATGGAGTCCTCAGCGAATGGCGCAAGTCATATGAACTTCGCAAGTGACCGCTACGGTGTCAAACCGGGTGAAGAAGAACCGGAAGAGGCGACTGCCAGTCCTTTGACGAAATGGCTCGGCGTAGCTGTCGTCGGGATCCTATCATTCTTTTTCGGTAAATTACTCTTTACGTTACTACCTGCTTTCCTTGCATCACTGTTCGATGTATTTCCAGCCTTGTCTGGACATGTCATTCAAAACGTCATTGAAGCAACAATCAAATTAACGCTTTTGTTCAGTTATCTCTACGTGATTTCGTTGACCCCGCTTGTTAAACGACTTTTCCAATATCATGGTGCTGAGCATAAAGTCATCAATTGCGTCGAGTCAGGACGTCCACTTACGGTCGAGAACGTTCGCGTCAGCAGTCGGCTTCATTACCGGTGCGGCTCGAGTTTCTTGATCTTCACCGTCATCGTCGGATTTTTCGTCTATCTGATCGTGCCAACGGATCCGCTTTGGTTGCGTCTCGTCTGCCGAATCGCTTTATTACCGGTCGTCATCGGTCTTTCATTTGAAGTGTTACAGCTGACGAATAAAGCACAGCACATTAAAGGACTTCGCGTCATCGCCTTGCCTGGCCTATGGTTGCAGTACTTGACGACGAAGGAACCGGACGATTCACAGATCGAGGTTGCGATTTATGCGTTTGAAGCGTTGGAAAAACAGGAACATAACCTACATGAGAATGCACTGGGTTAATCGATAACAGGGGTGATATTATGATCAGACAACGCATTGGTTCTACATTTGCACTCGTCGTGTTACTGTTCGCTTTTGTCGGCTTCGGATATAAACTCGTCAACAATCCAAGTAGTCTGTTTTCACAATTGCTGTTCTTCGGGATTACCGCCGGGATTATCTTCTTGCTCTTTAAGTTCCTGACTCGTAATCGAAGCGTCGGAAATGGTGCGAACGCTCAGTACCGAAAATCCGTCGCTCAATCAAAAAAAATGCATGGCTCTTCGAATTCTGTTCGCCGGACAGACTTTAAGAAAAAACCGGTCAAGTCTTCAAAAGCGCCGGCTTCGAATAAAGTCAGACCGTTGCGGGATCGTTCAAAAGCGCCTCACCTGACAGTCATCGAAGGAAAAAAAGGTAAAAAGAAAAAACGTGCTTTCTAAATTTCAAAAGTACATTAAAAAGGAGATTCGTCACGCGACGAATCTCCTTTTTTCGTGTTCAATCCGTTTCGACCCAACCGATATACGGTAGATTGCGATATTCCTCAGCACAATCGATTCCGTACCCAACAACGAAGTAATCCGGAATCTCAAAACCGACATAGTCTGCGTCGAGTTTTACTTCACGACGTGCCGGTTTATCGAGTAACGTACATACCTTCAGGACGCCTGGTTGATGTAATTTCATATGATCACATAGGAAATGAAGCGTCCGTCCTGTATCGATGATGTCTTCGATGACGACGACATATTTTCCTTGAACATCGAGATCGAGATCTTTCTTCAACTGGACACGCCCGGAAGAGACGGTCTTTGTTCCGTAAGAAGAGCACGCGACTGTATCAATTTGAACGCTTCCTTTGATTTCGCGCATCAAATCCGCAGCAAAGACCATCGACCCTTTCAACACGACGACAAGAACGATTTGACGTCCGGCAGCATCTGCTTCAATCTGTTGTGCTAATTCACGGACTTTTTCTTTTAGTTGTGACTCAGACACTAACTTTTCTTTAATCGTAATTTCCATGACCAGGTGCGAACACCCGTCACCCCCTTCGTCCATTTTCAGGCTCAGTATAACATAACACCTTTTAAATGCGCACTTTATCATTAAATTGTAATGGAATGTTCGTGTTTAAGATGATCTCTTAGAAAAAAAGTATAAAAAAACAAGCCTCAATCCTCTGGATGGGCTTGTTGATAGCGATGCAGTTCCTCTTTCAAACCAGGACGTTCTGCGAAGAACTGAATCATTCCGTTGATCTTATCCAACGCTTCGATACTAATATGATGTTCGATTCCTTCGACATCCTTATAAATCAGTTCTTCATCCACACCAACGAGACGAAGAAAATCTTCAAGTAAGGCGTGTCGTTCCACGAGACGCTTTCCGATTTTGCGTCCTTTAGGCGTCAGCATGAGACCCCGATACTTTTCATAAACGAGATACGTCTCCCGGTCGAGCTTTTGAACCATCTTTGTTACCGACGACGGGTGAACGCCTAACGACTCCGCTATATCCGATACGCGGGCATACCCCTTATCTTCAATCAGTTTATAAATTTGTTCCAAATAATCTTCCATACTCGGAGTTGGCACGACATCACCTTCCCATTTCATTCATTAGCGTTTCCAGTTCCACTCATCACTACGGTATTTCTCGGCAAGACGCTCAATCTCCTGCCACTGCTCGCTAGTGAACGTTAATGGAACGAACGACAAATCAAGCGCCTCTTCGAAGCCTTTCGTGAATGCTTCTCGTACCTCGTCAAATGCGACTGCGCGACCTGCTAGCTCATTCAAAGCGACAGCTTTTCCTGAAAAACGCGCTTTCATCCGTTCGCGCGTCGACTCATCATCATACAAGAAACAATCAAACAATTCACCTTCATCGACAGAGAGTGGAACCGAACCGTGCTGTAAGACAACGCCTTGATGGCGAACTTGTGCACTTCCGGCGACTTTCCGTTTTCCGACAGCGAGTTCATAATACGAGGCTGCATCAAAACAGACGGCTGATTTCGGCTTTCGTAATTCTTCTTTTTCCTCTTCCGTCAACGGAACGGAAAATTCGACCGGAATGCCGAGGTGATGGTATCCTTTGCGAATCCCTTCCGTCAACATCCGATAACTTTCGATGACCGTGCGTGGTAAACCTTCTGTATCTTCTGGGATGACGACACTGTATGTCAACTCGTCTGCATGCAAGACAGCGCGTCCTCCTGTCATCCGACGCACGATCGGAATCCCGAGCTCCGCGATCCGCTTTCGATCGATATCACGGGTTGCCCGTTGAAAATGACCAACGCTTAATCCACGTGGTTCCCATGAGTAAAAACGAAGCGTCGGTGCGATTTCCCCCCGCCCGACGAACTGAATCAATGCTTCATCGATTGCCATGTTCATTGCCGGCTCCATTGCCGGCGTCGTCAACACTTGCCACTCTCTGTTCACTTGAGCACCCCCAAAACGTTTCCGTCTTAGTGTATCAAACCCATTCTCGGTCGCGCAATCACGAGTCGATTGCCGAAATCGATTTCGTTGACTATAATGAAACAGAGGTTAAACGAACGAAGGGGTTGGAAGTCGAATATGGAAACTGGAACTATCATTACGATCGTATTATGGGTCGCGCTCATCGCTTACATCGCTTGGCGTTTCATGCCGGTCAAAGGCATCACGAAATTATCGCAAGAAGAATTCCGTGCGAACTACCGTAAAGCACAAATCGTCGATGTTCGCGAGACACAGGAATTCAAAGGTGGACACATCGTCGGTGCCCGTAACATCCCGGTCAGCCAAATGAAGATGCGCTCGAAGGAATTACGAAAAGACATGCCGATTTACTTGTATTGTCAAGGTAGCATGCGTTCTTCACAGGCTGCAAAAGTCTTGAAAAAAGCTGGTTATACGAATCTGTATCAGTTAAAAGGCGGATTCAAGCAGTGGTCAGGAAAAATCAAACGGAGCTGATGCTTCGTTCATCGCAAAAAGAGGATCTCTCCTTCGTCGGAGAGGTCCTCTTTTTTATGAAGTAGCTTATGCGTGTACTTCTTGTTTTGGTTCGTAGCGTAAGACCGGTTTTCGAGCAGCAAGTGTCTCGTCCATCCGTTTGACGACCGTCGTGTGTGGTGCATTCAAGACGACATCTGGTGTCTCTTCGACCTCTTTTGCAATCTGGAGCATCGCATCACAAAAGGCATCGAGTGTTTCTTTCGACTCTGTTTCCGTCGGTTCGATCATGATACACTCCTCGACGTTCAACGGGAAGTAGATCGTTGGTGGATGGTATCCAAAGTCAAGCAGACGTTTAGCGATATCAAGCGTCCGTACACCTAGTGCTTTTTGACGTTTACCCGACAAGACGAATTCGTGCTTGCAATAGACGTCGTATGGCGCGTCATACGCACCTTTGAGACGAGCCAACATATAGTTCGCATTCAAGACCGCTTCTTTCGAGACGCGAGCGAGACCTGCCCCACCCATCGTCCGAATATAGCTATAGGCACGAACGTTGATGCCGAAGTTACCGTAGAATGGTTTGACGCGACCGATTGCTTCCGGACGATCATAGTCGAGGACATAACGCTCCTCTTCTTTGCGGACGATTGGTCTCGGTAAATACGGAATTAAATCTTGTTTGACACCAACCGGACCCGACCCTGGTCCGCCGCCACCGTGCGGTCCTGTGAACGTCTTATGCAAGTTCAAGTGAACGACATCAAAGCCCATGTCTCCTGGACGAGCAATGCCCATAATCGCATTCGAGTTCGCACCATCGTAGTACAGTTTTCCGCCCGCCTCGTGAACCGCTTTGGCGATTTCAACGATATCCGACTCAAACAGACCAAGCGTATTTGGATTCGTCAACATGAGTGCCGCTGTATCGTCACCGACCTTTTTCTTTAAATCCGCTAAATCAACAAGACCACGTTCATCCGATAAGACCGTCACCGTATCAAATCCAGCAACTGATGCCGATGCCGGGTTTGTTCCGTGCGCGGAGTCCGGTACGAGGACTTTCGTCCGTTTAAAGTCACCGCGTGCATGATGGTAGGCCTTAATCAGCATCAAGCCTGTCCATTCACCGTGTGCTCCCGCCGCCGGCTGGAGCGTCACTTCATCCATTCCTGTAATGACTGCGAGTTTTTCTTGCAGATCATACATCAAACCGAGTGCCCCTTGGACACTTTCGACTGGTTGAAGCGGGTGAATGTGTGCAAACCCAGGGAGGCGCGCCATATCTTCATTGATTTTCGGATTGTATTTCATCGTACATGACCCGAGTGGATAGAATCCAGAATCCACACCATGGTTACGGTTCGAGAGTGCCGTGTAGTGACGGACGAGATCCAGTTCCGATACTTCCGGTAGCGCCACGTCTTCCTTCCGTAACATCGAGGTCGGTAACAATTCTTCTACTGCCACCTCATCGACAGTCGGTAACGGTAAGCTATAGGCGATACGACCCGGTTTGGAAATTTCAAAGATCAATGTTTGCTCATTCATGTGTGAGTCCCCCTAACGCTGTCACGAATTGATCCAACTCTTCATTCGTCCGTAATTCCGTTGCACAAACAAGCATTTCATTTTGACGTGCCGCGTCATACGATCCTAACGGCAAACCGCCGATGATTCCGTGATCGAGCAATTGTTGACTCGCACGTGTCGCGTCGATTGGTAGCGTAACGACGAATTCATTGAAGCTCGGTCCATCGTCAACGATCGTAAAGCCAGCCTGTTTCAGCTTTTGTTTTAATGCATGTGCCGTTTGCAAGTTGCGTGTCGCGAGTTCCCGGATCCCCCGTTTTCCGAGTGCACTCATCGCGATCGAAGCAGCGAGTGCATTCAACGCTTGGTTCGAACAGATGTTAGATGTCGCTTTGTCACGGCGAATGTGTTGTTCACGTGCTTGTAACGTCAGAACGAAACCGCGTTTTCCATTCTCATCGACGGTCTGTCCAACGAGACGTCCCGGAATCTTACGCATCAACGCTTTTGTCGTCGTGAAATAACCACATGTCGGTCCACCAAAGCTTTGTGGAATCCCGAACGGTTGGCAATCTCCGATCGTAATGTCAGCGCCAAGTTTACCTGGCGCTTCTAAGATACCGAGTGCCAGTGGATTCGCAGAGACGATGAAGAGCGCACCACGTGCATGTGTCGCATCGGCCAATGCTTGTAGTTCTTCGACACGACCGTAGAAGTTCGGATACTGCACGATGACACAGGCGACGTCTTCGATGGCATCGAGTTGATCGATCCGTGTGACACCTTGCTCAAGCGACAATGTCTCGACGTTTAGTCCTGGACCGTTCGCATACGTCCGGACGACATCGTGTGCTTCCGGGTGAACGCCGTCCGAAAGAACGATCGTCTTTTTCTTCGTATGGGCACACGCAAGCATGGCCGCTTCCGCTAACGCCGTGATACCGTCATACATCGACGAGTTCGCGACATCCATCCCTGTCAACTCGCAAATCATCGATTGAAATTCAAAGATCGCTTGTAGTTCGCCTTGCGAAATCTCTGGCTGATACGGTGTATAGGCAGTGTAAAACTCTGAGCGCAGTAACATATGATTGACGACAGCAGGTGCATAGTGATCATAGATGCCAGCGCCAAGGAACGATGGATATTGTTTCGTATTCATGTTTTGGTCGGCAAGCTTCGATAGCGTCCGAATCAAGTCCGTTTCCGGAAGTGGCACACCGACTTCTTCCAATGTACCGTTATCACGGACGGATGCCGGGATATCAGCGAGTAAATCTTCGATCGATGTTGCACCGATCGTCTGTAACATCGCCTGCTCATCTTCTGCTGTCATTGGTAAATAACGAAAATCCATAGAAATATCCCCCTTATTTCGTGCGACGATAAAACGGTGTCGCTGTTCGTTTCGCTGCTAAACGTTTTCCGCGTACTTCCACTTCAAATTGCTCTTGTTCCGCTACTTCTGCAGGAACGAGTGCCCAAGCAATCGCTTTTCCGACTGTCGGCGGCAATGTACCTGTCGTCACGACACCAACGACTTCCCCGTCATGCCAAACCGGTGCATCTTGACGCGCAATCCCTTTATCGAGTAATTCAAGACCGATCAAGCGCCGCGGTGCTCCTTGTTCTTTCTGTTGCAACAAGACTTCCGAACCGACGAACGGTTTGACTTGTGGTTTGACCGCAAATCCCATTCCCGCTTCTATTGGTGAAATCGTTGCTGATAATTCATGTCCATAAAGCGGAAGACATGCCTCAAAACGTAATGTGTCGCGTGCTCCGAGCCCGCATGGTACGACACCTTGCTCAAGCAGTGCTTGCCAGACAGCAGGTGCGTCACCAGCTGCCATGTAGAGTTCGAACCCATCTTCCCCTGTGTACCCACTGCGTGAGACGATCATTTCCACTCCTGCAACCGTCCCCCGTTGGAACTTGAAAAATCCGATTTCTGATAAGACAAGTGGTGTCATGACAGAAAGAATGGCTTCCGCACGTGGTCCTTGGACAGCAATTTGACCATATTGTTCCGACTGATTCTCAAGCGTGACGTCCCCTGTTAGATAGTGACGTAAATGTTGTTCGTCTTTTTCAATGTTCGAAGCATTGACGACGAGAAGATAGTCCGTTTCTGCCAAACGATAGACGAGTAAATCATCCACTGTCCCACCGTCTTCTTGGCATAAGACATTATATTGCGCTTGCCCCACCGCAATCTTCGAAATATCGTTCGATAATGTAGCTTGTAAAAACGTCAGAGCATCCGGTCCGCTGACGAACAGTTCTCCCATGTGCGAGACATCGAACATGCCGACATTTTCCCTTACTGCAACGTGTTCTTCTTTAATCGAGGAAAACAAAACTGGCATTTCAAATCCCGCAAAATCCACCATCTTACCGGTTTGCGAAACCGTTTCGAATAACGGTGTTCTTTTCAATGTCGTTTGACTCATACAAATCCCCCTATTTACGAACGTTTTCACTCTCTCTTCTCTTTAATGTTCCATTTTCAAATCCATCTTACCAATTAAAATCATAATTATCTAGTATTATTCGGAAAAAGGAACATACGAAAAAGAGAGAAAGGACCCTGTCCCTTCTCCCCTATTGTTTCATATTCTTCCCATGAAAGCCATTTCAAAATTGTTTGATTCCGGCAGTTCGTTTGATTTCCTCCTGGAGTCGACGACCTTCCGTCACCAATTGACTCGCTCCTTGCTTCACACGATTTCCTTCTTCAGTGATCCGATTGATATTCCCTTTGATTTGATCGATTCGCTGCGTCGTATGATCGATGTTCGTCTGCAAGGTTTGCTGACGAATCGTAAAGCGCTCCATCAGTTGTTTTAACTGCCGAATATCTTGAGACAGCTTTTTTTTGTAAAGACTGAATCCGAACAACACGAGTCCTATGATAGCCAATAAAATAATACCTAACGTAATCCAAATCATGACTTCTCCTCCAATACAGTTTCAATCGCACGCGTTAATTCTTCGATTGATGCCGTTCCTTCAAGTCGGACAGTAGCTACTCCAGCATATAAGGAATAGCGACGTTCAAACAATCGTCTCACTTGTTCCCGTTCTGTCACGAGTGGACGATTCGGATCAGCGGCAATACGTTCCCAAATCAAATCAAAGGGTGTATCGATCCAGACGACTGTTCCGGACTCCTGCATGTACAGTCGGTTCTCTTCTCGTTCGACGATCCCGCCACCTGTGACGACCACTTCCGCATTGCTACTCTTCAACAATTCGCTTTCATGTGTACGAAACCCTGCTTCGCCATGCTCAGCGAAAAAAGCGGTAATCGTTTGTCCATGTTCCTGTTCGAACCGTTCATCCAGTTCGTCGACCTCGTATTGTGAACCCAATCGATGTCCGACGGCTGTTTTACCAGTTCCCATAAACCCAATCAAATAAACCTTACTCATGTGTGACGACCGCCTCGATTCTTTGACCATTCTCTAATCTCGCTTCCATTTTAAAGCCTTTATCGGTCGCTGTACAGCTGACTTGTCCGATTGGGTAGTGGAGCGTCTCGTCCTTCGTACAATCTGCTTTCGCTGCTCGGATGAGAGACTCGAGTTGGAGTGCTTCTTGCTCTAACTGGTGATGCCGCATCTCTTCGTCAATCTGCTGACAAGAAATCAAGAGCACGACTCCCATTCCTAGCAGTAACAGTAACGTTTGAATCAAGACGAATCCTTCCTGACGCATCGGAAGGAACGTCTGCTGTCGTTCAACTGAATCGAGAGAACCTCGGCATCCCCTGTCACGACATAGTGTTTGACGTCGCGGACGTATGTCAGTTCACCTCCCTGTTCTTTTTTGAGACGTAGTTGATCTTGCACACGGACGAGACGCCACTTTTCAGCCGTCTCTCCCGGATTGACGTCCATTCCACGAATCTCGTCTCCGACGCGCTCGCACATCGTACTGCGCCACATCAGTCGTTCCACGGTATGAAAGAACAATTCTTCATTCATTCGGTTGACTTCCGGCGGACGAACGAGTGGGGTCAATGTCAAGATTGCTAGCAGAAGAAGTGGACTCAGCCATAGGACGAATGACAGTTCGAGAAGGGTCATTCCGGATTCCGCTCGCAAGACACATCGTTTCATTGCACCACGCTCCTTGTTTCAGGACATAGGACGCTGTTCGGTTTTCAACTTGATCCGTAGCCATCTGCTCAAGCTGTTCCGTCTCTTGTTCCCATTTCATCTGTTTCGTCCGTAAATCGAGATAAGGATCAATCGCTAACATCATGAAGATACCGATTGCAACGATAGAGAGCATCACTTCAAGCAAAGAGAAGCCCGCTTGGCGTTCGTTCTGCATGCTTCTCACCTCACTTTACGGATTGCCATTTGATAGTTCCCAAGTAAAAATTTGATTTCATACTCGGCTGTTGCCGAACGGCAAGACCAGGTCGCTGCATAGATCGAGTGATAGCTTTTAAAATAGATGATGCGATTCGAGGGCGGAACGGTACACGTATGACCATTTTGAAATGTCCGTTGCCATAACAACCTGTCATCCGCAAGGATAAGGTATCCTGTACCGTCTCCTCGAAATCGAAACTGCATCAATGCTTGATCTTGCTTTGAGTACTGCATGAGTCGAAGCGTCTGAATATCTTGTTCCATCAGACGAACCTCTTGTTCAAGCGGAATCCAGTCCGGTCGTTTTTCAAACAGTGCCGGCAACAAAAAAACAAGTAAACAAGCAATGATTGTCAGCACCGCCGTCATCTCAAATAAGGTAAATCCTTGTTCACTTCGTAAGTTCGCCAGTCTTCGGATCATACGTATACGTCTCCTGATCACAGACGAGGGTATTCGGTTTATCAGCTGTTCCGCGATTGATCGTCTGGAGCGATTCTGGGTACTTTTTCTCTTTCGCGTAATACAAATTAACCTCCGAGCGAATGACGCGAATGTTCGCCTCACAACTGACACCTTTCGCCTGGTCCTTTCCACTTGTCATCGTTGGAATCAAAACGAGTAGTAACAACGAAATGATCAATAAGACGGCTGCCATCTCAAGTAAGGTGAATCCGTCTTGTCGTTTTAAGAATTGTTTCATCGTATCGTCTCCTCTGTTTAGAATGGAAGCTGCTGTATCGCTAGCTGAATCGGATAATACAAGATGAGAAACAACGTTCCCGTCATGATCGTCAATCCACCGTACAAAATCGGCTCGATCCATAACAACTTTTTCTCTAGTTCCTCTTCCATCGACTCATGCAAGAGTGTCGCTTGTTCAAGCAACAACGGACCAAGATCGCCACTTTCCCGCGCCAAATGGACGATCCCAATCGTCTCGGCTTCGATGATTTCATCTTCGCCAAGCGCTTCTGCAAGTGGTTCCCCTGCCTGTTGTTTAGCATGTAGACGAGCGTACAAATGTCCTTTTTTATTCGCTTGTCCTCGCTCGAGGTGACGAAAGGTCTCTTCAAGCGAGAAGCCAGCATCGATGAACGATCCTACTTCGATCGTGAATAAATAGCTGTAGTAGAGACGAATCAAACGCTGTAACGGTTTCAGTCGTAAAATACGGTTTAACGGAAAGAAGCGAAAAAAGAGGTAACCGGAGGTCAACAAAATAACGGGAATACTTGCGAGCAGATATTTCGCAGAGGGGTTAAGAAGGAAATGCAGAAATGAGGGGAGAGTCTTCGGGTCCGACATCTCGAGGAGAGACGGAAATACGTAGAGAGCGTAAAAGAAGAACAGAAGGAATAGACTGGTCGCTAGAACAAGCGGATACCGAATCATCTTCCAAAACTTCGATCGCATTTCTGTTTCGAGGTCGAGCAGTTTCACAATTTGGCGAAGAACGAGCAATGGTCGCTCTGTCCTTTCTCCAACAAATAGAAGTCTTTTTAAGGTATTTGTTAACGCAAGCGGTTCAAGGGATGCTGCAAAGGAGTCTCCTTGTTCAAGACGTTGTTCCATTTCTCCGACTACTTCCGAGAACGGATGACGCTCGAATCGTTTTAAAATGAGTAACGTCTCTTTCGCGGAAATGCCTTTTGATAACAAGCGATGATATCGTTTTAAGAACCGACTTTGATCGCGGCTTGTAAGTTTCTGACGGTACAGCGGATATCCTCTCCTTTTCGCTCGAGATGAATGATGCGTTGACAGACAGCCAGTTCTGACTCTTCGATCCCTAAACTGCGCAATCGCAATCGCGCCTCATCAATACTTCCAGCGTGTAACGTAAACAACACGACGTGACCACTAAGTGCGGCATTCATCGTCAAACGTGCTGCCTCCCTCGTACGCACCTCACCAAAAGCAATCCAATCCGGATCCGCTCGCAATATTTCCTCAAAACATCGCGTAGCAGTGAACCCTGCCTTTTCATTTAGTTCCAGTTGTAAGACGTTTGGTACCGTACATTCCACCGGATCTTCAATCGAGATGATTCGCTTTTCTTCCATTGCACTCATCAAGGAATATAACATCGTCGTCTTTCCTGCACCTGTCGATCCAGAAATGACGATACACCCGTGTCGTTGTTCAGCTAACCAAGCGAAGTCCAATTGATTGTGTAATGTTCGTAAAGCCGTCTCTCGAGAGACCGTTGAACGATAGAAGCGCCATGACATCGCATCCCCTTGTCGACTCGGTAACAACGAGACGCGCATGCCCTTTTTCCCGTGCGGATACAAACCACTTTGCGGAATCCGCTCGTTCTGTTCCTTTAAGTTCGCCTCATAGCGGACATGACTGACAAGTGTCCGGTAACGCGTGAGTTCTACCTCTTCTTGTTCACACAAACCGTCACCTGTTCGACAAACGATTCGGACGCAAGCTTCATTCGGTACGAAATGAACATCTGTTGCACCAAGTGATTCGAATCGTTCCATGAGTTGTGTCGTCCATTCCTTCATTTCTCTTCACCTCCCTACCGCAAACAATACACAAAAAAAAGAAGCCGACCAAACCGGCTTCTTTACGATACGTGTGCAATTGTCCGATGTTTACGCTTCGCCAATGTCTCAAGACCTGGTTTATCGTATCCGATAACAAGTTGTTTTCCATCAGTGATGATTGGACGGCGTAATAATTTCGGATTGTCACTCATGAGGCGTAATAACTCACTGAGTTTCATGTCTTCAATATCAATGCCGAGATCTTTGAAGGCTTGACTGCGTGTTGCGAGCAAACTTTCAATCCCGTCCGTAGATAATTTCAACAGTTCCATGAGTTCATCAACTGTTGGAGCATTTCTGAACAGATGACGTTCCTCTACATCAACATGTTCCTCTTTTAACCATGATTTCGTTTTACGACATGATGTACAACTTGGATATGTGAAAAAGACTAACTCATTCGTCATTTTTGCTCCTCCTCTCAAAGTGTGGGGTTTCATTACAGTTACTATAGCACGTCAATTTGACTTTGTACACCTTTTGTACAACTATTGTACAACTTTTTTTGAAACTTCATCTTTTGTTCACAGTTATTACTTAACAATCACTAGAACAGGATAGACGAATGATTGTTTGCTTGGTAAAATAAGTACGTATATTGACTATCTGTCGGATTTAGGGGGTTATAGGAATGGGGAGAATGTACCGCGTACTCGGTTTCTGGACTGGTATTATCGCAGTCATGGCATTTATCGGCGCATTGGGTGGCGATGCAAGCTCAAGTGAGCATACGGATTCATTTTTAGTCATGGGCTTCGTCTTCTTAGCACAAACTGTCTTTTTTGCAGCGCTTGGTTACTTGCGCTTAACTGAAAAAACGTATGTCTATATCTTTGGAGCTTACTTAACTGTATTTTTCATCGTCTTTACGTACTGGTCAAACTTCCAGATGTAATGAAAAAAACTCGTCATCCTTTCGGATGGCGAGTTTTTTTGTCAGAGGAATGGATTCGATTTCATCTCTTGACGAATCGTTGTACTCGGACCGTGCCCTGGATAGACCGTCGTATCTGCTGGTAATTCCGCGGTGATTCGATCGAGCGAACGCATCAGCACGTCTTGATCCCCACCATAGAGATCCGTTCGTCCGACGCCTTGATGGAACAAGAGATCTCCACCGAACGCGATCCGCTCTCCTTTAAAGTAGAACGTCACACTTCCTGGTGAGTGCCCTGGCGTCTCAAGAACATGCATCGAAAAGCTACCGATCGTCAATCGTCCTGGTTGCAACAGATGATCTGCTGGTTTCATCCGCATCGGCGGCATACCGAATTTTGCTGAACCATTCCATTCCGGATTACCGAGCCAACCTGCTTCTTCTGTATGGACATACACCGGTGCTTCCGTGAAGCGCCGTAACATATCGACACCTCCGATGTGGTCAAAATGGGCATGCGTCAGGAGAATTCCTTTTAAGGTAGCTCCTCGACTTTCAATTTCATCGAAAAAACGCATATCCTCCGTTCCCGGATCAATGACGAGACATTCTTTGTCCTTAAATAACAAATAACCATTCTCAGATGCCATACCAGAAGTGATCATTACGATTTCCATTCTATAAAACCCCTTTGCAATAGACTCTTTCCCTACTATACACGAAATTGTCGAAAGTTCCTGCAACGTCCTCTCGACTTTATCCCGCGAGTCGGATAAACTAAAAAGTGAGATTTAAGTGAAATCTTCGTGAAATTCATAACGTGATTGTTTAAGGGGGAGTACGTCATGCATTTGGATCAACCAATCGGTTGGCTTTTCTTCTTCGTCGCACTCGTCGGCGTTTGGGCCGTCGTTCGTTCACTTAAGAAACGCCAAATGTTTCCACTCGTATTCGCAGGTCTGACTGTCGTCTTATTCGGCTGGTTCGGGATTGCGACATTGATTTACGGCGGTATTCCATCGTAATCAAAATACGCTAAAAAGAGAGAGGCCTCGTGCATCTCTCTTTTTATTTGTCTTTCTACAAAAAAAACGAATCCACTCGAAAGTAGATTCGTTTTCCTCATCTTATTTTGAAGTTTGAAGGAAACGGAGCAAGTCACCATAGATGACTTTATCTGAAAGACCTAATTCTTTCTCAGATTGCTTCGTAGATTGTTTACACATCTCTGCTAGCTCACCGTCTTTCACTTCTTCACCAGTCTGACGATCATAACATGTTTCCTGCGTATAGACCGTCTTATCTGTTACAACAGAGCCATCGCGGAACAGCGCATAATTCTTGTGCTGCTTCGAGAAGAGATCGGTACCGAACAATACTTCGTTCTTGAAATCTTGTCCTAACAGATGAAGCAATGTCGGTTTAATGTCGATTTGACTCGCGACGTCTTCATGTTTGACACCTTTCGTTTGACCCGGTAAATGGATTACGAACGGCACACGTTGCAATTGTGCCACATCATACGGCGTCAACTCATCTTTGTTCATAAGTTCTGCCATCGCGGCATTATGGTTCGTCGAGATACCATAGTGGTCGCCATAGACCATGAAGATCGTGTCATCCCACGTACCATCTTTTTTCAGACCCTCGATGAATTTACCGAGTGCCATATCTTGATACGCTAGTGCCTGAACGTAGTGGTTCAGCGTCGTAGAACTTGTCTCAAGCGGTGGTACAAGTTCATCTTCTGGTTTTGGCATCTCAAATGGATAGTGGTTCGTCAATGTGATGAACTTCGAATAGAACGGACGTGGTAAATCTTTCAACATCGGCAATGACTGTTCAAAGAATTTATCATCGAGCAAGCCCCACTCCGTCAAATCTGCTGGATCCCCTAAGTCATAATCCGTCTCTGAGAAGAAACGATCGACGCCAAAGCTATTGTAGACGATGTCTCGGTTCCAGAACGATTTGTTGTTCGCATGGAAAACAGCTGAATAATAGCCATCTTCTTTCAACATTTCAGGAGTTGCCCGGAATTCGTTTTCTCCGTTCGTAAAGAATGCTGCACCGCGTCCAAGTGGATAGATCGAGTTTTCGAGAATGAACTCAGCATCTGCTGTTTTCCCTTGTCCTGTATTGTGATAGAAGTTATCCCATGAATGCGATTCCTTGATCAACTTATTCAGGTTCGGTGTAATCTCTTGTCCGTTTGGTGCCTTTAATCCAACTGCAAAGGATTGTGCCGACTCAAAGGAAACGACGATGACGTTCTTTCCTTTGTACTTTCCGAACATAGCTGGGTTCGGTTCGGCATGTTTTGAATCAATGAAGCTTTGAACTTCCGACAGTTCAGAACTGTCCGCGAGTGCTTTTTGCGCAGATGTCTTCGACTGAATGAGTGCATCATACATATGGAAGTTAAATGTTCCGATGTTTTTAACGAGCAATTCTCGGTCGAAGGCACGTGTGAGCAATTCTGGACGTTCTGTTTCAGCCAGCGTCAAGTTTCCAAGGAAAACGACAACTGCTGCAACGAATGCGAGAATCGCGCGTCCACGTGACGCAACATTTTTTGACATGTCCATTTTCCGTAGGAAGAACGGTAAGATGATCAAGTCTCCGACGATCAATAAATCGGACCAGTTCAAGAGTGACCCGAGCGATGCAGAAACAGTCTCTGCATTCGATGTTTGGAACAATACCGGCAACGTCAGATAGTCATTAAAGAAGCGGAAGAAAATGATGTCCGCATATAAAATGAGTGTCGCGACGAACAATGTACCGTAGATGAACCATTTTTGAACATTTCCCCGGAAGAAGAAGCTGAACCCGAACATGAAGAGCGCTGAACTAATTGGGTTAATTAGTAGAATGAATGCTTGCGCAGAGTTTGTTACGGGAACGTTGAAGAAAAGTGTATACGCTAAATACGTTTTTAACCAAATCAATAAGGTCGCAATCCAAAAGAGCTTATGCTCTTTATAAGTACTGCGAACGCCTTGACCCATCTTTAGGCGCATTCGCGACCAGATGTTTGCGTCTTGCTGCATAAAAACCTGCCTCCTAATTTACATGTGCTTTCTGCTTTCAGTTCACACAACTTACATCATAATTTACATATACCCATATCACGTGAAAATTTTACGCTTAGTTTTACAAAAATGCAACTGGAATCCGGAAGATACTTAACAATCACATAATTACTGTACGTTTGTAAACAAAAAAAAGATTCGCCGAAGCGAACCTTTTACTGAAATTGAATATTATCATTTTTTGAGAAACATCTGCTTCGCAAGCCATGCACAGCCGATGACTCCGGCATCGTTTCCTAGTTCGGCAATCTTGAACGTCGTCGATCCGAAAACCCGCGGTAAAGCGAAGCGTTCGAATTGTTGACGCAGTGGTCCAAGCAATGTCTCGCCTGCTTTTGAGACACCACCACCGATGACGATGATTTCCGGATTAATACTGTTTGCTAAATTGGAGATGGCAAGACCGAGGTGGAACGTCACTTCTTCTACGACTTCCGTTGCGATTCGGTCTCCTTTCTCATGCGCTTCGAATACGTCTTTCGCCGTGACTGCCTTGATGTCGTTAAGTAACGTCTCTTGTCCTTTACGCTTTTCAAGACCAAGACGAGCGATGCCTGTAGCGGACGCAATCGTCTCTAGACATCCTTTGCGACCACATCCACAAAGGACGCCACCTTCAGGCAACATCGTGATATGACCGATTTCTCCAGCCATTCCGACTGTACCATGCACGATTTGTCCGTTCGTGATTAGACCACCACCAACGCCTGTACCGAGTGTGACGGCAAGGAGTTCGGTTGCACCGCTCCCGGCACCCTTCCACATCTCACCGATCGCTGCTGCATTCGCATCATTTTCAAGCACGGCCGGTAATCCTGTTAAACGTTCGAACTCACCGACGAGTTCAAAATTGTGCCAACCAATATTGACTGCCTTTTCAACGACACCCGTATTGAAATCAATGAATCCCGGCGCGCCGATTCCCGCTCCGACGAAATCTTCTGGTCGTTTATTGCTTTCCTGACACTTTTCAAAGAATGATTTTGCGATATCTCCAGGAATCTGTGCCCCGTCATTTAAAACAACCGTCTCGATTTCCCATTTTTCCACGATGATGCCTTGCAAATCTAAAATTGCCATCTTGACTGTCGTTCCGCCGATATCAACGCCGAGTAACCATTTCATTGCTTCGTCTCCCCTATATTCATATAATGTCTGCTTCATCATTTTACCGGACATAACCCATTTGCGCAAAGGGTTGCACAACCTTAAATGTTATCGGATTGTGAACGCTTTAATTCATGTCGTAAGATTAGTTTCGCTGAATCGTACTGACGTTGTTCCAAAACGCCTGCTTCTTGTAATTCATCGAGTTCAAGCATCATCATCGCGATATCTGACGCTCGATCCCCAAGATAGATGAATGTCCCGTATGTCTTGAGTAACTGCTGTACGTCATACAGTGTCTTCATCGACCATCGGCTCCTTTACATAGGCATGTAGCAAATCATATGTTGCTTGTAACGACGTCTCATGCGTACGTTCGTACGAATGACTCGATTCGATGCCAGGACCGAACAATCCGTGTCGGACGTCATGTCCCGCACTCACTGCTGCCGAGGCATCCGAGCTATAGAATGGATAGATATCGACCTTATATGGAATACTATTACGTTGTGCCAAACGCGTCAGTTGGTGACGTAATGCTAAGTCATACGGACCAGAACCATCTTTAGCACAGATCGAGACTGTGAATTCATCGGAGTGTTGACCGTCTCCTAATGCCCCCATGTCGACCGCGATGTATTCTGCGACTTCTTCCGTGAATCCAGCATTTCCACCGAATCCGACTTCTTCATAATTTGAAATCAGAATCTGGACCGTATATGGTAGATCGATTGTTTTCCATTCCTTGATCAATTCAAGCAACAAAGCAACAGATGCTTTATCATCAAGATGGCGCGACTTCACGAATCCTGTTTCCGTATAGAGGAATCGCGGATCAAACGTTACGATGTCTCCTACTTCAATCCCCGCAACGCGCGTCTCTTCTGCTGTCGTCGAACGGATATCGAGTCGTACTTCGATATTATCAGCAGATCGTTCCGTTTTGTTCGTCTCGCGCGACGTATGAACACTCGAATGATGGAACACGATTGTACCTGAAATCGTTTGACCGTCCATCTTGTGAATGAGACAGTTCTCACCTTCGATCGCTGTCCAAGCATATCCCCCTAGTTGTGATAAACGAAGTCGTCCTGTTGGTAAAATTTCTTTCACCATCGCTCCTAGCGTATCGACGTGTGCCGTCAGTAACCGCGTACGCGTTGAAGCACCAGGTAGTGTCGCTAAAATCGCTCCTTTCTCAAGCTTTCGATACGTGATTCCTTCTGCTACCAATCGTTTTTCTACATATGTAATAGCTTCTTTTGTCGAACCTGTTGGACTCGGAATCGAGACAAGCTCTTCAATCGTACGTATGACCTCTTTCATGTTCATTCGCTCCCTTTCAATCGGATTACGACGTGACATCCGCTTTGTTCTCATGATAACAAATATTCATTCTTTGCTGATACTGATATCCTACGGATACCATGCGAAAAAGCTGTAGCACTTTTTTTGCTACAGCTTCTTTCCACACCATCTGAAGAACTTAGACGTACTTTTTCATCCAAATATCATCACGGTATGTGCCGTCTTCTAATTTTACAGAGTCTGGATCTTCCGCATAAACCTCAAAACCGAGCGACTCATAGAGACTTTGCGCTGCTTCATTTCCCGATAACACGGCGAGGATGACTTGCTCGACATCTGGCAATTTTTTCGCCTCATCAATCAAAGCTTCCATTAAGGCACGTCCGGTGCCTCCACGATATTCAGGTGAAACATACACTGCCGAAATCATCGCTTTATGCGATTCGCGTGAAAGTTCATATGGTTTGACCTGACCAAACCCAAACAATGTATCACCGTCGAACATACCGAGCCAAACCTCATCGGAGTCGGGTTCTCCTTCAAGACCTTCTCGTACTTCACGGAGCGGGGTTTGCTGTTCATCGTCAAACGAATGACCGAACGCATCTGGATGATTTTTTAATCCCTCAAGGCGTAGATTCCAGTATTGTTCTGCATCCTCTTTAGTTAATTTTCGAAAAGTATACATGACTGTCGGTTCTCTCCTTTTTTGGGTTTCATGACGTACAATAAAATGACGTAAAAACGCTTCTATCTCTTAATTAACCTTTTTCTAGTAAAATAAAACCTAGATTTTTTCTCTTTTTACTTCACTTAAAAACAGTAGTGATTCATGCTTCACCTTTTCTTTTCATCAAAAAACTCAAGGGTGGACACTGTGATACAGGACCGCCACTTGAGTTTTTTTAGTTTTCTTTTTATAAGGTTTTCATCACGATTCGTACCATCAGCCTTGCAAGACGGGTTCAAGCGTCTGACGCAACACATCAGCAGAATGATGGAATTTCTTCAACTCTTCTTCCGTCAATGAGACTTCAATGATTTCACGCACACCTTGACGATTAATGATGGCGGGAACTCCAATGTGGATACCAGAAATTCCGTACTGCCCATCGACATGCGCACCGACCGTCAACAGACAGTTCTCATTTCCGAGGATGGCACGAACGATCCGAACAAGCCCAAGCCCAATCGCATAGTAGGTCGCCCCTTTGCGCTCGATGATATGATAAGCAGCATCTCGGACGTTGATGTAGATTTGATCGAGATCTGCTTGAGAATAGCGATCGTCTTCAGCAAGTAGTTCATCAATCGTTTTTCCATAAATGCGGCTGTTGCTCCAGGCAGCGAATTCCGTATCACCATGTTCGCCAAGAATATAGGCATGGGCATTTCGGGAATCAATGTGAAAGTATTCTCCGAGCATTTGACGCAGACGCGCTGTATCAAGCACCGTTCCTGATCCAAATACGCGGGATTTCGGAAGACCAGAATATTTCCAGGCAAGATGCGCCATGATGTCAACCGGATTAGATGCCACGACGATGATCCCATCAAAACCGGAATCCATGATTTGACGAATCATTTCTTTCATGATCAACGCATTCTTTGCAACGAGATCGAGTCTTGTCTCACCTGGTTTTTGTGGAGCGCCTGCCGTAATGACGACGACTTCCGCTTCACGGCAGTCCGCGTAGTCTCCAGCCCATATTCGCATCGGTGAAGAGCTAAATGGTGTTCCGTGGTTTAAGTCCATTGCCTCGCCCTCTGCTTTGGCTTTGTTGACATCAATGATGACAAGTTCTTCACAAAGTCCAGCTGTTGACATCTGATAGGCAAAGCTTGAACCAACTGCACCAGCTCCAATAAGGGCTACCCGTGTCACTTTCGCATGTAATTCCATATCGTTATGTCCACCCTTTCATTCGTCCTAAGAGTTTGTTAACTATCTCACAAGTAAATTGTAACATCTTTCACATTCTTTGTAACATGTGAAATTAATCACATTTGTCCATTTTGTGTCATTGATATCCTAACATAAGGAATTACACACTCACATACTTTCCAGTTACCAGAATCGAATGATGATAAACCCGATTCCACTTGCCAAACCACTTGTTAAGACATTGACAGCATCGTTCCCTAAAAATCGAATACCTGAAACGTAAGCTGTCGGTTGACCATGGTGCTCTCGCTTTTCGGTGTATTCCCCACAAACCGTACATCGATAAACGCGTTGTCCCACTGCTCCAAATAGTGTATCCAGTAGGCTCCCGAGTACACCGATGCTTGTTACGAGTAAGACGTGTTTTAAAGAAAGAGAAAATATCCAATGGGCTGCTATCGCGATGAACGCAGCTCCTGCAATTGTACCGATCGTTCCAATTAGCGACATCGCTCCACTCGTTCCTGCTGGTACCCGTCGTAACGTTTTGAGAGACCACGGATCACGTCTTGAGAGCGGTCCGATTTCGGATGCCCACGTATCCGCATTTGATGCTGCGATGACGAATAGAAATAACAAGAGATACGCAAAATCCATCGTCATGGCATACGCTAAGGCAGCAACGAACGCTACCCCTCCATTCGCAAGGACTTGCCATCCGTCACGCGCCCCGTCTTTCTCAACGATGGAGTCGACCGATTGTTTTCTGGATCGTCCGACCTTCGATAACAAGCTCGAGCTACCAAAGAAAAGCAAAAGTACTACTAATCCTTGCCAACCGAATCCGAATGAGACACCACTACCGACGAGCAGAGTCATGATCGCACCACTCGTCGTCAATAAACGAAAAGATCGTCCGGTCCAAGCAAGCAATAGACAAAACAAAATGGTGGCGCTCAACATCGGATGACCTCTAAGTCAGTGACGATCAGGTCCACTGGAATATCAAAGGCTTCCACTTCGAAATCCGGAAGAAGTTGTTCAGAAAAGGCAATCGATACTTTACATCCTGTATATGGCACGAGTGCACGATCGTAATAGCCTCCTCCCCATCCTAAACGATATCCGTCCCGTCGATAGGCGCGACCCGGAACGAGGCAAAGCTCTGCTTGATCAAGTGAAGCGCGACGTGCTGAGGCGGTCGGTTCTGCAATTCCCATCTGATTTGCTTGCAGTTGGTCTTCTGGTCCATGTACATAAAAGACCATCTTGTCTCCGACTACTTTTGGTATCAATACCGTCTTACCCTCTTGCCACGCTTGTTCAATCAGCATCCTTGTATCACATTCATTTCGAAAAGCTAATGTGATCGCGACACAAGTCGCTTGTTGCCACTCAGGTAACAACAAAACATGTTCGTGAATCAACCGTTCCTTCTCCGCACGGTTCTCCATCACATCTAGTCGTTCTTTAATCAGACGGCGTACTTCTTGTTTGTTCATGACTGTCTTCCTTTCCACAAAAAAAGCCATCACACGAAGTGACGGCTTCCATCTCAATTATTTCACTTCACGGTGAAGTGTGTGCTTACGGAGACGTGGGTTGTATTTCTTCAACTCAAGACGCTCTGGGTTGTTACGCTTGTTCTTTTTAGTGATATAAGTACGGTCACCAGTTTCAGTGCAAGCTAATGTGATTTTAACGCGCATGGGATTCCCTCCTATCTAGCTCTCGATGTATCAAGTGATTTTGCTTTACATAAGGTTAAGCATACTCAAGTATCGTACCAAGAAAGGAAAGGAATTGCAACTGTTCATCCGTTCTTTTTCGGATTCGTCACGTGTTGATATGGTTTTTCAAGGTTCTCTTCAAAACGCAACGGCTTCTTTTCGACGTGATACTCTTGTTCCACCCCGTGACGTGACTCTTCTCGTTCTAGATAAACGATCGCTGATTGGCGCAACGCGTCTCCTTCAAGTCGTTTTAAAGCAACGACTAGACCGCCTGAACGATCAGGCGAACGCTCACTTTCGACATCGTAGACGTTACTGACGAGTGGCAACTCTTTGATCTTAGCGATGGCTTGGGCAGCTGATGCGGTCTCCATGTTGAAATTGTGGATGACTGCGAAATCAACGATCTTACTCAAGGCTTGCGCTTGACGTAAGAAAGCTAAGTTTAGAGCCGCCAATTGGTTATAAGTTTGAACGAGCGGTAGACCCGTCACTTGCACTCCGTAAACATGAACGCCTTCTTCAAATCGATACGCCTCCGGATGTTCCGTGACGACATAGACATTCTCACCAGCAGCAGCGAGCCGTCGAGCGAGCTCCGAAGCTGGCCGATCTGACGCATCATATTGTCGGACGAACAATAAGATGGCGTCTGTATTCCAAGATTTCTCACGCTTCACTGCCACGTAGTAATCATGTGCCGTCAAGAAGACATCTGGTTCAATATCTGAATCTTGAAGGAACGGATATTCGCGATATCGATCATCCAACCATTCCACCGTCAGCTCTTCTGCATCCAGTCGACGCTCGGTTTCTTCAAAACGTAAGATGTGCTCACGGAAACGGTTCGCAGCGTATTGCGCTGTCGTCTGTCCATCGAGGATGAACGGCCAGTCGCTCGAGACAGCGAGGAGGTATTCTCGAATGAGTTGACGCTTCGCTTTGACAGTCAACGCATCTTGATGACGATTTCGGGCTACGACACCTGCTAGTCTCTTTTCAAGCTGATGGAGATGACGAATCATCCAGTCATTCCGTTCATTGATCCAGACTTCCGCGTAGCCTTTTCGTCCCCACGTTCCCATCGCGACATGTGCCGTGTCGATGTCTTGGAAGTGACGTTCGAGGAAGATCGCTGGTGAAATCGACTCAATTCCTTGGTCTTCTAAGCGTTCCATCGCTTTACCGAGGAAGTCGGGACCTTCAAACCACCAGTGACCGAACAATTCGGCATCAAATGGTGCTGTGACAAGGAACGGTGGGAAATCTTGTCCTTGATGCGCATCTAAATGTTCACCGAGTGCTTGTGCGAAGTCTGCTGCGTGCTCACTTGTCCGTTGCCATGCCCAATCACGGACGTAATAGTCTTTTTGATCCGTTTCTCCTGTTACGCGATGCAATTTCAACCCTGTATCATAACGTAAGCCCTCTGGGTGCATGAACTCAGCGATTTGATCCCACTCTCGATCGTACGCAAGGTCACGATAAAACTCGCGGTAATCCGGATGACCCGGGTATCCGATGACAGAGCTCCAAATCTTTCCGGAAATGATTTGATCACGCGGAAAGAGTGCCACACCGTGTGGCGAATAGACAGGTGCTCCGATTCCGTGTTTCGGTGACGGATCTGCGTTTAAAATCGAATGTTCGTCGACAAATGTATAACGAATGCCCTCTTCGTACAAAATACGGTCAAGTCCTGGCGTATATGCACATTCTGGCATCCAAAGACCTGACGGACGGAATCCGTAATGACGTTCGAAACAGTTCAATCCCGTTTGAATTTCAGAACGTGCCGCTTGTTCAGACAACATGTGCGGACTGAATCCGTGTGTCGCCGTACACGTAATCAAATCGAGATATCCTTGCTCCTTGTAATGACGGAATGCCCGGTTCAAATCTTTTTCCCAGTGAAGGAACGTATTCAATAAATCTTGATAGCGGTCTTGATAGAACAGAAGCGCATCTCGTTCCTTTTGATCGAGCTCTCGCTCTAGTTCCTGGCGAATCAATCGTAACGTATCCTCGATATGCTCAATATAACGCTCTTGAATCAATGGGTCGGCAAGCATCTCGATGACGGGTGGTGAAATGCTGACCGTCCAACCGAGCGGACGTGACAAACGATCGACTTCCCAAAGCAACGGGATGTAAGTTTCTGAAATCGCTTCGTACATCCATCGTTCTTCTAGGCGATGCGCCTCTTCGTGACGGATATATGGTAAGTGTGCATGTAAGACGAGTGAAAAATATCCTTTTCGCATAGCTTCTCTTCCTTTCCCTCTCTCTAATTCCATTACCGGACGCGATCGAAATAGGAATACGGACGTAATACTTCGACCCATTCCGGTTGTTCGACCTCTCCGTATTGCCAATGTTGCACGACTTCCGCGAACCGTCCGTCCGTGACTGGTTCATCACGTGGCGTTTCGACTGGTTTTGAACGCAGTACTGGAACAAAGTCCCCGTCAATCGTTTGAATGCCCCATTCAATGATGTATGTAGTATTCGGGGTTACCGGTCGTACGAACCAAGCG
The DNA here is from genome assembly GCF_056764755.1 of Exiguobacterium sp. HSB13. Classification (NCBI taxonomy): domain Bacteria; kingdom Bacillati; phylum Bacillota; class Bacilli; order Caryophanales; genus Exiguobacterium; species Exiguobacterium sp. HSB13. The sequence continues at coordinate 213,175 of NZ_JBUZOM010000001.1, read as the reverse complement.
TTCGTCATCTCCGGTAGTTCAAACTGATACGTTCGGTTCGCTTGTCCTTGTTCGTATTCAACAAGCGTGACATCAATGATGCGTAATTCTTTACGGAACGAATCAAACGTCGTGTGATAGTGTGTCTCAAGCAACTGTTTCGACAGTTCGGATAATTCCCAGTAGACGTATAACGCTGTCGGTGACTGAACGATGGCGTGGAGGATGTCATCCTCGTAATGCGTCGCCATCCCGAACGCGTCGCGTTCTAGCGAAGGTACCAAGTGCACAGACGGTACGACGTCTAAAACCGGTGCAGTCGACTTTTTCGTCTGCTTAACCGTTTTTGATTTTACTTTCGGCGCTGCTGCAGAAGGTTGTTCTGTTAACGATTTACGATATTTAGTCCAAGCATATTTGATTTTCCCTTCAGTCGTATCCAATTGAGCTGCGATTTGTTTTGTTGTCAGCCCTTGTTCTTTCATTTTAATGATTTGCTCAAGCATTCCCAATCACCTCTCTGTCATTATTCACTTCTTTCCTATTCTACAAACGTGTTTCGAATCCCTTTACAAAAAAAGTAGGCAGAGGAAATTCCTCCTGCCTACTTGATTCATCCGTTTAAATCATAATGTTTTCCTTTTTCGAGATAGATCAGATGCTCCCCGACGTTCGTCAAGTGATCACCCATCCGCTCGATGTAGCGGCAAATGTTCGTGAATTGCATGACTTCATCGACGACGATCGGCTGAAGCGACATATGACGCATGTACTGGCGAAGTGCCTTATATGTCGTCTCATCAATGACGTTATCAAGATCAGACAAGGCTTTTGCTTTCTCGACATCTCCATCACGATAGGCGACGATTGCAGTTTCCGTCATATCCAGTAATGTCTCGAATGCTTCCTTCAACAAAGAGATATCGATGACATACGGGAATGTTTCGACACGAAGAACCGCTTTTGAGATATTCCCCGCATAATCGGCAATCCGTTCGAGATCCGACGAAATTTTCATCGCCGTGATGATGCGTCTTAAATCTGTCGCAACGGGTTGTTGCTTCGCGATTAATAAAATCGCATCATCGTTGATTTCGAGCTCAAGATCATCGAGTTCAGTATCGTTTTCGATGACACCACGCGCGATGTCTTGATCATATTTTTCGAGTGCTTCTGCCGTCGTTGCGATCTGTTGCATCGTCTTACGAGCCAGTAAAAAGACCTTTTGATCGAGTATTGCAAGATTTTCTCCAAAAATCGTACGGTTCGCTGCCATTCGTCTCGTCTCCCCTTCTTATCCGAATCGTCCTGAAATGTAATCTTCCGTCCGCTTGTCACTCGGATTGCCAAAGATCCGGTCTGTTTGATCGAACTCGACGACTTCACCATTCAAGAAGAACGCTGTTTTATCCGAAACACGTGCCGCCTGTTGCATGTTGTGTGTCACGATGATGATCGAGTAGTCTGATTTTAACTCTTGGACGAGTTCTTCTACTTTTAATGTAGAAATCGGATCAAGTGCCGATGTCGGCTCATCCATCAAGATGACATCTGGCTCGATTGCAAGGCAACGCGCGATACAAAGACGTTGTTGCTGACCACCAGAAAGACCATAGGCATTTTCGTTCAAACGATCTTTGACTTCATCCCAGATTGCCGCACGGCGTAAACTGCGTTCAACGATCTCGTCGAGGATTTTTTTGTTTTTGACGCCATGGACACGGGGACCATAAGCGATGTTGTCATAAATTGATTTTGGGAATGGGTTCGGTTGCTGGAAGACCATTCCGACCGATGTCCGTAATTCTTCGACACCGTATTCTTTATCAAAGATATTACGTCCGTGATACTCGATTGCACCATTCGTCCGTACGATCGGAACGAGTTCGACCATTCGATTCAATGTTTTGATGAATGTCGATTTCCCGCAGCCAGACGGTCCAATGATTGCCGTGACTTCATTTTTCTTAATGTCGAGATTGACATCTTTCAGCGCATGATCGTCACCGTACCATAAGTTTAAGTCTTTGACGTTATAGACGCTCTCACGTGCTGCTACTGGTTGATTCATACGCTCTGTCCCTTCTGTAACGACTGATTTCGTATTCAGCTTCGTATCCATCATCTGTCTTCCTCCTTAAAAAAAATCCCTTCTATCTATCTCGTTCGATTAGTAGCGTTTTGAGAATCGGTTCCGGATCCAGATTGCAAGTGAATTCATCGTCAAGAGGATAACCATTAAGACGATGATGCCTGCCGCTGCAAGTCCTTGGAAGTCCGCTTGTGGACGACTTGTCCAGTTGTAGATTTGAATCGGTAATGCTGTGAACTCCGAGAAAATACTTTCTGGCGCACGAGCGATGAAAATCGCAGCTCCGACCATGATAAGTGGTGCTGTTTCACCAATTGCTCGGGATACAGCCAAGATGATCCCAGTAATGACACCCGGTAATGATGCCGGAAGAACGACTTTGAACGTCGTTTGCCATTTTGACGCACCGAGTGCAAGTGATGCATGACGCATTGCTTGTGGAACGGCACGGATTGCCTCTTGGGACGAGACAATGACGACGGGAAGACTCATCAACGCGAGTGTCAATGCTCCTGCAATCAATGTTGAACCGAAGCCCATGTTACGTACGAAGAACGTCAAACCAAGTAAACCGAAGACGATTGACGGAACACCAGCAAGGTTTGAGATGTTGACTTCGATGAATGAAGTCATCCGACTCTTCTTCGCATACTCTTCTAGGTAAATCGCTGCCCCGACACCAATGATGAAAATCATTGGGATGATCAAAAGCATCAAGAAGATAGAGCCCATTAACGCCGGATAAATCCCGGCACGTTCCGAACGGCGTGATGGTGCATTTTGCAGAAACTCAAGTGATAACCATGACGCACCGTCACGGATGACGCCGAACAGGAGAATACCTAAGACGACGAGACCAAAGAACAGTCCAGCAAGGAAAATGACTTTTGTGACGTTGTTGACGACGAGTCGCTGGCTAATCGATTTCTTCACCGCGACCGGATCAATGAATTTTTTCGAGACAGGTTGCTTTTCTGGTAAGGCCATCTTAGTACTCCTCTCTGAAGCGGCGTGTGATCCAGTTCGCAAGTAAGTTCATCACTAATGTGAAGACGAACAAGAGTGTACCAACCGCATAGATACTGTAATATTCGACAGTTCCAAATCCAGCATCACCTAAGGCGACCTGAACGATATACGCTGTCATCGTTTGGACTGGCTCGAGTGGATCAATCGCAGCTGTCGGATTCGAACCACCAGCGATTGTTACGATCATCGTCTCCCCGATTGCACGTGACATACCGAGTACGATCGATGCAATGATACCTGATAAGGCAGCTGGAACGACGACTTTTAATGCAACTTCAAGACGTGTCGAACCGAGTGCAAGCGCACCATCACGAATTTTTTTCGGAACAGAGCTCATCGCATCCTCAGAAATCGAAGCGATCATCGGAATGATCATGATCCCGACGACAATCCCTGGGCTAAGCGCATTGTAAATTTGAATTCCTGGAATCAATTTTACGAGTAATGGTGTAACGAACGTCAACGCGAAGAATCCGAAAACGATTGTCGGAACACCAGCTAAGACTTCAAGAATTGGTTTTAAGATACGGCGTGCGCGGTCTGACGCGTACTCACTTAAATAAATCGCTGATGTGAGACCGATCGGCACGGCAACTAGCATCGCAATCACGGTAATCTCAAGCGTACCGACGACAAGTGGCCAAATTCCATACTCTGGTTGTGAGTTGAGTGGATACCAGCTCGTACTGCCGAAGAATTCCTTGAACGGAACGACTTCGAAGAAGTGTTCTGTTTCAATGACTAACGTGAGAATGATGCCGATGGTCGTAACGACCGAGACGAACGCACAAAGGAATAACACGATCGGCATGACGCGTTCCATGACGTTTTTCATACTATATTTTTGCTGTCGGTTCTGTTGAATCAGCTCGCGAACCGATTTATTTTGTGTTGAACTCATCCTTCTTCACTCCCTACTCCTTCTTGACATGAGAACGGGACCCAACCGGTACAGACTTCCCCGGTTGGGCCATCCTCATGACTCGATGATTTATTTCATTGCGTCTTCAATTGCTTTTGCGTTTTCATCGTAACGATCTTGCGGCATTTTAATATATCCGACTTCTTCAGCAAGATCACCAGCGTTTTCGTTCGTGAACTGAACGAAGTCAGCGACTTGTTTTTTGTCTTTCATCGATTTGTTATTGATGTACGTGTAGATTTCACGTGATAGTGGATAAGAAAGATCTTTGATCGTTTCTGGTGTTGGATCGACTGCGTCTTTTCCTTCAGCAGAAAGTGGTACTTCCTTCAACTTATCTTTATTCTCAGCGTAGTATGCATATCCGAAGTATCCGATTGCGCCTTTTGTTCCTTCAACACCTTTGACGAGAACGTTATCATCCTCTGATAATTGAACATCTTTACGCATGTCTTTTTTCTCAAGTACTTCCTCAGAGAAGAAGTCGAATGTTCCTGAATCTTTACCTGGACTGAAGAATTTTAATGGTTCAGCCGGATAAGAAGAATCAACATCTTTCCAAGTCTTGATGTTCGGGTCGAGCCAGATTTTCTCGAGTTGCTCCATTGTGAGTTCTTTTACCCATGTATTTTCTTTGCTGACTGCGACAGTCAAACCGTCATATGCGAGTGCCATTTTCGTGAATTCAATGTTATTCTTTTTCGCTTCAGCCGCTTCTTCTTCTTTAATTTCACGCGACGCGTTTGAAAGATCTGTTTCACCAACGACGAAGCGTTTGAATCCGCCACCTGTACCAGAGACACCGACTGTGACATCTACGTCAGGTTGTTCCATCGAATATTCTTCACCGACAGCTTCCATGATCGGGAAGACTGTAGAAGAACCGTCGATTGCGATTTTTCCTTTTAAATCAGATGAACTAGCAGAACCGCCTTTATCGTTACCACATGCTGCCCCCACTACTGCGATTGATGCTACCGTTGTGATGAGTGCTGTTTTTTTCATCCAAGACATGATTAATTTTCCTCCTCGAAAGTATGTCGCTGACGATGCTACGACTTTTTATCCGTTTTCCTTACAAGACTTATACTACGGATGAACTATTAAAACGAAATGAATCCAACGTAAAAGAATTGTAAAGGCGTGTTTTTTGGTGTTTACAATTCGAAATCCATTAGAAAAAAAGGTCAATGCAAACAAAAAAACGAGAGTGATTGCTCACTCTCGTTTTCCATCTAGTTAATTTGGCTTAGTTTGCCACGGGATATCTTTGACATTAAAGTACGCTTTGACAAGATCGTGACCAATTTTCGAGTTGACGGTTTCTTGTTCCATATAAGGAAGGAACACGGCCCACGCCATCTCTGGATTATCATACGGCGCCCAGCCAACGAGGTTCGAGTTCAATGAACGAACCGGTTGACCGCTTCCGTCACGTAAGGCGATTCCATCGTCACCATAGACACTGACCTGCGCTGTACCTGTTTTAGCAGCTGCATCAATACCAGTTTGTGCGATGATTTTTGCTGTACCACGCTCTCCCTTGACAACACGATGCAATCCTTCTCGGACATGATCAATGTTATCTTGGCTGACTTCAATCCGATTCAGGTAATTCGTCTTGAAGCTATAATCAACTTGTTTTGTCCCTTTTTCAATTGAATTCGACGCGAGAACTTCTTTTAAGAAGTGCGGCTGAACACGATAGCCACCGTTGGCAAGCGTTGAAATATACTGTGCGACTTGTAGCGGTGTAAAGGCATCATACTGTCCGATGACTCGGTCCATGAGTAGCGTGACACGGTCAGGTGTTCCTTGAACACCTTTTGCTTCGTACGGTAAATCAACACCCGTTGTCACTCCAAGCCCGAACTGACTATAGTAATTCTGCATGATCGCAGCTGCTCCGTCCACACTTGCTCCGGCAATACCGTTACTTGGGTACTTCGCCATCCGCATCGCAATATTAAACATATAAACGTTTGATGAACGCTCAAGTGCCGTCAAATCTGTGATTGCTCCCATATTGACGTACGATGCTTTTTTCGTACCCCCGATTGTGATCGGCGCATCATTGATGACTTCGTTTTGACGGATGACGCCCTCCTCGAGTCCCATCGCAACCGTTGCACCTTTGATCGTCGAACCGATCTGAAGGGACGTCAACACGTTATTGATTGCGACATCTGAGAACTTACCGGTTGCTGGATCCAGCTTTTGACCAGACATCGCAAGAATCTCACCAGTCTGTGGATTCATGACGACGGCGTAACCTTCTTTTAGATAACGACTACCCATGCCACGCCCCATTTTAATCGCTTGTTGCATGATTTGGTCGACTTGTTTGTTGTACTCTGCATCCACGGTCAGAACGAGATCTTTACCGGACTCGCCTTCTTCGCGTTTTGGATCACCGACCGGCTCTCCATTGAACGTCTCATACACATCGTACGCGGGTTTCCCGCGCAGAAGATCCTCATACTGTTGTTCAAGGAATGATGTTCCGACACGGTCATTCAAGCTGTAACCTTTTGCTTTGAACTCCGCTTGTTGTTCTGCTGGAATCTTCGAGTACTTCCCAAAGATGTTTCGAAGTGTTCCTTCATATGGATAAGAACGCTCATAGAACGGTTCCACCGATACACCTTTTAAATCTTCTAGATTTTCATCGATGATCGCCATCTCTTTTGCAGAAGCACCGAGTTTGACGAGTTGTGGATCAAGCGCATATCCGACTTCCATGTTGTGTTTGATCGCAATGACTTCCATCGTTTGATCGTCATAATCGATATCGTCTTTCGTAATCGCATCTAATCGGATTTGATCCTGTTCTGCGATTGATAGTTTACTTTGTGCTTCTGCTGAAGGATATTTCTGTTTAACGGCTTCTTGATAACGACGATCAGACTCTTTCGTGTTTGTCGCGATCCAGAAGTCCTTAATATCACGTTCTGTGACTTTCCAATCTTTTTTAGGCAAATCAATGATTGCCGCAAGGCGCTGTGCAATCTCAATGCGTTCATCGACTTTCGTCGTTTGTGCTCGACGGTAGACGATGGAGTATTTAGAAATCGTATCAACCAAAAGACGACTATCCCGGTCATAAATCTTTCCGCGTGGCACTTCATATTTTGATGCAATCATTTCTGTTTTTTGAACTTCCCGCGAAATTTTCTCACCATTGACGATTTGCACGACTCCTAAACGGAAAATCAAAATCGCAAACAATAAAAAAACGACGAAGAACATTAAATTCAGACGAAGCGGCAGATGATTACGCCGTCTTCCTCGTACGGTGATTCGTTTAGCCATGGCGTACTCCCCTATCGTTCAAAAGTCATCTTGTTTCATTATATAGAAGGAAACTTTCCATAACAACCTATCCCATCATTTTCCGCATTAAAAAAAGCGTATCGTTCACAATTGAACGATACGCTCGTTTTCACATTACTTCGCGTCAGCGTAAAGCTTCGCTACGTGATCCCAATCAACGACGTTGAAGAACGCATTGATGTAATCAGGACGACGGTTTTGGTAGTTGAGATAGTATGCATGTTCCCAAACATCAAGACCGAGGATTGGTGTTTTGCCTTCCATGACTGGTGTATCTTGGTTTGGTGTCGAAACGACTGCCAATTTCCCACCGTCAACGATTAACCAAGCCCAACCTGAACCAAAACGAGTTGTTGCTGCTTTCGCGAACGCATCTTTGAATGCATCAAATGATCCGAATGATTCATCGATTGCTGTCGCGAGTTCCCCTGTTGGAGCAGCTCCATCGTTCTTCTTCAGCAGTTTCCAGAAGAATGAGTGGTTCCAGTGACCGCCACCGTTGTTACGGACTGCAGTTTGAATGTTTGCTGGGAGAGCATCCAAGTTTTGAAGAAGTTCTTCAAGTGACTTTCCTTCATGTTCTGTACCCTCAAGCGCCGCATTCACGTTCGTGACATACGTGTTGTGGTGTTTCGTGTGGTGAATCTCCATCGTACGAGCATCGATATGTGGCTCAAGCGCATCATAAGCGTAGCCGAGTTCTGGTAATTCAAATTTTGACATGTTCATGTCCCCCTTTGTGCTATTTTCGAAAACTTCAATACCCTTTAAGACTAGCAAAAGAACCTGTGTTGACGCAAGTCAAGACCCTCGGATTTACTCGACTTCTCGTGGAGCAAAAACAGAGACACCTCCACCTGGAACTGGGAAGACACCGAATCCTTCATCGTCGATCACAACTGGGTGATCTTGGTGGTTCGTATAATCGAACCACTCTTGTCCCGCGCGCTCTTCACCAACGAACATGCGCTTCTCGCACATGTCAGCATTCGACAATAAGACAGCACAGCCAGAGTTCTCGATTTCTTCTACGCCTCGACGAACCCAACCGACGCAATGCGGATCATCGAGATAATCTTCTTGGTCACCATATGCTTTGTGATAACGTGCATACAGTAAAGCATCAATCATTTCTTTTTTACCCTCTACAGGATGAGGTCCTTGCACTCCATAATAGTCACCGTAGAAGACACATGGATAACCGTCTTTCCGAAGTAAGATCGATGCATACGCATGCTGTTTGAACCAGTCATCTACCCATGATTCGAGTGATTCACCTGGTTGTGAATCATGATTATCGACGAACGTGACGGCATTCGTCGGGTGTGATTCGACGAGCGTATCTGCAAACAACGTTGTTAAATCAAACTCTTGTCCCTGGTTCGAAGCTTCATGGAATTTATAATGAAGGGGAACGTCGAACAAATCGATCGTGTAATCAACGCTATCAAGGAAATGACGGCAATCATCGAGATCTGATTTCCAGAACTCCCCGACCATATAGAAATCGCCATCATTTTTCTCGATCATCGATTTTGCAAATTCATGAACGAATTCATAATTGATATGTTTGATGGCGTCGAGTCGGAATCCTTGGCAGTCAATCGTCTCTTGGAACCAATGCCCCCAGCGGATCATCTCTTCACGTACTTCCGGATGGTTATAATCGATGTTCGCGAACATCAAATAATCATAGTTTCCGAATTCGTCATCGACTTGATCGTTCCAGTCTTTATTTTTACCGGATATCTTGAAGACACCGGTTTTTTCTTCACGGGCATCGAAATCCGTTCCATTAAAGAATTCATGTGTCCAGACAAAATCCGAATATTTTCCGTTTCGACCAGGGAACGTAAATTTCGTCCATGCTTCGATTTCGAATTCTTCTGAAATTTCTTTCGAACGGTCTTCTGGATGGACCTCAACGACATTGATTGTCTCAAGTTCATCGGCTGCTGCTTTATGGTTCATGACAACATCCGCATAAATGGCGATGTCATTCTCACGAGCGACTTGAATCGCTTCGACGAGTTCATCCTTTGTACCATATTTCGTACGGACCGTTCCTTTTTGATCAAATTCGCCTAAATCATATACGTCATAAATTCCATATCCTGTATCTTCATCTGATTGACCTTTTGACGCCGGTGGAATCCACACGGACGTGATGCCGGCAGCACGTAATTCAGGCGCCCGCTCTTTCAAGCGTTGCCAGTGCTTCCCATCATTCTCTACATGCCACTCAAAAAACTGCATCATCGTATGGTTACGTTCCATCTCTCTTCGCTCTCCCTTAGTTACTATAGTATGAATATTATTACAATATCTTTACTATTCCCCGGAGGAACAAAAATAAACGCACCTCGTTTTTCAACGAGGTGCGTTCTACTGAATGGACCCTGCAGGGCTCGAACCTGCGACCGGACGGTTATGAGCCGTCAGCTCTAACCAGCTGAGCTAAGGGTCCTTAAGTAATAGTAGCGGCGGAGGGAGTCGAACCCACGACCTCACGGGTATGAACCGTACGCTCTAGCCAGCTGAGCTACACCGCCATGATGTATGTTGCTTTACTCTTACTAGATTACGAGATGTGGCGAAACTTGTCAATATGCTATTTCAAAAAAACAAACAGCTGATTTCATTTTTTGAAATCAGCTGTCATAGACAAATCGTATTTCGCTTAGTTCGTTAATGCCGTCCGCTGTTCAAGGACGAGATCCGTGATGTTTACAGCATGATCGCCAATTCGTTCGAGGTTCGACAAGAGATCGACGAAGATCATCCCTGCTTGGCCCGTACATTCGCCAGCGTTAACACGAAGGACATGGTGTTTACGGAATGAACGTTCGAGTGCATCAAGTTTACCTTCGAGTTCTAGAACTTTGCGAGCTCGTGTAACATCGTCCTCTTCGACGGCGCGAACGGCACAGTCGACGATTTCTTGCGTCAAGGCATACATATCATCAAGCTCTTGTTTCGCTGATGATGTGAACTGAATCCGGTTGACGATTTGGAAATCGACCAATTCGACGATGTTTTCGACGTGGTCACCAATTCGTTCAAAGTCATTGACGGCATGCATCAGTAACGAGTGTTCATTTGATTCACGCTCTGATAGATCATGTGCCGCTACTTTAACGAGATAACTTGTGACTTCTGTATTTAAATGATTAATCGCATATTCGATCTGTTCTGATTCTGATACATCCTTTTTATCATGCGATTGTGTGTAACGGTGTGCTTTTGCAAGCGCATCTTTTGAGAATTCACCCATTCGTAACACTTCAAGCTTCGCTTGGTTTAATGCGAGTGCCGAAGATTGGTTCAAGATATTTTGATCGAGATGACGCGGTTTTGAATCAATCGTCGTATCCGTACCCGGTACGATTTTTTGTACAAGCCATGCGATTTGCGCAATGAACCAACATTGAATCAACGTATTGACGACGTTGAATGTTCCGTGTGCAAAGGCGATTTGCATTTTCGGACCTAATTCAAGCGTGCCTGTGATCCATATGATGAAGCTTGAGAAGATTGGTAATGCAATCAGGAACAATACTGTTCCGATGATATTGAAGATGACGTGTGCTGCTGCTGTTCGTTTAGCTGCAATCGACGCACCAAGTGCTGCGAGTACTGCTGTGATCGTCGTTCCGATGTTATCACCGAACAAGACCGGAAGAGCTGCTTTGATATCGATCATGCCACCAGCGTACAACTCTTGTAAGATACCGATCGTTGCTGACGACGACTGAACAAGAACAGTAAAGATTGTTCCGACGAAGACACCCAGCAATGGGTTATCCGACATCGATACAGTCAACTCACGGAACCAGACGCTTGATTCAAGCGGAGCCATTCCGTCGCCCATCAAAGTGAGACCATAGAACAATGCACCAAATCCGAAGAAAATCTGTCCGATGTATTGAACCCGTTCTTTATTGAAGAAGAAGATCAAGAAAGCACCAATCGCAATCGCTGGAAGCGCTGCTTCCTTGACGTTAAAGCCGATGATGAAGGCAGTAATCGTTGTTCCGATGTTTGCCCCCATGACGACTCCGATCGCCTGTCGTAAATTCATCAGACCCGCACTAACGAGACCGACGACGATGACGGTCGTCCCTGACGAAGATTGAATTAAAATCGTGACAACGATACCTGCTAGAATACCTAATAGTGGATTCGTCGTATATTTATCGAGGATGTAACGTAATCGGTCTCCTGCTGTTTTTTGGAGCCCATCTCCCATATACTTAATACCGAAAAGGAAAATCCCGAGTCCACCAATGAAGGTGAAAATCATTTCCTGCAAATCATAGTTCATCTTGCCAGCTCCTTTATTTCATGTGGATTGATGTGTTTGTAAAGTTTATTTTTTCGACTCCCCTATTATGTAAAGGTCCAGTGAACTTGTAAATAGTTTTTCCGACATCCGTTTGTTAAGGTTTTATTAATCTGTACCATTACACAAAAAGCCTTTATTACCAATGAAAATAAATTAAATAAGTTCTGTTATAAAACAATAGAAAGAGTGATTTACTTGTCATTTTTACGTCAACTGATTAATTACTTACAAACTTCCTTAATCCCAAATCGTCCGTTTTTGCGTCTTCGTTTGGCAGATGTTTCCCTTTATTTCTGTGGATTAGCTTGGATTTCTTTTTGGACAACGGTCATTGATTCCTTCTTTTTACAAAAAAACATCCCGATCGTCGTCTGGTTTATCCTTCATTTCATCTTTATCGCAATCGCTGTATTACTTTACGTATTGTTTATGGCGTATCTCACAAAAGGATTTGTCCGATTGTTACTTCCCCGTCCGTGGGCGTATCGCCAAACGTTTCCTTATACGGTTGCAACGAATCTCTGGTCCTTCCCACTTGGTATGCTTCTATACCAACTCGATTATCCTCGCTTCGGAATCGGGGTGCTCGTAATTGGACACTTCGTCTACACATTAGTGCCATTATGGATTGCCCGTTCCTCAAAGCCACGCGCTTCACGTAAACCCCAATGAGTATTAAAATCAGGCGTCCGACGGATTGACGGACGCCCTTCTTTCATTAAACAATTGTAAATGTTCAATTTTCGTTCTTGTTTCTCGATTTTTAGGGAATAGTTCGATATGATAGAAAAGGTAAACATAAACAATATGGCGGTATGCCACAAAAGGAGATTTTCGATATGCCGAAAATGGTCCATCGCTCTAAGACTCGTCCCGTTCGTGTAGGGGACCTTGTCATTGGTGGAAATAATGAAGTCATCATCCAAAGTATGACGACAACTAAAACACACGACGTCGAAGCGACAGTCGCTGAAATCCTACGCCTTGAAGAAGCTGGTTGCCAAATCGTCCGCGTCGCTTGTCCAGAAGAACGTGATGCGCTCGCACTTGCAGAAATCAAAAGCCGAATCAACATTCCGCTTGTCGTAGACATCCACTTCAACTATAAACTCGCGCTCATGGCAATCGAAGCTGGCGTCGATAAAATCCGGATCAACCCGGGTAACATCGGTCGTCGCGAAAAGGTCGAAGCCGTCGTGACAGCAGCAAAAGCGAAAAACATCCCAATTCGTATTGGGGTAAACGCCGGTTCCCTTGAAAAGCATATTCTTGAAAAATATGGCTATCCAACTGCTCGTGGTATGGTTGAGAGCGCGTTGCACCACATTAAGATCCTCGAAGATCTTGACTTCCACGATATCATCGTCTCGCTTAAAGCATCTGACGTACAGTTGGCGCTTGAAGCGTATCAGCTCGCTTCTGAATCATTCGACTACCCACTTCATGTCGGGATTACGGAATCTGGTCCACTTCGCTCTGGTTCATTAAAATCAGCAGCCGGACTTGGCGCGATCTTGTCACGGGGAATCGGAAACACGGTTCGTGTATCTCTTTCAGCGGACCCTGTCGAAGAAGTAAAAGTCGCAAAAGAAGTCTTGAAATCATTTGGTCTCGCAGCGAACGCAGCGACATTGATCTCATGTCCAACATGTGGTCGGATCGAAATCGATTTAATGTCGATCGCTGCAGAAATCGAAGACTATATCGAAAACATCCAAGCGAACATCAAAGTTGCGGTTCTCGGATGTGCGGTCAACGGTCCTGGTGAAGCACGTGAAGCTGATATCGGTATCGCTGGTGCACGAAACGAAGGATTGCTATTCCGTCACGGAGAAATCATTCGTAAAGTACCGGAAGCAACGATGGTCGAAGAATTGAAGAAAGAGATTGATGCGATCGTTCTCGAAAAACAGGCTGAAAAAGAAGCCGAAAAAGCGAACCACGCATAAATTAAAGACTTCTCCCTCGCGAGGAGTCTTTTTTCGTATCTCGATTTCGACTATGTTATACTAAGTGAAGAAAAATTTTTAGAACGTGGGTGACTGTAAATGAAAATTGGAATCGACATTGATGGAACGATCACACATCCATCCTCTTGCTTCACTTACATGAATAAATATCTCGGAACGTCGATTGACTTCGACCAGGCGTCCGAGTATGAATTGCATACGTATACCGATATGAATCAAATCGAATTTTGGGACTACATGGTGAACTCTGGTCACGAGACAGGCATTTATCGTGAATCCATCCCTCAAGAACATGTTCGCCATCACTTATGGAATTTGCGGAAGCAATATGATCTTCATTACGTGACAGCACGATCGGAGCTCGTTCGTCCTGTAACAGAAGAGTGGATCAAACAACACGAACTTCCTCTTGATTCCTTGATCATGACGGGATCACACGACAAAGTACAAGTCGTCCGTGATTTATCACTCGATTTATTCATGGAAGACCGATTAGAGAATGCTGTGCAGATCGCAGAAGACACATCTATTCCTGTCATCTTGTTCGACGCACCTTATAACCGTAAAGCCGTACCGAATAATGTCATTCGTGTCGCTTCATGGAATGAGGCCGTTCAAGAGATTCAAAAATTTGCACCGATTCGTTAAAACAGCCGATTAGGCTGTTTTTTCCATTTTTATGTCATTACATGACTTGATATCGTACAATGACTATAGGATTGAAACTTTGATATAGGAAGGGCTTCATGATGCTTGCAACAGTGAATATCTTTTTTATGAATATCTGTATTATTTTTTTCGTTTCTACGTTCACCTTTTACTTACTTCGTGATCGTTTGCCAATTCAACCTGACTCTAAAATGTCTACTCGTCTCTATTTCGGACTGTCCAATGGTATAACTGGCATTCTACTTATGCATCATGCAATCGACTTGAATGGAGCATTGATTGATTTACGGTTATTACCTCTCGCTTTGTCTGCCTTGTTCGGTGGTAATATCAGTATTGCCGTAACAGGGCTGATGCTCTTGATTTATCGATTCGTGATTGATAGTGGAGATTCACTAAGCGCTCTGTTTAGTTCTGTCATCACACTACTTGGATTTTTAGTACTTTCTTTTATTTGTCGTCGATTCATCAAACGGCAAGGTTACTTCTTTTCTGCCATCGTCACGGTCGGTTCCCTACTCGTACTCTCGCGATTGATTATGAGTAACTCTCCAGCGGATGCCTGGGGAACGATTTATATTCCATATTTCATTTTAACGATTGGTGGAGCCTTTTTGTTTTATCGTTTGTCTTCACTCCTTCAGCAGCATTTTGTTCTTTATTCTTATCAATCCTACCTTGCTTCGACCGATCAATTGACGCGACTCGCGAATCGCCATGTCATTTTAGAAAAAGTCACGGCGCTCGAAAAGAGTAAAGATGCTTGGGGCGTCATCTTGTTTGATTTGGATCACTTTAAGAATATAAACGATACCCACGGTCATGCTGTCGGAGACGCTGTCTTACGCCACTTTTCGATCTTATTGAACGAGCATTGTCCGGCACCGGTTACGGTCGGTCGATATGGTGGTGAAGAATTCATCGTCATCGTTCCAGACATTGAATTGCATCCTCCTGTCGTCCTAGCTGAAACAATCGTAACAGCCGTTCAGCAAACACCATTCGTCATGCAAGATCATGCCGTATCCATTACGGTGTCCGCAGGTATTGCTTACGCTCATCAACAACCAACTGAAACAGTATTTAAGCAAGCGGATAGCGCTTTATACGAAGCCAAAGCGCAAGGACGAAATCAGTATCGCCTGTATCGATCGGAATGAATACTAAAAAGCCACTTCTCCTCCGAGCGATTCGGACTGAAGTGGCTTTTGTTGGTCAACGGACCGTTCCTTCATTTGTTTTTTGCAGGAGACATATGATTTCTTCAAGTGGTACCGGTTTAGCAAAGAAATAACCTTGGAATAGATGAATGCCGATTTCCTTGGCAATACGTACTTCTTCTCCTGTCTCTACGCCCTCAACGATACATTCGACATGCATCGATTGACTCAATTGGAAAATTGACTCGAGGATGGATTGTCGTTTCTCCGATTCGCCGATTTGTTCGATGAATTGCTTCGGAATCTTTAATTGGCGTAACGGCAATAAGCGTTCTAGGACGTGATATGAGGCATGTCCGGTTCCGAAATCATCAAGCGAAACCGGGAAATCGAGCGTTTTGATACGCTTAAGCGCTCGATGAATCGACTGACTCTCAAAATCAAGCGACTGACTTTCTGTGATCTCGATCTTAATTTGTTGCGGCTTTAATGCATACTTGAGTAGTGTTCGTTCAATGAATGGCATGAATGCCTCACTCGTCAACTGGCGTGGTGATACGTTGACCGACAGCGTAAACTCATCTGGAACCAGACCAATTAATGCTTTACGCGTCTTACACCCTTCCTCAAAGATCCACTCTCCTAAACGAATGATCAAGTCACTTTTTTCAGCAATCGGAATGAACACGGATGGTCGATCAGCTCCCTGCAACGGGGTCTTCCATCGAACCAATGCCTCAAGACCAATGAATTGCTCTGATTGAACATCGTATTGTAATTGATAAACCAGATGAAAATCCGTTTCGATGTTAGCTTGGGCTAGGGATTGTGCTGCTTTGACTCGTAATTCTTGATCCTTACGCCATTCTTGGTCAATACACATCACACGTTCGTTTTGTTGCGCTGCTTCTTGTAAGGCAGTCAATAATTGCTGCACCCGACGCTTTCGATTGTTGGTCGCCCCTTCGCCATTATCAATGACGATGGATATGTTGACATAGACATGATGCCCCTCAATTTCATAAGGTACGGAGATTTCTTGACTCAATTCTTCCATTGCTTCCTTACACGCCACCTCGTCCGGCTTTTCCATAACGATTAATAACGTTCCCGCTTCGATGCGAGCAAATGCTTGATAAGGAGGTAGTTTTCGCTTGAGCCGTTCGATACACGCTCGTAAAACATGTGACTGAATGTCTTCTCCAAAATACCGTGCCAACTCATAATAATTTTCTAAATGAATCCCTACAAAAAAGAGCTTTTGTTCAGGTCGTGGAAAATCGACTTCGTTCAATCCTTGACGATTCAAGACACCCGTCTCTTCGTCACGGCGTGCCGTATCGTGTAGTTGTATCGCAAGATCATTCAAACGATTTAAATTACGGATATGCAAATGATTGATGACCAAGGCGATTGAAACACCAATTATAATCATGCCAATTCGTCCATAATGATCAGTCGGATCAATTTCTACCGTCACGGTATCGGCATTCCACATGACATAAAAACTAGTTGCCACAGCAATAACGATGGCATACCACATCATGATTCGTTGATAGGAGATTAAAGCGATCATTAAAAATAGAAAGCTGCTAGCCCAAACGGTAACCGCCGCATAAGGTAAAAAGCTAATCGAAGTGATTGGAACGACGAGCAACATCAAGGACAATAGGTGAGTTTGCAGCACGGTGCCCATCTTACGACGACTGATATAAAAAATAAAAATACCCATGATGACTAAAAATGAAATAATGACAGAACGACTCAAATACGCATTCTTGATTGTCTCTTCCGTCGTTGTATAAATAATTAGAGCGCCAACAAGCATCATGAACAGGGCAAAATTTCCGATCCACCATTGTTGTTTCCGAACAATGTCCTCCATGTAATTCCCTCCTTTCCAGCAGATTTTCCGTATATAGGTTTCGACATCGCTTGATGATACTCCTGTCGTATAGAATGTGTCAATTCTTTCCTAAAAAGAAAAGTCTTCCCTTGTGCGTATCGCGGAAGACTTTTTCTCTCACATTCATTATTCTATAACTCAAGTCGACCTAGCTCTTCGATGACATCCGTTGCTAACAAACTGCTCGGATGTAAACGTCGTTCAACTTGCCGAGAAGCACGTGCATACCACTCTGCTCCTTGCGCTAGCGTTTGTTCGATATCGCCTGTTGGATGTTGTGCAAGAAGGCTAGTTAGTATGCCAAACAGAGTATCCCCACTTCCTCCTTTCGCGAGACCACTTGATGCACCAGAGACGACGAATCCGCCTCCATCCGGTTTTGCGATTAAGATGACATGGGACTTCAAAACGACAGTCACTTGATGCAAGATGGCATAGTCGGTTGCCTGACCGAAAAGATCATCTTGAATACTTGCGACACTCTGATTCGTCATCCGGGCGAATTCCCCGATATGCGGTGTAACGATGATTGGCGCGGTTCGTTCGGGATAACTTTCTTTTACTAGAGCTGCAGCATCTAATACAACCGGCAAATCACTCTTAAGCAGATAGTCCACCCATGTTTCGGCTGCCTCTTGCGATAATCCGGGACCAATCCCAACTGCTGAGATGGAAGGGAGCATTTCCTGAATCGCTGGTAACGTCTGATCAATGACCATTGCTTCCGGTGCTTGGACGATAATTCCGTGTTTCGCAAGTGCCGTTGTCGCAACTTGTAGTTTACCGACTCCTGTTCGTAAAGCTGCCCGTGTCGCGAGTTGGATGGAACCCGGCATCGTCTCGCTTCCACCAATCAATAGCGCCGTCCCGTACGTTCCTTTGTGCCCGTATGGTTCCCGCTTGAATAAGGCGGTCACATCCTTAGGGGACACACGCCATTCGCCAAAAGTCGGTAATCCGATATCAATCGTTTCGGATTCGCCATAAAACGGGGCCGTTCGTATTAAAAAAGCAGAGCGTTTCATCGCATGCAATTGGAATGTCACGTCTGCGCGAATCGCCGTCTCCTTAAATTCCGTTGCATGATCCGTCGGCACTCCGCTTGGAACATCTACGGCATAGATACGTGCCCCTTGCCGCTTTTGTTCCGATACGAATTCACACTGCGCTTCGAACACCGGATCAATCCGCTTTGGATCAAATCCCGTTCCATACAAGGCATCTAGAATGACATCATATTGACCACACGGTTGTTCGGTCACAAGTCCAAACGCTTCTGCATAATGAACATGAACGATGGATGTATCTGAACGATTCTCTCCAAATGGCGCAAATAGTGTGACATCAAAACCGTCTCGAATCAGTTCGCGACCAATGACATACCCATCCCCGCCGTTATTGCCTGTCCCACATAAAATCAAGATTCGCTCCGTCTTCCTATGACGCTCCTTGATACGTGTTGCGATGTGACTTCCGGCTCGTTCCATCAGCACTTCAAGTGGAAGTCCGGACGTCCGTGCCCACTCATCGATTTGTCGCGCTTCTTGTGTATCATAAATCATCTTCTCATCACCTCTGTTCGACTATTCCCGTTTTGAACAGGACTAGTCTTCCAAAACGAAAAAAGGACGCCCGACTGGGCATCCTCTTTCATTTAAGATGTCATGCGTTGACAATTCGCACAGCGCCCATAAATTTCGAACTTATGATCCTCGACTTCAAAACCAGTCTCTTGGACCGGAGAAACCCATTCCATCGGACAGACATTCAACGTCTCCGTCTTGCCGCAGATTCGGCAAATCAAATGATGATGATGGTGTCCTGAAGCACAGGCTGCTCGGTATTTCATCTCACCGTCTAATTCCGTCACTTCTAATAAG
The DNA here is from genome assembly GCF_056764755.1 of Exiguobacterium sp. HSB13. Lineage (NCBI taxonomy): Bacteria > Bacillati > Bacillota > Bacilli > Caryophanales > Exiguobacterium > Exiguobacterium sp. HSB13. The sequence continues at coordinate 193,890 of NZ_JBUZOM010000001.1, read as the reverse complement.
TCGATTTCCGAAAAGTCATTCAAGTTTCGATAGATCGTATCATAACTTAACGAAGGATGAGACGTTCGAAGCGCTTCTGCTACTTCCCGCGCACTGACATAACGATTCACTTCAAACAGATACGACAGCAAATCGAGACGCTTCGGTGTCATTTTAAATCCGGAAGCCTTCATTCGTTCACGCGCTTGTTCGATGTTCGTCTTCATGTGTTTTCCCTCCTATCCAAAAACGTTCCAACAGCATCACGATGATCAACTCAAGTACCGCAAGCAAGACGATCATTCCACCTGGTGCCAAATCGAACTGATAGGCCAGGATGAGTCCGAGCACTGTCGCAACTTCACCAAATATGATGGCTAAAAAGATCGTCGCCTTAAAACTCTTCGCAATTCGAAGTGCTGCTGCAACCGGCAACGTGATTAAGCTTGAGACAAGCAAAATCCCAACGATTCGCATACTGATCGCAATAACAAGTGCAACGACGATCATGAAAAGAATATGCACTAAACGAAGACGAATCCCGGAAACGCGCGCCTGCTCCTCGTCAAAGGAGAGGAACAACAATTCCTTATAAAAGGCAAAGACGAAGATGATGACGACGACCGTCACGACAAGAATCGTATACACATCCGTCAAAGCGACAGCCGAGACTGTTCCGAATAAGAAAGAGACGAGATCCATCGAGAAGCCATTCGCGAGACTAATGAACGTCGCTCCAAGCCCCATCCCCGTCGCCATGATGATTGGGATTGCGAGTTCTTGGAAGTGCTTATACTTTGCCCGCAACCAGTCGATCGTTAGTGCCGCGATGACTGACGTCACAATTCCTAAATACAGTGGATTCAAGTCCGCTAATTGTGCGACCATTCCAGAAATCAATAAACTGAGCGCAATCCCGGCTAACGTGACGTGTGATAGCGCATCTGCAATTAAGCTCATCCGCCGAACAACGACGAACGATCCGATCAATGGTGCCGTAAATCCGATCAGAATGGCAGCCACCAAAGCGTACTGTAAAAACTTTAACGTCATGAACGCTTCAATCATTGGACACTCTTCCCTTCGTGAACGAGGACACGTCCTGGAACCGGATAGAGTGAGCGGATCGTCTGTTCATCCAGTTCCCAGTATTCTTTGATGCCACAGTTACACCCTAAACGTCCATCGACCAGATGGATCACATCCGTGACAAGTTTACTGACGAAGTGAATATCGTGCGTAACAAGAACGAATGTCCGTCGCTTATCTCGGCGGAGCTCTTCTAGAATTTCATAGAATTCTTTTACGTACCGCTGATCGACACCAACAGTTGGTTCATCTAAGATCATTAAATCGGGATCATTAACGAGTGCCCGCGCGATAAAGACGCGTTGTTGTTGACCACCAGATAAGTCGCCGACTTTTGAATCGCGTCGTTCCCACATGCCGACCGTTTCAAGGGCAGTCCGGACTTTGTCTCGATCGTCACGAGACAAACGACGGAAGAGTCCTTTTTTTGCATAAAGTCCCATCTCAACGACTTCTGCGACAGTCACCGGAAAACCGGAGTTGAACGCTGCCGCTTTTTGCGAAACATAGCTGATCCGCCACCATTCATTGAATTGTGATTGGGATTGTCCAAATAAACGAATCGTTCCTTTCGGTTGCAATAACCCTAATATACATTTGATTAGCGTCGATTTTCCGGATCCATTTTCCCCGACGATTGCTAAAAATTGTCCTTGCTCAACCTGAAACGAGACTTGATTCAGCACCCGGCGATCCGGATAATCATAGCTGACTTGATCAATCTCGATGATTGGTGTTTCCATTTATTTTCACTCCTTCCGTTTTCGTAAAACGGAATAATTACGCCTTAATCAACTGTCTTATTATAGCGCCCGCCAATTATTGGTGCAACTCTAGCAACTTCCTATCCTCCTTGGAAAAAATTCAAGGTACAATAAAGAAAGAAGCTAGCTGTTTCCGGCTTGTTCAGAGAGGGAATTCTTTTAATGCACGCATCGCAGAGAGGAGTCGGAGTCATTTGAAACAAGAACTTGCAGTCATCGATATTGGTTCCAACTCAATTCGTTATGTCATCTTCCATCCGATTGATTCTGGTCGCTATATCGAGAAGATTAATATTAAAGTCGTCGCCCGTTTATCTGCTCACATCAATGAGGATGGAGCACTCGATGATGAAGGCATCGCCTTACTCGAAGAAACATTACATCGTTTTTATGAAGTTGGCGTCACCCACGAGGTCGAAGAAACGATTTGTGTCGCGACAGCAGCGATCCGTAATGCAACGAATCGAGATGCCATCGTTGAATCCGTTACAGAAAACACGCCTTTTTCCATTCAGGTTCTGACAGATGAACAAGAAGCATACTATGGCTATTTTGCCATCATCAATTCGACCTTCCTGACCGATGGCTTTTCTGTCGACATCGGTGGTGGCTCCATGGAAGTCACCTTGATTGAGAATCGCGAAATGGTGGCGTATCACAGCTTTCCATTTGGTGCCGTCACCTTGACACGGCAATTCGTTTCCGACGAAACTCTAAGTGCCAGTGATAAGAAGAAGTTGGTGAAATTCCTCCGGGAACAATTCGAATCGATTCCATGGTTAAGTGATAAGAAGCTTCCTTTAATCGGTGTCGGTGGTTCTGCTCGAAACTTTGTCCGGATCCATCAGTCGAATCAGGACTATCCCCTACGAAGTGTTCATCAATATCAAATCAAAGCGAAGGAACTCGCAAAGATGGTCGACGATCTCGAAGGAAAGTCAGCGAAACAACTATCGAAAATCGAAGGATTATCAAAAGACCGAATTGATATCTTTCTGCCGGCATTGATTGCGATTCAAGAGTTAGCCCACCATATCGAAGCAGAAGAATTCGTCATGAGTAATCTCGGTCTTCGCGAAGGTCTTGTTTACGAGTTCGATGTGCAAGACGAAGCATACCGTCGGATTGAAAACGTACGTGAGCAGAGTCTTTATCAGCTCGAGAGCGACTATAAGGTCAATCGAGATCGTGCCTCATACATTGGAACACTCGCCAAATCGATGTACCGGCAGCTCGTCACGCTCGACTTGATTTCAGAACGTGCGTCTGATCTACGACTACTCGATTCAGCAAGCCGCTTATTTTATTGTGGACAATACATTAATCCGGATACACGATCAGACCAGACGTTCTATCTGTTGACGAATACCGAATTGAATGGCATGACACATAAGGATCGCGTTGCTCTTTCGCTCGTCAGTTCCTATTCTTCCGCCAAACGAATGAACCAGCTTGCGAAACCTTTCAAGGACTGGTTTACGGAAAAATCGCTGGATCGCTTCGACCTACTTGGATCTCTCCTCAAATTAAGTCATGCGCTCGACGTGACGGAGCGAAAAGCCGTCGATCATTTGGAACTGTTTCTTCAAAAGGATCAACTCCAATTCGTTCTCGATACGGGTGATCATGATTATGGATTCGAAGTCGAAAAAGCGGAAAAACAAAAGAAACATCTGGAACGAATCATTGATTGTACGATTACCTTCGAAACGAAAGGAGATCTTCCTTCATGAAGCTCGACATACCGGAACATTTCAATAATCGTGAGCTTAGCTGGCTCCAATTCAACAAACGTGTACTAGATGAAGCGTTCGACACACGCAATCCGTTAATGGAACGTTTTAAGTTTCTCGGTATCTTTAGTTCCAATTTAGACGAGTTCTATATGGTGCGGGTCGGTGGTTTAAAGGATGAAGTACTCGCCGGTTTCAATAAACCGGAAAATAAACAACAGATGACACCCAAACAACAGTTACGTGCGATCGCAGCGAAAACAAAAGAGTTAGTCGATCGTCAATACGAAGCATTTCAAGCAATCAATCAGACGTTATCCGATGAAGGCATTACATTCTTGAAATACGACGCTCTGACTTCAGAACAGACGACCTATGTAAAATCCTTTTTCCGTGAACAAGTCTTTCCGGTACTCACGCCCGTTGCCGTCGATGCCTATCGTCCGTTCCCGATGCTCTCGTCAAAGTCACTCAACATCGCGACGGTGCTTGAGGCAGAAGACGGGACAAAACGAAATTTGGCGCTCGTACAAGTACCTGCTGTCTTGCCACGATTCGTCGATTTACCGGTAGAAGATGATGAGACGACGGCTGTCATCTTACTCGAAGATGTCATCATCGCCTTCATCGATAGTCTATTCAAAGGTTATCGTGTGTTGTCTGCCATGCCGTTTCGGATTACTCGGAATGCCGACCTTCCGTTTCATGAGGAAGGTACCCATGATTTATTAAAGCTGATTGAGAAAGAATTAAAAAAACGACGTTGGGGAGTGGCCATTCGACTCGAAGTTCAAAAAGCTGCCATCAACACGGAACTGCTCAACATGTTGCGCGATGTACTGGATTTGCAGGAACGCGACATCTTTGCCGTGGATGGTCCGATTGATTTAACGTTCTCCTTTGCCTTCTACAGTCAAATCGGTATTGAATATGATCATTTGATTTATCAGACAATCATGCCGGTTGACCCACCGGCACTCGATAGTTCAAAAAATCTGTTCAATCAATTACTGGAACGCGATTACCTCTTGCATCATCCGTATCATACGTTTGATCCGATCGTTCGGTTCATCGTCCAAGCGGCGAATGATCCGAACGTCCTTGCCATCAAACAAACACTTTATCGTGTATCTGGTGATTCTCCGATCATCAAGGCCTTAAAAACGGCAGCGGAGAACGGGAAACAGGTCACCGTCCTCGTTGAACTGAAGGCTCGATTCGACGAGGCGAAGAACATCGAGTGGGCGAAGCAACTGGAGAAGGCCGGCGCTCATGTCATTTACGGATATAGTGACTTAAAGACGCACTCAAAGATCACGCTCGTCGTCCGACTCCACGAAGGCAAGATTCAGCGTTTCGTCCATCTTGGTACCGGCAACTATAATGATTCGACGGCGAAACTATACACGGACGTCGGATTATTGACCGCTCGGGAAGAGATCGCCGAGGATGCGACGAACTTCTTCAATTGGTTATCCGGATACGGGGAACAGCCAGAATGGAACGTCATTCAAACTTCACCGAACGCGATGCTTGAGAAGTTCCTGTCCTTGATTGATGAAGAGATTCATCATCATAAAAAACACGGAAATGGTCGAATCGTTGCCAAGATGAATAGTCTAACGGAAAAAGACATCATTTTACGGCTCTACAAGGCATCGCGCGCTGGTGTGCAAGTCGAACTCATCGTTCGGGGCGTCTGTTGTCTGCGTCCTGGCATTCCAGATGTTTCGGAGAATATTCGCGTCATCTCGATCGTCGACCGTTACTTGGAGCATTCACGCATCTTCTACTTCCATCACAACGGTCAGGATTTGATGTATGGATCAAGCGCGGACTGGATGACACGCAACATGCGAAAACGGATTGAAATCTTGTTCCCGATCATGGACGAAGAACATAAGGAGTATTTAAAGGATTGTCTTGCTCTCGCCCTTGCTGATAATGTAAAGTCGCGTGAGCAGGCAGCCGATGGATCTTATCATTACGTGAAGGATGGAAAACAGAGCTGTGAATCCCAGCTGCTGATTCAAGACTATACGAGCGGCAAACTAAAACAAAAACCTAGTTTTACAACTCCATTAACACAAAAGTGGATCACGATTGAAAAGAAGGAGGACAAAGTCATTCTTGATCAAAATGCTACTTGACGTTTAATATGTACTTTACTTCAAATGCTGATTTACAGCAGAAAGGACGAAATGTATGCTTCAGCAAATTTTGTTATCCCTTCTCGCAGGCGTCATCTGCGGTGTCGTGTTTACCGCACTGAAACTGCCGATTCCTGCCCCACCCGTTTTTCCAGCTATCGTCGGGATCTTTGGTGTCTTCCTTGGGATGAAAATCTATCTATTTTTAGTAGAACGCTTTTTCTAACTCAAACAAAAATCGTTCTCTTTCTGCGCCAGGCAGTCAGAGAACGATTTTTTTGATTCTGTTTAAGGTTTTAATGATTAAATGATCATTCGTGCGAGCTCCGCTTGAATAGGGAAAGCTTTTACTCACTCTCTTCCGTTGCCGCAGCCGTATCTACCGCATGCAACATCTGTTGATGTAACCATCGGTGACAGGTCGGGCAAACCGTCTGATATCCTTCTGGTGTCAAATGCCATTCGAGTAACGACTGCCTAGACTCCTCACAATGAACACATTGACGCGCGACTTGTTCCAGATGATTTCGCTCCTTAAAGCGCTCGATTCGACGTTGTTTAGACTGTTCGAGTGTCAGTACATCCGTTTCGAAATACCCATACTGCCATGAATCGAGCAGACGTGTGCGAACCACGCCTTCGACTGGTCCGGTTTTAAGACCAAGTTGATCGAGTGGTCGTCCAAGTAAGGGATGACGTAAATCCACACTGATGAGGTCAAGGCACACATAGGACCCTTCTGAGTCGTCAGCAGCCGTCAACCAAAACGGATCTTCTGGACGTGTCGTATACTCCGTAAACAAAGCTTCTGCATACGCAATGATACCATTGGTCGTCGAAAGAAAAACTTCTTCTCCCTCTGCCAGTTCTCCCGGCAAATAAAACGGTTCCTTTGTTTCATAATAGTGGACAACAGCTTGTCGGATCGCGAAGCTTGCCTCATCGACGACGAATAGATGACACATCACAGACACCCCTTTATGAGTTATTCGACCGGTGCACCTAGAATCGGTAAACGCCAGTCCGCGTCAAATGCACCAGAACGTAACATATCAATTTCTTCTTTATACGGCGCGACTTTTTTCTTTGGATCGAGTCCAATGTATGGTGTCTCCAGAATTTTTGGCAAATGGGCAAGTGCAGGATGATGCACGACACGGTGTAACGTATCAAATCCAATCTCACCAAAGCCGATGTTTTCATGACGGTCCTTCCGTGCGCCGCGGACGTTCTTCGAGTCGTTTACGTGAATGACCCCAAGACGATCGAGTCCGACGATCCGGTCGAATTGTTCGAGGACACCATCTAGGTCGTGCACGATATCGTATCCCGCATCATGCACGTGACATGTATCGAGACAGACAGACAAACGATCATGATGTGTGACGCCTTCGATGATTTGAGCAAGCTCCTCGAAGGTTTTTCCGATTTCCGATCCTTTTCCGGCCATCGTCTCAAGCGCGATCTTGACCCGTTCTTCGCCTGTCAGTACCTCGTTGAGTCCTTGAATGATGCGTTTGATTCCAACATCCTCTCCAGCCCCGACGTGCGCACCAGGATGTAATACGATATGCTGTGCCTTTTCTAATGCCTCTGCTCGTTTGATCTCAGCTGCTAAAAACGAAACGGCGAGTTCGAATGTCTCGGGTTTTGTCGTATTCCCCAAGTTGATAATATACGGTGCATGCACAACGATTTCCTCTATTCCATTAGCACTCATATGTTGCAATGCTTCTTGAATCCGTAACTCTTCCATCGGCTTACGGCGTGTATTTTGAGGTGCTCCTGTATAGACCATCATAGTCGTTGCACCGTAAGATGCCGCTTCCTCACTTGCACCTAACAGCATTTTTTTCCCCGAAACGGAGACGTGTGAACCTATTTTCATGTTCTTTTCCACCTTTCTCTTTTTACAGTGTACCAAATCTTGAAAACGACAAGACACCCGAAAAATGTTTTTTCATTTCACGGGTGTCTTCGACAATGTTATTTTGATTTGCGTGCGTTTTCTTTACGTTGCGCGCGACCGACACCACGTTGTTCTTTGATGCGTTCACGTTTTGCTGTTTCTTTCAGCTTGTATTGATGTTTCTTCTTATAACCTGGTTTAACACGTTTTTTCGCTTTTGCTGCTTCACCCGAAAGGCGGCTATGCGCTGTCTTCGAGACGGCAGTCTTCATGTGTGGCTTCGCACGGCGACGTTCTTTGACCTCGACGATTTGACTACCTTTGACATCGACGTTCGTGAATTGAATGCCACGGTCCTCTAAGCGATTGATCATACCGTTCTCGTGATCTTCAAACAATGTGTACGCCAATCCATCTTGATCGACTCGACCTGTCCGGCCGACACGGTGGACGTAGAAGTCTAAATCTTTTGGAATACCATGGTTGATGACGTGCGAGACGCCTGAAATATCAATTCCGCGTGCCGCAAGATCCGTCACGATGACGTATTGATACTTCGCATCGTTGATTTCTTTGATGGCTTGCTTACGACGACGAGCCGGAAGGTCACCGTGAAGAGAACCGACGTTCAGTCCTGCTTCTAAGAACAAAGCTTCGACTTCGATCGCTTCTGCTTTTGTATTCGTAAAGATCAAACAAATATAAGGGTTTAACGCTTTTGCGACTTTCAACGTCAATTGTGAGCGCTCACGGTGCTTGACCGGAATCGTATGGTGAACGATTTTCTTCGCTGTCTGTTGTTTTGGATCCACATGCGCATAACGCGGGTTGTTCATGTATTTTTTCAAAAACGGTTGCAATTTCTCAGGAATCGTTGCTGAGAAGACCATCATCTGAAGCTGTTCTGGAAGAGCTTGCGCAATCCGGTCAACTTCTGGCAAGAAGCCCATGTCGAGCATTTGATCCGCTTCATCGATGACGTAGTGCTTCACGAAATGCGGTTTCAAAGCCTGTTCTTTGAATAAGTCTAAAATACGTCCCGGTGTTCCGATGACGATTTGGGGTGAGACTTTTACACGACCGATTTGACGTTCGCGATCCATTCCACCTGTAATAAGACTCGTCTTGATGAAGTCTGGTTCCTTGACGAGTAACGATTTCAGTTCTTCATGAATTTGCCAAGCAAGTTCGCGCGTTGGAGCAACGATGATCGCTTGTAATTCTTGAAGCTTTGGATCGACGTTTTGAACGATTGGAAGAAGGAACGATAACGTTTTTCCTGTTCCGGTTTGTGATTGACCGATGATATCGCGTCCCTTTACTGCAGCTGGGATGATCCGCGACTGAATGTCAGTCGGTTTTGTGATGCGGGCGTCATCGAGTGCTTCGATGACGAACGGGTGTAATTGATAATGGCTGAATCCATTCATGAATTGACACCGTCCTTTCCTTATTTGCTGAGGCATCTGCCTCTCGATTAGTTCAACATGGTTATGGGTCTACTACCGTCATACAGATAGGAGTACGTATAAAAACGAGTTGGAATCTTTTTGTTTTTCGTATGAAGCTTCAATGCACTGAAGGCGACTTTCATCATCTCATCAGCACTCTGGACGACCGTCGCATCCATCGATTTCATGTCAACAGCTTCTAATATAGCACGATTCCCGTCTATGCCGACAATTATTTTTCCTTTGATACCTGCTTTTTTCAATGCTTCGAGGACACCTAGTGCGATATCGTCATTGTGACAATAGACGGCATCAAACGGAATTCCCGACTCAATCACCTGTGTCATGACCTGTTCTGAAGTGACGGGATCGTAATCCCCATTCACGGATTCAACGATTTGAAGTCCCGGCTCACGCTCAAGACCAATCAAAAATCCTCGATGTCGTTCATTCGTCGTATTGACGTTTGCCGTACCTGCGACTTCAATGATGTCGGTTGTAGGTCGTCCCGTCTGCTTGATGCGTTCGTGTTTGATAAATGATGCAAGTTGTTCCCCGATCAATTGGTTATTCGAGGTAATCGAACTGACGACTGCATCGGAGCGGATTAATCGATCAATCGCAAAGACCGGAATCCCGGCACGAGCTGCCTCTTCTAACGTACTAGCGATATAGACATCATCAAGCGTCGTCACGAAGATTGCATCGACCTTCATTCGAATGAACTCTTGAATCTGCTCGCGTTCATTGATGCGTGAATTATGTGACGTCGCGACGACTGCTTCGTATTTATTCAGTTTGGCTTGTGTCTTGAACGCATCGACGAGCCGTTGCGCAAATTCATGTTTATCATTGACGACCGTGAAGCCAACGAGATGACGACGTGGACTCGGATCCGGATTGACGAATAAATTGGAAATGAACAAAACGGATGAAATCCAAACAATCAGGACAAATAACCAGGCCTTATTGAATTTCATTCCGTTTGCTCCTTTCGTGGTAAGTGGACTTGAATCGTCGTACCGACACCCGGTTTACTATCAAAGATCATCTTTCCTTTATGGTCACGAACGATTTGTTTTGACATGAAGAGTCCAAGTCCATTGCCATCGACTTTTGATGTCTTGAACGCTTGACCGACATGATCAATCTGATTTCCATCCATCCCTACCCCATTATCCTGAACAATGAATACGACTTCTTCTGGATAAACGTGGACATGCAGATGACAGATTCCATCCGGACCTTTAAACGCGACAGCTTGAAGAGCATTTCGAACACAGTTTGCTAAAATCTGCAAAATCCCCTCTTCCGATGCATAAATCTTTGGCATGAAGGACGGTGTATAAATTTTGCAGTCCGCTTCGTAATGATGAGCTTCCGCTTCTAAGATATATGTCAGCTTCTTCATTAAATCATTCATATCGATCGTCGTTTTTTGAAGTGCATTGTTTTCGCCTTTCGATAAATCAAGCATCGTTTGAATCATGCCATTTGCTCGATCCAGTTCCGATAAGGCGAGAATCAACATTTCTGGATCACGATCCTTTTCTGCTGCTAACAACTGTAACGTCATCTTGACTGGAGTTAGTGGATTACGGATTTCGTGGGCAATCCCGGCTGCTAGTTGACCTAGTGAGGCTAGTTTTTCTTGATGTAACATCGTTTGTTGTTGACTCAACTGCTCAAGGCGCGCATTTTCCATTCGTTGAGCGTACTCGTTATAGGCAGCAACGAGTGTCTTGACTTCGTTTGATCCGGCACGTTCGAGAACAATCGGTTTGGGTGAGGTGCTTTTCTCGATCTTATTCACAAGTTCAAGCATCGGTGCCGTCAATTGTTTTGACATCAAATAGCCGACGATCAGACTGAGGACGAGCGTCAAGGCAGCGATGATCAAATACTGTTGCCGTGTCGTGTAGACTGGTTCATAAAAGACGCTTCGTGGCGTTCGAACGAGAATCTTCCAATCCGTCACCTTCAAATCTTTCGCAAAGTAATACATATCTTGGTTCGTACTAAAAATCTCAGAAGGCTCTACCGATTCAAAAGCACGTTCAATGACACTTTTCGATAATAAGCGTTCTTCATCCGGTACCAGATTACTGGATGTGGCTAACAATTCTTTTTTACTATTGAACAGGTAGGCAATCGTTTGATCGTCAAATGATTCAAGTGAATTCCGAAAGACGATCGAGTTCATGACACTTAACCCACCACCAAAGACACCGACACGTTCGTTGCCGTCTCGAACCGGAACGAACATATAGGAAACAGCGTCTGATTCCATCGTATACAACTTACTCATATGAAAATCCGTACTCGTCAACGTTTGCAAGAATTCATCATCTTTTAGGATCGTACTGTTTTCTATGCGTCGATCCTCACTTGAGAACCAAGTGATTTGCTTCGTCTGTCGATCAAAGTAGAAGAAACTCTTAAATCCTGTATCAATGTCTAATAGATTTGATTCTTCAATTTTTTGTTTCAGCTTTTCGGGGTTTTTGACATTCAACTGCAAGCTCATGATCTCTTCGTGCAGATTCCCAATATTGTCGCGAATCGCATTTCCTGAGACCTCGACACTCTTTTCGCTCTGTTTCTCTGTTTGTTGCTCGACCCGAGAAATCGTGACCCGGTCAGCAGTGAAGGCAAGCGCTGAAATGACAAGACAAATCAGGATGAATAAGACGGCGGTGATTTGAAAAAAATACGACCGCATCATTTTCTTAGACTCCATCCCTTCGCCTCCCTTTTGAATAATTGACAACTTCATTAGTATAGCATGTTCTGTGGATGAAACAGACTCCTCTATTTTCATTCAGCTTCAATCAATGGTACACTCTAACTAATCATTCTTTTTCACAAAGGGAGAATCCATAACTATGCTAGTAAAAAAAATCAGCCCCCGCGGCTATTGTTACGGTGTCGTCGATGCAATGAAACTTGCACAACAAGCGGCATTGAATAAAGACTTGCCACGTCCGATCCATATTTTAGGGATGATCGTCCACAATGCTCACGTGACACGTGAGTTCGAAAATATGGGTGTCATCACTGTCGATGGTCCCGATCGCCTCGAAGCGTTAGAGACGATTCAAGAGGGCACTGTCATCTTTACTGCACACGGCATTTCACCTGCTGTTTATGCCCGTGCTGCTGAGAAAAACTTACACGTCGTCGATGCAACATGTCCTGACGTGACGCGTACACATGATTTGATTCGCCAAGTCGTCGCAGATGATTATGAAGTCATCTACGTCGGCAAACATGGACACCCGGAACCTGAAGGTGCAGTCGGTGTAGCACCAGAGCATGTGCACCTCATCGAAAAAGTCGAAGATATCGAAGAACTCCCACCTCAGCTTGCCCACAAAAAAATCATCGTCACGAATCAGACGACGATGAGCCAATGGGATGTCCAAGCTTTGATGGAACACGTTCGTAAAAAGTATCCGCATGTAGAAGTACACAATGAAATCTGTAACGCAACACAAGTCCGGCAAGAAGCGGTGGCTGATCAAGCAGGAGATTGCGATCTCGTCATCGTCGTCGGGGACCCGCGTTCAAACAACTCAAATCGTTTGGCTCAGGTATCCTTTGACATCGCTGGAACTCCAGCACATCGGATTGGTGATTTGACAGAACTTGATTTGACTTGGCTTGAGGGTGTGACTCAAGTTGGTGTCACTTCAGGTGCATCAACACCAACACCAATCACGAAAAAGGTCATTGATTTTCTACAACAATATGATCCTGCTGATATCAGTACGCATGACAAGACACCGTTCCTTGAATTACGACGCATCTTGCCTAAAGTCAAAGTACTTTGATCATAACAATCGATACAGCAAAACCGAGTCGCGAATGAGGATCGCGACTCGGTTTTTTTTATTACTAAATACAACGACGGTAGTATCGACGTATTCCATCGATTCATCATAAAAACTGAAACGGATTCGTATTCGCTGTTGAAATCAGCAGCTCGACGTCGATTTTTTTCTGTTCGAATCGACGCTTCAATTCGTTGACGACGCCTTCCTTCATGACCGACTCCACATGATGTCCCGGATCGACGACTGCTAGTCCAAGTGCCATCGCATCATGCGCCACATGGAAATAGAGATCGCCTGTCACAAGGACATCTGCTCCCGCAAAAGCTGCAGTCGAGACATACTTATTGCCGTCACCACCAAGGACTGCTACTTTTTGGATGTGGCGTGATTCGTCTCCAACGAAGCGTAAGTTTTGTACTCCAAACGCATCGCGAACATGCTCTGCAAATTCCCGTAACGTCATTGCTTCCGGTAACCGACCAATCCGTCCGAGACCAAGTGATGTTGCCGGGCGTTCTTGACGAATGAGATCATAGGCGACTTCCTCATATGGGTGAGCCTGTTTCATCGCTCGAATGACTTGTTTCTGATTCAGTTCCGTGACAATCGTCTCGATTCGGACTTCTGAGACGCGTTCGAGTCGCCCTGCTTCACCGATATACGGGGTAGCTTCCGTCAACGGTCGGAATTGACCCGTTCCATCGACGTGGAATTGACAATCACTGTAGTCCCCTTCTTTTCCTGCTCCCGCTTGTGCAAGGGCTGTTGAAACGCGCTCTACAGCCTCAGTCGGCACGAAGACACTTAGTTTATATTGCGTGTTTTCAAACGTCGGCGCTAGTACTTCACAAGACTCAAGACCCAGCACATCTGCCATCCAGTCATTAACCCCACCTGGTGTCACGTCAAGGTTCGTATGCGCAGCATACACCGCAATATCGTGTTTGATACATTTGGTGACAATCCGTCCTGTTGCAGAACGATCCGTCACATTTGCTAACTTACTAAAAATCGGTGGATGATGCGCGATGATGAGATCGACCTTCTTTTCAATCGCTTCATCGACGACAGACTCCAAGACATCAAGTGTCACGAGTACACGTTTGACGTCCTTGTTCAATGTTCCGATTTGTAGACCAATCGGATCACCTTCGAGTGCGAATTTTTTCGGAGCAAATGCTTCAAACTGCTCAATGACATGGTTCCCATTCGCCATTAGTTCGTCACCTCTTCCATCTTTTGAATCAATCGTTCGATGGCTTCGATTTTTTCAGATAAAACTTCCGTTGCTTGTCCTTGTTTCATCTGAGCTAGGATATACTCCCGCTTCTGTTTTTCAGTCTGCCATTTTTCGATGAATTCTGGTGCACGTTCCCGCATTAACTGTGGTCCAAAGAACAATTCCCACTGACGTGTTGTTTCGTCCTCTGAGTAAAGTGTTTCATCTCCACGTTCTGCCACGAGAATTTCATAGATCTTCCCGTTCTCCTCGACGATCGCTTCAGACAATAACGCATATGAATTCGTCAGCAACCACTTCCGGACATCGACTGCATCGACATTCGGTTGAAGAATCAAGCGCTCCTCTCCCGACAATCGATCTTTCCCTTCTTCAAGGATTGAGGCAATCAGCGTTCCCCCCATTCCCGCAATCGTGATCGCCGTTGCTTCACCCGGCTTTAAAACCGATAAGCCACTTCCTAAACGGACATCAATCTGTGATTCGAGACCGACAAGCGCCACTTGTCCTTTTGCCGCTTCCATCGGTCCTTCATTCACCTCTCCTGCAATCGCGCGTTCAATTTTATGTTGCTGGATACAAAAACATGGTACGAATGCATGATCTGATCCAATATCTGCGAGGATTGCTCCTTGTGGAATATACGACACGACTTTTTGGAGTCGTTGATCCAATACGACGTTCATTTGCATCATCTTCATCCTTCCTATTTTCCGAAAAACTCTCTTTTAAAAATAGCGGATTTGCGCTAAAAAAGATACCATACACCACAAAAAAACATCCATCTCGTGAAGAGATAGATGCCCTTGTTCTTATTTCTTAGCAGCTAACCATTTGGCTAGAACAGCTGCTTCTTCGTCATTCGCAAGACCGCCAGGCATTTGCCCTTTACCGTTCATTGCGATGTCTTTAATTTCATCTTCTTTCAGCTTCGCGCCGATCTTTGTTAAGTTCGGACCTGTTCCGCCTTCTAAGTTTCCACCGTGACATCCTGTACATCCTTTAGATGCAAACAAGTCTTCCGGCTTCATTTCTGCAGTTGACGGCCCTTTGCGAGCTTCCTTCACCTGATCGACCCCAAAGTAAGACAATGAAATCATAGCGATGATGGCGATGACTGCGATCGCCGCGAACGGTACTAATGGATTACGCATTTGGATTCCCCCCATATTCTATACCCAACCAAGTTGGTGACTGAATGGTATTCCCCGTTACTATTCTACTGTAAAAAAAACAGGGAAGGAAGAAAAAAACGAAACTTTTTTCTTCCTTCCCACTAAAATTTCATATATTCTTCACACTTTGAATTAATCGAGGAAATCTTTCAAGCGTTTTGAACGGCTCGGGTGACGTAACTTCCGAAGTGCTTTTGCTTCGATTTGACGAATCCGCTCACGTGTAACGCCAAATACTTTCCCAACTTCTTCAAGTGTCCGTGTCCGACCATCATCGAGTCCGAAACGAAGACGAAGAACGTTTTCTTCACGATCCGTCAGTGTATCTAACACATCTTCAAGTTGTTCTTTCAAGAGTTCGTATGCTGCAGCATCTTGTGGTGCCGTCGCATCTTGGTCCTCGATGAAATCTCCGAGATGTGAATCATCCTCTTCCCCGATTGGAGTCTCAAGAGAAACCGGCTCTTGCGCAATTTTAAGGATTTCACGGACTTTTTCCGGCGTGATTTCCATCTCTTTCGAAATTTCTTCCGGTGATGGTTCTCGTCCAAGATCTTGCAAAAGTTGACGCTGGACACGAATCAATTTATTAATCGTCTCAACCATGTGAACCGGAATTCGGATTGTCCGCGCTTGGTCAGCAATCGCGCGTGTGATTGCCTGACGAATCCACCATGTTGCATACGTCGAGAATTTATATCCCTTCGTGTAGTCGAATTTCTCGACCGCTTTGATCAGACCCATGTTGCCTTCTTGAATCAAATCAAGGAACAACATGCCGCGTCCGACATAACGCTTCGCAATCGAAACGACGAGACGTAAGTTTGCTTCCGCCAATCGTTTTTTTGCTTCTTCATCGTTTTGCTCGATTCGTTTCGCGAGTTCGACTTCGTCTTCTGCATTCAACAAATCAACGCGTCCGATTTCTTTTAGATACATCCGGACAGGGTCATTGATCTTGACACCAGGAGGAACAGACAAATCATTTAGATCCGCCTCTTCTTTCTCATCTCCTGTGCCGTCATTATTGACCTTGATACCTTCTGTTTCAAGCAACTGAAGGAATTCCTCGAATTGCTGAGCATCCATTGATTCGAACGAACTTAGTTTGTCTTCGATCTTTTGGTGTGACAATTCACCATTTTTATGTCCGAGCGCGATAAGTTCCTCTTTCGCGAGACGGAGTAATTCAGCTTCTGATCTTGCTTTTTCTGCCATCGAACCATACACTCCTTCCACATCATGCAGCAGGTCATCGATCTTTTAAACGACGCTTCCGTTCTATGATCGCCTGCATCAGCTCCGCTTGAGCACGGATATCTGTTTGTTGATTCAATCGTGACTTTTCTTCTTCTAACAACCGACGTTGCTGTTCATTTTGGACGGCACGAATGTAGTGACTGAGTAAGTCAGGATCATACTCAGGCATCAGCATGAACTCTAAATCCGCTACGATTCGTTGCAAAGAGGCGTCGTGCAACATCGTCAAAAAACGATCAGGACTTCCTTGCGTACCTGCTCCGTAAAATTCATATAGCTTGCCGGCAATCAATTGATGTGCCGGATCATTGAATTGGACACCTAGTTGCTCTCGCACTTCAAGACATACTTCTTCTGAACGGATCATGTAGGCAAGCAAGAAGCGTTCTGCCTTTTTCCAGTTCGCGAACGTTCGGTCAGGAGGTGCTGTCGGTAGAGCAGCTGGGCGATCGGAAACGACTTGTTCTCTCTTCGGTTGTTGGACGGTTGGACGCACTTGTGCGATCAAGGAGTCTTTCGAGAGTTTGAATTCCTCGGAAAGTTTTCCTAAATAAATATCCCGTAACAACGGATTGGATGTTCGACCAATCTCTTCAAGCATAGTTTCAATATATCGAACGCGTTCTCCTTCTAATCGCAAGTTTTTTCCTTGTCGAAAATAAAAAGATTTGAATTCAAGACTTGAAACCCGTTCTTGTTCGATCCAGTGTAAAAACGTCTCTTCGCCCTGATTCCCAATGAAGGAATCCGGGTCTTCGCCATCCGGTAAACGGATGACGGAACAGTCGACGGCAACGGCTTCAAGCAACTGTAAGGCTTTTAACGTCGCAGCGCGTCCTGCCTTGTCTCCGTCATAACAAATAATGACTTCATCGACGATACGTGCTAGGTTTTGTGCATGAACCGGTGTTAAGGCTGTTCCTAAAGAAGCTACCGTATAAGGTATACCCGCTTGAGCGACACGCACAACATCAAGATTTCCCTCAACGAGAACAACTTGTTTGATTTTACGCATTGCCCCTCGCGCTTGAGCGAATCCGAATAACAGTTCACTTTTATTGAACAAAGGTGTTTCCGCTGTATTGACGTACTTCGGATCACGACCATCAATCGAACGTCCACTAAATCCGACGATCGTGCCATCACGATCGGAGATAGGGAATACGACTCGACCGTTGAATCGATCTCGATAATCGCCATCGCGTCCGATTGAAATCAATCCCGCTTCGACCATCTCATCTAAATCAAACCCACGTCGTGCCAAGGAATCCACTGTAAAACGATCTTGATCCGGTGCATACCCGAGTCGGAACTCACGCATCGCACCTTCACGGATACCGCGATTCTCTAAATAGATTCGTCCCGCGTCGCCTGCTTCCGTTTGAATCAACACCTCATGATACAACTCGGTGACGATCCGATGTGCCTCGCGCATCCGGAACTTCTTTTCCTGTTCCGGTGTCGATTCCGATTGTTCGAATCGGTCCGGCTCTAGTTCCGGAAGTGTGACATCATTTCGATCAGCTAATTTAGAGACGGCTTCCTTGAAACTCATTCCTTCTGTTTCCATGACGAAAGTGATCGCGTTTCCACCTGCACCACATCCAAAACAGTAGTACATCCCTTTATCAGGAGAAACAGAAAAGGAAGGTGATTTCTCAGAATGAAACGGGCAGAGCCCTGAATATCGATTCCCTTGTTTTTTTAATTCTACACGTTCTGAAATCAATTCGACGATGTCCGTTGCTTGGCGGACCTGATCGACGATTTCATCAGGAATTCGCTTCATTCCGTCCTCTCCCCTTTCCTTGAGAACTTATCCTTACATGACCATACCCGCAATGAAACGGAACGATGACTCGTTCCGTTTCATTAGAAAAAGGGCATTATCTCATTTATCAGCTAAACAAGTATACTATGTTCCTAACTGCTTGACTAGTCATGCGCTTTCCCGGAGATCCCGGTCAAAATCAGGTTCGCCGTTTCCTCGACTGCTTTATTCGTTACATCGATGACTTGGCAACCGATTCGT
This sequence comes from Exiguobacterium sp. HSB13, assembly GCF_056764755.1. NCBI lineage: Bacteria > Bacillati > Bacillota > Bacilli > Caryophanales > Exiguobacterium > Exiguobacterium sp. HSB13. Next base: position 175,272 of record NZ_JBUZOM010000001.1, on the reverse strand, counting down.
TCGTATAAATTCCGTGCGTATTCGAGTTCCCGGTTGATTCGGTCCATCTGCGCGTATGCTGCTTCTGGTTTGAGTCCTAATGAACGCAGGCGTTCCATTCGGATGTCGATCAACTTTTCCGGTGAGATGAGTAGTCCAAAACATTTTTCTTTTGGAATATCGAATAGCTCTGCTGGCGGGATCGATTCCGGTACGAGTGGTACGTTCGCTACTTTATATCGTTTCAAAGCCAGATACTGCGAAAGTGGTGTCTTTGATGTACGCGACACTCCGATTAAGACGATATCCGCACGCTTGATGCCTTTTGGATCACGTCCATCGTCATACTTAACAGCAAATTCGACCGCTTCGATTTTCCGGAAATATTCCTCATCTAAACGATAGATCAATCCGGGTTCTTCTTTCGGTTGCATCTGCAAACGATCTTCCATCGTGTCAAGCAATGGACCAAGTAGATCGATCGCTTTTACACCGTGGGCACGCGCCGTGTCTGCAAGCAGACGACGATGGGTCGCATGGACGATCGTAAAAGCGATCGTCGCTTGTTCTTCTTTCGCATGAAGAACCAAGTCATAAATGACTTGATCATCATCGACGAACGGAATGCGGACCGTTTCGATGGCTTGTTCCGGGAATTGGATTGCAGCTGCGCGGACGACGAGTTCACACGTCTCTCCGACAGAGTCACTCACGACATAAATCCGTTGACGCATCAGGAACCCTCCTTAAATTTCTTCATCACGTGCTAAAGCGACCAACACTTTCGTCATGTTCGTCTTCGTCATTCGACCAACGACTTTCAAGACGCCGTTCTCCTCTTCGACGACCGGCATTGAATCAATCTGCTTTTCGATCAGTTTCATGCCGGCACCAATCAACGTCTCCGTTTTTTCACAGACCGTCAAATTCGGCATCCGTGTCATGATGATGTTGACCGGTAACGAGTCTAACTCTTGATTACCGATTGCCGCACGTAGAAAATCCTTACGTGACAACACACCGACTAACGCATGGTCCTTACTGACGACGAACAGAGAACCTACATCTTCTAGGAACAAGTGAACGATCGCATCGTATACGGTCATTCCTTCATGAATGACTTTTGCCGACGACATGAATTCACCGACGGTCAATGTATCGAGTTTCTCATGAAGCATGGACGCATTTTTCTTTCCAACGTACATATAGCCGACACGTGGACGCGCTTCTAACATGCCGGTCATCGTTAAAATCGACAAATCGGGTCGTAATGTCGCCCGTGTCAGGGAGAGCGCTGCAGCAATCTGCTCTCCCGTGATCGGACCATTCTCTTTGACGATTTGGAGTATCTTTTTTTGCCGTTCATTTAACTTCATCGGCTCATCCGTCCTTTTTCTTTACGCTAAAGTAAGTGCATTGAACCGAGCGACTGATTCGATTGCTTGCGCAAATCGTTTCATTTCGCTAAGACGGTTCGTACGGACTGTTTCGTCGTCCGTCATGATCATCGTACCGTCAAAGTAGGCTGTGATCGACGGAACGGTTGCCTCAAGTGCCTCAAGCGCTCGTTCATAATCAAGTGACGCGATGGCTTGATCGACCTCTGGTAAGGTTTTCTCAATCGCCTCATGCAACGCGCGTTCCGCATCATTTTCAAAGAGCGCTGGATTAACAGTTGTGACGTCTTCTGCTTTTTTCGAGATGTTTAAGACACGACTGAGTTGTTCGACCGTTTTCTTGAACGATTCTTTTTTCGTCGCACTTTCAAGCATCGCAGCACGCTGCTCATTCGCTTCGACTGTCAACGTATGATCAAGAGCGGCTTCGACGACATCATGACGGAAGTTCATTTCCGATAGACGGTATTTCAAGCGTTGTGCAAAGAAGTCTTGTAATGCAGCTTGAACTTCTTCGGCATCCTTCTCATAAAGACCTGCTGCCACCTGTTCCGAAACGACGAAGGCGATCAGTTCTGTCAATGTCAGGTTCAACTTACGATCCGATAAAATCTGAACGATCCCTTGTGCTTGGCGACGTAGTGCATATGGATCCGCTGATCCACTCGGAATCATGCCGACCCCAAAGAATCCAGCGACGCTGTCCATCTTATCGAGAATCGCGTAGAGTGTTCCTGTTGGTGTCTCCGGACTTGCATCACCCGCGAAGCGTGGCATGTAATGTTCACGAATCGCAGCCGCAACTTCCGGATCCTCATTCTTCATGTTCGCATAACGCTCACCCATCAGACCTTGTAACTCTGTGAATTCATAGACCATTTGACTGACGAGATCGAATTTATAGATTTGTCCTGCACGTTCAACACGTGTTTTGTCCGCACCGACACGATCTGCAAGTGCGAGCGCCATCTGACGGACGCGACGGACTTTTTCGCCTGTCGTTCCTAATTTTTCATGGAAGACGATTTTATCAAGACGTTTCGCCTGTTCATCGATATCTGCTTTTTTATCTTCTTCATAGAAGAACTGCGCATCGGCTAAACGAGCACGGATGACTTTTTCGTTTCCGCGTGCGACGTTTTCAAGATGTGTTGCGTTTCCGTTTCGTACTGTCACGAAATAGTGGAGCAACGCACCGTCACGTTTGACCGGGAAGTAACGTTGGTGTTCTTTCATCGTCGTGATCAAGACTTCTTCTGGTAACTCAAGATACGCTTCATCGAATGCACCGAACAAGGCTGTCGGATACTCGACCAGGTTCGTGACTTCTTCAAGTAAAGACGCATCGATCGGCACTTCGAATTGTTCGCGTGCCGCAAGCGCTGCGATTTGTTCTTCGATCAACTGGCGACGGGCTTCATAACTGACGATAACGTGTTCTCCTGCGAGCGCTTCGACGTATGCGTTCGGACGCAGGATTGTGATGTCCTGACCGAGGAAACGATGTCCACGCGATGTCCGACCTGTTTCGACAGATGCGACTTCAAACGGGATGACTTGATCGTCAAGCAGGGCAATCAACCAGCGAATCGGACGCATGTAACGTAACGATTGTGTGCTCCAACGCATGTTTTTCGGGAATGTCATCGCTTCGACGACTTGTTTTAGTCCAGGAAGTAGATCAGCTGTCGCTTGTCCAACTTCCTTACGTGTCGCATAAAGGTATTCGACTCCTTTTTCTTCTCCAAGGAAAAGATCATCCGTCGTTAACCCTTTACCACGCGCGAATCCTTCGGCTGCTTTCGTCCAATTACCGTCTTCATCCATCGCGATGCGTTTTGCTGGTCCTTTTAATGTCTCTTCGAGGTCGCTTTGACGTGCTGCGAGACCTTTGACATACACTGCAAGACGGCGTGGTGTCGAGAAGGATTCAACGCTTGTGAACTCAATCCGTGCTTCTTCAAGAAAACGCGTCACGCGTTCCTTGAGTTGTGTTTCCGATTGAAGGACGAATCGAGCCGGCATTTCTTCTAAACCGATTTCAAGTAATAATTCATGCATGTGACTCACCTGCTTTCGACTTGATCAATGGGAAGCCAAGACGTTCCCGTTCTTCGATGAAACTTTGCGCACAACGGCGCGACATGTTCCGGACACGATGGATGAATCCTGTGCGTTCCGTAACAGAGATTGCTCCCTTCGCGTCGAGAAGGTTAAAGGTATGCGAACATTTCAAGATGTAATCATATGCCGGGAAAACGAGGTTCTCGTCCAAGGCACGATTTGCTTCTTTTTCATATTGATCGAACAACGTGAAGAGTAACGCGACATCAGATGTTTCAAACGTATACTTCGAATGTTCGAACTCTGGTTGATAGAAAATATCACCGTATTTGAAGCCATCCGTCCAAACGAGATCAAAGACACTCTCGACGTCTTGAATATACGACGCGAGACGCTCAATTCCGTAAGTGATCTCTACTGCGATTGGATTACACTCGATTCCACCGACTTGTTGGAAGTACGTGAACTGCGTGATTTCCATTCCGTTCAGCCACACTTCCCAGCCGAGACCTGCAGCACCGAACGTTGGGTTCTCCCAGTTATCCTCTACGAAACGGATATCATGTTCGAGTGGGTTGATACCGAGCAACTCGAGACTTTGTAAGTACAATTCCTGAATGTTGTCAGGTGATGGTTTCATGATGACTTGGAATTGATGATGTTGATACAGACGGTTCGGGTTCTCCCCGTAACGACCGTCAGCTGGACGGCGTGATGGTTCTGTATAACAAACGTTCCATGGTTCTGGTCCGAGACTCCGTAAGAATGTCATCGGATTCATCGTACCGGCTCCTTTTTCTACGTCGTATGCTTGCATCGTCAAGCAGCCTTGTTCTGCCCAAAATTTTTGTAATGTCAAGATCATGTCTTGTACTGTCATCTTCACGACTTTCACCTCCGAAATGATTAAGGAACGCAAAAAACGCCCCTATGTACAACAATCGTTGCACATAGGGACGAGACGAGCCCGCGGTTCCACCCTACTTGCATGCATCGCATGCCACTCTTTTTGACAAAGAACACTCCGAAACGCCATTCGCGCCCCTCTCACTCCCAGCTCGCACCACCCTGGAATCGCTTGATTGAGAAAAAGACGGTACTCCTTTTCGTCATCGTGTTCATTTAGTTGCTTCTACCGCATTTATTCTACCGAACCCGCTTGTTGCTGTCAATCGTTGCCGAAATCAATCAACTGGTCGAGGACACGTTTTGAACGTAGGCGTAACCCGCTGTAACGTTCCATATAAGCATCCATGATTTGACGCAATAGACGCTTCGTTTCCGGCTTCACCGTCACGGTCCCGATCCGTGAAAAATCGTAGACAGAAAATACGTAAAGCATCTTCGCGACTGCTTCTGACATGAAGACAGCATGTTCATCCTCATGACGATGCCGGCGACAGAGAAGACCGCCATGGTGTAACGAAAAAGCAAACGGTGCTTCAGCACTCCCGCAAATCGTACAACCATTCAAATGAGGCGCAATCCCTAGATGACGCAACAGACGCAATTCGATGATGAAAGAGACGACGTCAGGATCCAGTCCTTCATCCATCGCCTCCAATCCTTCGACGAATAAATCGTACAGTGCCGGTTGCGGCACCCGTTCATCAAGCGCTTTATCTGCAAGCTCCAGTAGATACATCGCATACGCCATCAAGACGACATCTTGCCGGATATGCGCATGACTCGTGATGACGTCTGCTGATTTCAACTGACCGAGACCACGTGACCGCGGATAAATATAGACGGCTCGAACGAAAGGCTGGCTTGCCGCGTTGAAACGACTACCCGGCTTCTTCGCTCCTCGCGCCATGACGGCGAGCTTGCCGTATTCACGTGTCAGTAGCGTGACGATCTTATTCGATTCACCATATACGACCGTTCGTAGTACAAGCCCTTCCGCCTTATCGATCATCGCTTAATACTCGTCATCGCGGAAGCCAAGTTCACGCAATTGACCGGCCTTATTGCGCCAATCTTTTTGGACTTTGACCCACAAGTTCAGGTAAACTTTCGTTCCGAGTAACATCTCGATGTCCGTTCGTGCTTCAGAACCGATTTCTTTTAGAAGTGCTCCGCGTTTACCGATGATGATTCCTTTTTGGGAATCGCGCTCGATCAAGATCGTCGCATGGACATCGACCATGTTTCCATTCTCACGCGTCTTGATTTGATCAATCGCGACCGCGATCGAGTGTGGTACTTCATCGCGTGTCTTTTGCAAGACTTTCTCACGAATCATCTCTGAGATGATAAAACGCTCCGGGTGGTCAGTGACTTGATCCGCTGGGTAATACATCGGTCCTTCTGGTAGAATTTTCGCGATTTCTTCAAGTAACGGTCCGACGTTGTTCCCTTGAAGCGCAGAGATCGGAACGACTGCCGCAAACTCAAGTTCATTTTTATATGACTCGATGATTGGCGGAATATCATTCGGATGAATCAAATCGACCTTATTCATGACGAGAATGATAGGTGTATCGAGTTCCTTCAATTTTTCAATGATGAAATCGTCACCTTTTCCTTTTGGTTCCGTCACGTTGACCATGAACAAAATCGCATCAACTTCACGCAATGCGTTTGTCGCAACCTTCATCATGAAATCGCCGAGTTTATGTTTTGGTTTGTGAATCCCTGGTGTATCGATGAAAATCGTCTGAACGTCTTCCGTCGTATAGACACCTTGGATCTTATTTCGCGTCGTTTGTGGCTTATCAGACATGATGGCAATCTTTTGTCCGATGACACGGTTGAGGAATGTCGATTTTCCGACGTTCGGGCGTCCGATGATCGAGACAAAGCCCGATTTGAATCCTTCTTTAAACATGTAAATCCCCTTTCGTGAATGCTCCTGGTAAGAGGGCACCCACTGTTGTTTCTGTGACGTCCCCTTTAAGGTTCGTCAAATAAATTGGCATATCCGCGTCACACATCTCTGATAACACTTGGCGGCATTGTCCGCATGGTGCGACCGGTCCTTCTGTGTCAGCAACGACAGCCATCGCTGCATATTCACGAGCATCCTGTGCCCACGCAGAGAAGATTGCCGTCCGTTCTGCACAGTTACAAAGACCATATGCAGCGTTTTCAATATTACAGCCGTGGAAGACTTGTCCGTCTTTCGTCAGGAGAGCAGCACCGACTTGGAATTTCGAATATGGAACATACGCTTTTTCGCGTGCACGTTTAGCTTGTTCGAGTAATTGTTCTGTTTTCATGTGAATATCCCCTTCTTAGGAACGGTATTGGCCAAAAAGGCCGGATTCTTATTGTACCAAATATGGGATGAAGATGCATAGTGCAATTGCAACAGATGTAAGCGCCAACACAAGAACTGCTCCACTTGCGATATCCTTGACTGCTTTTGCCAGTGGATGCCACTCCTGCGTCACGAGATCTACGACACGTTCAAACGCCGTATTGAACATCTCGGCGCTAATGACGATTCCGACCGTCAAGAAGAGGATCGCCCGCTCGACAGACGTCAATGGTAATAAAAAGGCGACAAGTAACACGATGGCGCCAACTGTCACGTGAACTTTCATATGCCGTTCTTCTCGAATCGATTGGCACAATCCGTTCATGGCATGCCGAAACGGTTGCCACCAGCTTTTCACAATGTGCCCCGGTATAACTCGAAGTGATGCAGGATTTCCTCCTGTCGCTTCGTCATGACTTCCTCATCTGCTTTTTCAATGTGATCGTATCCGAGTAAATGGAGGAAACCATGGACAGCGAGGAAACCGAGCTCTCGCTCAAAATGATTGCCATACTCTGCCGCTTGTTCACGACACCGTTCTACGGAAATGATCAAATCTCCGAGGACGATTGGTTCATCTTCGAGTAATCCAAAATCGATTTCATCTTCTCCGAGTTCTTCCATCGCAAAGGAAATGACGTCTGTCGCCTGATCCTTTCCACGCCATTCACGATTGATTTCTTGAATCTCATCGTTTGAGACGAAAGTCACGGACAACTCACTATTTGAATCGACTTCTTCTTGTTCCGCCGTGTAAATCAAAATCGATTCGACAAGCTGTCGTTGTTCTTCCGTTAGACGATTATTTTCGTCTGTCATATAAATATTCATGTCGTTGCCTCTTTCTTTAATTCTGGATACTCGATTCGTTCATGGAACAAACCGGATAAGGTATGACACGCACTTTCACCGACGCGATAAATCTCACGTGTCGTAATGTCACATTCCGCAAATTGGTCATCCATCATCTTTTCACGAATGATTTTCGCGACCAAGTCCCGAATCCCTTCTTCTGAAGGAGATTTCATCGAACGTACGGCTGCTTCAATCGAGTCGACGATCATAATGACCGCCGCTTCACGTGTTTGAGGTTTCGGCCCCTCGTAACGGAACGTCTCCTCGTCGACCTCACCTTGTTCTGCTGCCTTGACATAAAAGTATCGGAGCAACGACGTTCCATGATGCTGGCGGCAAATATCGATGATTGCGGCAGGCAGTTTTGCGTCTTCGAGTAATTCAACACCATCCTCGGTATGTGCCAAGATGACACGTGCTGACTCTTCCGGTGTCAATCGATCATGCGGATTACGTCCATGCTGATTTTCAATAAAATAGAGTGGTCGTCGTGTTTTCCCTAAATCATGATAATAGGCACCGACTCGCGCAAGCAACCCATCTGCTCCGATTGCTTCACAGGCTGTTTCCGCTAGGTTCGCGACCATCATACTATGATGGTACGTCCCCGGTGCTTCAACTAATAGTTTTTTGAGTAACGGATGCGTCGGGTTCAGCAGTTCGAGTAGACGCGTCGGTGCTAAAATACCGAATGTCATCTCAAGAAACGGTAATAACCCAATCGCAAGAACGGCACTTAATATACCACTTGCAATCGCAAAGCCGATTAAAATCAATGTTTCTCGCGGTTCGAACGTACCGCTTCGCAGTAGAACGAATGCTAAGAAAATCGCGATATTTGCTCCGGCAATCGAGATGCTGCTCATGAAAATACGACGCCGTGACAAACTAGACCGTAGGAAAAACGTCGCAACTAGACCACCGATTAATAAATAGATTGCAACATTAAAGCTGAAGTTTTGATTCGTACTATAAAAGAACGTTCCGGCAAGTGCCGTGAAGAGCGAACTCGATAACGCAATCCGTTCATTCAGTAAATTTCGTAGAACGAGCGCAGCAAAAGCTGTCGGTGTGAGTAAGTAAAGTGCAGGGTTGATGTCGTCTGCTAAGAACGCCATACCATACATGACGAGTAATTGTAGACTGACGACGAGATAGACAAGCCCGAATAAACGAATCCGCCCCATTTGAGCGTATCGCAGTTTCGAACGATGAATGAATCCAAACAAAAAGGCAGTCATCAACGCACTGACAAGCATCGCACCGAGTAACGGTTTCAACGACTGTCGATCAGAAATCAAGCCGACGAGTTGTAGCTGACGATAGGCATCTTGTGAAATCACTTCGCCTCGTTTGACGATCACTTCACCTTCCGAAATGATAACCGGTTCTACTTTATCACTCGTCTGCTTACGAAGCTGTTCCGTCTTTTCCGGATCATAGACGTAGTTCGTCACGATCAGTTGATCGGTCAGCGCTTTAGCGACTGCTTTTAATGAGAAGGAGAGCGGCGAACGTTCGATATCAGTCCGCGCATTCTCACGTGCTTCCGCCACTTCACCACCATCGGACGAGATGCGTTGACGCATCGCTTCTTCAATCGCCGTAATGACGACGTCACGTGTCGTATTCCGCAGAGCTGTCGTCGACGTCACAAGCAAGCGTAGCTCATCATCCTTCAACAGCGTCGCCGCCTCCGTTCCACGTAGACGCTGTTTGATTTTACCAATCTCATTTGCTTTTTTTATACCGGACAAACTAGCAAAAAGTTGTTCTACTTTATCAATTTGCTGTGCTGCATACTCTTGTTTGATCGTATACTGACTCTCGATTGCAGCAACCGAATTTTCCTTGATTTGATTTGTTGCGACCCGGTCCTCCATCGTCAAGGGTGACCGGATATCTTCTTCTGCAATTGAGAATGGTTCTGCGGACAAGGCTTCTGGTCGAACACTGACGTACATCATCGTCGATACGATGAGATAGAATACTGCTGTCAAAAGACCGACCCAGACCCCAACCTTGCGCATATCATCTCCCCCTTTTCCCTCTATTTCCGTAACGGCTTAGGTCAAATCCTGACTATAAGCATCAACGATTTTTCGGACAAGTGGGTGACGTACGACATCAGCTGAGCCAAAGTGTTCAAAATGAATCCCTTTGACATTGCCGAGCAAATGTAACGCTTCTTGTAGACCAGACGTTTTCCCACGCGGAAGATCGACTTGTGTTAAATCGCCCGTAACAATCATCTTCGAATGGAACCCGAGACGCGTCAGGAACATCTTCATTTGTTCCCGTGTCGTATTTTGCGCTTCATCGAGAATGACAAAAGCATGTTCAAGCGTCCGTCCTCGCATATAAGCGAGCGGCGCGATTTCGATGACACCACGTTCAAGCAGGCGAGCCGTATGCTCGACACCAAGCACGTCATGTAACGCATCGTACAGAGGACGTAGATATGGATCGACTTTTTCTTTTAGATCCCCCGGAAGAAATCCTAAATTTTCTCCTGCTTCTACTGCCGGACGCGTCAGGACGAGTCGTTTGACGTGACCTTCTTTTAACGCTTTTGCCGCCATCACGACAGCAAGATACGTTTTTCCGGTTCCCGCTGGTCCAATGCCGAATGTCAAATCACAGCGGTCGATTCCCCGAACGTAACGTGCTTGACCGAGTGTCTTTGCGCGAAGTGGTTTTCCTTTATGATTCGTATGAATGACCGTATCGTAAAGTTCTAGCAGTTCATCCACACGATCTTGACGTGCAAGTTGAATAGCGCTCGTCGCGTCACGTTCCGTTAAAACAGCTCCACGATTCACAAGTTGTTTCAAGACGCCTACGACCTGTCCTGCTAAGATCACAGACTGCTCCTGTTCGGATTGTGCCAATAGCTCGTCTCCTCGATGTGTCAGCTGAACGTCAAGTTCTGCTTCCATCGTACGTAAGACTGCATCATTCGGACCGACGAATGCTTGAATCTGTTCTGAATTCGAAAATGCAAATGGGATTCTTTCGTTGAATATCACGTTGTGAATGGCCTCCTAGTCATGGATAACAAGTTGTCATCGCTTCATATCTAATCTCTTCCACTTTAGCACTTCCGCCGAAAAGATGGAAAGAAAAACCCGTTCCCACCTTTTAGGAAATAAAAAGAGTCAATCCTACGCGTTTCGTAGGATCGACTCACTGTCTAATCATCATCGTTTTCGTTTTGAAACGGGTGCACCAAGAACCTCACTCCAGACGATGGCACGACGCATTTCATCCTGCGAGAGTCTCGTCGCTGATGCTGAACGACTCGACGTTCCAATAGCACCGTCTGCGACGCTATCTTTGATTTCACCGATTGTCGAAGAGGACATCCCTTTTTTCGAATGTTGTTTCTGACGTTGGTCCAAACGTTGTTGCAATTCCGTTCGTTCATGAACGGGTCGCGCTTTCGTTTGCGTTACCCCCGGTTGTTTCTTCGCGGGTGCTTTTTTACGAACGACAGGTGGAGGTACCGTCTCTTGTCGCATCGTATCAACCTGTTCGGTTATTTGTTTCACATAGTCGCCGAACTCCTTTGAAGGTGTCCGGTTCGTCTGCTTCGGTTTTTTATCCGCTGCTTTTGAGATGACGGAGATGACACCGAATGCGATCATCAATCCGACCCATATGATATCCATACCGTCTCACCCTTTATTGTGAGTCATTTGGTGATGATTGCCCACCGATTGCTTGACGCATTTTCGTATCTGCCGTCACGTTCAAGTAGTTTGCATAATCCATGACGCCAAAGTTACCGTCACGCATTGCTTCAGCGATTGCAAGTGGTACTTCCGCTTCAGCAGCGACGACTTTCGCACGCATCTCTTCAACACGTGATTTCATCTCTTGTTCGCTCGCGATCGCCATCGCACGACGCTCTTCCGCTTTCGCTTGCGCAATGTTCTTATCTGCTTCTGCTTGGTCCGTTTGCAGAACCGCACCGATATTCTTACCGATATCAATGTCTGCAATATCGATCGAGAGAATCTCGAACGCCGTACCCGAATCGAGTCCTTTTGCAAGAACCGTCCGTGAGATCATCTCTGGATTCTCAAGTACTTCTTTTTGGTCATTACACGAACCAATTGTTGAGATGACACCCTCACCAACACGCGCAATGACGGTTTCTTCGCCAGCACCACCGACGAGACGATCGATGTTCGCACGTACCGTGATCCGGGCTTTCGCTTTTACTTCAATCCCGTTCATCGCCACACCGGCGATGAATGGTGTTTCGATGACTTTCGGGTTAACTGACATCTGGACAGCTTCAAGTACGTTCCGACCAGCAAGATCAATCGCTGCTGCGCGTTCAAAACTCAGTTCGATATTCGCACGATGTGCTGCAATTAAGGCATTGACGACACGGTCAACGTTACCACCAGCAAGGAAGTGACTTTCTAGTTGGTTCGTGTTCAAGTTCAATCCTGCTTTAACAGCCTTGATCAATGGATTGACGATTTTAGATGGTGTAACTCGACGTAGTCGCATCCCGACTAACGTAAAGATCGATACGCGAACTCCTGCTGCGAGCGAGCTAATCCAAAGTGGAATCGGAACGAGCGTGAAGAAGATGGCGAGGAAAATTAAAATTCCTCCGGATATGAGTAATACGGTCAATAGTTCAGGTGTCATGTGTGGGACTCCTCCTTCGTATGTTGGACTCTAACAATAACGCGTCCATGCGTTACTTCTTTTACGACGATCGTTTCCCCCGCTTGAATGAAGGTCCCTTCCGTTACGGCATCGATTCGGTTTCCGTCGATTTCAATCGTTCCTGATGGACGGAGAGGCGTTAAACTGACTCCTTCTTGTCCTAACAGTTGTACTTTTTCTTGATGAGAGAGATACCCTTTCTCAGACGATGTGGAATCCGTCAAAATCAAACCTCTCCATAATAAGGATTGATTCGATTTAATTCTGCGATATGCCCAGTAGCCGGCCGCAAGTGATAGAAATACAGCAAGTCCAATCGCTATTCCTACTTGACCAACTGTCGCACCTGCCATGATCAGACTAGCAAGGACAGCACCGATTCCGAGGACTCCAAAAATCCCGAACCCTGTGACGAATATTTCGACCAGTAACATGAGGACCCCGATCATGAAGACCGCCAAAATCATCCCTAAGCTAAACGTCATGCGTACGTTCACCCCTTTTCATTCGTGTCAGAAGCTACTTCTTTTGCACTTTGATTCGTTACTATAATTATATACGCTTTCAAAACAAAAAGGTTTCATGACTATTCTGAATTCATTAAGAAACTTTTAATTGTGACAGGAACGACAAAAAAGGTGCCCCGAAGGACACCTTTTCCATGTATTAAGCGAGCCGTTGTTTGACGAGTCGATTAATTAATGCACCGTCTGCCTTGCCTTTAAGCTGTGGCATGACGACGCCCATTACTTTCCCCATATCTGAAGGAGCAGAGGCACCCGTCTGCGCAATAGCTGCGTCGACGATTTCCTGTACTTCTTCCTCGGAAAGCTGTTTTGGCATATAAGCTTCGAGCACGACAATCTCTGCTTGAATTTTCTCGACGAGATCGTGACGACCAGCGCTTTCGAATTCTCGGAGGGAGTCGTTGCGCTGCTTCATTTCACGTGAAAGAATCGTTAATTCTTCCTCGTCCGTCAATTCTTGCTTACCGAGTTTGATCGTTTCATTTTGCAGCGATGATTTTACCATCCGAATCGTCGTAAGACGATCTTTTTCACGTAGACGCATGGCATCTTTCATATCCGCTGTCAAACGCTCCTGAAGACTCATGAGGATACACCCTCTCTAACGTTAGAACTTCTTACGCTTACGCGCAGCCTCCGATTTAAGCTTACGTTTTACACTTGGCTTTTCGTAGTGTTTACGTTTACGAACTTCAGCAAGCGTACCATCTTTTGAAACACCACGTTTGAAGCGACGAAGTGCGTCTTCAAGTGATTCATTTTTACGTACACGAGTTTCCACTAGTTTTCCCTCCCTCCGATATTACCGACTAAAGGAAACGTGTCAGACACGTCATACAACATTATAGTAGGAATATACAATTTGGTCAACAGTTGATTCTAGCGACTTTTCTGTACCCTACGCTGTTCCTTTTTGTTCCTTTCTATCCTCTCATGGTTGCATCCGTTTGACAACAAAATCTAGTCATTCCTGCATCAAAATCAAGAAACTTTTTTGTAAGCGTTATCATGTATTTTTTAAAATGTTTTGTCAAAACGGGTGATGATGTGTCAAAATATAGACAATTATCAAATAAAGGAGTGTGACATCACTTATGAAAGAAGCAAAGCGCATCATCTGGGGATTGATTCTCGGGGTGATCCTCGGAATCATTCTTGCAACCTTACCGGATAAGTCGATTTATGAGGGGTTGAATAAATATGCTTTACAACCAATCGGGACAATCTTCCTGAACCTGATTAAGATGCTCGTCGTACCGATCGTTTTCTTCTCGATCACTCTCGGCGTCATGGGACTCGGTAATCCAAAAGAGCTCGGTCGTGTCGGCGGAAAGGCAATTGGCTACTTCATGACGACAACGGCTGTTGCGATTGTCATTGCCCTCGGTTTGTCATTACTGATTAAACCGGGTACGTTCGGTAACTTCGAGACGCAAGGTCTTGAATATGATAACGGAAATCTACCAGATACGAGCATAATCAACACAATCGTCGGTATGTTCCCGACGAACCCGATCACGTCGATGGCAGAAGGCAACATGTTACAAATCATCGTCTTCAGTGTCTTTATCGGTTTTGGAATCACGTTCCTCGGTAAAAAAGTCTCGACGTTACGGACATTCGTCGAACAAGGAAACGAATTGATGACGTACCTCATCACGCTCGTTATGAAGATGGCTCCGCTTGGAGCATTCGCCCTGATCGCATCAGCCGTTGGTTCACAAGGATTTGATTCCCTGAAGGCGATGGGACTTTATATGGGTGTTGTCATCTTGTCACTATTCGTCCATTCCGTATTGACGTATGGTTCGACCGTTTCACTTCTAGGGAAGATGAACCCGTTCTTCTTCTTTAAGAAGTTCGCACCTGTCATGCTGTTCGCTTTCTCGACGTCTTCGTCGAACGCAACACTTCCTGTTGCGATGCAAACGGCTCAAAAAGAGTTGAAGGTTCCGCGTTCCGTCTCAAGTTTCGTCCAGCCTCTTGGTGCGACGATCAACATGGATGGAACAGCGATCATGCAAGGTGTCGCGACTGTCTTCATCGCGCAAGTTTACGCTGTTGATTTGACGCCAGGTCAACTTGCGACGGTCGTCCTGACAGCTGTTCTTGCATCAGTCGGAACAGCCGGTGTACCGGGTGTCGGTCTTGTCATGTTGACGATGGTTCTTCAATCGGTCAATCTACCGGTCGAAGGGATCGCTTTAATCATCGGTGTCGATCGTCTTCTTGATATGATGCGGACAGCCGTCAACATCACTGGTGACGCAGCATGTGCCGTCATCGTCTCGAAATCGGAAGAAGGTAATCTGAAAGAAGAAGAGAACGAAGAAACAGATGAGCGTTACGCTTGATTGCACGTTTCTCGACTGACGAAAAGGACGTTCCGCCAACTGCGGAACGTCCTTTTTTATCTGTTCACTTATTTTGATAAGACGAATGAGCTAAGTCCTTCGACGCGAACCGTACCTGATACTTTACGGATTGCTTTAGTTCCTGCCTGCTTACCATCTACAAGCAGCTTCCATTTCCCTGTCGGTAGCTTCATGTCGACTGCTGTTCGATTCGCATTATGAATGACGTAGAGATCATCCTTTTGTTGTGGCGCAGCATCATCTAATCGATAAGCGATGACTTGTGCCGGTGCTGCTTCAAACGTCAGGTAACGACGAATGTCTTTTGCTGTTGCTAAATGAAGTACTGGATTCTTCTTGCGTAACTCAATCAATCCTGTCATATAATCAACGTCTTGTTGACGGTCCATCTTCCGTTTCCAGTCGAGCTGGTTGACGGAATCCGGTGATTTATATGAGTTATGGTCGCCGCCCTTCGTCCGCATGAAGTCCTGTCCTGCATGGATGAACGTCGTTCCTTGTGACGTCAACAAGATGCTTGAAGCTAGACGATGCATCTTCGTCTTCGTTGCGTCATTATCTTGAGGATTCGTCAGGTTCAACTTATCCC
Organism: Exiguobacterium sp. HSB13; assembly: GCF_056764755.1. Lineage (NCBI taxonomy): Bacteria > Bacillati > Bacillota > Bacilli > Caryophanales > Exiguobacterium > Exiguobacterium sp. HSB13. The sequence continues at coordinate 159,535 of NZ_JBUZOM010000001.1, read as the reverse complement.
AGAGCGTATGATTATCATGTGCTTCAACGTACGTGATGGCTTGATCTGGTTCTTGCGTAAATCCTTGAATCTCTTTGTCATAAGCAATTTCTCCGACGATTCCGCGTTTAATGCGCGTTTCAAGACCGGTCGTTCCGTTAATGAAACCAGCATCTGAATCGATGAAGACACTTCCTTTGAGTGCATCGCGCAGGTTGTCATTGAAATGTCCGATCCCTGGCATTTGTTTTGTGTTCGTTTGGTTTGCTTTCTCTGCATCCGGAAGCGGTGTTCCAAGACTCCACCCTTCTCCGAATACGAGAATCGACGGATCAATTCGTTTTGTCGCTTGTTTGACGGCATTCATCGTCTTGACGTCGTGAATGCCCATTAAATCAAAGCGGAATCCATCCCAGTGGTATTCTTTCGCCCAGTAGGAGACAGAGTCAACGATCAATTTGTGCATCATTTGACGCTCAGACGCTGTATCGTTTCCGACACCCGTTCCGTTCGCTAAATCGCCGCCTTCTGTATAACGGTAGTAATAACCAGGAACGATTTTATCAAGGTTTGATGCCTTTGCGTCAAACATGTGGTTGTAGACGACATCCATGACGGCACGTAGTCCATTGTCATGTAATCCTTGGATCATCTGCTTCATTTCTGTGATTCGGACTTTTGGATCATATGGGTTTGTCGCATATGATCCTTCTGGTGCGTTATAGTTCTTCGGATCATAACCCCAGTTGTACGATTTAAGTGGATTCGTCTCGTCGACGGACGCTGTATTAAAGTCGTAGACTGGAATGAACTGAACGTGCGTGATACCGAGTTCTTTCAAGTGATCTAATCCTGTTTTGGTCTTCGTTTTCTTACCATCCTTCGTCAAACGTGTACCCGGCTCGATGACTCCGAGGTATTTCCCTTTTTGTTTGATGCCAGAATCGTAACCCGAATTCGTCACATCAAACATCGATAAATCACGGACGTGTGATTCATAGATGATCGCGTCTGTCGCATGGCGAAGTGGCATTTTCCCATTCGTCCAACGTTTTGGATCCGTCTCGCGTAAGTCGACGACGACACCTTGGTCCCCATTGACGGCGACTGCTGTCGCATACGGATCAACGGCACGCGTCGATTCTTTGGCGTGTTTGACTTCGTATGTGTAACCGACACCGTCAAGATCGCCCTTGACCGTCACTTGATACACACCACGATCCGTTCGCTCCATCTTGATTTCACGCGTGATATCTTTTGTCGTAGCAACTTCTTGTTTTGGTAGGCGATACAATTCGAGCTCGACCGCTTGTGCTGTCGGTGCCCAAACTTTAAACGTCGTCTTTGATTTTTGATAGTCGACACCGAGTTTTCCATCGTAGGCATACTTTTGGTCGAATGCTTTCGAACGGAGCACTTTACCCGCCTCAAGGACTGCTTCTCCAAAAACAGGATGAGATGCTCGGACGACTTTTGCTAAATCGATATCTGAAGTGACTTCGACTTTTACCGTTTTGGCATCGATTGCTGACACGACTGGATTCGTCACGCCTTCAAACGTAAATGCTTTTACATCTTCTTCCGTCAATGGTGCATTCGTTTTTAATGTCATCGTCCGGAAGTCATCTGCTAAAAAGCTCGTGATTTTCGGTGTGCGATCGATTTCCGGTTTGCTGTAGTATATCGTCTGATCCCCTTCAATCAACCAGATGTCTTTCGCCCCTGCATAAAAGAAACGATCAGCTCCGTCTTTTTCCGACCATCCTTCAAGATGAGGAATGACGCCTGCAAGACGCGCTTTCGTTGGGTTATCAAGTGTTACCTTTGCAACGGCACCGAACTCATCCTGCTGATTGAATTCGAAACGCTTGCCATCTTGCTCTTCCGGCCAAGACCAGACGCCGTACTTGTCATAATCATTGTCATACCGGTAATAGTGGATGTTCGTGTCAATATTTGCGACATCTGCTCCATTGCTTGGATTGACTGTCGAGATGTCCTTACTTCCCGACTCGATCCAAATTTCGGCAACACCATTTTTAATCATGTCTTTCGTGATGAAGCGATCATTCTCAGATCCCCCATCCTTGTTCCAGTTGTCATCTCGAACGATGAAGCCGATTTTTTCCGGCTGATCCACTGGAAATTCATAAGCTGCGATTTTTCCGTAAGCATCCTCGCCGTTAAAAGCGTGGGCTTTATTCGGAAAATAATCCGGACCATTTGCCCATAACCACAGATTCCAATCCTTTGTGGCATTCGGGTCTTCCTTGTAGTGAATGATGACCAATGTCGACTTCCCTTTTTCCAGTGCTTGACCGGATAAAGAGAGTCCACTAAATATCAGTGCAAACGTTAGCGCAACGATACAAACGAATCTCATGCGTTTCATACGGTAGCCATCTCCTTTTAATATGTAATCGTTTTCATTTTGCATCCGTTTACAAGTCCTGTCAAAGCCTATTTCATCGATTTGATCGAAAATAAGACTTTTGAACCAAGCACTTTTTTCAAAAAGAATAGTGAGCTACATCAGAGAAAGACAGGAAAAAGCGCCTCCACAATTATTTGCTAGAGACGCTCAACTTTGTTTGTTTGATGGTAATACTGGTTATTGCTTACGATTGTGCGAGAAGTTTAGCGATCGCCTGCTTCGTCTGTTCCATTGATTCGTCCGACGCAAAGAAATACCAGACACCATCACTTGCGATATATCCTTCTCCGTCGATTTTCAGCGGCTTCAATTGTTCGAACCCACGCTGATTCTCCTGAGCTAGCTGCGCTGCGACATCAAGTCCGATATTTGTCGTAAAGTTGTTTTTCATGACATCCGTGATCTTTTCGAGTTGCGTCAACAACTGTGGTCCAGCAAGCTTCATTCCGACTGCTTCCAGTACTTGTCGCTGACGAATTTGTCGCCCCATATCGCCGAGTGGATCTTGCTTTCGCATCCGAGCGTAACCACTCGCTTCAAGGCCCGTCAAATGAATTTTCCCTTTCTCATACTCCTTTTGAAGGCGACGATCGTTCCAACTGAAGGCAGATGGATTGTCGACCGTGACACCCCCAACAGCATCGACCAACTCAATCAATCCATCCATGTTGATCTTCGCATAATAAGGAATATCGGTCTCAAACGTCTGCTCCACCGTTTCGACTGTTTCTTTCACACCCCCATAGGCATAGGTATGATTGATTTTAGTCTTTTCGCCAGACGGTACGGTTACCTGCATATCTCTTGGAATAGACAGGGAAGTCGCTTGTCTTGTTTTTGGATTGAACGAAAGAAGCATGACGGCATCAGCACGTCCCTTATCATTTTTCCGTTCATCCACGCCAAGTAACAAGACATTGACCGGCTTCATCGATTCAAGTGGCTTCGGTTGCTTTCCATCTAACGGTGTCAAGAACGCGTCTGCCGTTTGCTTCACTTTTAAAAAAGCTAAACCAGCTGATGTACTAGCAATCAGAACGAACCCTAGTAGGAGCGCACTCAATATGCGCCAAACAAGGCGTGGTTTTCTTTTCGCCATTCGGGATCTCATGTTATGAACTCCTTCATAGTGTGTTTTCATACGTCTTCATCAATCCAGCAATGTTCGAGTTATGCAGGAACAACACGGAGTCGACTTGTTTTTGTTTAGCGAACTGCGAGACGTCGAATGATTTTGGGACATAACGAACGTCGACGACTTCCAGATTGGCACTTTTAGCAAGGAACGGTAAGACTGGATTCGCGAATGAATCCTTTAAGACGAGAATCGTTGGTCGATCATTCTTCGTCTGCTCCTTCATCGACATGATGCCGTGATTCCCGCGCAAGAATACTTCATACCGATCGACGTAATCTCCCTCCTGCTGAACGAAGGATTCATCAATGACTGGGCGATCGCATGCCCCTTCGTAACAGACATCGATCCCTTTAAAGAATGCTGGTCCATAATAAGCTAATTGATCACCAGACGTCGCGTACGCAAGTGTCGTCTTTCGTGCCAACGAACCATAATAGGCATGTTCATCCTCTTTACGATCTGCTTTCGATGGTGTGACCGGTTGTAGGTCCATGCCTTTCGTAATCGTCTGATACGCGGACGCCGCCCCGTCGATATTCCAGTGATGATCCGTCTTGAAGTAGTCCGTTATCTTTAATTGATCAAGTGATAAATTTGTCATTCCGGCAGCCTTGAAGTCACGAATCATTCCTGCGTACCGTGTCCGAGCGTTTGAAGCAACATACGATGGAATCAACTGATCGCGTTCAGCAATGACCGTCTTCGATGGAGCTAGCGCCATATAGACGGGTCGATCGACTTCTTGCACGAACTGCTGAAACGCGTTTGGAATCTGGACTTGAGTCGAGGCACTTGGTTCGATCATATAGCCATTTTTAGCTGTATAGATTCCATTACGAAAAGGCTGTCTGAAGACATCCTTCGATAGCAGTGCCTGCATCTCAACGAACGTCCCTCGCAAAAGCAGTTGATCCGTGAAATACGTCTCCATCTTCAGCATATCTTTTCCGGTCGCGATTCCTCCGATCGTCGGATCGACCGATTGAGCGAGTGTGCGATTTTCTAGCTGAGAACGCACACGATCTTCTCGGACGATCGTTCCAACGCCAATCGTTAATAAGATGAGTAAAAAGCTGATCGTCGTTACCCACATCATGATCCGTTCAAAAGAAGTCGTCCGTTTTTGTCCCTGCTTATTTTCTGTTTCAAGTGGCTGTGCCATCAGTAGACCTCCTTTTTAGAAGCGGAAATAGATGAATGGGTTAAACGTACTTGCAACAAGTGCTGATGTCGCCAAAAATAGTAGCAACATCGCATACCCATACTGCATCGTCGTACCAATTCTTCCGAGTGACACGACTAATCGCTCTCCGATGATTTTCGGAATCGGTGTCGCTGCGATACACGCGACAAGCAGTAGAACACCATTTTGGACAAGCTGGTAGCTTGCGCGTTCATCCCAGATCACATCTGGTACGAACATTGCTTGAATGTACGTAACGGCTTCCGGGAACGTCTCGGAACGGAAGAATACCCAACCGACCAAAACGAGTACGAGTGTCCAAACGGTCGAGAAGACTGGCATTTTCGCCAACCATTTCCCGAGAAATGCTTTCTCAAGCATGATCCAGATTCCGTAATAGGCTCCCCACGCGACGAACGTCCAACTAGCACCATGCCAAAGACCCGTCAGCATCCAGACAATTGCTAAGTTGCGATACTGTAACCACGGTGAGACACGATTTCCACCAAGCGGGATGTAGACATAATCCCGAAACCACGATCCAAGTGAAATATGCCAACGACGCCAAAATTCAGAAACGGACTTTGAAATGTAGGGATAGTTGAAATTCTCAAGAAAATGAAATCCGAACATCAAAGCTAATCCAATCGCCATATCACTGTATCCTGAAAAATCGAAATAGATTTGTAAGGCGTAGGCGATGATGCCGATCCAAGCAAGCCCCATCGAGAGATCCTTCATATTGAAGATGGCATCCGCGACTTGACCACATCCATTGGCAAGAATCAGTTTTTTAGCTAAACCGATCGTAAATCGACGAACTCCTCGAGCAAAATCGGAAACTGTCTCTTCTCGTGACTCGATTTGGCTCGCAATCGTGTTGTAGCGAACGATTGGACCCGCAACGAGTTGGGGGAAGAACGCGATATAAAGGGCGAGGTCAAGCGGATTCTTTTGCACCGCTTCCTTCCCTTTGTAGATGTCGATGACATAACTCATCGCATGGAACGTATAGAACGAAATCCCGAGTGGCAAGACGACTTCTGGTACGAACCACCCTAATCCGAATGTCTCGTTGACCGAACGAACGAAAAATCCGCTGTACTTGAACCAGCCGAGTAATCCTAAATTGACTGCAATCATACTAAACATGATCCATTTGACGCCGATTCGCTGTCGATACAGATCGACGAACAAGGCGAAGAAATAGTTGATCGTAACGCTCAGTAACATCAGCAGTGCAAAGCGTGGTTCTCCGAATGCATAAAAGAATAGACTCGTCACTAGCAGCCAACCATTTCGGAAGCTACGTGGTAGTAGGTAATAGACGATCAAGACAGTCGGTAAGAACAGAAATAAGAATATCGTCGAACTAAATAGCATACGTCGCTTCCTCCCCTGCCGTGACATGTTGCACAATCTGAATGTCCCGGAGATGGACCCGGAAGCTCCCCTCTTGCAAGAACTTCCATGCCACCTTGAAATACTTCGCTCCTGGTACTCGTTTCATCTGTACCTGAACGACTGTTTCATTCATCAGTGTGACGGTTTCCGTTTCCGACCCCATCCGTTTCTTCTGTCCATACTGCATCTTGAATAACTGAACGACACATGGTGCATCGACTTCGAAATGACAGGTCACCTCGATGAGATCTCCTGTAATCGTGGCGTCTGTTCGGTATAACTTTGAAGGCGGATGTTGAAATCCTTGATCAAACAACTGAATGTACAATTTGTCGTCTGCCGTCGCTTCTTGAAAATCAAAATAGACACCATCTGTAGCATCCTCAAGCAAGATTTTTTCCTGCGTTCCGAATGGAAAGAATTGATAAATCGCTGGAGGAATACGTTGACTCATACGGGTACCTCACTCATGATCGCATCGACGATTCGCTCTGCTGCCTGTCCATCGCCATACGGATTCGCCGCTTGTGCCATCGATTGATAGAACACTTCGTCCGTCAATAATTGATGGCTCATCGCATAGATGCGCTCTGGATTCGTACCGACCAGTTTCAAGGTTCCTGCTTCGACGCCTTCAGGTCGTTCCGTCGTCTCCCGTAAGACAAGAACGGGAACACCGAGTGAAGGTGCTTCTTCTTGAATCCCGCCTGAATCTGTCAGGATGAAGGAAGCGCGCGCTGCAAGGTTATGGAAATCAAAGACATCAAGTGGTTCGATTAATTGAATCCGCGGATGATGTTTCAGGCGAGCTGCCGCTTCTAGTACGACCGGATTTGGATGAACCGGATAGACGATTTCGATTTCCGGATGATCATTTGCTAACCGTTCAATCGCATCAAAAATCGTTGCCAGTTGTAAATGATTCTCACGGCGATGAACCGTAAGCAAGACAAGTTTTCGTCCCGACTTCTCGAGGCGTGTTAGGACAGGATGAGTATATGTCGATGATACAGTCGTCTTCAACGCATCGATGACCGTATTGCCGGTTACGATGATCGGTGTCTGCTTGTTCTCAGCACGTAAGTTCATGGCAGCCTGTTCAGTCGGTGCAAAATGATAATCCGCCAGCACACCTGTCAATTGACGATTCATCTCTTCTGGGAACGGCGCATACTTTTCATATGTCCGTAGTCCTGCTTCCACATGACCGACTGGAATCTGTTGATAGAACGCCGCTAAAGAAGCAGCGAACGTCGTCGTCGTATCCCCATGGACAAGGACGAGATCCGGCTGTTCCTTTTCGAGGACACGACGCATCGCGTTTAGGATACGCGCTGTCATTTCCTCTAACGTCTGACGCGGACGCATCAAATCCAAGTCATGGTCCGGAGTGATCTCGAACAGTTCAAGGACCTGATCGAGCATTTCTCGGTGTTGTGCTGTAACGACGACGATTGGTTCGACGTCCTGACGATTTTCAAGTGCTTTAACGACCGGCGCCATTTTGATCGCCTCTGGTCGTGTTCCGAATACAAGCATGACACGTTTCATTTACTTCATCCCCTATCTCATTTCATGACGATCGTTCAATCGTCTCGCCCATCATCTGCTGATCCACGGAACCAATCCGTTCCGTTCGTTTCTTAGCTACGTAATGGGAGGCTTGCTTTTTTGATAACTGTTTGTACCAATATAAATATTTATTGTATTCAGCCAACGTTTCATTCGTCGGACCAAATAGACGGACTTCCCCGTATTCCAACCAAAGGATTTTTGTACAGAAACTCTTTACCTGACTGAGCGAATGACTGACGAAAAAAATCGTTTTCCCTTGATCGCGGAATTCACGCATCTTATCGAGGCACTTTTCAGTAAACGTTTGGTCTCCGACTGAGAGTGCTTCGTCGATGATCAAGATGTCTGGATTGATATGAATCGAGATGGCAAAACCAATCCGAGCTCGCATGCCACTCGAATATGTTTTGACCGGCTGATCGATGAACTCCCCGATATCAGCAAACTCTAGGATTTCTGGAGTAATCGACTCGATTTGTCGCTTCGTTAAGCCCATCATCAGCCCTTTTAATTCAATGTTATCTCGCCCTGTCAGTTGACTGTTCAATCCGCTAGAGATGGCAATCAATGCTGACTTTCCACCCAATGTGACTCGACCGTACGTCGGTGGTGTTACGTTAGCAAGCAGATGCGATAGTGTCGATTTCCCACTTCCGTTGATGCCAACGACACCGACGATTTCTCCCTCTTCCACAGAAAAAGAGACGTTCTTTAGAGCATAGAACGATTTTCCATTCACCTTACCGAACAACACTTCCTTTAGCTTGTCGATCGGTCGGGCATAGAGCATGTACCGTTTCGATACATTCTCAAACACGACATGACCCATCGTTCTCCCTCCTATACGTAATCGATGAAATAGCGTCGGAATCGAATGTGAATCGATGCTCCAACAAGTAAGATTGCGAGCGTCATACACCAGAAGTACACGCCATACCACATATGATCGAGCAGATAGCCCGTTCCGATGAGTGCTGAGCGATACCCCTCAATCAAATAAACGAGTGGGTTTAACATTAACAACATCTTGAATAACGAGTGATCTGGCGGAATCCACATGATTGGCGTTAAATACATCAACATCCGAATGGCAGATGTCACCATGTTTTGCACGTCTCGAATCATCGTTGCAAGCGCGGACAACAATAAGGAGACCGCATAGAGGAACACAACACCCGCCGGTACGATATACAAGAGTTCAAACGTATGCCATCCCGGGAAGTAACCGAAGGCACACCCTAAAATGATCGTTAAGGCAATCATCGCTAAGTGGCGATAGAATTGTGCCAAGATGACGTACGCTGGAATCGTACTCAATGGAAAGTGCATCTTTGAGACGAGCGCGACCCGACCATAAATCGATCGAGAACCACTTGGAATCGTACTACCGATAAAGAACCAAGCAATCAATCCGCTGACGAGCCAAAAGACGAACGGAATCCCATCGACTGGATGCCCACCACGAATCCCGAAGCCGAATACGACCCAGTACACACCGATTTGGAGAAGTGGCGTCATGATTTCCCAAAACCAACCAAGGTATTGCATGCTATATTGACTCTTTGTTTCATAAAGCGAGAGCCGAAAGATCAGATATAGATGATCCTTCAACTCTCCCCCAATCGTTCGTAACGCGTTCATATCGCTTTCGCATCCACTTCCGTCACGCGGTGCGTATGCAAATTACCGAAGTTCAGGACTTTGACAGCGTCGAGCTCATTGACGATCCCTTTCGTATCAAAGAGTAACGGTGTCCGCATGTAGTTTGCGAGACGACGTGAATCGAATTGTTTGAATTCATCGTGGTCGACTAGGACGAGTGCGAGATCAGCGCCTTGAATCGCTTCCAGCTCATCGACGAGTTCGAAACGTGTCGAAATCGAGCGTTCGACGTGCGGATCACAGACAGCGACGTCAAGTCCACGGTCGAGTAATTGTTCAATGACTTCGACAGCTGGACTCTCGCGCATGTCGTCGACGTTTCCTTTATACGTGACACCAAAGACAGCGATTTTCGGACGGACACGCGAACCGACGAGACGCGCTGCTTGTTCGGCAACGAATTGTGGCATCTGAACGTTCGTTTGACGCGCGGTATGAATGATACGCGCGAGCGATGGAGCTTTTGCGACGATGAAGTACGGATCCACTGCGAGACAGTGACCACCCACTCCCGGTCCCGGATGATGCAAGTTCACCCGTGGGTGCATGTTCGCCATCTCAATCACATCTAAGACGTTGATCTCTAGCTGATGACATACTTGCGTCAATTCATTTGCGAGAGCAATGTTGACATCGCGGAACGTATTCTCCATCAACTTCGACATTTCGGCTGTCTTCGCATCTGTCCGGACGATTTCACCTTGAACGAATGTTTCGTAAACGGCAGCACCTGCCTCCGCACACGCTGGCGTCAATCCACCAACGATTCGGTTATTATGGATAAGTTCATGTAAGATTTGTCCTGGCAAGACACGTTCTGGGCAATGGACGACATAGACGTCTTCACCGATCGTAAAGCCAGCTTCTTCAATCAATGGACGAACATGGTCATCCATCGTACGTGGCGCAATCGTCGATTCGACGATGACGACATTCCCTTTTTCAAGGAATGGTAGCATATTGTTAACCGCTGAAATAACGTATTTCAAATCACATGATTTATACGTATCGTTTAAGTTCGGCGTCGGAACAGCAATTAGGAAAACATCTGCCCGTTCTGGCGTTAGTGTCGCCCGGAATTTTCCGTTGGCGACGACCCGTTTGATGACATCCTCGAGTCCTGGTTCTTCAATATGAATCGTTCCTGTGTTCAGAAGATTGACGATTTGTGGATCGATGTCGACACCTATGACTTCCGTGCCATGATCCGCGAACATCGCAGAAGAAGGTAATCCAATATATCCTAGTCCGATTGTGCAAAGTTTCATTTTGTCATTCCTCCATCGAGTTAGTCATACTAGCCAACGAACGGTCTGTGGCTTGGCTGTAACTAGACCATAACGACATTTCCTTTGCTTTCCAATGCTTCTAACCATCTCTTAAACCATTCTTCACAGACCTTACATTTCCAGCGTTTTCTATTGTTTTTGTAAATCTTATGAAGCTTTCGCGAATCCTTCGTGTCTATTTAAATGAAACAAAACGACTCGTCAGGAATCCGCCTTCATTGCACGTGGATTTCCCTTCGAGTCGTTGACTATTTTCCTTATTTTGCGTCAGATTCCATGAAAATCGAATCATAGACAGCAAGAAGTCGACCTTTTTCTTGCTCCCAGTTGTATTGTGTCCTTGCTACGCTTGCTCGCTCCTGCATCGCCCGTCGCAAGCTCTCATCCTTTACTAGACGATTGACCGCTGTAGCAATATTCTGCGGCGATTCGACATCGACGATTAATCCAATTCCTTCTGTTTCGACGACACGACGGATTTCTGGTAAGTCGGCAGCGATGACAGGAATCAACGCCGCCATGTATTCGAATAGTTTATTCGAAGAAGCAGAATAATGATTGAAACAGACGTTCTGGAGGACTTGAAAGCCGACCGTCGCCGCTGCCGTGTAACTTGGTAGTTCAGCAAGCGGAACCTTCTCAATGAAGCGAATGCGAGACTTTTCCGATGATTGGGCAGCCAGTTGCATCAGTTTTCCTTTTAATTTTCCGTCCCCGACGAAAATCAATGTTCCTCGATCGATGAACGGCATCGCTTCAATGAGTCGCTCCAGTCCGCGTCCTTCTTGGATTCCGCCTTGATACAACAAAATCGGCTCATCTTGAGCAAGCGCTAACTCTTCGCGTAACGGTCGCGGTTGCGGAACAATCGGTTCGTAAAACGGATAATTGTGCAAGACAGACGGTCGTGTTCCGTATAACTTCTGGTGGTAATCCGCACGCGTGTCATTTTCAACGATCGTCTGATCGACGAAATGAAGCAACCAACGTTCTAATTTCCCTTGCATGCTTCCGTATCCTGTCCGATCGGTCTGGACTTCATGCGAATCATAGACGATTTTCGTCCCACGGGCCGCTCCAATCGCTTGTGGTAACGTATTGACATCGTTCGCATGCATGACATCATAATCATGCTTCCTAGCAGCTCGTGTCATACGCAGAATGCCGAAACTGTTGTAAAGGGCGTAACGGATGAACCGACTTCGCATGAGTAAAAAGAGCACAAGCATCACGGGAATGAGCCATGGTGCAAGAAGAGCACCCATCAAACCGACAGCAAGGGTCCGTTTTTTCCGTTTACGAAAGAACGGGAGCCACCTCGCAAAAGGTGGCGTCCGGTCAATTCGAATGACGCGAAACCCTGACATCGGGCATTCGACTTCTGGAAGTGTGCCGTCATTTAGGCAGTATAGGTCCACGCGGTGCCCTGCTTCGACGAGTGCCGTACATTCACGTAAGACTCGGGCGTCATTCGTAAAGGGATTCCAAACAAACATTCCAATGCGCTTCATTCTGCGACCGCCTTTCGCGCCTGTGTTCGTTCGATGGCTTCGAACAAGCGCTGTTCATTTTGTTCCCAATCAAAATGGCGTTGGACGTATGCCACACCTGCGCGTCCCATCGCTGCACGTTTTTCTGGATTTCGTGATAACTCGAGAATATGATCGACGATCTCCTCTTTTTTCCGCTGGACAGACACATAACCCGCTCCTGCCTCTTCAATGACATGCGCTGCGTGTCCGGATACCGCTCCGACGATGGCACACCCCATCGCCATGTAGTCAATGATTTTACCGGGTGTCACCGTATCGAATGCTGTACTTTCGACGAGTGTCGCAAAGGCGATGTCACTCTTTGCCAGTTGTTTCAACGCATCCCAACGCGGCATCGCGTCAAGAAACTCGATGTTCGTCAATCCACGTTCCTTGACGAGTCGTTCGAACGTTTGCTTGTGATAACCGTAACCGACGACTTGAAAGCAGATATCCTGCTCTTGTTGAAGTTCCTGTGCGACGTCCAGCAACAAAAACACATCTTGCGCGAGTCCGATATTCCCCGTATATACGACACGTACTTGTTCCGACACTTTTCGCCGTTTAATCAACCACTCGTTTTCCTCGATCGAGTTCGGAATGTAATGAATTTTTTCGGGTGCGATACCACGCCCTTCAATGTACGATCGAAACCCTTCACTATTAATGACCAATTGATCTGCCTGACGATACATCCACTTTTCAAGCCAGTAGAGCGGAGTCAATAACAAACGCGAATTCGTGATGCCGACGCCAATCAGCGACTCCGGCCATAAATCGCGTACATCGAGAATCAATGGCGCCTTTTTGACATGTTTCGCGACGACCCCGACGAGTCCCATGAAGATGGATGGTGTCGTCGCATAGATGTAGGCGTAGGATTTCGGGTCATGTCGCACCTCTTTTACTGCAAGCACGAATTGTTCCACGAATAAGCGAAGGCGCCGCCATAAATTGTTCGTCGCCCGGACGTCACGTGGTTGGATACGGGTTACATGTGCCGTATCCAAGCTCGGCTCATCCCAGAACATTGAATCCGTATAAAGTTCTGCCGTCGGATAGAGCGGTTCTGACGTCAGAACATGGACGTCACTTCCCGCTTGTTCCATCCGCTTGAAGATATTCTTCATTCGGTTTGCCGCACTCCCGATTTCCGGATAAAAATTTTGACAAATCATCAAGACGTTCATCGACGACTCCGGCGCTGCTTGAGTTGACGTCGGAACTTCCAGTAGCGGACGACGATTTTTCCGAGCTTTGATCGTGCGAGTGAGCGGTATTTTGATTTCCATGATGCATTCGCCTCCAGCAGTTCCAGATTTGCCACCAATGCCCCTTCGAATCGATCAAGCAGTGCGGCATATTGTTCTTCAAGCACCTTGTATTGTTCACGCTGTTCCTGTAGTTGCTGTTCCTGACGTAACGATTCTGCTTGTGCCTGCTCTACTACATCTGTTTGTTCCCCTAACCGCTGAACTTTTCGTTCTAGAGTCTGTTGCTTGCGTTTTAAGTCAATGATCGTTGCGAGATGCAATCGCTCCACCTCTTCAAAGGCGTCTTCGAGCCATTCAACTTCCTCCGGTAAAATCGAGCGACCAGATTGAAGTTCCGGATAGACTTGAATCGTGATTCCAAGCCACTTATCGATCCGCTCGACCGTTTCGATTTTACCGAAAGGTGTCAATTGCTCAAGCAGTCGATTTAAATAATACGTCCGTTTATGATCCGCATAATCGTTCACTCCGAATGGGACTGTGATGACCAGTCGTCCTTTTGGTGCGATGAACGAGACGGCACGAGCGATGAAGCGTTCCGGCTCCCCGATATGTTCCAGTACTTCCGTCATTAAGACTGTATCGAATTGAATATCAGGTGTGTATGTCATGACATTCGCTTCATGTAATTCCACCTTTTCTTTAACGGATGTCGGTTCCTCGAGCAACGCTTGTTTGGCTTCAATGATCGCTTCTGGTAATACATCGATCCCAACGACATGTTTCCCTTCGCGTCCAAGCAAAATTGGAACGACTCCGCCTGAACAACCGATATCTAAAATGTGCTCCCCTTTTGCTTGTCGTACGATCCAGTGAACACGCGCGCGGACTTTTTTACCGAATCCACCGCCTAACTGATCGTAGTAGGCCGCCCGGATTTGATCTTTTGGTCGTGCTGTTTTCATCGATGCCGTCATTTCTGCACCTCCTCAAGTAATAGATGTTGAAGCCGATCTGTTTCCTGTCGATCCGCAAGCTCCATGAATCGACGGATCAACGGATTCGTCAACGTGATCGGTTCATAGAAACTGATGATCGTACGTAGCAATGCGACACTCGGTGCGAAATCCTTATCACTGCAGTAGCGTAACTTGACGAGATACCAATGCTCGAAGAAATGCTCGAATCGTGTTTGCTTATATTCCTCTAGCACTCCATAACGGGCGAATTTTTCTGCTCGTGCCCGCTCTCGGACGACACTTCGTTCAAAGAATTTCACCGTCAAGGCATTCACGGTCGATCCGGCAACCGCTGCATAATAATAATGAATGACCCGATTGACAAGTAAGACACGGTTCGCACGGAGCATCAATTCTTGGAAGAACAAGGAGTCCTGACCGACCGCACCGACGACTTGCTCCAATTGATGTTCAAGCAAGAAGGTACGACGGACGACGAGTGCTTGAATGCTTTGTACCGCAAACCGATGTTTCAATAGAAAAGCTTTCGGATCCTCGCAAACCGTTTGTCCTTGTTTACGAATCGTCGGTAAGGCGATGATACTCGTCTTCTCGGCAAGCTTTTTCATATGCCCCGCCACAAAATCAAGTGATGGATCTTTTTCTAGTTCTTGAAGCAAAAAGGCATATCGATCACTGAGTACCTCGTTATCCGGATCAAGGAACGTCACATAGTCAGCTCGTGCCATCTCGACTCCTTTGTTACGTGGACGTGAAGCACTACCGCTTCCGCCTGTCTCGAAGAAATAAGTTCTGACATTTCCATAGCGTCGTGCGAGACGCTCTACCGCTTGACGTGTCGCAACATCCGTTGATCCATCATCTACGAGTAAAATCTCTGACTCCATGAATCGATCCATCCGCGTTAGACTGGCGAAACATTTATACGTGAGGTGTTTTCCATTGTTATAGATCGGAACGACGACCGACAGTTGCGGGGTCTGATTCGTCGGAACTACCGCCTGCTCGTTCCACTCCAATTGATCGAGCAATAGTGTTTTTCCGTTCAGTTCACCTGCTTGGAACATGTCATATCCGATAGCTGATCGCCAAACAATCGCACCGTTTCGACTACCGCTCATCTCTTGTACATGATACGGATGCTCGCTTCCCTTTCGGACGATGCTCGCATCGCTATATTTAAAGCCATTCACGAGGTCCTCTAAATAATATTCGCCGTAAGATTCCTCTCCATCCATCCAAGCAACGAGATCGGCTTGATTATAGGTTTGCTCCGTCAACGTATCCGATGAGACGATTTCATCTGGTGTGAGACTTTGGCGATCGATTGCGTTACGGATGGCTTCCCCGTCTTGAGCGACAACGACTAATAAGCGATGTTCCCGTGTCTCAGGTACTCGTCCAATGAACGCTAGAATCTGATCCATCCGTTCGAAGACTGTATGTTCCGTCATGACGGCACGAAGTCCTTCTGCTCGCAATCGTTCGATTTCTTCTTGCGACGTACGTTCTACGATCGCCGTCGCCTCCTGTGCGTCATGTACGGTGAAGATGTTTGGGAACTCATTGTTGACGGCGATACTGTAATTCGACAGGATCAAATTCCCGAGTGCTTGCGATTCATAGACGCGACGGGCACACATCGTTTTGCTGTATTTGATGCTATTCAGGTTCAAGACCCAGTCATAACATTTACTGACTTGTTGTAAGGCATCATAAGGAATCGCTGGTGCGACCCGTGATTGATAACGTTCCGGAAACTGATAAGCCGGTAAGTCAAGATGATAATTCCGGTCCACGATATCGAGTTCGTGCGAAGACTGCATCACCCCATCAAACAACATCTCCGTGTCTTTGACACGCTCCGGATATTTCGCCATCCAGCTACCGGCAAATAAAACGCCCTTCTTTCGGCTACGCGTTGCTCCGATCGGATTGTGAATCAATGGATTGACACCAAACGGCATTGCCATGATCCGGTCATGTCCACATAAGACGCGGTATTCAGGAATCATCGCCTCATCTGAAGTCAGGACATAATCGGCAGCTTGAGCCACGTCTTGAAACCGTTCATGGTTGCTCGGATCTTCCGTCGATTGAAAGACGACTGGAATTCCTTTAGCTTTGACTTCCTGCATCATTGACAGCAACCGTTGGCGTTTTTTTGAATTCGGTGTGGCGACACCTTTCCAATCGCCTCCTCGTAACCCCTTCCATGAAGAGACGACTAAAAAGAGATCAATCTCGCGCTCGAAAACTTCTTCGAATGTGTGCGCATTGACGTAGTGGAGATGAACGGCATCTTCATAATAGGCGTACATGAATTCCGAGCAGACGATCGCCATCTCGATTGGTCGCTTTTCATAGTAACGCGTCGTCGTCCGGACCGGAATCTCCGAGACATCCAATTGGTTCAGCAGTGATGCTTGGCTATTTTGTCGGTAACGTGTCGTCGTGTTATTAGAAGTTCGAACCGTCGGCAGTCGCAAGACCTCTAACTGACGGAGTTTTTTGAGTGCCTCTTTACTTGCGGTCGTCGCGCTTGTTAGTCGTTTTTTCTCTTCGCGGACCCAGTTCAGTTGTTGCATGATTTGTCGTTTCCATTTTTGATCACTCACACGTAAACACCCTTCCTCTTTTCAACTCTTTCTTAGTCTACGGAAGCAGTTCAAAGGCTACTTGAAGGACTTGCAAGGTTTTTGTAAAGACTTCATGAAGCTTTTTTGGATTTTCCTTACATTCCATTTCA
Source organism: Exiguobacterium sp. HSB13 (assembly GCF_056764755.1). Lineage (NCBI taxonomy): Bacteria > Bacillati > Bacillota > Bacilli > Caryophanales > Exiguobacterium > Exiguobacterium sp. HSB13. The sequence continues at coordinate 142,396 of NZ_JBUZOM010000001.1, read as the reverse complement.
GTCAACCTGTATTTCCTAGGAAATCGACCACTTTCGCTTTCTTGTCCGTGGAAGTCATTCACATGTTTTCAAAAACGAATCCTATGCACCCTCATTGTTTTGGATTTAAAAAACGGGGAAACATTACTACGTACTGATAAAAGGAGATGACTGGACATGTTAAACGAAAAAAATCATGATTTACCAGATGAAAAGGCAGACGTTGGTCTTCACCCGGATCCTGATCCAGCTGAGACATCAGATCCCGGCATCAAGCCTGCGGAAACACAACATCCGGATCCTGATCCGGAAGAACTCGAGCGCGATCGAAAAGATTCATGAATCTCACGCCATAGAAAAAGAGGTTGCGGAAATGATTCCGTAACCTCTTTTGGCATATTTACTTCACTTTTACTAATAGTTTCCCTGTGTTCGAACCATCAAACAATCCGAGGAAAGCATCTGGTACACGATCGAATCCTTCGAAGATCGTCTCTTCGTATTGTAACTTCCCTTCGCTGACCCATTGACCGAGTTGCTCAGCTGCTTCTTTGAATCGTTTACCGTAATCACCCACAAGGAAACCTTGCATGCGCGCACGCGCGATGATTAATTTCGATTGAACACGAGGACCAATGTCCTGTTGTGCGTTATAACCGGAAATGGCACCACAAACCGGTACCCGCGCAAATGGATTGAGTCGATCAAGGACTGCATCACCGATCTCCCCACCGACGTTTTCAAAATAGACATCGATGCCGTCTGGACATGTCCGGTCTAATGCTTCCCGGATGTCTTCCGTTTTATAATTGATGACTTCATCAAAACCAAGATCTGCTTTTAAGTGTTGTAGCTTTTCGTCACTTCCTGCGATTCCGACGACACGAGCACCCTTGATTTTAGCAATTTGACCAACGATCGATCCGACAGCCCCTGCTGCTGCCGATACGACGACCGTTTCCCCTGGTTGTGGATTCCCGATATCAAGCAATCCGAAATACGCTGTCATCCCTGTCATTCCGAGAACACCGAGTGCTGTTGAGATCGGTGCGATCTGCTCATCGATTTTACGAACGGTTTTCGCATCGACGACTGCTTTTGTTGCCCAATCGAGCATCCCGACGACGACATCGCCTGACTTGAGCGCTTCACTTTTAGACTCAATGACTCGCGCAACGACACCCCCGTGAATCGGTTCATCAATCTCAAACGGTTGCGAGTAAGAGCGCGCATCATTCATACGTCCCCGCATGTATGGATCGACCGAGATATAGAGTGACTCCAGTGCGACTTGCCCTTCCTTCAGCTCTGCTAACTCAAATGATTCATAACGGAATGTTTCCCCTGTTGGTTTTCCGTTTGGTCGTGCCGCCAATACGATACGTTGTTCTGACATGATTCATGACCTCCTCTTTCAATGTACTTCCTCACTGTAACAATTCCGTTTCTGAAAGACGAATCCTTTGCTTGTTTGGAATTTTCTAACTTTTTCTTGACGCCTGCCTTTGCTTGCCGTAAGATAAAACACAATTCATAACTTTTATACTGTTATGCATAAAAGCATTACATAAGGAGAGGACTTGTATGGATTCATCTATTTTGCGTCAGCCGCGTCAATTTGCCGTTCATGTTTTAAACGGACTCAGTATCGGAATTCTCGTTGCCCTTATTCCAGGAGCACTACTCGGTGAACTCGCTAAGGCATTGTTGCCATACGTCTCTGGTGCCCAACATGTTTTAGATGCTACAACACTCGCGATGCGCCTTTTGCCGATGGTGATTGGTGTTGCCGTAGCGATGCAATTTAAAGTGACACCGATTGCCACCACCTCGATCGGACTCGCGACAGTCGTTGGATCAGGTGTTGCGACTCGTGCAGATGCGACCTTCGTCTTCGTCGGTACAGGAGACGTCATCAATGCTGGTCTGACGGCAGCTGTTGCGACGGCAATCGTCTTATTGATCGGTGAACGTTTCAAAACGTACACGGTGCTTGTCATGCCGACGATTTTGATTGTTGGAGCCGGTGGAATCGGTGTTTTGACATATCCGTTCGTGACACGGATCACGACAGCGATCGGACATGTCATCTCAGACTTTACGGCACTTCAACCCGTCTTAATGGGTATTCTGATTGCCGTCGCCTTTTCCGTGCTCATCGTCTCTCCGCTTTCAACGGTCGGCATTGCGACAGCGATCAGTTTATCGGGTGTTGCTGCCGGAGCTGCGAACCTAGGCGTCTGTGCCGCTGGATTTGGTCTTGCGATCGCCGGATGGCAAGCGAATTCACGTGGAACGTCGATTGCTCACTTCCTTGGTTCTCCTAAAATCCAGATGGCGAACTTCATTCGTAATCCCTTGATGATTCTTCCTGTCATGTGTAGTGCCGCAATACTTGGTGCACTAGCAGGAATGCTCGGCGTCCAAGGTACGCCGTTCAGTGCCGGATTCGGAATGTCTGGTCTAATCGGTCCGATCAACGCGTTACATCTGATGTCGGGAGGATGGACAGTGTTTAACATGACATTCGTGCTCGGACTGTTCATCGTCTTGCCGGTCATCCTTTGTCTGTTGTTCCATCTACTCTTCCGAAGATTCCGTCCATGGATGAGCGCAGAACCATACCGACTGGATTTTGAGTAAGTTCATCTTTAGTCATTCTTTCATCACAAAAAAAGCCAAGCCGACCGTCTAAAAGATCGACGGATCGGCTTGGCTTTTTGATGCACTTATTTGATCACTGTCAGTAAGTCAAGCGGTGTCTCGATGACATGGTCCGCCGAATCCCACTCGGATTGTGTACCAAAACCGTATTGGCATAAGACGACTGGCATGTTTTCCTTACGAGCCGCTTCGACATCGGAAGACCGATCCCCGATCATCCAGTAAGTCGCTTCCCCAAACTCCTCACGGTGCGCTCGCAAGATATCCGCCTTTTCTTTCCCATTGACGGATTCCAAGCATTTCGGACTCGTGAAGAACGAACGAATATCCTGGCTATCCAGCACAAGGTTTAGATAGTGATTGCCACAATTACTTGCTGTTGAAATGGTATGACCCGCGGACACTAGCGCTTCTAACAAGGTTCGAATTCCGTCGAACAAGACGTTCTGTTCCACCATCGTCGCTTCTAGATGACCATGTCTTTTTTTGCGGATTAACCGAATATCCTCTTCTGAAGCCTCTGGAATCGCCTTACGCCAAAAAGCACTTCCCGCCAACCCATAACTTGCTTGTACACTAGCTTGAGGAGGTTTTGGAAGATGCGGCATGTCCTCCATCGCCCGATGGATTGCTTCTGTCATCTGTTCCGTTGAATCAATCAATGTACCGTCAATATCGAATAAGATAATTGCCATGTTCCCACTCCTTTTACATCTCTTTTTTTGCTTTTCTCTTTTTTTGTATCAAATAGACGACCGTAATCAGCACGCCTAAACCAATCCAAACGATTGGATGATTAAGATGATGCAATCTTCGCCATTCATGGCCGACGGCTTTCCCGCCCCAAATAAAGATGGTCGACCACAGCAAGAAAGAAATCGTCGTCACGACGGTAAACGTCCAGCGCGAGACGCCAGTCAACCCCGCACCAATCGCAAATCCGATGCGCCACATTGGAGACAGAAGAAGGATATAGCGTCCCTTTGTCTCCATTTGTGTCTGAAACTGGAGCATTTTCGTTTCCGAAATCCGAAACCATTTAAATAAACGATTCAATAACCGTTCACTCCCGAACTGACCAATCGTAAAGAAGAGGTTTTGACTGATGACGAAGCTCACTACAGCGAGGAACAACATGAATAGTAGATTCGCCTGTGCGGTATGCACGAGATATCCGGCATACGCGAGCGGTACTTCGCTCGGTATGAATGGAAACATGAGCGTCATCATGATTCCAATATAACCGTATGATTCCATCCAGTGATGTCCCATCTTCGTCCCTCCTCTCTCTTTACCAACTATTTCTAGTGTATCGAAATTTCAAGAAGGCGTACAGGAAACGGCTCTTTGTGGACAAAGAAGAGCGACTTCTGGTGTGAAGTCGCTCGGATCATCTAATTTAATTAATACGCGTCCTCACTTTGTACTGGTTGTGTACGACGCTTTTGTTGTTCATCCTGCCAGTCGCTGAAACGTGTCAATTCTTCGAAGACTGTTTTTGTGACGAAGAGGATGACCGCGATATCGTCTGCAAAACCGAATCCGAGTACAAAATCAGGTACGAGGTCAATCGGTGACACGAGGTAAATCAACGCGCCGATTACTTTTAAGATCGTTGTACGACGAATGTTACGGTATTCACCTGATTGGTACGCGCGAATCATATCGACGAACAACGTCAACGGCGAGAAGACGACGGACAAACGAGAGTTACTGTTCACCTTCGCAGTTGCGCGTTGTAACAGCGAGTTCGTCTTTTCCGGACGATCGATATAATCTTTTGCATCTTCGGCATATTGATGTTCTTGTTTTTCTAATTGTTGATTTGAGAATTTCATTCCTATTTTCCCCCATTCTAAAGTAACTTCAACGCTTTTCTATTTCCCTGTTCCTACGGATGATAATCCTGTCAGGTTTCAGGATATGATGGAACGGTAAAAAAGGGAGAGAAGCGTTACAGAAAGGATGATTTTTTATGAATCATGTTAATCAAACCGTCATCATTACAGGAGCCGCGAATGGAATTGGTGCAGAACTCGCCCGCACCTACGCTGCGCAAGGCGCAAATGTCGTTCTTGCTGACATCGATCAGATGACAGGAGACGAACTGGTCCAACAAATCGAAGAAGATGGAGGGACGGCTTACTTCTATCACTTGGATATCCAACATGAAAAAGACGTTCAACTATTAATCGAAAAGGCGATTGAACATACTGGTCGCATCGATATTGTTATCAACAACGCCGGTATCATGATCCGAAAACCGCTCCTTGAATTGTCGCTTGAGGAATGGGATCGGGTTCACCATACGAACCTGCGCAGCATCTTCCTAACGACCAAGGCGGCTACACCCTATTTGAAACAAAGCAAAAGTGGTGGTCGCATCATCAACCTCTCTTCGACTCGTGCCTTCATGTCGGAGCCGCATACGGAGTCCTATGCATCGACGAAAGGTGGTATTTTCGCACTGACACATGCACTCGCTGTCTCACTAGGAGAAGACGGCATTCTCGTCAACGCGATTGCTCCGGGTTGGATTGAAACCGGTGACTATCAAGAATTATCACCCGAAGACCATAGTCAACATCCAGCCGGCCGTGTTGGAAAACCAAGTGATGTCGCTCGAGCCGCTCTTTATCTAACACATCCAGATAATGATTTCTTGACCGGCGAAACACTAGTCTTAGACGGTGGGATGACACGAAAGATGATTTATGAGGAATGATTCGGATGGAGTGCCTTTCGGGGCACTTTTTCATTTTATAAAAACTATACTTATACCTTTTTCAAACATTAATAAACCTTCTATTTATATGATGTTACAAAAATATATCTTCTGACATCATTCGGAAATCAATCAATTACACATTGATTTTTCCTTTCATATCAATATTTTCTACTTATACTTCTGTTCACGCATTATTATTTTCATAAATTCTTCATACTTTTCGCTAGCTTCTCTTGCATTTTTTTAAAAGAATTGTAAAGTGGATTTTCCGATTTTCTTGTTAGAGTGGGAAAGGTAACACTTCACAAGGGAAAGGAATGACGCTTAGTTTATGAAACGACCTTTCGGAAAGTCACTTGGGCTATCGCTCATGACACTCACTCTACTCGCAAGTCCGCTCATGACGACGACTCCCGTCGACGCGGCAAGTTCATATAAAGAGAAGCAACAACAAAACCAGCAACAACAATCGAAGCAACGCGACGCATTGTCTCAAAAAAATAATCAATTATCTAAAGCACAGCAGCAAGTCTACGCGCTTGATCAACAAATCAATGGGCTGACATTACAAGTCGTCGAGAATCAAAAGAAGATCGACGAAAACACGAAACAGATCGCTCGATTAGAAGACAAGATCGAGAAGTTACAAAAGAAAATCAAGAAACAAGAAAAAATGCTCGGTGATCGTCTGGCGGTCCGTCAGTCGAAAGCAGATAACGCTCCGCTGCTTGAGGCCGTCTTCGGCGCAAAAGATGTCGGTGATATGATTAGCCGTTTCAATGCCTTTAATACAATTGCGGAAAGCGATGCTTCTTTGTTAAAAGATTACGAATCAAACAAAAAGGAACTGGCAGCTGCGAAAGAAGAACTGAAGCAGACACGCCAAGACTTGATTGAAGATCGTAATGTTTTAAAAAAGAAACAACGTGAACTGAAAGAAGAAAAACAAAAACGCACAGCACTGTTGAAACGTTTGACGTCGCAAAAGAAAAAAATCGAATCCAACATCCTCAGCCTGAAAGAGGCATCGGCCCAACTGAAGGCACAGGAAGCAGCTGAAAAAGCAGCAGCACGAGCAGCAAAGGCAGCTGCCGCAAAAGCTGCGAAACAATCGGCAGCACCAGCATCAGTCAGTCAAGCCAGCACGAAAGTCATCTCAAAAGCAAAAGGTAAATTCATTAAACCTGCTCAAGGTTCTGTTTCGCAAGGAATGGGTGCAGCAAGCGGAAGTAATGGTTATGCGTACCACAATGGAACCGACTTCGCTGGTCCACTCAACTCGCCAATCGTCGCTTCGGCTAGTGGAACAGTCATTTTAGCGAGTTCTGGTGGTCCTTACGGCAACCACGTCTATATCTCTCATAATATCGACGGAAAAACGTATACGACCGTATATGCCCATATGAATGCCTTGAACGTCAAACAAGGACAACAAGTCAAACAAGGACAACAAATCGGTGTTCTTGGAAGTACCGGTAACTCGACTGGTCCACACTTGCATTTTGAAATCCACGATGGTGGGTACCAGTATGATGCGAACGGACGGACGAATGAGCTCGACCCAGAAAGCTTCTTCTAAGTCGATTCAAGAAAAAGTGCACGCCTTCTCTTCCCGAGAAAGCGTGCACTTTTTGCTGTGTTCATTAAATTTTGAATTGATGTGTCTGACTATCAAGCGACGTCGTCGTTGACTCGAGTTCTTGCATCAATTGATGAATCTGTTCGAACGATGCCTGTTGATCGCGCATCGAAGCAGCAATCTCTTCATTTCCAGCTGCAAGTTCTTCCATGACGCCACTGACTGTGCTGACTTGACCAACGACATGGCGGGCTTGTTGTTTCGAATGAACGAGTTGTTTCGTCACATAGTCGAGGGTTTCCGTTACACTCGCTACTTTTTGACGCGTCTCGCCGAATGCTTGTTGAACGTGCGTGAAGTTCTCGACCTGGTTTGTCTGCTCCCGCTCCGCTTGTACGAGTGCTTCTTGTAAGACGGCACCGTCCTGACGAATTGAACGGACGAGTGAGAAGATTGAGCGAGTCGCCTCGTGTGTCTCATCCGCTAACTTTTTGACTTCACTTGCTACGACAGCAAATCCACGACCGGCTTCCCCTGCCCGCGCCGCTTCGATTGCCGCATTGAGTGACAATAAGTTCGTCTGTGCGGAGACTCCGGCGACGAGTTGTGCCATCTGCTCGATTTGTTGCGTCTGTTCTAAGAAACCTTCCAGTTTCTGACCGAGTTCGCGGTTTTGTTCCGTTGACGCGCGAAGTGACCGTGCTTGCTGTTCCATGACGGAACTACTTTGAACCATTACGTGATCGGCCGCCTGTCCTTCTGCATAAGCGGTTTGTGCGCGTTGTTCACTCTCTTCAAAGAGCTGTTGCATATCGGACATCGTACTGACTGTCGTCTGGATGTCGTCCGACACTGTTTGTGTCCCACTCGCCATTTCATTGATCGCATGGGTCATGTTACCAGAAACTTCAACGATGTTCGCGTTCTCCGTCGTCGCTTCCGTACTCATCTGACGAATCGTATTCGACGAACGACTGATCGTTCCGATGACCTCATGCAAAGTTCCTTGCATCTGCGCAACCGCTGTCTCGAGTCGACCAATCTCATCTTTTCGACCGGATACGACTAATTCCTGCGATAAGTCTCCGTCCGAAATCTGTTCTGCTGTCCGAACGACACGGCTGATCGGTCGCGTGATGCTACGTGCGAAGTACCAGTTGTATAACGCAAGACCAATCAGGAGAACGAATGTCGCAATCAATACGGTCCGTGTCAAATTCAATGTCTCGTCTTTCGCTTCACGTTGTAAGACATCATAAAACTCTCCATTTTTCGTATGTAACGTGTAGAGATCACTGAGGACACCTTCGATTCGTGCGGCATGGGAGCGAATCTCAATCGGATTCATCGCGTCCGTCAGTTCCGTCCGTTTCACAGCGAGCGTCTTGTATTTCATATCCGCCCGGTTCAACTCTTCTTGGAATGCCGGAATCAAATATGTCTTTTGTAGCTGATTCAATGCTTGTTCGTTCTTTTTACTAAGTGCCTGTACTTGCTCCGCCTGACTTTCAGACGGTTGGCTTGCCAGTCGGTTCCATGCTGCCTGTTCATATAAGAGCTTCGTTTCAAGCTCTGAGATTTCAACGAGCTGTTTCCCGTAATCTTCGTTATAGGACTGAATTTGACGGAGTTGGAACAAAGTCCATCCCATCAAGATGACGACACTCAAAATCGTCACTAACGTGGAGAGTAAAAATCGTTTCCGTAACGTCATTGGATCGTCACCTTACCTTCGAGCACATCTTGTTGTAGCTGCTCTAATTTTTTTCGTTCCCCGTCCGTAAAGTTCGTGTTTCGGATTGGAGCCAACTGGATTGCCCCTTCTTTGACACCCAGGACGACTTGTCCGGACTGTAGACCTTTCGCAGCCACATCTTGTCCGATTTTCGTAATCGCAAGATCAACTTGTTTTAGCATTGACGTCATGACAGCGTCAGGTGCGATTGGGGTTTGGTCGCTATCGACACCGATCGCTTTTTTCCCCTTCGTTTGCGCTGCCTCCAGGACACCGCTTCCCGTCAATCCAGCAGCTGCGTATAATACGTCTGCCTTTTTCTGCATCATTTCGTTTGCGAGCGTCCGTCCCTTTTCGGGCGCTGCAAAGTCTTCAGCATATTCGACGAGTACTTTCGTTTTTGGATTGACCGCTTTAGCGCCAGCTATGTATCCCTTTTCAAACTTCTCGATCAGAGGCGACTTCATCCCACCGATGAAACCAATCGTATTCGTCTTCGTTTGAATCCCTGCAGCCGCACCCGCTAAATAGCTTCCTTCGTCCTCTTTGAACGTAACCGAGAGTACGTTCGGTAACGTCGATACAGCATCAATCAAGGCGAATTGTTGTTTCGGATATTTTTTAGCAACGGTCTCAAGATCCGTCTGCCCCATGAATCCGAGTCCGACGATGACGGTCGGCTTCTTCTTCGCTAACGCTTCGAATGCTACTTTATAGGTCTTCGTTTCGTTCAACTCTCGGTAATCGATTGACCAACCTTCCTTCTCCCGTAACAACGCCATACCGCTCATCGCCGCATCGCTGAATGATTGATCGCCAAGACCCACATCCGACAAGACGACTGCCATTTCCTTTCGCTCTTTGACTGCCCGTTCTGGATCATCGATGACACTGCCGCACCCTGCGAGGCTAAGTGTCGATGCCAGTATGATTCCACTCCACCGTTTCATTCATTCCACATCCTTCCGACATTCTACATCTGATTATCGGAAGCGATGTCTGACTTCTTAATACAAAATTTAAATTCAGAATAGTCCCATAACAAAAAAATGCCCCTCTATAAAAGAGGGACATGTCAGATATTCTTAGTAATCGCTATCAGATGTACCACCTGTAACGATTGCGATTCCTGCTGATGCGCCAATGCGTGATGCACCTGCATCGATCATTGCTTTTGCACCTTCGAAGTCACGAACGCCACCAGATGCTTTAACACCGATGTCAGGACCAACTGTCTCACGCATGAGACGGATATCTTCGACTGTTGCACCACCAGTTGAGAAACCAGTCGATGTCTTCACGAAGTTAGCACCTGCTTTAACTGAAAGTTCAGCAGCTGTTTTGATTTCTTCTTTTGTAAGAAGGCAGTTTTCGAAGATGACTTTAACGAGTGTACCGTTTGCCGCTTCGACAACCGCACGAATGTCACGTTCTACTAACTCAAGATCGCCATCTTTTAATGCGCCGATGTTTAAAACCATATCGATTTCTGTTGCACCGTTTTGAATCGCATCCTTTGTTTCGAATGCTTTCACTTCTGGCGTGTTTGCTCCAAGCGGGAAGCCGATGACTGTACAGACTTTGACGTCATCATCTGATTTTAAGAGTTCTGCTGCTAACGCGACGTAAGTTGGGTTAACACAGACGCTTGCGAATTTGTATTCTAATGCTTCTTTACAGAGTGTTTCGATCTGAGCACGTGATGTTTCTGGCTTCAGTGCCGTATGGTCGATCATTCCTGCTAAATTCATGTTTGTTGTCCTCCTTAAGGGTATCCCTTAGACTCTGTTTTTATTCTATCACGCAAGAGGTCAGACTTCTATCTTTTTACGCGACTTTTCGAAGCTGTTTTTTCCGAATCCAGACACCATTGAGCGTAAAGACGATCGCTGCCGTCCAAATACATGTAAACGCCACCATGTGCGTTTTAGTAAACGGCTCGTGATAGAGCAAAACACCGAGTCCGAGTGACAAGGTCGGTGCGACGAATTGAAGGAATCCGACCCACGTGAACGGAATTCGTTGTGCCCCGAATCCAAATAACAAAAGTGGAACGGCGGTGACGATCCCAGTCAAGATGAGTCCGGTCATCGTACCGACGGATTCGGTCATCGAAGACGTTCCCTGTACTTGCCAATAGCCGAGGAAAATCAAAGCAAGTGGGAGCGGCGCCATCGTCTCGAGCGTCAAACTGACCGTTGATTCCAGCGGACGCCGCTTTTTGACGACGCCGTAAAAACCGAAACTTAAGGCAAGTGCGATCGAGATCCATGGAAACTCGCCGTAGCCAATCGTCAAAATCAAGACACCGATCGTTGCAAGGACAATCGAGATCCACTCGATCCGTGAAAGCTTTTCCCGAAAAAAGAATACACCAAAGACGATGCTGACGAGCGGGTTGATATAATAGCCAAGTGATGCCTCAACGATGAATTGATGATTGACGGCCCAGATATAGATGAACCAGTTCAGACTGATGATCAGTCCGTTTAAGAAAAAGAGTCGGCGCGTCAACGGATCGCGCAGCGCCGTCTTCCACTTCCCAAGCGCTTTTTGAAATGATAATAAGATGAGCAGAAATAAGAATGACCAGATGATCCGGTGTGCCAGTATCTCTTCACTCGGTACATTGGCGAGCATCTTCCAGTAGAGCGGTAAGAGTCCCCAAATGATATACGCGACAAGTGTCGCAAAGAATCCTGGTAGATTCACGTAATCCCCTCTTTCATTATGATACCTTTTTCATTCGCATCTTTCCTGCTGATAAACCGCTGATCGTAAATAGAGCAACAGCAATCCAGATAAACAGGAAAGCGATGAAGTGAATCGTCGTAAAGACGTCGTTAAATAGATAAATTCCAAGTAATAGCGTCAACGTTGGAGCAATGTATTGGAGAATCCCGACGTAGACAAACGGGATTTTCGGCATTCCGTATCCGAATAACATCAATTGGACTGCTGTTGCGATTCCGAGCATGATGATCGCAATCAATGCACTCGTCGGCATCGCAAGCGGTTGACTATCTGTCACACCAAGCGTCAAGAGAGCGAACGGAAGCGTGACGAGTGTCTCTAAAAATAATCCGGATAATGGTTCGGCTGCTGCCTTTTTCTTTAGTACACCGTAAAACGCGAACGAAACGGCAAGTGAGAAGGCGATGATCGGAAATTGACCATAACCGAGCGTTAAAATCATCACACCGGTGATTGCTGATAAAATCGCGATCACTTGCGGACGCGTCAATCGTTCTTTAAAAAAGATCAGGCCGAACAAGACGCTGACGAGCGGATTGATGTAATACCCGAGTGACGACTCAACGATATAGCCTTCCCCGATGGCATACAGATAGAGCGACCAGTTCCCACCTAATACGAGCCCTGCCGCAAGCACGGTATAGCGCTGGCGTTTGTTTTGCCATAATTGACGAACGAATTGGAATTTCTTCGTCAGGCGTAGTAACAGTGTCACGAAGATGAACGCACTCAATATCCGAATTGAAACGACCGTCCATGCTGGAATACCTGCAGCAAATACTTTGTAGATCGGCAACAGTCCACCAATCACGTAGGCGACGAATGTCGCACTCATACCCCGTTTATCCACGGTCATCCCCCTTATGTATGAAGAAAGCCGCCAGTGGCGACTTTCATTGAACCTTATTGCCCGTCAAGCGTCGTAAACAACTCGCGTAATTCTTCTTCTGTCAAATCACGCCAAGAACCGATTGGTAAATCGCCAAGCTCGATGTTCATGATCCGGACGCGTTGGAGACGCTTAACTCGGTAGCCGAACTCTTTACACATACGGCGAATCTGACGATTTAACCCTTGCGTCAAAATGATCCGGAATGTCCGTGTCTCAAGTGGTTCAACGATGCATTCCTTCGTTGTCGTACCGAGAATGTCAACACCACTCGCCATCCCTTGAATGAACGTATCCGTAATTGGTGCATCGACGGTCACGATATATTCCTTATCGTGATTGTTTTCTGCTCGTAAGATCCGGTTAACGACATCACCGTCATTCGTCAAAAGAATCAAGCCGTCTGAATCTTTATCGAGGCGACCGATTGGGAAAATCCGCTTCGGATGATTGACGAAATCGATGATATTTCCTTCGATATCAAGCTCCGTCGTGCATGTGATGCCGACTGGTTTATTTAAGACGATGTAGACAGGTTTTGGTTTTGTCTGGAGCGGCTGACCGTCGATTTCAACGACGTCCGTTTCTTCAGCTTGCGAGCCGAGTTCTGCTGTCAGACCGTTGATCGTCACACGACCTGCATCGATTAGTTTATCGGCAGCACGTCTTGAGCAAAAGCCCGTTTCGCTAATGAATTTGTTGATTCGCATGAATGATATCCTCTTTCCTTAATTGAACTGTATTCAGTGTAGCGCATTCCTGAAATGAAAACAAAAAAAGTGGCAAAGAAAACCAGAGGTTTCCTTTGCCCTTTCGATTAGACCGCAGCGTCTTTTAATGTCTGCATGATGCGAACGAATTGACCATCATTCAACGGATAGCCCGCTTTCGTGATTTTAACACGAACGAGTTGTCCGATCATTGATTCATCACCTTCGATTGCGACACGCAGATAGTTATCCGTGTAACCGACGAGACGACCACCTGCTTCTTCCGAGAATTCTTCCGGAATGATTTCAAGCAGTTCTCCTTCGTATTTCGAAGCATATTCCTTCGCGAGTTGATCTGATAAAGCAATCAAACGCGCGACGCGTTCTTCTTTGATCGATTCCTCGACTTGATCGTCCATCATCGCAGCCGGTGTACCGGTCCGTTTCGAGTACGGGAAGACATGCAATTCACTGAACTTATGATCATTGATGAAGTTGAACGTTTCCATGAACTCTTCTTCCGTCTCACCTGGGAAACCAACGATGACATCCGACGTGATTGCACAGTCAGGCAGGACTTCCTTCAGACGCGTGATCCGTTCTCCGAATTCCGCCATCGTATACTTGCGGCGCATCCGGCGAAGGACCGTATCCGATGCCGACTGGATCGGAACGTGCAAGTGACGAACGACGATCGGCGAATCCTTCAGGACATCAAGTACCTCGTCCGTGATTTGACTCGCTTCAATCGACGAAATGCGTAAGCGTTCAAGTCCATTGACGGATTCGAGTGCTTTAAGTAATTTTGCTAAGTTGTAGTCTTTCAAGTCTTCTCCGTATCCACCTGTATGGATTCCCGTCAGGACGATTTCTTTGTAACCCGCATCAACGAGCTGTTGTGCTTGCTTCAAGACATCTTCCGGTTGACGAGACCGCATGAGACCACGCGCCCATGGGATGATACAGAACGTACAGAAGTTGTTACAACCTTCTTGAATTTTCAGCGAAGCCCGTGTCCGGTCCGTAAAAGCCGGTACATCCAGTTCTTCATAGACTTTTGCTTTCATGATGTTTCCGACCGCATTGATTGGCATGCGTTCTTCACGGAATTGTTCGATGTATCCAATCATTTTATGCCGATCTTGCGTTCCGACGACGACATCGACGCCAGGAATCGCCATGATCTCAGCAGGAGACGTTTGGGCATAACAGCCCGTTACGCAGATGACACTATCCGGATTTTGGCGAATCGCCCGTCGGATGACTTGGCGACTTTTCTTATCTCCAGTATTCGTGACCGTACATGTATTGACGACATACACGTCCGCATGATCCGCAAAATCAACGCGTGCGTAGCCAGCGTCCTTGAACAGTTGCCAGACAGCTTCTGTTTCGTAATGGTTGACTTTACAGCCAAGCGTTTGAAAGGCAACAGTTGCCATTTCGTTCACCCTTTCAATTCAAAATGATACGAGACGGCGGAAAGGACATAAAATGGTGCCGTTTCCGTCCGTAAGATGCGACGCCCTAGAGCGGCTTTTTTAAAACCGGCATCCGTCAAACGTGCGATTTCTGCTTCAGCGAACCCACCTTCAGGTCCGATGACGACAAGAAGGGAATCGCCCTCTTGCAGCCCAGCAAGCGTCGTAGCGAGGACGGAGGCCTCCCCTTGTTTCGCTGATTCTTCATAGGCAACCAGACAAGCCGTATAGTTCGATGCATCCTGTAAGACTTCATCATACGCCACGAAGTCGACTGTCGGCAAGTGGGCACGGTACGATTGTTCCGCTGCTTCCTTGACGATTTTTTCGAGTCGTTCAATCTTTTTCGGAACCTTCTTTTGATCCCATTTCGAGACGGAACGGTCGGCTTCGAAAATCCGTAGATGATGGATCCCGAGTTCCGTTGCTTTTTGGGCAACGAGTTCGATTTTATCGCCTTTTGGCAATCCATGGGCGATCGTCACACGAATCGGTAACTCCGTCTCGATCGGTAGAGTCTCTTCGATCCGGGCAGAAGCCGCTTGTTTATCGAGTGCTTCCAGGCGGCACCGGTAAAGACCTGTCCCGTCGAGTACGAGAATCTCTCCGCCGACTTCCATCCGCATGACGTTTTTCATATGGTGTGCGTCGTCTTTCGGGAGATAAAACACATCTCCCTGACGCATCGAGGGCTCGACGAAATACCGTTGCATGTGTTTACGCCTCCCGTTTCGCGATGATCGCGACCCAGTCCTCAAGCTTCGTTGTCTCGACGATCGTAAATCCTGCTTCTTGCATCGCTTGAACGACCATATCCTTCTTCTGACTAATGATACCGGAAGCGATGAAATGGCCGCCTGGTAACGTCAATGTATAGGCATCCTTGACGAAGAGGAGGATGACTTCCGCTAAGATGTTCGCGACGATCAACTCGACCGGCTCACTCAATTCCTTCATCAAATCGCCTTGACGGACCGTAATCTGCTCACTGACTTCGTTCAAAGCGACGTTTTCCGTCGCTGATTTGACAGCGACTTCGTCTAAATCGAGTGCAAAGACATCCTTTGCCCCAAGCTTCGCAGCTGCAATCGCTAGGACACCGGATCCCGTTCCGACATCGACGACACGGTCTTGCTCTTGCAAGTAGTTCTCAATCGCTTGAATACAGAGGACCGTCGTCGGGTGTGTT
Source organism: Exiguobacterium sp. HSB13 (assembly GCF_056764755.1). Classification (NCBI taxonomy): domain Bacteria; kingdom Bacillati; phylum Bacillota; class Bacilli; order Caryophanales; genus Exiguobacterium; species Exiguobacterium sp. HSB13. The sequence goes on along the minus strand of NZ_JBUZOM010000001.1, from coordinate 126,688 downwards.
CCCGTTCCGAATGCCATACCTGGATCGAGCTCGATGATTTTTTCATCCGGTTGTGGTGTATAATCTTCCCACATTGGGACGACCGTCAGATGGCGACTAATTTTGACCGGCTTATAGAATTGTTTCCATGAATGAGCCCAATCTTCTTCATCTACTTGAGTCAGCGTGACAGCACCCGTGCCAATCGACAAACCGAAGTTCGTCAACTGCTGGATATCATGTTCGATGCCTTTGATCGTGTCCGTCAAATCGCTGCTTTCTGCAAGATACGCCTTCACGAGTACACCTTGTGTCGGATACTCGTCTCGTTTCGTCTCATCCCAAATTTCACCGAAGTTATCTTCGCGGTGGGACATCATCTCGAAATCTTCGACGTCCTCGATGACGACTCCGCTTGCTCCCGCTTCATGTAAGATGTTTGAAACTGCTTCGATGGCTTCTTGTGTCGTATGGACACAGATCTCTGACCATTTCATTTCTTGTCACGCTCCTCTGTAGTGATCACCCTGTGAAGAATGTCTTGATCCGGCTGAAGACACCTTCGTGTTGCTCTTCGACACCTTTTTCATCGCTAATTTCATTGAATTCTCGTAATAGTTCTTTTTGGCGTTCCGTTAGGTTCTTCGGTGTGATGACGACGACATTGACGTACTGGTCGCCATGGTGACCAGACCGAACGTTCGGCATCCCTTTTCCGCGGAGACGGAACCGCGATCCTGTCTGTGTTCCGGCTGGAATCTTCAGACTGACCTTACCGTGAACGGTTGGTACTTCAATCTCATCTCCAAGTGTTGCTTGTGCGAATGTCAGTGGCATATCCATGACGATATGATCATCGACACGTTCGAACAGTTCGTGTGCTGCGACACGAACAACGACATACAAGTCACCCGCTGGTCCACCGTTGACACCAGCTTCCCCTTTTCCTGCTAAGCGGATTTGTTGCCCATTGTCGATCCCTGCTGGAATTTTGACACGGACATCTTTGTTTTTACGAACGCGACCGGCTCCACGACATGTTTCACATGGCTCCTTGACGATTTGTCCACGGCCATGACATGTCGAACATGTCGTTTGGTTGACGACACGACCGAACATCGTGTTTTGTTCGACGTTGATGTGACCCGAACCACCGCATCGTTTACAGGTTTCCGGATGTGTTCCTGGTTTAGCACCCGAACCATGACATGTACCGCAATCTTCTTCGACTGGGATCGTGATCGTCTTCTCGACGCCTGTGACCGATTCCATGAAGTCGATTTCCTCGACGTATTGTAAATCCTGTCCTTTACGTGGTGCGTTTGGATCTTGACGACGTCCGCCACCGAAGAACATGTCGAAGATATCGCCAAATCCTTCAGCTCCACTGAATCCACCGCCACCTTGTGATGGATCTTGGTGACCGAATTGGTCGTAACGTGCTCGTTTATTGTCATCGGATAACACTTCATATGCTTCCGATAATTCCTTGAATTTCGCATCCGCATCTGCTTCCTTGTTGACGTCCGGGTGATACGTCCGGGCAAGCTTACGGTACGCGCGTTTGATTTCCGCTGATGAGGCATCGCGCGCGACGCCTAGTACTTCATAATAATCGCGTTTTTCCACGTGCAGTCTTCCTCTCTCTATTCCGATTCATTTCATACTGTTTGATTTTACCGAACTTCGTGCGACATGGAAAGAGCCAAAGCGCGGATACGCTTTGGCTCTCTCTAGCGCCCGAAAAATCGGTCGGATGAATTACTTGTTGTCTTTCTCGTCGACTTCTTCGAACTCAGCGTCCATGACGTTGTCGTCTTGGCCACCAGCTTGTGCGCCTTCAGCGCCAGCTTGTTGCTGTGCCATGTTCTCGTAGACTTTTTGTGTCAACTCTTGAACAACTGTCGACAATTCGTCTTTTGCAGAACGGATTGCTTCGATGTCTGTTCCTTCGAGAGCTTTTGTTACTTTTTCTTTTGCAGCTTCTGCTTTTTCTTTATCAGCGTCAGCGACTTGCTCACCGAGGTCTTTGATTGCTTTATCTGTCGCGAAGACGAGTTGGTCTGCTTCGTTGCGTAATTCGACTTCTTCTTTACGCTTGTTGTCAGCATCCGCGTTTGCTTCTGCATCTTTGACCATTTGCTCGATGTCCGCTTCAGTCAAACCGCTTGATGATTGGATCGTGATCGACTGTTCTTTGTTCGTTCCGAGATCTTTCGCAGAAACGTTAACGATACCGTTCGCATCGATATCGAATTTAACTTCGATTTGTGGCACGCCACGTGGTGCTGGTGGAATGTCCGTCAATTGGAAGCGACCAAGTGTTTTGTTATCTGCTGCCATCGGACGTTCCCCTTGGAGGACGTGGATGTCAACAGCTGGTTGGCTGTCTGCTGCAGTTGAGAAGACTTGTGATTTTGAAGTCGGGATCGTTGTGTTACGATCGATCAATTTCGTCATCACGCCACCCATTGTCTCGATACCGAGTGAGAGTGGAGTTACGTCGAGAAGAACGACGTCTTTGACGTCTCCTGTCAATACGCCACCTTGAACAGCTGCACCGAGGGCAACGACTTCATCCGGGTTAACCCCTTTGAACGATTCTTTACCAGTGAAATCTTGGATTGCTTTTTGAACTGCAGGAATACGCGTCGAACCACCAACGAGGATGATTTTGTCGATTTTGTCTGGTGTCAGACCTGCATCGTTCATAGCACGGCGTGTTGGTTCCATCGTACGTTCAACGAGATCTGCTGTGAGATCGTCGAATTTCGCGCGTGAAAGTGTCATTTCCAAGTGAAGTGGACCTGATGCGCCAGCTGTGATGAACGGAAGGCTGATTTGTGTTGAAGAAACACCTGAAAGGTCTTTTTTCGCTTTTTCAGCTGCATCTTTCAAACGTTGAAGCGCCATCTTATCTTGAGCAAGATCGATGCCGTTTTCTTTTTTGAATTCTGCTACAAGATGGTCGATGATTTTTTGGTCGAAATCATCTCCACCAAGACGGCTGTCACCAGCAGTTGAAACAACTTCAAAAACGCCATCACCGAGTTCAAGGATCGACACGTCGAACGTACCGCCACCAAGGTCATAGATGAGGATCGTGTGATCTTCGCCTTTTTCGAGACCGTATGCGAGTGCTGCCGCTGTAGGCTCGTTGATGATCCGTTTTACGTCAAGACCAGCAATCGTACCAGCGTCTTTTGTCGCTTGGCGTTCTGCATCGTTGAAGTAAGCTGGTACTGTGATGACAGCTTCTGTGACTTTTTCACCGAGGTAGTCTTCTGCTTGTGCTTTTAATTTTTGAAGAATGATTGCAGAGACTTCTTGTGGTGTGTAGTCTTTGCCTTCGACTTCTACTTTATAGTCCGTACCCATATGACGCTTGATCGACATGATCGTGTTCGGGTTCGTGATCGCTTGACGTTTTGCGACTTCCCCTACTTGGCGCTCACCGTTTTTGAATGCGACGACAGATGGTGTCGTACGGTTTCCTTCTGCGTTAGCGATGACGACCGGTTCGCCACCTTCCATTACTGCGACACATGAGTTCGTTGTACCTAAGTCAATACCAATGATTTTTGCCATGATCTATTTCCTCGCTTTCAATGATTGGAATAATAAAGTGCAAGCTGGTTACTCAGCTACTTTAACCATACTCGGACGAATCACACGATCGTGCAATTTGTACCCTTTTTGGAATTCAGCGATGACGATACCTGATTCGTGTTCTTCGCTCGCTTCTTGAACGACTGCTTGGTGTAAGTTCGGATCGAACGCTTCACCGACAGCTGGAATCTCGACGACGCCTTCATTTTGAAGCGTTTCAACGAGTTGACGTTTTACCATCTCGACACCCGTCAAGACGGATTTCGTCTCATCGTTTTCTGTCTCGATTTGGAGCGCACGGTCCAAGTTATCGACGAGCGGCAATAGCTTTTCGACGATCGCTTGTGAAGAATACTTCGCGCGGTTCTCCGCTTCGACACGGTTGCGACGTTTGAAGTTCTCAAAGTCCGCACGGAGGCGTAACTCTGAAGCTTTTGCTTCTGCGAGTTGTGCTTCGAAGTCTGGTTTCTCGTCTTCGACGAGATCCGCTTGGATGACTTCTTCTTCTGTGACTTCGACGGTTTCAGTCGGCTCTGTCACGTTTTCTTCTTGTTGGAGGTTTTGATTCTGTTCTTTTTCTTCCACTCTGAATCGAGCCCCTTTCTATATTCAATCCAAATTGTTCTTATGCAATTCGGTTTGGAATGCTTGAAGTAGATGGATGATCGAGTTGATTCCCCGGTTGTAATCCATCCGTTTCGGTCCGATCAATGCGAGTGTCCCGATCGAGACACCGTCGACCGAATAATGGGCCCGGATGACGCTACAATCTTTTAATGCATCCACATTGTTCTCACTCCCGATCGTGATCAAGATTTGATTATCGAGATTCGGTCGGAGGAAATCGAGAACGGCTTCTTGCTGTTCGATCAACTCGAGAACAGGTCGTAGTTTGGCAACGTCCTGAAATTCGGGCTGATCGAACATGTTGGCTTTCCCGCCCAGATAGATGAACGGGCGCTCCTCTTGATCCGTCAAGACGAGATCAAGTGCCTTCGAGAGTAATACCGTCTGTTCAGAATGCTCTGAACGGAAGCGGCGGATTTCCTCGAGCAGACGACTGCGCAAGGATGAGAGCGGCGTACCGCGTAACGTCTGATTCAGACGTTCCATCAGCCGGCTCGCTGCTTCCTGGGACAACGCTTGATTCAATTGCAATGTCTTGTGTTCGACATGCCCCGTCTCCGTGACGAGAACGATGACGACACGACCTTCGGCAAGAGGAATCAATTCTAAATGATGCAGGCGTTGTCCGTCTTCTTTTGGTCCAAGTACAAGCGTCGTGTAATGGGTTAAATCGCTCAACAGGTCTGCTGTGTGCCGAATCAACCGATCATTCTCATTCACGGAATGGGCAAAGAGTGATTTCAATGCCTGTGCTTCTTTTGGTGTGATGCTTTCCGGACGAATCAGATGGTCGACATAAAAACGATATCCGAGTTCGGAAGGAATCCGTCCTGCGGAAGTGTGTGGCTTTTCAATCAGACCCATCTCTTCGAGGTCCGCCATCTCGTTACGAATGGTCGCGGAACTGAACGTCACGTCGTCTCGTTTTGAGAGCGTCCGTGAGCCGACGGGTTGAGCAGTCTTGATGTAATCATCGACGATTGCACGTAAAATCAACAATTGACGATCCGTCAGCACCTTCTTCACCACCTTATTTTGTTAGCACTCACTTTTAACGAGTGCTAATTACATCTTTTACTATAAGGAATTGTCCGTCCGATGTCAACCGAATTGCGTGACCCTTTGAACAGTTTCCCATTCTGCGATACAGTGAAACAAAGAACGGAAAGGATGAATCGGATGATTGAATTATTGGCAATGGCAGGAGTCTTTGTCTGGCTGTTCATCGCGGTCATCGGAACGACTGCCTATTTTTTAAGGAAATCCAAAAAATGAAAAGAAGCGGTATTCCTCTTTTTTAAGGGAACACCGCTTCCTTTCATTTATTCAAGATTCATTGAACCTGCGCTTCACCGATGAACTCTGCAAAGACTTCGTTCGCTAGCGGAACCCCGGCTGGCGTCAAACGGATATGTGTCTCCGTCTGTTCGACGAGACCGTTTGGCAACAACCGTTTCATGACGTCACCAAACACATCTTCAAACACTACTCCATATTTCGTCCGGAAGCGTTCGAGCGATACGCCATCCTTCATTCGAAGTCCGAGGAACATCTCTTCTTCCATCCGCTCGACGTTCGTCAACGGTGTCTCTTTTCGAACCGGTAATCCTTCCGCTTTGATATAATGCGGAATCGGTGCGATGTTCGCACGACGCGTCTGGTTGATATAGCTGTGTGAGCCTGCACCGAATCCGTAGTACTCATCGTTTTCCCAATAGACACGATTATGCCGGCTCTCTTTTCCAGCTTGCGCGAAGTTCGAGATCTCATACTGCGCATATCCGCCTGCTTCAATCGTTTCAATCATCACTTGATACATCTCCGCCTCGAGATCTTGCGTCGGAAGCGGTAATTTTCCTTTTCGCTCCTGAATCGCAAAGACCGTGTGCGGTTCCAAAATCAATGAATAGGATGAGATATGCGTGATCGGCAATTGAAGTGCCCGCGTGACGTCGTAACGAACCTGATCGAGCGTCTGATTCGGTAATCCGAACATCAAGTCGACGGAGATATTGTCAAACCGTTTCGCGGCTGCATCGAGCGTCTGCGCGACCTTCGCTTCGCGGTGCGTCCGACCGATCCGTTCGAGCAATCCGTCGTCAAACGACTGGACACCAAAGCTGACGCGGTTGACACCACCCGCCTTCATGATATCGAGTTTTTCTTCCGATACACCGTCCGGGTTCGACTCGACCGTATACTCTAAATCATCACCTGTCAGTGGCAACAAGTGCTTCTGGATGATTTCCATCAGCCGTTGCATCTGTGGTTCGTTTAAAGCAGTCGGTGTGCCGCCCCCGATGAAAATCGTCTCGAGATGATCCGTCGGATATTGTTTCAGCGTCAGTTCGATTTCTCGTTCGAGTGCATCGAGGTATTCATCGACGGGCTGATTCTTTAAAAAGACTTTATTGAAATCACAGTAATAACAAATATGTTCACAAAAAGGGATGTGGACATATGCGGCGCGTATTCCCATTTCGCCTCATCCTTTCTCTATAAAAACCAAAAAGGGGACGCAAGCGCCCCCCACCTGTTTAATCTTCGTCCATGGATAGAACGGACATGAAGGCTTCTTGCGGTACCTCTACTGAGCCTACCATCTTCATGCGTTTCTTACCTTCTTTTTGCTTCTCGAGCAACTTACGTTTCCGAGAGATATCTCCCCCGTAACATTTCGCAAGAACGTTCTTCCGTAATGCCTTGATCGTCGAACGCGCGACAATCTTCGTTCCGACAGCAGCCTGAATCGGTACTTCGAACTGCATCCGTGGAATCAATTCCTTCAACTTATCAACGATGACTTTCCCGCGTTCGTATGCAAAGTCACGGTGAACGATGAAGCTGAGCGCATCGACGTTTTCGTTATTGAGGAGGATGTCCATCTTGACGAGACGCGACTGTTGGTAGCCGATCAATTCATAATCAAGTGACGCATACCCTTTCGTACTCGATTTCAACTGATCGAAGAAGTCGTAGACGATCTCAGATAACGGCAACTCATACGTGATTTTGACACGTGTCGTATCGATGTATTGCATATCGACGAATGTTCCGCGCTTCTTCTGGCACAACTCCATGATGGCACCAACGTAATCATTCGGTGTCATGACAGCAGCCTTAACGAACGGCTCTTCGATGAATTCGACTTTTTGCTGATCCGGCATCTTCGATGGATTATCGACGTGCAAGACTTCACCCGCTGTCGTCGTCACGTGGTAGATAACCGACGGTGCCGTCGTGATCATATCGATGTTGAACTCTCGTTCGATCCGCTCCTGGATGATCTCCATGTGGAGCATTCCGAGGAATCCACAACGGAATCCGAATCCGAGTGCTTGTGATGTCTCTGGTTCGAACTCAAGCGCCGCGTCACTGAGTTGTAATTTTTCAAGCGCTTCTCGTAAATCGTTGTATTTCGCAGCATCGATTGGATAGAGTCCACAGTACACCATCGGATTCATCTTCCGGTATCCTGGTAACGCTTCAGCAGCCGGCTGTTTCGCGAGCGTGATCGTATCCCCGACACGTACATCGCCGACCGTTTTGATCGACGCAGACAACGTCCCAACATCACCGACCGTCAATTCTTGCTGACGTAATGGTTTTGGCGTCGCGACGGCAAGTTCTAGAACTTCAAAATCCTTACCTGTCGACATCATCCGAATCTTATCGCCAACCTTAACTGTTCCGTTGACGACTCGGATTGATGCAACGACACCACGATAAGCATCATAGTACGAGTCAAAGATCAATGCTTCGAGTGGTGCAGACGGATCACCCGTTGGAGCTGGTACTTTCTCGACGATTTGTTCGAGAATTTCTTCGATGCCGATCCCTGCCTTCGCAGAAGTCGGAACGGCTTCAGACGCATCAAGACCGATGACATCTTCGATTTCTTGACGGACGCGCTCGACGTCCGCAGAAGGTAAATCGATTTTGTTAATGATCGGAAGGATTTCGAGATCGTTGTCGAGTGCTAAGTAAACGTTCGCAAGCGTCTGCGCTTCGATTCCTTGCGCCGCATCGACGACGAGGACAGCCCCTTCACAAGCTGCAAGTGAACGCGAGACTTCATATGTGAAGTCGACGTGTCCAGGTGTATCAATGAGGTGAAGAATGTAATCTTCCCCATCTTTTGCTGTATACTTCAATTGAACAGCGTTGAGTTTAATCGTGATGCCACGCTCACGTTCGAGATCCATGGCATCAAGTGTCTGATCTTTCATTTCGCGCGATGTCAACGCGCCAGTTTTTTCTAAAATTCGGTCAGCGAGTGTCGACTTCCCGTGATCGATATGGGCAATGATCGAGAAGTTACGAATACTCTTCTGCCGCTTTAAACGGTCTTCATTCGTCATGTTTAGAGTCACCTTACCTTATTTTCAAACGTACATACGGTTCATTATACCAAAAAGCGCTTCACTGTACTATCTCGTTTTGTTTTACCCGAAAAACAAAATGTTAAGATTCCCTAGACGTCGTATTGCTTTTAAGAAAAACGTTTGCTACAATTGTGTTTGTTCTGTTGAACGATAACTGCAGATATGCGAATATAAATCTCGAATGAGTTTTATTGGAGGTGAATCATCCATGGCTAACATTAAATCAGCAATCAAACGCGTTAAAACAGCTGAAAAACGCCGCGTCGCTAACGTACAACGTAAATCGGCAATGCGTTCAGCGATTAAAGCAGTCGAAACTTTCGCAGCTGAAGGTAACAAAGACCAAGCGGTCCTTGCTTTCGCTACAGCTTCTAAAAAAATCGACAAAGCTGCTGCTAAAGGTCTCATCCACAGCAACAAAGCTGGTCGTGACAAATCACGTCTCGCTAAACTCGTAAACGCACTTTAATTCTTTCCGAAGAATACGGTGATGGGTCGCCACTAGGAGGTATCTCCAGTGGCGATTTTTTATATGATCTAAAATGGCGGACGAAGGACTCGTGTAAAACGATTCCTTCGTCCGCCATTTCTTGCCTTACTTGTCGTCTAGACGATCGATCATGACATAGTGAAGACCGATCCCTTCAATGAGGAACGGTTCTCCAATACGTTCCAGTCCGAGGCGTTCATAAAAAGGAAGTGCCGTGACGCGGGCGTTACACCACCATGCTGTCACTTGTCGTTCTTTCAATAGACGACGGGCTTCTTCGATCAGCGCCCGACCATACCCTTCACCACGCACGTCTTCACTCGACGCCATACCACGAAGCTGATACGTTGCTCCTGGCGCTTGTGCATGCGATTGTTCCGAGAAACTACCGATTGCGACGATTTGTTGTCCTTTTATCCCGCCGAGATGAAACGTCGATGCAAGCGCATCGTCTGGGTAGATACATGCTTCACGTGGTTGATGTGGACGTAACACATCATGCCGTAATGGGATGACCTCTTCTGCTGTAATGATCTGGACTTCCATCATCGTTTGCCTCCTCTTATAGCGTCGCTAAGCGAACAATCAACGCATCGAATAGAATCTTCTTATCACCGCGTCCTGTTTTCATACCTTCATCTGTCGTCGTGATGGCGATGAGTGCTTGCTCGAGCTGCGCAAACGTAAACCGTTTGGCAGACTGGAGTGCCAATTTAATCGCATACGGATGAGCTCCGACTTTTGATGCGATTTGTCGTTCTCCGTATCCTTGTTCTGCTAATCGTTTCGACAGCAACATCATCCGGTATTGGCGTGCCATCAGTCCAAGGAGAGCCAACACTTCCTGTCCTTGTTTTTCAAGGTCGCGAATCAAGCGGATCGCTGGTTCGAGTTGACGCTTCATCAAATAGTCCGTTAATTGAAAGACGTTGTCCTCTAATGTCCGCGGAACAAGCAAATCGACATCCTCGATTTCGATTGTTGGTCGGTCCCCTGCAAACAACATCAACTTCTCAAGTTCATGGGCTAATGTTCCCCACATCTCAGCAGTCAAGAAAATGAGTCGCTCGATTGCCGGACGTTCCATCCGGTATCCTTTGTCGTTGACAGCATCCAGAACGAAGCGGAACAACTCTTCGGTCGTCGGTTTTTTTGCCTCTAGTACCGTCGCGCGCTCCTTCAATCGTTTGACGACGGTTTTTCGTTCATCGAGCTTTTCTGCTTCGACGATCAAGACGACGACCGCGTAGTCTGCCGGTTGTAGGATATAATCTGCTAACCGTTCGAGGTTATGTTGTTTTTTATCTTTCGCTCCTGTCAGAAACGTTGCAGGTTTTGCAACGACGACACGGTAGTCGCTTAAAAAGGGTACCGTCTCTGCTTCATCGAGTACCGCATCAAGCGGTTGGTCGTTCAAATCGATTTTCATATAATCAAAGCGTTCTCCGTCCGGAAGAGCTGCTTTTACGATTTCACGTTCCCACTCTTCTAACAAGTGTCGTTCTGTTCCATATAATAAGTATAAATTCGCTAATTTTCCATTGACGAGCCAAGGAGTTTTCATCATTCCCACCACATTTCACAGTTTGTTCTTAACTTCATCATAGATAATCCTCTTTTATTCCGCTATACTAGAAGCGGAATCTATTAAGGGGGAATGCAGCATGGCACATTCAGTACGCCCACCAAGTGAAAACGCGTTCGAGAACGATATTCAATCAAAACGCAACGATGCGCTCGACTCTGCCGTTGGTTTTGGTGCATCATTCGGCTTCTTCGCAGTCTTGTTCATCATCGGTGTCGCAATTAAGTTCTTAAGTCTATAATCAGTAAAACAGCAACCTTGGGGGGTTGCTGTTTTTTTATTTTATCATAGGTTCACAGCCCGCTGAAGAACAAGTTACACTCCCGTCCTCATCCGTTCGAAAGACGATCCGATCTGTTCCGATTCGTTCGAGGACGTCCGGATGCGGATGCCCGTATCGATTTTTCCGTCCGACTGACAAGATGACAATCTTCGGATTCGTCTTCCGCAAGAGTTCTTCACCGGTCGACGTGTTCGACCCGTGATGACCTGCTTTTAGAATATCGATCGGACCAATCGTTAACTCGTCCTCGATTGCTAAACCAGCGTCGCCCGTCAACAAAACACGTTGCTTGGCGATCTGTGCAAGTAATATGATAGACCGATCGTTCTCTTCTTCCTCTCGTCCAGTCGGTGCAAGAACCTGCAACCAAGGACGAATCGTTCGACCCTTTTGAACGAACTCAACACGCGTCCCAGTTGCTTCGATGGAACGAATCAAATCGTTTCGCTTCTCATCCGTGTTGTCATACGCACCTAAATAAATGGTTTTCACGCGAACTTGACGCAGTACACCTAGAAGTCCACCGACGTGATCGTGATCAGCATGTGTCACGATGAGACCGTCGATTTCTGCTTCTCCTCGTGTGAATAAAAAGGGCGCGACGATATGACTACCTGGATCAAACGGACGAAGCAGTGGATGCGTCGTTTGTTGATAAACGCCACCCGTATCCACGACGAATGTCTCTCCTGCTTTCTCAAGCACGATACTATCGCCTTGCCCGACATCTAAAAAAGTGATTTGTTCGGGTGCGCGCCACTCCGTGTAGCCCCATGCCGCAAGTAAAAGGATCAACGGGAGAGCATGCCCCCACCATCTCCGCTCAGCAATGAACCAAGCAATCCCCGTTCCGACAACGACGATCGTCAAGACGATAGGAGAAAATGCTGGAACGGCAACCATCGCCAACGGTATATCCTCCGCCAGTCGTAACGCTTGATCCATCCATTGAATCGCATACTGATGCGCGATCTGAAACGTTGAACGAATCGGTAAGAACGGAAGGGTCGCAAGAATGAATGATCCCGGAAGAATCACCCATTCAATCCAGCTACCAATCAATAGGTTCAACAATGGCGACCAAATTGAAACAGTCGTCTGTTCAATACCTTGCAAAAAGAGGAGGGTTCCAAACTGTGCCCAAGCACTGATGAGCAGCCAGTTCCAAGGACGACGAACCGAACCCATGAGTCGTCTCGACAGCACAAGAAACAGCGTCAGTCCGACCGTCAATTGGAATCCGATATCGTAAATGACAGTTGGTTGAATCGCCAATTGAAAAGCTGCGACCCCCGCAATGACCTCCACCGGATCTAACGGTTTATGGAAACGACGACCGAGCAACAGAATGATCGCGACAAGAACAGCTCGTGTGACTGGAGGACTCCACTCCGTCAACCATCCGTAAATCGGCAGTAAGACAAGAACGATATCAAGTCGTTTTTCTTTGGTCATTCTGATTTTTCGTAAGACATACAACAGACTAAACACTAAAAAAGCGATATGTGATCCTGAGATGACGATCGCATGTAATAAGCCGAATTTCTTAAACCGTTCGAGCGTCACTTGATCCATTAATCGATCCTCACCAAACACAAGTGCTTCGACGTAGAAGGCTTGCTTTTGTGGTAGCAATTCTTCAATCCGTTTCAACCATGCTTCACGTACCCGTCTTCCTTCTGCCGCATACCCAGGTGTCGGATGACAGGAATCAAATGAACGGACTTCCCACTTTCCAGCGTAACGATGTGTATGCATGAATTGCTGTTCGTCAAAACCTCCCGCATTCGATTGTTGCCGGACGTCGAGCGGCTCCGTATTGACACGACAGGAGTACCCGATTCGTTCGTATCCTGTCTCTTCTTCTGCAATCGTCGCCGTCAACAGAACCGATTGATCGTTGCTCTCTGCCTCATAGCGAATTCGATCCCCATTACGCTTACCTGATAAAATGTCAACAGACGAGACGTCATGCGGTTCAGGTGACAGATGACCCATTCCGATGAAAAGGCAACTCAGAATGAGCAAACAGAAGAGACGACCGATTGAAAAAGACCATGATTTCATGACAGCAAACAACATCAACGTTACTAACCACCAGATTGATTCTTTAACGGCAACAACGAGTAAGAGCACAAACAGGGCATATAGCGGCATCAGTAGACGATCAGGTAGGATTTAAGCGACTCTAACGTCTTTTCCCCAAAACCCTTCACATCTCCGAGTGATTCATACGTCGCAAATCCTCCCTTCTCCTCCCGATAGGCCAAGATCGCTTCTGCTTTGGCAGGACCGATTCCCGGAACCTCCATCAACTGTTCCGCTGTTGCCGCATTGAGATCAATCAATCCTTTTGGTATCTCTGCTTTTGAGCGTTTCGTTGATTTCGGCTGATCTTTCGTCTTTTTTACCGGCACGATGACTTCCTGTCCATCAATGAGACGTGCCGCAAGATTCATTTGTCGAATGTCCGCTTTCGCAGTCGTCTTTGCTTTTTCGATTGCATCCTTCACTCGATCACCGAGGTGGAATTGATAGGGTCCAGGTGCTTCTACCGCCCCTTTCACATCGACCATGATGAGTTTGTCACGAATCGAGGTCTCCTTTTCTGCTGGCTCTGCTTTTGCCTCTTGTTGTTTATCCGTTAAGGACGGTTGATCGACCATCGCTTCATTCGAACAAGAGGGTAATGGTACGAACAATAAAACGATGAGTAGCAGGACGACGACGAGACCTGCGATTTGTTGCAAACGTGGAACGGTCAAGACGAATCCCTCCTTTTCCCACGACTCTAACAGGTCGCTACGGACTTCAGGAAACGAAGGAATACGTACTAACCACTCTTTTACAACACAATACTATGTGTTAGGTCGGATGAAGGTCATAACATCCATACTGTTACTTTGAATTAGCGTCTGTTTGACGAACAAAAAATCCGTCTCCTTTAAGCAACACGAACGTGTATCGCTTAAAGAAGACGGATGAGATCACTTTTACATTTTTTCAGCAACGAAGAAAATCCGCTCGGCTGTCTCAGAAGGAGCATCCGGTCCAAAATCGCCTGTGACGGCAAGGACACGGAATCCCGCTTCGCGTAACCACGTCACGTATTGTGCCGGAGGATATGTCCGCTGATGATGCGTTTCATCGACACGCTCATAGCGACCGTCCTCTTCCTCGATGAAGAAAGTCAGTTCATGGACGACAGAAAGCGGTGTTTCACCAGGATCCGCGAACCAGATATACGAACTTTGCTCGGCATGTGTCGCGTATGTCTTTCCATTGAACAACGTTTCCATCTTGTAAGGAGAATGTGTATCGAATAAGAGACGTCCACCCTCTTTGAGGATTGCTGCTACATGTGTAAACGTCTGTTTGACATCCTCTTCCGTCCGGAGATAGTTCAAGGAGTCGCATAGTATTGTCACAGCATCGACAGGTGTCGGCAATTCGATTTCGCGCATGTCTTGCGCCCAGAATTGAATGCTTAATCCCTCTTCCATCGCCTTCTCTTGCGCGACTTCTAGCATCTCTTCCGATAAATCGATCCCGAGCATTTCATAGTGTGCCGCTAATGCAAGTGTCGCCGTACCCGTTCCACATCCGATATCAGCAATCGTACTTCCAGTCGGAACATATGCTTTGACCCAGTCGACCCATTGATCGTACGGGACGTCTTGCATCAATTCATCATAGATGTAGGCGAACTGTTCGTATGCCATTAGTTGACCTCGACTTCAACCTTTGGAGCATCTGCCCAGAGTTTTTCGAGGTTATAGTAATCACGATCGTCACGGTGGAAGACATGAACGACGACGTTTTCAAGATCCGCTAACACCCAACGTGCCGCATCGAATCCTTCGAGACGTTTGATCGGTAGGTTATGTTCGTGCGCGATTTCTTTGAGTTCACGTGCAATCGCCTGTACTTGTTTTTCTGAATTCCCTTCACAGATGACGAAATAATCGGCAACTGGTGAGATGCTCGACATATTCAGGACGACGATATCTTCAGCGCGTTTATCGTCGATGGCATTTACGATTAATTGTAATTCTTGTTCGACTGTCATAGGACGGTCCCCTTTCGTTTGGCCGCGACGAAGGCATTATAAGTCTCAATCGTTCGCGGAAAGATGATGGCTTGTTTCTTACATAAAAAATGAATCGTTTGACTGAGTGTAGCGATGACGGCGTCCGTCAAATCCTGCTCCGCTACTTCACGAAGCGCTTCAACACCTGGATAACTGCGATTCGGTTCAATCGCATCCGCGACGAAGATGATTTGATCAAGCAACGGCATACCGGGTGCCCCCGTCGTGTGATTTGCGATCGCTTGATAAATCACATCTGAATCAAGACCAAGTTCTCGACGGACAAGCTCCGCACCCACTGGCGCATGAAGCAGTTCGTCATCATAATCGAGTAAAACACGTTGATTCAACTCAACGGCAATCGAACGCATCTCATTCGTATCGCGGTATTTCGCATAATCATGGAGCATGGCAGCAAGTGTTGCTTCTTCTTCATCAACACCATATTTAAGAGCCAAGTGTCGCGCTGTCTCGACGACACCTAATGTATGCACATAGCGTCGTTCAGGCAACGTACGCTCAATGATTTGACGTGCTTCTTCAAGGCGCATATAGATCCCACTCCTCAATCCGTTGTCGAACGGCTTCCGGTACAAGGTAGCGAATGCTCCGTCCGCGCGCGACCCGTTGCCGGATATCCGTTGAAGAAATTTCTAGTAATGGCATATCGACTGCTTTCACATGAGCACCGCGTGGAATCAGATACCGACTGCCCGGTCGAGCGACGGCACCAAAGACGACTTCCTCGTATAACTGTTCGGCTTGATACCACGTATCGAGACTAACGAGTGAATCCGCTCCAATGAGAAACAGAAACTCATGCTCCGGGTACCGGTGCTTGAGTGCACGAATCGTATCATACGTATAGGAAGGCTCTTCGCGCTCAAACTCGATCGCTGAGACGGAGAAGGTCGGATTCAATGCAATCGCTTCTTCAATAAGACGTAGACGTTTGGTTGCTTCTGTGACAGTACGTTGTTTATGCGGTGGCACATTCGCCGGTAAAAACCAGACCGCATCGAGTTCGAGTTGTTCCTGCGCTTGTTCGGCAATCAGGAGATGACCGATATGCGGAGGATCGAACGTTCCGCCCATCAGTCCGATTTTCATCGTGGCAATTCGAGCGTCTTGTTCTCTTTTGATTCTTTATAAAGAACGATGACTTTTCCGATGACTTGAACGAGTTCAGCATTCGTTCCTGCGACGAGTTCTTGTGCGACATCCTTTGGTGCGTCCGCACAATTTTGCAATACTTGTACTTTCAAGAGTTCCCGTTTTTCAAGCGCATCCATCAAATCAGCGCACATCGCTTCGCCGACTCCATTTTTACCGACTTGGAAAATCGGGTTTAAATCGTGAGCTGTCGCGCGTAAAAAACGTTTTTGTTTACCTGTTAACATGATTAAAATTCCTCCAATTGCTTTCGTATCACCTGCTCGCCAAGTGCAAGGTCAGGTGCTTGTCCGGTGAAGCGTTCAAATGCTTCAGCCGCTTGTAAGACGAACATCGGGACGCCGTCAAGTGTGTCGAGACCTTTTTCAGTCGCTTCACGCAATAGACGGGTCGGCGTCGGTCGATAAATAATATCACAAATCAAGGCGTGCGTCTCTGTCAATTCGATTGGACGTGCCTCGATATGTGGCGCCATCCCGACAGAAGTCGTATTGATGATGACGTCGTAACTCGTTAAATCAAGTGTTTCTTGCCATGGTAGAACGTTTGCTCCAAATTCATCGGCAACTGCCTTAGAGCGTTCTTCTGTACGATTCGTGATTGTCACATCTCCGGGTAACGCAGCAATGATACCTCGCGCCGCACCGCCCGCACCAAGAACGAGCGTTTTTTGAAATGACGGACGACGTTCTGTCAACGCGCGGACGAATCCGATTCCATCTGTATTCGCACCAATCAACTGCCCATCCTGCCGGTACACCGTGTTCACGGCGCCTGCTTTTTGAGCTGCCGGCTCTAGCCGATCCAGATACGGAATGATTGCTGTTTTATGCGGAATCGTCACATTGATTCCGTCTAGCTGATGTGTGCGTAATTTCGTAATGATTTGCGGCAATTGCTGCTCCGTTACATCGATGAGGTCATAACAGCCGAAAAGCCCAGCCGCTTCCAGCCAAGCTGTATGCAGCTCAGGTGAAAGTGAATGGGCAATCGGATGACCGATGACGGCAAAGCGCATCAGACGAGCGCCTCACGTAAGGATACAGCGACACCTTTCGGGGCGTAAGCAGCGACACGTCCACCTTTTCCGTGAACCGCAACCCACCCGAGTCCACTGAAGACGATATCCGTCTTCATGTTGTCGCGGAGGCTGAATTCATGACGGACAAGCGGCGGTAGCATCTCACGCGTCTTTTCGTTTGGCGGAGACAACAGCTCACCGTTGTGGTTCGCATATAGATCGTCTGCCTTTTCAAGCTTCGTCCGGTGAACTTTCAATTCGTTCGACATGTAGATGACGAATGAACGCTTGTTCCCTTCCATATAGTCCAATCGCGCAAGACCTCCAAAGAAGAGCGTCTGTTGCGGATGGATTTGGAAGACTTGTGGCTTGATCTCTTTTTTCGGTGTGATCAGCTTCAAGTCTTTTGCATCCACATAGTGAGCCATTTGGTGGTGATTGATGATCCCTGGTGTATCATACAGGTTACAGTTATCATCGAGTGGAATATCGATCAAATCAAGTGTCGTACCTGGGAAGTGACTGACCGTGATGACGGCCTCATCTTCTTCACCGAAGCGTTTGATGACTTGGTTGATCAGCGTCGATTTCCCGACGTTCGTACAACCAACGACATAGACGTCGCGGCCTTTTCGATAATAATCGATTTTTTCAGCAAGTTCATCAACTCCGTGCCCTTTTTTCGCACTGATCAGATGAACGTCGACTGGACGTAATCCGAGTTCTTTCGATGCTTGACGCATCCAGTTCATGAGACGATTCGGGTTTAGTGACTTCGGTAATAAATCGGCTTTGTTCCCAACGAGTAAGACGTCGTTTTTACCGACGAACCGATGTAATCCCGGTAACCAGCTTCCATTAAAATCGAAGATATCAACGATTTTAACGACAAGTGCATCTTTTTGACCGATTCCGTCTAAGATTTTAACGAAATCATCGTCCGATAACGATACATCTTGAATTTGATTGTAGTGCTTTAACTTAAAGCAACGTTGGCAAATGACCATTTCACGATCAAGTGCAGATTTAGGTGCGTATCCTGGTGCTTTTGTGTCTTCCGTTTGAATGGCGACACCACAACCAGCGCAGTGGATTTCTTCGATCATATTATGTTGAGCCGCATGCGGGAACGATATCCCTTCTCTTTTCACCGTAGCGCCCTGCTCGCTACTCCAAGAGCGTAACTTCCGACCTCTCGCCGTACATGTTGCGACTGCTGCCTTCCCTTTCATCTACCGATCTGACAGGGTTATTGTTGCTTATCCTGACGAAGTGTTTCGATCGGATGTTCCAGCACAGAAGGATCTTCTTTGACACGTTGTGTCAATTTATAGATTCCTTTGCGTTTCATCCGGCGGAAAATGACACGTTCCATCAGGCGATTGAATTTCGTGACGACACCGTCCGTCTTAACGACGGGTTGAACATGGATGACTTCGATTCCAACGGAGTTTGCACCGAGTACATCCGTAAAGAGTTGATCTCCTAAGAAAACAACTTCCTTCGCGTGATAACCGAATTCCGTCAATGCCCGTTTAAACCCGATAGGAAGCGGTTTTCGAGCAGGCGCAATGTAGTGCAATCCGAGTGGATCCGCGAACTTCTTGACGCGATCTCCATTGTTGTTCGATACGATGATGACGTCGAAACCATATTGATTATTCACCATATCCAGCCAAGCAACCAATTCGTCTGGAGCATCTGCGATATTCCATGCGACGAGTGTATTATCAAGATCGGTCAAAATAGCTTTGACACCGTTTCGTTTGAGCATTTCAAGGTCGATATCGTAGATCGAAGCCACGAAATGTTTCGGATAAAGTCGTTTGAACAAGAATAAAACCTCCAGATAATGGTCTAGCTCTATAGTTAAGTTTAAGAAACAGTTATGCTCTTATCGTTCGATTATAGCACAATCAGGTAGTAAGAGCGACGCACAAAAGAAAACGGAAGGCGGACCTTCCGTTTTCTTAATAATACCGAATCCACAGATAGAGTTGGGATAGAATCAACGTTACGATCGTGATCGGTGCTCCGTAAATCAAAAAGCGCATATAGGTGAATTTTTCACCTTGTCGTGTTGCAAGACCCGCGACGATGACGTTCGCCGACGCACCAATCAATGTTCCGTTACCACCGAGACAGGCACCGAGTGCGAGGGACCACCATAACACGTCCACTTTCGCATCTGCTGGTGACAATCCGATCCCAGCAGCCACATCGTTGATGAGTGGAATCATCGTCGCGACGAACGGGATGTTATCGATCGTCGCACTGGCGATACCGGACAACCAAAGCACAGCAGTTGCTGTCGTCTTGATATCACCGCCTGTCAAATCAATCGTCTTTTCCGCAAGGTAGCGAATGATACCCGCCTCCTGAATCCCGCCGACGAGCACGAACAGTCCGGCGAAGAAAAAGATCGTCGTCCATTCGATGCGGGCAAAAATTCCTTCGAGCTGATGATCGTTTTCGATCGTCAGCAACATTAGGACCGTCGCTCCAAGGATCGCGATGGCCGGTGCTTCGAGATGGAGTCCGATTCGATCAAGCACCGGATGCAACACGAACAACGCAATCGTACTGACGAGGACGATACTGCTCCGTGTGACCAATTTGCGACTGACAATATAACTCTTCTCATCGATTTCCATCAATTTCTGTCGATCTTCCGCTTCGACATGCAGTTGTTTGCGGAAGATGAAGTACAGAATGCCAATCGTTACAACCGTGATGACGAGAATAATCGGTGCGAGATTCACTAAAAAGGCGTTAAACGTTAAGTGTGGATTCGCAGCACCAATCATGATGTTCGGTGGATCGCCGATCAAGGTCGCCGTCCCACCGATGTTTGCAAACAATACTTCTGCGAGCAAGAACGGAAACGGCGCAATCTTAAGTATCTTCGTAATCGAAAACGTAATTGGAACGATCAATAGAACCGTCGTGACGTTATCAAGAAAAGCAGATCCAAGTGCCGTCAATGCAGACAGTAAAATCAACACCTTGATCGGATCACCTTTCGTCGTCTTCGCCGCACGGATTGCGATGTATTCGAACAAGCCAGATTGGTTGGCAATCGTGACGAGAATCATCATGCCAATCAATAAGACGATCGTTCCCCACTCGATGTATTCAAATAATGCAGTCTCGAGATCCACGATGCCGATGATGACCATCGCGAGAGCTCCAAGCAAGGCGACGATCGCCCGACTTACTTTTTCACTGATGATGAAGCCATAGGTCACTAAAAAAATGATGAGTGCGATATACGTTTGGACCTGTGTACTTCCGATTTCTGCTAATGCCAGTGCCGGCATGATTCATTCCTCCTAAACGTAAGGAGACGCCCAAAACGGGCGTCTCGCTTTCATGAATGCCATTGTCCGAGGCGTTGCCCCATTAAAACTGGTCCGATTGCTTGACTGTCTAACGTCAATGCATCTTTCGGACAAATCAGGACGACCGTCGAACCGAATGAGAAGTATCCGAACTCATCCCCGCGACGAAGGCCCTTCGACTCGTTCGTCCGAACGATCGAGTTGACGTTGAGTGCACCGACCATGACATGTTCAAGAGCATGTTTCCCTTGGACGATGCGTGTCACACGACGGTAGTTCCGAGTCAATGGGCGAAGCGCATGTGTGAGACCAATCTCATTTACTGGTGCCGAATCGCGACCGAGCGTATAACTCGTCCGGACCGTTCCATCCATCGGTACATGAACACGATGGTAGTTTTGCGGACTTAAGTAAAAGATCATTACACGTCCACCGACATATTGCTGTGCTTCATGATGGGAACCGAGTAACTCGGATACCGTATACGATTGTCCTTTGACGGTAAAGCGGCTATCAGCCGTCAAATCGTCAACGACGGATAGCACACCGTCACACGGACTGACGAATGCGCCTTCTGCTTGATCGATCGGTCGCATTTCCGGTTTGACATGACGAACGAAGACGTCATGTAAACTCGAATACTCTTCAAGGCTCCGAGTCGCTTCTGTCATATTTAAATCGTATGCCTGAACGAACGGACGGATAAACGGACGACTGATACGGCTCATCGCAAAACGTTTCAGTTGTTTGGCAACAAGCGGGTGTCCATTTAATTCGAACACACGAGAGTAAAACCATTTTTTAATCATTGAGATCACCAGATGATTCTTCTTTTGAGTCCTCTACGTCTTTTCCAGCGAAGAACTCTTTATAGCTGTCTTCCGTTTGCTCACCTGCGACACGTCCAACTTCCTTACCGTCCTTAAAGTGAACGACAGTCGGTGTACCCTCGATACCAAACGTATCCCAAGCCGACTGTTCGACAGCAAGGTCGATCTGTTCGAATGGGATATCTTGTTTTTCACCAAGCGGGACGAGATATGGTTTTACTTTTTCACAGTGGGAACAACCCGTTTGATAGAAATACGTATAGAATTCATCACCGGATTTTACTTTATCTGCGACTTGTGTAGCCGTTAGATTGCCGTTCTTCGATGCAGAATCTTCTCGATCCGTGAAGACAAGAAGTAATCCTCCCACCAATACGATTAAGGCGATGACTCCCGCTGTAATCCAATTCGCCTTGGATTGCGGTTTTTTCGTATTTTTACGTTTTGTTTTCTTTGACACGTCTATCCCTCCGTCATTCTGGTATTAGCCATTTTTTCTGAACCATTATAGCATGACCATTCGCAAGAATCGTATCGATTTGCAAAGCGTCATCAATCAGTAACAGATCCGCTCGTTCTCCGACCGCTATTCGCCCGCCCGGTATACCATATGCATCCGCGACATGTCGCGTGATCGTCGTGATTGCCTGATCAAAAGCAACACCATGCGCCACTGCATCGCGCACGGCTTGTATCAGAGAAGAAGGCTTTCCTGTATCAATCCGAACTAGACGACCTGCATCATCAAATGCTGGAAGACTGGCACCAGCATCGCTCGACATCGTAATCTGTTCAGGTGGGATTCCTGCTGCTAAAGCACGGGCGACAGCCTGTCCTGCTGGAATTTCGCCTTCCGCAATGAAGCTTTCCGTCGTACACGTCGTGAAATCGATTCGTCCGCCCTGTTTCGCCCAGGCGAGTCCCGCTTCAAAAATACGTTCATTCCGGTTGATATGCGTCGGAAGGAATTGTCCGATGGGGATATCAGTCGTGTCAATCACTTCATGTAATAGATCGAGTCCTTGTTTCCCGTCTCCGATATGAACGTTCATCGTTCCCGACACGCCTTTGACCATGCCGGCAATTCGGGCTTCTGACGCTAATCGTGCGAGTTCATGGGCTGTCGGTTGTGTCGACCGATGATCGTTGATGGCAATTTCCCCGATACCGATCACTTCATTGATGAGGACGATATCATGTCCTGTCGATTGCGTCAGGAAGACCGGTGGAACCATATAACTTCCGCTTAATAGAAAGGGGCGGATACCAGATGCAGCATATCCTCGTATATGTGCCAGTAGATCGATTCCCGTTCGTGTCCAACCATCCGTTCCGAGTAATCCAACGACCGTCGTGACACCACCTTCGAATATGTCTCGAACGGTCAGCGATGCTGTTCTCGTCGCAAATCCGCCTTCTCCTCCCCCACCGATTGGATGTAAGTGTCCATCGATGAATCCAGGAACTAGCTGTTTGCCGCGACCATCGATCCGATGCGTAATCATTGCTTCATCTATGGTATAGGAACCGATTCCGATGATCTGATTTCCTGCTATGTAGATATTTTGCGGCATCTGTTGCCACAGAACCTGTTCGATGACGATCATCGATCATTCCTCCTTAAGACAAAAAGCGAGCCTATCGCCCATGTGACGACATCTCGCTTTTCCTTATTCTGCCTTAGTCCCTTGACCAAGACCTAAATCTTCATTGACGGCATCGAGTGCGAAGACGACAAGTGAAGTGACGACAGACATAGCTGTCGCGAATCCGAAGCTATACGTTACTGCATCAACTGCCGATACGATGAACACAGCTGTGTTCACGAGTAAGAATGACCAAAAGAATGTAACGAGAAAACGCATGATTTCCCCTCCGTTTCCATAACGTACTATAGAGTTATCCTACGATTTGTAGTATACCATTTTTTAAACCAAGCAACAGCTTTTCTCTAATTTTTTCAAGCGCTTTCTTTTCCTTGAAAAACTTAATCGTTTCATAAGAAGGACAATCGCTTCATATGCTACAGTAGAATTAACGAAAAGAAAGCGGAGGATTCCATCATGACCCGTCACTTAATCGCTGTCGATCTCGACGGCACTCTTTTAAAAGATGATAAGACAATCAGCGCTGCGAACATCAATGCGCTGCAACGCGCGCGTGCGAATGGTCACGAAGTCGTCATCGCAACCGGACGACCGTTTCGTCACGCCAGGAAATATTACGAACAGCTCGGTTTAACGACACCAATCGTTAACTTTAACGGTGGTCTCGTCCATCACCCACAAGACACCCACTTTGAAGTCCAGCATCATCCAATTCCATTAAAAACCGTTCAACATATTTTAGAGTCCGTCGCTGAGACGAAGACACAGAACATCGTCTGTGAAGTCACGGATCATGTCTATTTTCAATATGATCCGGTTGGCATCTACGAATTTTATACTGACCATGCCTTATCCGTCACGACCGGAGATTTACGAAAGGTGCTTATGCATGAACCAACCTCTCTTTTGATTCATGCCAAAGGAGAACACGTCGATGAGATCCGCTCCGAATTATCTGGTATTCATGCCGAGACGGTACTCAATCGTCAATGGGTGAAGCCTGAATTCATGGTCGAAGTGATGCGAAAAGGTACAAGTAAAGCGGTCGGTCTTGCCCATATCGCGCATCACCTTGGTATTGACTCTAAACAAATCATTGCTTTCGGTGATGAGGAAAACGATTTAGAGATGATCGAGTATGCTGGACACGGTGTAGCGATGGGAAATGCCATCCCCGCGCTGAAGCATCTGGCAAACGGCACGACGAAGCGAAATGAAGATGACGGGATCGCCTATTACTTGAGACACGTCCTCGGGCTCGCATGAAAACAGATAAAAGGCACTTGCTGCATGTTGCAGAGCAAGTGCCTTTTTCATTATCCTTTTCGGAAGTATCCGACGACCGAGTCCGTTGCGACGACGTTGATGAAGACCGTCTCGTCCGCTTCCCGGCAAATCCGTTCAATGTCCCGCAATTCGTGACGCTCGATGACCATCATCAACGTCGCTTTTTCAGCTCGTGAATACGTACCGATCGAAGGAATCTGCGTGATTCCTCGAATGATGTGCTGATGCAGAGCCGTCGTGATGTCATCCGCATGATTCGTGACGATGAATATCGTCAAGCGCTGGTTGCTTGTATGAATCTCATCGACGACCTTCGATGTCACGTAAATGAAGACAATCGTGTATAAGGCAGTCGACCATCCGAACAATGCCCCTGCCAATAAGGCGATCAAGAAATTCAAGACGAACAGATACAAGCCAACACTGCGATCGGAGAAACGGGCGAAGATGAGGGCAACGATATCGAAACCACCTGTCGAAGCACCGAACTTAATCGTGATACCGGTACCGATCGCAAGCAAGACCCCTCCAAACACTGCATTCAGTGTTTGATCACCTGGTATGACAGCATATTGAGGAATAAGACCAATGAAAATCGTCGTTGCCAAAACTGAAATCAAGGTGATGATTGTAAAGCTCCGACCTAACATGATCCATGCGAGCACGATCAGAGGTATGTTCAACGCCAAGAACCAGACGTTTTCACCAAACGCAAATGCTGTATTTTGAAGGACTTGCGTCAAGATTTGGGCAAGTCCTGTAAATCCAGTCGAATATACACCACTAGGAATCAAAAACCAGTTCATGGCAACGGCGATGACGAATCCCCCAATCGAAGCCACGATCACTTTTAACATACTTTCCTTTACTACTGCTGTCACACGCCGTTCTCCTCTCATTCATAACTATCTTGAAACACTTTAGCACATTCAAATGTCGCCGGATAGTCAAGATTTCCAAAGATTGATGTTCTTTTTCATGATGGCGTTTTCATTTGTGACAAAGGTGTCCTGATTCTTGTTACACAAAAAAGAACCGACTAAAAAATCGGTTCTTTTTTTCTCTTATACTGTCATCGAAGCAGGAACTGTAATCTGTCCGCTTGCTGGAACTTCCACAGTCGTTCCATGGACATTCAAGCTGAATGCTTCGCCTTCCGTTTGAGCGATTTCGACAGCATTCGGCTGTACATGGACATGGATATGATGACCGCGCCATTGCATCCGGAATGTATAACTCGTCCATCCTTTTGGCAACATCGGCTTAAAGGACAACGTATCATTTGCTACTCGTAATCCAGCAAACCCATGAACGATCGACATCCAAGATCCAACCATCGACGTGATATGCAATCCGTCTTCCGTGTCGTTGTTGTAGTTATCAAGATCAAGTCGAGCCGAACGTTGATACAATTCAACCGCTTTTTCCTCATACCCGACTTCTGCTGCAATGATTGAATAGATACATGGTGATAGTGACGATTCATGGACCGTACGTGGTTCATAGAAATCGAAGTTTGCTTTTTTCTCTTCTAGACTGAAGCGATCCGTCAAGAAGTAGAGACCTTGTAAGACATCTGCCTGTTTAATGAAAACAGAGCGCAGGATCCGGTCCCATGACCAATTCTGGTTCAGCGGGAGATGTTTCGGATCGAGTTCAGCGACCAAGATTTGTTCCTTATCCATGAAACCATCTTGTTGCATGAAGATCCCAGGTGCTGCTTCATCTTTCGGATAATACATCTTCGCGTCGATGTCAGCCCACTTCGCCAACTCCTCATCCGTCAATGCTAATTGATGCATGAGTTCTTGCAGACGTTCTGGCTCTTCTTGCGCTAAATGACGGTGAACGGTCTGTGTATATTCGAGACACCACGCCGCAATCAGATTCGTATACCAGTTGTTGTTGACGTTGTTCTCATATTCGTTTGGTCCCGTCACACCAAGAATCATGTAGACATCCTTATGCGGCACGTAATTGACGCGACTTGCCCAGTAACGAGCAATCTCGACTAACACTTCAAACCCGTATTGTCCAAGGTACGACGTGTCTCCCGTGTAGTTCGTGTAATTATAAATCGCATGTGCGATCGCACCATTCCGGTGAATTTCCTCATGCGTGATTTCCCACTCGTTGTGGCACTCTTCTCCGTTCATCGTTACCATCGGATAAAGCGCACCCTTCATGCCGACATTCTTATCCGCATTTTCTTTCGCTTGCGGCAATTGGTTGTGGCGATACTTGAGTAAATTCCAAGCAACTTCCGGTTTCGACGTCGCAAGGTAGAAGTTCAAGCAGTACGCTTCCGTATCCCAATACGTCGCACCACCATACTTCTCGCCCGTGAATCCTTTTGGTCCGATGTTCAGGCGTGAATCTTCACCTGTGTAAGTCTGGAACATATGGAAGATGTTGAATCGAATCCCTTGCTGTGCCTCGACATCACCTTCAATTTTCACATCCGCTTCTTCCCAGTGGTGCAACCAAGCGGCTTCATGTGTCGCAAGCAATGGTTCAAAGCCTGATTCGAATGCGACGTGAACACGTTTCATCGCTTGCTCCAGTAACGCATCGATTTCATGGTCGCGATTCGTTACGAGTGCGACGAATTTTTCGACTGTGACACCCTCACCTACTGCGGCTTGTTTCGTAAAACGATTCGCGACGTACTGCGTATTGCCATCGACGACTTCACATCGTGCGCCTTCGACATCCGTGATCATCGCTGCCGTCACATGCCAATCGAGCTTTTTCGTTTTTGATGTCACATAACCGAACCGTTCTTCAATTCCGTGTTCGACAGGAAGCCAGAACTTCTCATCATAGTTCGAGTCTTCATTTTCAACATCCGCATCGAGATACGATTCAATGACGATTTCTGCTTCGAAATTGACAGGTGTCACCGTATATTGCAAGGCAGCGATTTCTTTATCGACGATTGAGAAGAAGCGCTTGGATTCGACTTTTATCTCTTCTTCTCCATGCTTCAACAACATCGCCCGCGTCAATACACCATGTTGCATATCAAGTTCACGTTTGAAGTCAACGACTTCCCACGTATTCAAATCAACAGCTTTTCCGTTGACAGATACTTTCAAACCCATGATGTTGACAGCATTGAGTACTTTCGCGAAATACTCCGGATAACCGTTTTTCCACCAGCCGACACGTGTCTTATCGGGATAATAAACACCTGCGACATACATGCCTTGATGCGTGTCACCAGTATATTCTTCTTCAAATGTACCGCGCATTCCCATATGACCGTTTCCGATCGATGTCATCGATTCTGCTAGTCGATTATCTTCTGGATGAAAACCAAGCTCTGTAATTTTCCACTCATTGACCTCAAAAAGTCGTTTCATCGTCAAGTCGCTCCTTTTTATGCTACGCATGTCAGTCAATCTGAACATGTAAGCGTTTCATCTATACTCTACATTCTTTATTGTACACATAAAAGGCATCAATGCAATCGTTTGCACGAAAATAAATTTCTTTTTCTGCAACCGCTTCCTTTTACTAGAAATCGACATCCATTTGAATCAAAAAAAGTCTATTTTCAAACCAATCGGCTTAAAAATAGACTTCTGTTTCATGCTTCAGATTTTCCGCCACATGACTGACGGACAACGAGATAATGCGGAACGATGACGCGCTTCCCATAAGGTGTCGCATCTTCATTGATTTGTTCAATCAAACAATTCGTCGCTTCAAAACCAAGTCCAAAGATATTGATTTCAACAGAAGTCAACGGTGGGCTTGAGAATTCTGCGATGAACAAGTTATTGAAACTGACGACGGCCATTTGATCCGGCACACTGATACCCATCTCATTCAGTGTACTCATGACACCAAGTGCCATCATATCGTCACTAACAACGACGGCAGTCGGTGGATGTTCAAGTGACATCAGTCGTTTGACTGCCTCGGCACCACCCGTCGTCATAAATGGGGCGCTGACGATATAAGAATCGTGAATCGGAATTCCCTCTTCCATGAGAGCTGTCTTATAACCACCGACACGTTCTTGTGTCACAGCTAAATCCTGTGCCCCACCGACGAATGCAATACACTCATGCCCGAGTTGATGTAAATACTTCGTTACTTCGCGACCCGCTAAGTAATTATCCGTATCGACATACGTGACGTGTGATGAATCACTGAATGGTTTACCGACAACGACGAACGGAAACTTCGAGTCCTGCAGAAATTGAACGACTTTGTCATCCGTACGAGAATACAATACGACGACGCCATCGACGCGACGGCCCTGAACCATCGAGACGACACCTTCATATACCTCTTCTTCCGAAACACCTGTCGTCATATATAACGAATAGCCATTTTGATGCGCTTTTGTACTAATTCCTCGAATGACCTCCGAAAAGAACGGGTTTTGTAGCGTTTTTGTTGCAGCACTTGGCATGACAAGACCGATTGCTTGTGTCGTTCGATTCGCTAGACTGCGTGCATGAACGTTTGGATAATATCCGAGCTCATCCATCGCCTGTCGCACCCGTTCCTTCGTCTTTTGACTGATGCGTGAACTATTCGCAATAACGCGTGATACCGTCGAGGGTGCGACATTCGCTTCCCGTGCTACATCCTTGATTGTTACCTGCATCCCCTTCACCTCACATTTCCCCTAGTTAAGTATTTTATTTTGTTTGACGTTGCATGCGTTTACGGTGAACGAGAAGAAGTATGAGCGCTAAAATCGGAGCAATCGCACCAATTGCGACGATCGACCACCAGTTGACTTGTGACTTTTCGATGACATAGCTGTTCGCACTATTTGCATCAAGCGTGATCTCATAGGCGTCACCATCCTGACGCACCAAATCTGAGAATAAAAGTCCTCTTAGACGCTGGTCATCACCAATTTCTTTCGCAGACACGCGTAAGCTCGTCTTTTTTTCTCCAAGATTGATCGCGTAAACGACTTGTTGTTGTTTCGTCTCCCGGGAGTAGACTGCCATATGATCGGTCTTTGCGATCAAGCGTTGCTTCCCTGTTGCAAACGCTGGGTAGTCCTGACGCATCTCGTTCAACGTTTTTACGTACTGTTGCATCTTCTTGTTTTGATCAAATGTCATCATCATCCGGTTTCCGGGATCCTCACCACCTGGCATCGCCACCTCTGTTCCTTGGTAGACGATCGGCATCCCTGGTGCAGCATAGAGTGCGAACAATGCTAGTCGAAGTTGCCGCTCCTCTTCGTCTGCTCCACCAATCTTTGCTTCCGTGATGAAGCGTTTGACATCATGATTATCAATGAAGGTTGCAAGTCCCTTGGCATTCGGATTAAACGTAGTATCTCGATTATAAACTGAATCGAGCTCTTCCGCTGAACCATTTTTGCGAGCAAACTGATCCTTGACTCCATAATAAAACGGGAAGTTCGTCACGGAATCAAAACCTAATTTCGAATAGGACGCAATTTTTCGCGGATCTCCATCGAATACTTCAGCTAATAAGAATAAGTCTGGATGCTTTTCTTTGACTGCTGGGATGAACGTTTCCCAAAATGTGGCAGGTACATGGCGAACTGTATCGAGCCGGTATCCGTCTATACCCGTTTCATCGACCCAGTAGTTCGCGACATCAATTAAATAATCGACGACTTCCGGATTTTCTGTATTGAAGTCCGGTAAATCGAACAGCCAGTTATTCTCGACTTCCGACGGGTTATTCCAATTCATGATCGGTTGATTTTTATGAAACCACTCCGGTTTTTCTTTCACCATTGGATGATTTGGTCCTAAATGATTGACGACAAGATCAAGGACGACCTTGATATCCCGGTCATGCGCTTCCTTGACGAGACGTTTAAACTCTTCCTTTGTTCCGAAGTGCGGATCAATTTCGTAATAATCATCCGTCCAGTATCCATGATAACCATTCGGACGATTCTTAAAGATCGGCGTCAACCAAATCGAAGTGAAGCCCTTTTCCTTGATGTAATCGAGACGTTTCGTAACACCTTCTAAATCGCCGCCTTGGAACGCTTTTGGATTTTCAGGATCCGCCTCTCGGTCATTACTCGGATCGCCATTCTCAAACCGGTCCACCATGATGAAATACATTCGTTCTTTTTCCCAACCTGCTGCTTCACCCGTCATCGGTTGAAGCCCGATAGACAAGAGAAGCGGCAAGAGGAGAAGCATTATGCCTCGTCTCATGCCGCTGATTTCCCCCTTATGATTATCCTTTTGTTCCACCAGCCGTCAATCCAGACACGAAGAAGCGCTGGAATGCGAAGAAGAGAAGAACGATTGGAACTGCTGATAATACGGCACCTGCCGCAAATAACGTGAAGTTATTGTCGAACTGCTCCGACACCATGTTGTACAACCCGACCGCAAGTGTCTGTTTCTCAGGAGAACGCAGGACGAGCGATGCTAAAATGAAGTCGTTGAATGGTGCCATGAAGTTGAACAACGCGATGACGGCGACCATCGGTTTTGCGAGCGGTAAGATGATTTGCCAGAAGATTCGTAAGTGACCGGCACCATCCATCCGTGCCGCCTCATCAAGTTCTTTTGGAATCGTATCAAAATATCCTTTTGCAAGATACGTATTCATTGGAATCGCACCACCCGAATAGAGCAGGATGAGCGCCAGATGCGTATCAAACAATTCTAACATATTAAGCAAGACATAAATCGCAATAATGGCAACGAATTGCGGTACCATCTGCAACACGAGGAACAAGATGAGTGAATTTTTCCGACCGACGAAGCGATAGCGCGAAAAAATGTATCCTGTTAACGTGATTAGAGCGACTGAGACGACCATCGTGATGACGGCAATCTTAATTGTGTTTAGATACCACATGCCATAATCCGTTTTTGCTGGATCAAACAAATCAAAGTAGTGGATCAAGGTCGGATTACTTGGGAAGATATCCGATGTAATGCTTTTCCCAGGGTTGAGTGAAGTACCAACGACCCAAAGGAGTGGATAAACGATAATGATGGAGGCGATCGTCAAAATGAGATATGACAACGCCATGTTGATTCGGTTTTGTTTTCTCATATTAGATCATATCCTCATCTTTGAATGATTTTGAACGCTTGAACTGAATGACGGCAATCGTCATGATGAAGAACGACAACACAAGCGTGATCGCTGCTGCGAATCCATACTGCGGGTTCGAGCCAAGCGACAATTTGTAAATCCACGAAATCAAGATATCCGTTCCACCAGCCGATTGACCCGGTACTGCCGGTCCACCGTTGTTGAAGAGATAAATGATGTTGAAGTTATTAAAGTTAAACGTATACTGCGTGATTAAAATTGGTGCTGTTGCGAAAAGAATCATCGGCAACGTAATCAAGCGGAATTTCTCACCTGCTGTCGCTCCATCAATTGTCGCTGCCTCATAAAGATCTTCTGGTATCGACTGCAAGATCCCCGTCGTCAGTGTCATGATGTATGGGAAACCTAACCACCACTGAATCCCGATCAAGGCAAGCTTCGTATACGTCGGATCTGTCATCCAGTCGACACCGTCAGTAAGACCAATCGCTGGTAATAACGTCGTATTGAAAACACCGAATGTCTCATTGAACATCGAGCGGAAGATCAAGATCGTAATGAAGGCTGGTACTGCCCATGACAGGATCAAGATGGAACGGAAGAATCGTTTTCCTTTGAGTCCTTTTTGGTTCAGCAAGACTGCAAGTCCGATACCGATCGCGATGACACCCGTCGTCGAAGCGACGGTCCAGACAAGCGTCCAGCCGAGAACGCTGACGAATGTATCACGGAAAATATCGACCGTGAAGATATTCAAGAAGTTTTGGATACCGATCCAGTCGACTAACTTCGCTGGAGGCGAGTTGTTGAATTTGTAGTTCGTAAAGGCAATCAAGAAAGTAAAGATCAACGGTAAGACGACCGTGAACACCAGAAGTACTAATGAAGGAATCAACATCGCGTACGGGAACCCGTTATCGCGGAAGTTCCGTAGTTGCATCTTCAAAGATGGCACTTCAAGGTTCATGTCACGTAACTTACCGATTCGATACGCATCGATAAAGTTCCAGACGTAAATGGCGATACCAAAGACAAGTAAAATCAAGGCAATGATGCCCTCGACCATCAGAAAGATCGAGTGATCCCCTCTTACGCCTGGTACCTCACCGAGTGTAATCAAGCCCCAGATCGCTCCGCGATCGCCAGGACCATTTCCTGCTCCTTTGAAGAACAGTTCAAAGTTGACGAGAAAATATGATAGTACGACGACAAAAAATGTCGCGCCTTTAAGGAATTGTTTATTGTATAGTTGTCCCACTCCTGGAATGATCGACATCAGCGCCGCAATCGTGCGGTGGTTCGTCTTTTTTTCAGGCGTTGGATTCGTCGGGTGTGGTGTTGCAATCGCAGCCATCGTCCGTTCTCCTTTCCAAAGGTCATGTCTGACCTCAGGCTTCTCTTCCAACCATAAAGATGAGGGGGAATCCAAGACCCCCCTCTCTTTATCTCTTTTTCATGGATTCACGCGTTCCATTTACGCTTATTGATTGTTTGCTTCGATTTGTTGCTTGATTTGTTTGACAGCGTCATCAGCTGATTTTTGTGCATCTTGTTTGTTTGTTGCAACAAGCTGAAGTGCTGCTGCCATTGGTTCCCAAACTTGACCCATCTCAGCGATGTTTGGCATTGGCACACCGTTTTGTGATTGTGCGAAGACTGCTGCTGCGACTTCGTTATCCTTGATTGTTGCATCTTCTTGAAGAGCAGTGACTGGTGGGATCTCATTGTATTTTTCGAACATTGCTTTAGCGTTTTCTTCACCTGTGAGTGATGCCAAGAACTTCTCAGCCCACTCTGCATTTTCCGAGTATGCTGAAATCGCGTATGTTTTTACACCAACGAATGTTTTGATTGGCTCACCGTTTGGAAGTTTCGGAAGTGCTGAAGCTCCAAGATTGATGCCTTTTTCTTTATAGCTCGCAACTGCCCATGGACCGTTCATGACAGCAACAGCTTTTTTATCACCGAAGAGTTGATCAAGTGCTTGACCACCGCCACCACCGATGAGACCTTTCGGGAAGAGACCTTCTTTGTACCACTTGCCGATGTAATCCATACCTTCGACAGCACCTTCGTTGTTCAAGCCGATATCTGCTGGATCCAATTTGCCGCCGTTGTCTTTGAAGACATAACCACCGTATCCACCGATTGGACCGTGTGCGAAGTAGAAGTTATCCCAAAGCGCGAGGAATCCGTATTTCCCGTCTTTCTTTTGCTCTGTTGAGATCTTGTACAGATCATCCATTGAAGCTGGTGCTTCTTTTAATTCATCTTTATTGAAAAGGAGGATTGGTGTTTCAACTGCTTTCGGATATCCGTAGACTTTACCATCAAACGTTACTGCCGATTTCGCTGTATCGATGAATGGCTCAAGTGCTTTTTCGCCATCCTTGAGTTCCGCGATCAAACCTTGGTCAACGACTGTACCGATTTGGTCGTGTGGAAGAAGCATGATGTCCGGTCCTTTACCTGCTGGTCCGTCAAGTGCTACTTTCTTCTGTTGATCTGTCATCTTGACTTCTTTAACTTCAACTTTGACGCCTTCTTTTTCTTCGAACGCTTTAGCTGCAGCTTTAGTTGTTTCAGCTTTTTCAGTGTCTTCCCAGATGACGATCTTGCTTGGTTTTTTACTGCCTGAATCTGAAGATGATGATTCAGAATCCGATCCACCGCCACATGCTGCAAGAGCACCGATTGCCATGACAGATACAGAAAGACCTGCTACGAATTTTTTCATTTCCATGATTGAAATTTCCTCCCCAAGTTAACTTATGAATGATAAGTTTTAATGCACAACGTTTGCATAAAGGCACAACCATTTTCTCATGATAACAACCGAGTGGTTGTAAGCGTTTTATGAAAACGTTTGCATCACCTTTACATTTTTATTATACAATCTAAAATCCTTTTGACAAGTCCTTTTATTCAATTATTTTCTTACATTTCAAAAACTTTTTATTTCTATTTTCATTATTTGAATCAAATACCAGGTCAGAGAAGCAGTAAAAAAGAAAACGTTTTCATTTTTATATTTTGCACAAGATGATGCAAACGATTGCATTAGACTCTCGACTTTTATCAGGAATCCTTGATTTCACGGGATTGCAATTGACTTTAAGAAAGCGCTTTACTATTCTTAGGTCGAAGACATAATCAATACGATGCAAGCGATTGCGTTAAGGAGTGACTGCCATGTTCAAAGAAGCTGTGTTCCACCGTGCGATGTCTCCATTCGTCTATAAGTACGATGAGCGAACAATCCACATCCGTTTACAAACAAAAAAAAATGACATTGATCGCGTCGATCTGATTTGGGGCGACCCATACGATTGGCATACTGAAAACCCAGATGCTGCCGATTGGAACTTCGATCCCTCAAAATCAAACTACTGGAATACATTTGAAACACCGATGAAGCGAAGTGGATCAGATGAGTTATACGATTACTGGTTCATCGATGTTGTTCCTCCCTTCCGTCGTCTACGATATGGTTTCCGTCTCCATGACGGTGCAACAAGTCATGTATTCACGGAACGTGGCTGGTTCGATGAAAAACCGCTCGATGATACAGGCTACTATTTCTGTGTTCCTTTCCTTAATGCAGTCGATGTATTCACTGCACCAGATTGGGTCCAGGATACGGTTTGGTATCAAATCTTCCCAGATCGCTTTGCAAATGGCGATGCGACGAATGATCCAGCTGGTACACTTCCATGGAATAGTACAGCACCGACGACGACGAATCTTTTCGGTGGAGATTTCCAAGGGGTCATCGACCATATCGATTATCTCGTTGAACTTGGTATCACTGGCATTTACTTCTGCCCCATCTTCTTGGCGAAATCGAATCATAAATATGACACAATCGATTACTTAGAAATTGATCCACAGTTCGGTACGAAAGAGAAATTCAAGGAAATGGTCGATCTGTTACACGCACACGGCATTCGCATCATGTTAGATGCCGTTTTCAATCATGCCGGCTTCCACCATAAAGCATTCGCTGACATTCGTGAACATGGTAGCCACTCCACCTATAAAGAATGGTTCCACCTGCGTGATTTCCCGCTCGTGACAGAACCGTTGCCGAACTACGATACGTTTGCTTTCGTACCTGAGATGCCGAAATTCAATACCGAGAATGATGAAGTAAAGTCTTACTTGCTCCACGTCGCTCGTTACTGGGTCGAAGAATTCGGAATCGATGGCTGGCGACTCGACGTCGCCAACGAAGTCGATCACGCATTTTGGCGTGATTTCCGTCAAGTCGTCAAGGAGGTCAACCCTGACACGTATATCCTTGGTGAAATTTGGCATGACTCACAGGAATGGTTGCTCGGTGACCAGTTTGACGCCGTCATGAACTATCCATTTACGAATGCCGCCTTGAACTTCTTTGCCTTAGATAAGACTAAAGCAACTTCGTATGCGAACGATATGTCGCATGTATTGTTCTCAAACACGATGAATGTCAATGAAGTAACCTTTAATTTGATCGGTTCTCACGATACACCGCGTGCATTGACGCGTGCAGGGAATAATAAGAGTAAGTTACGTCTCTTGTTACTTTCGATGCTGACGTTCTCGGGCAGTCCTGTCATTTATTATGGAGATGAAATCGGTCTTGATGGGGATCAAGATCCAGGCTGCCGGAAATGTATGCCGTGGGATCCAGAGGAGCAGGATCAGGAGTTATTCGCCTATACGCGACACTTGTTGCAGCTTCGAAAGCAACATAAGACACTTGCGAACAAAGGACATATCTCTTTCGTTCACGCGAATGATGAGACAAATACGATCATCATGCGTCGCATGAGTCCGGAAGGATTGTATTATATCTATTTCAACAACTCAGATGTTTCTGTTTCGTTGACCGCTCCACAAGCTGGTCGGGGGCTTGATTTATTGACGAACACGCACCAGCAGACGCTTGATGTCTCTCTCCCTGCGTATTCAGGAACGATCGTTCAAGTCTTATAACCATCTAAAAGCCTGTACACTTACCTTCTATAAAGAAGTTTTGTGTCCAGGCTTTTTTCTGTATCCGTTCTCCAGGATAGAAACGAGTTAATGAATGCTTGCGAATTAGGGTATAGGATACAGAAAGGAGGACATCCTCCATGGAAATTTTCTTTTACGCCGGTCTCATCCTCATCGGCTTGTTTACGATCAGTTACTTAAGCGAACGATTTCACGTCCCGAGTATTCTGGCCTTCATCTTGATCGGAATCGTCCTTGGCTTCTATTACGACCCTCCCGAAGAGCTGAAACTCGGAGGAGAAGCGGGCATCATCGTCTTATTCTTTTTACTCGGTCTAAAATTTTCAGTGGCGGACTTGCTGATTCAGCTCCGTTCCATTTGGAAAGCAGGAGTCATCGATATTCTACTTTCGTTTGGTGGAACAATCCTGTTGACCCTATCGTTTGGCTTTTCAGTCGCCGAATCGTTTTTGATCGGCTGTGTCTTGTATGCGACGAGTTCTTCGATTTCTGCTCGGCTGCTCGACCGTGAACCAGATAAACACCAAGACGTGAATCGCTTCGTGCTGTCCTTACTCGTCTTCGAAGATTTGATGGCACCAATCCTACTGACGACGGCACCGTTCGTTTTAGGGACTGAGACGTTCTCGGTTGCCAAAATCAGCATCATCTTTCTCGGGTTCGCCTTCTTCTTCATTGCTCTGATGATCATGACGTTGTTTATCCGAAGACGTGGTCGGTTAGTCGACTCCCTCTATCGACATCCCGATGCTGGGATCGGGATCATCGGCTTGATTTTATTGTTTTCTGGAATTGGAATCTTATTTGGTCTATCAGAAGTACTCGGTGCCTTCATCATCGGTATTCTGTTAACCGAACTGGATGAGACGCGTTATCTTAGACGGCTAGTCACTCCGTTCCAAGACTTATTATTACCCTTGTTCTTTATCACGTTTGGAATGTCATTCGAGTTGACTGAGGGATTACCGATTGATCTATTTTTCTTCGCTCTTGTCATTTGGGGAGTCGTCTCTAAATTCTTAGTCGGTTACCTCGGCGGAAGGTCCTTTGGTTTATCGAATTATCATGCGATCGAATCTGGCTTTTGTCTAGGTCCACGTGGTGAATTTTCGATACTTTTCATCACGCTCGCTAGTGGTGCATTCGTGACGTTGACCGGGATATACATTTTTGTTTCTGCTTTTCTTGGAATTCTATTATTCCGCATCTCTACAGGATTGACGAACCGTACACATGCGACCGCACGAAAAATCAAAAAGAAATTGAATTAAAAAAGACGTCGGCGCATCGTGCGTTTCCGACGTCTTTCTTCTATATATGTTCTTCGATTCATCGTCCGACAAAAACAGGGCGTTTTTTTTCGATGAAGGATTCAACAGCATGACGATGATCTTCCGTTTTTCCAGCACGTGACTGATAGATGATTTCTTGAGCAAGCATTTCCTCCAAGTTATTTTCATAACTCGCTGCTTGCAGCTGCTTGATGTACCCGATCACTTTTGTCGGACGATCTGCCAGCTGACGAGCAAACGCTGTGACCTCTTCTACAAATTGCTCTGATTCGATACTTCGTGTCGCAAGATTGAGCGAAACGGCTTCGTCTGCTGAAATCGTGTCACCGAGTAACGCAAGCTCTGTTGCTTTTGCCGCACCGATTAGCCGAGGTAAGAAATACGGCGCTCCTGCATCCGGGACAAGACCGATATTGATGAATCCAAGCGACAATTTCGCTTCAGCGTGGACGAGCCGGAAATCGCAGGCAAGCGTCAATGATAAACCGGCACCTGCCGCTACACCATTGATGGCAGCAATCGTCGGTTTTTTTGATTTAGCGAGTGCCCGAACGACAGGATGATAATACTGTTGTAGATATTCACCATGATCGAGCTCAGGTGAGACGGTTTTCAAATCTTGTCCTGCACAAAAACCACGTCCTTCACCAGTCAAGACGATGACACGTACTTCCTCATCCTGATTCGCTTCTTCTAGAGCGTCTGCCAACTCTTCTAATAAATTCGACGTTAATGCATTCAGTTGTTTGGGTCGAGCCAGCGTTAGCGTTGCGATTTGATCCTTGACGACATAATGCATTTCTCGTTTCATCGGATTCCCCTACCTTTTAAAAATGAATGATTGTTCATTATGATGTATTCGTGATATTTTATGAAAATCCTTTTAAATCTCTTTTTTTTCGATGAAAGACAAAAAACCCTCTTTCATTATGAAAATCGAAGGCGTATAGTTTCAAAAAGATAAAGAAACACTATTCGTTTTATGAAACAAAGGGGATTTATTTATGAAAACAATCAAGCAACCAAGCTTATTCCACATTACGTGGCCATTATTCATCGAGATTGCATTGCATATGAGCCTCGGGATCATTGCAACGTTGATTTTAAGTTATTACTCGGATAGCGCTGCTGCGGCAGTCGGTGTATCCAATCAAATTTTGAATATCTTCATTATTCTCTTTAACATCACCTCGGTCGGTGCAACGATCATCATTGGTCAGTACCTCGGTGCAAGAAAGACGCAAAACGCTCGTCAAACGGCTCGTTCTGCTTTTGCGATTAACTTGTATACCGGTCTCATCGTTTCTCTGACCGTCGTGTTGTTCGGAAGACAACTCCTTGGATTTTTCTCGTTAGAAGGAGAGACGCTCGTCTATGGCGAAACGTTCATTAAGATCGTTGGTCTATTCCTTTTCTTAGAAGCTATCTCATTGACACTGGGTGCGATTCTCCGGAGTCATGGATTCACTAAAAATGCTATGTATGTCACGCTACTCATGAATTTCGTTAGTGCTTTTGGTAACGTCATCGCTGTTCTTGGACTCTTCGGCATTCCCGTTCTCGGTGTTGCTGGTGTCGCTTGGTCGATCGTCATCGCCCGGACAATCGCTGTCCTTGTCTTGTTCTTTGTCGTTTACCGCAAACTTTCTTTACGTTTTACAGTAAAAGACTTGATTCATTTCAATCGTGAGGATGTGAAACGAATCATGAACATCGGAATCCCATCTGCTGGTGAAGGGATCTCGTATCAATTCTCACAACTCATCATCACAGGATTCATCGCAACAATTGGTGAAGCAGCGTTGTCTGCTCGTGTTTATGTATCAAACATCACAATGCTTTGTTTCCTATTTACGCTTGCGATCGCGCAAGGAACGCAATTACTCGTCGCACGCCAAGTTGGTGCTCAACAATTTGAACAAGCATATGGACGTGCTGTGAAAACATTGAAGATCGCTGTTTTCGCAAGCTTCATCTCAGCTGTTGCACTTGCTTCATTCGGCTCATCGATTCTATCAGTATTCACATCAAGTCCTGAAATCATTGCAATCGGTATCCCACTACTCTGGGCAAGCGTCATTCTTGAACCAGGTCGCGCGATGAACATTGTGCTTATGGGAACTCTTAAATCGGCAGGAGATGTTCGTTTCCCTGTCGCCATCGGTATTATATCGATGTGGGGAATCGCGGTCGTCCTCAGTTATACACTTGGTCTTGGTTTCGGTCTCGGTTTACTTGGAATCTGGATTGCCTTCTCTGCTGACGAATGGTTCCGTGGCATTTTCGCCATGAAACGTTGGCACGGACGGAAATGGGTCCAATACTCACTCGTCAAAGGAGAAACACATGAGCAAAACGAACGTCGAGAGGCTTCTGAAGCAGTCTAAGATTGACTTCGAATCCCTCACTTATCCTGTTGATTTTGATGATTTATCTGCTGAAGCCGTCGCTAGAAAGATTAATTACCCCCTTTCGACCATTTTTAAAACCCTTGTTTTGAAAATGGTCGAAAATAAATATGTCTTCGTCGTCATTTCAGGGGAAGAAGAACTCTCTCTAAAGGCAGCGGCTAAAGCATTGCATTCGAAAAAAGTCGCGCTTGTTCCGATGAAGGAGTTAGAAGGTCTGACTGGCTATATTCGAGGTGGTGTCTCTGCCATCGGTGCTAAGAAGAATTTTCCGGTTCTTTTATCGGATCGTGCTATCCATGAACCATTCATCATCATATCCGCTGGAAAACGTGGACATCAAGTTCGATTGAATCCTCACGATTTTTTATCTTTCACTCAGGGGATTCTCTTTACGAACGGCTGAATTCCATCTCCTAATTATGGTATGATGAGTAGTATCGATGAAGTGGCAGGAGGAATCATTTTGTGGAAAGATCGTGTTCGTAATTCAATACCCAACCTATTTACGTTCGGAAATCTGTATTGTGGTTTTTTAGCCATCGTCATGGCGGCAAAAGGTGATTTTCAAAATGCCACCTTACTAATCGTCATCGCGATGATGCTTGATAGTCTGGACGGACGTCTTGCTCGGATGCTTGGTGTAGCAGGCGACTTCGGAAAAGAACTGGACTCATTAGCAGATATCGTGACATTCGGTGTCGCACCTGCAATGATGGCCTACTATACGTATTTCTATGAATTCGGAGAAGTTGGTTTACTAATTTCTGCTCTGTTCCCGTTGTTCGGCGCATTCCGTCTTGCCCGGTTTAATTTATCGGCAACGAATGTGGCATCTGCTTATTTTTCAGGTGTACCGATTACGGCGGCAGGTGGTATTTTGGCCGTTGTTACGTTGTTTAGTGGACGAATGAACGACTTGATGGTTCCACTTGTCTTCACAGGTCTTGCCTTCTTGATGGTCAGTCGTGTCAAGATTCCAAGTTTTAAAGACATTCCCGTTCCGCGCCATACGTTCGTCATCACCTTTACATTGCTATACGTGACGTATGTCATGATTGCTCGTAGCAATGAATGGTCGACGTTTTGGTTCGTTGCTGTTCCGTTGTATATCGCGTTTCTCCTTTTCTCTTTCATCAAAAAGAAGAAGCAAAAGCAACATTCAAACGGATGATGGTAGGAAGTGGTCCGGTTTCTCTTGCGAGAAGCCGGACCACTTTTTTTATAGGACCGCTTCTCCCTCGCTCGTTTTCAAGATATATGGGTATACTTATGACAGAAGCTATTTTGGAAATGGAGGAATGTCACGCATGGAGCAGTTTCATAAACGTCTTTGGATTTTCTTTTCAATTTGGTTCACCATCGGCTTGATCTTAGTTGGTTTTTCGTTACTCCCCCCTTGGCTCGAGTGGGCCAATGCCGTCTTTTTATTCGCTTCCGGCTTATACGCAGCACTCTATTTTTGGCATATCTTACCGAAGGGTCGTCTTGTCATCCCCTTCATCTTCTTTGGTTCGATCATCATCGAGTCGATTGGGGTCCATACCGGTTTTCCGTTTGGAACATATCGTTATGAGTCGGATTTCGGTGTTCAATTATTAGGTGTGCCGATAACGATCGGGGCTGCATGGCTGTCGGTCATGGGGGCGAGTCTCGCTTTCTCCCGTTTGTTTTCGTTTCGCTATAGTACATTGATCCTCGTTCCATTGTTTGCCGTCTGGCTCGATTTAGCGATTGATCCTGTTGCTGCTAACGTGAAATCGTATTGGCTTTGGCAAGACGGTGGCTGGTATTACGATATTCCGACACAGAACTTCTTCGGCTGGTATGGAACGGCGCTCGTCTTTTCCTTTTTCATCAATCGCTATCAAGTCAAAGCGACGGATGCCGCACTCGAACAAAACAATCAGTATCTCTTTTTGATGTTGCACACTTTATTCGGTGTAACAGCAGGAGTTGCTGGTCTCTATGGCGTCACTTTGGTCAGCTTAAGTGCATTCATCGTCTATTTCATTGTGAAACGAGGGGTTATCGTTGAAAGAAGCAAACAAAAGCAAATTAGCTGAATCCGTATTTCATACGTATGTTGATCATGCTTTGATCCGACGTCATTTCCACCGTGTCTTATATCGAGCAGACGATCTACCTGTCCCTGGTCTCATGCTTGCTACGCACAGTTCTTGGTGGGATGGTATGATTCTTTTTCATTTGGATCAGACCTGTTTCCATCACGATCCTTACGTCATGATTGACCAAGCAGGGCTTGCTCGCTTCCCGTTCTTCTCTCGTCTTGGAGCTTTCTCTGTTGATCGGACATCATTCGCGGATATCAAGACAAGTCTTCATTATGCCAAAGAACGACTTCAAAATGGCAGCAGCGTCTGGATGTTTCCTCAAGGCGA
Organism: Exiguobacterium sp. HSB13; assembly: GCF_056764755.1. Lineage (NCBI taxonomy): Bacteria > Bacillati > Bacillota > Bacilli > Caryophanales > Exiguobacterium > Exiguobacterium sp. HSB13. Next base: position 84,237 of record NZ_JBUZOM010000001.1, on the reverse strand, counting down.
GGAACGTCATCAAGAGGACCGTCCGCTTCGCTTAGCAAGTGGTGCCACACATTTGACGCGTCATACGGATCACGTGTCTCTCGTCGCCTTTTATTATTCATATGGCCATGAACAGCAACCGGACATCTATATCCGGACGCGTCGCTTTCATCCATTACCTGAGGAACGTTCAAGTGCCCAGGCAAAACGACTGACGGCAGAACTAACCGCCTTATACGACGACATTCGAGCAGATGCAATTGCGGAACGTATTGATTTATATCGTTGTATCTCTACAAGAAGGGAACCACTTCCTGCGCGAACGGAGCGCTGGTTACGGGCACTTCGGTCATGAGTTGGTTCTTTCTCTTCTTCGCTCTAGCTGTCTGTCTCTATACATGGATCAATTTAGCTTTTTTACCACGATTAACGGATCCCGTTCAACCAGATAGTCTAGCAATCTGCATCCCTTTACGTAATGAGGAGCGTAACGTACGAAAATTATTAGACGCACTAGCACCTGCTCTGACACCTGGGATGCACGTTTACTTATATGAAGACCGTTCGACCGATCGGACGCGCGAGTTATTGCTCGATCGGATTGGTCAAGACGACCGTTTTACAGTGATTGATGGTCTTCCCTTACCAGCAGGCTGGGCAGGAAAGGTCCATGCGTGTCATCAACTCGCGAAACGAACGACAGAGGACTACTTGTTATTTCTCGATGCTGATGTGACACTGACACCTGATGCAATTTGTCGCTTATACGGAACGTTACGAACAGAACGAGCCGTTTTCCTTTCCGGTTTCCCGTCCTTTCCTGTACCGACGTTTCTCGGAAAGTGTTTGATTCCAATGCAACATGTTCTTATTGCACAACATCTTCCGATTCCTTTTCGCAAGGTGAAGCATCCAGCGTTTGCTGCAGCCAACGGAATGGTCGTTCTCGTCGAACGACGTGCGTATGATCAAGTCGGTGGACATGAAAGTATTCAATCGGCTCTAGTTGACGATTTAGAACTTTGTCGCACATTTAAAAAATACGGATGGACGACGACGCTCGTCGAAGTCGCTCCAGCAGTCTCTTGTGATATGTACGCCACGAATGAAGAGGTCTGGCAAGGTTTTCTAAAGAATGTCTTTCGTGGGATGAACGATTCTTATGTTGTCGGATCATACTTTCTACTCTTTTACTTGGTTCAAGCAAGTGTCCTACCTTATCTCATCCTTCACCCATCCTGGCAGATAGGTGGTGCACTGATTCTTCTTTACTTAGCACGATTCCGGATTGATCGTGCGGCACGAATCCGACATGTTTGGTGGCTCCATCCACTAGCTGTATTCTTTTATGTCATCTTGCTAGCAAGTGCGATGATTCGAAGCTTTAGGAAACGGGAAATCACATGGAAGGGTAGGACCTATTCATAAGGAGGAATCAGTATCATGAAACATATAGCTGTCATCGGAGCTGGTCTTGGCGGACTAAGCGCTGCCATCTCATTAGCTGCAAAAGGATTTCGTGTCACGGTCATCGAGCGCAATACACATATCGGTGGCAAAATGATGCCGATCGTCACAGAAGGACATCGCTTCGACTTTGGTCCGAACACGATCACGATGCCGGAAGTTTTTCAATCTGTCATTCTTGAATCTGGTGCGGATCCTGATGAATACTTTACATTCACGAAACTTGAGCGTCACACGGTCAATCACTTTTCTGACGGACGCACCTTAACGTTCTCGTCTGGACGTGAAGCGATGCGGACAGAAGTAGATCGTTTCACGAACGGTCAGTTGGCAAAAAACGATATTACAGGTTATCAAGAAGAAGTGGCGAAGTTGCATACGATTGCAAAACAACAATTCTTTACGAATATAGATTCATTCATCCGCCCCTCCCTCTGGCGAGACATGTTGAAAGTGCATCCCTTCCAAAACCTTCATGGGCTGCATAAGCACTACTTTAAGGATAAAGGGTTGATTCAGGCACTCGATCGTTATGCGACCTATATCGGGAGTAGCCCTTATCAAACACCCGCTACCTTCAGTCTCATCGCTCATTTAGAACTAAATGACGGCGTCTACTTCACGAATGGCGGCAATACAGCAATCGCAGAAGGATTCGCTCGACGTGCAAAAGAACTAGGTGTCGTCTTCCGTCTTGGCGATGAGGTGACACAGATCGAAGTCGTCAATGGACAAGCAACGGAAATCGAATTGAATCACTTGGAATATCTACCGGTCGACTTCGTCGTCATGAACGGCGATTTATTGACACAATATCCACGCCTGATCTCAGAAACGGCACGACCTGATTTTAAAAATCCGACACCTGCTCAAGTCGAACCATCAATTTCTGCCTACGTCCGATGTATCGGTCTCTCACGTCGGATCGAAGGACTGGCTCATCATAACGTCTTCTTCTCTTCGGATTACGAAGCTGAGTTCAAGGCACTCTTTGATGAAAAACGTTACGCTGAGGAGCCGACGATCTATATCTCGAATTCTTCCGTCACAGCACCAGAAATGGGACAAGCGGGTGACAACTTATTCGTGCTCGTCAATGCACCCGCAACGGATACTGGACATGCGATTGATTTTGATACGTATGATCAACTGATCAATCAACGATTGCAGTCATTTGGAATTGATATTTCATCTGATGTCGTCTTCGAACAACGGGTCACACCACAGGATATCGAACAAACCTTCTTTGCTTATCACGGCTCGTTATATGGCTTGTCATCCAATGGCATCCGGTCGTCTTTCCTCCGTCCGAGCAACCGTTCAAAGAATGTTCACAATTTGTTTTTTGCCGGTGGATCAACGCATCCTGGTGGTGGTAGTCCAATGGTGACGCTTTCAGGAAAACTAGCAAGTGAACGAATCGTCTCTGCTGTCGCCGCTACCCTGTGAACGTTATGTGAATTGCATATCAATCACTTGTACGGACAACTAAGATTTGATACGATTACTTCGAGTTCAAGAGGTAGTGATTGACCCCACATCCTCAATCAAGCGCAAGGTGACTTCCCCGAGTCAAGAGCGTTGAAGAACTTACTTTTTCTAACCAGCGAAATCAAATGGGACCCACCCATTTCATCACGTGACTCATCGTGTGTCCATTCGCATGACTTACGACGTTCCCCCTTAGATCGTCTCATCCGAATGGTCCACAGATAGCTCGATAAAGAAAAGACCATCCCCGTGGTCGAAACAGACCTATCTCGTAGTCCAGATGTTCGCTCTGGTGTAGAAGTAATCTGAGACTCCCCGGTCTCAGACCATAGAAAAAAGACCTTGGTCCCCGCCAAGGTCTTTTTTCTATGGTCATGTATTAAATCGTAGCAAGTAACTTCATTTTTTGCCAACGGCTGACGTACGCGCGTTTCGTAAAGACGTCATAGTGATTATCCCGCGCTGCATCAAGAATACCGCGGTACAGGAAGGCAGCAGCTTTTAGAGCACGCCGACTCTCACGTGGATATCGTTCAAACGATGGAATCGCCGCGTCATATAGATGCTCTGCTCGAAGGGCAACCTCTTCCCAGAGACCGATGAAGTCTCCTGAAGGACGACCAGCGAGTAACGACTCTGCTGTGACACCGTATGTCTCCATCCATGAATGGGGCAAGTAGATACGACCACGTTTTGCATCTTCACCGACATCTCGCAAAATGTTCGTCAGTTGCATCGCGATTCCAAGATCGATAGCTGATTTACGGAGATCAGGCTGTTGCGGTGCAAGGATGGGTAACAGCATCAAACCGACAGTACTCGCTACGTAGTAGCTGTATTGCTCTGTCTCCTCAAGCGTTTGATAACGATTTTTCTCGATATCCCAACGCATCCCTTCTGCGAGCTCAAGAAATGGTGTCTCATCCATTTCATAACGTTCAAATACATCTGCTAAAGCAATCCATAACGGTTTATCTAGTACTTCGCCATCACGGAATCGTTTGAATTCATTCAAGAAAGCCATTAAGCTCTCTTTTGGTGTCTCCGATTCATCGACGGTATCATCGAGGAATCGGCAAAATGTATAGATGGCATAAACAGCTTGTCGATCTGCTTTTGGTAAGAGTGAAAAGGCTTTATAGAACGTTTTAGATCCGGACTGAATGACTTCCTCACATTTGATATACGCGTTCTGGATCGTCACTGAATTCATGTTTCCACCCCATCTCTTGTTCCATTCGGTTTACGAGTATCGTTGCGCCCATCATGACGACTGGTACTCCTCCACACGGATGTACCGATGCACCGACGGCATATAATCGATCGATATCCGGATACGGTTTTGCCTGTGTCTTTAAGGCAGCAGATTGGCGAATCGTCGGCGCAATCCCAAAACTCCCTCCCTGATACAATCCAAAGGCCTGTGCATCATTCGGTGTGCGAATCTTCATTTCTTGTATCTTTTCCCGGAATCCCGGATGATGATGCTCGATTTTTTCAAGTACGGTCTCAATGAAGTCTACTTTTTCATAATCTTCTACACCATAGCCACGTGGAGAAGGAATTAATGAATAGACGACGCTATCGTCCGTTCCTGTCAAACTACGGTCAATCTGACTTGGATGGAACAGATAGACTGCCGGATGTTCAGGTAATCGTCCTTTTTTAAAGATATTCGTCATGAGCGGTTCCAAGTCGTTTGGCATCAAAAAGCGATGCACTGGTAAATCGACTTTCCCTTTCATCTTGAAATACAGTAATAGCGTACCGCCTGAAGGCGTATAGGTCTTAGGTTGTTTACCTTCCACAAGACGTTCCATCAATGGAAACTCTCCATTTAGTACGATTTGATCGAAGGCTTCGTGTGTTCCATCTTGTAAGATGATTTCTTTCGCCTGTCCTTGGTCGACAACGATTCGTTCAACGGGTGCCTCGAAGACGAATCGGACACCACGTTCGACTAATGTGTCGTACATGCGTTCAGCAAGCGAGAAATAGCCACCTTTTACATACCAGACACCTTCTGCTTGTTCCCGGTACGGAATCAAACCGTAAATCGATGGTGTTGTATAAGGATTTCCGCCGATATAAAATGTCGGGAAACTGTATGCCATGCGCAAATATTTACTCTTGAAGTATCGCTTCAAATGGTCATGTGCTGTCTCTAGAGCATGCATCTGTAATAATGGACGCATCATGTCTGGGTGCAACAACTCCGTCTTCCGACGATAACCACGTTCTAAAAATTTCGATACACTCGTCTCATAATCCTTTTCTTTTTGATGCATGAATTCATAAAATCCACGACCTTCACCGAATTGACGTTCGATTGCGATCGCTTGATCCACGACATCGGCTACTTTCGTGACGACGGTACCGTCGTCGAAGTGAAGGTCATACAATGGATCGACCCGTTCAAGTTCTACTCCCGTCACGCCGGCTTCTGCCAACTGCTCTTTTAACTTGCCTGGCATCAGGACGATCGTCGGACCTTCATCGATGCGGCCACCTGATTCAAAATCGACGGATCGTAATCGACCACCGACATGCGCTTCTTTTTCAAAAATCGTAATCTCGACTCCGGGATGTCTTGCTGTCAGCAAAAGCGCTGCATGCAGTGTACCGACACCGGCTCCTACGAATCCTATCTTCATGTCCGCACCCCTTCTTTTTTGAGCACAAGTTCTGCAGTGATACGCGCGGATTCGAAGATCGTTGGTAATCCGCTACCTGGATGTGTGCCACCTCCGACGAGATACAGATGATCGAGCTCTTCAAATTGATTATGCGGTCGGAAATACATCATCTGCGTCAACTGATGACCGAGATTGAACGTCGCGCCTTGATGGATCCCCATCGCTTCCCAGTCGTCTGGCGTGAACATCTCTTCGACTTCGATTGCTGCTTCAATCCCTTGATACGGCGAACGCGTTTCAAGGGCGTCAAGAACACGACGACGTAGTTTCGGTCCTTCGATCGACCAATCAAGTTCAGAGTAATTGTTCGGTACCGGCACTAGGACATACATAGCAGACTTGCCTTCAGGTGCTAGCGTTGGATCAATCACGGATGGATTTTGGACATAGAATGAAAAGTCATCCGATAATTCCAAAGTCTGTGTCATCTCACGAACGTTTTTCTCATAGTCCTCCGCAAAATAAATCGTGTGGTGTGGTGCATCAAACGTCCGGTTGACACCAAGATATAACATGAACGTCGAACATGAGAATTTTTTACGGTCAATTTTTGGTCGGGACCATTTTTTCAAAACCCCTTCCGGCACCAAATGATTCATCGCATGTGCGAAATCGGCACCGATGATGACTTCATCGAATAACTCATGTTGACCTGACTCAAGGATGACTCCTTCGACAGTTTTTCCATTTAAGATCAATTGTTCGACGCCTGCACCTAACTGTACGGTTCCGCCCAGCTCCTCGATCGCACGTTGCATTGCTAGCGGTACTTGATGCATCCCGCCAATCGGATGGTGGACACCGTAAGCATGTTCCATGTAAGACAGGATGGAAAAACCACCTGGACATTCCCAAGCTGACATGCCTAAATATTTCGCTTGGAATGTAAAAGAATACTTCAATTCTTCGCTCGTGAAGTAATCGGATAAAACATCATAAAGCGATCGTCCAAGCGATAGGCGTGGAAGTGCCGTTAAGACACGCGGTGATAAGTAATCCGTTAGCCGATCGTGACGTGTCTGTAAGATGGGCATGAGCTTTCCAAGCTTAAGTGCTTGCTCTGCCATGAATCGATCGTACCCTTCTCCATTTCCAGGAAAGTGTTGTTCAATCGTCTCTTTCATCCGGTCCCGATCCGTCGTCATCGTGAATTGCTCTGTTCCACCTTTAAAATAGAGCGTGTACATCGGATCAAGTGCCTTTAAATCTAAATAATCTTCTAATCGTAAACCAGCTTCGTGAAAAACGTTTTCTAAAATATGCGGCATATTAAGGAATGTTGGTCCTCGGTCGAACGTATAGTCACCTAGTTTGACGGCAGAAGTTCGTCCACCGACTTGCGTTTGTTTTTCATAAACGGTGACGTCTACTCCTTTTCCTGCTAATAACAAGGCACATGCAAGTCCCCCAGGTCCTGCTCCTATCACTGCTACGCGTCGCTTCACCCAAATCTCTCCTTTATCTCTCATCGTTTCAACTATTATACTAAGCACATAGTAAAAGCGACAAATTTGAACTGTCTTCCAACTGTAAAAACGCCAGACTTCGCTTAGGAAGTGGCGTTTGCAGTGACGATATACCAGGCACCTTCTTTTAAGAATGGTGTGATCGAAATGTTTTCAAACCCAGCTTTCGATAGATCTTCTTTCAATTCTTCCTTACTCGGTAATGGATATAGATTCTCATGCAACGTCATAAAGGCATTGAATGCTGCTGAGAAAGGTGCGCCATGTGAACTATCACGTAATGGTGTGACGAGAATGACTGTTCCATCATCTTTGACGAAACGACGAACTCCTTCTAATAGTGCAAGTCGTTCCGGTTGCGGGAAGTAATACAAAATATTATTCATCATGACACCGTCATATGTCTCTTTGACATCAAACGTTTTGATATCCCCGACGACAAAATCAATCTCTCCGCTCGTATCTCGCCGTTTTGCTTCGGCGATAACCGATTCTTCAATATCAATTCCGGCGAGTCGTAAGTCCGGCAATGCCTCGTGGATTTTACGGAGATACCCTCCGTAGGCACAACCAATATCAAGAAGTGAAGTCAGATTACGATTCCGAATGATGTGACGTACTGCTGGGAAAGCAACAGTCTCAACGAGAGCTGAAGTTTCAGCTACGATGTCTCCATGTTCCTCTCCATTAAAGGTCTTTTGGTGACCCTCTTCTAAAAATTGAGGATAAGAGAATAGTGCTGGTAAGTGCAGCTCCATCATTTCCGATAACATGAATCCGATACTGCGGTCGTCTGATTGAGAGAGTTCCGGAAGAACATGGCGAGTCGCTGTATAGCGTAAATCTTTTTTCTTCAAGTGACCGACTGCGACGCCGACTTCGAACCAGCGGGATAGCGCTTCCTGTGTCAGCGGACGCTGCATCCGTAGCTGTGCCTCTGCTTGTGTTGCTCCTGTTTGAAGAGCATCGAATAATCCATATTTATAACCGATATACCCATGCCAAAGTGGTAACACCGGTTCTGCGCGTTTCATCCATTTCCGTGCCCGGAAAACCTTCGTCCATTCCTTCAACTGTGCCACAAGCGTTCCCCTCTCTACTGTGTAATACATCCCTTTTCCCAAATAACAACCACTTGTAAACAAAAATTACTAACGGACATACAAAAAGAGTCCTTTTCAACCTATGAGGTCGAAAAGGACTCTTTGATTCCGCATGAAATTAGAAGAACTTCATACCGTATGGGAGTGAATAACCTAGGAATATTGTCACAAGGACAAGCACGATGAATCCGATGACGAAACCGGAATAGGCTTTGCCCTTTTTGACACGAACGAGTGTCAACTCTCCGAAGACGAGCGACAATAAGCCGAGGGTGATCTTCGCATGGTAGAGTGGGTCTGGATTTTCAGACATCCCCATGATTTTGATATACAGGTAAAGACCTGTCGCGAACGTCAATAAAAGCAACAGACGGAACGCCATATGAATCCCTTTTGCAGCTTTTTTGTTGTTCTTGTACATCGAAAAGGCGACGAAGAACGTGACCAATAAAAGTACCCAAAGTAAGACGTGTGTGTGAACGAATGCTGTGATTGGCATTTCATTTCCTCCTTTCTTTTCCTATCTCATCGTATCTGATTTCAGGACGAACACCTAGTGTTATTTTGTTGATATATGGTTTTTTCAGGAGATTGTCACATGTGTGGATTGGACGATTGGGAATTTGACAGTGAAGAGACTTCCTTCCCTTACGACCGATTCCACGTGAATTTCTCCACCATGACCGGTGACGATTTCCTTACAGATGGCTAGACCGAGACCCGTACCTCCAATTTTTCGACTATCTGAGTTGTCGACGCGGTAGAATTTTTCAAAGAGACGACTGAGCGATTGTTCCGGAATCCCGATTCCCTCATCCCGGACTTGAAGAATGACTTGATCAAGCGATGTCGTGAGTACGACATCGATCGCACCGCCAGAAGGTGAATACTTCACCGCATTATTCAATAAATTATTGAGCAACTGTCTGATTTTTTCTTCATCTGCTTCAATGACGGGCAATTGATCTCCTTCGTGACGGAACGTAATCCGATGAGCTTGTGTCGAAGCTGCATAGAACTGTGTCGTCTCTTCAGCAATCGCATGAACGTTCACGGATGCTTTTTTATACGATTGTGTTCCTGATTCCATGCGCTGGACATCTAAGAAATCATTGACGAGATTCGCAAGACGTTCCGTTTCGGAATGGATCGTCCGTAAATATCGATCTTGGCGCGATTCTTCGATGTCCCGGTTGAGCATGAGCTCTGTAAAGCCGTAAATCGAAGAGAGTGGCGTCCGAAGTTCATGAGAGACGGTTGAAACGAGTTCCGATTTCAAACGATCCATTTCGGTCTCTTTCGTCACATCACGCATGACGAGCATCGTTCCTTTATGCACCTGATGAATCTGGATCACCTCGACATAAAATTGAATGAATACCGTCTCGTTTCGAATCGAGAATTGTAGACTGTCAGTCGGTAATTCTCCACGCAGAACTGAGTCTACATATCGACTGAAGACTTCCGGTTCATCGACGACGGATCGAATGACTTCTAAGCACGTTTGCAGTGTCTCCTGTTCAGTCTGGACACCATAACGTAATTCCGGGAATAAATCGTATAATGGTCGATTGACGAAGACCTCTTCTTTACCCGGTTCGAGATAGATGACGGCCTCTCGAATCGAATCAAGAATCCGTTCCGTCTTCGTTTTCTCTTTCGTCATCTCATCAAATAAACGCATGCGTAAGAGCGATAGTGACAATTGACGAGAGAACGACATGACATCACGCATCTGTTCGTTCGTAAACTGATCGCGATAACGGACAAGGTAGATATACGCGATGATATCATCTGCCGTTGGATCGAGAATCGGCACAGCCGTTTCATACATATAGTACGGATACGGTAATGGATGATTGCTCGCGACTTGTTTAGAAGAATGCACAGGTGACTTCAATGACTCGGCTCGTTTTAAGAGAGACGCCTCGTTTTGAAGCAACTGTTCTGCCAATTCATCCGTCATTCCATACGTAACGACAGAATAACTGTCTTCCTCATCAACAAATACTAATGCACCAATCTCAGAATCTGTGATCGTGACGAGCTTCTCGATGATTTCTGGATAAGCAGTCAACGACTCACGTGCCGCTAGCGTTTCTGTCAAATCATTCCGATACTGCAAATGTTGCTCATTCCGCATCGTCAGTTCTAATGCTTCTTCGAGTTCTTCTTGCTGTGCTTGTAATTCTTCCTGCTGTGCTTGCAATTCTTCCTGTTGCGCCTGTAATTCTTCATTTTTCGCTAATAAATGCTGCTTGTTCTCGGAAATCGAACTTGCCATCTGATTGAAGGATAACGCCAGAATTCCGATTTCATCTTTACGATTCGGTACTTTGACGCTCGAAACATCTTCACCGTTTGCAAGCCGTTGACTGTTCTTGACGAGAGATAATAATTCCATCGTGATGCGGCGAATAAACGGATAAATAAAGAAAATCAAGATGGCAAGTAAGACGACGATATTCGCTAACCAAATCAGCTGTGTCGTCCGGATTTCCCGTTCCAGCTGGGCGCTCGTCCGTTGTGCCCAATCCTCTAAAAATTCACGATAACCGCCGAGTGCTAGCTCGCTCTTATTGATCTCTGATAGTACATCAATGTTTCCTTGAGCATCTAATTGAATCTTACCTTCAGCTAACAATCGCTGACCAAGTGGCAGTTCAGCAAGTGTTGTTCCTTTTAAGAACGATTCCGTGACATCTCCGGATTCTTTCGCTTTGACATAAGATTGAATAAGCGGCAAAATGGCATCGAAATAATAACCATACAATTCTCTCGAGGACTGGGCGAATGCCTTTCCCTGATCATAAATCGCATTTTTTTCGAACCATTCAGTCTGCTGATCGATCTTATCTTGTTGGGCCATGACCTGATTATATAAATCCGTATTTCCCATCAAGGCATAACCACGCATATTGAACTGGACATCCTGCCACTCTTCCCATAAGGCACCCGCACGTGCACTCCGATCACGGATATCTTCTAATTTCGCCCGAGTCGCCTGCAGTTTCGTGTCGGTGTAGTTGTAGACGATCAATGATGAAATCATCAATGTAGCTAATACGACATAAAAGGAAGCCATGAGTTGGCGTCCGATTTTTCGATTAATCCACTTTGTGATCACTCAGTATTCCTCCTACTACATCAATCAACTCTAGAGGACTAAATGGTTTGGAGAAGAAATAGTTCGCACCAATTTCTTCCGCGCGTTCCCGGTCGGATTGTTGACTTTTAGCCGTCAACATCATGATTTTTAGATGTTGCTTATCCGGATGTTGTCGGACTTTTTCGATGACTTCAATCCCTGTCATTCCAGGCATCATGTAATCAAGTAGAACAAGGTCGTATTCAGCGTTCATGATTTTTTGATACGCTTCGTCTCCATCTGTCGCTTCGTCGATCGTATATCCTTCATCTTCTAGTGTATCGAGTACTAACATGCGTAAGACATCTTCGTCTTCTGCTAATAAAATACGTGCCATCTATTAAAACCTCCCAAAATTATCCATCGTCAAAGTAACATATCTTCTTTATTTTACACAGTTCCTTCACAATAAGAAACGGAAATCGCTTCAGAAACTGATTTTGTCTCCTTATTCCTCATCCCTCTTTCGTCCTATGCTAAAACCTCCCTCATCTCTACCTTAAGTAGGAGAACGAGGAAGGTCTCGATCGTATCAAAATTAAATTAAACTAAATCAATCGTTTCTTCTAAAGCAAACGCATAGATGACCTTCCGTGTAATCTGAATATGAAGAATCGCTTCTAGCGCTTCTTGATACAGATTCAATTGGGTCGCATATCGTTCACGTAACACGTCTGCAGGTGTTTGCCCGACTTCCGTCGTAACGATTTGATCCGATTTATAATCGAGCAAGATATATGACTCCCCATCCTGAATCAAACAGTCGACGATTCCTTGCATGACTGCGTCATCCACTGGACCTGTCCAGTCTTTCCGGAAGCGCGATGCCCCGATCTTATAAGTGAATGGCAACTCACGATAGACGTGGTTCGTCCGTAATCGTTCGCTGAACAATTGTCCGATTTCAGAGTCGAGGAACCCTTGTAACTGTGCTGTCGCTTCCCGCATCGTCTTCGCTTCAATCGGCGTAATGCGTTCCGTTGCTTCCCACTGATCAATTTGATTCGAAATCGATTCGTCCGGTTCATACAATTGCATCGCTAAGTGTAAGACCGTTCCTCGTTCCGCCCCACTGAGAACTGGTCCGAGGAATTGAGGCGTTCGGTAATAGGTCGTCTGGCGATATGTCGTTTCAAATGCTGCACGTTCCAGCTGTTCCGCCCGCTTCAGTTCCGTGACGGTCTGTTTTGCTGCCGTCTCTGTCGCAAGCGCATGCGGATACTGATACGAAAATGCCGCTTCGACGATTTCTTTGACTTGCGAATTAATCGGCACATCGATTTTTTCAAGCTTCTGGACGTGTTCGAGTTGCTCCACGAGTGTTGAGATTTCTTGATACGGTGCTAACTCCTCTAAAGACATCACGCGAATCGACCAATCCGTCTCATCCGGACGTAGTAAACTACTGCGTAAAACTGCCGGAACGACCCATTCTGCATAACTCTTCGCTTGGCGCCGGTCATTTTCAGGTAGTAAGACTTCATCTGGTGGCGTCATCTGCCAAGTCGCCATTTGATCTTCTAAATCCTTGACTGTGCCGACGAGAATCAACTTTTCCTTCGCTCGAGTCATCGCAACATACAAGACGCGCATCTCTTCCGCCTTCATCTCTCGATCCATTTCCCGGCGAATGACTTCTTTCAGAAGGGTCCCAGATCTTAAACGACGAATTGGATCAATCGCATCTAGGGCAATGCCATACGTCTTATGCAACTGAATCGCTTGCATCTGATCCTGTTTGTTGAATTGCTTCGTCAATTGGCTGACGATCGTCACAGGGAACTCGAGTCCTTTTGATTGGTGGATCGTCATGATGCGAACGACGTCCTCGTCTTCTCCAAGCGAACGGGCTTCTGCGAAGTCTTCTCCTCGTTCAATTAATCGATTGATCAAACGAAGGAAACGATATAATCCACGATAACCGGACGTCTCATATTGCTTCGCTCGCTCATATAAGGCGTTCAAGTTGGCTTGACGACTTTTTCCTCCGGCGAGACAGCCGACGTACTCAAAATAGCCGGTCTGATCAAAGAGCGATCGAATAAAAGCCGGAAGGGCACTCCCACGCGCTTCAGTTCGCCATGATTGAATCTGACGGATAATTTCATCTATTCGAATTCCGAGTGATGATTCCTCTGCCGCCATCGCTAGCGCTGCCTCATAAAAGCTTCCTTCTTTTTGTTTTGCTCGAATCCGTCCTAAATCTCGATCTGCCACTCCAAAAATCGGCGATCGTAACAGACTCGCGAATGGAATATCTTGAAGTGGATTATCGATCGTCTTGAGCAATGCCATCATGATTTGAATTTCCGTCGCTTGGAAGTATCCGCCCGTCGTATCCGCATAGACCGGAATCTCATACTGTTCGAGCACTTCGACAAGCGCTTGGACACGCTTACCACGCGACCGTGCTAAGACGACGATGTCGCGGTATTCACAGGTCCGGAATCGGTTTGCTTTCGCATCGTAAATCAGATGTGGATGCTTCGAATCAACGAGTTCTAAAATTCGTGTTGCAATCGCTCGTGCTTCAACCTCTTCTTTTTCACTATCAAGTGGATCAATCAAGAGTAATTCAGGCGCCACTTGCTCCGATTCGAGATAACTCAGATTCCCGAGTCGAAGGTGCGCGGCTTCATCGTAATCAATCTCCCCGACCGTCTCATCCATTACTTGGCGGAAGATTTGATTCGTTCCATCCAGCACTTCAAGACGACTTCGGAAGTTTTTTGTTAAATCGATCCGTGTTCCAACGTCGGTCTGTTGGAATCGTTTGAATTTCTCAAGGAACAGTCCTGGCTCTGCATGACGAAATTTATAGATGGATTGTTTGACATCACCGACCATGAAGAGATTTCCTGTCGCCTCATCCGTTTTCGAGACCAATTGGATGATGCGTTCCTGAACCTCATTCGTATCTTGATATTCGTCAACGAGTACTTCGACGAAGCGTTCCTTCAGAAGTTTTGCCACGTCTGACGGTTGTCCTTCGTCCGTCAAAATCTCTAATGCAAAATGTTCAAGATCCGAAAAATCGACGATACCACGTTGTTGTTTCGCTTCAAGATAATCACTTGCAAATTGACGTACGAGTGTTACGATCGTTTCCACATGTCGAAGCTGCGATCGTAAGTCTTCTAAATAATCAACACCAGTCTTTTGGACGAATAACTCTTTCATTTTCTTGAACTCCGCTACGAGTCGCGTCCGCTCTGCTTGAAACGGTTTGATTCCTTCATCCCCGCGTGGACTCTTCCAGCGACCGAACTCTACTGCTTGAAAAGCAAGCGCAACCATCGACCATTGGCGTGCTGACGTCTCAAGTGAGGTAAAAGGAGCAATGTCCTGTCGCATCATGTTTCCCATTTCCGCATAACCAGACTGCTCCAGCTCAAAAGCAAGTTCTCGGTAACGTCCCAATACATTTGAGAGACTTTCCCACTCTAATTCGACTAGTCGTTGCATAAGTGGAGAATCATCCGGGTCAATCGGCTGATCGTACTGACTGATTAAATGTGCATAAAAGGCTTCCGGATCTGGTAAGGAACGGGAAAATCGATAGAGATTCGAAATCAGTGTCAGCATCGCTTGATCATCCCGATCTGACGTATAACTATCAATCAAATCATAGAATCCCGGGTCCTCAGAAGCATAAAAGGACTCAAAGACCGCTTCTAAGACATCGTCTTGTAATAACAGTAATTCAGATTCATCGGCAATTCGAAACGCAGGATCCAGACCAATCCGGTAATAATTCTCGCGGAGAATCGACAAACAGAACGAATGAATCGTCGTAATTTGTGCCCGGTTCATCAATTGACGCTGTTTTTTCAAATACAAATCGTCCGGTGCCTCTTTGATGCGCTGATCCATGACCTCGATGACCCGCGTCTTCATCTCACGTGCTGCCGCATTCGTAAAGGTAGCAACTAGAATTCGATCTGCCGACAACTCATCTTTGGGATCAATCAATCGTTGCGTCAGCCGTTCGACGAGGACGGCTGTCTTCCCTGATCCAGCTGCCGCTGAGACTAGGATATGTCCACCTCTAGCTGAAATGGCTTGTTGTTGTTCTTCCGTCCAACGCACGCTCATTCTTCTTCCTCCTTCAACCGTTCCAGTACCTCTTTTTCAGACATCGGCTTTAATGGGCGATACTGATTCCCAAGCGATTCATCGAACTGACAGACTGAACGATACTCACAAAAACTACACGGAGTCCGCTCTTGATAATCAAATGGATTGATAGCGATATCCCCATCGTAGATTTCTTGACTGCTGTCTTTTAGTGACTCCCATGCATGATCCATCAGCGCTGATAAATCTTCCTCCTGTACGACACCTTTCGTCTGCGTCTTATGCAGTCCGTTTTTCGTGAATGTCACTTTGACAAGCGGTGATTTTTTTCGTTCATCGTACGCAATATGATCCATCGCTCGTAGTACTTCGTCATTCTCGAGGATGACGCCTTGCATTTGATAGGACTCGAGTAACAGTCGGTTGCGTTCTTCTTCGTCAGCCGATAAATCGCCCCGCAACATGGGGTTTTTGACGTGGAAATATAACGCACCAGCTGGTTTTGCCTGCTGTTGATAAAGCAGCTCCGACTGTTCCACGACCGTCTTCAAATACAACAACATCTGAATCGCAAGCCCATAATAGATTTCCGCAAAATCAAGTCCTCGAGCACTTGATTTATAATCAATGATTCGAACGTATAGCTGATCACCAATCGTCGCCTGATCAATCCGGTCGATGCGACCCGTGAATTCAATTTCTGTTCCATCCGGCAATGTAAAGCGTAATGGTGGGAACGTCGCGTTCCCAAAACTGATTTCAAATAAGTCGGGTTCAAAATCTGTTCGCTTTGCTTGTTCAACAAGCATTTTAGCTGTTTGCTCCACGACATCCGTCAATTTTTTCTTGATATACCCGAACCGACTCGAACTCATCAAAATCGCATTCTGAATTTCCGGTGTCACCTTTTCGACAGCTTCCTTCGCAAGTGTCCCGCACGTCTCGCCATCGAGCTCTCGCCAGTGTCGTCCGGAAGCTTTAATACTGAGCGACAGATCATTTAATGCACCGTGGAACAGATTTCCGATGTCTGGTGCTTCAAATTTATAAAGCTTTCGCTCGCGTAAGCGAAGTCCGTATCGGGCAAAATGCTTATACGAGCAGGCGTTATAGGTCTCAAAACGCGAAACGCTCGCTTGCAGTGAATCACCATATAAACGATGCGCCAACCCTTCCGGCAAGGCTTCCGCTTGATTTTGATAGAACAAGGCACTCGAGAATAACCCCATCCGTTCACGTCCCTGTCCATTTTCGAGAAGCGTATTGTACACTTCGAACCAAATCGGCTGAATCGGATAACGTCGTTGAAGACGCCGGAGTTCAATCGCTGTCGCTGCTGCCGCGCGATCTGGACTCGTCACAAAATCAAGTTGTTCTTGCGGTGCGTGTTCCCCAGCTTCTGCAAAGTGTGTTTTGATCGGACGATCGAGCAACAGTTGTCGCTTTAATTGTTTTGTGATCGCTGCCGGCTGAAGCGCCTTTCCTTCTTCATCGACAAGTGCGTAACTAACATACAATGCTTCACTTGGAGCCATCATCCCTTGATACAGGTAAAACAGCTCATCATCAAACACATCAAGAGACGCTTTCCCAACCGGAATACCATGTTCATGTAAAAAGTCATGATCATTTTCGGACAGTAACTTTGATTGATCTTGAACGAACGGAATCAGACCATCATTCACTCCCAGTAAAAAGACGACTTTCACTCGTTGTAATCGTCCACGGACATAGTCCGTCGCGATAACTTGATCAAGCGATGGAGGAACAAGTGCAAAACGAAGGCTCTCAAGTCCTGTCTCGACCATCTGAACAAACAGTTCCGTCGACAAGGTATGCTCAGGCGCAGCAGCTTCTAGCTGTTCGAATAGATGGAGTATCGCTTCGTACACTTGATCGTGTTCCCGGGCAACAAGTAACTGATCCTGCTCTAGTGCCTGCTTACGCCATTCCATTAAACGTTCTGCAATTTTTTGTTCTTCAAGGAATTGATAAAGACCTTTCGTATACGCGCTCATCGTCTTTGCCTGCTTCAACCGACGGTGCAATGGTTCAATCAAGTCGACGACGAAGGTTCGTAAATCGTTCAGTTCTTCTTCTTGCGCAAGCTCTTCTTCCGTTAAGCGAACTTCCTCCGCTAGGCGTCGCTTTAATTGCCATGGTTGTTGCCACATCGATCCTTTGATGCCGCGTTCGAGCACGAACGTCTCGAAACGATCGAGCGCTAGACGCGCATCTTCTGCTGGAATCGGCAAGAGCTCCGTCTTCAGTAAACGAAAGACTGTTTCTTCCCGATAACCCGACGTCACGATGTCTAAAGCAGATTGAATCAAGTCAATGAGCGGATGATGAACCATCGACTCACGTTGATCCAAGAAATACGGAACATCGTACATGTGGAAGGCTCGTTCCAAGTGATCCGCATACGGCTCTAGATGTCGCACGACGAATGCCATTTCATGAAAACGATACCCTTTTTGTCGAACGAGTTGAATCGCTTTACGCACGGCTGATTCTGCTTCGACTTGACGGTTAACTGCAGCTGTCATCTGAAAGCCGTCAACGTCATGATCGACAGCGGGATATCCCGGCTTCAACAAGGCCTGCTCCAAATGTCGTAGCCCTTCTGATTGAAACTTGATTGGTTGATCGTACAAGATTTCTTCGTATGGAATCGACAGCTCCTGCATCTGACCGATCAACTGCATGTAGCATCGCTGAGACACACCAAAAGAGGTTTGTTTCGCATAAGGATCCGTTGGGTCCATCGTAAAACTAATATGCATTTCAGCCACTTGTTGCATCAAGGCGAGCAGTACTTGTTGTTCCTGAAGCGAAAATTCATAAAATCCGTCGACGATGATCGTCGCTTGATCCAGTCGTGCTTTTGGAAGTAATTCAAGTAACGTCGTATAGTAATCGTCCGCATGGAGTGCTTTATCGACGATGCGTTCCGTAAAGCGCTCATAAATCAAAGCAAGATCGTTCAATTTCGGTGACCGTTCGAGAGAACGATCACTCACTTGACGCAACATGTCTGGTTCAATCAACGAGCGTTTAAACGACGCGATGAGCTCATCAAGTCCTTGGAAAAATCCTGGCATGTTTTTAGTTCGTTTAAAAATCTTCAGTTCGTCTTCTGATTCCTCGACGACCTGTCGCAGTAATAGCTGTGTCCCCGTCTCATCGAGAAATGGAATCGCTTGATTCCCGTAATCGCGTAAGATATGAAACGCAAAGCGCCGTAGACTCATGACCTCAAGACGAACAAGACCTGCTATCCGGTCATCTGTCGCAATCCGCCGCTCCATTTCAAATGACATCTGATCCGGAACGATGAAATACATCTTCTCCCCTAGCGGTCGTTGCTCGAGTTCTTGTATGACGCGCTCGATCAATTGTGTCGTTTTCCCACTACCGGCACGACCAATATGCATATGGTTCATCAAGAAAACCTCCTCCTCGTTTTTCTTTACTATCAGTATCTCACAAACAAGAACAAATGTACTGTTTTTGGCGCATGCCTTCTAAGTATAAATTTGCTATAATCAGGACACATCCTATGTAAGGCAGGTGATGCTTCTTGTCACTTTACGAAACCATCGGAGGCGAGCATATACTCACATCCTTGGTTCGCTCGTTCTATCATCAAGTCTACCATGATTCACTGTTGCGACCGTTATTCCCTGAAGATCGACAACGTGTCGAACAGGCACAACTCGTCTTCTTGACCCAATTGACAGGAGGACCGCGCGACCCGGATCAACCGCCGGCGAGTTTAGCGATGATTCACCGGTTATTACCGATTCAAAAAGAACATGCCATCCGTTGGTTGGAACTGATGGAAGTAGCTTCTCTTGATACGATTCCAAATGAAGAAGCACGACTCCAACTACTCGAGCGATTACGAATTGGCGCGATGAATGTACTACGCGTTTGTGAAGCACACCAGATGGACTGAGGGATTTTTCTTTCTCATCTGTCCATTTCCATGTAAAATAATAATTGGAGGCGATAAAACATGACGGAAGAACAAGAACAACGACCTGAACTCGTAAAGAATGCGATCGAGCAAGCAGAAGCATCGACGAACGAGGATGACACGCTCGAGGAAGAGCAAACCGAAGAACAAAAAAAATTGGATCATATCAAAGGTCTCGTAACACTTGAACGTGGATCTGATTACTATCGTGTCGTTTTTTATGACGACCATAAACACTTGATTTTCAAGGAACTCGATTACGATCGTGTCGACTTCGTAGGTCGTTTCTACAATGATAGCTTTGATCCGACAAACTTGACGGAACTAGAAGAAATCGCAGACAAAGCACTCTCGACTTCTTTACGAAAACGATTCTTATAATGCATGAAATAAGCCATCCTCCGATTGGAGAACGGCTTATTTTTTATTGATCAGATTGTTTTTTCTTCCGACGAAGAACATAAGCAAGAACGCCACCTGCGACAGCGATCCCTGTTGCCGCCAAGATCGGTAATAAGACCTTTTTGTTAGATGCTAGTTTTTGTTTGACTTGCTCAAGGCGCGACTCATTCGTCTCCTTCAAGGCGATAGATGTCCGACGGTTCATCGTGACGTGTTTCGCAGCATCCGTCACGACGATGCGTTTCGTGACCCAACGGCGATTTCCAGCATCATCGACGACTAATTGTCGTGCCCTTTTAATTCCTTTGATTCGTTTACCCGGTGTATTTTCCGGACGTACGATGCGGGAACTGATAAAACGTCTGCCTCCAGTCGCACCAAATCCAGGCTGTAATTTTCGGCGATTTAACCATTCGTATGATTCATTCATCGTGTCGCGGTAAAAGTTACCGCTTCACCTCCCTATGATTTCTCTCTCTACTGTTTCTCCTTACGTAAGTAAGATTCCTGTTATGTGTTTCCACTTTTCACCGATTCTTAAACTCCGGTAACTGAAAACGACGTTGCATTTCATACGCCAGTTCCAGCGTTTTAATCCGTTGTCGCTCGATGCTGTACGCAGATGCATCGGTATCGATACATTGCCCTGTCTGAAATTCGACTTGTACTTTACCCGATTTTTTCTGGACAGTCTTCATCTGTTTAAAATTAATCCAAATACATTCCGCCTTTTCTTTTGCGGTCGTCGGAAAGAAAATCGTTTGTGCTTGCCAATCCACTAAAACAGGTGTCTTTCGGTTCGGACCAAGAATATGCCGCGCTGCTTCAATTCTTCCACGCATCGACGAACCAAAATACAAACAGGATTCTTCAATCAACTTAATGGGATGACCGTCTAAAATGCTTTCAGAATGCTCCTTGATGACGAGTGTCTGGGGTTCACCGTATTGACCGTATCGCGGGATCAAGGCTAACGTTTCTTCCGTGATTGGGTATGACATCTCCTTCGCTCCCTTCCTGGATTATATTGGTTATATCAAACTTCCTTTTACTTTGCATGAACGTAACGATTATTTCCTAATGAAAAAAACGAGATCCTAAGATCCCGTTTTTAAAATTCTTTCGGATTTTTTTCCTCTTGCTCAATGAAATGACGAGGGAAATTAAAAATCACACAAACTTTTCCGACTCCATTTCCCGCAGAGCGATTTTCGATTGCGACCGTTCCATCATGACGCTCGACGATCCGTTTGACGATATAGAGACCAAGCCCAAACTTCCCTTCCTTGCCACGTGAGAATTGATGGAACAGTGGCGAGGAGGCGTCAAGCGGTGGTCCATCATTTTCGATTTCGATATGAACCTGATCCGCTGTTCCGGACAATCGGATATCGATTCGTGTTTCGGCATAACGAATCGCATTATCCATGACATTTTCGAGCGCAACACGTAACTGCTCTCCTTCACCAAGAACAATTCCTGCTTCTCCGCTGACATGCCATTCCAGTGACTTCGTTCCAGAAAAGCGATTTTTCAACAGATGCACCATCCGGTCGATGTCAACATTGTCCCAGGTCGAACGATCGAGCTCGAAATAGTCGAGCTTCGTGACATAAAGTAGAGCCGCGACTTTTTTCTCTAACCGCTCCGCCTCTTCATCAATGACGGATACGGATCCGGTCAAATCACCATCTGGATAAATCCCGTCTGAGATGGACTGGGCATAACTTCGAATAACCATGATTGGCGTTTTCAAATCATGGGAGATGTTTTGAAGTAATGATTTTTGTGCCTTATCCTGCTTTTCAAGATCCATCCGCATCGCATCGACGGATCGTGCGAGTCGTCCGATTTCATCCCCGCGGTCAAGCGGAAGTGGTGTATCCCATTTTTGAGCCGCGATTTTACCGACCGCTCCCTCGATTTCAACGAGTGGTTGTGTCAAACGTCGTGCTAACCAAAACGCAATGAATAGCGTAAAGATACTTCCGATGATGACGACGAATCCGATTTTCGAGAATAACTGCGTAATCAGTTCTTGTCGATACGCATCCCAAACATAGGAGACACGATAGTACGTTTCACCACTATCCTCGATTTTTCGAATACTGTAGTAGACATCTTCTTTATCAAGACGCGTCGTATACTTTGCCGTAACTGTTTTTTGATCAATCGCATCACGGTACATCTGATTGATCAGCTGTTGTGGCGCTCCACCGTAATAGAGCTTCCCGTTTTTAGAAAGAAGTAGGATATTCACAGAACGGGACTCCTGTTTCCGGCGGTCGAATTCAATCGGATTATCTTGAAGCATCTCGATGACGGAAGCGTCCTTCGAGAAGAAGACTTCGCTATTCTCAAGTGTCGCATAGACCTGTTCATCGATGAAATTTCCGATCGATGACCGGATGACCAAGAGAATGACCGCAGAAAGCGTGACGATGACGAGCAGAAACATCGCCCAAATCTGGAATCCAAGACTGCGGTTTTTCATGCAGACACCAAGCGATAACCGATACCGTAAATCGTTTCGAGCTCAAGCTTCGATAATTTTTTACGGACGCGACGAACGAGATCATCGACGACTCGGTCTGAACCGAAATAATCGTCACCCCAGACGCTGACGAGAATCTGCTCGCGTGACATCGGCGTCCCAATTTGTGTGGCGAATAAAATCAATAGATCGTATTCTTTCGACGTCAAATCGATTTCTTGACCATTCTCTTCGATGATTCGTTTCTCTGGATAAATCATATAATCACCGTATTGGATGACACCACTTTTTGGTGTCGCATACGTTCGTGCCAATATCTTTTTGACGCGGATGACGAGTTCTCGCGGAAGGAACGGTTTTGCGATGTAATCGTCCGACCCCATCTCAAGACCAATGATTTTATCGATGTCCTCATCACGAGCCGAGATGAAGATGACAGGTGTCGTCTCATCATGTGCCTTGATCCGCTTAATCAATTGAAAACCATCCATATCCGGTAGCATGATGTCTAAAATCCATAAGTCAGGCTTTTCAACGATGGCAGAGGCTGCTGCCTCACCAGACGTAAAGGATTTCACCTGCCATCCTTCTTGCTCCAAATATTTCACGAGTACACGATTCAAGTTCACTTCATCATCAACTAAATAGATTGTATGCATGGCTCTCACTCCTCGACTAATGTGCTTTGTTTCAGTGTATCAAAGGAATTCCGCAAAATTATGGGAGAGTGGATAATAATTCAAAAAAACCTTTCTTTTCAAAAGAAAAGAAAGGCGAAGTCATAAATTTTCTATTATTTGACGAGACGGAGCGCTGGATACGCTACTTGCTCGTTCTTTGAAGTCACAGGTGTTGCCTGTTGACGACGTTCCATTTTTACGACGTGCGTCAAAAATCCAACGCCGCCTCCTAGCAATACCGTTACACCCGTCATTAATAGAATCTCCATTTTCTTCGCCACCTTTTCCATCGCAATTGATAATCAGTATCATCCTCAAACTGACTATAGCATGCTCAAACGAAAATGAGAAGCGTTCTCATGAAATTAATCGTCTAAAAACTTTTGTTGTTCCAATTCATGACGTTTTCGGATAATTTCTTTCCAATCAAATTGACCTTGTTCGAGTCCATTGATTAAAATTTCAGCAGTTCCAACATTCGTCGCAAGCGGCAGATCGTATACGTCGCATAATCGAATGAGTGCCGAGACGTCCGGTTCATGTGGTTGCGCCGTCAGTGGATCCCGTAAAAAAATCACGATATCGATTTTTCCTTGTGCTACAAGCGCTCCGATTTCCTGATCCCCGCCGAGTGGACCTGACTTACAGCGATGGACGTGCAGATCGGTTGCTTCCATGATCCGTTGTCCGGTCGTTCCTGTCGCGTATAATGTATTTTTCTTAAAGAATGCGGCGTAAGCCCGTGTAAAGCCCATCATCTCATCCTTTTTCTCATCATGTGCAATCAATGCGATATTCATTCGTATCCCCTCCTTCTTGTCTATGCACAGAAAAAGAACTTCAGAAACCTGAAGTTCTTGAGACAGTCATGAATTCGTCGGTTGTTTCTTCAACACGGTCCGTAAAATCTTCCCGGTCGTATTACGAGGTAATTGATCAATGAACTCAATCTGTGTCGGACATTTATATTTCGCGAGTGATGTAGCACAGAATGCCTGCGTTTCCTCTTCCGTCATCGTTTCACGAGCAACAACGAATGCTTTGACGGCTTCGCCCATCTCCTCATCCGGTATGCCGATGACGGCGGCTTCAATGACGTTCGGATGTTGGTAAAGGACTTCTTCGACTTCACGCGGGTAGACATTGTAACCACCGACGATGATCATATCTTTTTTGCGATCGACGATATAGAAATACCCGTCTTCATCTCGACGAGCTAAATCACCCGTATACAGCCAGCCATCGCGTAACGTCGCTTGCGACTCTTCCGGCATCTTGTAATAACCCGTCATGACGTTTGGTCCCCGAACGATCAATTCTCCGACTTGACCATCTGGTAATTCCTGTCCAAGTTCATCAACGACTTTGTTTTCAACATCGACGATCGACGTACCAATCGATCCTGGTTTCTGAATACCATTGACTGGGTTAAAACAAGTAACAGGTGAGGCTTCCGATAAACCGTATCCTTCGAGGATATGACACTGGAATGTCCGATCAAACGCTTCAAGAAGCGGCACTGGAAGACTCGCTCCCCCTGAGACGAACAAACGTGTTGATTCAAAATAGGTCGCATATTCTGGATGGGCCTTCACGGTTTGAAGTAAGAAATTATACATCGTTGGCACTCCCGCGAAGATTGTCACCTGTTCTTTTTTCGCTAACTCGAACGTCTCCTGTGGTGAAAAACGTGAAGCAATGATGATTGACGCTCCATGTGCGAGTGAAGCATTGACGACGACCGTCAAACAAAAGACATGGAACATCGGTAACACAGCAAGTGTTCGATCGCTACTAGATACATGTAGATAATCTCCAATCGAGCGCGCATTTGATGTCAGATTACGGTGGGATAACATCGCACCTTTTGGTTTTCCTGTCGTTCCACTCGTATAGAGAATGACAGCGATGTCGTCCAGTTCATTCGTCACTTCTGTCAAGGGATGTTCGATTTCGAGCCAACGATCGAGCGTGATGAACGTCACTTGTTGATGTGTTTCGTTCGGTCCTTCTTGATCCGCGTAAGGAACAGAGACAACAATCTTGAGATTCGGTAAATGCACGAGACGATCTTTTGCAGCTTCGACGAGCGGCGCAATGCCTAAAATCCCCTTCACATCACCGTTCATCAGGATATACCCGATCTCATCCGGTGTATATGTAGGGTTGATTGGAATCGCGATTGCCCCTTGTTTCATGATGGCGTAATATGCCACTAGGAATGCTGGGCTATTCCCTAAGATCAGCGCGACATGATCGCCTTTTCGGATTCCGTTCGCTTCAAGCGCACCGGCTGCCCGGTGAAACTTCTCGACGAACTCACGATAGCTGACTTGCGTGTCCTCAAACACATACGCGGTTGAGTCCGGATGTGTTCGAGCGGTTTCTTCGACGGATTGAATCAATCCTAGCATGAGCAAAATTCCCCTTTCGAATGAATGACTATTCATTTTTTGCGTAAAAAAAATCCATACGTAGTCAAAAGCGACCGTATGGATAGTGTAACACTTTTTGGAAACGTTTTCACCGAGTTTCTTTTTAACCGTTGACGATGACGCCACCGTTTAAATGAAGAACTTGTCCTGTCATATAACTTGAATCATTACACGCTAAGAAGACATATGCCGATGCCATTTCAGCTGGCTGTCCCGGACGATCCATCGGTGTATTCTTCCCGAATGTCTTGACCGATTCATGTGGGAACGTTTCTGTGATGAGCGGCGTCCAGATTGGGCCTGGTGCGACGGCATTAACACGAATTCCTTCTTTCGCTAAGTTCATTGAAAGACTCCGCGTGAAGCTGACGATGGCTCCCTTCGTCGCAGAATAGTCAATTAAAAGCGCGTTCCCTTCGTATGCCGTCGACGATGTTGTATTGATGATGGCAGAACCGAGTGAAAGGTGCGGTAGCGCGGCACGTGCAAGACGCATCATTCCGAAGATATTCGTCTTGAACGTCTTTTCCATCGACTCGTCCGTAATGTCCTTCAGACTATCTTCAGGTTTTTGCATGCTCGCATTATTGACGACGATATCTAGGCGACCAAAACGATCGATTGTTTTTTGGACGAGTGTTTCACAGTACTCCGCATCTCCGATATCCCCTTGAGAGAGCAGGACTTCGCCTCCTAGTTCCTCGAGACGTGCTTTTGTTTCTTCCGCGCCCTCTTGATCACCGTAGAAAGCGATGACGACTTTTGCACCTTCCCGGACATAAGCAATCGAGACAGCGCGTCCAATCCCAGAGTTTCCGCCTGTAACGATTGCTACTTTTCCTTCCAGTTTACCTGCTGCCTTATAATCATAACGTTCATAATATGGTAACGGTTGTTGATCCTCCGTTTTTGGTAACCCTTCTGAAATCCGTTCAAAATCAATAAAGTCCGTCAACGAACCTTCTAAAAAATTATCTTTATTATAGCCCATGAAAAAAACTCCCCCTATGCAGTTGATAGAAGGAGTTTTCCCATAAAGACTTACGCTAAAACGTCTAGGACCTCATCAAGTTCGACAGCCCCGAAATATTTTTTCAATTCATATCGACCGAGCACTTCGCGAAGAGACGCACGGTCATAACGTGAACCTTCGAGCGCCCGTGCGATTTCTTCCGCATCTTCGACACCAAAGAAGTCGCCGTAGATCTTCGCTTCTTCAATGATGCCTTTTTTAACGTTCAATCGGAAATCAATCGTCCCGATCGGGAAACGTTTTTTATGAATGACATCGAATTTCGGCGATTTTCCGAAATTCCACTCCCAGTTGCCATAACGTTCTGCCGAGATGGCACGTACTTTATCCCAGTCCTCTTCTGTTAAGATATACCGTTCAATCTCTTTCCCTTCATAGATCGAAGCAAGGAGATGATCGACGAATTGTTCCATCGTCAATGGTTCTGACAGAAATTCCGAAATATTCGCGACACGGCTCCGGACTGATTTAATGCCTTTAGAGCGCATCTTCTCTTCACTGACGACAAGCGCATTGACGACTTCTTCAATGTTTGAATCGAGCATCAGTGTCCCGTGACTAAACATCCGCCCTTTAGTCGTGAACTGGGCATTCCCACTGATTTTCCGGCTTCCGACATGAATATCGTTTCGTCCGGATAACTCCGCTTCGACACCGAGTTTATGCAACGCTTGTACAACCGGCTCCGTGAACTTTTTATAGTTGTTAAACGAATCTCCGTCATCTTTCGTCAAGAAACTGAAGTTCAAGTTTCCTTCGTCATGATACACAGCGCCACCACCGGAAAGACGACGGACGACGTGGATGCCGTTTTCCTCAACATACTTCAGATTGACTTCTTCGTTCGTGTTCTGGTTTTTTCCGACGATGATCGACGGACCGTTGATATAAAACAAGAAGTAGTCTTCTTCATTGACGTTCAGGTTGTTCAAGATGAATTCTTCAACAGCGAGATTGATTCGCGCATCGCGAATCTCAGGATGGAAGATGAATTTCATAAGGGTTTCGTGCTCCTTTGTGATGGAATCATAATTGATCAGTTACAGCCGTCAACACCACATGCGTCACCTTCAGCGATGACTTCAAGTGTTTGTTCTTGGCGAATTTTCGCGAAGACTTGTTCGAATGCCTCTACTGGTTGTGCGCCTGAAATGGCATATTTCCGGTCGAAGACGAAGAACGGTACACCACGAACACCGAGTTGTTGCGCCATTGCTTCTTCTTCTCGAACATCTGTCGCCAGTTCTTCTGAAGCGAGAAACGCTGTGACGTCTGCTTCAGCAAGTCCAGCATCTACTGCAATCCGTGTCAGAATGGTTGGGTCATTTAAATCTTCTCCATTCATGAAATACGCTGTGAACAAGGCTTCTGATACTGCATTCATCTTACCATGTTTTTTAGCGAATTGAGTCAGGCGATGAGCCTCGAATGTATTGGCTGGGATGACACGATCCATCTCATAGTGCAAGCCTTCCTGACGTGCCGTATCAACGACACCTTGCGACATATTCCGTGCTTGCTCGAGAGTCGTTCCATATTTTGAAGCAAGAATTTCGTATAATCCTTGCGTTGGTACTGCTGGTGCATCTGGATCGAGTTCAAAGCTTTTAAATTCGACCTCGACATCCAACTTTTCATTCGCAATCGCTTGTTCTAGGCGACGCTTCCCAATATAACAAAACGGACATGCATAATCCGACCATACTTCTACTTTCATCTGTGTTCTCTCCTTTTTGTGCGATATCATACTTTAAGCATAGTCGCCTCTAGGCAGAGTTGCAATCTTTCCGCCCAAGACCTCCTTGACTTCATACAAAAAAGAACCAAGACATTGCATCTTGGTTCTTTACCATTTTAAAACTTATTCTGTCACGAGTGCATGCGCTGCATCTTCGATTTCGATATCGAGTTCTTTCGTGTAAGCAGCTGTTTGTTCTGCAGTCCAGTTCAAGACAGTTTTCATCTCTTCGATGACCGCGTCTTTGTGAGCACGAGCCCACGCGATGTCGAAGAAGACAGCACCTGTACGACGGATGAAGAAGTCGATTGGACGAGCGACCATTTCATGTTCGATGCTGTAGTGGAGTTGTGCATAGACAGAACGTGGAAGAGCTGTCGTTGCCGCATCGTATGCTGCTGCATATTCAAGTACTTTCGGTAAGTTCGAACCGTAGCGTTTTGCAAGGAATTGAACTTCTTCTGTCGTTAGACCATTCGTTGCTGTTTGAGCTTTAAGGAATTCAGCAAATCCTTTTGCTCCGCCGACGTGTCCACCAGACATTGGCATGTTTTTTGTCGAGCAACGTGCGTATGCGACGTTTTCTTCTTTTTTCAAAAGTTTAGCGACGAGATCAACGACGTGCTCGCCCATTTTACGGTATCCAGTCAATTTCCCACCAGCAATCGTGATGAGACCTGACTCAGATTGCCAAACTTCATCTTTACGAGAAATTTCAGAAGGATCTTTTCCTTCTTCATAAATCAATGGACGTACACCAGCCCAGCTTGATTCTACGTCTTCCGCTGTCACTTTAACCTCTGGGAACATATAGTGAATCGCGTCTAGGACGTAGTCTTGGTCTTCGACTGTGAACTTCGGATGTGCTGTATCTTTATCGAAGAACGTATCTGTCGTACCCACGTATGCTTTTCCATCACGTGGAATCGCGAAGATCATCCGACCGTCTGGTGTATCGAAGTAGACCGCTTGTTTGAGTGGGAATTTCGATTGATCGATGACGACGTGGACACCTTTTGTCAAACGAAGTTGTTTCCCGACTTTAGAGCCATCTTTTTCACGTAATTCATCGACCCATGGACCTGTCGCGTTGACGACTTTTTTCGCACGGATTTCATGCACGTCACCTGTCAAAAGATCCGTCACACGCATGCCAACGACTTTCCCAGCATCATAGATGATTTCTTCTGCTTTTGTATAGTTGACGACACGTGCACCGTGTTCAACCGCTTCTTTCATGACTTCGATTGTTAGACGGGCGTCATCCGTACGGTACTCGACGTAGTATCCGCCACCTTTAAGACCTTGTTGTTTGACGAGTGGTTCTTTTGCCAATGTTTCTTTCGCAGATAACATCGAACGCCACTCAGAACGTTTAACACCTGCTAAGAAGTCATAGACACGAAGACCGATCGACGTACTGAATGGTCCGAACGTACCACCTTTATGCATCGGAAGCAACATCCACTCTGGTGTCGTGACATGTGGTCCGTTTTCGTAAACGATCGCACGTTCTTTACCGACTTCCGCGACCATTTGAACTTCGAATTGTTTTAAATAACGTAGACCACCATGGACTAATTTCGTTGAACGACTAGACGTACCGGACGCGAAATCCTGCATTTCGACGAGGCCAATCTTCATACCGCGTGACGCCGCATCGAGGGCGATCCCCGCACCTGTGATACCGCCACCTACGACGAGTAGATCGAGTTCTTCACGTGTTAATCGATTGTAGACATCTGCACGGTTTTTGCTTGAGAATGGTTGGTTAGCCATGAATAGTTCCTCCTGTTTAGGTTCGAAAAAAAAGAGACCACAACAAACACGCTGACTATGTCAACTGCTGCTGTGGTCTCTCCATATTCTCCGACCGATTTATTAACTTGACCTTACTATAACATATCTCACATCATTTGAACAACATCGTAGCTTGAACAGCTTTTTGCCATCCACCATAGAGCGCATCCGTCTCTTCTTTCGCCATGCTTGGCTCGAAGCGACGTTCTTTTTTCCATTGCGTCGCGATCTGTTCACGGTTCTCAAAGAATCCGACAGCAAGACCTGCAAGGTACGCTGCGCCTAACGCCGTCGTTTCATTGATTTCCGGACGCTCAACTGGTGCTTGAATGATATCACCTTGGAATTGCATCAAGAAATCGTTCTTAACCGCTCCACCGTCAACGCGAAGTGTTTTCATCTCAATCCCTGAATCTTGCTCCATCGCCGATAAGACGTCACGTGTCTGATAAGCGAGTGATTCAAGTGTCGCGCGGATGAAATGTTCTTTTTCCGTACCACGTGTCAAACCGAAGACGGCACCACGAACGTCTGAATCCCAGTAAGGTGTGCCAAGACCAACGAATGCCGGTACGACGTAGACACCGTCTGAAGACGTGACGCGTGTAGCGTATCCTTCTGATTCTTTGGCATCATCAATGAGACGTAAGCCGTCACGTAACCATTGAATCGCAGATCCTGCGACGAAGATACTTCCTTCTAAGGCATACTCAACTTTTCCATCGACGCCCCACGCGATCGTCGTCAACAATCCGTGATCTGATTTTACAGCCTCTTCGCCTGTGTTCATCAACATGAAGCAGCCTGTACCGTATGTGTTCTTCGCCATTCCTGTATCAAAACACGCTTGACCAAACAATGCTGCTTGCTGATCGCCCGCTGCTCCAGCAATCGGAACCGCTTCTCCGAAGAAGTGATACCCTGCTGTCTCTGCGTACACTTCAGAAGATGGTCGTACTTCCGGAAGCATGGCTTTTGGTACATCTAAGATATCGAGTAACTCGTCATCCCATTTTAATTCATGAATGTTATACATCAACGTACGACTTGCATTCGAATAGTCGGTCACATGTGCTTTTCCGCCGGATAATTTCCAGATGAGCCACGTATCGATCGTACCGAACAGCAGTTCACCACGTTCAGCACGTTCCCGTGCTCCTTCGACATGATCTAAAATCCATTTGACTTTCGTACCAGAGAAATAAGCGTCAATCAATAGACCTGTCTTCTCACGGAAGAGCTCGGCATGACCGGCTGCTCGAAGGGCTTCACAGATTTCAGCCGTTTGTCTCGATTGCCATACGACTGCATTGTGAATCGGTTTCCCTGTTTCTTTTTCCCAGACGACAGCTGTTTCACGTTGATTCGTGATTCCAATACCAGCAATCTGCGATGGCTTTACGTTCGCCTCCGTCAGACAAGTCGCCACGACAGCAAGGACACTTCCCCAAATCTCGTTTGCGTTGTGTTCGACCCAACCTGGTTTCGGAAAATACTGCGTGAATTCCTGTTGCGCTGAATGGACGATCTCGCCGGCACGATTAAACAGGATCGCACGTGTACTCGTCGTTCCCTGATCCAATGACAAAATGTAGTTCTCCATCTCTTCCCCATCCTTTTGTATCTAAATAAGTTAAGCTGACTTTGACTCCACTGACGTTGTTTTGTTCGGACGAACACCGAATCTATAGCATAAGCCTAATATGACGATTGTCACAAGTCCTACAATCCAAAAAGCCGGTGTATCTTTTCCTGTGAAGACCGAACGATAAAACAATCCGCCAAGACTTCCACCGAGAACTGGTCCGAGAACCGGAATCCATGAGTATCCCCAGTTCGATGATCCTTTTCCATGAATCGGTAAGATAAAGTGAGCGATACGTGGACCAAGGTCCCGCGCCGGATTCATCGCATATCCTGTCGTGCCTCCGAATGACATACCGAGGCTGACGATCAAGAAACCGACGATCAATGGATTTAGACCATCGGAGAACTTATTCGCTCCGATCGACAACAACCCGATGACAAGTAAGAATGTCGCAATCATTTCACTCATTAGATTGGCAAATGTATGTGGAATCGCGGGTGACGTCGCAAAGACGCCGAGTTTCGTTGCTGGGTCTTTCGTCTCCGCCCAGTGTGGTAAGTAATGGACGAAAACAAGACTTGCACCAAGTATCCCGCCGGCAATTTGAGCGACGATATAACCTGGTACGTCCGCCCATGCAAATGAACCGTCAAAGGCTAAACCAAGCGTTACTGCTGGATTAAGGTGTGCTCCACTGAATTGACCGACGGCATACGCTGCAATCGCCACGGCAAACCCCCATGCAAACGTGATGACGATCCAGCCTGCATCTTTCGCAAACGATTTCGTCAAACTAACGCCTGCACCAACACCGTTCCCAAGTGCGACAAGCAAAGCTGTGCCTAAAAATTCCGCTAAAATGGGTGACATATGTGTTCCTCCTTTTGGTTATGTGAAAAAAGCAACATAAAAAGGAGATCCACGTCAGTTCCTGCTTGAATTTTCTTCAAGCAGAACTCACACGTGAATCTCCCTTTTCTCCGTCACTTTGTATCAACTTGATATCACTATAACAACCAGTGAAAACGCTGTCAAACAATCCGAATGATTTTCATCACAATCCGGTTAAGAGCGCGGTTCAAAATGCCGCCATAAATCCTTGTTCGATGTCGTGATGCTTGAGGCCCCTGCTTCAATTGCTTGTTCAACTTCCTCGACCGTATCGATGAGTCCTCCAGCAAAAACAAGACGACCCGTCTTTTCTTTCACTTCTTGAATGTACTTCGGCATCAACCCTGGCAACACTTCAATGTAATCAGGTTGCGTCCGTTCCATGAGTTGATAACTTTTTTCGAGTGAACTGGAATCGAGTAAGAACATGCGTTGCATCGTCTTGACCTTTTTTTGACGTGCTTTCAAGATGACGCTTGCTTTCGTCGAAATGACACCATACGGCTTCAACTCTTGGCAGACGTATTCCGTTGCATATTCATCATTTTTTAATCCTTGAACGAGATCCATGTGCAAAAACATTTTTTTGTCGTAACGATGTGCCATTTCATAGACTGCTTTCAGACGTGATACGTGCATTTCGAGTAAGACCCCATATTCATACGGACTCTTCAGCATTTTTTCAAAGTCTTCTAATTTTCTAACGGAAGGCAGGATCTTCTGTCCAAAATATGTCATACGTTCTCCCCCTGATTCGTAATGTGTCCTAAGTATGTCGTGAAACATAAGGAATAGGCAATGCTCTTTTCATGAAAATAAGTGAAAAGAGCGCTACGATTAGGGTATAGCTTAACGAAACGATTTCTTTTCAGGAGGTGAACGCGCAGTCCTACCGTCTGTGCACGTCAATGAGTCAGCAAAAACGGATCATCATCTATTTATTTTCAATTCTTATCAATGCCTTAGGCAACAGCTTCATGGTAACCGCCTCAATCGGCAGTGCACCTTGGACTTCAGCGAGTGAAGCTGTCGCGGCGATCTCACCGTTAACCGTCGGACTAGCAATCATCGTCTTACATGTGCTCGCTTTGATTGCAGCTCTTTCTCTTGGGAGTCGATTCAGTTGGTGGACGATCGTCCTCAGTTTTGCACTCGTCGTCCTCTTCGGCGCCGCGATTGATTTCTTCTTATCCATCCATCAATTGATTTACACACCACAAGGACTTTGGATGCGCGCCGTGTACATGTTGATCGGCATGCCATTGATTTCACTTGGACTCGCACTCTATCTCCAAATCGGATTCGTATTGATGCCACCGGATTACTTGATGAAGTCACTCATCAGTCGTTTTAAAAGTACATCGCTCGGGGCGACGATCAGCCTCGGTATTCCTTTTGTGATTGCTTGCCTCTTTTCACTAATTGAACGCGAACTGATCGGTATCGGGGTCGGAACATTCATTTTCCTCTTATTGAACGGTCCGTTGATCGAATGGTTTCAGCGATTGTTCCCGATTACGGCACGTCCACCTAAACGAACAAGTTCTTGAATACTGCAAAAGAGCTGCTATTGATAGATGAATTCTTCTATCAGTAGCAGCTCTTTCATTTACGTATATGATTTTCTTTGGAAGACAAGAATCGATGCACCTAACAAGACGATGATATGAGCCAATACGAACAAGGCGGAGAACGTCAAAGTTGTTCCCATCGCTTCACTTGTACCATAGGTCATAGAATCCTTGAAATACATTGACCAGTCTAAATGCATAAATACGATCCACTTAGCGATTGCTGGTTTGAAACCAACCAGTAAGTTACCCGCAATGCTCGTAAAGAACTGCGCTAGTACGGTGAAGCCAATGATCATTCCAACAGAACGGAACAACAATGAGAAGAATAACGTCATGAATATTGTAAAAATCGGACTGACAACTTCGACGATCGTATCGCGGAACAGAATCGGATCTCCTGCCTCTGAAAACGCAAATGAGCCTGCGTAGACGACCGCAGCGATGAACACGAATTGGAACAACATGATCAAGATCGAAAAGATCAGTTTCGAGAAATAAATCGTCATTCGTGAATACGGACTCATTAATAAGTGTTTCATCGTGTCATAACGTACTTCATTCCCGATGGCTTCTGCCGTGAAGACGATCGTGATGATTCCTAATAGAGATGTCAGTAAAAGGAACGTTAATGAATAATAATCATAACGTGTGAACTCAAAATCATTCGTCTTTGCAATGATGATAATACCAACTGCAATAACGACATATAGCGCTAAGACGATCTTCGCTTTTTTAGTCGTCCACCATTTCATCCATTCATTTTGTATGAGCGAAAGCATGTGAATCCCCCTCTTTTTTCGTTACTTGCAGGAATTGTTCCTCGAGCGTCAAGCGTTTGACGGTCAATTCATGTAAATCGGCAATCGGTACGACGAGTCGCGCGATAGCTGGACACTCATTTTCCGGTGCGGTGATAATGATTTTATTCTCGAGTACTTCTGATGGGTAGTTTGCGACGCGAAGGGCATCCAGTACATCTGTCATTGCTTCTGCATTAACACGAAGGGCGATTTTCGCTCCGGTTTCATTACGAACGGACTCGACCGACTTGATGACACCTTGATCGATGATCGCGTAACGATCACTGATTTGTTCCATCTCACTCAACATATGGCTTGAAATTAAAATCGCGATATCTTGCTCACGCGCCATTTGACGTAAATATTCACGAAGCTCCGCAATCCCGGATGGGTCCAGACCATTCGTCGGTTCATCTAAGATCAAGACGCGCGGGTTATGTAGCAAGGCACGAGCAATTCCGAGTCGTTGCTTCATTCCGAGTGAGTACTCTCCGATTTTTTTTGAAAGCTTTCCTTCAAGACCAACGAGTCGTGCTAGTGCATCATAATCAACTTGGCCGAGTCCTGGAATAAGGTTTTTTGCATGAACTAAGTTTTGTTTTCCTGTCAGATAAGGATAAAACGCTGGGTTCTCAACGATTGCTCCGATTTGCGTCAACGCTTTCGAACGCTCTTCTACGACATCAAATCCATTGACCGTGACTTTCCCTGCATCCTGCTCGAGTAGTCCCGTAATGATGCGAATCGTCGTCGTCTTCCCTGCTCCGTTCGGTCCGAGGAAGCCGAACACTTCTCCTGGCGATACCTCAAAACTGACGTCTTTTAAAATTTGCTCTTTCCCGAGACGCTTTGAGATATTTTCAATCTTTAACATCTGCTCTTCCTCCTCATTCATATTTTGTCTATGCTATTAGTGTACGTGATTTTAAAGGAAAAGTTCCATTCCTTACAAATATGTAATCCGATTCCAAATGAAACTCCTCAATACGATTAGTTCCGTGCGAAAAATAACTAAAGAATGGAGCCGCTAGATGATTATTTTTAAAGAAGTGACACGCGAACATTTTCCGATCATTCAATCGTTGTATGCGAGCGTTCCTGAATATGCGCTCTTAGAAGAACGAGTGCTTCCACTCTCTGATTCGACCTTACAGGAAGAGTATTTAAATCCAGATACCGTATCGCTGATTGGGTATGTGGACGGAGAACCTGTCTTACTGATTGACTACCTACCGAAGCATCCGAAAGACGGTACACCTTGGATCGGTCTATTCTTATTGGATGCTTCTCAGCACGGAACGGGAACTAGCAGTCGGTTACTATCCGCTTTTTGTGATCAATTCCTAAGTCAGGAATCTTACATTCATCTCGCAGTTTTACCTGATAATTTAAGGGCCCTACGCTTTTGGGAAAAACACGATTTCCACTACGTGCGAACGAGTCTCTCGAATCGTGAACAACTCGTAGACGTCTACGTGTATGATGTAAGTAAAAACAAATGAAAATGCATGAATGGAGTATCACACAATGTCCAGACCCTCACTTCGCTTTGATGTTTTATTGGCAGGATTGATTTCCCTGCTATTTTTTAGCATGACGCTCGGATTAACTTTTTTCATTAGTCAACATGCAACAAACCGACTCCAATCGGAAGTCGGGATGAATCTGTCAACGACCGCTCACCAACTATCTGATAAGCTTGATCATTACATGTGGTCACGTTATGCCGAAGTAAAATTGCTAGGTTCCTTATCAACAATCCAACAAACAGAACAAAAAGCAGAAACACGGCAGACACTCGAAGAGTTACAACGACAGATTCCTGACTTTTCTTGGATTGGTCGCTTAGATGCGGAAGGTAAAGTCGTTGCGTCAACGAACCAGATTCTCGAAGGAACGTCGATCAAGGAACGCCCTGTCTTCCAACAAGCCTTATCACAACCATTCATCGGGGATGTCCATGAAGCTGTCCTACTCGCAAAATTATTGCCAAACCCAAGCGGTGAGCCACTCCAATTCGTCGATATTAGTACACCTTTATATGATCAGGGTCGATTTTCTGGTGTCCTCGCAACACATCTCAGTTTCGAATGGGCAAAAGCGATTGAACAAAGCTTTCAGAGTGCTACTTCCTCTCTCCAACAAGTCGATGTGTTCATCATTAGTCAAGATCGAAAGACGATTTTGCTTGGACCAAACGGATGGAGCGGTAAAACATTACCCGATAGCGTAACGCTGATGTCGAATGCTTCTGCGACCGCTTCCTGGCAAGGGAAAGAATTCGTCTCTGGTCAAAGTACAAGCCGAGGTTACAAGGATTACGATGGATTAGGTTGGACGGTTCTCGTGCGTCAACCGACTTCGATTGCCTTCGCTGATGCCTCCGCTTTACGTCAAACGATTTTTATCGCCGGATTGATTGCCTCTCTCATTACAGCCGTACTCGGATGGATGTTAGCGAAGTTATTGACACGACCATTATTAAAAATCACACATGCCGCCCAACAGATGCAGGATGATCCCTCAAAATCACTCCCGAATCATCGTGGAATCCGAGAAATCGAGACACTGACGGATGCCTTACAACGACTGATTCATCGCTTGCTACATACCGAACAAGAGAAACTGACGTTTGAACGCTTGTCACAACGCGACAGCCTGACGGGTCTCGCGAACCGCAACGGTCTCGCTCAATACATCGAACAATTGCCTGCAGAAACGCATTCTATCTATCTTTGCCTTGATTTGGACGGCTTTAAAGCAGTCAATGATACGTATGGTCACGCCCTAGGTGATCTCCTGCTGATTGAGGTCAGTCAACGTCTCGAACAATTACTTCCACCGGGTGGATTCGTGGCTCGTCTGGGCGGCGATGAGTTCATCATCGTCTTGACGACTCAATCCTTAACAGAAGCACGATACTTAGGTGAACAATGGATCGCTCACGTCTCGATGCCGTATCACTTAGAAGAACAAACCGTCCACATCGGGATGAGTATCGGAGTCGCCGAACAGGTGACAGGAGAATCACTCGAACAAGTCATGCATCGCGCTGATTTAGCGCTCTATCGTTCGAAGCAAAACGGCAGAGGATGTATGTCCGTTCATTGACCATTCAGGACGGAGGATTGACAAGCGCAGCTCTCCTCCGTAAGGTGAACGAGAAGCGTATAATTTTTCAACGAGGAGCTGTCAACATGAATCAATGGACACGTGAAGCACGATACCGTCCCCTCTCGGATGTCGATCCGAGCGTCTACCAAGCGATGAAGGAAGAAGTTCGAACATCTCCTTGGCGATTTTCTTACCATATTCAACCTCCGACCGGACTTTTGAATGATCCGAACGGCTTCGTCTATCACGACGGTCTCTATCATTTATTCTATCAATGGTTCCCCCTCGGACCTGTTCATGGGCTGAAGTACTGGTATCACATGACATCAAAAGATCTGGTACATTGGTTCGATGAAGGAGCTGCCTTGATTCCGAATGACGATCCCGATTCGCATGGTGCTTATTCCGGTAGTGGCTTCATTAAAAATAATCAAGTGCACATCATGTATACCGGCAATAAACGGGATGCCGATTGGAATCGCCATACGAGTCAAATCGTCGGACATCTTCGCTCCGACGGACGAATCGAAAAACATTTACCACCTGCTATTCCAAGCGTTCCTGAAGGATATACGGAACATTTTCGTGATCCGAAAGTCTTCCAAGATGCATCGGGCAGCTGGTACTGCATCATTGGTGCGCAGCGTAGTGACTTGACGGGTTGTACTGTCATCTATCAGTCTCAAGATGCAGAGCACTGGACATTCCTCGGTGAATTACAGACGAACAATCCAACATTCGGTTATATGTGGGAATGTCCTGATTATTTTGAACTCGATGGAAAAGGTGTTCTCCTCTTTAGTCCTCAAGGGATTGAACCGGATGGTACGAACTATCAAAATATCTTCCAGTCCGGTTATTTCATCGGTGAACCGTTAGCTTTACCCGACTTAACATTCACACACGAATCATTCCAAGAACTCGATTTCGGATTTGACTTCTACGCGCCACAAACAACTGAAGCGGCAGATGGTCGACGGATTCTTGTTGGTTGGATGGGGTTACCGGATATTAGTTATCCTTCTGACATCTATAACTGGGCACATGCTTTGACATTGCCACGTGAATTAACGATCGAACAGGGACAACTTCGTCAACGACCTGTCCGTGAACTGACACAGCTACGAAAAGAGACACTGTTTGACGAAACGATTCTTTTCGAGCAAGATGTGACGATTGCGGAAGCCGAGATTTTCGAACTCATGATGACAGACTTGAAGCTGTCGTCCGACTCGTTCCGCTTCTCGATTCGTCAAGATGCTACAGAAGAGACGGTATTCCACTACGATGCTGTATCACGTCAATTTACGATCGATCGAAGCCGTTCAGGCGCGGAAGTCCCTGCTGAAACATTTGGTACATCGCGGTCGACTGTCCTTACAAAAGACTTGCATACATTACGTTTGTTCGTAGATCGTTCTTCATTTGAACTTTTCCTGAACGATGGAGAAGCCGTTGCATCTGGACGCATCTTCCCGAAAGCATCCAGTCGTGGGATCGCCTTCTCTGGTGAAGCGACTGCCCATCTATCCATTTTTGATTTATCTTAAATGAACAAAAAGCATTTTCCTGAATAGAATCAGGAAAATGCTTTTTTAATTCAATGCTTCAATCGCAGTTCTTTTTCTAAATCAAATGCAAGGATGTGTTGCTCCCCAATCGGACCCATGACGGACTGTAACGTATCGACGTATCCCGTCTTGAAATACAATGATTTTGCAGCAATATTCTTCTTATTGACTGCCAGTGTGATCGCTGTGACTTCTGGAAAATGATGATGGACAAACTCTGGCAACTGCATCATTGCCTCTTTCGCGTATCCTTGGTGTTGATGGCGTACATCAATGGAAAAGGCACGTAACAGGACACTTTGTTCATGTGTTCGATGTGTTTTAGGGGGATTGAGATGGAGAATAAAAAATCCGACGACGAGATCGTCTTTTTTGATGACGACCGGGAATTTATCTGGATGGGCAACTGCATCTGTGACGACATCCGTCGGAAAAGAAGTAAACTGGACTTGTTCTTCTGGAAGAATGAACGCATCACATTGTTCATAATGTTCATTCGTATACATGTGTAATTTCACTACAGACATTCTCATTCCGCCTTCCCTCTTTGTACAGGACAAGAGAGTACTCTCTTACATCTATTCCCATTTTAATGTTTTTGTGTCCATTTGCCTAGTCTTTTAGGGTACTCGTCTTACATAACATCCAATAGGTTCTTGTCTCTTTATTCCACGGTTCTTCTTTCCGTAATCCACTCCTGACACTAAAAATGATACACTAGGGAAAGTTCGATTATTGGACGCGAAATTAATACGCTCGAGGTGAACTGTATCATGCATGAAGATTTTTTCGAACAGATGGAGCGATTGACCGGCATTCAACTGAATCCTGTTCAACAACAGGCAATCGAACATGACCATGGTCCGTTGCTGTTACTCGCCTCACCCGGCTCTGGAAAAACAACGACGCTTAATTTTAAGATTGCCTATTTGATTTTACAAAAAAAGATCGAACCACATCGTATTTTAGGGCTGACCTTCAGTAAAGCGGCAGCGCGTGAGATGGCGGATCGATTTTATCACTTATTCCATGAGCTAATCGGAACAACGGCAGCTTTTTCAACGATCCATAGTTTTGCATTTCAAGTCGTTCGGGATCATACATCCCAGCAACGTCTCTCCTATACGATCATCGAAGGACCGATGGATCAACAACATCCGAATGCGCCACATAAACGCATGTTACTCCGGCGTATTTTCCAGGAAATGAATCGGAGTGTCATTACTGATGATCAGATGGATGAGTTATTACGGATGATTTCCTTCGTCAAGAACCGTCTCCTGTCTTTAAAGGAAATCAAGGCAGTACCGACGACGATCAAACATTTCCCTGATATCTATGTGGCATATGAACAATTCAAGTCGCGTGATCCCTTACATCCGTTACTCGACTTTGATGATATGTTGACGTATGCAAATACGATTTTGGAGCAAGACCGTCGCCTGTTGCAACATTATCAGCGACGCTTTGACTATATTTTAACGGATGAGAGTCAGGATACGTCACTCGTCCAGCATCAATTGGTCGAGAAGTTAGCCTTACCACACAACCGTCTATGTGTCGTCGCGGATGATGACCAAACACTGTACAGTTGGCGTGGTGCAGATGCTTCGAAGATCCTTCATTTCAAGGATACGTATCCGAATGCGACGATTCTTTATATGGAGCAAAATTATCGTTCGTCTCAAGACATCGTATCCGTCGCGAACCAATTCATTCAGCGCAATAAAGCACGCTATCCGAAACAGATGTTCACGGAGAACGCTGCTGTTCGTCCAATCATCTTAGAGACGCTACCGACTTATGAAGATCAGACCCGCTATCTGTTGAATCAGTTACGGACAGAGACAAATTATCGTGAAGTAGCCATCTTATATCGCAACAACGCTTCTTCCATCAACGTCATGAATGCGTTAGATCAAGCAAATATCCCTTTCTACATTAAGGATGTTGATCATAAATTCTTCAGTCATTGGATTTTGAAGGATATTTTAAATTTCATGACATTCGCACAAGATCCAACAGATATCGAGATTCTAGCAACCATCCATACGAAATTCGCCGGGTATATCTCAAAAGCGCAACTGGCTCAATTG
The DNA here is from genome assembly GCF_056764755.1 of Exiguobacterium sp. HSB13. Lineage (NCBI taxonomy): Bacteria > Bacillati > Bacillota > Bacilli > Caryophanales > Exiguobacterium > Exiguobacterium sp. HSB13. The sequence continues at coordinate 42,612 of NZ_JBUZOM010000001.1, read as the reverse complement.
CAGCAGTTCGGTACGGGTGAGTCTTTGTTTGATCTGCTTATAAATAAAATTGAGATGAAGTTCTATCAAAAGAAACAACTCCAGCAAATGAAACGGACGTTTGCTTCCATTCAGACCGTTCGTCCGTCTGCTGCGCTTTCCCTCATTCGTCATGAATTAGGATACGAAAAGAATTTACGGAAAATGAGTGAGAGTCTTGGTTTTAGCCTCGATCATCTGCTCGAAACATTGAATACGATCGATAATATCGCAAGCGATGTACCGACGTTACTTGCCTTTCGCGAACGAATATCGCATCTTGAACAGTTAATGCGTGATGCGAAACAAAATAAAAATCAAAATGCGGTCACCCTCTCGACCTTCCACAGTGCGAAAGGACTCGAATTCGATCGTGTCTTCATGATCGATCTCGTCGCAGGGATTCTACCGTCAGCTGATACGATCAAAGCTTATAAGAATGGACAACTCGATGATATGGAAGAAGCAGCGCGCTTGTTTTACGTTGGAATGACACGGGCGCGACACGAATTGCATCTCCTGTCCTATCGATTTAAATCAAAATCGTTTGATGTCTCGCCATTCGTCGAAGACGTTCATCGTCTTGTCACGCCTAACGCTGCAAAACGAAAAGTAGAGCGCCAGCGCCCTGCTGTTGCAGCGCGAGCTAGTGTTCCTCCATTACCGATCACTGAGAACATGCGCGTCTCCCATACGGCATTTGGTCCCGGAACCGTTTTACACTTGGTTGACGACGTGTTAGAAATTTCATTTGATCAAGGAATGAAAAAACAGCTATCGTTACAAGTCTGCTCTGAAAATGCGTTACTCGAAATTTTATGAGCCAAAAAAGCCTGTTTCACATCTAATGTGAGACAGGCTTTTGGTATATATCAGTTTTTAGTTGATGACTCATTCTGACGAACCAAGGCGTCCCGAATTTCTGTCAGTAATTTTTCTTCTGTCGTTGGCGCTGCCTCTTCTTCGACGACTTCTTCTTTCTTTCGGAACGAAGTGATGCCCTTGACGAAGAGGAACAGAGCAAATGCGATCAACAAGAATTCAATACTTGCTTGAAGAAACTGACCATACTGTAACTCCGCGTTTCCGACCATGACTGACAAGCCTTTGACATCAATACCACCGATGATGATTCCGATCAAGGGCATGAAGACACTGTCGACAAGTGATTTGATGATCCCACTGAAGGCAGCACCAAGAATGACCCCGACCGCTAAGTCGATCACATTTCCGCGAAAAGCGAACTCCTTGAATGCCTTAAACATGAAACGTCCCCCTTACCAAGCGCGGGACGCCAACTGCTGAATCGCATATCCGACGCCGTGCTCATCGTTAGTTTTCGTCACATGGTGGGCAATCGCTTTTGCCTCATCGTGACCATTCCCCATTGCAATCGCCTTGCCGGCAACTTTAAACATTGGAAGATCATTCAGGTTATCACCGATGACGGCGACCTGTTCAATCGGAACACCAAGGTGGTCGGCGAGGATTTTAACTGCAGTACCTTTATCGGCACCAACAGCCATGACTTCGATATTATCGTGTCCTGACGACGTGACATAGACACCGTCGACCTTCTGCTCGATTTCCTGCCAGATCTTTTTCATTAATTCTTGATCAAACGAGAATGAGATGAATTTAAATACTTGCCCCGCTTGGTTACGGATGTACGACCGGAATCCATCAATCATCTTGACGTCTTCGTGGACATAATAACGATCGTGGAAGAAATCAAGCACTTGTTTCGCCCGATCACTTTCTTCACTCAACTCTTTCAGCGAATCATAAGCTGCGTCGATTGTCGCCCCCTGTGCTGTCACGAGTCCTTGATCACAGAACATCTCAAAGAAAACTTCATATTGACTGATGATGCCGTAAATTTGTTGCGCTTGTTCCGTCGTCAATGTCGTCGCACTTAACTCTTCTCCATCGACGGTCAGCACACGTGCTCCGTTTGACGCGATGATCGGACAGTGAATTCCTGCTGCATCCGTTAATTCCTTTGCATTTAAGTAGTTACGTCCTGTTGCGATTGCAAACTCGACACCTTGTTCGCGTGCTGCTTCAATTGCCTGAATCGTTTCCGGTTCAATTCGTTGCTTGCCCGAAAGAACGGTTCCGTCCATGTCTGATACGAGTAGTTTGATTGGATTTGCCATCGTCTTCACTCTCCTCTTTTTCTATTTCCATACCACTATACCATTTTTCACATTTTGACTGGTCGTAAACGCGGTTTACAAAATCGGGGACAACAAACGCGAAATACTTTCCTTGAATTTGATTGTTCTTGAACGCGCAGCATACGACTCGACCGTCATGAGCTTTGATACCTCACAATCAGCGAGGAAAAGACGTTCTAGTTCAATCGCTACTGCCTGATCATAGACAATCGTATTCATTTCGAAGTTCAACCGAAAACTTCGCGCATCGATATTCGTCGTCCCGACTGAAGCAATCTCGCCATCAACAACGATTGTCTTTGCGTGTAAAAATCCAGGTTCATACGTGTAGACTTTAGCTCCGTACGATAACAACTCTCCTACAGCAGCAGTCGTTGCCCAGTAAACAAATGGGTGGTCCGGTTTGTTCGGAATCATGATGCGGACTTCCACTCCGGACAGAAGGGCTGCCTTACATGCATCTAAATAACTCGTGTCTGGAATGAAATAAGGCGATTGGATATAAATCGTTCGTTTTGCTTCGTTGATCATCTTGATCAAGGCAAGCTTCAAATACTCTGAACGGGAATCCGGACCCGATGTGACGATTTGCATCGGTAATATATCCTGAATCCTATGCGTTCCATAGTAAAATAAAGATTTTTCCGTATAGACGTCACTTGCTTGGTTCCAGTCGAGAATAAAGCGGTCGAGTTGATCATGAACGACGTCACCTTCCAAGCGAAAATGTGTATCTCGCCAGTAGCCGAACTTTTCATCGATCCCGAGATATTCCGTACCAACGTTGAAGCCACCAATATAGCCGATTCGACCGTCGATGATACAAGATTTACGGTGATTGCGGTTGTTCAATCGAAAATTAACGAATCCAATCGTCGACGGGAAAAAGGCAAACACTTCTCCTCCGTGTGCGAGTAAATCCTTAAAATCCGTCCGTTTGAGACTTCGTGATCCGACAGCATCATACAAGAGACGGACTTTGATTCCTCGACGGGCACAATCGGTTAATGTATCGATCAACGCTAACCCGAGGCGGTCTTTCTGAATGATGTAGTACTGGATATTCACTTCATGCTCAGCCTGGCGAATATCTTGAATCATCCGATTGAACTTCTGCTCGCCATCCGAAAGAATCTGCAGTTGATTGGAGAGACTGAGTAACGAACCGTTCGACATCAGGTTCATCCGAATCATATCCCGATGCTTTTGAATCATCGGGTGCCGTCCCATCGTTACAAGTTCTTTTTTCTGTAAGGCAATCCGTCTATCCTGTTCCAGTTGTTCTTCATCCGTGACACGATAAAAATTCGTTTTTTTCAACAGTCTTCCGAAAAACAGATAGACGAGAAATCCAACGAGCGGAACGAAATACAAGATGAATACCCATGCCCACGTCGCACCAATATCGCGCCGCTCGAGAAAAATAACCGTCAGGACAGCCAAGATATTCATGATAAGCAATCCGTAGACGATGATGATCGTGAACGTACTCCATACTTCCACCATACGATTCCCTCCCGCTTCAACGGTATTCTTCGATTTTGATTCCTCTGTCTCTTATTCCCGTTTCCTTCCGTGTCATTCTTCTGAAGACAAAAAAACCTTTTTGAAGCGCTGCTAGCTTCAAAAAGGTTTAAGTGTGTCATGATTCTGGACAAGGTTCCGGTTGTTGTAACGCCATTTGTTCAAGCGTCGCTTTGACACCCGCTACACAGTCTGGCAATCCAACACCATCATAGGCGAGTCCGGCTAAATGAATGTGCGGATAGTGAGAAGCGACGATTTCTCGCACTTCTTGAATCCGCTGTGCATGTCCTACCGTATAGGCCGGTAAGCCGTCTAAGAGACGACTGATGACGACACGTTCCGGTTGCAAGGGACGACCACAGATGTTTTCAAGATCTTCTAAGACGACGCGTTCAATCACTTCGTCTGATTCACGAACGAGTGCATCTTTTCCGGGGCGTCCGATGAAGGCACGAAGCACGGTATGATTCGGTGCTGCATGATTCCACTTTTGATCAATCGCCGTGCATGCTGTAATTGAATACGGCGCCCGACGGTTGACGATGAATCCCGTTCCATCAATCGGTAACGCCGTTTCCTTATCGAAAATCAACGTGACCGTCGCCGTCGAGTGTGTTGAAAGGTTCGCAAGCCCTGGAAGCGTCGCATCTGGTAACAGGGACACGACTTGGCGATGCGGAATCGTCAACAAAATATCATCGGCATATTCTGGACCATGATCCGTTTCGAGACGATATCGCCCGTCTTCTTCCCGTTCAATGGAGCGAAGCGGTGTCTCAAGACGAATCTCTGTCCGTTCGAGCACCTCTTCTAAACGCTCGACGAGAGACTCGAGTCCAGTAGCAAGTGATAGGAATTGACCTGTCGCTTTGAGCATCGGACCTTGTTGTTGGTCAAGCGGACGCATGAGACGCATGCCTTCGAACAAACTTCCTGCCTTTTGTTCATTCGCAACAAATTGCGGATAGGTCGCGAACGTACTCATACGGTCGATATCACCCGCATAGATGCCTGAAAGAAGCGGTTCGATCAATTTCTCGACGAGCGCATCTCCAAGACGCGGACGCAGGTATTCCCCTAATGGAATGTCTGTTTCCGGAATCGTCAAATCAGGAGCAGGATGAAGCAAGCGTTCTGAAACCTCTGCTTTTTCTTCTTCCGTCAACAGAGATGTCTCTGCGAATAACTCTAAATCGGTCGGGATACCCATGACGGCACCTTTTGGAATCGGGTGGAGACCGCGCACATCCAAGATATACGCTTGCGACGTGTTATTGCGAACGAGTTGTTCCCCTAATCCGATCTCTTCGATGAGATCCGTCAGCACGTGTTTCCGAGCGACGTATGAATCCGGTCCACGCTCGATCGTCAATCCTTCGTCCCGATATGTCGCCACCTTACCACCGAGACGACCTTCTGCCTCGAGTAACGTGATATTCATTTCCGGAAACTGTTTCTCTGCATAATAGGCGGCTGCAAGTCCTGATATACCACCGCCCACGATGACGAGACGTTTACTGGACATAACTACCCACCTGTTTCGCGACGGCTTCCGTGACAGCCTTCATGAAAGCTGGATCCGCATTTGGCATGACAGGTCGCGCATAATGGATTCCGAGTTCGTCACAGACGACTTTACACTCGTAATCATTATCGAACAGTACTTCTAAGTGATCGGCAACGAAACCAACGGGTACGTAGACGAATGCTTCGTATCCTTTTTCTTCGTAGACATCACGCGTCAAATCCTGAACATCTGGTCCAAGCCATGGTTCTGGCGTTTGTCCAGCCGATTGCCAGCCTGTGATCATGTGCGGTACACCTGCACGTTGTGCGATCAATTCGGCTGTTTCTTTCAATTGCTCTGGGTATGGATCACCGTTTGCGATGATTTTCTCAGGCAGACTGTGTGCTGAAACGACGAGAACGGCTTTTTCTTCAGGTACTGGTAAAGCGTCGAACGTCTTGCGGATTTCTTTCCCCCACCAATCGAGAAACGCTTCTTCTTTGTACCACGATTCGACGGATGCGAGACGAATACCGTGTTGGTCCGCGACTTCCTTCGCACGACCATTGTACGAACGGATACTGAACGTCGAATAGTGAGGTGCTAAAACGACCGTGACCGCTTCCGTAATGCCGTCTTTTGCCATTTGCTCGACAGCATCCTCAACGAATGGCTCGATGTGTTTCAGACCAAGATAGAGTTTGAACTCGATTTCACCAGCATATTTCTCAGACAGTTGACGGTGTAGCTCTTCAGCCTGATCAATCGTGACTTGTGCGAGTGGTGAGACACCACCGATGGCTTCGTAACGTTCCGTTAACTCTGCCAATGCTTCTGGAGACGGTTTGCGTCCGCGACGAATGTGCGTATAATAACGCTCGATATCTTCTGGTTTATATGGCGTACCGTACGCCATAACAAGTAGTCCTAACGTCTTCATTTTCCTACCTCCATTTTTTCTTTCGAATAATCATGGATAAATGCAGTCAAACGTTTCAATACTTCTGGATCAACTTCCGGGAAGATGCCGTGACCGAGGTTAAAGATAAATCCTGGTTGCTTCATTCCCATATCGAGAATTTCCTTCGTTTTTGCTTCAAGGATATCCCATGGTGCTAACAGATAAGACGGGTCGAGGTTTCCTTGGACAGGTTTCGTCAGTCCACGCTCACGTGCTTCGTCGATCGACAAACGCCAATCAAGTCCGACGACGTCTAACGGTAAACTGTGCCATTCCTCTGCCAAGTGACTCGCTCCTACACCGAACATGATCATCGGCACGCCTGTATCTTTTAATTCTGTGAAAATGCGTTCCATCGTTGGCTTGATGTAACGGACATAATCTTTCCGGCTTGTCGTTCCGACCCATGAATCAAAGATTTGGAACGCTTGGATTCCTGCATCCACTTGTGATTTGATGTAATCGATGACCATGTCACCTAGTTTCTCCATTAAGGCATGCCATACCTCAGGTTGTCCATACATCAATGCTTTCGTTTTATGGTATCCCTTCGAAGGACCACCTTCAATCATATAGCTCGCAAGCGTGAATGGTGCCCCGGAAAAACCAATCAACGGTACTTCGAGTCGTTCCCGTAACAAACGAATCGTTTCATAGATATATGGAATATCTTCACGGTTGAAAGGTTGCAGTGCTTCTACATCTGCCATCGTGCGAATCGGATTCGCAATGACTGGACCGATACCACTCTTGATTTCGACGTCAACGCCCATCGATGGAAGTGGCGTCATGATGTCTTTATACAGAATCGCTGCATCGACCCCTAATTGTTTTACAGGTAGTTCTGTCACATATGCGCCTAGTTCCGAGTCATGTGTGATCTCGAAAAGCGTCCGCGTCTTCTTGATTTCACGATATTCCGCTTGATAACGACCTGCTTGTCGCATGTACCAGACGGGAACGTGATCAATCTGCTCGCCACGGATCGCCCGCAAAAACGTATCATTGAATTTCTTCATCATAACTACCCCTTTATACTCGTTCTAACGCCCCAAAAAAACGTACGATAAGTTTGTGAACACAGAAACATTATATCTGAAATTAAGAAGTCTGTGCCAATAAATCGTTTACAAAATGACAGTTCTGTTACCAGTTCATGAAATGTTCACTGTTTCTTGTAAAGACCGAATGCAGCATTCAACTGACCACGAATCAAGTCAGAACGTTGTTGTTCCGTTACCTTGCGTTCTTTTTCTCGAATTTCGTGCGTGCGCCAGCCATCCTCGATTTTTTCTGCGACTTCGACGAGTCGCTCGACATCCGTAAACGAATATTTTCGTGTCTTTCCATTTGTCCGTTCTGGAAAGATTAACTTCCGTTCCTCATAGTAACGAATCTGACGTTCTGACAAGCCGGTCAATTCACAGACGATTCCGATCGACATCACTTTTTTCTCACGGTAGTTCATCTTCGTCACTCCTTTCCACAAAAATACCATGTCAGATTTTCTGACACAACACGTTTCTTCGAAAGTATTTCCGTCTAAAGTAAACACATACTTTAAATGGATAAAGGAGGAACGACAATGAAACTGGAACAACTCGCTATCTCAGTCGATACGTTTTATGTCTTATTCGCAGCACTACTCGTCTTTACGATGCAAATCGGATTCTTACTTCTAGAAACAGGGATGTTACGAGCGAAGAACGCGGGTCACGTCGCCGTCAAACAAATCATCAGCTTCTCAGTTGCCGCTCTCGCCTTTTGGGCAATCGGATTTGGATTGACGTTCGGTGATGGCAATTCCATCATCGGAACGGAAGGATTCTTCTTACAAGGAGGATTCAGCAGTCTTGATTGGTCAAACATCACGATTGATGTGAAATTCCTCTTCCAACTCTCATTCGTCGCTGTCTCCCTCGCGATCGCTTGGGGCGGATTCGCAGAACGTGCTAAATTATCCGTCTACCTGTTGTTCGGAACGTTTTTCGTTGCTATCATTTATCCGATCATCGCACGTTCCGTTTGGGCAGGTGGATTCCTTGGTTCGCTCGGGATGCAAGACTTCGCTGGGTCAACGGTCGTCCACTTACAAGGTGGGATCGCTGCACTTGTTGCTGCTTTACTGCTTAAGAAACGAATCGGTGCTGAAAAAACACCGTTACTCGGACACAACGTCATCTATTCTGTAGTCGGTGCCTTCATCCTATGGTTATGTTGGTTCGGCTTCAACGCTGGTTCGACACTAACGATTGCAGATGGATTCTTTAGTTACGTTGCCTTGACGACGTTACTGGCGACTGCAGCAGGTGCCCTCGGTGCTCTTGCCATCTCATTCTGGCACCGTCGTGTCGCAGATATCCCGTCGATCATCAACGGTGTATTAGCTGCACTCGTTGCCATCACAGCAGCCTGTGCCTTCGTTGAACCGTGGGCAGCTGTCGTCATCGGCTTCCTCGCTGGTGTGATCACGTATGGGACGAGTATTCTTCTCGCTAGCCGTGTAGATGATCCACTATGTGCCTTCTCCGTTCATGGTGTCGCTGGTATCTGGGGTACACTCGCAACTGGATTCTTCGCTTCACCACGACTCGTTGAAATCACAGGAATCGGACAAGCTGGTCTCTTCTATGGTGGCGGTTTTACGCAACTCGGTGTTCAAGCACTTGGTGTCGTCTTTGCCGTCGTCATCGTAAGCGTCTTAAGTTACGCATTCTTAAAAGTTCTCGACCTCACGATTGGTCTTCGCATCACACGCGAAGATGAACTGCGTGGACTTGACGTCGCAGAACATGGTCAAGCTTCTTACGATCTCCCTGCTCCTGTCAGCAAAGAATTACGTATGGTCGAAGAAGAAGATCTCTCAAACGAACGTGTCAATTAATGATTGATAACGAACAAGAGCCTACGCGATGAATTCATCGCGTAGGCTCTTTCTTGATTATTATTTTCGAGCGTAGTATTCACCAATTACAAGCGCCAAGGCTGCACCACCAACGACATAGAGGGATCCACTTAAAAAGAATCCGAGTAGCGTCAAGACGATGCATTGACTGATTGCTGCGAAACGAATGATTTTCCGTTTCGCCTGTACAGCATTTCCAAACGGTAATAGACGAGTCAATAGATGTTGGTCTACTGCCTTCGTGAACGGTGCTAGCTGAAAGCTTGTCAGTCCTGCAAACGCAGGGATTGCAAGCGCAACGAACAACTCGTTGCCATTTGCTAACCACATGAACACAGCCCCGATTAATGTCAAACGAACAATCAATCCGATCCCGTCTCCACTCCGGATGAACTGTTTGACATACAAGTAATCGAATGTCGTTTGCGCTCGATGTGGAATCCGCTCGACCATGCTACTTAAGAGACGACGCCGTTTATACGTTGCTGTCAAATGGGGAACATCGACGAACCAATTCGCTAATCGATAAAATCGATCGCGCGATTCCTGCTCAAGTGCAATCCATTCGCGTAGAGGAAGATGGTCCTGACGCTTCAAATGGAGTACGACCATTAAGAGAAGTGCGACGACGATCGTCATCCACGCCATATCGATGATGACGAGTAGCGCCGCTCCAAACGCATACAGTAATACCGTCCGATGTGCGATACCTTCAAGCTTTGATAAATTCGCAGCCGCTCCGAACAAAGCAAGCGCTGCTCCAAGTAAAACAAGTTCAAGTGGTGTCGTCTGTTCCGTTCGGACATAAAGGACAACGACTGCTAAAAACGGAATTATGGCACGAATGATCCCAAAGACCGCATTGTACGCTCGTACTTGTTGCATGAAACTTGATAACTTCGCTAATACCGGTAATAGAAACACTTGATCCGCTTCGACGAGAAACGTCCGACTTGTCCGGTAGAGCGGTAAAATCAGAAATAAGGCTGCCATGAGATATCGACCAGGAAACGATGGATCGAGTTGATCGAGGAAACGACCGTAGACGACTAAACCGTACAAAATAACGAAGTAAACGGTGAATAACAGTCCGCCATTCGCCATGTACCTTGTATATTTCACGGTCTCCGTCATCGCCGCCTGATATCGTTCCTTCCATAAGGACTGGCTGTTCATCGTTCCGCCTCCTCGATCGCGGCAACGTAGAGATCATCCAGCGTTCCATCTTGCAGCCCATATCGGGCTCGTAAAGCAGCTGTCGTTCCTTCCGCTGCAATGTGCCCCTCATGTAAGAGCACGAATCGATTACAGTGACGCTCGGCTGTCTCAAGGATATGCGTCGACATTAAAATCCCTTTACCGTCCCGCTTGAGTTCACTAAAAATCTGTAGTAACTCGCGAATCGCGAGCGGATCTAGCCCAACGAATGGTTCATCGACGATTAATAGCTCACTCCCCGTGACAAGTGCACATAAAATCATCGCTTTTTGCTTCATCCCTTTTGAGAAGACACTTGGAAACCATTCTAGTTGCTTCGTCATTCGAAGTCTTTCAGCGTAATGTTGCGCGCGTTCTGTCGCAATCGTCTCTTCGACGTCATATCCTTGCGCCATCAGACGAAGATGCTCCCGTAACGTCAGTTGTTCATATAACATCGGCTGTTCCGGAATATACGCGACTTGACGACGATACTCGGTTTCATTCGTCGCTAAATCCAATCCATTGATTCGAACGGATCCCGTCTTGACTGGTAAAAGACCTAGTATGTGCTTGATTGTCGTTGATTTTCCGGCACCGTTTAAACCAATTAAACCAACGAGTTCACCTCTATCCACTTCAATATTAATGTCATGAAGGACGGTTTTTGACCCGTATCCTCCTGATAAACCTTTAATGTCTAATAACATGTTTGCCACTCCCTTTAGGCTCATCGTAAAGTAGGTTTGCATCGTTTTTCTAGCTTAATGCGTAGTTTTTTAAAATATAATGTTTTAATACTTGTTTTTTCGGCAATTACTCTAAGTGTAATCGTTACATCAATATATGAAAACGATTTACATGCAAATTGAAAGTGAAATCAATGAATCGTCCATTCAATCTTTATCAAGTGGTCTAATCGTCTAGTCATTTTAAGAATGTACGATTTCAGATTTTTTCATTTTCGCACGTGTTTATAACTACCTGAAAACAGGTAAAACTAATATGTAGAGGAGTTGTTTAAAAATGGGATTCTTATGGGCATTAATCGTTGGTGGTCTCATCGGTTGGATTGCAAGTCTTATCATTGGGAAAGATGTGCCAGGTGGCATCATCGGTAACATCATTGCTGGTTTCGTCGGTTCGATGATTGGTCAAGCGATCTTTGGTTCAATGGGACCAGAAATTGGTGGATTTGCAGTCATTCCGGCTATTCTCGGAGCAGTCATCTTGATCTTCATCGTTTCACTTATTCTCCGGGCAGTACGCAAGTAATCATATATTTTAAATTGAAAAGGAGTGTTTTAAATGGGATTCTTATGGGCATTAATCGTTGGTGGTATTATTGGTTGGTTAGCAAGCTTGATTTTAGGTAAAGACGTACCGGGTGGTATCATCGGTAACATCATCGCTGGTTTTGTTGGTGCATTGATCGGTCAAGCATTATTCGGAAATTGGGGTCCAATGGTTGCTGGATTCGCAATCGTTCCTGCTTTACTCGGAGCTATCATTCTTATCCTTATCGTATCGTTCATTCTCCGTGCGGTTAATAAACGATAAACAAAAATCCTCGGACATCCTGTCCGAGGATTTTTTTAGTCTTTTAATTGTAACCACATGCCGTCTTCTCGCTCGACAACTCGTTTTTCTGCTCGTAAATTTAACCATTCGAACACACCTTCAAGAAAACTAGACGGATATTCCCAAATCGTACCGACTTGTTCTTGCTTCTTTCCTTCTGGTTTTCCAGCGATGGCTTCAAGTTCATCCGGAGTCTTATTCAATCGAATTAACAACTCTTCCACCTGCCGCGACTGATAGGTCACTTCATATCCATCGTATCGCGCTCGATTGGCAACCGTTGAATCAGGCGTTCCGAATGTATTCTCAAACGAATCACGCGAACGTCCAAGATAACTAGTCATCGTATCGATATTTTTTCCAGTCCGGGCTTTTACTTCCGTCTCAAGCAACGTTTTGATATCGACCGCATATTCGTTCGAAACGGTCGTATTGAACCGATCAGCCAATTTAAAGTCGGCTGTCGCGTTCGGTTCATCTCCGAGTTGTATAGTCTTTGATTCCTCGATGGTCTGTCCTGATTGTTCCCCGCTTACCTGAACATCATACTCTCCAGGAGAACGATTGATTTCAAGGGATTTCTGATCAATCGTTCCGACTTCTTCTCCATCTAACGAAACCTTTGTTCCCGGTAGATCACTCGAAACGGTTAACCGCTGAGGATTCACATCAAGAGAGTACCGATCATACCAAAGCCATCCATCTTCTTCTTGTAACGAAAACAGATGTGTTTTCACTTGCTTACCTGCGTCTTGATCCTGTTTGACTTGTGCAATGACCCGGTCCGTCCGCTTTGCATCAGCCGTCAACCAACTAACGAGTCGCGTCGCTTCACTCATCGATAGTGACTTACCGCTCATCGTGACTAGCTTTTGGAACCCACGCTGATCCTTTTCCTTTAATAAGACAGCAAGACGCTCGTCTGTTTTCTCCATTTTCGCCGCTTCTTGTATGTTACGCCCAAACCAAAAGGCAACTAATAAGAAAAGACCAACGACGATGACGCTACCGACGAGCAGACGCCGTTTTCGTTTTTTTTGAGCCGTTGAGGCTACTCGTGATGCCATGCAGTTCGCTCCTTCCCTTCAGTAGCTGTATGTTTCTAAGTGTATCGGGTTCAATTTGACTGTCAATCGTGCGGAAGTCGGAAACTTTCCGTATACTAATATTATCTTACCCAAAGGAGTGAACGTTCCATGCAAAAAGAGTCATGTATTTTCTGTAAAATTGCTCGCAAAGAAGTCCCTGGTCATATCGTATTCGAGAACGAACAAGTTCTCGCTTTCCTAGACTTGTCACAAGTGACAAAAGGACATACGCTCGTCATCCCAAAACAACATGCCGATAACTTGTATGATCTCTCTCCTGAACAAGCACAAGACGTATTTGCGACGATCCCGCAAATCAGTCGTGCACTTCAACAAGAGACAGAGGCAGCTGGCATGAATCTCTTATCGAATACAGGAAAAGTAGCGGGTCAATCGGTCTCCCACTTCCACCTGCATCTCATTCCGCGTCACGATAAACAAGATGGTTTCGGCGCGAAATGGGAAGTTCATAATGACGATTACACGGCAGAGGAATTGGCTGAACTCGCTAACTCGATCGCTTCACGCATCTAAGTCTGTTCTTTTTCTTCTATTCTTAGAAAAATATTGCCGAAATAGGTTTCTTTCATTCGATTTTCGGTAAAATAATATGAAACAAATATTTTAATATTAAAAAGGAGGTTCAATATGTCGAAGCGTCCCGCCCGTAACTGGGTCGCTTTTGGTGCTACGCTAACACTTGTGACTTTTTACGGTCTGAAGGCGCTTCGCCAAGGTACGAAAAGCGACTCTTCGAACGGTCATCAACGTCGAAATTCTTATTCTACAATCGTAACGAATGTGCAGGATTTGACCCAGGAGGGCAAGAACTTAGTAGAGACAGCAAAAGCGTCTGGTATGGACTTCAAAGAAGAAGTCATGCAGAGCGTCTCGGAATACCAAACGGAAGTCCAAGCATCGCTCACGAAGATCCAGTCTCTCGCTGATGAAGCGAAACAGGAAGCAGACCAGCTTTCTCCACAAAAGTAAGATCCGTTGCTTCGATTTGTTTTTGTATAGTTTGCATTTTGCGCGTTTGAGCCATTGTCACCTTTCGAAAGGATGAGTCAGATATGGAACACGAAAAGTTATATCCTGGACAAGAGGCTTTATTGTATAGCCACAAGATTGTCCAGTTAAGCAAAGCACTATGGAAAACGGTAGAAAAAGATTGGCAAAATTGGATCAAGCCCTTTGATCTGAACATCAATGAACATCATATTTTGTGGATTTCGCACGCGCTAGGTGGCGCATCGATTTCTGAAATTGCGAAGTATGGTGTCATGCACGTCTCAACGGCATTTAACTTCTCGAAGAAGTTAGAAGACCGCGGACTGTTGACGTTCTCAAAAAAGGAAACAGATAAACGAAATACCTACGTCCAGTTGACACCAGAGGGCGAATCACTCTTACTTGAGACGATTCAAGCGTTCCGCCCTGAAGAAAACGGTGTCTTCCGTGCATCACTTCCTCTTCAGGAACTGTACGGGAAGTTCCCGGAATTAACGGACATTTCTGCGATCGTACGTCGCTTGTATGGCGACAGCTTCATGGACATATTCGCTGTGACATCGAAGATGATCACAGAAGAAGCAGATCGTCGCCCTCAAGATCCAGTCATGGACTCAATCAAAAAAGCATAACCTTACCAAAAGCGTTTTAGCCTCTAGCTAGAATGCTTTTTCTTAGGTCTTTTTTCCTCATGACAAGGACATTACTACTATGTCTCAAGAGCGTTATTTCCCTCACAATTTCCCATAAAAATTATCCTCAACCAACTACTTGGATGTGATAGCATGGAAAAGAGCAAGTATCTCTTGGCATGACAAGATACAGCTGTCAACCAGACGAGAATATGATATGATAAAACGGTTGAAATAAATGGTAAATTAGGGGTGTATGTATGAAAAAGAAATTGTTAGGCGCAGCAGCAGTCGCAAGTGTATTTACGTTAGCAGCATGTGGATCAAATGACGAAGCCGTCATCAATTACAAAGGTGGCGAAGTCAACAAGGCTGACGTCCAAGAAGAAGCATACGAAAAAGCTGGTGCTCAAATCGCCTTCCAGCAAACGATGAACAAATTGCTCGAGAAGAAATACGGCAAGGAAGTCACGGATAAAGAAGTCGAAGCAGAAGTCAAAAAGACAAAAGACCAGTTCCCGGATAAAGAGCAGTTCAGTACGACATTGAAATCTGCTGGAATCAAGAACGAAAAAGAATTCGAGAAAGTTCTTCGCACACAAATGCTCTTAACGGAAGCAAAATCTGCAAAATCAAAAGTAACAGATAAAGAAATCCAAGAGCGTTTTGACCAAGAAAAAGTCGAAGTTAAAGCAAGCCATATCCTCGTCGCGAAAGAGTCAGAAGCAAAAGACATCAAAAAGCAATTGGATGACGGCGCGGACTTCGCGAAACTTGCAAAAGAGAAATCAACAGATACAGGTAGCGGTACAAAAGGTGGAGACCTCGGATACTTCACAAAAGGTAAGATGGTCCAGGAATTCGAAGATTATGCGTTCAAGGATGGCGTTGAAGGTAAAATCTCCGATCCAATTAAAACACAGTTCGGTTACCACATCATCAAAGTAGTCGATCGTAAAGAAAAGAAAGACTTTACACTTGATAAAGAAAAATCACGCATCAAAAAAGCACTTGCTGAAGAAAAAGCAGCACAAGTCAACCCGAACGATATCTACCGTTCACTCATGAAAGAATACGATGTCAAAATCGAAAACAAAGACTTCAAGGATGCTTTTGATTTAGATAAACAAGAACAACAACAAATGCAACAACAAATGATGCAACAACAACAGCAGTAATCAAAAAAGGAAGCCGCGAAGGCTTCCTTTTTTCATATCTTGAATAGTTAACGAACCGTCCGAATCGGAGCTCGTTCGTATTGTTTCGGCAAGGCAACCGTATCCCCAAGTTCGGCTGCCGCATGATAGACCCAGTACGGTTGGCGAAGTAGTTCACGTGCGAGCAGGACGATATCTGCTCGACCGTTACGGACGATTTCCTCTGCATGAGCAGCTGTCGTAATCAATCCAACCGCGCCTGTTGCAATACCCGCCTCTCGCTTCAACTCTTCTGCGTAGCTCACTTGATAGCCCGGATACACTTCAGGTACCGCATTGGCGACGACAGCACCAGAACTACAATCGAGTAAATCGATGTTACGTGCTGCTAGTTCCTTCGCAAGTGGAATATAATCCGTTGCTGTCATTCCCCCCGTTGCATGATCGGCTGCTGAAATCCGGACCCAAATCGAGAGCTTCGAGACTTCCTGAATCCCATCAATGATCTCTAGCAACAAGCGCATCCGATTTTCAATCGATCCACCGTATTGGTCCTCACGAACGTTTGATAACGGAGAGAGGAACGTGTTCAATAAATAACCATGAGCTCCATGAATTTCAATGAAATCATATCCTGCTCGTTCTGCTCGTAATGCTGCATCGATGAACTGTTGTTTGATCGTCGCGATTTCCTCAAGCGTTAATGCGCGTGGATCCGTATACGTATCATCAAACGGTAAAGCGCTCGGTGCGACGGGTGGTTCTGCCGTCGTGCTTTTGCGCCCGGCATGGGCCAGTTGAATGCCTGCTTTTGCACCCGCTGCTTTGACTTGGTCGGCAATCCGTTGTAAGCCTTCAATATGCGCATCTGACCAAATTCCAAGGTCACCGGCTGAAATGCGACCGTCTGGCGTGACGGCACTCGCCTCTAAGATGACACCACCGACACCACCCATTGCACGTGTTGCATAGTGTGTGACATGCCAATCTGTCACTAGTCCATCTTCTTTTGCACTGTACATGCACATCGGCGCCATGATGACCCGATTTCGGAATGTCAACGTTCCGAGTTGAACCGTATCAAACAACTTCGTCTTCATCTTTCTTCCCCCTTATAACTTCGGACGGTAAAAAGCACGATTATCCAGTGCAAATGATCGTTCCGAGAACTGTCCTGGCTCGACATATTCCAGAAGGCGATCCATCATCGTCATCCGTGCATCAAGGTTATCGATCAAGAACAAAACTTCTGCTTCTCGCATCTGTGGTGCGACGGCAGAACCCCATTCTGGTCGTCCGTGATGACTTAAGACGAGATGTTGCAAGACCGTCAGTACTTCTGCGTCAATTTGTAATTCTGCTCCGACTTTTTCAAGTTCCGCTACCATCATCGTAATATGACCGACGAGTTTACCAGGCAACGTATATTCCGGTGCAACCGGATCGGATAACTCCTTGATTTTCGCATAATCGTGTAGAATGATGCCACTGATTAGCACGTCACGGTTTAACGTCGGATAGAGTTGAGCGATTTGATCCGCTAGACGCAACATCGAAAGGACGTGGTATGACAGCCCCGAGTAAAAAGCATGATGGTTCTTGACCGCTGCCGGGTGCGTGAAGTAGGCGTCGAATCGTGAAGTAATCAAATGCTTAACGAGCTTTTTCATGTCACTGTTTTGAATCGATTCTACGAACGCGAGGACTTCCGTCTCGATCTGCTCTCGCGGAATTGGTGCCGATTGAACATAATCCTCGACATTCGTCTCTTCTAGTACTGTGATTTGTTTAAGCTTCAGCTGTGTCCGTCCTCGATAGTCCATGACTTCTCCAGCAGCATGGACGATCGACTTCGGCGCATATTTTTCAAGATCACTCGTATCCCACATCTTCGTCTCGATTTCGCCTGTCTTATCCGTCAAGATGAGCGTCAAGTATGGTTTCCCATTTGCTGCAATTCCTTTGACTGCTTGCTTGATCATCGCTCGTTGATCGAGCGTTTCTCCAACTGCTAATTTACCGATTCCTTTCATACTTGAAACACGTCCTTTATCTGTAAAATAGGTGTCTTTTTTATATTCCATTGACTACACTTAAGGCATATACTATTTCATTCTACTATATGGGAGTCATGAACATGGAACTGGAACCTCAATTTAATTGGTCCCGCTATCTCGATTTAGCTGACTATGAACAAACATTTCCGGCGGCTACCGTCGACCAATCCGAAATGGACTGGCTCACGCAGCTACGATCAAAAGACATGAACTTTACCCGCTCGGAAAAAGGGGTTCTTTATGGTGCTGTCGTCACCTGGCAAAATCCTGTCGACAAAAGTGACCGTCGCTCGATTTGTTTTTATGTGACGAAAGAAAAACTGATCACGATCGGATTGTCGGAATCGATCGTGACACTCGTTGCCCCCTACTCGCCCGCGCATCCGTTCGCTGCTTTTTATACGATTCTTGCTTTACAGCTGAACACATATTTTGCCGGTATCGATCAGTTTGAGACGGAACTGTTCTCAAGACAAGATGAACTGCGTGGCAGCATTAATGAAGATTCGCTTGATAGCATCTTCGCGCTACGCGACACGATCGAGAACTGGTCCGATTTGATCGTTCCGTTTCAAGAGCTCGTCATGGCTGGTGAAGAATCATTTCTCGACGAGGACGCGTATCTCGAGGATCTCTCGTTGAAGCTAGCTACGAAACGTGTCCGCCGTCTGTTAATGCTCATCGAACATTATCAAAAAGACATTGAGGTCCTGCTCGACTTATCGACGACCGTCTCGAACTTCCGTGGAAACGAAATCATGAAGGCGTTAACGATCTTTACTGCCGTCGCGACACCAACGATGGCCCTCGGTGCAATTTGGGGGATGAACTTTAAAATCATGCCGGAATTAGAATGGAAATACGGTTACGCCCTATCCCTAGGACTGATCTTTCTCTCGACCGGTGGCATCTTCTACTGGATGCGCTGGCGTGGATGGTTAGGCGCTCTTGTTCGGATGCCAAAGAACAGTCGACCAAAAAAATAGATATCAGAACATAAGTTCGTTATACTAATTGTATCATATCTACTGAAAGGAGACGCTTGTACGATGGAACGAAAAATCATTCATATTGATATGGACGCCTTTTACGCTTCCGTCGAGCAACGCGATCGTCCTCGATTAAAAGGTGTTCCCGTCGTCGTCGGTGGACCACCTCATGCACGCGGTGTCGTAGCGACCTGTTCCTATGAAGCACGGAAATACGGCATCCATAGCGCGATGCCGTCAAGACGTGCCTTCCAGCTTTGCCCTCGTGCCGTCTTCATTCGTCCTCGCTTTGACGTCTACCGGGCTGTCAGTGCGCAAATCATGGCACTTTTTCGAGAAGTGACACCGCTCGTCGAGCCCCTCTCACTGGATGAGGCGTACCTCGACGTCACCGAAAATTACTTTGATCAAAAAAGTGCGACCTATATTGCGCAATATGTTCTACAACAAATTAAAGAACGGACAGGTCTGACTGCCTCTGCTGGTGTTTCTAACTCTAAACTCGTCGCGAAGGTCGCTTCCGGATACGAGAAACCGAACGGATTGACGGTCGTTCCTCCAGAGGACGTCCTGAGTTTCTTATCTCCATTAAAAATTGGAGACTTACATGGCGTCGGAAAAGTCACGGAACAAGCGTTACGCAAACAAGGGATAGAAACCGTCGCAGATGTTCAAGCAATGCCGGTCGAACAATTACGAGCATTGCTTGGACGCGATCGGGGAGCGGAACTACATGCGATGGCGCATGGGATCGACGAGCGTCCGGTTCGTCCGGAACGCGAGCGAAAATCAATCGGTTCTGAGACGACCTTCGAAGAAGATACGGAGGATATCGATACGATATTTGAGACGTTGATTCGAGAATCAAAATCCGTCATTGCGAGTCTTCAAAAAAAAGAACTCGTTTGCCGAACGATCACGATCAAGTGGAAGACTGATACATTCCAGTCACGTTCGAAACGGCATACATTTTCAGAAGAGACGGCGGACGAAGAACGATTACTTGAGGAAACAACGAAACTCTTTAATGGCATCACCTTCGACGGACCAATCCGCTTGATTGGTATGACGGTCAGTCACCTTACTACTCCTCCTGCTGCGAGACAACTGACGTGGCAAGACTTAGACTTGCGCTTGTAAAATGAATAGCGATTCATTATACTGAATACAAGACCGATCAGACAAGGGAGGAACAAGTATGCAGTATACGATGACAGTCTTTTCAGATCGTGGTGAAACGTTACTCGATGACGTTTTTGAAGCAGAAACAGATGGACAGGCACGAGAAGAAGGGATTCGACGTCTCAATGAGAGTGGATACGCCCATCATGCAGCTCGCGTCACACGTTCAGGTCGTTTGATTCATTTCGAGCGCGCTTACTTGCCACGGATCGTCCCTGCTTCATCTTGAGCCATACAAAAAAGGAAGACGTGCCATTATGGCCGTCTTCCTTTTTGATGACTTATTGGACGTCGTCTTGTTGCTCCATCATTGGCGCGTAGAGTTCTTCTAACGGCTTCATGATGATTTGTGTGACTTCCGTCAACATCGTGTGCATCCGTTGCTCTTCTTGCATCAGCTGACTGATTAATGGGTTGTTTTGTACTTCAAGCATCTTAGTTTGGGCAGACGCCATATCGTCTGGTGTGATTTCTTCACCTTGCATCTGTTTTTGTTGTAATTCAAGTTGGATGTTACGGAACGATGCGAACAACTCGTTTGATTCCGGATCCGCATTCACTTGCGTGTACAAATCTTTTAATGTCGTGTACTCCGAAGTTTCACGTAATGCACGCTCCAGAGTGTACGCGTGATCGTATAAGTTTGTTTCTGCCATGAGTAAAACCTCCAATTTGTTTAGACGAGATAAAGCCCCGCCTGTATCAATCCAATTAAACCACCTAACAACCCTCCAAGCCAAGTGATAGCCCGGAATTCTCGCTTAGAAATCGATAAGACGATTTCCTCGAGATATGCAGTATCCAGCAAACCGACCTCTTCTCGAACGATCGTTTCGAGATCGAGCGTTTGTAGAATTAGTCCGATTTGATTCGTCGTCCGTTCGAATAGATGATCGATGACGACAGGGACATGTTGCTCGAGCAATTGTGACTCGAGTGGATTCAACCAGACGCGTAATGGTGTAGCAAGCATCGATTCAATCGGTAAACGCGCCAAGACTTGTTCTTTGACGGTCTGTCGAATCCGTGACTCCGTCTCTTCCGTCATATAGGATGAGAGTGGACGATCCAGTCCCTTTTGCCATTCCTGACGTAATAAGGCAAGGATGAACTGAGACGTCGACTCTGATTGAAGTACCCGTTTCAGCTCCGGTTGAATCATATCAACGACGTTGACGTTCGCGAGCAACATCCCGAACATCCCACCTCCGAGACGCTGTTGGATGAAACGAGCAACCGTTTCCTCAAGTTGTAAACGTCCTTCTGGTCCGTCAAAATATTCCTCTGCTTGGTGTAATACGGATGTGACGAGTCTTGGCATGACCTCCTCGATTTTTTGTTCTCCGGCTTCCCCGATCAACTCGCGTACGGATTTTTCACGCCATTTACCCATGAGGAGCGAAAACTCCTGCTCCAAGTGATAACTGATTTTCCCTTGGATCCGTTGTTTTGGTTCGTCGATGAAGCGACTAATCCACGCTTCCGTCGTCTCTTCCGAGCGTGTCCATTTCATGACTTCTTGTTCGACAAGCCGCGTGACGGCTCCACGAACAGCTGGTGATGCGAGACGTTTCCCGATCCCTTCTGGCGTCAAAAGATGCTTGACGACCGTCCGTCCGAGATTCGCTGCCAGTTCATCCCGCCGTTTAGGAATCAGACCCGGCGTAAACGGCACGCGAAATTTTCCGATGTATTTCGGTTCAAGTGGTCGAAATAACATCCGAATCGCTAGATGATTCGTGACTGCGCCAATCAGGGCCCCAATGACAATGATTCCGACAAGTTTCAATACGAGTAAAAACGTATCTGACATAAGTTATCATTCCTTCCGATTTTCGACTTATGGTAAAGTCGAGATAGTTATGTACGATTTAGGAGTGATGCCGTGTGTTACAACAACTGATGACTGTATTCAATGACCAGCTTACGACCGATCCGAATGTTTATTGCCAGGAACAGTATAGCGTATATCGCCTTGAAGATGGACTCTGTTTTGGAATCAAGGCGACCGCCATCTCTGACCGTGAACAACAACTGCTTGATGTATTCGCTGAACGCATCATTACGACGTCGCGGTCTGATATCGATTTATGGCGAGAGCGTATCCAATCTGCTCATGCCCTCGAAGATCAGTCGTTCCGACTTGTCCATTTTTTGTTCAATCCAACCGATGAACGAACAAGTGAAGAAATTCAACAATTGCTCTCCTCTTTCTTTTCGCAGACGAGCATCCTTATTCCTTTTAGCACACACCGCTTCACGGTCGTCGAACGCGAAGAGTTTGTCATCGAGTCAGAACTATACGATTTATTTTTAGCATTACAATCTGATTTTGTACTCGACGGTAAGGTATTGCTTGGTCAACAACGTGCTGCAGGCGATATCGCCGTTCAGTTCCAACTTGAACAAGCAGCGCTTGCTTTCGTTCCTTCGATGCACATCGAACGTTTCTTGCCTGCCATGCTCCGCCTTGCAAGTCTAGATGACCGGCATCGCGCGACACTCATCGATCAGTTCATCCGTTCCCTCGAGCCAGAGTCTCGTGAGACGATCCTTGCTTTTTGTCGAGCTAATTTGAACGTCTCCCTGACAGCAAAACATCTATTCTTACATCGAAACAGCCTCCAGTATCGACTCGACCGGTTGACGGAGCAGACTGGAATCGATGTTCGCTCATTTGAAGGCGCTACTTTTCTCTATACCTTACTTCTTGTAGCATGATGCCTAATTGAAAACGTTTGCATTTAGTCAGGTTGTCCATAGGCAGACTCCCTGACTTCTTTTATACTAAATCTTGTAAGCGTTATTATTTCATCATTTACATTAGGGGGAACTACACATGGCTGAAATTCGTCTTGAACATATCGATAAAATCTACTCAGGTGATGCAAAAGCGGTTGATGACTTCAACCTTCACATTAAAGATAAAGAATTCATCGTCTTCGTCGGACCATCAGGTTGCGGGAAATCAACGACACTTCGGATGATCGCTGGACTTGAAGAAATCTCAGGTGGGGATTTCATCATCGATGGCAAACGCATGAACGATGTAGCACCAAAAGATCGCGATATCGCGATGGTCTTCCAAAACTATGCATTGTATCCGCATATGAACGTCTTCGATAACATGGCATTCGGATTAAAGCTTCGGAAGTTCCCGAAAGATGAAATCAAGCAACGCGTTGATAACGCAGCTCGTATCCTTGGTCTTGAAGAATACCTCGAGCGGAAGCCAAAAGCACTCTCTGGTGGTCAGCGCCAACGGGTAGCGATTGGTCGCGCCATCGTTCGTGATGCTAAAGTCTTCTTGATGGATGAGCCGCTCTCGAACTTAGATGCTAAATTGCGTGTACAAATGCGTAAGGAAATCATTCAGTTACACAAACGTCTTGAGACGACGACAATTTACGTCACGCACGATCAGACGGAAGCAATGACGCTTGCGACACGGATCGTCATCATGAAAGCGGGAATCATTCAACAAGTCGGTACGCCGAAAGAAGTCTATGATCACCCAGATAACATGTTCGTCGCTGGATTTATCGGTTCACCATCGATGAACTTCTTGACAGGTAAATTAGCGGAAGACGGTCTCTTCCATGTTTCAGGAACAGAAGAGAAGTTCGAAGTACCTGAAGGAAAAATGAAAGTTCTCCGCGACCGTGGTTACACGAACAAGGATCTCGTCCTCGGAATTCGTCCAGAGGACATCCATGCGGAATTGATTTACCAAGACACGAAAACAGCACACCGCTTCCCAGCACATATCGAAGTATCTGAATTGATGGGTGCAGAGTCTTACCTTTACTCAAAAGTCGGACAACAAGCGTTCACGGCACGTGTTGATTCACGTTCACACGTTGAAATGGGATCGCAACTTGATCTCTTCTTCGATATGACAAAAGCACACTTCTTCGATGCTTCAACAGAAGCAACGATCCGTTAATCGCATCATCGATCAGTTACGATGTTTCAGACTGTCCTATTAAGGGCAGTCTTTTTTATTGACAGACGTTCCTGTAACTTTGTATGATACTGCTTGTAGCTTAAAATTAATCCTATTCGAAAACTAGGAATTGAAATCATTTATTTATAAAGGAGAGAGCGCTATGAAACACGGTTTGAAATTAGCTGTAGCAGCATTATCGACAGCGGGGGTGCTTGCAGCATGCGGCGCTTCGAACGACAACGCAGGTTCTGATAAAGAGTCAAAAGTCATTACAGTCGGTACAGAAGCAACGTACCCACCTTTCACGTATAAAGAAAAAGGAAAATTGACAGGTTATGACGTAGACGTCATGAACGAAGTCGCAAAACGCGCCGGCTATAAAGTCGATTACAAAGCGATGGACTTCAAAGGACTCATCCCAGCACTTGATTCAAAACGGATCGATGTCATCGCGAACCAAATGGGAATCACGCCTGAGCGCCAAGAAAAATACGCTTTCTCTGATGCGTATACGGTCTCTGGTTCAACAATCATCGTCAACAATAAAACAAACGACATCAAAACACTCGACGACTTAAAAGGAAAGACAGTCGGTTCGACACAAGGTTCACTCTATGCCAAAACAGCTGAAGAAGCTGGCGCGAAAGTGAAATACTACAAAGGTGCGAACCAAGTCTTGAAAGATCTTGAAGCAGGTCGTGTTGATGCTGCCATGAACGATCGTCTCTTCGTCTTGACGGAGCTGAAGAAAGCAGGCTACAAAGTTAAAGCGGTCGGTGAAACGTTCGACAAGAACGAATCAGGCTTCATGATGGCGAAAAACAGCAAGTATACAGAAGACTTCAATAAAGCACTCGCTGAGATGCAAGAAGACGGCACTCTTGCAAAAATCGGTGAGAAGTACTTCAACGAGGATATCAGTAAGTGAGTGAATTACTGACGATCGTCCGGGATAACTCGGACGTCTACGCAAAGGCGATTGGTACGACCCTTCTTGCAAGTGGTCTCGCCATCGTCTTTGCGCTTATTCTCGGGTTGATTCTTGCCGTCATGCGTGATAGCCGTCTTGCCGTCTTTAGCGGTTTTGCACGTTTATATGTCTCGTTCTTCCGAGGAACACCATTACTGTTACAAATCCTGATTTTATACAATGGTCTCGTTGTCCTTCAATTGACTGGATTCCAAGCCCTCGCCTTCGGCTTATCGCTTCACTTTTCTGCGTATATCTCAGAATCGTTCCGCGCTGCCATCTCCTCTGTCGATCGTGGACAATGGGAAGCAGCTGACTCGCTCGGTATTCCGCGTCGTAAGACATTCAAGGATGTCATCTTACCGCAAGCGCTATCTCGAGCGATTCCACCGCTTTCGAACTCTGTCATCGATATCATCAAATCGACATCACTCGGTACGATCGTTGCTGTTGAAGAATTGACGTATGTCTCTGACCAGATTTCAGCGACAACGTACCTCGTCATGCCGTTACTCTTGTTCTCGGCTGCGATTTACTGGATCATGTCGACAATCATTCAAAGTGTTCAACATCGTTTAGAAGCACGCTTCAGTATTCCAGAATGATTTTTCCCACACTTGGAACCGTATGGATTTCAAGTGTGTTTTTTTAGATTTTTTTAGGTTTAGCACTAGGCAATCCGGGAATAATCAAGTATACTAATAAAAATCAGAATTATCTGACAACTTACAAAGGAGCGTGGCCGAGATGAAACAAGTAATTGAAGCTTTCCGTAGACAAGATGCAGAGCAGCGAATTCCAGTGCTACGTCTCGAAATCGATTATGAGCTCAGTACGCTCTTCGATGCGATTCAAGCCAATGACCAAGCTGCCGTTTCAGCAAGTAAAGATCGTCTAGATAAATACCGTCAGGAGATGCTTCGTTTAGAAGCTTAACCTCATAGATCCCCCATCTCTCCTCCCCCTTGAGATGGGGCTTTTTTTGTCTACTTTTTGACGTACATTCTATGTGTAAGCGAAAGAGAGGATCGCTTCCGAATGATATATCGGAAACGATCCTCTCACTTTATTTCGCTAACGGACAATTTACGCATTGATCCGCTTCTATCTCAAAATCAATTAATCGACGTCACGACCACGTGATGCCTTCAAAATCTCAAACCACTGTTCGCGTGTCAACGACAATTTCGTCGAACGAACCGCAGATTCGATGCGTTCAATCTTACCAGAACCAACGATTGGCATGATACGTGCTGGATGTTTGAGCAACCATGCATATGCGACTTCGTCGATTTCTTCTGCCCCGATCGTCTCTGCGATCTCCGCTAATTTTTCGCGTAACGGTGCATATTGCTCGTCCTTGAAGAGACGACCGCCCGCAAGCGGACTCCATGCCATCAACGGCATCTCATTTTCATGACAGAGATCAACGGATCCGTCCTCGAAATGTTTCAGTTCCGAAACCGACAACTCGAGTTGGTTCGTCACGAGCATGAATGGTAAGCGCGACTGAATGAGACTTTGTTGCGCAGGTGTATGGTTCGAGAGACCGAATGTCCGTACCTTTCCTGCGTCCCTCAACTCTACGAACGCTTCAGCAATCTCGTTCGGGTCCATCAACGGATCTGGACGGTGAATCAACAACGTATCCACGTACTCGACACCGAGTTCTTGAAGAGAACGGTTGACTTGTTTGATGATATGCTCTTTCGTCGTATCGTAGAATGACAACGACTGATCCGAGAAATGATTCCCTTTCATCTTGATGCCCGTCTTCGTAACGATCTCCATTCGGTCACGTAACTCCGGTTTTAAAGCAAGAGCTTCTCCGAATAAGCGTTCATTCGTGTAATCGCCATAGATATCTGCGTGATCAAACGTCGTAATTCCTAAAGCAAGACATGCTTCGATCAATTCAAGCCGCTCTTCTTTCGTCATCTCCCATTCATTCAATCGCCATAAGCCGTGAATGATGCGTGAGAATGATAAATCTTCTGTTAGTTGAATCCGTTCCATCTATCTTCCACTCCCCTATCGTATAAACTCTATCTTGTTTACTGTACCCCAAAATGGTACCGGTTGCACGGATTTCACTTTTTGATGCTCTCAGACAAAAAACAGGACCCCGTCGATGACGTGATCCTGCATGGGACTTATTGAATTTGTTCGACTTCTTGCATGACTTCATCTTCGATCTGCTGACGTTTCCGTGTCGTCTCAGCAGCATCTGGTGACGTGACGCTGAAGTAGAATTTGATTTTTGGTTCCGTACCCGATGGACGAAGGCAGAACCATGATCCATCGCTAAGCGTAAACTTCAGTACGTTGGATTTTGGCAAGTTGATCGGTGAAGGTTGATGTGTCTTCAAATCGTGGGCGATACTCGCATCATAGTCCTCGAATAAGACGACCTGTTCTCCAGCCACTTGTTTTGGCGGATTCTCACGGAACGTATCCATGATACGACCGATCTGTGCCACGCCATCCTTCCCTTTGAGTGTCAGAGAACGGAGTGACTCTTCAAAGTACCCGAACTGCTCGTAAATCGCCTGTAATGCCTCATAGAGCGTCCGTCCTTCTTTCTTATGGTACGCAGCCATCTCAGCAGCTAACAAGCACGCTTGGACGGCATCCTTGTCTCGGCAGAAGTCACCGATAAGGTAACCATAGCTCTCTTCATATCCGAAGAGATACTCATATTGACCTGATGCGTTGTATTGTTTGATTTTTTCCCCGATGAACTTAAAGCCTGTCAACGTATTCTCGACATGGAGATCATAATGGCGCGCAATCAATGCACCCAGTTCTGACGTAACAATTGTCTTCGCGACGAATCCGTTCGCTGGCAGTGTTCCTTGCGCCGCTTTTTGTGAAAGGATATAGTCGAGCAATAACGCTCCCGTCTGATTCCCTGTCAGGACTGTCCATTCTCCGTCTGCATCACGTGTTGCGACTCCAACACGGTCAGCATCGGGATCCGTCGCAATCAAGATGTCGGCATCTGTCCGATCACCATATTCGATTGCCAATTTAAAGGCAGCATGTTCTTCTGGGTTCGGTGACGTCACGGTCGGGAATGCACCGTCTGGTTCTGCTTGCTCCTTAACGACTGTCACGTGTTCGAATCCATACCGTTTCAAGCCTTCTGTTACCGGCACAAGACCTGTTCCGTGAAGTGGTGTGAAGACGATTTTAAGTGGATCCGCTAATTCCGATTGAATCGAAGGTAAGACACGAATCGTTTGTAATTTTTCTTGATACGCCTCGTCGAGCTCTTCTCCGACACGGACGATCAAACCGTTCGCGCGAAGGACTTCTTCTTGCTCAAGTTCAATCGATAGCTCATCTTCGATTTGGCTGACGTACGAAACGAGTTCATCCGCTTCTTTTGGCGGAAGTTGTCCACCGTCATCTCCATATACTTTGTAGCCATTGTACTCTGGTGGGTTGTGACTCGCCGTAATGACGATCCCGCCCGCCGCTTGTAAAGACCGAACCGCAAACGAAAGTTCCGGTGTCGGACGTAGACCGTCGAACAGATACGCTTTGATGCCGTTGCTTGCGAGCGTCCGTGCCGCCTCCAGGGCAAATTCTGGTGAGAAATGTCGTGAATCGTGTGCGATGACGATTCCTTTTGCTGCCGCTTCTTCCCCCGACGCCTTAATGAATGCTGCGAACCCTTGTGATGCTTTTCGGACCGTATATACGTTCATCCGGTTCGTCCCGACACCGATTTCCCCACGCATACCACCTGTTCCGAACTCGAGTTCTTTATAAAATGCTTCTTCAGCTGCTTTTTCATCCGTTGCTAACGTGACTAACTCTTCTTTTAATGTACTGTCTAAATCAGCGAACTGATCCCATTTTTGATAGGTTTCTTTCCATGACATGGTAAATCGACTCCTTTTTAAATGAGGGTAAGACTTGCGATGATGCGATACCTTTCATATGATTAACACTAGAAAGGGTAAGGTGATGAGGCATGTTTCCTACGATTCAAATGGCAGATCTTCAACAGCTCGTCCGAACGGATCAGATTCGCTGGTTTGACTGCCGATATGACTTGCAACAACCTGAATATGGACGAAATGCTTTTTTGGAACAACACGTCGAAGGTGCACAGCACCTGGATTTAACGACTGACCTTTCCGGTCCCATCGATGAGGTCGGCGGTCGGCATCCGCTTCCTACAAAAGAAGCGTGGCAACACACACTGGAACAGCATGGTGTGACACCAGAAGACTTCGTCGTCTTGTATGACGATGGTTTTCCGTATGCCGCTCGTGCGTGGTGGTTATTTAAATGGATCGGACATGAGCGTGTCGTCGTCCTTGAGGGCGGATTCTCCTCTTACCTAGCGTTCGATCTTCCGGTCACGGACGACGTTCCTACTTATGAACCGTCTCAGTACACGCCTCGTTTTCAAGATGAGATGCTTGTCTCGTTCGAAGAGCTGAAAGATCAGCTGACAGAAACGATGGTCATCGATTCCCGTGCACCCGATCGATACCGTGGAGAAATCGAACCACTCGATCACGTCGCCGGCCACATTCCAGGTGCCGTGAATTGTTTCTTTGAACAAGCACTCTCACCAGATGGTCGCTTACGGGACGCGGAAGATTTGAAAGAACTGTACGCTGACATCTTACCGGTCACAGCACCTGTCCTTTATTGTGGAAGTGGTGTGACAGCGTGCGTCAATGTCATCGCTCTCCATTCACTCGGGAAAACCGACGTCCGGCTTTACGCCGGCTCTTATAGTGATTGGGTCAGCCGTGGTGAAGATGTCTCCCGTTCGTAAGCATCAGACACTGACAGAAACATCTGTCAGTGTCTTTTTGTTCAGAGTTGAATCGGTTTGATGTTCCAGATTGCATTCGCATACTCTTTAATCGTTCGGTCACTTGAGAACACACCTGACCGCGCAATATTAAGAATGACGCGTTTATACCATTCTTCTGGTTGCTGATACATCCGATCGATTCGTTCCTGCGCTTGTTGATACGACATGAAGTCTTTCAGGATCAGATACTCATCATTATACGTCAATAATGAATCATAAATCGCTTGGAATTCACCTGGAGCAAATAATGTTCCATCGACGAGACTATCGATGATCCGTCGTAGCTCGGGTTGGGCACTGTATTGATCGTATGCACTGTAACCACCGTACTGCTTATAATTCATGACTTCCTGCGGTGTTAAGCCGAAGATGAAGATATTCGCATCCCCGACCTCGTCTCGAATTTCGATGTTCGCTCCGTCGAGCGTTCCGATCGTCAAGGCGCCATTCATCATGAATTTCATGTTGCCGGTTCCAGAGGCTTCATAACTTGCAGTCGAAATCTGTTCACTGACATCACTTGCCGGGAAGATCTTCTCAGCAAGCGATACACGGTAGTTTTCTAGGAAGACGACTTTCAAGTATGGACTAACGTCTGGATCCTGATTGATCAAGCGAGCTAACGCATTGATATAACGAATGACTTCTTTTGCATAATGATAGCCTGGCGCAGCCTTTGCACCAAAGATGAATGTCCGCGGTGTCATCGTAAAGGAACGGTCTTCCTTCAAACGATAATAAAGCGAATGAATGTGTAACGCATTCAAGAGTTGGCGTTTGTACGCATGCAATCGTTTGACTTGAACATCAAATATCGAGGTCGGATCCACGACGATACCAGTTTCTTTTTCAATGAGCAATGCTAATTCTTCTTTGCGCTGAAGTTTGATCTCGGCGATGTCGTTCTGTAATGCTGAATCCTCTGCCCATTTCGTCAACTTTTGCAAATCGGACGGATGTTGAATCCAACTGTCCCCGATCGCTTCTGTCACGCGATTTGCCAGTGCTGGGTTCGATGAGAGGAACCAGCGACGATGTGTAATTCCGTTCGTCTTATTGTTAAAGCGAAGCGGGAACATTTCATAAAACAGTCGCATCTCGCGCTGCTTCAGAATCTCAGTATGAATCTGTGCGACACCATTCGTCGAATGCGTGCCGACGACAGCCAGATTCGCCATGTTGATTCGGTCATCCGCGATGATGGCGATATCTCGCATATGCGCTTCCATGTGTGGATAGTTCGCGAGAACATCCTTACAGAAGCGTCGATTGATCTCCTCGATGATGAGGTAGATGCGCGGTAACAAGCGACGGAACAAATCAATCGGCCAGCGCTCGAGCGCTTCTGATAGTAATGTGTGGTTCGTAAACGACATGACACTCTTTGTGATCCGCCATGCCTCTTCCCATCCAAATCCTTCTTCATCGATTAGAATCCGCATCAATTCCGGAATCGCGACGACCGGATGCGTATCATTGATATGGATGGCAATATGATTGCCGAGTTGCTTCAGTGAGTGATTTCGTTTTTTAAAGGACGTTAAGATACTCCGTAATCCAGCAGAAACGAAGAAGTATTGTTGCTTCAGACGCAACTCTTTTCCTTCATACGTCGTATCATCCGGATACAGGAACTCGGAAATCGTCTGAATCGATTGTTTATGTGCCAGTAAATCTTTATAGTTTCCACGGTATTGGCTAAGTAATTCATCATCATCAAGTGGAGACTCAGCACTCCAGAGTCGCAGGTTATTGACGACCTTGTTTTGATAACCGACGATCGGCATGTCGTACGGAACAGCACGAACGATTTCAGCCGGTTCATGATGGACGCGATACCCATCACCGACTTCTTCAAGCCAGACATGACCACCAAATGGAATATCGACCGCCTTATCAGAACGTCTGATTTCCCACATGTTCCCGTTCTTCAGCCAGTTATCTGGTAATTCGACTTGATAACCATCGATGATTTTTTGCTTGAAGAGACCATACTGATACCGGATCCCGTTCCCATGTCCAGGCAGACCGAGCGCAGCCAAGGAATCAAGAAAACACGCCGCGAGACGACCAAGACCCCCGTTCCCAAGTCCAGGTTCCGGCTCTTCTTCTGTCAAATCACTGAGCTGATATCCGAGTTCTTCAAGTCCCTGTTCCACATCCTTTAAGACATCGAGACTCAATAGGTTATTATGCAGGAAACGTCCGAGCAAAAACTCGAGTGAAAAGTAATAGACCTGCTTACTTTTTTTATGGATGTACGTTTCCTTCGTCCGCAACCAATCAGTCGTGACCGTCTCGCGTACCATATAGGCGAGCGTTTGATAGATATCATTTTCTGTTGCTTCCGTTATTGCCTTACCATGCATCGAAACGAATCGTTCCGTAAACCTCTCCTTGAACTTCTCTTTATCTTTGAACATGACGTAACCCCTTTTCCCAGTGATACGATCAAGTGGCGGACGGTGCAATCAATTGGTATAACGCCAAGTATTCATCTGCGGAACGCAACCAACTAAAGTCTTCATTCATCGCCGTCTCAATCAAGTGCTCAAAGACCGGTCGATCATGGTAGACCTCAATCGTACGCTTAATCGCTTCTAAAAACTCATGTGCATTATAATTCGCGAACGAGAATCCATTTCCTTCTAACGTGAACTGATTGAACGGTTTGACCGTATCACGTAGACCACCTGTTTCCCGAACGACCGGTAAACAGCCGTATTTCATCGAAATCAACTGACTGAGACCACACGGTTCAAAACGCGACGGCATCAAGAAGGCGTCACTCCCCGCGTAGATCCGTTGCGCGAGACCAACATCGAATCCGATATAAGAAGCGATTTTGTCTGGACGAATCGATGTCGCGTGGTGGAACAACCCTTCATATTCCGCTTCACCTGATCCGAGAATGATGAACTGGGCATCAAGTTCGAACAAGTCTGGCAAGATATGCGCAAGTAGATCGATTCCCTTTTGGTCAACAAGACGAGAGACGAAACCGAACAGTGGTACATCCGGATTGATCGGGAGACCTAGTTCTTCTTGTAAGGCCGCTTTGTTCTTCGCCTTTCCTTCCGTGACAGTGTCAACGGAATACGTCTCAACGAGATGCGTATCATGCGCAGGATCAAATTGACGATAGTCGATCCCGTTCAAGATGCCACGCACGTCAACAGCACGATGTTGTAAGACTGGCTCAAGCGTCTCACCGTAATAAGGATCCATGATCTCATCACGGTACGATGGACTGACTGTCGTGATTTGATTGGAGTGGACCAGTCCTGCCTTCATGTAATTGACGAGTCCGTTATGAGCGATCCCATCCGCAGTGAAATGTTCATGACTCAATCCAAGTAAATCACCGAGCACTTCCTCTGGGAAGACACCTTGGTATTGTAGATTGTGAATCGTAAAGACCGTTTTAATGTCTTGATAGCGCTCTAGGTGTTGATAGTGGATTCGTAGGAACGCTGGAATCACACCTGTTTGCCAATCGTGACAATGGATGACATCTGGTACTTCCTTTCGATCCAGATGTTGAATCATCTCAAGGACGGCACGTGAGAAATACGCAAACCGTTCTGCGTCATCATAGTGTCCATAAATGACGCCATCGCGTTTGAAGTAATACTCATTATCGATGAAATAGAACGTCACACCATCTTGTTTCAATCGAAGGACGGCACCAAATTGCTGGCGCCAACCGACTGGCACGATGAAGTCGAACATAAACTCCATCTCTGATTTATATTGCTCCTTGATTTGACCGTAATTGGGTAAGACGACCGAAACGTCTGCCCCTTCCTCAGCAAGCGCTAAGGGGAGCGAGCCGACGACGTCAGCTAGCCCCCCTGTCTTGATGAAGGGTGTCGCTTCCGTGGCAGCAAACCATACCTTCATGAATGACATCTCCTTTAAACGATTGTTTGTTTTTTGATGACGATTGGCTCTTCTGCCGTTCCGCGGATGACTTGACCGCGTTTGACAGTAACTTCTTTATCGAGAATTGCGTACTCGACGACCGCACCCTCTTCAATGACTGATTTCTGCATGATGATCGAATTTTTGACGCGAGCGTGTTTTCCGACTTTGACACCACGGAACAGGATGCTGTCCGTCGTCGTGCCTTCTAACTTACAGCCGTTCGCGACGAGTGAATTCTTAATCGCTGACCCCGGCAAGTAACGCGTTGGCGGTTCATGCTTGATTTTCGTATAAACGTGTTGGAAGTCGTTGATCGCTCCCCACTGTTCAAGCAACAGCATACTCTCACGGTAATATGAACGAAGCGAATGAATGACTTGTGATGTACCACGGTATTCATACCCGTGCACGTGCAAGCGATTGAGCTGCGAACGAATGATGCTTTGAAGTAAATCGTACTCGCCACGTGCGATTGCTTCATCAACTAAACGAACAAAGAGGTTCTTCGATAGGACGACCGTCTCCATGTAGAACGTCTCATCCGTCGGTTGGAACCCTCGCGATCCGATTGCAGTTACGCGGTTCTGTTCGCCAAAACGAATTGGACGGCAGTATTTACAAGGCAGTTCACGCTTTGTATAGACGACCGTGATGTCCGCATTCGATTCTTTATGTTCGCGTAATACATCGCGATAATCTACTGCAGATAAGATGTTTGAACCAGAAACGACGACATAGTTTTCCTTACTGCGAAGGAAGAAGTCACGGTGGAGGTGGAAGTTCGATAAATCTCCACGGAACTCGTTCGCATCTTGTGACAATGCAGGTGGGAAGATATAGAGTCCACCGTTTGAACGGTCAAGATCCCACTCTTTACCCGATCCAAGATGGTCCATCATTCCACGATATTTCTCGAGCGTAAAAATCCCGATGTTCGCGATATCGTTTTGTACCATGTTCGTTAATGTAAAATCGATCAATCGATAACGTCCTGCAAATGGAACTGCTGCTAAGTTACGATGCTCCGTCAATTCTTTGAAAAAGCCTTCTTCTCCGCTTAAATTGATGACACCTAATAAATCGACCTTCATTCGAATATCCCCCTTATTGAATCGCTTCTTTGATGACTTCGTTCTTCTTGACGATGCTGTCTGCTTCAATGACGAAGACTTCTCCGTCTGGAGAACCGATCGTTGCACCATCTTCTACGATCACACCGTCTGCTAAGATTGCCCGATGAATCGTGACGTCTCGTCCGATTTTGACGTTCGGGAAAATGACCGAGTCTTTGACGAGTGATCCTTCTGCTACGTCGACACCATGGAAGAGAACCGAATGATTGATTTCGCCTTCAATATGGCATCCTTCATTGATGATCGATGTCTCGACTGTCGCAGCATTCCCGATATATTGTGGTTGCTGATTCGGGTTGACCGAATAGACTTTCCAAGAAGGATCATATAAATCAAACTCTGGTTCCGCCGTCAACAAGTCCATATTCGCTTCCCAGAGTGATTGAATCGTTCCGACATCTTTCCAGTATCCTTTAAATTTATATGCACGAATATTAAGGTTTTCAAAGAGCATGTTCGGAATGATGTTCTTACCGAAGTCAAAGCTTGATTCCGCATCGCCAGCATCTTGAATTAAATGACGCTTCAATACATCCCAGTTAAAGACATAGATTCCCATCGATGCAAGATTCGATTTTGGATTCTGTGGTTT
The DNA here is from genome assembly GCF_056764755.1 of Exiguobacterium sp. HSB13. Lineage (NCBI taxonomy): Bacteria > Bacillati > Bacillota > Bacilli > Caryophanales > Exiguobacterium > Exiguobacterium sp. HSB13. Next base: position 7,206 of record NZ_JBUZOM010000001.1, on the reverse strand, counting down.
TTCTTCGAATTCATTGATCCGGAGATCATCATCCGTGTTGAGAATTCCGAACCGTGGTGCTTCTTCCCACGGCACTTCACGAACGGAGATCGTCACGTCCGCTCCGCCAAGACGATGCTCTTCAATCATCTGTTCATAATCCATTTTATAAATATGATCGCCTGATAAGACAAGAACATAGTCAGGGTCAAATTGGTTGATGTAACTCATGTTTCGATAAATGGCATTGGCCGTTCCTTCGTACCAGTTCTTTCCGTTTTGCGCCTGGTAAGGAGGTAGAATCGTCAAACCACCGTTACGTCGATCTAAATCCCATGCGCTCCCGATTCCGAGATAGCGGTTTAATTCAAGTGGTTCATATTGCGTCAATACACCAACTGTATCGATTCCTGAGTTCGTACAGTTCGATAGTGGGAAATCAATAATCCGGTACTTTCCTCCAAATGCAACAGCTGGTTTTGCAGTATGTTTCGTTAAAGCTCCCAGACGTTTCCCTTCTCCGCCTGCCAGTAACATCGCAACGACATTCTTTTTAGCCATTTCGTCCCCTCCATTTATGCTCTTTTTTTCAGACAATTCGCGTTGTAAAATCCACAGATACTTCTATATACCCAATCTTTTCTCTTTTTAATATAACATTCCTGCAAAATAGGTTTATTAAAATACAAAAATCTAAAAAAAATCTACTGATTTCTCCATAAAAGACCGATAATAGGAATGAAATGGCTTTTTGAAAGGAGTTCTCATGCGAATTACTACAGGGTATCTTGTCTTACTTGGTCTTGCGACGATGCTTCTATTTTCCTTATTTTCAATAAAAGATGAGTTGAAAACAGCACGTACACTTTTTTTCTGGGCCGATGAACAGACGACGCGACATCCACTGACCTCCTATCAACCAATCACCGTAACCTATGAAAACAAACGGGTCGAGCTCTATGACGGATTGCGACGGGATGATCTAACTCCTCGAACATTGCCGAAAAAAGTCGAGCAAGCGTTTGTTGCCATCGAAGATCAGCGTTTCTATCAACATGACGGATATGACATCACAGGAATCTTACGCGCGTTTACAAAAAATCAGTCTGATTCTAAATCTCAAGGTGGCAGTACGATCACACAACAACTAGCAAGAATGACGTATCTATCAAACGAAAAAACATATACTAGGAAAATAAAAGAGTTATTAATTGCTGTGTCTTTGGAGCAAAAATATTCAAAAAAAGAACTGATGACGGCGTATGCCAATCAAGCCTATTTTGCGAATAATATTTATGGTATCGAACTTGCCGCAAAATCATATTTCAATAAGCCGGCACGCGAGTTGAGTTGGTCTGAAATCAGTTTTCTGACAGCAATTCCGAACAATCCTTCTCTTTATGACCCGCTACGCTTTCCTGAAAACACAAAAAAACGTCAGCAACGAATCGTTCAAGCGTTAATACGCGATCGTGTACTGACGAAAGATTTTGCTATTTCTCGTGTGTCGCCTCGATCCTATAAACCGAGTGTCCCTTATCCAGATTATATCGATGCAACCGTTCAAGCTGCTGTTCGGATGACCGCTCAAAAAAAAGGTTGGAGTGAGAAGCGTGCTGCAGAATATCTGCATCAACAAGGGGCGGTCATCTCGACATATCTCGACTCAGCAGAACAACGACGGGCTAAAGAAGCTCTTCGCAATCTACCCAACCCGATTGAGGGTGCTTATGTTGGCATCGACGGACAAACACACGGGGTCACCGCTCTTGTTGGCTACAAATCGAATTTGACAGGTCAGTTCAACCGAGCAGTGCAGTCGTACCGACAACCAGGTTCAGCCATCAAACCGTTACTTGTTTATGGTCCTTACCTTGAGAAGACGAAAGCCCGCTTGTCGAGCACGTTAGACGGTAGTCCTGTCTGTATCGATGGATACTGTCCGTCAAATAGCGGAAATCGAATTCTCGGACAAGTAACGATTGCTGACGCGATTGCCTATTCTTATAACACTCCAGCGATTCGAGCATTCGCTGTCTCTTTCCGGGAAGGATTGAAGTCCATCCGTCCGTTCCAGTTCAGCCAATGGACACGTGAGGATGACGCCTTTACGAGTGCTCTAGGTGGTTTACAGTACGGAATCAGTCCGTATGAACTGACGAACGCTTATACCGTATTCGTTAATGATGGGCTCTATCGACCGGCATCGATGATCAAAAGTATTACGCTTAAGAATGGAACGGTCGAACGACCACAAGAAAAGGAACAACGCATTTGGTCCAGTCAGACGAATCGGGAATTACGGGCTGGTTTAAAGAATGTCATGACATATGGAACGGGACGCAAAGGATATGATTCCTCTGCGCGCTATATCGGAGGAAAAACAGGAACAACGAACGATAACAAGGATATGTGGTTCGTCGGTATTAAGAATCAACATATCGGAGGGATTTGGCTAGGGGCAGATCGCCCGCGTCCCTTCCCTGTTGAGGCGAATGCAACGTTACAGGTCCAGACGTGGGCGACGATTTTACGTCCTTAAGTCAACTTGGAAATAAAATCGCTTCCCCGAACGAATTGAATAAAGTCAGACCGACCCACGATAGGCCAGCAAGCAGAACACCCCAGGCTAAGAAAGAAAAGATAATCAAACCGACGGCTCCTGCTGCACTCGTCATTTTACTAATTTGTATCGTGTAAAAGATGAAGTAGATGAAAAAAGACACAAGCAACACGATTCCGACATGCAAGAAGGACGTCATAAAGGCAAAGCTAACACAACCTCCGATAAGTAGCAAAATACTTCCCGGACGTAACATGCCGAGTGTCGTTCCCTCTTGTTCCTTGATGAAAAAGGCGAAACCGAGCTGATTGATCGTATCCGATAATAATTTCAATGAACTGAAGATCATGAAGTAGACAATCAAAAAGCCGAGCCAAACGACAAGCTTCGTATCGCGTGCCGTCAAGAGTTGTAACAATTCATCGTACACACCAACTTGATCGAGCCAATGTAATGCGAGTTCCGTCGTTGCAATCGCAAGGGACGTACTAAATAACAAGATGCTGATCAGCGGAGCATAACTTAATAGGTAAACGTTCGTACGCATGTGGAGTCTCCATTCATAGAAAATTCATATGTAGCACACAATTTCACTTACAGGTATACTATAATAGATTATATCGGTTCAAGAGACTGAAGGGGGAAACAAAAATGGCATTTATCTTAATGGTCGGCGTAAGTCTTGCGTTTTTGACAGCAATCTTCACTGCAGGCTACAACAAAAAACCTGAAGGTAACGAATAATTCATAAAAGCTCCATCCTGATTCAGGATGGAGCTTTTGCTTTACAGAAGACCTGCGTATCCTTGCTGACGTAATGCTTCATAGACGATGATCGCTGCCGTGTTTGAGACGTTCAGTGAACGAACGAGGTTCGATTGTGGTAGACGGATACACCGTTCTGCGTTCGCATCGATGACTTCAAGCGGCAATCCTTTCGTTTCCCGACCAAAAACGAAGAAATAGTCTTGTTCGACGTCGGATAAGTCAATCTGACTCGGGTACTGTTCCCCATATTTCGTAATGTAGTAGAAAATCCCCTCTGGATGCTTCTCCCACAGTTCCTCTAACGAATCATGATAACGGACATCAACAAATTCCCAGTAATCGAGACCCGCACGTTTAAGTTGCTTATCGTCCGTCGAGAAGCCGAGCGGTCGAATCAAGTGAAGGACTGAATGCGTTGCCGCACAAGTTCGTGAAATATTCCCCGTGTTTTGTGGAATTTCCGGTTGATACATAACGACATGAATAGCCATGGTTTAATTCTCTCCTATCTCATGCGCTAAAAGCGCTTCTTTATGGGCAATCCCGCTTGCGAAACCCGTCAGTTTACCCGTCGCTCCAATAACGCGGTGACATGGATAAATCAATGCGATCGGATTCCGATTCAAGGCACCGCCAACAGCTCGTGCTGCCTTTGGTTTCCCAATCATTCGAGCCAGTTCACCGTAACTGATCGTCTGACCAAACGGAACGGTTCGTAAAGCGTGCAATACTTGCTCTGCAAAAGGCGTGACACGCAACTGACAAGGAAGTGCATCAAGCGCTTGTCGATCGCCTACTGCGTAACGATCAAATGCCATGCGCCAAGCTTTCGGTAATTCACCGTCGTCGGTTTCTTCTTGCAAATAGGTTCGAGCACGCTCTTCATTCAATCCAAAATCGAGATACACGATGTGCTCTTTTTCCCATGCGACGAGCAATGTACCAAATTCATAAGTGAGCTGTTGAAATGGCATCTGCTTCCCCCCACTCCTCAAGTAACCGTTGTCCTTCGGTTTGCACATCCACTGCAATATCGGCTAAAAGACGTGATTCGATATATGACTTTTCTTCAATTCCACCAATTCGACCGACTGCCCAGAGTGCCAGTGCCCGCATGTCTTCCCGGGCATCCGTTTCTATCATCAATCGTAGCGCATCAATCGCACTCTTGTCTCGATAATGGACGAGCGCACAAATCGCATTACGCTGAATCGGCTTCTTTCCACGCCATGCGCCAGATAACGTACCGAACCGGCTCTTGAACTCACGATTACTCATGGATAAGAGTGGAACTAAGAGCGGTTTGACTTGTTCTGGATCCGGCTGCAGTTCAGCATGATGTGTCGCATTCTTCTTCCGGTTATATGGACAGACTTGCTGACACGTATCACAACCGTATAGACGGTTCCCAAGTGCCATTCGAAATGGTTCTGGAAGCAGCGTTTTCGTCTGTGTCAAAAACGAGATACACCGTTTAGCGTCGATGACGCCAGGTTCAACAAGCGCATCTGTCGGACAAGCGTCGATACACTTATTGCATGTCCCACACAATTCTTCGACTGGCTGATCAGGCGGTAGGACGATATCTGTAATTAGTTCACCAAGATAGAGATAGGATCCGTGCTCCTCACTGATGATCGAGCAGTTTTTCCCACTGAATCCGATACCTGCTCGTTCCGCCACAGCACGATCGACGAGTTCTCCCGTATCGACCATTGAGCGCGTCCTTGCACCTGGATTTAATTCTTGGATTTTTTCTTCAAGTAACGTCAAACGTTGGCGCAACGCCTGATGATAATCGAGCCCCCAAGACGATCGACAAAAGATACCGCGCCGCTCTCCTTCTTTGCCACGCGGCGCATTTTTAAGGGTACTTGGATACGCGACCGCAATCGCAATGATCGAAGCGGCATCTTCTACGAGTAATGAAGGAGTCGTTCGTAAATCGAGATCGGGCTCTTCGAAACCAGAAGCAAATCCTTTCTCCTGCTGCACTTGCAGACGACGTTTTAAGACAAGAAACGGATCTGCTGTCGTCACCTTCAGCTCATCGATTCCGATCTCTGTTGCGTACTCTTGTAAAGCCAGTTTCAATTGTACACCATCCATCACGACTCACTCCTTTCCTGTTAAGATTCCTTCCTAAACAAAAAGAGCAAGGTGTCAGCGAAAACGACACATTGCTCTTTTTTGGTAAGCGGGTGAAGGGAATCGAACCCTCGTCATCAGCTTGGAAGGCTGAGGTTTTACCATTAAACTACACCCGCATAATCAGGTGAAACATCAGATTGTGTAAAAAGTATAAAGCGGGTGAAGGGAATCGAACCCTCGTCATCAGCTTGGAAGGCTGAGGTTTTACCATTAAACTACACCCGCAAGATACCGGTGGTCGGAATCGAACCGACACTCCAAAGGAACACGATTTTGAGTCGTGCGCGTCTACCAGTTCCGCCACACCGGCACAATCTCTTGCAAAACTATTTAATTGAGAAATAGTTGGAGGCGCCAGTCAGAATCGAACTGACGATAAAGGAGTTGCAGTCCTCTGCCTTACCACTTGGCTATGGCGCCACTCATTGGAGCGGAAGACGGGATTCGAACCCGCGACCCCGACCTTGGCAAGGTCGTATTCTACCACTGAACTACTTCCGCTTGAAAAGCTGGGCTGGAAGGGATCGAACCTTCGCGTGCTGGAATCAAAATCCAGTGCCTTACCACTTGGCTACAGCCCAATAATAAGAGGGCGACTGATGGGAATTGAACCCACGAATGCCGGAATCACAATCCGGTGCGTTAACCACTTCGCCACAATCGCCATGGTAAACAGGGGCAGCAGGAATCGAACCCGCGCTGACGGTTTTGGAGACCGTAGTTCTACCGCTAAACTATGCCCCTATGGTGGTGGGGGGGGGCGGATTCGAACCGCCGAACCCGAGGGAGCGGATTTACAGTCCGCCGCGTTTAGCCACTTCGCTACCCCCCCACAAATGGGAAAATCATGTTTTTAATAAAGATGGTGGCTTTGGACGGAATCGAACCGCCGACACAAGGATTTTCAGTCCTTTGCTCTACCAACTGAGCTACAAAGCCTTAACAATGGCGGTCCTGACGGGATTCGAACCCGCGATCTCCTGCGTGACAGGCAGGCATGTTAACCGCTACACCACAGGACCGTATGTAATTGCGGGGGCCGGATTTGAACCGACGACCTTTGGGTTATGAGCCCAACGAGCTACCAGACTGCTCCACCCCGCGACGCTATAAATGGTGACCCGTACGGGATTCGAACCCGTGTTACCGCCGTGAAAGGGCGGTGTCTTAACCGCTTGACCAACGGGCCATTATGAATTGAAAGTGATGATGGCGGAGAGCAAGGGATTCGAACCCTTGAGACGCTTTTGACGCCTACACGATTTCCAATCGTGCTCCTTCGGCCACTCGGACAGCTCTCCATTGTACGTGGTGAAGAAGTAATAAATGGCTCCGCAAGTAGGATTTGAACCTACGACCTACCGGTTAACAGCCGGTTGCTCTACCGCTGAGCTATTGCGGAACGATCGCCTGGCAGCGTCCTATCCTCACAGGGGGAAGCCCCCAACTACTTTCGGCGTTCAAGTGCTTAACTTCCGTGTTCGGCATGGGAACGGGTGTGACCACTTGGCTATCGCCACCAGACATTTATTATCTTAACATTATGTTCGCATAACGTCAAGACTTTTTTTCGTTTTTTTGAAAGGCTCGCGCCCTCAAAACTGAAGTCATCAACAATGCATCTGCTAGAACAAGGCCTCGACCGATTAGTATCACTCAGCTCCACATGTCGCCATGCTTCCACCCGTGACCTATCTACCTCATCGTCTCTGAGGGGTCTTTCTTGATTACTCAAAGGGAAATCT